>CAVVQD010000008.1:0-889385 GCA_963750335.1 uncultured Actinomycetota bacterium
GCCCCAGGGGCACCACCCGCATACGCAAGTGTCCCAACCCGCACCGTCAAACTACTTATCCCACGCCGCACTAGGACGCCCGAGGGGGCTGATTGGGGAGCGTTGCGAGCGCAGCGTCTAGCCCGGGGCTTTCACGGGCGGTCGGTAGTGGCGGTCGTGTCGTGACATGAAAAGTGCCCCTGAGCAGCAACGATGAGTCTTGTCTAGGGACCATCCATCGCCGTTCGAGGAGCACCTTCCAGGTGAAGAAGCGTAGCGGGCTCTACCCGCGTGTTCAGGTCGACGCGGCCGGGGCCGGAGTCGTCTCCCAAGCCGGCGCGGTGCTGCTCGTCGAGACCGCCCGAAGCGACGGGCCTGGACCGCGAGCTGTCGCGGCGTTGACGCCGTGGCGGCGCCCGACGCGCTCGCACGACCCGGGCAAGGTCGTCCTCGACCTGGCCGTCGCGCTGGCGGTCGGTGGTGACTGCCTCGCCGACGTCGCCGTCCTGCGGGGCGAGCCGCGGGTGTTCGGGCCGGTCGCCTCCGACCCGACGGTGTCCCGCACCATCACCGCACTGGCCGCCGACGCGCCGCGGGCGCTGGCCGCGATCCGGGCGGCCCGCGCGGCAGCCCGGGCCCGGGCCTGGGACCTGGCTGGCGAGCACGCCCCGGACCATGACATCAGCGCTGGCGACGCCGTTGGTGATCGACCTGGACGCGACGCTGGTCACCGCGCACTCGCGAGAAGGAGAAGGCCCGCCCGACGTTCAAGCGCGGGTACGGCTTCCACCCGCTGACGGCGTTCGTCGACCACGGCGCGGACGGCACCGGGGAGCCGCTGGCGATCCAGCTGCGGCCGGGCAACGCGGGCTCGAACACCGCCGCCGACCACATCGAGGTCACCCGCCAAGCGCTCGCGCAGCTGCCCGGTCACCGCGCCGGGACCCGGCCGGGGCGAAAGGTCCTGATCCGCACCGACGGCGCCGGGTTACAGCCACGCGTTCCTGGCCTGGCTCACCGGCCAGCGGCTGTCGTACTCGATCGGGTTCGGCCTGCCCGACGACATCGCCGACCGCCTGCAGGTGATTCCCGAGAAGGTCTGGGCGCCGGCCTACGACGCCGACGGCGCGCGTCCGTCCCGGCGCCTGGGTCGCCGAGGTCACCGGCCTGCTGGACCTCCACAGCCTGGCCCGCCGGGATGCGGGTCATCGTCCGCAAGGAACGCCCCCACCCCGGCGCCCAGCTCCGACTCACCGACGTCGACGGCCACCGGCTCACCGCCTTCGCCACCAACACCGCCCGGGGTCAGCTGGCCGACCTCGAGCTCCGGCACCGCCGCCGCGCCCGCTGCGAGGACCGGATCCGCAACGCCAAGGACACCGGCCTGCGAACCTGCCCCTGCACGGGTTCAGCGCGAACCAGATCTGGTGCGAGATCGTCGCCCTCGCCGCCGACCTCACCGCCTGGCTGCAGCTGCTCGGCTGCACCGACCCCGCCGATCAGACCGCGCACCAGGCCCGCCGCTGGGAACCGAAACGGCTCCGGCTACGCCTGCTCGCTACCGCCGGCCGGCTCGCCGTCAGCGCCCGCCGCACCGTCCTGCACCTCGCCGCCGGCGGTCGCTGGACCGGCGTCGTCCTGGCCATCTTGACCCGCCTCCGCGCCCTCCCCGCACCCAGCGGCTGACCCCGAGACCACGACCCCTCAGCCCTGCGACCAGGACCAACGTCGGACGGACCCGAGCCCACCCCGAGCACCATCGGGGCAACTGTCCGACCCCTGTTTCAGAATCAGCGCTCAGCGAGGGCCACGACGTCCCGCCCCAGCGCCACCCCGGGACCACGAAAGATCCGGGCTAGTCCTCGGCCTCGCCGTCGTAGCTGGTGGCCGCGGGCGTGCCATGTCAGGCGCCCGCCCGTTGAGATGCTGCATGGGCCCGAGGCAGGCTGCTTCTAGACGCCGGTGTCGGTTTTCGACGTCTTGATCTCGATGGACGCCGGCGGGAAACGGAGCCAGCGCGGGTAGCCTCGCATGCAGGCCGGACCGCCCACTTGCTCACATGGCCCTGAGGAGCGAGGGTGCCCCCTAGGCTCTGGCCGACTAGGAGGTAAGTGTGACAATCAAGATTTCCAAGAGCATGAGAAGCAAGCTGCCGGAAGCTGTCCGCGAGAGTGCTGAGCAGCTCTTGTGGGACAAGTCGACCGGCAAGTGCTTCCTCTGTGAGGAGCCCCTAAACCGTGCCGCCGATGACATCGAGGCGGATCACGACGTTCCGGAAAGTATTGGGGGCCCGACCACGATAGAGAACCTCAATGTGGCCCATGCCTCATGCAATAGGGCTAAGCGAGCTGCCAAGACTGTACCCATCCGGCCATACTTAAAGCTGGCCGCCTTCACACGAAGGAATGGCGGACGACTTAAATACGATGGGTACCTGCCGCATTTCGGCATAGATCCAAGGCCCGTGGTTGTGACTCGCAACTCAAATCAGCTAAAGTTTGAGCTGCCTGATGGCTCTTTCACTGCGGTGCCCATCCTCACGGAGAGCAACGAAGCCGGAACTTTCGAATACGTCTTCTTGGCTCTCCCACGCCAGGCCATTTTCAACGACGACGCCTGTCAACCGCGGGCACTCCGCACCGAGCATGCATGGAGCATTTACAGCGACTTGCAGAAGAATCCGCTACACGAGCCTCCTAGCTGCCGGATGGAGCAGTATGCGGAGGGGGTTCCAGTGAACCTTCTCATGTTTGACGGGCAGCACAAGACAGTGGCGAACTGGATGATGGGACGAGCGGAAGTCACATCCAAGGTGTACCTGAACCTGACTGCCCCCCAGGCGATCCAGCTCGTCAACTCCATACAAGCCAAGATTAGGAAGCTGCCGCTCAGTCCGTTCGAGTTGGCCGGAAAGATGTCGGACGAGTGGGAGAACAAGTTCCACGAGTACGAAGAGGAAGTAGGTTCCGCAGTCGTTTCCGAGACGGGGTTTTTGCTGTGGCTAGGAGCCGACAAGACGCGCGGCAAACAAGCGCTGCAGTCGGCCTTGGTTGACTCTATTCTTTCCAGTCCAGATCTTAGGATGGTCAAGCATGTTCGTCGGCCTGGCTCTGCCCCTCCTCAGGTTGCAGTGACGGAGCAGATACTCAAGACTAAGGTCGTCGAGAAGCTCCTTCATATGGATGCACTAAGTGAGAAGGGTGAGTTAGCTCAGGCCGCCCGAGACCAAGAGGCCGCGAACGTGATTCTCTGCCTGAACATGCTAAATGATGAGGCATTTGAGCCGGTGGAGGAAGCCACTGAGTTGACTCCGGGAGAAGTCGAGCGGGGGCGTCGGATGACCTACCAGGCCTCCTTCGCCTTCACGTCAGGGTTGCTTCGCTCGTTGTGGAACTACATTGTCATGAAGGACCCTGGGACCAAGGCTCCGATGGCGGATGTGCTCACTGAGGAACAGCTGCAGAAACTGAGATTGGGGACTAAGAGGCTGGTAGCCCATCCTGCATGGACTGCTGACTTTAACCGGGACGACAAGATGAAGAAGCTGAAGGTGGCGCTAGAAAAGAATCAAGAAGTACCCAAAGCCCTTCAGGACCTCGGCCTCACCCTGTCATACCTGCTCTTGGGGGATGAAGATACGACGTTTAAGAACCACTGGCTGAAGACACCTGCATGAAGACCAGCTTGTCACGACCGTCACGTTGGTCTTGGCCGACCTGACGGCGCTGGCCTGGATTTGTACCCGTCTGGCATGGATGATCGCCACGGCTTATGGGCACGTCCTAGCTGACGCGGATGCCCGCGCGCGGGAAGTGCTGATGGTGTCCGGCCTAGACATGGCCGCAGGCGAAGTCGGCGGGAAGGTCGCCGGGGCGGGCGGCGCCGGATCGGGAAACGGCTCTTAGCCTCGCTACCTGCGAGGCTCGGCGCAACAGGCCGCGAAAAGCGTGTTCCGGCTAGTCGGATCAGCTCAGCCGAGCCGCGCTTGTGCGCGGGCGCGAGGGCTCGCGAGTACTACTGGTCGCTGCCCGCGCCCGCGCCGGAGCAAATGAATGTTGAGGCTCCGGCGCGGCGCCCAGCAACGGCGCGACCGGTTGGTGCCGCGGCCGACACGACGGGCCACACGGTGCGATGAAGCCGACCTCGGGCCCCGCCGCCGTCCGTCTATCGGCCCGGCATAGCGGCGTCGCCGTTGGGGCGCCGGCTTTCCATGGTCGTTCGCACCGGCTCGGCTGACAGCCACCGGTGCAGGAAGACCCATCCTGCCGCGCCACTACTCGGGCGTCGTTCGGGCCTAGTTCCGCCGACATGCCGAGCATGACCGCTGAGGAGCAGCAGCACGATCCATGGGCGGCTGGCCGAGGGCCACCGCAGAACAAGATGCTCGATTCGTCGTGCTGGCTCAATGCCTCGGCCCCCGCTGTGGAACGGTTGTACTGAGCGGGATCTGCCAACGATGGAGAAGGCGGCGACGCGCGGCTGTGGCTTCCGCTCGCGGGCGGCAAGTTGCAGGTTCGACTGGCCCCTCCGAAGCGCGTAGACCACTGTGCGAAGTCCCTGGCGACTGACCGCCGGGGCACGGTACTTCCTTGTCGTAGTGCAGGCAGATGTATCCGCGTCCGTGCGCAGGGACACGGGCGTCGGCCTGGCTGTGGACGACCGCCGCGCGACCCCGCGCAGCGGTCAGGCTGATGGAGGAGGTGGGCAGCATGGAGCAGAACATGATCGGGCTGCGGGTGGTGAGCCCGTCGGTGAAGCGGATCCCGACGGGGCCGACGTCACCGGAGGACCGGCTCTGGACGGTGCACGACGTGTCGGCGTTCCTGGGGGTGCCGGTGTCGACGCTGTACCAGTGGCGGGTGCAGAGCCGAGGTCCCGCGTGCAGGCGGATGGGTCGGCACCTGCGGTACCGGCCGGAGGACGTGCGGGAGTGGGTCGCGGGGCTGGGTGATGCCCGGGTGGCCTGGTGAGCGCCCGTCGGCTCGCGATCGGGGAGCACGGCACCATCGGCTTCCGCGAGCGTCCCGGCGGCGGCTTCACGGCCGCCACGTACTACCGGGACCCTCGCGGGCTACGGCGTCGGCTTGAGGCGTCGGCACCGTCGAAGTCGGTGGCCCGGCGTCGGTTGCTGGCGCGCTTCGAGGAGACGATGCGTCTCGGTGGGTCGGCCGGCTACGACCCGCGCACGACGCTGAAGGACGTGGCCGAGGAGTGGCACGCGGGCATCGTCGAGCGGGTCGAGGCGGGCCGTCGGTCGCCGACGACGGCGGCGCTGTACCGGCACGCGTTGGACCGGCACCTGCTGCCCGAGCTGGGGGCGCTGCGGCTGTCGGAGCTGACGACCGCGCGGCTGGACTACTGGCTGCACGACGTCCGTCGTCGGAAGGGCACTCGACGGCGAAGCTGTGCCGGTCGGTGCTGTCGGGCGTCTGCGGGTATGCCGTGCGCCGCGACGCGATCTGCGGTTCAACCCGGTCCGCGACGTGTCGCCGCTGGAGAGCGACCTCGGTGAGCCGGCGCGGGCGCTGACGAAGGCCGAGGCGGTGGAGTGGCTGGCGATGCTGGACACCGACGAGTACGCGCGCCGGATGGACCTGCCGGACTTCGTGCGGTTCCTGCTCGGCACCGGGCTGCGGATCGGTGAGGCGGTCGGGGCCCGCTGGGACGACGTCGACCTCGACCGGGGCACGCTGTCGGTGCAGCGGACCATCGTCCGGGTCGCCGGCGTCGGGCTCGTCGCGCGCAAGCCGAAGACGCGCGCCGGGGTGAGGGTGCTCGGTCTTCCCGGCTGGCTCGTCGACCTGCTCCGTGACGCGGCAGGTGTCGGCCCGTTCCGTCGAGGAGCCGCTGTTCCCGGACGCGCTGGGTGGCTACCGGGACCGGAACAACGTCGAGGCCGCGTTCCGCGCGGTGCGGGCCGGGACGGCGTTCGAGTGGGTGGTGCCGCACACGTACCGCAAGACGGTCGCGACGTGGATGGACGCCGAGGGCCTGAGCGCGCGGACGATCGCGGACCAGCTGGGGCACTCGCGCATCTCGATGACGCAGGACGTCTACATGGGCCGGCGGGCGGTCGACGCGTCCGCGGCGAGGGTGCTCCAGGCGGTCGAGCTACCGCCCCGGATCGCTCGCGGAGGAGTCGGCGTGACCGCGTCAGGGCCGCGTGACCGCATGGTGACGGCCGGGTCCGGTCGAGGTGGTGAGAGGGGAGGCCATATGGCCCCTGACCTGCGATAACGGTGGGCCCCGTGGGGCTCGAACCCACAACCCGCGGATTAAAAGTCCGCTGCTCTGCCAGTTGAGCTAGAGGCCCGTCCGTCCGACACCCACGAGGCGCCCACGCGCCAGCGAAGCAGCCGGATCGCCCACGACCTTAGGTCCTGGATCCGACCGCCGCCGCACCCGCCGACACCCGGGAACAGCGAGAGCCGACCGCCCACGCGGGGCAGCCGGCTCTCGGAGCAGACGCAGGATCAGGGCGTCACGGTGACCAGGGCGGCCTCCTCCGCGCGCGCGTCGTCCATGAGCAGCAGCAGCCCGCTCTGGGTCGACGGGCCCGCCGCGGCGTTCCGGCGGACGTCCATGTTGACCACGGCCCCGGCCGGGACCGACGTCGACGTCGGCGTCAGGTACGCCGGCGCCCCGACGGTCCACGACAGGCCTTCCACGGAGTCCGTCAGGCTCCCGGAGAAGTAGTTGTCGAAGGCGTAGACGCCCAGGTCGAAGGTCGACCCCTGGCTGAGCCCGACCGCGGACAGCGGCACGGTCAGCACCTGGTTGGCGGAGTCGAAGTCGGCCTCGCTGTAGAAGAACGCCGAGCCCGCCCCGCCGCTCAGCTTCTGCACGAACACCCCGGTCTGGCCCGTCACCCCGTAGCCGCCGATCTCGGCGTTGTAGACGACGTAGTCAGGGACGCCGTCGCGGTTCGTGTCGAGGTACACGTCGAACTCGGCGGGGTAGGCGGGGACGGTGGCGCGGCTCCAGCTGTTCACCGCGATCTGGAGCGTCGTGGCGTCGGTACGCAGACCGACGGCCCTCAGGTCGACCACGGCGGCGTTCGAGCCGGGCGTGCCGGGACCGCCGGCGACCGGGGCGGGCAGGGCCGGGCTGGTGCCGACCAGGCCGTACACCTCCACGCCTCCGGCCTGGACCGTGGACTTGTTGCGCAGCCGCACGATGCCGGTGCCGCGGGACGCCAGGCGTGTCCCGGTCGGGGCGACGACGTCGGCGGAGCGGTGGGGCAGCACCTGCCAGCCCAGCCGCAGGCGCTCCGCCCCCGCGGTCGCGGTGACCCAGCCGTCGAGCTCGGGACCGTCCAGGGCCGACCCGTCGCCGGTCGAGCCGGCGAGCCCCGTCAGCGGCCACGGCGCGAGCTTGGCCGGGTTGATCGTCACGGTGAGCTTGACCGGCTTGCTGGACCCGGCCCCGACACGGTGACCGAGGTCGGTCCGGACACCTTCAGCGCGCCGAGCGCGGCGTCGGCGGGGTCGCGGAACGAGGTACCGATGGCGTACGTCCGCGACGTGCGGCCGGTGTTGCGCAGCAGGAGCTGCACCGGGTAGCTGGTCGTGCTGCTCAGGTGGGGCAGGCCCAGGCCGACGTTGCCGCCGTCCTGCTTCTCGTTCACCAGCAGGCCCACGCCGTCCACGGCGGCGGCCGCCCGCACCTCTCCGGCGCCGACGCGGCTGACCGGGGTCGGGTACAGCGCACCGGCCGGGTCGAGGCTCGCGTTGCCGGCGGCGGCGCCGTTGAGCAGCCGTGCCTTGACCGACACCGGCGTGAGACCCGGGTGGGCCTGGAGGACCAGCGCCGCCACGCCGGTGACGACCGGGGCCGCGCCCGAGGTGCCGCCGAACGCGGTCTCCTCCGCACCGGTCCCGGCCTCCGCGGACGACCAGGCGCCCGGCGCGCCGATGTCCGGCTTGGTGACCTCGTCACCGATGCGCGGGCCGCGGCTCGACGAGGCGACCGTCGTGTTCGCGAGCCCGGTGGCGGCGGCCGGGTCGATGGTCACGCCGACCGGTCCGGCCGCCAGGGCGCCGGCCAGCCGCTGGCCGTCCTGCTGGGAGATCGAGTAGGTGGGCACGAGCACGTCGCCCCCGCCGTAGCTGAAGCTCGGGGGCGAGCCCGGCACGTTGTTGTAGACGAGCACCGAGGAGGCGCCGGCCCCGGAGGCGTTGCCCGCCTTGACGGACACGGAGCAGGTGCCGCGGGCGACCAGGGCCACCGCGCCCGCGGGGAAGCCCGCGAAGTCCGCGGGGTCGCAGCCGAGGGCGCCGGCGGGCCGGGCCAGCGGGGCGGTCACGACGGTGGTCGGCGTGGGCGACCACGGCTGCAGGACCATCGTCCTCACGATGCCGCCGGGCAGGCCCGCGATCGTGGGGGAGTCGACGCGCAGCGCGTACAGCAGGTCGCCCGGCAGGCTGGTCTGGGCCACCGACACCGCCCGGGACGCCGTGGACGGCGAGCCCACGACGAACGGCCGGTCGGCCGAGTTCCCCGCGGACACGATCGCGACGACCCCCGCCCGGACGGCGTTGTCGACGGCCAGGGTGAGGTCGTCCTCGGGCTGGCCGTAGGCCGAGCCCAGCGACAGGTTCATGATGTCGACGGCGTCGGACACGTCGCCGTCGCCGTCCGGGTCCAGCGCCCAGTCGACGCCCTGCAGCAGGGCGACGCCGCTGCACGAGGTGGACACCGCCGAGCAGACCTTGACCGCGTACACGTCGGCCCCCGGGGCCAGGCCCGTGTGGCTGCCGTCGGCGCTGCGGCCGGTGGCGATGTCGGCCACGTGGGTGCCGTGGCCCTCGAGGTCGATCGGGTTCGCGTCGGGGCTGAGCTCGCTGTTCGGCCAGCCCTCGCCGACGAAGTCGTAGCCGCCCTTGACCTTCGGCGCGCCCGGCCCGAAGAGGGCCGCGCACGCTCCGGCGACCGGCTGGTCGGCCGCCCCGCCGTCGTAGCAGGCGTCGTAGGCGGCCGTCGTCCCCGGGCCGCCCAGGTTGGCGTGGGTGTAGTCGATGCCGGAGTCCAGGACGGCGACGGACACCCCTCGGCCGTCGACACCGCGGGCGTGCAGCCCCGCGGCCTGGAGGTACTGCACGGCCTCGGCGAGGCTGCCCGGGGCGGCGGGGTCGGCGTGGGTCTCGTAGCGGGCCAGCGCCTTGACCGACAGCACGCCGGGGAGGTCGGCGAGGTCCGTCAGGTCGGCCGCGTCGACGGTCATGGTCAGCACGTTCGCCGCCCGGGTGGCGCCGCCGGTGACCTCGGCCCCCAGGGCTGCGGCGCCCGAGGCGACGCTGCCCTGCTGGGCGCGCACGGCCCGCAGCCGCGACCGCTGGGACGCGGCGGACGGCAGGCCGCCGGCGGCGGTGGCGCCCTCGGCCACCACCTCGGCCACCGGGGCCTCCGACAGCCGGACCGACACCTCGACCTCGCCCTGCGCGAGGCGCAGCGCGGGGGAGACGCCGGTGGCGGGGAACTGGCTGCGCAGGGACTCCGGGACGGGGACCGGTCCGTCGTCGGCGGAGGCGGGCAGCGCGCCCAGGGCCAGCGCCGGGAGCACGGCCGCCACCACGGCGGCGGAGCGGAGGCGGCGGCGGAGGCCGGACCGGGCTGCGGACGAAGGACCGGAGCTGCGCACAGGGCTCTCCCAACGGCGGGGCGGTCCGGCCGTCACGGGAGGACCCGTCGACCACCGCCGGGGTCGGTGTACGCCCGCGGGTCAGGGCCGGTCAAGGGGTGCCGCGGGAGTCGTCCCGAAGGTCCGGGATGTCCACGACGGGCCGGTCGCCCCGGTCCGCTCAAGTGCAGCCCGTGGGCTGTCGAGGGGTGCTGGCAGCGGCTGCCTCCGGTGGTCCCCCGTGCGAGGAGCCCCAGCAGTGAAGAGCAGTGCCCGGTCCCGTCGGACGTCCAGGTGCTCGGCCGCCCTGGCCGGCATCGCGGTGGCCGTCCTCACCGCCACCACGGGCAGCTCCCCCGCCCTCGCGGACACCACCGGGGCCCCGGCCCTGGGCGCGGAGACGCTGGAGGCCGCTGCCGAACAGGCCCCCACCGACGACGCCCCCGCGGCGACCGCCGGCGAGGAGACCGCCGGCGAGCAGACCGCCGGCGAGCAGACCGCCGGCGAGCAGACCGCCGGCGAGCAGACCGCCGGCGAGGAGACCCCCCGCGAGGAGACCACCGGCGTCGACGCGCCCGTCGCGGACGTGGTCGCGCCCGTCGCGGCCGACGTCCCGGGCGCGACCGACCAGGAGGACGTCCCTCCGGCGGGTGCCGACGTGGTGGTCGCCGAGGACGGGGCCGGACCGGCACCCGTGGCGGAGGCCGCACCGGGGCCCGACGACGCGGCTCCGGCCGAGGTCGCCGGCGGCGCCGTCGACCTCGCTGCTGCCGCCCCCGCCGCGGTCGCGCACGTCTCGGCCCACAACGACTACGACCTCGGGACGCTGGAGGTGGACTGGGACGTCACCGAGCCGGTGGACGCGACCGTGACCTCGTACGTGGTGACGATCGACGGCACGCCCTGGTCGACGCCGGCTCCCGCCTCCGCCAGGCACCTGACCTTCGACGGGCTGACGCTCGCCGCGGGGACCTACGACGTGTCCGTCGTCGCGCGGAACCCGGACGGCGACAGCGCCCCCACCACCGCCCAGGACGTGGACGTGGCCGCCCTCGCCCCCAGCGCACCGAGGAACCTCACGGCCTCCGAGGCGATCCCCGGCGAGCTCACCCTCGCGTGGGGGACGCCCGCGGGCAGCGGCACCAGCGACCTCAGCCTCTACTTCATGTCGCTGGAGCGGCCCGGCACCGACCCGGTCCTCATCAACCTCCAGCCGGGGGACACGGAGTTCACCTTCTCCTGGCTCAGCGCCGGCACCTACACGGTCAGCCTCAGGGCACGGAACGAGGAGTACCTGTGGGGGCCGACGACCACGACGTCGTACACGGTGGTGCCGGCCGCCCCGACGGCTCCGCGCGACGTGGAGGTGAGCCAGTTCGAGTTCACCCCCGGTGACATCGACGTGGCGTGGACCGGGCCGGTGCACGGCGGGACGTCGAACATCGTCAGGTACACGGTCACCCTGGCCAGCGCGGACCTCACCCTGACCCAGGACGTCGACGTCGTGGGCAACAACCGGACCACCTTCCCGGACCTGCCCGCGGGCACGTACACCGCCACCGTCACCGTCACCAACGCCGAGGACCTCACCAGCCCGGCCGGCACGAGCGAGGGGATCGAGGTGCTCGCCGTCGCCCCCGGCGCACCGGAGTCCGTCGAGGTCCAGGTCGACGGCCCCCGCGAGGTCTCCGTGTCCTGGCTGCCCCCCACCGACACCGGCACCTCCGCCGTCGACCACTACGAGGTCTACCTCCTGCACGGCTACAGCGGCACCGCCACGCCCGTGCAGCGGGTCACCGGGCCGGACGGGGCCAGCTTCACCGGCCTGCGCTACGGCACCTACTACGCCCACGTCCGCGCGGTGAACCGCGACGGGCTGACCGGCGAGGACGGCGTCTCCGCGTGGTTCGACGTCGACCGGGTGGCCCCCACCGCACCCCGCCAGGTCGTCGCGGTCCTCAGCGCGCCCACCGAGATCACCGCCACGTGGGCCGCGCCGCTCGACCCCGGGACCTCCGACGTCGACCGGTACACCGTCACCCTCACCGGCACCGTCGACCTGCCGGGCACCGTCGACCTGCCGGGCACCGTCGACCGGCCCGGCACCACCGACCCCGCCGACCTCGCCGCCGCCTCCGACGTGAGCACCGTGGTCGTGCCCGCCGGGGACCCCCTCGCCGCCACCTTCGAGGGCGTCGCTCCCGGCACCTACGCCGTCACCGTCTCCGCCACCAACCTGGACGGGGCCACCGGCGCCGTCGCCGCCTCCGGCAGCCTCACGGTCGACCCGGCACCCACGACCCCGCAGGGCACGGTCCCCTCCGTCCCGCGCAACGTGACGCTCACGCAGACCGGCCCGCGCCAGATCACCCTGCGCTTCGACGCCGTCGCCGACCCCGGCAGCTCGCCGGTCACGGGGTACGGCATCGGCGTCATCAGCTCCACCGCCGCCGGCGGGGACCTCTACCCCGCCACCACCCGGTCCCACGTCTTCGACGACGTGGACCCGGACAGCTACCTCGTCGTGGTGCGGGCGTTCAACGACGCCGGCGGCAGCCCGTCGGCCGAGGCATCCGTCGTGGTCCGGGCCGGCTGGACGCCCCTCGGCGCGGTCCCCGTCGTCGCGGCCCCCGTCGGAGCGGTCCCGGTCGTCGGGGGCGCCCCCGTCGTCCGGGCCCTCGCCCCGGAGAGCACCCGGGCTCCCGGGACGGCCCCCGTCGGCGCCCTGGCCCGCACGGGGACCGACGCCGGGACCGTCGCCCTCACCGCGCTCCTCCTCCTCGGCCTGGGGGCCACCACCCTCGCTGCCGCCCGCCGCCGCCGGCAGGCGCAGCCCGGCTGACCCGGCTGACCCGGCTGACCCGTCTGACCCGTCGGCCCCGGCCGCCCCCTGCCTCGGCGGGGGGCGGCCCGGGCCGTCCCGCCTACCCTCGGCCCATGCCGGCCGACCCGCCCCCGTCACCCGTCCCTGGGCTGGCCCTCCAGCCCTACGTCGACGCCGACGCCCCCGAGCTCCTCGTCCTCCAGCGCTGCTGCTGGGTGGCCGAGGCGATCAGCAACGACACCCTCGCCATCCCGCCGCTGCACGAGGACCTGGACGACGTGCGCCGCTGGGGCCAGGAGTGGACGACGGTCGTCGGGCGGACCGGGCCCCGGCTCGTCACCGCCGCGCGCGGCCGTCAGGTCGGCGAGGACTGGGAGGTCGGCCGGCTCATGGTGGCGCCGGACCTGGCGGGGCGGGGGGTCGGCCGGTGGCTGCTCGCGAGCGTCGAGGCGCTCGCCCCGGCGGGCACCACGCGCTGCACCCTGTTCACCGGCGCCCGGAGCCACCGCAACCTGCGGATGTACGCCGCGGCCGGCTACGTCGTGGACCAGGCGGCCGCTCGGCACCCGGACCACGTGCCCGGGACCGTCGCCCTCACCAAGCCCCGCTGAGCGTCCTGCGCGACGATCGTCCGATGAGCGACGGCGCGACCGACGGGACGAGCAGCGACGCAGACGGGACGAGCAGCGACGCAGACGGGACGAGCAGCGAGGCCAGCCGCTGGAGCGACGAGCGCACCGCCAACGCGGCCGCCCGCGCCGAGCTGGCGGAGCGGGCCATGGCCAAGGAGACCGCCCAGGCGCAGGAGCTCGTCGACGCCTTCGTCGCGCAGGCGCGGGAGCGGGGCATCGAGCCCCACCCGCTGCTCGCGCCCGGGCCGGACCTCGAACGGCGCCGGTACAAGACGGGCCTGGTCGGCTGGTACCTGTCGCGCGACGAGCGCGTCGCCGTCGACACCGAGGGGCGCTACTACGTGCTCCGCGCCCTCGGCACCCTGCGCGAGCGGCTGTCCGGCGCCCACGTGGAGCCGATGGACCCGCCGCTGGTCGTCGGGCGCGGCGGGCGCGACGGAGAAGCCATCGACCTCGAGGCGATCCTCCGGCGGCGCCTCGACGAGGCCGGCTGACGCCCGGTCTGTCCGGGACCTCCACATCTCGCGGGCGGGTCGCGGGGCGGCAGGTGCGCAGGCCCCGGCCCGGACGTAGCGTCCGCAGCGTGTCGATACCCACTGCTGCGTACTCGGTCCGCCTGCGCGTCCGCCTCGACAACGTGCCCGGCACGCTGGGGCGGCTCTGCATCGCCGTCGCCGAGACCGGCGCCAACATCATCGCCCTGGAGGGCTTCGAGGCGAAGCAGGAGCACCTCGACGAGGACATCATCGTCAACTGCCGCGACGCCGCGCACATGCAGGCGGTGCACGACGCCGTGCAGGGCCTGGACGGCTGCGAGGTGCTGGAGTTCGAGGACCGGACCTTCGCCTTCCACCGCGCGGGCAAGATCCGCATCGCCTCGACCATGCAGATCCGGGACATGCACGACCTGTCGATGGCCTACACGCCCGGGCGTCGCGCGGGTCTGCTCCGCCATCGCCGAGGAGCCGGGGATCGCCTTCACCCACACCATCAAGCACAACTCCGTGGCCGTGGTCACCGACGGGACCGCGGTGCTGGGGCTGGGCGACATCGGGCCGCGCGCGGCCATGCCGGTCATGGAGGGCAAGGCGCAGCTGTTCAAGGCCTTCGGCGACGTCGACGCCTACCCGATCTGCCTGGACGTCCCGACCGGCGACGTGGACGCCATCGTCGAGGCCGTCCAGCGGATCGCGCCCGGCTTCGGCGGCATCAACCTGGAGGACATCGCGGCGCCGCACTGCTTCGAGGTCGAGCGGCGCCTGCGCGAGTCCCTCGACATCCCCGTGTTCCACGACGACCAGCACGGCACCGCCGTCGTGGTGCTCGCGGCGCTGGAGAACGCGCTGAGGATCGTCGGCAAGCAGATGGCCGACCTGCGGGTCACGGTCCTGGGCGTCGGCGCCTCGGGCACCGCGATCGCCAAGATCATGCACGCGGCCGGGGTGGGCGACATCCTCGGCGTCGACCGGCAGGGCATCCTCCACGCCGGGCGCGACGGCATGAACTCCGCGAAGCAGTGGTTCGCCGAGAACACCAACAGCGAGGGCCGCCGGGGCACGGTGACCGAGGCGCTGCGCGGCGCGGACGTGTTCGTCGGCGTGAGCGGCCCGGGCCTGGTCACCGTGGGCGACATCGAGGGGATGGCGGCGGACCCGATCGTCTTCGCCATGGCCAACCCGACCCCGGAGGTGCTGCCGTCCGAGGTGGGCGACCGGGTGGCCGTCATGGCCACCGGGCGCAGCGACTACCCGAACCAGATCAACAACGTCCTCTGCTTCCCGGGCATCTTCCGCGGCGCCCTCGACGCGCACGCCTCCACCATCACCGAGGGGATGAAGATCGCCGCGGCCCGGGCGATCGCGGGCTGCGTCGCCCCCGACGAGCTGCGGCCCTCGTTCGTCATCCCCAGCGCGCTGGACGCCCGGGTCGGGCTGGCCGTCGGGGCGGCCGTGGCCGAGGCGGCCGTGCGGGACGGCGTCGCCCGCACCCGCAGCACCGGCGGCGGGGTCGTCCTGCGCGGCTGACGCAGGCCGCCGGGGGACCGGGAGGGACGGGACCCGGGTCAGCCGGTGGGGCAGCCGCCGGTCTCGCCGGTCTGACGCAGCGACATGGGCGCGGTGTCGTACGTGGCGAACGCGCCGTCCTCGGTCTCCACGCACATCGAGAACTCCACGGCGTCGGCGTCGTAGGCGTACGTCGCCACCCGGTTGCCGGGCGACAGCTCCTGACCGGCCGGCTCGAGCGAGGCCACCGCACCGTCGAGGTCCGTCGGGTAGCCGGCCCCGCGGTAGTAGCCCTCGAGGGCGACGGCCACGCGCTCCACGTCGGACAGCGCCGAGGTGAGGGCGGGGGACACGTCGTTCGTCCCGGAGCCGGACCGGGGGGCCGCGTCGTCGGAGGACACGGTGCAGCCGGACAGGGCGCACGACAGCAGCGCGGTCGCGGCCAGGACGAGGGCGGCGCGGGGTCTCATGAGGGGGATACGTCGCGGACGGCCCAGGGAGATGCCGGTCTCTCGTGTTCCGATCATGTGTCGTCCCTTCCCGCGGTGGCGTGGCTCGTGCTTACATCTAAGGACTAGACCAAAGACCTTAGGAGCCCCGTGCCGTCCCTGTCCGCCGCGATCGACCACGAGGTGCAGCGTCGTGCGGAGGGCGCCTTCGGCTTCCTCGAGCGGCTCGTGGCGGCGCCCAGCACGGTCGGGCGGGAGCAGCAGGCCCTCGAGGTCTTCGCCGCCGAGGTCGACCGCCTCGGCTTCGAGGTCGAGCGGGTCCCCCTCGGCGACGTGGCCGCCGACCCCCGGGCGGGCGTCCCCGGGACACGGGACGACGAGGCGTACGTCTGCCTCGGTCGTCGCGGGACGGGCGGGACGGGACCGTCCCTGCTGCTCAACGGGCACATGGACGTCGTGCCCGCCGCGTCTCCCGAGCTGTGGACCACCCCGCCGTTCGAGCCCGCCCGCCGTGACGGCCGGCTGCACGGGCGCGGGGCCGGCGACATGAAGTGCGGCTTCGCGATGGGGGTGCTCGCCATCGAGGCGCTCGACGCCGTCGCCCCCGGCGTCATGGACGGCCCGCTGGGCTTCCTGGCCGTGGTCGAGGAGGAGAACTCCGGCAACGGCACCCTGGCCGCCGCCCTCGCCGGCGTCCTGGCCGACGCCGTCGTCGTGCTCGAGCCCACGGACCTGGGCCTCATGCTCGGCGGGGTCGGCGTGCTGTGGCTCCGGATCACCGTGACGGGCCGCTCCGTCCACGCCGAGCAGGCGCACCTCGGGACCAACGCGGTGGACCTGGCCACGGACCTGGTCCAGGGCCTGCGCCGCTGGCAGACCACGCTGGGCGCCGAGGCCGACGACCCGGTCCTGGCCACCCTGCCCAGCCCCTACAACCTCAACGTCGGGGGCGTCCGCGCCGGCGACTGGACCTCCAGCGTCCCGGCCGTCGCGGTGCTCGACGTGCGGGTCGGCTACCCCCGGAGCTGGTCGGCGACCGAGGCCGAGGCCCGGGCCCGGGCCGCGATCGACGAGCTCGTCGACGCCGGGGACTACCCCGTCCGGCCCGCCGTGCGGCTCAGCGGCCTGCGGGCCGAGGGCTACGCGCTGGCCGAGGAGCACCCTCTCGTCGCCGCGATGGTGCGCGCCCACACCGACGCCCACGGCGGGCCGCCCCGCACCTTCGTCATGGGCAGCACCACCGACGCCCGGCTCTACCTCAACGACTTCGCCACCCCGGCCCTGTGCTTCGGTCCCACGGCGCTGGACATGCACGGCATCGACGAGGCCGTCGAGCTGCAGAGCATCGTGGACGGTGCCCGCACCCTGGCCCGGTTCCTCCACGGCTACTGGGCCGAGCCCTGGGCGGACCGTCGTGGCTGAGGCCGGCGTCGGCGGCCTGGCCGCGCTCGACGTGTTCGACGCCGCGGCCCAGGACCCGCTCGGGCGGGGGATCGCGGTGGTGAACGCCGTGGACGCGGTGGTGGACCGCCTCGTCACCGCCATCGCCCTCGGCGTGTACGTGCCCGGGCAGCGGCTGCCCGTCGAGCGCGACCTCGCCGCCATGCTCGGTGTCTCGCGGATGACCGTCCGAGAAGGGATCCGGCGCCTGGTCGAGGGCGGCTACCTGGAGGTCCGGCGCGGCCCGCACGGCGGCTCCTTCGTGCTGTCCGGGTGGGGGCCGACGACCGCGGAGATGGTGCGCCGCCAGATCATCCCCAACTGGGCCGAGTACGAGGCGCTGTTCGACGCCCGCCGGCTGCTGGAGGGCCTGGTCGCCGCGACGGCGGCCGAGCGCCGCAGCGAGCGGGACATCGAGGTGCTCCTGCGGGCCAGCGCCGACTACCGGGCCGCCACCGACCGCGAGGCGTCCCGCAGCGCCGACGCGCGGCTCCACCGCGCCGTGGCCGAGGCCACCGGCAACCCCGTCCTGGTCCGGCTCAGCCTGCAGATGCGCGCCCGGGTGAGCCTCGGTCTGGGGGCCGAGCCCTACACCGCGACGGTCCGCGAGGCCGCCGTCGACCAGCACGACGCCCTGGCCCGCGCGGTCGTCGAGCAGGACGCGGTCGCGGCCGCGGCGATCGCGCGCGAGCACTTCGGCCTCACCGAGCAGCTCGTCCGGGACCTCGTGAGCCGGGTCGGGGCGACCTCGGCCGCGGCGCAGGACCCGTCGTGAGCTCCATGACGCGCTTCGTGCTGCGCCGGGTGCTGCTCGTCGTGCCGGTGCTGGTGGCCATGAGCGTCTTCGTCTTCCTCATGATCCGGCTCGTCCCCGGCGACCCGGTCCGCACCATGCTGGGCTTCCGCGCCACCGACGAGAACGTCGCCACGGTCACCGCTGACCTCGGGCTGGACCGGCCCCTGCTCACCCAGTACGCGTCCTGGGCCGGCGGGCTGCTGCGCGGCGACCTGGGGGAGGACTACGTGAGCGGCGCGCCGCTGGCGGACCTGCTGGCCCAGCGCATCCCCGTCACGGTCGAGCTCGCCGGGCTGTCGATGCTGCTGGCCGTCGCGGTCGGCGTGCCGCTCGGTGTGCGCGCGGCCCACGCCACCGGCTGGACCTCGCGGCTCAGCGAGGGCTTCGTCGTGCTGGGCGTCAGCATCCCCGACTTCTGGCTGGGGATCATGCTCGTGCTGCTGTTCGCCGGCACGCTCACGGTGCTGCCGCCGTCCGGCTTCGTCCCGTTCCTCGAGGACCCGCTCGGCAACCTCCGCTACATGGTCCTGCCCGTGCTCACGCTGGCCGTGGGGGAGGCCGCCTACATCCTCCGCACCACCCGCGGCGCCGTCGAGGACGTCCTCCGGCGCCCCTTCGTCGACTTCCTCCGGGCCAAGGGGGTGCGGGAGGGCCGCATCCTTCACGTGCACGCCCTGCGCAACGCGGCCACGCCGATCATCACCGTCGTCGGGGTCCAGTTCGGCGTCCTGCTGGGCGGCGCGATCATCGTGGAGACGCTGTTCGCCCTGCCGGGCGTCGGCCGGCTCGTGGTCACGGCCATCACGCAGCGCAACTACCCGGTGGTCCAGGCCGGCGTGCTCGCCGTGGCCGCCATGTTCGTCCTGGTCAGCCTGCTCACCGACCTGCTCGTCGGTCTCGTGGACCCGCGCGTCGCCGACCGGGTCGAGACGTGAGCGTCCTGCTGCGGCAGCGCCGCACCCTGGTCGGCGCCGGGATCCTCGTGGTGCTGGTCGTCGTCGCGCTGGCGGCGCCGCTCCTCGCCCCGCACGACCCCGAGTCCGTCGACGCCTCCCGCGTCCTGGCCGGCCCGGACCTCGCCCACCCCTTCGGCTCCGACGCCCTCGGCCGGGACGTGCTGAGCCGGGTGCTGTTCGGGTTCCGGGTCAGCCTGGCCGTGGCGCTGTCGTCGGTGCTGGCGGCCTGCCTGCTCGCCGTGCCGCTGGGCCTGGCCGCCGGCTACTTCGGCGGCTGGGTGGACGGGCTGGTGTCGCGGCCGCTGGACATGGTCCTCGTGCTGCCCGCCCTGCTCCTCGCGGTCAGCCTCATCGCGGTCCTCGGGCCGGGCAGCCGGATCGCGGCGCTGGCCATCGCGGTCATCTACCTGCCGATCCTCACCCGGGTGATGCGCGCGAGCACGCGGGTGACCTCGGCCCAGCCGTACGTCGAGGGGGCCCGCGCCCGCGGCAGCTCCGACGGCACCGTCCTGCTGCGCCACGTGCTGCCGAACTCGGTCGGCGCCCTGCTCGTCCAGGCGTCCCTGCTCACCGGCTTCGCGCTGCAGGTGGAGGCCGCGCTCAGCTTCCTCGGTCTCGGGGCCCAGCCGCCCACGCCCTCGCTCGGGCTCATGCTGTCCGACGGCCGCAACGTGCTGAGCCAGGCGCCCTGGGTCGAGGTCTTCCCCGGCCTGGCCATCGTCGTCACCGTCCTCGCGCTCAACCTGCTGGGCGACGGCCTGCGCTCCTCGCTCGACCCCGAGGGCGTGACGTCGTGACCGCCGGCACCACCCGCAGCAGCACCCGTCTCACCACCGGCGACCACGGGGCGGCGTCCGGTCCCGCCCTGGAGCTCCGGGACCTGTCGGTGTCGTTCCGGACCGCGACCGGGCCCGTCCAGGCCGTCGACTCCGTCTCCCTCTCGTGCGCGCCCGGCCAGGTGGTCGGTCTGGTCGGCGAGAGCGGCTGCGGCAAGTCGACCCTGGCCCGCGCGGCCATGGGTCTGCTGCCGGGCAGCGCCACCACCACGGGCCAGGTGCTGGTGCAGGGGCGGGAGACGTCGGGGCTCGGGGCCGAGGAGCACCGCCGGCTGCGCGGGGACGTCATCTCCATGGTCGTGCAGGACCCCGCCACGAGCCTGGACCCCACCGCCGGCATCGGCGCCCAGGTCGCCGAGACGGTCCGTGCCCACCGCGCCGTGGGCCGCCGTGAGGCCCGCCGCCTCGCCGTGGCGCAGCTGCAGGCCGTGGGCATCCCCGACGCGGCCGCGCGCTACGGCGACGCCCCCCACCGCTTCTCCGGCGGCATGCGCCAGCGGGTCGTCATCGCCGCGGCGCTGGTCAACGACCCCGCGGTCCTCGTCGCCGACGAGCCGACCACCGCCCTGGACGTCACCATCCAGGCCCAGGTGCTCGAGCTGGTGCGGGCGCTGTGCGTGCAGCGCGGGACGGCGGTCCTGCTCATCACCCACGACCTCGGGGTGGTGTCGCAGGTCTGCGACCACGTCGCCGTCATGTACGCGGGACAGGTGGTGGAGCGGGCCCCCGCGGCGGAGCTGTTCCGCGAGCCGCGCCACCCGTACACCCGCGCCCTGCTCGCTGCCCTGCCCAGCCGGGAGGTCGCGGCAGGAGAGCTCGCGGTCATCCCCGGCCAGGTGCCGGACCTCGGGGACCCGCCGACCGGCTGCCGGTTCGCCTCGCGCTGCGCGCACCGGGCCGAGGTCTGCGCCACGCGTCCCCCGGACGTGCGGACCGGCGCCGCCGAGGTGGCGTGCTGGCTCCACGTCCCCGGTGCCCACCCCGAGGGCCTGCCCGCGGCAGAGCCGCCCGTGGCACCGTCGTGAGCCACCTGCTGGAGGTCGAGGGGCTGGTCAAGGAGTTCCGGGTGCCCAGCGGGGTGCTCGGGACCCGCCGGACGCGCGCCGTGGACGGGGTGGACCTGCACGTCGACCGGGGCGAGACCCTCGGCCTGGTGGGGGAGTCCGGCAGCGGCAAGACCACCGTGGCGCGCTGCGTGCTCGGCATGACCAGGCCCACGTCAGGCAGCGTCGTCTTCGACGGGCAGGACGTGGCGGCGCTCTCGCGCCGGCAGCGCCGCGACTTCCGCCGTCGCGTGCAGCCGGTCTTCCAGGACCCCTTCGCCAGCCTCGACCCCCGCTGGGTGGTGGGGCGGAGCATCGCCGAGGCGCTCGTCGCCTTCGGGACGGGCACGGCCGCCGACCGCAGGGCACGGGTCGAGGACCTGCTGGACCGGGTCGGGCTCCCCGCCGCGTACGCCGACCGGTACCCCGCGCAGCTGTCCGGCGGCCAGCGTCAGCGGGTCGGGATCGCCGCCGCCCTGGCCAGCGGGCCCGACCTCGTGGTCGCCGACGAACCCGTCAGCGCCCTCGACGTCAGCGTGCAGGCCCAGGTCCTCAACCTCTTCGTCCAGCTGCAGCGCGACCTGGGGGTCGCCGTCCTCTTCGTCTCCCACGACATGGGCGTGGTGGAGCACCTGAGCCACCGCGTCACCGTCATGCGCCGCGGCGTCGCGGTGGAGACCGCGCCGGTCGACCGCCTGTTCGCCGCCCCAGAGCACGAGTACACCCGCGCGCTCGTCGCCGCCGTCCCTCGCACGCCCACCCACCCCGCCACCTGAGAGGCCGCCATGCCCACCGCGCTCGTCAACGGCATCACGCTCAACTACCGCCTCGAGGGCGACGGCCCGGAGACCGTCGTGCTCGTCAACGGGCTCGCCGACGACCTCGACTCCTGGGCCTTCCAGACCCCGGCGCTGCTCGAGGCCGGGTTCCGGGTCCTCACCTTCGACAACCGCGGGATCGGGGCCTCCGACGCGCCCGAGGGCCCGTACACGTCCCGCCAGCTCGCCGACGACACCAAGGGCCTGGTCGACCACCTCGGCATCACCGGCTTCCACCTCATGGGCGTGTCGATGGGCGGCATGGTGTGCCAGGAGTACGCCCTGGCGTACCCCGAGGACCTGCGCTCGCTGGTCCTGGCCTGCACGTACGCCGCTCCCGGCGCCTTCTGCAGCCGGATGTTCGCGATGTGGGCCGACATGGCCCCCACGCTCGGCGTGCCGTTCATCATGCGCGACGTGGCCCTGTGGGCCTTCACCGTGCCGTTCTTCGAGGAGCGCGAGGCCGAGGCCCGCGAGTTCGAGGAGGGCATGGCCGCCCTGGCCCAGCCGGTGCACGCCTACCTCGGCCAGCTGAACGTCATCCAGACCCACGACACCACGGACCGGCTCGGGCAGGTCACCACGCCCACGCTGGTGCTGGCCGGCGAGGAGGACATCCTCATCCCCGTCCGGCTCTCGCGCCGGCTGCACGAGGCCGTCCCCGGGTCCGTCTGGGGCACCGTCCCGGGCGGGCACGCCTGCCTGTGGGAGAGCCCGGAGCCCTTCAACACCGCCGTCGTGGACTTCGTCCGCGCGCACTCCCGCTGACCCGCAGCGCCCGTCCCCCCACCCCTGCCCCGGCACGCGAGAGGTCGACATGACGAACGAGAAGCTTCCCCTGCTCCTGCCCGCCTCCCACCCCCGTCGCGCGGTGCTGCGAGGGGCCGGCGTCGTCGGTCTCGTCGGGCTGGCCGGGCCCGCGGTCCTCGCCGCCTGCGGGTCGTCCGGCGACAGCCCCGACGAGCCCGCCGCCGGGGCGAGCGGCACCCCGGCCGGCGACGCCGTGGCCGGCGGCGTGCTCCGCGCGGCCCTCACCGGCGAGCCGGACACCCTGGACCCCGCGACCTCGGCCATCTACACCGGTGCCCAGGTCTACGACAACGTCTTCAGCAAGCTCGTGGACGTGGACCCCAGCGGCGAGCTCGTCGGCGACCTGGCCACCGCGTGGGAGGCGCCCGACGACGTGACGTGGGTGTTCGACCTCGCCGAGGGCGTGACGTGGCACAACGGGGAGGAGTTCGGCCCCCAGGACGTCGTCTACACGTTCCAGCGGATCGCCGACCCCGCCACGGCGAGCGCCTACGCCCCGCTGTTCGCCGCGATCGCCTCCGTCGAGGAGACCGGGCCCTCGCAGGTGACCTTCACCCTCACCGGCCCCTACACGCCGTTCCTGGCCAACCTCGCCAACAACGGCGAGATCGTCAACCAGGTCGCGGTCGAGGGCGGGGACCCGTCGCGGGAGCCCGTCGGCACCGGCCCCTTCCAGTTCGTGGAGTGGGTGCAGGGCGACCACGTCACCCTGGAGCGCTTCGAGGGCTACTTCCGGCCGGACCGCCCGTACCTGGACGGCGTCGAGTTCCGGTTCCTCCTCGTCGACCAGGGCCGCATCGACTCCCTGGCCGCCGACGAGCTCGACTGGGTCGACGCGGTCCCGCTGCAGCAGGTGGCCACCCTGGCGGCCGACCCGCGGTTCACCTACGTCACCGACCCCGTGGCCGGCATCCCCGACTACCTCGCCATGAACACGACGAAGGCGCCCTTCGACAAGAAGGAGGTCCGGCAGGCCGTGGCCTGGGCGCTCGACCGCTCCGACATCCGTGACCTCGCCTACTTCGGGGCCGGCGAGGTGGGGGTCTCCGAGGTCCCCAGCGGGTCGGTGTGGTTCGACGGGGTGGACCCCTACGAGGGGGCCCCGGACGTGGACAGGGCCAAGGAGCTGCTCGCGGCGGCCGGCTATCCGGACGGGCTGTCCATCACCTACCTCGGGCTGCCCCAGTACCCGGAGCTGCTGAAGACCGGCGAGGTGGTCCGCGACCAGCTGAAGAAGGTCGGCATCGACATGACCATCGAGCAGGTCGACGTGTCGGTGTGGTTCGACCGCTTCTCCTCCGGCGACTACGAGATCACCAGCGCCTACCAGGAGCGCACCATCGACCCCGACAACTTCTACTCCCTGGTGCTGCGGTCCGGGGCGGCGGTCAACACCACCGGCTACGCCAGCCCCGAGGCGGACGCGCTCATCGACCAGGCCGCGGCGGAGACCGACCAGGCCGCCCGGCAGGAGCTGTACACCCAGCTGCGGGCGCTCGTGGCCGAGGACGCCCCGCTGACCTTCGTGCACTTCGAGACCCTCAACTACCTCATGCAGAAGCAGGTCGTCGGGTCCCGGGTGACCCCCGCGCTCGAGCTCGGCTTCGGCGACGTGGGGTTCACGGCCTGACCGGTCGGGCCCGGGGCCGCACCGCCCTGGGCCCGACCCTCGGTCGTCGGTACCGCGTGACGACCCGTCAGGAGACGGCGGTCGACCGTCGCTCGAGGGCCACCGACACCCCGACCACGCCGGTGCTCCCGACCCCGCTGCAGTCCGCCGCCACGGGCGCCCTGCCCATGCTGCGGGCGCTCACCGCCCCGGACGTCGGCGGCGGCGAGTCCTACGGTCCGCGGTGGATCGGCGGAGGCCACCCGGTGCGCGAGACGCCGTCGCGGCGCGCCCGCCGCGCCGAGGACGCGCGGCGGCTGTGGGAGGCCTCCGAGCGGCTGACCGGGGTGACGTCCCCGGTCTGAGGGAGACCGGGCGACACTGTCCGGATGGGCGTCGCCGAGCTGCTGGCCCGGCTGCCGGTCGGCACCTCGCAGGTGCGCTACCAGGGCCGGCGCTGGTCGGTGACGCGGACGGTGCAGCAGGACGGCCGGGTCGAGAAGCTGTGGGCCGAGGAGCTGGGCGGACGGGCCTCCGTCAGCGCCAACCTGTACCTCGCCGCCTCGGGCGAGCGGTTCCGGCCGTGCGAGATGCCGGCCGACGTCGTGCTGGCCTTCCTCAGGGGATGGGCACCGCTGTAGCGCGGCCGGCCGCCGCCGTGGCACGGGCGGTCCGGCGCTCGAGGGCGAACGAGGCGCCGACCACGCCGAGCCCGACGACCGCCAGCCCTGCGCCCACGACGGCCGGGGCGGTGTACCCGAGCCCGGCCGCGATGACCACGCCGCCCAGGTAGGCGCCGAGGGCGTTGGCCGCGTTCAGGGCGGCGTGGTTGCCCGCGGCGGCGAGCGACTGCGCGTCCCCGGCGACGTCCATCAGCCGGGTCTGCAGGGCGGGGATGGTGAGCGAGCCGGAGGCCCCGATGAGGAACACCGTGACCAGGGCGCCCGCGACGGTGTGGACGGTGACCGTGAAGGCGAGCAGCACGACGGCGGTCGACGCCATCCCGATGACGAGGGTCCGGCCGAGCGACCAGTCGGCCAGGCGTCCGCCGACCTCGGTGCCGACGGTCATGCCGACCCCGAACATCGCGAGCGCGACCGGGACGGCGGAGGTCCGGAAGCCCGACACCTCGACCAGGGTCGGCGTGATGTAGCTGTACACGGCGAAGAAGCCGCCGAAGCCGATGGCCCCCACGAGCAGGGTGAGCCACACCTGCGGCCGCCGGAGAGCCCCGAGCTCACGGCGCGGGCTGGCGCCGTCGAGCGCGGCGACCGGGGGGACGAACAGGCTGACCGCGACCAGGGCGAGCACGGACACGACGGCCACCGACCAGTACGTGCTGCGCCAGCCGAAGGCCTGCCCGAGCGCCGTGGCCAGGGGGACGCCGACGATGTTGGACACCGTGAGGCCCAGCATCATCCGCGCCACGGCCCGGGCGCGGCGGTCCGGCGTCACCAGCGAGGCGGCGACGACCGCGGCGATGCCGAAGTACGCGCCGTGTGGCAGCCCGCTGAGGAACCGGGCCACCGCGAGCGAGCCGAAGCTGGGGGCGAGGGCGGACAGGGCGTTGCCGACCAGGACGGCGCCGACGAGGGCGAGCAGCAGCATCTTGCGCGGCAGCCGGGCGCCCAGCACCGCCAGGGTCGGGGCGCCCACGAGCACGCCGACGGCGTAGGCGGAGACCAGGTGGCCGCCCTGCGGCACCGTGGCGCCCAGGTCGCGGGTCATCTCGGGCAGCACGCCCATGGTCGCGAACTCGGTCGTGCCGATGCCGAAGCCGCCCAGCGCGAGGGCGGCCAGGGCGAGGCCGACCGAGGTGGTGGCGGGGGCGGTCTCCCGCCCGCGCGCGATCGTCTGGCTCATGGCTGGTCCCCCGGGTCCGGCGCGTCCGCGCCGCCGGCCGGCGACGCGCAGCGTGCGAGGCCCCGATGCCTGTGCCGCACGACGTGTACGTCGGGGGCCAACCGGTGGGGTGCGCGATCTGTTCCGGCCGGGGCCGGTGCATCGGTGCCGCCGTCGCGGGTAGGGGCGCCGCAACTCCGCTGCTCGGTTGCGGGGCCCGGTCCCGCACCTGAGGCTGAGGGGTGCCACCGACCGGGACCCCACCGTCCACCGGCCCCCGCGGCCCCGCCCACGACCCGTCCGACGACACGACCGACGACCCGACCGACGACACGACCGACGACCCGTCCGGCGCGCCGCACGCCGGCCCCGACGACCCGGCGGACGGGTCCGGCGCCCCGGACCCGCGGCGCTGGAAGGCGCTGGCGGTCACCCTGCTGGCCGGGTTCGTCGTGCTGCTGGACGTGACGATCGTCGCCGTGGCCCTGCCGTCGCTGCAGAGCGACCTGGACGCCGGGCCGTCGCAGGTGCAGTGGGTGGTGTCCGGCTACACGCTCACCTCGGCGCTCATGCTCGTCACCGGCGGCCGGCTCGGGGACGCGTGGGGCCGCAAGCGGATGTTCGTCGTCTCGCTCGCCGCGTTCATCGCGTGCAGCGCGCTCGCCGGGCTGGCGCCGAGCATCGGCTGGCTGGTGGCGGCCCGGCTGCTGCAGGGCGTCGCGGGCGGCGCGCTCACGCCGCAGAGCAGCGGGCCTCATCCAGCAGCTGTTCTCTCGGCGGGGAGCGGGGGCGGGCGTTCGGGCTGTTCGGTGCGACGGTCGGCGCTGGCCACGGCGCTGGGCCCCGTCCTCGGCGGCGGCATCCTCGCCCTCGCGCCCGGCGAGGACGGCTGGCGGTGGATCTTCTACGTCAACGTCCCGGTCGGGCTGGTCGCGCTCGTGCTCGCCGCCCGGCTGCTGCCCCGCGACTCCCGAGGCGGGCCCCTGCAGCTGGACGTCGTGGGCACGCTGCTGCTGGGGACGGCCACGTTCGCGGCGCTGCTCCCGCTGGTCACGGCCGAGGACGGCGGGCTCCAGCGGCTGTGGTGGCTCTTCGCCGTGTCGGCGCTGCTCGGCGTGGTCTTCGTCCGCTGGGAGCACCGGGTCGTCGCCCGCGGCGGGGCGCCGCTGCTCGACCCCCGGCTGCGTCACGCGGACGCCCGGCTACGCGGCGGGGGTCGCGCTCATCAGCGTGTACTTCGTCGGCTTCAGCGGGGTGTTCCTGGTGCTCGCCCTGTTCTTCCAGACGGGCTGGACTACACCCCGCTGCAGTCGGGCCTGGCCGTCACGCCGTTCTCGCATCGCCGCGGCCGTGTCCGCGGTCGTGGCGGGACGGCTCGTGGGCCGCGCCGGCCGGCTGCTCACCGTGCTCGGGCTGGTCGGCGTGGCCGCCGGGTTCGGAGCGGCCGCGCTGCTCCTGCTCGCGGCGCCGGCGGACCAGGCCGGCTGGTGGATGGCGCCCGGCCCTCGTCGTGGCCGGGTCTCGGCGGCGGCTTCGTCATCTCGCCGAACACGACCATGACGCTGTCGCGGGTCCCGGTCGAGGACGGCGGCGTGGCCGGCGGCACCCTGCAGACCGGTCAGCGGGTCGGCGGGGCGATCGGCACCGCGCTGCTGCCCGGGCTGTTCTACCTGGTCCTCGCCGGGGACGACGCGACCCGCGCGGTCGCGGTCGCGCTGGGCGGGGCGACCGCGGTGGTGCTGCTCGCGCTCGTCGTCGCCGTGCTCGACGAGCGGGCCGGCCGACGGCGGGACCGGGCGGAGGCGGCCGGGCCGGGCCGCGACGCGACCGACGACGCGCCCGCCGAGCCGGACGAGCCGGACGAGCCGGACGAGCCGGACGAGGCCGGCGAGCCCGAGAGCCGGCCGGCCGACGCGGCCCGGGCCGGCTGAGGGAACTCCGGCCCCGGGACCGACGTCCCAGAGGGTGGCGGCCCGGCGCCGCCGAGCACCAGGAACAGCGTCCCGGCCGGGGACGGACAGGGAGGGGACCCGTCGTGAGCAGCAGCAGAGTGCGCGTCGCCGTGGCTGTCGTGGTGGTGGCCGCGGTCGCGCTGCTGGTCGGCGGCGTCGCGCTCGCGGTGTCGTGGGGCGACGACCCGAGCGCCCCCGGCGCCCCCGACGGCATCGACGGGGTCCAGACCTACACCGACCTCGGCCGCGAGCACGTGCCCGACCCCGTCTACACCGACCCCCTGCCCCCGGTGGGCGGCGACCACCTGCCGTACTGGCAGGACTGCGGCTTCTACGACGCGCCCGTCGAGGACGGCGCCGGCGTGCACTCCCTCGAGCACGGCGCGGTCTGGATCACCTACGCGCCGGATCTCGCCGAGGACCAGGTCGAGCAGCTCCAGGGCCTCGCGGCCGACAACCCCTACCTGCTCGTCAGCCCCCGGGACGACCTGCCCTCGCCCGTGGTGGCCAGCGCCTGGGGCGCGCAGCTGCGGCTGGACAGCGTCGACGACGACCGGCTGCCGGAGTTCCTCGCCGAGTACCTCCAGGGCGAGCAGACGCCCGAGCCCGGCGCGCCGTGCACCGGCGGCGCGGCGGGGATGCCCTGAGCGTCCGACAGCACCGGCCCTCAGCTCACGCGGGCGTCGTCGCCACCCGGAGCAGATGGTCGCGCAGGACGGGCGTGTCGACCCCGAGCCGGTCCGCGGGCACGTGCGCGAGCAGCCGCCGCCACGACTCGCCCCGGTGCGCCTGCGCGAGCAGCAGCGCCGGGCCGACGAGGGGCCGCAGGTCCGCGACCGTGACCTCGTCGCCGGCCCAGGCGGCGAGGTAGGCGTCCACGAGCCGCACGACGAGCGGGTCGTCGACCGGCGGGCCCCAGGGCCACGTCCGGGTCGCCATCGCGAGCGGCACCTGGAGCGCGGCGAACGGGTGCGACCAGAACGCGTCCCCGACGTCGAAGAACCGCAGGCCGGCCGGTCCCGCGGCCACGTTCCAGGGGTTGAGGTCGTCGTGCTGGAAGCTGCCCGGCACCGGCCCGTCGCCGAGGCGGGCGCACCACGACCGGACGCCGGGCAGCCCCGCCCGCACCCGCGTCGAGCCCCTCGCGGTCCAGGTGCTGCACGTCGGAGGCCGGCAGCGACGCCAGCTCGTCGGCCAGGTCCTCGACCCAGCCGGGCAGCTCGTCCGGGGTGAGGGAGGGCAGCCCGGCGGCGCGGAGCCGGGCGCCGTGCGCGGCCAGCCGCCGCTGCACGGCCGCGTGGTCGACGAGCACGGCGCGCAGGTCCGCCTCGGGCAAGGCCCGCCCGTCGCGCGCGCGCACCGCGCCGGCGTCGGGCAGGAGCAGCCGCCCCTGTGCCGCGTCGAGCGCGAGCGGGGCCGGGAAGGCGTCCGGCTCCAGGTCGGCCAGCACCCGGAGCAGGGGACCCTCGAACGCCTGCCCGGGGTTGCACTCCTTGAGCCACACCGCCCCGGCCGTCGTCGGGTAGCGGCGGACCACCGACCAGAACCGGGTCTTGACCGGCTCGCCGGGCCCCGTCGGCCGCTCGCCCCGGGCGGCGAGCGCCCCGGCGACCCAGCGGTCGACCTCGTCCAGCCAGCCCGCCGAGGTCCAGCGGGCCAGCAGGTCCGTCACGCCGCCGGGCCGGGGGCCACCAGCTCGTCCGCCCCGACGGGGCGAGCGGGGCGCACGGGGACGAGCGTCTCGTCCAGGTCCGCGCGCAGGGTGGTGAGCGCGTCGAGGACGTAGTTCTGCCGCACCCGCCACGGCCGCCGGTCGCCCTGGCGCGGGAACGCGCCCACGGAGCGCTGGACGTAGCCCGAGGCCAGGTCCAGCAGCGGCCGGGGGGTGAGCCCGGGCGGGGCCTGCGGGGCGACCGCGGCCTCGCCGTGCCGGTCCATCCAGCGCAGCACCTTGACCACGAGCCGGTGCGTGAGGTCGGCCCGCAGCGTCCACGAGGCGTTGGTGTAGCCGATGCAGACGGCGAAGTTCGGCACCCCGGTGACCATCGCCCCGTTCCACACCGTCTGCTCCGACAGGTCGACCTCGACGCCGTCGACCTGCGGCCGGATCCCGCCGAAGGCCTTGAGCCGCAGGCCGGTCGCGGTGACGATGACGTCGGCCTCGATCGTCGTGCCCGACGCGGTCTCGATGCCCTCGGGCACGACGCGGCGGACCAGGTCGGTGACCATCGTCGCCCGGCCGCCGCGGACGGCCTTGAACAGGTCCCCGCCGGGGCTGGAGCACAGCCGCTGGTCCCACGGCGCGTACGACGGGCGTGAAGTGCTCGGCGACCAGCGCCGGGTCGCCGAGGAACCGGGTCGCGAAGCGGGTGAGCAGCCGGCGTGCGGCCTGCGGGCGGCGCCGGCAGTACTGGTAGAAGCCGGTCGTGAAGGCGATGTTCTTCGCCCGGACCACCCGGTGGGCGAGCCGGGGCGGCAGCAGCGCCTGGATCCGCTGGGCGTTCCGGTCCCGGCTCGGCACGGCGCTGACCCACGTCGGCGAGCGCTGGAGCATGGTCACGTGCGCGGCCGCGTGGTCGCCCTCGAGCATGGCCGGGACGAGGGTGACCGCGGTCGCGCCGGAGCCGACGACCACGACCCGCTTCCCGGTCAGGTCGAGGTCCTCGGGCCAGAACTGCGGGTGGACCAGCCGGCCGGCGAAGTCCTCGGTGCCGGGCAGCTGCGGGTCGTGCGGGGTGCGGTAGTCGTAGTAGCCGGCGCACGAGTAGAGGAAGCCGCACGTCATCCGGTGCTGCTCGCCGGTGCGGGGGTCCTGGACGGTGAGCGTCCAGCGCGACGTGGCCGTGCTGAAGTCGGCCCCGACGACCTCCTGGGAGTACCGGACGTGGTCGTCGATGCCGAACTCGGCCGCCGTCTCGCGGACGTAGGCGAGGATCGACGGGCCGTCGGCCAGGGCCTTGCCGGACGGGTCGCGCCACGGCTTGAACGGGTAGCCGAGGGTGAACATGTCGGAGTCCGACCGCACGCCGGGGTAGCGGAACAGGTCCCACGTCCCGCCCAGGTCCTCGCGCGCCTCGAGGACGGCGTACGTCGTCCCCGGCCGGCCGGTCTGCAGCCGGTAGCCCGCCCCGATGCCGGACAGCCCGGCCCCCACGACCACCACGTCCACGTGCTCCATGGCTCCCAGCATGCCCTGAGGCAGGACGGGGCACCCGCCGCCATCATGGGCACCTGCCGACCCGAGAGGAGCAGCGATGTCGTTGCCCCCGTTCGCCTTCGCCGGCGCGCACGCCGTCCTCACCGGTGCCGCCAGCGGCATGGGCGAGCAGATGGCCTACCAGCTCGCCGGGCGCGGCACCCACCTGGTCCTCGTCGACCGGGACGCCGACCGGCTCTCCGCCGTGGCCGGGCGGGTGCGGGCCGAGCACCCCGGCCTCGACGTGCGCACCGAGGTGGCCGACCTGGCCGACGCGGTCCAGGTGCAGGCGCTGCTGGACCGGGTGCTCGCCGCCGTGCCGCACGTCGACCTGCTGGTCAACAACGCCGGCGTCGCGCTCGGCGGGGCCTTCGTCGAGCTCAGCGCCGAGGAGTTCGACTGGGTGATGGCGGTCAACTTCGCGGCCCCCGTGGCCCTGTGCCGGGGGCTGCTCGCCTCGGGGGCGCTCGGCGCCGGCGGGCACGTGGTCAACGTGTCCAGCCTGTTCGGCCTCATCGGCCCGCCCGGGCAGTCGGCGTACTCCTCGAGCAAGTTCGCCCTGCGCGGCTTCAGCGAGGTGCTGCGCCACGAGCTGGCCCCGCGCGGCATCGGCGTCACCACCGTGCACCCCGGCGGCATCCGCACCCGGATCGCCGAGACGGCCCGGGTCGCGGCCAGCGCCTCGCCCGAGCAGGCCGCCCGCGGAAAGGCCGACTTCGCCCGGCTCCTCACCTACCCCGCCGACACGGCGGCCGCCCGGATCCTCGACGGCGTCGCCCGCCGCCGGCCCCGGGTCCTCATCGCCTTCTCGGCCGTCGCGCCGGACCTGCTGGCCCGGATCACGCCGACCGGGTACATGCGGGTGCTGGGGCTGCTGCGCCCGCGGACCGTGCGCCGCGCGGCCCTGCCGGCGGGCGCGGCCCGATGACCGGCCCGGTGCGACGGCGCCACCCGCCGTGACCGGCACGGCGGGGTGGCAGCCGGACCTGCTCGGCGAGGGGTACGAGCAGCAGGTGCTGGAGCTGGGGCCCGACCCCGAGGGCGAGGGTGACGTGGCCGCGGTGCTCGTCCGGCGGGCCGTGCGGACCGGAGGAGCCCGTCGTCGGCGCCGCCCTGTACGTCCACGGCTTCAGCGACTACTTCTTCCAGACCGCGCTCGCCGACGCCCTGGCCGCGGACGGCCTGGCCTTCCACGCGCTCGACCTGCGCAAGTCCGGCCGGTCGCGCCGGCCGGGGCAGACCGCCCACCACGTCACCGACCTGGCCCGCTACGACGAGGAGCTCGACCGCGCGCTGGACCTCGTGGCCGCCGAGCACCCGGGGCTGCCCGTGGTCGTGGTCGCGCACTCCACCGGCGGGCTCGTGGTCCCGCTGTGGCTGGACCGGCGGCGCCGGGCCGGGCGGACCGCGCCCGTGGCCGGGCTCGTGCTCAACAGCCCGTGGTTCGACCTGCAGGGGAAGGCGCACATGCGCGGCCCGGTCACGCAGGTGCTGCGGGTGGTGGGCCGGGTGCGGCCGCTGCGCGCGATGGGGGCGCTCGACCCGGTGTACGGGGGGTCATTGCACACCAGCGGGACGGGCGAGTGGGACTTCGACGTCGCCCTCAAGCCGCTCGAGGGGTTCGCGGTCACCGCCGGCTGGCTCAACGCCGTGCGGCGCGGGCACGCCCGGCTGCACCGCGGCCTCGACGTCGGCGTGCCCGTCGCTCGTGCTCCGCTCGGACCGCACGCACTACTCGCGCCGGTACAGCGAGGACACCGACCGCGCCGACACCGTGCTCGACGTCCGCCAGATCGCGCGCTGGGCCGGCTGCCTGGGCGGGGAGACGACGGTGGTGCCCGTCACCGGGGCGCGGCACGACGTGTTCCTGTCGCTGCCGGAGCCCCGGGCCCAGGCCTACGCCGTCATGGCCCGCTGGCTCCGCGACCACGGCCTCACCGCCACTGCCTGACCCGACCCCGACCCCGGCCCGACCCGACCCCGGCCCGACCCGACCCGACCCGACCCCGGCCGGCCTGGCAGGTGCCGTGGCTGTGATCGGCCCCTCTGTGAGCCCCGATCACGACTACCGCACCTGCCAGGCGCACGCGGGGTGGGCGGGTGCGGGGGTCAGGGGAGGTGGGCGGCCTCGACGGCGGCGAGGTCGGCCAGGGTGCGGGCGACGACGTGCTCGGGGGCGGACCCGGCGGTGGCGGCGGTCCGGGTGCAGGCCACGAGCTGCTCGCGGTCGAGGCCGAGCTCCTGCAGGCAGACCAGGTGCTCCTGACGGATGCTCGTGCCGAACATCGGCGGGTCGTCGCTGCCGAGCGCGACCCGGACCCCGGCCGCGAGCATCCGGGGCAGCGGGTGCTCGGCCCACGAGCCCACGACCCGGGTGCGCAGGTTGGACGTCGGGCACACCTCGACCACGACACCCCGCCCGGCGACCTCGGCCATGAGCGCCGGGTCCTGCGCCATGCCGATCCCGTGGCCGATGCGCTCGGCGCCGAGGTGGTCCAGGGCGGCGCGCACGGACGCCGGACCGGTCACCTCGCCGGCGTGGGGCAGCGAGCGCAGGCCGTGGGCGCGGGCCCGGGCGAACGCGGGCGCGAAGGGACGGCGGTCGACCTCCGGCCCGCCCAGCCCGAAGCCGACGACCGAGGCCGGCGGGGTCCCGCCGCCCAGGCCGAGCACGAGGTCGAGCGTCTCCTCCGCGGCCTCCGGCCCCAGGTGGCCCGGGAGGTCGGTGACCCAGCGGACGACCGGTCCGCCCGCCTGCTCGGCCGCCTCGCGGGCCGTCTCCAGCCCCTCGAAGACCTCGGGCAGGGCCATGCCGCGGCCGGTGTGCAGGACCGGGGTCCACGTGACCTCGGCGTAGCGGACGCCCTGGCGGCCATCCGGTCGAGCACCGTGGCGGTGAGCAGCCGGAAGTCCTCGGTGGTGCGCAGGGTCCGCACCGCCCGCAGGTACGTGTCGATGAAGTGGTCGAAGTCGCGGAACGCGTACATCGCGCGGACGCCGTCGAGGTCGTCGGGCAGGTCGGCCGTGCCCTCCTCGCCGGCGTGGCGCCGGGCCAGCTCGAGCAGGGTCTCCGGCGGCATGGAGCCCTCGAGGTGCACGTGCAGCTCGTGCGTCGGCAGGGCGTCGACGAAGTCCTCGTCGGTGGTCCGCGCAGGTGCGCTCACAGCCCGGTCATGGCCTCCGCGGCGTCCGGGTAGCGGGCCCCGACCACGCCGATCCGGTCCGCGGCCTCGCCCAGCTCGCGCAGGTCCTCGGCGTCCAGCGCCACGTCGACGGCCCCCAGGTTCTCGACCAGGCGCTCCTCGCGCCGGGTGCCCGGGATCGGCACGACCCACGGCTCCTGCGCGAGCAGCCAGGCCAGCGCGACCTGGGCCGGGGTGGCGCCGCGACGCCCGGCGACCGTGCGGACCAGGTCGACGAGGGCCTGGTTGGCCGCGAGGGCCTCGGCCTGGAAGCGCGGGATCCCGGCGCGGATGTCGCCCTCGCCGAAGGTCGCGGCCGGGTCCAGCGCGCCGGTGAGGAACCCGCGGCCCAGCGGGCTGAACGGCACGAAGCCGATGCCGAGCTCGCGCAGCACCGGCAGCACCTCGGCCTCCTGGTGCCGGGTCCACAGCGAGTACTCGCTCTGCACGGCGGTCACCGGGTGGACCGCGTGCGCCCGCCGGATGGTGTCCGCGCCGGCCTCGGACATGCCGAAGTGGCCGACCTTGCCCTCGGCGACGAGCTCGCCGACCGCGCCGGCCACCTCCTCGATGGGCACGGACGGGTCGACGCGGTGCTGGTAGAAGAGGTCGATCCGGTCGGTGCGGAGCCGCCGCAGCGACGCCTCCGCCACCTCGCGGACGTGCTCGGGGCGGCTGTCGACGCCGGTGCGCTGGTGGCCGTCGGCGTCGATGGCGAAGCCGAACTTGGTCGCGAGGACCACCTGGTCCCGCACCCCTTCCAGCGCCTCGCCGACGAGCTCCTCGTTGTGGAAGGGCCCGTACGCCTCGGCGGTGTCGAAGAACGTCACGCCCTTGTCCACGGCGCCGCGCACCAGCGCGAGGGAGGCCTCGCGGTCGGCGGCGGGGCCGTAGCCGGAGCTCATGCCCATGCAGCCGAGGCCGAGGGCGGAGACCTGGAGGTGCTGACCGAGCGTGCGTGTCTGCATGGGTCCTGCGTACACCCGCGGCCGGGCGGAATGCCACCGGCCGGGCGTCGTTCACCACTGCATGACGACATGGGGCCTCATCGGCAGCGGGAACATCGGCAGCACCCTGGCGCGGCTCGTGGTGGACGCCGGCCACGACGTGGTGCTGAGCAACAGCCGGGGGCCGGAGACCCTGGCCGACCTGGTGGCCGACCTCGGGCCGCGCGCCCGGGCGGCGACCGCGGCGGAGGCCGCGGAGGCCGGCGACGTGGTCGTCGTGACCATCCCGCTCCACGCGCGGGAGCAGGTCCCGGTCGAGCCGCTCGTCGGCAAGGTCGTGCTCGACACGATGAACTACTACCCGCGAGCGCGACGGCCAGGTCCCCGAGCTCGACGACGAGAGCACCACCACGTCGGAGCTGCTGCAGGCGCACCTGCCGGGGGCGCACGTGGTCAAGGCGTTCAACAACATCTACTTCGAGCACCTCGCCCAGCTCGCCCGCCCCACCGGCGCCCCGGACCGCAGCGCGATCGCCGTCGCCGGGGACGACGCGGACGCCAAGGCGACCGCGGCCCGCGTCATCGACGAGATCGGGTACGACGTCCACGACCTCGGGCCGCTGTCGGAGGGCTGGCGCACCCAGCGCGACACCGCCGCCTACGCCGCGCTCTACGTCGAGGACCCCGAGGACTGGTCGACGGGCCCCCGTCCCGCGGACGCCGGGCGGATCGCCGCGATCGCCGCCACCTCGAAGCGCTACCGGGACATGTGATCCGGCGGCCCTGAGCCGTCCACCTCCGCGCGCAGCTCGGCGAACCGTTCGCCGAGCTGCGCCGGGGTGTGGTGGGCGTTGAGGCCGCTGGGGTTGGGCAGCACCCACACCTGGGTGTCGCCGATGGTCCGCTCCTGGCGACCGAGCACCGCCCTGCGCTCCGCGAACGCCGTCCGGTACGCCGTGACCCCGAGAACGGCGAGCCACCGCGGCCGCAGCTCCTCGACCTCGGCCACGAGCCGGCGGCCCCCGGCGCGCAGCTCGTCGTCGTCGAGCTCCGAGGCCCGGGCGCTGGCCCGCGAGGCGACGTTGGTGACGCCCAGGCCCAGCGCGAGCAGCTCGTGCTGCTCGGCCGGGGCCAGCCGCCGCGGGGTGAAGCCCGACAGGTGCAGCGCCACCCAGAAGCGGTTGGCCGGGTGGGCGAAGTGGTGCCCGGTCCACGCCGTGCGCAGGCTCGGGTTGATGCCGCAGAACAGCACCCGGAGCCCCGGCGCGACCAGCGGGGACGTCGTCATGCCGGCCGCGCGGGCCAGCTCGGCCGGCGTCAGGGCCGGGGTCCGCGCCGGCCTCCGCCCCGGCGCGCTCACAGCCGGTCCCGGAGCGTCCCCGGGCCCATGACCGCCGTGCCCTCGGGCAGCCGCGACCGCAGCCCTCGGTCGGCCGTGACCACGGTGCATCCCGGGTGCGCCCGGGCCTGCCGGACGACCTCGTCGTCGCCGGAGCCGGACGCCCGGACCACGACCAGCCCGGGGACGTCCGCCACCGTCGTCGCCCGGCCCTCGACCACGGCGACCACCTCGCCGAGGCCGGCCCCGGCCAGGTCGGTGAGCAGCCGCTGGGTCGCCCCGGCGCGGTCCCGCCACCAGCCGTCGGGCCGCGCGCCCAGCACGTTCGCGACGTCCACCACCATCACCCGGCCATCCTCCGCCCCGTCCCGCCCGCGGCGCGCCTCGAGGGCGGGCCTGCGCACCGGCGCGCCGGGCGTGCCGGTGAGGGACCCCGCCCTCGAGGGGTGACCGCGGGACCGGGGCGCGGGCGCCCGCACGGGTCCGTAGCCTGGCCCGTGATGCCCGAGCCGTGGACCGACGCGATCGACGACGCCGCCGTGCGGGCGGTCGTGGGCGAGGAGACCTTCCGCCGCGGCGCCGACTACGCGAAGCAGGGGCGGGTCCGGCGGATCAGCGGCACGGGCGGCGGGGCCGTGCTCGGCGAGGTCCAGGGCAGCGGGACGACCGTCTACTCCACGCTGCTCACCCCCTTCCCGCCGAGGCCCGGCAACGCCCGGCGCTGGACCGCGCGCTGCTCGTGCCCGGTGGGCGCGGACTGCAAGCACGCCGTCGCCGTGCTGCTCGCCGCCCGCGCGGGCGTGACCGAGGCCCCGCGGCCCGGCGTGGCCGAGGGTCCCGGCTGGGAGGACCGGATCGGCGACCTGGTCCGGCCCGCGCCCGAGCCCGCCCGCGAGCCGCGCGGGGCGGCGCTGGGCCTGCAGCTGGAGATCGTCGTGCCGCCGCGGGTGCCCGGGCGCGGCTACGGCAGCCTCGCGCCGGGTGCGCCGGACCCCGCCCGCCGGCTCCTGCTGCGCCCCGTCGTCCAGGGCAAGCAGGGCGACTGGGTCCGCGCCGGTGCGTCGTGGCGCGAGCTCGAGGACGGCTTCCCCCGCTACGGCCGCCCGGTCGCCGACGCCGAGCAGCGCGAGGCCCTGCTCGAGCTCCACGCGGCCTACCTCAGCCGCGGGCCGCAACCGCTACGTCGCCGGCGAGCGGCCCATCCACCTCGACGACGTCGGGCCGGCCGTCTGGCGGTTGCTGCCCGGCCTGGTCGCCGCGGGGGTCCGGCTCATGCCCGCGGCCGACCCGTCGGCCCCGGTCCTGCTCGGCGGCCCGGCCGTCGCCTCGGCCGACCTGCGTCGGGCCAGGGCGACCGGTCCCGCCGTGCTCGAGCCCGTGGTCACCGTCGACGGCGCCGTGCTCCCGGCCAGCGCGGTCGACATGGTCGGCACCCCGGTGCACGGGGTGGTCGTCGAGGCCTCCTCCGTCGTCCCGCGCAGCGTGCTGGCCCGCGGCGGGCTGCTGCTGGCCCCCCTGGAGCCGACCGCGAGCCCGCAGCTGTCGACGCTGCTGCAGGAGGGGCGCCGCCTCGACATCCCCGCCGCGGACCTGCCCCGGTTCCTCCGCGAGTACTACCCCGGCCTGCGCCAGGTGGTCCCGCTGCGCTCCTCCGACGGCAGCGTCGAGCTGCCCGAGGTGGGCGAGCCGACGCTGGCCCTCACGGTGACCCACGTTCCCGGCCCCGGCGTCGAGCTGGCCTGGGGCTTCAGCTACCCGGTGGGCAGCGACCACGTCCGGGTCCCGCTCGCCGCCGGCGCGGACGGTCCTGCGGTCCGCGACCGCGACGCCGAGCGTGCGCTGCTGGAGCAGGTGTGGCCGGTGCTCGAGGCCCTGCCCGGGCTGGTCGGCGAGGTCGACGGCGAGCCGCACCTGCTGCCGCGCACCACCCTGACCGGCCTGGCCACGGTCCGCTTCACCGGCGACGTGCAGCCCGTGCTGGAGAACGCGGGCGTGGACGTGCAGACGGTGGGGACGCCGACGGAGTTCCGCTGGACGGGTTCCGCGCCGCTCATCGAGCTGTCGGCGACCGAGTCCGGCGAGCGCGACTGGTTCGACCTGGGCGTCACGGTGTCGGTGGACGGCGAGCAGATCCCCTTCCACCCCCTGTTCGTCGCGCTGGCCCGCGGCGACAGCCACCTGGTGCTCGACTCCGGCACCTGGTTCAGCATCGAGCGCCCCGAGCTCGAGCAGCTGCGCACCCTCATCGAGGAGGCCCGCGAGCTGCAGGACCGGCCCACCGACGACCTCCGGATCAGCGCGTACCAGGCCGACCTGTGGGACGAGCTGACCCACCTCGGGGTGGTCCAGGAGCAGAGCGCCCGATGGGACGCGGCGGTCAAGGGGCTGCTGGAGGCCAGCCCGGAGAGCGACCCGGCCCCGCTCCCGGCGGGGCTGCGGGCCGAGCTGCGCCCGTACCAGCTGGACGGCTACCGCTGGCTGACGTTCCTGCGCCGCCACGGCCTCGGCGGGATCCTCGCCGACGACATGGGCCTCGGGAAGACGGTCCAGGCGCTGGCCATGGTGCTGCACGCGGTCGACCCGCCGGACGGCGGGCAGGGGGTGCGCGAGCCGTTCCTCGTCGTCGCGCCCACGTCGGTCGTGCCGAACTGGGTCCACGAGGCCGAGCGGTTCGCGCCCGGCCTGCGGGTGGTCGCGATCAGCCAGACCGAGCGGACGTCCGCAGCGAGCGTCGCCGAGCAGGTCGCCGGGGCGCACGTCGTCGTCACCTCCTACTCGCTGTTCCGGCTCGACGCGGCCGCCTACCAGGGCCTGCCGTGGGCCGGTCTGCTGCTGGACGAGGCGCAGTTCGTCAAGAACCACCAGGGCCGCACCCACCTCGTGGCGCGGCGCCTGGACGCGCCGTTCAAGCTCGCGATCACCGGCACCCCGCTGGAGAACAGCCTCATGGAGCTGTGGTCGCTGCTGTCGATCGTCGCCCCCGGGCTGTACCCCAACCCCCGCCGGTTCGCCACGCAGTACGCCAACCCCATCGCCAAGGGCGACCGCGAGCGCCTGGCCCTGCTGCGCCGCCGCACCCGCCCGCTCATGCGCCGGCGCACCAAGGAGCAGGTCGCCTCGGAGCTGCCGCCCAAGGTGGAGCAGGTGCTGGAGGTCGAGCTCAACCCCAAGCACCGCCGGATCTACCAGACCCACCTGCAGCGCGAGCGGCAGAAGGTGCTGCGCCTCATCGACGAGCCGGACCGCAACCGCTTCGCGATCCTCCGCTCGATCACCCTGCTGCGCCGGCTCAGCCTGGACCCGGCCCTGGTCGACGACACCTACGCCGGGGTCGCGGCGAGCAAGGTCGACGTGCTGCTGGAGCGGCTCGCGGAGGTGATCGAGGAGGGGCACCGCGCGCTGGTCTTCAGCCAGTTCACCGGCTTCCTCGCGACCGTGCGGACGCGGCTGGACGCCGAGGGGATCAGCTACTCCTACCTCGACGGGCGCACCCGCGACCGCGCCGCGCGGCTCGAGCGGTTCCGCTCCGGCGACGACCCCGTGTTCCTCATCAGCCTCAAGGCCGGCGGCGTGGGGCTCAACCTCACCGAGGCGGACTACGTCTTCATCCTCGACCCGTGGTGGAACCCGGCCGTCGAGGCGCAGGCCGTGGACCGCACGCACCGGATCGGCCAGGACCGGACCGTCATGGTCTACCGGCTCGTGGCCACGGGCACGATCGAGGAGAAGGTCATGCAGCTCAAGGAGCGCAAGCTCGAGCTGTTCACCTCGGTGATGGACGCCGACGACGGGGCGCTCGCGGGCGCGCTGACCGGCGAGGACCTCGCGGGGCTGCTCGAGGGCTGAGCGCCCTGCTCAGGCCGTGGCCGGACCGCGGCCGGACGGGCCGGGTGCGCGCAGGCCCGCGAGCCGACCGCTGCCCAGGGGCTGCGTGACCCACCGGAGCGAGACGGTCCCCGGGGCCTCGCCGAGGGGGGCGCGGCAGGTCAGGTGCAGCCGGTGCGGCGACTCCAGGAACGCGATCCCCACGTCGAGGGTCGACCCGTCGAGCCACCCGCCGGTGAGCGCGACCGGCACCGCTCCGCCACCGGGGTCCGTGACGGTCCAGTCCTCCGGGCCGGTGCGCGCCCTCACCTCGTCGCCGCCGTCCAGGAGGACGACCGCCCAGCCGTCCCCGTCGCGCTCGACGCGGACCTCGCTCGTCGTCGGCTGCGCCCGGCGGGAGGCCGCGTCGGGGTCGAAGACGGCGCCGTCCCACCGGTCGTGCCCCGCGTCCCGCCCGGGCGCAGGGGGCGGGGAGGGCTCACCCTCGGAGCCCCGCAGGCGCAGGCCCGTGAGCCGCTCCGCCAGGGCCTCGTCGTCGGCCGCGCTGCCCGCGCGGTCGAGGGCCGGGAGCAGGTGGGTCCACACCCCGTCGAGCACGCGCTGCATGTCGGTCGACTGACCGGTGACCGCGACCACCGCGTCGTGCTCCGGCAGGACCAGGCAGAACTGGCCGTACGCCCCGTCGCCGCGCCAGCCGTGCTGCCCCACCCAGGCCTGCAGCCCGTAGCCCTGCCGCCAGTCCAGCGCGTGCGCGTCGCCCTCCTCCGGGGTGGGCACGTGGGCGGTCGACACCTGTTCGACCCAGCCCTCGGGCAGCAGCCGGCGGCCGTCCCAGACGCCGTCCTGCAGGTACAGCTGGCCGAGCCGTGCCACCGCGTCGGTCGTGGCGTGCAGGCCGCTGAAGCCGAGCTGTCGGCCGCGCGGGTGCTCCTGCCACACGGTCTCGCCGATGCCCACCGGGTCGAGCACCCGCGGCCGGAGGTAGTCCAGCAAGGTCTGACCGGTGCGCCGCTGGACGATCGTGGCGAGCGTGTACGTGGCGGGCTGGTTGTAGGCGAACACCGACCCCGGCTCCCGCGGCGGCGGCATCCGCAGGAACGCCCGGACCGGGTCCCGGGCGCCGGCCCGCAGCACCGGCTCCCACATGTCGTTCGTGTGCCCGGTCGACATGGACGCGAGGTGCCGGACCAGCATCGAGCGGGTGCGCGGGTCGGTGACCTCGGCGTCCAGCTCGGGGAAGCAGCCGACGACCGGCTCGTCGAGGTCGAGCAGCCCCTCGCCGACCGCGAGCCCCGCGGCGGTCCCGGTGAACGTCTTGCTCAACGAGTACAGGTGGTGCACCCGGTCCCGCGTGTACGGCGCCCACCAGCCCTCGGCGACGACGCGGCCGTGCCGCAGCACCATGAGGCTGTGCATCTCGACGCCGGTCGCGCCCTCGAGGTCGTCGACCAGGCGCAGCAGCCCGGCAGCGTCGACGCCCTCGGCGGACGGGGTGCTGGTGGGCAGGTCGGTCATCCCGCCACGCTAGCCAGGCCGACGCCGACCGGCCCGGGGAGCACGGCCTCCCGGTCCCGCTCTGCCGGGCTCACCGCCTCTCCACCGGCGACGTGGTCGGAGGGGTGGCGACCGCGGCCGGTCGGTTCCGCCCACCGGTTCCGGTGCCTGCCCCCTTCGCCGGGTGCCTGCGCCCCCGCCGGGGTGCGCACCGCCGGTCCTGCACAGCTGTGCAGCCTGCACAGCTGTGCAGGTTCATGACGTGAAGCGCTGGGAGACGGGGGCTCGCCCGTCCGGGTCACGGGGGGCGACGCTCCGGGCCGGCGGCCGGATGCGGGGCGACCATGGTGGGAGCAGGTGTCACCGACGGGGGAGCGACATGGACGACCGCTGGAAGAGCATGCGCCTGCGCTACGCGGGGACGTGCAGCTCGTGCGGCACCGGGGTCGCGGCCGGGGAGCGGGGGCACTACGACCGCGAGGCGAAGGTCGTCCGCTGCGGCACGTGCGGCCTGCCGGACGCTGGCCTGCCGGACGCTGGCCTGCCGGACGCTGGCCTGCCGGACGCTGGCCTGCCGGACGCTGGCCTGCCGGACGCTGGCCTGCCCACCACCGGTGCGGTGGGTCCGCGTGAGGCCAGCGCGGGCGGACCAGGGCCGACGCCCACCCGGGACAGCGCGGCTGCGGGGGCGTCGGGGGCAGCCCGCCCGGCCCGTGCCGGGACGCCGCGCCCGCGTACCCGCCCGTCCGTCCCCTCCTGCGAGGACTGCGGGCGCCCGCTGCAGGGCCACGACGTGGTGTCGTCCGACGACGGCACCACGTTCCCGGTGTGCGCGGAGTGTGTCCAGCTCGACCTCCTGCACGTCGTCGGCGTACCTGGCGGCGGCGCACGGCAGGAGCACGCCAGGCGGGTGCAGAGGCGGGAGACCCGGGTGCGGACCCGGCACCCCCGGCTCGGCGGCCTGATCCTCGCCCTCGCCGAGGAGCCGCAGCACACGACCGCGTGGAAGACGGGGGCGGTCGGCGAGGAGGAGTTCGGGCGTCGGCTGTCCGGCATCGCCGGCGAAGGCCTCAAGGTCCTCCACGACCGCAAGCGGCCGGGGAGCAGCGCCAACATCGACCACCTGGCTGTCACCAGCCAGGGGGTCCTCGTCATCGACGCCAAGAAGCACCAGGGGAAGATCGAGACCCGGGGTCACGGGCTCTTCTCGCGCCAGGAGCCGGACCTCTTCGTCGGATCGCGCAACCAGACGTCGAGCGTCCTCGGTGTGCTGTCACAGGTGGAGGCCGTCAGGGCGGTGCTCGACGGGTGGGCGAGGAGGACCGGGAGCGGACCGGTCCCTGTCAGCGGCGCGCTGGTCTTCGTCGAGGGGGAGTTCGGGCTCTTCGCCTCGCCGCTGCGGGTCAGGGGGGTCGACGTCCTCTGGGGCAGGCGCCTGCGAGCAGACCTCGCCGCCCGGACGGGCGGCGAGGTCCCGGTGGCCCAGGTCGCCAAGCACCTCGCCGTGGCGTTCCGGCGTGGCGTGCGCCCCGACGCCTGACGCCCCCGCCCTGGGCGGGCGGCCTCAGGCCGGCGCGTACCGGCTGTGCAGCACCCCGGAGGCGAGCGGCCGGGACGACAGAAGCCGCAGCGGGGTGGTCGGGGTGTCCTCGAAGAGCCGCTGACCGTGCCCGACCGCGACCGGGTGCACGAGCAGGGCGAGCTCGTCGAGCAGGCCCTCGCGCAGGAGCCAGCGGACGGTCGTGGCGCTGCCGGACATCGCGATGTCGCCCTCGGTCCGCTCCTTGACGGCGCGGAGCTGGCCGGCCACGTCCTCGCCGGTCACCAGGTCCGTGTTCTGCCAGGTGGCCTCGGTGAGCGTCGAGGACACGACGTACTTCTGGATGCCGTTGATGTGGGGGCCGAAGCCGTCGGTGTCGCTGTTCGCCGGCCAGTACTGCGACCACTCGTCGTACAGCTTCCGCCCGAGCAGGAACGCCCCCTGCCCCTGCATCCCCTCCCCGATGACGGCGCCCATCTCGTCGTCGAAGTAGGCGAAGTGCCACTGGTCGGGCCGCTCCACCACCCCGTCGAGAGAGATGAAGAAGTTGGCGACGATCCTGCCCATGCGGTCCTCCGTGCTCGGGTCGGTGCGTACGAGGCGTCGACTCTTCCGCACCGCCGGACTCATCGGCGGGACGTACGTCAGGGGAGCAGGCGCACCCCGTCGCGCACGAGCCACCAGCTGGGGTCCGAGAACTCCGCCGGGTCGATGACGCCGCGCTCCTGCGCCCACTCGATGAGCAGCTGACGGATCTCCAGCTGCTCGTTGTAGACGACCGGGGCCGTGGACACGTGGGGGAAGCCGCCGCCGCCGGAGCGGCGGTAGTTGTTCACCGCGACGACGAAGCGGTCCTCGTCGGCGACCGGGGTGCCGTCGGGCAGGACGAGCCGCGTGATGCGGTCGCCGGCCGGGCGCGAGACGTCGATGTCGTAGGAGACGCCGGAGAGGATGTCGTAGTTGTAGTCGGGCTGGCCGGCGACGTTGGTGATCGTCTCCGGGTCCACCGGGCCGGTCGCGGGCACCTGGACGAAGTAGTTCCCGGCCGAGAACTCCAGGTAGTCGCGCACCTGGGCCCCGGTCATCTCGACGGCCTCGAGCGTGTTGTCGAAGACGTACAGCCCGGCGATGTCGCGGACGGAGACGTCGCCCTGCGGGAAGACGGCGTCCCGGCTGAACGGTGCGGCGACCGACAGCACGGGCAGGTCGGCGCGGTCGGTGCCCTCCAGCGCGGCGTCGACGGTCTCGGTCTGCACCTGCTGGATGAAGTCGAGGATCGCGGTGTCCTCGTAGCGGCTGGTCCGCGCGGACAGCTCCTCGGTGGAGGTGGCGACGACCTGGTTGACGTAGTCGACGGCCGTCCGGTGCTGCTCGGCGGTCACCGCGAGCACGTCCGGGTCCTCGGGGTAGTCCTTGGTGCGGATCGCGGTGGCGGTCGTGGAGACCACGTCCCACCGGCCGCGGACCTTCTGCAGGGCCAGGTCGACGCGGGAGACGGTCGCGCCCCAGCGGTAGGGCTGGGTGAGCAGGACGTCCTCGCCCGTGACCTCGTTCGTCACGACCTGGGAGGGCTGGTCGCGGTGGGTGTGGCCGACGACCATGACGTCGATGCCGGGGACGGTGCGGGCGATGGTGTCGGTCGGGTTCTCGACCGGCAGGCCGGGGCCGTAGGACGACGTGCCGCCGACGCCCGCGTGGGACAGGACGACGACGACGTCCGCGCGGGCGTCCACGACGGGCACCCAGCGGCGGGCGGTCTCGACCATGTCGAGGAACTCGACCCTGCCCTCGACGTTGCCCTTGTCCCAGATGGCCGAGCCGGGCGTGGTGAGGCCGATGATGCCGACCGTGACCGGCTTGTGGCCGGGGACGTGCATCCGCTGGAGCGTGTACGGCTGGTGGTACGGCTGGCCGGTCGTCGCGTCGACGACGTTGGCGCCGAGGACCGGGTGGTCGACGTCCTCCGTGTAGGCCTGGAGCAGGTCGAGGCCGTAGTTGTACTCGTGGTTGCCCACGACCTGGGCGTCGTAGCCGATGGCGTCGTACGCGGCGGCCATCGGGTGCTCGAGACCGGTCTCGGTCACCGGCTCCTGCTTGGCGTAGAAGTACGTGAGCGGCGTCCCCTGGAGGAAGTCGCCGTTGTCGACGACGAGGACGCTGTCCTCGCCCTGCTCGGCGCGCACCGCGTCGACCACCGACGACACCCGGGCCAGGCCCGTCGCGTCGCCGGAGCGCTCGGTGTACGGGGCGTCCTTGAAGTAGTCCCAGTCCTGGACCCGCCCGTGCAGGTCGGTGGTGGCGAGCAGCGTGAGGCTCGAGGTCGTCCGCCCTGGGTGCGGCGGCGGCCAGCGGCGCCAGGCCGCCGGCGGCGGTGGCCACGAGGGCCAGGGTCAGGGTGGTGCGGGCGGTGCGGGACGTGCGACGCATGCGGTGGTGCCCCTCGTGAGGTGTGTCCGGCCGGTCCGTGACGGCACGGAAGATAACCCACCAAAGCGGACACGAGAGAAACGCAGGGTGACGCATCGGTGACCGGTCCGGGGGTAGGGCTCGGTCCCACCGACCGCACGAACAGGAGGGTGCCGACATGGCTACCGGAGAGACCGGCCGTGACGACATCGCCGCCTTCTTCCGCGAGGTGATGGAGCAGGACTCGGCACGGGCGCACCGCTGCCACGAGCTGCTCGAGGAGCTCACCTCCTGAGGTGGGCCCGGCGTCCTCGCCGGGGCCCGCATGCCGCGGGTCCCGGCGGGGCACGGGTGGTCATGGCCGACCACAGCGCAGAACGGACCGTCGAGGCGCAGCCCGACGCCGTGTACTCCTACCTCGCGGACGTCTCCCACCTGCCGGAGTACTTCCCGATGATGACCGCGGCGGAGAAGGTGCCCGGCGAGGACGCCGTCCGCACCACCGCCGTGCTGGACCCCGAGGAGCGCGGCGAGGCGCAGGGCTCGGGCGAGCAGGAGGTCCACGGCGAGGCGTGGTTCCGCACCGACGACGCCGCGCGGAGCATCCGCTGGGGCAGCGAGGGGAGCTCCGGCTACCACGGCGAGATCCACGTCGAGGAGGACGGCGGGGGCAGCCGCGTCCGCCTGCTCATCGCCACCGAGAACGACCACGAGGGGATCGACGAGGGGCTCGAGCGCTCCCTGGACAGCATCGTCGCCACGGTCGGCCCCACCGGCCAGGGCGCCTGAGCCGCGGCACCCGGGTCCTGCCGGGCCCGGGTGCCGCGCCGCGCTCAGACGCCGACGGTGACGGCCACCGCCGCGCTGGTCGCCGAGGCGTTCCTCGTCGTGGCGTCGGTGCGGACCCGCCACGAGACGCTGCCCGTCGCGGTGGGCGTCACCGTGAAGGTCCACAGGCCGGTGCTGGGCGTGGTGGCGCTGGCCACCTCGGTCCAGGCGCCGCCGGCGACCGAGCGCTCGAGGTGGACGACCGCGACCTGGGCGGGCGTCACCGCGGCCCGCACGGTGTAGGCGGTGCCGACCCGCGGGGTCCGGGTGCTCGGGGTGGCGACCGCCCCGGCGGCCACGGTCACCGCCGCCGTCGTGCTGGCGGAGTCGAGGTAGCCCGGGACCGCGGCGACGCGGGCCCGCAGGGTGCCGTTCTGGGCGGGCCGGGCGGCGACGGTGTACGTCCCGTCCGCCCGGGTGGTGCCCGAGCCCACGAGCACCTCGGCGCCGCCCGCGGCGGGCAGCAGGAACACCTTGACCGCCACCGACGGGGCCGGCTGGGCGGTGCCGCCACCGGTGCGGGTGACCCGCCCGGTCGCGGTCACCGTGGCGCCCTGGGCCACCGACGCGGTGCTCGTGGTCAGGGTGGTCGCCGTCGTCCAGCTGGTGACGACCAGGTCGCCGACCACGGTCCGGGCGGCGGGCTGGCCCGAGGCGGCGACCGCGGCGTACGAGGCCGCGAGCGACCCGCCCGCCGTGGGCGAGACGACCGCCGACCACTCGCCCGTGGCGCTCGTGGTGGCCGTGGCGAGCACGACGGGGGTCGTGGTGCCCGGGCGGGTCAGGGTCACCTGCACGCGGGAGGCGGCCAGCGGCGCCAGGGTGCCGCCCTCGTCCCGGCGCAGGGTGCCGGAGACCGTGACGGGCGAGCCCCAGTAGGTCGACAGGCTCGTCGAGGAGGCGGTCAGGCGGGTGACGGTGGGGGTCACGGTCAGCGGCACCGTGGCCGAGTCCGACTGCGGGTTGCCCGCCCCGGCCGCGACGCGGGCACGCACCGGTCCGCCGAGCAGCACCACGGGGGCCGCGCTCCACGCGCCGGACGCGTCCGTCTTCACCGTGGCGAGCAGCTTGGGGGTCGTGCTGCCGGCCTGCGTCTGCAGCAGGGAGACGCTGCCGCCGGCGATGCCGGTGGACACGCCGCCGCCGGTGGTGCGGACCGCGGTGCCGGAGAACGCCACGGTGTCGCCCGCCCAGGCGCTGGTCGCGCCCGCCTGCAGGGTGACGGCGGCCGAGCAGGCCCCGGTCCGGACGAGCACCTCGCTGCCGGCGGGGCCGGCGTCGAAGGCCCCGACCAGGCGGCTGCGCGCGCTCCACAGCTGGCCGTCGGCCAGGGCGGGACGGGCGGTCCCGGTCCCGGCGACGGTGGTGACGGCCGTCCCGGCGGCGGCCGCGGCCGTGGTGGCGGTCCGGCGGAGCAGCTCCACGGTGACGCCGAGCACGGGCAGCCCGCTCGCGGAGTCCAGCACGGTGCCCGTCACGGGGGTGGGTGCGCCGGTGCAGCCGGTGTACGTGCCGGCCGTGCCGTCGACCGTGGTGCCCACGGTGACCGTGCGCCGGGCGGCGGCGGAGAAGGTGAGCGGCGAGGCGGCCTTCGCGGTCTGGCCGGTGCTGTCCGTGGCCGTCGCGGTCAGGGTGGCGGTCGTCGTCGTGGCGGCCGGGCAGGTCACCGTGGTCTGGACCGCGGTGGGGGTGCCGAGGACGCAGTCGGCCCGCGAGGACGTCCACACGACGCCGGCGGTCCGGCCGGCGGGGAGCTCGAGGGAGGCGGTCGCCTGCGTCGGCAGGCCGGGGATGCCGGGGGAGTTGACCTGCACGGAGACCCCGAGGCGGGTGGGCGCGCCGGCCTGGCCGCCGTCGGCGCCGTCCCCGCCGCCGACGAGGAACCGGCTGTCGGCGGAGTTCCACCGGCCGTCGAGGTAGGACCCGGCGGACGGGTAGGTCGAGAAGTAGTCGTCGCCGCCGCAGTCCAGCAGCGCCTCGTTCTCCGGCGGGCAGACCTGCGTCATGACCACGCCCGCCCCGTCGACGTAGCACATCCGGTCGGACTCGTCCTTGCAGTGCCCGGCGACGCTCGCGTGCGGCGCGGTGCGCTGCACCCCGCCGAGGTTGTGCACGAGCTCGTGCGCCTCCACGGAGTAGGTCCCGCCCCAGCAGCCGGCGTCGACGCGGGCGTACTGCGGGTAGTAGCCGTTGTTGGCGTTGCCCTGGCCGGGCTGGTCGTCGGTGTACTTGTTGGCGATGCCGCACAGCACGTTCGCGTCGGCCCACATGAGGTACTTGCGGGCGGGGCTGGTGTAGCCCTGCGCCTGCACGGCGCCGATCGTCTTGCCGAAGTCCGCGAGGCTCCCGGCCGGCACGGTGACGTTGAGCACGACCGGCGAGCACGCGCCGGTCCCGGCCTCGTGGACGAAGCGGACGTCGCGCACCCCGCCGGTCAGGGCGGCCGAGCGGTTGACCACCGTCCCCGCGCCGGCGGCCCACGTCCGCAGCGAGGGGAGCAGGTCGGCGTAGCGGTTCGGCTTCCCCACCTCCACGACGTACATCGCCTGCACGCGGTAGCCGGAGGTCCCGTCCCCGTCGCAGGGCACGGTGGCGACCGCGGCCTCGTCCAGGACCCCCGGGGCCCCCAGGTCGTCGGCCGCCTCGACCGCGGCCTCGGCGGCGCCGTCGCGGGCCACCGCCTCCGCGGTCGTCACGGGGTCGGTGACGTCGACGCCGGGCGGCGGCTCGTCGGCGTGCGCGCACGAGGCCGGCTGGCCGGGCAGGCGGCCGGGGACGGTCTCGCCCTCGCACGTGCTGCTGTCCCGTGGGCGCCGGACGCGTCGTGGTGATGGCCCGCACCCTCCTCGTGCCCGTCCTCGTGCCCGTCCTCGTGCGCGTCCTCGTGCGCGCGGGGCGGCCAGGGCTCCCGGCCCCGTGCCGTCGACCAGGCCGCCGACGTGCGCCGCGGGGACCGCGGGGGCGAGCAGCAGCAGGGCGAGGAGGCCGGGCAGCACGAGGCGTCCCGGGCGACGGCGCAGGGGCAGGGTCATGGCTGTCTGATCGACCTCGCGGCGGCGCCGGAGCAGCCCGCGGCCCGCGGTCCACCCTCGCGGGGCAGGCGGGGTAGCGGTGCGCGCAGGGGCGGGGCCGTCCGGCGCACGGCGACGTCGTCCTGACGGTCCTTGCGCCGGGGTCCCGGTCACCGACCGCGACCGCATCGCCGGGGCCGGTCCGGGTAGCAGCCCCGGATGGAGACCACCCCCGCGCCGCGCGTGCTCGACCTCGACGACCTCCCCCGTGCCCGTCCGGGCCGCGGCGCCCCCCTGCCCGAGGACTCCCTCGTCGTCGTCGGCAACGCCACGGTGCTGCTGCGTCTCGGCGGGTTCACCGTGCTCACCGACCCGACCTTCGTCCACCGCCACGAGAAGGTGTCGATCGGCTACGGGCTGCACACCACCCGCCTCACCGACCCGGCCATGGACGTCGCCGACCTGCCCCCGCTGGACCTCGTGCTGCTCACGCACCTGCACGGCGACCACTTCGACCAGGTCGCCGAGCGGGACCTCGACCACGACCTGCCGGTGGTCACCACGGCCCAGGCCGCCGACGAGCTGGGCGGGCGGGGGTTCGGCCGCACGACGGGGCTGGGCACGTGGGACCGGCTCGACGTGCGCCGCGGCGGCCGGACCCTGCGCGTCACCGCCACCCCCGCCCGCCACGGGCCGGGCGTCACGGACCTCCTCCTGCCCGACGTCAACGGCTGGGTGCTGGAGAGCGACGGGGCGGACGGCCCGGTCCGGCGCGTGTGGGTGTCCGGCGACACCCTCGTCCACGACGCGCTGTCCGAGGTCCCCCGCCGGCACCCGGACCTCGACCTCGGCCTGGTGCACCTCGGCGGCACCCGGGTGCTCGGCGTCCTGGTGACCATGGACGGCGAGCAGGGGGCCGAGGCCGTCCGGGTGGTCGGGCCCCGCGCCGTCGTCCCCGTCCACATGGACGACTACGACGTGTTCACCTCCGGGCTGGAGGACTTCCTCGCGGCGTGCGAGGCGGCGGGCCTCCGGGCCCGGGTGCACCCGGTGCCGCGGGGCGGGTCGTACACGCTGTGACCCTTGCTGGTCGACCCTGGCCCTCAGGCGAGCAGCACCGGTTCCAGGCTCGCCTGCCCCTGGGTGGTCCAGTGCAGCAGGACGAGCGTCGCGTCGTCCTGGAGCACGCCGCCCTGGTGGCGGAGCACGTCCTTGCACAGCCGGCGGGCCACCTCGGGCAGCGGGCTGCCGCCGGAGTGCTGCCGCTCGAGCAGGTCGACGAGGCGGGGCAGCCCGAACTCCGCGCCCGTCCCGTCGCGCGCCTCCACGACGCCGTCGGTGTACACGACGACGACGTCGCCCGGCTCCAGCTGCTCCTCCGCGACCGACGTCTCCGTGGTGGGCATGCCCAGCATCGGCCGGCGGCCCCCGTCCAGGGACCGCACCACCCGGCCGGCCCGCAGCAGCAGCGGCGCCGGGTGCCCCGCGACCAGGTACCGCAGCCGTCCGCCGTCCAGGTCGAGGCGGGCCAGGACCCCGGTGGCGTACCGGTCGGGCCCGGCCGCCTCCTCCAGGGCCCGGCTGGCCATCTCCGCCTGCTCGAGCAGGCCGTGCCCCTGGCGACGCCCGTTGCGGGTCGCGGCCATCGCGGCCGCCGCGGCGAGACCGGCGCCCAGGTCGTGCCCCGTGGCGTCGAGCACGCACAGGTGGGCCGCCTGCTCGCCGAGCGCGTAGTCGAACACGTCGCCGCCGACCCGGTGGGCCGGCTCGAGCCGCGCGCTGAGGACGACCTTGTCGGTCGCCGCGTCCAGCGGCGGCAGCAGGTGCCAGACGAGCTCCGCGGCCACGGTCCGGGGACGTCGCCGGCGCACGGCGTCCAGGGCGTCGCCGTACTGGTCCATGACGTCGAGCAGGTGGCCGAGGTAGTGGGTGAGCCACCAGACGTTGCGGTGCAGCGCCGGGTCGTCCAGCTGGCGGGCGTCGGCGGTCAGGACCTCCAGCACCCCGAGCCGTTCCACCCCGTCGATGATCGGCAGCCACATCCGGGGGGCGTCCCCGGCGCGGCTCCGCTGGGTCTCCAGGCGGCGGAAGCAGCGTCCGGGCAGGCTGGAGTCGATGTCGAGCGGCTCCCGGCCGGGTCCCGGGCGCAGCGGGACGAGGACCTCCTGCGCGTGGTCGGCGAGGTAGGCCTCCACGCGGACGCCGAGGTGCTCGGCGGCGTCGTCCAGCACCTCCGCGACCCGCTCCGGCGGGGCCATGTGGGTGCCGCGCAGCAGCTCCGTGAGGGCGGCGAGCGGGCGCGCGTCGTCCTCGGGCGCCCGCTCGGCGTAGGGGACCCGGTGCCGCCAGGTGAGCTCGTCGAGCCGCTCGTTGATGGCCACGGCCAGGCAGTCCCGCTGCTGGGCCGGGAGGTCGGCGTCCTCGTCGAGGAAGGCGCGCAGGTCCTCCGGCCCGGCGGTCCCGCCGAGGGAGAAGTAGCGCAGCCAGAGCTGCTCGACGTCCATCCCGGCGCGCTCGAGGGCGACCCGGATGAGCGTGCGCTGCCTCTGGGGGGTGCCGAGCACGGTCACGAGCGCTCCTGCGAGTCGTATCCGGCGAGGAGCCGGGCCGCGACCTCGTGGACCGGGCGCCGCTGCTGCTCGGCCAGGCTGACCAGGTAGGTGAAGGCCGCGTCGGCGGAGAGCCGCTCCCGGCCCATGAGCACGCCGCAGGCCCGGGCCAGGGTGTCGCGGCGCCGGAGCAGGGTCTGCAGGTCGTCGCTGAGCCGGCCGGCCTGGTGGCGGTCCTCGCGGTGCTGGACCAGCAGCGCCGCCTGCCCGGCGAAGAGCCGGAGGGTGTCCACGTCGCGGTCGCCGAACGCCTCCGGCTCGCGCCCGTACAGCTTGATCGCCCCGAGGCCGCGGTCCCCGGCGACGAGCGGGACGCTGAGGGTCGAGCCGACCGCGCCGTGCACCGCCGCCCCCCAGCGCGGCCACCGGTCGTCGGTGGCGACGTCGGCGACGAGGACCGCGCGCCGCTGCTCGTGCGCGGTCAGGCACGGGCCCTCGTCCAGCTCGTACTGCAGCCGGTCCCAGCGGAGCACCTGCTCGTCGGTCCCCGCGGAGCTGGACCGGTGGCCCTGCTCGTCCACCAGGGTCACGCCTGCCCCCTGGGCGGCGGGGACCGCCTGCACCGCGGTCGCGGTGACGAGCTGGAGCAGGGTCTGCACCGTCTCGTCGGCCAGCAGGAACCCGGAGCTCGCGGGCCACCGTCCCGCGCAGCTCCCGCGCCGCCCCGTCCTGCAGGCTCACGCTGCCGCCCCGGTCCTGTGCCTGCCTGTCATGCCCCGTCCCTACCCCGGCCCGGGACCACCATTCGGCGGGCGGGCCGCCGCCCAGGTCGCCTCGGCCGGGCCGGACCTCCGCTCAGCCGAGGGCGCGCACCTGCGGCACGAGCCCGTCCGCGGCCCACTCGAGGAAGCCGTGCTGGTCGGGCCCGACGTTCTGCATGACCAGGTGGTCGAACCCGGCGTCGGCGTACTCCTTCGCCGCAGCCACCTTGCCCGCCAGGTCCGGGCCGCACGCGAACTGGCCCCGCACGTCGTCCACGGTCACGGTCTGGCTGGCCGCCTCGAAGTTCACCGGGTTGGGCAGCTCGGACATCACCTTCCAGCCGGTCAGGGCCCAGCGGCTGGTCTCCCAGGCGGCCTGCGCCGCCGCCTCCTCGGTCTCCGCCCAGGCCATGGGCACCTCGGCGTAGCGGGGGCCCGGAGCCGCCGGCCGCCTCGAACAGCTCGTTGATCGACGCCTCGGGCTCCGTGGCGAACAGCCCGTCGCCGAGCTCGGCGGCCAGCGTGGCCGACGGCTTGCCGCTGCACGCGACCGCGACGAGCGGCAGCGTCTCCGGCAGGTCGAAGACGCGCGCGTCCTCCAGCTGGAGGTAGCGCGCCGTCGTAGGACTGGTAGCCGCCCTGCCAGAGCAGGCGGATGATCTCCAGCGCCTCGCGGAGCATCGCGTGGCGGACCTTCACGGCGGGGAACCCGGTGCCGACGACGTGCTCGTTGAGGCGCTCGCCGGCGCCGACGCCGAGCACGAACCGGCCGTCGCTGAGCAGGGCGGTGGTCGCCGCAGCCTGGGCTATGACCGCCGGGTGGTAGCGCACCGTCGGGCAGGTGACGCCGGTCGCGAGGCCGATCCGGTCCGTCCGCGCGGCCATGGCGCCCAGCACGGTCCACGTGAAGGGGCTGTGCCCCTGCTGACTCCAGCCACGGGTGGTAGTGGTCGCTGAGCTCGACGAAGTCGAAGCCGGCGCGCTCGGCCCGCACCGCCAGCTCGACGACCTCCGCCGGCCCGGCGGCCTCGGTCGCGATCTTGTAGCCCACCTGCACGGCTGGCCCTTCCCGCCGGTGTCCGAGGGTCGGTGTCCGACGTCGAGGGTGCGGGTGACCCCGGGGTGCGGTGGCGCAAACGGCCTGGGCCCGGCCGGTTCGGCAGCGGCCCGGTGCAACCGTCCCGGGGGCCCGGCGCGTAGGGGGCATGTGGGAGACGAACAGGGGGAGACGTCGTGGACGAGGCTGAGTTCGACGCAGCTCTACGAGAGGGAGTGGTCGGGGCTCGTGGGGCAGGTGACGCTGGTGCTGCGGGGACCCGGCGGAGGCGGCCGACTGCGTGCAAGAGGCGTTCGCCCGGGCGTGGGAGCACCGGTCGTCGCTGGACGCCGACGCGGGCGGCTGGGTCCGTACGACGGCGCTGCGGGTCGCGGTGAGCCGGTGGCGCAAGGCCCGCAACGCCGTGCGTGGCGTGGGGCAGGGCCGACAGCCGCACCGTGCGCCGGCAGCACGACGACCCGGGCGGAGACCGGGCGTCGCCGACCAGGAGCTGTGGGAGGCGCTGCGCGCGCTGCCCGCCGCCCAGCGCGAGGCGCTCGCCCTGCACCACCTGCTGGACCTGGGCGTGGACCAGGTGGCGGCGCTCGTCGGAGCGCCCGACCGGGCACGGTCAAGGCGCGGCTGTCGCGAGGCCGGGCGGCGCTCGCGGCCCGGCTCGGCCGAGGCCTCGACCACAGCGGCCACGAGCCCGACGCGACAGCGCACGAGAGCGACGAGCGGACCGCCCGACCGACCGCCGGAGGCGCACGATGACCGAGCACGACAGGGGACCATGGCGAGCCGGCCGGACGAGGCGGGCCGGGGGCTGGTCCGGCGCCCAGGACCGGCTCGACCGGCTGCGCCACGACGTCGCCTCGGGCGCGCCTGCCCGGCCCTCCGGGGGAGCCCGCTCGGCCCGCCGCCGCGGGGCCCGTCGCCGCGCGACCCGGCTGCGGGGGTGGCGGCCGCCGTCGCCGCCGTCGCGGTCGCCGTGCCGGTGGGCCTCGCGCTCAGCGGCCCCGGCCCGGCCGACCAGGGGCTGCAGGTGGCGACGCAGGAGCCCACGCCGGAGCCGACGGCCCCGGTGCAGGAGAGGCCGACGGCCCCGTCGGGGCGGCCACCGCGGCACCGGGAGCGCGGGGAGCCCGGCGGCGCCCTCGGCGGCCGCCGGGACCTGCCCACTCGACCTCCCCGGGGCCACGCGGCCCCGCAGCCCGGCCGAGCCCGCTCCGACGGGGTGGCGGGGTCGACGGACCGCCCGCCGAGGACGCCGCCGCGCTCGCCGCGGCCACCGTGGTCGAGCATGGCCGCGCTGGAGGGCGGGAGCCAGTCCGAGCTCGGCGTCCGTCGGGTTCGCCTCGCCGAGCGGCAACATCTCCTGCGGGGTCGGCTCGCCGGGGACCGCCGACTACGAGGTGGGGTGCTCGCGTGAGTCGAGGCCGGGTGGACGGTCCCCCGCCGGACACCTGCGCCGAGGACGAGCAGGACTGGGAGGCTCCGGGCCCTGCTGGGCCTCTACGGCGGCGCCGGCGGCTCGGCCGCTGCGCGAACGACACCGTCCTCACGGCCGGTCCGCCGACCCTGGCCTACGGCACGGCCGTCGTCCTCGGCGACGTCCGCTGCACGAGCCTCGAGTCCGGCATCACCTGCCAGGACACTGCGACGGGCGCCGGCTTCCGCGCGTCCCGCACCTCCGCCCTGGTCTGGTGACCCCGGCCCGCCTCGCCTGACCCGCACGACCGAGCTCGAGGTCCGCGACTGGGACCGAACGGCTCTCCCCACACGCTCGGGGGAGCCGTTCGATCCCAGTGGTGAGCCGGTCGAGTCCCAGGCGGTCGTGAGCGGGACGTTTCGCGGGCTCCGGGCCCTCTGCGAGCCCACGTTCGTCCCTCTCGCGCGCCGGGCAGCGCGTGAGCGGCCTGGCTCGCCGGGCCTCGCGCGCCGGGGCCCGCGACTGGGACCGAACGGCTCCGTCCGGGCGTCCGTCGCGTGCGAAAGGTCCCAGTCGTGAGCCGGTCGAGGCCCAGGCGGTCGCGAGCGGGACGTTTCGCGGGCTCCGGGCCACCTACGAGCCCGCGTTCGTCCCTGTCGCGCGCCGGCCTCCACGACTGGGACCGAACGGCTCCGTCCAGGCGCTCATGGGGTGCGAACGGTCTTAGTCGTGAGCGCGAGGCCCGTTGGAGGCTCAATCGCGGCCCGTTCAAGACCCGGCCCAGGCCCGGTCGAGGCCGGGTCTTGAGCCAATCCTGGTCGAGGACCCGGGCCTCACCCCCGCAGGACGGCGAACGACTCCCACGGCTCGAGCGTGACCGGGCCCGGCGCCGATGAGGACCGGTCGTGGGTGGCGAGGAGCACCTCGCCGTCGAGCAGCCCGGCGTCCTCGCCGAGGTCGACGTCCGCGGGGGCACCGCTCAGGTTGGCCAGGAGCAGCAGCGTCGTAGCCGCCGAGCGCGCGGACGTAGGCGAAGACCTGCTCGTCGGCCGGGCAGCAGCAGCCGGTAGCCGGCCGTCGACCACGACCGGCAGCGTGTGCCGGGCCTCGATCAGCCGGCGGTAGTGGTGGAACACCGACCCGGGGTCGGCGAGCGCGGCCTCGGCGTTGATCTCGACGTGAGTTCGGGTTGACCGCCAGCCACGGCGTGCCGGTCGTGAACCCGGCCTGCGGCCCCGCCGTCCCACTGCACCGGCGTACGCGCGTTGTCGCGGGACTTCGCGGCGAGCGAGCGCGAGCACATCGGCCTCGGCCACCCCGCGCGCCACCGCCTCGCGGGCCCAGTTCAGCGACTCGATGTCGCGGTAGCCGTCGAGCGAGGTCAGGTGCGCGTTCGTCATGCCCAGCTCCTCGCCCTGGTAGACGTACGGCGTCCCGCGCAGCAGGTGCAGCACCGAGCCGAGCGTCTTGGCCGAGGCGACCCGGTGCTCGCCGTCGTCGCCCCAGCGGCTGACGATGCGGGGCTGGTCGTGGTTGTCCCAGTACAGCGAGCCCCAGCCGACGTCGGCCAGGCCCTCCTGCCACGCGGTGAGGTTGGCCTTGAGGTCGGGCAGGTGCAGCGGGGCCAGGTCCCACTTGGTCCCGCCGGGCGCCTGGTCCAGGCCCATGTGCTCGAAGGTGAACACCATGTCCAGCTCGCGCCGGGCCGGGTCGGACACCAGCTGGGCCTCGGCCACCGTGACGCCGGGCATCTCCCCGACGGTCAGCAGGTCGCGCCCGGCGCAGCACCTCCTCGTGCATCTCGTGCAGGAACTCGTGCAGGCGCGGGCCGTTGGCGTAGAACGCGACTGCCGTCGCCGAGCGCCGTCCCCGGCAGCACGGGCCCGTCGGGCAGCGAGCCGTCCTCGGCCACCGCCTTGGAGACCAGGTTGATGACGTCCATCCGGAACCCGTCGACGCCCCGGTCGACCCAGCGCCGCATCATCGCGTGGACCTCGCGCCGGACCTCCGGGTTCTCCCAGTCACAGGTCGGGCTGCTTGCGGCTGAACAGGTGCAGGTAGTACTCGCCGGTCGCCTCGTCCCACTCCCAGGCCGGGCCGGAGAAGAACGACTGCCAGTTGGTCGGCTCGGCGCCGGGCTGCCCGCCCACGTGGCCCGGGCGCGGCGGGCGCCACCAGTACCAGTCCCGCCTCGGGTCCTCGCGGTCGGACCGGCTCGCCACGAACCAGGGGTGCTCGTCGGAGGTGTGGTTGACGACGAGGTCCATGACCAGCCTCATCCCGCGCGCGTGCAGGCCCTCGACGAGGTCGTCGAGGTCGGCGAGCGAGCCGAAGAGCGGGTCCACGTCGTCGTAGTCGCTGATGTCGTAGCCGTTGTCGTCCTGCGGGGACGGGTACACCGGAGACAGCCACAGCACGTCGACGCCGAGGGCGGCCAGGTGGTCCAGCCGCTGCACCACCCCGCGCAGGTCGCCGACCCCGTCGCCGTCGGAGTCCGCGAACGAGCGCGGGTAGACCTGGTAGACCACGGCCGTCCGCCACCAGGGTTGCTCGTCGGTCCGGCCGGTCGTGTCCGTCATGACGCGATCCTGCCCCTGCTCGCCGCCGCCGTCGTCCGGTGGGGGAGCAGGGGCAGGGCCCGTGCCTGCTGCGTCAGCGGGGGAGCTCTCCAGCGGCCGGTCGGTGGTGCCGGTGCGCACGTCGACCTGCTCCGCCGCCGGGGCCTCGGCCGGGGCCGCCTCGCCGTGGCCGCCGTCCCCGTCGCGCATGGTCGCCTCGTCGAACGGGTCGCCGCCGCCGAGGACGGTCCGGACCCGGTCGATGTCGATGCCCCCGGTCCAGTGCCCGACGAGCAGCGTGGCCACCGCGTTGCCGGCGAAGTTCGTCACCGCACGGGCCTCGGACATGAACCGGTCGATGCCCACGATGATCCCGACGCCGTCGACCAGGTCGGGACGGTGGGACTGCAGCCCGCCGGCCAGCGTGGCCAGACCGGCGCCGGTGACGCCCGCCGCGCCCTTGGAGGCGATGATCATGAACACCAGCAGGCTGATCTGCTCGCCCAGCGCCAGCGGCGTGCCGGTCGCCTCGGCGATGAACAGCGACGCCATGGTGAGGTAGATGGCCGTGCCGTCGAGGTTGAAGCTGTAGCCGGTCGGCACGGTGATGCCGACGACCGGCCGGGAGACGCCCAGGTGCTCCATCTTGGCGATGAGGCGGGGCAGCGCGGTCTCCGAGGACGAGGTCGACACGATGAGCAGGAACTCCCGCGCCAGGTAGCGGAGCAGGGAGAAGATGCTGAGCCCGGTGACCACCTTGAGCAGCCCGCCGAGCACGCCGATGACGAAGATCGCGCAGGTCAGGTAGAAGGCGACCATGAGCAGCGCGAGGCTGCGCAGGGCGTCGACGCCCGTCTCGCCGACGACCGCGGCGATCGCACCGAAGGCCCCGACCGGGGCGACCCACATGATCATCGCCAGCACCTTGAAGACGACCTTCTGGAACACGCCGACCGCCCTCAGCGCGGCGGCGCCGGTCGAGCCGCCGAGGGCCTGGATGGCGAAGCCGACGAGCAGGGCCACGAACAGCGTCGACAGCACGGACTCCCCGACCAGGGGGGACACCAGGGTGGTCGGGATGAGCCCGAGCACGAACCCGACCAGCCCGCCCTCGCCCTCGGCGGCGGCGGGCGCCTCGTAGCCGGCGCTGATCGACAGGCCCTCGCCCGGCTTGATGACGTTGCCCACGACGAGCCCGATGGCCAGGGCGAACGTCGACATGGTGAGGAAGTATCCGAGGGCGAGGCCGCCGACCTTGCCCACGCTGGCCGCGGCCCGCACCGAGCCGATGCCGAGCACGATGGTGCAGAAGATGACCGGGCTGATCATCATCTTGATGAGGTCGACGAAGCCGGTGCCGAGCGGCTTGAGCGCGACCCCGGTCTCCGGGCTCACCAGGCCCACGGCGATGCCGAGGACGACCGCGACGATGACGGCGATGTAGAGCCAGTGGGTGCGGTCGCGCCGCGCGCTGGGCGCGGCGGTCGCAGGAGCGTTCTCGGCCATGAGCAGGTCTCCTCGGCTGGGCCCCGGCGTCGGTGCCGAGGGGTCGACCCGGCCCACCGTTCCGCCGGTCCGGCACGGGCGCACCCTTGTGGTCATTACGGTCGTGACCGAGGTGACGGGCCGCACGCTGCACACTGGGCCCGTGCCCGCGGCGGTGGACCTGCGTCGGTGGAGCCTGGCGCGCCAGCTGCTCGTGCTGCAGGGCGCGCTCGTGCTCCTCGTCGTCGCGGTCGCGACCGGGCTGGCCTGGGCCGACGCGGTCGACGACGCGCAGGAGGCCGCCGCGGCGCAGGTGACCGCCGTCGCGCTCAGCGTCGCCGACGCCCCGGACGTCGTCGCCGCGGTCGGGTCGCCGGACCCGGTCGGCCTGCTGCAGCCCTACGCGGAGCAGGTCCGTCGCGACACCGGGACGGACTTCGTCGTCGTCATGTCGCCGGACCGGACGCGCTGGTCGCACCCGGACCCCGACCAGATCGGCGGGCGGTTCATCGGCACGGTCGCCCCGGCGCTGCGCGGGCAGACGTTCACCGAGACCTTCACCGGCACCCTGGGCCCGTCCGTGCGGGCGGTGACGCCGGTGCGCGACGAGGCCGGCGAGGTGGTCGCCCTGGTGTCGGTGGGGCTGTCGGTGGACGAGGTGGGCGAGCAGCTGCGCGGCGAGCTCCCGCTCGTGGCCGGCGCGGCCCTGCTCGTGCTCCTCATCGCGGGGACCGGGACGCTGCTGCTGGCCCGGCGGGTCCGGCGGCTCACCTACGGCCTGGGCGCGGAGGAGCTGTCGCGGATGTACGCCTGCTACGACGCCGTCCTGCACTCCGTGCGCGAGGGGCTGGTGGTGCTCGACCCGACGGGCCGGGTGCAGCTGGCCAACGACGAGGCGCGCCGCCTGCTCGACCTGCCCGACGACCTGGCCGGGCGCCGGGCCGACGACGTCGGGCTGCCGGGCGAGCTCGTCGCGTGCTCGAGGGCCCGGGCGTCGTCACCGACGCCGTCCACCTCGCGCGCGACCGGGTCGTGGTGGTGAGCGGCGCCCCGGCGGAGGTGGAGGGCCGGCTGCTCGGGCGCGTGGTCACCCTGCGGGACCGCACCGACCTGCGCGCCCTGGCCGGCGACCTCGACGCGGCCCGCGGCCTGGCCGAGGCGCTGCGCTCGCAGGCCCACGAGTCCGCGAACCGGCTCCACACGGTCGTGTCGCTGCTCGAGCTCGGCGCACCGAGGAGGCGGTCGGCTTCGCGGTCGACGAGCTGGCCTCGGTGCAGGCCCTCACCGACCGGGTGGTCGGGGCGGTCGAGGAGCCGGTGGTCGCGGCGGTGCTGCTGGGCAAGTCGTCGGTGGCCGCGGAGCGGGGCGTCGACCTCGTGCTGCTCGAGGGGACCGAGCTGGACGCCGACGGCCTGCGGGGCAGCGCCGTCACCGCGCGGGACCTGGTGACGGTCCTGGGCAACCTGCTCGACAACGCGGTGGACGCGGCCCTGGCCTGCCCGGCCCCCCGGCGCGTCGAGGTCCTGCTGCGCGAGGACGGCGGCGAGCTGCTGCTGGAGGTCGCCGACAGCGGGCCGGGCCTGGACCCGGTCTCGGCGGAGGACGCCTTCGCGCGCGGCTGGTCCACCAAGCCGGTCGGGCCCGGGCGGCCGCAGGGCCGCGGCCTCGGCCTGGCCCTGGTCGGGCAGACCGTCCGCCGTCTGGGCGGGACGGTGCAGGTCGGGCGGCGCGAGGGCGCCGTGTTCACGGTCCGGCTGCCGCTGGCCTCGGCCGTGCGCGCGTGAGCGAGGGCGCGGCGGCCCCCGTGCGGGTGCTCGTGGTGGAGGACGAGCCGGTGGCCGCGCAGGCCCACGAGGCCTACGTCGGCCGGGTCCCGGGCTTCGAGGTGGTGGGCGTGGCCCGCACCGGCGCGGACGCGCTGCGGCTGCTGGCCGCCGCGTCCCCGCCGGTGGACCTCGTGCTGCTGGACATGCACCTGCCCGACCGGCACGGCCTGGACGTGGTGCGGGCCATGCGCGCGGCCGGGCACCCGGCCGACGTGGTCGCCGTGACCTCGGCGCGGGACCTCGCCGTGGTCCGCGCCGCCGTCTCGCAGGGGATCGTGCAGTACCTGCTCAAGCCGTTCGTCTTCTCGGCCCTGCGCGAGCGGCTCGAGCGGTACGCGCGATACCGGGAGCAGATGGCCGCGGGCGGGGCGGCCGGCGGGCAGGACGAGGTCGACCGGGCGCTGTCGTCGCTGCGCGCGCCGGCGGGCTCGGGGCTGCCCAAGGGGCTCGGGCCGGAGACGCTGGAGGCCGTGGTCGCCGTGGTCCGTGCGGGGCCCGCCTCCGCGGCCGAGGTGGCCGCGCGCACCGGCTCCGCCCGTGTCACCACCCGCCGCTACCTCGAGCACCTGGCCGACACCGGGGTCGTGGTCCGGGCCCCGCGCTACGGCGGCGCGGGCCGCCCGGAGGTCGAGTACCGCTGGGTCGACGGGAGTCCTTGACAGCCCCCCGGGCGGGCCGCACAGTTGCTCCAACGTTCAAGCGTTCCGCCAGGCGGACAGTCGTCCGTCCGGCGCGAGCCCATCCCGCACACCGCGGTCCGGCGATGGAGGTCCCCGTGAGCACGCCCGCCCCTGCACCTGCATCTGCACCTGCACCTGCACCTGGTCCTGCCCGCAGCAGCGCCCCGGCCGTCGACGTCCTCGTGGTCGGGTCCGGCCCCGCGGGCGCCTCGATGGCGCTGTTCCTCGCCACCTACGGCGTCTCCGCCCTCGTGGTCACCAAGTACGGCCGGCTCTCCGACACCCCGCGGGCCCACATCACCAACCAGCGGACCATGGAGACCCTGCGGGACATGGGCCTGGAGGACGCGCTGCTGCGCGAGGCGACCCCGTGGGAGGCGATGGGCAACACGACGTTCTGCACGAGCCTGGCCGGCGAGGAGCTCGGCCGGGTGCTGTCGTGGGGGACCGACGTCCGCCGGCACGCCGACTACCAGCTGGCCAGCCCCTGCTCGATGGTCGACGCGCCCCAGACGATCACGGAGCCCCTGCTGCTCGGGGCCGCGCAGGCCCGCGGGGCGAAGGTCCGCTTCGACACCGAGTACCTGCGCCACGTGCAGGACGACGAGGGCGTGACCACGACCGTGCGCGACCGGCTCACCGGCACCGAGCACGAGATCCGCTCCCGCTACCTCGTCGGCGCGGACGGGGCCCGCAGCGCGGTGGCGGCCGACCTCGGCCTGCCCATGGAGGGCCCCGGCGCCGTCGGCGGCGCGCTCGGGATCATCTTCGAGGCCGACCTCAGCCGCTTCGTCGCCCACCGCCCCTCGGTCCTGTACTGGATGCTCCAGCCCGGCGCCGAGCGCGAGGGCGTCGGCCTCGGCGTGCTCCGCATGATCAAGCCGTGGACCGAGTGGATGCTCATGTGGGGCTACGCCGTCGCCGACGGCCCGCCCGACCTCACGGACTCCTACATCCGCGAGCTCGCCGTGGCCCTGGTCGGCACCGACGACTTCGAGATGACGATCAAGAGCCGTTCGCCCTGGACCATCAACCACCAGTTCGCCACGACGGTGGCGGAGGGACGGGTGTTCTGCGCCGGCGACGCCGTCCACCGGCACCCCCCGACCAACGGGCTCGGCTCCAACACGTCGGTCCAGGACTCGTACAACCTGGCCTGGAAGCTCGCCCACGTGCTCCGGGGCTCGGCCGCGCCGTCGCTGCTGGAGTCCTACGACGCCGAGCGGGCGCCGGTCGCGCGCCAGGTGGTCGAGCGGGCCAACCAGTCCATCGCCGACACCGGCCGGATCATGGCCGCCCTCCAGCTGGACGACACCTCCGACCCGGACCGCCTGCAGGCCGCCCTCGACGCGCGCAAGGCCCCGGGGCCCGAGGGCGAGAAGGTCCGCACCGCGCTGCGCGAGGCCATCGCCTACAAGTCCTACGAGTTCAACGCCCACGGCGTCGAGCACAACCACCGCTACGCCTCCGCCGCCGTCGTCCCGGACGGCACGGCGATGCCGGCGTTCGTGCGGGACCCGGAGCTGTACGCCCAGCCGACCACGTGGCCCGGCGCCAAGCTGCCCCACACGTGGGTCACCCGCGGCGGCGTGCGCACCTCCACCCTGGACCTCGCCGGGCGCGGGGTGTTCACGCCTGCTCACCGGCATCGGCGGCGAGGCCTGGGCGGCCGCGGCGGCCACCGCTTGCGGGGCCCGCGGGCTGGAGCACCGCGTGGTGGCGGTCGGTCCCGGCTGCGAGGTGGAGGACCCCTACGGGCTGTGGGCGGACCTGCGCGAGACCGACGACGGCGGCCTCCTCGTGGTCCGCCCGGACCTGTACGTCGCCGCCCGGCACCAGCAGGCGCCGCAGGACGAGGCCGCGGCGACGGCCTGGCTGCAGGACGTGCTCGAGCGGGTGCTGGGCCCGGCCGGGGAGGGCTGAGGGCCGTCGCTCCGCCCGGCGTCAGCGACCGGGCTGCGTGAGCACGGTCTCGGAGGCGCCCGCGCGCCGGGTGCGGGGCAGGGGCGAGGCACCGAGCCCCCGGTCGAGCACGTCGGCGCGCAGCCGCGTGAGCGTGACCGGCCGCGACCAGAGGTAGCCCTGGGCGCGCTCGGCGCCGGTCGCCGCGACCACGGCGGCCTCGACGTCGGTCTCCACGCCCTCGACCACGAGCGGCACCCCGAGGGAGCGGGCCAGGGCCACCGCGCTGCGGATCGCGGCCAGCCCGGCCGGGGTCTCGCTGCGGCCCACGAACGAGCGGTCGAGCTTGATGCCGTCCAGCGGGATCTGCCCCATCCGCTCGAGGCTGGACCAGCCGCTGCCGAAGTCGTCGAGGTAGACCGCGGCGCCGAGGTCCCGGACCCGCTGCAGCACCGCGGCCGCCAGGGCGGCGTCGCGCAGCACGGCGGTCTCGGTCACCTCCACGACGAGCGCCTCCCCGGGCAGGCCGTTGCGGGCCAGCATCTCGGTGACGGTGCCGACGAGCGAGGCCTCGCACACCTGCAGCGCGGACAGGTTGACCATGACCGGCACGTGGTGCCCGTCGGCCCACCACACGGCGGCGTCGTGCAGGGCCAGGGCCATGACGTGCACGCCGAGCGGGACGGCGAGCCCGGCGACCTCCGCGACGTCGACCACCTCGACCGGCGACAGCGGACCGAGGATGTCGTCCTCCCAGCGCAGCAGCGCCTCCACCGACACCACCCGGGGGCCGGGGACGGCCACGACCGGCTGGTAGTGCAGCCGGAGCCGCCCGCCGAGGTCCAGGGCGCTGCGGCCGTCGGGCGCGATGGACAGCGCCTCGCGCAGGTTCGAGGCGAGCACCAGGCGGCGGGCGGCCACGTCGTCGCTGCGGTGGTAGTCGCGCACGGTGAGCCCGGCGCGGCGGGCGGCGTGCACGGCGACCTCGGCGCGGCGCAGCAGCTCGCCCACCAGCGCCGCCCCGGTGTCGCCGGCCGCGGGGCCGGAGAGCTCGGCGACGTCGCAGGTCGCGGTCCCGACGCTGACCCGCGGGACGACCGAGACCGCCCGCACCCGGACCGGGCGGGCGAGCACCCGGGCCGCGGACCCGGCCCAGGCGGCGGTGAGACCGGCTCCCGGCGTAGCCGACGAGGGAGAACTGCCCGGCGTCCACCCGGGCCACGACCTCGTCGTCGCCCGGCAGCAGGCTGCGCAGCCGGGCCGCGCTCACCCGCAGCAGCTCGTCGCCCACCTCGTGGCCGAAGGACTCGTTGGTCTCGCCGAGGCCGTGCAGGCGCAGCGTGGTCACCTGCAGGGTGCGGTCGGGGGCGGCGGCCGCGAGCGCGGCCACGTCCTGCTCCAGGCCGACCCGGCTGAGCAGCCCGGTCATCGGGTCCGTGCGGTAGGCCTGCTCGAGCTCGCGGCGGGCGTCCCGGACGTCGGTGATGTCGATGAGCGAGACCACCCACCCGGTGGCCGGCCCCTCGGTCGGGCGCAGCGGGATGGCCGTCGCGCGCCACCCGGACCTTGACCGGTGCCGCCGCCCCAGGGTGGCGCACGGGGCCTGGCCGGCGCAGCCGCTCGGGCCTCCCGGACGGGACCGGGACGGCACGGGGTCAGCTCCCGGGGACCCCGGGGGGCGGCGTGCGGGCCAGCGCGACGGCGGCCGCGACCGTGAGCGCCATGACCGCGAGCTCGACCACGACGAGCCGCACGAACGCCGTCCGGCCCGCGTCGCCGGCGCGCGCCATGGCCTTGATGCTGCGGCGCCGGTGCCACCAGCCCAGCACCACCAGGGCGGCCAGGCCCGCGGTCTTGGCCAGCAGGAGCAGCCCGTAGGCGCTGGTCAGCAGGTCTCCCGCCCCGACGCGCAGGGCGCCGTTGAGCACGCCGGAGGCCCCGACGACCACGACGCAGCCCAGGGCGAGCGTGCTGAAGGACCGCACGAGCGGCAGGGCCGCGGCGGCCGGCACCCTCCGGTCGGACAGCACGAGCACGGCCAGGACCACGAGGCCGCCGACCCACATCGCCCCGGCCACCAGGTGCACGCTCACGCTGGCCACGGCGGTCTCGTGGTCGGCCGCGGCCGCGGAGTGCCCCACGAAGCCCGGCGGCAGCAGCCCCGCGGTGGCCACCACGAGCAGCCCGCGGGCCACCCAGGGTCCCTGGCCCGCCCGGGCCAGGGAGGCGACGAGCAGGACGACCGCGGCAAGGGCCACCAGCAGCTGGGCCCGCGCCTGGGGCAGGGTGACGAACAGCCCCTGCACCTCGGGGGTGAGGATGCGGGGGACCGGCCGGCCGGACAGGTCGGAGGCGGTGAGCACGTAGACGACGACGGTCACGGCGGCCCACCCCGCCGCGGCAGGGGCCAGGAGCCGGTGGGCCCGGGGGGCCACCGCGTCGGCCGGGCCGGGGGAGCCGTCCGGCGGGGGGCGCGGGCCGGCGAGGACGGGCAGCAGGGCGCAGCCGACGACGAGCGTGCCGAGCAGGTCCTGCAGGTAGCGGGCCACGGGCAGCCCGGTCGTGGTGAGCGGCCCGGGGTCGCCGAGGACGCCCGGGGTGCTCGCCCCGGTGGCGCCCAGCAGGCCGACGACCACGACGACCCCGGCCGTGGTGAGCAGGACGGCCGTGGTCAGGGCCACGAGCCGGTCCGGCCCGGCGGCCCGGACGCCCGGGCTCACCGGTGCGCCTGGTCCTTGACCTCGCCGATCAGCTCCTCGAGCGCGTCCTCCAGGGCGACGATGCCGAGCACCCCGGCGCCGTGGCGGGCGGGGTCGGTGCGGACCACCCGGCCCAGGTGCGCGCCGGCCGCGCGCAGCGCCTGGACCACCTGCTCCACCGAGGCGGTCGGGGGGACGTCGGGCAGGGGGCGCCGGGACGCCTGCGGCACGGGCGTGGCCGAGACGCGCTCGCCCTTGGCCGGGAGCACGTCCCTGACGTGGACGTAGGAGACCGGGTCGCCCGGCGCCGTCCAGCAGCGGGAAGCGGGAGAACCCGGTCTCCACCGCGGCGGCGTGCACGTCGGTGGCCGACGCGTCGCCCGGCACGGCCCGGACCTCCGACAGCGGGACCATGATGTCCGCGGCCGTGCGGTCCTGGAGGTCGAGCGCCCCTTCCATCAGGTGCACCTCCTCGTCGTCGAGCAGGCCCTCGCGGTTGGACTCGGAGATCATCGTCGCCACCTGCTCGCGGGTGAAGACCGACGTCACCTCGTCGGCGGGCTCCACCCGGACCAGGCGGAGCAGCACGTTGGCCACGCCGTTGAGGAGCAGCAGCAGCGGCTTGAGCACCCAGACGATGCCGTACAGCAGCGGGCCCGAGGACCAGCGCGGTGCGCTCCGGGCCCGGCGATGGCGATGTTCTTGGGCACCATCTCGCCCAGCACGATGTGCAGGTAGACGACGACCGACAGCGGCGAGGGCGAACGACAGCGGGTGGACCACGCCCTCGGGCACCCGGAGGGCCTCGAAGACCGGCTCCAGCAGGTGCGCGACCGCGGGCTCGCCGAGCGCGCCGAGCCCCAGCGAGCAGGCGGTGATGCCGAGCTGGGCGCCGGCCAGCATGAGCGTGACCCGCTCCATGGCCCGCAGCGTGGTGCGCGCGCCCAGGGTGCCCGCCTCGACCATCGGCTCGATCCGGGAGCGCCGGGCCGAGATGAGCGCGAACTCGGCGCCGACGAAGAAGGCGTTGCCGGCCAGCAGCAGCACGGCGACGAGCAGGGCGGTCGCGTCGCTCACCGGCCGGCCTCCGGGGCGTCCGGGGTCCGGGCCTCGGTGCCGGTCGACCCGGCCGTCGTCGACGGTCTGTCCGTCCGTGCTCCGTCGAGGAGGTCCAGCGGGCGGCGGCACGGCCTCGACCACGTCGACGCGCATGCCGTCCATGGCCCGGACCCGCAGGGCCCAGCCGTCCAGGTCGACCGTGTCGCCCTCGGCCGCGATCCGGCCCAGCAGGTCGACGACCAGCCCGCCGAGGGTGTCGTAGTCGCGGTCGTCCTCGGCGGGGATGCCGAGCCCGCGCAGCTCGTCGGGGCGCAGGAGGCCGGTCAGCTCCAGCGTGCCGTCGTCGCGGCGCCGCACCCGGGTCTCGGGCTCGTCGTGCTCGTCCTCGACCTCGCCCACGAGCTCCTCGATGAGGTCCTCCAGCGTCACCACGCCCGCCGTGCCGCCGTACTCGTCGGCGACCAGGGCCAGGTGGGAGCGGGTGCGGAGCACGCCGAGCAGGTCGTCGAGGTCGATGGACTCCGGCACGACGACGGTGCGCTCCATGACCTGCAGGGCGCTGGTGTCCGTGCGCTGGTCCTCCGGCACGCGCAGGCAGCGCCGCAGCGACACCACCCCGAGGACCTCGTCCGCGCCGCCGCGGCCGGTGACCGGGAAGCGGGAGTGCCCGCTGGTGCGCGACAGCTCGACGACGTCGGCGACCGTGGTGCCGGCCTCGACGAAGAGGACCTGCCCGCGGGGGGTGAGGACGTCGCCCGCGGTCCGCTCGCCGAAGGACAGCGTGCGCTGCAGCAGCGTCGACAGCGGCCGCTCGAGGGTGCCGGCCTCCGCGGAGCGGCGCACGAGGGACTGCAGCTCCTCGGGGCTGCGGGCGGAGGCGAGCTCCTCCTGGGCCTCGACGCCCACCCGGGCCAGCAGCCAGTTGGCGTTGCCGTTGAGCGCGCGCAGCAGCGGGCCGGTGGCGCGGGAGAAGACCCGCTGGAACGGGACCACGACGAGCGCGGTGCCGTAGGGCCGGGCGATGGCGAGGTTCTTGGGCACGAGCTCGGAGACGATCATCTGCACGAACGTGGCCACGAGCAGGGCGAGGGTGAGCGAGACGCCCGTCGACGCGGTGCCCGGCACGCCGGCGGCCTCCAGCGCGGGCCGGAGCAGGGTCGCCAGCGACGGCTCGGCCAGGTAGCCGATGAGCAGCGAGGTGACCGTGATGCCGAGCTGCGCCCCGGACAGCTGCGTGGACAGGGTCCGCAGCCCGGCCAGCACCCCGGCGGCACCCCGCTCGCCGGCCTCCGCGCGCTGCTCGACCGGACCGCGCTCGACCGTGACGAGGCTGAACTCGGCCGCCACGAACAGCCCGCAGGCCAGGGCCAGGAGGACCGCGACCCCGAGCAGGACCCACTCCATCAGAGAGCACCCCCGCCGCTGCGGGGGCCGCTACTTGACGGGGTCGACGTGGAGGCGGGTGGGGCGGATACGTTCATCGTGGTGCCGAGTATGACCGATGGGCCCCGGGGGGCCAGGGGGCGCGGGAGGGACGGGTCCGAGCCCCGAGAAGGCCGGACCGCCGGTGGTTCCGCTCCTGCGGCGATATGATCGCTGTCGTGCCGCACCTGAGGATCACCGAGGTCGCCGAGCTGCTCGGCGTGAGCGACGACACCGTCCGGCGCTGGGTGGACTCCGGGCGGCTGCCCGCCGTGCCCGGCTCCGCCCCCCGGGTGGTCGAGGGCGCGGACGTCGCCCGGCTCGCCGAGGAGGAGGCCCGCGCCCCGCAGGTCGGCGCGGTCGCCGGGGCCAGCGCCCGCAACCGGTTCCGCGGCGTGGTCACCCGCGTCGTCCGCGACACCGTGATGGCCCAGGTCGAGGTGCAGGCCGGCCCCTTCCGGGTGGTGTCGCTGCTGTCGCGCGAGGCCGTCGACGAGCTCGGCCTGGAGCCGGGGTCGGTGGTGGTGGCCACGGCCAAGGCGACGAACGTCGGGCTCGAGGTGCCGGCCCGGTGACCGGGGCCCTGCGCCGCACCCGGCCGCTCCTCGTGACGGCCCTGCTCCTCGCCGGGGTGCTGCTCGGGGCCTGCACGGCGCCGGGCACCCCGGCCGCCGCGCCGGCCGGCGCCACCTCGGCGACCCCGGAGGACGAGGCGTCCGCGCCGTCGTCCGCGCCGTCGTCCGCGCCGTCGTCCGGGGTGGCGGTCGCCCCCGGCGAGGTGGTCGTCCTCGCCGCGGCCTCCCTCGGCGACGTCGTCGAGGAGCTGGCCGACCGGTTCGAGGCCGACCACCCCGGCACCCAGGTCACCGTCGTCCCCGGACCGAGCTCGGGGCTGGTGCAGCAGGTCCTCGGCGGCTCGCCGGGCGACGTGCTCGTCTCCGCGGCCCCCGGCCCGGTCGACGACCTCGTCGAGGCGGGCGAGGTCGAGGCCGGCCCGTACGACGTGGCCCGCAACAGCCCGGTCCTCGCGGTCCCGGCCGGCAACCCGGGTGGCGTCACGGGTCTGGCCGACCTCGCCGACGAGGACCTCGTGGTGTCGCTGTGCGAGCCGCAGGTCCCGTGCGGGGGCGTGGCCGCCGAGCTGCTCGCCCTCGACGGGGTGGTCGCCGCCCCGGACAGCCTGGAGCGTGACGTCCGCGCGGTGCTCGCCCGCCTGCGGACCGGCGAGGCCGACGCCGGGGTGGTCTACCGCAGCGACGTGCTGGCCGCCGCACGGCGCGGTCGAGGTCGTGGAGGTCCCCGGCGCGGACGAGGTCAGCACCACGTACCCCGCGGTCGTCCTCGCCGGGACCACCGACGCCGAACGGGCCGGTGCGTTCCTCGACCTGCTGCGGGGACCGGCCGGCCGCGCCGTGCTCGCCGCGGCCGGCTTCGCCCTCCCGTGAGCCCCTCGCCGTCGCCGTCGCCGTCGCCGTCGCCGTCGCCGTCGCCGTCGCCGTCGCCGCCGTCGTCGAAGTCGTCGCGCGGCCGGGTCCGGGCGCCCGCGGGGACCGGGCTGCCGTGGCCGCTCGCGGTGCTGGCCGGGCTGGGGCTGCTCGTGCTCGTCCTGCCCCTGCTGGCCCTCGTGGTGCGCGCCCCCTGGCGCCGGCTCCCGGGCCTCGTCGCGGCGCCGGAGAGCACGCAGGCCCTCGCCCTGTCGCTCGGCACCGCGGCGGTGTCGACCGTGGTGTGCCTGCTGCTGGGGGTGCCGCTGGCCTGGGTGCTCGCCCGCTCCGACCTCCCCGGCGTCCCGCTGCTGCGGGCGCTGGTCACCGTGCCGCTCGTGCTGCCGCCCGTGGTCGGCGGGGTGGCGCTGCTCCTGCTGCTGGGGCGCCGCGGCCTGCTCGGCGGCTACCTCGACCTCGTCGGGGTGCGGCTGCCGTTCACCACCGCCGCCGTGGTGCTGGCCCAGGTGTTCGTGTCCCTGCCGTTCCTCGTGGTCGCCGTCGAGGGCGCCCTGCGCGGGGCCGACCGGCGCTACGAGGCGGCCGCCGCCACCCTGGGCGCCTCCCGCTGGCGCGTCCTCGCCTCGGTCACCCTGCCCCTGGTCGGGCCGGGCGTCGTGGCGGGCACCGTGCTGTGCTTCGCCCGCGCGCTGGGGGAGTTCGGCGCCACCGTGACCTTCGCGGGCAGCTTCCCCGGCGTCACCCGCACGGTGCCGCTGTCGGTGTACGTGCTCCTGGAGAGCGACCCGGACGCCGCGGTCGCCCTGTCGCTGGTCCTGCTCGCCGCCTCGGTCGCCGTGCTCGTCGTGCTCCGCGACCGCTGGGTCGGGGCGCTCCGGTGAGCCTGCGCGGTGCGGTGAGCCTGCGCGGTGCGGTGAGCCTGCGCGGTGCGGCGAGCCTGCGCGCTGCGGTGAGCCCGGACGCCGCGGGGAGCCTGGACGCGCGGCTCCGGCTGGCCCGCGACGGCTGGGACCTCGACCTGGACCTCGCCGTCGCGCCCGGCCGCACCCTGGCCCTGCTGGGCCCGAACGGCGCGGGCAAGTCCACGGCGCTCGCCCTGCTGTCCGGGCTGCTGCGGCTCCCGGCCGGCCACGTCCGTCTAGGCGGGAGCACGTGGGACGACCCCGCCGCGGGGGTGCACGTGCCGCCCGCGGCCCGCGCCGTCGGCCTGGTCCCGCAGGACGGCCTGCTGTTCCCGCACCTGGACGCCCGCGACAACGTCGCCTTCGGCCCCCGGGCCCGGGGGCGGGCCGGGCCGCCGCGCGCGCCGAGGCGGAGACCTGGCTGGACCGGGTCGGTCTGGCCGGCCTCGGCCGCCGCCGGCCCCACGAGCTGTCCGGCGGGCAGGCCCAGCGGGTGGCGCTGGCGCGGGCCCTGGTCACCCGGCCGGGCCTGCTCCTGCTCGACGAGCCGCTCGCGGCGCTCGACGCCGCCACCCGTGGCCGCGTCCGCTCGGAGCTGGCCGAGCACCTGGCGGGCTTCGCCGGCCCCTGCGTGCTCGTCACGCACGACCCGCTCGACGCGATGGTGCTGGCCGACGACGTCGTCGTCCTCGAGCGGGGCCGGGCGGTGCAGCAGGGCACGCCGTCCCAGGTGGCCCGCGAGCCACGGACGGACTACGTCGCCCGGCTCGTGGGGCTCAACCTGCTGCGCGGCACGGCGGCCGGGACGACGGTGGGCCTGGACGAGGGCGGTGCGCTCGCCGTGGCGGGGGACCCCGGTGGCGGCGTCGACGGCGACCCGGCAGGCCCGGGCGAGGTGCCCCAGGGGCGGGTGCTCGTCGCCTTCCGGCCCGCCGCCGTCGCGCTCTCCGCGGGCCGCCCGGGGCCGGCGTCGCCGCGCAACGTCTGGCGGTGCACGGTGGCGGCCACCGAGCGGCACGGGGACACGGTGCGGGTGCGGCTCGACGGGGCCCCGCCGGTGCTCGTGGACGTCACCGCGGCCGCCGTCGCGGAGCTCGCGCTGCGTCCCGGCGCCGTGGTCTGGGCCAGCCTCAAGGCCACCGAGACGACGGTCTACCCCGCCTGAGGCTCCCGCGCGCCGCTCAGCTGAGGATGTCCTTGGTGGTGAAGCGGGCCCAGGCCAGGGCGCCGAACACGAGCACGTAGGCGCCCTGCAGCACGGCGTTGAGCCGGAACGACCCCCAGGCCACCGGGTCGCGCAGCACGTCGGCCACGTCGAACCAGCGGTAGGTGAACAGCCACGGGTGCAGCCAGCCGATCTGGGGGATCTGCCCCAGCACCTGGGCCACGACGGCGAGGGTCACCGTCGCGGCCATGGCGCCGACCGGGACGTCGGTGAGGGTGGACACGAACAGCCCGATGGTGCCGAGCCCGACGAGCGAGACGGTGACGTAGCCCGCGGCCAGCAGCGCCCGCCCGGCGGACTCGCCCGGCGTGATCGTGCCGCCGGACAGGACGGCCACGTCCTGCGCGCCGAACAGCGCGACGCCGACGGCGGCGCCCACCGCGACGACGGTGAGCGTGGCCGCGCAGCAGAAGACGACGACGCCCGCGAGCTTCACCACGAGCAGCCGGGTGCGCCCGGCCGGGCTGAGCAGCAGGTAGCGCAGCGTCCCCTGCCCGGCCTCCCCGGCGACCGTGTCGCCCGCGACGACGCCGACCGCGAGCGGCAGGAACAGCGGCACGCAGATGACGAGCGCGGTGATGCCGACGAACAGGCCGTTGTCGGTCACCCGGTCGAGGAACGGCGGCCCGTCGCCGGAGTCCGGCCCGTCGAAGAAGAACACGGCCAGCGCGATGAGGACCGGGACGGCGGCCAGCACGCCGAGGATGGCCAGGTGGCGCCACCTGGTGAACATCACGCGCAGCTCGCTGGCCAGGAGGCTACCCACGGACCTCGAACCCCTCCCCGGTGAGCGCGACGAACCGGTCCTCGAGCGAGTCGCGCCGGACCTCGACGCCCTCGACCCGGACCGCCGCCGTGACGAGCTGCACGACGAGCGGGTCGACCCGGGTGCCGTCGGGCAGCGGGGCGCGCACCTGCCCGTCCTCGCCGACCGCGGCGCACGAGCCCAGCGGCCGTGAGCACGCGCGCGGCCACCTCGGCTGTCCGGGGTGCGCAGGACCAGGGTGGCGTCGCCGCCGGCGCCGAGCTCGGAGAGCGTGCCCTGGGCCACGAGCCGGCCGCCGCTCATGACGCCCACGTGCGAGCAGACCTGCTCGATCTCGGCGAGCAGGTGGCTGGAGACCACCAGCGTCGTCCCGTCGGCGGCCAGGGACCGGACGAGGGTGCGGACCTCGCGGGTGCCCTGCGGGTCCAGGCCGTTGGTCGGCTCGTCGAGCACGAGCAGGTCGCGGGGCCGCAGCAGCGCGGCGGCGATGCCGAGGCGCTGCTTCATGCCCAGCGAGTACGCCCTGACCCGCTTGCTGCCGGCGGCGACCAGGCCGACCCGCTCCACGGCCTCGCCGATGCGGGCGCGGCGCGTGCGGGCGTCCGCGTCGCGGTCGGCGGCGTCGAGCCGGGCGAGGTTGGCCGGGCCGGACATCCACGGGTAGAAGGCCGGTCCCTCGACCAGCGCGCCCACCCGGGGCAGGACCTGGCGCCAGCCGGACGGCATGGGCGACCCGAGCAGCTCGACCTCCCCCGAGGAGGGGGCGGCGAGGCCGAGCAGCAGCCGGATGGTCGAGGTCTTGCCCGAGCCGTTGGGCCCGAGGAACCCGTACACGGCCCCGGCGGGGACGGCCAGGTCGATGCCGTCGACCGCGACCTGCCGGCCGTACCGCTTGGTCAGCCCGGACGTCCGGACCGCGAGGTCCGTCACGCGCGGCCGGCGGGGACGATGGTGGTGACGATGGTGGTGACGATGGGGGGGCGGCGGTGGGGACGGCGGTGCGGGCGTGTCTGCGGCTCACGGGGCCATCGTCCGTCACGCAGCCGCGACCGGCCACGTGGTCGTGGCCGGTCGCGGTCGTGCGGGTGCCGGGGGCGCCGTGCTCAGCCGGCGTAGCCCTGGAGCGTGGCGGCGTCGACGGGCCCGAGCAGGACCCGGCCGTCGTCGGTGAGCAGGACCGTGAGCAGCGCCGAGGTGAACACCCGGCCGCCGTCCACCTCGGTGGTCAGCTGGCCGAGCATCTCGGCGGGGTCGACGTCCTCGGTCCCGCTGCCGTCCCGGCCGAACGGCGAGGCGTCCTCGCCGGACACGTCGGCCGACGGCTCGTCGGTCTCCTCGGCGGCACCGGCGGGCGCACCCTCCGGCAGGCCCAGCTCGACGACGGTCGACCAGCCCTCGCCGTGGACGACGGGCGCGGGGGCGTCGGCGAACATCTCCTCGAGCGCGCCCTCGTCGAAGGGCTGCTCGGCGGGCTCGTCCGCGGCGGTGCCCTCGTCGGCGACCGTCGCGTCGAGCTCCTCGAGCGCGTCGACCACGGTCGTGCCGGCCGGCGGGGAGAAGGCGAACACCTCCGCGTCGGGCGCCCCGAGGTCGAGGTCGGTGAACCCGGTGACGAAGGCGGGGTCGTCCTGGCCGCGCGCGTCCACCTGGACCTGGAGGACCAGGCCGGTCTCGGCGTCGACCGCGACCTCGATGCCGGCGACCAGGGTGGCGTCGTCGCGCGGGGTGGCGACCAGCGTGTAGGCGTCGCGGCCGGCGACGACCTGGGCCTCGCCGACGGTGACCTCGGTGGTCTCGTCCGCGTCGGCGAGCAGGGTGCGGGCCAGCTCGTCCGGGGTCATCTCGGCGAACGCGTCCGCGCCCTCGGGGAGCGCGGGCTCCTCGGTCGGGGCGGGCAGCGCGCCACCGTGCTCCGCCGCGTGCTGGGCGGCCGCGGCCTCGGCGCGCTCGGCGAACCCGGCCAGGTCGTAGCGGGTCGCGGTGTCCTCGGCGGAGGAGTAGGTCCAGGCGACGTCGCCGTCGCGGACCACGTCGAGCTCGGAGAAGTCGTCGAGCAGCGAGACGCGCTGCTGCTCGGGGCCGCCGACCCAGACGCGCAGCGAGTTCTCGCCGGTGGCCAGACGCATGAGCGCGGAGGCCGGGTCGGTCGCGCTCTCGGCGCCGCCGGTCTGGCCGGACAGGGCGGACAGGTCCGGCAGGCCGAGGTCGGCGACGGTGCGGACGGTGCCGCTGAAGGGGGTGGGCTCGGCCTCGCCGATGCTGACGAGCAGGTCGGCGGCGGAGCGCTCGGGGAGGTCGGGCACGGCGTCGGAGGACGCGGAGGCGGCGACGCCACCGCCGACCACGAGGGCGGTCACGGCGGCGGGGACGATCCAACGGGCGGCTGCGGCGGGCATGCGACAACGGTACGTCGGCCGGCCGGACCGCACCCGGGGGGTACCCCTACTCCTCCCCGGCCGCCAGCGCCAGGGCCTGGACGCCGTGACCGGGAGCTCCGGACGACGAGCCCTCGGAGGAGGGCGCGCCCTGCGGCTCAGGCCGTGCGGGTCCAGGCCAGCAGGCGGTCGACGTCCCAGGTGGTGATGACGCGGTCGGCGTCGATGCCGGCCGTCTCGACGCGCGCGCAGCCGAGCTCGAGCCAGTCCAGCTGGCCGGGCGCGTGGGCGTCGGAGTCGATGCTGAACACGCAGCCGGCGCGGTCGGCCACGGCGAGCAGGTCCATGGGCGGGTCGAGGCGCTCGGGGCGTGCGTTGACCTCCACGGCCGTGCCCGCCTCGGCCGCTGCCGCGAAGACCGCCTCGGCGTCGAAGGTCGACTGCGGCCGTTCCTTGCTGCCCCGGCTCGCACCCGGCGAGCTCGGGTTGCGCCCGCCGAGCAGGCGTCCGGTGCAGTGCCCGAGCACGTCGGTGCCGGGGTCCCGCACCGCGGCGACCAGCCGGCGCGTCATCGCCGCGGGCTCCATCCGCAGCTTGGAGTGCGCGGACGCCACGACCACGTCCAGGCGGGCGAGGAGCTCGGGCTCCTGGTCCAGCGACCCGTCGTCGAGGATGTCGACCTCGATGCCGGTGAGGACGCGCAGGTCGACCCCGTCCGCGTCGAGCTCGGACTGCACCTGCGCCACGAGGTCCAGCTGGGCGCGCAGGCGTGCCGGGGACAGGCCGTTGGCCACGGTGAGGCGGGGCGAGTGGTCGGTGACGGCCAGGTAGCGGTGCCCGAGCGAGGCCGCGGTGCGGGCCATCGTCGCCAGGTCGCTGCCGCCGTCGCTGGCGTCGGTGTGGCTGTGCAGGTCGCCCTGCAGCCGGGCGCGCAGCCCTGCCCCGCCGGCGACGAGCGGCCCCACCAGCGCCTCCAGGTCGGCCCGGTAGCCCGAGGGGCCGCCGTCCTCGACGACCTCGGTGATCACCGACGCGGTGCGGTCGCCGATGCCGGGCAGCTCCTTGAGCGTGTCCTCGGCGGTGCGCGCGGCGATCTCGTCCGGCCCGGTGCGCAGCACGACGGCGGCCGCCTTCCGGAACGCCGCCACGCGCGGGGAGGCCGCGGCGGCCCGCTCGAGCAGGAAGGCGATCCGGTCCAGCTCGACGACGACCGGGTCGCTGCCGGCGGGCACGCCGCTGCCGCGCAGGGGGCTGCCCGAGGACGCCGGGGCCATCAGGCCCTCGCCAGCAGGGCGGTGGCGATGCCGGCCGCGCCCTCGCCGCGCCCGGTGAGCCCGAGCCCGTCGGTGGTGGTGCCGGACACCGTCACCGGTGCCCCGACCGCCTCGGACAGGACCCGCTGGGCCTCCTCGCGCCGGCCGCCGAGGCGCGGCCGGACGGCGACGACCTGCACGGACACGTTGAGCACGCGCCACCCCGCCTCGCGCACCAGCCGGGCCGTCTCGGTCAGCAGGGCGGTGCCCGCCGCGCCGGCCCAGCGCGGGTCCGAGGTGCCGAACACGGCCCCCAGGTCGCCGAGCCCGGCCGCCGACAGCAGCGCGTCGCAGGCGGCGTGGGCGGCGACGTCGCCGTCGGAGTGCCCGGCGAGCCCGGCCGGCTCGTCGGGGAAGTGCAGCCCGGCCACGTGGCAGGGCACGCCGTCGGCGAAGGCGTGGACGTCCACGCCGGTGCCCACGCGCAGGTCGGGGACCGGCGGGGCCGGCGGCTCAGCGCTCACGGGGCCCATCCTGCCCGCCGGCCCGCTCGCGGAGCAGCGCCCGGGCCAGCACGAGGTCCAGCGCCGTGGTGACCTTGAACGCCTCGGGGTGCCCGGGGACCACGAGCACCGGGTGCCCGGCCGCCTCGGCCAGGCCCGCGTCGTCGGTGGCCCTCGACGAGAGGTCCGGGGCGGCGTCCCGGTGCAGCGCGCGCAGCACGTCGGCCCGGAACCCCTGCGGGGTCTGCACCGCCACCAGCGACGCGCGGTCCAGGGTCTCGGCCACCTGGCGCAGCCCGCCGGCCGGGTGCCCGCCGGGCCCACGTGCCGCACCGGTCGGCCCGTCGGGGGCGGCCGGGGGCGGTGCGAGCCGCTTCACCGTGTCCGCCGGGGTGAGCCCGGGGACGACGGCGACCACGTCCCCGCGGACGGCCCCCGCCACGGCGGAGAACACGGACGGCGGGGTGAGGGCGCGCGCGGCGTCGTGGACCAGCACCACGTCGACATCGGTGGCCAGGGCGGCCAGCCCGGCGGCCACCGAGGCCTGCCGGTCCTCGCCGCCCGGGACCACGACAGGACCGCCCGGGACCACGGGCCCGACCGCGCCGTCGGCGTCGCGGTCCTCCGTGCCGACCGCCTCGGGCCCGCCGCGCGCGTCCCGCCACGCCCGCCGGACCAGCGCGGTGCAGGCGTCGAGCTCCGCGGCCGGCACCACCACGACGAGCGTGTCGACGGTGCGCCCGCCGCCCGACGAGGCCGCGGCCACCGCGGCGACGGCCAGCTCGAGCAGGGTCGCGGGGCCGGCGCTGGCCAGCGCCTTGGGGACGCCCAGACCGAGCCGGGTGCCCGAGCCGCCTGCGACGAGGACGCACCCGACGACCGGGACGCGCCCCTCGGTCGGCTCCTGGGCCGGCTGCGGGGCCGGCTCCTGGGTCGGGCTCACGGGGCGGGCGACCGCGCGGCGGGCCGGGCGAAGACCATCCTGCCGTTGGCGGTGGTGAGCACGCTGGTCACGGTGACGGGCACCTCGCTGCCCACGTGGGGCCGGCCGCCCTCGACCACGACCATCGTCCCGTCGTCCAGGTACCCGACGCCCTGGCCGGGCTCCTTGCCCGCGCGGAGCACGGTGACGGGGACGGTGTCGCCCGAACCGACGGGCGGGCGCAGCGCGAGGGCCAGGGCGTGCAGGTTCATCACCCGGGCCCCGGCCAGCGCGGCCACCTTGGCGAGGTTCGTGTCCAGGGTGAGCAGCGCCGCGTCGCGGTCCAGCGCCATGCGCAGGAGCTTGCCGTCGACCTCGGGCACCTGGGGGGCCTCGTCGCCGACGACCTCCAGGTCCACGCCGCGCTCGTTGCGCAGCGCGGTCAGGGTGGCCAGGCCGCGGCGGCCGCGGCTGCGTCGGGTGTCGTCGCCGGAGTCGGCGAGACCCTGGAGCTCGGCGAGCACGGGCTCGGGGACCACGAGCCGGCCGTGCAGGAAGCCCGCCCGCACCACGTCGACGATGCGGCCGTCGACCGCCACCGAGGTGTCGAGAAGGCGCTGCTGGACGGTGACGGGCTCCGCCGTCGTCGCCTGGCCGCCGATGAGCCGCAGCACGGCCTCGCGGCGGGCCAGGCCGATCCGGTAGCCGGTGGTGCCCGCCACGACGAGCACGAACACGAACACCGGCAGCACGACGAGCGCGCGGCCCAGCACGAGCAGGGGCCAGGACACGAACCCGGCCGCGAGCACGGCGACGACCGCTCCCACCAGGCCGGACAGGATCTGCTCGGCCGAGCGTCCGGCGAACACGCTCTCGGCGCGACCGACGCCACGGGCCACCCCGCGGGCGATGCCCCCGCCGACCACGTACCCGAGGCACGCGCCGAGGAGCACGCCGAGGGTCGCCGGCGACAGCGGCAGCCCCGCGACCTCGTCGTCGGGGAGCAGCTCGCCCACCTGCGCCCCGACCCCGGCCAGGAGGACCACCACGCAGAGGCGGAGGACCTCGAGGACGAGGACGGGGACAGGCGCACCTGGTGCGCGGACCGGGTCGCGGGCGGTGCCGCCCTCCCGGTCGTTCCTGCTCAGAGCGGACCGCTCAGGAGGAGAGGACCTCGTCGAGCATCCGCTCCGCGGCCACCTCGTCGGACTTCTCGCACAGCGCGAGCTCCGAGACGAGGATCTGCCGGGCCTTGGCGAGCATGCGCTTCTCGCCGGCGGACAGACCCTTGTCGCCGTCGCGGCGGTGCAGGTCGCGGATCACCTCGGCGACGCGGATGACGTCACCGGAGGCGATCTTCTCCTGGTTGGCCTTGAAGCGGCGCGACCAGTTGGTCGGCTCCTCGGCCTGCGGGGACCGGAGCACGGAGAAGACCTTGTCCAGGCCGTCCTTGCCGACGGCGTCGCGGACGCCGACCAGGTCGACGTTCTCGGCGGGGACCCTCACCGTCAGGTCGCCCTGTGCGACCTTGAGGACGAGGTACGCCTTCTCCACCCCCTTGATGGTCCGGGTCTCGACGGCCTCGATGAGGGCCGCCCCGTGGTGCGGATAGACGACTGTCTCGCCCACTGCAAACGCCATAGTCATGTGCCCCTTTCCGTGGACAAGCCTAACACCGCCCGGAGGCCCCCGGGACCCCTCGGCAGCGCATATGTGCTGGTCAGCGACCCAGATGGGGGCCGAGGAGGTCTTGACATCGAGGGATCGCGCCGCTACGCGCGGGTGTCTGCCGCGCCGGTGGGCCTCCGGGTCCGCCTCCTCGCTAGCATCTGCCCCGTGACCCGGATGCCTGCCCGACGACGCACCGCCGCCCTGCTCGCCGTCGCCTCGGCGGGGCTGCTGCTGTCCGGCTGCTCGTTCCGCGCCCCGAACACCGCCATCCAGCCGTACGCCCCGGCGGACGGCCTGCAGGCCGAGCTGGGCGACGTGCTGGTCCGCAACATGCTCGTCGTGTCCGAGGGCGAGGGTGCTCCCGGGCTGCTCGTGGGCGCCCTGGTCAACCGGGGGGACGAGGACAGCACCGTCCAGGTCGAGGTCGGCGGGACGCAGGTCGAGCTCGACGTCCCGGCCGGGGTGAGCGTGGCCCTGGGCAACGGCCGCGAACGGCCCGACGGCGAGCAGGCGACCATCGTGGAGGAGACCGTCGAGGTCGACGAGGTCGAGCCCCGCGCGGGCGGCGTCATCGACCTGTCCGTGTCCGACCAGGTCGGCGGCAGCGCCTCGCTGCGCGTGCCGGTCGTGCTGCCCGAGGGCATCTACGAGGACCTCGCGCCCTGACCCCTGGTCCGGGTCCGTGGTCCCGGTGCCTGGCCCCGGCGTCTCCCGCCCGGCTCAGGTCTCGAACTTGTAGCCCAGCCCCCGCACCGTGACGATGTGGCGCGGCCGCGAGGGGTGCGGCTCGACCTTGGACCGCAGCCGCTTGACGTGGACGTCCAGCGTCTTGGTGTCGCCGACGTAGTCCGCGCCCCACACCCGGTCGATGATCTGCCCGCGGGTGAGCACCCGGTCGGCGTTGCGGACCAGGAGCTCGAGCAGCTCGAACTCCTTGAGCGGCAGAGCGACGGGCTGCCCGTCCACCGTGACCACGTGCCGGTCGACGTCCAGGCGCACCGGGCCCGCCGCGACCAGCGAGTCCGGCGGCGCCTCGCTCTCCTCGCCGCGGCGCAGCACGGCCCGGATCCGGGCGACGAGCTCGCGCACGGAGTACGGCTTGGTGACGTAGTCGTCGGCCCCCAGCTCCAGCCCGACGACCTTGTCGACCTCGCCGTCCTTGGCGGTGAGCATGATGATCGGCACCCGGCTGCGGGCCCGGAGGCGGCGGCAGACCTCGGTGCCCGGGGTGCCGGGGAGCATGAGGTCGAGCAGCACGAGGTCGGCGCCCTCCCGCTCGAACAGGGCGAGCCCGTCGTCGCCGTTCTCGGCCACGCTCACCTCGTAGCCCTCGCGCACGAGCTGGTAGCTGAGCACCTCGTGGAACGACGGCTCGTCCTCCACGACGAGGATGCGGGTCACGCGGGGCCTCCGGGCTGGTCGTCGGGCGCCTGGCTGTCGGGTTCCTGGCTGTCGGGTTCCTGGCTGTCGGGTCCCTGGCTGTCGGGTTCCTGGTCGTCGGGTCCCTGGCCGTCGGGCGGCGGGCTGTCGAGGGCCCGGCCGCCGGTCGCCGGCTGCGGCTCCTGCGGGCCCGGGGTGCCGTCGGCCCGGGCGTCCGGCAGGCGCACGGTGAACGTCGAGCCCTGGCCGGGGCGGCTCCACACCTGCACGTCGCCGCCGTGGTTGTCCACGACGTGCTTGACGATGGCCAGCCCCAGCCCGGTGCCGCCGGTGCGCCGCGAGCGGGCGGGGTCCACCCGGTAGAAGCGCTCGAAGACCCGGGCCTGCTCCTGCACGGGGATGCCGATGCCGCGGTCGGTGACCTGCACGAGCACGAGGCCGTCCCGGCGACCCACGGACACCGACACCCGGGTCCGGTCCGGGCTGTAGGCGACCGCGTTGACGAGCAGGTTGCGGACGGCCGTCACCAGCAGGTCCTCGTCGCCCACCACGACCGCGCCCGCGGGCGCGTGCACGGCGAGCTCGATCCCGTGCTCCTCGGCGCGGGAGCGCACCTCCTGGGCGGCCTGCGCGACGACGGCACCCATCTCCACGTCGTCGTGGCGGGGGGTGCCGTCGACGACCTGCACGCGCGAGAGCTCCAGCACGTCGGTGACGAGCACGTGCAGCCGGGCGCACTCCTGCCGGATCCGGGCCGCGAAGCGCCGCACGGCGGCCGGGTCGTCGGCGGCGTCCTCGAGGGTCTCGGCCAGGACGCTGATCGCGCCGACCGGGGTCTTGAGCTCGTGGGAGACGTTGACGACGAAGTCCCGCCGGACGTCCTCCAGGCGCATCGCCTCGCTCCGGTTCTCCACCTCGAGCAGCAGGTGCGAGCCGTCCAGCGCGCGCGGGGTGACCCGGACCTCGACGTGGCCCTCGCCGACCGGGCCCCGGGGCAGCACGAGCGACGTGGTCTCCTCGCCGGCACGGCGGGTCCGCCCGCCGGCGAGCCGGGAGGCGACCAGCGCCCGCATCTCCCCGTGGGCCAGGTAGCCGCCGCGGACCAGGCCGAGCCGCACGGCCTCGTCCGAGCGGTGCAGCACCCGGCTGTCCGCGGCCACGACGAGGACGGGCGTGCCCGCGGCGGCGAAGGCGGTCGCGGCGAGCTCCTGCTCCTGGGCGCGGGTCCGGCGGGAGACGCGGGCCTCGGAGCTCGCTGCGCAGGCCCAGGACGTAGGCACCGACGAGCAGCACCACCGCGGCCACGGCGGCCACCACGACGGCCAGGACCACGCTGGGGCTCACGGCTGGTCAGACTACGGGCACGCGCCGCGGGACCTGGGACTGACATCGGGGCCCCGATGCGTGAGGATGGACGCATCATGACGCGCTTCGACGAGGACCTGGCCTCGCTCACCTCCGGCATGGTCGAGATGACCGGTCTCGCGGCGACGGCGATCTCGAGGGCCTCGTTCGCGCTGCTCAACGGCGACCTGGAGATGGCGGAGGCCGTCATCGCCGACGACGAGCGGATGGACTCCTGGCAGTGGAGCCTCGACGACCAGATCGTCGTCATGATGACCAAGCACGGGGCGCTCGGCCGCGACCTGCGCCGGCTGGTGTCCGGGCTGCGGGTCACCGCGGACCTCGAGCGGATGGGCGACCTGGCCCGCCACCTGGCCCAGGTGACGCGGCTGAAGTACCCGGAGCCCGTGGTGCCCGAGGCGGTGGCCCGCCACATCTCGCAGATGGGCGAGGTGGCCGAGCGGATCGCCTTCAAGACCGGGGACGTGCTGGCCCGCCACGACGGCCGGCTCGCGCGCGAGGTGGACCGGATCGACGACGAGATGGACCGGCTGCACCGTGAGCTGTTCACGGTCATGCTCGGCCCGCGCTGGGACCAGCCCGTCTCCGTCGCCATCGACGTCACCCTCATCGGGCGCTTCTACGAGCGGTTCGCCGACCACGCGGTCAACGTGGCCAACCAGGTCGTCTACCAGATCACCGGCGAGGACCCGGACCGCGTCACCGGCCCGGGCCTCTCGCCGACGTAGGACCTCCGGGGCCTCAGCGGCCCTGGTTGGCGACCGCGGCGGCGGCCTCGGCGGCCGCGGCGGGGTCGAGGTAGCGCCCGCCGCGCTCGGTGGGGACGAGCTCGCCGTCCACCTCGTGCAGCGTGTAGACCAGCGGGATCCCGGTGGGGATGTTGAGCCCGGCGATGGTCTCGTCGTCGATGCCGTCCAGGTGCTTGACCAGGGCGCGCAGCGAGTTGCCGTGCGCCGCCAGCAGCGTGGTCCGGCCGGCGCGCAGGTCCGGGACGACGTCGGAGGACCAGTACGGCAGCATCCGCTCGACGACGTCCTCGAGGCACTCCGACGTCGGCAGGTCCGCGCCCAGCTCGGCGTAGCGCGGGTCGCCGGTGGGGGCGAACTCGTCGTCCGGGGCGATGGGCGGCGGGGGCGTGTCGTAGGAGCGGCGCCAGAGCATGAACTGCTCCTCGCCGAACTCCGCGAGCGTCTGCTTCTTGTCCTTGCCCTGCAGGGCGCCGTAGTGGCGCTCGTTGAGGCGCCAGCTGCGGCGCACCGGGATCCAGTGGCGGTCGGCGGCGTCGAGGGCGAGGTGGGCCGTGGTGATGGCCCGGCGCAGCAGCGAGGTGTGGACGACGTCGGGCAGCAGCCCCGCCTCGCGCAGCTGCTCGCCCGCCGTCGCGGCCTCGGCGCGGCCCTTGTCCGACAGGGGCACGTCCACCCAGCCGGTGAAGAGGTTCTTGGCGTTCCACTCGCTCTCGCCGTGCCGGAGCAGGACGAGGGTGAAGGTCTCGGTCATGGCCCGATCCTGCCAGCCCGGGCTCAGGGGCCGTGCCCGTCCCGGTCCTCGTCGTCCTCCGGGACGCCCGCCGGTGACCAGGCGCTGGAACGCGGCCAGGTTGGCGGTGTCCAGGCCGCGGCGGCCCGCCACCGCGCCTCGCGCCGGATGGAGGCCGCGAAGCCCAGGCCGAGCAGGGTGTCGAAGGCGCCGTCGGCGGTGTCCAGCAGCGAGCCCATGAGGTCGTCGAGCACGGCCGGGGTCACCGCGGCGGTCGGGCAGCCGGCCCACCAGGTAGACGTCGTCGTCCGGGTCCAGGGCGAAGGCGATGCCGCGCAGGCGGGTGTTGCGCCGCAGCAGCCAGCGCATCACCTCCTCCGCGTTCTCCTCGGCGTGGCGGACGACGAAGGCCGAGACGCTCACCGTGTGCTCGCCCACCAGCACGGACACCGTGGTGACCAGCCGGTGCTCGCCGGGCAGGCGGACCACCAGCTCGCCCGGGGCGCAGCCCGGTCGTCGTGGTCGACGCCGGTGTCCTCCAGCCATGCCCGCACCGCGCCCAGCGCCGCCCGCGCGGCGGGCCCCGGCGGGGCGGCGCTCACCCGGACGCCTCGACGAGGCCAGCGTCGGCGCCCACGGCGCGGACCCCGTCGCGGGCGCCCGGGCCGCGCCCGGGCGCCGCTGCTCGAAGGTGGTCCGGGCCCGGTCGTACTCGGTGAGCACCGCCGCGGCGGTGCGGTCCCAGCCGAAGCCGGCGGCGTGGCGGACGGCCGCCCGTCCCATGGCGGCGCGGCGGGCGGGGTCGGCGAGCAGGCCGTCGAGCGCGTCGGCCCAGCGGCCGGGTCGTGGCCGGGGACGAGCACGCCCGAGACGCTGTCGTGCACGGCGCGGCGCAGCCCCCCGACGTCGGTGGCGACGACCGGGGTGCCGCAGGCCTGCGCCTCCAGCGCCACCAGCCCGAAGGACTCGTTGTGCGAGGGGACGGTGACCAGGTCGGCCGCCCGGTACCAGTCGGCGAGCTCCGCGCGGGGCGACGGGGGGCGGGTGAGCAGCACGTCGGACAGGCCCAGCGCTCGCCGCCTGGTCCAGCAGCGCGGTCGGGCGGGCGAGGCCGGAGCCGGACGGGCCCGCCGAGGACGGCCACCACGCAGCGGGCGGCCGGCGGACGCCGCGCCGCGGCCCGCAGCCGGGCCGCCGCGGCGACGAGCACGTCAGGACCCTTGAGCGGCTGGATCCGGCCGACGAACAGCAGCACGTCGGCGTCCTGCGGGCAGCCCAGCCGGGCCCGGGCGGCGGGCCTGGTCGCCGGGGGCGGAACAGCCGCAGGTCCACCCCGGGCGGCACGGCGGCCACCCGGTCGGGGTCGGCGCCGTAGTGGTGGACCAGGTCGGCGGCCTCGTCGCGGTGTTGGCGACGAGTCGGTCGGCGGCGTCGACCACCTGCTGCTCGCCGATGACCCGGCCGCGCGGCTCCGGCACGTCGCCGTCCGCCAGCGCGGCGTTCTTGACCTTGGCCATGGTGTGCATGGTGTGGACCAGGGGGACGCCGCAGCGCTCGGCGAACAGCCAGCCCACCTGGCCGGACAGCCAGTAGTGGCTGTGCACGAGGTCGTAGTGGCCGTCGGGCGCGTGCGCGGCCGCCGCATCAGCCCGGCGGTGAAGGCGCACAGCTGGCCCGGCAGCTCCTCCTTGGCCAGGCCCTCGTACGGGCCGGCGTCCACGTGCCGGACGAGCACGCCGGGGGCGAGCTCCACCAGGTCCGGCTGGGCGCCGGACGTGCGGCGGGTGAGCGACCTCCACCTGCACGCCTGCGGCGGCGAGCCGGCGCGACAGCTCCACGACGTAGACGTTGAGCCCGCCGGCGTCGCCCGTGCCCGGCTGCTCCAGCGGCGAGGTGTGGACCGAGAGCATGAGCACGCGCCGGTCCTGCCAGCCGCGCGCGGCCCGCTGCGGCGACGCGGCCGGCGTCGGGCGCGCCGTGCCGTGCCCGCCCCGAGAGACGTCGCGGCGCAGGGCTTGCCACGCCTGCGACCGTACGCCCGCCCGGCCCCCGGCCGCGCCCTGGGCTCCTACGCTGGGCGGCGTGGCTGACAGCGGGCGGCCCGCGTCGACCTCGGCCCGCCCCGGTCGGCCGGCGGGCCGGGTGACCCGGGGCACGACCGCCCCCAACCGGCTGCGGCGCTTCGACCGCTGGTACGTCGAGCGGCACGGTGCCTGGCTGCGCGGCGCGAGCGACCCGCTGGTCGTGGACCTGGGCTACGGCCGGGCCCCGGTCACCGTGCTGGAGCTCGCGGCCCGGCTGCGGACGGTCCGGCCCGACGTGACGTGCTGGGGGTGGAGATCGACGTGGAGCGGGTCGAGGCGGCGCTGCCGCTCGCGGTGCCGGGCGTGGCCTTCGCCCACGGCGGTTTCGAGCTGGCGCCGCTCGGGGCGGCGCCGGGCGCTGCTCGTCCGGGCGTTCAACGTGCTGCGGCAGTACGACGAGGCCGAGGTGCCCGCGGTCTGGGACCGGCTGCGCTCGGGGCTCGCAGCGGACGGCCTGCTGGTGGACGGCACGTGCGACGAGCCGGGGCGGCTGGCGTCCTGGGTGGTGCTGGAGCCGGCCGGGCCGGCGCGCTGGTGCTGGCCTGGCGCCTGGCCGGCCTTCGGTGCGCCCGTCGCAGGTGGCGGCCCGGCTGCCCAAGGCGCTCATCCACCGCAACGTCGCCGGGGGAGCGCGTGCACGACCTGCTCGCGGCGCTGGACGCCGCCTGGGACGTCGGCGGCCCCGCTGCAGCCGCTGGGGGCGCGCCAGCGGCTCGTCGCGGCGTGCCCGTCGATGGTGGCCCAGGGCTGGGCGCTCAGGCGGGACGAGCGGCAGTGGCGCCGAGGGGTCGTCGAGCTGCCGTGGCTCTGGTGGCGCCGGCGTCGGCGCCCGGGCGCACGGTGACGACCAGCTCGTCTCGGCCTCGGCACCGAGGCGGACCGGACGCCGGGGACGGTGGCGTCCAGGGCCCGAGGGCGCGCGGCAGGCCACGGCCACGTCGCCGGCGTCGGGGGTGATGACCACGACGGTGGCCTGGTCCGGCCCGGGCAGCCGGGCGGTGACGACGCCGTTCTCGAGCTTCTCGACCACCTCGACCAGGCAGCGGCGGGCGACGTCGGCCACGCCGGGCGACGTCGTCGAGCCCGTCGTCGAGCCCGTCCTCGCTGCCCGAGTCGTCGAGCAGGGTGACCTCCACGCCCGGGTGCGGGCCGACCACAGCGTCTCGCGCACCGCGGGGTCGACCAGGTACCGACCCCTGATCCCGTCCCGCAGGGCGGCCTCCAGCAGGCGGCACTCGGCGGCCAGCCGCTCGTCGACGCCGTCGCCGTCGCGCAGGCGCAGCAGCACCGGGGCGGCCAGCTGCTCGATCTGGGCGAGCCGGGTGCGCCGCTCGGCCTCGGCGGCCCGGGCGCCCGCGGACAGCCGAGCCGCCTCCAGCTGCTCGGCGCGGGCCCGGTCGCACCTCCCCGGCGTACTGCGGACGAGCAGGGCGATCCCGACGGCGATCACGACCACCGCGGTGGGCGAGACCACCCGGTAGAGGCCCTCCTCCCAGCCCACGAAGCGCTCGGTGATCGACCAGATCAGCGTGGTGGCGGCGCTGCCGAAGGCGCCGAGCAGGGCCAGGACGGGGTGGCCGCGCAGGGCCAGCCCGCCCAGCGGTACCCAGACGAAGCTCGGGGTACCACAGCGCGTAGCTGGGCCGGCGGCCCTCCGGCAGCACCGAGACCACGAGCAGCCCGAGCCCGACCAGGACCGCGAGCAGGACCGCCAGCGCGACCGGCTGCTCGCGCGCGCTCGGGCCAGGGCAGCAGGACCGCGACCACCGAGGCCAGGCCCAGCAGGAGGGCCAGGACGTAGGGGCCCGGGCGACGTGGCGTCGCGCAGCCCGCCGGCGCCGAGCGCCCCGAGCACCACGACGAAGCCGAGGATGCCGAGGGCGACGACGCGCGGCGGCAGCCGCCCGATGACCGACGTCTCGTGACGGCTGGTCATCGCCCGCCGCCGGTGCGCCGCTCGGCGCCCGCCGCCCGGCCGGCGCGCACCGAGGGCTCCCAGGCCAGGCGGACCGTGTGCCGGAGCCGGTGGCCGTGACGACGTCGGCGCTGCCGCCGACCCGCTGCATCCGTTCGCGGACCGACACCGCCAGCCCCATCCGCTGCGGGGGCACGAGCGAGGGGTCGAACCCGACGCCGTCGTCCGGAACGGTCACCTGCAGGCCGGCGCCGCCGGGGGTCGGGGCGACGACCACGATGATGTCGGGGGCGGCTGCCCGGCCCCGCCGCCGTGCCGACGGGCGTTGCGCGCGGCCTCCAGGGCGGCGTCCGACCAGCGCCCGGGCCACGTCGCCCGGCACGGTCGGCCCGTCGCGGACGTCGAGGTCGGCGTGGGGCGGCCACCGCCGGCGAGCGAGGCGTGCAGCCGCCGGCCGACCTCGGGGCGCCACGCGGCTCGGCCTCCCGGCGGGCCGGGGCGGACCGGAAGGTCTGCAGGGCCCCGTCGGCGAGCTGGCGCAGCTCGGGGGCGTCGGGGGTCGCGGACCGCGGTGTGCAGGGCGGCGAGGACGGTGTCGTGGACGACGGCGTCCAGCTCGCGGCGCGTGTCGAGGGCCGCGGCCGCGCGCGAGGCGGCCGCGCTGGCGGCGGCGGCCTCGTCGGCCAGGGCGTCGAGCCGCCCGGCCGCGCGCCAGGCCCCGGTGAGCGAGCACCGCCGGTCCGACGGACAGCGTGCACAGCAGCACGGCCTCGAGCACCGCGGCGACGGAGACGTCGCCGTTGCCGCCCTCCGGGAGGGGTGACCACGCCGTACAGCCCGCCGACCCCGATGCCCGTAGAGCAGGCTGGTCCGGACGGAGCCGAACGTGGCCAGGGACGACCATGGCGATGGGCAGCACCAGCCAGAGCCAGGGCAGGTCGTTGCTGGCCGCGACGACGTCGACCACACCGAGCGGCCACAGCAGCAGGCAGAGGGCCACCCCTCCGGCCAGCACCGCGGCGGGCGGGCGCACGTCGCCCAGGGGATGCCGACACCACGAGCAGCCACACCGCGGGTGCGATGACCAGCGCGAGCGCGAGCAGGTTCCACCACAGGGTGAGGCTGGGCTGCTGGACGACGCGGCGGAGAGCCAGGCGGGCGAGGTGAGCACGATGTTGACCCCGGCCAGGCGGGAGGTCATCCGCCGCACGGCGCGCGTGCCGGGGCCGGGTCCTGGGTCACCGCGACGCCCCGGGCGGTCGCCGCTCCGCCGCCGCCGTCCCCCGGCCGTCCCGGGGCGCGCCGGGGCCGCGCCGCCCGGCAGGGCGCCGTCAGGTCCCGGCCCGCCGGGGGTCCGGACGTAGCCGTCCTCGACGGCGCGGTGGTAGAGGTCGAGCTTGGTGGTGGCGGGCCGGTCCACGTCGGCGTACTTGCGGCGCACCCGCAGCAGGTACTCCCGGAACGAGCCCAGCGAGATGTCCATCCGGCGGGCGGCGGACTTCATCGGCAGCCCGCTCGCGTAGAGCGACAGCGCCTGCGTCTCCCGCTCCGACAGGTGGGGCCGGCTGTCCCCGCGCGCGGCGTCCAGGGTGGCGGCCCACTCGGTGGTCAGCAGCGGCTGGCCGGCGGCGACGTCGCGGACCGCGGCCAGCAGCGCGGGGGTGTCCTGGCCCTTGTGCACCACGCCGAGCGCGCCCGCGACCAGCGCCTCGCGCAGCAGGCCGGCGTCGGTGAGGCTGGAGTACACGAGGACGTCGATCCCGGCGGCCACCAGGCGCTGCACGTTGTCGGCGGGCCGCGAGCCGTCGGCCAGGTGCAGGTCGAGCAGGACCACGTCGACCGGTCCCCGGTGGGCCGCGTGGCCGCGGCCGGGTCAGCAGCTCGTCCACGGTGCCGGCGGTGGTCACCACGACGACCTCGTCGGAGTCCGCGAGCATCGCGGCCAGGCCCCGGCGGACGGGGACGTGGTCGTCGACCGCGGCCACCCGGACCGGGCCGTCGGCGTCGCTGCCACGCACCATGTCGCAGGGTCCTCCTCGGGGGTCGGGGCTCGCGTCGCCAGGGTCCCACCCGGGGGGCCACGACGGTCAGGACCGGGCCGGTGGTCCCGCCCTGTGACAAGTAAGGGCGGTATCCGCGGCTCTCGCCGTGGGCACCGCCCTTGATTCCCCTTGCCCCTGCCTGCCGGCTGGTGGGTCAAGAGTACGGACGGGAGGCCCGTCAGCGGCAGTGTCATACCGGACACGATGTGTCCTCTCTTTGCGGACACGCGACGTCGAAGTGTCCGTCTCGCCCGGTCCGTCAGCCTGCCCGGTCGCCCGGGCGCGGGTCAGGGGGTCTCGAGGACCAGGGTGACGGGTCCGTCCCCGACCAGGTGCACCCGCATGTCCGCACCGAACTCGCCCGTCGGCACGTGCACCCCGCGCTCCCGCAGGGCGGCGGCCAGCGCGTCGACCAGCGGCTCGGCCACGGGTCCGGGGGCCGCGGCCGCCCACGTCGGCCGCCGTCCCTTGCGGACGTCGCCGAGCAGGGTGAACTGGCTGACCAGCAGGACGCCCGCGCCGGGCTGCTCGAGCACGGACCGCTCGCCGCGCAGCACCCGCAGGCCGGCGAGCTTGTCGGCGAGCCACCTCACCTGCTCCGGCCCGTCGTCGTGACCGACGCCGACGAGGACGACGAGGCCCGGGCCGTCGAGCGTGCCCACGCGCCGGACCCGTCCGGCCTCGCCCTGGGGCTGTCCACGCTGGTCCGGCTGGTCAGGGCCGCAGGCACCGGGTCGACCACGTCGACGTGGGCGCGCTCGACCCGTTGGACGACCGCGCGCATCCGGCTACCAGCCCCGCGACGCCCCGCGGCCCCGGCCGCCGCCGTAGGTGCGCACGGCCGGGCGGACGTCGGCGAGGTACACCCCGGCCGCGACCACGGAGATGATGACGAGCAGGCCGATCGGCGCCGCCGATGGACACGAACGCCAGGGCCGTGGCGACGCCGAGCAGCACCGACCAGAACGTCTTGGTCCGCTTGCCGGCGTACTCGAAGGCGGCGGCGGGGCGCCGGACCGCGTCGACGAGGGAGAACGCGGCCAGGACGAAGGCCCCGACGTTGAGCACGAGGAGGACCAGCGACTGGGCGTTGTTCAGGAACGACACGCCCTCAGGGTAGGCGAGCGACGAGCAGGGCCCCGGCGCCGCCCGACCGGGGCGGTACCGGGGCCCTGCTCGCTGGGACCCTGCTCGGTGGGGCAGAGGTCAGCTGCCGACCTTCTCCGCCGCGGCGGTGGTGGCCTCGACCGCGGCGTCCGCGGCGTTGGTCACCGCGGTGGTGGCGGCCTTGACGGTGGAGCGGGAGGTGGCGGTGCGCTCCGCGGCGGTGTCGCGGGCGGCCGCGGCGGCCGAGCGGGCCGAGGACGCGCTGCGGGCCGTCGTGGTGCTCGCCGGGGTGGTGGTCGCCGAGGTGCTGGTGCGGGCGGTGCGTCCGGCCGTGGTCCCGGTGGCCTTCGTGGTGCCGGCCTTCGTGCCGGTGGCCTTGGTGCTGGTGGCCTTGGTGCCCGTGGTCTTGCGTGGCTTGGTGCGGTGGCCTTCGTGCTCGACGCCTTGGTGGCCTTGGCGGCGCGGGCCTTCACGGTGCCGGCCGTGGCCGTGGCGGCCGTGGCGGTCCGGGTCCGCGTGGTCGCCGCGGGGGTCCCGGTGCGGGCCGCGGTGGTGCGGGCCCGGCGGGCGGTGCGGGCGGCGGGGACCGCGGTGGACGCGGCCGCCTCGGCGGCCTGCTCGGCGGTGCCGGCGACCCCGGCGGCGACGGTGGCCGCACCGGCGGCGGCCGTGCTGCCGGCCGCGCCGCGGACCGTGGTCACGGCGGCCTTGGTGCGGCTGACGGCGACGCGGCTGCGCCGGACGAGCTCCTCCGACGCCTTCTGGCGACGGATGCGGGCGGCGAGGTCCTTGCCGCGGGTGGCCAGCTCGTCGTACTGCTTCTCGGCGCGGCCGGCCAGGTCGATCGCCGTGCTCACGGCCTGGGTCGGGAGCTGCTGCAGCTGCTCGACCGCACGGCCGGGGAGCTGGCGGGGGTCGATCGCGCGGGCCTGGTCGGACGCCTCGGCGGCGGCGGCGCGGGCCTCGCGGATCCGGCTCACGACGAGGTCGGTGGCGCCGAGCGCGGCGTACGACGCGGACGTGGCGGCGTCGACGACGGCGCGACGGGTCTGGGCGGGAGCGGTGCGGGTGGTGGTGGTCATGTCTGCCTCCTGGGCGGGGTTGTCGCTGGTGCGGGACGCGGTGGTCCTGGGAGAGGTGGCTGGTGGTGGGTCCGGTGCGGGTCGCGAGGTGCCGGCGGGGCCGGCCTCGGCCTGGGTGGGCGCTCGGCCCGTCAGGGCCCGTCCGGTCCGGTGGTGGTCGTCTCGTCCGGGTCGGGCCCGGTCGGGGCCGGTCTCGGTACCGACGAAGCTGGCGTAGACGTCGAGCAGCACGCGCTTCTGCCGCTCGCTGAGGTACGGGTCGTCCGCCACGGCGAGCGGCACGTCGCTGCCCTGGACCTGCTCGAGCAGCCCGGCCCGGACGTACAGGGCCTCGGCCGAGATCCGGAGACCCTTGGCGATCTGCTGCAGGACCTCCGCGCTCGGGCGTCGCAGGCCGCGCTCGACCTGGCTGAGGTACGGGTTGCTGACCCCGGCCACCGCGGCGAGCTGCCGCAGCGACATCCGGGCCTGCGTCCTCTGGTCGCGGAGGAACCCGCCGAGGTCGCTGATCGTGTGCTTGGCGCCGCTGACGGCACCGCCCACCGAGCCGGCGACCGACCCCGCCACCGACCCGGCGACGTTCGCGGTCCGGTCGACGGGGCGGGCGGGGCCCGCGGTGTCGTCCTGCTTCCGGCTCACGCGACCAGTATGCAAGCAGAGTGCTAACAATTGCAAGCACGACAGGAAGGGTCAGGCCCGGTCGGAGCCTGCTCCGGACCACGGCAGCACAACCCAGGGGTCCGGGAGCCTCTCAGGACCACCGGCGAGCGCTGCCTTGTGCTCGGGTGGTGGAGAGCGCGGGCACAGACGCGGACCGGATGACGCACCAGCCCGCTGGAGCGCCTTTCAGCCCCTCAGGAGCCATCGGGTCCGCATCCGTGCCCAGCAGCACGCGCTCCTGGTCCCCAGCGCTCCTGGTCCCCAGCGCTCCTGGTCCCCAGCGCTCCTGGTCCCCAGCGCTCCTGGTCCCCAGCGCCCCCAGCGCCCCCAGCGCCCCCAGCGCCCCCAGAGCTCAGCGCGCGGGGTCGTCCTCGCCGGCGTCGGCCAGCACGTCCTCGACGTGCAGGACGCCCTCGCGGTAGCGGCGGCCGAGCTCGTCGGTGAGGGCGTCGGCGGCCTTCTGCACGGCGGCGCGCTGCTCGCCGACGTCGTGCTGCAGGCCGTCGAGGCGCTCGATCGCGGCGGCGAGGTCGGCCTCGTCCATCCCGGCCGGGTCGCTGAGCGCGGGGTCGGCCACGGCGGCCTCGGCGGCGCGGCGGTGCTCGCCGACGCGGCTGGGCTCCACGAGCCCGTGCTTGCCCATGCCGTGGCTGGGGCCGGGCGGGTCGGCCAGGGTCTTGGCGAGCGCGGCGACCAGCTCCGCGTCGGACGCGCTCACCGGGGTCGCGGCGGCCGGGGCCCCGCTGCCGCCCCGGCGCTCCTGCTCGGCGCGGAGCAGGTCGAGGCGGCCGTGCAGGAGACGGCGCGCGTAGCTGAGGTCGGTCTCCTCCTGCTCGGCCTCGCCGCGGCGGGCCCGGAGCTGGTCGAGCGGCAGGTCCGGCAGGCCGTCGAGGAAGTCCTCGGCCAGCACGAGGTCGATCCGTCGTCGGCCGCCCGGCTGCGTCTGCATGCCACGGATCGTAGGCCCTGACGTCCCTGGGGGTCAGGCGCCCGGACGGGTCGGCCGGGGCCCGCGCCGCGGCGGCGCGTGCCGACCGCGGGTCAGGCGGGGGAGGGGAGGCCGAGCAGCTCGCGGGCGGCCGCGACCGTCATGGGCGGGCGCTGCAGCTGCGTCGCGACGGACGCGGCCCGGGCCACGAGGGCGGCGTTGGAGGCGACCGGCACGGGCCCGTCGGGACCGCGGCCCCAGACGACCGTGTCCTCCATGCCCACGCGCAGGTGCCCGCCCGCGGACAGCGAGGCCGCGAGCACGGGCAGGTGCGAGCGCCCGATGCCGGTCGCCGACCACGACGTCACCTGCTCCGGCATGGCCGCCACGCAGGCCACGAGCGCGTCGGTGGTGCCGGGCATCCCCCCGGGCACGCCCATCACCAGGTCGACGTGGACCCGGTCCCCGGCCGGCAGGCCCTCGCGGTCGAGCAGGCGGCGCAGCGTGGTGAGCTGGCCGAGGTCGAACACCTCGAACTCGGGCACGATCCCGCGGTCCCGGCTCTCGCGGAACAGCTCGACGACGAAGCCCCACGGGTTCATGAACACGTCGTCGCCGAAGTTCACCGTGCCCAGGGTGAGGCTGCACGAGTCCGGACCGGCGTCGAGGACCCGCAGGCGCTCGGGCATCGGGTCGTGGACGCTGCCGCCGGTCGACAGCTGGACGACCAGCGAGGAGGCCTCGCGGACCGCGGCGACGACCTCGCGCACCCGGGGCAGGTCGAGCGTCGGCTCGTGCGCGGCGTCCCGGACGTGGATGTGGATCATCGCGGCGCCGGCCGCCTCGCACGCGGCGGCCTCGGCGGCGATCTCCTCCGGCGTCGTGGGCAGCTGCGGGACGTCGTCCTTGCGCTGCTCGGCGCCGGTCGGCGCGACCGTGATCATGGTCGTCGCCGTGCGGGCGAGGAAGCGGCTCACGGCCGGACCAGGACGTCCTGCGCCGCGGCGACCCCGTCGGCGTCGAGCACGGCGTCGGCCGGGGTGTTCCGCTTGACCACGCCCAGGGCGACCGGACCGAGCTCGTGGTGCCGGGCGACGGTCGTCAGCCGGCCGACCACCTTGTCGCCGAGGCGCAGCTCGGTGCCGGGGGCGGGCAGCAGGTGCCCGGAGCCGTCCAGGTGCAGCAGGACGACCCGGCGCGGCGGGCGGCCGAGGTTGTGCACCCGGGCCACCGTCTCCTGGCCGCGGTAGCACCCCTTCTGCAGGTGCACCGCGGTGCGCAGCAGGTCCAGCTCGTGCGGGATCGTCCGGTGGTCGGTCTCGCGCAGGTGGCGGGGGCGGCCGGCGGCGACTCGGAGCGCCTCCAGGGCCCAGGTGCCGGCGCGGGGCCGCTGGGCCAGGGTCGCGGCGAGGTCGGCGCGGGGGACCAGGACCTCGCGGAAGGCCCAGCCGTGGCCGACGTGCTCGAGGTCGGTGCTGCCGTAGGCGACGGAGACCTCGCCGGTGCGGGGCCAGGGGTCGACCCAGGCGACGGGCTCGCCGACGGTGGACTCGCGCCCCACGGGCTCCCCGACGACGGCCCAGGCGGCGGTGGCGTCGGCGACCTCGACCCGGAGCATGAAGCGCATCCGGTCCAGGTACGCGACGAGGTCCGCCACGGTGTCGCGCTCGACGACCAGCCACGTCGTGGTGCCGTCGTCGACCAGGTGCAGGACGTGCTCGATGTGCCCGTGCGGGCTCAGCAGCAGCGCCTCGACCGAGTGGCGGGGGAGCAGGGTGTCGAGCTTCTGGCTGGACAGGCTGTTGAGCCAGGTGAGCCGGTCGGGGCCGGTGACCGTGACCACGCCGCGGGTCGACAGGTCGACGACCGCGAGGCCCTCCTCGAGCAGCTTCTGCTCCCGCAGCGGGTCGCCGTAGTGCGCGGGGACGCCGGCGTCGAGGCCGTCGCCGACCACGGCGTCGGAGGCGGTGCCGCTCATGCGACCTTCTTCAGCCGGGCCGAGGCGTGCGAGGCCATCCGCTGCCCCACCGCGGCCATGTCCATCGCCCACAGCAGGTCCCCGGCCACGTAGCCGTAGAGCCGGGTGGCGGCGGAGTACTCCTTGGCGTCGCGGGAGCGGGCGACCAGCTCCGTGCTCAGCTCGATCTTGCCCGCGTGGGCCTGGCCCAGGTACTGCTCGACGTAGCCCATGGGGTGCGCGAGGAGGAGCTCGACCTCCGTGCCGTCGAGCCCGGCCTCGCCGGACGGGACGCGCCAGAAGCCGGTCTCGGTGGCGAGCGGGCCGCCCAGGGCGCCGTCGGCGTCGATCTCCCACGTGCGGGAGTCCCAGCGCAGGAACGGCCGGCCGTCGTGGCTGACCACGACCTCCTGGCCGAAGGGGACGGCCGCGTCCATGGACGGGTAGGTCACCTCGCCGGCGCCCTGCCAGGTGCCGACGAGCCAGCCGACGGCGACCAGGGGGCGGGCCAGGTCGGCCGGGATCTCGATCGGGCGGGGGCCGCGCGGGGCGGCGTGCTCGGGGTCCGGGGTGGCCACGGGGCTCGTCCGGGGGCCGGCGCTCAGCGCTGGCCGGCGAACAGCTTGTAGAGCACGACCAGGCTGACCCAGCCGATCGCGAGCGACGACAGCACCAGCAGTCCGGTGAACACGGCCTCGAGCATCCCGCCATCGTAGCCTCGGGCAGATGAGCGAGCCCGCCGCACAGGCGCCCCGTCCCCACCTCGTGGTCAAGGTCACGTGCGGCGCGGAGGAGCCCGAGCGCTGCACCCAGGGCCTCACCGTGGCGGCGACCGCGCTGGCCTCGGGGGCCCGGGTGTCGCTGTGGCTGACCGGGGAGGCGGTCGCGCTCGCCGTCCGTGGCGCCGAGGGCTTCTCGCTGGCCCACGCGGCCGACCCGCTCGAGCTGGTGGGCGCGGTGCTCGAGGCCGGCCCGGGCGAGGGGGTCGTCACCGTCTGCACGCAGTGCGCGGCCCGCCGGGGCCTCGCCCAGGACGACCTCGTCGAGGGCGTGCGGATCGCCGGCGCGGCCGTCTTCGTGTCCGAGGCGCTCGCGGTCGGCAGCACCGCCCTCGTCTACTGAGCCTCAGCCCAGGGTGAGCCGCGCCCCCACGTGGACGGCCAGCCCGGCGGCCAGCACGCACGCCGCGCCGGCCGAGATCGCGGCCCGCCGGTGGGAGGTGGTCGGCTGGCGGTGCAGGAGGACGTGCATCCCGGCGGTCGTCCCGCCGGCCACCGCGCCCACCACGAGGGCCTCGACGACCCCGACCGGCAGGGAGCCGACCGCGCTCGCGACGGCCCCGGCGACCAGGCCGCCGCTCAGCACCGACAGCGGCAGGGTGAGGGCGCGGGGCCACGGCAGCGTCATGGTGAGGGCCGCCGCGGCGCAGCCCAGGCCGCCGACCACGGCGGCGCCGACGCTGCCGGTGCCGGCGTCGGCCACGAGCCAGCCGGTGCCCAGCAGCACGACGGCCTGGCCGGTCACCGAGGCCGACACGGACTCCACCAGGCGGGGGCGGCCGTCGCGGCGTCCCATCTGGTGGACGAACGCCGCGATGATCCCCAGGGCGAAGACCGACGGCACCCAGCGGAGCGCGTCCGGCCCGCCGAGGGAGACGACGAGCGCGCCGACGGCGCCGGTCACCGTGACCACCCAGCCCACGCCCCAGCCGACGGGCACCTGCAGCAGCCTGGTCCAGCCGTAGCCCACCGCGGCGACCACGGCGACGAACGCGGCGGGGATCCACCAGCGGCTCCCGGCGTCGCGCAGCAGCAGGGGCAGCAGGGCGACCGCGGCCGTCGCCACCAGCGCCCCGAGCAGCACGAGCAGGCGGGCGGGCACGACGGGCATCGTGCCACGGGGCCTCCGGCACGCCCTATCCTTCGAGCCCTCGGCCCACCGCGTCCCGGCGGGGAGCCCCGGGGGCACGACGAGGAGGCGCGACGGTGGCCAGGCTCGTCCTCCTCGGAGACCCGCTGAGCCCCTCCACGCGCGCGCTCCCGGCCCTGGCCCTGCTGCCCCACCGCGTCGACGTGCTGCCGGGGACGCCGGGCGCGCTGGTCGACCTGGGCGACCCGGACGTCGTCCTCGTCGACTGCCTGCGGGACCTCGCCGCCGCGCGCTCGCTGTGCCGGCTGCTGCGGACCACGTCGCCGGACCTGCCCGTGGTGGCCGTCATGACCGAGGGCGGCCTGGCCGCGGTGTCGGGTGACTGGGGGCTGACCGACGTGGTGCTCGGCGACGCCGGCCCGGCCGAGGTCGACGCCCGGCTCCGGCTCGCGGTGGCCCGCCAGGCGGCGCCCGCCGAGGTCGACGACGCCCCGGGCGAGATCGTGGCCGGCGACGTGGTCATCGACGAGAGCACGTACACCGCCCGCGTCCGCCGCCAGGTGCTCGACCTCACGTACAAGGAGTTCGAGCTGCTCAAGTTCCTGGCCACGCACCCGGGGCGGGTCTTCACCCGCGCGCAGCTGCTGCAGGAGGTGTGGGGCTACGACTACTTCGGCGGCACCCGCACCGTGGACGTCCACGTCCGGCGGCTGCGCGCCAAGCTCGGCCCCGAGCACGAGCACCTCATCGGCACCGTGCGCAACGTCGGCTACCGCCTGGTCGTCGGCCGGGCGGTCGCCGAGGAGGACGAGGTCCAGCCCCGGGTGCTCGCGTGAGCGGCCCGGGCCCGGGTACGGGCCCGGACGTGGTGCAGGCGGACCGGCTCGGGCCGGCGGACGTGGACGAGGTGCTCGCCCTGGTGGCCCGGGCGACCGACGCCGACGGGGTGGCCCCGCTGAGCGAGCACGTCCTGCTCCACCTGCGCGACGGCGGGCAGGAGCCCGGCCGGCACCTGCTCCTGCGCGAGCGCTCGGCCGCGGACGGCGGCACGGACGGCGTCGTCGGCTACGCCCACCTCGACCCGACGGACCCGGTGGAGGGCTCGTCCGCCGAGCTCGTCGTCGACCCCGCGCACCGGCGCCACGGCCACGGCCGCCGCCTGGTCGAGGGCCTGCTGGAGCTGAGCGGGCGGCTCGGCGACGGCCGGCTCCGGCTCTGGGCGCACGGCGAGGCCCCCGACGCCGGGGCGCTGGCCACCGCCCTCGGCTTCGACCGCTCCCGCGAGCTGTGGCAGATGCGACGGAGCCTCTACGCCGCGCTGCCCCGTCCCGACGTCCCCGAGGGGGTCCGGCTGCGGACGTTCCGCCCGGGCGACGAGGAGGCGGTGCTCGCGGTCAACGCGGCGGCCTTCGTCGACCACCCCGAGCAGGGCCGCTGGACCCGGGCCGACCTGGACGCCCGCCTGGCCGAGGACTGGTTCGACCCCGCCGGGCTGTTCCTCGCCGAGCGGGCCGACGGCGGCCCGGACGACGGCGAGCTGCTCGCCTTCCACTGGACCAAGGTCCACGGGGCCACCGAGCACCGCCACGGCGACGGGTCGCCGCACGGCCACGACCCCATCGGCGAGGTGTACGTCGTGGGCGTCAGCCCGGCCGCCCAGGGCCGCGGGCTCGGCCGCCTCGTCACCCTGGTCGGGCTGCGGCACCTGCGCGAGCGCGGCCTCACGCAGGCGATGCTCTACGTGGACGCGGACAACACCGCGGCGGTGCGGACCTACACCGCCCTCGGCTTCGCGCGGTGGGACGTGGACGTCCAGTTCGGCCGCCAGGTCTGACAGCATCGCCGCATGGCTGCTGCCCGTCGTCCCGCCCCGACCGCCGCCCGTGCCGCCGCCGCCCGCCGGGCGGAGGCACCGACCGCCCCCACCGGCGGCAAGCGCAAGGGCAGCAAGAAGGACGCCCCGGCCGAGGCGCCCGGGCCCGCCGAGGCCGCCGAGGTGCTGCCCGACATCGCCCCGGAGGCCGGCGGGCCGACCGCCCCCACCGAGGTCGCGGCGAGCGCCGACGCCGTCCCCGTGGCCACCGGCGGGACCGCGCTGCCGGTCCGCCCGGCCCCCCGCCCGCCGGACGAGGGCGACATCGTCGAGCACCTGGGCGCCCCGGCGGAGCTCGGCTCCGAGGAGCCGGACGACCTGCCCGACGACCGCTTCGCCGACCGCGAGGTGTCGTGGCTGGCCTTCAACGAGCGCGTGCTCGAGCTCGCCGAGGACCCCGACGTGCCGCTGCTGGAGCGGGCCCGGTTCCTCGCCATCTTCGCCAGCAACCTCGACGAGTTCTACATGGTCCGGGTGGCCGGGCTGAAGCGCCGCATCGCCACCGGGATCGCCGTCCGGTCGGCGTCCGGCTACGAGCCGCGCGAGATCCTCCACGACATCTCCCGCCGCACCGGTGGCCTGATGGCGCGCCACGCGCGGGTCTACCGCGACGCGGTCGAGCCCGCCATGGCCGAGCAGGGCATCACCGTCGTGCGCTGGGACCAGCTGGACGACCACGCCTGCCAGCGCCTCACGCAGCTGTTCCGCGACCAGGTGTTCCCCGTCCTCACCCCGCTCGCGGTGGACCCCGCGCACCCGTTCCCCTACATCTCCGGTCTGTCGCTCAACCTCGCCGTCGTGGTGTCCAACCCCGCGACCGGCAAGCAGCACTTCGCCCGGGTCAAGGTGCCGCCGGTCCTGCCCCGCTTCCTGCGCGTGCCGCACACCGACGGCGACGACGACGACCGCGCGGCCTTCGTGCCGCTGGAGGACGTCATCGCCGCGCACCTGGGGATGCTGTTCCCCGGCATGGACGTGGTCCGGCACTCCACGTTCCGGGTCACGCGCAACGAGGACCTGGAGGTGGAGGAGGACGACGCCGAGAACCTGCTCCAGGCCCTGGAGAAGGAGCTCCTGCGCCGCCGGTTCGGCCCGCCGGTGCGCCTGGAGCTGGCCGGCGACATCGCCGAGGACGACGCCGACCTGCTCGTGCGGGAGCTCGGCGTCGTGGCCGACGAGGTGTACCGGCTGCCCGAGCCGCTCGACCTGCGCGGGCTGACGATCATGGCCGACCTCGACCGGCCCGAGCTGCAGTTCCCCAAGTTCCTGCCGCGCACCCACCGCGACCTCAACGAGGTGGAGACCGCGCAGGCCAGCAACGTGTTCGCCGCCATCAGCCGGCGCGACGTGCTCCTGCACCACCCGTACGACAGCTTCTCGACCTCGGTGCAGGCGTTCCTCGAGCAGGCCGCGGCCGACCCGCACGTGCTGGCCATCAAGCAGACGCTGTACCGGACCAGCGGCGACTCCCCGATCGTCGACGCCCTCATCGACGCGGCCGAGGCCGGCAAGCAGGTGCTGGCGCTGGTCGAGATCAAGGCCCGCTTCGACGAGCAGGCCAACATCACGTGGGCCCGCAAGCTCGAGCACGCCGGCGTCCACGTCGTCTACGGGATCGTCGGGCTCAAGACCCACGCCAAGCTCAGCCTCGTCGTGCGGCAGGAGCCGGGCGGTCTGGCGCGCTACTGCCACGTCGGCACGGGCAACTACAACCCCAAGACCGCGCGCATCTACGAGGACCTGGGCCTGCTGACCAAGGACCCGCAGGTCGCCGACGACCTCACCGTGCTGTTCAACCAGCTGTCCGGCTTCGCCCCCCGGGCGTCGTACAAGCGGCTGCTCGTGGCCCCGCGCACGGTGCGCCAGGGCCTGGTGGACCTGGTCGAGCGCGAGATCGTCAACGCCGGGCGCGGGCTGCCGTCGGGCGTGCGGATCAAGGTCAACTCCATCGTCGACGAGACGCTCATCGACGCCCTGTACCGGGCCTCGAACGCCGGCGTCCCGGTCGACGTCGTCGTGCGCGGCATCTGCGCGGTCCGCCCCGGCGTGCCCGGCCTCAGCGAGAACATCCGGGTGCGGAGCATCCTCGGCCGCTTCCTCGAGCACTCGCGGGTCTTCGCCTTCGCCGGCGGCGGCGAGCCCGTGGTCTACATCGGCAGCGCGGACATGATGCACCGCAACCTCGACCGCCGGGTGGAAGCGCTCGTCCGCCTGGGCGACGCCCGCCACGTCGAGCAGCTGATGCAGCTCTTCGACCGGTCGATGGACCCGGGGACGGCGTCGTGGCACCTGCTCGCCGACGAGGTCTGGGAGCGGCACTCCACCGCCGAGGACGGCACCCCGCTGAGCGACCTGCAGCAGGTCCTCATCGCCGCCCACGGAGGGCGGTCCTCGCGGCGGGCCGGGGCGACGGCGCGCCGCCGGACCCCGGTGAGCAGCTCCCGGATGGCGTCACCCAGCGCCGCCGCGGGGTGACCCAGGGCCACCCTGGTGACCGTCGTCACCAGGGTGCGCCGAAGGTTCGGTACCTGTTCACCTGCTGGCCATCTGAGAGGGGCAGGGGGGCCTCCGGGCGGGGTTAGTTTTCCGGTGCAACGAGTCTCGCTGCAGAGCCGGGAGACCGGCTCCCCTCTCCCGGAGGTACCCCTGTGAAGCGCTCCACCCTGTCCCGCGGCGCCGTCCCCGCCGCCCTCGTGCTGACCTTCGCCCTGGCCGCCTGCGGCGGCGGCGACGACGCGAGCGACGAGGCCAGCACCGGTACCGGCGCTGCCGCCGGCTCCTCCGAGGAGCCCATGGCGGGCGGCGACCTGTCCGGCCAGCTCGTCGGCGCCGGCTCCAGCGCCCAGCAGGCCGCCGTGCAGGCCTGGGTCGCCGGCTTCAACGGCGTCGAGCCCGGCGTCACCGTCAACTACGACCCCATCGGCTCCGGCGGCGGCCGCGAGCTGTTCCTCGGCGGCGGCTCCGACTTCGCCGGCTCCGACGCCTACCTGGACGACGACGAGCTGGCCACGGTCGGCGAGGTCTGCGCGAGCGACGACGTCATCGAGCTGCCCCTGTACGTCTCGCCCGTCGCGGTCATCTTCAACCTCGAGGGCGTCGACGAGCTGAACCTCACCCCCGAGGTCATCGCCGGCATCTTCGCCGAGACCATCACCACCTGGGACGACCCGGCCATCGCCGAGGCCAACCCCGACGCCGAGCTGCCCTCGACCGCCATCACGCCGGTCCACCGCTCCGACGACTCGGGCACCACGAAGAACTTCACCGCCTACCTCGAGGCCGCCGCGGCCGACGTGTGGACCTACGGCGAGATCGAGACCTGGCCGGGCGACCTGACCGGCGAGGCCGGCGCCCAGACCCAGGGCGTCGTCCAGGCCGTGACCGCCGGGCGACGGGTACGTCGGCTACGCCGACGCCTCCCAGGCCGGCGACCTCGGCACCGCCTCGGTCGGCGTCGGCGAGGAGTTCGTGCCGTTCTCCCCGGAGGCCGCGGCCGCCGTCATCGACGTCTCCCCCCGCGTCGAGGGGCGCGGCGAGGGCGACCTGGCCATCGACCTGGCCCGCGACACCACCGAGTCGGGCACCTACCCGATCGTCCTGGTGAGCTACCACATCGTCTGCGCCGACTACGAGGACGACGACAAGGCCGAGCTGGTCAAGGCGTACCTGTCCTACGTCGCCAGCGAGGAGGGCCAGCAGGCCGCGGCCGACAACGCCGGCTCCGCCCCGATCTCCGACGAGATCCGCACCGAGGTCGAGGCCGCCATCGCCTCGATCCAGTGAGCACCTGACCCGCAGCAGCGCCGCACCGGATCCACCAGCAGATCCACCAGCTGGTCCTCCTCTGGACCAGACCCGGGTCGGGCGGTCACCATCAGGGTGACCGCCCGGCCCGCCGGCACGACGGACCCGAGAGCTCGTCCCCTCCCCCCGCCCCCGCGGAAGGACCCCCATGACGGACACCGCGACCCGCCCGGTCGCCCAGGCCACGAAGGCGGTGACGCGACCCGGGGACCGGATCTTCTCCGGCCTCGCCCTCGCCGCCGCGCTGACGATCCTCGTCACGCTGGCCGGCGTCGCCGCGTTCCTGCTCGCCGAGGGCTACCCGGCGTTCGGGGCGTCCGAGGAGGACCTGGGCGCGAGCAGCTTCCTGGCCCTCGTCGGGCCGCTGCTGTTCGGCTCGGTCTACTCCTCGCTGCTCGCGCTGCTGTTCGCGGCGCCGGTCGCGGTGGGGATCGCGCTGTACATCTCGCACTACGCGCCCCGCCGGCTCGCGCGGGGCTTCGGCTACGTCATCGACCTGCTGGCCGCGGTGCCCAGCGTGGTGTTCGGGTTCTGGGGGATCACGGTCCTCGCGCCGTTCCTCGTCCCGGGCTACGTGTGGCTGGAGGAGAACCTCGGGTTCCTGCCGCTGTTCGGCGGCCCGGTCGCGAAGAGCGGCTTCGTCATGCTCACCGCCGCGCTCGTGCTCGCGGTGATGATCCTGCCGATCATGACCGCGGTCTGCCGCGAGGTGTTCCTGCAGACCCCGCGCCTGCACGAGGAGGCGGCCCTCGCCCTGGGCGCCACCCGCTGGGAGATGATCCGGCTCGCCGTGCTGCCCTACGGCCGTTCCGGCGTGGTGTCCGGCGCCATGCTCGGCCTCGGCCGTGCGCTCGGCGAGACGCTCGCGGTGACGATCATCCTGTCGGTCAACCCGACGGTCATCACGTTCGACCTCATCTCCTCGCAGAACCCGTCGACCATCCCGGCCAACATCGCCCTCAACTTCCCCGAGGCCACCGGGATCGGCGTCAGCGTCCTGGTCGCCACCGGCCTGGTCCTCTTCGTCCTCACCTTCGCCGTCAACTACCTCGCGCGCACGGTCGCCTCGCGCGGCTTCTCGGGAGCAGCCGGATGAGCACCACGCCTGGGTCCTCGCGCAGCACCACCACCCCCTCCACCGTCGGCGACCTGTCGGTCCGGCCCGACCCGCGGCGCCCGCGGACACCCGTGGCCTCACCCCCGAGCGGTTCGGCACCCCCCGTGCCGCCACCGAGGCCCCCGCGCCCGCGGTGCAGCGGCCCGGCGCCGGGCAGCTGCCGCGGGCGCTGTCGCCGCTGCTGCTCCTGGTCTCGGCGGCCCTCGCCGCCGGGATCCTCGCTCCTGGCGGGCACGTTCAGCCTGGTCGGCGACCGCGGTCCTGGCCGCGATCGCCTACACCGTGGGCGTGTACGTGCTCGGCCCGCGTGGTCGAGGGGCGCCGTCGCGCCGCTGGACCGGCGTGGTCACCGCCCTGGTCACGGTGGCCTTCGTCCTGGCCATGGCCCCCCTGGTGTCGCTGGTGTGGACCGTCGTCGTCGCGCGGGCTGGCCCGCTTCGACGTCGCGTTCTTCACCCAGAGCATGGCCGGCGTCCTCGGCGAGGGCGGCGGCGCGGCCCACGCGATCGTCGGCACGCTGCAGGTCACGGGCATCGCCACGCTCGTCTCGGTCCCGGTCGGGGTCCTGGCCGCGGTGTGGCTCGTCGAGTACGGCAAGGGCCCGCTCAAGCGCGCCATCACCTTCCTCGTCGACGTCATGACGGGCATCCCGTCCATCGTCGCGGGCCTGTTCGCCTTCGCGCTGTTCTCGCTGCTCCTCGGCGACCCCGGCCACCGCTCGGGCATCGCCGGCGCCATCGCCCTCAGCGTGCTCATGACCCCCGTCGTCGTCCGCACCTGCGAGGAGATGCTCAAGCTGGTCCCGGACGAGCTGCGCGAGGCCTCCTTCGCGCTCGGCGTGCCCCGCTGGCGCACCATCACCAAGGTCGTCCTGCCCACGTCCATCGGGGGCATCGCGGCCGGCGTCACCATCGCCATCGCCCGCGTCATCGGCGAGACCGCCCCGCTGCTCATCACGCTGGGCTTCACGACCGGCTTCAACTTCGACATGACCGAGGGCCGGGCGTCCACGCTGCCGGTCTTCGCCTACGACCAGTTCCGCAACCGCGGCCTGCCCCCCGAGGCGTTCCTCGACCGGGCCTGGACCGCCGCGCTCACGCTCATCCTCATCGTCATGCTGCTCAACGGCGTGGGCCGGCTGGTCGCGTACCTGTACGCCCCCAAGACCAACCGCTGACCCGCTCCCTCGGCTGAAGGGCCCTCCCCCCGTGTCCAAGCGCATCGAGGTCAACGACCTCAACATCTACTACGGCTACGTTCCTCGCGGTCGAGGGCGTGCACATGACCATCGAGCCCCGCTCGGTGACCGCCTTCATCGGCCCGTCCGGCTGTGGCAAGTCGACCCTGCTGCGCTCGCTGAACCGCATGCACGAGGCCATCCGGGACGCCTACGTCAAGGGCGAGGTCCTGGTCGACGGGCAGAACCTCTACGCCCCGACCACCGACCCGGTCGACGTCCGCCGCCAGATCGGGATGGTCTTCCAGCGGCCCAACCCGTTTCCCACCATGTCGATCTACGACAACGTCATCGCCGGCTACAAGCTCAACGCCCGGCGGATGAACAAGGCCACCGCGGACGAGAAGGTCGAGAAGGCCCTGCAGGGCGCCAACCTGTGGAACGAGGTCAAGGACCGGCTCTCCGAGTCCGGCTCGAGCCTGTCCGGCGGTCAGCAGCAGCGCCTGTGCATCGCCCGCGCCATCGCGGTCGAGCCGCAGGTCCTGCTCATGGACGAGCCGTGCTCCGCCCTGGACCCCATCTCCACCCTGGCCATCGAGGACCTCATCCAGGAGCTCAAGGAGACGTACACGATCGTCATCGTCACCCACAACATGCAGCAGGCCGCCCGGGTGAGCGACCGCACCGCGTTCTTCAACATCGCGGGCACCGGCAAGCCCGGCAGGCTCATCGAGATGGACGCCACCGACGTCATGTTCTCCACCCCCAAGGTGCAGGCCACGAACGACTACATCTCGGGGCGGTTCGGCTGAGGGTCCGACCTGGCGCGCGCACGCCCGCCCGGCCCAGGGCCGCCACCGTCACGGTGGCGGCCCTGCTCGCGCTGGGCCCGCTGGTCGGCTGCAGCCCCGTCGAGCCGGAGTCCGAGGGGCTGTCCGGCACGGTCGTCGTCGACGGGTCCTCGACCGTCACGCCGCTCGTGCGGGCCGTGTCCGACGAGCTCGTCGACCGGGTCGAGCCGGGTGTCACGGTCGAGCTGACGACGTCGGGGACCACCGCCGGGCTGGCCCGGCTGTGCGCAGCGGAGGCCGACGTGGCGATGGCCTCGCGCGCGATCACCGACGAGGAGCTGGCGGCCTGCGAGGCGGCGGGGGTCGAGGCGGTCGAGGTCCCCGTCGGGCAGGACGCGGTCACGGTCGTCGTGCCGCGGCGCAACGACTACGTCGGGTGCCTCACCACCGACGAGCTCGCCCGGCTCTGGGGCGGCACGGACGTGCTGACCTGGCAGGACCTGCGGGAGGCCTGGCCCGCGACGGCGCTGGTCCTCTTCGCGCCGGGCGAGGGCTCGGGCACCGCGGCGACCTTCGGTGCGGACGTGCTGGACGGTGCGGCTCCGCGCGCGGACGTCGCCACCAGCGAGGACGACGAGGTGCTCGTGCAGGGCGTGGCGCGCAGCCCCGGCGGCCTGGGCTACGTGCCGCTGGGCTATGCGCGGGCGGCGGAGGACCAGGTGCGCGCGGTCGCGCTCGACGCGGGCGACGGCTGCGTCGAGCCCGACGCCGGCACGGTGTCCGACCGCACGTACCCGCTGTCGCGGACGCTGCAGGTCTACGTCTCCGTGCAGGCCTACGCCGACGAGCCGGCCGTGGCCGCGCTGGTCGACCTGCTCGTCATGAGGGAGGCGGACGCGGCGGAGGAGGTGCTGGTCGTCCCGCCCAGCGCCGAGCAGCAGCAGGAGGCCGGGCGGGCGCTGGAGCTCCTCGGCGGCTGAGCGGTCCCGGCCCGCGCCGCCCGCCCGTAGGCTGGCGCGGTGCCCGAGGAGCCCGACGTCCCGACCCCCGGCCTGCGCCTGTTCGACAGCCTGACCCGCGAGACCGCCCCGCTGCGGCCGGTCGTCCCCGGGCGGGTCGGGGTCTACGTGTGCGGGGCGACGCCGCAGTCCAGCCCCCACATCGGCCACGTCCGCGCCCAGGTCGTCTACGACGTGCTCCGTCGCTGGCTGCTGCACTCGGGCCTGGAGGTCACCCTGGTCCGCAACGTCACGGACGTCGACGACAAGATCCTCACGAAGGCCGCCGAGCAGGGCCGGCCGTGGTGGGCCCACGCCTACCGCTACGAGCGGGAGTTCACGGCCGCCTACGACGCGCTGCGGATCCTGCCGCCCACGTACGAGCCGCGCGCCACCGGCCACGTCACCGAGATGGTCGAGCTCATGCAGCGCCTGCTCGACGCCGGCCACGCCTACCACGTCGAGGGGACGGCGGACCTGTACTTCGACGTCCGCTCCTTCGAGGCCTACGGCCGGCTGACCCGCCAGGGGCTCGGCGACCTGGCCCCCGCCGACGACACCGACCCCGCGCTGGCCGGCCGCAAGCGCGACCCCCGCGACTTCGCGCTGTGGAAGTCCGCCAAGGACACCGAGCCGGCGACCGCGTCCTGGCCGACGCCGTGGGGCCGCGGCCGGCCGGGCTGGCACCTGGAGTGCTCGGCCATGGCCGGGCGGTACCTGGGCGCGGAGTTCGACGTCCACGGCGGCGGGCTCGACCTGCGCTTCCCCCACCACGAGAACGAGCTCGCGCAGTCCACGGCGGCCGGCGAGCGCTTCGCGCGGGTGTGGATGCACTCGGCCCTGGTCACCACGGCCGGGGAGAAGATGAGCAAGAGCCTGGGCAACACCCTCGGCGTGGAGCACCTGCTCCAGACCTACCGGCCCGAGGTGCTGCGCTACTACCTGCTGTCCGCGCACTACCGCTCCAGCCTCGAGTTCTCGGCGACCTCGCTCGTCGAGGCCACGGCGGCCTGGGAGCGGGTCGACGGGTTCCTCCGCCGGGCGCGCGAGACGGTGGGGGACGCGGCGGTCGACGGCGCCGACGCCCCTGCCGGCATGGTCTGCGCCGACTTCGCCGCCGCCATGGACGACGACCTCTCCGTGCCGTCCGCGCTGGCCGCGCTGCACGGCACGGTCCGCGAGGGCAACGCGGCGCTGGCCTCGGGCGACCGGTCCGCCGCGGCCGGCAGCGCACGCAGCGTGCTGGCCATGGCCCGGGTGCTCGCCATCGAGCCGGGGGCCGTGACCGGCTCCGACGGCCGGGCCGCCGAGGCGCTGGACGCGCTGGTCCGCTCCGAGCTCGACGCCCGCGCCGCGGCCCGCGCGGCCCGGGACTTCGCCACCGCCGACGCCGTCCGCGACCGTCTCGCGGCCGCGGGCGTGGTCATCGAGGACACCGCGGAGGGGGCACGCTGGTCCCTGGCCGGAACTGCTCCGGCGACGAGCACCGAGGGAGACAGCTGATGGCGGGCAACGCCGGACGACGAGGCGCGGTCCGCCGCGGCAAGAAGGGCCCGAGCGTCGGCTCGGGCGGCCAGCGCCGCAAGGCGCTCGAGGGCCGCGGGCCCACGCCGCGGGCCGAGGACCGTCCCTCGCACCCGGCCAACGACCGCAAGCTGAGCGCGCAGAAGGCGGCCGAGAAGGCCGAGCGCGACGCCAAGGCGCTGGCCGGCATGCGCAAGAACCGCTCCGGCGGCCCCGCGCGCGACGCCCGCCCCGGCGCCCGCCCGACCCGTCCCGGCATGCAGCGCCGGCGGGCCGGCACAGGCGCGGAGTACGTCGCCGGGCGCAACTCCGTCCTGGAGGCCCTGGTCGCCGGCGTCCCCGCGACCGCGCTGTACCTGCAGGACGGCCTGGACTCCGACACCCGCGTCCGCGACGCCGTGCGCGCCGCCTCCGACAAGGGCTTGTCCGTGCTGCCCGTCAACAAGGGCGACCTCGACCGGCTCACCGACGGTGCCGTCCACCAGGGCGTCGCGCTGCAGATCCCGGCCTACACCTACGCCCACCCGGACGACCTGCTCCAGGGCCGCAAGCGCAACGAGGTCGTCGTCGTCGCCCTGGACGGGGTCACCGACACCCGCAACCTGGGCGCCGTCGTCCGCTCGGCCGCCGCGTTCGGGGCGACCGGGGTCGTCGTGCCCTCGCGGCGCAGCGCCGGGATGACCGCCGGGGCGTGGAAGTCCAGCGCCGGCGCCGCGGTCCGCGTGCCCGTGGCCCGCGCCGCCAACCTCGCCCGCGCCCTGCAGGCCTACAAGGACGCCGGCCTCATGGTCGTCGGCCTGGACGCCGAGGGCGACGTCGAGCTGCCCCAGCTCGACGTCGAGGGCACGGGCGTCTGCCTGGTCGTCGGCTCCGAGGGCGAGGGCCTCTCCCGCCTCGTCCGTGACCTGTGCGACACCATCGTCTCCATCCCCATGTCCGGCGCGACCGAGTCCCTCAACGCCGGCGTCGCCGCCGGGATCGTCCTGTACGCGGTGGCCCAGCAGCGCTGAGCTCAGGTCAGGTGGGTTCCGCAGGTCAGGTGGGCTCCGCAGGTCAGGTGACGATGGGGATGGGTTCCGTGTCGTCGCCGCCGAGCACGGCCTTCTCGTCGCGGCGGTGCGGGAGCTGGTCGGCGACGTAGCTGCGGACCGCCTCGTCCAGGCCGACGTCGTGGCCGGCGCCCTCGGACAGGTACCAGCGGTGCTGGAGCACCTCGTGGAAGACCTCGGCGAGCTCGAGCTTGCCGCGCAGCGCGGGCGGCACCGACCGGACGACCGGCTCGAACACCGTCGACAACCAGGTGTGGGCGACGATCTCCTCGTCCTCGCCCTGCATGTCGTTCGCGGCGGCGAAGGAGTCCATGTCGTTGAGCAGGCGCCGCGCCTGGTTCTCCTCGACGTCGAGCCCGGTGAGGCGGATCAGCCGGCGCGTGTGGTGCCCGGCGTCGACGACCTTGGGCTGGATCTGCAGCGACGTGCCCGTGAAGTCGGTGGTGATGGCCAGCTCGCCGACGTCGAAGCCGAGCTCGTTGAGCCGCCGGATCCGGGCGTCGACGCGCCAGCGCTCGCCGAAGTCGAAGGACTCCGCGTCGGTCAGCTCGGCCCACAGCGTCTCGTAGCGGCTGACCATCCGGTCGCTGGCGGCGAGGGGGTCGAAGTCGGCGTCGAGCAGCTCGCCGGCCTGCAGGTCGAACATCTCCCCGGCGATGTTCACCCGGGCCAGGTCGACGTCGTAGGCGCGCTGGCCGTCCGACAGCGACGCGTGCAGCTCGCCGGTCTCCGCGTCCACCAGGTAGGCCGCGAACTCGCCGGCGTCGCGGCGGAACAGCGTGTTCGACAGCGACACGTCGCCCCAGTAGAAGCCGGTCAGGTGCAGCCGGACCAGCAGCACCGCGAGCGCGTCGATGAGCCGGGCCACGGTGTCGGGGCGCAGGGTCTGGCTGAACAGGGCCCGGTAGGGCAGCGAGAACTGCAGGTGGCGGGTGATGAGCGCGGCCTCGAGGTGCTCGCCGTCCTTGTCGTGCCGCCCGGACACGACCGCGGTCGGCTCGACCGACGGCACGCGCAGGCGCCGCAGGTTGCGCAGCATCTGGTACTCGCGGCGCGCGATCGGCTCGGTGATCTCCTTGACGGCATAGACCTTGCCCGAGATCCGGACGAAGCGGACCACGTGCCGGCTGATCCCCCGCGGCAGGGCGGCCACCCGCTCCTCCGGCCAGGACTCCAGCGGGAGGCTCCCAGGGCAGGTCGAGGAGCCCGGCCTCGGGCGTGGTCGACGTGATCTGCAGGGAGGTGCTCACGGGGCCATCCTCTCGCGCGCGCTCGGGTGGTGCGGGGGGCGGACGCGCCGACGGGCGCCCCGCTGGTGCGGGACGCCCGTCGGGTCGAGCAGGTGCCTCAGGCCTCGATGCGAGCGCCGCTGGCGATGTCGAAGAAGTGCACGTGACCGGCGCCGCTCGGCGTCAGGTGCACCGTCTCGCCACGGGTCGGGGGACGGCGGCCGTCGGTGCGGGCGATGATCGAGTCGCCGCCCTTGGCCGCCTTGTCCTCGCCGCGCATGTCCGGGTCGTCGATGTCGACCTTCTCGCCCGCGTCGGTCGTGCCGTAGATGTAGGCGTCGGCGCCGAGCTCCTCGACGACGTCCACCTGCACCGGCAGCCCCTGGCCCGACGCGGAGATGTCGAGGTCCTCGGGACGGACACCGACGATGATCTTGTTGCTGGTGTTCTTGGCCAGCGCCGTCCGCTCGATCGGCAGGGTCATCGAGCCGAACTGCACGCCCTGCTCGTTGACGGGCAGCGTGAGCAGGTTCATCGCGGGGGAGCCGATGAACCCGGCGACGAAGACGTTCTGCGGGCGGTCGTACATGTTCCGGGGGCTGTCCACCTGCTGGAGGATGCCGTCCTTGAGGACCGCGACGCGGTCGCCCATGGTCATGGCCTCGACCTGGTCGTGGGTGACGTAGACCGTCGTGACGCCGAGGCGGCGCTGGAGCGAGGCGATCTGCGTGCGGGTCTGGACCCGGAGCTTGGCGTCGAGGTTGGACAGCGGCTCGTCCATGAGGAAGACCTGGGGGCTCCGGACGATGGCGCGGCCCATGGCGACGCGCTGGCGCTGGCCGCCGGACAGGGCCTTGGGCTTGCGGTCGAGGTACGGCGTGAGGTCGAGGATCTTGGCGGCCTCCTCGACGCGCTTGCGGATCTCGTCCTTGGCCACGCCGGCGATCTTGAGCGCGAAGCCCATGTTGTCGGCGACCGACATGTGCGGGTACAGCGCGTAGTTCTGGAACACCATCGCGATGTCGCGGTCCTTGGGGGGCATGTCGGTGACGTCGCGGTCCCCGATGTAGATGTTCCCGCTGGTCACCTCCTCCAGGCCGGCGAGCATGCGCAGCGAGGTGGACTTGCCGCAGCCCGAGGGGCCGACGAGGACGAGGAACTCGCCGTCGCCGACGGACAGGTCGAGCTGGTCGACCGCGGGGGTCTCGGCCCCGGGGTACAGGCGCGAGGCCTTGTCGAAGGTCACAGTTGCCATGAGCGATCTCTCCTCCACCGGCAGGTACGTGCCGGACGATCCGTCGTGAAGGGGGCCCGGGACCCGGACCTCCGTGCCTGGCGTGCCGTCGTCGTCGACGTGGTCCGGGGCGGTGGTGCGGGGTGCTCCGTCGCACGGTGAGCCGGACGGCGGTGCCCGACCGGGCTGATCCTGCCGCACCGGCGGGGAGGCGTCCACCGACGGGGCGGGGCCGTCCCCCCAGGACCGTCGGGCGGATCAAGATCAGGTAACAGATGCCGCAAAACCTGCCTCACCGGTTGGTACCGGACACCGGTGCGGGCTAGGCAGGAGGCATGAGGACTCCCCGTGCTCTCGCGATGGTGGCCACGTCGACCGGTCTCGCCCTGCTGCTCGCCGCGTGCAGCGGCGGCGAGGCGGTGGACGCCGAGGGGCTCGAGGAGGCGCCCCCGCCGACCTCCTCGGCCGACGGCGGGGCCGGGGCGCCGGCGGCCGAGGGCGTCCTGGTCGCCGCCCTGGCCAACACCCCCGACCAGTTCGACCCGCACGTCACCACGTCGCAGGCGAGCTTCCAGGTGCTGGAGAACGTCTACGACACCCTCGTCGTGCCCAGCGCGGAGGACCTCACCTTCGAGCCCTCGCTGGCCGAGGCGTGGACGACGAGCGAGGACGGCCTGACCTGGGTGTTCACGCTGCGCGACGGCGTCACGTTCCACGACGGCAGCACCTTCGACGCCGAGGACGTCGTGTACTCCTACAGGCGCATCATCGACGAGGAGCTGAGCAACGCCTTCCGCTTCGGCACCGTCGACAGCGTCGAGGCGACCGGGGACCTCGAGGTGACGATGACGCTCAGCGCCGAGACGCCCAACCTGCTGGCGAACATCGGCGGGTTCAAGGGCATGGCCATCGTGCCCAGCGAGTCCGCCGACCTCGACCTGGCCACGCAGGCCGTCGGGACGGGCCCCTTCGAGCTGGTGTCCACCTCGGCGGGCGGGGCGCAGCTGGAGGCCTTCGCCGACTACTGGGGCGAGGCCCCGCAGGTCCAGGGCGTGGAGTACCGGTACGTGGCCGAGTCCGCCGCCGCGCTCACCGGGCTGGAGAACGGCGACATCGACTGGACCGACAACGTGCCCGCCCAGTCCATCGAGGACCTCCAGGACGCCGACGGCATCGAGCTCGGCCGCACCGGCTCCACGGACTACTACTACGCGGCCTTCAACGAGACCCGGCCCCCCTTCGACGACCGGGACGTGCGGCGCGCCGTCGCGCTGGCCGTGGACCGGGAGGCCATCACCGAGGCGGCCACCTTCGGGGCGGGCACCGTCAACCAGACCGCCGTCCCGGAGGGCTCGTTCTGGGCCAACGGCTACGCCCCCTTCGAGCAGGACACGGAGCAGGCCGAGCAGCTGCTCGCGGACGCCGGGGCCGAGGGCCTGGAGTTCTCGCTCATGGTCCCGGACTCCGACGAGCCCGCGGTGGCCGCCGCCCAGGTCATGGCCAGCCAGCTCGCCGAGGTGGGCGTGACGATGGATGTCGACACCGTGGAGACGGGGATCTTCCTCGACCGCCAGGGCCAGGGCGACTTCGACGCGTTCAGCTGGGCGTGGATCGGCAACATCGACCCGTTCGACTACTACCACGCGCAGCACATCACCGACGGGGGCTTCAACTTCCAGGGCTACAGCAACCCGGAGGTCGACGAGCTGCTGGAGCAGGCGGCGTCGGAGACGGACGAGGACGCGCGCAAGGACCTGTACGCGCAGGCCGAGGAGATCGTCGTCGACGACGTGTCGTACCTGTTCCTCTTCAACCCCGACGTGGTCGAGGCCTGGAGCAGCGACCTCAGCGGCTACGAGGCGCGGCCCGACTCCGCGGTCAACTTCGAGACCGTCTCGCTGGACGGCTGAGCCCGGCCGTGGCCACGTACCTCGCCTCACGGGTCGCGCAGGCCGCGGTCGTGCTCGCCGGGGTCGCGGTGCTCGTGTTCTCCATCCTCCAGCTGGTGCCGGGCGACCCCGTCCGGATCGCGCTCGGCACCCGGTACACCGAGGAGACCGGGGCGGCGCTGCGGGAGCGGGCCGGGCTCGACGAGCCGGTGCTCGCGCAGTTCCTCTCGTGGGCCGGGGCGGCGCTGACCGGCGACCTGGGGGTGAGCTTCCGGTCCGGCGAGCCGGTGACCGCCCTCATCCTCGAGCGGCTGCCCGCCACGGTCAGCCTCGCGCTGGTGGCGGTCCTCGTCGCCCTGCTGATCGCCGTGCCGCTGGGCACCCTGTCGGCGCTGCGGCCGCGCGGGGCGGTCGACGGGGTCGCCACGGTGGCCAGCCAGGTCGGCATCAGCGTCCCCGACTTCTGGCTCGGGATCCTGCTCATCGTCTTCGTCGCGCCGGTGCTGTCGCTGCCGACCGGCGGGTACACGCCCCTCACGGACGACCCGGCCGGCTGGGCGCGGTCCGTGGTGCTCCCCGGCGTCACCGTCGGGGTGACGAGCGGGGCGATCCTCACCCGCTTCGTGCGGGCCGCGCTGCTCGAGGCCTCCGGCGCGGACCACGTCCGCACCGCCCGGTCCAAGGGCCTGGCGCCGCCCGCCGTGCTCGGCTGGCACGTGATGCGCAACGCGCTGCTCCCGTTCGTCACCGTCGTCGGGGTGCAGCTGGCCTACCTGCTGTCCGGGGTCGTCGTGGTGGAGATCGTCTTCAGCTACCCGGGTCTCGGGGAGCTGGCGCTGCAGGCCGTGCAGAGCCGGGACTTCCCGCTGCTCCAGGGTGCGGTGCTGCTGTTCGCCGTGGTGTTCCTCGTCATCAACCTGCTCGTCGACCTGTCCTACGCCGTGCTCGACCCCCGGGTCGGGACCCGGTGAGCGCGCTCGCACGGTCCGGCCGCACCCTGGCCGCCGTCGTCCGGCGGGGGGCGGGGCGTTCGGGGTCGCGGTCCTCGCCGTGGTCGTCCTGCTGGCCCTGCTCGACCGGCTGCTGGTCCCCGGCGGCCCCAACCAGGTGTCCGTCCCCGACCGCCTCCTCGCCCCGTCGTGGCAGCACCCCTTCGGCACGGACCAGCTCGGCCGGGACGTGCTGGACCGGGTCGTGCTCGGCGCCTCGGTCAGCCTGCAGGTCGGGGTCGTCGCCGTCGGGATCGCGCTGGTCGTCGGGGTGCTCGTCGGCCTGCTGGCGGGCTACTACCGCGGGCCGCTGGACGCGGTGCTCATGCGGTCGATGGACGTGCTGTTCGCCTTCCCGGCCATCCTCATGGCCATCGCCGTGCTGGCCCTCCTGGGGCCGGGCACCCGGAACGCGATGATCGCCATCGGGGTCGTCTACACGCCGATCTTCGCCCGGGTGACCCGCGCCGCGGTGCTGTCCGTGAGCGAGGAGGTGTACGTGCGCGCCTCCCGGTCCGTCGGGGCCCCGGACGCCCGGATCCTCTTCGCCCACGTCCTGCCCAACGCCGCGCCGCCGATCATCGTCCAGACCTCGGTCAGCCTCGCCTTCGCGATCCTCTCCGAGGCGGCGCTGAGCTTCCTCGGCCTCGGCACCCAGCCCCCGGACGCGTCGTGGGGGCTCATGCTGTCCGAGGGCCGGGGGTTCCTCGAGCAGGCCTGGTGGATGGCCTTCTTCCCGGGCTTCGCGATCTTCGTCACCGTGCTGGCCTTCAACCTGCTGGGCGACGCGCTGCGGGACGTCCTCGACCCGCGCCGGCGCTCGCTGGCGGCGACCGGGAGCGCGGCATGAGCGGCCCCGCGCTGCAGGTGCGCGACCTGCGCGTCACCTTCCCGACCGCCCGGGGCCCGGCGCGCGTGGTGCGCGGCCTGGACCTCGACGTCGCAGCGGGGGAGACGCTGGCCGTGGTCGGGGAGTCCGGCTCGGGCAAGAGCGTGAGCATGCTCGCCGTCCTCGGGCTGCTGCCCCCCTCCGCGCAGGTCACCGGCTCGGCGCGGCTCGACGGCCGCGAGGTGCTCGGCGCCCCCGAGCGGGACCTGCGGGGGCTGCGCGGACCGGGCGTCGGCATCGTGTTCCAGGACCCGATGACCTCGCTCAACCCGGTCCTCACGGTGCGGCGGCAGCTGCTGGAGGGGCTGCGCGCCCACGCCGGCCGGGACGGGGCGCGCCGCGGCGGCGACGCGCTGCTCGCCCGGGCGCGGGAGCTCCTGGACGAGGTCGGCCTGCCCGACCCGGACCGGGCGCTCCGCTCCTACCCCCACCAGCTGTCCGGTGGGCAGCGGCAGCGCGTGATGATCGCGATCGCGCTCGCCCACGACCCGGCGGTGCTCGTCGCGGACGAGGCCACGACCGCGCTCGACGTCACCGTCCAGGCGCAGATCCTCCGCCTCGTCGACCGGCTGCGCGCCGAGCACGGCACCGCGGTCGTCTGGATCACCCACGACCTGGGGGTGGTCGCCGGCACCGCCGACCGCGTCGCCGTGATGTACGCCGGCCGGGTGGTGGAGACGGGGACGACGGACGCCGTGTTCGCCCGGCCCACCCACCCGTACACGCGGGGCCTGCTCGCCTCGCTGCCGGACATCGACGACCCGGCCACCGGGGCCGCGCGGGCCGACCTGGAGGCCATGGCCGGGCTGCCGCCGGACCCGGTCGACCCGCCGGCCGGCTGCGCGTTCGGGCCCCGCTGCCCGGTCGCGGCCCCGGCGTGCGCGGGGCACCCGCAGGAGCTGCGCGACGTGGGGCCGGGGCACCAGGCGGCGACCCGCTGCCCCGTCCCGGACGGACCGCCCGCCGCCGTGCGCCCGGGCAGCCGCGCCGCGACGACCGAGGAGGGGGTGCCCCGTGGCTGAGCCCGCCCCCCTCGCGCCCGCCGGCGCGGACCAGGCCGACGACGTCCTGGTCCGCGTCCGTGGGCTGGAGGTCCACTTCGGTCGCTCGCGGCGGCCGGTGCGCGCCGTGGACGGGGTGGACCTGGACGTCCGCCGCGGCGAGACGCTCGGGCTGGTGGGGGAGTCGGGCTGCGGCAAGTCGACCCTCGGCAACGCCCTGCTGCGCCTCGTGGAGCCGACCGCCGGCTCGGTGCAGCTGGACGGCACGGAGCTGGTCGGGCTGGGCCGCCGGCCGATGCGGGCGGTGCGGCGGCGGGCGGTCATGGTGTTCCAGGACCCCTACGCCAGCCTCGACCCGCGCCGCACCGTCGGCGACGCGGTGGCCGAGCCGCTGGTCGTGCACCGTCTCCACGGCGGCGCGGCGTCACGACGGCGGCGGGTGGAGGAGCTCCTCGAGCTGGTGGGCCTGCCGGCCTCGGCCGCGGACCGCTACCCGCACGAGTTCTCCGGCGGGCAGCGGCAGCGCGTCGGCATCGCGCGCGCGCTCGCGGGCGAGCCGGACCTCGTCGTCGCCGACGAGGCCGTGGCCAGCCTCGACGTCTCGATCCAGGCCCAGGTGATGAACCTGCTGCGCCGGCTCCAGCGCGAGCTCGGCCTCACGGTCCTGTTCATCAGCCACGACCTGGCCGCGGTGCGCCACGTGAGCGACCGGATCGCCGTGATGTACCTGGGCCGGGTGGTCGAGGTCGGCCCCGCGCACCAGGTCACCAGCGACCCGCAGCACCCCTACACCCGGGCGCTGCTGTCGGCCGTGCCGCGCCCGGACCCGGTGAGCGAGCGGACCCGGACCGGCACCGTGCTCGCCGGCGACGTCCCCAGCCCGACCGACGTCCCCTCCGGGTGCAGGTTCCGGACGCGCTGCCCCGAGGCGTTCGAGGCCTGTCCCGACGTGGACCCCGCGCTCTACGACGTCGGCCCCGGCCACCGGGCGGCGTGCCTGCTGCACACCGACCTGGGCCGGGCCGCGAGCAGCGGGGCACGGGCCTGACCGGCCGGGTCAGCGCGCCAGGCGCGCCAGCAGCTCCGGGCCGCGCCGGTCCATGACCCGCCCGCCGACGGCCACCCCGACCGCGAGCAGGGCCGTGCCCCACACCGTGCCGACCACGGCGAGCAGCCACCCCACCGCGGGCTCGGACCACGACCAGACGGCCAGGCCGAGCAGCGGGGCCAGGAGCGGGGCGAGCACGAGCACGCTCAGCCCCTGCTGCACGAGGGCGGCCGTCGCGGAGCCCGGGTTGCCCGCGAACGGGTTCGACCCGGCCGGCGGGACGGGGAACGGCAGCAGCACCGACGCGACCGCGGCGACGCCGTTGCCGACGAGCAGCGCCCCGACGGCGAGGCCGGCCGCGGCCGGGGCCAGGTCCGGGCGCCCGCCGAGCTCCGCGCCCAGCACCGACACGACGACGGTGAACGGGACCGCCCACACGAGCAGCGCGACCACCCGGGCGCCGCGGTCGTCGCGGCCGCGGACGCCGGTGGCCAGGGTCGTCCAGAACGCGCTGCCGTCGAAGGCGAGCTCGTTGAGCATGGTGACCGCGAGCAGCAGCCCGAGCAGGGGACCGGTGACCAGGGCCATCGCGGCCGGGGCGTCGGCGAGCACGGGCAGCAGGAGCAGCAGCGCGACCACGACGGGCAGCGCGAGCACCGAGACCTGGTAGCGGGAGTCCCGCACCCAGTACCGCAGGCTGCGGCCGACCAGCGCCCCGGCCGGGGTGTCCGGCAGCCAGGCCCGCCGCGGTGCCGTGGCCCGCGTGGTCGTCGCGGCGCGCCCCCGGGAGCCGCCGCCGCGGGGCCGCAGCCGGGCCTGCACCGCCCGGACGTAGACCAGCCACAGCACGACCACGGTGACGACGCCGACCGCCGCCCGCCCGGCCGCGACGTCCCAGCGGCCCTCCGCCGCGGCCCACGGCACCGACCACGCCGCCCCGAGCGGGCTCCACGCGGCGACCCGCACGGCGGCGTCCACGGACCCGGTGGCCAGCCGCTCCCCGAGCTCGGCCATCGCGGGACCGGCCAGGCCGAGCATGGAGACCAGCACGACCCCGACGCCGATCGTCACCTCGCGCCCGCGGCGCCCGGCGAGCACCGAGGCGGCCGAGGTGAGCACGGCGCGGGCGGCGAGCAGGCAGGTCGCGGTGCCGAGGACCGCGCCGAGCACGGCCACGACCACGGTGGCCACCGGGTCGGGCCCGCGCGCGAAGGTCACGGCCAGCGCGAGGGACGACACCAGCGTGACCAGCCCGAAGGGGGTGACGGCCGAGGCCACGAGCAGCCCGGCGGCCAGCGTGCGCGGCGGCAGCGGGAGCAGGGCGAAGCGGGCGGGGTCGACGAGGACGTCGTCGGTGCTGGTCAGCAGGGGCAGCAGCGCCCACGCGAGCACGGTGATCCCGCCGAAGACCGCCACCGCGGCGCCCGCGAGGTCGAGCGGGGCGAAGCGGAGGGCGACCAGCCCGGCGACGGCCAGGGCCCCGGTGCCCAGCGCGAACAGCACCGACAGGACGAGCAGGAGCACCTTCTCCCAGCCGCCGTCGGCCTGGTGGCGCAGCAGCGTGAGCCTCAGCCGGACGAGGACGCCAACCACGACAACCCCCCGCCCAGGCCGCGCGAGCCGCCCGACAGCTCGACGAACCGCTCTTCCAGGCTGCCCTCGCCGCGGACCTCCTCGACCGTCCCCGCGGCCACCACCCGGCCGTGCACGATGACCGCGACCGCGCTGCACATCTGCTCGACCAGGGCCATGACGTGGCTGGACACCACGACCGTGCCGCCGTCGGCGGTGAAGCGGGTGAGCAGGGCCCGGATCGTGGTGCCGGAGACCGGGTCGACGGCCTCGAACGGCTCGTCGAGCACGAGGACCCGCGGCGCGTGGACCAGCGCGCAGGCCAGGCCGACCTTCTTGCGCATGCCCGCGGAGTAGTCCACGACCAGGCGGCGGCCCGCCTCGCCCAGGTCGAGCACGTCGAGCAGCTCCGCGGCGCGCGAGGCCGCGACGGCGCGGGTCAGCCCGTGCAGGCGGCCGGTGTACTCCACCAGCTCGGGCCCGCTGAGCCGGTCCAGCATGGCCAGGCCGTCGGGCAGCACGCCGAGCACCCGGTGGGCGCGGCGCACGTCCGCCCACACCTCCACCCCGTCGACCGTGACCCGGCCGGAGTCCGGCCGCAGCAGGCCCGTGGCCATGGACAGCGTCGTGGTCTTGCCCGCCCCGTTCGGCCCGACGAGGCCGAACAGCGAGCCGGCCGGCACGGTGAGGTCGAGCCGGTCCACGGCGAGCGTGTCCCCGTACCGCTTGGTGAGCCCCTCGCAGACCAGCGCCCCCGGCGTGGACCCCGTCGTCGCCCCCGTCGTCATGGATCGACCGTACCGAGGCGCGCGCGCCGTACCGTGGTCCGGGTGAGGCGCGCGTGACGGGGGAGCGGACCGTGGGGGGCTACCGCCTGCTGCGCGTCATCGGCGAGGGCGGCATGGGTGTCGTGCACCTGGCCCTCGACCCGTCCGACCGGGCCGTGGCCGTCAAGGTGGTCCGGCCCCACGTGGCCGCGGACCCCGAGACGCGCGCCCGCCTGGCCCGCGAGGTGCGCTCCCTGCTGCGGGTCCGCCACCCGCGGGTCGCGGAGGTGCTCGACGCCGACTTCGACGCCGAGCTGCCCTACGTCGTCATGCGCTACGTGCCGGGGGAGGCCCTGGACGCCGTGGTGCGGCGGGACGGCCCCCTGACCGGGGCCGCCCTCGACGAGCTCGCCGTCGGGCTGTTCGAGGCGGTCGCCGCGGTGCACGCGGTGGGCGTCGTGCACCGCGACCTCAAGCCCGGCAACGTGCTGCTGCTCGATGGCTCGCCCGTCGTCATCGACTTCGGGATCGCCCGCGCCCTGGACGACGTGGCGCTCACCTCGACCGGGCTCATGGTCGGCACGCCGGGCTACCTGTCGCCGGAGGTGCTGGACGGCACCGACGTGGGCACCGCCGCGGACTGGTGGGGCTGGGGGGCGGTCGTCGCCTTCGGGGCGACCGGTCGCGCGCCGTTCCGGGGCGGCCCGCTGGAGGCCGTCTGGGACCGGGTCCGCCGCGGCGCCGTCGACCTGGACGGCGTGGACGAGCGCTGGGCCGGGCTGCTGCGGGCCACCCTGCGGCCGGACCCCGCCGACCGGCCCTCGCCCGAGCAGCTGGCCGAGGAGGTCGTCGCGCTCACGGGCCGACGGCCGGAGCTGCCCGCCGCGGCGCGCGCCCTCGCCGCCGGGTCGGCCGGCGCAGCCACCCGGAGCCAGCCCCGACCTCAGGCCGCCCGTCCCGCCGAGCCCCTCGTCACCCCGACCACCGTGCAGGCTCGGCCGGCGTCCGAGGCTCCCCGCGAGGGGCGGCGGCCCGCGGCCCGGACGACCGAGCCCGACCCGGTCACCCGTGTGGTGCGGCGGCCCCCGCCGCCCGCACCCGCGGCGCAGCCGGTGCGGGCGCCGGCGTCGGCGGGCCCCGCGCAGACCGCGGCGCTCGCCACCGCGCCGCTGGGCACCCCTTGCCGTCCTCGGGCACCGCTCCTCTCAGCACCGCTCCGCTCGGCACCGCGCCGGTCGGCGCCGCGCCCTCCGGGAGGGGCTCGTCCGTCCCCGGGACGTGGCCGACGGCCCCGTTCCCGGCGGGCGCGCCGGGCGACGGCCGTCCGGGCCCCCGGTCGGGGCCGGTGTCGCACCCCGCCTACGCCGTCCCGGCCGGCCACGCCCCGCCCGCGCCCGCACGGCGGCCGGACCTGCCGCCCGGTGGGCACGCGGCAGGCGGCGCCGTGGTCCAGCCGCGCCTGCCCGCCTCGGGCGCCCCGGTGCCGTCGCTGCCGCGCCGGCCCGGCCTGGTCCTGCTCGGCGGCGTCGTGGTCGCGGCGGTCGCGGCGGCCACCCCCCTCGGCGCGGCGGCGGTCGTGCTCGCGTGGGCGACCCTCGCCCGGTCCGTGCAGTGGTCGCGGGTCGCCGCGGCCATGACCCGGGCCCGCGCCGGCCGGCTCGGGGCGGGGGCGCGCACGGGGCTCACGCTGATGTACCCCTTCCGGCTGCTGGGCGCTCTCGCCGCCAGCGCCGGGTACCTGCTGGTGGGGGCGCTCGTCCTGTCGCCGCTGCTCCTCGTGGCCGCGGCGGTCATGCTGCGGGACGTGCCGTGGGACAGCTGGGCCACCGTGCAGGCCGTGCTGCTGCAGGAGCCCGTGCCGGCCCTGCTCGCCGTCCTGGCGGCGGTCCTCGCCTGGGTCGGTCCGGGCGGTCGCGCCGTCCGGCACGGCTCCCGTGCGCTCACCGAGCCGGTGGCGCGGCACCGCAACGGCCGCCTGGTCCTCGCCGGCCTGGCCGGGCTCGTCGTGGTCTCGTCGGTGCTCGTGGTGACCGCCCGGCTCTGAGCCCGCCGCGCTGCCCCGGCCGTCCGGGTCCCCGCCCGCCCGTCCGGGGCCGTGCGACAGCGGCTCCGGTCGCCTCGGGCGCCGGACCCGGACCCCGCCGAGCCCGGTCGAGACGGGGTGACGTGGCCGGCGAGACGTCCCCGCGAGGTCAGGCCCAGTCGACGACGGCGTCCGCGCGGGAGCGGGTCCCCTCCACGAGGCGGGCGTTCGCCTCGTCGTTGCGCATCACCCAGGCGCGCGCCGCCTCCGGGGTGCGGCCGTGGGCGACGTGCCGCGCGACGAGCCGCTCGAGGCGGACGGCGGGGTCGACGTGGACGTACCAGCACGCGTCCAGCAGGCCGCGGACCTGCTTCCACGCGGTCATGGTGACGTCGTCGGAGGCGGGCCGGCCGAGGTCGGCGTGCCGCAGGAGCAGGTAGTTGCCCTCCGTGACCACCACGCGGACCGCCGAGCTGACGGGGAGGGCGCTGCCCACCGACTGCTCGATGTCCCGGTCGAAGCGAGGGGCGAGGACCACGGGCTCGTCCGCGGCCCGCAGCCGCCGCAGCAGCGACACGTAGCCGCCGACGTCGAAGGTGTCCGGCGCGCCCTTGCGGTCGGCGCGGCCCAGCCGGACGAGCTCGCGCTGGTCCAGGTGGAAGCCGTCCATCGGGACCAGGGCGGTCGCGGTGCCCAGGACCCGCAGGCGGGCGACGAGCGCCTCCGCCACCGTGGACTTGCCCGTCCCGGGGGCCCCGACCAGGCCGACCACGACGCGGTGCTGGTCGGTGAGCAGGGGCTTGATCCGGGCGACGAGCTGCGCGATCGCGGGGTGGCGGGCGTGGTCGGCGAGGGTGGGCCGGGGAGCCGCCTGGGGCTCGGTCTCCTGCTCGGCCTCCACCGGCTCGGCGGGGTCCGCCCCCTCGGCGAGGTCCCGAGGGTCCACCGGGTCCGGCGTCGTCGCTGCGTCGGTCTGCTCGGTCACGGTGGGCAGTCTGCCGTCCGTGCCGCCCCGCCGTGCACCGGCGCGAGCCCGGGGTCCCGTGCGGCCGGGGCGGTATCGTCACGGCCGGACCGGGCTGCCGCGAGACGGTGCTCCCGGCCTGCTGGCGTGGCGCAACTGGTAGCGCACCCGACTTGTAATCGGGCGGTTGTGGGTTCGAGTCCCACCGCCAGCTCCCCCGCCAGCTCCACCGCCGTGGCAGTGTCGACGGTCTCGGCGGCCGGTCAGGCGTCGCCCGGACCAGGGAGACCGCCGTGCCCAACTACCTGATCTCGTTCCCCGGCGAGGCGATGCAGGTGCCGGCCGAGGAGATGGCCGCCGTCGGCGCGGCCGCCGGCGCCGTGGTGGAGGACGCCAGGGCGGCGGGGGTGCTGCTGTACGCCGGGGGCATCCTCGACGAGGTCGGGCCGGTGCTCGTGGCGGCGGACGGCTCGGTCCGCGAGGGCGCCTACCCGCAGAGCAGGGAGCTGAGCGGCGGGTTCACCGTGCTGGACCTGCCGTCCCGCGAGGAGGCCTATGCCTGGGCGGCCCGCATCGCTGCCGCCTGCCGGTGCGAGCAGGAGGTCCGGGAGATCGTCTGAGCCGCCCCCGGGGGAGCCCGGCTGCCCGGTCAGCCCATCGTCTTCTGCCCGTCCAGCGACTCGCGCAGGATGTCCGCGTGCCCGGCGTGCTGGGCGGTCTCGCCGACGACGTGCACGAACACCCGCCGGGCCGACCTCGTCGCGCCGGGCGCGAACCACGGCGCCTCGGGCAGCGGGTGCGCCACGTCCAGGCTCGGCAGGCCCGCCAGGAGCGCGTCGGTCTCCGCCGCGACCTCCTCGTACCGCGCCAGCAGCCCGTCCAGGGTCTCGTCCTCGCGCATCACGAAGCTGTCGGTGTGCTCGGCCTGGCTGTCGGGCGTCATGGCCATCGCCCCGGGCCCCGAGCGGACGAAGCCCGTCCACCGCTCCTCCATGCGGGTCACGTGCTTCACGAGCCCGCCCAGGGTCAGCTCGCTCACCGTCGTGCGCTGCCGTGCCTGGGCGTCGGTCAGCCCCTGCACGGTGGTCCGCAGGAAGTGGCGGTGGGCGCGCAGGGACTCCAGCAGGTCCGCGCGCTCCTGGTCGAGGGGCTGGTCGGTGGGGGTCCGATCCGTGCCGGCGTCCGTCATGGCCAGACGGTAGGAGCGCGCTCCGACAGCCTCGACCCCCCCGGGATGCGGCCGGACGGCCCCGCGGGCCCCCCGTCCGTGGTTGCCTTGGCCCGCGGCAGCCGGCACAGGGGTCCGGACTGTGCGGGACCCCCGTCCCGGCCGTCGGACGCGGGAGGTGCTGGAGATGGGCGCACCGGAGGCACCGGAGGCACCGGCCCCTGCGGTGCGCACGCCGGGTGCCCGTCCTGGCGGACCTCGCCGAGCCCGCCGTGGTGGTCTCCGCGGACGACCCCGTCCTCACCGTCGAGCGGATGTTCGACGGCGACCCGGGGCTGCGGCACGTCGTGCTGCGGACGGGGGACGACCTGCACCTGCTGGACCGGCTGCACCTGGACCACCTGCGCCGGGGCCGGCCGCGCTACGGCCGCCGGGTCGCGCGACGGCTGCTGCTCGGCGAGCTCGACCTGCCCGCCTGCGTCGTGCTGCCCGACCGCACCCCGGTCGACCGGGCCGCGGTGACGGTCCTCGGTCGCGACGCCACGGACTCCCTCGAGGCCGTGCTGTGCGTGGACCCCGAGGGGCGGCCGGGCGTGGTCGCGGTCCGGCGGCTCTTCGAGTCGCTGTCGCGGACCTTCGCCCAGGCCTCCGTGCACGACCCGCTCACGGGGCTGCCGAACCGGCTGCACCTCATGCACCTGCTCGACCGCCGCGTCCCCGCCACCCCGGCGGCGCTGCTCTACGTCGACCTGGACCGCTTCAAGGACGTCAACGACCGCTACGGCCACGCGGCCGGCGACGCGGTGCTCGTGGAGTTCGCCGCCCGGATGCGGGCCTGCTGCCGCGCCGGGGACGTGGTGCTCCGGCTGGGCGGCGACGAGTTCGCCGTCCTCGTGCCGGGAGAGGCGGACGACGAGGCCCTGCGGGCGCTGGCCGGGCGCGTGGTCGCCGCCGCGGCCGCGCCGTTCGAGGTCCCCGTGCGGGACGCGGCCGCCGCCGCCGACGACGCGGTGACCGGTACCGCCACCGTCCACGTCGGGGCCTCGGTGGGCGTGGCCCGCCGCCCGGAGGGGGAGCCGGAGGACGCGCTGGGGACCATGCTCGCCCGGGCCGACGCGGCCATGTACCTGGCCAAGGACCAGGGGCGGGGGACCGTGCGGACCTACGCCGAGGCCCGTCGCGTCGCCGAGGTCGTCTCCGACGACCGGGGGAGCCGTCACACCATCGAGCGCCGGCTCCGGGAGGCGCTGGCGGGCAGCGCGACGAGCCGGCTGCACCTGGAGTACCAGCCGATCGTGCGGCTGCCCTCGCGCGAGGTCGTCGAGCTGGAGGCGCTGGCGCGCTGGGACGACGAGGAGCTCGGCAGCGTCCCTCCCGACCGGTTCGTGCCCGTGGCCGAGGCCGGGGGCCTGATCCTCGAGCTCGGCCGGTGGGCGCTGCGCACGGCGTGCCGGCAGGCCGTGACCTGGCACGACGGCACGACCGGACCGCCCGCGGTGTCGGTCAACGTGTCCCCGCTGCAGCTGGTGGACCCCGGCTTCGAGGGCGACGTGGTCGCCGCCCTGGAGCAGGCGGGGCTGCCGGCGGGCCGGCTGGTGCTGGAGATCACCGAGGCGGCCGGCGTCGACGACCTCCCCCGCACCGCCGCCGTCCTGGGCCGGCTCCGCGAGCGGGGCGTGCGGGTCTCCCTCGACGACTTCGGGGCCGGCCGGTCCTCGCTCACGCTGCTGCGCCGCCTGCCGCTGGACACGGTCAAGGTGGACCGGTCCCTGGTGGCCGCCTCGGCCGGGACCACGGCCGACGCCCTGCTCGTCCGCCTGCTCGTGGACGTCTGCCACGGCCTCGGCCTGCTCGTGTGCATGGAGGGCGTGGAGGACGAGCGCCAGGCCATGCGCCTCACCGGCCTGGGCGCCGACGCGGCGCAGGGCTGGCGCTTCGGCCGGCCCGCGCCGGACGGCCCTGTCGGGCCCGGCGGCCGGCTGCGCCCCGCGGAGGCCGCCCGCCCCCGGCCGCCCGTCGCGGGCGAACCGGGCTCCAGCGAGTTCCTCGCGGCCACCGACGCCGCGGGCCGGGTGGTGTTCGCGTCCACCACCGTCTTCGACGTGCTCGGCCTGCTGCCCTCCGACCTGCTCGGCCACCCCTTCGACGACCTCGTGCACCCCTCGGACCGCGCCGGTGCGGTATCGCCGTCCCGCGCCGACGGGGTCGGGGGGGCCGAGAGCGCCGACGGCCCCGACGGCGCCGAGGGCCCTGACGGCGCTGAGGGCGTGGAGGGGCGGGTCGCGACCGGCCGGACCGTGCGGCTCCACCACGGGGACGGCGGCCTGCGGTGGGTGCTCGTCCGGCCGGCCGACGGCCCCGACCTCGACCCGGCGCTCGGGGCGACGGTCCTGCTGCGCTGCCGCGACGTCACCTCGGTGGTGGAGGCCGAGCAGCGCCTGCGCGAGGCCGAGGAGACCTTCCGCCTGGTCTTCGACGCCGCGCCGTCCGGGATGGCGCTGTCCGGGCTGGACGGCGTCGTCCACCGGGCCAACGACGCCTTCGCGGCCATGCTGGGCCGCACCGCGGACAGCCTGGTCGGGGTGCGGGTCGAGGACATCACCTGGCCCGAGGACCGCGAGGTCGACCGGCTCCACCTGGAGGGCCACCGCGAGGGCGCCGCGCCGGACGCCCCGGTGCGCAAGCGCTACGTCGGCCACGACGGGCGCCCCGTGGACGTGCTCGTCGACGTGTCGCTCGTCCGCACCGCCGACGGGCGCCCGGGAGGCGTGGTCGCCCACGTCCGGCCCGCCGACGCCTGACCCGTACCGGGCGGGTTTTGCTGGAACGGCACGGCGCCTCGACGGGACGCGGACCGGTGGGCTGCACTTCCGGCATGGCACCCACGGACGACCACGAGCACGGCACGCACGAGCACGGCAGCACGGCAGGCGCGCACGAGCACGGCGCGACGAGCACGGCACGACGAGCGGCGCGCACCCGGGCCTCGCGGAGGAGATCCTCCACCAGGCGTTCTGGGACGCCCGCTACGGCGGGGCCGAGCAGGTGTGGAGCGGGCAGCCGAACCCGCAGCTCGTGGCCGAGGTGGCCGACCTGCCCCCCGGGCGCGCGCTGGACGTCGGCTGCGGCGAGGGCGCGGACTCGGTGTGGCTGGCCGCCCGCGGCTGGCGGGTGACCGGGGTCGACCTGTCGCCGGTGGCGCTGGCCCGGGCCGAGGCCGCCGGGCGGGCCGCGGGCGGGGAGGTCGCCGGGCGGCTGCGGTGGGAGCACCTCGACGTCGTCGCGCAGGCCCCGGAGCCGTCGGGCTACGACCTGGTCTCGGTCCACTTCCTCCACCTGCCGCCGGTCCCGCGCTCCCGCGCGATCGCGGGCCTGGCCGCCGCGGTGGCCCCGGGCGGCACGCTGCTGTGGGTGGCGCACCACCCGCGCGACATGGAGCTCGGCGAGAGCGTCCACCGGGTGCCCGAGCTCATGCCGAGCCCCGAGGAGGTCGCGGCCGAGCTCGACCCGGAGGTCTGGGACCTCGCGGTCGTCGCCTCGCGCGCCCGCACCCGGGTCGACGAGCAGGGCCAGGAGATGCTCCACCACGACGGCGTGGTGCGCGCGGTCCGGCTCCGGTAGCCAGCCGGCGCACGGCCCGCACGGCCCGCACGGCCCGCACGGCCCGCACGGCCCGCACGGCCCGCACGGCCCGCACGGCCCGCAGGTACCGGTCGGGACCAGCGGCGGGGGGCGGCCGCGACCACGGGCACGGGACCGGCGGGCGGAGGGCGTCCCCCGGCCGGGCTATCGAGCGGCACCCGTCGCGGCCCGATGTGCCCAGGGTGGGGGGAGACGGGCCGGGGCGACGGCGGACGGACGACGACCTGCCCGGGGCCCGGCGCTCGGCCCGGGGCGCCGCCCGCAGCATCTGCGTGATCGGCGCGTTCTCCGGCCTGGCCACGCTGCTCTCGACCTTCGTGCCCGGCCCTGCCGACCTCGCGCTGGGGGCCGTCCGTACCGTCGCCGTGGTCACGCTCGCGCTGTCCGGCCTGCTCGTGCTGCTGCCCTGGCACCGCGTCCCCCGGGCCGTGACGCTGGCGTTCGTCCCGCTCGCGCTGGCCCTCATCGGCATGCACAACACGCTGTCCGCGCAGGACGCGTACCGCTACGGGGTCTTCTTCCTCGCGCTGTTCGTCTGGATCGGGCTGTGGCACCCCCGCTGGACGTCGCTGGCCGTCGCCCCGCTGGCCGCGCTCGCCTACGTGGTGCCGCTGCTGTGGGGGCAGGCGCCCGCCTACGCCCCGTGGACGGTGGTCTACGCCCTGCCCGTGTACGTCGTGGTCGGCGAGGTGATCGCCCGTCGCTCGGCCGCCCTGGCCGAGGCGGTGGCGCGGCTGGAGCGGCTGGCCCGCACCGACCCGCTCACCGAGCTGCCCAACCGCACCGTGCTGCAGCGCGAGCTCGCCGCCGCGGACGCGCACGGCGCGCTGGTCTACCTCGACGTGGACGACTTCAAGACCGTCAACGACACCCTCGGCCACGCGGGCGGCGACCAGGTCCTGCGCCACGTCGCCGACGCCCTGCGGAGCAGCGTGCGCGAGGGCGACCTGCCGCTGCGCATCGCGGGCGACGAGTTCGCCGTGCTGCTGGCCGGGCCGGTCAGCGCGGAAGAGGCGACCACGGTCACGCGGCGCATCCGCGACCGGCTGGCCACGGTCCAGGTCGGCGGCCGCCCCGTGCGCACGAGCATCGGGGTGGCCTGGCGCGACGGCGACGAGGCCGAGCGCCTGCTGGGCCGGGCGGACGCCGCCATGTACGAGGCGAAGCAGTCCGGCCGCGACCGCGTCGTCCTGCTCGGGGCCCCGGCCTGAGGGTCGCGGCCCTCGCGGTCGCGCCCCGGCGACGACCCGCCGACTGACCTCGGCGGCGTTTCACCGCGGCGGCGGGCCGGGTACCCGCGGGGCGATGACTGCCTACGCCTTCCACGCCTCCCACGAGCAGGTCCACCCCGCCGACCTGCTGCGTGACGTCCAGCACGCCGAGGAGGTCGGCTTCACCGGGGGGATGTCGTCGGACCACTTCTCGCCGTGGAGCGTCCGGCAGGGGCAGTCGGGGTTCGCGTGGTCGTGGCTCGGTGCGGCGATGGCGACGACGTCGCTGCCGTTCGGCGTGGTCAACGCCCCCGGCCAGCGCTACCACCCGGCGATCGTCGCCCAGGCGATGGCGACGCTGTCGTCGATGTTCCCGCAGCGGCTCTGGGTCGCCCTCGGCTCCGGCGAGAACTCCAACGAGCACATCACCGGTCAGGGCTGGCCGCGCAAGAGCATCCGCAACGCCCGCCTGCTCGAGTGCGTGGAGATCATCCGGGCCCTGCTCGCCGGCGAGGAGGTCACCCACGACGGGCTGGTCACGGTCGACCGCGCCCGGCTGTGGACCCGCCCCGAGGTGCCGCCCGCGCTGGTCGGGCCGGCCGTGACGCCGGAGACCGCCGCCTGGGTCGCGTCCTGGGCCGACGGCCTGGTGACCACCAACGCCCCGCACGAGAAGCTCCGCACCATGGTCGACTCCTACCGCGACGCCGGCGGCCCCGGGCCGCTGCGCCTGCAGGTCCACGTGTCGTGGGCGCCGACCGAGGACGAGGCGATGGCGCTGGCCCACGACCAGTGGCGCGGCAACGTGTTCCAGCCGCCGGTCTGCTGGGACCTGGAGACCGTCGAGCACTTCGACGAGGTGGGCGAGCAGGTGGGCGAGGCACAGGTGCGCGAGGTCGTGCTCGTCTCCAGCGACCTGGCCCAGCACGCGGCCTGGCTGCAGGGCTACGCCGACCTGGGCTTCTCCGAGATCGCGGTGCACCACGTCGGCCAGGAGCAGCAGGGGTTCCTCGACGCCTACGGCGAGCACGTCCTGCCGCAGCTCGACGTCACGCCCGCGGAGCCGGTCACCCCGGCGCGCACCACCGCCGGCGCCGGCCCGGTCGGCTCCCGCGAGCGTCTCGCGTGAGCCCCGCGGGAAGAAGTCCACCACGGCCGCGCGGGCCGAGCGGGCCGGCTCCACCCCCGCGAAGGTCCACGGCACGGTGCCCGGCACCGCCCCCGGCACCACGACCGCGTCCTCGGCCGACCTGTGGTGGAAGACCGCGGTCGTCTACTGCCTGGACGTCGAGACGTTCATGGACGCCGACGGCGACGGGACCGGTGACTTCGTCGGGCTGGTCCGCCGCCTGGACCACCTCGTCGACCTGGGCGTCACGTGCCTGTGGCTCATGCCGTTCTACCCGACGGCCGAGCGCGACGACGGCTACGACATCACCGACTTCTACGGCGTCGACCCCCGCCTGGGCGACCACGGCGACGTGGTCGAGCTGGTCCGGGCCGCCCGGGACCGGGGGCATGCGGGTCATCGTCGACCTGGTCGTCAACCACACCTCGGCCGACCACCCGTGGTTCCGGGCCGCGCTCGAGGGTCCCGACAGCCCGTACCGGGACTTCTACGTGTGGCGCTCGGACCCCCCGCCGGACACGTCCGTCGGAGGTCGTCTTCCCCGACCAGGAGTCCGGGCATCTGGACGCTCGACGAGCCCAGCGGCCAGTGGTACCTGCACCGCTTCTACGCCCACCAGCCCGACCTCAACGTGGCCAACCCCGCCGTGCGCGCGGAGATCCTCAAGGTCGTCGGGTTCTGGCTCGAGCTGGGCATCTCCGGGTTCCGGATGGACGCCGTGCCGTTCCTGCTGGAGACCGACGGGCTGTCCGTCGACGAGCTCGAGGCCTTCCCCGAGCCGCACGACTTCCTGCGCGAGGTGCGCCGGTTCGTCGCCTCGCGCCGCGGCGACGCGATCCTGCTCGGCGAGGTCAACCTGCCGTTCGAGGAGCAGCTGCGGTTCTTCGGCGGTGCCGAGGGCGACGAGCTGGACATGCAGTTCGACTTCATCGGGATGCAGCGGATGTACCTGTCGCTGGCCCGGGGCGACGCCCAGCCGATCATCACCGCGATCAAGGAGCGGCCGGGCCTCGCGGACCGCTCGCAGTGGGCGACGTTCGTCCGCAACCACGACGAGCTGACGCTGGACAAGCTCGGGCGCCTACGAGCGGCAGGAGGTGTTCGACGCCTTCGGGCCGGAGCCGGAGCACCAGCTGTTCGGCCGCGGGCCTCCGGCGCCGGCTGCCCCCGATGCTCGACGGGGACCAGCGCCGCATCCGGATGGTCTACTCGCTGCTCTTCTCCATGCCCGGCACGCCGGTGCTGTTCTACGGCGAGGAGATCGGGATGGGCGAGAACCTCGCCGCCGGGGACCCGGCAGGCCGTCCGCACGCCGATGCAGTGGTCGGACGGGCCGAACGGCGGCTTCTCCACGGCGGCGCCCGAGCTGCTGCCCAACCCGGTCGTGACCGGCGCCTTCGGGCCGCGGGACGGTCAACGTGGCCTCCCAGGTGGACCAGCCGGACTCGCTGCTCACGTTCGTGTCCCGCCTCGCCCGCCGCTACCGGCAGTCGCCCGGAGCTGGGCTGGGGCGAGGCCGAGGTCGTGGACGTGCCGCAGCGGCACGTGCTGGCCCACGTCATGCGGTACCGCGGCACGGCGATGCTGGCCCTGCACAACTTCGCCGACACCCCGTGCGAGGTGCCGGTGTCCTTCGCCCGGCCGAGCCCACTGCGGCCGGCTGGTGGACCTGCTCGGCCCCGGCGGCGTGGACCTGGACGACGACGGGGCGGCGGTCGTCCCGCTGGAGGGGTACGGGCTTCCGCTGGCTGCGGCTGGTCACCCCGGACGACCACCGGCTGAACTGACCGGGTCGGTGGTCCGCGGCGGTCACGGACCCGTCGCGGCCGCCGGTCGGCGGGCGCGAGGCGTCAGCTCTCGCGGGCCTTCCGGGTCTCTCGGTCGTTCGCCTTCTGCAGCGCCCGACGAGCTCGGCCTTGGTCATCGGACGAGCGGCCCGGGACCCCGAGCCGGCGCGCCTGGTCCAGCAGGTGCGCCTTGGTGGCGTTCTCGTCGACGCCGCCGCGGTCGGGCGGTCGGTGCCCGCGCCGCCCGCGGCCTGGGCGTCCGAGGGGCCCGTGCGCCCGCCTTCCTTGGGCTCCCAGTGGTCGCCGACCTTCTCGTGGGTGTGCTTGACCGCGGCCCAGGCGACCCGGCCGGCGCGGGCGTCGTCGTCGTAGGTCCCCTCGGCGGAGTCGAGCGTCTTGGCCCACGTCTGCTTGGCCTTGGCGTCGCTGCGCTGCAGGGTGCTCGGCAGCTCGCTCTGCCGGGCCCCGCCGGCCTTCGTCGTCTTGGGCACGGTCGCCTCCGTCGTCGTCGACGGTCGTGCGGACGGGTACCCCTGGCGGGGGTATGTCGTGCGTCGTCCTCGGTCGGCTGGTCCTCGGCTACCCCGTGGTCGGGCGGGGTCATGCCCCGGCCGGTGAGCACGTCGGCGACGGCGAGCGCGGACACCGGCGAGGCGCCGTGGGCCCGGACCAGCGCCCCTCCGGCCGGGACGGCGGTGGCCTCCGACGGCCAGCCCAGGTCGACGAGGACGGCGTCGGGGCGGGCGGCGAGCACCTCCGCGAGCCAGGCCCGGGTGCCGGGGGCGCGGTGCGTGTCGCGGGCGGCCACGACCAGCGGGCGGCCGGCGGCCGCGGCCAGGACCGGCGCCGGCGCCGGCCTCCGGGTCCGCGTCGAGGGCGTCCACGCCGGCCGGACCGCCCGGCAGCGCGTCGGCCAGGCCCCACGGGACCGACCCGACCGCGGCGTTGGCGCCCTGCACCACCCGGACCACCAGGGCCCCGGCGAGGTCGGGGACGGTGCCCTCGACGCGGACCGCCGCCCGGGCGGCGCGGGCCGGGCACGGGCGACCTCGTCGTCCACCGCGTCGTCGATCCGGCCGTCCGTCCCGCCGTCCGTCCGGCCGCCCACCCGTGACCCGCGGCGTGGGCGTCGTCCGTGGCGCGGGCCTCGCGGCGGGCCGCGGAGACCTCGCCCAAGGCCCGGACCCGGCTGGCCGCCTCCGCCAGCCGGTCCGGAGGGAGCGTGCCGCGCCGGCCGCCGCGACGACGGCGTCGACGACCGCGTGCACCCGGCCCGGTCCCAGTCGGCGCCCAGGCACAGCAGGTCGGCCCCCGGCCAGCAGCGAGGCGACGGCGGCGGCCTCGACCGAGCCGTGCGCGTCCGGGCCGCTCACCCCGGCCATGTCCAGGGCGTCGGTGACGAGGACGCCGTCGAAGCCCAGCCGGTCCCGCAGCAGGGCGGTGACCGCCGCGCTCGTCGAGGCGGGGCCGGTCGGGTCGAGCGCGGGCAGGAGCGACGTGGGCGGTCATCACCGCCTCGGCGCCTGCGCGGCCACCGCCGCGGCGAACGGGACCAGCTCGCGGGCCGGGCGAGCAGGTCGGCGTCGGCGCGCACCACGGGGGCGGCCAGGTGGGAGTCCTCGACCGTGTCGCCGTGGCCGGGGAAGTGCTTGACGCAGGCGGCGACGCCGGCCTCGGCCAGCCCCTGCACGGCGGCCACCCCGTGGCGGGCCACCAGGTCCGGGTCCGCGCCGTAGCTGCGGCTGCCGATGACGGGGTTGTCGGGCGCGCTGTTGACGTCGAGCACCGGGGCCAGGTCCAGGTCCACGCCGACCGCGGCCAGCCGGCGCCCGAGGTCCGCGGTGACGGCGCGGGTCAGGGCCACGTCGTCGCCCGCACCCGAGGACGGCGGCGCCGACGGTCCGGGAGCCCCGGGCGAAGTCCAGCCGGGTGACGTCGCCGCCCTCCTCGTCGATCGCGACCAGGCAGCGCGGGCCGGCGGCGTGGACCCGCGAGACCAGGGCCGCCGCGGTGCCGTCGTCGCCGTCGAGGTTGGACCCGAACAGGCACAGCGAGCCCAGGCCGTCGGCGAGGTCCTGCTCCACCCAGGCCGGCAGGTCCGGGCCCTCGAAGCAGCCCATGACCACGCCGAGGGCGAGGCGGCGCAGGTCGTCGGTCACGGGCCCAGCCTGGCCCGCGGGGCGCCCCGGCCGCACCCCGGCGCACCCCGGCGCACCCCCGGCGCACCCCGGCGCACCCCGGCGCGCCACAGGGGCGCTGGTCGTCGGTGGGGCGTGGCACCGTCGGCGGATGGCGCACCCGCGGATGTACGACGACGACGACCCGCTGCTGGGCCGGGTCCGGGCCCTCTGCCTGGCCTACCCGGAGTCGGCGGAGCGGGAGTCGCACGGCCGCCCGGTCTTCTTCGCCGGGAGGCGGGGCTTCGCGCAGTACGGCGTGAGCGGGGAGGACGACCGCCGTCTGCTCGTCCGCCCCGACGACGGCGACCGGGACGCCCTGGTCCAGCACCCGCGGGCGACGGTCCCGCCGTACCTGGGGCCCGCGGGCTGGCTGGGCTTCGAGCTGCGCGACCGGCCCGGCCTGCCGCCGCTGGACTGGCAGGAGATGGTGGAGCTGGTCGACGACTCCTACCGCCGGGTCGCGCTGGTGCGCATGCTCCGGGCGCTGGACGGGCGCGCCTGAGCCAGGGCGGCCGCAGGGGCCCAGCGGTGCGGCGGATCAGGCCGGCGGCACCTTGTCCTCGATCTCCCACGCGTGGTCCAGGACGTGCCACGCGGCCCGCCGGGCCCAGTAGCGCACCGGCCAGCCGGTGCTCCGGGGCGGGCCGTCGACCGCGTCGAGGACGCCCTGCCGGAGCGTCGCGCGCTGCTCGGGCCACGGCGTGCGGGGCGGGACGCGCACGCCGATGGTGCGGCCGTAGCTCCGCTCGGCCTCGCGCACGTGGTCGACGATGCGGTCCCGGTCGCGACCGCCGCCGCGCGGCCCCTTGAGCAGCTCCGCCGGCGCGCCGGCGACCACCTCGTCCAGGCGGGCCCAGCACGCGTCGAGCACGGCGACGAGCCGCCCGGCCGTCGCGGCGTCCACCGGCTCGCGGTCGGCCTCCGCCTTCGCGTCCGGGGCGCCGAAGTCGGTCGTCGCGGTCCCCGGCTGCTCCTCGACCACCACGAGCCGGTCGCCCGCGCCGGCGGGGCACAGGTCGCCCACGGCCTGCCGGTACCGGTCCTCGTAGTCCGACAGCGCGCGCAGCGCCGCGTCGTCGCCCTTGCCGCGCCTCGCCCACCCCGGGTGGTCGAGGGCGCTGGCGAAGACCCAGGTCTTCCCCCGTTCCAGGACCACGCGCGTGCCGTCGCTCGTCATGGCCCCAGGGTGGCGCCGACCCCTGACGACGAGCAGCACCGGCCCGCGCGCACGCCGCGGCGCTACAGGGCGGGGACCGTGGCCAGGCCCGCTCGCAGCCGGTCGACGCTCACGTCCTCGTCGGTCATCCGGCCCGACAGGTAGGCGTCGTAGGCGGCGAGGTCGAAGTGCCCGTGCCCGCACAGCGCGGTGAGGATGACCTTCTCCTCGCCGGACTCCTTGCACTCCAGCGCCTCGCGGATGCACGCGGCCAGCGCGTGGGTCGGCTCGGGCGCCGGGAGGATCCCCTCGGTCCGGGCGAACTGCAGGCCGGCCGCGAAGGACTCCGTCTGCGGGACGGCTGATGGCCTCCATCAGCCCGAGCTCGTAGACGTGGCTGATCAGCGGGCGCCATGCCGTGGTAGCGCAGCCCGCCGGCGTGGATCGGGTCGGGGACGAAGTCGTGGCCGAGGGTGTGCATCTTCATGAGCGGGGTGAGCCCGGCGGTGTCGCCGAAGTCGTAGGCGTACACGCCGCGGGTGAGCGACGGGCACGACGCCGGCTCGACGGCCCGGATGGTCGGGTCCATGCGCCCCGCGAGCTTCTCGCGCAGGAACGGGAACGCCAGGCCGGCGAAGTTCGAGCCGCCGCCGGTGCAGCCGACGATGACGTCGGGGGTGTCGCCGGCCTTGGCCAGCTGGAGCAGGGCCTCCTCGCCGATGATCGTCTGGTGCAGCAGCACGTGGTTGAGCACGCTGCCCAGCGCGTAGCGGACCTCGGGGTCCGGCGCCGCGACCTCGACGGCCTCGCTGATGGCGATGCCGAGCGAGCCGGGGTGGTCGGCCCGGTCGGCCAGGACGGCCCGGCCGGCGGCGGTGAGCTCGCTGGGGCGAGCGGTGGACCGTGGCGCCGAAGGCCTCGATCATCATGCGGCGGTAGGGCTTCTGGTCGTAGCTGGCGCCGACCTGCCACACCTCGCACTCCAGCCCGAACAGCGCGCACGCGAACGCCAGGGCCGTGCCCCACTGCCCGGCGCCGGTCTCGGTGGTCAGCTTCTTCACCCCGGCCTGGGCGTTGTAGTACGCCTGCGGGACGGCGGTGTTCGGCTTGTGCGACCCGGCGGGGCTCACGCCCTCGTACTTGTAGTAGATCTTCGCCGGCGTCCCCAGGGCCCGCTCGAGGTTGTGCGCCCGGTACAGCGGGCTCGGCCGCCACAGCTTGTACACGTCGAGCACGGCCTCGGGGATGTCGACGAAGCGGTCCGTCGTCACCTCCTGCTCGATGAGCGACATCGGGAAGAGCGGCGCGAACGCCTCCGGCCCGACCGGCTCGTGCGTGCCCGGGTGCAGCGGCGGCGGCGGGGGCGACGGCAGGTCGGCGACGAGGTTGTACCAGCGGGTCGGCATCTCGGCCTCGTCGAGGAGGATCTTGTGCTGCGGCATGGCGGACGCTAACCCGCCGGGCCGCGGACGTCGAGGGCGGACCTCGTCACCGACGCGCCGGGCGTGGCGGTGGGTGACCCCGCCCTCGGGCGGCCCGGGGGCGGGGCGATCTCCACAGGGTCTCCACACGGTCCTCCGGCCGCCTCCGCAGCCCGTCGCTAGCGTCGCCGCCATGGATGCCAGGGGGAGCCGGGACCGGCACGTGCTCGTCGTCGAGGACGACACGGCCATCGCCGACGCCGTGCGGCGGCGGCTCGAGAGCGAGGGGTACGCGGTCGACGTCGTGCACGACGGCCAGGCGGCCGTCGAGGCGGCGGCCGCGCGCCGCTACGACCTGGTGGTGCTGGACGTCATGCTGCCCCGCCTGGACGGCACCGAGGTCTGCCGCCAGGTGCAGGCACGGGTGCCCGTGCCGGTCCTCATGCTCACCGCGCGGGCCGAGGAGACCGACCGGCTCATCGGCCTGGCCGTCGGGGCCGACGACTACCTCACCAAGCCGTTCAGCCCGCGCGAGCTCGTGGCCCGGGTGGCCGCGCTGCTGCGCCGCGTCGACCGGGCCGCCGAGCTCGCCGCTCGCCCGGCGGACGGCCGGGGCGGCGTGATGGTCGTCGGCGACCTGGAGGTGGACCCGGCGACGCGGCGGGTCCTCGTCGGCGGCGACCCGGTCCACCTCACGCGCACCGAGTTCGACCTGCTCGTGCTCCTGGCCGAGCGGCCCGGCACGGTCCTCGCGCGCGAGCGCCTGCTGGTCCAGGTCTGGGACTGGCCGGAGGACGACCGGTCGCCCGCCCGCTCCCGCGCGGCCCGCGCCGTGGACAGCCACGTCAAGGCGCTGCGCCGCAAGCTCGGGGCCGAGCGCATCCGCACGGTGACCGGGGTGGGCTACGCCCTGGAGGTGGCGCGGTGAGCGCGCTGGAGAGGCCGTTCGACCTGCGTCCGCTCGACCCGGTCCGCTCCATCAAGATCAAGCTCGGCCTGGTCGTCTTCGCCAGCCTCGCGGTCGGCCTCCTCGTCGCCACCGTGAGCCTCCAGCTCGTCGGCACCGGCACCTGGTGGGCCCTGGCCTCCGCCATGGTCGCGGCCCTGGTCCTCACCCAGGTCCTCGCGCACGGCATGACCTCGCCGCTGCGGCAGATGACCGCGGCGGCGGCCGCCATGGCCGCCGGCCGCCCGGTCCCGCCGGTGGCCACGAGCAGCCGGGACGAGGTCGGCCGGCTGGCGCGCGCCTTCACCGACATGTCCGCCCAGCTCGCCGCGGCCGACGCCCAGCGCCGGGCCCTGCTCGCCGACGTCGCCCACGAGCTCCGCACCCCGGTGGCCGCGCTGCGCGCCGAGCTGGAGAACCTCGTCGACGGGGTCCGTGCCCCCGACCGCCCCGCCCTGCAGGAGACGCTCGCCCAGGCCGAACGCCTCGGCGACCTGGTGGAGGACCTGCTCGACCTGGCCCGGGCCGAGGGCACGGAGGGCGTCCTCGACCGCGGCGTCCTCGACCTCGGCCCGCTCGCGGCCGACGTCGCCCGCCAGGTCGCCGGCGCCCACGGCGCGCCCCCGGTGGTCGTCCTCGTCTCTCCCGGGCTCACCGTCTGGGCGGACGAGCAGCGGCTGCGGCAGGTCCTCACCAACCTGCTGGACAACGCCGTGCGCCACGGCAGCCGCGACGGCCGCGTCGCGGTCGTGGCGCAGGCGGCGGACGACGGCGGGGTGGTGGTCGAGGTGCAGGACGACGGGCCCGGCATCCCCGCCGACGAGCGCTCGCAGGTCTTCGAGCGGTTCCGCTCCGGCACGGCCAGCACGCTGTCGGGCGCCTCGCGCCCCACCGGCGGCACGGGGCTGGGCCTGGCCATCGCCCGGTGGGCGGTGCAGCTGCACGGCGGACGGATCGCCGTCGTGGACGCCGGGCCCGGCTGCACCGTCCGGGTCGAGCTGCCGGCGGGCGCCCCGGAGGGGCCGGCGTGAGCGCGGTCCTCGTCCCTCCGGTGCCGCCGCCACCGCCACCTCCGCCGCCCCCCGTCCTGGGTCCGCCCCGCCCGCCGTGGTGGCCGGCGCCGGCCGGACGGGTGCCGTGGTCGCTGCTCGCGGCCGCCGTGCTCGGGGGCCTGCTCGCGGCCCTGACGCTGCCGGGGGCGCGGGCCGGCCTGCCGCTCACCCTGCTCCTGCTGGGCGCCGCGGCCGTGGTCCTGCTCGCCCGGCGCGGACGGCGCCGGCTGCCCGCGGACGTCGTGCTCCTCGCCCCCGCCGCCGGCCTCGCGCTGGTGCCGGCGCTGCGCGCCGAGGCCCTGCTGGTCGTCCTGGCCGCGCTCACCAGCGCCGGCCTGCTGGCGGTCCTCGCGCTGGAGCGGACCCGCTGGGCCGGCCTCGCGGTGGCCCCGGCGCTGCTGGTGGCGGCCGCCGTCCGGGGCGTCGCCTGGACCGTGGCCCGCCCGCCGGTGGACGTCCGGCGGCCGCGGCACCCCGCCGCGTGGCTCGTCGGCGCCGGGGGCGGACTCGTGCTCGTGGTCACGCTGTGGGGGCTGCTGGCCTCCGCGGACGCCGCGTTCGCGCGGCTGCTCACCCCCCGCCTGCCCGAGGGGCTCGGTGGCCGCCTGCTGCTCGGCCTGCTGGTCACGGGGCTGCTGCTGGGGCTGGGGACGGCCGTCGCCCCGCCGGTCCGGGAGCGCCTGCGGGTGTCGAGGGCCGCCTCCGCGGTCGAGTGGGTGCTCCCGCTCCTGGGCGCCGACGCCGTGCTGGCCGCCTTCCTCGCGGTGCAGGCGGCCGTGCTCCTCGAGCCCGAGGCCGCGCTCGCCGGCACCGGGGTGACGCCGGCCGCGTGGGCCCGGGAGGGGTTCGGCCAGCTGGTCGTCGTCACGCTGCTCGTCCTGCTCGCCCTCGGGTGGGCGGTGCGGCGCAGCGACCCGGCGGTCCCGCGGCAGCGGCACCTGCTCCGCGGCGGCGGCGGCCTGCTGGCGCTGCTCACCCTGGGCGTCGTGGCCTCCGCGGTCTCCCGCATGCTGCTGTACGCGGACCGGTTCGGCGGCACCACGCTCCGGCTCTACGTCATCGTCTTCGAGCTGTGGCTGGCCGTGGTCGTCGTGCTGGTCGCCGTGGTCTGGCTCGCCGGGCGGTCGGACCGGCTGCCGCGGGCGGTGCTGGCCACGGCCGCGTGGCTGCTGCTGGCCCTGGCCGTGGTCGGGCCCGAGGCGGTGGTCGCCCGCTACGACGTCGAGCGCTTCGAGCGGACCGGTCTCGTGGACACCGCGTACCTGGCCTCGCTGTCGGCCGACGCGGTGCCGGCCCTGCGCGACCTCCCATCGCCGGAGCGGTCGGCCGCGCTCGCGGGCCGCGGGCCTCACGGGGACCCCTGGTACGCCGTCAACGTGTCACGGCTGCGCTCGGACGCGCTGCTGGGCCCGTGAGAGCGGCGCGACCGGTCAGCCGGAGGTCGGGGCAGCGGGCGGCCGCGCGGCGGGCGCCGAGCAGCCACCCCGCCGCCGGGCCCAGCGCCCGGCAGGCTGGCCTCGACCGCGCCGGAGCGCCCGCCGAGGAGCTCCGGCCAGGACGGCTCGGGCCAGGACGGCCCGGGCTGGGACGGCTCGGGCTGGGACGGGGCTGGCTCAGGCGCTCTCGCGCACGACCAGGCGGGTGGGCAGGACCTCCTGCACCGGCTCGCTCGCCCCGTCGAGCCGGTCGAGCAGCAGCCGGGCCATCCGGCGGCCCATGAGGTCGATCTCCTGGTGGACCGTGGTCAGAGGGGGCCGGGACGTGGCCGCGGCGGGGATGTCGTCGAAGCCGATGACGGCGACATCGTCGGGCACCCGCCGCCCGGCCGCGGCCAGGGCGTCGAGCGCGCCGAACGCGGACAGGTCGTTGGCGCAGAAGACGGCGTCCAGACCGGGGTGCCGGGCCAGGAGCCGCTCGGTGGCGCTGCGGCCCTCGTCGGTCCGGAACCGTCCGGACTCGACGAGGTCCGGGCCGTGGGGCAGCCCCGCCTGCTCCAGGGTGGAGCGCCAGCCCTCGGCGCGGTCGTGGCCCGCGGCCATGCCGAGGTCGCCGGACACGTGCCCGACGCAGCGCCGGCCGCCGTCCACCAGGTGCTGCACGGCCGCGGCGGCCCCGCCGACGGAGTCGGAGTCCACCCAGGTGGCGTGCTCGGCCGGTCCGCGCGAGGGCATCCGCCCGGCGAACACCACGGACGCCCCGGCCCGGTCGAGCTCGTCGGCCAGGCTCGGGTCCTCGTGCCCGTAGGCCAGCAGCAGGCCGTCCAGCCGCGTCGCGGCGAACTCCAGCAGGGTGCTGCGCTCGCTGGAGTCCGCGACCAGGCTGAGCACGAGCGCGTGGTCGGAGCCGCGGAGCTCGTGGTGGATGCCCCGTACCAGCTGGGCGAAGTACGGGTCGGTGAAGAGGCGGTCGTCGTCCTCGTTGACCGCGAAGCCCACGAGCCCGCTGCGGCCGGTGACCAGGCTCCGGGCGGACAGGTTGGGCCGGTAGCCGAGCCTGCTCGCCGCCTCCCGGACGGCGGTGCTCGCGCTCACGCTGACCTTGGGGGAGCCGGACAGGACCCGGCTGGCCGTGCCCCGGCTGACCCCGGCGGCCGCGGCCACCATCTCCAGCGTCACCCGCGGGGCCACCGTGTTCGCCATGGGGGTCAGTGTGGCGCTCGCGGCGCACCCGGCTGCCAGGCTGGACGCATGTCGCAGCTGCTGCACGACGGGTGGACCGTCCGGCCGGACGGCGGGCCCGTCCCCGACCACGTCCTGGCCGCCGGGCCCGTCCCCGCCACGGTCCCCGGCACCGTCCACACCGACCTGCTCGCCGCGGGGCTGGTCCCGGACCCGTACCTCGACGACAACGAGCGGCTGCTGGCCTGGGTCGGCCTCACCGACTGGGTCTACGAGACGACCCTGACCCTCGGGCCGGTCGACGGGGACCGCCGCACCCTGGTCCTCCACGGCCTCGACACCGTGGCCACCGTCTCGGTCGACGGGCACGTCGTGCTCGAGGCCGCGGACCAGCACCGCACCCACGTGCTCGACGTGACCGACGTGCTCGGCGAGGGCGAGCACCGCGCTGCAGGTCCGCTTCGCCAGCGCGGTGCGCTACGCCGACGCCCAGCAGCAGGCCCTCGGCAGCCGCCCGCACGTCAACTCCCACCCGTACAACGCGGTGCGGAAGATGGCGTGCAACTTCGGCTGGGACTGGGGCCCGGACCTGGTCACGGCCGGGATATGGCGGCCGGTGGAGCTCGTCGACTGGACCGTGGCGCGGGTCGCCGGGGTCCGACCGACCACGACGCTCACCGCCGACGGCGGGCACCTCGAGGTCGTCGTCGACCTGGAGCGGGCGGGCGACGTGCCGGACGACGCCGTCGTGCGCGTGGGCGTGAGCGCCGAGCACCACGAGGGCGTCCGGGGCGCGACGCGCGTCGGCACGGGCTCCGACCCCGTCCGGCTGGTCCTCGACGTCCCCGGCGCGCAGCCCTGGTGGCCGCGCAGCCACGGCGACCAGCCGCTGTCGCACCTCACCGTCGACGTCGTGGTCGGCGAGGAGGTCCTGTCCACCTGGACCGGGCGGGTCGGGTTCCGGGAGGTCACCTGGGTCACCGAGCCCGACGCGCACGGCACGTCGTTCCGGCTCGAGGTCAACGGGGAGCCGGTGTTCGTGCGGGGGGTCAACTGGATCCCGGACGACGCCTTCCCGCACCGGGTCGACCGCGCCCGCTACGCCGCCCGCCTGGCCCAGGCCGCCGACGCCGGCTGCAACCTGGTCCGGGTCTGGGGCGGGGGGACGTACGAGGACGACGCGTTCTACGAGGAGTGCGACGAGCGCGGCCTCATGGTCTGGCAGGACGTGCTCATGGCCTGCGCCTCGTACGCCGAGGAGGAGCCGCTGCGCTCGGAGCTGCTCGCCGAGGTCCGCGACAACGCCACCCGCCTGGCCCCGCACCCCAGCCTCGTGCTGTGGTGCGGCGGCAACGAGAACCTGTGGGGCTTCGTCGACTGGGACTGGGAGGTGCGCCTGGACGGCAGGACGTGGGGCGCGGGCTACGTCCACGACCTGCTGCCCGCCCTGCTCGCGGAGCTCGACCCGGCGCGGCCGTACGTCCCGGGCAGCCCGTTCGCCCCGGCCGGTCCCGAGGGGGAGGTCCGGCACCCGAACGACCCGGCCCACGGCGCCACCCACGTCTGGACGGTGTGGAACGACGACGACTGGACCGTCTACCGGGAGCACCGGCCGCGCTTCGCGTCCGAGTTCGGCTGGCAGGGCCCGCCCGCCTGGTCGACCCTCGTCCGCGCGGTCAGCGACGACCCGCTGACCCCGGAGTCGCCGGGGATGCTCGTGCACCAGAAGGCGGCCGAGGGCCAGCGCAAGCTCGAGCGCGGCCTGGTCCCGCACCTGCCCGTGCCGGACGGCATGCGCGACTGGCACTGGGCGATGTCGCTCAACCAGGCCCGCGCCGTCCGGACCGCGGTCGAGCACCTGCGCAGCCTGTCCCCGGTGTGCGCGGGCAGCGTCGTGTGGCAGCTCAACGACTGCTGGCCCGTCACCTCGTGGGCCGCGGTCGACGGGGACGGTCGCGCCAAGCCGACCCTGCACGCGCTGCGCCACGCCCACGCCGACCGCCTGCTCACCGTGCAGCCCCGCGACGGCGGGCTCGCCGCGGTCCTGGTCAACGACACCCCGGAGCCCTGGGCGGGGACGCTGGACCTGCGCCGGCTCGCCCTGGACGGCTCCGTGCTCGCCGCCGCGGCCGTCCCGGTCGACGTGCCCGCGCGCTCGACCCGCTCGGTGCCGGTCCCGGCCGGCGTCGCCACCCCCGACGACGGCACCGCGGAGGTGCTCGTGGCCGACGCCCCCGGGGCCCGGGGCTGGTGGACCTTCGTCGAGGACCGCGACCTCGCCCTGGCCGCCGACGCGGTCGAGGCCACGGTGGAGCGCGCCGAGGACGGCTACCTCGTCCGCGTCACCGCCACCGCGCTGGTCAAGGACGTCGGGCTGCTCGTGGACGTCGTCGACCCCGCCGCCACCGTGGACGACATGCTCCTCACCCTGCTGCCGGGCGAGCAGGCCACCTTCCGGGTGCGCTGCGGCGGGCTCGACGACCCCTCCGCGCTGCTGCGTCCGGAGGTCCTGCGCAGCACCAACCAGGTGGTCCGGCGCTGAGCGGGGGACGATAGGCCGGTGGGCACCTACGTCTTCGTCGGGGACTCCGTGACCGCCGCCGGGCGCGTCCCGTCCCGTCCCGACGACCTCGGCCGGGGCTGGGTGGCCGACGTGGCCGGGCGGCTGCGCCAGGCAGACCGGCGCTCCCGGGTCCTCAACCTGGGGGTCTCGGGCAACAGGGTCGCCGACGTGCGCGACCGCGTGGTGGCCGACCTCGCCTCGGCCGGGGGAGACGTGCCGGGCGCGGTGGTCACCCTGGCCGTCGGCATCAACGACGTGCGGCGCGCCCACCTGGACGGCGTCCCGTTCGACGTCCGCGTCTTCGCCCGGACCTACGCCTCGGTGCTGCCGCGCGTCCTCGCGACGGTGCCCGGCGGCGGGGCACGCCTGCTGCTCGTCGAGCCGGTCCTCGCGCCCCTGGACCGGGCGCAGGAGGGCTGGTCGGACCACGTGGACCAGGTGTGCGACTACGTCGGCCACCTGGCTGCGGCCGAGGGTGCCGCCCTGGTGCGGGTGCGGCGCACGTTCGCCCGCGCCGAGGCCGCGGAGGTGACCAAGGACGGCATCCACCCCACCGCAGCCGGGCACCGGCTCATCGCCGACGCCTGGTGGCGCGCGGCGGGCGAGGTCCCCGGCCTGCTGCCCGCGGGGACGGTCCGGCTCACCGCCGCGGGCGCGCCCGGCTCCTCCGGTGGCGGACCCGACGGGAGCCCGGACGGGTCCGAGCAGGCCCGTCCCCGCTGGTGGGACCGGCTCCGGCTGCGCCTGACCGGCGGGTGATACTGGCTCCCCGACCGCTCCGGCCGGGGACGACGGAGGGCTGACGTGACGCTTCTCGAGCCGCCGGCGACGGTGGGCCGCGGGTCCCGCGACGCCGAGGCCGTGGTCGCCGAGCTCCGCCGCCGGCTCGGCACGCACGGCACCGACGTGGTCGACGACTCCGTCCGCGTCCGGGCCGAGTACTCCACCGACGCCTCCAACTACCGCGTGGTGCCCACGGTGGTCGTCGTGGCCCGCGACGTCGACGACGTGCTCGCGGTCGCCGAGGTCTCGCGGGAGACCGGGACCCCGCTGACCGTCCGCGGCGGCGGCACCTCCGTGGCCGGCAACGCCGTGGGGACCGGGATCGTCGTGGACGTGAGCCGGCACCTGACCCGCGTCCTCGACGTCGACCCCGAGGCCCGCACCGCGACCGTCGAGCCCGGCGTCGTGCTCACCTCGCTGCAGGCCGCCGCGCGCCCGCACGGCATGCGCTTCGGGCCCGACCCGTCGACCCAGGCCCGCTGCACCCTCGGCGGGATGATCGGCAACAACGCCTGCGGTCCCCACGCCGTCGCCTACGGCCGCACCGCGGACAACGTCGTGTCCCTCGACATGGTCGACGGCACCGGGCGGCGCTTCACCGCCGGGCGCCTCGGCGACCCGTCCACCGACCCGGTGCCCGGCGTCCGGGAGCTCGTGGACGGCCACCTCGGCCTGGTCCGGACCGAGCTCGGCCGCTTCGGCCGGCAGGTGTCGGGCTACTCCCTGGAGCACCTGCTGCCCGAGCGCGGCCGCGACCTGGCCAAGACCCTGGTCGGCACCGAGGGGACCTGCGGCCTCGTGCTCGGCGCCACCGTCCGCCTCGTCGACCTGGCTCCGGCGACCGCGCTCGCCGTGCTCGGCTACCCGGACATGGCCGCCGCCGCGGACGCGGTCCCGGCCCTGCTGCCCCACGGCCCGCTGGCGGTCGAGGGCATCGACGCCCGCCTGGTCGACGTCGTCCGCCGGCACAAGGGCGACGCCGCCGTGCCCGCGCTGCCGGCGGGGGGCGGCTGGCTGTTCTGCGAGGTGGGCGGCGCCGACGAGGCCGAGGCCTTCGCCGCGGCCCGCCGCCTGGCCGCGGACTCCGGCACGACCGCGGTCCGGGTCGTGCCGCCCGGCCCGGACGCGACGGCGCTGTGGCGGATCCGCGAGGACGGCGCCGGCCTCGCCGGGCGCACGGCGACCGGGGCGCAGGCGTGGCCCGGCTGGGAGGACGCCGCCGTCCCGCCCGAGCGGCTCGGGTCGTACCTGCGCGGGTTCGAGGCGCTGATGAAGGCCCACGACGTCGACGGGCTGGCCTACGGGCACTTCGGCGACGGCTGCGTCCACGTCCGGATGGACCTGCCGCTGGCCGAGGCCCCGCACCGGCTCCGGCCGTTCCTCGAGGAGGCGGCCGACCTCGTCGTCGCCCACGGCGGGTCGCTGTCCGGCGAGCACGGTGACGGCCGCGCCCGCTCCGAGCTGCTGGGGAGGATGTACAGCCCCGAGGCGCTCGCGCTGTTCGGCGGCTTCAAGCACCTCTTCGACCCCGAGGACCTGCTCAACCCGGGTCTGGTCGTCCGGCCGCGCCCGGTCGACGCCGACCTGCGGCGGCCCTCCGCCCGGCCCACGCCGCCCTCGCCCGGCGGGTTCTCGCTGCTGCACGACTCCGGCGACCTCACCCGCGCGGTCCACCGCTGCGTCGGGGTGGGCAAGTGCCGCGCCGACACCTCGGCCGCGGGCGGGTTCATGTGCCCGTCGTACCTGGCCACCCGCGAGGAGAAGGACTCCACCCGCGGTCGCGCCCGGGTCCTGCAGGAGCTGACGAACGGCACCCTGGTCGGCGGGGTCGACCACCCCGCGGTGCACGAGTCGCTCGACCTCTGCCTGTCGTGCAAGGCGTGCGCGAGCGACTGCCCCGCCGGGGTCGACATGGCCACGTACAAGTCCGAGGTGCTCCACCGACGCTTCCGGGGCCGGCTCCGACCGGTCACCCACTACTCGCTCGGCTGGCTGCCGCGCTGGTCGGCGCTGGTCGGCGCCGTGCCCGGCCTGGCCGCGGTGCTCAACCTGCTCTTCTCCGTCCCCCCGCTGCGACGGCTCGTGCTGCGCCTGGGCGGGATGGACCCGCGCCGGTCCGTGCCGCGCTTCGCCACGACGACCCTGCGGCAGCGCTGGGCCGCAGGCCGGTCGTCGGCCGACCCGGGGCCCCCGGCCGCCCCGGCGGAGACCCCGGTCCGCGACCGGGTCGTGCTGTGGGCGGACTCGTTCACCGACGGCTTCAGCCCGACGGTCGGCACGGCCGCGCGCCGGGTGCTGGAGGACGCCGGCTACGACGTCGTCCTCGCCGGGCCCGGGGCGTGCTGCGGCCTGACGTGGATCTCCACCGGCCAGCTCGACGCCGCCCGCGACCGGCTCCGCGGCACGCTGGACGTCCTGTCGCCGTACGTCGACGCCGGCCTGCAGGTGGTCGGGCTCGAGCCGTCGTGCACCGCGGCCCTGCGCGGCGACCTGCCCGAGCTGCTCGCCGACGACGAGCGCGCCGCCCGCGTGTCCGCCGCGGTCCGCACCCTCGCGGAGGTCCTCACCGAGCGCCGCGCCGCCGGGTGGACCCCGCCCGACCTGTCGCAGGTGGACGTGCTCGCCCAGCCCCACTGCCACCAGCACGCCGAGATGGGCTTCCGGGCCGACCTGGACCTGCTGACCGGCGCCGGCGCCACGGTCCGCGCGCTGGCCGGGTGCTGCGGCCTCGCCGGGCAACTTCGGCATGGAGGCGGGCCACTACGAGGTGTCGGTCGCGGTGGCCGAGCACGCCCTGCTGCCCGCCCTGCGCCAGGCGAGGCCCGGCACCGTGCTGCTCGCCGACGGGTTCAGCTGCCGGACCCAGGCCGACGACCTCGCCGGGGTCAAGGGCCAGCACCTGGCCGAGCTGCTCGCCTCCCGCCTCGGCTGAGCCGGGCCAGGGTCCCGAAGCGGGCTGAGCGGGCCGCGACAGGGACGTTCCCGGGCTCAGGACCGGCGTCGGACCCCGGATACGTCCCGCTCGTGTCCGGGCGGCACGCGACAGGGACGTCCCCGGGCTCGGGCCCGGGCCGGCGCAGTCAGCGGTGCGCGGCCTCCTCGGTCGCGGTGGGGGGACCGGACGGCTCGGGGTGGTCGTGCTCCTGCTGCTCGACCGTGTCGTCGAGGCCGGCCGGGGTCCCGCCCGTGGTGCCGCCGGTCTCGCCGCCGTCCGCGTCGTGGTCCTGGTCGTCGCGGACGTCGACGCTGGCCGGCGAGGAGTCGGACCGCTCGTCCAGGTAGACCAGGTCCTGGGCGCTGTGGTGCTCCAGGGCCCGGCGGGCGATGATCTGCTGCTGCGTGACCGCCCGCTCCGAGCGGCCGCGGCCGACGAAGGTGATCGTCCACTTGAGCAGCGTCGTCACCCGGTTCTTGAAGCCGACCAGGTACAGCAGGTGCACGGCGAGCCACATGACCCACGCGACGAACCCGCCGATCTTGAGCGGGCCGACGGAGGCCACGGCGCTGAAGCGCGAGATGGTCGCCATCGACCCCTTGTCCCTGTAGTGGAACGGCACCCCGGTCTCCTCGCCGGCCAGGCCGCGCCGGATCTCGCGGGCCACGTGCTGCCCGCCCTGGATCGCGACCTGCGCGACGCCGGGCAGCCCGTCGAGGGCGGCCATGTCGCCGACGACGTGGACCTCGGGGTGTCCGGGCAGCGACAGGTCGGGCAGCACCTTGATGCGGCCGGACCGGTCGAGCTCGGCGCCGGACTGCTCAGCCAGCAGCGAGCCGAGCGCGCTGCCCTGCACCCCCGCCGCCCACACCTTGGCCCGGGCCTCGATCCGCCGCGTCGTCCCGTCCTTGTCCTTGACCTCGATGCCGTAGCGGTCGACGTCGGTGACCATCGTGCCGAGCTGGATGTCCACGCCCATCTGCGTGAGCCTGCGGTGCGCCTTCTCGCCGAGCTCCTCCGCGAAGCCGGGGAGCACCCGCGGGGCCGCGTCGACGAGGACGACCCTGGCCTTGCGTCGGGTCGATCCGGCGGAAGTCGCGGCGCAGGGTCTGCCGGGACAGCTCGGCGATCTGGCCGGCCATCTCCACCCCGGTCGGCCCGGCGCCGACCACGACGAAGGTGAGCAGCCGCTCCTCCTCGGCCGCGTCCCAGGCCAGCTCGGCCATCTCGAAGGCGCCGAAGATCCGGCCTCGCAGCTCCAGGGCGTCGTCGATGGACTTCATGCCCGGGGCGAAGCGCGCGAACTGGTCGTTGCCGAAGTAGGACTGCCCGGCCCCCGCCGCCACGACGAGGTGGTCGTACGTGGTCGTGCTCTTCCGGTCCAGCACCTGCGAGGTGATGGTGCGCGCGGCGAGGTCGATGGCGGTGACGTCGCCGAGCAGCACCGTGGCGTTCTGCTGGTCGTTGAGGATCTCGCGCGTCGACGGGGCGATGTCGCCCTCGGACAGGATCCCGGTCGCCACCTGGTAGAGCAGCGGCTGGAACAGGTGGTGCGTGGTGCGCGAGACCAGCGTGACGTCGACGTCGGCCTTGCGCAGGCCCTGGGCGGCGAACAGCCCGCCGAAGCCCGACCCGACGACCACCACGTGCGGCCGGTCGAGGGTGGTGCGCCGCGGGGCGCCGGGGGTGTCGTGCGTCGGCACGGTGCTCATGCGGACCTCCGGAGGTCTCGTCGAGGTTCCAGGGTGGCAGCGGGTAGCGCGCAGGGCGAGACGTCGCCGCCCGCGGCGACGGGCTGCCGGTCGGGGCTGCCACCCTCGTCCGGTGACCGGCACCACCTGTCGTACCCGTCGCCGACCGGCGCACACCGGTCCTGCTCGCCGTCTACGGCACGCTGCGGCGCGGCTGCCGCAACGCCCACGTGCTGTCCGGCTGCGCGCACGTGGGCGACGCGCTGGTCGCCGGCCGGCTGCACGAGGTCACCGCGCCCCGGGAGCAGCTCGGCTACGGCTACCCGCTGCTCGTCCTCGACGCCACCCCGGCCCCCGCCGCCCCGGGCTCGCCGACCGGCACCGTGCGCGTGGAGGTGTACCGGGTCGAGGACCTGCCGACCCTGCTGGCCCTGGACGAGCTGGAGGACTACGACCCGGCGGACCCGGCGGGCTCGGAGTACGTCCGCGTGGTCGTCCCTCTGCTCGGGGCCTGGGACGGGGCGCCGGCGCGGGTGCAGGTGTACGTCCACGCCGGCGCGGTCGAGCGGCGCGGGCCGGTGCTGCCGGGCGGCGACTGGTACCTGCACGCGGGCGAACGGGCCTGAGCCGGGCCCGCGGGCCGGGCGCCGGCCCGACCGCCCTCCGGCCGGCCCCGCCCCGCCGCCCCGTGCTGCGGTAGACATGGCGCCATGAGCGCACGCGCGGGTGTCGGAGTGATCGGGCTGGCCGTCATGGGCAGCAACCTCGCGCGGAACCTGGCGCGCAACGGCCACACGGTGGCCCTGTGGAACCGGACGCAGGAGAAGACCGACGCCCTCATGGAGGCCCACGGCGACGAGGGCGACTTCGTGCCGAGCGTCGAGCTCGAGGAGTTCGTCGCCAGCCTCACCACGCCCCGCTGCGTGGTCGTCATGGTCCAGGCCGGCCGGGGCACCGACGCCGTGGTCGATGCCGTCGCGGGGCTGCTCGAGCCGGGCGACATGGTGGTCGACGGCGGCAACGCGCTCTTCGGCGACACGATCCGCCGGACCCAGGCGCTGGAGGCCAAGGGGCTGCACTTCGTCGGCGCCGGCGTCTCCGGCGGCGAGGAGGGCGCCCTCAACGGCCCGTCGATCATGGTCGGCGGCTCCGACGAGGCGTACGAGACCCTCGGCCCGATCGTCGAGAGCATCGCCGCCGTCGTCGACGGCACGCCGTGCGCCGCGCACCTGGGCACCGACGGCGCCGGCCACTTCGTCAAGATGGTCCACAACGGCATCGAGTACGCCGACATGCAGCTCATCGGCGAGGCGTACGACCTGCTCCGCAACGTCGGGCGGCCTGGAGCCGGCGGCGATCGCCGACGTGTTCCGCGACTGGAACACCGGCGAGCTCGACTCCTTCCTCATCGAGATCACGGCCGACGTGCTCGCGCAGGTCGACGCGGCCACCGGGCAGCCGTTCGTCGACGTGGTCCTCGACCAGGCCGGCATGAAGGGCACGGGCACGTGGACCGTGCAGACCGCGCTCGCGCTGGGCACCCCGGTCAGCGGGATCGCCGAGGCCGTCTTCGCCCGCGCGCTGTCCAGCCACCGCGAGACCCGCGACGCCGTGCAGGCCGCCTACGGCACCGCGACCGGCTCCCAGCTGCCCACCCCGGACGACGTGCCCGCGTTCGTCGAGGCGGTCCGCCGCGCGCTGTACGCCTCGAAGATCGTCAGCTACGCGCAGGGCTTCGACATGCTCGCCGCCGGCGCCCGCGAGCACGGCTGGGACCTGGACATGGGGACCATCGCCACCATCTGGCGCGGCGGCTGCATCATCCGGGCGCGCTTCCTCGACCGGATCACCGAGGCCTACGCCGAGCACCCCGACCTGGTCAGCCTGCTGAGCGCGCCGGTGTTCGTCGAGGCGCTGACCGGCGCGGGCGAGGCGTGGCGCGAGGTCGTGTCCACGGCCGTGCGCGCGGGCGTTCCCACGCCGGGCTTCTCGGCCGCGCTGGCCGCCTTCGACGGCGCCCGCCGCGACCGCCTGCCCGCCGCGCTCGTCCAGGGCCAGCGCGACCTGTTCGGCGCGCACACGTACAAGAGGGTCGACCGCGAGGGCTCGTTCCACGTGATGTGGGGCGAGGACCGCCGCGAGGTCGAGGCCTGACCCGACCGGGGTCGGGCAGCACGAGGCACGGAGCAGGGGGACCGACGATGGCCACAGCAGGGTTCACGGGACCGCCGGCCGGGCCGGGGCGCGACGTCGCCCTGGTCGGCGGGCGGGTGGTGCCGGTCGACGGCGAGACGGCTCGAGCGCGGGACGGTGCTGGTCCGCGACGGCCGGGTCGTCGCGGTCGGCAGGGTGGACGACGTCCCCGTGCCGGACGGCGTCCCGGTCCACGACACCACCGGCCGCTGGGTGCTGCCCGGCTTCGTCGAGGCGCACGCGCACGTCGGGATCTTCGAGGACGGCGAGGACTGGCCGGGCCGCGACCACAACGAGACCACGTCGCCGGTCACCTCGCGGCTGCGCGCGATGGACGGGGTCAACCCCGCCGACATCGCCTTCGTGGACGCGCTCGGCGGCGGCGTGACCTCGGTCGTGGTCAAGCCCGGCTCGGCCAACGTCGTGGGCGGGCGGACCGTCGCGCTCAAGACCTGGGGCCGCACGGTGGACGACATGTGCTTCCGGGAGCCGGCGAGCCTCAAGAGCGCGCTCGGCGAGAACCCGAAGCGGGTCTACGGCGACAAGAAGATGCTGCCCAGCACCCGGATGGGCGTCGCCGCCACCGTGCGCGACGCGCTGGAGCGGGCGCGCTACTTCCGGCTGCAGAAGGAGCAGGCCGAGGCCAAGGGCGAGATCGGCCCGCCGCCGGACCCGACCTCGGAGACCCTGCTGCTCGCCCTGGAGCAGGGGCTGCCCTGGTGCCAGCACGCCCACCGCGCCGACGACATCGCCACCGCGCTGCGCCTGGCGGCCGAGTTCGGCTACCGGCTGGTCCTCAACCACGCCACCGAGGGACACCTGCTGGCCGCCGAGCTCGCCGCGGCCGGGGTGCCGTGCGTGGTCGGGCCCACGCTCGTGTCGCGCAGCAAGGTCGAGCTCCGGGGCCGGACCCTGCGCACCCCCGCCCTGCTCCACGCGGCCGGCGTCGAGGTGGCCCTCACCACCGACCACCCTGTCGTGCCCATCGGCTTCCTCGTCCACGAGGCCACCTTCGCGGTCAAGGAGGGCCTGCCCGCCGACGTCGCGCTGCGCGCCATCACCGTCAACCCGGCCCGCTTCCTCGGCCTCGACGACCGCGTCGGGGCCCTGCGCCCCGGCCTGGACGGCGACGTCGTGGTCTGGGACGGCGACCCGCTCGACGTGATGAGCCGGGCGCTGACGACGTACGTCGAGGGGCGCCGGGTGTACGACTTCGACGTCGAGCAGGTGGTGGGCCGGGCCGCCGACCCGTGGGCGTGAGCGGCGGCGACACCGCCGCCGGCCGGCCCTCTGGTCCGTGGGCGCTGCTGCCCTCGCCGGCTGTCCTGCTCGCGGTCGGCGCGGGCGGGGCGCTGGGCGGGGCGGGCCGCGCCTGGGCGGCCCTGCTCGGGCCGCAGGCCGGGCTGCCCGGCTGGGCCGTGCTCGTCGCGGTCAACGTGCTGGGCGCCCTGGCCATGGGCGTGGTCGCCGGCCGCGGGGGGAGCCTCGCCCGGCCCGCGGTGACCACGGGCGTGCTCGGGGGCTTCACGTCGTTCTCCGGCTGGGTCCTCGACGTCCTCCGCCTGCTGGAGCCCGCCCCGCTGCTGGCCGTCGTCCTGCTCGTCGCGGTCCCGGTGGCCACCGTGTCGGCCTGCCTGGCCGGCCTCGTGCTCGCGCGGCCCGCCTCCCGGGGGCTGCCCGGGTGACCGGCGTCGGACCGGGCCTGGGGGCCGGGCTGGTCGCGGCCGTCCTGCTCGCCGTGGTCCTCGGGGCGGGCCTCGGCTCGGTGCTGCGGGCCGTCGTGCTCGCCCGGGTGGCCGCCGCGCGCGACGGCCGCGCCCGCGCGCTGGGCAGCGCCTGGGTCAACGTGCCGGCCACGGCCGTGGCCGCCGCGGTCCTCGTGGCGCAGACCGGCCTCGACCTGGCCCCGGGGGAGGGGTCGGCGCCCGGCGCGGTGGCCCTCGTGCTCGTGCTCGGGCTGTGCGGCGGGCTCTCCACCTGGTCGACGCTGGCCCTGGAGCTCGCCCGCTCGGTGCTCGACGGCGACCGGCGGGCGCTGGTGCTGCAGGCGGGCGGGGCCGGGCTGGGGCTGGTGGCGGGGGTGTTCGGCGCCGGCGCCGCCGTGCTCGGCCTCGCCCTGGCCGGCTGAGCCGGCGCCCCGACCCCGAGACCGCCGGACCGCGAGACGCCGGACCGCGCGGGCGCCGGCATGTCAGGGCGCCTGCGCTCCGCCCTCCCCGGCCAGCCGCCAGCCGACCGGTGCCGCACCCTGCGCGACGAGCGCGGCGTCGACGCGGCTGAACGGCCTCGAGCCGAAGAAGCCGCGGGAGGCCGAGAGCGGGCTGGGGTGCGCGCTCTCCACGGTCGCGACCCCGCCCAGCAGCGGGGCGACGCCCCGCGCGTCGCGGCCCCAGAGGACCGCGACCAGCGGGGTGCCCCGGGCCACCACGGCCCGCACCGCGGCCTCCGTCACCTGCTCCCAGCCGAGGCCGCGGTGCGAGCCGCTCTCGCCGGCCCGGACCGACAGCACCCGGTTGAGCAGCAGCACGCCCTGCTCCGACCACGGGGACAGGTCGCCCGAGGCGGGCACGGGAAGGCCCAGGTCCGCCTCCCGCTCCACCAGCAGGTTGCGCAGGCTGCGGGGCAGCGGCCGGACGTCGGGGGCCGACCGAGAACGACAGCCCCACCGCGTGCCCGGGGGTGGGGTACGGGTCCTGGCCCAGCAGCAGCACCCGCACCCGGTCCAGCGGCTGGGTGAAGGCCCGCAGCACGTGCGCCCGGGCGGGCAGGCACACGGTCCCCGCGTCCTCCTCGGCGGCGAGCACCGTCGCGAGCGCCCTGAGCCGGTCGGCGAGCGGGGCGAGGGCCGGCACCCAGCTCGGGTGCACGGGGCCCAGGCCGGGGACGGGCTCGACCAGCTCGGTGCTCACCCGGAGATCCTGCCCGGCCCGGCGCGGGGCCGGGCGGCCGACCCGGCGCGGGGCCCGGCCCCCGGCCCGGGTGCGCCCCGGCGGCGGCGGGGCGAGGATCAGGAGGTGGCCACGTCGGAGCAGGTCCGCCGCTCGCTCACCCGGTCCCTCACCGCCTGGTCGGTGGGCTCCCTCGCGGCGGGGGCCCTGCTGCTCGCCGGTCGACCGGGGGCGGTCGGCACCGGGGTGGCCCGCCAGACGCTCGCGTGGGGCGCGGTCGACCTCGGCATCGCCGCGCTGTCCGCGCGGGGCCGTCCCGCCGAGGCCGACGAGCCGCGCGCGGCCGCCGCGCTGCGCCGGCTGCTGCTGCTCAACGCCGCCCTGGACGTCGGCTACGTGGCGGCCGGGGCGTGGCTGTGGCGCGCCGGGCGGGTCCGCGGCCGCGACAGCCGGGGCGACGGTGCGGGGGTGGTCGTCCAGGGCGCGTTCCTGCTCGTGCTGGACGCGGTGCACGCGGCGCGGCTGCGAACTACAGCCGTGTAGTTCCTGGCTACGCTGGACCGGTGAGCACTCCTGGGTCCGAGAGCGCACCGGCCGGCGGGCAGACGCTGTCCGAGCGTGACGCCGCGCTGCTGGAGTTCGAGCGGCAGTGGTGGAAGGAGCCCGGCTCCAAGGAGCAGGCCGTCCGGGACCGCTTCGGGATCAGCCCGACCCGGTACTACCAGCTGCTCAACGTGCTCGTGGAGCGCGAGGCCGCGCTGCGCCACGACCCGATGCTGGTCAAGCGCCTGCGCCGCGCCCGGGCGGCCCGGGCGGCGACCCGTCCGGCCCGCCGCATCACCCTGCCCGGCTGACCCGCAGGTCACCTGCACAAGAACCGGCACGGGTACCCGCACGGGGACGCGCGCGGGGACACGCTCAGGAACCCGCAGCCGGACGCGCACGAGGAGGCACGGCGGCCGACGGGCCGGGAGGTAGCCTCCGGACCGATGGACGACCTCGCCGCGCCGCAGCACCACCGCTCCGGCGCCCACCGCGCGCGCCGGCACCCCCTGCTGGTCGCCCTGGTGACCCTCGGGGCGGTCGCGGTCGCCTCGGCCGCCCTGCTCTGGGCCCTGCTCGCCTTCGACGTCCTCGGTGTCGGCGACGAGCTGCGCGAGGCCGCCCCGGGAGCCCTGCAGCCCACCTCCGACGCGTCCGCCCCCGCCCCGGGCGGCTCGGCCGCACCGTCCGCGGCGCCCTCGACCGAGGCGTCCGGCGCCCCCGCCCCGTCGGTCGAGGCGTCGCCGTCGGCCGAGCCCGAGCCGGCCCCGGTCGAGGCCGACCGGGCACGACCGCTGACCGTCCTCAACTCCACCGCCACCCCCGGGCTGGCGGCCACCGCAGGCGAGGCCCTGGGCGCGCTCGGCTGGGAGGTCGCCGAGGTCGGCAACTACGACGGCGACGAGACCCCCACCGCGGTCCTGTACCCGGAGAGCGACGACGAGCAGGCGGACGCCGTCTCCGCGGCCACCGCGGACGCCGTGGCCGCGGACCTGGGCGCGGGTGCGCCGACGCCCTCCGCGGACGTCACGGTGCTCACCGTCGTGCTCGGCGCCCGACTACCAGCCCTGACCAGCGCCGCGGGGGCGGCCGCGGCCAGCGCGCGCACGCCGAGCAGGACCGGGCGCACCGGGGAGCGGCGGTAGCCGCCGTCCTGCAGGCCCGCGCGCACCTCGAAGCGGTTGGCCGAGTGGGGGTCCCCGGTGCGCACCGCCGACCAGAGACAGGCCAGCCCGTAGGCCGGCAGGAAGCCGGGGAGCCCGCCCCAGCGGGCCCACTGCGCGGCGTGCCTGCCCTCGTGCGCGAGCAGGTGCGGGTGCTCGTCCATCACGTCCACGCCCGCGCGGTCCGGTCGTCCCCGCCGCAGCAGGACGACGTCGCCCACGCAGACCGCCCCGGCGGCGGGGGCCGGGAAGCGACGCGGGTAGCCCGGCGCCAGCCACAGGCCCTGCGGGCCGGGCCTCACCGCGACCCCCGCGCGGCGCGCCAGCCACAGCCCCGCCAGGGTCGAGCCGTTGAGCAGGTTGACCGTCTGGCGCCGGGGGACCCGGGCCCGCGGCGGGGGCAGGTACGGGTCGTCCACGCGCACATGGTGCCCTCCGGGGCCTGTCTGCACTACGCTTGTCCCTGGTTGAGCACGACGGCCCCGCACGGGGTACGAGGAATGAAGCACCGCTCCGGTAGCTGAAGACCGTTTCGCGTGAGACCCGGTGCCCCGATCCCGGGACACCGACGACCCGGGATCTCCCGGGGCCGCGCAGCGGCACCATCAGCAACAGGAGCAACATGGCTCAGGGCACTGTCAAGTGGTTCAACGCCGAGAAGGGCTTCGGCTTCATCACGGTTGACGGCGGCGGCGCCGACGTCTTCGTCCACTGGTCCGCGATCCAGGCGCAGGGCTACAAGTCCCTCGACGAGGGTCAGCGCGTGGAGTTCGAGGTCGGTACGGGCCAGAAGGGCCCCCAGGCCGAGGCGGTCCACCCGATCTGATCCGCGCAGCCCGGCCTCGTGCCGGGACGCACGGCTGATCACGCCGGAGGGCGGCACCCGCTGGGTGCCGCCCTCCGTGCTGCCCGGGGGCAGGTGGTGCGAGGTGGGGCCTAGCCGACCAGGTCGGCGGGGTCGGCCTGCAGGGCCCGGACCAGCGCCGCGCCGAAGGCGGGGAGGTCGCCCGGGTTGCGGCTGGTGATGAGCGGGCCGTCGCCCGCGGAGTCCACGACGACCTCCTCGTCGACCCACTCGGCGCCCGCGTTCGTCAGGTCGGTGCGCAGGCTCGGCCAGGAGGTGAGCCGGCGGCCCTGGAGCTCCCCGGTCTCGGTGAGCACCCACGGGGCGTGGCAGACGGCCGCGACGGGCCTGCGGCTGCGCAGGAACTCCCCCACGAAGGCCACGGCGTCCGCGTCGGTGCGCAGCGCGTCCGGGTTGGCCACCCCGCCCGGGAGGACCAGGCCGTCGAAGGTGCTGTGGTCGGCCTCCGACACCACCTCGTCCACGGGGAAGGTGCGGGCCTTGTCGAGGTGCTCGAACGCCTGGACCTCGCCGGCCTCCGTGCTGAGCAGGACCGGGGTGAGCCCGGCGTCGAGGACGGCCTGCCACGGCTCGGTGAGCTCCGCCTGCTCGATGCCCTCGGTCGCGACGAGGAACGCGACGCGGCCGGTGCTCATGCGCGCTGCCCCGGCCAGCGCGGCGGCGGGCCGTGCGGGCGCGGCAGCAGCGCCGGCACCGGCCGGCTCGTCCGCGGTGGGGGCGACGAGGAGCGTGTCCTCCAGGCGGCCCATGCCGAGCACGAGGCCCAGGGCGCTCAGCGGGACGATCAGGAGCAGGACGAGAAGCATCGGGGTCTCCGGACGGTCGGTGGAGCGGGGGTCTGACGTGCGGCGGGCCCGGTGCCGGGCCCGGTGGGACGGCGGGTCAGGTGTGCGTGCGGTGGCTGTGGAGCAGGCCGACCGCCCCGCCCACGAGGACCACGGTCCCCAGGACGGCGAGGGCGGCACCCGTGGTGGCCAGGGCGACGACCGCCAGCACGATGACCGCGGCGAGGACGACGAGCCAGGTCGGCATGCGGGGTCCTCCGGGTCGGGCGGGCGGGCGGGCGGAGCGGGGCTGCCGCCCGGGTACCCACCGGCCCCGGGGACGAAACGCCCGCACGGGTGCAGCCACCCCGGGGGTTTGCACTCGCGGTGGTCGAGTGCCAATAATGGCGCTGGCACTCTCATGCCGGGAGTGACAGACCTAAGGGGCCCGCACGGGTCCCGGACCAGGTCGCCGAGGTCAGCAGGACGGCGGGACGTGACCGTCGCCGGCTGGCCGTCCGTCGCGGGCGGCACCTGGTCCACACCACCCACCGTGTGCGGAGGGACATCCACCAGATGGCCAAGATCATCGCTTTCGACGAAGAGGCCCGGCGCGGGCTCGAGCGGGGCATGAACCAGCTCGCCGACGCCGTCAAGGTCACGCTCGGGCCCAAGGGCCGCAACGTCGTCCTGGAGAAGAAGTGGGGCGCCCCCACGATCACCAACGACGGCGTCTCCATCGCCAAGGAGATCGAGCTCGACGACCCGTACGAGAAGATCGGCGCGGAGCTCGTCAAGGAGGTCGCCAAGAAGACCGACGACGTCGCCGGCGACGGCACCACCACCGCGACCGTCCTCGCCCAGGCGCTCGTCCGCGAGGGCCTGCGCAACGTGGCGGCCGGCGCCAACCCCATGGCCCTCAAGCGCGGCATCGAGAAGGCCGTCCAGGCCGTCTCCGCCCGTCTGCTCGAGACCGCCAAGGACGTCGAGACCAAGGAGCAGATCGCTTCGACCGCCTCGATCTCCGCCGCCGACACCCAGATCGGCGAGATGATCGCCGAGGCCATGGACAAGGTCGGCAAGGAAGGCGTCATCACCGTCGAGGAGTCGCAGACCTTCGGTCTGGAGCTCGAGCTCACCGAGGGCATGCGCTTCGACAAGGGCTACATCAGCCCCTACTTCGCGACCGACACCGAGCGCATGGAGGCCGTCCTCGAGGACGCCTACGTCCTCGTCGTCAACTCGAAGATCTCCTCGGTCAAGGACCTGCTCCCGCTGCTGGAGAAGGTCATGCAGTCCGGCAAGCCGCTCATGGTCATCGCCGAGGACGTCGAGCAGGAGGCCCTCGCCACCCTGGTCGTCAACAAGATCCGCGGCACCTTCCGCTCGGCCGCCGTCAAGGCGCCGGGCTTCGGCGACCGCCGCAAGGCCATGCTCCAGGACATCGCCATCCTCACCGGCGGGCAGGTCATCTCCGAGGAGGTCGGCCTCAAGCTGGACACCGCGACGCTCGACCTGCTCGGTCGCGCCCGCAAGGTCGTCGTCACCAAGGACGAGACCACGATCGTCGAGGGTGCCGGCGACGCCGAGGCCATCGCGGGCCGGGTCAAGCAGATCCGTACCGAGATCGAGAACAGCGACTCCGACTACGACCGCGAGAAGCTCCAGGAGCGCCTGGCCAAGCTCGCCGGCGGCGTGGCCGTCATCAAGGCGGGCGCGGCCACCGAGGTCGAGCTCAAGGAGCGCAAGCACCGCATCGAGGACGCCGTCCGCAACGCCAAGGCGGCCGTCGAGGAGGGCATCGTCCCCGGCGGCGGTGTCGCCCTGGTCAACGCGCTCCCCGCGCTGGACGACCTCGGCCTCACCGGTGACGAGGCGACGGGCGCGAACATCGTCCGCGTCGCGCTCGAGGCCCCCCTCAAGCAGATCGCGGTCAACGCCGGGCTCGAGGGCGGGGTCGTGGCCGAGAAGGTCAAGAACCTGCCCCTGGGCCAGGGCCTGAACGCGGCGACCGGCGAGTACGTGGACATGATGGCCACGGGCATCGTCGAGCCGGCCAAGGTGACGCGCTCCGCGCTGGAGAACGCCGCCAGCATCGCGGCGCTGTTCCTCACCACCGAGGCCGTCGTCGCCGACAAGCCGGAGAAGGCCACGGCCGGCGGCGGGGGCGACCCCACCGGCGGCATGGGCGGCATGGACTTCTGAGTCCTGCTCCCTGCTCCACCTGAACGACCTGCTCCACCTGCACCAGACGGAGGCCCCCGGGACACCCCGGGGGCCTCTGTCGTGCGGGCGCGTGGCCGTGTGGTCGGATGGAGACCATGAGCAGCGACCCGTTGTCCGGTCCGATCGAGCCGTTCCCCGAGGACGCCCCCGAGGACGCCCGCGAGCCCGAGACGCACTCCGACCCGGTGCACGCGGAGGTGGAGACCCACGTGGACCCGGCCGTGGCCGAGGCCGTGCACTCGGTGCGGGACCGGTTCGGGACCGCCGGGCTGCGCGACCTCATCACCCTGGCGGGCTACGAGCTCGACGCCGCGGCCCGGGCGCTGGCCTCGCTGCGCGAGGAGGTCGTGGAGGCCCCGCCGACCGCGGAGGACGCCGCGTTCGGCTCGATGCTCGCCGCGGACGAGAGCGGCGGTCCCGCGCCGTCCTGACGTGCGACGGGGGGCGTCGAGGCATGGTGACCTCGACGCCCCCCGCGCCCGGCCCGCCGCAGGGAGCCGGCCGGGATCCCCCGGAGGGGAGCCGGGTGGGTCAGAAGTTCCAGAACTCGCCGCTGACGTCGGCCACCTGCTCCCCTGCGAGGCCGGCGTCGCCGGACAGCACCGTCGAGGCCGTCGCGTTCAGCCGGAGCTCGAAGACGCCGTCGGCGTCGATGTCGGTGGCGGTGAACAGCTCGAGGCGGTCGCCGTCGTTCACGACCGCGCTGACGGTGATGACGTCGCCGGTGGTGTCGATCCAGAAGTTGCGGAGCTCGAACTCCGTGGTCTCTGCCAGGTCGGTGATGGTGATCCCGCCGACGTGCTTGATGACGCCCTTGGCCGGGTTGCCGACGATGCCGAACTCGGGGGCCAAGTCGCCGTCACGGTCGGTGAAGGGCTTCTCCACCGAGACGAGGATGCTCGCCAGGGTCGCGTTCGGTGTGATCTCGGTGGCGCCGAGCCGGTTCGGGGCGGCGGAGGCGGGGGCGGCGAACGTGCCTGCGGCCAGGGCGGCAGCCCCGGCGAGCGCGACGGCGGCGGTGACGGTGCGCTTCATGTGCGTCCTTCTTCCGTGCGGGTCGAGGGTGCCCGGACAGACACCCGGCTGCTCTACCGCCGGAGGATCGCGGACGGATGCGCCCGCGCGGCCCGGGCGTCTCCTGGCCCCCGTCCGCGGCCTCGTAGGGTGGCGGCCATGAGCGCACCCGGCTGTGCCGTCGTCCTGGCCGGCACCAGTGCCGATCCGATCTCCGCCGCCGCGCTGCGGGAGCAGGTGCTCGCGCCCGCCCACGGGGCGGTCGTCACCTTCGACGGGCTCGTCCGGGACCACGACACCCCCGGCCGGGGCGCGGTGACGCTGCTGGACTACGAGGCGCACCCCGCCGCCGAGGAGGTGGTGCGCCGCGTCGTGGCCGACGTCGCCGCGTCCTCGTCCGCCTCCGCGGTGGCCGTGCTGCACCGGGTCGGGCCGCTGCGGGTAGGGGACTGCGCGCTGGCCGTCGCGGTGGCCGCCGCCCACCGCGGCGACGCGTTCGCGACCTGCTCGGCGCTCGTGGACGCCGTCAAGGAGCGGCTGCCGGTGTGGAAGCACCAGCACTTCGCCGACGGCAGCGACGAGTGGGTGGGGCTCGGCGGCCTCGACGCCTGACCGGCCGCCGCCCCGGTCGAGAGGCGGTCAGCCGCCGCTGAAGGGCGGCAGCACGTCGAGCGTGCGGGCCGCTGCCGAGCGGCTGGGGGGCGCGGGCGGCCACGCCGTCGAGCAGGAAGGAGCAGGCCGGCAGGACCCGGGCCACGCCGGGGTGCAGCGCGACGAGGGCGTCCAGCACGTCGGACACCAGCGCCGACGCGGGCACGGCCACCTCGGCCTGCGGGGTGCCGGCGGCCGCGCGGGCGCCGGCGAACAGCCGCACCGTCACCCGGGACCCGGCGGGCGCCGCCGGGCCGGGGGGCTCAGCCACCGATCGCGCTCATCGGGCGGTCGGGCCGCACGAAGGTGTCGTCGTCGGAGCCGTGCCCGGCCTTCTTGGCCCAGGCGTTGCCGCGCCAGGCCTGCGCGAGCTCCTCGTCGCCGGCGCCGGAGCGCAGCAGGGCGCGCAGGTCCGTCCCGCCGGCGGAGAAGAGGCAGCTGCGCACCTCGCCGTCGGCGGTCAGGCGCATCCGGTCGCAGTCCCCGCAGAAGGGCCGGGTCACCGAGGCGATGACGCCCACGGTGCCCAGCCGCTCGCCGCCCTCGCTCACGTACCACCGCTCCGCCGGGGCGCTGCCGCGCTCCTGGACCGGCTCCAGCACGAACGCCGCGGACAGCTGGGCCAGGACCTCCTCGGCGGTGACCATGGCGTCGCGGTCCCAGGCGCCCTGGGCGTCCAGCGGCATGTGCTCGATGATCCGCAGCTCGACCCCGGTGGTGCAGGCCCAGCGGACCAGCTCGACCGGCTCGTCCTCGTTCACGCCCCGCACCACGAGGGCGTTGACCTTGACCGGGCCGAGGCCGTGGGCGAGGGCGGCGTCGATGCCGGCGAGCACGTCGTGCAGCCGGTCGCGGTGGGTGATGGTGAGGTAGCGGTCCTGGCGGAGGCTGTCGAGGCTGATGGTCACCCGGTCCAGGCCTGCCTCGGCCAGCGAGGCCGCCCGACGGTCCAGCCCGACGCCGTTGGTGGTGAGCGCGGTCCGGACGCGACGGCCGTCCGGGGTGCGCAGGGCGGTGGTGCCGGCGACGATCTCGGGCAGGTCCTTGCGCAGCAGCGGCTCGCCGCCGGTGAAGCGGACCTCGTCGATCCCCAGGTCCCGCACGGCCAGGGTGACCAGGCGCAGCGTCTCCTCGGCGCTCAGCAGGTCCGCGCCCGGCAGCCACGGCAGGCCCTCCGGCGGCATGCAGTAGGAGCAGCGCAGGTTGCACCGGTCGGTGAGGGAGACGCGCAGGTCACGGGCCCGGCGGCCGAAGGTGTCGAGCAGGCCGGTCTCCCCGGCCGGGCGCGGCGGCAGGCCCGCGCCCGCCCGCGCCGCGCGGGCAGCGGGGGACGACGGCATGCCCAGACCGACGCTCGTCATCCCCCCAGGGTAGGTCGGGGGACCGACGGCCGCCGACCGTCCGGGCGAGGGTTCCCCCGGGTGCGGTGTGGAACCGCTCCCACGGGTAGGGTCGCGCGCATGGTCCAGCTGCCGACGACGTTCACCTGGGGGGCGGCCACCGCCTCGTTCCAGATCGAGGGGGACCGCGCCGGGCGCGGCGAGACCATCTGGGACGCGTTCTGCCGCGTCCCCGGCGCCGTGATGGACGGCACCGACGGCGACGTCACGTGCGACCACGTGCACCGCTACCGCGAGGACGTCGGGATCCTCGACGACCTGGGGGTGGACGCCTACCGCTTCTCGGTGGCCTGGGCCCGGGTGCAGCCGACCGGGCGCGGCGAGTTCTCCGCCGAGGGCGTGGCCTTCTACGACCGGCTCGTGGACGAGCTGCTCGGCCAAGGGCATCGAGCCCTGGCTGACCCTGTACCACTGGGACCTCCCGCTGGAGCTGCAGCACCTGGGCGGCTGGGCGTCGCGCCGCACGGTGGACTCCTACGTGGAGTACGCGCTCGGGGTGCAGGCCGCGCTCGGCGACCGGGTGAAGCGCTGGGCCACCCACAACGAGCCGTGGTGCGCGGCCTGGCTCGGCCACGGCGGCGGCATCCACGCCCCGGGGGTCCGCGACCACGCGCTGGCCGCGCGGGCCACGCACCACCTGCTGCTGTCCCACGGCCGCGCCGTCGCCGCCATGCGCGAGGTCGACCCCGACGCCGCGTACGGCATCGTCCTCAACCTCGACCACGGCCGGGCCGTGGACGGCGAGCAGGTGACCCTGGACGCGGTCGCCGCCCGCGACGGCGTGCGCAACCGGGTCTGGCTGGACGCGCTGGCCGGTCGCGGCTACCCCGCCGACACCGTCGCGCTGCTCGTCCCCGCACCTGGACGGCGCCGTCGTCGAGGGCGACATGGAGCAGATCGCCACGCCGATCGACTTCGTCGGCCTCAACTACTACAACGACGCCCTGCTCGAGGCCTCCGACGGGCGGCTGCCCACGCCCGAGCAGCTGCAGCCGGGCACGGAGCTCGCGCAGGACGCGGACCCCGGCCCCGGGGCCACCGCCATGGGCTGGCCGGTGACGCCGTCGGGCTTCACCGACATCATCCGCCGCGTCCTCACCGACTACCCGGGGCTCGGGCCGCTGTACGTCACCGAGAACGGCTCCGCCTGGGACGACGACCCGACGCCCGCGGCCGACGGCGCCATCGAGGACACCCCCCGCGTGGAGTACCTGCACGCCCACCTGCAGGCGCTCGCCGACGCCCGGGCCGAGGGCCTGGACGTGCGCGGGTACTTCGCGTGGTCGCTGCTGGACAACTTCGAGTGGGCGCTCGGGCTCAGCAAGCGCTTCGGGCTGGTCCGCGTCGACTTCGAGACCCAGGAGCGCACCCTCAAGCGCAGCTGGTACGCCTACCGCGACGCCATCGCCGCCGACAGGGCCGGGGCGTCCGCCGGGACGCAGGACGGCGCCACCGGGGCCTGAGCCCGGGGCCCGCCGCGCGGTCGGCGGGCCCGCCGGCTCACCCCCGGAACATCCGGGCGGTGGCCGCCTCGGTCTCGGCGTAGGTGCGGCCGGCCTGGCCGAGCGCGACCTGGATGCTGTCCAGGGTGTCGCGCACCTGGTTCTGGGTGGCCCGCCACTCCGCGGCGAGGGCGGCGAACCCGCTGGCGGCCTGCCCGCGCCACACGCCCTGCAGCTCGTCCAGGTGGCGCATCATCGCGTCGACCTCGGCGGTCAGCGTCTGCGAGGTGGCCCTCACCTGGGCGCTCGCGGCGTCGACGCGCGCGGCGTCGACCTCGAACCTGGTCATGGTGCTCCCTTCCCGGCGGCCCCCTGCCGCGCACCTCCAGGGTGCCCCGGCCCGGCCCGGGCCCGCGGGCGTCGTCCACAGGGGCAGGCTGGGCCCATGACCGTCCTCATCGACCCGCCGCTGTGGCCCGCCCACGGACGGCTCTGGTCCCACCTGGTCAGCGACGCCTCGCTGGAGGAGCTGCACGCGTTCGCGGCCGCCCACGGGGTGCCGTCGCGCGGCTTCGACCTCGACCACTACGACGTGCCGGACTCCGCGCACGAGGCCCTGGTGGCCGCGGGAGCGGTTCCCGTGCCGGCCGGGGAGCTGCTGCGCCGGCTGCGGGCCAGCGGCCTGCGGGTCACCTCCGCGCAGCGGCGAGCGCGTCGAGCTCCCGGCTGACGTTGCTGCGGGCGGCGGCCTCCCAGGCCCGGGCGGTCGGGGTCCGGAACAGGTGCGGGCCGGCCAGCAGGCGGCGCAGCACCGCGGACCGGCCGGCCGCGAACAGCTCGGCGGGGACGTGGCCGTACTCCTGCCGGACGTCCGCGGCGTAGGCGTCGTAGCGGGCGCGCGGGGCGGCGAGCACGCCCAGGTCGGCGTCGCACAGCACGGCGGCGTCCGGGTCGGCGGGGTCGCCGGGGTCGTGCCTCGTGGTCACCAGGACGAGCGCGGCGACGGCGGCCACGTCACGCCCGGCCAGCCCGAGGCGGCGGAGCTGCTCGCCCGCCAGCGCGGCGCTCGCGCGCTCGTCGTCGCCGGCCCGGCCGTCGTGGACGGCGTCGTGCCACCAGGCGGCGCACCGGACGAGGTCCGGGTGCTCGGCGTGCGGGGCCAGCACCTCGACGCGGGCCAGCACCTCGGCCAGGTGGCGGGTGTCGTGGTAGGCCCGGTGGGGCTCGGACCAGCGGGCGAGCAGGCCGCCCTGGACGCCGGCCGCGGCGGACGGGTCCGCGCCGAGGCGGACGAGGACGGGCCCGAGGTCCGGGACCTCGGGCACGTCCTGCGGCGGGGCGTGGAGCACGTCGGGGCCGGGGGACGGCAGGTCGGGCGGCACGCGGCCAGCGTGCCACCCGACCTCGCGCGTCAGGCCTCGGACACCTCGACCGTGACGGGCACCTCGACCGCCCGGCCGTCGCGCTCGACCACCACGTCCACGCTGTCGCCCGGCTGCAGGGCCCGGACGCGCGCGGTCAGGGCGACCGCCGAGGTCGTGGGGCGGCCGTCGACGGCCACCACCACGTCGCCGGCCTCGAGGCCGGCCTGCTCCGCCGCGGAGCCGGGGACGATCTCGGCCAGCCCGGCGCCGAGGCGCTCGCCGGCCCACTCGCCGTCGGTGACGTCGGCCGTCGCGTCCTCGAGGTAGACCCCGAGGCGGGCGTGCTCGGCGGAGCCGTCGTCGATGAGCTGCGCGGCCACCCCGGCGGCGGAGTCGACCGGGATGGCGAAGCCGAGCCCGATGGACCCCGACTGCCCGCCGGAGCCGCTGCCCAGGCCGGCGATGGAGGAGTTGATGCCGATGAGCCGGCCCTGCTCGTCCACCAGCGCGCCGCCGGAGTTGCCGGGGTTGACGGCGGCGTCGGTCTGCACCGCGTCGGTCACCACGGGCTCGCCCGAGGCGACCCCGGTGGACTGCGTGGTGACGGGCCGGTCGAGGGCGCTGACGATGCCGGTCGTCACGGTCCCGGACAGCCCCAGCGGGTTGCCCACGGCCATGACGGGGTCGCCGACCTGGACGTCCTCGCTGGAGCCGAGCTCGATCGGGACGAGGTCGGCGGGCGCGTCGACCAGCGACAGCACGGCGAGGTCGGTGGAGGGGTCCAGGCCGACCACGTCGGCGTCGAGGATGCGGCCGTCCACCAGGGTGACGCGCACCTGTCCGCCGCCGGTGGCCACCGCGACCACGTGGTTGTTGGTGAGGACGTGGCCCTCGTCGTCCAGGACGACGCCGCTGCCCTCGCCGCCGGAGCCGTCGGCCGACCGCACGGTGATGGCCACGACGCTCGGCTGGACGTCGTCGGCGACCTCGCCCCAGTCCACGCCGTCGGCGGCGGGCACCGCGGCGCCGTCGCTGCCGGTGGTGCCGGTGCTGTCGCTGCTGTCGTCCTGGGCCGGGGCGGGGAGGACGGCGGCCGGGGCGTTCCCGAGAGCGGCCACGACGTCGTCGGCGGAGCTGACGACCACGGTGCCCGCGGCGAGCGCGCCGGCGGCGAGGAGGGCGGTGCCGCCGACCACGGCGGCGACCAGGGGCACACGTCCGCGGCGCGAGGGCCGTGCGCCGCCGGGGGCCGTGCCGAGGGTCGTGGGGTAGGTGGTGCCGGCGGGAGGGGCCGTCGGGGAGAGGGGGGCGGAGGGGGTGCTGCCCGGGAGGCCGGAGGCGGGCGTCCAGGCGGGGGTCCAGGCGGGGACCGGGGCGGGGGTGCCGCCGACAGGGTCATGGCTCATGGGGACCATGGGACACCCGCCACCTCGGCGTCGGCCGGGAGGACGCTGGACGTCGGCTGTGAACCCGGCCCGGACCGACCGGGACCGCGCCGCGGCCCGCGGGCAGGGCCGTGACGCTGTGCGTGAACGCGGTCGAGATCTGTCCGGCCCCGGGCGCATGCTCGACGGGTGAGCGAGGGACCGGCCGTCGACCAGGGCAGCTCGAGGGCGGACCTGCGGGTCCTCGGCCGGCTGCTGCGGCCGCACGCCGGCGCGCTGGGCGTGGCCGGCGCCCTCGGCCTGGCCAACGCCGTCGCCGCCCTGGCCCAGCCGCTCCTGGTGCGCGAGGTGATCGGCGCGATCGAGGCGGCCACCTCGGTGCTCGTGCCCTCGGTGTGGCTCGTCGTGGCCCTCGTGGTGGCGGCCGCGCTGTCGGGGGTGCAGTCCTACGTGCTGCAGCGCACGGGCGAGGCCGTGGTGCTGCGCACCCGGCGCCGGCTGGTGGACCGGCTGCTCCGCCTTCCCGTCGCCGAGCTGGACCGGCGCAGCAGCGGCGACCTCATCTCGCGGGTCGGGGCCGACACGACGCTGCTGCGGACCGTGGTCACCAGCGGGCTGGTGGACCTGGCCTCCGGGGTGGTCATCATCGTCGGGGCGCTCGTGGCCATGGCCGTGGTGGACCCGTTGCTGCTCGGGGTCACGGTGACCGCGGTCCTGCTGGGGATGACCGGGGCGCTGCTCGTGGTCCGCCGGGTCCGCTCCGCCTCCCTGGCCGCGCAGACCGCGGTCGGCGTCATGACGGCGGGGGTCGACCGCTCGCTCGGCGGGGTCCGCACCATCCGCGCGGCGGGGGCCGAGGAGCGCGAGGCGGTCACCGTCGGCCGCTCCGCGCAGGGCGCCTACGTCGCCGGGCTGCGGCTCGCCCGGCTCCAGGCGGTCCTCGGTCCGGTGGCCTCGGTCGCGGTGCAGGGGGCGTTCCTGTCCGTGCTCGGGGTGGGCGGGGTGCGCGTCGCCTCGGGCCAGGTCACCGTCGGGGACCTGGTGGCGTTCGTGCTGCTGCTGTTCCTGCTCGTGCAGCCGCTGGCGCAGGGCATCTCGGCCTTCGCGGCCATCCAGACCGGGCTCGGGGCGCTGGCCCGGATCGAGGAGGTCATGCGGCTGCCCGAGGAGTCGGGCGCCGACGTGGTCCGGGTGCACGGGGCGCTGGCCCACGAGCCGGTCGAGGTGCGGCTGGAGGGGGTCTCGTTCTCCTACCCGGACCCGGACTCCGCGGACGGGCTCGGCGCGCCCGTGCTGGTCGGCACCACGTTCACCGCGCCGGCGGGGCGGCGCACCGCGCTGGTCGGGCCGTCCGGGGCGGGCAAGTCGACCGTGCTCGCCCTGGTCGAGCGGTTCTACGACGTGGACGCCGGCACGGTGCTCGTGGCCGGGCACGACGTGCGGGACCTCGACCGGCGCGAGCTGCGGGCCGCCACCGCCTACGTCGAGCAGGACGCCCCCGCGCTGGCCGGCACCATCCGGGACAACCTGCTCCTGGGCCGCCCGGGGGCCGAGGACGACGAGCTGCGCGCGGTGCTGGACCAGGTGAACCTCGGCGACCTGCTCCTGCGCGGGGACCGCGGGCTGGACACCCAGGTGGGCGACGACGGGATCCTCCTGTCCGGGGGCCAGCGGCAGCGCCTGGCCATCGCGCGCGCCCTGCTCGCCCGCCCGGCCCTGCTGCTGCTCGACGAGCCCACGTCGAGCCTGGACGCCCGCAACGAGCAGGCGCTGGCCGACGCGGTCGCGGCCATCGGGCCGGGCACCACGGTCCTCGTCATCGCGCACCGGCTCTCCACCGTGGTGGACGCCGACCGCATCGTCGTCATGGACGGCGGGGCGGTGGTCGCGGAGGGCACGCACGCCGAGCTCGTCGACAGCTCGCCGCTGTACCGGGACCTCGCGTCCCGCCAGCTGCTCGTCTAGCGCGGACCGCCCGCGCCGTCGTCGTCGTCCGGCGCCCCGGACGCTGGCCGTGCCGGGGGTGCGGGCCGTGCCGGGGGCGCGGTGGGCGCCGGCGACGCGGACGCCGTCGACGCGGACGCCGTCGACGGGGAGGCCGGTGACGGGGCCGGCGCGGGGGCGGCCGGCGGCGTGCCGGGCAGCAGCACGCGGAACGTCGCCCCGCCGCCGGGGGTGTCCACCACCTCGACCCGGCCGCCGTGGCCGGCGACGACGGCCTGGACGATCGACAGGCCCAGGCCCGTGCCGCCCGTGCCGCGGTGCCGGGAGGCGTCCAGCCGCGAGAACCGGTCGAAGACCCGGGCCCGCTCCTGCTCGGGCACGCCGGGGCCGTGGTCGACGACCTCGAGCACGGCCAGGGGGCCGGCCGGGCCGGGGACGCTGCCGAGCGCGATCTCCACCGGCGTCCCGGCCGGCGTGTGCCGGACGGCGTTGCCGACGAGGTTGGTGAGCACCTGGCGGAGCCGGTCGGGGTCGCCGACCACGTGCACCGGCCGCACGCCGCTGCCGTCCAGCGCGCGCACCCCCACCCGCCGCGCCTGGTCCAGCGCGCGCACGTCGCCGCCGGCGTCCAGGGCGAGCACGGCCAGGTCCACGTCGCGGCTCTGCATCGGCCGCTGCTCGTCGAGCTTGGCCAGCAGGAGCAGGTCCTCGACGAGCACCCCGAGCCGGCGGGCCTCGGCCTCGATCCGGGCGAAGGTGGGGGCCACCCCGTCCTGCGGCACGGCGCCCTGCCGGTGCAGCTCCGCGAAGCCGCGGATGCTCGCCAGCGGGGTGCGCAGCTCGTGCGAGGCGTCGGCGACGAAGCGGCGCATCCGGTCCTGGCTGGCGTCGCGCTGCCGGATGCTGTCCTCGATCCGGGCGAGCATGCCGTTCAGCGCGCCGGTGAGCCGCCCCACCTCGGTGTCCTGCCCGCCCTCGGGGACCCGGGCCGACAGCTCGCCGCGGGCGATGGCCACCGCGGTGTGCTCGACCGCGGTGAGCGGGCGCAGCGACCGGCGCACCGCGACCCCGCCGAGCAGCGCCGCGAAGCCGACGACGGCGCTGCCGATGACCAGGGTGACCACGGTGAGGCGCTTCGTGGCGTCGTCCGCGTCCAGCGGCAGCGCCACCGACACCGACGCGCCGCGGTCCTCGGTGGGCAGCGACAGCACCTGCCAGCGGCCGACGCCCTGGCGGGAGCCCACCGTGAAGGGCTCCCCGCCGCGGGCGGCGGCCTCGGCGCCGGTGACCTCGGGCACCCGGGGCATCCCGTCGCGGCTGCGGACCTCGGGGCGGACCTCCACCGTGGCGTCCAGCTGCTCGACGTAGACGACGACGACGTACTCGCTGGGCAGGTCGGCGACCAGGGACACGCTGCGGCCCTGCTCCGGGGTCCCGGCGAGGTCCCGGGCGGTGGCCCGGGCGAGGGTCGGCGCGGTGGCCTGCAGCTGGGCGTTGACCTGGTCGACGAGCTGCCGGCGCTGCACGACGACGAGCGCGGTCCCCACGACGAACGTGGCCACGGTCACCGCGAGCACGACGATGGCGACCAGGCGCAGCTCCAGGCTGATGCCCGACCCGGGGCGGGGCGGCGCGTCCGCCCCTGCTCCCGAGGCGGGCTCAGGCATCGGGCGGCAGGCGCAGCACGTACCCGACCCCGCGCCTGGTGTGGATGAGCGGCGGGGCGTCGGCGTCGATCTTGCGCCGCAGGTACGAGATGTAGGACTCGACGATGGCGCCGTCGCCGCCGAAGTCGTAGTCCCAGACGTGGTCGAGGATCTGCGCCTTGGACAGCACCCGGTTGGGGTTGAGGAGCAGGTAGCGCAGCAGCTTGAACTCCGTGGGCGACAGGTCGACGACCCGCCCGCCGCGCCGCACCTCGTGCGCGTCCTCGTCCAGCTCGAGGTCGGCGAAGGCGAGCACGTGCCCGGCGTCCTCGCCGACGACGCCGGTCCGCCGCAGGACGGCGCGGATGCGGGCGACGACCTCCTCCAGGCTGAACGGCTTGGTCACGTAGTCGTCGCCGCCGACGGTGAGGCCCATGACCTTGTCCTCGACGTCGTCGCGCGCGGTGAGGAACAGCACCGGCACGTCCCGGCCGCGCTCGCGCAGCTTGCGGGTCACCTCGAAGCCGTCCATGTCCGGCATCATCACGTCGAGCACGACCAGGTGCGGGCGGTGCTTCTCGGCCTGGGCCAGGGCGGACGAGCCGTCCGCCGCCGTCACCACGTCGTACCCGGCGAAGCGCAGCGACGCGCTCAGCAGGTCGCGGATGGACGGCTCGTCGTCCACCACGAGCAGGCGGGGCGCGGAGGGGGCAGGGGTCACCACAGACAGACAATGCCGGGCCGGGCTGGGAAGTTCCTGGACGTGGCCTGGGCTCACGCGCCGGCCCAGGCCAGCGCCACGACGACGACGCCGAGCAGGAGCCGCACGAGGTCGGCGCGGGCCAGGCGGCGCTGCGCGCGGGCGCGGCCGGGCGGGCCCTCCGCCGCGAGCACGGCCTCGTGGGCGGGCACGGCGGCCAGGCCGGTGACCCCGAGCACCGCGAGCACGGCGGCCGCCGCCAGCAGCCGGGCCGGTGACGGGTCGCTGAGCGCGGCCCCGGCGGCGGCGACGACCAGGCCGGCGTAGACGGGGGCCACGGCGAGGCTCATCCGGGGCATGTGCCGGCGGTGGGCCGCCGGCACCTCGCCCGCCGGGGCCCGCGCCGAGGCGTCGGCCAGGGCCGGGTAGACCACGAGGTGGACGACGAGCTGCAGGCCCAGGTGCGCCCCGGCGGCGACGAGCAGGGCCTGGCCCCACATCGACGCGTCCGGCACGGGGCCCATCCTGCCCGGCGGTGCGGGCCGCTTCAGTCCAGGGCGGGGGTGACGTCCGCGGTGCCGCCGGCCAGGTCGTCGGAGTCGACGATCCGGTAGGCGTACCCCTGCTCGGCCAGGAACCGCTGGCGGTGCTGGGCGAACTCCTGGTCCTGGGTGTCGCGCGCGACCACGGCGTAGAACCGGGCCGTGCGGCCGTCGGCCTTGGGCCGCAGCACCCGGCCCAGGCGCTGGGCCTCCTCCTGCCGGGAGCCGAACGCGCCCGAGACCTGGATGGCCACGGCCGCCTCGGGCAGGTCGATGGAGAAGTTCGCGACCTTGCTCACGACCAGCGTGGTGATCTCGCCGGAGCGGAAGGCGTCGAAGAGCCGCTGCCGCTCCTTGACGGTCGTCTCGCCCTTGATGAGGGGTGCGTCGATCCGGGCCGCGATGTCGTCGAGCTGGTCGATGAACTGCCCGATGACGAGCATCGGCTCGCCGCGGTGCCGGGCCACGAGCTGCTCGACGACCTTGGTCTTCTGCTCGCTCGTCGCGCACAGCCGGTAGCGCTCGTCCGGCTCGGCGACCGCGTACACGAGGCGCTCCTCCTCCGGCAGGGTGACCCGGACCTCGACGCAGTCGGCCGGGGCGATGTAGCCCTGGTTCTCGATGTCCTTCCAGGGCGCGTCGAAGCGCTTGGGCCCGATGAGGGAGAACACGTCGCCCTCGCGGCCGTCCTCGCGCACCAGGGTCGCGGTGAGACCGAGCCGCCGGCGGGCCTGCAGGTCGGCGGTCATCCGGAAGATCGGCGCCGGGAGCAGGTGCACCTCGTCGTAGATGACCAGGCCCCAGTCGCGGGCGTCGAACAGCTCGAGGTGCGGCGTACACGCCCTTCCGCTTCGTCGTCATCACCTGGTACGTGGCGATGGTGACGGGGCGGATCTCCTTGCGCTGGCCGGAGTACTCGCCGATCTCCTCCTCCGTCAGCGAGGTGCGCCGGAGCAGCTCGTCCTTCCACTGCCGGGCGGACACGGTGTTGGTGACGAGGATGAGGGTGGTCGCGCGGGCCCGGGCCATCGCCCCGGCGCCCACCAGCGTCTTGCCCGCCCCGCACGGGAGCACGACGACGCCGGAGCCGCCGTGCCAGAAGCCGTCGACGGCCTCGGCCTGGTACGGGCGCAGGTCCCACGCCGGGTGGTCGTCCGTGCCGCCCAGGTCGAGGTCGATGGCGTGCGCCTCGCCGTCGACGTACCCGGCGAGGTCCTCCGCGGGCCAGCCGAGCTTGAGCAGGACCTGCTTGATGGTGCCGCGCTCGCTGGGGTGCACGACGACGGTGTCGGTGGCGACGCGGGCGCCGACGAGCGGGACGACCTTCTTGCTGCGCAGCACCTCCTCCAGCACCGGCTGGTCCAGCGCGGTGAGGACGAGGCCGTGCTCCTCGTGCTTGGACAGCTGGAGCCGGCCGTAGCGCGACATCGTCTCCGCGACGTCCACCAGCAGCGCGTTGGGCACCGCGTATCGGGAGTACGTGAGCAGCGAGTCCACGACCTGCTCGGCGTCCACGCCGGCCGCCCGCGCGTTCCACAGCCCGAGCGGGGTGAGGCGGTAGGTGTGCACGTGCTCCGGGGCCCGCTCGAGCTCCGCGAACGGCGCGATCGCCCGCCGGCAGGCGGCCGCGTCGGGGTGGTCGACCTCGAGCAGCAGGGTCCGGTCGGACTGGACGATCAGGGGTCCGTCGGTCACAGAGGTCAGAACTCTCCGGCCATGCTCGCTGTTCCGAGCACCACGAAGAAGACGAGGTACCCGATGGCGATGAGCAGCCAGAAGGCGAAACCGACGGCGAACGTGATCCAGGACCACCGGACGAGGGTCCGGGCCGCGGGGACGTCGTCGCGGGCCCGGCCGATGGCCAGCGCCGCGAGGACCACGCCGACGATCGACAGCACGTTGGCGCAGGCGAAGATCGCCACGCCGTTGAGGACCGTCCACAGCACCGCCGCGGAGCGGACCTTCTCGGCCTCCGGCGACAGCGGGGGCGGGCCGTAGGCGTAGGGCTGCGGGGTCGACGTGTAGGCCGCGCTCTGGCCGTAGCCCTGGCCGTAGGGCTGCTGCTGGCCGTAGGGCGCGGCTGCTGCGCGTAGGGCTGCTGGGCGTAGGGCTGGTCCCCGTACGGCTGCTGCGGCTGCTGCGGCTGCTGGGCGTAGGGCTGCTGGCCGTACGCCTGCTGACCGGACGCCTGCGGCCCGGAGGGCGCTGCGCCGTAGGGCTGCTGGCCCTGCTCGGGGGCGACCGGGCCGGTGTACGGCTGCTGCTGCCCCTGGGTCCCGGTGTCGCCCTGCCCCGCCGGCGGGTAGGGCGCGGGCGGCGGGTAGGCCGCGGGGGTGGCGCCGGTCGCCGGTGCCGCCGCGGGGTCGGACGCGGACGCGCCGCTCCCGGAGGACCCGCCCTCGGAGCCGGTGCCGGCGGACGCGCCGCCGACGGCCGACGAGCCGGTGCCCTGGCCGTAGCTGCTGTCGGCCCCGTAGGAGCTGTCCGTGCCGGGGGCCCCGTCCGCGTACGTGGGGTCCGTGCCGTCCTGCGGGCGGTCGTCGTGCTCGCTCATGCGGTCCTCCTGGCTGGGGCGACGGCCGGGGCCGCCCGGCGGTCCTCGTGGCCGGTCAGTCTGGCACCTCGGGCACGACGGCCACGCCGGTGACGCGGTGCACGGAGTAGGTCCGCGGGCCCGTCCGGCCGGCCTCCACGGCGGTCAGCCGGCCTCCGGACAGCGTGAGCGGGTCGAGCAGCCGGCGGGTGGTGCGCCCGGTCTCGTCGACGTAGCCCACCCACACCGGGCGCCGCGCGCTCACCGCGTCGCGCAGCACCTCCAGGCTGACCCGGGGGTCGAGGTAGGGCAGCTCGACGCTGCCCGGCCGGGGCCCGGACTCCGCCAGTCGCCACCGGCCGACCGCCTCGGCCAGCTCCTCGGCCGTCGGCGGCCGGGGCGCGGTGACCGTCACCGGCCGGCGGCTGCGCGCGGCCGCCCGGCGGGCGGGGCGCACGGTGAGGAGCAGGCTGCCGTCGGCCGCCTCGGCCGCGGGCGCCAGACCCACCCGGCGCAGCGCCTCCAGCACCACCGGCCCGTCCGCGTCGGCGGCCAGCACGGTCGGGGCGAGCCGGCGCAGCCCCAGGCCGGCCAGGCGGCGGTCCACGAGCAGCTCCGACAGGGCGGCCGGGTCCTCGGCGCGCAGGAACGACGAGGCGTTGCCCACCCGCACCAGGCCGTGGCGGCGGGCGACGTCGCGCACCAGGTACGACAGCGGCTGCGGCACCCCGGTCGGGCTGGCCTCCTCGAGCACGGCGAGCAGCTCGTCGGCGGTCCGCCCGGCGTCCAGGGCCCGGCGCACCGAGTCCGGGGTGAAGCGGTAGACCGTGGCCGCCCCCCGCGACTCCACCTCTGCGGCCAGGTCCACCTCGGCGGCCAGCGACGGCACCAGCGGGCCGGGGGCGACGGCCGTGAGGTCGGCCTGCAGCAGGAGGTGGTCCACCGGGTCGGGGAGCAGGGCGGCGAGCAGGCGGGCCGCGCCCGGGGCGTCCCCGTCCAGCAGCGCGCGGCCCGGTGCGGACAGGGCGCCCTGGCCGGTGAGGCCGAGCCAGGCCGCCTCCTCGAGCAGCCGCGCCGCGAGGTCGTCCCGGCCGGGGCCGGCGCGGCGAGGCGAGCGGTGGTCCAGGCGGGCGAGCACCTCCTCGGTGCGGGCGGCCCGGTCCTCGGGGACGCCGGCCAGCTCGCCGAGCACGTCGCGGCGCAGCGCGGCCGAGCTCGGCCGGCGGACGTCGTCGGACAGCGCCCCGCGCACCGCCCCGCCGCGGTCGCGGGTGCCGACGAGCGAGGCCACGGCCTCGCTGCCCAGCCACGCCGTGGCCAGGCCCGCCCACCGCACCTCGACGGGCTCCTCGGCCCAGGTGTCCGACGCCGTCGTCGGCAGCCACGAGGGCGACTCCTCGGAGTCCGTGCCCAGCAGGCCGGCGGCGTGCGCCACCTGCAGGACGAGGGCGGCGACCGGCTCGTCCACGTCGAGGGCCACCGCGACGCGGCGCAGCTCCCGCACCCCCAGGCCGCCGGTCCGGCGCGCGGTGAGCGTGGTCCGCCCCGCCACACCGAGCGCCTCGCCCACCAGGCGCACGGCCTCGGTGGCCGAGGCCGCGGCGGTGTGGGCGGCCGTGCCGGGGCGCAGCGGGACGCCCTCGACCGGCGGCGGCGCGGTGGCGGGGGTGCGGTGGGTGCGCCCGTCGCGCAGGGCCAGGCCGACCTCGCGCGGCAGCACGACGCGTCCGGGCTCCAGCACGGCGAGCATGCCGTGGGCCACGAGCCAGCCGACCGGCCCGTCGGCGGAGGCGGCCGGGTGCTCGCCGACCGGGGTGCCCCAGGTCAGCCGGTCCAGCACCTCGACGGCCCCGGCCGGCGCGCCGGCCAGGGCGGCCCGCAGCCGGACGGGGTCGCCGAGCAGGGCGGACACCTCGGCCAGGGCGCGGACGGGGTCGCCGTGCTCGCCCAGGCCCAGCGCCGCCGCCAGGCCGGTGGCGCGGGCCGGGCTGCGGCGCTCGAGCACCTGCTCCAGCGGCGGGCCCAGACCGGCCGGGTGGGGGCCGAGCACCTCGCGGGCCACCCGCACCAGGCGCAGGGAGCGGGCCGTGCCCCACACCAGGGCCAGGGCGCGCAGCCGGGCCACCTGCGGGCGGGCGTCGGCCCCCCACGCCCGCCCGAGCGCGGCGGCCCCCACCGGCTCGGGCAGCACCGCCAGGGCCTCCACCACCTGCAGGGCGGGGGCGTCGAGCAGGTCCAGGGCCCGCTGCACGCTGGCCCGGGTCGTGGCCCGCACCGCGAGGGAGCCCAGGTCCGTCGGCACGGGGACGGCGAGGTCGCCCCGCACCCGGAGCAGCTCGACCAGCTCGGCGTCGTCGCGTCCCCGCAGGTCGTCGGCCAGGCTGCGCGGCGGCTCGCGACGGGCCCGGGCGGCCGCCGGGGCAGGGCTGGTGGACATCCGCTCCACGGTACGCCGCCGGGCGCGACGCCCCCACCGGGGCCGCGTACCGTCGTGGGGGTGAGCAGGACGGCGAGCAGCAGCACCCGGCCCCGCGCGGACGCCCCCGCCGTCGGGACCGTGGGCGACGGGTCGGACCGGGGCGCGGCCCCCGTGGTGCGCGACGGCGAGGGCGGCCGGTCCCCGGAGCAGCTGGGCGAGGCGCTGGTGGGGGTGCTCGCCGGCGCGGGCTCCGTGCTCGTCGCCTTCTCGGGCGGGGCGGACTCCGCGCTCGTGCTCGCGGCCGCGGTCCGCGCGCTGGGCCCGGACCGGGTGGCCGCGGCGACGGCCGTGTCCGACGCGGTGCCCGGCGCGGAGGTGCTCGCGGCCCGGCGGCTGGCCGAGGACCTGGGCGTCGCCTGGCACGAGCCGCGCACCGACGAGATGGCCCGCGAGGGCTACCGCGCCAACGGCGGCGACCGCTGCTACTTCTGCAAGACCGAGCTGATGTCGGTGCTCGTCCCGCTGGCCGAGGGGCTGGGCCTGGCCCACGTGGCCACCGGCACCAACGCCGACGACCTGCGCGCGGGCTTCCGGCCCGGGATCCGGGCCGCGGCCGAGGTGGGCGCGCTCACCCCGCTGGCCGACGCGGGGCTGAGCAAGGCCGAGGTGCGGGCGCTGTCGGGCCACTGGGGCCTGCCCACCTGGGACAAGCCCGCCGCGGCCTGCCTGAGCAGCCGGATCGCCTACGGCATCCAGATCACCCCGGCCCTGCTGCACCGGGTCGAGCGGGCCGAGGCCGCCGTGCGCGAGGAGCTGCGGGACCGTGGCCGTGCCGTCGCGGACCTGCGGGTGCGCGACCTGGGCGACGGGGCCGCGCGGGTCGAGCTCGACGCCGCCTGCCTGGCCGCGCTCGCGGAGGGGGACCGCGACGCCGTGGCCGCCGCCGTCCGCGCCCAGGGCCACCGCGAGGTGGAGCTGCGCGCCTTCCGCTCCGGGGCCATGAACGACCTGCTCGCGGCGCCCGAGGTCTACCGCTAGAGGCCGGGCCGCGGCCACGGGGCCGACCGCGCGACCGCGTTAGGCTTGCCCTGCACCGTCCGCAGCAGCACGGTCCCGCGTGCGCCGCGATCCGGTCCGTCCGTCCCTGGTCCCGGCTGCCGGGTCCGCCCGAGGTTTTGAGGTCCACGTGCCCACAGGCAAGGTCAAGTTCTTCGACGTCGACAAGGGCTTCGGCTTCGTCGCCTCCGACGACGGCGGCGAGGTCTTCGTGCACGCCAACGCGCTGCCCACGGGCACCTCCGAGCTCAAGCCCGGGACGCGGGTCGAGTTCGGCGTCGCCGACGGTCGCAAGGGACCCTCCGCGCTCAGCGTCCGGGTCCTCGAGGCCCCGCCGTCCGTGCGGGCCGGGGCGCGCAAGCCCGCCGACGACATGGCGGCCATCGTCGAGGACCTCATCAAGCTGCTCGACGGGGTGTCCGCCGGCCTCAACCGCGGCCGCTACCCGGACAAGGCCGTCGGCACGAAGGTCGCCCTGGTGCTCCGCGCCGTGGCCGACGACCTGGACGCCTGAGCGTGGCCACCGCCAGGGCCCCGCGCGCCGCCAAGCTGGACACGGTCGGGGCCGCGGCCGTCGAGCAGGCCCGGGCCGCCGCCCTCGAGGTGGCCGGCGCGGACGAGGTCGGCGAGCACCTGGGCGTCGCGGCCGAGACCGACCGCGTCACCGTGCACCGCTTCGCCAGCACCCACCGCGGCTACCGCGGCTGGGAGTGGACCGTCGTCCTGGCCCGGGTGCCGCGCGCCCGGGTCGCCACGGTGAGCGAGGTCGTGCTGCTGCCCGGGGACGGCGCGCTGCTGGCCCCGTCCTGGCTGCCGTGGTCGGACCGGATCGCCCCCGGCGACCTCGGCGAGACCGACGTGCTGCCGTTCCGCGACGAGGACCCGATGCTCGACGAGGGCTTCGAGGCGGTCCCCGACGGCTGGGACGACGCGTTCTCCGGCGAGGAGACGACGGTCCAGTGGGAGCTCGGCCTCGGCCGGCGCCGGGTGCTCAACCGCGAGGGCCGCGTCGACGCGGCCGGCCGCTGGTACGCCGGGGACGCCGGCCCGGACAACCCCGAGACGCGGGCGGCCGACGCGCCGTGCTCCACCTGCGGCTACCTGGTGGGGCTGACCGGGAGCCTGCGCCAGTCCTTCGGGGTCTGCGCGAACGCCTGGTCGCCGGCCGACGGGCGCGTGGTGGCCATGGACCACGGCTGCGGCGCCCACAGCGAGACCGGCCTGGCCGAGGACGAGGCCGAGGAGCCGGACCTGCCGCTCATCGACGACCTGCGCCCCGACCTGGACACCGACCCCCTGCCCGCGGAGCCCGTCGTGGAGCCGGCCGTGCCGGAGCCGGTCGTGGAGCCGGCCGTGCCGGAGCCGGTCGTGGAGCCGGCCGTGCCGGAGCCGGTCGTGGAGCCGGCCGTGCCGGAGCCGGTCGTCGAGCCCCTCGCCGCGGGTGCCGTCTCTCAGACCGACGGGCCGGGGCCCGGGGAGCCGGTCGCCGACGTCGGACCGGTCGAGGTCGTCGAGGTCGAGGCGCCCACGCCGTCGGAGGCCGCCGTGGACCTGCCGTCCGCGGGGCTCGTCGTCGACACCACGGACGGTGCAGCGGACGGTGCAGCGGACGGTGCAGCGGACGGGTCGCCGGTCGACGGGTCCGACGAGGGGACCGTCCCGACCGTCTGATCGCGGCGCACCCGCACCGCGGCGAGGCACCCCAGGGCGCCCGCCACGGTGCCGACCACGGCGGCCCACAGCCACCACCGGTCGGCGGGGTCCAGCTGGTCGCGCACGAGCAGCAGGACGACCACGGCGACGGCCATGGCGGCGGTGCCGAGCACGGCCGGGCGCACCGGGTCCATGGCGAGGGGCTCGGTGACCCTGACCAGCTGACGACGGCCCACCCCGCCAGCCTAGGAGCCCGTCTGGCAGGGTGACGCCATGCCGCAGGACGCGTCCCCGGGCGCCAGCCCCACCAGCCCGGCCGTGCGCACCGCGGTGGTCACCGGCGCGAGCTCCGGGATCGGGGCCGCGAGCGCGCGTGCGCTGGCCGCGGCGGGCTTCCACGTGGTCTGCGCGGCCCGTCGCGTCGAGCGCTGCGAGGAGGTGGCGGCCGAGACCGGCGGGCGGGCCGTCGCCCTCGACGTCACCGACGACGCCTCGGTCGCGGCCATGGTCGACGCGCTCGCCGACCTGGGCTCGGTCGACCTGGTCGTGCACTGCGCCGGCGGGGCCAAGGGCCTGGCCCCCGTGGTCGAGGCCGACCTGGAGCACTGGCGCTGGATGTACGAGACCAACGTCCTCGGCGTCGTGCGCGTCACCCAGGCCCTGCTGCCGCGGCTGCGGGCCAGCGCCGCCGGCCACGTCGTGGTGATGGGCTCGATCGCGGGCTCCGAGGTCTACCCCGGCGGGGCGGGCTACGTGGCCGCCAAGCACGCGGTCCGGGCCGTGACGGAGACCTTGCGCTGGGAGCTGCACGCCGAGGGGATCCGGGTCTCCGAGGTCGCCCCGGGCATGGTGCAGACCGAGGAGTTCGGCCTGGTCCGCTTCGACGGCGACGCCGAGCGCGCCGCGGCCGTGTACGCCGGCACCACGCCCATCACGGCCGACGACGTGGCCGAGGTCGTCGCCTTCGTGGCCACCCGCCCGCCGCACGTCGACGTCGACCGCGTCGTGGTCAAGCCGGTGCTGCAGGCCAACGGCCACGTGGTCGCCCGCCCCGGCGCCTGAGAGGTCCGCCCGCTCCCGAGGTTGATTAGCCGGGCTAACGGTCCGCTGGTACGATCGCCGGCGATGTCCGCCCCCGCCAGCACCCCCCGCCGCGCCCGCGCGGACGCCTCCCCGGGCGCGCTGTCGGCCGACCTCCGTGTCGCGCTCATGCGCACGGTCCGCCGGCTGCGCGCCGAGAAGTCCGACGACGCCATCAGCGACTCCCAGTACGCCGTGCTCGGCTCCCTCGACCGTCACGGCCCGATGACCTCGGCCGCGCTGGCCGGGCACGAGCGGGTCCGCCCGCCGTCGATGACCCGCCTCGTCGCCGGCCTGCTCGAGGCCGGCCTGGTGACCCGCGAGGCGCACCCGGTCGACGGCCGTGCCCACGTGGTCTCGCTGTCGCCCGCCGGGCGCGACGCGGTCGAGCAGACCCGCCGCCGCCGCGACGAGTGGCTCTGCCACCAGCTGGCGGGCCTGTCCGAGGAGGACCGCCGCACCCTGGCGCAGGCCGCGGAGCTGCTCGACCGGCTGAGCGACGCGTGAGCGACGGCCGCCGGCCCGGGGCCGGCACCTTCCGCTCGCTCGCCCACCGCGACTACCGGCTCTGGGCGGGCGCGGCGATCGTGTCCAACACGGGCACGTGGATGCAGCGCGTCGCCCAGGACTGGCTCGTGCTCGTCGACCTCACCGAGGACTCCGCGCTCGCCGTCGGGGTCGTCACCGGGCTGCAGTTCCTGCCCATGGTGCTGCTCGCGCCGTGGGCGGGGCTCATCGCCGACCGGTTCGAGAAGCGGCGCATCCTCCAGATCAGCCAGGCGCTGCAGGGGCTGCTGGCCGCAGGCCTCGGCGCCCTGGTGCTGGCGGGCGCCGCCGAGGTCTGGCACGTGTACGTCTTCGCGCTCGCCCTCGGCGTGGTCACGGCCTTCGACGCCCCGGCGCGGCAGACCTACGTCACCTCGCTCGTGCCGCCCGAGGACCTGCCCAACGCCATCGGCCTCAACGCCGCGACCTTCCACCTGGGGCGCCTGCTCGGCCCCGCGTCCGCCGGCCTGCTCATCGCCTGGACCGGCACCGGGCCGGTGTTCCTCATCAACGCGGTGTCCTTCGCGTTCACGGTCGCCGTGCTGGCGATGACGCGGACCCGCAGCCCGGGCCAGGGCACCGGCGGGCTCAGCGGCTGGGAGCGGATGCAGCAGGCGGCGGTGTACGTCCGCACCCGCCACGACGTGCTGCTCGTGCTGTTCCTCGTGTTCGTCGTGGGCACGTTCGGGCTCAACTTCCAGCTGACCACCGCGGTGATGGCCCGCATGGAGTTCGGCCGCGGGCCGGAGTCCTACGGCCTGCTCGGCACCTTCCTCGCCGTGGGCTCGCTGACCGGTGCGCTGCTGGCCGCGAGCCGTCGGCGTGCCCGGATGCGGCTGGTGGTCGGGGCCGTCCTGGCCTTCGGCGTGACGTCGAGCATCGCCGCGCTCATGCCGACCTACTGGAGCTTCGCGGCCTCGCTCGTGCTGGTGGGCCTCAGCGCCCTCACGCTCATGACCGCGGCCAACTCCACCGTGCAGCTGTCCACCCCGCCCGAGCTGCGCGGCCGCGTGATGGCGCTGTACTTCGCGGTGTTCATCGGCGGCACCCCCCTCGGTGCCCCCGTGATCGGCTGGGTCGGGGAGACCTTCGGGGCCCGGTGGACCATCGCCGTCGGCGGGGTCACCGCGCTGGCCGCGGGGCTCGCCGCGCTGGTGTTCCTCGCCCGCCGCTCCGTGGTCGACCTGCACTACGACGCCGACGCCCGGCCCCGGCTCCGGCTGGAGACCTCGCCGCGCGAGAGCGAGCACCACGACGCCGGGCACGACCGGGTCGTGGCGTGAGCGAGCCGCTGGCCGTCGCCCTGGCCGAGGTCCGCGCCCTCCTGCTCGGCGACGACCTGCTCCGGGCCGTCGCCGCGGGCCGGCGCCGCGGCGCCGTGCCCGCCGTGCCGCGGGTCGAGCTGCGGGCGGTGACGGTCTCGGCCGGGCGGCGGGTCGTGGTCACCGAACGGCACGAGGTCGCCCCGCTCACCCGGACCCTGGACGGGCCGGGGCTCGAGCAGGCCGTCGACGCGCTCCTCGCCGAGCCCTACGGCAACTGGCACGTCGAGCACGCCGGCGGCACCCTCCAGCTGCGCGTCACCAAGCGCGGCGAGGCCCAGGTCCACCGTTCCGCCCCGGCCGCCGCGGGCGGGCCGCCGCCGTCCGCGGGCACGCACGACCGGGCCAAGCAGCACCGGCTCGCCCCCGACGACCCGCTGTTCGACGCGGTGGGTGCGGGGGCGGCCAAGCGCCGCCAGGTCGACGCGTTCCTCGGCCGTCTGGACGACGTGGTGCCCGCGCAGCCGTCGGGGCGTCCGCTGCGCGTGGTCGACCTCGGCTGCGGCAACGCCTACCTCACCCTGGCCGCGCACCGCTGGCTGAGCCGGCGGGGCCCGGTGGAGACGGTCGGGGTCGACGTCCGCGAGGACGTCATCGCCCGCAACACCGCCCTGGTGCGGACCGTCGGCGAGACCGGGGTGCGGTTCGTCGTGGACTCCGCGGGCGCCTGGCGGCCCGAGGAGCCGCCGGACGTCGTGCTCGCGCTGCACGCCTGCGACACCGCGACCGACGAGGCGCTGGCCCAGGCCGTCGGCTGGGGCGCCCAGGTCGTGCTGGCCGCGCCCTGCTGCCACCAGGACCTGCGCCGCCAGGTCGACGCCCGTGCCGGCCACGCCGTCGACGGGGCCGGGGCGGCCCTGCGGCCGATGCTGCGCGACGGGATCCTCCGGGCCCGGCTGCTCGACACCGCCACCGACGCCCTGCGCGCGGACCTGCTGCGCCTGCACGGCTACCGCACCGACGCCGTCGAGCTCGTCGACCCCGAGCACACCCCGCGCAACACCCTGCTCCGGGCGGTCCGGACCCGGGCGGCGGCGCCCGCCGGGCTCGCGGAGGAGCTCGCCGAGACGTGCGCCGCGCTCGGGGTGCGGCCCCGGCTCGCCGACCTGCTCGACGCCGCCGCCCCGGCCTGAGCCGACCGGCCCGGCCCGGCCCGGGCGTCAGTCGTGGACCTGGCGGCTCCACAGCACGGCGAGGCTCGCGGAGACCACGACGAGCAGGACGGGCACCGCGACCAGGGCCAGGTGGATCCCGACCTGGTCGGCGAGCACGCCGACGAGGAACGGCACCGACCCGGCGGCCAGCCCCACGCCGATGCTCACCCGGGCCATGCCGCGCTCGGCCTGCCCCTCGGTGCTGCGCACGAGCCACGCGGACCCGATCGGGAAGAAGGCCCCGGCGCCCGCCCCGCTCAGCGCGAGGCCGACGACCGCGGGGACCACCCAGCCGGTCGAGGCGAGCGTGGACAGCCACAGCAGCGTCCACCCCGTGCCGAGCACGACGACCGCGGCGCGCAGCAGCCGCCCGCTGGTCCAGCGCCGGGCCAGGGGGACCGCCCCGAAGCGGCCCACCGTCATGCCGAGGGCGAAGGCGGCGACGACGGCGCTGGCCCCCGCCGCGTCCAGCGCGGTGCGCTCGCGCAGGAGCTCTGCGGACCAGGTGTTGAGGCTGACCTCCATGCCCACGCCGGTCATCACCACGGCGAGGATCACCCAGACCCGGCGCGGCAGCGGGATGCGGCGGCCGTCCTCGCCGTGGGCGGGGGTGGGCGCGGCCCGCAGCGCCGCCCCGTCGACCAGGCCCTGGCGGTCGGCCTCCAGCACCCGGCGGACCAGCAGCGCCATGGCCAGGGCGAGCGGCACCATGAGCAGCAGGGCGGGCCGCCAGGTCAGCCCCAGGGCCACGCTGGCCCCGACGGCCAGCGGTGCGACGAAGCCGATCCCCGACCCGGCGCCGTTGGCCTCGCTCACCGCGGCGGCGGAGGAGCGGGCGTGGTGCCCGTCGAGCACCGCGGTGGCCGTCGCGGTGAGGAACGTGCCCCCGGAGCCGGCCGCGGCCATCCCGGCCAGGGTGAGGGCGAGCCCGGGGCCCGGCAGCAGCGAGCCGACCGACAGCATGGCCGCCGCCAGCGCGGTCAGCCCGGCCCCGAGCGTCATCGCCCCCCAGCGCCGCACCCGCCGCACCACGGGCACCAGCAGCGGCGCCGCCGCCACGCTGCCGATCGACAGGAACGTCGCGTGCAGCCCGACGAGGGTCTTGGACAGCCCCATCTCCAGGCCGAGCAGGGGCAGCACCGGTCCGGAGGCGAACACGAACCAGCCCCAGGCGACGATCGCCGAGTAGCCGGCGGCGGTCACCGCGTCCCGGCGCAGCGGCGGGGCCAGGCCGCCGGCGGCGGTGCTCACCCCGCGAGCCGCTCGACCACGTGGTCGAGGCAGGCGAGCAGGGCCTCCACGTCGGACGGCTCGACCGAGGGGAACGTGCCGATGCGCAGCTGGTTGCGGCCGAGCTTGCGGTACGGCTCGGTGTCCACGACGCCGTGGGCCCGCAGCACCCGGCTCACCTCCGCCGCGTCGACGCCGTCCAGGTCGACCGTCACCACGACGGGGCTGCGCAGCGCCGGGTCGGTGACGAACGGGGCGGCCCACGGGCGGTCCTCCGCCCAGGCGTAGACCAGCCCGGAGGAGGTGAGGCAGCGGCGGGCGGCCCAGTCCAGGCCGCCCTGCTCCAGCAGCCACGTCACCTGCTCGGCGAGCATGAGCAGGGTGGCGACGGCCGGGGTGTTGAGGGTCTCGTCCCTGCGCGAGGCGGCGACCGCAGCGACCAGCGACAGCGACTCCGGCACCCAGCGGTCGGTGGCCGCCAGGCGCTCCGCCCGCTCGAGCGCCGCCGGCGAGAGCAGCGCCAGCCAGAGCCCGCCGTCGGAGCCGAAGGCCTTCTGCGGCGCGAAGTAGTAGGCGTCGGCCTGCGAGACGTCGACCGCGACGCCGCCGGCGGCCGAGGTCGCGTCGACGAGGACGAGGGCGCCGTCGTCGGCCCCGGGCACGCGCTGCACCGGGGCGAGCACACCGGTCGAGGTCTCGTTGTGCGGCCAGGCGTAGGTGTCCACGCCCGCCACGGCGTGCGGGCGGGCCAGCTGCCCGGGCGGGGCGACGACGTGGTCGGAGCCGGCGACGAAGGGGGCCCGGGCCGTGGCCGCGGCGAACTTGGCCGCGAACTCGCCGTGGACGAGGTGCTGGACGTGGCGCTCGACCAGCCCGCACGTGGCGACGTCCCAGAACGCGGTCGACCCGCCGTTGCCGAGGACCACCTCGTAGCCCTCGGGTGCGCCGAACAGCTCGGCCACGCCGTGGCGGACGGTGCGGACCAGGGCGCGGACGGGCTCCTGGCGGTGCGAGGTGCCGAGCAGGCCGGCGCCGGCCGCCCGCAGGGCCTCGACCTGGGCGGGGCGGATGCGGCTGGGTCCCGAGCCGAACCGGCCGTCGACGGGCAGCAGGGCGGCGGGGATCTCCACGCCGCCATGGTCGCAGGGCTCAGAGGCTGCGGGGGCCCTCGCCCACGTAGCGTGCGGACGGCCTGATGAGCCGGCCCGTCCGCTTCTGCTCCAGCACGTGCGCCGCCCACCCGGCGGTGCGGGCGCAGGTGAACATCGGCGTGAACATCTCCGGCGGCACCTCGGCGAAGTCGAGGACGACGGCGGCCCAGAACTCCACGTTGGTGGCGAGCACCCGGTCGGGCTTGCGGGCCCGGAGCTCGGCCAGGGCGGCCTGCTCCAGCGCGGCGGCCGCCTCGTAGCGCGGCGCCCCGAGCCGCTCCGCGGTGGCCCGGAGGACGCGGGCGCGGGGGTCCTCGGCCCGGTACACCCGGTGCCCGAAGCCCATGAGCCGCTCGCCCGCGTCCAGCGCCGCCCGGACGTAGGCCAGGGCGTCGCCGCGCTCCTCGACCCCGTCGAGCATGTGGAGGACCCGGCTGGGGGCGCCGCCGTGCAGCGGCCCGGACATCGCCCCCACCGCGGCCGCGAGCGCCGCGGCCACGTCCGCGCCGGTCGAGGTGACCACGCGGGCGGTGAAGGTGGAGGCGTTCATGCCGTGCTCGGCGGCGCTCACCCAGTACGCGTCCACCGCGGCCACGTGGCGGGGGTCGGGCTCGCCGCGCCAGCGCACCATGAAGCGCTCGGCGGCGGTGGCCGCCTGCGCGACCCGGTCCGCAGGGACCACGGGCTGCTCGCCGCGGGCGGACTGCGCCGTGAACGACAGCACCGCGTCGCTGGCCCGGGCCAGGTCGTCGCGGACGGTGGCGGCGTCCACGTCGAGGACCGGGCGCAGCCCCCACGTCGCGGCCAGCGTGGGCAGCGACGCCTGCACGTCGACCCGCACGTCGCCGGTGCGGACCGCGAGGGGCAGCGGCTCGCCGGGCACGAGGCCCGGGGTGGGCGCGTCGTCCACGAGCAGGCCCCAGACCTGCTCGAAGGGCACGACGCCGGCGAGCTCGCCGATGTCGACGCCGCGGTAGCGCAGCGCGCCGCCGTCGCGGTCCGGCTCGGCGATGGTGGTCTCGAAGGCGACGACCCCCTCCAGCCCGTGCGCGACCCGCGGCAGGCCGGCCGCGTCCGCGGGCTGCTGGGCGGTGGCGTGGTCCGTACCGGTCATGGCGCTCCCCGACGAGTCGTGCGGTGGGTCCTCGACGGCGAGACTACCGACGTGCCGGACCCCGACCTCGCTGCTCTGAGAGTGACCTACGACGCGGGGACCCTGGAGGAGGCCGACCTCGCGCCCACCCCGCTGGCCCAGTTCCGCGCCTGGTTCGACGAGGCCGCGGCCAGCCCCGCGGTGGTGGAGCCGAACGCGGTCGTCGTCGCCACCGCCGGCCCCGACGGCCCGTCGGCGCGCACGGTGCTGCTCAAGGGCCTGGACGGGCTGGGGTTCCGGTTCTACACCGGCCTCGGCTCCCGCAAGGGTCGCGACCTGGCGGCGGACCCGCGCGCCGGGCTGCTGTTCGCGTGGGTGCCGCTGCAGCGGCAGGTCCACGTGCGCGGGCCGGTCGAGCAGCTGCCCCGCGAGGAGGTCCTCGCCTACTTCGTCTCCCGCCCCTACGGCTCCCGGATCGGGGCGTGGGCCTCGGAGCAGTCCGCGCCGGTCGCGGGCCGGGAGGTCCTCGAGGAGCGCGAGGCGGGGCTGCGCCGCCGCTGGCCGGACACGGGCCAGGACGACGACGTGCCGCTGCCGCCCCGCTGGGGCGGGTTCCTCGTGCGCGCCGCCGAGGTCGAGCTGTGGCAGGGGCGGCCCTCGCGGCTGCACGACCGGCTGGTCTACGTGGCCCGCGGGGCGACCGGGCGGCTGGACGTGGCCGAGGACTGGCGGGTGGAGCGCCGCCAGCCCTGAGCCGCGCCGATGACATCGCGCCGTCCCGCCGGTCAGCCGGGCATGACCTTCTCGTTCGTCATCGCCCAGGCCACCGTGTCCGACGTCGCCGTCGCGGAGCCGTGGTGGACCGCGCTGCTCGGCCGCGGCCCCGACGCCCGTCCCATGGACGGCCTGCTGGAGTGGCGCCTCGACGGCGCCGGGCTGCAGGTGTGGCAGGAGCCGGAGCGGGCCGGCCGCTCCACGGTCGTGCTCGGGGTGGACGACCTCGACGCCGAGCTCGCCCGGGTGTCGGCCGCGGGGCTGCTGGTGCCCCTGGGGCAGGCCGGCGGCGGCGGGCGGACGGCGGAGCTGCGGGACCCGGACGGGAACCGGGCGGTGCTGTTCCAGCCCTGAGAGGCCCGGCCCCTGGTCGGTGAGAGGGCATGGAACAGCCCCCGGGGTCGTGACGGTCTAGGTCACGAGCCGCATGGACGAGGTGCGGCACCCGGGGGCTGCGGTGGCTGACGGAGATTCGCCGACAGTCAGGTCCTGGCGGGCCGCGTCAGCGGACAGCCACCTCACAAGTCCGAGAGTTCTTCACAGCTCGGATCACCTCCCTTCCGTGTGCGAGAACGGTACGTCGGTCTCCGCGCGGTCGTCCAGCGCGTTTCGACGTGGGCGAGGTCAGCCCCCGCTGACCTCGCCCAGGCGGGCCAGGGCCTCGAGCCGCTCGGCGGCGTGGTCGACGACGCGCTGCGGGTAGCCGTGGGCGTAGCCGTCCTCGACCTCCCAGGGGGTGTGGGCCGCCCCGCCGGGCAGGTGGGCGAGCTCGGGAACGTAGCGGCGGACGTACTCCCCGTCGGGGTCGAACTTCTGCCCCTGGGTCACGGGGTTGAACACGCGGAAGTACGGCGCCGCGTCGGTCCCGGTGCCCGCCACCCACTGCCAGCCGTGCTGGTTGCTGGCCAGGTCGCCGTCGCGCAGCATCTGCATGAAGAAGCGCGCCCCGTGCTGCCACTCCACGTGCAGGTCCTTGACGAGGAAGCTGGCCACGACCATCCGGACGCGGTTGTGGACCCAGGCCTCGGCGCGCAGCTGGCGCATGCCGGCGTCGACGAACGGGAACCCGGTGCGGCCCTCCTGCCAGGCCCGGAGCCGCTCGGCACCGGTCCCGGACGACACGTCGTCGTGGCGCATCGCGGCGAGCTGGGGGCGCAGGTAGTCCCGGGCGCTGCCGGGGTGGTGCCACAGCACGTCGGCGTAGAACTCCCGCCACGCGAGCTCGTTGCGGTAGGTCTCCAGGGACTCCCGGGAGGACTGGGCGAGGCGCCCGTCGCCCAGCAGCCGGCCGAGGTCGGCGAGCAGGGTGCGGGGGTGGACCTCGCCGTACTTGAGGTGCGCGCTCATGGCCGAGGTCCCGGCTACGGCGGGCCGGTCCCGGGCGCCCGCGTAGCCGGTGACGCGCTCGTCGAGGAACTCCTCCCACCGCTCGTGGGCCGCGGTCTCCCCGACCGGCGGGAGCACCGTGGTGCCGAGGTCGGGCGCCTCGGGCCACTCCCGGCCCGGCACCCGGTGCCACGCGACCTCGCCCGCCGAGCCGTCCGCGGGCGCCGCCGGCTCGGACCAGCCGGTCCGCAGCCACGCCCGGGCGAACGGCGAGAACACCTTGTAGGCCTCGCCGCTGCCGTTGCGGACGGTCCCTGGGCCGACCGCGTACGGCGAGCCCGTGGCGACCAGACGGGCGCCCGCGGCCTGCAGCGCCTCGGCCACGGCGGCGTCGCGGCGCCGCCCGTACGGGCCGTAGTCGGCGCTGACGTGCACCTCGTCCGCGCCCGCCTCGCGGGCCACCTCGGCAACGACCTGCGCGGGGTCGCCGCGGCGGACCACGAGCCCACCGCCCAGCGCCTCGTCCAGGGCGCGCATCGAGCGCACCAGCCACGCCCGGCGCGGGCCGCCCGACGGCTCCCACAGCGCGGGGTCGACGACGAAGAGCGGCACGACCCGGCGGGGCCCGGGCCCGCTCCGCCCGTCCGAGCCCGTCGCCGCGAGCAGGGCGGGGTGGTCGGACAGGCGCAGGTCGCGGCGGAACCAGACGACGGCGGTGCCGTCGCCGCCCCGCGTCGCGGGTCCGGCCGTCGCGTCGTCACCAGGCATGCCGCGAACCTAGGTCCGGTCCCGTGCGGTCGCGAGCCCGCGACCCGCGCAGGAACCCGCTGCCCCACGGCGGGGGTCGAGGGTTACGCTCCTGCTGTGCACGGTCCACGCCGCACGGCGCGGGCCCGCGGCCGTGGGTGCGTCCCCGCCGGGCCCGGAGCGCTGGTGCGCGCGGGCAGGCCGGCCAGGAGCAGCCACTGCTTCGTCCGCCGGCATGTGCCCGGCGGTCCTTCCACCCAGGCGTCGTCCCCCGTGGGACGGCGCCTGCGTCATGTCTGCGGGAGGTGCTGATGCGGACCCTGGTGCTCAATGCCGGCTACGAGCCGCTGGCGGTGGTGTCGTTCCGGCGGGCGGTCGTGCTCGTCCTCGGGGGCAAGGCGACCGTGCTGGCGGCGCACCCCGACGAGGTCGTGTCCACCTCCAGCCGGTTCGTGCGCCCGTCGGTGATCATCCTGCGCCGCTACATCCGGGCCCCGTACTCGCGCAGCGTCCCCGTGAGCCGGCGGGGGGTGCTGCGCCGCGACTCCCACCGCTGCGTCTACTGCGGCGCCTCCGCGACCACCGTCGACCACGTCATGCCGCGCTCGCGGGGCGGGCCGGACACCTGGGCCAACCTCGTCGCCTGCTGCGTGCGGTGCAACAACGTCAAGGGCAACCGGACGGCGGACGAGATGGGCTGGACCATGCGCTCGCGGCCGTACACCCCGCGCGGGGCGGCCTGGGTGGTGACCGGGGCGGAGCAGCGCGACCCCGCCTGGGACGACTTCCTGTCGCCCGTCGCGGCCTGAGCCCGGCCGGCCCGGCTCGCCGGGCGGGCGTCCCGGCGGCACGATCGGCCGGGTGACCGCCACCAGCCTGCCTGCCACCCGCCCCGAGCTCACCGGCACCTTCGGGATGGTGGCCAGCACGCACTGGCTGGCCACCGCGGTCGGGCAGTCGGTGCTCGAGCGGGGCGGCAACGCCTTCGACGCGGCGGCGTCGACCGGCTTCGCCCTGCAGGTGGTGGAGCCCCACCTCAACGGCCCGGCCGGCGAGGTGCCGGTCGTCCTCAAGCCCGCGGGCCGGCCGGTGCAGGTGGTCTGCGGGCAGGGCGTCGCGCCCGCGGCGGCCACGCCCGAGGTGTTCGACGACCTCGGGCTGGACCACGTGCCGGGCACCGGCCTGCTGGCGGCCACCGTGCCCGGCTCGTTCGGCGCGTGGGCGCTGCTGGTCCAGCGGTGGGGGACGTGGTCGGTGGCCGACGTCCTGGCCCCCGCGATCGGGCTGGCCGAGGACGGCGCCCCGGTGCTGGACCGGGTGTCGGCCACCGTGCAGCGGATGGCCGGGCACTTCCGCGAGCACTGGCAGCCGTCGGCGCAGACGTACCTGGTCGGGGACGGCCCGGACGGCGCCCCGCGGCCCGGCTCGCGGCTGCGGCTGCCCGGTCTGGCCGCGACCTACCGGCGGGTGGTGCAGGAGGCCGGGACCGGGGAGCGCGAGCAGCAGTGGGAGCGGGCCAGGCAGGCCTGGTACTCCGGCTTCGTCGCCGAGGCGGTCGACGCGTTCTGCTCGACCACGGCGTGGCTCGACACCTCCGGCGAGGTGCACGGCGGGCTGCTGCGGGCCGACGACATGGCCGCGTGGCGGGCCACGGTCGAGGCTCCCGCGACCGGCACCTACCGAGGGCTGACCGTGTGCAAGACCGACCTCTGGGGCCAGGGACCGGTCATGCTCCAGACGCTCGGCGTCCTCGACGCCCTCGGTGTCGGGTCCGGGCCGCTGCGCGACGCGGACGGTGCCGAGGACCCGGCCTGGCTGCACGCCTGGGCCGAGGCCACCAAGCTCGCGATGGCGGACCGCGAGGCCTGGTACGGCGACTCCGCCGACGACCCCGTGCCCGTGGCGGAGCTCGTCGACCCGGCGTACCTGCGGGAGCGGGCCGGCCTGGTGGGCGAGCGGGCGGACCTGGGCCTGCGGCCGGGCTCGCCGGGCGGGCGGACGCCGCGCCTGCCGGCCGTCGTGCTCGACCCGTCCGGGTCGGGGGCGGCCGGCGGCGGGGCCGGGGCGGGGGAGCCGACGGTCCAGCGCAGCGGGCTGACCCGGGGCGACACCGTGCACCTGGACGTCGTCGACCGGTGGGGCAACGTGGTCTCGGCCACCCCGAGCGGGGCCTGGCTCCAGTCGAGCCCGGTCGTCCCCGCGCTCGGCTTCCCGCTGGGCACCCGCGGGCAGATGTTCCGCACCGAGGCGGGGCTGCCGGCCTCGCTGCGCCCGGGGCGCCGGCCCCGGACCACGCTGTCGCCCACCCTGGTGCTGCGCGAGGACGAGCCGTGGCTCGCGCTCGGCACGCCCGGCGGCGACCAGCAGGACCAGTGGACGACGGTGTTCCTCGTCCGTGCGGCGGCCGCGGCCGAGCACGGCCGGCGCACGGGGGAGCCGCCGTCGCTGCTCACCCCGCTGCAGTCCCTGCTGGACGAGCCCATGCTGCACAGCGACCACGCGCCCAGCTCGTTCCACCCGCGCCTGGCCGAGCCGGGCGTCCTCGTGGTCGAGGACCGCACCGCGCCCGCCGTGGTCGACGACCTGCGCCGTCGCGGCCACGACGTGCACCTCACCGACGGCTGGCAGCTCGGGCGCACCTGCGTGGTCGGCGTCGAGGGCGGGTTCCTGCGCGCCGCGGCCAACGCCCGGGGCGGGCAGGGTCTCGCGGCCGGTCGCTGAGGCCGCTCGGCCGAGCGGTCGCTGGGGCCGCTCAGCTGACGCTGACCACGACCTCGTCGCTGAGGCCGGGGCCGGTCAGGACCCGCTCGCCGTCGGAGTCGTCCGGGACCCACGCCCGGAAGGTGACCTCGCCCGGGGGCAGGTTGACCGGGACCTGGAAGGTGTCGAAGACCCCGTTGGCGCCCGTGCGGGTGGTGCCGCCGCCCACCCGGACGCCGCCCGAGACCAGCTCCCAGGCCAAGGTGCCCTCGGGCGCGGTGGCCACGCCGGAGAAGGTGACGACGCCGGCGGCGGGGGCGGTGGTGGGGCCGCGCAGCTCCACCTGGGCGCCGTCGGCGGGAGGCTTGACCGTGGCCGGCCCGACGCCGCCGCGGTAGACGACCAGGCTCGTCCCCCACGAGCCGGACTCCTCGACCACGACGCGGGTCGCGCCGGAGGCGGTGGTGAACGACCCGCCCGGCTGCAGGGCCGCGCGCCAGTCGTCGGTCCGGGCGCCGGAGGCGATGGTGCCGTCGAGCAGGAGCACCTCGCGGGCCGCGGCGGGGGAGGTGCGGTGCACGAGCACGCCGGCGTCCAGGCCTCTGCTGTTGCCCGCCAGCCAGGAGTCCCAGCCGGTCGCCGTCCGGTACTCCACCCAGTAGGTGCCGCCCGGGTCGTCGATGCGCAGCGCGCGCAGCCCGTCGGTGCTCGCGGGCACCAGCTGGACCCGGACCGGGGTGGAGGTCGTCAGCTTCTCGGTGGAGCGGAGCAGGCCCAGGGCGTCGGCCTGCGGCGCGGCGAGCGATCCCACGTTGGCCCACGAGACGCCCATGACGTCGTAGTAGTCGCGGTAGCCGTGGACCACGCACGAGGACTTCCAGGTGCCGGAGGCGTACGCCCCGTCGGAGGTCGACGGGCAGAGCAGGCCGTTGGAGTGGCCCAGCCCGAGGTTGTGGCCCAGCTCGTGCGCCACGATCGCGGTGCTGGAGTACCCGACCCAGGACCGACCGCCCGCGTCGGGGCTGCCGACGGTGCCGAGCCCGGCGCCGCAGCCGGCCGCGGGCGGGATGTAGACGAGCAGGTGCTTGCGCGGGCCGGACACGAAGCCGACCTTGCTGGCCACCTCGTTCCACAGCCCGAGCGGGTCGGAGCAGGTGGAGCCGAGCGCCAGCCAGTCGTGGCGGGCCACGGTGCGGAAGCCGCGCTGGCCCCGGCTCTGCTGGGACCAGAACGTGTTGACGCCGCCGTCGACCGAGGCGGCCAGCGTGGCCGTGGTCATGGTGTCGCGGGCGGCGCCGCGGGGGGTCGCCAGCACGACGGTGACGTCGTGGACCACGGCGGCGGCGGCCACGCCGTACACGTCGGCGCTGCCCTCGCCGTACAGCAGCTCGCCCGCGGCGACCACGGGCGGCTCGACCGCGAGCACCCGCGCCGGGTGCCGCCCGGAGGCGTCGACGGCCGCCAGGTCGGTGGTCACCGTCGCGCCGTCCTCGACGTCGCGGACGTCGGCGGCGACGACGGGGTAGTCGTCGCCCGGGCCGTCGACCCAGGCGAGCAGCTCGGCGTCGTGCGCCCTGCCGCTCGCGCGGCCCACGGGGACGTGGTCCTCGGCCCAGGCCCGGACCAGCGTCCCGGTGACGACACCGGGGGCCGGGCGGGCGACGGCGGGACGCACCGCGGCAGGACGCGCAGCGGCGGGGGTGCCGGGGGTCGTCGTCGTGGCGGGGCCGCCGGCGGCGACATCCGGCGCGGCCGGGCTCGTCGCGGGGACCGTCCGGGGGGTGGTCGAGGCGGTCGTGCCGGAGGCGGTCGTGCCGGAGGCGGTCGTGCCGGAGGCGGTCGTGCCGGAGGCGGTCGTGCCGGAGGCGGTCGTGCCGGAGGCGGTCGTGCCTGACGCGGTCGTGGTGACGGAGGGCGCGCCGGCGGGGACGGCCGGGCCGGTCGCGGGCGTGGCCGGCGGGTCCTGGTGGTCGGCCTCGGGGCGGGCCGCGGCGACCCCGTCGGTCGGGAGGGACGGGTCGAGGTCCGGGGCCACGGCGGCAGGCCGGGCGGACGGCGTCCCGGCCGGGGCGGGGACGCTGCCGTGGACGGCGACGAGGCCGGACACCACCGCGGCGGCCAGCGCCAGGCTCACGGTCGCCGCCGTGCCGCGCGAGGGCCGCAGCCGTCCGTGTCTGGTCACCGTGGCGCTCCTCGTGTCCTCGTCCTGCGCGCGGACCGCGCGGCCGCCCGCGGTCGCCGGCGCGCGGGCGCACGGGGACCGGTGGGGCATCGGCCGGCGACGGGCCGGGCAGGAGCCCCGGGTCCGGGCGTCACCCGATCGGCCCAACGGCCCTCACGCTCCGGCAGGAGCGCTCCGGCAGGACCGCTCCGGCAGGACCGCTCCGGCAGGACTGCGGTGCCCGGGCGTGGTGAGGTATCACCATGACCCGCAGCGACGCCCTCGTCCTGTTCGGGGCCACGGGAGACCTGGCCTTCAAGAAGCTGTTCCCGGCGCTGTACGAGCTGGAGCACAAGGGACGGCTGGGCATCCCGGTCATCGGGGTGGCCCTCAGCGAGGGCGACGACGAGACCCTGCGCGGGCGGGCCCGCGAGTCGCTCGCCGCGCACGTCAAGGGCGGTGCCGACGCCACGACGGTCGACGCCCTGGTCGCGCGCCTGCAGTACGTGCAGGGCGACTACCTGCTCGACGAGACCTACGACCAGCTGGCCGAGCGGCTGCGGGCGGCCGAGGCGGGCTGCCCCGCGCACTACCTCGCCATCCCGCCGTCGCTGTTCCCCACCGTGGTCGCCGAGCTGGAGGAGCACGGCCTGACCGACGGGGCGCGGGTCATCGTCGAGAAGCCGTTCGGCCGCGACCTGGCCAGCGCCTGCGAGCTCAACGAGACGATCGGGCGCGTCTTCGACGAGAGCCAGGTCTTCCGGATCGACCACTTCCTGGGCAAGGAGACGGTCGAGAACCTGCTGACCTTCCGCTTCGCCAACAGCCTGTTCGAGCCGGTCTGGAACCGCGACAAGGTCGCCAGCGTGCAGATCACCATGGCCGAGAGCTTCGGCATCGCCGGCCGGGGCGCCTTCTACGACTCCGTCGGCGCGGTCCGCGACGTGGTGCAGAACCACCTGCTCCAGATCATGTGCGTGCTGGCCATGGAGCCCCCGTCCGGCGGCGGCGCGGACGCGCTGCGCGACGAGAAGGTGAAGGTGCTGCGCGCCACCCGCAGCATCACCCCGGACGACGTCGTCTACGGCCAGTTCGACGGCTACCTCGACGAGCCGGGCGTCAAGCCCGACTCCCAGGTCGAGACCTTCGCCGCCCTCCGGCTCGAGATCGACTCCTGGCGCTGGTCGGGCGTGCCGTGGTTCGTGCGCACCGGGAAGCTCATGGCCACCACGGCGCTGGAGGCCGTCATCGAGCTCAAGCCGACGCCCACCCTGCTCTTCGCCGGGGAGGCCGCGCCGCGCCCGCACCCCAACCTCATCCGGTTCCGCCTCGGCGGGGACGGCGGGGTCTCGGTGGCCATCGAGGCCAAGCGCCCCGGTCGGACGTTCGCGACCAAGCCCATCTCGCTGGACGTGGACTTCGAGTCCAGCCTCGGGGAGTCCGACGACGCCTACGAGCGCCTGCTCGACGACATCCTCGACGGCGACCAGCGCCGCTTCGCCCGCCAGGACACGGTCGAGGAGGCGTGGCGGGTGGTCGAGCAGCTCATCGGCGCGAGCATCCCCGTCTACCCGTACGCGCCCGGCTCGACCGGGCCGAACGAGGCCTCCCGCCTGCTGTCCACCGGGCTGCACTGGTACGACCCCGTGGTCCGGCAGCCGCCGTCGGCCGCGTCGGCCACCAGCGACCCGGGCGTGAGGCCGAAGCGGTCGACGAAGAAGGCTTGACCCTGACGCGGCGTCAGGCCGCACGCTCGTGCCATGAGGAGGACGGGGGCCACGGCGACGGTGACGCACGAGCGGACGTGGACGGTGGGCCCGGCGGCGGAGGCCGTCGGGACCACGGTCCGTGCCCTGCACCACTACGACGCCCTCGGGCTCGTGGTGCCGTCGGGCCGCACGGACGCCGGGTACCGCGTGTACACCGGCGCGGACCTGGACCGGCTGCGCGCGGTCCTCGTGCACCGCGAGCTGGGGTTCGCCCTGGACGAGGTCGCCGCCCTCCTCGACGGTGACGTGGACGACCGCCTCCGGCTGGTCCGGGAGCAGCTCGACCGCGTCAGCGAGCGGATCGACCGCCTGCAGCAGGTGCGGGCGGCCCTGGAGACCGAGGTGGAGGCGAGCATGAGCGGGACCGAGCTGACCCAGGCCGACAAGCGGGAGCTGTTCGGCAGCAGCTGGGCCGAGAACGAGGAGGACTACGCCCGGGAGGCCGAGGAGCGCTGGGGCGGCACGGACGCCTACCGGACGTCGGCGGCGCGCACCTCGCGCTACACGAAGGCGGACTGGGCAGACGTCGCGGCCGAGGTCGACGGCATCAACGGCCGGTTCGTGGCGCTGCTGGAGGCGGGGGAGCCCGCCGACGGCGAGGCGGCGCGCGCGGTGGCCGAGGAGCACCGGCAGCACATCAGCAGCCGGTTCTACGACTGCTCGCCCGAGATGCACGCCGGCCTGGGCCGGATGTACGTCGAGGACGAGCGCTTCACGAAGACCTACGAGGACCTCGCGCCGGGGCTGGCCGCGTACGTCTCGACCGCGGTCCAGGCGAACGCCGCCGCCCGCGGCTGACGCGGGCGGGCCGGGGCGGGGCCAGTCCGACCACCCGAGCACAAGGCACCGGTCCTTCGGCCCTCGGGCCGGGTCCGCGGCGCCTGCCGTGTGCTCCGGTGGTCGGGCACAGGTGCGGACCCGGTGCACCGCCCGGGCGCAGTACCCCAGGTCGCGGGGGCCCGGGACGCACCGGGTCCGCGTCCGTGCCCGGCCCGTGCGCCCTCGACGCCGGTCGGACGTCCGACGCGTCCGGGACGTGGACCCTGTGTCCACGCCCCGGACACGGCCGTACCCTGAGCGCCATGCCCGTCGACCCGTGGGGGTTCACCAAGACGCCCCGCCAGGACATGCCCAAGCGTCCTGTCGAGCTGCGCCTGCGCGACTTCGACCCCGTGTACGCGCGCCAGCAGGAGGACGTCGTCCGCGCCCAGGCCTCGCGCTGCATGGGCTGCGGCGTCCCGTTCTGCCACCAGGGCTGCCCGCTGGGGAACCTCATCCCGGAGTGGAACGAGCTCGTCCTCGACGCGGACTGGCGGCGCGCCATCGACCGCCTCCACGCGACGAACAACTTCCCCGAGTTCACCGGCTGGCTCTGCCCGGCGCCGTGCGAGGCCGCGTGCGTCCTGGCCATCAGCGACGACCCGGTGTCCATCAAGCAGATCGAGCTGTCGATCATCGACAAGGCCTGGGACTCCGGCTGGGTCGTGCCGCTGCCCCCGGAGCGGATGACCTCGCACACGGCCGCCGTCGTCGGCTCCGGCCCGGCGGGCCTGGCCGCCGCGCAGCAGCTCACCCGGGTGGGCTGGACCGTCGTGGTCTACGAGCGCTCCGACGAGGTGGGCGGCCTGCTCCGCTACGGCATCCCCGACTTCAAGATGCCCAAGCGCGCGATCGACCGCCGCGTCGAGCAGATGAAGGCCGAGGGGACGCGCTTCGTCACCGGCGTCGAGGTCGGCTCCGAGGCCATGCCCGTCTCCCGGCTGCGCCGCCAGTTCGACGCCGTCGGTGCTCGCCGTCGGGCGCGCTGGCCCCGCGCGAGCTCGACGTCGAGGGCCGCGGGCTCGACGGCGTCGTCCAGGCCATGGACTTCCTGCCCGAGGCCAACCGCTACGTGGCCGGCAAGACCGAGCAGGTCCGGGTCTCCGCGCAGGGCAAGCACGTCGTGGTCATCGGCGGCGGCGACACCGCGGCGGACTGCCTGGGCACGGCCAACCGCCAGGGCGCCGCCTCGGTCACCGTGCTCGACCACAACCCCACCCCGCCCGTGGTGCGCGACGCGGTCGCGAACCCGTGGCCGCAGTGGAACCGGGTGCACCGCAAGAGCCCGGCCCACGAGGAGGGCGTCGTCGAGTCCTGGGCCACCCAGACGGTCCGTTTCGTCGGCGACGACGAGGGCCGCGTGACCCACGTCCGGGTCCGCACCGTGGAGCGCACGTTCGACGAGACCGGCCTGCGCTCGTTCCGTCCGGTCGAGGGCTCCGAGCGCGACCTGCCCGCCGACCTCGTGCTGCTGGCGACCGGCTTCGTGGGCACCGGCGCGGAGGACCTGCTCGGCGAGGCCGGCGTCGGGGTGGCCGGCGAGCGCGGCACCGTCGAGCGTCGACGGCCGCTGGGCGACCAGCGCCGACGGCGTGTTCGCCTGCGGCGACGCGACCCGCGGCGCGAGCCTCGTGGTGTGGGCCATCGCCGACGGGCGGGCCTGCGCGGCCGCGGTCGACGCCGCCGTCCGGGGCAGCACCCGGCTGCCCGCCCCCGTGGGCCCGCGCGACCGCTCGCTGTGAAGATCCCGGCCCGCCGCCCGCTGCCCGCCCGCCGCCCGGCGGGCGGTCCGAGCGGGCGCGGCGGGTCGTGCGCCGCGCGGGCCGGCCGGCCCTCGCCGGACGGGCCCGCCGCCCCGGCCGCCGGCCCGGCCGAGCACCGGGCGCTCGGCGGCGCGTGCTGCTCGGTCTCGGGCGCCGGGCACCTGGTGCGGCCCGGCGTTCTTCGACTCGATCGTCCCCCGCTGGCTGCCGCCCTCGCGCCGGTTCTGGACCGTGGCCAGCGGCCTGGCCGAGCTGGTGACGGGGCTGCTGCTGCTGCGGCCGCAGACCCGTCGGGCCGGCGGGCTCGCCGCGGCCGGCCTGTTCGTCGCGGTGTTCCCCGCCAACGTCTGGATGGTCGTGGCTCTGGCGGCGCCGGCCGTGGCCCTACGTCGTCGGCGCGCTGGCCCGGCTGCCGCTGCAGCTGCCGCTGGTCGCCTGGGGGCTACGCGTCGCCCGCGCGGCCGCCCCACGCGGCTGAGGCCCGCGCGGTCAGCAGCACGAGGATCCCGACCACGGGGGCGACGACCGCCACGGCCAGCGCGCCCGGCAGGCCGACGAGGTCGCCGAGCCCGCCGACCACCGCCGAGCCCAGGCCCGCACCGATGAAGAACGTCAGCGTGAACAGGCCCAGCGCGGCCCCGCGCAGCCGCTCCGGGACCGCGGCGGCGACCACGCCGACCAGGGACGGCTGGGCCAGCGCGTAGCCGGTGCTCATGCCGACGAAGCCCGACCCCGGCCAGCCACGGCGACAGCCCGACCCCGGCCGAGACCAGCGCCCCCGCCGCGGACAGGCCGCAGGCCGAGCACGGCCGTCCCGCGCCGCCCGAGCCGGGCCAGGACCGGGGCGGAGTTGAACGACACCAGCGCCCCGAGCAGCGCCCCCGGCAGCAGGAGCAGCCCGTTCTGGAACGGGTCCCAGCCCTGCTGGCGCGAGCTCGCAGCGGCACCGCCACGAGCCCGGCGAAGTAGACGACGGGCATCGCCGGCGCCGGCCACCCCGGCGCGGACCACGGCCTGCTCGCGCAGCACCTCGGCGGGCACGAAGCCGTGCGGGTGCCGGCGCACCCACGACCACGAGCGCGACCAGCAGCGGGCAGGACGAGCACCCCGGTGACCACCGTCACCGGTCCGGGGTCGCCGACGGTCTGCACGAGGGCGAGCAGCACCGCGGCGGTGCCCGGCGACCAGCCCGGCCCCGACGGCGTCGAAGCGGCCCCCGGTGCCGCGGGCCGGGGCGAACCGGGCGGCCGCGGGCAGCAGGAGCAGGACGAGCAGCGGGAGCAGGAACGGCCCGCGCCAGCCCGACCAGCACGCCCGAGCGCGCCGCCGACGAGCGGCCCGGCCGAGGTGAGCACGAGCACGACGGAGTTGGTGCGGCCCAGCGCGACGGCGCGGTCGCGCCCGGCGTAGCGCGACGACAGGACCGTGGTGGTCAGCACCGGGATCGCGCCGGCGCCGAGGCCCTGGAGCAGCCGGCCGAGCACGAGGACGACGAAGTCCGGCGCCGCGGCGGACACCGAGGCCCCGACGGCGAGCATGGCCCCGCCGACGAGGAACGGCGTGCGCGGGCCCGACCGAGTCGGCGACCCGCCCGAACACCGCGGTCGAGGCCGCGAAGGCGAGCGCGAACGCGGTGAGCACCCACGCGGCGCCCGAGGTGCCGAGCCCGAGCTCGGCGGCGAGCGGGCCGATGACGACGCTGGTGGCCGAGGTGCCCATGGACGCCAGGCCCCAGAGGATGCCCAGCACGACAGCCGCCCGGGTCGGCGACCACGCCGGGGCCTCACCGCGGTCGGGGCCGACGGGGCCCGCGGGGTCGGCGGCCTGGCCGGCGGTGCCGGCCGGCGGGCCGGTGCGGCCTGCGCTCGGCTCCCTCACGTGCGGGTCGTCCTCGGCCGGTGCGCGCACGGGTGCATGGGCTGATCCTCGCCCGCCGGGGGCGCGCGCGCCGGTCGGGCCCGCTCGTCGGTCCTCCCGCCGCCCCGTCCCGTCCGCCCGGCACGTCCGGGGCCTTTCCTCGCCGGGGCGGCTGGGCCATGCTCACGGGATGCCGGAGGACACGGGGACCACCGACGCAGGCACGACCGGCCGCACGACCGGGGGCACGACCGGGGTGGCCGGGCGGCCGGTCGCCGTGGTCGTGGGCGCCGGTCCCGGTCTGGGGCTGGCCGCCGCCCGCGCGTTCGCCGCCGCCGGTCACGACGTGGCGCTGCTCGCCCGCCGGGAGCCCGCCCTGGCCGCGCTGGCCGCCGCGGTCGAGGCGGACGGGCACGGCGTGGACGTGGGCTGGGCGGCGGTCGACGTGGCCGATCCCGACGCGCTGGCCACGGCGGTGCGCCGCTTCGTGGCGCACACCGGGCGCCTGGACGTGCTGCTGCACAACGTGAGCGTCTACCGGCCCGGCCGGCTCGGGCAGGTCGGCCCGGCCGAGCTGCTCGCCGACCTGGCCGTGGGCGCGGCCAGCCTGCTCTCCGCGGTGGAGGCGGCCCGCCCCGCCCTGCGGGTCGGCCGCGGCAGCGTGCTGCTCACCGGCAGCGGCGCGGCCGACCGGCCGGACGGCGCCGCCCTCACCCTCGGCGCCCAGAAGGCCGCGGTCCGGGCGCTGCTGGTCGGGATGGCGCCGGACCTGGCGGCGGAGGGCGTCCACGCGGCCACGCTGACCGTGCGCGGGGTGCTCGCGCCCGGCACGGCCTTCGACCCGGACCTGGTCGCCGCCCGCCTGGTCGCCCTGGCGCAGGAGCGGCACGGCCCGGTCGCGGGCTGGACCGTCGAGCAGGAGCTCGTCGGCTGAGGCGCCGGGCTCAGGTCACGGGCCGGACGTGCCGATACCCGCCCGGGACCCCCGCCCGGTGACGACCGCGCGGCGGACCTGCAGCAGGAGGAGGTGCTCGTGGACGAGGTGCCGTCGCCCCGCGCCCCCGCGCGCCCCGGCCTGGGCCTGCCGCCCGTCCCGCCCGCCGGGGCCGGGGACTACAGCCGGCTGCTGGAGCGCTACCTGTCGGGCCAGCGCCTGCTCGCCGCGGCCGAGGAGCGCTTCCGCGTGCTCGTGGAGACCATGCCCGGGGTCGCCTACATCGCCGCGCCCGGCGAGGTCGGCGACTGGCACTACCTGAGCCCCCGGCTGCGGGACGTCCTGGGCCACGACCCGGAGGTGTGGCTGGCCGACCCCAGCGCCTGGACCCGCCTGCTGCACCCCGAGGACCGGGACCGGGTGCTCGCGCAGGAGGCCGACTGGTCCTCGCACCCGGCCGCGGTCCACGTCAACTCCTACCGCATGCTCCACAGCGACGGGCGGTACCGCTCCATCCAGGACGTCGCCTCCTCCCGGTCGGTCGGCGCCCCGGGCGAGCCGGTGGTGTGGTTCGGCGTGCTCACCGACGTCACCGACGCGAAGGAGTCCGAGGCCGCCCTCCGCCACAGCGAGCAGGTGCTCCGCTCGGTCCTGGACACCGCCCTGGACGCGTTCGTCTCCATCGACGAGGACGGCCGCGTCGTGGCCTGGAACCTGCGCGCCGAGCAGGTGTTCGGCCGCACCGCCGAGGAGGCGCTCGGCCACCGGGTGGTCGAGCTGGTCGTCCCGCCGGAGCAGCGGGCCAGCCACTCCGCGGCCCTGCGACGCCTCGCGGGCCCCGACGCCCCGGACCTCACCAGCCGCCGCCGCGAGACCTCCGCCCTGCACGCCGACGGCACCCTGTTCCCGGTCGAGCTCGTGCTGTGGCAGACCACCACGGCCGGGCGGCGCCGCTTCCACGCCTTCGTCCGCGACGTCACCGAGCGGCGCCGGATGGAGGACGAGCTGCGCGGGCTCGCCTTCGGCGACCCGCTCACGGGGCTGGCCAACCGGGCCCTGCTCACCGACCGGCTCGAGGCGGCGCTGGAGGACGGCGGCCCGGGCGGCGGCTCGGTGGCCCTGCTGTTCCTCGACGTCGACGACTTCAAGTCCATCAACGACAGCCTCGGCCACGGCGCGGGGGACCGGGTCCTCAAGGTCGTCGCCGACCGGCTGCGGTCCGGCTGCCGGCCCTCGGCCACCGTGGCCCGCTTCGGCGGCGACGAGTTCGCCGTGCTGCTGCCGGTGGTGGGCGACGCCGAGGACGCCCTGGCCCAGGCGCGCGAGGTGGCCGGCCTGGTCCGCGAGCCGCTGCAGGTCGAGGACCGGTCCCGGGGGTTCACCGCGAGCATCGGCGTCGCCGTCGCGCGGGCCGGCTCCGGGGTGGGGGCGGCCGAGGTGCTGCGCGACGCGGACGCCGCGATGTACGAGGCGAAGCGGACCGGCAAGGACCGGGTCACCCTGTTCGACCCGGCCGTGCAGGCGCGCGCGCTCGCCCGCCTGGAGCTCGAGCAGGACCTCGAGCAGGCGCTCGGCCGCGACGAGCTGTTCGTGGTCTACCAGCCCTGCGTGCACCTGCGCACGGGCGCGGTCGTCGGGTTCGAGGCGCTGCTGCGCTGGCGGCACCCCGGGCGCGGCGTCGTCGCCCCCCTCGACTTCGTCCCGCTGGCGGAGGAGACGGGGCTCATCGACGACATCGGCGAGATGGTGCTCCGGGAGGCGTGCCGGCAGGCGGCCGGGTGGCCCCGCGGCCGCGGCGGCCGCGCGCCCGCGCCGTCGGTGAGCGTCAACGTGTCGACGGTGCAGCTGCGCCGTCCCGGCTTCGTGGCCGCGGTGGACCGGGCGCTGGCGGCCTCGGGCCTGGACCCGCACCGGCTGGTCCTGGAGATCACCGAGAGCGTCATGCTGGAGGACGTCGCCCGCACGGCGGGCCTCCTGGCCGACCTCCGGGGCCGGGGCGTGCGGATCGCCATCGACGACTTCGGCACCGGCTACTCCTCGCTCAGCTACCTGCAGCACCTGCCCCTGGACGTCCTCAAGGTCGACAAGGCGTTCCTCGAGCACCTGGGCGCCGAGGACCCCGGCGCGTCGATGGCCGGCATGGTCGTCCTCATCGGCAAGGCGCTCGGCCTCACCGTGGTGGGCGAGGGGGTCGAGCGGCCCGAGCAGCAGCAGGCCCTGCTGGGCCTGGGGTGCGTGCTCGCCCAGGGCTACGGCCTGCACCGCCCGATGTCGGCGGCGGACGCGGGCCGGCTGTCCGGCGTCAGCGGCTGAGCGCGGCCCGCTCGCGGCGACGACGCCGGCGCCCGCGCAGGCGGAGGAGGCCGACCACCAGGACCACGAGCAGCACGAGCACGAGGACCGGCAGCAGCAGCGCGGCCAGCGACAGCCCGACCGCCAGCACGTCCTCCGCGGTCGAGGCCACGGGCGCCCCCAGTCCTGCGGTGGTGGCGTTGACCACGGCGCGGCCGCCGGACTTGAGCAGGTGCACCGCGAGCGCGATGCCCGCCCCCACGAGCACCGGGACCCAGTCCCCGGAGGAGACCCAGGCGGACGGGTCCTGGACCAGCGAGGCCTGGTCGGTGCCGGCCCCCACGACGAGCCCGCCCGAGACCGGGCGCACGACGGTCTGCAGCAGGTCGTTGACGTGGTCCACGCCGGGGACCTTGTCCGCCGTCACCTCCACCAGCAGCAGCACGACCAGCACCCCGACGGACCACGGGTCCTGCAGCCACGCCCACGCCGCGGGCAGCTCGACCAGCTCGGTCCAGCGGGCCAGCAGGGCCAGGGCCAGCAGCGGCACGTAGGCGTTGAGCCCCGCGGCCGAGGCCAGGCCGAGCCCGGTGAGGACCTCCATCGGCCCACGGTAGCCGGGAGCCGTGCCCAGGGTCCGGCCCCGCCCCCCGCCCCGGCGTGCCACCATCCCCGTCATGGCACCCCCCCTGGCCGGCCGCGCCGAGAACGCCATCCAGGCCCGGATGCTGCGCCTGCTGCGCGACGAGGGGTCGATGTCCCGGGTGGACCTCACCGACCGGCTCGCCGTCTCCCGGACCACGGTCGCCGCCGAGGTGGGCCGCCTCTCGGAGCTGGGCCTGGTCCGCGACGCGGGTCCCGCGGCCTCGCGCGGCGGGCGGCGCTCGACGATGGTCGACCTGTCCCCGGACCTGCGCTTCGTCGGGGTGGCGGTGGGGGCGACCTCGCTCCAGGTCGCGGTGACCGACGCCCGCCTCGACGTCTGCGACCGCCGCTCGGAGGCGATCGACGTGCGCGAGGGCCCGGAGGTCGTCCTGGCCCGGGTCCTGCAGCTCACGCGCGAGCTCATGGCCTCCCAGGCGAGCCCTCGGCCCAGCGGCGTCGGGGTCGGCGTGCCCGGGCCCGTGGACTTCCACGCCGGCGTGCCGGTGAGCCCGCCGATCATGCCGGGCTGGGACGCCTACCCGGTCCGGGACGCGGTGGCCCGCGAGCTCGGCTGCCCCGTCGTGCTGGACAACGACGTCAACCTCATGGCGCTGGGCGAGCAGCAGGGCGGCGTCGCGCGCGGGGCCCGCGACTTCCTCTTCGTCAAGATCGGCACCGGCATCGGCTGCGGCATCGTCGTGGAGGGCGGGCTGTACCGGGGGGCCGACGGCTGCGCGGGCGACATCGGCCACATCCGGGTGCGGGAGGACGGCCCCGGCTGCGCGTGCGGCGGCAAGGGCTGCCTCGAGGCCGTCTTCGGCGGGGCCGCCCTGGCCCGCGACGCGCTCGCCGCCGCGCGGGCCGGGCGGTCCCCGTTCCTGGCCGAGGTGCTCGGGCGCACGGGCGAGGTCAGCGCGGCCGACGTGGGCCGCGCCGCCGCGGCGGGGACCCCGTGGCCATGGCCATGGTCCAGCAGGGCGGCCGCGACCTGGGCGTCGTGCTCGCCCACCTCGTCTCGTTCTTCAACCCCCGCCTGCTCGTCATCGGCGGCCGGGTGTCCAACCTGGGCCACGCCCTGCTCGCCGAGGTCCGTGGGGTCGTCTACCGCCGCTCCCTGCCGCTGGCCACCGGCAACCTGCCGGTCGTCATGAGCGAGCTCGGCGACCTGGCCGGCATCACCGGGGCCGTCCGGCTCGTGAGCGACCAGGTGTTCAGCCCCCGCTGACCCTCCGTGCCCCGCCGCCGCCGCCCGACCGGCGGGCGCGTCGTCCTGCCCGCAGGCCGGGTGGCCAGACGGACAGTTCCGACATCTGAGAACTTCTGTATGAGCCTTGCGGACTTTCGCAACTCATGTGTAGTTTCACTGGAGGCCGTGACAGGCGACGACGATCCAGGAGTCGGTCTCGTGACAGCCGAGGGCCGCGGGGCGCCCGCCCCGACCGTCACCACCACCCCTCCGACCTCCGGGTCGACTCCCTGAAGGGAGCACGTCGATGTGCTTCGGCTCTGACACCACCACCCCTGCCCTCCGCGCCGCCGAGGCGGGCACCGGTCCCGACCGCCGCGCCCTGCTGCGCGGAGCCGGCGTCGCCGCGCTCGCCGGCGGCACCGTCGCCCTCGCCGGTGCCCCGGCGCAGGCCTCCGCCGACCGTGCGGCCGCGGCCTCCCGCGGCCGCGGGCGTCGCGTCCCGCCCGGCCAGATCAGCATCCAGATGTACACGCTGCGCTCGATCACGAACGCCGCGACCGTCGACTCGGTGCTGGGGACGCTCTCGTCCTACGGCTACCGCAAGGTCGAGCTCGCCGGGCGCTACGGCTACACCGCCGAGGCGCTCAAGGCGGTCCTCGACGACAACGGGATCCTCCCGAGCTCCAGCCACGACGCCATCTCGACGCTGGCCGACGGGGTCACGCCGGACCCGGCGGGCATGCACAGGAAGTTCGAGGACGCCGTCACGCTCGGGCAGCGCTTCATCAACGTGCCGTTCCTGCTGTCGAGCACGGCCGCGGACTGGCACCGCTGGGCGGAGCAGATGAACACCGAGGCCGAGGTCGCCCGCAGCTACGGCCTGCAGTACGGCTACCACAACCACGCGCACGAGTTCAGCATCACGCTGGACGACGGCTCGACCGGCTGGGAGATCCTCACCAGCGAGCTCGACCCGTCGTACGTGCACCTCGAGGTCGACCTGTACTGGGCCGTCACCGCGGGCCTGCAGACCGGCCAGGCCACCGAGGCCACCGCCTCGCGGCTTCGCCATCGACGTCGTCGCGTCGGCGCCGCAGGAGACCCTGCAGTACCACGTCAAGGACCGCGAGGCCGGTATCGCCGAGATCCCCGGCAACCCCTTCGGCGGCAACGCCTTCGCCGACCTCGGCACGGGCTTCGTCGACTTCTCGTCGATCTTCAAGGCCCACGCGGTGAAGGAGTACGTCGTCGAGAACGACCAGCCCGACGTCACCCCGCTCCAGACAGCCTCGGTGGGGTACTCCTACCTGCGCGGCGTCCGCTTCTGACCCACGCACGACCAGCACCACCGCACCACCCGCACGACCCGTCCTCCTGGACGACGCCGTGGTCCCGGGCAGCCACCCGGGACCACGGCACCACCGGCGACGGCGGGGGTGCCGCGCACGGTCTGGGGACCGCGGCACCCCCGCCGCCGTGCGTGCGCCGGGCGTGCCGCCGCGGCCTCCCCGGCGACCTTGCGGTGATGCGCGGTCCAGGGCCGCCCCGACCACGCATCCCCGCGAGGTGGACCGGGTCCCGGCGGCCGGGCACGCCCGCCGAGAAGGCGGTAGGTGACCGCGGGGCGGCCTGTGGCGTGCACCTTCCGCCTTCTCGACGTCACGGCGCCGGCCGGGCGCCGCTCCTACAGGCGGCCGGCCTCGATGACGCGGCGCAGGAACTGCTGGGTGCGGGGGACGACGGGGTCGCCGAGGACCTGGGCGGGCGGGCCCTCCTCGCACAGCCGGCCCTGGTCGAGGAAGCACACGTGGTCGGCGACCTTGCGCGCGAAGCCCATCTCGTGGGTGGCCATGAGGATGGTGGCGCCGCCCTCGGCGAGCTCCCGGACCAGCGCGAGCACCTCGCCGACCAGCTCCGGGTCCAGCGCGGAGGTCACCTCGTCGAGCAGCAGCACCCGCGGCTCGACCGCGATGGCGCGGGCGATGGCGGCCCGCTGCTGCTGCCCGCCGGAGAGCCGGTCGGGGTAGGCGTCGGCCTTGTCGAGCAGGCCCGACCCGGGCCAGCAGCTCCTCGGCGCGGGCGTCGGCCTCGGCGGCCGGGACGCCGTGGACCACGCGCGGGGCCAGGGTGATGTTCTGCCGCACGGTCATGTGCGGGAACAGGTTGTAGGCCTGGAAGACCACGCCGAACCGGCCGCGGACGGCGTCGGCGTCCACGGCCGGGTCGGTGATGTCCTGCCCGTCGAGCAGCACCTGGCCGTCGGTGACCGGCTCGAGCAGGGCCGCGCAGCGCAGCAGCGTGGACTTGCCCGGACCCGGACGAGCCGATGAGCGCGACGACCTCGTGCTCGCCCACGGTGACGTCGATGCCGTGCAGCACCGGGGTGTCGTCGTAGTGCTTGACCAGCCCGCGCACGTCCAGGACCACGTCGCGCCCGCGCGTCGGCCCCTGGGGCAGGGCCAGGCCGCCCGGCGAGGCTCCCGCGGCGGCCCCGACGGCGGCGTCACAGCACGGCCCCCGCCTGCTCGCGGCGCGTGGCCCGGACGGCGAGGTAGTCCGCCAGCCGTGCCGTCGGCACGGACAGCAGCACGAACAGCAGCGCGGCCACCACGTACGGGGTGAAGTTGAAGCCGTCCAGGGCGGCGATCTGCGCGGCCCGCACGGCGTCCACGGCGCCCAGCAGCGAGACCAGGCCGACGTCCTTCTGCATGGCGACGAAGTCGTTGAGCAGCGGCGGCGTCACCCGACGGACGGCCTGCGGCAGCACCACGAGCCGCAGCGACTGGGCGTACGACAGCCCGAGCGAGCGCGCCCCGAGGCGCTGCGAGGGGTGGACGGTGTCGATGCCGGCCCGGAAGACCTCGGACACGTACGCGGAGTACGTGAGCACGATGGCCACGGTCCCCAGGAGCACGTTGCTGATCCGCCCCTCGGTGAACCGCAGGGCCGGGACCCCGAAGCCGACGATGTACAGCAGGACGATGAGCGGGACCCCGCGGAACAGGTCGACGTAGAGGGTGGCGAGGATGCGCAGCGGCAGCCAGACCGGCCCGCGCAGGGTGCGCACGACGGCGACGAGCATGCCGACCACCACCGTGAGCACCGCCGCGACCGCGAGGATGCGCACGTTCAGCCACAGCCCGCGCAGGATCGACGGCAGCGCCTCGACGGCCACGTCGAGGTCGAAGAACGCCGGCCTGGAGCCTGGGCCAGCCGGGCGCGCTCGTCACGCCCAGGTAGACCACGACGGCGAAGACGAGCGTGCTGAGCCAGCGCGGTCAGGGTGGAGCGGCGGGAGCGGCGGACGCGCTCCGCGCGCCGGCCGAGCTCGAGGGGGGACGGCCGGAACGCGCCGGCCGCCCCGTCCCCGCCCCCACGGAGGGGGCGCTCACGACAGCTCGGGGGCCCCGGCGACGTCGGCGAGCCACTCGCCCTGGAGCGCGTCCAGCGTGCCGTCGGCCTCGAGGGCGTCGACGGCCTGGCTCACGCAGCCCGTGAGCGGGCTGCCCAGGTCGAGGACCATGCCGAACTGCTCGGCGTCGTCGGTCGCGGGCAGCTGCCCGACGATGACGCCGCCCTCGAGCTGCACCGCGGTGGCGAAGAACGCCGAGGGCAGGTCGAGCACGATCGCGTCGACCTGGCCGTTGGCCAGGGCGTTGACGGCGTCCTCGTTGGAGTTGAACACCTGCGGGCTGCATCGTCGGCCCCACGGCGTCGACGATCGCGTCCAGGCTCGTGGTGCCGACCTGCGCGCCGAACAGCAGCTCGCCCATCTGGTCGAGCGAGGTCATCTCCGCGGCGAGGCTGCCCTCGACGGTGACGACGGCCTGGCGCACGTCGTAGTAGGGGCTGGAGAAGTCGACGGCCTGGCGGCGCTCGTCGGTGATGGAGAACTGGTTGAGCGCCACGTCGAAGTCCTTGGGGCCGGGGGCGATGGCCGCGTCGAAGGGCACGCGGACCCACTCGACGGTGGCGTCGTCGTAGCCCAGCTGCTCGGCCACGGCGTAGGCGACCGCGGACTCGTAGCCCTCGCCGTTGGTCGGGTCGTTCTCGACCATCCACGGCTCGAAGGCGGGCTCGGAGGTGGCGAAGGTGAGCACGCCGTCGGTCAGGGTCTCCAGGGAGGCGGGGTCGCAGCCCTCGAGGCCGCCCGCGGCCCCCGTCGCCTCGTCGGTCGCCTCGTCGGTGGCCCCGTCCGTGGCCTCCTCGGTGGCCTCCTCGGACGCGCTCGCCTCGTCGGTGGCGACGGCATCGTCGGTGGCCGGGGCGGCGGCCGGGTCGTCGCCGCCGCCGCAGGCGGACAGGGCGAGCACGAGCGTGCCGACGGTGATGAGGGGCAGGCGGGAGCGGCTCACGGGCGGGTCCTCCGGGCAGGGCAGGGGCGCAGCGGCGCCGGTTGCGCCGAGCGGGTCACATCGTCGCAGGTGCGGCCGTCCGCCCTCCGTCGGATCCCGGGATCTGTCAGCGTCGTCACCCGTCCGGGGAGAGGCCCCGGCGAGGGGGGTGCCTCGTGCGCCAGCTGCTGCCCGGCCTGCTCGTGCTGGGGTTCACGCTCTACTGCTTCCTGGACGTCCTGCTGCGGGACTCCGCGGACACCCGGGGGCTGCCGAAGGTGTCGTGGGCGCTCATCGTCCTGTTCTTCCCGGTCGTCGGCGGGATCGCCTGGCTCGTCGTGTCGTACGGCGACCGGCCGCCGCCCCGCCGGGGGACCACCTGGCGGGTGGGCCGCGGGTTCCCGGAGGACGAGAGGCCGCTCGGCCCGGACGACGACCCGGACTGGCGTCCGGGCCGCTGAGCGCACCGCCGGTCCCGGGGCCGCCCGCGCCGGTAGGGTCGGGGACCGCTCGTCCATGCGGCGTCGACGACGACGCCTCGACGGAGGTGAGGACGCGTGGCGCACTACCGCTCCATGGGGGACGTGCCGCGCAAGCGGCACACGCAGCACCGGGACCCGGACGGCCGGCTCTACCACGAGGAGCTGATGGGCGAGGAGGGCTTCTCCTCCGACTCCTCGCTGCTCTACCACGTGGGCGTGCCCTCGGCGCTGGTCGACGCCCGGCCCTGGGTGCTGCCCGACCAGACGACCACGCCGAACACGCCGCTGCTGCCGCGCCACCTGCGCCTGCACGACCTGTTCGACCCGGCCGGCGCCGGCGGGGTGGACGCCGTGACCGGCCGCCGGCTGGTGCTCGGCAACGCCGACGTGCGGATCAGCTACGTGGTCGCGGGCAAGGACTCCCCGCTGTACCGGAACGCGGTGGGCGACGAGTGCGTCTACGTGGAGCGCGGCGCCGCCCGCGTGGAGACCGTCTTCGGTCACCTCGACGCCCGGGAGGGGGACTACGTGCTCCTGCCCCGCGGCACGACGCACCGCTGGCTGCCCGTCGACGTGGCCGCCGCGGGCCCGCTGCGCGCCTACTGCATCGAGGCGAGCAGCCACGTGGCCCCGCCCAAGCGCTACCTCAGCCGCTACGGCCAGCTGCTGGAGCACGCCCCGTACTGCGAGCGCGACCTCGTCGGTCCTTCCGCGCCGGAGGTGCGGGACGGCACCGACGTCGAGGTCTACGTCAAGCACCGCGGCGCCGGGCCGGGCGGGCTGGCCGGCACCGTCCACGTCACCCCGGCGCACCCGTTCGACGTGGTCGGCTGGGACGGCTGCCTCTACCCGTACACGTTCCACGTGTCGGACTTCGAGCCGATCACGGGCCGCGTCCACCAGCCGCCGCCGGTCCACCAGGTCTTCGAGGGGTGGAACTTCGTGGTGTGCAACTTCGTCCCTAGGAAGGTGGACTACCACCCGCTCGCGGTCCCGGTGCCGTACTACCACTCGAACGTGGACTCCGACGAGATCATGTTCTACGTCGACGGGGACTACGAGGCGCGCAAGGGCTCCGGCATCGGCAAGGGGTCGGTCACCGTGCACCCGGGCGGGCACAGCCACGGCCCGCAGCCGGCCGCGATCGAGGCCTCGCTCGGCGCCGAGCGCTTCGACGAGCTCGCGGTCATGGTCGACACGTTCCGCCCGCTCGAGCTCGGCGAGGCCGCCCTGGCCAGCGACGACGGCGTGTACGCGTGGACCTGGTCCGGGCGGGGGCCGCAGCGGTGAGCGCCGTGGCCAGCCCGGAGCCGGTGGGCCGCGCCCCCGCGGAGACCGCTGCCGTGGCCGCCGGGCCGCAGCCCGCGCCGCCGTCCGTGGTCGTCGGCGTCCCGCCCGTCCTGCTCGCGGGGCTGCTCGACGACGCGGCGACGTTCCCGCCCGGCAACGCCGCGGTCTCCGACGCCGTGCAGGCCCGCGAGATGTACGCCGAGGCCTGGTTCGCCGAGCTGCTGGGCGCCGTCGTGGTCCGCGCCGACCGGGTGGACGCCCTGGTCGCCGCCCTGGCCGAGACCGGGGTCGCGAGCCGGATGTCCGCGCCGCTGCCCGTCACCGTCACGGTCCCCGACGGCCTGACCGGGGTGGGGGAGGCCGTGCGGGCCGCCCGCCGCCCGGTGCTGCGGGCGGTGGCCTTCGAGGTGCCGCTCGGGGCGGGGAACGCGGACGCCGAGGTGCTGCGCACGGTGCGGATGCAGGTCCCCGCCGAGGCCGCGCTGCACGTGGAGCTGTCGGGCCACGTCGACGCCGCGGCCGCGCTGCCCGAGCTCGCGCGGGCGGGCGTGCGGGCCAAGCTGCGCACCGGCGGCACGAGCGCGTCGGCGTTCCCGCCCGTGGACAGCGTCGCCCGCTTCGTCCACGCCGCGGTCGCCGCCCGCGTGCCGTTCAAGGCCACCGCGGGGCTGCACGGCGCGCTGCGCCACCGGGACGAGGACACGGGGTTCCTGCACCACGGCTTCCTCGACCTGCTCGCGGCGACGGCGGCCGCCCTGGCCGGGGCCGACCTGGCCGCGGTCACCCGCCTGGTCGGCGCCACCGAGCCCGAGCCCCTGCTGGAGGTGCTGCAGGCGCTGGACGAGCGGCAGGCCGCGGCCGTGCGGCAGGTGTTCGTCGGCTTCGGCACGTGCTCCACCGTCGAGCCGGTCGAGGACCTCGCCGGGCTGGGCCTGCTGGCCCGCCCCGGGGTCGCAGGGTGAGCCCCGGGCCACGAGAGCGCACCCGGACCGCGCCGGACCCCTTCGGCCCGCAGACCCAGGCCCACGGGGTCTTCGCCCGTCCCGGCGGGCGGCCCCGGGTCGGTGTCCGGCTGGGCGGCGCCGTGCTCGACGTCTCGGCCGCCGCCCGGCGCGACGGCCTGCCGTGGGCCGATGCGCTCGCCGAGCCCGCGCTCAACCCGTTCATGGCCCTGGGGCCGGCGGCCTGGGCGCAGGAGCGCGCGTGGCTGGACACCCTGCTGCCGTCGCTCGGCCCCGCCGAGGACGAGGACCTGCTCGTCCCGCTGGAGGAGGTGGAGCTGCGGCTGCCGTTCGTCGTGGCCGACTACGTCGACTTCTACTCCAGCCGCGAGCACGCCTCGAACCTCGGCGCGATGTTCCGGCCCGGCCAGCCCGCGCTCACCCCGAACTGGACCCACCTGCCGATCGGCTACCACGGCCGTGCGGGGACGGTCGTGGTCAGCGGGACCGGCGTGCGCCGACCCGTGGGGCAGGTCCGCAGGCCGGGCAGCGACGGACCCGAGACCGTGCCGTCGCGACGGCTCGACATCGAGGCCGAGGTCGGCGTGGTCGTCGGGGTCGGCACGGCGCTCGGCGAGCGGGTGCCCGTCTCCGCCTTCGCCGACCACGTGTACGGGGTGGTGCTGGTCGACGACTGGTCCGCGCGGGACCTGCAGGCCTGGGAGTACGTCCCGCTCGGGCCGTTCCTCGGCAAGAGCTTCGCCACCAGCGTGTCGGCGTGGGTGACCCCGCTGTCCTCGCTGGCCGCAGCCCGGGTGCCGGCCCCGCCGCGCGAGCACCCGGTCCAGGACTACCTCGACGACGCCGACCACCCGTGGGGCCTGGACCTGCGGATGGCGGTGCACCTGGACGGGCACCACGTCTCCAGCCCGCCGTTCGCCGGCATGTACTGGACCGCGGCGCAGCAGCTCGCGCACCTCACGGTCAACGGGGCCTCGCTGCGCACGGGCGACCTGCTCGCGTCCGGCACCGTGAGCGGCCCGGCCCCCGACGAGCGCGGCTCGCTCATCGAGATGTCGTGGAACGGGGAGCGGCCGCTCGTCCTGCCCGACGGGCGGACCCGGACCTTCCTCGAGGACGGCGACGAGGTGGTCCTCACCGCGTGGGCGCCCGGTCCGGACGCGGAGCACCCGGTGGGGATCGGCGAGGTGCGCGGGCGGGTCCTGCCCGCCCACGACCGCGAGCGGTTGCGGCCCGGGCACGCAGCGTCGAGCCTGACCTCGTGATGCCCCTGGCGAACGTCGTCCCCCTGTCCGACGACGGCTGGCTCACCCTGCTCTGGGTCACGGTCGCCGCCGCCGTGGTGTGGATCGTCGGGGTCGTCGTCGTCAGCCGGCAGAAGGCGCTGCACAGCCCCGGCCACGGCGTGCAGACCAAGCCGCCCAAGGAGCCGGGGACGGCCAAGATCCTCGGGGCCCGCACCGTCCTGGTCCTCGCCGTGGGGCTGGCCGCGGTCGTGCTCGTGGTCTTCCTCGTCGGTCGCGCGGGCGACCTGCTCGCCTGAGCCCGACCGGGGCGACGGCCGTCGGGGGGAACCCGTCGGCCGGCGCCATGACAGCCGGCGGGCACGGAGGTAGCGTCGCGCCGGTGCCCGAGACGACCGCCCGGTCCGTCTTCGGGGAGTCCGAGGTCGGCCGGGCGCTGGCCGCCGTGGACTGGGGTGCCACCCCGCTCGGGCCTCCCGCCACCTGGTCGGCCGGGCTCCGCACCACGGTGCGGGTCATGCTGTCGTCGCGCTTCGCGATGTGGATGGCGTGGGGCCCCGAGCTGACGTTCCTGTGCAACGACTCCTACCGCCGCGACACCCTGGGCGGGAAGTTCCCGTGGGCGCTCGGGCGTCCCTCGGACCAGGTCTGGTCGGAGGTGTGGACCGCGGCCGGCCCCCGGATCCAGCACGTGATGACCACCGGCGAGGCCACGTGGGACGAGGGGCTCCAGCTGTTCCTCGAGCGGGACGGCTACCGCGAGGAGACCTACCACACGTTCTCCTACAGCCCCCTGAGCGACGACGACGGCACCGTCGTGGGGATGCTCTGCGTGGTCAGCGAGGACACGGCCGGGGTGGTCGGGGCGCGGCGGATGGCCCTGGTCCGCGACCTGGGGGCGCACCTCACGGCCCTGCGGACGCAGGGCGAGGTGCTCGACACCGCCGCGCGCGAGCTCGGCCGCAGCCAGGACCTGCTGCCCTTCGCCCTGGTGTACCTGCTCGACGAGGCGGGGGCGGCGGTGCTGTCGGCCAGCACCGGCCTCGCCCTGCCCCACGAGGCCGCCCCGCCCGTCGTGCCGCCGGACGACGTCGCGGTCTGGCCGGTCGAGCAGGTGCTGACCGGTCGCAGCGTCGTGGTCGCGGACCTGGACCGGCGCTTCGCCGACCTGCCCACCGGGGGCTGGGACGACCCGCCGCGCGAGGCCCTCGTCGTCCCGTTCCGGCAGCAGGACTCCGAGCGGCCCTCGGGCTTCCTCGTCGCGGCGCTCACGCCGTACCGGCAGCTGGACGACGAGCACCAGGGCTTCGTCGAGCTCGTCGGCGGGCAGGTCGGTGCCGCCCTGGCCACCGCCCGCGCCTACGAGGACGAGCGCCGCCGCGCCGAGCGCCTCCTGGAGCTCGACCGCGCGAAGACGGACTTCTTCACCAACGTCAGCCACGAGTTCCGCACCCCGCTCACGCTCATGCTCGGGCCGACCGAGGACGCGCTGGCCGACCCGGACGAGCCGCTGCCCCCCGGCCAGCGGCACCGGGTGGAGGTCGTCCGGCGCAACGGCGAGCGGCTGCTCAAGCTGGTGGACACCCTGCTGGACTTCTCGCGCCTGGAGTCGGGGCAGGTGCAGGCCCGGTTCGAGCCGGTCGACCTGGCCGCGGCCACGGCGGAGCTGGCCGAGACGTTCCGGCCCGCGGTCGAGCGCGTCGGCCTGGAGCTCCTCGTGCGCTGCGACCCGCTGCCGGGGCCGGTCTGGGTCGACCGCGAGATGTGGGCCAAGGTCGTGCTCAACCTGCTGTCCAACGCGTTCAAGTTCACCTTCGAGGGCTCGGTCGCGGTGGTCCTGGAGGCGACCGAGGACGGGGCACGGCTGCAGGTGGCGGACACCGGGACCGGGATCGGGCCGGACCAGCAGGCCCGTCTGTTCGAGCGGTTCGCCCGCGTGGCCGGCGCCCGCTCGCGCAGCTTCGAGGGGTCGGGCATCGGCCTGGCCCTGGTCCACGACCTGGCCGGGGTGCACGGCGGCCGGGTCGAGGTGAGCAGCGAGCTCGGCCGGGGGAGCACGTTCACCGTCACCGTGCCCTGGGGCCGGCAGCACCTGCCCGAGGGGGAGGTCGTCGAGGCCGCCGGCCCGGACGGGACGGAGCCGGGGGCGGCGAGCGAGCGCAGCGCCCGCGGCTTCCTGGCCGAGGCGACCCGGTGGCTGGTGGACGCCGACCCCGTGCCCGCCGACGAGCCCGCGGGGCCCGGCGAGCGGCCCCGCGTCCTGGTCGTCGACGACAACGCCGACATGCGCGAGCACGTGGCCGGGCTGCTGCGGCCCGAGCACGACGTCCTCCTGGCGGCGGACGGTCTCGTAGGGCTGGAGCTCGCCCTGACCGAGAGCCCGGACCTGATCCTCAGCGACGTGATGATGCCCGGGCTGGACGGGGTCGGGCTGCTGGAGGCGCTGCGCGCCGACGTCCGCACCGCCCACGTCCCGGTCGTGCTGATCTCGGCGCGCGCGGGGGAGGAGGCCACCGTCCGAGGGCCTGGAGGCGGGCGCCGACGACTACCTCGCGAAGCCGTTCTCGAGCCGGGAGCTGCGGGCCCGGGTGCGGGCGAACCTCGAGCTGGACCGCGTCCGCCGGACGCGCCGCGAGCTCGAGGGCATGCAGGCCCTGCTCGACCAGGCCCAGCGCCTGGCGCGGGTGGGCAGCTGGGAGGTCGACGTGGCCACCGGCGCCATCACCGCCTCGACGGAGTTCGTCCGCCAGGCCGACCTCACCGACGAGGAGGTCGGCCGAGCGCGGCTTCGACGCGGCCTTCGCCGACCGCATCCACCCCGACGACCTGCCCATGGTCCAGGCCTCCCTCCAGCGGGCCGTCGAGCACGCCGAGCCGGTCGACTACCTCGTGCGGCTGCTGGACCGGGACGGCGGCGCGCGCACCTACCGGACCATCGGCGAGGTCGAGCTGGACGAGCGGGGCGCGCCCGTCCGGCTGCGGGGCAGCAACCAGGACGTCACCGACCAGCTCGCCGCCGAGACGGCGCGCGCCGCTGCCGTGGCCGCCACCGAGGTGGCCTCGCGCGAGCACCGCATCGCCGACGAGCTCCAGCGCTCGCTGCTGCCCGAGGACGACGTGGCTCGCCGAGGAGCTCACGGTCGCCTCGTTCTACAGCGCCGGCGCCGAGGGCACCCAGGTCGGCGGGGACTGGTACGACGTCATCGAGCTGGGCGGCGGCCGCACCGCGCTCGTCGTCGGCGACGTCATGGGCCGCGGGGTCCGGGCGGCGGCCGTGATGGGCCAGCTCCGCTCGGCGGTGCGCGCCTTCGCCCGGCTCGACCTGCCTCCCTCGCAGGTCCTGGAGTACCTGGACGGGGTGGTGCGGGACCTGGGCGAGGACCAGATCGTCACCTGCCTGTACGCCGTGTACGACCCGTACGACGCGCGGCTCACCGTGGCCAACGCCGGCCACCTGCCGCCGCTGGTGCGCCGCTCCGGCGGGCCGGTCGAGCGGCTGCGCCACGCGCAGGGCCCGCCGCTGGGCACGGTGGTCGCCGCGGTCGCCGAGGTGCACGTCACCCTGGAGGCCGACGCGCTGCTCGTGCTCTACACCGACGGCCTGGTCGAGGACCGCGGGCGCGACATCGACGACGGCATCGACGCCCTGTCCGCGCTGGTCGGCGGGCTGCCGGAGCACGTCGGCGCCGGCACCCCCGCCGACCTGGTGCGGACCCTGCTGCCCGGCGGCTCCGACGACGACATCGCCGTGCTCATGGCCCAGGTGCACGGCGGCCAGCCGGCCCCCACCCTGGCGCTCACCGTCCGCGACGAGCCGTCGGGCATCCCCTCGGCGCGCCACGAGGTCGGCCGCGCGCTGCGGTCCTGGGGCGTCGGCGAGGACACGGTCGACACCGTGGCCCTGCTGCTGTCGGAGCTGGTGACCAACGCCCTGGTCCACGGCCGCCCGCCGGTCCACGTCCGGGTGCGCCGGGGCCCGACCGCGCTGTCGCTGGAGGTGCACGACAACGCCCAGACCCTGCCGCGCCGGGGCGACCCGTCCGACAGCGACGAGCACGGCCGGGGCCTGCAGCTGGTCTCCGCCATCGCGGCCCGGTGGGGGACACGGCCGACCATCGTCGGCAAGGCCGTGTGGTGCTCGGTGCCGCTGGACTGAGCTACCGGCGGCCCGGGTCCGTCCCCACCGGCGAGCTCTCCGGGGAGACCGTGGGGACGCTGCGGCTGGCCTGAGCCTGCCCGTCGGCGTGGCGCTGCCGCCGCCGCCCGAGCTCCCACCACCAGCGCCGCCAGGGCCGGACGCCCCGCCGGCGCCGCCACCCGGCGAAGGCTCGCAGCAGGTGCGGGTCCGGCGGCGGCACGGGCTGCGCCGGCGGGCAGCAGCGCGGCGAGCAGCGCGGCGACGCCGGCGTGCCGGTCGCCCTCCTCCGCCGGGTCGTCGGGACCGGCGCCGAGGTGGGCCGCCACCGCTCCCGCCAGGGCGGAGCGTCCGCCGTCCCGCAGCGCCGCACCCTGCTCGGCGGTCAGGCCGAGGGTGTCGAGCACCTCGCGCCAGCCCCAGCCCTCGACGTCGTGCAGCCAGAGCACCTCGCGCTGCGGCAGGGGCAGGGCGGCGAGCGCGTCCTCCAGGACCGCCCAGCCGTCGTCGGGCCACAGACCGGACCAGCGCAGGGTGGCCCAGGGCAGCGGCCCCGACGGCGGGCCCGGCCTCGCGCCCGGGGTGGCGGGCGGGTGCGGCGGCACGGCCGGCCCGGCGGCCCGGCCGTAGGTCACGAGGATCCCGGTCAGCCAGGCGCGCAGCGACGTGTGCCACGTGAACATGTCGAGCCCGGGCAGCGCCACGGCCCAGGTCTGGTGCAGCAGGGGGTCGACGTGCCCCGCCGGCACGTAGAGACGGGCCAGCCGCCGCATGGTCGGGCCGTCCTCGGCGAGCAGCTCGGTGAAGGCCCGCGAGCTGCCCAGCCGGAGGCCCTCGAACAGGGCGCCCTCGTCGGCCATGACCGGAGGGTAGGCGCTCACCCGTGCGGCGGATCAGGGCCCGCGCCCGCCGTGCCGAGGACATGGGCCGGGCGTCCGCCCCCAGACGAGACAGAGGACCCGTCCATGACCCTGCTGCCCTCCCGTTCCCTCAAGCGCTTCTCCTGCGGCGACGTGGTGCCCGGCTGCACCCGCACGTTCGAGGCCGGCGACGACGCCGAGATCCTCGCCCTCGTGGCGGCCCACGCGGCGGCGGACCACGGCCTCGTCGAGGTGCCGGCCGAGGTCGTCGACGCCGTGCGCAGCCGCATCGTCGCCGTCGGGTGACCGACGGTCCCGGCCCGGACGACCTCGCCGGGGTCCTCGCCCACCCGGACCGGCTGACGCCCTGGTTCCAGCCGATCGTCGGCACGGCCACCGGGGAGGCGGCCGGCTGGGAGGCGCTGGCCCGGTTCACGGACGCCGACGGCACGCCCAGCCGCTGGGGACCCGCGGACTGGTTCGCCTCCGCCCGGGCGGCGGGGCTCTCGCCCGCGCTGGAGGCGCTCGCGCTGCGCGCGGCCGTCGCCCGGCTCGACGACCTGCCGCCCGACACCTTCCTCACGGTGAACGTCTCCCCGGCCGCGGTCACCTCGGCGGAGGTCACGGAGGTGCTGTCCGAGCACCCCGACCTGAGCCGCGTCGTCGTGGAGATCACCGAGACCGAGGCGGTGCAGGACGTCCACCGGGTGTCGTCGGTGTGCGCCGGCATCCGTGCGGCCGGCGGGACGGTCGCCGTGGACGACGCCGGGGCGGGCTACGCCGGCCTGGCCCTGATCGCCCACCTGCGCCCTCAGCTGGTCAAGGTGGACCGCGAGCTGGTGTCCGGCTGCGACACCGACCCGGTCCGGCTCTCCCTCATGGAGGTGCTCGGGGTGTGGGCGTCCGGGATGGACGCCTGGCTGCTCGCCGAGGGCGTGGAGACCGAGGGGGAGTACGCGGCGGTGGTGGGGCTCGGGGTCCCGCTCGTCCAGGGCTGGTACACCGGGCGGCCCGCCCCCGTGCCGGCCGGCCCTGCGCCCGCGGTCGTCGCCGAGCTGCGGCGCCAGCGCGCCCGGGTGGGCCTGGTCGGCAGCGTCGCCGCCGCCATGGCGGCCTGGCCGGTGCTCCCGGTCGGCGCCGGGGAGCCGGACCACGACCCCGCCGTCCCCCACGTGCTGGCCGAGCACGGCTGGCCGGTGGCCGTCGTGCGGCCGGGGCCCGACGGGTGCCTGCGCACGCCGGTGTCGCTGCGGGTCCGGCCGAGCGAGGACGCCCGCGAGGCCCTGCGGCGGGCCGTGGCCCGCGACGTCGGGCAGCGCTTCGACCCGGTCGTGGTCACCGACGCCCAGGGCTGGGCCGTCGGCGTCGTGACGGTCGAGGCGCTGGTCGGCTCCCTGCTCGACCAGGGCTGAGGACGGGGGACGGCCGCGCCCGGCGGTCCTCCCCGGGTGTCCGAGGTGCGTGCGAGGCTCGGCCGATGGTGGACCTCGGCCCCTCCGACGACCTGTCCGGTGCGCGGCTGGTGGGGGTGAGCCTGCGCGGGGCCCGCGTCGTCGGGGCGGACCTGTCGGGGGTGGTCATGCGGGGCGTCGAGCTCGCGGGGGCGGACCTGGACGCGCCGTGGCTGCTCGAGGGCGGCGGCCGCCTGCTCGTCAACGGGGTCGACGTGGTCCCGTTCGTCGACGCCGAGCTCGACCGCCGCTTCCCCGGCCGCGCTCTCCGGCGGGCCTCGGACCCCGAGGGCCTGCGCGAGGGCTGGGCCGCCCTGGAGCAGGCCTGGGCCGCGGCCGTCGCGCGGGCGGAGCTGATGCCGCCCGGGTCGGTCGACGTCTCGGTGGCCGGCGAGTGGTCCTTCGCCCAGACCCTCCGCCACCTGGTCATGGCCACCGACACGTGGCTGGGGCGCGCCGTCCTCGGCGAGGAGCAGCCCTTCCACCCGGTCGGGCTGCCGAACGCGGAGTACGCGGCCGACGGCCACGACCCGTCCGTCTTCAGCCGGACCGACCCCACGTGGGAGGAGGTGCTCCAGGTCCGGGCCGGTCACCAGGCCCGGGTGCGCGAGCACCTGGCGGGCCTCACCGCCGAGGACCTCGCCGTCCGGCGCCGGAACCCCTGGGCGCCCGAGCAGCCGGAGACGACCCTGTCCTGCCTGCGGACGGTCCTCGAGGAGGAGTGGGAGCACCTGCGCTTCGCGCTGCGCGACCTGGACGCGGTCGAGGCGGGGGAGACGTCCCCCGCCTGACCGCGCCGGCGAGGGTCAGGCCCCGGCGACCTGCGGCGCGACGTCGGTGCCGAGCAGCTCGATGCCCCGCAGCAGGTCGGCGTGGGCCATGCGCGGGTTGGTCATCTGGATCGCCACCCGGTCCACCCCGCCCAGCTGGTCGGAGACACGACGGAGCTTGGTGGCCACGGTGTCCGGGTCGCCCATGACGAAGGCGCCGTCGGGGCCGCTGGTGGCGTCGAACTGCTGCCGCGTCGGCGGACGGAAGCCCCGCTCGCGCGAGACCTTCGTGAACATCTCGTGCCAGCCGGGGTAGACGATGTCCGAGGCGCTGCGCACGTCCTCGCCGACGTAGCCGAACATGTGCAGCCCCACCGCGAGCGAGGCCGGGTCGTGCCCGGCCTCCTTCCCCGCCTGGCGGTACAGCTGGACGAGCGGCGCGAACTGCCGGGGCTCGCCGCCGATGATCGCGACCATCAGGGGCAGCCCGAGGACGCCGGCCCGCAGGAACGACTCGGGCGTGCCGCCCACGCCGACCCATATCGGCAGCGGGTCCTGCACAGGGCGCGGGTAGACGCCCTGGCCGGTGAGCGGGGGACGGTGCCGGCCCGACCACGTGACGTGGGTCTGCGCCCGCAGCCGCAGCAGCAGGTCGAGCTTCTCGACGAACAGCTCGTCGTAGTCGTGCAGGTCCAGGCCGAACAGCGGGAAGGCCTCGGTGAACGAGCCCCGACCCACGACCAGGTCGATGCGGCCCTGCGCGAGGAGGTCCAGGGTGGCGAACTGCTGGAAGAGCCGGACCGGGTCGTTGGCGCTCAGCACCGCGACGGCGCTGCCCAGACGGATGCGCGACGTGCGCGCGGCCGCCGCGGCGAGGATCACCGGGGGCGCGGAGTCGTAGTACTCCTCGCGGTGGTGCTCGCCGATGCCGAAGGAGTGCAGGCCGACGCGGTCGGCGAGCTCGATCTCCTCCAGCAGGTGCGCCATGCGCTCGACCGGGCCGACCACGTGGCCGTCGGTGGGGTCGGTGACCTGGGAGACGAAGCTGTCCACTCCGACGTGCACGGGGACTCCTGGGGCAGGGGGCGGGGGGCGAGGGGTGCAGCGTCCGGGGCGAGCCGGGTATGCCCGCGCCGCGCGGGCGGCGTCGCCGGGGACCGGGTCGCCACCCGCGCGGCCGTGCCGGGTCTAGCCTCACCGGGCATGCGCACGCACCCGACGGCGACCGCTGCCCGGGCCTCCGCGCCCCCGGACGACGGCGCCGCGGGCCTGACGTGGCGGGTGCCGGGTCCCCACCCGGGACGATGCGCGCCTTCGTGCTCGACGGCCCGGGCTCGGGCGGCGTCCGCCGCGTCCCCGTGCCGGTGCCCGGGCCCGGCGAGGTCGTCGTCGACGTCGCGCGCGTCGGCGTCTGCGGGACCGACGTGGAGCTGTTCACGGGGCGGATGCAGTACCTGCACGACGGCCACGCCCGGTACCCGCTGAGGCCGGGCCACGAGTGGTCGGGCACCGTCGGCGCCGTGGGGCCCGGCACCGACCCCGGGCTGGCTCGGTCGCCGCGTCACCGGCGACACGATGCTCGGTGACGGGACCTGCCGGCGCTGCCTCCGGGGCCGCCAGCACGTGTGCGAGCACCGGCAGGAGGTCGGCATCCGGGGCGACCGGGCCGGCGCGCTGGCCGAGCGGCTCGCGGTCCCCGCCTCGTCCCTGCACGCGCTGCCGGACGGGGTCGACGACGTTCTGGGGGCCCTGGTCGAGCCGGGTGGCAACGCCCTGCGCGCGGCGCGGGCGGCGGGCGCGGGCCCGGGGGACCGGGTGCTGGTCATGGGACCGGGCACGATCGGGCTGCTGACGGCGACGTTCCTGCGCGCCGCTGGCGCCGAGGTGCACGTGCTCGGCCTGCCGGGACCCTCGCTCGACGTCGCCCGGGCGCTCGGGCTGGAGCACGCCTGGACGCAGGCCACGCTGCCCGACCTGGCCTTCGACGCCGTGGTCGACGCCTCCGACGCCCCGCAGCTGCCCTCGCTCGCCCTCGACCTGGTCGAGCCCGGCGGTCGGGTGGTCTGCGTGGGTCTGGCCGGCACCCCGAGCCTGGTCGACACCCGACGCCTGGTGCTCGGGGACGTCACGGCGGTCGGGGTGCTGTCCGCCTCGCCCGCCCTGGCCGACACGGTCCGGGCCTACGCCGACGGGTCGGTGGACCCCCGCCCGCTGGTCGCCGCCACCGTGGGGCTGGACCAGGTGGCGGCCGTGCTGGCGGGCCGCCGCCCGGCCGGGGCGGGACCGGGGCCCAAGGTGCACGTGGACCCACGGCTGGTCTGAGGACCCCGGTGCTCGTCGCCTGGTCACCGGACGGCACGTCCTCTGGCTGACCCGGCACAACGGAAGGGCAGGTCCAGGTGCTCCTTATGGTGTGGGGGTGGCGAGGGGGGAGGCGTCGGCGTCGCTGGACGCGTCGTTCTCCGCTACGTCGAGGACCGCCCGGTCGCCGAGGTCGCGGCCGTCCTCGGGGTCAGCCAGGGCACCGTCGAGCGACGCAGCTCCGACGCCCTCGCCCTCCTCCGTCGCCAGATCAGCCCCGCCCCGGCCAGGAGGTCCCCGTGACCGACGACGACCACGACGCCGTCCGGGCCCTGCGGCAGGCGGCCGCCCAGCACCGCTACCAGGGCACCGTCGACGTGGCGGACGTCATGCGCTCGGGGGCCGGCCGGCGCCGCGGACAGGCGCGCCGCAGGGCCGTGGTGCTGGGAGCGGTGGTCAGCCGGTTGCGCCTCCCCGCAAGGATGGGCGGATGGCGACGCTGCACCTCCTGGTCGGGCTGCCGGCGTCGGGCAAGACCACCGAGGCCAGGCGCCTGGCCGGCTCGTCCCCGACGCTGCGGCTGACCCCGGACGAGTGGATGATCCCGCTCTTCGGCGACTCGGAGGCGGGCGGCAAGCGGGACGTCCTGGAGGGCCGGCTCATCTCCGTCGCCCTGCAGGCCCTGCGGCTGGGCGTCGACGTCGTGCTGGACCTCGGCTGCTGGGGCCGGGACGAGCGTTCCGCCCTGCGCTGGCTGGTGGAGCAGCAGCACGCGCAGCTGCAGATGGTCTACCTGCCCGTCGACCGTGCCACCCAGCTCCGTCGTATCGCCCTCCGCTGGAACGAGGCGCCTCACAGCACGTACCCGATGACCGAGGCAGAGGTGGACCGCTGGCGTGCCCAGTTCGACGAACCCGACGTCGAGGAGCTGGGCGGCGCCGTCTACCCCTTGCCTGAGCGCTGGGCTTCCTGGCTCGACTGGTCCGTCGACCGCTGGCCCTCGCTGTCGGTGGAGTAGCCCCTCCACCGGCTGCACCAGCCCCTCGTGGTGCGCGGGGGCCAGCGGCTGGGACGCTCGGGCGTGCGGTCTCGCGTGGTCCCTCTCGTGGTGGGTTCGCTGGTCGCCCTGACAGGTTGCGGCTCCCGGGCCGTCGAGATCTCGGGCGTCTCGTACGACGCCGGCTCTCCGCAGATCCAGGTGACGGTCGACAGCTGCAACCGGGACCCCCACCTGCTCGTCTCCGAGGCCGACGAGATCCAGGTGTCGGCGTCGGTCGCTCGACGCTTCTCGCTGTCGGGAGGGGACGACTGCCAGGACGTCGTCACGGTCGGGTTGCGCGAGCCGGTCGGAGCGCGGGCGATCATCGATGCGCGGACAGGGCTCGAGGTGCCGGTCAACGATGGTCAGGTGCAGCCGGACGTGGTCGCTCCACCGGCCGACTGACCGTCGCGCGGGAGGGCCCAGGCCTGCGCTCGCGCTGCTCGGACCCGTACGTCCCCGGTGGCCCCGGCCAGGCAGTCTGCGCGACCGTCGACGTCCCGGCGCGGCGGGTCCTCGTCGGTCCCCGCGGTGTCTGCCCGGGTGAGCTCGGGGGCCTGTCGGCGTGGCTGAGTCACGCGAGGGTCAGGGGGGCGTGCCGGGGTCGCGAGGCTGACCGGCCAGCTCGCGCGTCGTGACGAGCTCTTCGGCGACGTCGCGCAGCTTGCGGCTGGCGGTGCGGCTGACCCGCACGAGCAGCGAGAACGCGACGTCACCACTGATGCCGTAGCGCTCCATGAGGATGCCCTTGGCCTGACCGATCAGGTCTCTGCTGGCCAGGCCGGCGAGCAGGTGCTGCTGCTGCCGCACCCCGGCGACGGCGACCGCGGCGTGCGCGGCGAAGAGCAGACCGACGTGCTCGGACTCCTCGTCGAAGGCGTGCGGGCTGCGCGCGTACAGGTTCAGCGCCCCCAGGTTGTCGCCGTCGACGAAGAGCTGGAACGACAGCATGCTCGCCGCGCCGGCCGCAGCAGCCCGGCGTGCGAAGAGGGGCCAGCGCTGCTCGGAGACCATGTCGGGCACGTGCACCGTCTGCTGCTGGAACGCCGCGTCCAGGCACGGACCCTGCCCGGTCTCGGACTGGATGCCGTCGACCTCGATGGGCAGAGGACCTGAGGGCACCCGGGCTTCCACGCTGCGTCGCCCGGTCACCAGGCTGATGCTGGCCTCCTCCACCCCGGGGATGAGGTCGATCGCGCTGGAGACGACGTGCACGAGGGTGTCCTCGTTGCCCTGCTGGTGCTCCAGCGCGCGCGCCAGTTCGCTGAGCTGGCCCGCCAGGTCGGCCACGACGCCGTCGTCGGCCCCGTCACCGTCCGCGCGGTCAGCGTCTGGGTCCGGGTTCCCGTGCTGCGGTGCACCGTCTCCTCGCCCACGGCCGGCGTGCGGGTTGAGGACCTGACCAGACGACCACGTCTCAGGCATGGCCCCTGTGTAGCAGCCCCCAGTCGGCAGAGAGCCTGCCCTGGACGGCCGCCTCCTCGGCGAGACGGGACCGTCCTCGGCTTCCGTCCCCGGAGGCCGGCGAGCAGCTCGTCCGCGACGGTCAGTGGCGGGGGTCGGGCTGAGGGCCTAGGCGGAGCCGACGGCTGATGATGGCCCTTGCCGTCTCCAGCAGTGGCCGGCCGGTCTCGATGGAGCTCGCGCGCATCAGCATCAACGCTTCGGTGGCGTCGACACGGCACTGTGCGATCACCATGCCGGTCGCATGGGTCACGAGGGTCTCGACGGCATGCCGCGGATCGTCGTCGTGACCTCCGATCTCGTCGGGCGCCCCGCTTCCACGCAGGCCCGGTCCCACCTCGTCGGGTCTCGGTCTGCTCGCTCTGTCTTCCCGCTCGGTGGTGCTGTGGAGCAGCTGGCGGGCGAAGGCGAGGAGGACTGCTTGCCCGACGACGCCCAGCTGCTCACGTTCGACGTAGTCCAGGAGGGGTCGCTGGCCGTAGGCGGCCACCACGGCGAACATCGCGTCGGCGCCCTCGAGCGGGACTGCGGTCAACGAGCGGTACGGGTCGGGGTGCGCGAGCTCCGGGGTGAGCGCCGAGAGCAGGGGCCACCGGCTCGGCACCTCCCGGGCCAGGTCGGAGACGACGACGTCGGCCGCGCGGCCCAGTGCCTGCTGCACGGGGCCTTCCCCCACGAGGAACTGGGCGTCTTGCCAGGCCACTGCGGTCTGGCTCGAGGCGGCCGCGACGGACCGGTACCCGCCTGGCTGCAAGACGGTGACGGTGATGTCGTCAACCCCCAGGGCGACCGCCGCCTCCCGGCACGCGGAGTCGCGCTCGCGCTGCCCCTGTGTGCCGGCGAGCAGGCGGGCGACGACCTCCACGACCCCCACCACCGCAGGCTGTCAGCCTGACCGGACGACGACGAATCCCCGCTCGTCCCCCGTCGACCCACCGGCGCCCCGGTCGGTCAGGTGGGCTCGTGGCGTGCGTCCTCGAGCAGCTCGGCGGCGATGGTTGCGAGCTTCCTCCCGCTGGTCCGGGACCGCTGGGCCAGCTCGGCGAACGCCTCGTCGGCGCTGCAGCCGGTCTGCGCCATCAGCACGCCCTTGGCCTGCTCGATGGAGGCTCTGGAGCTCATGGCCCGCTGCATCTGGTCGGCGAAGCGTCGGGTGGAGTGCAGCAGGCCCGCGTTGGCCAGCGCGATGGCCGCGTACCCGGCGAAGGCCTCCGCCACGGCCACCGACTCAGGTCCCAACGGGTCGTCCTGCTCACCGGCGGCCCGGGCGTAGATGTTCAGCCCGCCGACGACCCGGCTCGGCACCGGCATCCCCACCGACAACGACCCGGTCACGCCGGCCCGGAGAGCGGAGGTGACGAAGCCGGGGTACCGCTCCTCCTGGTCCAGGCGGAACATCTGGATCGTCCCGCCCTGGCGGGCGGCGTCCATGCATGGCCCGTACCCGTCCTCGTACTGCCGCTCGTCCAGCTGGAACGCGAGGTCACCGGTGAAGGCGACGGTGGTCGCCCGCTCACCCTCCATCAAGGTGATCGACACCTCGTCGGCACCGGGGATGGTCGCTTGCGCCAGCGACGCCACCCGACGCATCACGTCGGTCAAGGACGTCTCGGCCAGGGAGATGGTGCCCAGCTCGCCCAGCGCCTCCGTGAGCCCCATCGGCGGACGGCTGCCCACCTTGCGCTCGTCCTGGGGGGCGTCTTCGGCGGCTTCGATGACGTCCACGAAGACGTCACGCGCCTGCGTCGAGCTGGAGGGCGAACCGTCTGCGGCGTCGTTGCTCGGGGAAGGGCTGGTGTCGCTCATGGCCCGCGGGGCCTCTCGCCTCGGAGCGCACCCAGAACCGGCCCCTCGACGGGCGGTGTCATCCAGGGGCGCATCTCAGGCTGGCTCACTGCTACAGGCTGAGTATCAGTACCCACCGGTTGGCTCGGGCAGGTGCTTCGAACGTACACCCCTTGACCACCAGCAAGACGAAGCGCCCGTGAGGAGATGCTCAGTGGTGATCTTCGCGGGGAGTCGTGAGCAACCAGCGTCTCGGCATGAGCGAGACGGGCACCTCCCGGCCTGGGTGGCGTCTTGACCGGACTACGAAGAGCACGTGCGCGACGAGCACTCGACCTGCACCTGGGTCCTCGAAGCCTTGGCGCAGCGGGCGGGCTTCCACATCGAGGTCGCCGGGTTCAGCAGCGACGGCATCTTCGCGGAGTATCTGTTCCGCAAGGCGTGAGGCCGTCCACTCACCGACCGGTGTCTGGCCGCGACAGTCAGCCCTCGACGAGGCGTCCTTGACGGCGTTGCCCCGTTCCGCAGAGGGATGGTCGACCCGGATCGCATTCTCGGTGGGTCAGGCGGTGGTGGCGACGGCCTTGTAGAACGTGTAGCTGAACACGCCGTCGGGTTCGGCGGTCCGCAAGAGGTCGGCGATCCCGGTGTCGAAGCACTCTGCCTCGCTGAGTCCGGCGGCGAGGGCCGGGACACGTACCCCGGCCACCATGGCGGTGAACGTCCGGCGGATGAAGCCGTCGGCCAGGTCGGGTCGGCTGCCGTCGACGTACACCTGCCGGGGCGTGACCCTGACGTCGCTGAAGCCGGCGGCGCTGAGCAGCGGGTACAGGCGACGACCGATGTCGGGGTCGCCTCCGGCGGCGCGTTGCAGCTGCACCTGGCAGTCGATCGCCTCGCGGGCGGCGCGGCTGTCGGGGTGGAACGTCGTGGAACCGTGGTCGCCCTCGATGACCGTCAGCGTGCCGCCGGGTCGGAGAAGCCGACGGGCCCGGTCCAGGGCGTCGTCCGGCGCGTTCAGGTGCTCCAGGACGAAGCAGATCACCACGTGGTCGTAGCTGGCGGCCCGGAGCGGCCCGTCGGCCGTGGGCAGGTCGTACAGATCGGCCTGCAGGAGGCGGACGGTGGCGGTCCCGAGCGGCTGCAGACGCTCGCCGGCGGTGCGCAGGGACTCCGCGGACCGGTCGACGCAGGTGAGCTCGATGTCGGGGTTCCGGGCCAGCAGCTCGGCGGACTGCGCTCCTACGCCGCAGCCCAGCTCGAGCACGTGGCTGCCGGAGGGAAAGCGGGTGTCAGCGTGGAGCAGGTCGGCCAGAGCCTGTGCCTGGTCGTTCAGCCGGTGCCCTTCCTGGGCGTGGTAGCCGTGCACGTAGTCCTGCTGCAGCACCATCGTCTTGATGACCTCCATGAGAGCGGGCACTGTCGCGTGGTCGTCCGGGTCTTGCGTCGAGGCGAGTGCGCTGGCCAGTCGGTCACGTAGCTTCCAACGCTGCTCCAGCTCCACGTCGAGCTCGTGGAGGTGCCGGCGGAGCAGCTGTTCGGCACAGGCGTGGTCATCGTCGAGCGCACTGGCCACTCCCGCGAGGGAGAGTCCCGTTCGACGCAGGGCGACCGCCTGCGCGATCCGAGTCAGGTCTTCGCTGCTGTATCGCCGGTGCCCGCTGGCGTTCCTCGACGCGGTCAGCAGCCCGAGCTTCTCCCAGTGCCTCAGCACGCGCACCGACAAGCCGGTTGCCGCAGCGACGTCGCCGACGGTCAAGGCGGACTGTCCTGTGGGCACTGCTCGACGGTAGGACCTGACACGGTGTCAGGGGCAACAACGGCGCCTTGCTCCGGGCCGCACGCCGTCCCGGCCAGCGATCGTCAGCTGACCAGGCGCGAGCCTGGTCGAGGACGAGCGACGGAGGACCTGGCGTTCACCAGCGGGCAGGGGCAGGTGCTGAGGAACCGCACCTTCCGCGGTCAGGCCTGCGACCGTGCTGCGGTCCAGGTGGGTCGGCGGGACCGACGCCGCACGGGCTGCGCCACACGACGGCCTCCTTGGCTGTCGCTGCGGAGCGAACATCGAGGCGGTGCAGCGGACGCTCGGGCACGCCTCCGCGGCCATGACCCCGGACGTCTACGCGGGCCTGTCCGGCGACGACCTCGACGACCTCCTGGACCGCCTCGACCGGGCCGCGATGGCTGCTGCTGCGAACCAGGTGCGGGCTGACGAGCCGCGCGACGACGGTCGAGCGGCTGTCGGAGCGGCTGTCGGAGCTGCTGGCAAGGCGCTGACCTGCACGTTCTCGGGTGGCCCCGGCCAGATTCGAACTGGCGACACACGGTTTAGGAAACCGATGCTCTATCCCCTGAGCTACGGGGCCGTGGGCTCGTGCCCGGGCGCGAGGGTACCGGACCGCTTCAGGTCGGCGGCCGGCGTGCCGACACCCGTTCGGAGCAGCGCACGCCGGTCCGGCCCGGGCCCGCAGCGCTCGAGGACGGAGCCCCGCGATGACCACAGACCTGCAGACCGGCACCCAGACCCTCGCCCCCGCGGCGCCCCCCGTGCCCGGCGCGCCCCCGGTGACGGCGCTTCCCGTGCACCCGCGGCGCGGCGGCTGGCGCGCCGGTGCCGCGTCGTCCCTGGTCGCCTTCGCCGCGGCGCAGCTGCGCGCCGGCCGCAGCCCGGAGCGCGACCTGCTCGCGCTCGCCCAGCTGGGCGGCGGCGCCGTGCCCGCGGGCCTGCCCGCCGCGGAGGAGCTCGACCGGAGGCTGGTGGCCGCGCTGGCCGACCTGGGTCGACGACCTCCTGCTCCACCACGCCCGCTCGGCCGCGTTCGACGGGCCGTCGCCCGTGCCGCGCTGCTGGACGACGGACGTCGCCGACGTCGTGGTCAGCACCCTGTTCGACACCCTCGGGCCCGGCGCGCTCGTCGGGCGCCCGCACCCGGGGGAGTGGGTGGCCTCGTCGGTGGACGTGGTGCCCTGCGCCGTCCACGGCTACGAGGACGGCCCCGTCGACTGCCTGCGCCGCGCCGCCCGTAGCGCACCTGTCCGCGGTCGTGGACCGGCCGCCGGCGGACCTCGGCCGACCCGGCCGCGGGCAGCCTGGCCGCCGCAGGTGTCGCGCCGGCGCTGGGCACCGCGAACCCTGCCACCGACACCGGGTCGCCGACGGCGAGGCCGTGGTGGGCGTGCCTGTCGCCTGGCACTCCTCGCCGCCACCCTCTGGCCCGGTCGCCGCGCTCGCCGCCTGGCGGGCCCACGCCGCCGGCCGCTAGACGGGACGCATGGGACTGCGGGCCCGGCCACGCCTGGGTAGGACCCCGGCCATGACCGACCTCACCGCTCTCGTCCTCGTCTGCTCCCTCAAGAAGTCCCCCGCCCCCTCCAGCTCCGAGGCCCTGGGCCGGGAGGTGCTCGCCGCCCTCGGGCGAGCACGGCGTCACCGGCGAGGTGGTGCGGGTCGTCGACCACGACGTCCGCTTCGGGGTGTCGACCGACGAGGGGGACGGCGACGCCTGGCCGGCGATCCGCGAGAAGGTGCTCGCCGCCGACGATGCTCGTGGTCGCCACCCCGATCTGGATGGGGCAGCCGTCCTCGGTCTGCAAGGTGGTCCTCGAGCGGCTCGACGCCGAGATCTCCGAGACCGACGACCAGGGCCGCATGCTCACCTACGGCAAGGTCGCCGGCGTGGCCGTGGTCGGCAACGAGGACGGTGCGCACCACGTCTGCGCCGAGGTCTTCCAGTCCCTCGACGACGTCGGCTTCACCATCCCGGCCGTGGCGCAGCACCTACTGGGTCGGTGAGGCCATGGGCGGCGTGGACTACCAGGACCTGGACCCGCGCCCGGAGAAGGTCACGTCCACGACCGCCACCATGGCCCGCCACCTCACGCACCTGGCCACGGCTGCTCAAGGCGCTACCCCTACCCGGCGGCCTGAGCCCGCAGCACCTCCGTGCCCGACCAGCGCCCGCCCGGACCCAGCGTCACCGGGTCCAGGCGGGCCGGCTCGACGCACACGAACTCGTCCTCGCCGCCGGCGTGCACGTCGCCCGGTGCCCGCCCCGGCCCGGGGTTCCAGACCACCCGCGAGCCGAACCCGCAGGCCGCTGAGCCCCACGTCGCCGAGCACGGGGTCCACCACGACGACCTCGCGGGCCTCGGTGCCGGCCAGGGCGACGTCCACGGGACCCACGGCGCCGACCGGGCCGTCGACCGTCCACGGCGCGCCGCCGTCGTTCGGCACGGCCACGAGGCCCTCCAGGCCGGCCACCCGGGCCGCGGCGGCGGAGGAGACGCGCAGGTAGGTGTGCAGGGCGGCGGTGAAGGAGAACGGGGCCGCGCCGTCGTTGACCGCCTCCAGCCGCAGCCCGAGCGTGGCCGCCTCGGCGCGGACGTCGAGGGTGAGCGTGAACGGGTGCGGGAACGGCGTGGTCGAGGCGTCGGCGACCAGGCGCAGGCGGACCTCGGCGGCTCCGTCGGCCGCGGCACCGGCCCGCACCACCTGCCAGGCCCGGTCACGGACCACGCCGTGGCGCGGCCCGTCGCCGCGCTCGGCGAACTGCGGCCACACGACAGGGACACCGCCCCGGACCGCGGTGCCCGGCCCGCAGCCGGTCGCCCGGCTCAGCCACAGCCGCTCCTCGCCGCCCGCGGGCGTCCAGCCGAGCACGTGCCCGCCGTGGGCGCAGAACCGCACCGAGGCGCCGTCCGCGGCGACGACCTGCACCGGGGTGCAGGGGTCGTCGGGCAGCAGGGCGCCCGCCGCGGCGTCGCTCATGCCGCCGAGGCGGCCAGGACGGACGCCCAGCCGGACAGCACCGGCGAGCAGCCGGCGTCGAGGTGGACCGTGGCCAGGTCGGCCGCCCGGGTCGGTCCGCGGTTGACCACGACGACCGGGATGCCCTCCCGCGCCGCCCGGGCCACGAACCGGCGCCCGGAGAACACGGTGCACGAGGTGCCGGCCACGAGCAGGACGCGTGCCGCCTCGACCAGGGCGTAGCAGCGCTCGACGCGCTCCGGGGGCACGTTCTCCCCGAAGAACACCACGTCGGGCTTGAGCACCCCGCCGCACGCCTCGCACGGCGCGACGACGAACCCGCCGGTGTCGTCCAGGTCGACGTCGCCGTCCGGGGCGATGTCCGCCGACCCGAGGTCGTCGCGCTCGGCCCAGCCGGGGTTCAGCCGCTCGAGCCGCTCGTGGAGCCGGGTCCGCGGGGTCAGGTCCCCGCAGCCCAGGCACACGACCTGCGACAGCCGGCCGTGCAGGTCCACCACGCCGGGGGAGCCCGGCAGCCTGGTGCAGCTCGTCGACGTTCTGGGTGACGACCGCGGTCACCAGGCCGGCCCGGCCGAGCGCGGCCAGGGCCCGGTGCCCGTCGTTGGGGGCGGCGCCCGCCATCCGGTGCCAGCCCACGTGGCTGCGCGCCCAGTACCGCTGCCGCCCCCGCTCGGAGCGGGTGAAGTCCTGGAAGGTCATGGGGGTCCGTCGCGGCGTCCCCGGGCCCCGGTAGTCCGGGATGCCGGAGTCGGTGCTCATCCCGGCGCCCGTGAGCGCGACCACGCCGCCCCCGGCCAGCAGCTCCTCGACCTCCACCGGTCCAGGGTAGGTCGACCGGCGGCGCGCGGACGGCCGGGCTAGCGTGCCGAGGTGAGCGGTGGGCCGGGCGGGCTGATCGACCAGGTCGCGGACCGGATGGCGGAGCGGCTGGCCGAGCTCGAGCGCGACCGTGACCCGGCCCGGCACTTCCTCGCCACCTACCGCCGGGTCACCCTCGCCGTCGGCGAGGCCGCCGCGGGCGGCCGCGTCGAGGACCCCGCGTGGCTGGCCCGCTGGGACGTGGCCTTCGCCGAGCTCTACCTGCAGGCCCTGGACACCTGGCGCGCCGAGCCGGACGCCGTCCCCGGCCCCTGGCGCGAGGCCTTCGGCGCTCCCGCCGGCCTCGAGCCCTACCTGCACGTGCTGCTCGGCATGAACGCCCACATCAACTACGACATGCCGCAGTCGCTGCTGCGGGTCGTCACCGAGGCGGACCGCCACGACCCCGCGCTCATGGCCTCGCGCGGGCGGGACCACCACGCCCTGGACGGCGTCATCGTCGCCCTCGTGCCGCAGGAGTCGCGCCACCTGGTGGCGGCCGCGGCCCGCGCCCCGGGGGTGCTCGACCGGCTCCTGCTGCCGCTGTCCCGGGCCGCCTCGGCGAAGCTGCTGCGCGAGAGCCGCGAGCGGGTCTGGGCCAACACCGACGTGCTGCTGCGGGCGCGCGCCGCCGGGCCCGGGGCGCTCGCCGCGGCCACCTCACGCCTCGAGGACGCCTCGAGGAGCCGGGTCCACGACCTGCTCGTCCCCCGCCACCCGCTCTACCACCTGGCCCGGCACGGCTTCGGGGTGCGGCTGGACGACGCGGCAGGCCACCCGGCCGCCGCTGGTCCGGGTGGCACGGAGCGGGAGGCCTGAGCGTCGGTCCCGGCCCCTAGCGTGGCCGCGTGGCCCCTTCCCGTCCCGCCCTGGTCGTCGCCTGGCTCGTCGCCGCCGCCTGCTGGGGCGCCAGCTTCCTGTTCATCAAGTGGGGGCTGGAGGGCCTGGTGCCCGGACAGGTCGCCCTGGCCCGGCTGCTCTTCGGCACGCTCTTCCTCGGCGGCTGGCTGCTCGTCACCCGCACCCCCCTGCCGCGGGACCGGGCGACCTGGGGGCACTTCGCCGTCCTCGGGATCCTGTTCTGCTTCGCGCCGTTCACGCTCTTCGCCTACGCCGAGACCCTCGTCGACTCCGGCCTGGCCGCGATCCTCAACGCCACCACGCCGCTGTGGACCCTGGTCATGGTGCTGCTGTTCCTGCCGGCGGAGCGCGTCACGACCCGCAAGGTGGTCGGGCTGCTGGTCGGCTTCGCCGGGGTCGTCGTCGTCGCGCTGCCCCAGGTCACCGGGCTCGGGGCGCGCGACGCGCTGCTCGGCCAGGCCGCCTGCCTGGCCGCGACCGCCTGCTACGGCGGCGGCCTGGTGTGGGTGCGCCGCTTCGTCATCCCGCGCGGGGTCGGACCGCTGGTCATCGCCTTCGGGCAGGTCTCCATGGGGCTCGACCTGGTCCGTGCTCGCCTCGCCGCTGCTGTCCTGGGCGCCGGTGGAGCTGTCGTGGCGGGTGGTCGTGGGCATGGTCGCCCTCGGCGTGCTCGGCACCGGGCTCGCGTTCGTCCTCAACACCGCCGTCACGGCCGGGCTCGGGGCCACGTTCGCCTCGACCGTCACCTACCTGTCCCCGCTCATCGGGGTCGGCGCTCGGTGCGCTCCTGCTCTCGGAGCGGGTGGGGCCCGAGGAGGTCGTCGGCGGGCTGGTCGTGGTGCTCGGCGTGGCCGTCGGCCAGGGCGTCCTGCGCCTGCCCGGGCGCCGGGCCGCGACCCCTGCGCCGACGACCGGCCCGGCCGGGCCCGGCCGCGCGGGAGGCGTCCCGCCCGCCCGCGATCTCGTACCGTGAGGGCATGCCCTCCCTGGACCAGCCGTCGTCGCCGACGGGACCGGGGACCTCGGCCCCGGCCGGGCGGGCCGTGCAGGTGCTGGACCGCGCCCGTGCCGCGCTGCTCGACGACCCGACCGGTGCCCGTGACCTGAGGCCCGTCGAGACGGCCTGCCTGGACGTCACCTCCGCCCACCCCTCCGGCCAGGCGCACCTGCTCGCCTCGGGCCGGCAGAAGCTGTCCGGCCTGGTCCGGGACCCGGAGGCCCGGGTCGCGGCGATGGGCCAGCTGCGCCGCTTCCGCGAGGTCGTCGGCGCCCTCGACGACCGCGGCCTGCGGGCCGGGCACCTGGTGGCCGGGGTCGTCGTGCTGCCGGGCGGCAGCGAGCTGCCCGTGCTGCTGCGCCCCTGCCGGGTGGCCGGGGGAGGGGACGGCGACGCGTCGGTCGTCGTGGACGGCCCCGTGGCCCTCAACCCCGCCCTGAGCCGGGAGCTGGCCCGCCGCAGCGCCGGCGCGCTCGACCTGCCCTCGGTGCTCGGGGACCGGCTCCGGACCAGCGGGGGCGGCTTCGACCCGTACCCGCTGCTCGACCTGGTCCAGGCCGCGCTGCCCGCGGTGCCCGGTGCGGTGCTGCGGCGCCGGCTCCTGCTCGCGCCGGTGTCGCTGGACGGCGACCGCGTGGTCGCCGACCTCGACCGGCTGCGGGCCGTCGTCCCCGCCGGCTCGCCGCTGTCGTGGGTGGGAGAGGACTGGGACGTCGAGCCCGCCGACCTGCTGGCGCGCGCGGGCACCGACCTGCCCGTCCTCGACGAGCCCGAGCAGGGCGTCGCGGACCTGCTCGACCGGTTCTCCCCGACCCGGCTGGACCCGGACCAGCGCCGGGTCCTGGCCGCCGTGCTCACGGGCCACAGCCTCGCCGTGGACGCCCCGCCCGGTTCCGGGGCCACCACCTGCGCCGCGGCCGTGGCCTCGGTGGCGGCCGCCACCGGACGGCGCTGCCTGGTGCTCGTGCCCACCCGCGCCGAGGGGGACGTCCTCGTGGACCGGCTCGTCGGCCTCGGCCTGGGCGACCTCGTCAGCGACGGCAGCGGGCAGCCCGCCTCCCCGACCGGGACCGCCGCCCGGACCGCCGCCGCCGTGGCCGGCTCCGCCTCGGGCGCCGTCCCCGGGGTGTCGGCGGAGGAGTCCGCGCGCCGCCACGTGGAGGCCGGGGAGCGCTACCGCGCCGCCGTGGCCGAGCTGCGCCGCACGCGCCGGCCGTGGCAGGTGACCCGGGCCCGCGTCCTGGAGGTCCTGGCCGAGGCCGCGGTCGAGGGTCCCCGCCTCACCGACGTCGTCCTGGCCCAGGACCCCGGCACGGCCCTGTCGCGCGAGCAGATGGAGGCCCTGGCCGACGACCTGGCCGAGGCCGTGCGCCTCGGGTCGCTCGTGCCGACCGAGACGGTGTGGACCGGCGCCCGCATCACCGACCGGCAGGGCGCGCAGGAGGCCCTCGGGCTGGCCGCCCGGCTGCGCGACGACCTGGTCCGCGAGGCGGTCACGGCGACCGGCGACCTCGCGCAGGGCACCGGCACCGTCCGCGCGGTGACCGTGGCCGACGTCACCGAGCGGCACCGCCTGTTCTCGGGCCTGCAGACCACGCTGGACCGGCTCGTGCCCGAGGTGTTCGACGTCCCGGTCCTCGACCTGGTCGCCGCGACCGCCGAGGAGGAGTTCCGCCGCACCACCGGCTACACGCTCACGGGCCCCCAGCGGTGGCGGCTGCAGCGGCGGGCCCGTCGCCTCGTCCGGCCCGGGGTCGAGGTGGACGACCGGCAGCTGCACCGGCTGCTGTCCGCGGCGGCCGCGCAGCGCCTGGACTGGCAGAAGATCTCCGAGGGGTCCGGCTGGGCCCACCTGCCCGCCTCCACCGGTGCGACCGTGGACCGGCTCGGCGAGCTGCTGCGGGCCTGCGAGCGGCTGGACCTGCTGCACCCCGGGCTGCGCCTGGCCGACCGGCCGCTCGCCCAGCTCCAGGACGTGGCCGTCCGCCTGCTGGAGGAGGCCGACGCCCTCGACGACCTGCCCCGCCGCACCCTGCTCGAGCAGCGGGTGAGCGAGCGCGGCGGCTCGGGGCTGCTCGCCCGGCTCCGGCGGCTGCCGCAGGGCGCGGTGACGCCCGAGGGCGCCGCCCGCGAGCTCCGCCTGGCCTGGTGGACGGGGGTGGCCGAGGCCACCGCGCCGTCGCTGTCGGACCGCGCCGCCACGGCCGAGGCCGCCGAGCGGTACGTGGCCTCGCAGCGGGACTGGGTGGCGGCGGCCCCCTCCCGGGTCCGCGCCGCCCGCGAGACGGTCGACCCGCGGGCCCGCCTGGCCGACCCGATCCGGGTGCTGGTCCCGGCCGACGTGGCCGCCCTGCCCCTGGACGAGCAGCTGGACGTCGTGGTGCTGGACGACGCCGGCCGCTCCGGCTTCGCCGAGACCTGCGGCGCCACCGCCCGGACGGCGCAGGTGGTCGCGATCGGCGACCTGGGCGTGGCCCGGCCCGGCTCGGCGCTCACCGTGCTCGGCGGCGGCCTGCCGCTGGACCGGCTGGGCACCGGGCACCGCACCCCCGAGCCCGGCCTGGCCGGGCTGGCCGCGGTCACCGGCAGCACGCCCGTGCGCAGCACCGGCTCGCCGACCGCCCGGCCCGCCGTCACCCGGACGTTCGTCGAGGGCGCGGTCGGGCTGCCCGAGGGCGACGCCGAGCAGGTGGAGAGCACCGAGGTCGAGGTCGACCACGTGGTCCGCGAGACGCTGCGCCTGGTCGCGGACCTCGCCGCGGCCGACCCGCCCCGCTCCGTCGCCGTCATCGCCCTCACCCGCGCCCACGCCGCCGCGGTGGCCGGCGGGGTCCGCCGGGCGGTGCGCGCCTACCCCGACCTGGCCGAGGCGTTCGGGTCGGCGGTGGCCGAGCCCGTCGTCGTGGCCTCGGTGGACCAGACCCGCGGGCTGGAGCGGGACGAGGTCCTGCTCACCACCGGCTTCGCCCGGACCCCGCACGGCCGGGTCCTGCACCGCTTCGGCCCGCTGGACGGTCCCGGCGGCGCCGGGCTGATGACGACCGCGGTCAGCCGGGCCCGGCAGCGGCTGCACGTGGTGACCGGTCTGCGGGCCCGCGACCTGGACCCCGCGCGGCTCCGCACCCCGGGGGCGGTCGCCCTGGCCCGGACGCTGGCCGCGGTGGAGGTGGCCGCCGGCGAGGGCCGCTCCCGCCGCCCGGTCGACCGGGCCGGCGGCCGGTCGGTCGACCTGGCCGCGAGCACGGCGGAGCCGGTCGTGGACGCCGTCCTCGAGGCGGGCGCCGGTGGTCCGGTGAGCGCTCCCGGGTCCCGCTCGGCCGTGCTCCAGGTGCTCGCCCTGGAGATGGAGGAGCTGGGTGCCCAGGTCGCCCCCGGTCCGGGCGGCGGCCTGGCCGTGGCTCGCGCGGGGCGGGCGCCCTGGCTCGTGGTGGACGTGGACGTGGAGCAGCCCGACCCCGGCGTGCTGGCCGGCAGGCGCTCCGACCTGGTGGCCGCGGGCTGGCAGCACCGCCTGGTCGCGGCCGAGCTGGTCGCGGCGGACGTGGCCGGGGTGGCCCTCGGGCTGGTCGGCCCCCGCCCCGCGGAGGACCCGGACGCAGCCACGGACGCGGACGACGACGGGCACGGGCCGGACGGCGACGAGCACGGGCCGGACGGCGACGGGCACGGGCCGGACGGCGACGAGCACGGGCCGGACGGCGACGGCCACGGGCCGGACGACGGACCGGCCGGGCCCAGCGACGGGCCGGACGACGGGCGGGCCGACGGACCGGACCGTCAGCCGGAGCCGCAGGCAGCCGAGGCGCGCCCGTCCGCGTCGCACCCGTCCGAGGCACCGTCCGCCGTGGCGCCCGCCTCGGGCGACCCCGTCGTGCCGAGGGTCTCCGCGGACGACAGCGACACGGGGTGGGGCAGTCGCCCCCACGACGAGGACGACGACGAACGGATCCTCCGGGAGCGCCCGCCCCACTGGTGAGGCCCCGACCGGCAGGTCAGACGGGAAGCGGCCCCGCCGGTCAGGAGGTCAGCGGATCTGCTGCGTGCGCAGGAGGTCGCGGATCTCCGTCAGCAGCTCGATGTCCGGGGTCGGGGCCTCCTCGGCGGCGATGACCCCGCGGCTGCGGAGCTCGGCGAGCTTGTTCATGGGCACGACGAACACGAAGTAGATGACCGCCGCGGTGATGAGGAACTGGAGGACGGCCCCCAGCAGGGCCCCGACGTTGACCAGCGTCGCGTCGTTGCCCGAGACGAGGCGGAAGGCGAGGCCGGGGACGTCGCCGCCCCCGCCGATGGCGGCGAGCACCGGGTTGATGATGTTCTCGGTGAACGAGGCGACCAGCGCGACGAACGCGGTGCCGATGACCACCGCGATCGCGAGCTCGACGATGTTGCCGCGCAGGATGAAGTCCTTGAAGCCCTGGATCATGACGCTGTCCTCCGGGATGGCCGTGCGTGGACGGCGCGCCGGGCGGCACGACCAGCAGGGACCCTAGTGACGTCCCGGGGTGCGGTCACCCCTCCTCCCCGCCGGAGCCCGTCGGGCTGGTCGGGCCCGTCGCGCTGGTCGGGGTCGCCGCGGACCGCCACCAGCAGCGCGGCGCCCGGGCGGGACGCCAGGGCGGCGGCCTCGGCCGGCTCCACGAGCAGGGCGAGCGCACCCGGCCCGGTCGAGGGAGGACCGGCCAGGCCCAGCCCGCCGGCCCCGGACCCGGGCGGAGGGCCCGTCCCGGAGGGCACCACGAGGGCCTCGCTGACCACGACCTCGGCGGGCCCCGGGGGGCCGGTGCCGAGCGGGTCGAGGGGTGCGGTCGCCGCGTACACGTCGACCCGGCGGCCCGGCGTGGCCAGGGCGAGGACGGCGGGGTCGGCGGGCTGGACGGCCACGAGCACCAGCCCGGCGGGGACCTGCGGTGCCGCGGGCCCGGCGGTCGCGGGCTCCGGGGCGCCCAGGGAGGACGAGACGACCACCGCCGCCACCAGCAGGGCGGCGGGCAGCAGCAACGGTCGGGCGCGCGCCGCGGCCCGCCGCACCCGTCGTCGTGCCGCCGGGTCGAACCCCACCCGTCCGGCCGTCCCGCTCCCCGTCCGTCCCACGACCACAGGGTGGGTGCGGGATGGACCGGCCCAGCGCGTCCGAGGGCGGCGCTGTGGACAGCGGTCCGCCGGCCGGCCTGTGGGCACGGCGAGGCCCGGGTACGCGGCCGCAGGACCACGAGGGCGGGCCCGAGGTCAGCCCGAGGTCAGCCCGAGGTCAGCCCGAGGGCCGCCCAGGAGGTCAGCCCCGAGGTCGGTCGCGGCCGGAGGTCAGGCGGCGGAGCTGCCGGAGCCCGTGGACGTCGTCGACGAGCCGGACCCGCCACCGGACGAGCCCGAGCCGGACGAGCCGGAGCCCGAGGGAGCCGAGACGAGCCGGAGGACGAGCCGGCGGCCGCCGGGGCGGGGGAGGACGTGCTCGAGCCGGAGTCGGACGACGACCCCGAGGAGCCCGACGACCCCGAGGACTCCGAGCCCGAGGAACCGCTCACGGCGCCGCTGCTGCCGCCGCGGGAGTCGGTCCGGTAGAAGCCCGAGCCCTTGAACACGACGCCGACCGCGCCGAACTTCTTGCGCAGGCGGCCGTGGCACTGCGGGCACTCGGTGAGCGAGGCCTCGGAGAAGGACTGCTGGGCGTCGAACTCGTGACCGCACGCGGTGCAGGCGTAGGCGTACGTCGGCACGTGGCCTCCTGGCGTCCTGGGGCCTCGGGGCCCGGGGGTGGTGCCGACGGCTGGCACTCAGCCTCGGCGAGTGCCAAGCGTACCGCCCGGGCGGGGGCCGTCCGGCGGTCCTGGGGTCAGCGGGTGGTGAGGGCGAGGAACTCGGTACGGGTGCGGACGTCCTCGCGGACGCGGCCCAGCAGCGCAGACGTCGTCGTGCTGGAGCCCTGGGCCTGGACCCCGCGCACGGTCATGCAGGTGTGCTCCGCGCTCAGCACGACGCCCACGCCGCGGGCGGCGAGGTGCTCGTCGAGGTAGCGCGCGATCTGCTGGGTCATCCGCTCCTGCACCTGCGGGCGCTTGGCGAACAGCTCGACCACCCGGGCCAGCTTCGACAGCCCGAGGATGCGGTCCCCGGGCAGGTAGCCGACCGTGGCGGTCCCCGTGAACGGGAGCAGGTGGTGCTCGCACACCGAGGTGAAGGGGATGTCGCGGGCGACGACCATCTCGTCGTAGCCCTCGTCGTTGGCGAACGTCGTCATCTCGAACGGGCGGGGGCGGAACATCTCCGCGAAGGCCCGCGCCATCCGCGAGGGGGTGCGGTCCAGGCCGGGCTGCGACAGGTCCATGCCCAGCGCCTCGAGGAACGCGCGGGCGGCGTCGGTGGCCGCGTCGAGGTCCGGCTCGGGCACCGGGCCGGACACCACGGCCGAGGCAGGCGGCACGGCGGCCGCGCGCGGGCGGCGGTCGGCCAGGTCGGGGACGGTCACGGGGTGCTCCCTCCGGGGCGGCGGGTCAGGGTCCCGCGCTCCTGGGACGGTAACGACGTGCCGGGGCTCCCGCTTCCCCCGCCGGCGAGGGGACCTCGCGCGCTGCCGCCGAGGACGGCGGCGCGGGCGGCCGCCCGTACCGCCTCCCGGTCCACGGACGGGGCGGACGACCCGGCGGCGGAGGTGGCGCGGGACGCGTCGGCGGTCCGGGACGGAGCGGTCGGGCCGGTGGTGCCCGGCGGCGGTCGTCGGCGTCCCAGCGGGCCAGGCGCCCGCGCTCGCTCACGGCGCGCAGGCGCCGGTCCACCCGCTCGCGGATCGCCGGGGTCGTCACCACGAGCAGGGAGTCGCCGTGGCGCAGCGTCGTGGTCGGGGTCGGCACGATCGCCCCCTCGGGCCGCACGACGAGCGACACGTGCGCGGGCTGGGGCAGGCGCAGCTCCAGCACGTTGACCCCGTGCAGCCGGGAGCCCTCGTTGACGTGGACCTCGAGCAGGTCCGCGCCCATCCGTCCCAGCGGCGTGCTCTCGACCTCGACGTCCTCGCTCTCGCCGTGCTCCTGCAGCCCGAGCCGGCGGGCGAGCAGGGGCAGCGTGGGCGCCTGGAGCAGCACCGACACCACGACGACGACGAACACCACGTCGAAGATGCGCTGCGCGTCCGGGGCGCCCTCCACCACGGGGATCGTGGCCAGCACGATGGGCACCGCCCCGCGCAGCCCGGCCCAGGACAGGAACACCTGGTCGCGCCGGGGGACCCGGAACCAGGCGACCGAGACGACCACGGACAGCGGGCGGGCCACGAGGGCGAGCACGGCGGTGACGGCCAGGGCGGGCAGCACCACCTCGGGCAGGCGAGAGGGGGTGACCAGCAGCCCCAGCAGGACGAACAGCCCGATCTGGGCCAGCCACCCCAGGGACGTGGCGAAGCCGCGGGTGGCGCCGCCGTGCGGCAGCCGGCTGTTGCCGAGCACGAGCGCCGCCACGTACACCGCGAGGAAGCCGCTGCCCTGCAGCAGGTCGGCCGTGCCGTAGGCGATGCCCGCCACCGCGATGACCGCCAGCGGGAACGGGCCCGACACCGGGGTGGCCAGCCGCGCCAGGACCAGCGCGCCGAGCCGGCCGACCACGACCCCGACGACCAGGCCGACGAGCAGCGCGGCCCCGGCGAGCAGGGCCACGGACCACCACGGCCCCTCGCTGCGGCCCGTGGCCGAGGCCGTGAGCGCGACCACGGCCAGCACGGCGGGCGCGTCGTTGAAGCCGGACTCCGCCTCCAGCATGCCGACCACCCGGCGCGGCAGGTGCACGCCCCGCAGCACCGAGAACACGGCGGCGGAGTCGGTGCTGGCGACCACGGCCCCCAGCAGCATCGAGGTGAGCAGGTCCAGGTCCAGCAGCAGCCACGCCCCGAGCCCGGTGACCACGAACGACACGCAGGTGCCCACCGTGGCCAGCACCGACGCCGGGCGCCAGCGAGCTGCGGATGGAGTCCCACCGGGTCGTGAGGCCGCCCTCGGCGAGGATGAGCGCCAGGGCGGTGTAGCCGATGGACTGGGCCAGCTCCTGGTCGTCGAAGGGGATGCCGAGGACGTCCTCGCCGAGCACGATGCCCAGGCCCAGGTAGATCAGCAGCGAGGGCAGCCCGGTCCGCGTGGACAGCCGGACCGCGGCGACGGCGGCGACGAGCACGAGCGCGGCGAGGACCAGGGCGAGCTCGGGGGCGACGCTCATCCTGCTCCGTCCTCCTGCCTGGCGGCCGGGCCTAGTCTGCGGTCGTGTCGAGGCGGTCGGTCGGACGGACGGGCTCCCGGTCGGTGGCCCGGGTGGTGGGGCTCGCGCTCGCGCTGCTGGTCGTGGTGGGCCTGGTGGCGTCGGTCGCGGTGGTCGCCGTGGTGGTGCGACGGCCGCTGCCGGACCGGGACGGCGAGGTCGACGTCCCGGTCCTCGGGGCCGACGTGGAGGTGCTGCGGGACGCCCAGGGGGTGCCCCACGTGTACGCCGACACCGCCGAGGACCTGTTCCGGGCCCAAGGATACGTGCACGCCCAGGACCGGTTCTTCGAGATGGACCTGCGCCGGCACGTCACCGCGGGCCGCCTGAGCGAGCTGGTCGGGGCCGACGAGGCCGCCCTGCAGGCCGACGTCGTCGTGCGCACGCTGGGCTGGCGGCGCACCGCGGAGGCCGAGCTCGAGCTGCTCGACCCGCAGACCGTCGCCTACCTCCAGGCCTACGCCGAAGGCGTCAACGCCTACCTGGAGGACCGCTCGCCCGGGGAGCTGTCCCTGGCCTACACCGTGCTCGGCCTGCAGCTGCCGGCGGCGGAGATCGAGCCGTGGACCCCGGTGGACTCCGTCTCGTGGCTCAAGGCCCTCGCCTGGGACCTGCGCTCCAACTACTCCGACGAGCTCGGCCGCGGGCTGCTGCTGGCCCGCGGGGAGACCCCGGCCCGGGTCGCGCAGCTGTACCCGGACTACCCGGCGACCAACCCCGTCATCGTCCCGGACGCCCTGCTCGACGCCGCGGCCCCGTCGGCCCGCGCCGTGCCCCGGACGCCGCCCGGCGCGGAGGAGGCCCTGGCCGGGACGCTGGCCGCGCTGCAGGGGGCGGGGCCCCTGCTGTCGGGGACCACGGAGGGGCTGGGGTCCAACTCGTGGGTGGTCTCCGGCGAGCACACCGCGAGCGGGGCGCCGCTGCTGGCCAACGACCCCCACCTGGCGCCGGCGTCGCCGTCGACGTGGCACCAGGTCGGCCTGCACTGCCGCGAGGTGGGCCCCGGGTGCCCGTTCGACGTGGCCGGCTTCTCGTTCTCGGGGATGCCGGGGGTGTTCGTCGGCCGCAACGCCGACGTCGCCTGGGGCCTGACCACGCTGTACGCCGACCACACGGACTTCGTGCTGGAGAAGGTCGACGGAGGGACCTACGAGCGCGACGGGCGGTCGCTGCCGCTGCTCGAGCGGGAGGAGGTCGTCGAGGTCGCCGGCGGGGAGCCCGTCACCGTGACCGTCCGCGAGACCGACGCCGGACCGCTGCTCAGCGACGCGCTGGAGCCGCTGGGCACCCTCGGCCGGGCGCTGCCCGTCCCGGCGGGCTCGCCCCCGCGCGGGACGGGCTACGCCGTGGCGCTGCGGTGGACGGCCACCGAGCCCGGCCGGACCATGGACGCCGTCTTCGCGATCGACCGGGCCCGGTCCGCGCAGGACGTGGTGGCCGGGGCCCGGCTGCTCGACGTCCCCGGGCAGAACATCGTCTTCGCCGAGCAGGGCACCGGCGGGTCGATCGGGTACGTCGTGCCCAGCCGGGTCCCGGTCCGCGGCCAGGGCGACGGCACGGTCCCGGTGGCCGGGTGGGACAGCGCCTACGGCTGGACCGGGTACGTGCCCGCCGAGGAGCTGCCCCTGGTCATCGACCCGGAGCGGGGCTGGATGGCCACGGCGAACAACCGGGTGACCCGTCCCGGCACCGGGCCCTACCTCGGGACCGACACCGACCACGGCTACCGGGCGGCCCGGATCGAGGACGCCCTCACGCGGCTCGTGGCCCGCGGGGACGTGGAGGCCGACGACCTCGCGCAGCTGCAGCTCGACGACGTCAACCCCTTCGCCGCGACCCTGGTGCCGTACCTGCTGCGCGTCGGCGGGGTCGACGACTTCACCCGTGACGGCGTCGACCTGCTGCGCGGCTGGGACGGCTCGCAGCCCGCGGACAGCGCGCCCGCCGCCTACTACAACGCCGTGTGGGCGGAGCTGCTGGCCGAGACCTTCCACGACGAGCTGCCCGCCGAGCTGCGCCCCAACGGCGGCTCCCGCTGGTTCACCGTCGTGGACGCCCTCCTGCGCGACCCGGACGACCCCTGGTGGGACGACCTCGCCACGGTCGACGTCGTGGAGTCCCGCGACGAGATCCTGCGCCGCGCCCTGGTCGGGGCCCGGCTGCGGCTGACGCGCGAGGTGGCCAAGGACCCCGGTCGCTGGACGTGGGGCGGGGTCCACCGGCTCACCCCGACCCACACCCCGCTCGGCGGGGAGTCGGTGCCCGGGCCCGTGCGCCGGCTGTTCAACCTGCCGTCCACCCCGGTCGGCGGCGGCGCCAGCGTGGTCGACGCGACCTCCTGGGACGCCTCGACCGGCTCGTTCGCGGTGACGGCGGTGCCGAGCATGCGCATGGTCGTCGACCTGTCCGACCCCGACGACCCGGCCGACGTGGGCGGCTCCCGCTGGGTGGACCTCACCGGGGTCTCGGGCCACCCCACCGACCGCCACCACGGCGACCAGCTGGAGACCTGGGCACGCGGCGGCAGCTACCCCTGGGCGTTCCGGCGGGAGGCGGTCGAGCAGGTCGCGGAGGACCGGCTGCTCCTGCGGTCCGGCGGCTGAGGCGAGCGGGGCCGTCGCGGCGCGCGGCCGGTCAGCCCAGCAGGACGACGCCGGAGGGCGTGAGCGCCCCGTCGACCCCCTGGTCGTGGGGCTCGCGGGGCAGCACGTCGTCGAGCACCTCGTCGTCGTGGACGACGGCGAGCACGAGCGGGCGGCGGGGGCCGTCGTCGGCGGCGGCGAGGCGCGCCAGGACGCGGTCGTAGGAGCCGCCGCCCTGGCCCAGCCGGGTCCCCCGGCGGTCCACGGCCAGCGCCGGCACCAGCACCAGGGCGCAGGCGGCGAGGGCGCCCGGGCCGAGCCGGTCGCCGTCGGGGCGCAGCGGGTCGCCGACGTCCGGCGGGCCGGGGTCGAGGACCCAGCCCAGGTCCAGGTCCGGCAGCAGCACCGGCAGCAGCACCCGGTGCCCGTCGGCGCGCGAGCCGGGCGCGCAGCGCGGCCGTCCCGGGCTCGCCCGGGAGGGACCGGTACACCGCGACATCGACCGAGCCTTCGACCGGCCGGTCGACCGACCCCTCGACCGGGCCCTGGCTGCGGGCCGCCGCGAGAGCGGCCGCCACGTGGTGGGCGAGGGCCGTCTCGACGGCAACCCTGCCCGCCGGCGCGTCCTCGGCCCGGGCCCGACGAGCGGCGCGCAGGCCGCGACGCGTCACCTGCTTGGCCGAGCGAGATGGGCCCGTCATGGGAGGATCCTGGCTGATCGGACCCCTTGCGCCCCCTCGGGCGCCCAGGCTGGAGGCGCCATGAGCGTGCGCGTGCGCGTCGCCGTGGCGCTCGTCGTGGCCGCGGTGGTCCCCATCCTCGGCATGTTCGGCGTGGTCGGCCTGCTGCTGCCGAGCCAGATCGGGGCCAAGGACGAGCAGCGGCTGACCGAGGCCGCGACCGCCGTGTCACGCTGCTCGCCCGCGAGTGCGAGGCCGTCGGCGACCGGGCTGCGCTCGTCGCCTCGCGGCTGCTCCTGCGGGTGTCGGTCGCCGACACCCGGAGCTGACCTCGGGCGAGGCCGTCGAGCAGGCGCCGGGCAGGTCGTCGAGGGCTACGCGGAACCGTGGACGGTGCTCGTCCTCGACGGCGACGGGGGGCGTGGTGGCCTCGGCGGGCCCGCGAGTCGAGCGTCCTGCGGCGAGGACTCGAGGCCGGCTCGCCGGCTGCGCCTGCACCGACGGCGGCTGGTCGGCGACCCCGCGCGGCTCGCGCGTGGTGCTGCCCTTCCGCAACAAGGAGCGACCCTCGGTGAGGTCGTCGTCTCCGCACCGCTGGACGACGCGGCGGTCTCAACGGCTGGTCGACGCGGTCGCGCTGCGCGACGCCGCGCCTCGCCGTCGTGGCCGACGCGCGGTCGTGGCCACGGCCGGGGCCGTGCGCCGGTCGGCGGGCCGACGGACGGGGCCGACGAGGCGGCGGTCGGCCGCGCGACGGCAGGAGGCCCTGACGGAGGTGGTCCAGAGGCTGGTCGGGCGGATGCCGGCGCCGTGACGGGGACCGAGACCGTCTCGGTCGCGACCAGAAGGCCGTCCTGAGGTCCGACCGCCCTCGGACGGGGTCACCGTGGTCGCCGGTCGGCCGAGGCGCCGCCGTACGTCGACCAGAGGCTCGCGATCGCCTTCGTGGTCGCGGCGTTCGGGACGGCGGCCCTGGTCTGGCTGCTCTCCGCCTCCCTCACCCGTCCCCTCACCGAGCTCGGCGAGCTGGCCCGCCGGATCGCCGCGGGCGACGACGTCCCGCCCGACGCCGCCGAGGAGGCCGCGACCGACGCGGACGCCGACGTCAAGGGCGTGTCCGACGGTGCTCGGCTCCCTGGCCCGGGACCTGCGGGCCAGCGAGGCGGACGCCCAGCGCCGGCGGCGGGGCGCCTTCCTCGACGCGTTCAGCCGCTTCGGCGACGCCCTGCAGCAGACCCACGACCGGGACGGCCTGCTCCAGACCGTCCTCCAGGCGGCGCCTGCTCGCGGCGGAGGCCCCGATGGGCCTGGCGCTGCACCACGACCGCAGCTCGCGGCTCAGCCGGCGCGAGCTGTCGCTGCGCGCCCGCACCCGCGACGACGGCCCGACCACGCTGGACGACCTCACCCGCCGCACCCTGTCCGAGCTGGCCGAGCGCGCCCTGTCGGAGCGCACGGTCATCGAGCTGCCCGGGCACGACGAGCGCGGGCCCGTGCTCGCGGTCCCGCTGGGCAGCACGAGCCGTCCGCTCGGCGCCGTCGTGGTCGCGCGGGACGTCGGCGCGCCCGGCTACGACGCGGTCGCCTTCGAGGCCATCGGCGCCCTGGCGACCAACGCCGGCACCGCGCTGGCGAACATCAAGGACCACCAGGAGGTCGAGCGGCTGTCGGTCACCGACCCGCTCACCGGCGTCAACAACTTCCGGCACCTGTCGACCATGCTCGCCCGGGAGATGGAGCGGGCCACCCGCTTCGGCCACCCGCTCGGGCGTGCTGATGCTCGACATCGACCGCTTCAAGCCGGTCAACGACACCTACGGCCACGCCGCGGGCGACGCGGTGCTGCGCGAGCTGGCCCGGCGGGTCAAGGAGTGCGTGCGCGAGGTGGACACCGTCGCCCGCTACGGCGGCGAGGAGTTCGCGCTGCTGCTGCCCGAGACCGACCTGGACGGCGCCGAGCGGCTCGCCGGGCGCGTGCTCGCCTCCATCCGCTCCGAGCGGTTCCGGCTGCCGGACGGCACGCAGCTGGCCATCACCGCCTCGATGGGCGTCGCCGGCTTCCCCGACCACGGCGCGACCGCGACCGAGGTGATGGGCGCGGCCGACGCGGCGCTGTACCGGGCGAAGACCGGCGGGCGGGACCGGGTGGAGACCGCGGCCGTCGCCGAGCGGCCCGGCCGAGGACCGGCCGGGGGCGCCGGCCCGCGGCGCCCCGTCGGTCCCGCACGCCGGAGCGGGACGTCGCCCCATAAGGTCGTGCCCATGACGACGAGCACAGCCGCCACCCCGGCCAGGGCGCCGCGGGGCGCCGGACCACGAAGGCCGTCATCCCGGCCGCCGGGCTCGGGACGCGCTTCCTGCCCGCGACCAAGGCCACGCCGAAGGAGATGCTCCCGGTCGTCGACCGCCCGCCATCCAGTACGTCGTGGAGGAGGCCGTCGCCGCCGGGCTCGACGACGTCCTCATGATCACCGGCCGGAGCAAGCGGGCGCTGGAGGACCACTTCGACCGCAACGCCGAGCTCGAGGCGTCGCTGCAGGCCGCAGGGCAAGGACGCGCTGCTGCGCTCGGTCCAGGCCTCCAACGACCTCGCCCAGCATCCACTACGTGCGCCAGGGCGACCCGCGCGGGCTCGGCCACGCCGTGCTCTGCGCCGCCCAGCACGTGGGCGACGACCCGTTCGCGGTGCTGCTCGGCGACGACCTCATCGACCCCCGCGACGAGGTGCTGCCGCGCATGCTGGACGTGCAGGCCCGGTACGGCGGCTGCGTCGTGCTGCTGCTCGAGGTTCCCCGGGAGCAGGTGTCGCTCTACGGCTGCGCGGCGGTGACCGCGACCGACGAGGACGACGTCGTGCAGGTCACGGGCCTGGTCGAGAAGCCCGACGTCGCCGACGCGCCCAGCAACCTGGCCATCATCGGCCGCTACGCCCTGGACCCGGCGGTGTTCGAGGTGCTGCGGCAGACCCCGCTCGGCCGGGGCGGGGAGATCCAGCTGACCGACGCGCTGCAGACCCTGGCCACCACCGAGGGCGAGGGCCACGGCGTGCGCGGCGTGGTCTTCCGCGGCCGCCGCTACGACACCGGCGACCGGCTGGACTACCTGAAGACGGTCGTGCGCCTGGCTGCCGAGCGCGACGACCTGGGCCCGGACTTCCGCGCCTGGCTGGAGACCTTCGTCGCCGAGGGCGGCACCCGCGCGTGACACAGCCGGCGACGGGCGCGACGGGGGGCCAGCCGGGCGCGGCCGGCCCGCAGCAGGGCTCCGACCTCGTGCCGGTGGACGTGCACCTCGCCGACTGCCTCGCCGTGCTGCGCCCGCTCGAGCCCGTCGAGGTGGCGCTGGAGCAGGCGCTGGGACGGGTGCTCGCCGAGGACGTGGTGGCCACGGCCCCGCTGCCGGGCGACGACAACTCCGCCATGGACGGCTACGCCGTGCGCTGCGACGACGTCGCGACCGCCTCCCCGGACAGCCCCGTCATGCTGCCGGTGGTCGCGGACGTCGCCGCCGGCGGCGCGGACCCCGCCCCGCTCGAGCGCGGCACCGCCGTCCGGATCATGACCGGCGGGCTCATCCCCGCCGGGGCGGACGGCATCGTCCCGGTCGAGCAGACCGACGGCGGCGTCACCTCGGTCCGTCTCCTCGCGCCGGCCTCGCCCGGGCGCTACGTCCGCCACGCCGGCGACGACGTCGCCGTGGGGGAGACCGTCCTGCGCGCGGGGACCCCGCTGGGGCCCCGCCAGCTGTCGCTGGCCGCCGCGGTCGGCCGGGCGCGGCTGCTCGTGCGCGCCGTGCCGCGGGTGGTCGTGGTGTCCACGGGCGACGAGGTCGTGGAGCCGGGCGGCACGCTGCGGCCCGGGCAGGTCTTCGACTCCAACGGCGTCGGGCTCACCGCCTCCGCGGCCGAGCTCGGCTGCGCCGCCGAGCGGGTCGGCGCGGTCCGCGACGACGCCGCCGGCCTGGCCGCGGTCATCGACGCGGCCGTGTCGCGCGCCGACGTCCTCATCACCTCCGGCGGGGTCTCCGCCGGGGCCTTCGACGTGGTCAAGGCCCTGCTGCGCCGCACCGGGACCGTGCAGTTCCGCAAGGTCGCCGTCCAGCCCGGCATGCCGCAGGGCGTCGGGACGCTGGGGGAGGAGCGGGTGCCGGTGTTCTGCCTGCCCGGCAACCCGGTGAGCTCGATGGTCTCCTTCGAGGTGTTCGTCCGCCCGGCCCTGCGACGCCTGCTCGGCCACGACGGGCCCCCGCACGCCGTGGTCCGCGCCGTGGCCGGTCGCGGCTGGTCCGCCCCCGCCGGCAAGCGCCAGTACGCCCGCGTCGTCCTGCGCCCGGTCGACCGCACCGCCCCGGGAGCCCCCGACGACCCGGCCGTGACGCACGTCTGCACCCCGGTCGGCGGGCAGGGCAGCCACCTGGTCGCCGACCTGTCCACGGCCGACGCGCTCGCCGTCGTGCCCGAGGACGTCACCCAGGTCGTGCCCGGCCAGGTGCTGGACTGCCTCGTCCTGGGCAGGGTGTCCCCGTGAGCGAGCAGGCTGCGACCGGGCGCCCGGCGCCGGGGTTCACCCACGTCGACGCCGCCGGGGCCGCGCGCATGGTGGACGTGAGCGCCAAGGCGGTCACGGTCCGCGAGGCCACCGCGACCGGCCTGGTGCGGTGCTCGCCGGCCGTGGTGCAGGCGCTGCGCGACGAGGCCGTGCCCAAGGGCGACGTGCTCGCGGTGGCCCGGATCGCGGGGATCCAGGCGACCAAGCGGACCCCGGACCTGGTCCCGCTCGCGCACCCGGTCGCGGTGCACGGCGTGGTCATGGACGTCGAGGTGGTCGAGCAGGGCGTGTCGCTGCGCGCGACGGTCCGCACGGCGGAGCGCACGGGCGTGGAGATGGAGGCCCTCACCGCGGTGGCCGTCGCCGGCCTGGCGGTGGTCGACATGGTCAAGGCGCTCGACCGGTACAGCGAGATCACGGACGTGCGGGTGGTGGCCAAGAGCGGGGGGCGGTCGGGTGACTGGGTCAGGGACTGAGCCCGACGGGGCTGCCGGCAGCGAGGGCCCGCAGGGCCGGGCGCGCGTCGTCACGGTCTCCACGTCCGCCGCGGCGGGCTGGGCCGAGGACCGCTCCGGCCCGGTGCTGGTCGAGGGGCTCCGCGCCCTCGGGCTGCGCACCCCGGACCCGGTCGTGGTCGCCGACGGCGACGACGTGGGCAGGGCGCTCGCGGCCTGCCTGCGCGAGGACGTCGACCTGGTCCTGCTGACCGGCGGCACCGGCTTCACGGCCGACGACACCACCCCCGAGCAGGTGCTCCCGCTGCTGGACAAGCTCGCCCCGGGCATCCCGGAGGCGCTGCGGGCGGACGGCGTGCGCCGGGGCGTGCCCACCGCCGTGCTGTCCCGCGGGGTGGCCGGGGTCGCCGGGCGCACGCTGGTCGTCACCCTGCCCGGGTCCACCGGGGCCTGCCGCGACGCCCTGGAGGTGCTCGGTCCGCTGCTGCCGCACGTGCTGCGGATGCTCGCCGGGGCCGTCGCCCACGACCACGGCCGGGGCGCACCGTGAGGGTCTGGCCGGTGGTCCTCCGCCACGGCGGGGTCGTCCTGCGGCCGCTGCGCCGGCGGGACGTCGTGGCCTGGAACGACGTGCAGGTGCGCAACCGGGAGTGGCTGCGCCCCTGGGAGGCCACCTCGCCCGACGGCGGGGTGGCGCCCACGTTCGCCCAGATGGTCGCGAGCCTGCGCCGGCAGGCACGCGAGGGCCGCGCCATGCCCTTCGTGGTCGAGGTGGACGGCCGGCTGCGGGGCCAGGTGACGGTGTCCTCGATCGCGTGGGGCGCCTTCCGCAGCGGCAGCGTCGGGTACTGGGTCGACCAGGAGGTCGCCGGGCGGGGGATCGTCCCGTGCGCGGTGGCGATGGTCACCGACCACTGCATGGCCGTGGGGATGAACCGGCTGGAGGTGAACATCCGGCCCGAGAACGCACCGAGCCTGGCCGTGGTCCGCAAGCTCGGCCTGCGCGAGGAGGGGCTGCGCCGCCGGCTGCTCCACATCGACGGCGACTGGCGCGACCACCTGAGCTTCGCGGTGACCGCCGACGAGGTCACGGACGGTCTGCACGCCCGGCCTCCACGGGGGTCGGCACGGGGTCGGGGACGACCGCAGCGCGACACGCACCTGAGGTCCGAGACCCCGCTGCCGGACCGTCCTACGGTCGTCCCCGTGCCGACCGGCGGGATCATCTTCCTCACCATCCTCGCGCTGTGGGCCTTCTACCTGGTCCCGGTGCTCGTCAAGGAGCGCGCCTCGCGGCTGGACAGCCGCGCGGCCGACCGGACGTCGCCCGCGGTCCGGGTGCTGCAGCGGCCCGCGGCCCAGCGGCCCTCGCGCCGCGTGGTCCTCACGGCCGACCGCCCGGTCGTGTCCGACGAGCTCCCGGCCCGGCCCACGCGCGACCTCGCCGTCCGGCTGCGCGCCGAGGCCCGCACCGCCCGGGTCGGGGTGCGCGCCCGCGCCGCGGCGGCCCTCGTCGGCGTGCTCGCCCTCCTCGTGGCCGGGGCGACGACCGTGGTCGGCCTGCTGCCGTGGTGGACCCTCGCCGTGGCCGGCGCCTGGACCGGCCGCCGTGCTGGCCAGCGGGGCCGTCGCCGCGCGGGCCCGTCGCCGGGCCGCCGCCGCCCCCGCCTCGACCGCCGTCGCCCTGCCGCCCCGGGCCCACCGGGTGGCCACCGAGGTCTTCGACGGCCGCGTCGCCCGCCTCGCCGGGCCCGCCGTCAGCGCCCCCGCGGCCGGTGCCCTGTCCCCGGCCGCCGGCCGGACCGTCGCCCAGCGGCTCGCCGCCCAGCGCGCGGCCGACCAGGCCGCCGTCGACGCGGTCGACCACGAGCTGGCGGGCCGGGCCGACGACGGCTGGACCCCCGTCGAGGTGCCCAGCCCCGTCTACGCCTCCAAGCCGGTCAGCCACCGCCCGCCGACGCTGCCCTGGTCCATGCCCCCGGCCGCGCCCGTGGACGACGCCCCGGAGGCCGCCGACGCCGGCGTCGGCCCGGCCGGGGACGCCCGTCACGAGGCCCATCACGAGCCCCAGCACGAGGTCGAGCACGAGGTCGAGCAGGAGCGCCGCAGCGCCAGCGCCTGAGCGGAGCACCGCCGCGCCGGTGCTAACCTCGTCGATCGCAAGGGGCTGTGGCGCAGCTGGTAGCGCACCTCGTTCGCAACGAGGGGGTCAGGGGTTCGAATCCCCTCAGCTCCACCCTGCTCTTCCCTGCACGCCTCGGTCCCGGCTCGCGCAGCGACGGGGCGGGCAGGCTCGGAACCCGGTCGTCCTGGGCTGCGTCGTAGCCTCGACGACGGAGGTCCGACGATGAGGCTGCGGCTGGCGCTGGTAGCGGTGGCGGCGCTGACGTGCGTCGGGGCCGCGGCCTGCGGGGCCGGGGCACCGCAGGACCAGGGCCTGCTCGCGGAGGTGAGCATCTCGCCGGGCAGCGGCTGCCCCGGGGCCGAGGCCCTGGACAGCCTGCTCGCTCTCACGGGCGTGGCCTCCGACCACGAGCCGACCGACGGTCCGCGACAGCTCGCGCTCGGAGCGGACGCCGTGCTGCGCGGCCGTCTCACCGGCCGGGTCGAGCCGGTGCGTGGTCAGGGCGGACCTGCTGTCGACCTCGGCCTGGACCTCGACGACCTCGTCCTGGGCGAGGAGCTGCAGGGCATGGAACCTCCGCTGTCCGACCTGCGCGTGCCCGTCGCCCCCGGCCGGCTGCCCGACGGCGCTGCGACCGTCGGTGCGCTGGCCGGTCTGGACGTGGTCGCCTTCGTCACCGTCGTCACGAGCGAGCCGGGCACGGAGCCGGACGTCGCAGCCGTGCCGGCCGCCATGGAGGGGCTGATGGCCTCCTGCGGCAGCGAGGGCCTCCTCGGTTGGACCGGCCAGGGCGACGGGTGGGACCTCGTGACTCTCGACCAGGTCGGCGCGGCCGCCTTCGGCCTGCCGGAGGACGTCGCGGACCTGGAGGGCCGGTTCGGCCGAGCCGGAGGTGACGGCCGGGCCCTGCAGGTCTACGGCGGGCCCGAGCACTGCGGGTGGGAGTCCGCCGTGCTCGCGGAGGAGACCGGGTCCGGCCGCGTCTTCCTCCGCGACCCGGAAGGGGCGGTCACCACCGAGCTCGTCGGCTCCCTGGACCTGTCGGCCCCGGCCGTCGCCCCGGGACCCGGCAGCGTGTGGGAGCGGGACGCGAGCCGCGTCCGGTTCGTGCTGGTCGACGGCGAGGACGGGCTGGCCGTCGACCTCGGGGACGGCCGCTGGGAACGGTGGCCGGAGATGGTCCCGGTGGGTGCCTGCGCCTGAGCGCGGTGCCCCGGGACGGACCGGGCGCGCGCGCCCGCCGCCCCTGACCCGCGGGCCGGCCGGACGCGTCAGCCGCTCCCGGCGTCCCGGGGCCCGCCCGACGTCCCCAGGACGGCGGTCATGCGGACGGACACGAGGACGCCCGGGAGCTCCGGACCCAGCCGGGCCACGTAGCGGGTCGGCCGGACGTCCGGGAAGAACTGTGCCCAGGCCTCGTCGAGGCCGGCGAAGTCGTCGGGCCGGGCGAGCAGGACGCCGACCTCGACGACGTCCTCGACCGTCCCGCCGCCGGCCTCGACCACGCGCACGCAGCTGGCCAGCGCCTGCGCGGTCTGCTCCTGGACCGTGCCGCCGGCCATCCGGCCGGTGACCGGGTCCAGCCCGGTCGTCCCCGAGACCCAGATCTGGTCGCCGGCCCTCACCCCCTGGGCGAACAGGGGCGAGCGGGGGGCATGGGGGGTGCTGATGACGTGACGAGCCATGGAGGACTCTCCCGGTGGCGGCCGCACGGGCCGGCGACGGCCGTCGCGACCCGGCGCCAGCGTAGCCACGGTGGGGCATGCTGCCCCGGTGGCGGCCGGGGCGGGGCGTGCGCCGGACGCCACGGCACGCACCCCGACCGCAGGCGCGAGCGCCGCGTCCACGGTGAGCCCGTCCGGGCCGGGCTCCGCGGCGAGCAGCACGCCGAGCCCGCTGCCCACCAGCCCGAGGAACGCCGCCTGGAGGCTTGACAGGTCGAGCACCGGCCGCTGCTCATCCCGGTGGTCACCCCTCAGCTGCCGGTGTCCACCGGTCTCGACGGGTCGTTGCTCCAGGCGGAGAACGAGCCGGGCCAGAGCCGTCCCCTCCCCAGGCCCGCGTGCTCGAGCAGCAGGAGCGTGTGGCACGCGGTGATGCCCGAGCCGCACGAGGCCACGACGTCGGTGCCCTCCCGGACCCCCGCCGCCGCGAACCGGTGCCGCAGCTCCTCGACCGGCAGCACCCGGCCGTCGGCGGCCAGGGTCTCGGTGGCCGGCAGGCTGACCGCCCCCGGGACGTGCCCGGCCCGGGGGTCGACCGGCTCGGTCTCGCCCCGGAAGCGGGCGCCCGCGCGCGCGTCGAGCAGCACGGTGCCCTCCGGCCGGCGGGCCACCTCTTCCGCGGTGACCAGCAGCGCCTCGGGCCACGACCGGGCCGTCGGCGCGGCGCGCGGGCGCGGCGTGCCGCCCCGCTCCAGCGGGCCGGTCCAGGCGCCCAGGCCGCCGTCGAGCAGGGCCGCCGCGCGGCCGGTCGCCCGCAGCAGCCACACCAGGCGCGCGGCCACCGTGCCGCCGGCGTCGTCGTAGGCCACGACCACGTCGTCCTCTCCGGCGCCGAGCGCGGCCAGGCCGGCGGCGAAGACGTCGGGGTCCGGCAGCGGGTGGCGGCCGTCGGTCGGCGCGCCGTGCCCCGCGAGCCACGCGTCGAGGTCCACGAAGCCGGCGCCCGGCAGGTGGCCGGCGTCGTAGGCGTCGCGTCCGGACCGCCCGTCCAGGTACCAGCGGACGTCGGCGAGCACGACGTCGTCCCGCCCGGCCAGCCAGCGTGCGTCGACGACCGGGGGCACCGCGGGCCCGGGCGGCCGGACGCCGGTCACACCCAGCTCGGCCACCACATCCGCAGCCGCCACTGCTCGGTGGTGATGACCTGCGCGGTCCACACCGGGTAGAAGAACAGCAGGCACGCCATCGCGGCCACGACGACCAGGCCCACCGCGACCGCTCCCCACAGGCGGCGCTCGGGCGAGGCGGTGGCCGGGCCGAGCACCAGCCCCAGGGCGTACGTGAGGCCCAGGACGAGGAACGGCACGAACGCGACGGCGTAGAAGCTGAAGATGGTGCGGTCCTGGAAGGCGAACCACGGCAGGTAGCAGGCGGCGAGGGGGACCAGGACGGCGCCGGCGCGCCAGTCCCGGCGCAGCAGCCACGAGGCCGCCACGACGACCAGGGCCAGGGTGCCGCCCCACCAGACCACGGGGTTGCCCAGCGAGGTGACCGCCGCCGAGCAGGCGTCCGCGCCGCAGCCGGTGAGCCCGTCGGCCTGGCCCTCGTAGAAGAACGACGTCGGTCGGCCCTGGACCAGCCACGACCACGGGTTCGCCATGTACGGGTGGGAGTTGTCGACGACGTTGATGGTGGTGTGGAAGCCGTAGGCGGCCTGGTGGTAGTGCCACAGGCTGGCCAGGGAGTCCGGCAGCCAGGCCACCTTCTCGTCCGGGTTCTCCGCGGCCCAGCGGCGGTCGTAGGAGTCGTCGGCGAGGAACCAGCCGGTCCAGGAGACGAGGTACGTGACCAGGGCGACGGGCACCAGCGACAGGAACGCCGGCCAGGAGTCGCGCACCAGCCCGCCGAGGAACCAGCGCCGCACCCCGGCGGCGCGGCGGGCGTCCATGTCCCACAGCACGGTGAGGAGCCCGAACGCGGCCAGCACGTAGACGCCGGACCACTTGGTGGCGCACGCCGCACCGAGGCTGATCCCGGCGAGCAGCCGGAAGGGCCGCCAGCCCAGCCAGGGCCCGTACGGCGACAGGGTCCCCTCGTGCAGACCCCGGGCCACCCGCTCGGCCAGCCTCTCGCGCGCGGCGAACCGGTCGCCCAGCAGGAACGCGAAGGCGACGAGCACCCAGAACGACAGGAAGACGTCGAGCAGGCTCGTGCGGGAGTGGACGATGTGGTGCCCGTCCACCGCCAGCAGCAGGCCGGCCACCCCGCCCAGCAGCGTGGACCCGAACAGCCGCCGGGCCACGAGCACGAGCAGCACCACCGACAGCGTGCCCACGACCGCAGCCGACAGGCGCCAGTAGAACGGGTCCGTCGGGTCCGGGGCGAGGCCGGCCGCGATCATCCACTTGCCCAGCGGCGGGTGGACCACGAAGTCCGGCGTGGTGCCGAAGACGTCGAGGCGGCCGGACTCGAAGAGGTCGTCGGAATAGGTGTCCGAGGCGCCCTCGGCCACCGGGGTCGGGGAGGTCAGCTCGTCGCGCTCGTAGCCGTAGCGCAGCAGCGACAGCCCGCCCTGGACGTAGTACGTCTCGTCGAAGACCAGCGACCCCGGCCGGCCCAGGTGGACGAAGCGCAGGAGGCCGGCCACGACGCCCACGGCCCCGGCCACCGCCCACGCCCACCACAGCGGCTCGGGGTGCGGCAGGCCGAGGCGCTCGCGCAGCCGCTCCCGGGTGGCGGCGGGACCGCCGGACGACCCGGCCGACGGGGCGGGCCCGCGCCGCTCGAGCACCGCGGACGAGGTCGTGGCCACGCGCCGATGCTACGGGGGGCCTACGGTCACCGGGTGGTGGACGAGGCGGACCCGTCGGGCGAGGCGGCCGGCCCGGCGGTGGACGCGGCGAGCGGGCCGGCCGCGGTCCCGGGGCGGGGCCGGGTCGTGGTGGCCGCGACGCCCATCGGGGACCCCGCCGACGCCGGCGGGCGGCTGCGCCGGCTGCTGGCCGAGGCCGACGTCGTCGCCGCCGAGGACACCCGCCGGCTGCGGCGCCTGGTCGGTGCGCTGGGCGTGGAGGTCCGCGGCCGGGTCGTGGCCCACCACGAGCACAACGAGGGGGGCGGCTCCGTCGGCGGCGCCCAGGCGCTGCTCGACGAGGTCCGCGCCGGACGGACCGTGCTCGTGGTCACCGACGCCGGGATGCCCACCGTGTCCGACCCCGGCTACCGCCTCGTCGTCGCCGCCGTCGAGGCCGGCCTGCCGGTCACGGTGGTCCCCGGGCCGTCGGCGGTGCTGGCCGCGCTCGCGGTGTCCGGGCTGCCGACCGACCGCTTCGCCTTCGACGGGTTCCTGCCCCGCAAGCAGGGGGAGCGGGGCCGCGCGCTGGCGCTGCTCGCGGCCGAGACCCGCACCACCGTGCTCTTCGAGGCGCCGCACCGGCTCGCCGACATGCTCACCCACGCCGCGGAGGTCCTCGGGCCGGACCGCCGCGCCGCGGTCTGCCGGGAGCTGACCAAGACCTACGAGGAGGTCCGCCGCGGCACCCTCGGCGAGCTCGCGGCCTGGGCCCGCGGCGCCACCGTGCTCGGCGAGATCACCGTCGTGGTGGCCGGCGCGACCTCGGCCGCCGCCGAGCCCGAGGACCTCGTCGCCGTGGTCGCCGCCCGCGAGGCGGAGGGCCTGCGGACCAAGGAGGCCGTCGCCGCGGTCGCCGCCGAGCACGGCGTCCGCAAGAACGCCCTGTACGACGCGGTCCTCGCGTCCCGGCGCGGCTGACGCGCCGGGACGCAGGGCAGCCGCGCGCCTACGCTGGGTCGATGGAGTTCCGGCGGATCACCGGCCTGCCCCCGTACGTGTTCACCATCATCGACGGGCTCAAGCAGCAGGCCCGCCGCGAGGGGCGCGACATCGTCGACCTGGGCTTCGGCAACCCCGACATCCCCAGCCCGGCCGTGGCCGTCGACAAGCTCGCCGAGGCCGCCCGCAACCCCCGCAACCACCGCTACTCCTCCTCGCGCGGGCTGCCCAAGCTGCGCCAGGCGGTCGTCGACCGCTACCGCGACCGGTTCGGCGTCGAGCTCGACCCCGAGACGCAGGTCATCAGCACCATCGGCGCCAAGGAGGGCTTCAGCCACCTCATGTGGGTGCTGCTGCAGGCGGGCGACGCCGCGCTCGTGCCGCAGCCCAGCTACCCGATCCACATCTGGGGCCCCTACCTGGCCGGCGCGGACGTCCGGCAGGTGTCGATGGGCTCCGACCTCGCGGTCGCCGGGTCCGCGTACGTGGACAACGTCATGGCCCAGTGGGAGTACGGCTGGCCGCGTCCGCGGGTGGTCGTGCTGTCGTTCCCGCACAACCCGACCGGCGCCACCGTGGAGCTGGAGGACCTGCAGCGGCTCGTGGACTGGGCGCGCGACAAGGACGTCGTGCTCGTCCACGACTTCGCCTACGCCGACGTGGCCTTCGACGGCTGGCGGCCCCCGTCGATCCTGCAGTGCGACGGGGGCACCGAGGTCGCCGTCGAGCTGTACTCCATGACCAAGTCGTTCTCGATGGCCGGCTGGCGGGTGGCGTTCATGCTCGGGCGCGCCGACGTGGTCGCCGCGCTCGGCAAGCTCAAGAGCTACCTCGACTACGGCACCTTCCAGCCGATCCAGATCGCGGCGACGGTGACCATGAACGAGGCGTCCGACTACCCGGACGAGGTGAGCGAGGTCTACCGCGGCCGGCGCGACGCCCTGGTCGACGGGCTGCACCGGATCGGGTGGGAGGTGCCGCGCCCCCGCGGCTCGATGTTCGTCTGGGCGCCCGTGCCCCCCGCGTACCGCGACGAGGGCTCGATCGCCTTCGCCACCCGCCTGGTGACCAGCTGCGACGTGGCCACCTCGCCCGGGATCGGCTTCGGGCCGGACGGCGACGGGTTCGTCCGGTTCGCCCTCATCGAGAACGAGCACCGGATCGGCCAGGCCGTGCGGAGCATGCGCAAGGGGCTGACGCTGCTGGGCTGAGACGTCGGCCCGGGGGCCCGTCGCGCCGGCGCTGGGCCGCACCGGTACGGCGTGCCGCACGGGCAGACAGCGGGCCGACCGGGGTGACACGCTGCGATGGTGAGCGACCAGTCCGTGGTCCCGGCGCCCCGGCCGTGGTGGCGCGGCTCGGTCGACCCGGTGCTGCGCAGCGTGCAGGTCCTCGTGCTCGTGCTGTGGCCGACCGTCGCGGTCTGGACCCTGCCCGGGCTGCACCGCCCCGGCGCGGGCGAGGTCTTCGTCTGGGCGCTGGTCGCGGTGTACACCGCGGGGGCCGTGCCGGTGCTGCTCGCCGGACGCCGGACGGACCAGGTGCTGCCCTGGTGCCTCCCGCTGTTCGCGGTCGCCGCCGCGCTCGGCACGATGGCGAGCCCGCGCCGCGAGATGGGCCTGCTGGTGCCGCTGTTCCTCGGTGTGCTGTGCGGCGTCGCGGCGATGCGGTCGGGCCGCCGGGCCACCTGGGTCCAGGTCTGCGTGGCCTCGGTCTCGGGCCTGGTCTGCGTGGCCTGGGCCGGGCTGGACCTCATGACCTTCCTCGTGACCTGCGTCGCCGTCGTGGCCGCGATGGCCACCCCGGCGGCGGCCATCCTCCGCCTGCGCTCGCAGCTGGACGCCGCCCGTGCGCGCGAGCACCGGCTCGCCCGCACCGACCCGCTGACCGACGTGCTGAACCGGCGGGGGCTGTTCGAGGCGGCCGGCGACCTGCTGGGCGGGGAGGGGGCGGTCGACGTCATCACCCTCGACCTCGACGACTTCAAGCGGCTCAACGACGTGCACGGGCACGCGGTCGGCGACGTGGCCCTGCGCGCGGTGGCCGTGGGGCTGTCCGGCCTGGAGCAGCGGGGCCAGACGCCGCCCGGGACGCTGGTGGCGCGGCTCGGCGGGGAGGAGTTCCTCGTGCTCGCCCCCGCCGGAGCGAGGCCGCTGGCCGGGGTGGCCGAGGCCGTGCGGGCCGCCGCGGTCGCCTCGTCCGGCGACGGGTGGCGCACCAGCGCGAGCGTCGGCGCGGTGCGCGGGGTCCCGCCGGGCCCTCCGGAGGACCGTCAGGCCTGGCTGCTGCGCCGGGTCGACGAGGCCGACGAGCTCATGTACCGCGCGAAGCGGTCGGGCGGGGACCAGGTGCTGGCCGCGGCGCTCTGAGCGCCCGCCGTGCCACGACGAGCACGAGCCCCACGAGCACCCCGGCCACCAGCCCGACGGAGTTGAGCAGCACGTCGGTGAGGTCGCACTCCCGGCCGAGCCACGGCAGCAGGTACTGGGTGAGCTCGACGGCCCACGGGAACCCGGCCGCGAGCACGAGCAGGCCCGCCGCGACCCGGGCGCGCAGCAGCAGGGGGGCGAGCACGCCGACCGGGACCAGCAGCAGGGCGTTGGCCAGCTCCTCGCCGCCGGCCCCCCACCACCGGTACGGCCGCACGTAGCTCACGCAGCCCCGGCCGGCGTCCGGGTCCAGCGGCAGCTGCGGGCCCAGGGTCAGCGCGAGCGGGGCCAGGCAGGCCAGCAGCAGCGCCGCCGCCGCCCAGCGCCCGGTCCCCGCCGCCCGGCCCGCCGGCCCCGACGCCACGACCGCGAGCAGGGCCGCGACCAGCAGCAGCGGCACCACGCTCTCGTGGGCGGACAGGAAGTACTCCACCCGCCGACCCTAGGCTGCGGGCATGACCCACGTGCTCTCCGCGGTGGCCTGGCCGTACGCCAACGGCCCCCGCCACATCGGCCACGTCGCCGGCTTCGGCGTGCCCTCCGACGTGTTCAGCCGCTACATGCGGATGGCCGGGCACGACGTGCTCATGGTCTCCGGCACCGACGAGCACGGCACCCCGATCCTCGTGCAGGCCGAGAAGGAGGGCGTGGGCCCGCAGGTGCTCGCGGACCGCTACAACCGGGTCATCGTGGAGGACCTGCAGGCCCTCGGGCTCAGCTACGACCTGTTCACCCGGACCTCGACGCGCAACCACCACCAGGTGGTCCAGGAGCTGTTCCGCGCGGTCCACGCCAACGGCTACATCGTCGCGCGGACGGCGCTCGGGGCGATCAGCCCGCGCACCGGCCGCACGCTGCCCGACCGCTACATCGAGGGCACCTGCCCGATCTGCGGGTACGCCTCCGCGCGCGGCGACCAGTGCGACAACTGCGGCAACCAGCTCGACCCGGTGGACCTCATCGAGCCCCGCAGCCGGATCGACGGCGAGACCCCGTCGTTCGTGGAGACCGAGCACCTCTTCCTCGACCTGCCCGCGCTCGCCGACGCGCTGGGGACCTGGCTGGCGGGGGTCGAGGAGTCCGGGGCCTGGCGGCCGAACGTGCTGGGGTTCAGCCGCAACCTGCTCGCCGACGTCCGCCCGCGCGCCATCACGCGCGACCTCGACTGGGGCATCCGCGTCCCGCTGCCGGGCTGGGAGGACAACCCCGCCAAGCGGATCTACGTGTGGTTCGACGCGGTCGTCGGCTACCTGTCCGCGTCGGTGGAGTGGGCCCGGCGCCTCGGCGACCCCGAGCGCTGGCGGGAGTGGTGGAACGACCCCGAGGCCCTGTCGTACTACTTCATGGGCAAGGACAACATCACCTTCCACAGCCAGATCTGGCCCGCGGAGCTGCTCGGGCACAACGGGGAAGGCTCCCGCGGCGGCGAGCAGGGCCCGTTCGGGCCGCTCCAGCTGCCCACCGAGGTCGTCTCCAGCGAGTTCCTCACCATGGAGGGCAAGCAGTTCAGCTCCAGCCGCGGCGTCGTCATCTACGTCCGCGACGTGCTCGAGCGCTACCAGCCCGACGCGCTGCGCTACTTCATCAGCGCGGCCGGCCCCGAGACGGCCGACGCCGACTTCACGTGGGCGGAGTTCGTCCGGCGCACCAACACCGAGCTCGTCGCCGGCTGGGGCAACCTCGTCAACCGGACCGCGGGGATGCTCGCCAAGAACCTCGGCGAGGTCCCGGCGGCGGGGGAGCTGCACCCGGTCGACACCGCGGTCCTCGACCGCGCGGAGGCCGCCTTCGCCACGGTCGGGGAGCTGCTGCGCACGCACCGGCAGAAGCAGGCCCTCGCCGAGGCGATGCGCGTCGTCGGCGACGTCAACGCCTACATCTCCGAGACCGAGCCGTTCCGGCTGAAGAAGACCGACCCGGACCGGATGCGGACCGTGCTGCACGTGGCCGCGCAGTGCATCAGCGACTGCAACACGATGCTCAGCCCTTTCCTGCCGCACAGCGCGCAGAAGGTCCACGAGACCTTCGGCCGCACGGGCGTCTTCGCGCCGATGCCCGAGGTGCGCGAGGTCGACGACCTCGACGGCGGCCCCGGCTACCCCGTCCTCACCGGGGACTACACGTCGATGCGCGGCACCTGGCACCGCGTCCCCGTCGTGCCCGGCACGCCCGTGCCGACCCCGACGCCGGTCTTCACCAAGCTCGACGACTCGGTGGTGGAGAGCGAGCTCGCGCGCCTGCGCGCCGAGGCGTAGGCCGGGAGCCCGCGGCCCCCCTCCGTCGGAGGCGCCGGCCGACCACAGGAGCACAAAGAACGGCCCCTGCGACCCGAGAACTGCCCCTGGGGCCCGTCCTTTGTGCTGCTGTGGTGAGCGCCACGCGCCGGTCCGGGCCGGCCCGGACCGGTCCCGGGCGGTCCCGGCGGTCCCCTCGCCGAGGCGTAGGCCGGTCGCCCCCCCGTACCCTCGCCCGGGTGACGCTGCGACCGATCCGGACCCGGTCGGGGACGACCGAGAACGACGGGCGCGGCCGCGACCGCACCCCGCCGCCGGCCCCCGAGCCGCTGCCGCTGCCCGTCGTCGACGACCACACCCACCTGGACATCGCCGACGCCGAGGACCGGTCCGTGGCCGACCTGCTCGCCCTGGCCGCCGCGGCCGGGGTGCCGCGGGCCGTGCAGATCGGGTGCGACCTGCCCGCGGCGCGCTGGACCCGCGACCTGCTCGACGCCCAGCAGCCCGGGCCGGACGGCGTGCTCCCGCTGCTCGGCGGGGTGGCGCTGCACCCCAACGAGGCCGCGCGCCTCGACGCCGCCGCGCTCGACGCGGCGTTGGCCGAGATCGAGACGCTGCTCGAGCACCCGCGGATGCGGGTCGTGGGGGAGACGGGGCTCGACTTCTTCCGGACGCCCGCCCGAGGGACGGGCCGCGCAGGAGGAGTCCTTCCGCCGCCACGTCGACCTCGCGAAGCGGACGGGGCTGGCGCTGCAGATCCACGACCGGGACGCCCACGACGACGTGCTGCGGGTGCTCCGCGAGGAGGGCGCGCCCGAGGTCACGGTGTTCCACTGCTTCTCCGGCGACGTGGCCATGGCTCGGGTCGCCGCGGAGCAGGGCTGGTACTGCTCGTTCGCAGGCGTCCTCACCTTCCGCAACGCCCAGGACCTGCGCGACGCGTGCGCGGTCGTCCCCCGCGAGCTGCTGCTCGTGGAGACCGACGCGCCCTTCCTCACGCCCCACCCGTACCGCGGCCGGCCGAACGCCTCCTACCTGCTGCCCCACACCGTGCGCACCATGGCTGACCTGCGCGGGGACGACCTCGAGGAGCTCTGCGCCGCGCTCACGGACAACGCCGGGCGGGCCTACGGCAGCTGGTCCTGAGACCGTCCGGCGGGGGTGCGCGACGTCCCTTCTGTCCCCCTTGAGCCGTTGTGGGGATCGTCACGTGTGTCCGCCGCGGCTTGGGGGAAAGGTCACGGACCGGTTACGGTCGCCGCTGGTAGCCGGATCCGACCCCCCGGACGATCCCCGTCGTCCACCCCCTCCGCCCCGCACGGCAGGCTCGTCCTGCCCGCGCGCGGCGCCGTCGGTACCCGGGCAGCTCTAGCAGGCGGTCCCCTCTTGACGTTCTCCACCCTCGCCCCCGTGGTCCGCGCCGTCGCGCGGCCGAACCGGCTCGTCGCCGCGGCCCAGGCCGCGGTCCTCACCCTCCTCGTCGCCGGCGCCGCCGGCTGGACCGTCCTGGACCGGACCGTGACCCTCGAGGTCGACGGCCAGGCGCAGCAGGTCCGCATCCTCGGCAGCCAGGTCTCCGACGTGCTGGCCGCCGCCGACCTCCAGGTCGGCGAGCGCGACCTCGTCTCCCCCGCCCTCGACGAGGCCGTGGACGACGGCGGCACCGTGACCGTCCGCTACGCCCGCCGCATGACGGTCACCGAGCCGAGCGGGTCCGAGCGCATGTTCTGGACCACCGGCCTCACCGTCGACGAGGCGCTCGCCGCCGCCGGCCTCCGCACCGAGGACGCCTGGCTGTCGACGTCGCGCTCCGCGAGCGTCGGCCGCGGCGGCCTGTCGCTGACCATGAGCATGCCCAAGGACGTGACCGTCGTCGCCGACGGCGAGACCCGCGCGGTCACCTCCCCGGCGCCCACGGTCGACGACCTGCTGCGCGAGCTCGGCATCACCCTCGACGGCGACGACCGGCTGAGCCCGGGCCGCGACGAGGTCGTGGCCGCCGGCCAGACCGTCACCGTCCAGCGGGTCTCCGTCGCCGACGTCTCCGAGACGGTCGCGGTGCCCAACGGCACCCGCACCGAGCAGGACCCGGACATGTACGAGGACGAGGACGAGGTCCGCGTGGGCGGCACCCCCGGCGAGCAGCGTGTGACGTGGAGGGTGACGCACCGTCGACGGGGTCGAGGAGGGGCGCACCGAGAAGGGGCGCACCTGGACCCGCCAGCCCGTCGAGCGCGTCCTCGTCGAGGGCACCAAGGAGCGGCCGGCCCCGGCGCCCGCCCGGCCCCCGCGCCCCGGGCGCCGTCCTCCGGCGGCTCCTCCGGCGGGTCGTCCGGCGGTTCCGGCGGCTCGTCCGGCGGGTCCTCCACGCCGGCCCCCGCGGTCCCCGGCGACGTCGACTCCCTCAACTGGGCCGCCCTCGCGGCCTGCGAGTCCGGCGGCAACCCGAGCATCGTGTCGAGCAACGGTCTGTACCACGGTCTGTACCAGTTCAGCACCGGGACCTGGCAGGCCATGGGCGGCTCCGGCGTCGCCAGCCAGGCGCCCGCCTCCGAGCAGACCGCGCGCGCCAAGGCGCTGTACGCCCGCAGCGGCGTCGGCCAGTGGCCGCACTGCGGCCCGCGGCTGTACAGCTGAGCCCGGCCTGAGCAGCATCGGTCTGACCAGCACCGACGTCGGCGGCCCCGACCCCCTCGTGGGGCTCGGGGCCGCTGCCGTGCGTGCGCTGGCCCGCCGGCACGGCGTCGAGCCGACCAAGAGCAAGGGCCAGAACTTCGTCACCGACCTCGGCACGGTGCAGCGCATCGTGCGCCTGGCCGGCGTCGCCCCCGGCGACGTCGTCCTCGAGGTCGGTCCCGGTCTCGGCTCGCTCACCCTGCCGCTGCTGTCCGCGGGCGCCCACGTGGTCGCCGTCGAGCTCGACCACCGGCTGGCCGACGCGCTGCCGGGCACGGTCGAGGAGCGGCTCCCCGGGGCCCTGGACCGGCTGCACGTGGTCCGCGGGGACGCGCTCGCCGTCGGCGCGCTCGACCTCCCGCTGGCCCCGACCTCGTTCGTGGCGAACCTGCCCTACAACGTCGCCGTCCCGCTGCTGCTCGGCGTGCTCGAGGACGTCCCGAGCGTCGTCGACGGGGTCGTCATGGTCCAGTCCGAGGTCGCCGACCGGCTCTGCGCCCCGCCCGGCAGCCGGGTCTACGGCGTCCCGTCGGTCAAGCTCGCCTGGTACGCCGACGCCCGCCGGGTGGGCTCGGTCGCGCCCACCGTGTTCTGGCCCGTGCCCCGGGTGGACTCCGGGCTGGTCGGCTTCGCGCGCCGCGAGCCCCCGGCCACGCAGGCGCCGCGCACCGACGTGTTCGCCACCGTGGACGCCGCCTTCTCGCAGCGGCGCAAGACCCTGCGGCAGTCCCTGGCCCCGCGGGCCGGGTCCGCGGCGGCCGCGCAGGAGGCGTGCGAGGCGGCGGGGGTCGACCCGTCGGCGCGGGCCGAACGGCTCGACGTCGCCGCGTTCGCCGCCCTGGCCGAGGCGCTGGGGCGCGGGAGCAGGCCCTAGGCCCTAGCCTCGGAGGTCATGGGCTCCCGATCAGCGGTCACCGTGCGGGCACCCGCGAAGATCAACCTGCAGCTCTCCGTGGGTGCTCCCGCCGAGGACGGCTACCACGACCTGGCCACGGTGTTCCAGGCCGTGGACCTCTACGACGAGGTCACGGCCACCCCGGCCCCGGGCGGGGAGTTCACCGTCGAGGTCTCCGGGACCGACGCCTCCCGGGTGCCCGACGACGCCAGCAACCTCGCCGTCCGGGCGGCGCGCGCGCTGCTGCACGCCGTCGGCCCGGAGACGGCGCCCCGGCTCGGGGTGCACCTGCACATCCGCAAGCGCATCCCGGTCGCGGGGGGGATGGCGGGCGGCTCGGCCGACGCCGCGGCGGCCCTGCTGGCCTGCGACACCCTGTGGGGCCTCGACCTGGACCGGGGCCAGCTGTCCGACGTGGCCGCCCGCCTCGGGTCCGACGTGCCCTTCTCGCTGCTGGGCGGCACCGCCGTCGGCATGGGGCGCGGCGAGCGCCTCACCCCCGCGCTGAGCCGGACCGGCTGGCACTGGGTGCTGCTGGTCGCCGACGGCGAGCTGTCCACCCCCGCCGTGTACGCCGAGCTCGACCGGCTGCGGGCCGGGCGGGCGCTCGTGGAGCCCCGGGTGTCCGAGCCGCTCATGCAGGCCCTGCGCTCGGGCCGGGCCAGCGCGCTGGGGGAGACGCTGCACAACGACCTGCAGCAGGCCGCGGTCTCCCTGCGCCCGGAGCTCGACATGCTGCTGGAGCACGTGGAGGCGGTGTCCCCGGCCGGGGCGCTGGTCTCCGGGTCCGGCCCGACGGTGGCCGTGCTGGCCGAGGACGAGCAGCACGGCGCCGAGCTCGCGGTCGCCCTGGCCGAGGCGCCCGGGGTGGCCAGGGTGCTGCGCGCCTCCGGTCCCGTGCCAGGCTGCAGGGTCGTCGACCACGGCGCCCCGCGCAGCGTCGGCCGCTAGACCTCCGGCCGCCCGCGCGGCGCCGCCCCCCGCACCCCCACCGATCCGGAGCCCCTCAGCCGTGCCCAACCTCGTCAACGTCACCGGCATCCACGTCGCCCTGCCGGACCGCGTCCTGCTGGACGAGGTGTCCCTCGGGGTCGACGACGGCGACATGGTCGGCGTGGTCGGGCGCAACGGGGACGGCAAGTCCACCCTGCTGCGGGTGCTGGCCGGCACGGGCGACGTGCACGCCGGCCGGGTCGCCGTCCGCGGCGGGGTGCGGGTCGCGATGCTCGACCAGCGCGACCGGCCGAGCGGCTCCACCGTGGCCGAGGTCGTGCTGGGGGAGCGGGCCGCCGAGGCGCACACGTGGGCGGGCGACGCGCGGGTGCGCGACGTGGTCGGCGGCCTGCTCGGCGGGCCCGACGCCGCGGGCGTGGGCGGCATGGACGCCCGCACCGACGAGCTGTCCGGCGGTCAGCTGCGCCGGGTGGCGCTGGCCGCGGTGCTGGTCGACGACCCCGACGTCCTCCTGCTGGACGAGCCCACCAACCACCTCGACGTCGACGGCGTGGCGTGGCTGGCCGCGCACCTGCGCGCCCGCGGGGCGACCGGGCGCGGGGCGCTCGTGGTCGTCACCCACGACCGGTGGTTCCTCGACGCGGTGTGCACGCAGACGTGGGAGGTCCACGACGCCGTCGTCGACGCCTACGAGGGCGGCTACGCGGCGTGGGTCCTGGCCCGGGTCGAGCGGGAGCGCGTCTCCCAGGTCACCGAGGAGCGTCGGCGCAACCTGGCCCGCAAGGAGCTCGCCTGGCTGCGCCGGGGCGCCCCGGCGCGCACGTCCAAGCCGAAGTTCCGCATCGACGCCGCCACCGAGCTCATCGCCGACGAGCCGCCGCCCCGCGACACCGTCGCCCTGCAGAAGCTCGCCGCGGTGCGCCTGGGCAAGGACGTCGTCGACGTCGAGGACGTCCGGGTCGACCACCCGCGCGGGGGCGACGTCCCCCTGCTCCACGACGTGACGTGGCGGCTCGCGCCCGGCGAGCGGGTCGGCGTGGTCGGGCGCCAACGGGGCGGGCAAGACGACCCTGCTGCGCCTGCTCACCGGGCAGCGCCGGCCCGACGCGGGCCGGGTCAAGCGCGGGAAGACCGTCAGCTGGGCGTGCCTCACCCAGGACCTCGCCGAGCTGGCCGAGGTCGAGCACCTGCGCGCCGTCGAGGCCGTCGAGCACGTCGCCCGCACCGTGGTCGTCGCGGGCAAGGAGATGACCGCCTCGCAGCTGGTCGAGCAGCTCGGCTTCCCGCAGCAGCGGCAGTGGACCCTGGTCCGGGACCTGTCCGGCGGGGAGCGGCGCCGGCTGCAGCTGCTGCGGCTGCTGCTCGCCCAGCCCAACCTGCTCCTGCTCGACGAGCCGACCAACGACCTGGACACCGACTCCCTCGCCGCGATGGAGGACGTCCTGGACTCCTACGCCGGGCACCCTCGTGGTGGTCAGCCACGACCGGTACCTGCTGGAGCGGCTGTGCGACACCCACGTCGGCCTGGTCGGCGACGGCCGGGTCCGCGGCCTGCCGCGCGGGGTCGAGGAGTACCTCGAGCGGCGCTCGGCGCTGCTGGCCGCCGGCGGCGGCAACCCGCCGCCGGTCTCCGCGGGGGCCTCCGGCGCGGGCGCGGGAGCCGGCCCGGCCGTGCCGGTCGCCGACGCCGCCGCGGCCCGGGCGGCGCGCAAGGACATGGCCCGCCTCGAGCGGCGCCTGGCGCGCCTCGACGAGCAGGAGGCCCGGCTGCACGCCGAGCTGGCCGAGAACGCCACCGACCCCGAGCAGGTCCTCGCCCTCGACGCCCGGCTGCGCGCCGTGGTCGCGGAGAAGGATCAGGTCGAGGCGGACTGGCTCGAGGTGGCCGAGACCGCCGACGGCGGCTGAGGGCCCGGGCCGGCCGGCCGCCGGCGGCCCGCCCGCGACCGGCCGGACCGCACGCCGGGGACCGCGAGCAGCAGCGCGGCCAGCAGCCAGGCCGCGCCGCCCACGGCCGCGGCCACGGCGGGCAGCGCCTCCGGCACCCCGAGGTGCACCGTGATCCCGAGGATCCGCGAGAGCCCGCCGGGCACCACCTGCAGGCCGTCGTTCACGGCGGTGAGCAGGCGCTCCTGGCCGACCGCGAGGGCGAGCGCCCCCAGCCCGAGCGGGCCCGCGCCGCCCGCGGCGAGGGCCACCGCCACCGCCTCGCGACCGCGTCCGGCGACGCCGGAGGACGCCGGGGCGGCCAGGGTCCACACCAGGGCGACCACCGCCGGCACGAGGTACGCGGCCCGGGCCGCCGGCTCCAGCCAGAACCCCGCCCAGGCCCCCACGGGGCCCCGCAGCGCGGTGGCGACCAGCAGGGGGAGGACGCCCACGAGCTGCGGCCCGGCCAGCGCCGCGGCCCACAGCAGCGGTGCGGCAGGCCTGCCCGCGGCCCGGTCCCGCAGCGTGCCCGCGAGGACCCCCGCACCGGCGACGACCAGCCCGGTGAGGACGGCCACGGCCGTGTACGCCCAGGCGAGGTCCAGGGGGCCGGTGCCGCCCGCCCCGAAGGCGACGTGGGCCCCGAGCACGACCAGCCCCGGCACCGCCAGGCCGGCCGCGCGGCCGCCGGGCCCGGTGGCCTCCCACCCGTGGCGGTCCAGCCGCCACGGCAGCAGCGCCGCCCGGCGCAGCACGGGCACCAGCACGAGCCCGGCCACCGCCAGCAGGAGCAGGCCCAGCGCCGCCCACGAGGCCGCGGGCTGGGCGTCGAGGCGGGCCAGCCCGGTGTCGGCGGCCGCGAACTCGTAGGGCGGCAGGTCGAGGTCGCCGCGCCAGCGGGCCTCGTGCGCCGCGGACAGCGCCCGGTAGCGCGCCGCGGCCCGCAGGTGGGCCTCGCGGGCCGCCGGGTCGCCGGTGTCCAGCCACTCCTGGCCGCGCAGCATCGTCTCCCGGTACGCGCCGAGGGTGGCGAACAGGTCGTGCTCGTACTCCAGCGACGCCACGAGCCGCTCGCGCAGGGCGGGGTCGCGGTAGGCGGCCGGGTCGGTGGAGGCGACCAGCGCCTGCATCTGCTCCACGGTGGCCACGGCCCGGTCCCCGCCGGCGACGGCCTCGTCGACCCGCCCGCGGGAGGCCTGGTAGACGGCCGACCAGGTCGCGGTGTCGCCGCTGACCAGGTCCCACTTGAAGACCCACAGCATGGGCGGCGGCTCGAGGCCGAACGCCCGGACCTGCTGCTCGGCGTAGGGGCCCACGTACAGGCCGTCGAGGACCGCCGGGCGCGACAGCGCCTCCACCTGCGCCAGCGCGGCCACCGTGGCCGGGTCGTCGCTGAAGGTGCGCCGCAGCCAGGTCCGCTCCATCTCCTCCAGGTCGGCGTCGGGGTCCCAGGCCAGCCGGGCCGAGGTCCACACCTGCAGGTCCCACTGCTGCCAGAAGCCGGTGGTGAGGTACAGCGACATCGGCCCGGCCCGCTGCGGGCCGCCGGACTGGGTCCAGACCCAGACCCCGTCCACCAGGGGGCTGGTGCGCGCCAGCTGCTGCAGCGCGGCGGCGTGGTCGCCGGTGGTGTCGTCCGGGACGGCGCCGGAGGTCTCGAACTCCCGGCGGGCCTGGATCTCCACGATGCGCGGCTGCGGGCCGACGGACAGGGTCGGGTTGAGGGGCAGCCAGGAGTCGAAGTCGCCCGCGACGACCTTGGTGGACACCACGAGGTCCTCCAGGCCCTGCTCCGGGCCCAGGTCGCCGAGCACCGCCTCGTAGGTCTCGGGCGAGGTGTGCAGGTCGCCCACGCCGCCCACGCCGACCGACCAGGAGCGCAGCACGACCTCGGCGTCGTGCGGGGCCGCGGCCTCGGTGAAGGCGCGCAGCATGAGCTCGACCTGGTCGGCCTCGGTGACCTCCAGCGCGGAGTAGTAGTCCCAGCCGTCGAGGTTGTAGACCGCGCCCGCCTCGCCGACCCGCAGCATGATCCCGTCCACGTAGGGCAGGGCGGTGAGGACCTCGTCGGCGGCCTCGCGGTACACGTCCCAGACGGCGGGCGAGGACGCGTCGAGCCCGCCGGGCAGCTCCCGGAGGTGCTGCTCGAGCGGACCGGTCAGGGCGACCATGTCGGTGACGAGCACGACGTCCATGCCCATGGTGTCCGCGTAGGCCCACATGGCGCCGACCTGGCGCTGCATGGCCTCGGCGCGGGCGCGGTAGGGGCTGCCGGCGGGGTAGACCTCCTGACCGTCGCCGAGCCCGTCGAAGGTGACGTACTCGAGGAACCCCGGCACGACGACGCCGTCGTAGCCGTAGGACACCATCCGGTCCACGTAGGCCCGCCACTGCGCGTCGACGTCGGCCAGGGCCTCGACGTCCAGCCACGGCTCGGCCGGCAGGACGACGTCGGCCAGGGCGCCCGTGGCGTGGACGTAGTCGTCCTGGGCGGCCCAGGCGGCGGGGTCGGGCGTGATGCCGACGGCGCCGGTGTCGACGTAGCGGCGGGCGAGGGCGGGCTCGACCACCGTGGGGCCGGCCGGCACGGCGTCCCAGGCCCCGCCCGCGTCCACCCGGTCCGAGAGCTGGAACAGCCCGGCGGCCAGGCCCTCGCGGTCGGCGGCGACGAGCTCCACCTGGCCCCCGCGGCGGGACAGGACGTAGCCCTCCGTCCCGCCGGCGGCGGCCGGGTCCAGCCGGGCGACGAGCCCGTCCGGGACCCCGGGGGCGCTCGCCGGCCCCCGCGACGGGGGGACCACGCCGGCGCCGGCGGCCGACAGGGACGCCGTGAGCTGCCGGGCGGCCAGGTCGAGCAGCGGGTCGCCGGCGGGCGGCAGGTCCAGGGTGACCGCGGTCGTGCCGAGGTCGGCGGGGACGACGGCGGCCGGTGGGCGCGGGGCGCCGACGAGGGGGACCTTGTCCGCGAAGGAGACCGCGAGGTAGCCGTCGACAGCAGGCACGGCGGCAGCACCGAGCAGCGCCGCCGCCACCACGAGCAGCACCGCCCCACGACCACGACCCCCCGGACGCACCCCGGCATCTTGACCCCGGGCGGGCCGCCCCGTCCACCGCCGCAGGTGGGACGCGGCCCGGGCGCCACGGGGCGCGACCGAGAGCGCCGGGAGCGAGGGCGCCCGGGGCCGGGAATGCGGGCCGGGCACAGGCGCGGACCGGATGACCCGCCCGGCCGGAGGCGGCGCGTGGCGGTATGTCCGGTACCGGGTCCGCATCTGTGCCGGGGCGCCGACCACCCGGGCACAGAGGAGGGCCTCCAGGGGCGCTGAGAGGGTCCCGGGGCGCTGCCTTGTGCTCCAGCGGTCCGGGGGCCCGCCGGGCCCGCCTGGCCCGCCCGGTGCCGACGGGCACCGCGACACCCGGACCGGACGTGGAGGACCCCGGCCGAGGTGCGCAGCCCTCAGGACGGTTCGAAGGGGCGGACCAGCGCGCGGAGCAGGTCCGCCAGCCGGTCCCGGTCCCGGCGCGGCATGCCGGCCAGGAACGACGCCTCCCGGTCCAGCAGCGACGCCATGGCCGCGTCCACGAGGCCGAGGCCGGCGCCGGTCAGCTCGACGACCACGTGGCGGCGGTCGGCGGGGTCGGCCCGCCGGGTCACCAGCCCGCGCCCGGCCAGCCGGTCGATCCGGGTGGTCATGGTCCCGCTGGTGACCAGCGTCTGCGGCAGCAGCTGCGACGGGGTGAGGCGGTGCGGCGGCCCGGCGCGGCGCAGCGCGGCGAGCACGTCGAACTCCCAGCGCTCGAGCCCGTGCGCCTCGAAGGTCGAGGCGCGGGCGCGGTCCAGGTGGTGGGCCAGGCGCGTCACCCGCGACAGCACCTCCAGGGGGGCCACGTCGAGGTCCGGGCGCACCCGCGCCCAGGCCGCGGTGATGCGGTCCACCTCGTCCTGGCCGACGGGCTCCGGTGCAGCCCCCTCGCCCCCCGCCGCCATGACGGACAACCTAGCCAGGGCTACGCGCGGCGGGCGTCCTGGCCGAGCCGGGGCCGGGCCTCGAGCCCCGAGAGCCCGTTCCAGGCCAGGTTGACCAGGTGGGCGGCCACCTCGGCCTTCTTGGGCCGGCGGGCGTCGAGCCACCACTGCCCGGTCATGGCCACCATGCCGACGAGCATCTGGGCGTACATCGGCGCGGTCTTCTTGTCGAAGCCGCGCGCGGCGAAGGCGTCCACCAGGACGTGCTCCACCTGGCTGGCGGCGTCGCCGAGCAGGCTGGAGAAGGTGCCGGTCGACTGGGCGACGGGGGAGTCCCGGACGAGGATGCGGAAGCCGTCGGTGCTGGTCTCCACGTAGTCCAGCAGCCCCACGGCCGCGCCCTCGAGGAGGACGCGCGGGTGCGCCTCGGCGGTGAGCTCGCGGGTCACCATGGCCAGCAGCTGCTGGACCTCGCGGTCCACCACCACCGCGTACAGGCCCTCCTTGCCGCCGAAGTGCTCGTAGACGACGGGCTTGGAGACCTTGGCCGCGGCCGCGATCTCCTCCACGCTCGTGCCCTCGAAGCCCTTCTCGGCGAACAGCCGGCGGCCGACGTCGAGCAGCTGCTCGCGGCGCTGGGTGCCCGTCATGCGCGAGCGGCGCGACACCCGCGCGCGCCCCCCGCCGCCGTCGGCGGAGATGACCAGGCGGGCGGGGTCGACCGGGGCGCCCGCCGGCTCGGCGGGCTCCGGGCGCGGCTCGCGCGGGCTGGTCACCCTCCCAGTGTGCCGGTCGGCGGGCTCCGGCCGGTCACGGGCAGACTGTGCGCCGCCGGTCGTCGGAGACCCCGGTGCGCTCCCGCGGGCGCGGTCCGCCCTGGTGTAACGGCAGCATGCAGGCCTTTGGAGCCTTGCGGTCCCGGTTCGAATCCGGGGGGCGGAGCGGGGCGGATAGGCTCGCCCGGTCCGGGGACCCGACCGCCCCGCCGCGCACCCCCTGGAGGCCGCCCCCGTGCCCACCGCCCGCCCCGACGGCCTCGCCGAGGCCGTCGTCGTCCTCGCGGCGGGCCAGGGGACCCGGATGCGCTCGGCCACCCCCAAGGTGCTGCACCGGGTGGGCGGCCGCTCCCTGCTGGGCCACGCCCTGGCCGCCGCCGCCCCGCTGGCCGCCGCTCCCGGCTGCGTCGCGGTGGTGGTGCGGCACGACCGCGACGCCGTCGCCGGCCACGCCGTCGACCTGCTGCCCGGGGTGGTCGTGGCCGACCAGGACGAGGTGCCCGGCACCGGCCGCGCGCTGTGGTGCGGGCTGCAGGCCCTGGACGCCGCGCGGGAGGCGGCCGGGCTGCCCCCGGCCGCCGGGCGGGTGCTCGTCACCTCCGGGGACGTGCCCCTGGTCACCACGGCCTCGCTGCGGCGCCTGCTCGAGGCCGGCCCCGGCGCGGCCGTGGCCGTGATGACCGCCGTCCTGCCCGACCCCACCGGCTACGGCCGGGTCCTGCGCGACGCCGACGGGCAGGTGGCCGCGGTCGTCGAGCAGCGCGACGCCGACGAGGCCCAGCGCGCGGTCCGCGAGGTCAACGGCGGGATCTGGGCCATCGACCTCGACCTGGCCCGCGAGGTGCTGCCGGCCCTCGGCGCGGCCAACGCCCAGGGCGAGCAGTACCTCACCGACGTGGTCGCGGCCGCCCGCGCCCGGGGCCTCGGGGTGGTCGGGGTCCCGGTCGAGGACAGCCACGAGGTGGACGGCGTCAACGACCGGGTGCAGCTCGCCGAGGTCGGCGCCCGCCTCAACCGGCGGACCCTGCAGGCCTGGATGCGGGCCGGCGTCACGGTCGTCGACCCCGCGACCACCTGGGTCGACGTGGACGTGGTCCTCGCCCAGGACGCCGTCCTGCTCCCCGGCACCCAGCTGCACGACGGCACCCGCGTCGGCGAGGGCGCGACCGTCGGGCCGGACACCACCCTGTCGGGCTGCACCGTGGCCCCCGGCGCCGTCGTGGTCCGCAGCCACGGCAGCGGCGCCGACATCGGCCCCGGCGCCACGGTCGGGCCGTTCGCCTACCTGCGCCCGGGCACCGTCCTGGGCGAGGGCGGCAAGATCGGCACCTTCGTGGAGACCAAGAACGCCCGCATCGGCGCCGGCTCCAAGGTGCCGCACCTGTCCTACGTGGGCGACGCCGAGATCGGCGAGGGCTCGAACATCGGCGCGGCCAGCGTGTTCGTCAACTACGACGGGACCGCCAAGCACCGCACCGTCGTCGGCGACCACGTCCGCATCGGCTCCGACACCATGCTCGTCGCGCCGCTCGTCGTGGGCGACGGCGCCTACACCGCCGCCGGCTCCGTGGTGCGCGGCGACGTCCCGGCGGGCGCGCTGTCGATGTCCACCCAGCCGGAGCGCGTCGTCGAGGGCTGGACCGAGCGCCGCCGCCCCGGCACCGCGTCGGCGCGGGCCGCCGCGCTCGCCCGGCAGGCCCCCACCGAGCAGCCGGACCAGCAGCAGCCGGACCAGCAGCAGCCGGACCAGCAGCCGCCGGACCCGCAGCAGCCGGACCCGCAGCAGCCCGACCCCCAGCACCACGAGCCCGAGGAGACGCGATGATCGGCATCACGACCACGCCGGAGAAGCGGTTGGTGCTGGTCAGCGGCCGCGCCCACCCCGAGCTGGCCAAGGAGGTCGCCGCCGCGCTCGGGGCCGACATCGTCCCCACCACGGCCTACGACTTCGCCAACGGCGAGATCTACGTCCGCTTCGCCGAGAGCGTGCGCGGCTGCGACGTGTTCGTCCTGCAGTCCCACACCGCCCCGATCAACCAGTGGCTCATGGAGCAGGTGCTCATGGTGGACGCGCTCAAGCGCGCCTCCGCCAAGCGGGTCACCGTGGTCGCCCCGTTCCTCGGCTACTCCCGCCAGGACAAGAAGCACCGCGGCCGCGAGCCCATCAGCGCGCGCCTGGTCATGGACCTGTTCAAGACGGCCGGCGCGGACCGGATCATCAGCGTCGACCTGCACGCCGCGCAGATCCAGGGCTTCTTCGACGGGCCGGTCGACCACCTGTGGGCGCTGCCGCTGCTCGCGGACTACGTGGCCACCCGGGTCGACAAGCAGCAGCTGACGATCGTCAGCCCCGACATGGGCCGGGTCCGCGTGGCCGACGTGTGGTCCGACCGGATGGGCGCACCGCTGGCCATCATCCACAAGCGCCGCGACCCGAACGTGCCCAACAAGGTGCAGGTGCACGAGATCGTCGGCTCCGAGCACGTCGAGGGCCGCACCTGCCTGCTCATCGACGACATGATCGACACCGCCGGGACCATCGTGCAGGCGGCGGAGGCCCTCAAGGCCAACGGGGCGGCCAAGGTCCTCGTCGCCGCCACCCACGCGATCCTGTCCGGGCCTGCCGTCCAGCGGCTGTCCGACGGCCCGATCGACGAGGTCGTCGTCACCAACACCCTGCCCATCACCCCGGACAAGCGGTGGGACCGGCTGACGGTGCTGTCCATCGCCCCTCTGCTGGCCCGCGCCATCCGGGAGATCTTCGACGACGGCTCCGTGACCAGCCTGTTCGAGCCGCACAGCGGCTGAGGCGGCCGGCCCGCGGGTGTGGGGTTCGCCACGGACGTGGCGCCGGACCCCGGCGCCGTGAGACATTCGAGGCGTCCCGCGCCACCGCGGCCGGACGCATGGAATCCGTGCGGCCTGGGTAACGCTGGGACTGATCGGGGTTTGTCGCGCTCAGGGAAGAGACGTCGGGCCGGAGACGGACGTCACTTTCCGGGAGGTACCTGCATGACCGAACGCGCCACCAGCACCGACCAGCACGCCATCGACCTGGAACGGCACCGAGCGCCGCACCGTGCCGACCGTGAACGGCACCGACCTGAACGGCTGGTCCGGGGCCTCGTCCATGGCCCCGTCGCGCTCGCGCGCGGCCGTGGCCGGCCCGCCCTCCTCGGCCTCCCGGCACCGCGACTTCGCGCGCGACATCGCCGCCGGCGACGCCGTGTCGGCCGGGCTCTCCGCGCTGGTCGCCGGCGTCGTGGCCTGGCTGTCCGGCTGGACCCCGCACGCCCCGGCCCTCGCGCTCACGGTCTCCGCGGGCGCGTGGGCGGTGCTGTGGCCCGCGCTGCTCGGCCTGCACCGCGCCTACGAGGTCCGCTACCTCGGGCACGGCTCCGAGGAGCTGTCCCGCGTGGTCCGGAGCTGGATCGCGGCCATGGCCGTGGTCGGCGTGCTCGGCTGGTCCTGGCTGCCGTCCCGCATCGCCGCCGACGTCGTCGCCGGGGTCTGCGCGACCGTGCTGCTGTCGATCGTGTCCCGCTCGGTGCTGCGCGCCCGGCTGCACCGCGACAACCTCGCCGGCGCCACCTACCGCCGCGTCCTGCTCGTGGGCGACGCCCACGAGGTCGCCCGGCTCGACGCCCGGATGAGCCGCAACCGCTACCACGGCTGGCACGTGGTGGCCTCGGCCGGGCGCCCCGCCTCCGAGAGCCCCGACCCCGCCGACGGTCAGGGGCCCTCGCCGCTGGTGCGCCTCGGCGGCGCGGACAGCGTCACCGAGGTGCTCGACGCCGCCCGGCACTGCCACGCCGACCTCGTCCTGCTCGCCCCGTCCGGCGGGTCCCGCCTGGAGGCGGTGGACGAGCTCGAGCGCGCCCTGCACGCCGAGGGCCGCGAGGTCGCCCTCGCCCCGCCGCTGGTCGAGGCCGTCGGCCCCCGCGTCGCCGTCGAGCCCGTCTGCGGCCTGCCGGTGCTCCACCTGTCCCCGCCGGAGCTCGGCGGGCCCCGCCGCTCCATCAAGGCGGTCGCCGACCGCGGCGCCGCCCTGGTCGCGGTGCTGCTGCTGCTGCCCGTGCTGCTGACCGTCGCGCTGCTCGTGCGCCTGGACAGCCGGGGCCCCGCCCTCTTCGTCCAGACCCGGGTCGGGCGCCACGGCCGCGCCTTCCGGATCTACAAGTTCCGCACCATGTTCACCGACGCCGAGGACCGGCTCATCGCGCTCGCGGCCCTCAACGACGGCGCCGGCCCGCTGTTCAAGATGCGCAGCGACCCGCGCATCACCCGCGTCGGCCGCTTCCTGCGCCGCACGTCGCTGGACGAGCTGCCCCAGCTGCTCAACGTCGTCATCGGCGACATGTCGCTGGTCGGCCCCCGCCCCCCGCTGCCCAGCGAGGTCGAGAAGTACGACCCGGTCACCCGGCGCCGCCTCCTCGTCCAGCCCGGCATCACGGGTCTGTGGCAGGTGCACGGCCGCTCCGACCTGTCGTGGGAGGAGTCGAGCCGGCTCGACGTCCGCTACGTGGAGAACTGGTCGCTCGGCTTCGACCTCAGCATCCTCGTCCGCACCGTCCGGGCCGTCGTCCAGGCCCGTGGGGCGTACTGACCGTGACGCTCACCGGCCCGCCCAGCAGGAGGACCCCGTGACCATGACCGACACCCAGCAGGCGCCGCCCCCGGCGGGCACCGCCCGTCGCCGCGGCCCGCGCCGCGCCCTCCTCGTCGTGGTGGCCCTCCTCGTGCTCGCCCTGGTCGCCGCCGGCTCCTACGCGCTCGGGCTGCGGGCAGGGTCCGAGCAGGACCCCGCCGCCTCGGCACCGGACGACGCCGCCGACGCGCCGGAGGCCGCCCCGCCCGCCGCGGACGGCGAGACCGGCGGCAGCGAGCCCCTCACCTGGGCGCCCCCGGAGCTCGACGACCCCGAGACGGTCGAGATCACGGAGGAGGACGCCGACCTCCGCCTCGACCAGGACAAGGACTACGAGGTCGTCATGCCCGACGAGCCGCTCCGCCGCGGGGTGAGCATCTACGGCGGGCACAACGTGGTCCTCGTCGGCGGCGAGATCAACCTGCCGGAGCGCGGCGAGGACGAGGAGGGCGGCCTGCGCGGGCTGTACCTGCGCGACCAGACCGGCACGGTGCACGTCGAGGGCCTCAAGCTGGACGGCGAGGGCCTGGGCGAGGGCATCAACCTCGACCAGCGCGAGGGCGCCGTCGTGCAGCTGCAGAACATCTGGGTCGGCGAGGTGTTCGGCGAGGTCGACGGCCACCACGGCGACCTCATCCAGGCCTGGGCCGGTCCCTCGGAGCTGCGGGTGGACGGGCTCACCGGTTCCACCTCCTACCAGGGCTTCTTCCTGCTGCCGCAGCAGTTCGGCGACCAGCCCGAGCCCGAGCTGTTCGACCTGCGCCGGGTGGACATCAGCGGCGCGGCCGACAAGAGCGCCTACATGCTGTGGCGCGACGACAACAGCTGGCCGCTGGTCACCTCCGACGTGTGGGTCGCCCCCACCGACCGCGACCCCGAGGACCGCGACGAGTTCCTCTGGGACAGCGAGGGCGAGGACTCCTGGGCGGACGTCGAGGTCGGCACCCCGCCCGGCGGCAGCTTCGTGGACGAGGACCTCGTGGGCGTCGGGTACACCAGCCCCGGCTACCGAGACCAGGGGTGAGCCGGGCACCCCGGGGGGCCCGTCCTGACCGTGCGGAGCAGGGCCCGGACGCGGCGGCACCGCCCGCGGCCGACGACCGGGCCGGCATCCGCGACCGCGCCGTCGTCGGCGTGTTCTGGGCCGCGGCCCAGAAGTGGCTGGTCCGGGTCAGCTCGCTGCTGGCCTTCGTGCTGCTCGGGCGGCTGCTCAGCCCGCAGGAGTTCGGCGTCGTGGCCCTGGCCATGGCCGTGGTCTCCGTGCTCGGCGTGGTCAGCGACGCCGGGTTCACCCCCTGGCTCATCCAGCGGCGCGAGCTGTCCGCGACCGCCACGAGCACCGCGTTCTGGATCTCCACCGCGCTGGGCACGGTGCTCGCGGTCGGGCTCGCGGCCCTCGCGGTCCCCGTCGCCGACGCCTTCGACAGCCCCGAGCTGCGCCTGATCCTCCCCGTCCTCGCCGTGACGCTCGTGGTCATGGGCCTGTCCGGGGTCCCCGCCGCCCTGCTGCAGCGCGAGATGCGGTTCAAGGACCTGGCCGTGCGCCAGGTGCTGGCCACGGTCGTCTCGATCGTCGTCGCCGTCGCGCTCGCCTTCGCCGGCGCCGGCGTCTGGGCGCTCGTGGCCCAGACCCTGGTCCGGGTGGGCGTGGCCTGCGTGGTGCTGTGGGTGACCAGCGACTTCCGGCCCCGGTTCGTGCTGGACCGCGGCGACGCGCGCGAGATGGTCGGCTACGGCACGAAGTCGCTCGGGGTGACCCTCGGCACCGCGGCGCGGCAGTCCGGCGAGCCGTTCCTCGTCGGCGCCGTGCTCGGCACGGTGTCCCTGGGCTACTGGACCGTGGCCGGCCGGCTGGCCTCCACCGTCGTGGACCTGTGCTCCGCGGCGATGAGCTCCGTCGCCGGGCCGGTCTTCTCCGAGCTGCAGGACCAGCCCGCGCGGCTGGCCCGGACCTACGGCCGCATGATGTCGGTCGGCGGCCTCGTGCTCGTGCCGGTGATGACGGCGATGTCGCTGGCCAGCGCGGACGTCGTCCCGCTGCTCTTCGGGGAGCAGTGGAGGGTGTCGGCCACGGTGGCCAGCGTGCTCGCCGCGACATGGCTGTTCATGGGGCTGGTCAACCTGCAGCGCGGGCTGCTCATCGGCACCGGCCGGGCCGGGCGCGAGCTCACCCTCACCACGGTCGCCCTGGTCGGGCAGCTCGGGCTCGTCGTGGCCCTGGGGACGTGGGGGCTGACCGCCGTGGCCGCCGGCCTGTCGGTCTGGGGCGCGCTGGTCCTCGTCGGTCGCTCCGTCGTCATCGGCCGCGACCTCGGCATCGGCCCCGGCGCCTACTCCCAGCTGCTCGCCCTGTTCCTCGCCTCCGGCCTCGCGGCCGGGGCCGTGCTGCTCGTCGTCGTGCCGGCCGGGCTCACCGGCGCCGCGCGCGTCGCGGTGGTCGCGCTCCTCGGCGGGGCGGTCTTCGCCGCCGCCGCCTGGCTCCTGGCCCGGCCCACGGTCCGCGACCTCGTCGGCTCCGTGCGGGGCGCCCTCGCCCGCCGCCGCGGCCGTCCCGCCCCGGCCGTCCCGGCCGGCGGGACGGTGGGCGGGTGACGCCCGGCCCGGTCACGGTCCCGGTCATGGTCATGAGCACGCTCGCGGGCCGCCGGCCGCGGGGGGAGCCCGTCGTCGTGCCGGTCCCCGCCGGCACCGCGATCTACCCTGAGGCACGGCCGTCCTGGACGGCGGCGCCACGACGCACCCGTACGCACCTGGTCGACCGCCGCTGCCTGGGTCGGACCACCGACCCCGTCCTGGCCGGCGGCGCCCGCACCACCGAGGAGGAACGATGAGCGAGCCCACCCCCCAGCGCAGCGTGCTGTGGCCTGCCCTGCGCCGGTTCTGGCCCGTCGCGCTGATCACCGCCGTGGTGGCGGGCGTCAGCGCGTCGCTGCTGGTCGAGGCGACGTCGAAGCCGTCGGTGGTCGCCTCCGCCAGCTACGTGGTCCCGGTGGCGCCGCCGGTCGCCCCCGCGCTGCCGGGAGCCCTGCCGGTCGCCCCGTCCCCGCTGCCGGACTCGCCGGGCGAGGCCACCGACTTCGCGGAGGTGTACGCCGTGCTCCTCCTGCAGGACGGCGCTGTCCTGCAGGCGCTCGCGGACCCGGTGGGTGTGGACCCCGACGAGCTGGCGGAGCAGATGACGGCGATCGCCCTGCCGGGCGGCTCGGTCATCCAGGTCTCGGTCACCGCCGAGACCCGCGCGGAGACCTCGCTGGTCCTCGACACGATGGACGCGGTGTTCACCGCGCCGGAGTCGGTCACCCCCAACATCCCGGCCGGGAACCTCCGCCCCCTCAACCGCGGGGCCGTCGTCGAGAGCGACGGGCTGGCCCCGCTGGCCCCCGTGGTCGGGGCGATCGTCGGGCTCCTGCTCGGCATCGGCGCCGCCGTGGTGCTCGAGCGCGGCGACAGCCGCTTCCGCTCCGGCGAGGACGTCCGCGCCCTCGTGCCGTGGCCGGTGCTCGCCCTGTCCCACGACCCCGACGACCCCCGGGCCGAGGTCCTCACCGAGCGCGTCCGCCGGGCGGGCACGGGGCTGCGCACGGTCGCGCTCGTCGCCCCCCGGGGCGCCCGCCCCGCCGACCTGGAGGACCTGGCCTGGGTCCTGGAGGAGGCCGACCGCGAGCACCTGGACGGCGGCCGGGTCAGCTGGGTCGTCGCCGGCGTCCTCCGCGGCGAGGGGGACACGGAGCAGCGGGCGCAGGACGCCGACGCCCTCGTGCTCGTCGTGCCGCCGAAGGCGCCCATGCGCCACGTCACCGCCGCCGTCCGCGCGGTCGAGGACCTCGCGGTGCACCCCGTCGTCGTCGCCCTGCCCTCCCGCCCCGGCCGCCGGTCCCCGGTCCCGGCCTCCGCCGCCTCGGCCGCCCCGTTCCCCGCCGCCGGCGGTGCCCTCCGCAGCGCCTCGCCGTTCGCGACCGCCGACGACGGCAGCCCGCAGCAGCGCACCGGGCCCGCCGGCACGCCGGACGCCGACCCGGCCCACGACACGCTGTCGGGCGGTCGATGACCGTCGCCCGGGGCCTGGCCGTCCTGCTGGTCGCGGTGCTCCTCGCCGCGGTCGCGGGCGGTTCCGGCGCCCTGTCGTGGGTGGCCCCGCTCGGGCTGGGCGGCGGGCTGCTCCTGGCCCTGGCGACCTGGTACCGCCCGGTGGTCGGCGCGGTCGTCGTCGTCGCCCTGGTCCCGGCGCTGTCCGGCCTGGCCCGCGGCCTGGTCGTCCCGACCCTCAAGGTGTCGGAGATGCTGCTCGTGCTGTGCGTCGGCGCGATGGTGCTGCGCCGGCCGGACCGCTGGCGCCGGGCCACCTGGACCGACCGCGCGCTGCTCGTGTTCGCCCTGGCCGCGTTCGGCTTCGCCGTCTTGCACTCGGCCACCGGCACCTCGACCCTGGAGAGCCTGGTCCGCGTCGGGCTCCAGCCCGCGTTCTTCGTCATGGCGTACTGGGTGGCCTCGCGCGGCGTGCAGAGCGCCCGCGACCTCACGCTCGTGCTGCGGTGGATGCTGCTGGTGAGCCTGGTCCCCGCCGGGCTGGCCCTGCTGCAGTCCTTCGACGTCCCCGGCGTCAGCGAGCTCCTGTCGAGCCTCACCGAGGGCGGCCTGGTCGGCACGACCCGCTCCACCGGGCCGTTCCCGATCTGGCACTCCCTCGGCGGGTACCTGCTGGTCCCGAGCCTGCTCGCCTCGGTGCTCATGCTGCGCGGCGACCACCGGGTCCTCCCGCGGCCCTGGCTCCTGCTCGTCCTGCTCGTGGACCTGGCCGCCCTGGTCTCGACCATCACCGTGACGTTCCTCGTGTGGCTGCCCGTCGGCCTGCTCGTCGCCGCCGCGGCCGGCGGCCGGCTGCTGCGCGGGACCGTCCTGGTCGCCGTGCTCGCGGCGGTGGCGCTCCTGCTGTTCCCGACCGCCCTGCAGGGCCGGCTGGAGGAGCAGCAGACCCAGACCCGCTACACGGCGGGGGGCGTCCTGCCCCAGACCCTGGAGTACCGGATCCTCGTCTGGGAGCGCGACTACCTGCCCCTGGTCGAGCGGGGGGCGGCCTCGGGCCTGGGCAACGACCTGCCCGCCGACGTGCAGTTCCCCTCGACCGAGAACCAGTACATCACCCTGGCCCTGCGCGGCGGGGTCCTGCTGCCCGTGGCCATGGTCGTGGCCCTGGGGGCGCTCACGCTGCGGGCCTACCGGCACGCCCGGGCGCCCGACGTCCACCGCGCCGGCGAGCCGACGCCGGCGGTGACCCGCTCGGCGGCGCTCACGGCGCTGGGCGTCCTGGTGTTCCTGCCCGCGGCGATGATGGTGTGGCCGTACCTGACCAACGCCGGCCTGTCGCAGACCCTGGCCGGGTTCGCCGGGGCGGCGCTCGCGCTCGAGCCGCGGCGCATCTCCGTGGCCGCCGCCGCCGCGGCCCGGCGCGAGGCGCGCCGGGCGGCGTCGGAGCCCGCGCCGCCGCTCGCCGTCCGGGCCTGACGGTCCTGCGTCAGCCCGGCGGGGCAGCCGGCGGGGAGGCCATGCCCTGGCGCACGCCGTCGCGCATGGCCAGGCGGCGCAGCAGCTTCGCGGCCGGGACCTCGACCGCGGTGACGCCCGCGGCGGAGGCCGTCCGGGTGAGCGCGGTCAGCCCGCCCCGCAGCGCCGCGCCCGCCGCGGGGTAGCGGTCCAGGGCCAGCAGCGTGCGCAGGGGCGCCGGGAGGTCGGCCACGGTGTCGTCCAGCCCGAAGGGAGGCAGCACGTCCGCGTGGGCGACGTGCACGCCGTACCGGCCCTCGCCCTGGGCGCGCGCGTCGCGCAGGAACGCCGGCAGCGGGCGCGAGTGCTCGTGGCTGGCCAGCAGGGACCGGTCGAACACCCCCCGCAGGCCGGCCTTCCGCAGCCGGATGCCCCAGTCCCGGTCGGAGTGGTTGGTGCGGGAGAACGGGCCCGAGTCGTACGGCACCGCGGCCAGCCGGTCGCGGCGGACGGACACGTTGCCGCCCCAGAGCCGCAGCAGGACCTGCTCGGGGTCCTTCTCGTAGGCCCGGCAGGTGCCCTCGTACTCCTCGGCGTAGACCCGGGTCGCGAACCCGCCCCGGGCCAGGTCGACGGGGACGCGGGTGGGCATGTAGCCGAGCACGACCAGGTCCTCCGCGGCCGCGTGGTGCCGGGCGTGGCCGCTGGACAGCCCGGGGGCGGCGACGACGTCGTCGTCCACGAGCAGCACGACGTCGCCCGTGGCCAGGTCGATGCCCCGCTGGCGGGCCGCGGCGCCGCCGGCGTTGTCCTGCCAGACCGGGCGCAGCCGGGGCTCGTGCTCGGCGAGGCCCTGCAGCAGCTCGAGCGAGCCGTCGTCGGAGCCGTCGACGACCACGACGAGCTCCGTGGTGCCGGGGTCGCCGAGCAGCGCGGCCACCGCGGCGGCCAGGCCGTCGCGGCGCCGGTAGGTCGGCACGACCGCGCTCACCGTGGGCAGCGGGCCGCCCGGGCCGGGCCGGACCCCGGGCGCGCTCACGCGGGCACCACCCGCAGGCCGGCCGCCGTGACGAGGTCCTCGGCCCGCAGGTCGTCGACCTCCCGCACCACGGCGAGCCCCCGCCCGGCCGCGACCTGCGCGATCTGCAGCTGGTGGTCGTCCACGTGCTCGCCGCGCGCCGCCCGGCGGGGACCAGCACCGGGGCCCGCCCCGCCTCCAGGCAGCGGACGAAGGTGCCGACGCCGGCGTGGGACACCACGACGTCCGCGCGGGCGATCTCGGCCACGAACTCGCGGTCCGACATCCCCTCCACCACGCGGCCCGGCAGGTCGAGCCCGGCCGTGCTCGTGGCCCCGGTCTGCCACAGCACCTCGGCGTCGGGGGGCAGCACGTCGCGCACCCGGCGCAGCAGGCTCTCGAAGCCCCAGGGCCGGGCGGTGCCGACGCTGACCAGCACGCGCCGGGGGACGGTGGGCACGGGCGCGGCGAGGGCGAAGGTGTCGAGCAGGCTGAACTCGTGGGCCCAGCGCGGGCCTGCGCCGGCGGGGTACTGCGTGAAGCGGCGCACCCAGGGCAGCCGCTCGTGCACCTTGCCGGCGACCGACGGGCCGTCCGCGCGGGCCAGGCTCTCCACGAACGTGGGCCGGGCGCCGACGAGCGGGGCCAGGGGGAGCGCGGCCAGCGAGACGGCGGCCCCGGTGCTGTACACCCGGTCCACCCCCGCGCGCCGCAGCAGGCGCAGCAGCCGGGGCGTGCCGAGCAGCACCTCGTGCAGCCGGCGGGCGTGCACGAAGGGCACGAACTCCACGTCGCGGTCGGCCATCATCGACTCGCTCTGCGGCGTCCGGTGGGTGATCCACAGGCCGTCCTGGTGCCGCTCGGGCTCCAGCAGCCGGGCCAGGTGGGTCAGCTGCACCAGGTGGCCGCCGGTGGTGGCGACGAAGGCGGGGCGCGGGCGGCGGGCCCGGGGGCGGGCGGTCGCGTCAGGCGTCGAGGAGGCGGGCATCACAGAGATGCATGCCCACAGATGTGTATGGGTACGCACAGGCGGGTACGGTGGCTCAGAACGTGTGTCGTCAGCGAAGTCGTCACCCCGAGACCCTATCGAGGAGCGAGCTTGGTGCTGGGCACGACCACGACCATGAGCACGTCGGACGGCACCGCCGTCCCCGCCGGTGACGGCCGAGGCCGTCTGCCGTACGCCCACGTCACGTGGCAGCGGCACGGGGGGCGGGCCGAGGAGTTCGCCCACGCGCTGGGCGGCCGCGCCGTCCACGTGTACCCGCAGGCCCTGGCCGCGCGGCGCTGGGTCCTGCTGCGCTACCTGGTGAGCGCAGTCCTCACCGCCGCGGCCCTCGTGCGCCTGCGGCCGCGGGCGGTGGCCGTGGTGAACCCGCCGGTCGTGCCGGGCCTCGTGGTCGCGGCCTGGTCCCGGCTGACGGGCACCCCGTACCTGCTCGACAGCCACACCAGCTCCTTCGGGGTCAAGGGCAACGCGGTCGCGCGCCGCACCCTCGGCACCACCCGCCTGCTCGCCCGCCGCTCCGCCGGCGTCATGGTCACCACCACGAGCTGGGTGACGGAGGTGCAGCGCTGGGGCGCCCAGGGCCTCGTGGTGCACGAGGCCCCGCCGGCGTGGACCGTGGGCCCGCGCCGCACCGGCGGGCGCCCGCAGGTCCTCTTCGTCGGGGTCTTCTCCTCCGACGAGCCCGTCGGCACCCTGGTCGACGCGGCCGCCCTGCTCCCCGAGGCCGACGTGCTCGTCACCGGGGACGTCCAGCGCGCCCCCGCCGGCCTGGTCGACCGGGCCCCGGTCAACGTCACCTTCACCGGCTTCCTCGACCAGCAGGCCTACCGTGCCCGCCTCGAGGCCGCCGACGTCGTCGTGGCCCTCACCACCGAGCCCACCTCGGTGATGCGCGCCGCCTACGAGGCCGTCTACGCCCGCCGCGCCCTCGTGGTCAGCGACTGGCCCACCCTGCGCGAGGTCTTCCCGCTCGCGCAGCACCGTCCCGACGACGCCGAGGCCCTGGCGGACGGCGTCCGCGCCGCGCTCGCCGAGGACCCGGCCGCCGCGGCCGACCGGGCCGGACGGGCCCACGCGGTGCAGCACGGGCGGTGGGCCCAGCAGCTCGACGCCATGCGCACCGCGCTCTCCCTCCCCCTGCCGACCGACCGAGAGGCCTGACATGCGGACCGTCATCGCGCACGACTACCTCACCCAGCGGGGCGGCGCCGAGCGCGTCGCCCTGGCCCTCGGGGAGGCCTTCCCGGACGCGCCGATCGTCACCAGCGTCTACGAGCCGGAGCTGTCGTTCCCCGAGTTCCAGGACAAGGACGTCCGCACCGGGCCCCTGCAGAGGCTGCCGCTGGTGGGCCGCGACCCCCGCCTGGCCCTCCCGCTGCTGTCCCACGCGTGGGACCGGACGACGGTCGACGAGGCGGACGCGGTCGTCGCCAGCACCTCCGGCTGGGCCCACGGCGTCGGCGTCCCCGACGGCACGGCGCTCGTCGCCTACTGCCACAACCCCGCGCGCTGGCTCTACCAGACCGAGGACTACCTGCCCCGGGCCTGGCAGCGGGCCCTCACCCGGCCCCTGCGCGCGAGCCTCGAGCGCTGGGACCGGCGGGCCGCGGCCCGCGTGGACACCTACGTCGCCAACTCCTCCAGCGTCGCCCAGCGCATCGAGCGGGTCTACGACCGGCCCGCCACGATCATCCACCCGCCCGTCAGCATCGACGTCCAGGGCCCGCAGGAGCCGGTCGAGGGGCTCGAGCCCGGCTTCTTCCTCACCGTGGGCCGGGGGCGCGGCTACAAGAACGTGCGCGCCGTCATCGACGGCGTGGGCCTGGTCGACGGCGCGCGGCTCGCCGTGGTCGGCTCCGCCCCGTCCGGGGAGCAGGAGGACGGCCACGCCCGCTGGCTCGGCGTGGTCTCCGACGCGCAGCTGCGGTGGCTCTACGCCAACGCCCGCGCGCTGGTCGCGGTGTCGTACGAGGACTTCGGCCTGACGCCGATCGAGGCCAACGCGTTCGGCACGCCCGTCGCGGTGCTGCGCGCCGGGGGCTACCTGGACTCCACCGACGAGGGCGTGAGCGGCGTCTTCATCGAGGTGCCGGAGGCGGCGGCGGTCGCGGAGACCCTGCGGGCGATGCCGGAGCTGGACCGCGACGGCGTGGTGCGCCACGCGGCGCGCTTCAGCCACCAGGCCTTCGCCCGGCGGATGCACGAGGTCGTCGCCGACACGGTGGGCGTCTCGCCGGTGCGCGCCGCCGCCTGAGGCGAGGGCGGGCGCCTGGGCCCTCCAGGTCGCGCGGCCGGGTCACCAGCCCCTGCTGGCGAACGCCCCCACGTCGGAGAAGCCGACGATGTCCTCCGCGGGCGCCCCGAGGACCGCCTGGGTGAAGTCGGTCGTGGAGTGCCAGACCGTGGTCGTGCGGGTGTCGCCCGGGGAGGGCGCCACGTACACGCCCTCGACCCCGTACGACAGGGGAGCCGTGCTGCTGTTGGACAGCCACACGAGGTACGACGAGCCGGTCGCCGAGCCCTCCAGCTGGAGGTTGCGGAAGTCCCAGCGGCCGAGCGCCCCGCTGCCGAAGGAGAACGGCTGGAGGAAGAACCCCTGGTAGTGGAGGTTCTTGGCCGTGAAGCCGTCGATCAGGAGCCTGTGCGGCCCGTTCCACGTCTGCAGCGCGTCGCCGCCGTAGTGGTTGCCCAGCCCGCCCGGCAGGTCGACCTGGACCTCGTCGACCCGGACGTCGCGCATCTGGACGGTCAGGGTGCCCCGCTCGGCCTTGGAGTCGATGTTGATGCCCTCCCAGACGTAGGCGCCGGCGCAGTGCAGCCCCTCGATGTGGATCGTGCGGGGCGCCTTCGCCACCGAGGACCCACCGATGTAGAGGCAGCGGTTGTCGTTCGGCGTGGTCTCCCCGGGCGCGAAGTACCGCCGCGACGGCTTGATGGTGCCGCCGACGCTGACGATGTTGCGGCCGCCGTTGATCTGGAACCCGCCCTCGACGTCCAGCGGGGTGTCCGGCCACACGACGAGCACGTCGCGGTCGCCGGCGTTGCGCAGGGTCGTGTCCGTGACGCTCGGCCGCCACACGATGGGGTCGACCAGGGTGGGGCGGCCCCAGGAGGACCGCGGCAGGGGCAGCGTGGTCCGGGCGCCGGCGAGCGTGGGGGTCGGGACGGGGCTGGTGCTCGTCGTCGGGGCGGGGGCCGTCGTGGTCGCGGGTGACGCGGTCGTGGTCGGTGCCGCGGTCGGCGCCTTCGTAGCGGGCGCGGAGGTGGGAGCGGAGGTGGGAGCAGCGGTCGTGGGCGGGGTCGTGGTGGCGGGTGCCGTGGTCACCGGAGCCGTGGTCGCCGGAGCCGTGGTCGCCGGAGCCGCGGTGGCCGGAGCCGTGGTGGCGGGTGCCGTGGTCCTCGGTGCCGTGGTGGTCGGCGCCGTCGTGGGTGCCGTCGTGGTCGCTGCCGTGGTGGTCGGTGCCGTGGTCGTCGGGGCCGCGGTGGGCGACGCGGCGACGGTGGCCGACCGGGTGGGGGAGGGCGTGGGGGAGGCGGCGGGCTTCTTCCCCTGGCTGCCGGCGACCTTGAGCGGCGCCGCGGCGAGCGTGGGGTGCGGGCCGGCTGTGGCCGTGCCGGACCCGCCGGTGACCAGCAGGCCCGCGACGAGCGCCGTGGCCAGGGCCAGGGTGCTCGTCGTGGTGCCGCGCCGGCGCGCGCGCAGGACGGAGGGCGTCACGGTGCGTGCCGCGCGGGGGGTCGCGGCACAGGGGGGCTGCGCGGGGGTCATCGGGCACTCCGTCGTCGAGGGGACTCCCAGGTCATCGGCGGTGTGCGGCGTGACCGCGATCCGCCGGGGGCGCGACCCCGGCCCGGCGGTCCTGCCCCCCGTTCTGTCACGCTGCGTGCACGACGACGGCCGACCGGGGGCGGCCTCCGGGGTCGGGTAGGCTGGGGCGGTTGTCACGGCGAGGGACCCTGGTCCGTCATCGACGCGGCGCGGGTGATCGCGTCCTCGGTGAGGGGTCCGCGGACCCGGACCCCCGTGGTCAGCCGTGCCCGCGCACGGCCCGCCGCACCACCGCCCGCCGCACCACCGCCTGCTGCGCCAGACCGAGGAGCCACACGTGTCGTCCCAGATCTCCCTGCCCGCCGAGACCCGCACCGAGTTCGGCAAGGGCGCGGCCCGTCGTCTCCGCCGCGCCGACAAGGTCCCCGCCGTCGTCTACGGCCACGGCGAGGCGCCGGTGCACCTGTCGCTGCCCGGCCACCAGACGATGCTCGCCCTCAAGCACCGCAACACCGTGCTGAGCCTGGACGTGGACGGTGCCGAGCACCTCGCGCTGGCCAAGTTCGTCCAGCGCGACCCGATCCGCGGCACCATCGAGCACGTCGACTTCGTCACCGTCCGCCGCGGCGAGAAGGTCCAGGTCGACATCTCCGTCCTCACCACCGGCGACCCCCAGGGCGGCACCGTGGTCACGGTCGGCCTGCAGAGCATCACGGTGTCCGCCGACGCCATGAACCTGCCCGAGAACGTCCACGTCGACGTCACCGACGCCGCGGCCGGCTTCTCGGTCACCGCCGGCCAGCTCGACCTGCCCGAGGGCGTCGAGCTCATCACCGACCCCGACCTCGTCGCGGTCGCCGTGGCCGAGACCCACCTCGCCGAGGAGGTCGAGGCCGCCGAGCTCGAGGTCGGCGCGGGTGCCGCGACCGCCGCCGCCGAGGCGGAGGCCGAGGAGGCCACCGAGACCGCCGGCGAGGGCGACGTGGTCCCGGAGACCGACGCCGGCGAGGCCGCCTCGTCCGACGGGTCCTGACCCGGTCCTGCCTCGCGCACGCACCACCACGCACCGTCCGACGACCGGTCGCCGCAGCCGCGGCGGCCGGTCGTCCTCGTGGCGGCGCCGGAGCCGTCCGTCCCGGACCCAGCAGACAGGGGTGAGCACGTGAGCGAGGGCCCCTGGCTCGTCGTCGGCCTCGGCAACCCCGGGCCGCGGTACGCCGGCACCCGGCACAACGTGGGGCAGGTGGTCGTGGACCAGCTCGCCGGCGGCCAGGCGTTCAAGGCCGGCAAGCACCAGGCCGTGGTCTGCGAGACCCGGCTGGGCGCCGGTCCGGGCGGGGCGCCGGGCCCGAAGGTGGTCCTGGCCAAGCCGACGACGTACATGAACGTCTCCGGCGGGCCGGTCGCCGGGCTCGCCCGCTACTTCGGCGTCGAGCCGGAGCAGGTCGTCGTGGTCCACGACGAGCTCGACATCGACCTGGGCCGGCTCAAGCTCAAGCGCGGCGGCGGCGAGGGCGGCCACAACGGCCTGCGCTCGGTGTCGCAGTCGCTCGGCAGCAAGGACTACGTCCGCGTGCGCTGCGGCATCGGCCGCCCGCCCGGCCGGCAGGACCCGGCCGACTTCGTCCTCACGGGCTTCGGGAAGCGGGAGCAGCCCGAGGTCGAGCTGCTCGTCGTCGACGCCGCCGACGCGGTGGAGAGCATCGTCACCGAGGGTCTCGAGGCCGCCCAGCTGCGGTTCCACACCCGGGGCTAGGCACCCGGGTCCCTCCGGCCGGCTGGCGGTACGGTCCGCTGGTGCCGGCCCCCGCGAGCGACCGCCCCGCCGTCCGGGGCCGCCACGCCGTGCTCCCACCGGCGGAGGGCACCGTCGCGGGCGGGCCGCGTCCCCGGGGGCCGCGCGGTCGTCTCGCGCCGCTGCTGGCCGGGGCGGCCGTCCTCGCCGTGGCCGCGAGCGGCGCCCTGGTCGTCGTGGACCGGGACCGGGACCCGCTGCCGGTCGCCCTGCCCGCACCGGTGCCGCCCCCGCGCGCGCCCTCCGCCCCGGACCCCCGCTCGGTCCAGGTCCGCGGCCCGGAGCGTGCCGCCGCCCCCGACCCGCGGTCGCTGCCGCTGCGGCCGGCGCCCGCCCCGCCGCCCGCCTCTCCGCCCGCCGCGGCACCCGCCCCCGCGCCAGAGGCGGCCGTGCCGGAGCCGGCCGCCCCTGTGGCCCCGCCGTCGGGGGCGCTGCTGACGTGGGCGCCGCCCGCCCTCACCTCTCCGGTGACCCTGGACATCACCCAGGACGACCTGGACCTTCGCCTGGAGCCCGACCAGGACTACGTGCTCCGCATGCCGCCGGAGCCCCTCGTCGGAGGGCTGAGCGTCAACGGCGGCGACGACGTGGTGCTCGTCGGGGGCGAGATCACCGTCCCGGAGGGGGCTGAGAGCAACCGCGGCCTCGCGCTGAAGCGGCAGCGGGGCACGGTCCACGTCGAAGGCCTGGCCATCACCGGGGACGGCCTCGGCGAGGGGATCGACCTCGACCAGACGGTGCCCGGCTCGGTGGTGCAGCTGCAGAACGTCCGCGTGTCCACCGTGCACGGGAGCAAGGACGGGCACCACGCCGACGTCCTGCAGACCTGGGCGGGACCAGGGGAGCTCCGGGTGGACGGGCTGAGCGGCAGCACCACGTACCAGGGGCTGTTCCTGCTGCCCCGGCAGTTCGGGGACCAGCCCGAGCCCGCGGTGGTCGACCTGCGCCGCGTGGACATCACGGGCGTGGGCGAGCACGGCTACCTGCTGTGGCGCGACGACCTGGCCTGGCCCCTGCGGGCGCAGGACGTCCGGCTCCGGCCGACGGACCCGGGCCGCGGCTGGCAGCAGGTCCTCTGGCCGCGGGCCGACGGCGACCGGGAACGGCTCTGGGCCGGGGTCGAGATCGCCCCGCCCGGGGCCGACGCCGTGCCCGAGGGCGTCGCGGGCGTGGGCTACCGCAGCCCCGGCTACGCCGGCTGAGATCGTGGTCCACCGCCCCGGCGCGGCTACTGTGCCGAGGTGGACGCGAGCCCCCCGACCCCGTCGCACCGCTTCTTCGTCTGCTTCGACCGGGGGGCCGAGCCGGTCCGCTGGGACCCGTACGACCCGGACGACCTGCCCCGCGCGGACTGCGCGTACCTGGGTGCGGTCGTCCGCTCCTTCGTCGAGCGGTGGTCCGGGCGCCCGCTGACGTTCTACGTCACGCAGGACCCGCGCTGGCTGCCCACGGTGGGGGACGACGTGGTGGCGTTCCTGCTCAACGACGCGTGGTTCCGCCGGCCGGCCTACCTCGGCGCGGTGCTCGCCGTGGCCCGGCAGTCCTCCGGCACGCCGTGGTTCCCGGTGCCCACCCTCTGGCCCCTCGGCCGGCTGTCCCTGGCCGCGCTGGCCAACCACGCCCGGATCCTCGCCACGCGGGCCCGGTTCCACCGCTCGGCCGAGGCCGACGCCGCCGCGGCGGGCTGGCCGGCGCCCACCGCGGGGCGGCTCCTGGACATCCCGCTCGGCTACCACAAGCAGCCCGAGCTGCCGCTGGTCCCCTTCGCGGAGCGCAGCACCGACGTGTACTTCGGGGGCAGCGTCGTCCACGACACCAGCCGGGGGGCCCGGTGGAAGCGCGTCGGGAAGAAGTACCTGGGCAACCCCAAGTCCTTGTACCGCAACGAGATGGTCGACGCCCTCGGGCGCTGGCGCGACGCGCGTCCCGGGTGCACCGTCCGCCTCACCCTGACCGGCGACTTCCACAGCGTCGACGCCTCGGCCGCGAGCTCCTACGGCGAGGACATGATGGGCTGCCGCATCGCGCTGGCCCCCCGCGGGACGTCGCTGGAGAGCTACCGGGTCTTCGAGGGCTGGCGCTACGGCTGCGTCGTGGTCGCCGACGCGGCGGGGCCGCAGCCGTTCTACGCCGGGGCGCCCCTCGTCCTCGTCGGCAGCTGGGAGCGCGACCTGGACCGGGTGCTCGACGACCTGCTCGCCGACCCCGACCGGATGCTCGCGCTGCACGAGGCGTCGCTGTCCTGGTGGCGCGCCGTCTGCTCCGGCGAGGCCGTCGGCCGCAGGCTCGCGCAGCAGCTGGGGCCGGCGGCCGGGCGCGCGGGCTGACCGTCCCGGGGGTCACCGCCCGACGGTCCGCCGTCACGCTGGGTGCACCGCGTGAGGGCTCGTCACGGTTCGTGGTCGGCCCGCCCCGGCCGTCCCACGGATGGCGGAAAACTGCTCCGGCCCGCACGGGCCGCCCCTAGAGTCGGTCCGAGTCCAGGGGCAGGTCGGTCGTCGGCCGCGCCCCCGAGGGTGCACGAGCAGGAGGAGGTCCACCGTGCGTAGCCATGTCCACGGTCGTCCCTCCTCTGCCGCCCGGTGCCCGCTGTGAGCATCGAGGAGCGCGAGACGCCGGTGCAGGTCGAGCGCCGCCGGCCGGTGGCCGGCGTGCGGACGTCGTGGGCCTCGGCGCGCCCGTTCGTGCCGGCTGCGGAGGCCGTCGCCGCGGCCCCGGAGGCGCCCGGTCGGTCCCGCGGCCCGTTGCGGCGTCCGTCCCTGGACGGGGTGCTGCCGCGGTCGAGCTGGGAGCGCCACCTGCTGTCGCTGGTGGTCGTCGCGGACCTGCTGTCGGCGGCCTCGGTGGGCGGCGTGACGGCGGCGAGCCTGGGGCTGGACCTGCGGGCGGGGGTGGCGCTGGCGGTGCTGTCGGCGCTGGTCTGGTCCGGGGTGCTGCTCCTGCAGAGCGGGTACCGGGTGCGTCACCTGGGCTCGGGCCCCGAGGAGTTCCAGGCCGTGATGCGCAGCGCGGTCATGCTGGTGGCCGGGCTCGGGGTGGCGGCCTACGCCAGCCAGACGCTGCTGCCGCGGCGCTGGGTGCTGGTGGCGATCCCCGCGACGGCGGTCCTGACCAGCGTGCTGCGGTACGTGGTGCGCCACCAGCTGCACCGGGAGCGGGCGCAGGGCCGGAGCATGCTGCGCACGCTGGTCGTGGGCAGCCCCCACCAGGCGGCCCCGGTGGCGGCGGACCTGGCGCGCGAGGCCTTCCACGGCTACCAGGTGGTCGGGCTGTGCTCCCCGAGCCTGGGCGGCTCCCCCGAGCCGGCGGGCGGCCTGCCTGTCCTCGGCACCGTGAGCGAGGTCGCGCAGGTGGTCCACGACCACCGGATCGATGTGGTGGTGGTGACGGGGGCGGCGTTGTCGGGTCCGGCGCTGCGGCGGTTGTCGTGGGCGCTGGAGCGGGCGGGGGCGGACCTGGTGGTGGCGCCGGGTCTGGTGGAGGTGGGTGGTCCGCACGTGACGCTGCGTCCGACGGCGGGGCTGTCGCTGGTGCACGTGGAGCGTCCGAGCCGTCATGTGGGGCGGGGTCTGGGCAAGGCGGTCCTGGACCGGAGCCTGGGTGCGGTGCTGCTGGCGGTGGCGGCGGTGCCGGTGGCGGTGTGCGCGCTGGCGGTGGTGCTGAGCAGCCCGGGTCGGGCGTTCTTCTCCCAGACGCGGGCGGGTCTGGACGGGCGGCCGTTCACGATGTGGAAGCTGCGTTCGATGGTGGCGGACGCGGAGAAGCGTCGGGCGGGGCTGCTGGAGGGCAGCGACCGGGACGGGCTGATGTTCAAGATGCACGCGGACCCGCGGGTGACGCGGGTGGGGCGGGTGCTGCGCCGGTTCTCCCTGGACGAGCTGCCGCAGCTGTGGAACGTGGTGCGGGGCGACATGTCGCTGGTGGGGCCGCGTCCGCCGTTGATGAGCGAGTTCGAGCAGTACCACGACGCGGTGCACCGTCGGTTGCGGGTGAAGCCGGGTCTGACGGGGCTGTGGCAGGTGAGCGGGCGGGCGGACCTGGACTGGGAGTCCTCGCTCAACCTGGACCTGCGGTATGTCGACAACTGGTCGTTGGCCATGGACCTGCTGATCCTCTGGAAGACGCTCCGGGTGGTCCTCAGAGGTTCAGGAGCGTACTGACCGGCACGATAGGTCTGTACGAGCACGGCGGCGACGTCGTGCGACCCCAGAGACGTGATCGTCCCCGGCCGGGGGCGACGGAGGTGTGAGTTGAAGATCGCCCTGGTGGGCACCCGGGGGGTGCCGGCCCGCTACGGCGGTTTCGAGACCTGCGTGGAGGAGGTCGGCGCACGGCTGGCCGACCGCGGTCACGAGGTGACGGTCTACTGCCGTCCCGTCCCCCTCGAGCCCCGTCCGAGCACGTACCGCGGGATGCACCTGGTGCACCTGTCCTCCCTGCACCACCGGACGCTGGAGACCCTGAGCCACACGGCCCTGTCCGTGGCGCACCTCATGGCCCGCCCGCCGGACGCGGCGGTCGTGTTCAACGCGGCCAACGCCCCGTTCCTGCCGGTGCTGCGGGCGCGCGGCATCCCCGTGGCCACCCACGTCGACGGGCTGGAGTGGCGCCGCGCCAAGTGGGGCGGCACGGGACGGCGCTACTACCGCCTGGTCGAGCAGCTGGCGGTGCGGTGGTCCGACGCGCTCGTGGCCGACGCCCAGGGGATCAGCGACTACTACCGGCAGGAGTTCGAGGCCCCGACCCGCCTCATCGCCTACGGCGCCCCGATCATCACCGAGCGCCGCCCCGAGGCCGTCCGCGCCCTCGGCCTCGAGCCGCGGCGCTACCACCTGGTGGTGGCCCGCTTCGAGCCCGAGAACCACGTCCACCTGATGGTCGAGGGCTACGTCGCCAGCGGGGCGCGCCACCCGCTCGTCGTCGTCGGCTCCGCGCCCTACGCGGACGAGTACACCGCCAGGGTCAGGGCCCTCGCCGACGACCGCGTCCGCTTCCTGGGCGGGGTGTGGGACCCGGGCCTGCTCGACCAGCTGTACGCGAGCTCGCTCACCTACCTGCACGGGCACTCCGTCGGCGGCACCAACCCCTCGCTGCTGCGGGCCATCGGGGCCGGCGCGGCGGTCGGCGCCTACGACGTCGTGTTCAACCGGGAGGTGCTGGGCGACGCCGGCGAGTACGTCACCACCGCGGCCCAGGTCGCCCGGGTCGTCGAGGGGGCCGAGGCGGACCCCCACGGGGCGGCCATGCGCGGCGTGCGGGCCCTCGACCGGGCCAAGGCCTACGACTGGGACGACGTGGCCGACCGCTACGAGCAGATGTGCGTGGACCTCGCCGCCGGCCGGGCCCGCGGAGCCCGCGGCGAGCGGCCGTCCGGACGCCGCCGCGCCCCCTGGGAGGGATCATGGACGCTGTGACGACCTCGGGACGCCGCCCCGCCCCCGCGGGAGCCGGTGGCCGGCCCGGGCGCGAGGGCTACGGCGACGTGGTCCGTCGGCTGTCCGCGGCGCAGAAGTCGGGCAAGGGGGCGCCCGCCTACTCCCGCTACGTCAACCGCTGGCTGGGCCGCCGGTTCGCCGCCGCCGCCTACCTGGCCGGTCTGCGCCCCAACCAGGTGACCGTCGTCAGCGCCGTCTTCTCCTTCGCCGCGATCGCCGTGCTGGTCCTCGTGCCGGTGTCGTGGTGGTCGGGGCTGCTCGTGGCGGCCGGCCTGGTGCTCGGCTACGCCCTGGACGCCGCGGACGGCCAGCTGGCGCGGCTGCGCGGCGGCGGCTCGGTGTCCGGCGAGTGGCTCGACCACATGATCGACTGCGTGAAGATCTCCGCCCTGCACCTGGCCGTCGCCGTGGGCCTGTTCCGCTGGACCGACCTGCACCCGGCCTGGCTCCTGCTGCCGCTGCTCTACGCCGTGGTCGGCGCCGCGTCCTTCTTCGGGCAGATCCTCAACGAGCAGCTGCGCCGCGGGGCCGGCGTGGAGAAGCCGGTCGGCCCGGACGCGGTCCCCGCCTCGCTGGTCCGCTCGCTGGCCAAGGTCCCCCTGGACTACGGCGTCCTCTGCCTCGTGTTCGTCCTGCTCGGGTGGCCGGTGCTGTTCCTGGCGGCCTACGGGCTCATGCTGGCCGCGGCCGGCGGCTACCTGCTGCTGGCCTGGGTGGCCTGGTTCCGGAGCATGCAGGACATCGACCGGGCGGCCGCCCGGTGAGCGGCGCACGCCGGCGCCGTGCGGTCTCGGCCGCCCTGCTCGTGGGCGCGGTCGCCCTGGCCGGCTGCTCGAGCCCGGCGACGAGCTCTGCCCCCGGGACGGCCCCCCCGTCCTCGGGTGCCCCCGACCAGGCCGGGCCCGGGCAGCCGGAGGAGGCCACCGGGACGGCCGGTCCCGCCGCCCCGCGCCCGGAGCCGACGGTCTCGCAGACCCCCGTGGCGCCCCCGGGCGGCGACGGGGACCTCGAGCCCGTCCCCACGGCGGACGTGGTGACCCTGCCGGCGGCACCCCTCGACGAGGCCGCCGAGGTCGCACCGGGCCTGCAGGTGCGGCTGGCCGGGCTGCGGTCGGTGCAGGTGACCGGCCGCGGGCCGGGACAGGTGAGCGGCCCGGCGGTCGAGGTCACCGTCGAGGTGGACAACACCTCGGGCGACACCCTGGCCGTCGACGGCCTCTCCGTCTCCCTCGCCTACGCCGGCACCGAGGCCGGCCCGGTCGACGGCCGGCCCGCCGACCCCGTCTCCGGTCCGGTGCCCGCGGGGCAGACCGTGACGGGCACCTACGTGTTCGTCGTGCCGACGGACCAGCGGGACGAGGTGACGGTCCGTGTCGTCGTGCCGTCACAGCCCGTAGCGGTGTTTACGGGGAGCGCGACGGCCTGACGCCTCTGGGGTGACGGTGCGTCCCCGTACGGCCCACAGATGTCCGCGACGAGGGAGTGGTCCCGCTTCCGGACGGTTAACCTCGAGGTCGATGGCGCTCCGCTCCGTGGGGCCCCGAGCAACGAGGACCGACATGCGCACACACACCTGGGGCCGTGCCCGCACCGCCGTAGGAACCCTGCTCACGGGGCTGCTCCTGACCACCGGCCTGACGGCGGTCGCCGCCGGCACCGCGGCCCCCGCCGCGGCCGACACGTCCCCGTCGGACCCGTCGCTCCCGGTGACCGCCTCGGCGGACGCCCTGCCGACGGTGCAGATCAACGGGGTCGTGTGGGCGCAGGCCGTCGTCGGCAACAAGGTGTGGGCCACGGGCGGCTTCACCACCGCGCGCCCCGCCGGCTCGGCGCCCGGGGTCAACGAGGTGGACCGTCGCAACGTCCTCGTCTACGACATCCGGACCGGCGAGCGCGACACCACCTTCACGGAGTCGCTCAACGCGACGGGCCAGATCGTGGCCGTCAGCCCCGACCAGCGCCGCGTGTACGTGGGCGGCGACTTCACCTCGGCCAGCGGGGTCAAGCACGAGCGCATCGTCGCCTTCGACGCCGCGACCGGGAAGGCGATCCACTCCTTCGCGGCCAGCCTCGACCAGCGGGTGAGCGCGATCGCCGCCACCAACGACACCGTCTACGTCGGCGGCAGCTTCCTCACCGCGAACGGCGTGCCCCGCACCCGTCTCGCGGCGTTCCGCGCCTCCGACGGCGCGCTGCTCGGCTGGGCCCCCACGGCGCAGGACCAGCAGGTCAGCTCGCTGGTGCTGGCGCCGGACGGCCGGACGCTGTACGCGGGCGGGAAGTTCACCGGCCTCAACGGCAACGGCATCCGCGGGCTCGGGGCGCTCGACCCGGTCACCGGGGCGACCAGGCCGCTGCCCGTGGCCGGCGTCATCAGCAACGGCGGCGACGCCGGCGGCATCACGAGCCTGAGCGTCGACCAGGACACCCTGTACGGCACCGGCTTCACCTTCGGGGCGCTGTCGGTCGGCAACCTCGAGGGCGTCTTCGCCGCGGGCCTGTCCGACGGCCAGCTCGACTGGGTCGCCGACTGCCACGGCGACCACTACAGCAGCGCCACCATCGGCGGCGTCGTCTACGCGGCCGGCCACGCGCACTACTGCGGCAACATCGACTCCTTCAGCCAGACCGACCCGTGGCGCTTCGACCGCGCCCTGGCCTTCTCCAAGTCCGTCGGCGGCACGGTCACCAACAACGCCGCCGGGGTGGGGCGCTACTTCGACTTCGTCGGCCGGCCCCGTCCGACCGCCCTGCACTGGTACCCCTACCTGGACTCCGGCACCTACACCGGGCAGAACCAGGGCCCCTGGTCCGTCACCGGCAACGCCGACTACGTCGTCTACGGCGGCGAGTTCACCAAGGCCATGAACCTCAACCAGCAGGGCCTGGTGCGCTTCCCCCGTCCTGGCATCGCGCCGAACAAGATCGGCCCGCAGTCCGGCGCGACCCTCACCCCCACCGTGGACACCCTGACCCCCGGCACCGTGCGGGTCGCGTGGCAGACCTCGTGGGACTACGACAACCGCTCCCTCACCTACCGCGTGGTCCGCAACGGCCAGACGGGCAGCCCCGTGCACACCGTCACGGTGGACTCCAAGCAGTACGACCGGCCCTTCCTGTCCTTCACCGACACGAACGTCACCCCCGGGGCGACGTACACCTACCGCGTGTACGTCACCGACCCCCGCGGCAACGAGAACCGCGGCAGCACGGTCTCGGCCACGGTCCAGGGCGGCACCGCCGCCGGGGCCTACGCCAGCCGGGTCCGCGCCGACGGCGCCGCCCACCTGTGGCGCCTGGACGAGCCCACCGGCTCGCTGGTCGCCAAGGACTGGGGCAGCGCGGGCGACGACCTGACGATCGGCTCCGGCGTCACCCGCCAGGCCGGCGGCGCCGTCACCGGCGACACCGACACCGCCACCACCTTCACCGGGGCGGCGACGAGCGGGGCCTCCTCCGCGGGCGCCGTCATGGGCCCGCAGACGTTCACCGTCGAGGCCTGGGTCCGCAGCACCAGCACCGCCGGCGGCAAGATCATCGGCTTCGGCAACTTCCGCACCGGCAACAGCAGCTCCTACGACCGGCAGCTGTACATCGACAGCAACGGGCGGGTCTCCTTCGGGGTCAACCCGTACACCGCCCGGGTCGTGCGCAGCCCCTCCTCCGTGATCGACGGCGCGTGGCACCACGTGGTCGGCACCCTGGGGGCCGACGGGCAGAAGCTCTACGTGGACGGTGCCCTCGTGGGCCAGAACGCGACGAGCAGGAGCGCGCAGCCCTTCACCGGCTACTGGAGGGTCGGCGGCGACAACCTGAGCGGCTGGGCCAACAAGCCCACCGGCACCTACGTCAACGCCACGCTGGACGAGGTCGCGGTGTACCGCACCGCCCTCACCGCCCAGCAGGTCGCGGCCCACCACGCCCTCGGCCGTGGCCAGGCCCCGGCCAACGTCGCCCCCGCCGCGGCCTTCACCGCCAGCCCGACGTTCCTGTCCGTGGCCTTCGACGGCACCTCGTCGACCGACACCGACGGCACGGTCGCCGGGTACGCCTGGAGCTTCGGTGACGGCACCACGTCCACCCAGGCCGCGCCGACCAAGGCGTACGCCCAGGGCGGCACCTACGCCGTCACGCTCACGGTGACCGACGACAAGGGCGCCACCGCGTCGACCACCAAGAACGTCACCGTGGTGCCCGAGCCGCCGAACCAGGCGCCCACGGCCGCCTTCACGGCCGGCACGAGCACCCTGTCCGCCACCCTGGACGCCTCGGCGTCCAGCGACCCGGACGGCACGGTGACCGGCTGGTCCTGGTCCTTCGGCGACGGGCAGTCCGGGACGGGCAAGGCCGTCACGCACGCCTACGCCGCGGCCGGCACGTACACGGTGACGCTCACGGTCACCGACGACGACGGCGCGACCTCGGCGAGCACCTCCCAGCAGGTCACGGTCACCGCTCCGCCCGTCGTGGAGGTCTACGCCTCCGACTCCTTCGGTCGCAGCATCACCAACGGGTGGGGGATCAGCGACCTCGGCGGCTCCTGGGCGCTGTCCGGCGGCACGGCGGCCGACTACACGGTGGGCGGCGGCACGGGCACCACGACGGTCCCGACCGCCGGCAGCACCCGCTCGGTCTACCTGGGCGGCGTGAGCCGCACCACGGCCGAGACCCGGGTCGTCGTCCGGACCGACAAGCCGCAGACCGGCGGCGGGACCTACGTCTCCGTCATCGGCCGCCGGGTCGTCGGCCAGGGCGACTACCGGGCCAAGCTCCGGTACCTGTCCAACGGGCAGGTCCAGGCCTCGGTGGTCCGCACCCTCGGCGGGGAGACGACGCTGGCCTCGACCACGCTGCCGGGCACCGTGGCCGCGGGCCAGGCCCTCCAGGTCCGCTTCCAGGTCGCCGGGACCTCCCCGACGTCCCTGGCCCTCAAGGCCTGGCCGGTCGGCTCCCCCGAGCCGGCGGAGTGGTCCGTGGTCGCCTCGGACTCCAGCGCCGCCCTCCAGGTCGCCGGGTCGGTGGGGCTGTCCAGCTACCTGTCCGGCTCGGTGACCAACGCCCCGATGGCCGTCTCCTTCGACGACCTGTGGGTGGGCACGCTCGGCGGTCCCCAGCAGCCGTAGGCAGCACCGGAGGGTGGTCGCGCGGGCCGTTCGGGCCCGCGCGGCCACCCTCCGGCGCGTCATCCGTCCGGAGGAACCGGCCCGGTTCCGGCGTGACGGGCGGGAGGACGGCCTACCCTGGGGCGGACGAGCGATCCACGACAGCCGTGGGCTGACGGGAGGCGGTGCTCGGGCCGGCGCCCACGACGGGGTGGATGGAGGGTCTTGTGAGCATCCGTGACTACCTGACGACGCTGCGGCGGCGGTGGGTGCTGCTCGCCGTCTGCGTGCTGCTCGGCACCGGCGGCGCGATCGTCTACTCCGCGCAGGCCACCCCGGTCTTCCGTGCCCAGACGACCTCCTTCGTCACCATGGGGGCCAGCGACGGCTCCTCGACCCTGCTCCAGGGCTCGCAGTTCACGCTGCAGCGGGTGAAGTCCTACACCGACGTCATCGACAGCCCGGACGTCCTCCAGCCCGTCATCGACGAGCTCGGCCTGGACACCACGGTGGACGAGCTGCGGGGCCAGGTCGAGGCGGTCAGCCCGGCCGACACCGTCCTCATCGACATCGCCGTCACCAGCGAGGACCCGGCCGAGGCCGCGCGCGTCGCCGACGCGGTGACCGTCCGCTTCGCCCAGGTGATCGAGCAGCTCGAGACGCCCCGCGAGGGCGGGGCCTCCCCGGTCAAGGTCTCCGTCACCGTGCCCGCCGTCGAGCCGGGCTCTCCGGTCACCCCGCGGCCGCTCCTCAACCTGCTCCTCGGCCTGGCGCTCGGGCTCGGGCTGGGCGCGGGGCTGGCCCTGCTGCGCGATCAGCTCGACACCTCGGTCCGAACGGCCGAGGACATCACCCGCATCACCGCCGCGGGACCGCTCGGCATGGTCCGGGTCGACCCGCAGGCCTCGCGCCGCCCGCTGGTGTCCCTGGACCCCAACAACGTCAACGCCGAGCCCTACCGGACGATCCGCACCAACCTGCAGTTCGTCGACGTCGACAACCCGCCGCGCCGCATCGTCGTGACCTCGGCCGTGCAGGGCGAGGGGAAGTCGACCACGGCCGGCAACCTGGCCGTCACGCTCGCCCAGGGCGGCCTGCGGGTGTGCATCATCGACGCCGACCTGCGCCGCCCGCGGGTGGCCGACGTGTTCGGCATCGAGGGGTCCGTGGGCCTGAGCAACGTGCTCGCCGGCCAGCACGACGTGGAGGACGTCCTCGTCCCGTGGCAGGACGGCATGCTCACCGTGCTCCCGGCCGGCACCTGCCCGCCCAACCCCAGCGAGCTCCTCGGCTCCCAGCACATGCAGCACCTGCTGGCCAAGCTGTCGAGCTCCTTCGACGTCCTCGTCATCGACAGCCCCCCGCTGCTGCCGGTCAGCGACGCCGTCATCCTCGCCCAGGCCACCGACGGCGCCCTGCTCGTGGTGCGCCACGGCTCGACGGGTCGCGAGCAGGTGGCCGCGGCCGTCGCGTCGCTGGCCACCGTCGGCGCCCCCCTCATCGGGACGGTGATGACCCGGGTGCCCAAGGGCCGCGGGCGCGCCGCGCGCGCCTACCGCTACACGCCGGCCCCGGTCCGCCAGCCGGTCGGGCGGCCCCGGCGCGCCCGCGGTGCGGCGGTCGCGCCGCCGCCCGCCGTGCGCACCCGGCCCCTGCACGCTCCCGCCCCCGCGGCCGCCCCCGTCGTGCCGGAGCCGTCCCTGGACTCGCTCTTCGCGGCCTACGAGGTGCCCGGGTCGCACGGTGCCGACGAGCGCCCGACCGGGCCGGTGCGGACGGTGTACGAGGACTACGGCACCGAGCCGTTCCCGGTCCGGCCGTCCGAGCGGGGCTAGTCCGGGCAGCTGTCCCGGACCTCCGATGCCCGGACCTCCGCTGCCCGGGGCCTCGGACGGCCGGGACCTCGGACGGCCGGGACCCGTCCGGCGTCAGGCCCGGAGCCGGGAGGCCAGGGTCGTGACCGCCGGCTCCAGCAGGTCGAGCACCAGCCGGTGGCTGGTCCCGGCGTCCTCGTGGGCGTCCGGCACGTCCAGGCCGTCGACCACGGGGCTCCGCCGCAGCCGGTCCGCCAGCGTCCGGGGGTGGGGCGGCACGACGACCGTGCCGCGCGCCGCGTGCAGCGAGCGGACGAAGGCCGGCAGGTCGTCCAGCCCGCCGCCCGCGGGCACGGCCAGGGCCAGCGCGGCCGCCTCCCGCAGGGTGAAGGTGCGGGCCCCCGCCGTGGGCAGCAGGCGCGCCACCGCGGCGCGGTGGCGCCGTCCCATGACCAGGACGAGGTCGGCGTCACCCAGCAGGTCCGCGTCGACGGCGCGGGAGGCGTGGCCGGCGACCAGGCCGGCCGCCCCCGGGCCGACGAGGGCCGCGGCCGCGTCGCAGTAGCGCCCGCCTTCGTGGGCGTCGGTCCCGGCGGTGCGGACCTCCACGCCCGGCCCGCCGTCCCGGGGCCGCAGGCGGTGGTGCAGCAGCAGCGCGGCGGTGGGGGAGCGGCAGACGTTCGCGGTGCACAGCACGAGGACCTGCGGCGGGCGGCCGTCGCTCACGACGCGCCCCCGGCGGGCGGGGCGGGGTGCGGTCCCGAGGCGGTCCCGGCGGCGGCGGGCGGGACCGGGGCGCCGAGCGCGAGGCCGAGCACCGTCCCCAGCACGACGCTCGCCCCGGGCCAGAGCAGGACGTCGAACACCATGAGGGTGGCGGCGACGCACAGCAGGGCGGGAAGGGCCTGCGGCGATCCCCGGAGCAGCCCGAGGGCGAGCAGCGTGCACAGCGCACCGAGCGCCAGCAGGCCGCCCTGCGACAGCAGCAGCACGAACTGGTTGTCCACCGCGGCGAACCCGTCGTTCTGGAGCAGCCCGGCCGACATCACCCGCGCGGTGGACCCGTAGCCGTTGCCCAGGACGACGGCGGCGGTGTCCTGCCAGAGGAGCAGCCGGTCCAGGGACTGCAGGGCCCCGACCCGGTGCTGCCAGGACCCGGACTCCGCGATCTGCCCGACCCGGCCGGAGGTGTCCCACGACGTCGCGACCAGCACGGCCGCCCCGACGGTCCCCGCCAGCATCGCGCCCAGGGTCCGGGCGGGGGTGAGGCGGCCCGACAGCAGCACGAGGACGACGACGGCCATGACCAGGGACGAGCGCGCCCCGGCGAACACGATCCCGAGCAGCAGCACCCCCTGGAGCAGGTGCCGCGTGCGGGGCCGCGCGTCGCCCAGGTAGCGGGTGGTGACCGCCAGGGCGACCACGAGCAGCATGCCGAGGGGGAGGGGGTGGCCGAGCGTGCCCTGCGAGCGCTCGAGCGAGCCCAGGACCTCGTTGGACAGCGCGACGACCTGCCCCTGGGACCCCAGCTGCGCGGGGGCCCACAGGTGGGCCGGGTACACCCACGGCTCGACGACGGCCAGCAGGGCCTGCACCACGGCCAGGGCGAGGAGGACGAGGGCGACCTGGCGCCGCCCGACCTCGTCCAGCGTGCCGACGACGAGGAACACCGGCACGCAGGCGACCGCGACGAGCGCCAGCGCCACGAGCCCCCCGGTCTCCCCGCCGAGGGCCGTCGCCGCGGCGAGGGCGGCGAAGAGCAGACCGAGGGCCCACGTCCCGCGGGGGAGCGCCCGCCCGCTGGCCGCCACCACCCCGGCCCCGCCGACCGCCGCGGCGCCGGCGAGCACGAGCAGCAGCAGCGGCCCGCCGTCGGTGATCCGGTTCACCGGCACCGCCAGGAGGAGCGTGAGCAGCCCGGCCGCGGCCGCGACGCCGCGCCGGCGCGCGTCCCGGGACAGCGCGACCGCGGCCCCGGTGACGGCGACGAGCACGAGGACGCCGAGCTGGGTCGCCCGCGGCGACGTGGACGTCACCACGAAGAAGGCCGTGGCGAGCACGGCGGCCCCCATGACGGTCCAGGGGGTCCCGGTCCGGGTGCGGGCGGCCGTCCGGCCCGCCGTCGTCGCGGTGGCTGCCGTCGTGGTGGCTGCCGTCGTGGTGGCTGCCGTCCCGGTGGCCGTCGTCGCGGCGGTCACGGCGCCGGCACCTGTCGAGCGGGCGGGCGCGGCGTCGCGGCGCCGGCCACCGGCCCCGCCGCGGCCGTCGTGGGCGCGGGCACGGACGGCGTCGCGGGGCGCCGGTACTCGGAGTACGTGTGGCCCAGGGCGCCGGTGAGCATCCCGCCGCCGCGCGCCACCAGCCGCATCCCGCGGGCCTGGTGGGTCGCAGAGCCCCGCACCATGCCCCAGGCCGCGCGGGCGAGGCCGACCAGGAGCCGGCCGGCCCCCTCGCCGGCCAGCGCCGCCCGCAGCCGGGCTCGTCCGGCCGGGCCCTCCTCCAGCGCCAGGGAGGTGCGGCTCCAGGAGTTGCCGCCGCGCAGCGCCCGGCGCAGCACCCAGGAGGCGGTCGCCCGCGCCGCGGGGACCTGGTCGACGACCATGGCCTCGGCGCACCACACCATGACCCCGCCGCGGGCGGACAGCTGCCGCGTGAACAGCGTGTCCGAGCCGCCGCTGAGCCCGAACGCCTCGTCGAAGCGGACCGCGAGCCGGCGCACCGCGTGCAGGTCCAGGAGCAGGTTGTTGGTCGCCGCGACCTCGACCGGGGTCCCCGTGGGCAGGCGCCGGCGGTCGAAGAAGCGGCCGGCCTGCACCCACGGACCGGGCTCCTGGTCGTACTCCGAGCGGACCGGCCCGACCACGGCCGCGGCGGAGGGGTGCGCGTCCCGGGTGCGCAGCAGGTGCGCGAGCCAGTCCGGCCCCGGGACCTCGTCGTCGTCGAGGAAGACGAGGACGTCGTCCTGCGCGGCCTCGTCGAGGGCACGGTTGCGCGCCGCGGCGATGCCCGGGACCGGCTCGTGCACGTACGTCACCCGCTCCGCCGCGGCGGCGGCGACGGGCCCGGCGGCGCTGGCGCCCGGGTCGTTGTCCACCACGAGGACCCGGGCGGGCGGGTCGACGAGGCCGGTCTGCCGGACGAGCTCGGGCAGCAGGCGCAGCAGCTCGTCGGTGCGGCGGTAGGTGAGGACGGCCACCACCACGCGGCGGGGCGCGCCTGTCTCCCGGCGCCCGAGCAGGGCGTGCACCTGGGCCCCGAAGGCGGGGGCGACGGCCTCCACCGAGAAGGTGGCCAGCGCGCGGGCGCGGCCGAGGCGCCCCAGGCGGTCGCGGACCGCGGGGTCGGCGAGCGAGGCCAGACCGGCCGCCAGGGCGTCGACGTCTCCCGGGGGCACCAGCACGCCGCCGTCGCCCAGGGCCCAGGCGATGGGCCCGACGTCGGAGGCGACCACGGGCACGCCCGCCATCATCGCGTCGACGAGCTTGGCGGGGAGCTGGGCGGGGACCAGCCGCCGGGCAGGCTGGGCACCGCGACGACGTCGGCGGTGCGGACCAGCTCCCGGCCCTCCTCCAGGCTGGTGGTGCCCAGCCACGCCTCCCAGGGGGCGGCGTCGGCGGGGGCCGGTGCGGTGACCTCGAGCCGGAAGCCGCGCGGCGCGAGCCGCGCCACGGCCGCACGCAGCTGCTCGACCCCCTTGTGGCCCCGGGGCGAGCCGACGAACCGGACGGTCGTGGTGCCCGGGGTCCCCTCGCTCCCCGGGGTCCCTCCGCTCCCCGGGGGACCGGCGACCTCGGCCGTCGTCGCGGGCGCCGGGTCGGGCCCCGGGGCGGACGGCCGGACGTGCGGCACGAGCACCCCGCCGTAGATCCGCTGCAGCTCGGGGTTGCTCACCGTCGTCGGGGTGCGCAGGGCGTGCCGCTTGAGGGCGGTGAGACGCCGGTACCGGGGCTGGAGGAGGCGGCGGGGGACCCGCTGCGCCCAGGGGCGCCACGTCGTCCGCACCTCGATGTCGGGGTCGTCCACGTCCAGCAGCAGCGGCCGGCCGGTCTGCGCGGCGAGGACCCGCCCGAGGCCGAAGCTGTTCTCCACCGGCTTGACGGCCACGAGCAGGTCGCTCCACCGGGCGAGCTCGACCACGGCGGGGTCCGGCCGGCCGTCGCGGCCCACCGGGGCCACGCGGTGGCAGAGGTCCGCGAAGGCCGTGCCCGCCAGCGGCGGCCAGACCTGCTCGCCCTTGACCGAGGCGACCTGGACCTCGTGGCCCAGGTGCCGGGCCAGCAGCCACAGGCACCAGGTGCGGCCCAGGGAGTTGTTGTCGAGGTTGGGCGTGAGCAGCAGCAGCCGCGGGACGGCGCTCACGTGGTGGCCCCGGTGCGGGCGCCGCCCGGCTGCGGGGCGGCCACGTCGTCCGGGTCGGCCCCGGCCGCGGGAGGGGCGGGCCTGGCGGCGCGCGCGGAGCGGAACCGCGCGAGCGTGGCGCCGGTGCTGCTGCGGTGGACGGTCCCCAGCACCGCCGCGAGGACGACGAGGTAGGCCGGCACCCCCACGAGCAGGGTGGGCCACGACGACCACGGGGTGAGCAGCAGCACGAGCAGGTAGGCGCCGGCGGCCCACAGGCTCGCGTGCAGCGCCGGGGCCACGCAGCGCAGCTGGTCGCGCACCCGCACCCCCGCCAGGCGCCGCTGGACAGCCAGGAGCACCGGGGTGAGGGCGACCCCGGCCAGGGCGTAGCCGACCGCGACCCCGAGCACCCCGAAGGCCAGCCCGACCACCACCCCGAGCACCTGGACGCCGGTGGACAGCAGCTCGAAGCGCAGCACGAGGCCCCCGCGCCCCAGCCCCTTCATGAGGGCGGGGGTGGGGTAGAGGACCGTCTCGCGCGCGCCGGCCAGCGCCAGCACGGCGATGAGCGGCGCGGCCGGCAGCCACCGGGGTCCCAGCACGACGTCGACCAGCTGCCAGGCCGACACCGCGGCCAGGGCCATCGGCGGGACCGCGGCCAGGGCGAGCAGCCGGGAGGCGGTGAGCATGGTGGAGCGCAGCTGGCGCGGGTCCGCGGCCATCCGCGCCACGGCGGGGAACATCACGCGGTTGACCGTCTGCCCGACCAGCTGCACGGGGAGCACGAGCACGCGGTAGGCCATCCCGTAGAAGGCCAGCGAGGTCGCCCCGAGGACACGGCCGACGAGCACGTTGTCCAGGTTGCGCGACAGGAAGGCGATGCCGCCGGTCGCGAAGACCTGGGTGCTGAAGCGCAGCGACGGGGCCAGCTCGCGCAGGTGGAGGTTGGGCACCGGGCCCCGGGCCCCCGTCAGCAGGAGCACGGCGACCGCGGCGTCCACCACGACGGTCTGCACGACCAGGGACAGCACCCCGGCCCCCTGCCACGCCGCGACCAGGCCGGCGGCGCAGCCGAGCCCGGCCCCGACGAGGTCGGCCACCCCGACCGGGCGCATCCGCAGGTCCCGCGACAGCATGGCGCGCGGGGCGATGGCGACCGCCTTGAGCAGCAGGGCGGGCCCGAGCAGCAGGAGCACCCCGGCCAGCTCGGGGGTGGAGAAGAAGCCGGCCACCGGGCCGGCCACGACGAGGGTCACCAGCGCGAGGACCACGCCGGTGAGCAGGTTCACCGTGGCGGTGGCCCCCGGCAGGCGCGGCGACAGCGTCCGGGCCTGCACGAGCGCCACGGACAGCCCCTGGTCCAGCAGCAGCGCGCTCGCGGTGACGTAGACCGTCGCCAGGCTGACCACGCCGAAGCTCTCCGGTCCGAGGAGGCGGGCCAGGACGACGGCGAACGCCAGCTGGAACACCTGCCGCCCCGCGACGGACACGCCGCTCCAGGCCACGGCGGAGCGGCCCCGGCCGCTGGCGAGCACGCCTGCGGCGGGCGGGCCGTCAGCCACAGCCGGCCCGTCAGCCACGGCCCGGCCACGGCCACGGCCTGCGCCGGTTCGCGGGCGCCGGCCGCGGGCCCCGGCGGCCACGGCCTCCACGACGTCCAGCATGCGCCGGCGGTACGTCTCGGGGGAGTACAGCTCCTGCGCCCGAAGCCGGTCCGCCACGACGTCGCGGCGCACCTGGTCCCAGCCGTCGACCAGCGAGACGACGGCCCCGGCGAGCGCGTCGGCGTCCGAGGGGGCCACGGTGAGGGCCGTGCGCATCCCGGCCGTCGCCTCGAGCAGCCCGGAGGTGGCGCTGGCGACCACGGGCCGGGCGGCGAGCACGCCCTCGACCGCGGTGTTGCCGAACGGCTCGTCCACCCGGGAGGGCACCAGGAGGACGTCGGCGCGGTCCAGGTGGCGCCAGACGTCGGGGTCGAAGCCGTGGAGGACCACGGCGTCCTGCAGGCCCAGCCGCCGCACCTGCTCGCGCAGCTGCTCCTCGAACCACTCGTACCCGGCGAAGACCGCTCCGACCACGTCGAGCCGGACCTCGTGCCCGAGCCCGCGCAGCCGGGCCGCGGCGTCGACGGCCACGTCCACGCCCTTGCGCTCCGAGAGCCGGCCCAGGTAGAGCAGCCGCACGCCGCCCTCGAGGTCCGGCCGCGGCGGGGCGGGGTCCTCCGGGCCGGGCACGCCGTTGTGCACGACCTCGGAACGGGCCGCCAGCGAGGGCGACGCGGCGGTCATCACCGACCGGCTGAACTCGCTGTTGCAGACGATGCGCCGGGCCAGGCGCAGCGGCTGCACCAGCAGCCACCGGACGAGCGGGCGGGCCGAGCCCTCGGCCTCGTGGACGTGGCAGACGACCGGCACCCCGCAGAGCCGGGCCAGCAGGGACCACAGCGGCACGGTGATCGTGTTGACCACGACGACCGCCGGGCGGGTCCCGCGCAGCACCCGCAGCCCTGGTCCCGCGGCGACCAGGGTGGCGCCGGCCAGCCGGAGGAGGCCGACGGGGGAGAGGTAGCCCTTGCGCAGCACGGGGGTGGGGACGAGCCGGACCTCGGCGCCCGCGCCGACCAGCAGCTCCACGAGGGGGCCTGCGGACGGGCAGCACCACGACGACGCGGCAGCCGCCCGCGGCCAGGCCGGCCACCGTCTCCACGAGGACGCGGTCCGAGCCGTAGAGCTCGCCGCTGGGGTGCGCCACCAGGACGGTCCGGGACATGGCCGTCTGCGACATGGCGGCTCCGGGCCTCCTCGGCATCGTGCTCCTGCTGAGCCGGCGGCGTCTGCTCTGGCCCTGCCGAGCATAGGTGACGGGCGGGCCCGGGGGCCGGGCCCGCCCGAGGATCACCCGAGGGGGTCAGGCTCGGCCGGCTCCCCGAGGGCGGCCCGGAGCCGGGCGCTGGAGGTGTTGCGCGTGTACGGGAAGTAGACGACCTCGACCGGGAGGTCGGCGAAGGTCCGCTCCAGCTCCTCGCCGCGGGGGCTGCCCGGCCAGTCACCGCCCTTGTAGACGACGTCGAAGCGGAGCTGGCGCCACATGTCCAGGACGTCCGGCGTCATCCGCCCGACCGCCAGGTCCACGACGCGCATGGACCGGACGATCGCCAGCCGCTCCTCGAACGGCGCCGCGGGGACCCGGCCGGTGAGCTCGAGGGCGACCTCGTCGGAGGCCACGGCCACCACGAGCTGGTCGCAGTCCAGCCGCGCCCGGCGCACGACGTTGAGGTGGCCGACGTGGAACAGGTCGAAGACCCCGGAGGTGAAGCCGACCCTCATGCCGTCCGCCTCTCGTGGCCGCTCACTCGTCGAAGACCCGTCGCCGCAGGATCGTGCTGGAGGTGTGCGGGGTGTACGGGAAGTAGACGATCTGCACGCCCACCCGGGCGAACTCCTCCTCGAGCGCGTCCCAGACCGGCGTGCCCTTCCAGTCGTCCCCGACGAACATCACGTCGAACTTGAGGTTCCGCCAGGCCTCGGCCTTGTCCATGGTGGTCTGGGCGACGACGTCGTCGACGTAGCGGACGTTCTGCACCACCTCCAGCCGCTCCAGCAGCGGCACGATCGGCCGCCGTCCCTTCCGGCTCTCGACCAGCTCGTCCGTGGTCACGCCGACGATGAGGTAGTCGCAGCGCTCCCGGGCCTGGCGGAGGATGTTGAGGTGCCCGACGTGGAACATGTCGTAGACACCGGTGGTGTAGCCGACGAGCTTGCCCACGCAGGTCCTGCCTCTCGTCGTCGCTGCCGTCTGGTGCTGCTGCCGCAGGTCTGAGGACCTGCTCGGCCGTCCGCGGCCTCGCCGCCCCGGGCGGGGAGCCCGCCAGGCCGGAGTATCGCCTGCCCCCCAGGTCAGGGGCCACCCGCGGGGCGAGCCGTGCCGTCCGCGGGCGGGCGGGCGACGGTGCGGGGACTACTCCGGCGGGGGGACGAGCCGTACAGAGGCTCCTGCGGGGGCCCGATACCTGGTGGCAGAGACCGTTGCCGCCCCCCGATCGGAGCATCCTCATGAGCTTCTCCCCGACCCCGGCCGCGCCCGCCCCGCGAGGCGCGGCCGCCCGCCTCGTCCGAGGCGCGGCCGCTCTCACGGTGGCCGCGGTCGCTGTCGTCGGCCTCGCCGGGGCGGTGCCCACGGCAGCGTCCGCCGCCGAGCGGTGCACCTCCACCACGACCAGCACCGTGTACCGGACCGCGTCGTCGTGCCTGCGCGCCGCGGCCGACCAGTCGCTCACCGCCGCCGCGACCACGACCACCACCACGACGTCGACGGGCGGGACCGTCTCCCTGGCGCCGGGTGCGGGCTGGACGAGGTCGAGCGGCTCGAGCTTCACCGACGGGTCCGTGTCGTTCACCGCCACCGTCAACAAGCTGCCCACGTCGGGCGTGCTCTACCTGGCCGGGCAGCTCCGCAGCACCAGCACCAAGGGCTACCGGCCGCGGGTCAAGGTGCTCTCCGACGGGACCTTGCGGCTGGACCTGAAGTACGTCGCCAACGGCACCGAGACCAGCGTCGGCTCCGAGGTCGTCGTCCCCGGCAAGGTCGTCCCCGGGCAGTCCGTGTCCTTCCAGGCGGCCGTCAGCGGCTCCGCCACCCCGACCATCAGCTCGCGGGCCTGGGTCACCGGCACCACGAAGCCGGCCTACCAGCTCGTCCGCCAGCACGTCGCGACCAGCGTGGCCAGCACGAGCGGCGACTCCGGCGTGTGGGCGTACCTGTCCACGACGTCCACGGCCGTGTCGTTCTCCTACACGGGCCTGGCCGGCACGTCCGCGACGACCACCTCCACGCCGCCCGCCCCGGCACCCGCCCCGGCACCCGCCCCGGCACCTGCACCGGCACCTGCCCCCGCGCCGGGCGCGGTGAAGCCCGACGCCAGCAACACCGGCGTCCCCGCCGGCACCACGCTCAAGGTCGTCTACGGCGACCTGGAGGTCACGACCCCCGGGACCGTCATCGACGCGGTCGACCTGCGCGGCTTCCTGCGGATCAAGGCCTCGAACGTCACCGTCCGGCGCTCGATCATCCGCGGCGGGCCCGCCGTCCGGGTCGAGGGCGTCGTGACCGTCGCACCGACCGCGACCGGCTTCCTCATCGAGGACAGCGAGGTCTACCCCTCGCAGCCGTCGGTGATGCTCGACGGGATCAAGGGCGCAGGCTTCACGGCCCGCCGGGTCGAGGTGCGCGGCGGCGTGGACAACATCAAGGTCCACGGCAGCAACGTGCTCATCGAGAGCTCGTACCTGCACAGCCAGAACTACTACTCCTCCGACCCCCTGCAGGGCGGCGGGGCCACCCACAACGACGCGGTCCAGCTCCTGGGCGGCGACAACGTCCGGGTCGTCGGCAACACGCTGGTGAGCACCAAGGACCTCAACGCGGCGCTGCAGGTGACCCAGGACTTCGCGCCCGTCACCCGGACCGTGGTGAGCAGGAACTGGGCCGACGGCGGCGGCTGCACCTTCAACGTCAACCACAAGAAGCTCACCGAGCTGCGCGGCGGCCTCACCATCACCGACAACGTCCTCGGCCGGGGGACGCGCTACTCCAGCTGCGGCCTGATCATGACCACGAAGGCGTACCCGGTCCTCAGCGGCAACCGCTACACCGACGGCGTCGCGGTCTCCCCGAAGTACATGTCCGTCAGCTGAAGACCCTCCGGGCCCGCACGTGGGCCCGGTCCTCACCAGCTCGTCCCGCGGCCCCGCCGGCTCCCGCCGACGGGGCCGTCGGCGTGCCGCGAACCTCGTCGGGTGCCCCGCAGACCCGCAGGTCACACCCTCGTTCCGGTCACGTACCGATCTCGTTCCGGCGTCGTTCCGGTCTCGTGTCCCGGCAGGCGGGGCCGGTGTGATCCATCTCACGGTCTGGTTCCGCGTTTGGCTTGCGCCGGACCGGTGGGTAATGATGCGGCCGGTAACCGGGGGGTCACGAACAGCAGCACCACCGAGCAGACGAGGCACACGAGTGATCCTTCGCCACACGACCATGCGCGGCCGTGCCGCCATAGCCGCGTCCCTAGGGGTCGTCGTCACCGCCGGCGCCCTGGCCGCCGGACCGGCGTCCACCGCAGCCGAGGCCGACGAGCAGGTGACGCTGAGCCCCGGGGCCAGCCACACCCTTCCCGTCCAGACCGACGAGCCAAACCTCCGGGTCGCCGCGAGCTTCACGCTGGCCGAGCTGCCGGAGGGCGGGCCGCTCTACGTGGGCGTGCCGCTGCGGGCCCAGGACGCCCAGGAGCGCTACCACGCGGTCGTCCGGGTCGACCCCGACGGCTCGATGCGCCTGGACATCCGCCGGGTGGTCGGCAGCGAGACGACGCTCGCGCTCGTCCCGCTGGCCTCCACCGCCCAGGCGGGCGACACGCTGCGCGTCGAGGGCCACGTGGCCGGCACGGACGACGTGTCCCTGGCCGCCCGGGCCTGGCTGGACGACGAGGCCCGCCCCGGCTGGCTGGTGAGCCAGACCGACACCTCGTCCGCCGCGATCGACGAGGCCGGCACGGTCGGCGCCACCGCGTACCTGTCCGGCTCCGCCGAGCCGCTCGACCTCGCCATCTCCGACGTCGACGTGGTCGCCACCGACGACGCGCCGGCCGTCGGCTCCCCGGCCCCGGCCCCGGCCCCGGCTCCCGCGCCGCGTCCCACCCCGACGCCCACGCCGACCCCGACGCCCACCCCCACGAAGACGGCGGCCCCGGCCCCCGCCCCGATCTCGACGACGATCGCGGCGCCGGGCACCGTCAAGCCGGACGCCTCGAACACGGGTGTCCCCTCGGGGACCACCCTGCGCGTCCACAACGGCGACATGCGGATCACGACGGCCGGCACGGTGGTGGACGCGGTCGACATCCGCGGTTTCCTGCGGATCGAGGCGCCGAACGTCACCGTCAAGCGCTCGATCGTGCGCGGCGGCAAGGCGACCCGCGTCGACGGCGTCGTCACCGTCACCCCCACGGCGACGAACTTCGTCATCCAGGACAGCGAGGTCTACCCCTCGCAGCCGTCGGTGATGCTCGACGGGATCAAGGGCGCGAACTTCACGGCCCGCCGGGTCGAGGTCCGGGGCGGCGTGGACAACATCAAGGTCCACGGCAGCAACGTGCTCATCGAGAGCTCGTACCTGCACAGCCAGAACTACTACTCCTCCGACCCGCAGCAGGGCGGCGGGGCGACCCACAACGACGGCGTGCAGGTCCTGGGCGGGAGCAACATCCGCCTGGTCGGCAACACCGTGGTCGCCGCGAAGTCCTACAACGCGGCCGTGCAGGTCACGCAGGACTACGCGGCCACGTCGATGTCGATGACCAAGAACTGGTTCGACGGCGGCGGCTGCAGCGTCAACATGAACCACAAGAAGCGGACCGACCTCAAGACGGTCACCCTCACCGGCAACCGCTTCGGCCGGAACACCAAGTACGTGAACTGCGGGGTCATCATGACCAGCCGCGTGTACCCGTCCATGAGCGGGAACGTCTACACCGACGGCGTCGGGGTCCGCGTCAAGTACATGTGACGCAGCACGGCTGAGCACCACCCCCGGCGGGGGGCCCGACAGGTCAGCGACCTGACGGCCCCCCGCCGGCGCGTAGAGCGCGGTGAAGGTCGCGGACCACGGCCGGCCGACGACCGTGGTGCCGGCGGGCAGCAGGGCGCGGAACTCGCGCAGGGACATCAGCCGCGTGAACTCCTCGCGGCCGGCGCGCCAGCGGGGCGACCAGTGGCGGAACAGCGTCGCGGTGTGCGACTCCATCGGAAACCACTTGTTCGGGGTCGTGATGACCCAGGCGCGCCCCACGCGCAGGTGCTCGGCCACGAACCGGCGCTGGTCGGCCTCGTCGCCGACGTGCTCGATGACCGCGTTGGCCACCAGCACGTCCGCGGCGCCGTCGGCGAAGGGCATGGACCTGGCGTCGGCGAGCACGAACGGCCACGACGGGGTGGCGTAGAGGACGTCCAGCGCCCCCAGCACCCGCGTGCGCTCCGCCACGGCCCGCTCCACGATGCCCTCGTTGGCGTTGGTCTCCGGGCTGCACCCGACGAAGATCGACGTCGTCAGGCCGTGCTCGTCGAGGAACCGGCCGATGAGCGCCGCCTTGCGGCGCCGGCTCCGGATGCTGAAGGCGAGGACGGCGCGCCGCCGGACGGACTGGAGGGCGGGCAGCATGGCGGACAGCATGCCGCAGGGGCGGGCGCACCTGCCGTGGGCTGCCGCCAGGCGGCCCAGCGGTCCCAGTCTCGTCGCGCCCGCTGCCGCGGTGGTCACGCTGGGTGCACGGCGTGACTGCCCCCCACCGTTCGTGGTCGGGTCGTCCCTACCGGCCCCGGAATGCCCCAAAACCGGTCCGGGGGGCGCTGACCAGCCCTAGAGTCGGCGACGGGTCGGGGTCCCGTGCCGGGCTCGGCCGAGCCCCCGAGGGTGCTGCACGAGCAGGAGGTCCACTGTGCGTAGCTATGTCCGCGCGTGCTCCGCCTGGGGCTCGAGCTCCCGCGCGTGAGCGTCGAGGAGCGCGAGGCGCCGGTCCGCGAGGTGCGCGAGGCGCCGGTCCGCGTGGAGCGGCGCCGGCCGGTGGCGGGGGTGCGCACGTCGTGGGCGTCGGACCGGCCCTTCGTGCCGGCCGACGGCAGCGTCGTCGTCCCCGGGCTGCGAGCGAGGCTCGTCGCACCGTCCGTCCGCGGGCGGGGTGCTGCCGCGGTCGGAGTGGGAGCGTCGCCTGCTGGCCCCGGGTGGTGGTCGCGGACCTGCTGTCCGCCGCGTCGGTGGGGGGTGCGACGGCGGCCAGCCTGGGGCTGGGTCTGCGCGCCGGAGCCGCCCTCGCCGTCGTGTCGGCGCTCCTGTGGTCCGTCGTGCTGCTGCTGCAGAGCGGGTACCGGGTGCGCCACCTCGGGTCGGGGCCGGAGGAGCTCCAGGCGGTGATGCGCGGGGCGGTCATGCTCGTGGCGGCGCTGGGGGTGGCGGCCTACGCCAGCCAGAGCGCTGCTGGCCCGTCGGTGGGTGCTGGTGGCGATCCCGGTGGCCGCGGTGGTGACCGCCGTGCTGCGGTACGTGGTGCGTCACCAGCTGCACCGGGAGCGGGCGCAGGGCCGCAGCATGCTGCGCACGCTGGTGGTCGGCAGCGAGCACCAGGCGGCGCCCGTGGCGGCGGACCTGGCCCGGAAGGCCTTCCACGGCTACCAGGTCGTCGGTCTCTGCTCGCCGAGCCCGGGCGGCTCGTCGGTACCGGCAGGGGCGCCCGAGGCCCGGACGGCGCTGCCGGTGCTGCCGGTGCTGGGGACGGTGAGCGAGGTCGCGCAGGTGGTCCATGACCACCGGATCGATGTGGTGGTGGTGACGGGGGCGGCGTTGTCGGGTCCGGCGCTGCGGCGGTTGTCGTGGGCGCTGGAGCGGGCGGGGGCGGACCTGGTGGTGGCGCCGGGTCTGGTGGAGGTGGGTGGTCCGCACGTGACGCTGCGTCCGACGGCGGGGCTGTCGCTGGTGCACGTGGAGCGTCCGAGCCGTCATGTGGGGCGGGGTCTGGGCAAGGCGGTCCTGGACCGGAGCCTGGGTGCGGTGCTGCTGGCGGTGGCGGCGGTGCCGGTGGCGGCGTGCGCGCTGGCGGTGGTGCTGAGCAGCCCGGGTCGGGCGTTCTTCTCCCAGACGCGGGCGGGTCTGGACGGGCGGCCGTTCACGATGTGGAAGCTGCGTTCGATGGTGGTCGACGCCGAGAAGCGCCGGGCCGAGCTGCTGGAGGGCAGCGACCGGGACGGGCTGATGTTCAAGATGCACGCGGACCCGCGGGTGACGCGGGTGGGGCGGGTGCTGCGCCGGTTCTCCCTGGACGAGCTGCCGCAGCTGTGGAACGTGGTGCGGGGCGACATGTCGCTGGTGGGGCCGCGTCCGCCGTTGATGAGCGAGTTCGAGCAGTACCACGACGCGGTGCACCGTCGGTTGCGGGTGAAGCCGGGTCTGACGGGGCTGTGGCAGGTGAGCGGGCGGGCGGACCTGGACTGGGAGTCCTCGCTCAACCTGGACCTGCGGTACGTCGACAACTGGTCGTTGGCCATGGACCTGCTGATCCTCTGGAAGACGCTCCGGGTCGTGCTCCGAGGGTCAGGGGCCTACTAGATGAGCGCAGGACCGACGACGTCCCGTCCTCCCGTGCCCGCCCCGTCCAGCCCCCCGGGTTCGCCGGGGGAGCCCACGGCCGGCAGCGGCGACGACCACGCCCTCGCCCTCGAGCTGGCGGAGGCCGCGGGCCGCGCCCTGCTCGACGCCCGCGCCCGGTGCGCTGGCCGCCGGGGCGAGCCCCGCCGCGACCAAGGCGGCGGGCGACCGGGTCGCCCAGGAGGTGCTCGCCGGTCTCCTCGCCACCCGGCGCGGCCACGACGCCGTCCTGTCCGAGGAGGCGGCCGACGACCCGGCGCGCCTGCGGGCGGACCGGGTCTGGATCGTCGACCCGCTCGACGGGACGCGTGAGTTCTCCGAGCCCGGCCGGACGGACTGGGCCGTGCACGTCGCCCTGTGGGAGCGCGGGCGAGCTGGTGGCCGGCGCGGTCACCCTGCCTGCCGCCGGGCTGGCCTACAGCACGGCCTCGCCCGGGCCGGTGCCGCCGGCCGGGACCGGCCCCCTGAGGCTGGCGGTGAGCCGGACCCGCCCGCCGGCCCTGGTCGACGGGCTGGCCCGGCGGCTCGGTGCGGTGCTCGTCCCGATGGGCTCGGCGGGTGTCAAGGCCACGGCGGTGCTCCGGGGCGAGGTCGACGCCTACGTGCACTCCGGGGGGCAGTACGAGTGGGACTCGGCGGCCCCCGTGGCCGTGGTCCGCGCGTCGGGGCTGCACACCAGCCGGACCGACGGCAGCCCGCTGGTGTACAACCGTGCCGACCCCCGGCTGCCCGACCTCGTGGTGTGCCGTCCTGAGCACGCTCAGCAGCTGCTCGTCGCCATCGCCGCCCTGGACCCCGGGCAGCCCACCACCGGGCCCGCCCCCCACGAAGGAGCCACGCCGTGACCGACGGCCAGCGCTACCAGCTCACCCAGCTGCAGGCCCTCGAGGCGGAGTCCGTCTTCGTCTTCCGCGAGGTCGTGGCCGAGCTGGAGAAGCCCGTCCTCCTCTTCTCCGGCGGCAAGGACTCCATCGTCATGCTGCGCCTGGCGGAGAAGGCGTTCCACCCCGCCCCCATCCCCTTCCCGGTCCTGCACGTCGACACCGGGCACAACTTCTCCGAGGTGCTGGCGTACCGGGACCGGCGTGTGGCCGAGCTCGGCGTGCACCTGCTGGTGGGCAGCGTCCAGGAGGCCATCGACAACGGCTCCGTGAGCGAGCCCCCGGACGGCACGCGCAACCGGATCCAGACGCCGGTGCTGCTCGAGACCCTGGACAAGTACCGCTTCACCGCGGTCTTCGGCGGCGCCCGTCGCGACGAGGACAAGGCCCGGGCGAAGGAGCGCATCTTCTCCTTCCGCGACGAGTTCGGTCAGTGGGACCCGAAGAACCAGCGGCCCGAGCTCTGGACCCTCTTCAACGGCAAGGTCCACACGGGGGAGAGCATCCGCGTCTTCCCCCTGTCCAACTGGACCGAGCTGGACATCTGGCGCTACATCGAGGCCGAGGGCATCGAGCTGCCGAGCATCTACTACGCGCACGACCGCGAGGTGTTCGAGCGCGACGGCATGCTCTTCGGGGTGCACGAGGTGTGCCGCCCGAAGCCGGGGGAGACGGTGCGGACGCGGCGGGTCCGCTACCGGACCGTCGGCGACGCCAGCCTCACGGCCGCCGTCCCCTCCGAGGCGGTCACCGTGGCCCAGGTCATCGAGGAGCTCGACGCTCACCCGGATCACCGAGCGCGGGGCGACGCGGGGCGACGACAAGTTCAGCGAGGCCGCCATGGAGGACCGGAAGAAGGAGGGGTACTTCTGATGGACCTGCTGAGGTTCGCCACCGCCGGGTCGGTCGACGACGGCAAGAGCACGCTCATCGGCCGGCTGCTGTACGACACCAAGAGCGTGCTGCAGGACCAGATGGACGCCGTGGAGCGGGTGAGCCGCGAGCGGGGGGACGAGTACGTCAACCTCGCGCTGCTCACCGACGGCCTGCGGGCCGAGCGCGAGCAGGGCATCACCATCGACGTGGCCTACCGCTACTTCTCCTCGCCGAGGCGCAACTTCATCATCGCCGACACCCCGGGCCACATCCAGTACACCCGCAACATGGTCACCGGGGCCTCGACCGCAGACCTCGCGCTCGTCCTGGTCGACGCCCGCAAGGGCCTGGTCGAGCAGAGCCGTCGGCACGCCTTCCTGGCCACCCTCCTGCAGGTGCCCCACCTGGTCCTGTGCGTGAACAAGATGGACCTCGTGGACTACGACGAGGAGGTGTTCGAGGGCATCAGGCGGGAGTTCCAGGCCTTCGCCACCAAGCTCGAGGTCACGGACCTCGTGACCATCCCGGTCTCCGCCCTCAAGGGCGACAACGTCGTCACGCGCTCGGAGAACATGCCCTGGTACCAGGGGGCCAGCCTGCTCCACCACCTGGAGAACGTGCACGTGGCCAGCGACCGCAACCTCGTCGACGCCCGGTTCCCGGTGCAGTACGTCATCCGGCCCCAGTCGGGCAAGCACCTGGACTACCGCGGCTACGCGGGCCAGGTCGGCGGGGGCGTCTTCAAGCCCGGTGACGAGGTCATGGTCATGCCGTCGGGCTTCTCCACCCGGATCCGCTCCATCGAGACGGCGGACGGCCCTGTCGACGAGGCGTTCCCCCCGATGTCGGTCACCATCCGGCTGGAGGACGAGCTCGACGTCTCGCGCGGGGACATGATCTGCCGTCCCCACAACGCCCCGACGCCCACCCAGGACATCGACGCGATGGTCTGCTGGATGGACGAGACGGTCCAGCTCGTCCCGGGGCGGAAGTTCGCGCTCAAGCACACCACCCGCAACGTGCGGGCCGTGGTGCGCGAGCTGCACTACCAGCTCGACATCAACAGCCTGCACCGGAACGTGGGGGTGGCTGGTCTCTCGCTGAACGAGATCGGCCGCGTCCGGCTCCGCACCACGCAGCCGCTGCTCGCGGACGAGTACCGCCGGAACCGCACCACCGGTGGCTTCGTCCTCGTCGACGAGGCGACGCACCGGACCGTCGGCGCAGGGATGATCACGGGCACGGAGTAGGGGGTCGGAGGGGCAGCGAGGCCGCGGGGCACGGGCGTCCCGCCGCCCGCCGACGACAGGTCAGCCGGCGTCGACCGCTGCGGTCCGCGGTCGTCTCCGTGAGGCGAGGGCCGGGAAACCGTGACGACGGCGGACCGCCATCCACAGCAGCGGCGCGACCACCAGGACCACCGCGAGGACGACGCCGGTCTCCACGTTCGGCAGCCCGAGCAGCTTGAGCGCCGAGGCGAGGAGCACGAAGGCGAGCGCCCGGCGGACGATGCCGCCGGGCGCGCGCGAGCTGAGCATCGCCCCCACCCAGGCGCCGGGGACGCAGCCGAGCAGCAACGACGCCGTGAGGCTGAGCTCGAAGTCCCCGAACAGGACGTGCCCGAGCGCGGCGCTCATGACGAGCGGGACGGCCTGGACGAGGTCCGTGCCGACGAGGGAGCTGGCCTTGAGCGCGGGGTAGAGCGCCATGAGGGCGATGATGATGAGGGAGCCGGAGCCCACCGACGTCATCCCGACGACGAGGCCGCCGACGGCCCCGACCAGGACCGTCGGGACGATGCGGACGACCACGTCGGGCTTGTCCTGGGGCAGCGGCTCCGCGCTGCCGTCGCGGTTGCGTGCGCGCTCGACCAGCCGGACGTAGGCCCGGACCGTGAGGCCGGTGGCGGCGACGAGCAGCGCGACGCCGAGGGCGACCCTGATGATGCCCTGGACCTCCTCGCCGTCCCCCAGGGACCGTGCCACCAGCACGCCGGCGAAGGCGGTGGGCACGGAACCGACGCAGAGCCACCGGACGAGCTGCAGGTTGACGGTGCCGCGCCGCAGGTGGACGAGCCCGCCGACCGGCTTCATGACCGCGGAGGCGACCAGGTCGCTGCTCACGGCGGTCAGCGGCGGGATGCCGAAGAACAGGACGAGCACCGGGGTCATGAGGGCGCCCCCGCCCATGCCCGTGAGGCCGACGACGATGCCGATGACGAAGGACGCGACGGCCAGGACCGGGTCCAGGGTCACCGGGCGTCCTCCGTGAGCCAGCCGCCGTCGACCAGGTGGTCGACGACCGCCCGGAGGGCCTCGTGCCTGGACAGGACCGAGGTGTCGACGGTGACGTCGGCGTCCGCCGGGACCTCGTAGGGCGAGCTGATGCCCGTGAAGTCCGGGATCTCGCCGGCCCGGGCGCGGGCGTAGAGGCCCTTGAGGTCGCGTCGCTCGCACTCCTCCAGCGGGGTGCTGACGTGCACGAGGACCAGGTCCGCCACGGCCTCGACCATGCCACGCACCTCGGCCCGCGTGCTGGCGAACGGGGCGATCGGGGAGCAGACGGCGGTCCCCCCGTGCTCTGCCACCCGGGCCGCGACCCAGCCGATGCGGCGCACGTTCGCCTCGCGGGAGGCGCGGTCGAAACCCAGCCCGGACGAGAGGAGGCGGCGGACCACGTCCCCGTCGAGCAGGGTCGTCCTGCGGACGGTGCTGACCTGGAGGTGGTCGTCCAGGTCTCGTGCGAGGGTCGACTTCCCGGACCCCGACAGCCCGGTCAGGAAGACCACCAGACCACGCGCAGGACGGGGTGGTCGCCATCGCCGCAGGACCGCTCGGAGGTCCGGGTGGACTCCGGGCAACGGGGTGCCGTCGCCCTGGTCCAGGGCCTCGAGGACGGCCTCCCATCCGCTCGCCCCGCCCCCGGGGGTGCCTGCGGACAGCACGAGAGAGGGGTCGCCGCCCAGCAGGGAGGCGATCCGGTGTCCCAGGGCGTCGTCGGAGCGCGGGTCCCTGAGGTGCAGGGGAGCCACCCGGACCTCGCCGTCAGGACGGCCGAGGCGGTGGAGGGTGCGGACGGCGACGGCGTGCGCCACCCGCGCCGGGAGGTGCGAACGGGACGACCCGCCCTCCGGGACGAGGACCAGCGGACCCGGTGGTGACACGCGCGCCCACTCGCGCAGGGCGTCCTCGTCCTCCTGGACGACACCGCGCGCCAGCACCAGGAGCCCGCCCCCGCGAGGTGCCAGCGGGCGGTCCAGCCTGGCCGACGGCAGCGGCCCGCTCTCGCGCTGCCTCAGGCCGGACGCGTCCCCGGACACCAGGTCCCTGCCGCCGTGCCGCTCCCGCCGCAACGCCGACAGGACGGCGACCGGGTTCTGCTCCTGGTCCCGCAGCACCAGGCTTCCCGGGAGACCGTCGCCGACGCTCCCCTCGGGACGCCGCAGCTCCACCGCGACGCGGTTCCCGGCCCGGCCTCCTCGCGCGTGCACGGTCCCGCCCAGGACGTGCCCGTCCGGCAGCGCCCCCCACAGCGCGAGGTCGAGGTCGCAGGCCTGGGCCTCGTCGAGGTCCTGCGCGAGGAGCGGGTCGTGCGACGACTCCACCGCCGGGCTCCATCCGTCGAGCACGGGCAGCCGGAAGTCCTCGCCCACGTCCTGGTCATGCTAGCGAGGCGGGCGTCCCTGGGGGGCGCCTCCGGTCACCACGACGACGGACCCCCGGCAGGAGCCGGGGGTCCGTCGTGGTGACGTGCGCGAGGCGCGCGCCGTGGTCAGCGCTGGTAGATCCGGACGTAGTCCACGGCGAAGGTGGCCGGGAACTGCGTGGCGGCGGTCGGGGCCGTGGCCCAGCTCCCCGCCTTGCCGATCTGGAAGTTCATCCGGATGTTCCAGGTCCCGCCGAGCATCGGCCCGATCCACGGGTTGGCGCTCTTGAGGACGGCGAACGACTTCACGCCGTCGACGTAGAAGTAGATGCCGTCGGCGAGGACCTCCACCGCGTAGGTGTGGTAACCGTCGGAAGGCTGGCCGCCGTTGGGGAGCAGGTAGTCGACCCCGGCCTTGCCCTTCCCGCCGTTGGTGTCCTCGTGGACGATGTGGTCCACGTTGCGGTGGGCGTTCGCCAGGTAGGGGTGGAGCGAGCCGTACCACTCGGCGACGTCGATCTCGCCGCCGGTCTCGTTGCTGCGCAGCCAGAAGGCCGGCCAGAGGCCACCGCTGGTGTTCGCCTGGGTCGGGACCTTGGCGCGGATCTCCCACCGGGTCCCGACACCGAAGCTCTGCTTGCCGATGGTGTCGAGGTAGCCGGAGGTGTACTCCCGCCCGCCGGCCGCCTCACGCCTGGCCGTGATCGACAGGACGCCGTTCGCCTGGGTCACGTTGCGGGCGAGCAGGTAGGAGGCCTCGTTGGAGTTGCCCGCGTTGTTGCGGACGTTCCAGCTGCTGGTGCTGACCGCGCTGCCGGAGAACTCGTCGCTCCAGACCTGCCGCCACCCGGTCGGGGCGACGGGGGCGGTGGTGGTGGGGGCCGGCGGTGGTCGGGGGGGCGGCGCGGGGGCGGTGGTGGTGGGGGCCGGCGCGGGGGCGGTGGTGGTGGGGGCCGGCGCGGGGGCGGTGGTGGTGGGGGCCGGCGCGGGGGCGGTGGTGGTGGGGGCCGGCGCGGGGGCGGTGGGAGCCGGGGCCGGAGACGGGGCCGCGGCGGTGCCCGCCGTGACGTCGTCCACCCGGACGCTCTTGCGCGACGGCACGCCCCAGCCCAGGACGTTGAGGTCCAGCGACGCACCGGTCGTGGTGGGGACGTAGGTCACGGAGACCTTCTGCCACCCGGTGCCGGTCAGCCAGGCCGTCCCGCGGGCCTGGCCCTTGAGCGAGGTGCCGGAGTACTCCATGAGGCGGATGCCGACCGAGGTGCCCGGGGCGTCGGTCTGCACCCAGGCCGTGGCCGTCACCGGGACGCCCTTCACCGCTGCCGGCACCGTGTTCGCCACGTCGTTGAGGACGACGGTCCGGGCGGCCGCGGTGCTGTTGGTGACCTTGCCCGACGCGCGGCCGGACTTGACGACCGAGGAGCGGCTGAGCGTCACGCCCGTCGGTGCCGACCAGCCGGCCGTCGAGGCCTCGAAACCGGGGTTGACGACGAGGTTCGTCGCCGCGTTCGCGCTCGTGACCGTGGACACGGCCAGCGGGGCGACGAGCAGCATCCCGATCGAGGGGGCAAGGAGGCGGTGGAGACGTCTCGGTGCGGTGGCAGGGGGCATGCGGGAACTCCGTGTGTCGTTCGACTCGGGGAGAGGCGAGGGGTGGACGGGGGGCGTCCGTCTCTGTATCGGGCCGCCCGTCAGCACCCTGAAGAACCAGGCACCACCCCGGGGCCAGACCTCACCGGGACAGCGCACCTCTTCACGGGACGTGACGGATGCGTACCGACCCGGAACCCTGTCAGACGTCGGGCGACGGCCGTTCGTCCGCCGGGCGCGCGAGCTCACCGCACCACGACCGACCCTCACACTCTGTGCCGAGGTGCGGCAGATCGGGCGTCGAGGCCGCCTGGACGTCATGAGGGCCGAAACCGGGTCCCACCTACCACTTCTTGTCCGACGGCGCAGGTCGTCCCAGGAAATCGGTCCCGACAGCGGTGGGCGACGGACGTGACCAGGGGTAATCGCGGACGTGAGATATGCCACGTCCACCATGCGGTCGACCGCCACGCACGTGGGTGGGCCGCAGGGCCGTCCGCGCCCGCGCGCGCCTGGGGCCGGGGGGTTGGGCCGAACGGGTGAACGGTCACACGGCGGGACCCTCCTCGTCCGCCGGGCTGCCGGGCAGACAGCACGACGCCCGGCCCCACAGGTCGGGGCCGGGCGTCGTGACGAGCGGGTCAGACGGCCCTGCGGGTCCAGGTCACGTCGTCGAGCTCGAGGAACTTGGCGCCGACGTTCGCGCCGGCCCGCACCAGGGACAGGTGGACCTGGCCGGGCGCCGTCACCGAGGTGTCGGTGATCGTGCTCGCCCACGTCGTCGGCTCGGGCTGCGAGGCGGGCCAGGTCCGGAACTGGACCCGGTCCCCGACCACGCGCAGCCGGAGCATCTGCGGCTGCGTGGTGACCAGCTGGGCGCCGGCCACGTTGGTCAGGTTCGTCACGGCACCGTCGACCGAGCGCTGGACGGTGACGGTGGAGGACGTCGAGTTCAGCTCGAGCCCGTAGCCGTTGCGCGGGCGGTAGGCGTTGGCCCAGCCGCCGGACCCCCGCAGGTACACGGTGAAGAACGACCGGGCCGTCGTGTCGCTCCACCGGTACTGGAGCAGGACGTCGGAATCCGTCTCGGGGGTGCCGTCGAGGGCGACGCGGGCGAAGGCGCCGGCCGTGTCCGTGTAGCTGAGCCGCCCCGTGCCGGAGACCGTGCTGACCGAGCCGCCTGCGCCCGTGCTGCTGGACCACGGCGCGCCCCAGCCGGACGCGTCAGGCCGCGACCAGGCGTCGGTGAAGAGGACCGGCTCCGAGGAGGCCGTCGTCACCGTGAGGCCCGGGCTGGGCGGCCCGGTGTTCCCGGCGGCGTCGACGGCCCTCACGGTGTAGGTGTGCTCCGTGCCCGGGGCCAGGCCGGTGTCGGTCAGGCTGGTGGACGCCACCTGCCCGGCCAGCGGGACCCCGTCCCGGGAGACGACGTAGCCGCTGACCCCCCGGTCGTCCGAGGCGGGGGACCACCCCAGCGTCACGGTCGTCGCCGTGACGGCCGTCGCGGCCAGGCCCGTCACACCGGACGGCGCGGACGTGTCGGCCGGCACGGTGACGACCACCGGGGACGAGGTCGTGGAGAGGCCGGCGGTGTCGGTCGCCACGGCGGTGATGCTGCGGCTCCCCTCCTGGACGGCGGACCAGCTCGTGGAGAACGGGGCCGAGGTGTCGGTCCCGACGGCCGTGCCGTCGACGAGGAAGGTGACCGAGGCCACCCCGCGGTCGTCAGCCGCGTCGGCAGCCAGCGTGACGGGCCCGAAGACGGCCGCCCCTGCGGTGGGGGCGGTCACCTGCACGGTCGGCGGGACCGAGTCCGGCGGGCCGGTACGACCGGTCGCCCGGTAGTGCGCGTCCACGCGGGCCGCCGTGAGGGGCGTGCTGTACACGGAGACCTCGTCGATGTCGCCCGTGAACCAGTCGGTCGACGGACGCTGCGGCCAGGCCCCGAGGTTGTCCCCGCCCACGCGCCAGAAGCCGGGGTACTGCTGGTTGGCGCTCGTGCTGTTGGACGCGACGAGGGCGCCGTCGACGTACAGCGTCATCCCCTCCGGCCCCTGTCCGGCGACCACCTGGTGCCACTGGCCGTCGTCGTAGGTGCCGGGGGTGGTGAGCAGCTCGAAGCTGCCGAGGTACACGCCGAAGGCCAGGTGCCCGTCGTCGGTCATGTAGACGTGCTTGTCGTAGGCGCTGCTCGTCCCCGACGCGGCGTTGCCGAAGCCGATGAGCTTGCCGCCCGTCGCGGTCGTGGTCCGGAACCACAGCTCGGTGCCGTAGGTGGTCGGCGACTCAGGCGTGGTGGAGGCCACCCCGGCGGAGCCCCCGGAGAAACGGCCGGCGCGGCTGCCCGCTCCTGTCGCCCCGTCGACGCCGAGCGTGACGACCGGGGTGATGGCGCCGGCCTGCTCGTTGCCCGAGCTGTCGGCGGCGGTGCTGCTGCCTGCCGCGTCGTCGAGCCGCCAGAAGTAGCTCGGGCCGTCCGCCACGACCGAGGCGCCGTAGGGGTCGCTGGGCGACGGCGGGACGGCTGCCGTCCGACCGGTGGCGTTGTAGTGGGCCACCACGGAGGCCTGGGGGAGCGCGGTCGGGTAGACCGCCACCTCGTCCACGGTGCCGGCGAAGTAGCTGCTCGCCGGCTGGTCCGGCCAGCCGCCGAGGCTGTCGCCGCCGACCCGCCAGAACCCGGTGTACCCCTGGTTCTGCGTCTGGCCGTTGCGGCCGCGGCGGACGCCGTCGACGTACAGCGTCATCCCGCCCGGGCCCTGCGTCCCCACGACGTGGTGCCACTGCCCGTCGTTGAAGGCTCCCTGGGTGGTGATCTGGTAGACGCCGTCGCGGTACACCCCGAACACCAGGCGACCGTCGTTGGTCATGTACAGCTGCTTGTCGTAGTTCGAGCTGTTGACCGGGTTGGCGTTGAAGTCCAGGCCGCCGCGGCTGTTGCCGAAGCCGAGGATCCGACCGCCGCTGGTCGTCTGGGTGTTCACCCAGGCCTCGACCGTGAAGCTGGTCGGTGACGGCACGGCCGTCTCGGACGTGATGTACCCGGTGGCGCCGTCGAAGCGCACGCCGCCGTTCCCGTCGGGCGTGGCCCCGGCCTGGCGGTAGGCGATGGTCCCCGCGGCGGTGCCGGGCTCGAGGCCGGCGGAGGCGTCGGCGGCGACGGGGCCGGAGGTCTCACCGAGGCGCCAGTGGAACGTCGGGGCGTCGGCCTGCACCGCGGCCGGGTAGGCGGCAGCGTCCGTGCGGACGGTGACGGCCGCAGAGGCGACGCGCGGACTGGTGCCCGTGCCGTTCTTCTCCTTCACCTCGACGGAGTAGGTGTACGTCGCCCCGGCGGGGAGGTTGGTGTCCTCGAAGGAGACGACGGGGCGGCGCCAGAACAGCGAGTGCACGTCCGCGGTCGCGATCGGGGCCGTGGTCCCGCTGCGGTACAGGCGCAGCTCGAGGTCGGTGTCGTCGAGGTCGAGCGGGCTCTGCACGAAGACGGACACCGCGCGGCCCGCCCGGGCCACGACCTGGGGGGTGGCCGGACGGTCGGGGACCGCCACCGGGCTGGCGGCGGGGGAGAAGCGCGTGAGGCCCTGCTGGAGCACACCGTTGACCGAGGTGAACTCCCCGCCCACGAAGAGCTGGGTGCCGTCGGTCGCCATGGTGCGGGGACCGAGGCCGCCGGCCGGTCCGCCGTTGGTGTTGGGGTACCACGAGGTCAGGGCGCCGGTGTCGGTGTCGCGGGCGAGCAGCTTGCGGGACAGCCCGCGGGCCCAGCCCACCTCGGCGAAGGCGTCCGGGTCGAAGCCGGTGTCGTTCGTGCAGTCGTGCGCGTGGGAGCCGACGTACAGCACGCCCGAGAGTACGGCGATCCCCTGGGTCGCCCCGAGGCACCGGCTGGTCCACTTGGAGCTGCCGTCGGAGTCGTTCGCGGCGAACAGGCCGTCGAAGCACCCGCCGCCGGTGCCCTCGGACGCGTAGTACACCGAGTCGGCGTCGACGGTGATGTCCTTCATCTCCACGATGCACTCCGGCGTCCGCCGGGGGATGGCGGCGGCGGCGGCCGGGAAGGGGAGCAGCTCCCCGTTGGTCGAGCCGACGACGGCCGCGACCTGCTGCGCGGGGTCGCCGTTGATGCTGAGGAAGCCGCCGGCCAGGTACAGCTTGTCGCCGGCGGGCGACAGCTCGACGTCGTACAGCACGTTGTCGGCGACCGCGGCGAAGGCCGTCAGCGACGCGCCCGTCGCCGCGCTCACCGCGGCGACGCGGGGCTCCGTGACCGTGCCGATGCGGCTGAACGAGCCGCCCAGGTACACGGTGCTGGCCGAGGCGTCGATGTCCCGCACCCGGCCGTTGGCCACCGGCGCCCAGGAGGTGAGCGCCCCGGTGGAGGTGGTGAACGCGGCCAGGCGGCTGCGCGACTGCCCCGACAGGGTGGTGAAGTCCCCGCCGACGTACACGCGGCTGCCGTCAGGGCTCGCGGACAGGGCCCACACCGACGCGGACGCGTTGAGGTTGAACGACGTGACCAGGGCGCCGGTGGTGGCGTCGAACGCGGCGATCCGGTTGCGCGCGACCTCGCCCGTCCCCGGCGCGGCACCCGGCGGCCGTACCGCGGTGAAGTCCCCGCCGACGTAGACCGTGTTGCCCACGGGCAGGATGGCGTTCACCGTCCCGTTGGTCTGCCACATCGGGGCAGCCGCGCCGGGCAGCGTGCCCGAGCGCGCTGACGCCGGCGACGCGACGGCCGCGAGGCCTGTCGCGGCGACCACGGTGGCGAGGAGTGCGGCGGCGATCCGGCGCGATGACATCATCGTGACGCTCCAGGTACGGACGCGGGGGTCCTCACGTGCTGTGGGCGCGTCATGGACGAGGCTAGGTCGTCGCCACCGTCGTGCACGCAGAGTTCGTCGAACTCGTGGGAAAGTTCTCGCTGAGCCAGGAGACGTCACCGAGAGTGTCCACGAGGGCGTCCGGTGTCAGCCGTACCGGCGGCGCAGGTGCACCGCCGCCCGGCCTGCGCCGGCCAGGAGGAGGAGCACGGTCACGCCCCCGGCCAGCACCAGGGGGCGCACGCCCGTGGGAGCCCCGGGACCGACGACCTCGTCGGCGACCGGGGCCGCCTCGACCGGCTCGGTCCGCGCGTCGGCGGGCAGCGGGACCTGCCAGACGACGCTGGAGCCGCCCTCGCTGCTGGTGAGCACGGCGTTGCCGTCGCCGCTGAAGGCCAGGCCCTCCCCCTGCGGCGAGGAGGGCAGCGGGCTGATGACGGGGGGCTCGGTGAGGGCTCCTGCCACGTCCCCGTCCGCCACCCGCCAGACGTAGGCGGTGTCGGCGTCCCGGAGGGCGAGCCGGTCGCCGGTGGGGGAGAAGGACCCGCTGGACACCGACGTCACCGGCACCTGGGAGACCCGCTCCAGGACGTTCGGTCCCGATTCCGTCAGCTCGTCGGGACCCATCCACAGGTACGCCGGGGTCCCCGCCTCCTCGCTCTTGTCGACCAGGAACACCCGCCCCGTCCCGGGCTGCACCAGCAGCGTCTCGGCGTTGTGGTTGCCGCCGTCGGCGTAGACCAGCGGCCACCGGACCGGGTCCACCGCGGGGATGTCGGTGGGGTCGCCGTCCTGGACGACGGGCTCGCGGATGCGGATGAGGGCGAACTCGGTCCGGGGCGGGAGCCCCTGGTCGCGGCGCACGAAGAACGCGTCCCCGGTGTCGGCGATGAAGAGCGCGGGCCTGCCGTCCTCGTCCACGCCGGTGGCGAGGTCCTCCCAGTCCTCGTTCGGGAAGGGGACCTCGATCCGGGCGCGGGTACGGCCCGTCAGGTCGATGGCGTGCACCACGGGCGGCCGTCCGGCGTCCTGCTCGAGGAAGACCAGCCGCTGCGTGCTGTCGGTGGCGATGCCGCTGGCCTCGGCGATCTCCGGCGACTCCACGGTGAACAGCGCACGGGCCCCCGGTGGCGGCCCCGTCGAGGCGAGGGCGACCGACGCGGTGCCTGCGGCCATGGCCATGCCGACGGCGGCGGTGCGCCCCGCCCGGCCTGCTCGCATGGATGTCCCCTCGTCGGTCGTGCCCTGGCGGGCCAGTATCGGCCAGGGCGGGCGCCGACGGGGGCGCTTCCCCCGTTCAGGGGGGCGCGGTGCGGCCGGCGGCCCCACGTCAGCGCTCGTAGACCCTCACGTGGTCCACCTGCATGACGGCCGGGAGCCGGGTGCCGGCGTCCGGGGCCGAGGCGTACGAGCCCGGCAGCCCCACCTGCAGGTTGAGCCGGATGTTCCACGTGTCGTCCAGGAGGGACTGCACCCACTCCCCGTCCGTGGCGAGCACGCGGTGCGTCACGACGCCGTCGACGGAGAAGGTGATCCCCTCTTCCTCCACCTCCACCGCGTAGAGGTGGAAGCCGTCGGAGGGACGGGCTCCCGCCGGGAGGGACACCGTCTCCCCCGATTTCGGGCCCGTGCCGTCGGTGCTCGCGTGCACGGTGTGCTGCACCTGGCGGTCCGCCGACGGCAGGACCGGGTGGGGGGACCCGTACCACTCGGCGACGTCGATCTCGCCCTCTCCCTGGTCGCTGCGCAGCCAGAACGCCGGCCACAGCCCCGCGCTCGTCCCCTGCTGCGTGGGCACGCGGACGCGTGCCTCCCACCGCGTCCCGACGCCGGCGCTGAAGGTGCCGACCGTGTCCACGTACCCCGACGAGAAGTCCCGACCACCCACCTCCTCGCGCCTGGCCGTGATGCGCAGCGAGCCGTCCTCCTGGGTGACGTTGGACGCCAGCAGGTACGACGCCTCGTTCGAGCTGTAGTCCTCGTCGCGCACGTTCCACGGGGCCCCCGGGGGGCCTGTGCCGTCGAACTCGTCGGCCCACCGCAGCCTCCAGCCGGCGTCCGCGAGCTCCTCGGCCGTGGTGGGGAGCAGCTCCGGGGCCGCGACCTCGGCCCCGCCCCCGCGGGCCACGAGCACGGCCGCCGCCGCACCGGCGAGCCCGAGCACCACGAGCAGGACCAGCAGGACGGGCCAGACCCGCGGCCGCCGCCCCGGAGCCGGCGCGGTGGGGTCCGCCGGGGGGTCGTCACCTCTGGTGCTGGTGCTCACAGCCTGCCGCCCCTCCTCGCCCGTCCGGGCCAGGCTAGGCGTCCCGGGTGCTCCAGGAGCAGGTCCGGGCGTTCCCGGGACCGGGGCGCTGCCTCCGGTCTACCCTCGGGGGGCGGCGTCCGCACGAGGTCGTCGCCCTGTCCTCCGGCGGCTGCAGCCGGGCCTGCGCCGAGGAGGGTGTCGTCGTGACCGACCCGGGTTCTTCCCACGCTCTGCCGCGGGTGACGGCGGTGGTCCCGACCCACGACCGTCCCGAGATGCTGGCCCGTGCCGTCCGCGCGGTCCTCGAGCAGCGCTACCCGGGCCACATCGAGTGCGTGGTCGTCTTCGACAAGGCCGAGCCCGTCCCGATCGACGTCGTGGTGCCGGACGGGGCGAGGTCGCTGGTCGTCGTGGCCAACACGCGGACCCCCGGGCTGGCCGGCGCGCGCAACACCGGGGTCCTGGCCTCCACCGGGGACCTGGTGGGCTTCTGCGACGACGACGACGAGTGGCTGCCAGGAAAGGTCGAGCAGCAGGTCCGGCTCATGTCGGAGCGCGCCGACGTCGCGGTCTGCGCGACCGGCATCCTCATCGGCTACCAGGGCCGCGACATCGTCCGGCGGGCCCCCGAGCGTCCGACGACCTTCACGGACTTCCTGCGCAGCCGTCAGATGGAGATCAACCCCTGCACCGTGCTCGTCCGGCGGGAGGCGTTCCTCGGGCCCATCGGCCTGGTGGACGAGGAGGTCCCCGGCGGGTACGGCGAGGACTACGAGTGGCTCCTGCGTGCGTCCCGTCTCGGGCCGGTGGTCTCCGTCCCGGAGCCCCTCGTGCGGGTAAACTGGCACTCCTCCTCGTTCTTCGTCGGGCGCTGGCGGACCGTCATCGACGGGCTCAGCTACATCCTCGCCAAGTTCCCCGAGTTCCAGGGCGAGCCCGCCGGGCTCGCCCGCATCGAGGGGCAGATCGCCCTGTCCCAGGCTGCCCTCGGCGAGCGCGCCGTCGCCCGGCGCACCGCCTGGCGTGCCCTCCGGCGCCACTCCCGCACCAAGCACGCGTACGCCGCCCTCGCGGTGAGCACCGGGCTCGTGGACGCGGACCGGGTCGTGCTTGCCGCCCGCCGCTGGGGCAGGGGTGTCTGACCCGCCTGCCCACGGCGGAACGGCGCCGCGGCTCGTGCCCCCGCCGGCGGACCTGCCGGCGTGGCCGGTCCTGGTGCTGTTCGTGGGGTTCCCTGTCTGGTGGCTGCTGGGGCTCGGGGCGTTCGCGCCGTTCCTCGCCGCCGTCCCCATGGTCTGCCTCCTGGTGGTCCGGGGCTCGGTGGCCCTGCCGAAGGTGTTCGTCCTCTGGGTGCTCTTCCTCGCCTTCGTGTGCACGTCCGTCGTCATGCTCGACGGCGCGCTGCGCCTCGTGGGGTTCGGGCTCCGGCTGTCGAACTACCTCGCGGCGACCGTGCTCTTCCTGTACGTCTTCAACGCGGGCCCCCGTCGCCTCCCCCTCCGGGCGGTCGTGCTGTCCCTGACGGCGTTCTTCGCCTTCGTCGTCGTGGGCGGCTGGCTCGGCGTGCTGTTCCCGGGGGTCCGCGTCGACACCCCGACCTATGCGGTCCTCCCGTCGGCGCTGCTCGACAACGACTACGTGCGGGCCCTCGTCCGGCCCTCCTTCGCGGAGGTCCAGCAGCCGTACGGCTCGCCCCGGTCCTTCGTCCGACCCAGTGCTCCCTTCGCCTACACCAACGGGTGGGGCTGCAACACCTCCCTGCTGGTGCCCTGCGTCCTGGCCGCCCTGTCGCAGGCGCGCCGGCGGGCCACCCGGGTGCTCCTCGCGCTGCTGCTGGCGGCGGCGGCCGTGCCCGCGGCGGCGACCCTCAACCGCGGGATGTTCGTGGCCCTCGGCTTCGGCGTCCTCTACGGGTCCGTCAGGCTCGCCCTCCGGGGACGGCCCGCGGCTCTCGTGGCCACCGGGCTCGTCGGTGCTGCCGGGGCCCTCGCCGGGCAGCTGACGGGGACGTTCGACGGCCTGCAGGAGCGGCTGTACTACAGCGGTACGAACGTCGGCCGGTCGACCATCTACCGCGAGGCCTTCGAGGGGACCCTGGAGTCGCCCCTCCTGGGCCACGGGGCACCGCGTCCGTCGGCGCTGCTCAACATCTCCATCGGCACGCAAGGACAGGTGTGGAACGTCATGTTCAGCTACGGCTTCCCCGCGCTGGCCGTCTTCGTCGGCTGGTTCGCGGTCGCCGCGTGGCTCAGCAGGCGGGCGTCCGCCCCCGGTGAGGTGTGGCTGCACACGGTCCTCGTGGTCGGGCTGCTCACGTTCGTCTACTACGGGTACGACGGGCCTCAGCTGGGAGTCCTCATGACGGTCGCGGCCGTCCTCCTGCGAGGCCGGGGCGAGGCCGCCCCCGGGGCTGACGGGTCCGAGGGCCGGTCCCGCGCGCCCGGGGCGCAGCACGTGCGCGGTCTGTCGGTCGCGTGAGCGGGACGACGGCCGCGGACAGCCGGACCGCCGGCGCGGCGACCGGGTCCCTCGCCCGCGGCGGGGCGCTCAGCCTCGTCGGGTTCGTGGTGGCCGCGGCCGCCGGCTTCCTGCTGACCGTCGTCGTCGCCCGCGGCCTCGGGCCGTCGGGCGCCGGCACGTTCTTCACCCTGGTCGGCGTGGTCACCATCGGGAGCACGGTGGTCCGGCTCGGGGCGGACACCGGGCTGGTGTGGGCGCTGCCCAGGGCGGCTGCGCTCGGCCGGCGGGCCGAGGCCGCGGCGACGGTGCGGACCGCGGTGGTCCCGGTCGTCGCCCTCGGCGTGCTCGGTGCCCTCGGCGTCCTGGCCGCCGCACCGGTGCTCGCACCCCTGGTCGGGGACGGGGACCCGGCGTCGGTCGACGTGCTCAGGCTGGGGGCTCCTGCCCTCCTCCTCGCCGGGGTCCTGGCCGTCCTCGTCGGAGGGCTGCGGGGCTCGGGCGGCGTGGGTGCGTACACGCTCCTGCAGAACGTCGTGCTGCCCGGGCTGCGCTGCCTCCTGGTGCTGGGCGGGGTCGTGGTCGGCGTCGGGGTCGGCGGCGTCGTCGTGCTGTGGAGCGTCCCGCTGGTCGTCGTCTGCGCCGCGGCCGGCCTGCTGCTGTCCCGGCGGGTGCGGAGGGAGGGGCGTGCAGGGGGCGCGGCCCGGCCGCTCCCCGCGGTCGCACGCGACTTCTGGGGCTTCGCCCTGCCCCGTTCGGCCTCCGCCGTGCTCGAGGTGGTGCTCGTCTGGTCGGACGTGCTCCTGGTGGCAGCGCTGACCTCGCCCGCGGAGGCCGGCGTCTACGCGGCCGCGAGCCGGTTCGTCACCACCGGGACGATGGTCGAGGCAGCGGCGCGCGTGGCCGTGGCCCCCCGCGTGAGCCGGCTGCTCGCCGTGGGCGACCTGGTGGAGGCCAGCAGGCTCCACAGCCAGACCACGACCTGGGTGGTGGCGCTGTCGTGGCCCATCTATCTCGTGCTCGGTCTCGGGGGCGCGTTCGCCCTGTCCCTCTTCGGGCCCGGGTTCGTCGACGGGGCCACGGCGCTCGCCGTCCTGTGCGTGGCGATGCTCGGCGCGATGCTCACGGGCAACAGCCAGACCATGCTGCTGATGAGCGGCCGGAGCAGCTGGCAGCTGGGCAACCGCGTCCTCGCCGTGGTCCTCAACCTGTCGCTGCTGCTCGTGCTCGTGCCGAGGTACGGCTACCTGGGTGCGGCCCTGGCGTGGGGGACGACCATCCTCGTCGACAGCGTCATCGTGTACCTGGAGGTGCGGTGGCTGGTCGGGCTGCGGACCGAGCCCCGCCCGGTCCTGGTCGCCGTCGCCGCCGCCGTGCTGTGCTTCGGGCTCCCCTTCCTGTGCGCGCGGGTCGTCGACCCGGGTGGGGCGTTCGGGTTCCTGCTGGCGCTGCTCCTGTCCGGCGCGTCGTACGCCATCATCGGCCTGCGGCTCTGGCGCAGCCGCACGACCGGGTCGCTCCGAGGCGACGTCAGACGTGTGCTCGGCCGTGGGAGCGGCGTGACGCCAGAGGAGAGGCAGGCACCGTGAGCGTGGCCCGGCGAGCGAAGGACATGTCCCCGCGGTGGGTGAAGGACGTCGCGGACGCCGGCACCCGCGCCTGGGGGGTCGCCACCTCCGGAGCCCGGCCCTGGCCGGACTTCCTGCTCGTGGGGACCAAGCGGGGCGGCACCACGTCGTTGTGGAACAACCTCGTCCACCACCCGTGCGTGCTCCCCATGTTCCCCGGGGTCCGAGGCCTCAAGAGCACCGACTGGTTCTTCGCCGACGACAGGCACGGGGAGCGCTGGTACCGCTCGCACTTCGACACCCGTCAGCGTCGGCGCCGGGTCTCAGGACGCGAGGGATCGGCTGTCGTCAGCGGCGAGGCCTCGCCGTACTACATGTGGGACCCGCGGATCCCGCCGCGCATCGCCGCGACGGTACCCGGCGTGAAGGTCCTCGTCGTGCTGCGGGACCCCGTGGCCCGGGCCTACAGCCACTACCAGGAGCGCCTCGGGCAGGGCGTGGAGACGCTGGCCTTCGGTGACGCGCTGGCGGCCGAGGACGGCCGCCTGTCCGGGGAGCTGGAGCACATGCTGGAGGACCCCGGGTACCACAGCACGGCCCACGACTGGTTCAGCTACCGGTCGCGAGGGGTCTACGAGCCGCAGGTGCGGCGGCTGCAGGATCTCTTCGGCGACCGGCTGCTCGTCCTGGCCTCGGAGTCCATGTATGCCGACGAACAGGCCACCTTCGACCGGGTGTGCGACTTCCTGGGCGTACGGCGCCACGGGTACGCCCGCTTCGAGCACCACAACAAGACGCGCTCCGACCCGATGCCGGCCTCCGTCCGTGACGACCTGACGACGTTCTACGCCCCGCACAACGAGGCGCTGTACCGCCTGACCGGCGTCGACCACGGCTGGTCGCGCTGACGCCGGCCCGTGCGGGTCAGGCGTCGCGGCGGGACAGGGGGACCAGGTCGTCGTCCGACTGGGTGCCGTCGGCGCCGATCGTGTCCGGCCCGGTGTGCCGAGAGATCGCGGCCAGCCGCGACGGGCTGACCGAGCGCTCGCCGACGGGTGCCTCGCGGTGGGGCCCGGAGCGGCCCCTCCCGCCGGCCGGCTGCCGCACGCCGTGGACCAGCAGGACGCCGCCGAGTATCCAGGCGCCGACCTGGTCGAGCTCCTCGGACAGCCGCCGCACGTCGCGGCCGTGGCTGCGCCACTGCTCGGCGACCACCACCGCGCCGCTGGTGATCTGGGCCAGGCTCAGCACGGTGCTCGCGTTCTGCACGTTGAGACCGTCCAGGACCACCACGTCGGCCGCGGCCAGCACGGCGAGGTAGTCCTCCCGACGGCGGAAGAGCTCCCCCTCGACGTGCGACTCCTCGCCCAGGTGGAGCAGGGTGAAGCCGCTCGCGCCGGCCGTCCGCACGGGAGCGAGGGCCGACCGCACGTCGGCCTCCCGGTGGGCCGCGGGCGGGAGGACCGCCCCGAGCGCCTCGACGGTCGCGGTCGCGGCGGGGGTGCAGCAGACGAGCACCACCTTCAGCTGCTGCTGGGCGAGGGTGGTCGCGACCTGGCGGGGCAGCGGGTGGTCCGTCCCCGGACGACCCGCGCCGGCCAGGAGGACGGCGTGGCCGCCCGTCCGCTGCGACACCGCGAGCAGCTTGGCCACGAGCCGGTGGTAGGACTCGGCCTCCGCGGGCGACAGCGGTTCCGGCTCGGCAGGCCCATGGCGGGGACGCGGGACGGACGCGAGGACAGGGACCCCCAGCACCGTGGCGAGGACCGGTGCCCCGCTGACCAGGTCGTCGCGACGGTCGCGCCACACGGCCAGGGCGACGCCCAGCAGGAGGCCGACGAGGGAGCCCCCGGCGAGGAAGACCACCAGCGGCGGTGCGCCGTCCCCGGGGGGCTGCTCACCACGGTCCACCAGCTGTCCCGGGACGACCTGGACCGTGCGCAGCTGGGTCTGCTGCCGCCGGAGCTCGTCTACCTGAGAGGACAGCAGGTCGCGGGAGGTGGTGAGCCTCGCCCGCTCGGCCGCGTCGGTCGCCGGGTCGCCGATGACGACGCCGGCCTGCTCGATCTGGCTGCCGAGGGCTCCGACCTGCTCCTCGAGCTGGTCGATGCGCAGGGTGATGGTCCCCCGGGCGGTGTCCTCCCGGTAGCTGAGGTAGGCCTCGGCGAAGGCGTTGGCGCCGGCCGCGGCACCGGCGGCCGTGGGGGCCGTGTACTCGATCTCCAGCACGCTGCTGCCCAGGGGGGAGGAGACGTCCAGGCTCTCGAGCAGCTCCGAGGTGCTCGCCGAGCTCTGCATGAGGGCGGCAGCCCGCTCGGCCACCGAGGAGGAGGCGACGACGTTCGCCTCGGTGACGGTGCTCACGTCGGCGTTGCCGGACGGGTTGAGCGGGTCCGCCTCGAGCGCGGAGACCGTCACGACCGCCCGGGACGTGTAGGACGGCGCACTGAGCGCGACGGCGGCCGACCCCAGCGCGACCCCGGCGAGGAGGCAGGACAGGACGACGAACCACCGGCGACGGAGGACGGCGAAGAACTGTCCGATGGTCACGGTGTCGGGTCGCTGCGACCCGCCTCCCACCGCACGCATGGTCGCTCCTCGTCCCCGGTCGACGCCGACGCAGGTCGCCGGTACAGGATCGTATCCCCAGCCGCGGTCACGGGGCGGGCTGGACGAGGGATCTGCCACCCTTCCGGCGCAACCGGCCCTCGACCACGTCCAGGAGACCTGGGTGCAGCCGGGGGTTCCAGGACCCGCCCGACCGCTTGAGGCGCAGCGTGCGCGCCGCCATCTCCAGCAGGTAGCAGTCGGCGACCAGCGCCGTCGGCTGCCCGGGGGCGAGCGACGGCCAGGCGCGGGCCGCGGCCTCGTCGACGGCCTCGGCGCCCTCCCGGGCCGTCGCCCCCTCCGCGACGACCCTGACCTGGAACGCCCAGTGGAGCAGGTCGAACCCCACCGGGACGCCGTCCGAGCTGTGCTCCCAGTCGAAGGCGTGCAGCCCGGAGCGGTCCTGTGCCAGGTTCCACGGCACCCAGTCCCCGTGCCACCGCCCCACCCAGACCTCGGTCCCGCCGTGCTGCTCCTCGACGAGCCGGCAGGCGGCGGCGAGCCGGCCGAGGGCATCCCTCTCGCCCGGGTCCGCGCCGGGCACGTCGAGCTCGCCGAGCAGCCGGAGCCACCACGGCGAGCCCCTGAGGGTGGTGGTCCGGGCGGGTCCCACCACGGACCGGAGGACGTCGGGCGAGGGGGGCCCATGACCTGCCCACCGCCTCACGCCCGCCGGGAGGGGCGCGACGACCACCACCTCGCGGTCACGCCAGGCGCCGCTCCACAGCAGCTGCGGCACGCCCAGGGACGCTCCGGAGGAGGGACGGCCGGGGCGGGCGGCCAACGCCGTCGCCTCGGCCCTCACGAGGGCACGGGTGGGTCCGTTCCACCCGACCTTGGCGTAGCCGACGGCCTCCCCCGACCGGTCCACCAGCTGCAGCGTCGGCTTGTGGTTGGGGTCCGGCCGGTGGACGCCCACCGCGGCCGTCAGCCCCGGCCGGCCGAGCACCCGCTCCAGGTGGGAGAGCAGCAGGTGGTCCGCGGGATCGGTCCCGTCTTCGCGCACGTCCACGACGAGGCTCCCGCTGGTCACCCGGGCCAGCCCGACGGCCACCCCGGCGGCGACGAGGGTGCGGGCCGCGCGCACGCCCGGGGCCCTCAGCCGGTTGTAGCCGGTCAGGGCGCCCACGGCCGCCCGGCGGGGCCCGGGGAGCAGGAACCGCGCCCGTCCCCGGCCGGGGAGCACCCGGTAGGTCTCCGCGGCGCGGTACCCGTGCGACGGGCCCGAGCTGCTCGCCCCGTCCCAGCGGAGCATCACCGGGCCGTCCTCCTGGCCGGCCGGCCACAGCTGGTCGGCCAGGCGAGCCCGCCAGGCGGGCGGCCTGTCCCCCCGCCCGCCCGGCCCGGGCCCCCGGTCGTCCGCGTCCTCGGTCAGCGGTCCCCCTGGGTCAGGGTGAGGTCGTCCAGCAGGACCGACTTCACCCCGACGTTCGACCCGCCGCGCACCAGGCTGGTGAACACCTGGCCCGGCGCGGCCACGCCGGTGTCGGTGCGCGTCGCGGTCCAGACGAGAGGCTCCGTCGTCCCGTCCGGCCAGGTGCGGAAGGCGATCTCCGACCCCGTGACCTTCAGCCGGAGCCACTGCTTGCCGGTGGTGACCGCCTGGCCGCCGGGCACCGAGGCGAGCGACGTCACGGTCCCGTCCGCGACACGCTGGAGCGCGACCGTGCCCGAGTTGGACTGCAGCTGCACCCCGTAGCCGTTGCGCGGGCGGTAGGCGTTCGCCCACCCGCCCGAACCACGGACGTAGACGTTGAAGTAGCTGACCGCGGACGTGCTGTCCCACTGGTACGACAGGAGCAGGTCCTCGTCGGTCGCGGGCGCGGGGGCGGCGAGCTGGGCGCGGACGTAGGCGCCTGCCACGTCGGTGTGCGCGAGCCTGCCGCGCCCGGCGGTCGTGTCGGCCGTGCCGGACGACCCCGAGACCGTCCACGCCGAGGACCACGGTGCCCCGTCCGCGGCGGCCCAGCCGTCCACGTAGCCCGGGGGCGGGGGCGGGCTGCTGGTCGTCACGACCAGGGCCGCGGACGCCGGGCCCACGTTGCCGGAGGTGTCGGTCGCCCGGACCTGGTAGGAGTAGGCGGTCGACGCGGTCAGCCCGCGGTCGACGAGCCCCAGGCCGGTGAGGCCCGAGGCCACGACCGCGCCGTCCCGCAGGACCGTGTAGCCGGCGACGCCCTGGTCGTCGGAGGCGGCGTCCCACGCCAGCTCCACGGCGTCGGGCGCGACCGCGAGGGCGCGCACGGCCGCCGGGGCCGTCGGGGCGCTCGTGTCGGGCGGCGGGGGACCGACGAGGAGCACCGGGGTCGTCGCCGAACGGTTCCCGGCCGCGTCCGCCGCACGGACGAACCACCGCGTGGTGTCGGTGCCGGTCGGGACCTCGAAGGACCGGGTCCCCGGCAGCGTGGTGCCGACGACGCGGTCACCGCGGAGGACCTCGTAGCGGGCGACCCCGGCCGCGTCGGTGGACGCGCCCCACGACAGGGTCGTGGTGGCGCCGTCCGCGGAGCGCACGGCGGCGGCAGGAGCGGGCGTGCTGGGTGCGGTCGAGTCGCGAGGGGCGAAGGTCACGAACCCGCCCACCCACTGGGTGGTGCGGTTGGCCCGCATGGCCTGCTCGAAGTCACCGCCGACCCACAGCCGGCCCGTCGAGTCGGCGAACGCCGCCCACGCGCCGTACCCGACACGGCCCTTCATGGTGGGCGAGAAGTCGGGGACGACCCGCCCGGTCCCGGCGTCCCAGGCGCCGAGCAGACCGATCTTGTCCGCCTGGGTCCATGCGGTCCCGACCCCCGACCAGGTGTGGGCGTCGGAGTAGTTCCACTCGTTGCAGTGGCAGCCGGCGTAGACGGTGCCCGCCGTGTCGGTGATGACCTGGAAGTCCCCGCCGTTCTTGGTGACGTTGCCGGAGAGCCGGGCGAACGAGGACCGGTCCCACGACGACAGGTAGTGCTCGGACCCCCCGAGCCAGACGCGGCCGCCCACCTCGCGCACCGCCTGCTGGTAGTGCTTGGTCGAGCTGAAGGTCGGGGTCCAGACGGGGGTCACGAGAGGGGCGCCGGCGGCGGTGGACACCGCGGTGCCCGAGTCCTGGGCGACGCCCTGCACCTGTGTGAAGTACCCGGCGAAGTAGGCACGGTCTCCCTGCGGGGAGACGTGCACCGAGACGGCGGTGCCGTTGAGGTTGGGGTTCCAGGCCGCGTCGGGCGTCCCGTCGGCGACGGACACCCGGGCGCCGTTGCGGGCGTAGACAGGGTTCGCACGGGTGCCCCCGGACATGTGGGTGAACTGGCCGCCGAGGTACAGCGACCCGCCCTGGACGGCCAGCGAGCGGACGTTCGGCCCCGGTGCGCCGGTGACCCGGTTCTCCAGGTTCACGTCCCAGGACGCGTCCGTCGCCCCGGTCGTGGGGTCGAGGGCGACGAGGCCGGGCTGGGCCCCGCCGTTGACCGTCGTGAAGTCGCCGCCCGCCACGAGCCGGCCGTCGGGCAGGGCCGCCAGGGCCTTGACCTGCCCGTTCAGGGCGGGCCGGAAGGAGGAGACCCACTGGCGGGTCGTGACGTCGAACGCGGCGAGGTAGGGCTGGTCGACCCGGTCGGTGCCGGCGCCGTCCCGCTGCACCCAGCGGAAGTTGCCGCCGACGTAGACGCGGCTCCCCACCTGGGTGAACGACGCGACCTCGGTCGTCAGCTCGGTGCTGCGGCCGTTCGCGAGACCGGTGACCCCCCACGTGGTGGCCTCCGCCCCGCTCTCCGCCAGCGGACGCAGCGTGGTGGCGGCCGCGCCGCCGTCGGGGACCGGCGCGTAGGCGAGGTCGCTCGTGCGGAGCTTGGGGCGCAGGTACATCTGCGTGAACGGCCGGGCGGACGTGAGGCCGTCCGACTGCGACCACAGGTAGGAGCTGTCGGCGCTGGACCCGGCCGTCTGCGTCCCGAAGGCCATGCCCCACGTGTAGCCCTGGGCTGCGGTCTCCCGCGTGTCGACCCGTCGCAGCGCGTTGTCCGAGCCGAAGGTGTTGGTCTGCCCGCCGCTGCCGCTGGTGGAGGCAGGGCCGGAAGGGTTGCTGAAGGACCAGGTGCCCACCCGGTGCTCGGCCCCGAAGGTCCACACCCACCGGTCACGGGCGGCGAACTTGAAGCGGGACTCCTGCCACGTCGTGCCCGCGGCGTTGGTCGCACGGCGCAGCCGGACGCCGTCCGGCAGGGCGTCGACGCGCGTCCCCGCGAGCAGGGCGTCCACGGTGCGGGCGGGCAGCTGCCTCACGGTGAAGGCGTCCGGCCCCGTGACCGGCTGGCGCACCTCCGCCGGGGTCCCGCTGCCGTTGTAGTCCGACCGCCATCCCTCGCGGCCCCGGGCGACGAGGACCCAGCCGCCCCCGTCCGTGGTCATGTCGCACCAGAACTGCTCGGGCGTCTGCAGCTGGGGGGTGAGCAGCCAGTAGAGACCGTCCACGGCCCCTGGGTTCTCCTGCTTCGCCTCCCAGCAGGAGGCGGCGGCCGTGCAGCTGCGAGCTCCCGTCGATCGACGCGGCCTGTGCAGCCACCGGGAGCGTGAGCACGGACGCCGTGGCGGCGACCACACCGGCCAGGAGTGTCGCCAGGTGCCGGCGGGGGCGGCGGGAGGACGGGGAGGGGGTCATGCGTGCCTCTGATCTCGCGGGGTCAGCACGGGCGGGGGGTCCGGGCTCGGGGGTGGGACGCCGGTCCCGCCACTACCACGGGTGTGGGACCGGTGCAACGCTACTGGCGCAGGGCACTGTCGGTAGCAGGAACGGGGATCTCGGGCTCTCCCGGTGTGCGCCCGGGTGATGCTGGTGACGCTGGGTGAGGGATCGCGGCGTGGCGTCGTCCCGCCGGCGCCGCGCCTCCTGGCTGGACGGGGATCAGCTGCTCGGTGCCACGGCCGGCGGCGCTCCGGTGCGCGGCGAGGACGCCGGAGGTCATGGGTCCCCCCAGGAGCCGTTCGAGCTCGTGGGCGGGATCGTGCTGCAGGTCCGCCTGGCGGACGACCTGCAGCGGGACAGGGGTCCGGGACAGCGCGAGGAGGGCGAGGTCCCGGACGGACCACCGCGACCCGCCGGTCAGCACCACCCAGCGGACGGGCACCCGTGCCCCGAGGAGCAGCAGGGCGAGGGACCGGCTGGCAGACGTGTCCACGACGACCGAGGCCCCGGCCTGCGCGGCGGCCGCGGAGAAGGCGGCCCGGTACCGGGCCAGCAGACGAGCGCGTCGCAGCCGCCACGTCGACCGGTGGATGCCGGTGAGGAGCGCGAGCGGGCTCCCGGGGTGCATCACCTCACGGCTGTCCGCGGCCGCCTGCGCCAGGTCGGCGTGCTCCAGGCCGGCCTGCGCGCGGAGGCCGCGGTCAGCGAGCCCGTCGGCGTCCCACAGGTGGGCCGACCGGCCGACCGACACCGCGGCCGCGCTGCCGTCGAGCAGCTGCTCGAGCAGCCCGGCGTCCGCACCGGTCCGTCCCGACAGCAGGAGCACCGAGGGCCACGTCCGGCGCCGGGAGCCCGCGGCCTCCTCCACGACGGCCCGGAAGCGTCGGTGCGCGTCGTCCAGCACGACGGCGGAGGTCCGGACGAGGTCGAGCCGGGCCGGGTCCTCCAGGACGCCGTCGAGCAGGTCGCCGAGCGACGCGACGTCCTCGACCAGCAGGATGTCGCCGCTCGCCGCCATCCGGCGCGTGTAGGCGACCTGGTGGTCGTCGACGACCTCGCCCAGCCGGGCGAGCCTCGGGACGACGACCGGTCTCCGCCGGGTGGAACCGACCTCGGCGATGGTCGCGGGACCACCGGTGCACACGACCACGTCCGCGTCGCGCATGAGCGCCACGAGGTCCTGCTTGGCCATGAACTGCTCCCCGTCCAGGCCGGCCAGCTCCGCCACCGGACCGCGCTGGGCGACGACGTGCACGTCCGGACGTCGCTGCGCCCACTCCGCCACCGCCCGGAGGAGCCGGTGCGCCGGGTGGTGGTCGGAGCCGACGGTCACCAGGACGGTGGGGCGGCCGGAGCCGGTCCGGCTCACATCGCCCGCCCGACCACGTCGGCGCCGGGGTACATCCGTTCCTGCTCCGGCCACTGCACGCAGAACCGGGTGGACAGCGGCCGGCACAGCCGGCCGGTGAGGGTACGGCTGTCGATGCGGTCGACGACCTCCAGGTAGACGGTGGGGATGCCCAGGACCCGGGCGACCAGGAAGAACGGCAGCGCGACGCCCGCGCCCGTCGAGACCACGACGTCCGGCCGCAGCCGGAGCAGGACCCGCACGGCCAGGTGGAGGTTGCGCACGAGGTTCCTGAGGTTCCGCGTGGTCGGGTGGAAGGCGTGGACCACGTGCTCGTCCTGCAGGGTCGACCTCGCGTCGGCCTTGTCGAAGGTCACCCACACCCGGTCGTCGGCGGCCCACACCTGCCGCATGTCGGTCAGCTGGGTGAGGTGGCCGCCGGTGGACGCCACGAGCATGACCCGCCGACCCGTCGGCAGCGCCTGGGGCACGGCGGTGTCCTCGGGGGCCACGCGGGGGACCTGGACGCCGGCGTCCTGACGAACATGCATGTCACGCGCTCCTCACGGGCCCCCGGCAGGCGTCGTCACCCGCTGCGAGAAGGGTAGGACGCCTGAACGGACGGTGAACGGGAACTGACCTATTTCCCCCGGACAAACACATCGAGTGACCCCGGGTGACACCAGGCGAGGGCCGGTGCCCCGTGGTGCGGTCCTTCATCACGCTGGGTCGCACCCCGGTCGCCGTCGGTCGTCGTGCCCCGCCCGCCAGGGGCAGGGAGCCGGGCCGGAGGTCCCCAGTTGTCCAGAACCGCTTGACGCCCGGAGCGGGCCCGCTGCTCAATCTCTACCAAGCCCATCGACTTTACAGGAGCCACGACATGACCGCACGACCGCGGCGACCCGTCGCCCTCCCCCCGTGCTTGCTCATGGCCGTCCCGGTCCTCCTGCTGGCTGCCTGCGGGGCCGCCTCGGCGGACGCCACGGGCGCGGGCGAGGACGACGCCGCGCCCGCGCCCCCCGGGACCGCCGGCACGTCCGAGCCGGCTGCCGCCGCCGAGCCGGTCGAGCTGCGCCTCGGCTACTTCCCCAACGTCACCCACGCCACCGCCATCGTCGGCGTGGAGGAGGGCTTCTTCGCCGACGCCCTCGGCGACGACGTCACCCTGACCACGGCGACGTTCAACGCCGGCCCGGCCGCCATCGAGGCGCTGTTCTCGGGCGCCATCGACGCCACCTACATCGGCCCGAACCCGACCGTCAACGGCTTCGTCCAGTCCGACGGCGAGGCGGTCCGCGTCGTCTCCGGTGCCGCGTCGGGCGGGGCGTTCCTCATGGTCCGCGAGGGCATCGACGGTCCGGAGGACCTCGAGGGCACGACCATCGCCACCCCGCAGCTGGGCAACACGCAGGACGTCGCGCTCCGCTACTGGCTCTCCGAGCAGGGCCTGACCAGCGACCTGGCCGGCGGGGGCGACGTGGCCGTCGCCCCGCAGGAGAACGCCCAGATCCTCGACGCCTTCGCCGCCGGCGCCATCGACGGGGCGTGGGTGCCCGAGCCGAACGCGACCCGCCTCGAGGAGGCCGGCGCGAAGGTCCTGGTCGACGAGCGCGACCTGTGGCCCGACGGCCGCTTCGTCACCACCAACCTCGTCGTCAGCCCGACCTTCCTCGAGGAGCACCCCGACGTCGTCCGGCGCCTCATCGAGGGACAGGTCGACTCCACGGAGTGGCTGGACGCGAACCCCGAGGAGGCACAGGCCGTCGTCGGCGACGCCATCGCCGAGCTGTCCGGCAAGCCGCTGCCGGAGGGCGTCATCGCCCAGGCCTGGGCCAACATCGAGTTCACCGACGACCCGGTCTCCTCCTCGCTGCTCGAGGGTGCCGCCCACGCGGCCGAGGTCGGCACGCTCGAGGGCGGGGTCCCGGACCTCGACGGGCTGTACGACCTCACCCTGCTCAACGAGGTGCTCGCCGAGCGGGGCCTGGAGGAGGTGCAGGAACCGTGACGATCGAGGACACCCAGCGCTCGGGCGTGCCGGCGGCGCGGGAGGCCGGGCCGGTGGCCGTGTCGCTGCGCGGGGTGAGCAAGGTCTACGGCCGCGGCGGGCAGGCGGTGCTCGCCGTCGACCGGCTCGACCTCGACGTCCGCCGCGGCGAGTTCGTCTGCCTGGTCGGGGCCTCCGGCTGCGGCAAGTCGACCCTGCTGTCCATGGTCAGCGGCCTGGAGCCGGTCACCGCCGGGGAGGTGGTCGTCGACGGCGGCCACCGGCCCGCGCAGATGTTCCAGGACGCGGCGCTGTTCCCCTGGCTGACGGTCCGCGGCAACGTCGAGCTCGCCCTCCGCCTGCGCGGGGTCGCCCGCCCGGAAGCGGGAGAGCCGGGCCCGCGAGCTGCTCGGCACCGTGCACCTCGCCGACTTCGCCGACAAGCGTCCCCACGAGCTGTCGGGCGGCATGCGCCAGCGCGTCGCCCTGGCCCGCACCCTGGCGCAGGAGACGCCCGTCCTGCTCATGGACGAGCCGTTCGGCGCCCTGGACGCCATGACCCGCGACGTCCTCCACGACGAGATCGAGCGGATCTGGCGCGAGCGGGCCCTCACCGTCCTCTTCGTCACCCACAACGTCCGCGAGGCGGCCCGCCTCGGCGACCGGATCGTGCTGCTGTCCAGCCGGCCCGGCCGGGTGGTCGAGGAGCACGCCGTCGACATCGACCGACCCCGGCGGATCGACTCCACCGAGGTGGCGACGCTGTCCGCGACCATCACCGACCGGCTCCGAGCAGAGGTGCGCCGCCATGGCAGCTGAGATCCAGGCGACCAGCCGGGCCGGTGCGCGATCGGCGTCCAGCGCCCGGGAGCTCTCGGGGCTCGACGCCCTGGAGCTCGACACCGGCCGGCCGGCGTCGCGCCTCGCCGCTCGGCTGGGCCGCGGTCTGGCCCAAGGTGGCGGCGGTGTCCATCGCCCTGCTGGGCTGGCAGGTCGTCGTCTGGTCGGGCTGGCGCCCGCCCTACGCCCTGCCGGGTCCGGGCGAGGTCTTCCCGGAGCTGTGGCGGCTGCTCGGTGAGCCGTCGTTCTGGGGCGCGATCGGCACGACCGTGCGCCGCGCGGCGGTCGGCTTCGCCGCCGCCACGGTCGATCGGCCTCGTCATCGGGGTCGCCACGGCCCGGGTCCGCCGGCTGCGGGTCGCCATCGGCTCGCTCATCACCGGCCTGCAGACCATGCCGTCCATCGCCTGGTTCCCCCTGGCCATCCTGCTGTTCCAGCTCAGCGAGAACGCCATGTACTTCGTGGTCGTCCTCGGGGCCGCGCCCTCGATCGCGAACGGCGTCATCAGCGGGGTGGACTACGTGCCGCCGCTGCTCCAGCGGGTCGGGCGCAACCTCGGGGCGAGCGGGTTCCAGCTGTACCGGCACGTCATCATGCCGGCCTCCCTGCCCAGCATCGTGGGCGGGCTCAAGCAGGGCTGGGCGTTCGCCTGGCGGAGCCTCATGGCCGGCGAGCTGCTCGTCGTCATCGCGGCGACCCCGTCGATCGGGCTCCGCCTGGACACCGCGCGACAGCTCAACCAGGCGTCGAGCCTCATCGCGTGGATGATCGTCATCCTCGTGATCGGGATCCTCGTCGACGAGGTCTTCGCCCGGGCCAACACGGCGATCCGTCGACGCTGGGGCGTCATCGACGCCTGACGTCAGGGGTTCTCCCACGCCTCGGTCGGCCGGGCCAGCAGGCGGACCTCCTCCGGGAGGGCGCCTGCGGCCAGGTCGGCGAGGGTGACCGTGCCCAGGACGGACCGCACGCTGGCGCGCAGGGCGATCCACAGCTCGAGCAGCGGGGCGGCGGAGCCGGTGTACTCCAGGTCGGGCGGGCGGGAGTCGCGCACGGACACCAGCGGTCCCTCCACGGCCCGGACCACGTCGGCGACCGTGATGTCCGCGGGCCGGGGCCCGAGGCGGTAGCCGCCCGCGCTCCCGCGCACGCTCACCACCAGTCCCGCGCGACGCAGGTCGCTGAGGATCGCCTCGAGGAACTTGCGCGGGATGGCCTGCGAGGCGGCGAGCGTCTCGGCGGTCACCGGTCGGCCGTCGGAGACGGTCGCCAGCTCTACCGCCGCGCGCACGGCGTAGTCAGCCTTGGCCGAGATGCGCATGGGCGCATCGTGTCAGCCGTCGGCGACCCAGGGAGGCCGTCCCCGGTGCCCGGCCCCGGGTCTCAGGGGGCGGCCGCGCGGAGCTCGAGGTCGTCCAGGGTGACGCCCTTGCTCCCGACGTTGCTGCCGCTGCGCACGACAGACACGAAGAGCTGTCCGCCGGCGCTGACCGAGCTGTCCACGTGGGTGCCTTCCCAGGCCGTCGGTTCGCTGGTCCCGTCCGTCCAGACCTTCCACCGGAGCTCCGAGCCCACCACGCGCACCCGCAGCCACTGCCGGGCCGTGGTCACGGCCTGGGCGCCGTTCACCACGCCGAGGGTCGTCGTCACCCCGTTGACGTTCTTCTTGACGGCGACCGAGCTCGAGGTGTTCTGCAGCTCCAGGCCGTACCCCGAGCGCGGACGGTAGGCGTTCTGCCACCCCCCGCTCCCACGGAGGTAGACGTTGAGGTACGCGCCCGGGGCTGTGGAGGACCAGCGGAAGGACGTGAGGAGCTCCTCGTCGGCGGTGGCGGGGGCGCCCGTGAGCTGTGACCGGGCGAACGCCCCCGAGGTGTCGGTCAGGGCGAGCGTGCCGGCGCCCTGCTGCGTGACCACCGAGCCCGCCGTGCTCGACGACGTCCAGCCCTGCGGCCACGCCGGGCCGTCCCCGGCGCTCCAGGTCTCCTGCCACAGGGGAGGCGGCGCTCCGGTGACCGACACCTGGGTGGTGACGGACGCGGTCGCCCCGCGGTCGTCGGTGACCGCCAGCGTGACGGGGTACGTCCCGGTCGCCGGGAAGGTGTACGTGGGGGTCGCGGTGGACGCCGTCGCCCCGCCTCCGAAGGACCAGGACCAGGCCACGACCGTGCCGTCGGCGTCCGTCGACCCGGACGCGTCGAACGTGCACGTCAGCCCGGTGCACGCGGGCACGCCGACGGCCGCGGTGGGCGGCTGGTTGGCCGGGGGCGGAGGACCCGAGGTCAGCGTGAACGCGTCGGCGTGCGTGCCGCCGCTGGTCCGCACGAACCGCGCGGCCAGCCTGTCGGCGTCGGCCTCGACCGAGAGCAGCCCCCAGGTGGGGTTCGCGTTGGACCCGCTCAGGCTCGCGAAGAACGGTGCCTCCGGGTCCGACGCGTCGATCGTCCGCAGTCCCGTGCCACCGGTCCCGACGGTGGCGAACACCGTCCCGGCGCCCCGCACCATGTCGGCGTCGGAGTCCGCGACGCAGGCGGCTGCGTACTGGCCCGGCACCACGGCCGGGCAGCCGGCCCCGAGAGCGATCTGCTTCGTCCGTCCGTAGACGTGCTCGTGCCCCGAGAGGACGAGGTCGACCTTCTTGGAGAGCAGGAGGTTCATGAGGTCCGCACCGGACTCGCAGGTGTAGTCCCCGACCGACAGGCACGGCTTGTGCATGCCGACCACGACCCACGGCGTCTGTGCCGCGCGGGCGCCGTCGATGGCCTGGGCGGTCCAGGCGTACCGGGCGGTGCCCGCGGCGTAGCTCCAGGTCCCGTCCGGGTACGGCAGTCCCGGGGAGACCATGATGAACCGGACCACCGGGTCCGTCTTCGGCACGTCGACGTAGTACTGCCGTCCGAAGGTCCCCACGACGCCGGGGAGCTGGTTGGGGAGGCAGGCGGTGAAGTCGTTGATGTTGCCGTTCTGTCCGTTGCTCTCGTGGTTGCCCGACAGCAGCTCGAACGGGTAGCCCGGGCCCATGGCCGACGTCACCCTGTCGCACCAGGCCTGCTCCTGGCCGGTGGTCCCGTAGGACAGGTCGCCCAGCGCCAGCGCGAGGTCGGCGTCCTGGGCGCGCATCCCCGCCAGCACCCCGTCCGTGCTGACGGTGGCGCCGAGGTCGCCCGCGGCCGTGAAGCGCACGCTCCCCGCGGCGGCGACGGGGGCCTGGGCCCCGCCGGCCCCCCCGTCGGCCATGAGGAGCCCTCCCACGACGAGGAGCGTGGCGACGGTGCGGACGGCGCGGGTGGTGTCCATGGCTCAGCTCCAGCGACCAAGGGGGGGACCGGCGGGTGCGAGGGCGCCAGCATGCTCCTGCCGGCGTCCCGGCGGCGGTGGTTCCGAGGAAGTGGGCGGCCCGGGCGCACGGCAGAGTCCGGCGGGCGCAGGTCTGCCGCCGTCGGCGCCCCGGCCTATCCTTGGCACCGCCGACCGCACCCGGTCGACCGTTCCCCACCCCGTGCCAGGAGCCATGACCCTCACCGGCCTGCTGCCCGTCCTCGCCGAGGACCCGGCCGTCACCACCCTCGTCGACCTCGCCGACCCCGCCGCCACCGACACCGGTGCCGTGGACGTCGTCTGCTCCGAGGGCCTGCGCCCGCCGCTGCTCGCGGCCCTGGCCGCCCGGCGCCCGCTGCTCGTCGTCACCGCCACCGAGCGCGAGGCCGGCGACACCGTCGCCGGCCTGGCCAGCTTCCTGCCCGAGGGCTCCGTCGTCGGCTTCCCGGCCTGGGAGACGCTGCCCCACGAGCGGCTCAGCCCCCGCAGCGACACCGTCGCGGAGCGGCTGCAGGTGCTGCGCCGCCTCGCCCACCCCGGCGAGCGCCCGGTGCGGGTCGTCGTCGCGCCGGTCCGCTCGGTCATGCAGCCGTTCGCCGTCGGCCTCGGCGACCTGCCCGAGACCCACCTGCGCGCGGGCGACCGGGTCGACCTGGCCGACGTGGTCCGCGACCTGGCCGGCGCGGCCTACCACCGCGTGGACATGGTGGAGCGGCGCGGGGAGTTCGCGGTCCGCGGCGGGATCGTCGACGTGTTCCCGCCGACCGCGGCCCACCCGGTCCGGGTGGAGTTCTTCGGCGACGAGGTCGACGAGCTGCGCGAGTTCGCCGTGGCCGACCAGCGCAGCCTCGGCCCGGTCGAGGAGCTGCTCGCCCCGCCGTGCCGCGAGCTGCTGCTCACCGACGCCGTCCGCGAGCGCGCCGCGGGCCTGCTCGAGCGCTACCCCGGCGCCGCCGAGCTGCTCACCAAGGTCGCCGACGGCCAGGCCGTCGAGGGGATGGAGGCCTTCGTCCCCGTCCTCGTCGACCGGATGACCACGCTGCTGCACGAGCTCGCCGAGGACACCCTCGTCGTCTCCGTCGAGCCCGCCCGGGTCGACAGCCGCGCCCAGGACCTGCTCGACACCGGCCAGGAGTTCCTCGAGGCGGCCTGGTCCAACGCGGCCGCCGGCAACGTCACCCCGCTCGACCTCGGCGCCGACGCCCGCGCCGACGGACTGTCCGGCGGCATGTTCCGCACCCTGCCCGACCTGCACGAGCTGGCCGAGGACCTCGGCCTGGCCTGGTGGACCGCCGGCACCCTGACCGCGGACGCCGAGCTGCGCGACGCCCGCTCGGCCCGCCTGGTCACCGTCGACGCGCGCGGCGTCAACGGCTACCGCGGCGACCTCGAGGAGGCCTCCCGCGACCTGGCCGCCCACGTCGCCGACGGCTGGCGCCTGGTCGTCGTCACCGAGGGCCACGGCCCGGCCCAGCACCTCGCGCAGGTCCTCACCAAGGCCGACGTGCCCGCCCGCCTCGTGGACTCCCTCGACGCGCCGCCGGAGCCGGGCGTCGTCCACGTCACGTGCGGCGGCGTGCTCCACGGCTTCGTCAGCGAGCCGCTGCGCACCGCGCTGCTCACCGAGGCCGACCTCGCGGGGCAGCGCACGTCGACCAAGGACATGCGCAAGATGCCGTCCAAGCGGCGGCAGGCCGTGGACCCGCTCACGCTGAAGCCGGGCGACCACGTGGTCCACGAGACCCACGGCATCGGCCGGTTCGTGGAGATGACGCAGCGCGTCGTGCAGGGCGCGACCCGGGAGTACCTCGTCCTGGAGTACGCGCCGAGCAAGCGCAACCAGCCCGGCGACCGGGTCTACGTCCCCACCGACGCCCTGGACCTGGTGAGCCGCTACGTCGGCGGCGAGGCCCCGGCCCTGTCGAAGATGGGCGGCTCGGACTGGGCCAAGGCCAAGGGCCGGGCCCGCAAGGCGGTCAAGGAGATCGCCGGCGAGCTCATCCAGCTGTACAGCGCGCGGATGGCCAGCGTCGGGCACGCGTTCGCCCCCGACACCGTCTGGCAGCGCGAGCTCGAGGACGCCTTCCCCTACGCCGAGACCCCGGACCAGCTCGCGAGCATCGACGAGGTCAAGGCCGACATGGAGAAGGCGGTCCCGATGGACCGGCTCATCTGCGGCGACGTCGGCTACGGCAAGACCGAGATCGCCCTGCGCGCGGCGTTCAAGGCCGTCATGGACGGCAAGCAGGTCGCCGTCCTCGTGCCGACGACGCTGCTCGTCCAGCAGCACCTGTCGACCTTCTCCGAGCGCTTCGCCGGCTACCCGGTCGTGGTCCGGGCGCTGTCCCGGTTCTCCTCCGACGCCGAGGCGAGGAGCGCCCGCGCGGGCGTCGCCGACGGCAGCGTCGACGTGGTCATCGGCACCCACCGCCTGCTGAGCAAGGACATGCGCTTCTCCGACCTCGGCCTGGTCGTCATCGACGAGGAGCAGCGCTTCGGCGTGGAGCACAAGGAGCAGCTGAAGAAGCTCCGGACCAACGTCGACGTGCTCGCCATGTCCGCGACGCCCATCCCGCGCACCCTGGAGATGGCCGTCACCGGCATCCGCGAGATGTCGACGCTGGCCACCCCGCCCGAGGAGCGCCACCCGATCCTCACCTACGTCGGCCCCTACGACGAGCGCCAGGTCGGGGCGGCCATCCGTCGCGAGCTGCTGCGCGAGGGCCAGGTCTTCTTCGTCCACAACCGGGTGAGCGACATCGAGCGCACCGCGGCCCACCTGCAGTCCCTCGTGCCCGAGGCCCGCGTCCGGGTCGCGCACGGGCAGATGGGGGAGCACGACCTCGAGCAGACGGTCGTCGACTTCTGGGAGCGCCGCTTCGACGTGCTCGTGTGCACGACGATCGTCGAGACCGGCCTGGACATCGCCAACGCCAACACCCTGATCCTCGACCACGCCGACAAGTTCGGGCTCTCGCAGCTGCACCAGCTGCGCGGGCGCGTCGGACGCGGCCGCGAGCGGGCCTACGCGTACTTCATGTGGAGCCCGGGCACGACGCTCACCGACACCGCCCACGACCGGCTGTCGACCATCGCCGCCAACACCGAGCTCGGCGCCGGCATGCAGGTCGCCATGAAGGACCTCGAGATCCGCGGCGCGGGCAACCTGCTCGGCGGCGAGCAGTCCGGCCACATCGAGGGCGTCGGCTTCGACCTGTACCTGCGGATGGTCGCCGAGGCGGTCACCGACTACCGCCGGGGCCTGGACGGCGACACCGAGCCGCAGCCGGTCGACACGACCCTCGACCTGCCCGTGGACGCCTACCTGCCGCACGACTACGTGCCCGCCGAGCGGCTGCGCCTGGAGGCCTACCGGCGCCTGGCCGCGGCCACCGACGACGCCGCGGTCGACGCGGTCGCCGACGACCTGCGGGACCGCTTCGGCACCGGCCCCGACGGGCAGCTGCCGCCCCAGGTCGCCTCGCTGCTCGACATCGCGCGGCTCCGGGTGTTCCTGCGCGGCTACGGCCTGGCCGACGTGAGCGTGCAGGGGAAGTTCCTGCGGCTCGCGCCGGTGGACCTGGCCGAGTCCGCGCGCCTGCGTCTGGAGCGGCTGTACCCCAAGACCGTGGTCAAGCCGTCGCTCGGGCACCGTCCTGGTGCCCGCTGCCGACCGCGCCCATGGCCGGCCGGGCGATCGGCGGCCCGGTGGGCGACGCGGAGCTCGTGGCCTGGGTGCGCACGCTGGTGTCCACCGTGCTGCCGGCGCCGGCAGCGCCCGTCGTCGTTCCGGCGACCGACCCGCTGGTCGACGCGGCGCGGCGCCCACGGGCCCCCGCAGCCACCCGGGCGCCGTAGGGTTCCGTACCGAGCACCAGCCCGCCCCCGAAGGGACGACACGACGATGACCCCCCGCACCAGCAGCAGGCGCCCCGGCGCGCGCGCGACCCTCGTCGGCGCCGCCGTGCTGGCCGCGCTCGCGCTGACCGGCTGCTCCGCCCTGGGGGACCCGTCGGTCGCCGCCTCCCTCGACGGCGAGGTGGTCGCGACCAAGGACGAGGTCGCCACCGTCGTCGAGGAGCTGCCCGTGGAGCTCACCGGCGGCGCGCCGGTCCCGGCCTCGCAGGTCATCACGTTCCTCGCGCTGGAGGAGGGCGTCCGCGACCTCGCCATCAGCAGCGGGGGTGCCGTCGTGGGCGAGCCCGAGGCTCGCGAGTTCCTCGCCTCGGTCGACGAGGAGGCCGGCCGCGACCCGGGCTCCTACTCCGCACCCACGCTGAGGCTGATCAGCGCGAACCTCACCCTCGGCCAGCTGTCGCAGGACGAGGAGGGCGCCGCCGCGGTCCAGGACCTCGTCACCGACGTGCGCGACCGCCTGGAGCTCAACCCGCGCTTCGGCCAGGTCAGCGACGGCGACGACCAGCTCATCGAGCCCCTCCAGCACCCCTGGCTGGAGAGCACGGACTCCTGAGGTGAGCACCTCCGAGGACCGGGCGGCGCCGCCCGGCTCCGCGCTGCTGGACGTGGTGGCGGTCATGGACCGGCTCCGCTCCCCGGGCGGCTGCCCGTGGGACGCCGAGCAGACCCACGACAGCCTGACCCGGTACCTCGTGGAGGAGACCTACGAGGTGCTCGACGCCGTGGCCGGCCTCGACGGCAGCGACGCCGCGGAGACCGAGCTCGCCGAGGAGCTCGGCGACGTGCTGCTCCAGGTCGTGTTCCACGCCCGGGTCGCCGCCGGGCGGGGGTCGTTCGACGTGGACGACGTGGCCCGCCTGCTCGCGGCCAAGCTGCGCCGCCGGCACCCGCACGTGTTCGGGGACGAGGCCGCCCGCGCCGCCGGGCCGGGCACCGGGGACGCGGTCCAGGCCCGCTGGGACGAGCTCAAGGCCGTCGAGAAGCCGGCCCGCGGCCCGGTCGACGGCATCCCGCGGTACCTGCCCGCGCTGGCCCGCGCCGACAAGCTGCTCGCCCGGCTCTCCCGGGCCGGGATCGACGTCCCGGCCCCGCGCCGCTGCGGGCCGGGCGCAGGAGCGGCTGGGCGAGGAGCTGCTGCGCGCTGGTCGCCCGGGCCCGCGTCGGCCGGGCTGGACCCCGAGGCCGCGCTGCGGGACCGCGTCCGTCAGGTGGAGGACGCCGTCGCGGGCAGCGGCGGCGCCCGCCCGGTGGGTACGGTCGTGAGATGGACGTCCGGCCCGTGACGCGCCGCGCGGGGCGAGGCTCCCGGCCGTGATGGGTCCCCGGCCGGTCCTCGACGAGCGCTACGAGCTCGGCGAGCCGCTCGGGCGCGGCGGCATGGCCGTGGTCCGCCGGGCGCGCGACCTGCGGCTCGGGCGCGAGGTCGCCGTCAAGCTGCTGTACCCCGAGGTCGCCATGGACCCCGAGGCGATGGCCGCGTTCCGCGCCGAGGCGATGTCGTCCGCCCGCCTCAACCACCCCGGCGTCGTCCAGGTCCACGACGTCGGCGAGGCCGTCATCGACGGCGTCCCGCGGCCCTACCTGGTCATGGAGATGATCGAGGGGCAGCCGCTGTCGCACCTGCTCGTGGACGGCACCCCGCTCACCGTCGAGCGCTCCCTGGAGATCGGCGTCGACGTGACCAGCGCCCTGGCCCACGCCCACGAGCGGGGCCTGGTCCACCGCGACGTCACGCCCGGCAACCTCATGGTGCTGCGCGACGGCTCGGTCAAGGTCACCGACTTCGGGATCGCGCGCGCCATGCCCGGCGCGGTGCTCGCTCGAGGCCGAGGAGTGGACCGAGGAGCTCGCGGAGGCCGGCGCCGGGTTCGGCTCCATCGCCTACCTCAGCCCCGAGCAGGCCCGCCGCGGCTTCGTCGACGCCCGCTCCGACCTGTACTCCGTGGGCTGCCTGCTCATGACCATGCTCACCGGGTACCCGCCGTTCCGCGGGGCGCCCAAGGACGTGGTCCGCCACCACCTGCGCACCCTGCCGCCGTCCCCGTCCTCGCGCCGGCCCGGTCTGGAGCCCGCGCTGGACGACATCGTCGTGCGGGCCCTGGAGAAGGACCCGTGGGCCCGGCCCCAGTCCGCGGCGGAGATGCGGCGGGACCTGCTGCAGGTGCTGGCCAGATCGACGCACCCGCGGCCTGGGCGGCCGGGCGCGCACGGCCTGGCCACCGCGGTCGCGCCCCACGAGCCGCAGCGCTCCTCGGGCACGCCGAGGAGTCGACCGAGCGGGTGGGCACGGGGCTGCTGCCGGACGCTGCTGCCCGACGACGACGAGGACGACGGGCCCGCACGACCGGGCGGCGGTGCCGCCGGTGCCGGTGCTGCTGCTGCTGCTGCTGGTGCTGCTGGTGCTGCTGCTGCTGGTGCTGGTGGCGCGGCGGCCCTGGCCGGGGCGGCTGCGGCGGGCACCGACGCCGCCGGGGCCGGGACCGGGGGCGACGGCTCGGGAGCCCTCGTCGCCGGGGGCGACGGACGGGGGACCGGGGGGCCCGGGCCGGGCGGTCACGCGGGGGACGTCCCGGGCGCGACGGGTGCCTCCCGGCCCGGGGGAGCGACGGACCGGCGGGTCGCGCGCGGACCGGCCGACGGTGCCGGGCCGGGCGCGCCCGGCCGGGCGGCACGGGTGCGCCGGGCGGCGACGGCCCGCCGCGGGCTGCTCGTCACGGCCGCCCTGCTCGCGCTGGCCCTCGTGGTCGGCGCCCTGGCCTGGGACGCGCGCGGCACCCCGACCCCCTGCTCGCCCGACCGGCACCGGCCCCGACCGGCCCGTCCCCCGCACGACGGGGCTCACCGTCGAGGAGGCCGGCCGGCGGCTGGAGGAGGCCGGCTTCCTGCTCGGCGACTCCACCACCCTGCCCAGCGTCGAGGTGCCCCGCGGCGCCGTGCTGGGCACCGACCCGACCGCGGGCAGCGCCGTCGCGACCGGGTCCTCGGTCGACCTGATGATCTCCTCCGGCCCGGACAGTCACCGCGGTGCCCAACGTGGTCGGCCAGGAGGTCGGGGACGCCCGCGGCCAGCTGGTCGAGGCCGGGCTCACCCTCGGCGAGGTGCTGGAGGTGCCCTCCACGTCGCCGCGCGGCACGGTCATCGAGGCCGACCCCGGCTTCGGCGAGGTCCACCCCGAGGGCACCGTGGTCGACCTCGTCGTCGCCGACGGCACCAACCTCGTCCCGCCCGTCGTCGGCCTGGAGCAGGGGGAGGCGGTCGCCCAGGTCACCGGGGCCGGGTTCGAGGTGGAGGTCGAGGAGCGGCAGTCCGACGAGGCAGGGCGGGCTCGTGCTCGAGGTCGCGCCCGAGGCGTCCACCCCGCAGCGCCTGGGCTCGACGATCACCCTCGTGGTGTCCGCCAGCGCCGACTCCGCCCCGGTCCGCGTCACCCAGACCGCGTTCGCCACGACCACGGCGGACGCCGTCCGCGAGACCACGCGCGAGACCGCCACGGCGACCACGACCGCCACGGCGACCACGACGGACCGCCCGCAGCACGCCACGGTGACCAGCACCGCCACGCCACGCCACCGTGACCGCGACCACCACGGTCACCGAGCCGCCCGCGCGCCCGGCGCCCCCGGGCGCCGTCGCCCCCTGACGTCGAGGGGGCCCGGCGCGCGCGCGAGGCGGGGGTCCGCCCCCTGGCGCGCCCGGGCGGGCACCCGGCCCCGGGTCGGTAGTCTCGACCGGGCCGTCGCGCAGAGCCGGGGCACCCGCCCCGAGACCGACCCGCAGAGCCCCGCCCAGAGCCCCCCACCGAAGGAGCGCCCCTCGTGGCCACCATCGAAGCCATCGGAGCACGCGAGATCCTCGACTCCCGCGGCAACCCCACCGTCGAGGTCGAGGTCGAGCTCGACGACGGCACCCTGGAGCGCGCGGCGGTGCCGTCCGGCGCCAGCACCGGCGCCTTCGAGGCCGCCGAGCGCCGCGACGGCGACAAGGGCCGCTACCTGGGCAAGGGCGTGCAGAACGCCGTCGACGCCGTCCTGGACGAGATCGGCCCGGAGCTCGTCGGCTACGACGCGGACGAGCAGCGCCTCGTCGACCAGGCGATGATCGACCTGGACGGCTCGGCCAACAAGAGCACGCTCGGCGCGAACGCGATCCTCGGGGTCTCGCTCGCCGTGGCCAAGGCCGCCGCCGAGCTCCGCGGGCCTGCCGCTGTTCCGCTACGTCGGCGGCCCCAACGCCCACGTCCTGCCCGTGCCGATGATGAACATCGTCAACGGCGGCGCGCACGCGGACTCCGGCGTGGACATCCAGGAGTTCATGATCGCCCCGATCTCCGCCCCCTCGTTCGCCGAGGCGCTGCGGATGGGCGCGGAGACCTACCACGCGCTGAAGTCGGTGCTGAAGAAGAAGGGCCTGTCGACCGGCCTGGGCGACGAGGGCGGCTTCGCCCCCAGCGTCGGCAGCAGCCGCGAGGCGCTCGACCTCATCGCCGAGGCCGTCTCCGCCGCCGGCTTCACGCTCGGCACCGACTTCGGCCTCGCGCTGGACGTCGCGGCGAGCGAGCTGCACAGCGACGGCTCGTACCGCTTCGAGGGCGAGCAGCGCACGTCGGCGCAGATGATCGACTTCTACGCCGACCTCGTCTCCAGCTACCCGATGGTCTCCATCGAGGACCCGCTGGACGAGGAGGACTGGGAGGGCTGGTCCGCGCTCATGGAGCGGGTCGGCGACCAGGTGCAGATCGTCGGCGACGACCTGTTCGTCACCAACCCGACCCGGCTCCAGCGCGGCATCGACAGCAAGGCCGCCAACGCGCTGCTGGTCAAGGTCAACCAGATCGGCACCCTGACCGAGACCCTCGACGCGGTCGACCTGGCCCACCGCAGCGGCTTCCGCTGCATGATGAGCCACCGCTCCGGCGAGACCGAGGACACGACCATCGCCGACCTCGCGGTGGCCACGAACTGCGGCCAGATCAAGACCGGCGCCCCGGCCCGGAGCGACCGCGTCGCCAAGTACAACCAGCTGCTGCGCATCGAGGAGCTCCTCGACGACGCGGCCCTGTACGCGGGCGCCGGGGCGTTCCCGCGCTACCGCCAGGGCTGAGGGCGGCGCGAGCCATGGCGAGGACGGGCACGGGGGGACGCGCCGAGGGGGACCGGGACACCGGTCCCCGCTCGCGGCGCGTCCTCGTCCTGCTCGCCCTCGCCGTGGTGTGCGCGCTGGTCCTGGCGCCGCCGCTGCGGCTGTACCTGCAGCAGCAGCGCGACATCGCCGGCCTCCGCGACGAGATCACCGCCCGCGAGCAGGACGTCGAGGGGCTGAGCACCGAGGTCGACCTGTGGCAGGAGGACGCCTACGTCGCCGCGCAGGCCCGGGACCGGCTGAACTTCGTCATGCCCGGCGAGACCGGCTTCGTGGTCCCCGACCCGGAGCCGACGGAGGGTGGCACGGACGGCCGGACGGCACCGGGGACGCGACCGGCGAGGACGGCACCACGGCCGCGCTCGAGGCCTCCCGGCCCGACGCCCCGCCCGAGGGCACCTGGTACGACCGGCTGTGGTCCAGCGTCGAGGCCGTGGGCACCGGCACGTCCGACCCCGTCCTCGACGCCCCCGCGGTGGGCGACGGCACCGGTGGCTGAGCCCGACCAGCGGGACCTGGACGCCGTGACCCGGCAGCTGGGCCGGCTGGTGCGGGGCGTGGTCGAGGTCGCCCACCGCTGCTCGTGCGGCGACCCCGACGTGGTCCGCACCCTGCCCCGCCTGCCCGACGGGACCCCTTCCCCACCTCGTACTACCTCACGTGCCCGCGGGCCGCCTCGGCCGTCGGGACGCTGGAGTCCTCCGGCCTGATGCGCGAGATGAGCGAGCGGCTCGAGCAGGACGAGGGGCTGGCGGCGGCGTACCGCGCCGCGCACGAGCACTACCTGGCCCGGCGGGCCGAGCTCGGCGACGTGCCCGAGATCGCCGGGACCAGCGCCGGGGGCATGCCCGGCCGCGTCAAGTGCCTGCACGTGCTCGTCGCGCACTCCCTGGCCGCGGGCCCGGGGGTCAACCCGCTCGGCGACGAGACGCTGGCCCGGCTCGACGACTGGGGCGCCGCCGGCCGTGCACCCTGCCGCGAGGACGCCGCGGGCTAGCCCTGCCTGGAGGCGCCGCGCCCGCGGCCGGCCGGGCAGCGGTCAGCGCAGGCGCAGCGAGCGCAGCGCGGACCGGGCGGCGTGGACGCCGCTCATCCCGTGGACCCCGGGCCCGGGCGGCGTGGCCGAGGAGCAGAGGAACACCCCCGGCAGCGGGGTGGCGTAGGGGTCCCAGCGGGGGACCGGGCGGGCGAGGGTCTGCCACACCGTCGCCTCGCCGACCGCGACGTCGCCGCCGACGTGGACCGGGTTGTCGAGCGACAGCCGCGCCGCGGTGCGCACGCTCGTGGCCACGACGGTGTCGGCGAAGCCGGGCGCGTACCGCTCGATCCGCCGGGTGATCGTCGCGGTGACGTCGCGGTCGGACCCGGCGGGGACGTGGCAGTACGACCACACCGGGTGCAGGCCCGCCGGGGCGCGGGTGGCGTCCACCACCGAGGGCTGCACGAGCAGGACGAAGGGGTCCTCGGCGTGGCGGCCCGCGGCCACCTCCCGCTCGGCCGCGTCCACCTCGGCACCGGGCCCGCCGAGGTGCACGGTGCCGGCGCGGCGGGCCCGCGGGTCGGCCCACGGCACGGGCTCGGTGGTGACGAAGTGCACCGTGCTCGCCCCCGAGCCGTAGCGGTAGCGGGCGAGCGCCCGGCGGTAGCCCGCGGGCAGGCGGTCCCCGGCCATCGCGTCCAGCTGCGCGGGCGCCAGGTCGAGCAGGACCACGCGCGCCCGGGGCAGCTCGCGCAGGTCGTGCACCCACCGCCCCGTGCGCAGGGTGGCGCCCTTGGCCCGCAGGTCCGCGACCACGGCGTCGGCGATGCGCTGGCTGCCGCCCTGCACCACCGGCCAGCCCACCGCGTGGGCCAGGGTGTTGAGCAGCAGCCCGGCCGCGACGGGGCCGAGGCGGTGCAGCGGCTGCGACGGCGTGGGCCGCGCTGCCGGCCAGCAGGGCGCCCGCGGCCGGGCCGTCGAAGCCGCGCGCCAGCCCCGGCGCCCCGCGCAGCACCCGGGTGCCGAACCGGGCCAGCGTGAGCAGGTCGGCGGGCCGAGGCCGGCACCTGGCGCAGCGGGGACGTGAGGACGTCGGTCACCGCGCCCGCCCCGGCGACCAGCGGCCCCATCAGGCGGCGGTAGCGCGCGCCGTCCCCGCGGGCCAGGTCGTCCAGGTCGGCCGCGGTCTCGCTCGACGCCGCGCTGCAGCAGCGCGAACCGGCCCCCGTCCATGGCGTGCGCCAGCGGCACCTCGGGCTGCAGCAGCCGGACGCCGTGCGCGGCCAGGTCGAACCCCTGCCCGTCCGGGCCCGCCGCCGGGGGCGAAGAACGGCGCCGCGGCGGCCAGCGGGTGGGCGGCGGAGCAGACGTCGTGCACGACGCCGGGCAGCGTGAGCCCGCGCTGCGCGTGCCCCCGCCGAAGGTGTCCGCGCCCTCCAGCAGCTCGACGTCCAGGCCGGCCGAGGCCAGCGTCCAGGCCGCGGCCAGCCCGTTGGGGCCGGACCCCACGACGACCGCGTCCCGCTGCACCGGCCCAGCCATCGCACCCGGGGGAAGCGTTGTACGGCGCGGGGTGCCGCGCCAGACTGCCGCCATGCCTCGCGCCGCCGCGGTCGACTGCGGGACCAACTCCGTCCGACTGCTCGTCACCGACCTGGACCCCGCCACCGGGACCCAGACCGACCTGGACCGGCAGATGCGCGTCGTCCGGCTCGGGGAGGGGGTGGACGCCACCGGCCGGCTGTCGGAGGCGGCGCTGGCCCGCACGTTCGCCGCGGTCGAGGACTACGCCCGGACCATCGCCGACCTGGGGGCGACCGAGGTCCGGTTCGTCGCCACAGCGCGAGCCGCGACGCGGAGAACGCCGCGGAGTTCGTCGCCGGCATCCGCGCGCGGCTGGGCGTGGACCCCGAGGTGGTCGCGGGCGGCGAGGAGGCCGAGCTGTCGTTCCTCGGCGCCACCCGGGAGCTCGCGGGCACCGTCCCCGGACCGTTCTGCGTCGTCGACATCGGCGGCGGGTCCACCGAGGTCGTCGTCGGCGACGTCGCGCCGGGCGGCGGGCTCCCCGAGGTCCGGGCCTCCCTGTCGGTGGACGTGGGCTGCGTCCGGCTCACCGAGCGCCACCTGCACGACGACCCGCCGACGCCCGCGCAGGTGCGGCGGCCGCCGGGCCGACGTCGAGGCCGCCCTGGACCGGGTGGAGCGGGTGGTCGACCTGTCCGGGGTGCCGGACCCTGGTCGGGCTGGCCGGCTCGGTGACCACGGTCGCGGCCGAGGCGCTCGGCCTGGCGGCCTACGAGCCGGACCGGATCCACGGCAGCGAGCACGACGTGGACGACCTGCTCGCGGCGTGCGAGCGGCTGCTCACGGCCACCCGCGAGGAGCGCGCGTCCAGAGGGTTCATGCACCCGGGCCGGGTGGACGTCATCGGGGCGGGGGCGCTCGTCTGGCAGGGCGTGCTCCGTCGGGTGCGGGGCCGCTCCGGCACGGACCGGGCCCGGGTGTCCGAGCACGACATCCTCGACGGGATCGCGTGGAGCACCGCGGCGCGGTGACGCCGGGCGCCGCGGACCGGCGCCGTCGCCCTCGAGGTCCTGGGGCAGGAGATCTCCTCCTGCCGGGCCTGCCCGCGCCTGGTCGCCTGGCGGGAGGAGGTCGCCCGCACCCGGCGCGCCTCCTACGCCGACCAGGAGTACTGGGGGCGCCCGGTCCCCGGCTTCGGCGACCCGGCCGCCGAGCTGCTCGTCGCTCGGCCTGGCGCCGGCGGCCCACGGCGCGAACCGGACCGGGCGGGTCTTCACCGGCGACCGGTCCGGGGACTTCCTGTTCGCCGCGCTGCACCGGGTCGGCCTGGCCAGCCAGCCGCACAGCGTGTCCCTGGACGACGGCCTGCGGCTGGACCGGACGTGGGTGGCCGCCTCGGTGCGCTGCGCCCCGCCGGCCAACCGGCCCACGCCCGCCGAGCGGGACACGTGCGCCCCGTGGCTGGACCGCGAGCTCGCGCTGCTGGCCCCCACCCTGCGCACGGTCCTGGTCCTCGGCGGCTTCGGCTGGGGAGCGGGGCTGCCGGCCCTGGCCCGGGCGGGGTGGTCCGTGCCGTCGCCCCGGCCCGCCTTCGGCCACGGCGCCGAGGTCGTCCTCCAGCCGGTCGCGGCCGGCCGGCGGCCGCTGCGCGTGCTCGGCAGCTACCACGTGAGCCAGCAGAACACCTTCACCGGCCGGCTGACCCCGGCCATGCTCGACGACGTCCTCATCCGGGCGATCTCCGCATAACGATCGCGCCGCAGGTCGCGCGGGGTCACCAGCGGTGACCCGGTGCAGGCGAGGACGGCGTTTCTCCTGCGGAGCGCCCCTGTCACGGTGTTCTGTGACCAGGTGCAGGTGCGCTGGGTCGTCCCGGCGGCCACGGTCCCCCCGCTGGCCGCCGCGCTCGTCCTGCTGCCGTCGGGGCCGCTGCGCCTGGCCGGCTGGGCCGTGCTCGGCCTCGCCTGCGCCGCGCTGGTGGCCTCGGCCGGCTGGCCGGGGTCGCGGCACGCGTGGCGGTGGACCGGGGCGGGCCTGGCCCTGCTCGTCGTGTCCGGGGTCGCGGCCTCGCCCGCGCTCGCGCCGCGCCCCCTCGTCGGGCTGCTCGCCCCGTCGGTCCTCGTGCACCTGCTGGCCTACCTCCCGCTGCTGGTCGGGCTGTTCCTGCTCACCGAGGCCGCCCCCCGGCGCCCCGACCCGTGGGCCCTGCTCGACGCCGCGGTCATCGTCGTCGCCGTGGTCGCGGCGGGCCTGCTCGTGGTGGTCGACGGCCGCCTCGAGGGCCTGCCCGTGCTCGCCCTGCCGCTGCTGGACGCCGTGGTCATCGTCTCGGCCGCGCCGCTGGTCACCTCGCGCGACGGCGGGGCCTCCCGGGTGCTCCTGGGTGCGGGGCTGGCCGCCCTGCTGAGCACGGACGTGCTGCTCCTCGTGGGGACGGCGGGGAGCCTGGACCTGACCTCGGAGGCCGGCGCGACGCTCCTGCTGGCCCTGCTCCTGGTCGCGGTCGCCGCCCTGCACCCGAGCGCGGGGCGGCTGCTGCCGCCCGTGCCGGACCTCGTGGGGGACGGGGCCCGGCCCGGGCGCACCCAGGCCACGCCCCGGCGGATGCTGCTGCTGGGCACCGGCCTGGTCGGGGCGCCCCTCCTGCTGCTGCTCTCCCTGCTCGGGCTGCTGCCGGGGGTCCCGCGCGCGGTGCCGCTCGCGGCCTTCGGCGTGTTCGGCCTGGCCGCCCTGCGCCTGGCCCACCTGGTGGCGGAGCTGGTGCGGCACGAGGCCGACCTGGACGCCCAGCGCCGCTTCGCCGCCGCGTTCGACCGGTCGCCGGGCGGGCTCGGCCTCGTGGCGGTCACCGGCCGCGACGCCGGCCGCCTGGTGGAGGTGAACACCAGCCTGGCCCACCTGCTCGGCCTGCCCGCCTCCCGCCTCGTCGGCACCTCCGTGGTCCGGCTCGTGCACCCCGACGACCCCGGCGGGCTGCTGCGGCTGCAGGTCGCGCTGGCCGAGGTCGCCTCCGGCCGGCCCGTCGCGACCCCGGTCGCCACCCGGCTCCAGGCGCCCGGCCGTCCCCGCTGGGGCGTGCTGGACCTGGCGCCCCTCGCGGCCGGCTCGACGCCGGCGGCCGGCTCCGAGGTGTGGGCCGTGCTCCAGGTCGAGGACGTCACCGACCGGGTCGACACCGAGGCCCAGCTCGCCCGCCAGGCCCGCCGCGACCCGCTCACCGGCCTGGCCAACCGGCTGGAGCTGCTCGAGGTGCTCCGCGCCTGCCTGCGCGACCACGCGGGCGGCGGCGAGCCGGTGGCCGTGCTCCTGCTCGACCTCGACCGGTTCAAGCTGGTCAACGACACCCACGGCCACGCCGTGGGCGACGAGCTGCTCGGCGAGGTGGCCGCGCGGCTGCGCCGGCTCCGGGTGGACACCGTGGCCCGCCTCGGCGGCGACGAGTTCGCGCTGCTGGCCCGGGTGGGCGCCGGCGAGCAGCTGGACCTGCTGCTGCGCCGCCTGCACGCGGTGCTCGAGCCGCTGGTCACGCTCAGCCGGGGCGAGGTGGTGGTCTCCGCGAGCGTCGGCGTCGTGGTCCACGACCGCACCGCGGCCGGCACCGGGGCGGACGACGCCGAGGGCCTGCTCCGGCAGGCCGACATCGCGATGTACCGGAGCAAGGGGGACGGCGGGCGGCGCCACGTGGTCTTCGGCGAGCGGCTGCAGGCCGAGGTCGACCACCGCCACGCCATCGAGCGCGAGCTGCGCGCGGCGCTCACCTCGGGCGGGCTCGCCGTGGTCTACCAGCCCCTCGTCGACCTCGTGGACCTGCGCGTCGTGGGCCACGAGGCCCTGGTGCGGATGGTGCGCCGGGTGGAGGGGGTCACGGTCGGCCCGTCGGAGTTCCTCGAGGTGGCCGAGGAGTCGGGCCTGGTCAAGGGGATGGGCGGCTTCGTCATGTCGACCGCGCTCGGGACCGCGGTGCGCGACCCGGGCGGGCGGACCATGGCGGTCAACGTGAGCGGGCGGGAGCTGGCCGAGCCCGACTTCGCCGCCCGCGTGCTGCGCCGGCTGGCCCGTGTCGGGCTCGCCCCGGACCGGCTCACCGTCGAGGTCACCGAGAACGCCGTCGTCCCCTACCTCGACGGGGTGGTGCCCCAGCTGGCCGAGCTGCGCCGCGAGGGCGTCCGGGTGGCCCTGGACGACTTCGGGACCGGGTACTCCTCGCTCACCCACCTGCGCGTGCTGCCCGTGGACACCGTGAAGATCGACCGGTCCTTCGTCGAGCGGGTCGTCACGGACGGGCCGGACCGGCGGATCGTCGCCGCGGTCACCGGGCTGGTCGACGGCCTCGGCCTGGCGACGGTCGCCGAGGGCATCGAGACCCGGGCGCAGCACGACGTGGTCACCGCGCTCGGCTGCCGGTACGGGCAGGGGTACCTGTACGGGCGCCCGGCCGCCGACCTGGCCGCCGTGCCGTCGGGCGCCGTGGTGGCCGTGCCGCCAGCGGCTAGCGTGGACGTGCCCGCCGCCCGCCCGGCCCCCGTAGCCCAACCGGCAGAGGCAGGCGCCTTAAAAGCGCAGCAGTACGGGTTCGAGTCCCGTCGGGGGCACGCCGGGAGCCGCCGAGCAGGTGAGGGCGCGGCGTCGTCCCAGGTGGGGGACCTGGGCCCCCGCTAGTCTGCCCGGGCAGGGGGAACGCCTGGGTCCGCCAGGACGTTTCCCCTCACGACAGGGGCCCAGGGCCCGGTGGAGAGAAGGAGACCATGCGCAGCAACAACCCCGCGTTCGCGCGGAACGAGGCGTTCACCCGCAACGGGTACGCCACCTTCGACGTCAGCACCCCGTCGGCAGGCCAGCTCGAGACCCAGTACGGCATGCCGTCCCCGGTCCGCGAGCGGTCCATGACGCTGGAGGACGTCGTCACGCGCACGGGCATCCTGTTCGCGGTGCTGCTCGTGACCGCGGTGCCGCTGTTCTTCGGGATGACCACCGGCGCCCTGGCGTACGGGACCGGCCTCCTGCTGACCTTCGGGGGCATGATCGTCGCCCTCGTCCTCGGCCTCGTCGTGTCCTTCTCCAAGAGCGTGAAGCCTGGCCTCATGGTCGCCTACGCGGCGTTCGAGGGGCTGTTCGTCGGCGGCATCAGCGCCTTCTACACCCTCAACTGGGGCAACGGTCTCGTCCCGCAGGCTGTCCTCGGGACCCTGGTCGCCTTCGGCGCGATGCTGTTCGCCTACCGCTCCGGCCTGATCCGGGCGACCAAGCGCTTCCGCAAGATCCTCATGATCGCCGCCATCGGCTACCTCGCCGTCGGCCTCATCAACGTGGTCGCGGTCCTCGTCTTCGGCACCGGCTCGGCGTTCTTCGACACCGGCCTGCTCGGGGTCGGGCTGTCGCTGGTCGGCGTCACCCTCGCGTCGCTGTTCCTCGTGCTCGACTTCGACTTCATCGATCAGGGGATCCGGAACCGGCTCCCGCAGCAGTACGCCTGGTCCGCCGCCTTCGGCCTCGTGGTGACGCTGGTCTGGCTGTACCTGGAGATCCTGCGGCTGCTCGCGATCCTGCGCGGCAACAACTGACCGTCGCAGCGCCTCGCTGACACCGCACCGGCACACAGCCGCCCGACCCGTGCTGCCCGCCCCGCGCTCCACCTCCGAGGAGGTCGAGCAGGAGGCAGCACGGGTCGTGCTGCGTCTGGGCACGCTGTCGCCGACCAAGGTGCCCGCGGACGTCGTCCGCGCCTCGGCGCAGCGGCTGGCCGACCTGGCCCGCGCGGCCGAGGGCCTGCCGCCGCACCCCGTGCCCGACCTGCGCCCGCACGGCTGGGCGTCCCTCGTGCGGGTGCTGGCCGCCGACCTGCTCGCCGCCGGCGCCACGGAGGAGCAGCTGGTGGCGGCCCGCGACGAGCTCGTCGCCCTGCGCCGCGCGCTCCCCTGAGCCGCAGCCCCTGAGCCGCAGCCCCTCCGCGGGGCTCAGCCCAGGCGCTCGTAGACGACGGCCATCCCCTGGCCGCCGCCCACGCACATCGTCTCCAGGCCGAGCTGACCGTCGCGGACCCGCAGGGCGTTGAGCAGCGTGGTCGTGATCCTCGCCCCGGTGGCCCCGAACGGGTGGCCGTAGGCGATGGCCCCGCCGTGGACGTTGAGCTTCTCGGGGTCGATGCCGAGGTCGTCGGCGCTGGCCAGGACCTGCGAGGCGAAGGCCTCGTTGATCTCGACGAGGTCCATGTCGGCCATGGTCATCCCCGCCCGGGCCAGCGCCTGGCGCGAGGCCTCGACCGGGCCGAGGCCCATGATCTCCGGGCTGAGCGCCGACACCCCGGTCGAGACGACCCGGGCCAGCGGGGCGAGCCCGTGCGCGGTGGCGTAGTCCGAGGACACGACGACCAGCGCGGCGGCGCCGTCGTTGAGCGGGCAGCAGTTGCCGGCGGTGACCGTGCCGCCCTCCCGGAACACAGGGGACAGGGTCTGCACCTTCTCCAGCGTGACGCCGGCGCGGGGGCCGTCGTCGCGGCTCACGACCGTGCCCGACGGCGTGGTCACCGGGGTGATCTCGGCGTCGACGTGCCCGGCGGCGATGGCGGCCTCGGCCCGGTTCTGGCTCGTCACGCCCCACTCGTCCTGCCGCTGCCGCGAGATCCCGCGGCTGGTGGCGACGTTCTCGGCGGTCTGGCCCATGGCGATGTAGACGTCCGGGAGCTCGCCGCCCTCGCGCGGGTCGTGCCACGGGGCACCCAGGCGCGCGGTCTCGCTCGTGCGGCGCCGGGCGCCCTCGAAGAGCGGGTTCATGGCGGCCTCGCCGAACAGGTCGGAGCCGCTGGCGGTCTGGTAGCGGGAGACGCACTCGACCCCCGCAGACACGAAGGCGTGGCCCTCGCCGGCCCGGATGGCGTGGAAGGCCATCCGCGTGGTCTGCACGCTGGAGGCGCAGAACCGGTTGACCGTGGTGCCGGGCAGCCCGTCGTGCCCGAGCAGCACCGCGACCACGCGGGCCAGGTTGGTGCCCTGCTCGTGGCTCGGCTCCGCGCAGCCGAGCATGAGGTCGTCCAGGTCGGAGACGTCCAGGCCGGGCACCTGCGCGAGGGCCGCGGCGACGACCGTGGCGGCGAGGTCGTCCGGGCGGACGTCGACGAGCGAGCCCTTCCCGGCGCGGCCGATGGGGGAGCGGGTGGCGGCAACGACGACGGCGTCGGTCATGCGGGCGAGCCTAGCCCGGCGGTTACCGACCGGTAACCCGAGGGGACGGCACCGACGGCACGGGCGGCCCGTCCTCGCGGAGCAGGTCGAGCAGGTCGGTGACCACGGGGACGACGTGCGCCATGGTGCGCCGGTAGCCGTCGGCCGAGGGGTGGAAGCGGTCCTCGCTGAACAGCGTCGCGCCCTCGCTGTGGAACTCCCCGGCCGTGAGGCCCCGCAGGTCCACGGGGTAGCCCCCGGCGGCGAGGATGGCCGCGGTCTGGGCGACGGCGAGCTGGCGGGACCACCGCCCGCCGAGGGCGCGCAGCGGCTGCTGCACCGAGGTGAGGGTGCTGAGGTCCGGCACGGTGCCCACGACGACCGTCGCGCCGCCCGACGCCAGCCGGGCGACCGCGTCGCCGAGCTGGCGGGCAGCCACGCCCGCCGGGACGCGGTGGGTGACGTCGTTGCCGCCGACGATGACGAGCACCACGTCCGGGCGGACGTCGTCGGCCTCCAGCCGGTCCACGAACCCGGCGAGCTCGGCGCTCACCGCGCCGACCCGGGTGGCGGTGACGAGCTCGACCTGACGCCCGGTGTGGCCGGCGAGGCCGGTGGCCAGCAGCGCCCCGGGCGTGGCCGCCGGGTCGTCGGCGCCCAGGCCGGCGGCGGCCGAGTCGCCCACCACGGCCACGCGCAGCGGCACCACGTCGCCCGCGCTGCCGGCGGCGGGCCGGCCGACCCGTCCGGTCGCGTCGTAGCGGCCGTCGACGTCGTGGGGGGTGCTCATCCGGCTGACGATCCAGCGGCGCGCCAGGCGGGCCTCGGCGACGAGCACGCCGACGCCGGTCACGCCGAGCAGGGTGAGTCCCCCGCCCCCGAGGGCGACGGTCCGGGTGATCCGGCGGAAGCCGGGCCGGTCCGGCAGGAGCGTCATGCCCGTGCGGATCGGCACGGAGACCCTCCGGGAGGAGGCCGGGACCGCGGGTTCACCCTCCGGCGCGGCGGACCCCGCCCGTCCGGGCCGCTCGCGGGCCGGCCGGGCCCGGGTCGCGGGCGCCGGCACCGGGAGGAGAGGGGGCCGTCGCACCTGTCGAGGGTAGGTCGGCGGCCCGACGGTCGCGCAGCGGCCTGTGGACGGCCCGCGGCCGGTCGGGCGTCGGTGCGCAGGTCTGCGACGATTAGGGGGTGCGCTATGCCGAGTCGATCGTGGACCTCGTCGGTGGAACCCCCCTCGTCCGGCTCTCGCGGGTGACCCGCGGGCTCTGGCCGGGTGCGGAGGAGGGGCGAGGCCCGACCGTCCTGGCGAAGGTCGAGTACCTCAACCCCGGCGGCAGCATCAAGGACCGCATCGCGCTGAAGATGGTCCTCGAGGCCGAGGCGAGCGGCGCCCTGCAGCCCGGCGGCACGATCGTCGAGCCGACCAGCGGCAACACCGGCGTCGGCCTGGCCCTGGTCGCCCAGCAGCGCGGCTACTCCTGCGTCTTCGTCTGCCCGGACAAGGTGAGCGAGGACAAGCGCAACGTCCTGCGCGCGTACGGCGCCGAGGTCGTGGTCTGCCCGACCGCCGTCGAGCCGTCGCACCCGGACAGCTACTACAACGTCTCCGACCGGCTGGCCCGCGAGCGGCCGGGCGGCTGGAAGCCCGACCAGTACTCCAACCCCGCCGGCCCGGCGTCGCACTACGAGACGACCGGCCCGGAGATCTGGGACGACACCGACGGCCGGGTCACGCACCTCGTCACGGGCGTCGGCACCGGCGGCACCATCACGGGCGTCGGGCGCTACCTCAAGGAGGTGTCCGCGGACCGCGAGGGCGGCGGCGTCCACGTGGTGGGGGTCGACCCCGAGGGCAGCGTGTACTCCGGCGGCACGGGCCGCCCGTACCTGGTCGAGGGCGTGGGCGAGGACTTCTGGCCCAGCGCCTACGACCCGACGGTCCCCGACGAGATCGTCGCGGTGAGCGACGGCGACTCCTTCCACATGACCCGGCGCCTGGCGCGCGAGGAGGGCCTGCTCGTCGGCGGCTCCTGCGGGATGGCCGCGGCCGGTGCGCTGCGCGTCGCCCAGCGCCTCGCCGAGGAGGGCCGCGACGACGCGGTCGTCGTCGTCATCCTCCCCGACGGCGGGCGCGGCTACCTGTCCAAGATCTTCGACGACCGCTGGATGGCGAGCTACGGCTTCCTCGCGCCGGAGGGCGGCCGCACCGCGGGCGACGTGCTGCGGGCCAAGACCGGCGACCTGCCGGCGCTGGTCCACACCCACCCGAACGAGACCATCCGCGACGCGATCGGGATCCTCCGCGAGTACGGCGTCTCGCAGATGCCCGTGGTCAAGGCGGAGCCGCCCGTCACCTCGGGCGAGGTCGCCGGCGCGGTGACCGAGGAGCACCTGCTCGAGCGGGTCTTCGCGGGGAAGGCGTCGCTGGCCGACCCGGTGGACAAGCACATGGACGCCGCCCTGCCGCTCATGGGGGCGGGGGAGTCCGTCGACGCGGTCCGCGAGGCGCTGACCCTGTCCGACGCGGTGCTCGTCGTCGAGGACGGCAAGCCCGTCGGGGTGCTCACCCGCCTCGACCTGCTCGGCTTCCTCGCGCAGTGACGGCGCGATGACGGGGCACGGCGGGACCGCAGGGCACGGCGGGCACGGGGACCACGGCGGGTCCGCGGCGGGCGCGCTGCTGCTGCGACCGCACTGCCGGGGCGACGTGTCGCGGCCCGGCGCCTCGCGCGCCTCGGGCCTGCTCGCCGGGCGCCACCACGACCTCGTGGCCGGGACCACGGCCCTGCACGCGGACCTGCACAACCACACCGACCTGTCCGACGGCGCGGGCCACGCCGACGACGCGTTCGACTGCATGCGCTCGGCCGGGCTGGACGCCGCCGCGCTCACCGACCACGCCGGCTTCGTGGACCTCGACGCCCTGGAGCGGGTGCGCGAGGTCGTCCCGTGGGCCGGGATGCCGGTCAAGATCATCACCGACCCCGACTTCGTCCGGGCCGGCGAGCTCGCCGCCGCGGCCGACGACCCCGGCTCCTTCACCGCGGTGCGCGGCTTCGAGTGGACGACGCCCCACCTGGGCCACGTCAACGTGTGGTTCTCCCAGGCGTGGACCCCGGTCGACGACCGTGCGGGCGTGCAGGGCCTGCACGAGTGGCTCGCCGGGCCGGTCCCGGGGCGAGCGGACGCTGTTCGGGCTCAACCACCCGGGCCGCGAGCCGCTGCGCTTCGACGGCTTCGCCCACGACCCCCGCCTCACCGACCGGATGGTGAGCATCGAGGCGTTCAACCGGGGCGAGGACTACCTGTTCGAGGGCCACCGGCACGGCCTGGGCAGCCCGCTGCTGGAGTGCCTGGCCGCGGGCTGGCGCCCCGGCCTGCTCGGCGTGTCCGACGAGCACGGCCGACGCTGGGGCTTCGAGCCGGGGCTGGGCCGGGGCGGGCTCTGGGTCCGGGAGTGGACCCGCGCGGGCGTGCACGAGGCCATGGCCGCGCGCCGGTTCTACGCCACCCGCGAGCCCGGCCTGCGCCTGGACGTCGTGGTGTCCGCGGCGGCCGCCGCCGCCCGCCTCGGCGGGACGCTGGCCGTGCCGCCGGGCACGACGACGCTCGAGGTCGACGTGGACGTCGACGCCGGCCCCGCCTCCGTCGGTCGGGAGCTCGAGGTGCAGGTGCTCACCACGGGCATCAGCGTGCCGACCGTGCTCGCGGTCGAGCGGGTGCGCTCCGGCACGCCCGCCACCGTCGTGGTCGACCTGCAGGGCACGTGGGACGCCGAGGAGGTGCCGTGGCTCGTGGTCCGGGTCGCCGACCCCGGCGCCCGCAACCTGCAGCCCGGCCCTGACGGGCACCCCTGCAACAACCGGGCCGTCGCCTACGCCAGCCCGGTCTACCTCGTCCCGGCCGGCCGCTGAGCGGGTCCGCCCGGCGGACCGGCCCGGGCTGGACGCTGCTGCTGCTCGGCATCTCGATGTTCGTGGTCAACGCCGGGGTGTCCCGGCTGGTGCTGGGCAGCGGCATCGGCGCCGTCCCGCTGGCCTCGGTGCGGATCGCCGGCACCGCGGTGGTCCTGGGCGCGGTCCTGGTGCTCGCCGGGCCGGGGACGGTCGCTGCGCGTGACCTGGCGCGAGCTGCCCCTGCTCGGCGTCTACGGCATCGCCGGCGTCGGGCTCGTGCAGGTGAGCTACTTCGTGGCCATCGAGCGGATGCCCATCGGGCTGGCGCTGCTGCTGGAGTACCTGGCCCCGCTGCTCGTGGCCCTGGTCGCCCGGTTCGTGCTGCGCGAGCGGGTGAGCGCCCTGCTGTGGCCCGCGCTGGGCCTCACCCTCGGTCGGGCTGGCGCTCGCGCTGCAGCTCGCCGGCGGCGGCGAGGGCCTCGACCCGGTCGGGGTGGGCGCGGCGCTGGTGGCCGCGGCGTCGTTCGCGGCGTACTTCCTGCTCGGCGAGCGGATCGTCCGGCACCGCGACCCGCTGTCCACGACGTTCTGGGGCTTCGCCGTCCCCGCCGTCTGGCCACGGTGCTGTCGCCGTGGTGGGGCACGCTGGCCGCGGCCTCGGCGCGGCAGGTGGAGCTGCCCGACGCGCTCGGCGGCGGAGCGGTCGCGCTGCTGCTGCTGGTGCTTGGGTGGTGCTGCTGGGCACCCTCGGGCCGTTCGCCGCCGAGACCGCGGCGCTGCGCTGGATCCCGGCCACGACGGTCACGGTGGTGGCCACCCTGGAGCCGGTCGGGGCGGCGGTGCTCGCCTGGTGGTGGTTCGGCGAGAGTCGCTCACCGCGCTGCAGGTGGTCGGGTTCGCGCTCGTCCTGAGCGGGGTGCTGCTCGCCCTGTACGCCCGGGCCCGGGCGCAGGGGCCGTCGGTCCCGCCCGTCGTCGCCTGAGGGCGGGCCAGGTCCGCCGGGACCGCGACGGGGCGCGGTCGCTCCGACGTGCCGCGGGCGTCCGGTGCGACCTCGCGGCGGCGGCCGTCTGGCGGTGCCGCGCGGGAGGGCTGATGATCATGGGGACGCACCTCCCCCTGCCTGCGAGGACATCCCTGTGACGCACGCCGCCGACCTCCCGCCCGACACCCTGCCCGCCGACGGGCACGCTGGTCCCGACGCCGCCGACGACGAGCGGACCGGCTCCCTGCGGGGGCTGCGCGGGCTCAACCTCGGCGCGGCCGCGCTGCACGCCGCGCAGGCCGTCGCGGTGCTGCTGCTGGCGAACGACTTCGCGCTGCCCGTCACCGCGGGGTACCTCAACGGGCCGCCCGGCTCGGACCTGTACGAGCAGGTGACCCTGTTCAGCTCCCCGGTCGGGCTCGGGGTGGCGCTGTTCCTCGCGCTGTCCGCGTTCTTCCACCTGCTGGTGGCCTCGCCGTGGGGGTACCCGCGCTACCTGGCCGGCCTGCGGCAGCACCACAACTACTTCCGGTGGGTCGAGTACGCGCTGTCGAGCTCGGTGATGATCGTCCTCATCGCACAGATCACCGGCATCGCCGACGCGGCGGCGCTCATGGGCCTGTTCGCGGTCAACGCGACGATGATCCTGTTCGGCTGGCTGCAGGAGCGCTACGAGCAGCCGGGCAGCGGCCGGTGGCTGCCGTTCGTCTTCGGCAGCATGGCGGGCTCCGTGCCGTGGCTGGCGGTCCTGCTCTACGTCGTCGCGCCCGGCTCGCAGTCCGAGGCCGCCCCGCCCGGCTTCGTGTACGCGATCATCGTGTCGCTGTTCCTGTTCTTCAACGTGTTCGGGCTCAACCAGGCCCTGCAGTACGCCCGCGTCGGCCCCTGGCGCCGCTACGCCTACGGAGAGCGGGCCTACGTCGTGCTCAGCCTGGTGGCCAAGTCCCTGCTCGCCTGGCAGGTGTTCGGCGGGACCCTGGCCGGGTAGCTCAGGCGGAGGGCCGGTCCTGCGGGGCCGGGCGCGACCGCTGCATGACGCGTCGGGACACGTCGCCGACGGCGACGCCGCACCCGACGACCAGGAAGACGAACCACGGGGCGTCCGTCCGCCGGCGCACGACGCGGAGGAGCCCGCCCCGACCGAGGTCGGGACGGGCTCCGGTGCGTGCGGGCTCAGGCCTGGGGCAGCGTCGCCTTCGCGGCGTCCTGGCCGTGCGCGGCCAGGTCGTAGCCGACCTGGCAGAAGCCGTGGTTGCAGTACCCGCCGGGGTTCTTGGCCAGGTACTGCTGGTGGTAGTCCTCGGCGTAGTAGAACGGGCCCGCGTCGGCCGCCGGACCGGATCTCGGTGCTGATCTGGCCGTAGCCGTCCGCGGTCAGCGCCCGCTGGTAGCGCTCCCGGGAGTCTCCGCGCCGCCGCGAGCTGCGCGTCGGTGGTCGTGAAGACCGCCGAGCGGTACTGGGTGCCGACGTCGTTGCCCTGGCGGTTCGGCGTCGTGGGGTCGTGGTTCTCCCAGAACTCCTTGAACAGCCGCTCCAGGTCCACGACGGCCGGGTCGTAGACGACCATCGCCGTCTCCGTGTGACCGGTCCGGGCGGTGCAGGTCTCCTCGTACGTCGGGTTGGGGGTGTGCCCGCCCATGTAGCCGACGGCCGTGGTGTGCACCCCGTCCAGGCGCCAGAAGATGCGCTCGGCGCCCCAGAAGCAGCCCATCGCCACGTACAGGACCTCGTGGCCCTCGGGCCAGGGACCGACCAGCGGTGCGCCCTTCACGGTGTGCCGCGCGGGCACGCGCACCGGGGTGTCGCGCCCGGGCAGCGCCTCCTCGGCGGTGACCAGACCGGACTTTCGGGTTCCGAACAGCATGCGTCCTCCTCGTGGGTCACCCCTGCCAACAGGGAGCGGTGCAGGTTCGTTCCCGGCCGGGGTGTGCTGGGATGCCGGGGTGACGCGGGCCGGGGGCGGGACGGGCAGGACCACCGCGGTGCTGCGCGCCGCCGTGCTGCCCGCCGCCGTGCTGCCCGCCGCCGTGCTGCTCGCCGCGGCCGCGCTGCTCTGCCTGGGCGCCGTGGCCGGGGCGGGCGCCCTGGGCCCCGTGCCGCTGTCCGGCGACAGCCTGCTGGACCGGCTCACCGAGGGCGACGGCTCCGTCGACGGGCCGGGCGGCCCCGGCGAGGAGGTGGGCGCGGTCGCCGACGACGAGGACGACCTGGGCCTGGAGCGCGACGGCGGGATGCCCCCGGAGGTCGTCCTGTCCCTGCTGGTCGCCACGGTGGCCGCGGCCCTGCTCGTGCGCTCGGTCCTGCGGGCCCGCCCCGCCGCCGCCGAGCAGGAGGACGAGGACGAGGACGAGCCGGTGCTGCCGGGCGGGGAGGACGAGGACCTGCGCGACGCCGTGGCGGGGGCGGCCCGGGCCGGGCTGGACCGGCTGGACCGGGCGGGGCCGGGCGGCGCGGACGACGCCGTGCTGGCCTGCTGGGTGGAGCTGGAGGACGCCGGCGGCCGCGCCGGCAGCGCCCGGGTCCGGACCGACACCCCCACGGACTTCGCGGTGCGGCTGCAGGCCGCCGTGCCGGGGCTGGACCCGGACGTGCTCGCGGACCTGCGGCGGACCTACTCGCGGGTGCGGTTCGGCCCGGCCGGCACCGCCGGGCCCGACGACGTCCGCCGGGCGCGGGCCGCGCTGGAGCACCTGCTGGCGGCCGCCTCCGACCACGGGGTCCCCCGGTGAGGCGCAGCGCGCTGGTCGGGCTGCGGCCGGGGGTCGCCCGGCTGCTGGCGTCGCTGGCCGCCGCCGTGACGGCGGCCGGCCTGGGCTGGTTCGTCGGCGCCCCGCCCTCGCGCACCGCCCTGGCCGCGGCCGCCGTCCTCGCCCTCGGGCTGCTCCTGCGCACCGCGGAACCGATGGAGACCCGGTGGCCCGCGCCGCCCGCGCGCCGGACCCGTCCCGGCTGGCACGTCGTGTCCTCCACCCAGCGCGCCATGGAGGCGGCCCGCGCCGACCGCGACGACCGGCGGGCGCTGGCCGCCCGCCTGGACGCGCTGGACGCCGCCGCACCGGTCGCCGACCCCCGCACCGACGCCGCCCGCGCGGCCGTCGGCCTGCCCACCAGCCCGAGGAGACCCCGATGACCGAGCCCACCGCGACCGGCGACGCGACCACCGGCCCGACCGGGCCGGGCGGGGCGTGGAGGGCGGTCGGTGCACGGGGCGCCGACGACGTGGAGCCGCTGCCCGTGGCCCGGGTGGCCGAGCTGTCCCGGGCGGTGCTGGAGGAGGTCGGCGGGGCCGTGGTCGGCATGACCGGCACCCTGCGGCTCGCGCTGGCGGCCGTGCTCGCCGGCGGCCACGTGCTCGTGGAGGACGTCCCCGGCCTGGGCAAGACCCTCGCCGCCCGGAGCCTGGCCTCGGCGCTCGGGCTCGGCTTCACCCGGCTGCAGTGCACCCCGGACCTGCTCCCCTCCGACGTCACGGGCTCCTTCGTCTTCGACCCCGCGACGACGGCCTTCGTGTTCCGGCCGGGTCCGGTGTTCACGGGGCTGCTGCTGGCCGACGAGGTCAACCGCACGCCCCCCAAGACGCAGGCCGCGCTGCTGGAGGCGATGCAGGAGGGGCAGGTCACCGTGGAGGGCCGGACCACGCTGCTCCCGGTGCCGTTCCACGTCCTCGCCACCGCGAACCCGGTCGAGTACGAGGGCACGTACCCCCTGCCGGAGGCCCAGCTCGACCGGTTCCTCGTCCGGGTCGCCGTCGGCTACCCGGAGCCCGGCCAGGAGGCCGAGGTGCTCCGGCGGCGCGTCTCCCGCCGCGCCGAGGCGGCCGCGGTCCGGGCCGTCGTCGACGCGGCGACCCTGCGGGCGATGCAGGCCGGCGTCGAGCAGGTCGACGTGGACCCGGACGTGCTGGCGCTACTGCGTGGCCCTGGCCGCCGCGACCCGCACCCACTCCGCGGTGGAGGTGGGCGCCTCGCCCCGCGGCAGCCTCGCCCTGCTGCTCGTGGCCCGGGCGCTCGCCGTCCTGGACGGCCGCGGCACGGTGCTGCCCGAGGACGTCAAGCAGGTGGCCCCCGCCGTGCTCGCCCACCGGCTCAGCCTGGGCGTGCAGACCTGGAACGGGACGGTGACCGCCGCCTCGGTGGTGGCCGACGTCCTGCGCACGACCCCTGCCCCGACGACGCTGCCGGGGTCCCGCGGGTGAGCACCGGCCCGGCGCCCTGGGAGCCGACGGCGGCCTTCCGCCGCGCGCTCGGCCTGGGCGTCGGCGGCCTGGTCGCCGGCCTCGCGCTCGGCTCCCCGGAGGTGGCCGCGCTCGCCGTCCCCCTCGCGCTGTCGTGCGCGCTCGCCTCCCGGGCGCTGCCGGGCCTGGCCGCGGTGCCGGCGCTCGCGCGGTCCGCGTCGACGGCCTCGGTGGGGGAGCCGCTGCCGGTGACGGTCGAGGTGACCGCCGCCCCCGCCGCGGCGGGCGCGGAGCTCGTCGTGGTGCGCACGCCCCAGGGCACCGTCGGGGTGGTGCCGGGCCGCCGCCCCCGCGCGCTGGTCGCGCTGACCGTGGCCCCGACCTGGGGGCGCCGCACCGTGGCCCGGCCCGACGCCCTGTGCGTCGCCCAGGACGGCATGCTCGCCGTCGGCCCCACGGCCGGCGCGGTGCGCGACGTGCTGGTCGTGCCCGCCGTCCGCCCGGCCGCCGCCGGCCCGCTGCCGCCGCACGCCACCTCGGTGGTGGGCCGGCACCGCACCCGCCGCTCCGGGGAGGGGCCCGACCTGCAGGCCGTGGAGGAGTTCCGCCCCGGCGACCGGCTGCGGCACGTCGACTGGCGCGCCACCGCCCGGCGCGGCCAGGTCGGCGGGCAGCTGCGGCTGTACGTGCGCCGCGCCACGGTCGAGGCCGAGGGGCAGGTGGTGCTGCTGCTCGACACCCGCGGCGACCTCGACGCCGACGTGGCGACCTGGTCCGGGCCGCAGGAGACCGACGGCGGCGCGCTCGGGCCCGGCAGCAGCCTGGACCTCACCGTGAGCACCGCCGTCGCCCTGGCCGCCGCGCACCTGCAGGCCGGCGACCGGGTGGGCACGGTGGACCTCACCGTCCCCGCGGCGGCGGTCCGGCCCGGGGCCGGACGGCGGCACCTGCTGCGGCTGCGCACCGCGCTGGCCGCGACCACGGCCACCGGCACCCCGCCCGCCCGCCGCGACGCCGGGCCGACGAGGACGACGGGCCGGGCCGGGCCGGGTGCCGGAGGGGACCCCGCTGCGCCGGGTCGAGCCGCCGCGCCGCCTGCTGTCCCAGGTCCCGGCCCGGGCTCTCGCGGTCGTGCTGTCCCCGTTCCTCGACGACCGCACCAGCGACCTGGCCCTGGTGCTCCAGCACCACGGCCGGACCACGGTCGGCCGTCGACTGCCTGCCGCCGGACCTCGAGCCGGACCGCTCGTCCCCCGTGGGGGCGCAGGCGCTGGACCTCGTCCTGCTCGAGCGCGGGCGCCGCCTGGACGCGCTGCGGGCGGCCGGGGTGCCGGTGCTGCCCGCGGGCGACGACCTGGGCCGGGCCACCCTCGCCCTGGTCCGGGCGCGCGAGAGGTCGCGCCGGTGAGCCCGGACGGTCCGGCGCCGACGGCCCGGCAGGCGGCCGCCGCCCGGCAGGCGCCGGCGGCCCGGCCGCGCGCCGCGGTCCCCGGCCGTGCGCCCGCGCCCGGGCTGCCGGAGGGCGTCGGCCGCACGGTGTCGGCGCTGCTGCCCCGGCTGGTCCTCCTCGGCGGGGCGGTGCTCGGCGTCGTCGCCCAGACCGCCGGCCGCGACCTGCCGCCCGCGGCCGTCCTGCCGGTCCTGCTCGCCCTCCTCGCCGCCTGGCGGCCGTCGCTGCCCGGGGCGTGGCTCGCCGTGGCCGGGCTCATGGTCCTGGCCGTCGTCGGGGCCTCGGCCGACGCCGCCGGGGCCGCGGCGTCGGTGGTGCCGTCCGGCTCGACCGTGCCGTCCGGGTCCGCCGGGGCGAGGACCGCGGTGACGGTGCTCGCGGTGCACCTGGTCCACGTGGCGGCCGCGCTGGTCGCGGTCCTGCCCGCCGGGAGCCGGGTCGAGACCGCCGCGCTGCTGCCCACGTGGCGCCGGTTCCTGCTCGTCCAGGCGGTCAGCCAGGCCGTCCTCGCGGCGGCGCTCGCCCTCCGTTGAGGGGCGGGCCGCCCGGGGGCCGTAATCTTGGTGGGTGAGCGCACCGGACCGCACCCGCCAGGGCTTCTCCACGAGGGCCATCCACGTCGGCTCCGAGCCGGACCCCCAGACCGGGGCGGTCATCCCGCCCATCTACGCGACCTCGACCTACGCCCAGGACGGCGTCGGCGGCCTGCGCACCGGTCTCGGGGTCGGCTACGAGTACAGCCGCTCGGGCAACCCCACCCGGACCGCCCTGGAGCAGGCCCTGGCCGCGGTGGAGTCCGCGGGCGGCGAGCCGACGCGGGCCATGTCGTTCGCCTCCGGTCTCGCGGCGGAGGACGCCGTCGTGCGCACCCTCACCCGGCCCGGCGACCACGTCGTGCTGCCCGGCGACGCCTACGGCGGCACGTACCGGCTGTTCGCCCGCGTCGCCGAGCCGTGGGGCGTGGGCTTCTCCACCGCCTCCTCCGACCCGGCCGCCGTCGCCGCGGCCGTCGTCCCGGGCTCGACCCGCTTCGTCTGGGTGGAGACCCCGACCAACCCGCTGCTCGCGGTGACCGACATCGCCGCCGTCGCCGCCGTCGCCCACGAGGCCGGCGCCCTGCTCGTCGTGGACAACACCTTCGCCAGCCCGTACCTGCAGAACCCGCTCGAGCTCGGGGCGGACGTCGTCGTGCACTCCACGACCAAGTACGTCGGCGGGCACAGCGACGTCGTGGGCGGCGCGCTCGTGGTCCGGGCGCCCGGGGCGGCCGGCGCCGTCCTCGACCCGCACACCGACGAGCCGCTCGCCGACCGCCTCGCCTGGCACCAGAACGCCATGGGCGCGGTCTCCGGGCCCTTCGACGCCTTCCTCACCCTGCGCGGGCTCAAGACGCTCGCGGTGCGCATGGAGCGGCACAGCGCGACCGCCGGGCAGGTGGCGGAGTTCCTGTCCGGCCACGCCGCCGTCTCCGAGGTGCTCTACCCGGGCCTGCCCGGCCACCCGGGCCACGAGGTCGCGGCGCGCCAGATGCGCGGCTTCGGCGGGATGGTGAGCTTCCGGCTCGCCCGCGGCCGCGACGCCGCCCTCAAGGCGTGCGCCTCGACCTCGGTGTTCACCCTGGCCGAGAGCCTCGGCGGGGTGGAGTCGCTCATCGAGCACCCGGGCGCCATGACCCACGGGTCCGTGGCGGGCACCGTGCTCGAGGTGCCGGACGACCTGGTCCGGCTGTCCGTCGGGCTCGAGGACGCCGAGGACCTGCTCGCCGACCTCGACGGCGCCCTCGCCGCCGCGTCCGCCTGAGCCGGTCCCCGGTCGCGGGCCCGGCCCCGAGCACCCGGACGAGCAGCAGCGCGTGAGCGGCCTGCGGGTCTGCGTCGACGTCGGGTCCACGTGGACCAAGGCGCTGCTCGTCGACCCCGCGGCCACCCTCCCCGGGCAGGTGAGGGTGCGCCCCGGGTCGGCGGGCCGTCCTGCGGTGCTCGGCTGCGACGGCGTGGTGGCCACGGCGCAGCACCGCACCACGGTGGCCACCGACGTCATGGACGGGGTGTCCGGGGTGCTCGCCCTGCTCGGCGAGCAGGTGGGCGCCCACCCGGTCGCCTTCGGGCCGCCGCTCGTGTGCTCCTCGGCCGGCGGCGGGCTCCGGCTCGCGGTCGTCGGCTACGAGCTCGTCGTCACCGCCGAGGCCGCCCGGCGCGCGGCCGTGTCGGCGGGCGGGCGCGTCGTCCACCTGGCCCACGGCCGCCTCGACGCCACCGCGGTCGACGCCCTGCTCGCCGCCCGCCCCGACGTGGTCGTGCTGACCGGCGGCACCGACGGCGGCGACGCCGAGGTCCTCCTGGCCAACGCCGACGCCCTGGCCCCGGCGCTCGGTGCCCGCGGGCTCCCGGTGGTGCTCGCGGGCAACGCGGCCGTGGCCGAGCAGGCCGAGCAGGCCCTGCGCGCGGCCGGGGCCGCCGTCACGCGCACGGCCAACGTCCTGCCCCGGATCGGGCGGCTCCGCCCGCTGCCGGCGCGCGAGGCGGTGCGGGCCGCGTTCCTGCGCCACGTGATCGGCGGCGGCCGGCTGTCGCGGGGGCGGGGCTTCGAGCAGGTCGTCCTCGCCGCCACGCCGGACGCCGTGCTCGCCGGGGTGCAGGCGCTCGCGGGCGCGTTCCCCGGCGGGGTGCTCGCCGTCGACGTCGGCGGCGCGACGACCGACGTGTACTCCGTGCTCTCCCAGCCGTCCCTGGACTCCGTCGAGGCCGACGTCGCCGGGCTGGAGGCCGCCTCGCGCACCGTCGAGGGCGACCTGGGGATGCGCTGGTCGGCCCCGGGCGTGGCCGCGGCCGCCGAGGTCGAGGGCCTCGCGGGCCTGCTCGACCGCCCCCTGGACCCCGCCGCGGTGCAGGCCCTGGCCGAGGACCCCGGCGCCCTGGCCGACGACGCGGCCGCGCAGGGCCTGGACACGGACCTGGCCGTGGCGGCCGCCGTGGCCGCGGTGCGCCGGCACGCCCGGCCCGCCGTGCCCGGCAGCCCGCTGCGCCCGCTGCGCGACGTGGAGCTGCTCGTGGGCTCCGGCGGGGTGCTGCGCCACGGCGACGACGCCCGGGCCGGCCGCGTGCTGGGGGCGGTGCTCGGCGACCACGCCGGCATGTGGCACGTGCCCGACGCGGCGGCCACGGCCGTCGACGCCTCCTACGTGCTGTGCGCCCTGGGGCTGCTGGCCCTGGCGGCGTCCGCCGGCCCGGCCTGAGCCCGGCTACTCCACCCGCTCGTCGAGCAGGTCGACGTCGTTGTCCTGGACCCACTGCGCGGTGGTGCCGGACGACAGCGACCCGAACAGCCCGTCCGCGGCCGCCTCGTCGAGCAGCACGATGGACTGCCCGTCGGAGCTGCGGCCGGTCCCGGCGGTCGGCACGGTGAGGAAGCGCATGTCCTCCTCGCGCACGGCGCGCAGCTCGAAGGCGAGGTCGCGCAGGTCGTCGGCGCCGAAGCCGGCGTCGAGGCTGACCGAGGACGTGGCCGCGAGGAGGAACTCGTCCAGCGTCCGGGGGCTGGTCAGCGTCTGCCGCGAGAGCGCCTCCCGCGAGACCGCCCGCACCCAGTTCTGCTGGCGCCGGACCCGGTCGAAGTCGCCCTCGTCCAGCCCGTAGCGCTGGCGCACGTAGTCCAGGGCCGTGTCGCCGTCCATCCGGTAGGTGCCGGCCTCGAAGGAGGCCCGCATGTCGCTGGTGTCCTCGGGGACGGTGATGGTGACGCCGCCGAGCGCGTCCGTCATGGTCGCGAAGCCCTCGAAGTCCACGACGGCCGTGTGGTCCATCCGCAGACCGGTGAGCTGCTCCATGGTCTGCACCATGAGGGCGGGCCCGCCGTAGGAGAAGGCCGCGTTGATCTTGGCCTGGCCGTGGCCGGGGATGTCGACCCAGGTGTCGCGCGGGACGGACATGACGTACAGGGCGGAGCGGTCGGCGGGCAGGTGGACGAGCATGATCGCGTCCGTGCGCTGGGCGCCGGCCTGCCACTGCGACGCGTCGCCGGCGGAGATGCGGCTGTCGCTGCCGAGCAGCAGGAACGTCATGGCCCCGTCCACCCCCTCGGGCGGGCGCGACTCCTCGGGGATGCTGTCGGCGGGGTCGTCGAAGCGCTCGATCCGGGCGTCGTAGCGCTGCCGCACCACGACGTCGGCGGTGAGCACCCCGAGCGCGGCCACGCCGGCGACGCCGACGAGGACGGCCACGACGACGAGCACCACCGTCCGCCGGACCGTGCGCCGGCGTCGGGAGGGGCGCGGCGGGCGGGCGCCGCCGGGCGCGTCGTGGCGTGTGGTGGTGTCGGTCATCGTCGTCTCTCCGTCGTGGCCCGCGACGGCTCGGCCGTGCCGCCGGGCCCTCCGACGATGCTACGGCGGCTGCGGACAGGCCGTGCCCCCGTCCGGCCGTCTCACCTGCTCGCCGCGCGCCCTGACGGGTCGTGCCCCGCCCCGGCCGGGGCCGGGGCGGGGTCAGACGGTCCGGGCGCCCGACGGGCCGGCCGGCACGCCGGGGGCGGTCTCCGGCATCCGCAGCGCGAACACGCCGGCCGCGGCGACCACCAGCGCGCTCACCCCGAACGCGAGCGGGTAGCCGCTGGCGTCGGCGAGCGCGCCCGCGGCGAGCGGCCCGCACACCGCGCCGAGGTCGCTGGCCATCTGGAAGACCGCCACCCGGGACGAGGTCCGGCCCAGGTCGCCGACCAGGGCGCCCGGCGCGCTGGCCAGGAACGCCGCCCCCGCGCCGAAGCCGGCCATCGCGACCCCGGCCACGACCAGGCCGGACGCCCCGGTGAGCGGCACGGCGAGCAGCCCGACGAAGCCGGCGGACAGCCACGAGCCGAGCAGGATCGCCGGGCGCCGGCCGCGCCGGTCCGCGAGACCGCCGGCCAGCCGCAGGGTCACGCCCTGCGCCAGGGCGCCGAGCAGCAGGACGACGCCGGCGACGGTGGCGGTCCCGCCGAGGTCGACGACGTAGAGGGTGACGAGGGAGTTGCGGACGCCGAAGAGCATCCAGCCGACGCCGAGGTTGGCCACGAGGGCGACGAGGAACACCGGGTGGCCGATCATCCGGCGGGTCTCGCGCAGCCGGGCGGCGACGGACAGGCTCTCGGGCGCCGCGACCGCGGCCGTCCCGCCTGCTGCCGGGCCCGCCTGGGCCGCGACCTGCCGGGCCGACGGCAGGCCGACGACGGCGACCACGGCGGCCAGCAGCAGGAACCCCGCGTAGGTGACGAACGGCACCCACGTGCCGAGGTCGGTGAGCAGGCCGCCGAAGCCGGGGCCGACCACGCCGCCGAGCAGGAACCCGCCCTGGAACGTGGCCGTCGCGCGGCCGCGGGCCTCGGGCGGGGCGACGCGCAGCAGCAGGGTGAGCGCGGCGATGGAGAACGCGGCCGACCCGGCCCCGCCGGCCGCGCGGAGCAGGACGAACACGCCGAAGCTCGGGGCGAACCCCGCCGCGCCCGAGGTGAGCGCGACCAGCAGCAGGCCCGCGACCAGCACCGTGCGCTCGCCGTGGCGCGCGACGAGCCGGCCCCCGAACGGGCTGGTGACGAAGCGGCAGAAGGCGAAGGCGCTGACCGCGAGCCCGACGGCCGTGCGGCCCACCCCGAACTCGCGGGCGAAGAGGGCGATCGCCGGCACGACGATCCCGAAGCCGAGCGCGACCACGAGCGCCACGGCCGCCAGCACCCACACCGGCCCGGGCATCGGCACCCGTCCCGACGGGGCAGCGGCAGGTCCCGGACCGGCGCCGGCCGGCAGCGGCGCGGCGGGGTCCGGCGGCGCCTCAGCCACGGCGCGCGCGGAGGTAGTCCGCGACCACCGCCCCGCCGAGCCGGTCCGGGTCCGCCGACAGCACCCGGCCGCCGTTGCGGCGGGCGATGGCGTCGACGAACCGGACCAGGCCCGCGTCCTCGCCGAGCATGACCACGTCGATCGGCACCCGCATCCGGGTCAGCGCGTCGACCTCGCGGACCGTGGCCTCGACGGTCTCCGGGCGCGGCGGCCAGTCGAACACCGCCTCCACCTCGACCCGCCCGTCGGGCCCGGTCCAGGTCTCGTTGTGGGCGGTGGGCTCTCCGTCGGTGACCACGAGGACCACCGGCGTCGCGTCGGGGTGGCGGGAGACGTGCTGGCGCGCCAGGGCCAGCGCGTGGGCCAGGTTGGTGCCCTGCACGTACTCCGGCTCGACGTGCGCGAGCTCGGTGGTGGTCATCGGCCGGGCGTGGCGGTCGAAGCCGATGACCTGCAGGGAGTCGTGGGCGTAGCGGGTGCTGACGAGGTGCTGCAGCGCCAGGGCGGTGCGCTTCATGGGCGCCCAGCGGCCCTCGCTCACCATGGAGAACGACAGGTCCACGCACAGGGCGACGGCGGCGCGGCTGCGGTCCTCGGTCTCGACCACGGCCATGTCCTCCACGGCCAGCCGGACGGCGCCGGACCCGGGGCCGGTCGTGCGGCGGCCGGCCGGCTGCTGGGCGCTGCGCAGCACCGCGTTCTGCACGGTGCGGACCACGTCGAGGGGCTGCTCGTCGCCGAAGCGCCACTCGCGCCAGGCGCCCGTCGGCTCGCCCGAGGAACCGGCCCGTGGGTCCTCGTGCTCGCCGCGGCCGCGTCCGGTCAGCCGCTGGGCGACGGCGCGCAGGGCGCTCTGCCCGAGCCGGCGCATCGCCTTGGGGCTGAGGCGGGCCTCCTCGGCCGGGCCGGTCACCCAGCCCTGCTCGCGCAGCTGGCGCTCCAGCTCCCGCAGCGCGGCCACCTCCTGGGCGGCGGAGCGGCCGAGAGCGCGCTCGACCTGGTCCACGTCGACGTCGTCGAGGGTGGCGCCGGGGTGCTCCTGGCCCAGGGAGTCCAGCAGGTCGTCGAGGTCGCCGAGCTCGCCGAGCGCGCTCGCGGCCTCGCCGTAGCCGAGCGGCTCGTCACCGGTGAGCCCGCCGCGGCCGGGCCGCCGCTCGAAGGCCTCGGGCCGGGCCTGCTGGAGCCGGTCCGAGAGGCGGGCCATCGCCTCGGCCAGGCCGGGGTCGCGGCCGAGGGCGGCCTGGGTGAGGGCGGCCAGCTCGGCCCGCTGCTGCGCGCTCATCGACCGCAGCAGCCGCTGCGCCTCGGCGCTGCGCCGCGCGAGGGCGTCGATGAGCTCGTCGGTGTCCTTCGGCTCGCCGGGGACCAGGTCGCCGTGGGAGGCCATGAACGTCTCGAACTGCTCGGTCGTGTCCTCGCCGCGGGCGTGGGCGTCCAGCAGGTCGTCGAGGTCGGACAGCATCTGCTGCAGGGCCTGCGGAGCGCCTCCTGGCCGCCGCCCTCGGCCATCTGCTTCAGCGCCTCGGAGATGCCCTCGAACTGGTGGTCCAGCACCTCGGCCTGCAGCCCGTCGAGGATGCCCTGGAACAGCTCCTGCGCCTCGGGGGAGGTCCAGGAGTAGTCGGCGAGCTCCTGCACCGCGCGGCTGGTCGAGCGGGGCAGCGAGGCCAGCCGCGTCTCGTCGAAGCGGGCGTCGTCGTCCTGCCGCGCGGCCAGGGCGTCGCGCTCCAGCGCCAGCGCCTGGTCCAGCTGGGCCTGGGCCCGGGTCAGCGCGCCGTCGGCGTCGCCGCGCCGGGCCACCTCGCGGCGTCGGCGGGCGGCCCGGGCCCGCAGCTCGTCCAGGCCGGGGCGCCCGTCCTGGCCCTCGCGCAGCAGCCGCCTCATCGCCTCGCGGGGGCTCTCGCCCTCGAGCACGCGCTCGCCGATCTCGTCGACCGCGGCGCGGACGTCGAAGGGCGGGGCGAGCGGGTCGGCGCCGCCGCGCCAGGCGCCGTACCGGTAGCCGCGTCCGGGCCGGGGGTCCCCGCCCCGGCCCCCGGACCTGCTGCCGCCGCTCCCGTCGACCGGGGTCACGGCCTAGCCGTCCTCGCCCACGGCGCGCGGCCGCGTCCGGGCGCCGTAGCGGACCCGGCCGGGCTCGACCGCCTCCTTGGACAGCCGCCGCGTGAGGTGCAGCCCCTCGAGGACGAACTCGACGACCGCGGCGACCTCCGCCGGCAGCGGCGCGTCCTCCAGGCCGAGCCGGGCGCACACCGCCCCCAGGCCGTCGACGGTGCCGACGGAGCCGAGCAGGTCGCCCACCCGGACGTCGTCGCCGACGTCCACGTGCCCGCCCTCGGCGACCCGGTCGAGGAAGCCGGACAGGTCCGCCCCGCCGAGCCGGTCGCGCCAGGTCTCCGCGGTGGCCACCCGGAGCAGGTGGGCGAGGACCTCCAGCTCGCGGCCCTCCTCGCCGGACTCGAACTCGACCTTGCCGCGCAGGGTCCCGACCGCGGGCTCCAGGTCGGTCACCCGCGCCACGGCCGGGCCGTCCTCGCCGAGCAGCGCGGCGCGCCGGTCCGCGCCCGCGGCCACCGTCTCGGTGGCGGCCACGGCGAAGCGTGCGGAGACCCCGGAGCGGGAGTCCACCGACGGGGAGTCCCGGACGGCGCGGGTCCACCGCGCCAGCACCTCGACCAGGTGCGAGGGCACCCGGGCCACGCCGTCGCGGCCGACCGCGGCCTCCTGGGTGACGAGCTCCACCTCGGCCTGCAGGTCCACCGGGTAGTGGGTGCGGACCTCGGCGCCGAAGCGGTCCTTGAGGGGGGTGATGATCCGGCCGCGGTTCGTGTAGTCCTCGGGGTTGGCGCTGGCGACCAGGAGCACGTCCAGCGGCAGGCGGAGCGCGTAGCCGCGGACCTGGAGGTCGCGCTCCTCGAGCACGTTGAGCAGGCCGACCTGGATGCGCTCGGCCAGGTCCGGGAGCTCGTTGACGGCGAAGATGCCGCGGTTGGTGCGCGGCAGCAGGCCGAAGTGGATGGTCTCCGGGTCGCCGAGGGAGCGGCCCTCGGCCACGCGCACCGGGTCCACGTCGCCGATGAGGTCGCCGATGGAGGTGTCCGGGGTGGCGAGCTTCTCGTTGTAGCGCTCGCTGCGGTGGCGCCACGCCACGGCCAGGTCGTCGCCCTCGGCCTCGGCGCGGGCCCGGGTGACGGGCAGGACCGGGGCCAGCGGGTCCTCGAACAGCTCGGAGCCGGCCACGTGGGGGCTCCACTCGTCGAGCAGCGAGACCAGCGAGCGCAGCAGCCGGGTCTTGCCCTGGCCGCGCTCGCCGAGCAGGACCATGTCGTGCCCGGCGAGCAGCGCGCGCTCGACCTCGGGCAGGACGGTGTCGTCGAAGCCGACGACGCCGTCGAAGCGGGGGGTGCCGGCACGCATGTGCGCCAGCAGGTTGTCGCGGAGCTCGGTGCGGACGTCACGGGACACGTACCCGGACGCGCGCAGCGCGCCGAGGGTGGAGGGGAGCGCGGGAGGAGCGGACGGCGTGGTCTGGGCCGGCATGGACGCAGCCTAGGCACGTCGCGGCGGGGGGCGCCCGCCAGGTGGTGAGATGGGCGCATGGCGACCCCGCGCGAGCCCGTGGCCCCCGGCGAGGCCGGCCCGGTCGCCCGGCAGGTGCTGCAGCCCGTCGCGCCGCAGGCCGTCCGGGCGGTGGCGCCGCCCGCCTCGGCCGCGCCCCCCGCGCGGCCCGTGCCGGTGCCGCGGGCCCTGGAGATCGCCACCGCGTGGGGCTGGCGCCTGCTCGTCGTCGCGGTGTCGGTGTACGTCTTCGGCTTCCTCCTGCTGGACCGGGTGCGCCTGGTCGCGGTCCCGCTGCTGCTCGCCGTGCTGGTCGCCGCGCTGCTGTCCCCGCTGCACCGCGGCCTGCTGCGGGGCCGGGTGCCCCGCTACCCCGCGGCGGGGCTGTCGGTGGCGGTGTTCGTCGCGGTCCTCGCGCTCACCCTCACCGCGGTGTCGCAGCAGATCGCCACCGAGATCGGCGAGTTCGGGACCTCGGCCGGGGAAGGCCTGGAGCAGATCCTGGCCTTCGTCGCCGACCTGCTCGGCGTGAGCCTCGCGCAGGTCGAGGCGTCCATCTCCGACGCGGTCAACGGGGTGGTCGAGGAGTCCACCGGGCTGATGTCGGGCGCCCTCACCGCCACCGGCACCCTCACCTCGGTGCTCACCGGGGTGCTGCTCACCCTGTTCGCGGTGTTCTTCTACCTGGCCGACGGGCCCCGGATCTGGTCGTTCCTCGTCTCCCTGCTGCCGCGCGACGGCCGCTCCCGCGCCGACGTGGCCGGCCGGCGCTCGTGGGCCACGCTCGCCGGCTACGTCCGGGCGCTGCCCGTGGTCGCCCTGGTCGACGCGCTCGGCATCGGCATCGGCGCCGCCGTGCTCGGTGTCCCCTTCGCCCTGCCCATCGCCGTCATCACGTTCGTCGGTGCCTTCGTCCCGCTGGTCGGCGCGGTCGTCACCGGCGCGCTCGCCGTGCTGGTCGCCCTGGTCAGCCAGGGGCTGGTGAGCGCCCTGGTGCTGCTCGCCATCGTGTTCGCGGTGCAGCAGCTGGAGTCCTACGTGCTGCAGCCGCTGCTGCTGGGCCGCGCCGTCGAGCTCCACCCGCTCGCGGTGGTCAGCGCCATCACCACCGGCCTCGTGCTGGCCGGCATCGTCGGCGGCGTGCTCGCCGTGCCGCTGCTGGCCATGCTCGTGACGTTCGTCCGGTCGCTGGCCTCTCCGGAGGCCGTCCCCGTGGTGGCGCCCCCGGAGGACCCGGGTCCCGGAGCGGTCACGGCAGGGGACCGCGAGGGCCGGGCCGGAGAGGCCGGAGAGGCCGGGGCAGCGCGAGGCCGAGGACGCCGACGAGGACCCGGCGCCGGGCTCGGTCGTCATCTCGCCCGCCGGGCCCTCGGACGGGGCCCGGTGAGCGAGACCAGCGTCCCCGGGCGCGCCGTCGGCCCGACCACCGGGCGCGCGGGCAGCCACGTGCCGGACGACGCCGACCGCGACGACGCCCGGCGCCTGCTCGCCGGGGTCGTCCGCACCACCCCGGTGGTCCGCAACCGGGCCCTGAGCGACCTCGTCGGCGGGGACGTCTGGCTCAAGGCGGAGAACCTCCAGCGGGCCGGCTCGTTCAAGATCCGCGGCGCCTACACCCGCATCGCGAGGCTCGGCCCCGAGGAGCGGGCGCGGGGCGTCGTGGCGGCCAGCGCGGGCAACCACGCGCAGGGCGTGGCCCTGGCCGCCTCGCTGCTGGGGACCACGGCGACCGTGTTCATGCCCGTCGGCGCGGCGCTGCCCAAGGTGGCGGCGACCACCGCCTACGGCGCCAGGGTCGAGCACGTCGGGCGCAGCGTCGACGAGGCCCTGCTGGCCGCGCGCGAGATGTCCGAGCGCACCGGGGCGGTCCTCGTGCACCCCTTCGACCACGTCGACGTGGTCTCGGGCCAGGCGTCGCTCGGCGCGGAGGTGCTCGAGCAGGTGCCGGACGCCCGCACCGTCCTGGTCTGCACCGGCGGGGGCGGCCTGCTCGCCGGGGTCGCCCTGGAGGCGGACCGCGCCCGGCGCCGCGGCCGCGACGTCACCGTGGTCGGGGTGCAGGCCGGCAGCGCCGCCGCCTACCCCGCGTCGCTGGCCGCCGGGGCGCCCGTCGCGCTGGAGCGGATGGCGACGATGGCCGACGGCATCGCGGTCGGCCGCCCCGGCGACGTCCCCTTCCGCGTGGTCGCCGAGCTCGTCGACCGGGTGGTGACGGTCAGCGAGGAGGACCTGTCGCGGGCGCTCGTCCTCATGCTCGAGCGCGCCAAGCTCGTCGTGGAGCCGGCCGGGGCGGCCGCCGTCGCCGCCCTCCTCGCCCACCCCGGCGCGTTCGTCCCGCCCGTGGTGGCCGTGCTGTCCGGCGGCAACGTCGACCCGCTGCTGCTGCACCGCGTCCTGCGCCACGGGCTCGTGGCGGGCGGGCGGTACCTGCAGCTGCGGGTGCAGATCGCCGACCGGCCGGGCGCCCTCGGGCACCTGCTGGAGGAGCTCGGCCGCACCGACGCCAACCTCGTCGAGGTCGAGCACCGCCGCACCACCGCCCGGCTGCACGTGGACGAGGTCGAGGTCGCGCTGCAGCTGGAGACGCGCGGCGGCGAGCACCGCGACGCCGTCATCGCCGCCCTGCGCGCGGCCGGGTACCCCGTCGTGGTCGAGTAGCCGACGCCGAGCAGCCGACGCCGAGCAGCCGACGCCCGGCCTGGCCCTCGGCGCCGCCGCGCCGATCAGTCCGGGCCGGGACGTCGGTCAGCAGGGGCATGCAGACGCCCCAGCACCTCCCGCAGCAGGCCCGCCGTTGGGCCGACGGCGAAATGGTTCGCAGACTGTCGGTCCCCGGGGAGACGATCGGCGCGTGAACGACATCATCGTGGCCGAGGGCCTCGTCAAGACCTACGGCAAGGTCCGGGCCCTCGACGGGCTCGACCTGCGCGTCCAGCAGGGGACCGTGCTGGGCCTGCTCGGGCCCAACGGCGCCGGCAAGACCACCGCGGTGCGCGTGCTCACCACGCTGCTGCGCGCCACCGAGGGCCGGGCCACCGTGGCCGGCCTCGACGTGGTGGCCGACGCGAAGACGCTCCGCTCCCGCATCGGGGTGTCGGGGCAGTACGCCGCCGTGGACGAGAACCTCACCGGGTTCGAGAACCTCGACATGGTCGGCCGGCTCTACCACCTGGGCGGCAAGGCCTCCCGCGACCGGGCCTGGGCCCTGCTGGAGCGCTTCGACCTCACCGAGGCCGCCAAGCGCCCGGTCGGCACGTACTCCGGCGGCATGCGCCGCCGCCTCGACCTGGCGGGTGCCCTGGTGGCCGAGCCCGAGGTGCTGTTCCTCGACGAGCCGACCACGGGCCTGGACCCCCGCAGCCGCCTCGGCATGTGGGACGTCATCTCCGAGCTGGTCTCGGGCGGCACGACGCTGCTGCTCACCACGCAGTACCTCGAGGAGGCGGACCGCCTGGCGGACAAGATCGCCGTCATCGACCACGGCCGCGTCATCGCGCAGGGCACGGCCGACGAGCTCAAGCAGCAGGTGGGCGGCGAGCGCATCGAGGTCACCGTGCGCGACGCGGCGCAGGTCCTGCCCGCGCAGCAGGCGCTCGCGGGCCTCACCGGCAGCGAGGTGGGCGTCGAGGAGCACACCCGCACGCTGACGGTCCCGGTCAGCGGCGGGGTGGGCATGCTCGTGGACGCCCTCCGCGCGCTGGACGCCGCAGGCGTCGCGGTGCTCGACGCCGGGATCCGCCGGCCCACGCTCGACGACGTGTTCCTCACCCTCACCGGCCACGGCGCCGAGGACGACAAGGCTGGAGCAGCCGCATGAGCACGCAGACCCACGACCGCACGACCACGGCCCCGCAGCGGCCCGTGCCGACGACGAGCCCGTTCCAGGCGGTCGGCGACGGCTGGACGGTCGCCCGCCGCAACCTCATCAAGATCAAGCGGGTCCCCGACCTGCTGGTCGGGCTCGATCGTCAGCCCGATCATGTTCATCCTGCTGTTCGCCTACGTCTTCGGCGGCGCGATCTCGATCGACGGCGGGCGGGTGGACCCGGCGGCCTACCGGGAGTTCCTCATCGCGGGCATCTTCGCCCAGACGGTGATCTTCGGGGCGACCATCACCGGCTCGGGGATGGCGCAGGACGTCAAGACCGGGATCATCGACCGGTTCCGCTCCCTGCCCATGGCGCCCTCGGCGGTGCTCGTGGGGCGGACGACCGCGGACGTCGTCAACAACGTGCTGACCATCATCATCATGTCGCTCACCAGCCTGGCGATCGGCTGGCGGATCGACACCTCGGTGGGGGAGGCGCTGCTGGGCTACGCCCTGCTGCTGTTCTTCGCGTACTGCATCAGCTGGGTCATGGCCTTCTTCGGGCTGCTGGTGCGCACGCCCGAGGTGTTCAACAACGTCACCTTCATCGTCATCTTCCCGCTGACGTTCATCGCCAACACCTTCGTGCCGCTGGACGGCTTCCCGGCCCCGCTGCGGTGGTTCGCCAGCTGGAACCCGGTGTCCACGGTGACGCAGGCCTCGCGCGAGCTGTTCGGCAACCTGCCGCCCGGCACCCCCGACCCGACGGGGTGGGCGCTGCAGAACCCGGTCCTCTACACGGTGCTGTGGGGCCTGGCGATCCTGCTCGTCTTCGTGCCCCTCACCGTCCGGCAGTACCAGCGGGCCGCCGCGCGCTGAGCTCCCGGGTGACGGCCGGGACCGGGAGCCCGGCGACGCACGAGGGCCCCGTCACCGGCCGGTGACGGGGCCCTCGTGCGTGCTGCGGGTGCCTGGTGCTGCCGCTCAGCCCGTGAAGGGCTCGGCCTTGAGGATCTTGACGGCCACTTCCTTGCCGTTCGGTGCGGAGAACTTGGTGCTCGTGCCGACCTTCTTGCCCAGCACCGCGCCGCCCAGGGGCGACTTCTCGCTGAACACGTCGAGGTCGGTGGTGGAGGCCATCTCGCGGCTGCCGAGCAGGAAGCGCTCCTCGGACCCGCCGACGCTCGCGGTGACGACCATGCCGGCGTGGACCTTGCCGTCGACGACGACGTCGTCGGCCGAGCCGATCTGGGCCTCCTCGAGCATCTGCTCGAGCTGGCGGATGCGGGCCTCCTGCTTGCCCTGCTCGTCCTTGGCCGCGTGGTAGCCGCCGTTCTCCTTGAGGTCGCCCTCGTCGCGCGCGGCCTCGATCTTGCGCGCCAGCTCCAGCCGCCCCTCACCGGTCATGTGGTCGAGCTCGGCCTTGAGCCGGTCGTAGGCCTCCTGGGTCAGCCAGGTGACGTTGGTGCTGGGGTCGGACATGCGGGTCTCCCTCGGTGCTGTGTCGTGGCTGCGTCCGGCCGGCTGCGTCGCCGTGCCGGTCGGGCGTCGGCGGCCCCCTGCCGGGGAGCCGGACCGCCGTCGGCGGGCGTGCGCGCCGACAGGCTGATCGACCAGGGTACCGCTAGGGGCGCAGGACGCAGGTGCGGACCGACGCGCTCGACGCCTCGCCGAGGGTGCGGAGCTCGACGCTCACCCGCTCCGCGCGGGCCTCCAGCGGCCCCAGGTCGACGTCCACCTGCCCGACGTCGGAGTACCGGGCGTCGGTGGCGCGCACCTGGCAGCGCACCTCGTCCCCGACCCGGCCGTAGACCTCGAACCGGACCTGGACCTGCTCCGGCGAGACCACCTCGAAGCCCACGTCGCGCCAGCGGACCTCGTGGTCGAGCACCGAGGAGGCCACGCTCACGGAGACCAGGACGAGGGCCAGGACGCCGGCGACGACGAGGAGCCGGCGGGTCCACCGGGCGCGGCCGCCGCGGGGGCGGGCGTAGCGCGCCGCGACGTCGTCCACGGGCCTGCTCGCCTCCATGGCCCCATCCTGCCCCGGCGCCGGGGAGGACCGACGGGCGACCGGGTGTGCGGGGGTGACGGTGCCGTCGGGGACACTGGTCCCCGGTCGGGCGCCGGTGGGGCTCGGCAGGGGCCCGCAGGGGCGACGAGCAGGAGGTACTCAGTGGGCGAGCAGCTGCGCCTGATGGCGGTGCACGCGCACCCGGACGACGAGTCGAGCAAGGGCGCCGCGACCATGGCGCGCTACGTCGCCGAGGGCGTCGAGGTCATGGTCGTCAGCTGCACGGGCGGGGAGCGCGGCGACGTCCTCAACCCCCAGCTGCAGCACGACCCCGAGGTCGAGCGCGACATCGTGGGGTTCCGCCGCAAGGAGATGGCCGAGGCCGTCCGGATCCTCGGCGTCCAGCACCGGTGGCTCGGGTTCGTGGACTCCGGGCTGCCGGAGGGCGACCCGCTGCCCCCGCTGCCCGACGGCTGCTTCGCCCTGGAGCCGCTGGAGATCGCCGCCGCGCCGCTGGTCCGGCTGGTCCGGGAGTTCCGTCCGCACGTGATGACCACGTACGACGAGGACGGCGGCTACCCGCACCCCGACCACATCATGTGCCACCGGGTGTCGCTGGAGGCCTTCGAGGCCGCGGGCGACCCGGCGCGCTACCCGGGCCACGGCGAGGTGCCGTGGTCGCCGCTCAAGCTGTACTACAACCAGACCTTCTCGCGGGGCAAGATCATGGCCTACCACCAGGCCCTGCTCGACGCCGGCGCGGAGTCGCCGTTCGCGGAGTGGATGGAGCGCTGGGAGGAGCGGGCCGAGCGCGCCGTCACCACCAAGGTGCCCGTCGGGGACCACCTGGAGACGGCCGACCGGGCGCTGCTGGCCCACGCCACCCAGGTCGACCCCGACGGCATGTGGTTCAAGGTGCCCGCCGCCACCCGGCGGGAGGTGTGGCCGACCGAGGAGTTCGAGCTCGCACGCAGCCTGGTCGGCGGGCCCGTGGCCGCCCCCGGGGTCGAGGTGGCCGACGCCGACCTCGAGGACGACCTCTTCGCCGGCGTGCACGAGCACCTGTCGGCGGGGGCCCGGCCGTGACGTCCGCGTCGCTCGCGCTGTGGGGGCTCGCCCAGGCCGTCCCCGGGCTCGGCACGGTCCGGCTGGCCGGCCCGGCCCCCAGCCCGGCCCCGGGCCAGGTGGTCCGCACCCCCGAGCCCGGCCTCGTGACGCCCGGGACCGTCGGGTTCCTCGTCACCTTCGGGGTCGCGGTCGCGCTCGTGCTGCTCGTGCGCGACATGGTCAGGCGCAACCGCGGCCTGGTCGTGCGGGCCGAGCGCCGCGACGCCGAGCTGCGCGCCGCCGAGCTGCGCGAGGCGCAGGCGCAGGAGGGCGCCACCCGTCCGGACCTGCCGAGCACGGCGGGTGAGCGCCCGGGCCCCGAGCGTCAGGGACCCGCTGCGCCGAACGGCTGACCGCGGCCCGGGCGGGCCAGGACGCAGGGTGACGGACCGCGGGGGTGCCTACCGTCGGGGGATGGACGCACCCCGCACGGCAGACCTCACGCTCGTCGACGCCCTCGTCGCGGACTCCACGACCGTCGTGGACCTCGCGCTGCTCGAGCGGCTGCTGGCCGACGTCGTCCGCCTCTGACCCACCGCGTGCGCCGCGGCCGCTCCCCCACGGACCCGCCGTCGGCCAGCCTGCGGGGTTGTGTCCGGGCCCCGACCTAGCGTCGTGGCATGCGCCTGCTCCACACCTCCGACTGGCACCTCGGCCGCCGCCTCCACGGCGCGGACCTGACGGGCGCCTCCGAGGCCTGGGTCGACCACGTCCTCGACGTCGTGCGCCAGGAGCAGGTCGACGTGGTCCTCGTCGCGGGCGACGTGTTCGACCGGGCCATCCCCCCGGTGGAGTCCCTCCTGCTGTGGGAGCAGGCCCTGCTGCGCCTCGCCGCCGCCGGGGCCCGCGTGGTCGTCTCCAGCGGCAACCACGACTCGCCGGCCCGGCTCGGCACCCACTCCGGCCTGCTGGACCGGGCCGGGGTGCACGTCCGCACCGACCCGGCGCGGGTGGCCGAGCCCGTCGTGCTGCACGACGAGCACGGCCCGGTCGCCCTCTACCCGCTGCCCTACCTGGAGCCCACGACGACGGCCGGGGTGCTCGCCCGCCTGTCCGCGGGAGACGAAGGGCCCGTGGACCACGTCGCCCGCAGCCAGGAGGGCGTCGTGTCGCGGGCCGCCGCCCTCGCGGCCGCCGAGGCGCGCGCGTCCGGCCGGGCCCGCACGGTGGCGCTGGCGCACACCTGGGCGGCCGGCGTCCGCCCGGCCGACCGCTCCGACAGCGAGCGCGAGATCGGCTGCTGCCCCGCCGCCCCCGTCCCGTCCGTCCCGTCCGTCCCGTCCGTCCCGTCCGTCCTGTCTGCCTCGTCGGTCCCCTCGGGCGCCGGGGCAGCCACGGCCCGGGTGGGCACCGTGGACCGGGTGGCGGTCGAGGCGTTCAGGCCGTTCTCCTACACCGCGCTGGGCCACCTGCACGGCCCGCACGTGCTCGAGGAGACGCTGCGCTACAGCGGCTCGCCCGTGGCGTTCTCCTTCTCCGAGCGCGCCCACCGCAAGGGCAGCTGGCTGGTCGACCTCGACGCCGCGGGCGCCGTGCGGGTCGAACGTGTCGAGGCTCCCGTGCACCGGCCGCTGAGCCAGCTCACCGGGACCCTGGAGGACCTGCTCGGCAGCCGGGCCCACGCGGCGGCCGAGGACCACCACGTCAAGGCGGTCCTCACCGACGCCGCCCGCCCGGCCGAGGCCATGCGTCGGCTGCAGGCCCGCTTCCCGCACGCCGTCGCCCTGGAGTGGGCACCGCAGGGCCGGGCGGCGGAGCGGCCCGCGGTCGAGCGGCTCCGGTCCTCGACCGACGACACGGAGGTCGCCGTCGGCTTCGTCGCCCACGTCCGCGGCACCGAGGCCACCCCGGCCGAGCGCGCCGCCCTGGCCGCCGCGTTCGCCGCCGTGCGCGCCGCCGACCTCGACGGGGCCGGCACGCCCGAGGGCGTGCCGGCGGGGGCCGGCGAGGAGGCGCTCGCCCGTCGCGTCCTGGAGGACCTGGCCGCCGTGGACCCGGACCCCGTCGAGCAGGACGAGCTGGACCTCCGCGAGCTGGCCGCACCGCCCGCCGGCAGGCCTGCCGGCGCCTGCCGGGCGCCGCCGGCCGCCCGTCGGACGCCTCGGCCGGGGCCGCCTGATGCGCCCGCACCGCCTGCGCGTCACCGCCTTCGGTCCCTTCCCCGGCACGGTCGACATCGACCTGGACGAGGTGAGCGGGGCCGGGCCGTTCCTGCTGCGCGGGGCCACGGGCGCGGGGAAGACGAGCCTGCTCGACGCGGTGGGGTACGCGCTGTTCGGGCGCGTGCCCGGCTCCCGCGGGCTCAAGCAGCTGCGCAGCGACCACGCGCCCGACGGCGTGCGGACCTCCGTCGAGCTGTGGGCCACCGTGGGCGGGCGGGCCGTGCACGTCGTGCGCACCCCCGACCAGCTCCGCCCCCGCGCCCGGGGCACCGGCACCACGCGGGACGGGGCCAGCGTGAGCGTCCGCGTCGCCCCGGACCTGGCGGCGCTCGAGGCCGACGAGCCCGTCGTCCGGCTGTCCGGGGTGCAGGAGGCCAACGACGAGCTCGCGCGGCTGGTCGGCATGACCCACGAGCAGTTCCTCCAGGTCGTCCTGCTCCCGCAGGGCGACTTCGCCCGCTTCCTGCGCGCCAAGGACGACGAGCGGGCCGACGTGCTGCGCGCGCTGTTCGACACCCGCCGGTTCCGGCAGGTGGAGCAGCACCTGCGCGACCAGCGGGACGGCGCCCGTGACGTGCTCGCGCAGGCCCAGGCGCGCGTCGACGACGCGGCCCACCGGGTCGCCGCGGTCGCCGGTCCCCCGGCGGCCGGCGCCGAGCACGACCCGCCGGACCACGACCGGCCCCAGCACGACCCGCCCGACGACCGCCAGCACGACCCGCCCCAGCACGACCCGCCCGAGGGGGACCTCCCCCGGTGGGCGGGGCGCCTCCTCGAGCAGGCCGTGGCCGCGGCCGACGACGCAGCCGCGCACGCCGGTGCGGCGGCGGTCGCCGTGCGCTCCGCCCGCACCGGCCACGCGGCCGTGGCGGACCGGGTCCGAGCGCTCGCCGCCCTCCTCGGCGCGGCCCGCACGCAGGCCCGGCTGCTGGACCGCGCGCCGGAGGTGGCCGCGCTCGCGGAGGGGCTCGCCGACGCGGACCGCGCGGCCGGCGTCGTCGTGCTGCACGACGTGCACGCGCGCTCGCTCGACCGGCTGCACGCCGCGCAGGAGGCCGCCCGCACCGCGCTCGCCCGGCTCGCCGACCACGGCGGGACTCACCCGGAGGGGCTGGACGACGACGGGCCGGGGCTCGACGGGGCCGCGCTCGAGGGGCTGGACGACGACGCCGTCCGTCGCCTGGCCGCGGCCGTGGACCTGCTCGCCCACGACGCCGTGGTGGAGCGCACCCGGCTGCGGTCCGTCGGCCCGGACGTCGTCCGGCACCAGGAGCAGCTGGTCGCGCTCGAGGGGCACCGCGCCGCCGCCGTCGCGTCGCGGACGGCGCTCGACCAGGACCGGTCGGTCCTCGAGGAGCTCCCGGTGCGGGCGGCCGCGCTGCGGGCGCAGCTCGACGAGGACCGGGCCGAGGCCTCAGGGCTGGCCGCGGCGCAGCACGAGGTGGAGCGGTGGACCGGGCTCGTCGCCGTCGCCGGCCGGCTCGCGCGGCTCGTCGACGAGGTCGCCGGGGCGGAGCTCGACGACATCGAGGCCCGCGCCGCCGCACGTCGCGCGGAGGAGCACCACGACGACCTGCGCCGGGCCCGGCTGGCCGGCATGTCCGCCGAGCTGGCCCGCGGCCTCGTGCCGGGGGAGCCGTGCACGGTGTGCGGGGCCACCGAGCACCCGGCGCCCGCGGCCGGCGAGGCCGCCCCCGTCGGCCCGGACGACGAGGACGCGGCGCGCACCGCGGCGGCCGAGGCGTCGGCGGTCGCCGTGGCCGCCAGGACGGCGCTGGCCGACGTGGCGGCCCGCCGCCTCGCGGCCCAGGAGACGCTCGCCGCCGGGGCGGTCCCGGAGCTGGTGGTCGCGCCCGGGGCGCTGCTCGGCGGGGAGGCCCTGCGGGCGGTGCGCGACGCGCTCGGCGGGCACGTGGGGCTCGCCCGCGGAGCCGTGGCGGCGGCCTCGGCCGCGGCGGCACGCTGCGGGACCACCACGGCCGAGCTGGACCGGGTGCGGGCGGAGCAGGAGGCGGCGGGCGAGCGCGTCACGGCGGCGGCCGCCCGGCTCGCCGGGTGCCTGGCCGCCGTCGGGTCCGCCGAGGCCGAGGTCGCCCGGCTCGCCACGGTCCTGCAGGAGGCCCTCGGCGAGGACCCGGGGGGCCGGTCCCCGGCCGCCCGGCACGCCGACCTGCTCGCCCGGGCCGACGAGCGGGCCGGGCTCGCCCGGACGGCGGCCGACGCCGTGGGCACCCTCGTCCCCGCCCACGAGGAGACCGTGCGCAGCGGCGCGGCGGCCCTCGCGGGCGCGCTGGCGGCGGGCTGGGCCACGGTGGCCGAGGCCCTGGCCGCGGCCCGCCCGGCGCCGGTGCGCGAGCGGGACCGCCGCGAGGTGGCGAGCCACGAGCGGGAGCTGCACGCGGCCGACGAGGCGGTGCGCCGGGGGACCGCCGCGCTCGCGGAGGCCGGCGTGCCGCTGGCGGGTGCGCCCGGGGCGGCGCTCGTCGCCGAGGTGTCGGGACTGGTCGCGACGACCGCCGCCGAGGAGCGCGCCCTCGCGGCGGCGCTCGGGCAGGCGGAGGCGGCCCACGCCGACGCGGCCGCGCAGGACGTCCGGTGCGGGAAGGTCCGCGACGACCTCCGGCGGGCCGTGCCCCGGCTCCTGGACGCGCTGGAGGCCACCGGGCCGCTGCGCGAGCGGGCCGAGGCGGCCCGGGCGCTCGCGGACCTCTGCGGCGGGAGCAACGAGCGGATGGTCCCGCTGTCCACGTACGTCCTGGCCGCGCACCTCCAGCACGTCGTCGAGGCGGCCAACCTGCGCCTGCACGGCATGAGCGAGGGCCGGTACGCCCTCGTCCACGTCGAGGAGGGCGAGGACCGGCGGCGGCGGGCCGGCCTCGGCCTGGCGGTGGTCGACGCGTGGACCGGTCGTCGTCGGCCCGCGGGCACGCTGTCGGGCGGGGAGACGTTCCTCGCCAGCCTGGCGCTGGCCCTGGGGCTGGCCGACGTGGTGACGGCCGAGGCCGGCGGCGCGCGCATCGACGCGCTCTTCGTCGACGAGGGGTTCGGCACGCTGGACCCCGACAGCCTCGACCGGGCCATGGACGTGCTCGACCAGCTCCAGGAGCACGGCCGCATGGTCGGGGTGGTCAGCCACGTCGGCGAGCTCCGGGCGCGGCTGCCCCGGCAGGTCCACGTCCAGGCCGGCCGCACGGGGAGCACGGTCCAGGTGCTCACCGGCTGAGCAGGCCGCGGCCGCCTGGGCCAGGACGGGGGCGAGCGAGGACCGCAACCCGGTGACTCTGTGTCGTCGTCACCCCGCGTGGTGACCTGACTCCGGGGCGACGGGCTGCGACGCTCAGCGCCATGCGGGCAGCGGTCGTCGACGCGTTCACGGACCGGGCGTTCGCCGGCAACCCGGCGGCGGTCGTGCTCGTCCCCCCGGACGCGCCGGCCCCGACCCCGGAGTGGATGCAGCAGGTCGCCGCCGAGTTCGCCCTGTCCGAGACGGCCTTCGTCGTCCCGCTCGGTGCCTCGCAGTACCGGCTGCGCTGGTTCACCCCGTCCATCGAGGTCGAGCTCTGCGGGCACGCCACGCTGGCCACCGCCCACTGGCTGCTGGAGCAGGGCCTGGAGAGCGGCCCGATGTCGTTCCGCACCATGTCCGGGTGGCTGCGGGCCGAGGGCCGCCCCGGCGAGGTGACCATCACGCTGCCCGTGGTGCCGCTGGTCGACACCCGCGCCCCGGACGGCTTCGACCAGGCGATGGGCTTCGTCAGCTACGAGCTCATCGGCTTCACGGGACAGTCCGAGGCGCTGCAGCGCAACGCCTTGGTGCTCGTCGAGGCCGTGGACCTGCGCGACGTCCACCTCAACCTCCGGCGGCTGGCCCAGCTGCCGCTCGGCGGGATCATCGTCACCGCGGCGGCCGACGAGCCCGCCGCCGCCAAGGGCATCGACGTCCTCAGCCGGTACTTCGCCCCGGCCCTCGGCATCGACGAGGACCCGGTCACCGGCTCGGCGCACTCGACGCTCGCGGAGTACTGGTGCCGGCACCTCGGCCGGCGGAGCTTCCGGGCCGCGCAGCTGTCGCCGCGCGGCGGGGTGCTCGACGTGGTGCTCGACCACAGCGGCGACGAGCCCGTCGTCCACCTCACCGGCGGCGCCGTGACGATGATGGACGTGCAGCTCCGCGTCTGAGGCGCAGGGGCCGGTCCCGCCGGTCCGACCGCTCGGGCCCGGTCCGGTCGGAGCGCCGCGGGCTGGTCGGAGGGGGCCGCGGACCGGTCGGACCCGGCCCGGTGGAACCGCTCCCATGGCATAGTCCCGGCATGACGCCGGGGCCGCTGTGGCGGCGCGCGCCGCTCCGGCTGCTGCGCGAGGGCCCTTGGGCGCTGCTCGTGGTCGCCGCCTTCGCGGTCACCGCCGCGGCCTCCGCGGCGGACGTGCTGTCGGTGTCGGCGTGGCGGACGGCGTCGGTGGACCGGGTGCTGGACGCCGTGGCCGAGGGCACCGCGGCCCGCGCCGCGCCCGCTGTGCGGGTGTCCGCGGCGCCGGGGCCCGGCCGGCTCCAGGACTCCGTCCGCCGCGCCACCGACGACGTCCCGGGCCTCGAGCCGTCGGAGCTGCTCGGCGTCTCGTTCGCCGACGAGCTGCTCGGCACCCGCCTGGTCCGCTACGACGGCTTCGCCGGCGCGGGCGGCGTCCGGCTGCCCGCCCGCCTCGCCGCCGTCGACGACCCGGCCGCCGTCCTCGTCCCCGCCGACGGGTCGGTCCCGGCGCCGGGCCCGACCGACGGCCTCTGGGTCCCCGAGGGGCTGGCCGCCGAGCTCGGGCTGCAGGCGGGGGACACCATCGACGTGGGCACGACGGTGAGCCGTCGCGGGGAGACCGTCACCACCGCGGTGGTCGCCGGCGTCTACCGGGCCACGCCCGACGCGGTCCCCGTGGACCTGCCCGGCGGGACGTTCTGGGCCGAGCGGGCCGGCCGCCTGCCCGGCGACGTGGGCGGCCGGTCCGACCCGGCGGTCCTCGTGGGGGAGCCGGGCGAGGTCCAGGTGCTCGCCCGGGACGTCGGCGACGTGATGCTGTGGACGCTCGACGCGGGCCTGGACCCCGAGCGGCCGGGCCGCGACGCCCTCGCGGGGACGGTGAGGGGCGTGCAGCAGCTGCGGCAGCTGGTCGCGACCCTGCCCCGCACCGACGACGACGCCGCCCTGGCCACGACGGTGGTCAGCGGTCTCGAGGGCCTCGGGGCACGCGCCGACGACGTCACCCGCCGCGCCGCCGAGGAGGCGCGCACGCCCGCCGTGGGCTCGATCGTGCTCGGGCTCGCGCTCGTGCTCGCGGTGTCCGTGCTCACCGCCGCCCGCCGCGCCCGCGAGCTGGAGCTGCTGGCCGGCCTCGGCCTGCGCCCGCCCGCCGCCGGCCTGCTCGCGCTGGTCGAGGTGGTGCCCGCCGCCCTGCTGGGCCTGGCCGTCGGGGGACCGGTCGCCCTGCTCGTGGTCGGCCGGCTCGCCGGGGTGCCGCCCGAGCCGGGTGCGCTGGGACTCGCCGCGACCCAGGCCGGCGTCGTCGTCGGCGTGGGGGTGCTCCTGCACGCGCTCGTCGCGACCGTGGCCGCCGCCTCGGCCGCGCGGCGCGGCGCGCGCCACCACCGGCCGGACCGCTCGCTGCCCTGGCGCCCGGTCCTCGTGGTGGCCGCCCTCGCCGCGGTCGCCGGGCTGGTCGCGGCCCCGGTCGGCCAGGCCCGCGGCCTCGACCTCAGCGTCCCCGTGCTCGTCGGCGCCGCGGCCGGCGCGCTCGGGGCCACGCTGCTGCGGGCCCTGGCGTCCCCCCGGGCCCCCCGGCCCGGTCGGGACGGCACCCCCCGCCGGCGCAGCAGCACCGGCCGGCTGGCCCCCGGGGCGGCGGGCGCCCTCGTGGTCCGGCGCCGCCTGGCCGCGGCCGGCGCCGAGCGGCTGCTCGTGGTCACCGCGCTGTCGGCGGCGTTCGCCCTGGCCGCGCACGTCCTGGTCGGCGGGGAGCTGGTGTCCCGCTCGGTCGAGGACAAGGCCGCGGTCCTGGCCGGCGCGGCGGTCGTCGTCGACCTGGACCAGGCCGGGCAAGCTCGACCCCGACCTGCCGGCGGAGGGCTACCCGCGGGAGGTGCGGGTCGCCGCGGGGGACACCGCGGTGTTCCGCGACTCCGGCCGCCTGCCCGGCGACCGGGCGACGGACGTGGTCGTCGTCGACCTCGCCACCTTCGCCCGGGCCGCGTCCTGGGGCAGCCCGGGCGGGGCGCTGGAGCGGGCCCGGGACCAGCTCGCCGTGCTCGCCGAGGCCGACGCCGCGGCCCGGCCGCAGTGCCCGTCCCTGCCGCTGGGGGCCAACCTGCTGCCGCCCCCGGAGGAGCAGCCGGACCCGCCGCCGCCGGACTGCCCGCCCCGGCCCGACCCCTCCGAGGGGCTGCCGCTGGGCCAGGTCGCCCCGGGCCCGGCCCCGGTGCTCGTCGTGGGCGACGCCACCGGCCTGCCGGTCGGCGCGCGGGCAAACCTCGCCGGCGGGGAGGGCGACCTGCCGCTGCTCGTCGTCGGGCACGTCGAGGCCTTCCCCGGCGTGGACCCCGACCTGCGCACCGGGCTCGTCGGCGCGACCGGGTCCTACCTGCCGCGGCTGGTCGGAGGCGACCCGCGCGTCACCGCGCTCACCGAGGGCGACGGCCGCGCCAGCGCGGACATCGACGGCGTCGAGCTGTGGTCGACGCGGACCGTCGCGCAGGTCGCCGCCGACCTGCCCGCGGTGGAGGGGACCGCGGAGCAGCTCGCCGACGACCGCCGGGTGAGCACCGCCGGCGAGCAGCTGGGCCGGCCCGCCTTCGTCGCCGTCGACCTGGTCGAGCCGTATCTGCGCGTCCTCGCCGGGGTCGTGCTGCTCGTCGCCCTGCTCGCCCTCGCCCTGTCGGTGGACCGGGCCACGGCCCGCTCCCGGGCCGGCGACCTCGTCCTCGCCCGGGCCGGGCTCGGCCGCTCCGGGACCCGGCGGCTGCTGCTGGCGGAGGCCGCCGTGCTCGTCGTGGCCGGCCTCGGGCTGGGCGCCCTCGCGTGGGCCCTGACCGTCCCGCTGCTGCCCCGGCTGCTCGAGCCGGACCCCTCGGTCGGCCCGCTTCTCGACCCGGTCGTGGTCCCCTGGGCCGGGGCCGTGCTGGCGGGCGCCGCGCTGCTGGCGCTGCTCGTCGCCTGGCTCGTGGTGCTGGTCGGCACCCGGGGCCGCTCGGAGGAGGAGGTGCTGCGTGGCCAGGACTGAGCGTCCGGGACCCGTCGCCCCGACGGCGGGGGGCGCCGACGCCGTCCGCTGCGAGGCCGTCACCCGCTTCTACCGCTCGGCGGCCGGCGAGACCCACGCCCTGCGCGGGGTGGACGCCCGCTTCGCCGCCGGGACGGTGAGCTGCGTCGTCGGGCCCTCCGGCAGCGGCAAGTCGAGCCTGCTCGCCGTGCTCGCCCTGCGCGAGGTGCCCGACGGGGGCCAGGTCTGGCTCGACGGCCGGGCCACGGTGCCGGGCACCGCCACGGACCGTCGGCGCTGGCGCCGCCGCACGGTCGCATGGGTCCCGCAGCGGGCCACCCACGCCCTGCTGCCCCACCTCACCGCGCTGGAGCACGTGCGCCAGCAGGCGGCCCTGCGCGGGGCGAGGACCGACGCGGAGGCCGTGCTCGACGAGGTGGGCCTCGGTCCCCGCCGTCGCGCGAGGCCCGGGCAGATGTCCGGCGGGGAGCAGCAGCGCCTGGCCGTCGTGCTCGCCGGCGTCGGCGACCCGCCCGTCGTCGTCGCGGACGAGCCGACCGCGGAGCTCGACGACGACGCGGCCGCGCTGGTCATGGACCGGCTGCGCCGCGGGGCGGCCGCCGGGGCCTGCGTCGTGGTGAGCACCCACGACGCCCGCGTCACCTCCCGCGTGGACCGCGTGCTGCTGCTGCGCCACGGCGTGCTGTCCACCGACGCCCGCCAGGGGGGCGGCGCCGAGACGGTCCTGGACTCCACCGGCCGGCTCCAGCTGCCCCCGAGGCGCTGGCCCTGTTCCCCGACGGCCGGGCCGTGGTCGTCGTCGACGGCGCCGAGGTCCGGCTCCGGCCCCCGGGGGCGGGCGCGTGAGCCGGCACGGCATGCCCGCCCCGGAGCGGCCCGTGGTGGTGCTGGTCGACCGCGTCACCCACCGCGCCGGCGGGACCACGGTGCTGGACGAGGTGTCCCTCACCGCGAGGGCCGGGTCCGTGGTGGTGCTGGCCGGGCGCTCGGGGTCCGGCAAGTCCACCCTCTGCCACCTGGTGGCCGGGGTCGGCCGTCCCGGCGAGGGGACCGTGAGCGTGCTCGGCCGCCCGGCCTCGCCCGCCGCGCCCTGGTCCACGCTGACCCTGCTTCCGCAGCGCCTGGCCCTGGTGCCCGAGCTGAGCGTGGAGGAGAACGTGGCCTGGCCCTGCCGGCTCGCCGGGCGGCCCGTGCCCGAGGACGTCCTCGCCGACCTGGGCCTGGACCCGCTGCGCCACCACGCCGCCCGGGCCACCAGCCTCGGCGAGCAGCAGCGGACCGCCCTGGCCCGGGCGCTGGCGGTCGCCCCCGCCGTCGCCGTGCTCGACGAGCCGACCGGCCACCAGGACGACGCGAACGTCGAGCGCGTCCTCGCCGCGCTCGGGGCCGCAGCCGCCCGGGGGACGTGCGTGCTGGTCGCCACGCACGACGAGCGGGTGCTGGCGGTGGCCGACGAGGTGGTCCGGCTCGAGGGCGGCCGGGTCGTGGACCAGGACGGCTGAGGCGCTGCCCCCGGACAGCCCGCCGCCCGGAACAGCCCGCCGACCGCGTCGGTTGTCGCCCTCGGAGCCGCGCGCCGTCGTGCGCCCGCGCCCGTCCCAGCCGCCCTGCCGAGGAGCCCGCCCGTGACCGTCCCGCTGTCCGTCCTCGACCTCGCCCCCGTCTCGCCCACCGGGACCGTGCGCGAGAGCCTCCAGGCCAGCGTCGTCCTGGCCCAGGCCGCCGAGCGCCACGGCTACCGCCGGGTCTGGTACGCCGAGCACCACAACATGGCCACGATCGCCTCCTCGGCGACCGCGGTCCTCGTCGCCCACGTCGCCGCGCACACCTCGACCATCCGGCTCGGGGCCGGGGGCGTCATGCTGCCGAACCACTCCCCGCTGAGCGTGGCCGAGCAGTTCGGCACGCTGGCCGAGCTGCACCCCGGCCGGATCGACCTCGGGCTGGGGCGCGCCCCGGGCAGCGACCAGACCACCGCCCGGGCCATGCGCCGGGACCCGCGGGCGTCGGACCAGTTCCCCGAGGACGTCCTGGAGCTGCAGGGCTACCTGGCCGGGGAGTCGCTCGTCCCGGGCGTCCAGGCCGTCCCCGGGGCGGGCACGCGGGTGCCGCTGTACGTGCTCGGCTCGTCCCTGTTCGGCGCGCAGCTGGCCGCGGCGCTCGGGCTGCCGTACGCCTTCGCCTCGCACTTCGCGCCCGCCGCCCTGCAGCAGGCCGTCGCCCTGTACCGCGCGCAGTTCCGCCCGTCGGCGCAGCTGGACGCCCCGTACGTGCTCGCCGCCGTCAACGTCGTCGCCGCCGAGGACGCCGAGGACGCGCGGGCCCAGCTGGCCGCCCGTCGCCGGTCCTGGGTCAAGGGGATGCTCAGCCGGCCCGGCGGCCCCGTGCTGGACGACGCGCAGGTCGACGCGTTCCTGCGCACCCCGGACGGCGAGCGGCTGGCCGACATGCTCCGCTACAGCGCCGTCGGCACCCCCGAGGACGTCCGCCTGTACCTGGACGACTTCGCCCGCCACGCCGACGCGGACGAGCTCGTCCTCGCCTTCCAGAGCGCCGACCTGGACGACCGGCTCCGCTCGCTGCGCCTCACCGCGGAGGTCACCTCAGCGGCCACCTCAGAGGCCACCTCAGGGGTCGTGGCGGGCGCCGCGGTCTGAGGCCGCTCAGGGCAGGGGGGCCGCGCCCTCGGTCGTCCGGCGCGGCTCGTCGGTGCCCCACTCGAGGATGACCACGGTCGCGTCGTCCTGCAGCCGGCCGTCCTGGTGGCGCAGGACGGCCAGGTTGAGCCGTCGCAGCGTCTCCGCGACGGGCCGGTCGTCGGCGGCCTCGCGGGTGAGGAAGCTCTCGAGGCGCTCGCTGCCGAAGAACTCGCCGTGGGCGTCGCGCGCCTCGGTCACCCCGTCGGTGTGCAGCAGGAGCCGGTCGCCGGGCTCCAGGCGCTCCTGGCCGACCTCGGGCTCGCCGTCGAACATGCTGAGCCCGATCGGCACCCCCGTCACGGTGTCCAGGGTCTTGACCACCCGGCCCGCGCGCAGCAGCAGCGCCGGAGGGTGCCCGCACGTCACCCACCGCCACATGCCGCTGGGCACGTGCAGCTCCCCGACGATGCCGGTGAGGAACTTGTCGGGACCGAACTGCGCGGCGATCGCGGTGTCCATGGACAGCACCGTCGCCGCGAGCGGGTGGCCGGAGCGCCGGGAGTTGCGCAGCACCGACAGCGCGACCGCGGCCAGCAGCGTCGCCTCCAGGCCGTGGCCCATGGCGTCGAGCACGGCCACGTGGAGCGTGTCGCCGTTGCGGGCGTAGTCGAAGGAGTCGCCCGCGACCTCGGTCGCGGGGGCGAGCACGCCGGCGATCGACACCTCGGGCGAGACGAAGGTCAGCGGCGGGAGGAGCCCCCACTGCAGCTCCGCGGCCACGCTGAGATCCGCCCGGCGGCGGGTGCGCTCGACGGCGTCGCCGTAGAGCGAGCGGGTGAGGACGAGCTCGGCGACGAGGGCGGCGACGTCCATCGCGTCGGTGCACAGGTCCTCGTCGGCCGGCTCGCCGGACGGCAGCACGAGCATGAGCACGCCGAGCCGCTCCGTGCCGTTGAGGACCGGGGTCCACAGCGTCGTGGTGCCCGCCGCGGTGCTGGCGTGCTGGCGGATGTCGCTGAACACCAGACCGGGCACCGTGCCGTCGATCGCGATGGCGTCGCGGTGCTCCTCGTCCGGCGGGGCCACCGTGAGCGGCACGAGCCACACCTGCTCGTAGTCGACGAGGTACAGCCTGGACGCGGTGGCGCCGAGCACCTCGCCGGCCGAGGCGACCATGGCAGGCAGGTCGCTGGGTCCGGACAGGTGCGAGGACCTCAGCAGGGTGCGCAGGGCGTCCAGGGCGCGCTGGTCGGACTGTCGCACGTGCCCTCCTCGGGGCTGCGGCCAGGAGGCCGCCGGGGTCGGGGCGACGGTACGCGACCCGGCGCCCCGCGGCAGCCGGTGCGCCGGCGGGCGGGCTGGGCCACGATGGGCCGCATGCCCGGTGCCTACTGGATCAACACCGTCCGCGAGGTCCGCGACGCCGACCGCCTCGCCGACTACGTCCGCCTCGCGGGCCCCGCCATCGCCCAGGCGGGCGGGGTCTTCGTGGCCCGGGGGACGCCCGGCGCGGCCTTCGAGGCCGGGTCCCTGGAGCGCACCGCGATCATCCGGTTCGACAGCGTCGACGCCGCGGTCGCCGCCTACGCCTCCGAGGCCTACCAGCTCGCCCTGGTCGCGCTGGGGGACGGGGCCGTGCGCGACATCCGGGTGGTCGAGGCCCTGGACTGAGGCGAGCCGGCCCGGGCCGGCCTCAGGCTGCGTCGGGGCTGGCTGCGTCGGGGCTGGCTGCGTCGCGGCGGGCCCAGGCGGGCCGCGGGCCCGTGCCGAGCCGCCAGCGGGCCGCCTCCTCCGACGGGCTCAGCGGCCCGAGCGCCACCTGCAGCCCGCGCAGCTGCAGCCGGGTGGCCTGCAGCCGTGCCCGGGCCAGCACGTCGCGCCGGTCGCGTCCCGGCACGCCCGCGAAGGGCGCCAGCGTCGGCGAGACCAGCAGGCCGGCGCCGGCGGCCAGGCCGGCGTAGAACGCCTGCTCGGGCGGGGCCAGGCCGGGCGGTGCCTGCAGGAACGTCCGCAGGTGCTCGGGCACGGGCTCGAGGACGGGCAGGTAGGCCCGGACCGCCTCGGCCAGCTCGTCCCGGCTCGTCGGCAGGTCGTCCGCGCCGAGCTCCTCGGCGCTGCGGGCCCACTCGCGCACGTACGCGTCGGGCCAGCGGAGACCGAACCGGCCGGACAGGTCGCGGCCCACGGCGACCTGGGCGGCCAGGAAGGCGTCGGTGAAGGCCAGGTGCACCCAGCGCAGCAGGCCGGGGTCGGAGGCGGAGTAGGCCCGGCCGTCGTCGGCGGTGCCCCGGACCACCGTGTGCAGGCGGCGGACCCGTGACGCCTCGCGGGCCGCGAGCTCCTCGGAGCCGAACGTGCTGACCACGAGCCAGCGGGCGGTGCCCGCGAGGCGCTTCCACGGGTCCTGGCGGTAGTCGGAGTGCCGCATCACCCCGGCCAGCGCCAGCGGGTGCGCGCCCTGGCCGAGCAGCGCCGCGACCCCGCCCACGAGCGTGGCCAGGTCGCCGTGGACGCGCCAGACCACCCCGTCCGGCTCGAACCAGCCGGGGCCCTGGCCGACCTCGGCGATGTCCCGCACCCACGCGGGGGCACCGGTCGGGTCGCCGGACACCCGGGCACGGAACCGTTCGCGGGCGAGCTCGGGCAGGTCGGACGGGGAGAGCACGGAACGAGCCTCGCACCCGGTCGCCGGGCGCGCGCCCCGAGGGAGGCGAGGGCGCGCCCCGAGGCAGGCGAGGGGTCAGCCCGGCCCGGCGGGCGCGCCGCGTCCCGGCCCGGCGGCGGGGGGCAGCAGCCGGCACACCAGCCCGTACAGCGTCCACGAGAGCACGACGGCGCGGGCGGTCCGGTCGACCGCGGCGAGCAGGTACGGCAGGAGCAGGGTCGCGGTGCCGAGCAGCGGGGAGGCGAGGACCACCCACAGCCGAGCGCGCCGGGTCCGGGAGACGGCGGCCACCACCAGCAGGTGGAGCGCCCAGCCGATGCTGCCGAAGACGACGGCGAGCAGGACGTGGTCCGGCAGCGAGAGCGGCTCCTCCGACGGCAGCAGGGACAGCGGCGGGACCGCGAGCAGGAGGAACCCGGCCACCGAGGCCAGCACGAGCAGGACGAGGTCGACGGCGGCCCACGCCAGCACGCGCACGACGGCCGGGCGGGGGGCGGCGAGGCGTCGGTCGAGGGCGGCGAGCGGTGCGGGGGCCACGCTCAGGCCTGGACCAGCGTGAGGAGCACCGTCTCGAGCCGGACGTCGGCCGTGCCGGTGGAGGCGACCGTCCAGGTCGGCCCCCCGGGCGGGACGTCGCCGGTGGCCCCCTCGACGAACGTCACCCCGGCCCCGTGCAGGGACACCCCCACGGCCAGGCCCTCCGGGGAGCCCGAGCACAGCAGCCGCAGGGCGGTGAGCTCCGCCCGGCTCCGCGCGGCGGCCCGGCTCGAGGACCCCGGCCGCGAGCTCCTCGTCCGTCCGCTCCTGCGCCCCGGTGCTCTGCACGAGCGACCACCCGCCCTCCGCGGTGAGCCGCAGCGCCACCGACCCCTCGGCGCCGAGGTCGCAGGTGAGCGTGGTGGCGCCCCCCTCGGGCATGACCACCCCCGCCTCGGCCAGGGCGCCGAGCGCGCCGGCGGGCGGCCGGAAGGGCAGCGCCAGGTCCTCGCCCGCGGCCAGCGTCGTCGCGGGCCGGTCCTCGTAGGCGTAGCCGTCGGCGAGCCGGCCCTGGCCCGCGGGCCCGGACGGCTCGTCCGGACGCGGCACCCCCGGCGACGGCTCGCTCGCCGTGACGGCCCCGGCCCCCTCGGCGGCCGGCGCACCGGCCGGGGAGGCCCCCCCGCCGCAGCCGGCCACCACCGCGGCCAGGGGGGCGGCGAGCAGGACGACGGCCAGCCTCAGCAGAGGTTGACCGGAAGCGCGCCGCACAGCACCGACTCCTGATCTGTCTGGTCGACGACCTGGGTCTCGCCGGGCGTCGAATAGTAGTAGGTGCCGATCGAGGGGTAGTTGTCCCGGTCGTCCTCCCCGATGTGGAGCTGGCCGTCGGAGCCGACGTGGACGGAGATCGTCCCGTCGACCGACCCCACCGGGATGATGCCGTTGAGGGCGTCGTAGTGGAGCTGGAAGCCGCCGTCCGCGGAGGAGAAGTCGAACTGGTTGGCGATGTCGTAGTCGTGGTCCAGCGGCGGCAGGAGCGGGCTGGTCCCCGTGTCGTTGCTGAAGACGGAGCCGTCGAAGACGTTGGGCCGCGGCTCGTTGCACACCCGGATGCCGGCGGTGCAGGTCTGGGTGACGTAGACCTGGCCGCGCCCGGTCTCCAGGTCGACGACGAGCATCATCCGGGACTCGCTCAGCGGGACGTCGCCGCGCAGCGGGTCGGCGTGGTCGCGGTCGTCGCCGCTGAGGATGCCGCCCGACGTGCCCGAGTCGATGAAGTAGTCCATGACCACGACGCCGCCGCCCGGCGGGTCCTCGAGCTGGAAGTACGAGGTGTTGTAGGCCCCGCCGTCGAAGTACATGGTGCCCTCGGCCATGAGGGCCTGGTACTCGCTGTCGGACGCGGCGAACAGCGCGCGCAGGTACTCCCCGCGCGGCTCGGTCGAGGCGAGGTCCTGGTAGAGCTCGAGCCGGTCGAGGATCTGGTCCGCGAGCTCGGGGTGGCCGTCCTCGAGCGCCTGCCGGGCCTCGTCCAGCAGGTCCTGGGTGGCCTGGCCGGACCCGGCGTACAGCTCCAGCGCCTCGATCCGGTCCAGCAGCGCCTGGTCCCGGGCCGCGTCGCCGGGCCCGGTGCCGGGGAACCACCCCTCGGGGCAGTCCGCGGGCTGGCCGAGGACCTCGCCGACGCCGCAGGCCACCCCCTGGGCGACCGTGGCGCCGGCCGAGGTGAAGGCGCCGAGGACGAGCGCGACGACCAGGGCCACCACGGCGAGGGCCCCCGCGTACTCGAGGGCCGCGGCCCCCTCGTCGCTGACGGTCCCCGGCTGCACGCCCGGATCGTGCCGGTCGGCCGGGGCGGCGGCATGGGCACCAGGGCCCGGGTGGGGGCCCAGCCCGGGCCCGACGCCCCGCGCCCGGACCCGCCTCAGCCGGGCAGCGTGCCCGTGACCACCAGGGCGACGCCCGCGTAGTGGCACGCGAAGGCCAGCACGGTCGCGGCGTGGAAGATCTCGTGGAAGCCGAAGAACCGGGGGGACGGATCGGGCCGCTTGAGGGCGTAGACGACCGCCCCGCCGGAGTACAGCAGGCCGCCCGCGGCCAGCAGGACCACCACGAGCAGGCCGCCGGTGGCGTACAGCCCGGGGAGGAACCACACCGCCGTCCAGCCGAGCACGATGTAGATCGGGGTGTACAGCCACCGGGGCGCCCCGACCCAGAACACCCGGAACAGGATGCCGAGCACCGCCCCGCCCCACACCAGCCCGAGCAGCAGGCGGGCCTGGTCGGTGCTCAGCAGCAGCACGGCGTACGGGGTGTAGCTGCCGGCGATGAGCAGGAAGATGCTCGAGTGGTCCAGGCGCTTCATGAGGACCCGCGTCCGCTCGCTCCACCGGCCCCGGTGGTAGGTCGCGCTCACGCCGAACAGGGTCGAGGTGCACACCGTGAACACCACGGTGACGACCCGCTCCGTGGTCGAGCCCGCGAGGGCCACGAGGACCAGGCCGCCGAGCAGGGCGAGCGGGAACATGCCGAGGTGCAGCCAGCCGCGCAGGAGCGGCTTGACGACGGCGGCGACCTCGGCCGCGCGGGGCAGGTCCGTCCCGGCGCGGGCGGGCGAGGTGTCTCGGCTCACGGGCAGACCATAACCTACGGTCCCGTAAGTTACCCAGCGGTAACCTGAGGTCCGTCCGGGCGGCCTCGCGCGCGCGGGCATCGAGGTCGCGGGCGGGGGCAGTAGCGTGTCGGAGATCTCACCGGTCGTCCCAGGACCGGCGGCGACGGAGGAGGCACGGTGGGAGCGAGGACGCTGGCCTACCGCGCGTACCAGCGCGTGCTGCGCTCCTCGCTCGCCCCGTCGGCCCTGCCGCGCCACGTCGGCGTGATCATCGACGGCAACCGCCGCTGGGCCAAGGCGTACGGCACCACCACGCACGACGGCCACCGCGCCGGCGCGGACAAGGTCGTGGAGTTCCTCGGCTGGTGCGACGAGGTCGGCGTCGAGGTGGTCACGGTGTGGCTGCTGTCCACGGACAACCTGTCCCGGGCCTCCGACGAGCTCGACGCCCTGCTGGAGATCATCCCCGACCTCGTCGAGCGGCTGGTCGAGACCGGGCGCTGGCACGTGAACCCGGTCGGCCGCCTCGACCTGCTCCCGGCCCACGTCGCCAACCGCCTCAAGGAGGTCGGCGAGGCGACCGCGGCCATCGACGGGATCACGGTCAACCTCGCGATCGGCTACGGCGGGCGGCAGGAGATCGCCGACGCCGTGCGCTCGCTGCTCGCCCAGCACGCCGAGCGCGGGACCCCGCTGGCCGAGCTCGCGGAGCAGCTGGACGTCGAGCACATCGCGGAGCACCTCTACACCTCGGGCCAGCCGGACCCCGACTTCGTCATCCGGACCTCGGGCGAGCAGCGGCTGTCCGGGTTCCTGCTGTGGCAGAGCGCCCACAGCGAGTACTACTTCTGCGAGGCCTACTGGCCGGAGTTCCGCAAGGTCGACTTCCTCCGGGCGCTGCGCGCGTACTCCACCCGGCACCGCCGCTTCGGCTCCTGAGCCGGGGCCCGTCGCGCGGGGCCCCGCCCCCCGGTCGCTCCCGCGTCACCGGATGTTCACGCGCGAGCGGGTGACGGTCCGCGTGTCCCGCCCCCGCGGACGTCCGGGACGGTCCTACCGTCGTCGGTGTCGGCACAGCTGACCCGGGAGGCCCAGCCATGGAGCGATCTCTGCTCCGGGGGAGGCCAGGTCCGGCCTCCGTGCGGGGGCGGACCGGCTCCTCCGGACACGACCAGGGCGCCGCGCGCGCCCGGGCAGGGGACCGACCATGAGCGACGACCGCAGCACGGGCACCACGGCCGCCACGGCCAGCACGGCCCGCACGACGTACGTGCTCGACACCTCCGTCCTGCTCTCCGACCCCGACGCCATGTTCCGGTTCCCCGGGCACGAGGTCGTCCTGCCCGTCGTCGTCGTCACCGAGCTCGAGGGCAAGCGCCACCACCCCGAGCTCGGCTACTTCGCCCGGCAGGCGCTGCGCTACCTCGACGACCTGCGCCTGGAGCACGGCCGCCTCGACGTCCCGCTGCCGGTCGGGCCGGACGGCGGCGCGGCCGGCGGCACGCTCCGGGTCGAGCTCAACCACACCGACGTCACCTCGCTGCCCGCCGGGCTGCGCGGCGGCGACAACGACACCCGCATCCTCGCGGTGGCCACCAACCTGGCGACCGAGGGGTTCCGCGTCGTGCTGCTGTCCAAGGACGTGCCGATGCGGGTCAAGGCCTCCGCGGTGGGGCTGGTCGCCGAGGAGTACTCCGCCGGCCTGGCGGTCGAGTCGGGCTGGACCGGCCTGGCCGAGCTCGACATCAGCGCCGACGACATGGCCGTGCTCTACGACGAGCGCCTCCTCGAGCTCGACGTGGCCCGCGACCTGCCCTGCCACACCGGGCTCGTCCTGCACAGCGAGCGGGGCAGCGCGCTGGGCCGGGTGACCCCGGACAAGCAGGTCCGCCTGGTCCGGGGCGACACGGACGTCTTCGGCCTGCACGGCCGCAGCGCCGAGCAGCGGATCGCCATCGACCTGCTGCTGGACCCGAGCGATCGGGATCATGTCGATGGGCGGGCGCGCCGGGACCGGCAAGTCGGCGCTCGCGCTGTGCGCGGGCCTGGAGGCGGTGATGGAGCGCCGCGAGCACCGCAAGGTCATGGTGTTCCGGCCGCTGTACGCGGTCGGCGGCCAGGACCTCGGGTACCTGCCCGGCACCGAGGCCGAGAAGATGGGGCCCTGGGGCCAGGCCGTGTTCGACACGCTCGGCGCGCTGGTCTCCACCGAGGTCGTGGAGGAGATCCTCGACCGGGGGATGCTCGAGGTGCTGCCGCTCACCCACATCCGCGGCCGGTCGCTGCACGACGCGTTCGTCATCGTGGACGAGGCGCAGAGCCTGGAGCACAACGTCCTGCTCACCATGCTCAGCCGCATCGGGCAGGGCTCCAAGGTCGTGCTCACCCACGACGTCGCCCAGCGCGACAACCTGCGGGTCGGTCGGCACGACGGCGTGGCCAGCGTCATCGAGCGCCTCAAGGGCCACCCGCTGTTCGCCCACGTCACCCTCACCCGCTCCGAGCGCAGCCCGATCGCCGCGCTGGTCACCGAGCTGCTCGAGCGCCCGGGCGAGTAGCCCGCGGCACGACGGGGCCCCCGGGACGCCCGGGGCCCCGTCTGCCGTCGGCGAACGACCTCGACGTAACCATGTAATCGAGTAACACTGCTTGCATGAGCACAGACACGACGACAGGGAAGGTGAGCAGCTGGCTCCGCGGCCGGCTGCCCGAGGCATGGTCGCCCGAGCAGGTGGACGTCACGGTGGACCGCGAGGAGATCACCGTGCTGCTCCCGCTGCCCGGCGGCCCCGGCGGGCCCGACGGCGCCGCCCCGGACCCCGAGGAGCTGGACGGCCGGGTCGCCCGGTTCCGTTCCGAGAGCCGGGCCGAGCGGATGACCGTGGCCGACGAGGCCGAGCGCCGGTTCGGCCGCAAGGTGTCCTGGGGGGTGACCGCCGGCGAGCGCACGGAGCTCTTCACCACGCTCTCGGTGCCGGTCATGACCCGGCTGCGCCAGCCCGAGCGGGTGGTGCTGGAGACGCTCGTCGAGGCCGGGGTGGCCCGCTCCCGGGCCCACGCGCTCGCCTGGTGCGTGCGCCTGGTCGGGCAGCACTCCGCGGACTGGCTGTCCGAGCTGCGCGAGGCCATGACCGCCGTGGAGAAGGTCCGCGAGGAGGGCCCCACCCCCTGAGCGCCGGGCGGTCCTCGCCGCCCGGCCCGGGGGTCCGCTAGGTTGCACCCGCCCCGCACCGCGGGGTACCACGCGCTCAGCGAAGTCCGGTGAGAACCCGGCGCTGTCCCGCAACTGTGATCCCCGCCCGTCCGCGGGCGGGGTCAGCCAGGTCGCCTGGCGTCGTGGTCACGTTCCGGTCCTCGGACGAAGGACTGTTCGTGTCGCGGCCCCTGGTGGGGAGACGACCCGGATGCCCTCGTCCCCTGACACCCCAGGGGATACACATGACCCAGCGCACCCTCTCCCGCGTGCACGACGACCCGGGCGGCCGCTGCTCGCCGCGGCGGGCACCTCTCTCGCCCTGCTCCTCGCCGCGTGCGGCGGGTCGGGCGACGACGCCGGGGCCGCACCGGCGCCGCGGCGCCCGCCGACACCTCCGCCGAGGCCTCCGTGGACCCGTCCGACGGGGTCTCCGCCCCGGCCGCGCCCGGGGCGCCCGCCGGCGACTTCCCGGTCACCGTGACCTCGGGCCAGGACCCCGGGACCACCGAGCTCACCATCGAGGAGGCGCCTGCCTCGATCGTGTCCATCAGCCCCACCGGGACCGAGATGCTCTTCGCGGTCGGCGCCGGCGACCAGGTGGTGGCCGTCGACGCCTTCTCGTACTTCCCGGAGGAGGCGCCGGTCACCGACCTGTCCGGCTTCGAGCCGAACGTCGAGGCGATCCTCGGCTACGCGCCCGACCTGGTCGTGGCCTCCGGCGACCCGGGCGACCTCGTCAGCTCCCTCGACGCGGCGGGCGTGCCCACGCTGCTGCTCCCGTCGGCGCTGGACCTCGACGAGGCCTACGACCAGATCGAGCGCGTCGGGCTGGCCACGGGCCACGTCGCGGAGGCCGAGGAGCTCACCGAGGAGATGGCCGCCGACATCGAGGCCGCCGTCGCCTCGGTGCCCGAGGGCGAGCCGCTGACCTACTACCACGAGCTCGACCCGAGCTTCTTCACCGCCTCGGGCGACACCTTCATCGGCCAGGTGTACGGGCTGTTCGGCCTGGAGAACATCGCCGACGAGACCGGCGAGGCCTACCCCCAGCTCTCGCAGGAGTTCATCGTCGAGGCCGACCCCGACGTCGTCTTCGTCACCTCCGGCGACTTCTCCGACAGCCCGGAGACCATCGCGGCCCGCCCGGGCTGGGAGGGCATCACCGCGGTGCGGGACGGCGACATCGTCGTGGTGGACGCCGACGTCGCCAGCCGGTGGGGCCCGCGGGTCGTCGACTTCGTGGAGACGGTGGCGCAGGCCCTGCCGGAGGTGCGCGGGTGACCCGGGACCTCCGCCCGGCCGCACCGGCCACCGCACCGGCCACCGCACCGGCCACCGCACCGGCCAGCGCACCGCCTGCGGTCCGGCCGTGACCGCGGACGCCGTGGGGGGTGCGCAGGCCCGCGCCCGGGCCGGCGCCGCCGCCCTCGGCGTGCCCCGCCCCGGGCGGCGGGCCCTGCTCGTCGCCGGGGCCGGGGCGGTGCTCGTGGCCACCCTGCTGCTGGGCGTGCTCGTCGGCCCCGCCGGCCTCACCCCCGGCGGGGTGCTCGCGGCGCTCGCCGGCGCGGTGCCGGGGGTGGGGCTGCAGACCTCGCTCACCGAGCAGCAGCAGTCGATCCTCTGGCAGATCCGGCTGCCCCGGGTGGTCCTGGGGGCCCTGGTCGGCGCGATGCTCGCCCTGGCCGGGGCCGCCTACCAGGGCGTCTTCCGCAACCCGCTGGCCGACCCCTACCTGCTCGGCGTGTCCAGCGGGGCCGGTCTCGGGGCCACGCTGGCCATCGTGTCCGGCGGCGTGGTCGCCGGCCTCGGGCTGCCCGTCGTCGCCTTCGCGGGCGGGCTGGTCGGGGTCGCCGCGACGTACGCCCTGGGCGCCAGCGTGGGCCGCGGGGCCCGGAGCTCGGTCGTCATCGTCCTGGCCGGCGTGGCGGTCGCCGCGTTCCTCAACGCGATCCAGACCTTCGTCCAGCAGCGCTACGACGAGACGCTCCGCTCGGTGTACTCCTGGCTGCTCGGCCGGCTCAGCACCCAGGGCTGGGCCGAGGTGCTGTCGGTCCTGCCCTACGTCGTCCTCGCGAGCGTCGTGGTCCTCCTGCACCGCCGGGTGCTCGACGTCATGGCCGTCGGGGACACCGAGGCCCGCAGCCTGGGTGTCGACGCGGCCCGGACCCGGCTCGTGCTCGTCCTCGCCGCGACGCTGGGCACGGCGGCGGTGGTGAGCGTGAGCGGGCTCATCGGCTTCGTCGGCATCGTCGTCCCGCACGCCGTGCGGCTCCTGCTCGGGGGCTCGCACCGGGTGCTGCTGCCGGTGTCCATGCTGCTCGGGGCGGCCTTCCTCGTGGCCGCCGACGTGCTGGCCCGCACCGTGCTGAGCCCGTCGGAGCTGCCCATCGGGGTGGTGACCGCCCTGGTCGGGGCGCCGTTCTTCGTGGTCGTCCTGCGCCGGGCGAGGCTCGCGTGAGCCCCGCCGGGCCGGCCGCGCCCGCCGTCGAGCTCCTCGGCGTGGGCGTGGCCCGCGGCGGGGTCGCCGTCGTCCACGACCTCACGCTCACCGTCGCCGCGGGGGAGTGGGTGTGCCTGGTCGGGCCCAACGGGGCGGGCAAGACGTCGCTGCTGCACGCCGTCGGCGGCCTGCTCCCGTTCACCGGCTCCATCTCCGTCGCCGGCGCCGACCCCGCCCGGGCCGGCGAGCGGGTCCTCGCCCGCCGGGTGGGGCTCGATGCCGCAGCGCCCGGTGGTGCCCGAGGCCACGACCGTGGCCGAGCTCGTCGCCCTCGGCCGCACCCCGCACCTGCCGCGCTTCGGCACCGAGACCGCCGAGGACCGCCGGGTCGTGGACCGCTGCATCGAGCGGCTGTGCCTCGAGCACGTCGCCTCCCGGCCGGCCACCCAGCTGTCCGGCGGGGAGCTGCAGCGCGTCGTGCTCGCCCGCGCCCTGGCCCAGCAGCCGCAGGTGCTGCTGCTGGACGAGCCGACCAGCGCGCTGGACATCGGCCACCAGCAGACGGTGCTGGAGCTGGTGGACTCGCTGCGCCGGGAGGAGGGGCTGACCGTCGTCGCCGCCATGCACGACCTCACCTCCGCCGGGCAGTACGGCGACCGGCTCGTGCTGCTCGAGGACGGCCGCCTGGCCGCCGACGGCCCGGCCGCCGACGTGCTGCGCCCCGACCTGCTGGGCCGCGTCTACGGCGCGCGCGTCGACGTGCTCGACGGCCCCGACGGACCCGTCGTGGTGCCGCGGCGCTCCGGCGGCGCCTTCGTCCCGCACCCGGTGCAGCGCGCCGGCCAGCCGCTGTGAGGTGGGCCGCCGCCGCGGTGGCCCTGCTGCTGGACGAGCTGCTGGGCGAGCCGCCGGCCCGCCGGCACCCGGTGGTCGCGGCCGGGGCCTACCTGTCCCGCGCGGGCGCGCACGTCCCCGCCTCCCCGGCCCGCGCCGCCGTCGTGCGCGGCGGGGCCGCGTGGGCCCTCGGCGCGGCCGCCGCGACGGGCGCGGGGGCGCTGGTCGACGCGGCGGCCCGGCGCCTGCCGTGGCCGGCCGGGGTGCTCCTCGAGGGTGCGGCGCTGTGGCCGCTGCTGTCCGGGCGGATGCTGCGCCGCGAGGTGGCCGCGGTGGAGGACGCCCTGGCCCGGTCGCTGCCCGAGGGCCGGGCGCAGGTGTCGCGCCTGGTCAGCCGGGACACGGCCGCGCTGGCCGCCGACGACGTCCGCGGCGCCGCGCTGGCCTCGCTGTCGGAGAACCTCTGCGACTCCCTCGTGGCCCCGCTGCTCGCCCACGCCGTGGCCGGCCTGCCGGGGGCGGCCCTGTACCGCTACGCCAACACCGCCGACGCCGTCTGGGGCTACCGGACGCCCCGGTGGCAGCACGCCGGCCTGGTGGCCGCCCGCGCCGACGACGTGCTCAACCTGGTGCCCGCCCGCCTCAGCGCCCTGCTCCTGCTCGCCGTGGCCCGCCGGCCCGGCCTGCTCGCCCGCCTGCCGGAGCAGGCCCGCCGCACGCCCTCGCCCAACGGCGGCTGGCCGATGGGCGCCCTGGCCCTGCTGCTCGACGTCCGCCTGGTCAAGCCGGGGGTGTACGCCCTGCACCCGGGCGGTCGGGCCCCGGCCCCGGCCGACACCCGGCGGGCGCTGGCGCTGGTCCGCGCCGTGGGGCCCGCCGCCTGGCTCGTGGCCGCGCTGCTCGGTGGGCCGGCCCGTGGGCTCGCCGCCCGCACCCGACGACCCCGGGCCCGGCCGTGAGCGCGGTCATGGTCCTCGGCTGCACGAGCTGGGCGGGCAAGAGCCTCGTCGCGACCGCCCTGTGCCGCTGGTACGCCGACCAGGGCCTGCGCGTCGCGCCGTTCAAGGGCCAGAACATGTCGAACAACGCCCGGGTCGTCGCGGGCGGCGAGCTCGGCGTCGCCCAGTGGCTGCAGGCCCGGGCCGCCCGGGTCGAGCCCGAGGTGCGGATGGGGCCCGTGCTGGTCAAGCCCGAGCGGGACGGCAGCCAGGTGGTGGTGCTCGGCCAGGTCGACGAGGAGCTCTCCCGGCTGGCGTGGACCGCGCGGCCGCCCGGGCTCTGGGGCACCATCACGGCCAGCCTGGACGCCCTGCTCGCCGAGCACGACCTCGTCGTCTGCGAGGGCGCCGGCAGCCCGGCCGAGACCAACCTGCGCGACACCGACCTCGCCAACCTCCGCGTCGCCGCCCACGCCGGTGCGTCCGCGCTGCTCGTCGCGGACATCGACCGCGGCGGCGCGTTCGCGCACCTGCTCGGCACCTGGCTGCTGGTGGACGAGCCCGACCGCCACCGGCTCGCCGGGTTCGTGCTCAACAAGTTCCGCGGCGACGCCTCGCTGCTGCGCGAGGCCCCCGCCGAGCTGTCGGCGCGCACCGGCATGGCCTGCGCGGGCGTGCTGCCGGTGCTGGGCCACCGGCTGCCCGACGAGGACGGCGCCCGGGACCTCACCGTCCTGGGCCCGGGGGAGCGGGCGGGCGTCCCCACGGTGGCCGTCGTCCGGTGGCCGAGCGCGTCCAACCTCGACGAGCTCACCCTGCTCGCCTCCGTCAGCCGGCTCACCTGGGCCCGCACCCCCGCCGCGGTCGCCGAGGCCGACCTGGTCGTGCTGCCGGGCTCCAAGCACGTCGCCGCCGACCTGGCCTGGCTGCGCGAGCAGGGCCTCGACCGGGCCCTCGCGGCCCGGGCCGCCCGCGGCGGCCGGGTGCTCGGGGTCTGCGGCGGGCTGCAGGTGCTGGGCCGGAGCCTCGGGCCGGAGCCCGTCGCCGGCGCCGAGGGCGTGCTCGACGGGACCCGGCCCGGCCTGGGTCTGCTGCCCGTGGACACCGCCTACGCGCGGGCCAAGCGGGTCGGCCCCGTGCGCGGGTCGCGCCTCGCCGTGCCCGCCGGACCCTGGGCGGCCCTGGACGGGCTCGTGGTCGACGGCTACGACGTCCGCCACGGCACCACGACGGCCGCGGCGGGCTCCCCGTCGGCCCTGGCGGTCCTCGACGAGGACCGGGGGTGGGCGGACGGCCCCGTCCTCGGCCTGGCCTGCCACGGCGTCGCTCGAGGACCCCGCGGTCGTCGAGGCGCTGCTCGGCGTGCGCCCCGTCGACACCCTCGAGGACACCCTCGACGGCCTCGCCGCCGCCGTGGACGAGCACCTGGACACCGACCTGCTGCGCCGCATGACCGGAGGACTGCTGTGACCGAGACACCCGACCCTGCTGCCGACCCTGCTGCCGGCGTCCACGCCGAGGCTCCGGCCGACCCTGCCGGCGGCGCCGCCGCAGGGGTGCCGCGCCGCGGCCCGCGGGAGCGGCCCGAGCCCCGCCGCGTGTCCTCGCTCGTGCTCGTCGCCACCGGCGACGGCAAGGGCAAGTCCACCTCGGCGTTCGGCACCGTGCTGCGCGCCGTGGCCCGCGACTGGCGGGTGCTGGTCGTGCAGTTCATGAAGTCCGGGAGGTGGCACGTCGGCGAGGAGGCCGTCTGCCGGCGCCTCGGGGTCGAGTGGTGGACCATCGGGGACGGCTTCACCTGGGAGAGCGACGACCTCGACCGCTCCGCGGCGATCGCCCAGCAGGCGTGGGAGGCGGCGGAGGCCGCCCTGGCCGGCGGGGAGTACGACGTCGTCGTCCTCGACGAGGTCACCTACCCCATCACCTACGGCTGGGTCGACGCCGACCGGGTCTACCGGGCGGTCCGGGAGCGCTCGCCCGCGACGAACGTCTACTGCACCGGCCGGGGCGCCACGCCCGAGCTGGTCGCCCTGGCCGACACGGTCACCGAGATGCGCATGGTCAAGCACGCGTACGCCTCGGGCGTGCGCGCCAAGCGCGGCATCGACTTCTGATGCCCCGCACCGGGCCGGACGCCGACCTCGCCCTGCTGCGGGAGCACGGCGACACCCAGGTCCCGCCCGGCCACCTCGACCTGGCCGTCAACGTCCACCCGGAGCCGCCGCCCGGCCTGGCCGAGGTGCTCGCGTCGGTGGACGTCCGGTCCTACCCCGACGGCACCGCCGCGCGCCGGGCGGTCGCCGACCGGCACGGCGTCCGCCCCGAGGAGGTGCTGCTCACCAACGGGGCCGCGGAGGCCTTCTGGGCCCTGGCCCACGCCCTGCCCGCCGGGGCGCTCGCCAGCTGCGTGCACCCGTCGTTCACCGCCCCCGAGGCGGCCCTGCGCAGTGCGGGCGCGAGGGTCCAGCGCGTGCTGCGGCGGGCCGAGGACGGGTTCCGGCTGCACCCGGCGGACGGTGGACCCGGGCGCCGGGCTGGTGGTCCTCGGCCGTCCCGACAACCCGACCGGCCGCAGCGAGGACGTGGCGGTGCTGGAGCAGCTCGTCGCGCCCGGTCGGCTCCTCGTGGTCGACGAGGCCTTCGCCGAGCACCGGGGCGACGGGCTGGGGCTCACGGCCGAGCGCGACCGGCTGCCCGGGCTGGTCCAGGTCCGCAGCCTGACCAAGGTGTGGGGCGCGGCCGGGCTGCGGCTCGGCTACGTGGTCGCCACGCCCGACGTGGTCGTCCGGCTCGCCGGGGTGCTGCAGCCGTGGCCCGTCAACGCCGTCGCCCTGGCCCTGCTCGAGCGGCTCTTCGGGCCCGGCCACCGCGAGGAGGTCGAGGCCGAGCGCCGGCGCCGCGCGGGCGCCGTGGACGGCGACCGGGACGCCCTCGTGCCGCGGCTGCGCGCGCTCGGTCTCCAGGTGCACGCGGGCGAGGCCCCCTACCTGCTCGTGCGCGGGCCGGTGCCCGGGCTGCGCGACCGCCTGCTCGCGCACGGCGTCGCCGTCCGCCGCTGCGACACCTTCCCGGGCCTGGACAGCACGTGGGTGCGCACGGCGGTCCCCGGGGCCGCGGGCGCCGACCGGCTGCTGGGCGCGCTGGCGGCCGTCCTCGGCACGACAGCCCCGCCCCCGGGCCCCTAGCGTCCCTCCGTGAGCCCCAGGCCCAAGCCCCGCGTCCGGCCGCTCGCCGTGGCCGCCGTCCGCCGGGACGACGGGGCGCTGCTCGTCCAGCGCGGCTCGGACGCCCGCCGGGGCCTGACGTTCCACCGCCTCGTGGGGGGCGGCATCGAGTTCGGCGAGAGCGCGGCCGAGGCGGTGGTGCGCGAGTTCGCGGAGGAGCTCGGCGCACGCCTGCGCGAGGTGCGCCTCCTCGCGTGGCTGGAGAACCGGTTCGAGCTCGAGGGGGCCCCCGGCCACGAGCTGGTCGCGGTGCACACGGGCACCCTCACGCAGCGACGGCTGCTCGAGCGGGACGACCTCGGACCCATCCCCGGCACGTCGTCGACCGCGCACTGGGTGCCCGCCCGGGAGGTGCTCCACGGCCCCCGGCCGCTGTTCCCCGAGGCCCTCGTGCCGCTGCTCGAGGACTGGCTGGACGGCCCCTGACCCCGTCGCCAGGGTCCGGGCAGCTGTCGTGACCCTCTGTGACCCGGGTGCGCGAACCGGGTGGTCCTGACCGGTCCGGCTCTACCCGGGGGGCTGTGACGACGACGGTTGAAGCACGCACGAATTTGCCAATTCGTTACCTAGAAGGTCATCGTCATGCCAGGAAAGCACGTCCGCACCGGGCCCGACGGGCAGCGTCCCCTGCTGCCCGACGACGCCCGGGACGGCCGCGGCCCGGCGGTCACCACCGCCGGCCGCGGCCCAGGTCCCCGTCGATCACCACTGCCCCCGCACCCCTCGGGAGCAGCCGGACCTGGATGCGGTGAGGAACCCCCGCGCCACGACGGTGCGCGGCCCGACGACAAGGACCCCATGCCCCGCCACACCGACCTCCTGCCCCGTGCCCGCAGGACCGCCCCGGTCCGCCGGGCCGCCGCCACCGCCGGTCTCACCCTCGCCGCCCTCGTGGTCGGCGTCGGCGGGTACAGCGTGAGCACCTCCGCCGCCCTCGCCGGTGCTCCCGGCGACCGCCTGGCCCTGGCGGACCTGTTCGGCACGGGCAGCGGCGACGTGAGCGCGTCGGGCGACACGGACCCCGCCGCCGCCCGCGAGGCCAGCCGAGACGAGGCCGACCGCTCGGTCCGCGAGCCGCTCGCCGAGGGCCTGCCCTCGACGAGCTCCGAGGCCCAGTCCTGGGTCGACGAGGTGGGCGAGCTCCAGACCACGCTCGATGCCCGGGCCGCCGAGGCCGCCGCCGCGAAGGCTGCCGCCGAGGCCGAGGCCGCGCGGGTCGCCGCCGAGGCCGAGGCCGCCCGCGTCGCCGCCGAGCAGGCCGCCGCCGCGGAGGCCGCGCGGGTCGCCGCCGAGCAGGCCGCCGCCGAGGAGGCCGCGCGCGCCGAGGCCGAGCGCCAGGCCGCCGCCGCGGCGGAGGAGGAGCGCCAGCAGGCCGCCGCCGCCACCCGCGCCGTCGACCCCGGCTCCAACCGCGCCCTGGGGCGGGACATCATGCTGTCGTACGGCTTCAGCCAGGACCAGTGGTCCTGCCTGGACAGCCTGTGGCAGAAGGAGTCCGGCTGGAGCCACACCGCGGACAACCCCAGCTCGAGCGCCTACGGCATCCCGCAGGCCCTGCCCGGCAGCAAGATGGGCTCGGCCGGCTCGGACTGGGAGACCAACCCCGCCACGCAGATCCGCTGGGGCCTGGGCTACATCGAGGGCCGCTACGGCAGCCCGTGCAACGCCTGGTCGCACAGCCAGAACAACGGCTGGTACTGAGCCGGCGCGCACCACGGACGAGGGCCCCGCACCGGTGACGGTGCGGGGCCCTCGTCGTCCGTGGAGCCGGGGGCTCAGCCCCGCCCGGCCGGGCCCGTCATGGTCGTGACGTCGAGGTAGGCGTCGAGCTGGGCCTCGGTGAGCCGCTCGCCGTCCACGTGCCCGAGGGCGACCACGGCCTCGCGGATCGTGATCCGCTCCGCCAGCGCGTGCTTGGCGACCTTGGCGGCCGCCTCGTAGCCGATGACCCGGTTGAGCGGGGTGACGATCGACGGCGAGGACTCCGCGTAGGCCCGGCACCGGTCCACGTCGGCCTCGATGCCCGCCACGCAGCGGTCGGCCAGCAGCCGGGACGCGTTGGCCAGCAGCCGCGCGGACTCCAGGACGTTGCGGGCCATGACCGGGATGGCGACGTTCAGCTCGAACGTCCCCGACGCGCCCGCCCAGGCGACCGCGGCGTCGTTGCCGACGACCTGCGCGCAGACCATGAGGGTCGCCTCGGGCAGGACCGGGTTCACCTTGCCGGGCATGATCGAGCTGCCCGGCTGCAGGTCCGGGAGCCGGATCTCGGCCAGGCCGGTCGTCGGCCCCGAGGACTTCCACCGCAGGTCGTTGCACACCTTGGTCAGGCTGACCGCGACCGTGCGCAGCGCCCCGGAGGCCTCGACCAGGCCGTCGCGCGCGCCCTGCGCCTCGAAGTGGTCGCGCGCCTCGGTGACGGGCAGGCCGGTCTCGGCGGCGAGCCGGCCCACGACGGCGGCCGCGAAGCCGGGCGGGGTGTTGATCCCGGTGCCGACGGCGGTGCCGCCGAGGGGGACCTCGGCGACCCGGGGGAGGGCGGCCTGGATGCGCTCGACGCCGCGGCGCACCTGCGCCGCCCAGCCGCCGAACTCCTGGCCGAGGGTGACGGGGGTGGCGTCCATGAGGTGGGTGCGCCCCGCGGTGACCACGTCGGCGAGCTCGGCCGCCTTGGCCTCCAGGGCGGCCGCGAGGTGCTCCAGCGCGGGGACCGTGTCCTGCGCGAGCGCCGACGTGGCCGCCACGTGGACCGAGGTCGGGAACACGTCGTTGCTGGACTGGGAGGCGTTGACGTGGTCGTTGGGGTGCACGTCGGCGCCCAGGTGCCGGGTGGCCAGGGTGGCGAGGACCTCGTTCATGTTCATGTTGCTCGAGGTGCCGGACCCGGTCTGGAACACGTCGACGGGGAACTCGGCGTCGAAGCGCCCCTCGGGCGCCCCGGCCACGACCTCGTCGGCCGCGGCCACGATCGCGTCGGCGACCGGCTGCTCGAGGATGCCGAGGTCGGCGTTGACCTGGGCGGCGGCCTTCTTGACGCGGGCGAGCGCGACGACGTGCGCCCGCTCCAGGCCGGTCCCGCTGATGGGGAAGTTCTCGACCGCGCGCTGCGTCTGGGCCCGGTAGAGCGCCGCGGCCGGCACCCTCACCTCGCCCATCGTGTCGTGCTCGACGCGGAACCCGGGATCGGCTGCGGAGTTCGTCATGGCTCCATCCTGGCCGCTCCCGGACGGCCCGTCGTCCTGGGCCCCGGGCTCAGCCGCGGTCGGCGTCGGGCAGGGGCAGCCCGGCGACGTGCACGCCGTCCACGCCCCGCTGCGAGACGGCCTCCACGACGCCGTCGGCGAGCGTGTACCGGGCCCCGACCACGCCCAGGCGGCCCTCGCGGACGGCGTCCCGCACGGTCTCCGAGCGCTCCACCACCTGCCGTGCCGTGGCCCGGACGTGCTCGCGGACCACGTCGTCGGCGCCCGTGGCGCCCGCGTGCTCGGCGGCCAGCACGCTCGTCGTGACCCGCTCGACGATGTCGCGGACGAAGCCGCCCGGGACCTGGCCGTCGCGCCGGGCCCGGATGGCGGCGTTGACCGCCCCGCACGAGTCGTGCCCGAGGACCACGAGCAGCGGCACCTGCAGCATGGCGCTCGCGAACTCGATGGAGCCCAGCACGGCGGTGTCCAGCGCGTGCCCGGCGGTCCGCACCACGAACAGGTCGCCCAGCCCGCGGTCGAAGACCAGCTCGGCGGCGACCCGGGAGTCCGAGCAGCCCAGCACGACGGCGAAGGGGCGCTGGCCGGTGCTCACCAGGCGGCGCTGCTCGGCGTCGGCGTTCGGCCGCAGCGCCCGGTCGGCGGCGAACCGGGCGTTGCCGGCCGCGAGCTCCGCCCAGGCCTCGGTCGGCGTCGTGGGCGGGATCACGCGGGGCCCGGGGTGCCGTCGTCCGGCAGCTCCCGGCTCCACGGCGGGTCCGCCCCGGGCCGCGAGCACGTGATGGAGGCGATCCGGGCGGCGTGGCGGAGCACCGAGGCCACCGTCGCGCCGTCGACCGCGCGCAGCCGCTCCCGCCGCGCCGCGCCCAGCAGCCCGGCCCGGCCGAGGCCGTCCAGCAGGCCGGACATGAAGGAGTCGCCGGCGCCCACGGTGTCGACCACGTCGGTGGGCGGGCTGTCGACGTGGACCTTCCCGTCCCGGCTGAGGGCGTCGGCGCCGCCCTCGCCCCGGGTCACGACGACCAGCGCGGCCCCGCGCATCAGCCACGACCCGGCCACGTCGAGCGGGTCGACGCCCGGCCGCAGCCAGGCCAGGTCCTCGTCGCTCACCTTGACCACGTCGGCCACCCCGACGTAGGCGAGCACCTTGGCCAGCGCGACGTCGGGGTCGCCCATGAGGGCGGGGCGGGCGTTGGGGTCGTAGGTGATGGTGGCCCGGTGCCGGGTCCGCGACAGCAGCCCCTCCACCACCGAGGCGCCGGGGGCCAGCACCGCGGCGATGGACCCGGTGTGGACGACGTCGAAGCCCTCGCCGCCCTGCAGGGCGTCCAGGTCGACCGCGGGCATCGCGGGGTCGAGCTCGAAGCCGTACGTCGCCACGCCGGCGGCGTCCAGGCGCGCGGTCGCGGTGGACGTCCGGGCCGCGCCCGTGCTGCCCGGGACGACCACCACCCCGGAGGCGGCCAGGTGGTCCAGGACCCGGCTGCCGTCCTCGTCCTCGGCCAGCCAGGTGAGCAGCTCGGCCCGGTTCCCGAGCCGGGCCAGGCCGAGGGCGACGTTGGCCGGGCTGCCGCCGGGGTGCCGTCCCAGCGCCTGCCCGTCGGGGCCCTGCACGACGTCCACCAACGACTCACCGACGACCAGGGCACGCATGCGCGCAGGCTAGCCGAGGGGGGCCGGCGCCCTCCGGCTCGTGCCCGGCACCGGGACGACCTGCTCGCAGGGCACCCAGCGGCCCGACCTGGTCCTCAGCCGCAGCCCGCCGTCCTGCGGGTCGCTGACCACGAGCCGGACCCAGCCGTTGTCCACCAGGTCGACCAGGCCCCGGTCGCGGCCCAGGGCCTGCTCGACGACCGCTGCCGCGGCGTGGACCACGACGAGCAGGCGCAGCGGCTCGTGGCGCGCCTCCGGCACGTCCCTGCCTGCGCCGGGACCGCCCCTCCGGCCGAGCAGCGACGGGTCGGCGGCGTGCACGGCCTGCCACGGCAGGCCGGTGCGCAGGTCGCCGTGGGCGCCGCTGAGGACACCGACGTCGCCGACCACGTTGTGGGTGGTCTTGTCCCCCGCCCCCAGCACGTCGGGCGCCGCGGTCGACAGCCGGTACTGGCTGCTGATCCAGTGCGCCACGACGACCGGCGCGCTGAGCAGCTGGCCGAGCAGCGTCCCGTCGGGGTCGTGCGCCGGCTCGTAGGAGTGCAGGAACACCCGTCCGTCCAGGTGGGCGCCCCGGGTGAGCGACCGCGGACCGACGACCATCGCCGCCGCGCCCGCGAGGCCCCACTCGGGGAAGGGCTGGGCCCAGTCCTGGGCCCGGCGGGCGACGTCGCGCGCGGTGTCCCCGCCCGGGACGTGGCCCGGCAGCAGGGCGGCCCGTTCCTCGCGCACGGCCGCGGTGGTGGTGCGGAGCCACCCCCGGAGCCGGTCGACCGTGGCCCGGTGCCGACGGAGGGACCTCGGCCCGGGGGTCGAGGACGATCTCGTCGGTGGTGGTGTCGTGCAGGGCGGCCACGAACCACGCCCCGGCCGGGAGGGCGAGGCCCGACGACCGCAGCCCGTCGCGGACCTCGGGGTCGCCGAGCAGGCCCGCCAGCGCCCGGGCGTTGAGCCCGCCGGGGCTGCCGCCGCAGGCGCCGCAGTCGTAGGCCGCGGCGAAGGCGTTGTTCTGCAGGGTCGCGCCGTGGCCGCAGAGCACGACGACGCCCGTGCCCACGCCGACGTGGCCGGACGGGCTCACCAGGCCCGTCCCGCGCAGCGCCGCCTCGGCCAGGGCGACCCGCGCCGCCGGGTCGAGGCCGAGCAGCGGCCCGTCGCCCCCGAAGGGGTCGGTGGTGGCGGTGGGCGTGCCGCTCGCGCGCCCCCACCAGCCCGGGGCGAGGGTGCGGGCCAGCGACGCCGCGCCGGCCACCGCGCCGCCCGCCTCGGCCACGAGGAGCGGCGTGAGCGGGGCGGCGGAGACCGCCCTGACGGCGGCGCGCAGCGCCTCCCCCGGACCGGCCGGCCGGTCCTCGAGCGTCGCCGGCGCCTGCGCCCGGACGAGGGCGGGGGCCAGCTCGACCGCGCTGCCGTCCGGGCGGCGCAGGTGCAGGTCCACCCCGAAGAAGCCGGCGGCGCCGACGGTCTCCACGTCCCCGGCGGCCTCCAGGTGGCGCCGGACCCGCTCGGAGCGCACGTCGATGCAGGCCACCCACTGCACGGCGGCGGCCCGGTCCGTCGTGGTCGCCGGGCGCAGCGCACCGAGCAGGCGGGTGGCGTAGCCGAGCTCGTACGCGGCCTGCCAGACGTGGCGGCCGTCGGGCTCCGTCCCGCCGGCGCCCGGGCTGGTCGGGCTGGGGGGGCTGGGGGGGCTGGTGGGGCTGGTGGGGCTGGTCGGGCTGGTCGGGCTGGTCGGGCTGGTCTCGCTGGTCTCGCTGGTCTCGCTGGTCTCGCTGGTCCGGTGCGGCGGGGTCAGGACCGGGCGCCGGCTGCCGGCGACCAGGGCGTCCAGCGCGGCCCGCAGGGCGAGCAGCTCCAGCACCGGGCCGAGGTCCTGGTCCCGCCGGGCGCGCCACAGGGCGTGCCCGGTCCAGCCGGGGGCCGCAGCCAGGAGGGCGCGCAGGTAGGGCACGGCGTGCTCGCCGCCGACGCCGGCGCGCCCGAGCAGCGTGGTGAGGGCGGCCGCGGGGTCGTCGGGGAGCCCGGACACCAGGGCGGAGGCTCCCCGCAGGCGCAGGGCCAGGTCGTAGGAGCGTAACGAGGCGTGGGACCGCCACACCTGCCACGGCCCGGGACCCTCGCTGGCCGCGCGGGCCCACGCCCGCTGGCACCAGAGGCTCGCGTGGTCGTCGCGCGTGCGCCGCAGCAGGGTCGCGCGGTCGTCGGCCCGACCGCGGCCGGCGAGGCGCGGGCACCCCGCCGCGGTGGTCGGCGGCGTCCTGCTCCTCGCGGTCGGCCAGCTCGCACAGCGTCGGGTGCAGCAGCAGCGCAGCCGCGCCGGCCGCGTGGCCGTGCGACCCGTGGTGCGACCCGTCGTGCGACCCGTCGCGTGCGGTCCCGCCGGCCGGCGCACCGCCCGCGCCGGCCAGGAGGAGCCCCTCCACCACCCAGTCCACCTCGGCGTCGGCCAGGGCGAGGTCGTGGTCGAGGGCGCGGAGCCGGACGGCGGCCTCCAGGTCCGCCGCCCCGATCCGGCCGGAGCGGAGCAGGGCGTCGTAGCCCGTGCCCGGCAGCAGGCCGTCGGTGCCGAGCAGCAGGGCCGACACGGTCGCGGCCCGTTCCACCGGGAGGTGCTCCAGGCCCGCCTGCGCGCTCGCCCCGACCAGGGTCCGCAGCGGCCACGCGGGAGCCAGGTCCGCCACCGCGGCCCGCGCCGCGGCGACGCCCGCAGCGGCAGGGTCCCCGCCCCCCGCGTCGCCTCCATGTCCCGCGTCGGCTCCCTGTCCCGCGGCGCCCTGGCTCGTGACGGCGCGCTCGTCCGCACCTGCGCCAGCGTCCGTACCGGCGTCCGCACCGGCGTCCGCACCGGCGTGCGCACCGGCGTCCGCACCGCCGCCCGCCCCCGCGGCACCCGCACCGGCCGGCGGGCGGCCGGCGCCCAGGACGACCGGTCCGACCCGCGGCGACGCGGCGGTGCCCGGGACGTGCCGGGTCCACGGCGGCAGGGCCGAGCCCGACAGCAGGACCGCCAGGTGGCCCGGACGGCCGTCCAGCCGACGCAGGGCCAGCACCAGGCCCCCGGCCGCGACCAGGAGCAGGCCCAGCAGCACGGCCGCGACCGGGGCCGACCACACCGGCGCGGGCGCCAGCGACGGGGCGAGGACCGCCTCGGTCGCGGCGACGAGGGTGAGGTAGACCGCGCCGGCGAGCGCCGCGGCCCCCGCGACCGCGAGCGGGGCGGTCCGCGTGCGACCGGCCGCACCCGTGCCCCGGGTGCTGGCCACGGCCACCGTGGCGCCGGCCGCGGCGAGCAGGGCGGGCAGGAGCGCCGCCGGACCGAGCGAGCCCACCGAGTACCGCAGGGCCGGCCAGGCCAGCAGGAGCAGGACGGCGGCGGAGGCCGCGGCCAGCAGCGCGGTGCCCGCCGCCGGACCCGTCCAGGGGCTGCGCGGCCGGCCGGCCGGGGCGTACGGGCGGGCCCGGCCTGCCGCCGCCCGGGCGCGCGAGACGGCCCCGCCGGCCCGCAGGAACAGCCACGACTTCCAGAACCCGTGCCCGACCACGTGCAGGACGGCCGCCGCGGGCAGACCGAGCCCCAGCTGCACCGCCGTCCACCCCATCTGAGCCGTGGTGGAGCTGGCGAGCGCACCCTTGACGTCCGGGCGGACCCGGGCGCCGAGGGTGCCCGACGAGCACCGACGCCGTGCCGGTGACGAGCAGGAGCGCCAGGGCGAGCGGCGCGGCGGCCACGAGCGGCCAGAGCAGGGTCAGCAGGACCGCGGCCCCGTTGACGACGCCGGCGTGCAGGAGGGCCGACACCGGCGACGGGGCCTCCGCGGTCTCGGGCAGCCACCGGTGCGCGGGGACGAGGGCCGAGCGGACGGCGCACGCCACGAGCAGCAGGAGCACGACCGCGGTGGCCGCACCGGTCGGCAGGTCGGCCCCGGGCAGCTCCGCCCGGTCCACCGTGGGCAGGACGGCCAGGGCGAGGACCACGCCGGCCCACAGGGCGGCGTCCCCGACGAGCAGCACCCGACGGACGTAGCGGGACGCGCGCCGGGCGGAGGCGCTGCCGGTGTGGGCGACGAGGGCCGCGAGCGCCAGGCCGCTCAGGGTCCAGCCCGCCGCCATCACCGGCAGGCTCGCCCCCGCCACGAGGAGGAGCAGCCCCGCCTGCACGGCGACGAGGAGCGCGCCGAACCGACCGGTGCCGGGCTGGCCCGCCACGTTGCGCCCGGCGTAGGCGGCGACCAGCCAGCCCAGCCCACCGACGAGCCCGAGGAGCACGGCGCCCAGCACGTCCACGTGCACGCCCACGTCCGTGCCGCCCACCTCGGTGACGAGACGGACGGCCCCCTCGCCGGAGACGAGCCACAGGGCCGACAGCGCCGCGGACAGGAGCAGGGCGAGGGGGACGGTCCGGCCCGCGAGCATCCAGTTCATGGGCAGACCATTACAGGAATCAAACTTCTTGTAAAGCACCGCAGGTGTGGACGGTGTGGTGCCTAGGCTGGGGGGGTGGACGACGAGGCACGAGGAGCGGGCGCCGGGCCGTCGGGGCCGGGCGGCCGCACCTGGACGTTCCTGTCCAACCACGGGCACGTGCTGGTGCAGGTCAGCCGGGAGCCCCGCTCACGCCTGCGGGACGTCGCGGAGGCCGTGGGCATCACGGAGCGCTCGGCCCAGGCGATCCTGCGGGACCTCGAGACCGGGGGGTACGTGTCCAAGGAGCGGGTCGGCCGGAGGAACCACTACGTCGTGCACCCCGAGCTGGCCTTCCGGCACCCGGCCGAGTCGGGCCGCCCCGTGGGGGCGCTGCTGCGCATCTTCGCCCCGGTGGTCGGTGGGCAGGGGGCCGGCCGCGACGAGCCCGCCGCCGGCGGCCGGGACGAGCCGGTGACCGGGGCGGGAGGACCCTCGGGGACGATGGAGCCGTGAGCACCGAGCCCGGAGACCGTGCCGACGCGCCGACGGACCCTGCGCGAGCTGTGCCGGGTGCCGTGGCGGGCGCTGTCCCAGGTGCCGCAGCGGGTGCCGTGGCGGGTGCCGTGGCGGGTGATGCGCCAGGTGATGCGCCAGGTGCTGTCCCGGGTGCCGCCGCCGACGTCGAGCGGGACGTCCGGACGCAGGCCCGGCCGGACGCGGGGCCGGGGGGCCCGCCGGCCGCTGCCTCGTCACCCGCCGCGACCGCCGAGGCCCGTCGGCGTCGCGGGCGTCAGACCAGCCTGGACATGGTCCGCAGCATGGTCGTGATCCTCGCCTTCGTCGGCGTGGTCCTCCTGCTCGCGCCTCAGCCCGACGCCGTCGAGCAGCCCCAGCTGGACGCGGCGGGGGCGACGGTGGCCCAGGAGCAGGCCGCGACCGCGCTCGGCGTCGAGCCGGTGCTGCTCGTCCCCGGGACCGGCGAGGAGGTCACCGACGAGGGCGACCCGGCGGGTCCGGTGGTCGGCCTGGGCGAGGGGTGGCGCCTGGACTACGCCCGCACCGAGGAGACCGACGAGGTGCCGACGTGGCGGGTGGGCGTGCTGTCGCCGGGGGAGCGCCGGGTCGACCTCGAGCAGGCCGTGGACCCGACCGAGGAGTGGCTGACCCGCTCCGACAGCGGCAGCCCGGGCCTGCCCGAGCCGGTCGAGGTCGGCGGGCTCACCTGGACCGTGCAGCAGCGGGGCGACGAGCGGACGACCTACACCTACGTCGACGGCTCCTCGGCGGACGGGCTCACGACGGCGCTCTCGGCCTCGTCGGACTCCGAGGACCTGCGCGACGTGGTCCAGCAGGTGGCGGCCGCGCTCCAGGGCTGAGGCCCCGCGCGCCGGCCTCGACCCTGTGTCAGCCGGTCGTTGCGCCGCCCGTGCGGGCGTCGAGGCGCTCCAGGGCCCCGTCGAGGACCTCCTGGCACCGGGCGGCCAGGGCCTCCCCGCGCTCCCACAGCGCGAGCGACTCCTCCAGGTCGGTGCTCCCGGACTCCAGCCGCCGCACGATCTCGACGAGCTCGTCGCGCGCGGCCTCGTAGGGCAGGGACGCCGGGTCCGGGCCGCCCGGCCCGTCGGGCCCTCCGGTGGCGACCGGGGCGACCGGCCGGCGGACGGGGTGCCGGGCGTGCTGGGCGTGGGGGTCACGGGGTGCTCCTCGGGGTCGGGTCCGGCCGCGCCCGGCCGCGTCCGGCCGGGCTGGTCGGGGTGGTCGGTCCGGCCGGCGCTGGTCGGGGTGGTCGCTCCGGCGGGCGTGGTCGGGGTGGTCGGTCCGGCGGGCGTGGCCGGGGTGGTCGTGCGCGGGAGGGGCCGCCGCGGTCGCCTCGACCTCGCCCCGCGCCAGGGACAGGTGGAGGGCGTCGCCGGGGGAGACGTCGCGGGCGTCGCGGACCACGGCGCCGGCCGGCGTGCGGACGATGGCGTAGCCCCGGTCGAGGGTCGCCGCAGGCGACAGGGCGCGCAGGTGCGCCCGCGCCGCCCGGAGCTGCTCGTCCCGTCGGCGCAGGCCCCGCGCGGTCGCCGCGCGCAGCCGCGTCCGGCAGTCCTCGACCACGGCCACCCGCTGCACGAAGAGGCCCCGCAGGTCGGTGAGGGCGGGGCGCGCGCGCAGCTGTGCGAGCAGGTCGCGCTCGCGCTCGACGCGGCGGCGGAGCACCTGCCGGCCGCGCTCGCGGGCCGTGCCCACCACCGCGCGCTCGTGGGCCGCGTCCGGGACCACCCGGCGGGCGGCGTCGGTGGGGGTGGAGGCGCGGACGTCGGCGACCAGGTCCAGCAGCGGGGTGTCCTCCTCGTGCCCGATGGCCGAGACCACCGGCGTGCGGCAGGCCGCCACCGTGCGCAGCAGCGCCTCGTTGCTGAACGGGAGCAGGTCCTCGGTCGACCCGCCGCCCCGGGCGACGACGATCACGTCGACCTCGGGCAGGCCGTCCAGCTCCACGACGGCCTCGCCCACCTGCTGCACGGCCGTCGGGCCCTGCACGGCCACCTCGCGCACCTCGATCCGGACCGCGGGCCAGCGGCGGCGGGCGTTCTCGACGACGTCGTGCTCGGCGGCGCTGCCCCGGCCGCAGACGAGGCCGACCGTCCGGGGCAGGAACGGCAGCGGCCTCTTGCGGTCGGCCGCGAACAGCCCCTCCCCGGCCAGGGTCCGCTTGAGCTGCTCGACCCGGGCCAGCAGCTCTCCCTCGCCGAGCGGGCGCACCACCTGCACCCACAGCGAGAGGCTGCCCCGCTTGGGGTAGAAGCGCGGCTCCACGCGCATGACGACGCGGGCGCCCTCGCGCACGGCCGGCCCGGCCGCGTCCAGGGTGGTGGTCGGGCACGTCGCCGACATGGACATCTCCACGTCGGTGTCGCGGAGGTCCAGGAACACCAGGCTCGCGCCGGCGCGCCGCTTGAGCGACACGATCTGCGCCTCGACCCACAGGGCGGGCATCCGGGCCACGTAGACGCCGATGTTGTGGGTGAGCAGCCGCAGGGGCCACGGCGCGTCGGGCGTCGTGTCGGAGGCGCGGTCGGGCACCGACCGGGTGGCCGGCTCGGACGTGGGGGCGGGGGGCATCGGTGCCAACCTACGATGGGGGGGTGACCGAGCAGAGCAAGCGCGTCCTCCTGGCTGCTCCCCGCGGGTACTGCGCCGGGGTCGACCGTGCCGTGGTGGCGGTGGAGAAGGCCCTCGAGCTCTACGGCCCGCCGGTCTACGTGCGCAAGCAGATCGTGCACAACAAGCACGTCGTGGAGACCCTGGCCGCCCGCGGCGCCGTGTTCGTCGACGAGACCGACGAGGTGCCCGAGGGTGCCCGCGTCGTCTTCAGCGCCCACGGCGTCTCGCCCCAGGTGCACGCCGAGGCCGCCCGCCGGATGCTGCAGACGATCGACGCCACCTGCCCGCTGGTGACCAAGGTGCACCGCGAGGCCGTCCGGTTCGCCGACGACGACTACGACATCCTCCTCATCGGCCACGAGGGCCACGAGGAGGTCGAGGGCACCGCCGGCGAGGCGCCCGAGCGGATCCAGCTCGTCGACGGCCCGGACGACGTGGCCAACGTCGTGGTCCGCGACCCCTCCCGCGTGGTGTGGCTGTCCCAGACCACGCTCAGCGTCGACGAGACGATGGACACCGTGCGCCGCCTGCGCGAGCGCTTCCCCGAGCTCGCCGACCCGCCCAGCGACGACATCTGCTACGCCACCCAGAACCGCCAGGTGGCCGTGAAGAAGATCGCCCGGGAGTCCGACCTCGTCGTCGTCGTGGGCTCGGCCAACTCCTCCAACAGCGTGCGCCTGGTGGAGGTGGCGCTGGAGAACGGGGCCGCCGCGAGCTACCGCGTCGACAACGCCCGCGAGATCGACGAGGCCTGGCTCGACGGGGTGAGCACCGTGGGCGTGACGTCCGGCGCCTCGGTGCCGGAGATCCTCGTGCGCGAGGTGCTCGACTGGCTGGCCGCCCGCGGGTACGGCAGCTGCGAGGAGGTCGTCACGGCCGAGGAGGACCTGCTGTTCTCCCTGCCCAAGGAGCTCCGCAAGGACATCAAGACGGCCAAGCAGCAGGCGGCGGCCGCCGCCGCCGCGGCGCCCACCGCGTCGCGGGCCTGACGGCCGGAGCCGGACGTGCCGGGCACCCCGTCGGACTGGGTGTCCGGCGAGCGCGTCTTCGCCCCGCCCCGCGGCACGGTGGACGTCGACTGGCTCGTGCCCGCGGTGCTCGAGCTCGTGCCCGGCGCCTCCCCCGCGCAGGCCCGGGCCGCGCTCGAGAAGGCCTGGGCCGCCCGCCGGTCCGGCGACGGGGACGCGGACCCGGGCCGGCTCGCGCACCCCGCCCCGGGCACGGACCCCGCGGGCGCCGGCTCCGTCGGGGCCGGGCCGCCTGCGCCCGTCGCGGAGGCGGACCTGCACTCCGCGGCCGACCGGGTCCTCGTCGAGGCGCTGGACACCTTCGGCGGCTGAGCGCGCCGTCAGGACGCCGGGCGCACCCCCACGTCGCGACGGCGCCGGTCCGGCCCCTCGCCGAGCGCCGCGGCCAGGTCCTCCAGCTCGTCGGTGCGGTGCGCCGGCTCGTCGGCCCCGTCCTGGGCGTCCTCGAGCAGCTCCGGCGCGGTGAGGGGCCGGGGCGAGCCGTCCACGGGCTCGACGGCGGGCAGGTCGTCGCCGACCACCTCGAGCTCGCGCATCCGCCGCGCCGTGACCAGGACCCGGGTCTCGAGCGAGGCGACCATCGCGTTGTAGTCCTCCACGGCGCGGCGCAGGTCCCGGCCCAGCTTGCCCGCGTGCCCGCCGAGCACCCCGAGCCGGGCGTGCAGCTCGCGACCGACCACGAACAGCTCCCGGGCAGAGCCGGCGAGGGCGTCCTGCTGCCACGTCAGGGCCACGGTCCGCAGCAGGGCGAGCAGCGTCGTCGGGGTGGCGAGCACGACGCGCTTCGACATGGCGGCGTCCATGAGCGACGGGTCCGCCTCGCAGGCCGCGGCGAGGAAGGCCTCGCCCGGCACGAAGCAGACGACGAGCTCTGGGCTGCTCGGGAACGCCGTCCAGTACTCCTTGCCGGCGAGCACGTCGACGTGGCGCCGCAGGGCGGCCGCGTGGGCGTCGTAGCGCTGCTCGAGGAAGGCCGCCATCGGGGCCTTCGCGTCGACGACGACCTGCTTGCGCCCGGGCAGGTGGACCACGAGGTCGGGACGGACGGCCGCCCCGGAGGCGGACACCCCTGTCGCCTGCTCGGTGAAGTCGACGCGGGCCAGCATCCCGGCGTGCTCGACCACCCGCCGCAGCTGCACCTCGCCCCAGGAGCCGCGGGCGTTGGGGGAGCGCAGCGCCCCGGCCAGCACCTCGGTCTGCGACCGGAGCGCCTCGTTGGTCAGCGCCAGCCCGCCCAGCTGCTCGCGCAGCCCGGCGTACTGGTCGACGCGGTCGCGCTCGAGCACGGCGACCTGCCGCTCGACGCGGGCCAGGGTGGAGGTCAGCGGCGCGAGGGCGGCGTCGTGGTCCTCCCGGTCGCGCAGCGCCTCGGCGAGCTCGTCCGAACGCAGCCGCAGGCCGTCGCGCTCGGCCGTGACCCGCGCCCGGCGGGCGGCCTCACGGGCGCGCACGAGCGCCGCGGCCACGGTCGCCCCGAGGACCGCGCCCACGAGGAGGCCGAGCAGCAGCAGGAGCAGGCCGGGGGGGAGGTCGCGCAGCAGGTCCACGTCGGCAAGCCTGCGCGGCACCCCGGACACAACCCGGCAGCGACGCACCGGGACACGGGTGCCGTCCCGCGTAGACTCCCCGCACGTGGCTCTCACCATCGGGATCGTCGGCCTGCCGAACGTGGGCAAGTCCACCCTCTTCAACGCCCTGACCAAGAACGAGGTGCTCGCGGCGAACTACCCGTTCGCGACGATCGAGCCCAACGTCGGGGTGGTCCCGCTGCCGGACCCGCGCCTCGGCCGCCTGGCGGAGGTCTTCGCCAGCGAGCGCGTCGTGCCCGCGGTCGTGTCCTTCGTCGACATCGCCGGCATCGTCCGCGGCGCCAGCGAGGGCCAGGGCCTGGGCAACAAGTTCCTGGCGAACATCCGTGAGGCCGACGCGATCTGCCAGGTCATCCGCGCGTTCGTCGACGACGACGTCGTCCACGTCGACGGCCGCGTCGACCCCGCCGACGACATCGAGACCATCAACACCGAGCTCGTCCTCGCCGACCTCCAGACCGTCGAGAACGCGGTCCCGCGCCTGGAGAAGGAGGTCCGCGGCAAGAAGGTCGACGCCTCGGTCCTCGAGGCCGCGCGCGCCGCCGAGGCGGTCCTCGCCGAGGGGACGCCGCTGTCGGTCGCGGTGGCGCAGAAGAAGCTGGACCCGGCGGGGCTCAAGGAGCTCGGCCTGCTCACCACCAAGCCGTTCATCTACGTGTTCAACGTCGACGCGGACGCCCTGGGCGACAGCCCGGAGGCCGTCGCCCGCCGGCAGGAGCTGGCCGCCCTGGTCGCACCGGCCGAGGCGATCTTCCTCGACGCCCAGCTGGAGTCCGAGCTCGCCGGCCTGGACGACGCCGACGCCGCGGAGCTGCTCGCCGAGTCCGGCCAGGACGAGCCCGGCCTGCACCAGCTGGCCCGCGTGGGCTTCGCCACGCTCGGGCTGCAGACCTACCTGACCGCGGGGCCCAAGGAGTCGCGGGCCTGGACGATCAAGCAGGGCGCGACCGCGCCGGAGGCGGCCGGGGTCATCCACACCGACTTCCAGCGCGGTTTCATCAAGGCCGAGGTCGTCTCGTTCGACGACCTCGTCGACGCCGGGTCCATGGCGGAGGCCAAGGCCCGCGGCAGGGCCCGGATCGAGGGCAAGGAGTACGTCATGGCCGACGGCGACGTCGTGGAGTTCCGCTTCAACGTCTGAGTCGGACGGTCAGGCGCGCCTGCTCTCCACGTTGCTGCCCACCGGCGACGAGCGCAGCGTCACCGACCTGGCCGAGCGGGCCGGCCTGGCCTGCCCGACCGTGCACCGCGAGGTCGCGCGCCTCGTGGGCGCCGGCATCGCTGAGCGAGCGAAAGGTGGGCCGCACCAGGCTGGTCCGGGCCGACGACGAGAGCCCCTCGGCGAGCCTCTTGCGAGAGATCCTCACGGTCGTGACGGGGCCGGTGGTGATGCTGGCCGAGGAGCTCGGCCGCATCGTCGGGATCGGGTCGGCGTTCCCCTACGGCTCCTGCGCCGCGCGGTTGCTCGGGGACGCCGGCCCGGCGCCGCACGACAGCGACGTCATGGTGCTCGGTGAGCCCGACGTGGACGCGGTCTACGAGGCGTGCACCGGAGTCGAGGCCACGGTGCACCGTCCCGTGGACCCGACGGTCCTCACGCCTGCGGTCGCGGCTCTGCAGGTCGGCCGGGAGTCTCGCCGCCGCCCTGCGACGACCACCGACCACCGGACCTCGCGTGGTCGTGCCGGTCCGTCGTCTGAGCCCCCCTCAGGAGGACGGTCGGCGTGCCCCTGTGTGGTAGGGCGGCTACCCGCCGGTAACAGCGCCGCACGCACAACGGTTGCATCTCGGTAACGCCCCGTCTCCGATCTTGCAGTCTGTGTCCGGTCTGCGGCATGTTTCGTCGGTCATCACGCTGCCGCGGCCCTTCTGCCGCGCAGCGACGAACCCTGTTGGAGGATCCCCCGTGATCAACACCCGGAGAAGCGCGAAGTTCGTCGCGCTGCTCGCCGGCTCCGCTCTCGTGCTCGCCGCTTGCGCGACGTCCGACGAGCCGGAAGGCGACAGCGAGGCCACCGTCGGCGGAGGCGCAGCCCCCGTCGAGAGCGACGCCCCCGCGGAGGGTGGCTCCGACGCCACCTTCACGTACGGCTACGAGCAGGAGTTCTTCTCCTACAACAACGACACGGCGGACACCAACGCCTCGGCGAACGCCATCGTCCTCAACCAGGTCCGTCGCGGCTTCTGGTACTTCGGGCCCGACGGCTCCGTCGTCCCCGACGAGGAGTTCGGCACCTACGAGGTCACCTCCGAGGACCCGCTGACCGTCGAGTACACCTTCGCCGACGGCGCCGTGTGGTCCGACGGCGAGCCCATCGACTGCGACGACGCCGTCCTGGTCTGGGCCTCGCAGTCCGGGAAGTTCCCCGAGTTCCTGCCCGCCGGCACCACCGGGTACGACGTCACCCCGCGCCCCGACTGCGCCGACGGCGACACCACCTTCACGGTGACCTACGACACCCCCTACGCCGACTACGCGGCGCAGTACGGCTCGTTCATCCCGGCGCACATCGTCGAGCAGAACGGTGGTGTCGACGACATCATCGCCGCCGTCGACGCCGGGGACCCCGCCGCGCTGTCGGGTGCGGCCCAGTTCTGGAACACCGGCTTCAACTTCAACCCGGGCGAGTACGACGACACCGTCGCCCTGTCGGCCGGCCCGTACCAGATCACCTCCTGGGAGGCCGCGCAGTCCATCACGCTGACGGCCAACCCCGAGTGGTGGGGCACCCCGCCCGCCACGAACGAGGTCGTCATCCGCTACATCGCCCAGGACGCGCAGGCGCAGGCGCTGCAGAACGGCGAGATCCAGGCCATGGACCCCCAGCCGAACCCCGACCTGCTCGCGCAGCTCGAGGCCATCGGCGACTCGGTCGCCGTGGAGCCGCAGGACCAGTACACGTACGAGCACTGGGACTTCAACTTCGCCGGCCCGTTCGGTGAGAACCGTGTCCTGCGCGAGGCCTTCGCGCAGTGCCTGCCCCGCCAGACCATCGTCGACAACCTCATCAAGCCGCTGAACCCCGAGGCCAACGTCCTCAACAGCCGCTACTCCTTCCCCTTCGAGGAGGACTACGACGCGGTCGTCGAGGCGTCCTACGACGGCCAGTCCGAGCAGGACATCGAGGCCGCCAAGGCGCTGCTCACCGACAACGGCCTCACCGGCACCGTCCTCCGCCTGGGCCACAACGCGAACCCGCGCCGTACCCAGGAGGCGGCCCTGATCGTCGAGGCGTGCGGCCCCAACGGCGCCGGCTTCGACGTGCAGGACATCGGCAACGAGAACTTCTTCGAGCCCGAGGGCGAGCTCAACACCGGCGCCTTCGACGTCGCCCAGTTCGCGTGGTCCGGCTCGCCGCTGAAGTCGGGGTCCGCCTCGACCTACCAGACCGACGGCGGCAACAACAACGGCAAGTACTCCAACCCCGAGGTGGACGAGCTCGTCGCCCAGCTCAACGCGGAGACCGACCCCGACGCGCAGACCGACCTGGTCATCCAGATCGAGACCATCCTCTGGGAGGACCTGGCCACGATCCCCGGCTTCGCCTTCCCGGGCCTGCTCGCCACGACCGAGGACGCGCAGGGTGTCGAGTACAACCCGACCCAGGCCGGCCTCACCTGGAACATGCAGGAGTGGACCCGTTCCTGAGGTCCTGACCGACCAGCACCACCAGCACGACCAGCACCACCAGAACCAGGACCACCAGCTCCGCTAGATCCAGCACCACGGCACGAGGTCGGGGCCCCGCTCAACCGGGCGGGGCCCCGATCCATGCCTGAGGGCACCCGGACCGGGACTACGATCGTCTCCTCCGGCAGCCCCACTCCCCGGGTCACACAGGTGTGGCTACCGTGTCGCACCAGCCGACGTCCTCGTCCTCGCCCGCCACGAACCGTGCGGGGGTCGTGGCCGGCGGCCCCAGTCGTCAGGAGGTCTGCGGTGGGCGTCTTCATCGCGCGTCGGATCATCGTCTCGTTCTTCACCCTGCTGGCCGCGACCTTCGTGGTCTACGCCCTGGTCGCCAACGCGGGCGACCCGCTGGCCGAGCTGAGGCAGATCCCGGACCAGAACCGGCAGGAGCTGGCGATCGCCGCCCGCACCGACCTGCTCAACCTGGACCAGCCGTTCTTCACCCGGTACCTGGGGTGGCTGACCGCCGCGTCCGGCTGCCTGGTCGGCGCCTGCGACCTCGGCCAGAGCATCACCCAGCAGCAGGTGACGACGCTCACCGTCCAGGCGATGGGCTCGACGCTCCGCCTGGTCACCGCAGCCACCTTCGTCGCGATCCTCTTCGGCGTGACGATCGGCATCCTCTCCGCGCTGCGGCAGTACACGGGCTTCGACTACGTCGTGACCTTCTTCGCCTTCCTGTTCTTCTCGCTGCCCATCTTCTGGGTGGCCGTCCTGCTCAAGGAGTTCGGCGCGATCCGCGTCAACGACTGGCTCGAGGACCCCAAGATCCCCCTGCTGGTCGTGGTCGCCCTCACCGCGCTGTCCGCGCTGGCGTGGCAGGCGATACTCGGCGGCAGCAGACGGCGGCGGGTCCTCGTGGCCCTCGTCGCGGCGGCGTCCACCGCGGCCGTGCTGGTCTACCTGTCGGAGTCGCGGTGGTTCGCCCGTCCCGCGCTGGGACCGGTCCTCGTCGTGCTCATCAGCCTGGTCTGGGCGTTCGGCGTGACGCTGCTGCTGGCCGGGATCCGCAACCGCGGCGTGCTCTACTCCTCCGTCGCCACGACCGCCGTCGTCATCATCGGCAGCGCTGCCCTCACCAGCGCGCTGCGCGACCCGTCGTGGGCCTTCATCGCGCTGTGCACGCTCGGCATCGTGGTGGTCGGGGTGCTGGCCGGGTACCTGCTCGGGGGCCTGGACCGGCCGCTGGCCATCCGCGCGGCGGTCCTCAGCGGCCTGCTCGCCGGGGTGACCGTCTTCACCGACTACGTGCTGGTGTCGTTCGCGCGCTACTCGGAGCGGGTCTCCGGGGTCGTGGTCAAGACCATCGGTTCGGGCACCCCGAACTTCGACGGCACCTTCTGGGAGATCTTCCTCGACCGGGGTCTGTCGCTGGTCCTGCCGACGACCGCGCTCATCCTCATCAGCTTCGCGACCTACGTCCGCTACACCCGGGCCTCCATGCTCGAGGTCCTCAACATGGACTACGTGCGCACGGCGCGGGCCAAGGGGCTCACCGAGCGCACCGTGACCGTCCGGCACGCCTTCCGCAACGCCCTCATCCCGGTGACGACGCTCGCCGCGTTCGACTTCGGCGCGGTCATCGGGGGCGCGGTCATCACCGAGACGGTGTTCGGCTGGAGGGGCATGGGGGCCCTGTTCCGCACCGGCCTCCTGACCCGTGACCCGAACCCGGTCATGGCGTTCTTCCTGGTCACGGCGGTGCTCGTGGTGATCTTCAACCTCGTCGCCGACATCCTCTACGCCTACCTCGACCCGCGGATCAGGCTCGCGTGAGGGCGTCGCGCCCGGCGCCCGCCCCCACCGCAGACCCCGCCCGGCACCGGGCACCCCTGGCCGAGGAGGCCTCGTGACCGTCCCCACCAACATCGAGCCCGGCCGCCCCGGGACCGGACCCGGCTCCGGTGCCCTGGACCCCACCGACGGCGAGGACACCGCTGCCGCCGGCCTGTCCATCAAGGCCCGCACCCAGGGCGAGCTGGTCTTCCGCCGCTTCGTCCGCCACCGCGGCGCGATGATCGGCCTGCTGGTCTTCGTCGGCATCGTCGTGCTGGCCGTCACCAGCATCGGCATGGGCCCCGTCCCCGGCTGGTGGGGCAAGGGCTACACCGGCACCGGCAGCGTCGTGGACGGTGGGCGCCCGACCCTGGACGTGCTGCCCTCGTTCATCGACGGCGACGGCTTCGCGATCGGCGAGAACCCCTTCGGCCAGGACTCCATCGGTCGCGACTACTTCGCCACGACGATGCGCGGGGCCCAGCAGTCGCTGCAGATCGCCCTGCTCGTCGGCCTGGTCTCCACCTTCATCGGCACCTTCGTCGGTGCGGTCGCCGGCTACTTCGGCGGCCTCACCGAGAACGTGCTCATGCGCATCGTCGACGTCATCATCACGATCCCGCTGCTGCTGCTCGCCGCGGTCGTGGCCCGCAGCACCGACGGCAACGCCATCACCCTGGGCCTGCTGCTCGGGCTCATCGCCTGGACCAGCCTCGCCCGCCTGGTGCGCGGCGAGGTGCTCTCGCTCAAGGAGCGGGAGTTCGTCGAGGCGGCGCGGGCGATGGGGGCCTCCCCGGCCCGCATCATCACCCGGCACATCCTGCCGAACATCATCTCGACCATCATCGTGAGCGCGACGCTCACCATCGCCGCCGCCATCCTGCTGGAGACGGCCCTCAGCTTCCTCGGCTTCGGCGTCCAGGCGCCCGACACCAGCCTCGGCAAGCTCATCAGCGAGTACCAGACCGCCTTCGCCACCCGGCCCTGGCTGTTCTGGTTCCCCGGCCTCATGATCATCGGCATCGCGCTCAGCGTGAACTTCATCGGCGACGGGCTGCGCGACGCGTTCGACCCGCGCCAGAACAAGGTCCGCGCGTGAGCCACGCCGCCCAGGAGAACCCCGTGAGCACCCACCCCACCGCAGGCGTCGTCGGCGAGGTCTCCGGACCGCCCCTGGACCCGACCGAGGAGATCCTCCGCGTCGAGGACCTCACCGTCCGCTTCCCCACCGACGACGGCATGGTCAACGCCGTCCGCGGGGTCAGCTACGTGCTGCACCCGCGCGAGGTCCTCGGCATCGTCGGGGAGTCCGGCTCGGGCAAGTCGGTCTCGAGCATGGCCGTCATGGGCCTGCTGCCCCGCACCGCCAAGGTCGAGGGAAAGATCTTGTTCCGCGGCGACGACGTCCTCAAGATGCGCCCGGACCAGCAGCGCAGCCTGCGCGGGCGGAAGATCGGCATGATCTTCCAGGACGCGATGACCGCCCTCAACCCGGTCCTCACCATCGGCTCGCAGCTGGCCGAGGCCGTGCGCTCGCACGAGCACATCTCGCACACCGCCGCCCTGGTGCGCGCGCAGGAGATGCTCGACCTGGTCGGCATCCCGCAGGCCAAGGCGCGCCTCAAGAACTACCCGCACGAGTTCTCGGGCGGCATGCGGCAGCGGGCCATGATCGCGATGGCGGTCATCAACCGGCCGGACGTGATCTTCGCCGACGAGCCGACGACCGCCCTGGACGTCACCGTGCAGGCGCAGATCCTCGACACCCTGCTCGAGGTCAAGGACGAGGTGGACGCGGCCATCGTGTTCATCACCCACGACCTCGGCGTGATCGCCAGCGTGGCCGACCGGGTCCTCGTGATGTACGCGGGCAAGCCGGTGGAGACCGCGGGCGTCGACGAGATCTTCAGCGAGCCGCGGATGCCGTACACCGCGGGCCTCCTCGGCTCCATGCCGACGGTCGACCTGTCGGAGACCGGCTGCGTCCGATCAAGGGGACGCCGCCCTCGCTCATCAACCTCCCGACCGGCTGCCCCTTCCGCCCGCGCTGCCCCATCTCGGTGGCGAGGTGCGCGACGGAGGAGCCGCCGCTGGCGGAGACGGACCGTCGGAACCACCGGTCGGCCTGCCACCGCTGGGACGACGTGGCCCGCTACGACGACGCCACCGTGATGTTCCGGGAGGGCACGGGCGTCACGCCGGGGCCCGGCGGCACGCCCGCCGAGGGGGCCGACGTCGGGGGGCCGGCCGCCGAGTTCCCCGAGGACCCGGACGAGACCACGACGACGCCGGACGCCGAGCACCGGTCCGGCAGCACCGCGGCGGGAGAGCACGCATGAGCAGCGACAGCATGGTCACCGGACGGACCCAGCCGACCACCGAGGACCGCACCGAGGAGGCGCACCTCCTCGAGGTGAACGACCTCGTGATGAACTTCCCGGTCCGCGGCGGCGGGCTGTTCCGCCGCACCGTCGGGAAGGTCCAGGCGGTCAGCGGGGTCAGCTTCGGCGTGGACGCGGGCGAGACGCTCGGCATCGTGGGGGAGTCGGGCTGCGGCAAGTCGACCACCGGGCGCGCGGTCCTCCAGCTCCACAAGCCGACGTCGGGCTCGGTGAAGTTCCAGGGCACGGAGCTCACGACGCTCAGCACGTCCCAGCTTCGTCCGTACCGGCGCGACCTGCAGATCGTCTTCCAGGACCCGTACGCCTCGCTCAACCCCAAGCTGCCGGTCAACGACATCATCGCCGAGCCCCTCAAGGTCCACAAGGAGTGGGGCCGGGAGTCCGGGCCCGAGCGGGTGGCCGAGCTGCTGCGCCTCGTCGGCCTCAACCCGGAGCACGGCAACCGGTTCCCGCACGAGTTCTCCGGCGGCCAGCGCCAGCGCATCGGCATCGCGCGCGCCCTGGCCCTGGAGCCGAAGATGCTCGTGCTCGACGAGCCGGTGTCGGCGCTGGACGTGTCGGTGCAGGCGGGCGTGGTCAACCTGCTCGAGGACCTGCAGCAGCGGATGAACCTCGGCTACCTGTTCATCGCCCACGACCTGTCGATCGTCCGGCACATCTCCGACCGCGTGGCCGTCATGTACCTCGGCCACATCGTCGAGATCGCGCCGCGGGACCAGCTCTACTCCTACGGCAAGCACCCCTACACGCGCGCGCTGCTGTCGGCGGCCCCGGTCGCCGACCCGGTCAAGGAGCGCCGCCGCGAGCGGATCACCCTGACCGGCGACGTGCCGAGCCCGCTCAACCCTCCCAGCGGGTGCCGCTTCCGTACCCGGTGCTGGAAGGCGCAGGACATCTGCGCCTCCGAGACCCCGCCCCTGGCGGAGCTCGCGCCGGGTCACCGCGTGGCCTGCCACTTCCCCGAGGACGGCCCGACCGGCTTCTGACGCCGGGTCCCCGGCCGGGTCGTGCGCGACCGGGCCGGGGCGGGTGCCGCGGGGCTGCTAGAGGGCGCCGCCCACGAAGCTGCCCACGACGAAGGTCAGGAGCATCGCCAGCAGGCCCACCCCGACGTTGCGGAGCACCGCAGGACGGGCCGGCGCGTGACCGAGCCGGGCGCTCACGGTGCCGGTCACCACGAGCGCAGCCACCACGGCCGCCACCGTCACGGGCAGCCGGGCGCCCGCGGGCGGCAGCACGATCGCCAGCAGCGGCAGCAGCGCGCCCAGGGTGAACAGATCAGGGACGCCCAGCGCCGCGTGCCACGGGTTGACCAGGCTCTCCCCGTCGATGCCGAGCTCGATCTCCGCGTGCGCGCGCAGCGCGTCGTGCGCGGTGAGCTCCTCGGCGACCTGCTGCGCCGTGGCGTCGCTGAGGCCCTTGTCCCGGTAGAAGCCGGCCAGCTCGGCCAGCTCCTCGTCCGGGGTCTCGACGAGCTCGCGGGCCTCCTTGCGGAGCAGCGCCTCCTCGGTGTCGCGCTGGGTGCTCACCGACACGTACTCCCCGCCGGCCATCGACAGCGACCCGGCCACCAGGCCGGCGACGCCGGCGACCAGCAGCGCGGTGCGGTCCGTGGTGGCACCCGCGACGCCGACGACCAGGCCCGCGGTCGACACGATGCCGTCGTTGGCGCCCAGCACCCCGGCCCTCAGCCAGTTGAGCTTGGCGCTGACCTGCGCGAGCGTCGACTCGGGCGGGTGCACCGCAGCCGGCGCCGCCGCCGCAGGGACGTCGCGGTCCGGCGAGCCGTCGTGGTCCGCGGTCCCGTCGTGGGTCCCGGTCCCGTCGTGGTCCGTGGTCCCGTCGTGGTCCGTGCTCCCGTCGTTCTCGGTGGACCCCGTGAGGTCGCTCCGCGTGCTGGGTCCTGTCGTCATCAGCCCTCCCGGCCGAACAGCGTGCAGATGCAGACCTCGTTGCCGTCCGGGTCGGCGTAGACCCACCAGGACGGCGCCGCGGCGTCGCTGACCAGCCGCCCTCCGGCGGCCTCCACGGCGGCCCGGCGCTCGGCGGCGGCGTCCAGGTCGGCGACCGTGACGTCGACGTGGGCGCGGCCGCGGGTGCCGGCGGGCGACGCGGGCGTCGCGGTCTCCTGGAACCACACCTGCGGTCCACGGCCGTGCGGGTCGACGAGCACGTCGTCGTCGCCCTCCCGCGCCGAGCGGTAGCCGAGGGCGGCCCGCCAGAACGGCGCGACGCGGGCCGGGTCGGTGGTGTCGATGCCCAGCTCGACGACGTCGGCGGCGGCGGGCAGCCGCTCGGCCCCGGCGGCGGCGGCCGCGGCCACGAGCCGGTGGGCCAGCTCGATGTCCAGCTGGGTGACCCCGCCCCGGTCGTGCGTGCTCAGGGCGAAGCGGACCCGCCGCCAGCGGAGGTCGGTGTCGGGGTGGTGGTCCAGCTCCTCGGCCACCTCGAAGGCCTCGGTGACCAGAGCCACCGCCGCGGGCACGCTCGGGGCCTCGTACCGGGCGTGGAGGGCGCCGCCGGTGTGCGCCCAGCCGGGCAGGTCCCGCAGCTGCGCGACCACGTCGGCGTGCGCCAGCAGGCGCGGGCGGGGCGGCCGCGCGGCGGGGCCGGGCCCGGCGGGACCGTCGGGCGGGAGGGTGGTCACGCGTGCCAGGGTACGAGGGATGGACGACAGGCACCCGGCCCGGCTCGTGGTGGGGGCCGCCGTGGTGGACGACCTGGCCGTCCCGACGCTGCTCCTCGCCGCGCGCCGGAGCGCCCCGCCCGCCCTGGCCGGCCTGTGGGAGTTCCCCGGGGGCAAGGTCGAGGTCGGCGAGACGCCCGAGCAGGCCCTGCACCGCGAGCTCGACGAGGAGCTGGGCCTGCGGGTCGTGCTCGGGCCGGAGGTCCTGGCCCCGTCGGGCTCGTCGGCCGGGGCGGACGACCCGGTGCACGGCCGGGTCTGGCGGCTGGTCCCCGGGCTGGTGCTGCGGCTGTGGCTCGCCCGCACCGACCCGCCGCTGGCTCCCGGCCTGCCCGAGCTGCGGGAGGACCACGACGAGGTGCGGTGGCTGCCCGTCGGGGACCTGGAGCAGGTGCCGTGGCTGCCCGCCGACGGCGCCGCCGTCCGTGCGCTGGGGGAGCGGCTCGCCGTCGACCCGCCCGGTGGCCGGAGGGCGGCCGGCGCCTGAGGGCGGTGCGCCCGGCGCCGGAGGGCGGTGCGGCCGGAAGGCGCGCTAACCCGTCGTGGTCAGGGGCTGGCGCCAGGTGCGGCAGACTGGTATCCCGTGACCACCGCAACGACCGCCCTGCGCCAGGACCTCCGGAACGTCGCGATCGTCGCGCACGTCGACCACGGGAAGACGACCCTCGTCGACGCCATGCTCTGGCAGTCCGGGTCCTTCACCGCCCACCAGGCCGAGAACGACTCCGTGCGCGAGCGCGTGATGGACTCCGGCGACCTGGAGCGCGAGAAGGGCATCACGATCCTCGCGAAGAACACCGCGGTCCGGTACCGCGGGCCCGCGGCGGAGAAGGTCGGCGCCGCGGACGGCGTGACGATCAACATCATCGACACCCCCGGCCACGCCGACTTCGGCGGCGAGGTCGAGCGCGGCCTGTCCATGGTGGACGGCGTCGTCCTGCTCGTGGACGCCTCCGAGGGCCCGCTGCCCCAGACCCGCTTCGTGCTGCGCAAGGCGCTGCAGGCCCACCTGCCCATCGTGCTGGTGGTCAACAAGGTCGACCGGCCCGACTCCCGCATCGCCGAGGTCGTCGACGAGACGTTCGACCTGATCCTCGACGTGGCCGACGGCACCGGGGTGGACGAGGAGTCCCTGCTCGAGATCCCCGTCGTCTACGCCGTGGCGCGCGACGGCAAGGCCTCGATGACCCGCCCCGAGGACCGCACCCCGCTGGACGGCGACTCCCTGGAGCCGCTGTTCCAGGTGCTGCTGGACCACATCCCGGCCCCGCTGGACACCCGTGACCAGCCGCTCCAGGCGCACGTCACCAACCTCGACGCCTCGCCGTTCCTGGGCCGGATCGCCATGTGCCGCGTCCGCTCGGGCACGATCAAGAAGAACGACCAGGTCACCTGGTGCCGCACCGACGGCACGTTCCAGCGCGTGAAGGTCTCCGAGCTGCTGATGACCGAGGCGCTCGAGCGCGTGCCGGTGGAGTCCGCGGGCGCCGGGGACCTCATCGCCATCGCCGGGATCGCCGACATCATGATCGGCGAGACGCTGGCCGACCCCGAGAACCCCCAGCCGCTGCCGCTCATCACGGTCGACGAGCCCGCCATCTCCATGACGATCGGCACCAACACCTCCCCGTTGACCGGTCGCGCCCGCGGCACCAAGGTCACCGCGCGCCTGGTCAAGGACCGGCTCGACAAGGAGCTCGTCGGCAACGTCTCGCTCCGCATCCTGCCGACCGAGCGCCCCGACGCCTGGGAGGTCCAGGGCCGCGGCGAGCTCGCCCTGGCCGTGCTCGTCGAGCAGATGCGCCGCGAGGGCTACGAGCTCACGGTCGGCAAGCCGCAGGTGGTCACGCGCGAGGTCGACGGCAAGACCCTCGAGCCGTTCGAGCAGATGACCATCGACGTGCCCGAGGAGTACCTCGGCGCCGTCACGCAGCTGCTCGCGGTGCGCAAGGGCCGCATGGAGCAGATGAGCAACCACGGCACCGGCTGGGTGCGGATGGAGTTCAAGGTCCCCGCGCGCGGCCTCATCGGCTTCCGGACCCAGTTCCTCACCGACACCCGCGGCACCGGCATCGCCCACCACGTCTTCGACTCCTACCAGCCGTGGGCCGGCGAGATGGTGACGCGGCAGAACGGCTCGCTCGTCGCCGACCGCACCGGGGTCGCCACCAGCTTCGCGATGGTCAACCTGCAGGAGCGGGGCTCGATGTTCGTCGCGCCGACCACCGAGGTGTACGAGGGCATGATCATCGGTGAGAACGCCCGCACCGAGGACATGGACGTCAACATCACCAAGGAGAAGAAGCTCACCAACATGCGCTCGGCCACCTCCGAGGAGTTCGAGCGCCTGGTGCCGCCGCGGCTGCTGAGCCTGGAGCAGGCCCTGGAGTTCCTCCGCGACGACGAGTGCGTGGAGATCACGCCCGAGGCGATCCGGCTGCGCAAGGTCATCCTCGACGCCACCGAGCGCGGGCGTGTGAAGGGCAAGGCCAAGAAGGGCTGATCCGGTCCGTCGGTCGGGCCCCGGTGCTGCCACCGGGGCCGGCCTCGACGGGTCGTCGGGCACGCCAGCCGCGCTGAGCGGAGCCCGGTCCGGCCCGTGCGGCCACCACGAGCGTCGTCGGTGTGCTGGCCGGCGCGCCCCGGGCGCTGACCAGCCACCGGGTCAGCCGGTGTCGAGCAGCTCGGAGAGCCACCGCTCGACCGGCCCCCGGGGCGATGTGTGCTGCTCGGTCGTCCGGCCCGCCGGGCTCGTCGAGCGGGGCGCCGGCAGCCTGACGAGGACCTCGAGGTCGGGCGCGCCGGGGTGCCAGGACGGACGCCGTGACGGCTCGGGCCCGCCTGGGCCGGGGCCCGCCTCGTCCGGCCGCTCTGGCGCCGCCGGGTCGGGTGCGACCGGGCCAGGAGCATCGGGGTGAGGCCCGGTCGTGACAGGGACCGCCCGTTCTCGTGGCGTCCCCGGCGTGCCTGTCGGTCCCGCGGCGGCCTCGGCGTGCGCACGAGACGCAGCACCGGCCACCAGGTGGTGCCACAGCCTCCGGGGGCGTCGGTCGGGGTCCACCCAGCGCGGTGGCACCACCTCCGGGATCCCGTCGTGCCCCATGGTCACCGACCAGACCCCGGCGTGGACCGCCGTGTGGTGGCTGCCGCAGAGCAGCGCGAGGTTGCCGAGGTCGGTGGGCCCGCCGTCGGCCCAGTGCTGGACGTGGTGGGCGTCGCACGCGTCGGGCGGCGCCCCGCACCCGGGCACGATGCACCCGCGGTCCCGGGCGGCGAGGGCTCGGCGCTGCGCACGGGAGGCCAGCCGCACCTCACGACCGAGGGCGAGGACCTCTCCCGCGTCGCCGCGCACCACCCGCTGGAGGACCGCGTCGCACGTGAGCCGGCGGACGGTCCGGTGCCCGACGGCGCCGCCGCCTTCCACCCAGGCGGCACCGCCAGCCGGCGCCCGGGCGGCACCGTCACCCCGTCCGGGCGGCACCGTCACGCGCCGGGCGGACCGTCTCGGTCCACCCGGGCGGCACCGTCACCAGGCACCCGAGCCGCAGGGTCACCCCGCACCCAGTCGGCACCGCCCCGCTCGTGCTCGCCGGCGCTGCCACCGCCGACCGCAGCCGTGGGCCCTGGACCAACGACGACGGCCGCACCCAGGCGCCCGCCCGCACCCAGCAGCTGCTCCGGCGTGACGTGCACGACGACCCGCGGCGGCTCGCCGCGCACGGGCGTCGCGGCGGCGCGGGCGGTCTCCGCCACCTGCAGCAGCGCGTCGGCCCGGCGTTGCCGGGCGGAGCGGGGGTCCCGCACGCCGTCCTCGGTGGGGGACGGGGCGCTGAGGGCGTCGACGGCGGCGCGGAGGGCGAGCCCCGCGGCGGCGTCGAGCTGGAACCGGCCGAGCAGCATCCCGGTCGCGTCGGTGCTCATGTCGAGGAACCGCCGCTCGAGGGCCGCGGGGTCGAACCGGTCCCGGCCGTCGGGGTCCACCTGGTCGAGCACCTGACGGCAGGCCCGGTCGAGGTCGGTGGCCGTCCCGGTGCCCGCGACCTCCTGCACGAACCTGACGACCACGTCCCGGACGCTGGCCCCGAACCGCCCGGCGCCCTCCGGTCCGGTCGCCGTGGCCGGGTCGACCCCCGTGAGGTGCCGTGGGACCCGGTCGAGGCAGCGCACGGCGACGTCCACGTGCTCCCGGGTGATGGACCCGTCCCCGAGCTGCTCCGCCAGCAGCGGCAGCACCGGGGGCAGGGTGCGTCCCGGGTCGGTCCGCAGGCCGTGGAGGGCGTGGGCGGCCGCCACGTCGCGGCGGGCCTGGCCCGCGGTCACCAGGGCGGCGGAGCGGAGCAGCCCTTCGGTGGTGGAGCCGAACGACGTCCCCGCGCCGGTGCCGGTCCGGCGGCCGGAGGCGGCGCGGCGCCGGTCCACCTCGGCCACGAGCAGCAGGTAGGCGGCCTCGGTGCGCGCCCGCAGCGACGACAGGTCCCGGCAGGCGGTCAGCACCTCCTCGTCGCAGGCGTGCCACACCTCTCCCGGGGCCAGGGAGGACTGCACCGTCGCGAGCGCGCCGGACAGCGCGGTCACGTGCGCGGCGAGGTCCCCCGAGGTCATGCCAGGACGCTACGGAGGACCCCGGACACAATGCCCCGCGTGACCCTCCGCCTGCTCCTGGTGCACGCCCACCCCGACGACGAGACCCTGAACCACGGGGCCACCGTGGCGGCCGCCCTCGCCCTGGGGCACGAGGTGGACCTGGTGACGTGCACCCGCGGGGAGGAGGGCGAGGTCATCGGGGAGGCCGAGGCGCACCGCACGAGCGACCGCGAGGACACGCTGGCCGACCTGCGCGAGGCGGAGCTCGCCGCGGCACTGGCGGCCCTCGCCGACGGCGCGCCGGCCACGGTCCGCCACGCCTACCTCGACCAGCTGCCCCCCGCCTCCACGGTCAGCGGCGGGTCGACCGGTGCCCCGGCCGACGCAGCCACGGGCGCAGCCCGCCCCTGGCCGCGGTACCGCGACAGCGGGATGGTCGTCCTGCCGGGCGGGCGCGCGGCGGTCCCGCCCGACGTGCGCCCGGACTGCTTCGCGGTCGCCGACCTCGACGAGGCGGCCGGCCGGCTGGCTGCGCTCGTCCGGGCCCGGCGCCCCCACGTCCTGCTCACCTACGGCGCCCACGGCGGGTACGGCCACCCCGACCACGTCATGGCCCACCGGGTGGCCGTCCGGGCCCTGGAGCTCGCCGACCCGGTCTGGCGCACCCCCTGGGCCTACGGTGCGGCCGCCGACGCGGGGTCCCTGCGGGGGTGGCTGCGGGACCGGGGCGACGCCGCGGCCTGGGACCCGGAGGGCCCGCTGCCGCACATGTTCGTCCCCGCGGACCGCATCGACGCCACCGTGCGGGCCGAGGCCTGGCTGCCCGCCAAGGCGGCCGCGCTGCGGGCCCTGCCGAGCCAGGTGACGGTGCTCGACGACCGGCCCGGGACGGCGGCGCTCGCGCTGTCCAACGACGTGCCGCAGCCGCTCACCGGCGTCGAGGCCGGGTGCCTGCTGCGTGAGGTCGGTCCGTGCGAGGAGGCGCCCGAGCCGGGGCGCGACGACCCGCTGCGGGCGCTCCTCCGGCCGGAGGGGACGCGACCGGCCTGAACGGGACGACCGGGAGGAGCCGGGCGGCGCTGCGCCGACCGGGTGGCGACGGCCTCACCCTGCGTGCCCGGTCCTCGCGCGGCACTGCCCCACCCGGGTGAACAACAGGGCGTCCGCGCAGGTGGGAGCCGTGCTGAGGTGTGGTCGGCCTGCTGCGCCGGGAAAGGTGTCGGTGCGGGCGGGGTCGCCCTCCCGCACCCGGAGGAGGACCCGTGCGCACACCCGCCCCCCAGTCCCGCAGGCGCTCGAGCGCGGACGTCGGAGCCGCCCGTGAGCGGCTGCGCCAGCGCCGCCTGCTCAAGGTGGCCGCGGTCCTGCTGCCCCTGCTGGCCTGGATGTGGTGGCGCATCATCATCGGCGCGCCGTTCCTGCCGGCCCTGCCGAGCGTGGACCCGCTGTACCTCATGGTCGGCGTCTTCTTCGCGGTGATGCTCTTCTTCATGGTCGGCATGCAGGTGGTGTCGCGCCGCAGCCCGCACGTCACGTACCGCCCCGAGGAGATCGACGTCTGCCTCGACGACGTCAAGGGCCTCGGCCCGGTCCGCGAGGAGGTGGAGCGCACCCTCGACCTGTTCCTGGCCGGCCGCTCCTTCCGCGAGGACCTGGGCGGGACGCCGAGGCGCGGGGTCCTCTTCGAGGGCCCTCCCGGCACCGGCAAGACGTACACCGCCAAGGCCATGGCCCGCGAGGCCGGCGTGCCGTTCCTGTTCGTCTCCGCGACCTCGTTCCAGTCGATGTACTACGGCGCCACCGCGGGCAAGATCCGCAGCTACTTCGCGGCCCTGCGCAAGGCCGCCCGCACCGAGGGCGGGGCGATCGGCTTCATCGAGGAGATCGACGCCATCGCCATGGTCCGCGGCGGCATGCCCTCCGTCGCGGCCCCCGGGCTGGGGACCGCGCCGCTGACCCCGGCACGGCGCTGTCCGGCGTCACCGCCTGCGGCGGCCTCGAGGGCCTGCTGGGTCACGGCGCCGCCGGCTCGGCCACCGCCGCGGCCACCACCCCAGCCATGACCAGCGCCTCCATGACCAGCGAGGGCGTCGGCGGCGTCGTCAACGAGCTGCTCGTGCAGATGCAGTCCTTCGACACCCCCTCGCCCGCCCAGCGGACCCTGCGCTGGCTGGTGGACACGGTCAACCTCGTCCTGCCCGAGGAGCGGAAGCTGCCGCCGCCCGCGCAGCGAGAGCGCCGACATCCTCCTCATCGCGGCCACCAACCGCGCCGACGCCCTGGACCCGGCCCTGCTGCGGCCCGGCCGCTTCGACCGCCGGCTCGCCTTCGGCGCCCCGGACAAGGCGGGGCGCCGGGAGATCATCGACTTCTACCTCGGCCGCAAGAAGCACGACGCCGAGCTCGACGACCCGCGAGCACCGCGACGCGCTCGCCGGCGTCACCCAGGGCTACACCCCGGTCATGATCGAGAACCTGCTGGACGAGGCGCTCATCGGCGCCATGGCCCGCGGCGAGGGCCACATGCGGTGGAAGGACCTCGAGCACGCCCGGATGGTCGTCGAGGTCGGGCTGGGGCAGCCGGTCGGCTACACGGCGCACGAGGAGCGGCTCATCGCCACGCACGAGGCCGGCCACGCGGCGGTCGCCTGGCTCGTGGCCCCGCAGCGGCGCCTGGAGATCCTCACCATCGTCAAGCGCGCCTCGGCCCTGGGCCTGCTCGCCCACGGCGACCGCGAGGACGTCTACACCCGCTCCCGCTCCGAGCTGGCGGCCATGGTGCAGATCGCCTTCGGCGGGCAGGTGGCCGAGGAGCTGTTCTTCGGCGACGTGTCCACCGGCCCGGCGGGCGACCTCGCCTTCGCCACCAGCACGGCCGCGCAGATGGTCGGCAGCTCCGGGATGGGCGACACCCTGGTGTCCCTCGTCCGGCCGGCGGCGGGCCGTTCGGCGGCGGGCTGGTCGTCGCAGGTGCTCGGCGACCGCTCGGCGCGCGAGCAGGTGGAGGCCCTGCTGCACCAGCAGAAGGCGGTCGTCCGCGGCCTGCTCGCGCCAGAACCGGCACCTCGTCGAGGCCCTCCGCGACGCCCTGCTCGAGCGGCACGAGCTCATCGGGCACGAGATCACCGACGTGCTGGAGGCGGCCGCGGCGGCGGGTCCCTCGCCGCTGGGCGTGGTGCCGAGCCTGCAGGCGGGCGGGGCCGTCGGGGCGGGCGGGCCTGCCGGGACGGGCGGGGACGGCGGGGACGTCCGCGGGGCCGACCGGCGCGTCGTCGACCTGCGGCCGGTCGCCCCGGGTCGCTCCCTGAGGCTCGCGGGCCCCGTCGTCACCCGGACCCGCTGACCGGGGGGACGGCGGGGCCCGCGACGTAGGGTGGGGGCGTGCCCGCCCCCACCACCGACGCGCGCCCGGGCACCCGCCGGCCGGGCCGGACGGGCTCGTGGGCGACCCTGGTCCCGCCCGTGGCGGCGCTGGTCCTGCTCGGGGTGCTCACCGGCCTCCTCGGCACGGCCGTGCACCTCGCGAGGACCTCGGTGCTCGGCCTGCCGGTGCCCTGGGGGGTGCTCCTCGCGGTCGCGCTCGTCGTGGCCTGCGACGTGGCCGTCGGGGCGGCGAGCACCGGTCGCCGCCCGGGCGCGGGGGCCGCGCTGCTCGCCGTGGCCGCGGGTCGGGCGCTCGCGGTCGGCGTGCTGCTGCTGCCGCGCCCCGAGGGGGACGTCGTGCTGACCGGCCTGCCCGCCTCGACCGCGTGGATCCTCCTCGGCGTGCTGCTGCCGGCCTTCGCCTCGCCCATGGCCACCGCCCTCGGCCTCGCCCGGCGCCCCGCCCCGCGGGGGCAGGCGGCCCGGTGAGCGGCCCGGGCACCGTCGCCGGCGACGCCTTCCGCGCCGCGATGGGACGCTTCGCGACGGGGGTCACCGTGGTGACCGCCCGCGGCCGGCACCCGCACGCCATGACCGCGAGCTCGCTGGCCTCGGTGAGCCTGGACCCGCCGCTGCTGCTGGTCTGCCTGGAGCAGGAGGCGCGGGTGCACGACGCCGTCCTCGAGGACGGCCGGTTCGGGGTCTCGGTGCTGTCGGCGGAGCAGGAGCGGGTCAGCCGGTGGCTGGCCACGCGGGGCCGGCCGCTGGTGGCCCAGCTGTCGCAGGTGCCGACGACCACCGGAGAGGTCCTCGGCGTCCCGCTGGTGGCGGGCAGCCTGGTCCGCCTGGAGTGCGAGGTCGACGCGGCGCACCCGGCCGGCGACCACACGATCGTCGTCGGGGCGGTCCGCGGCCTGGTCGCCGGCGACGGCGAGCCGCTGGTCTGGTTCGGCAGCGGCTACCGGCACCTCGCCCCCGAGACCTGACGCCGGCCCGCCCGCCCGGGACGGGTCCGTTACCCGATCGTGCCCGCACCACCGGGCCGAGACCCGGCCGCCCGCGCCGGACGGCGCCTATCCTCTGACCTGGGCGGGGGCAGACCCGTCCCACGCGCGAGGCGGGGTACCCATGAGCACCAGGACCACGAGCAGGCCCGAGACCGTCGGGACGGCGGGCGGCCGCCGCGGCTGGGTCGGCCCGCTGCTCGCCCTGCTCGCGGTGGTCGTCGTGGTGGTCGGCGTCTACGTCGGCGCGGCGTACGCCCTCGCCGACCGGGTGCCCTTCGGCACCACGGCCGCCGGGGTCGACATCGGCGGCAAGACCGCCGACGACGCCGTGCGCCTGCTCGAGGACGAGGTGGGCCCGCGGGCCGACGAGCCGGTCGAGGTCTCCGTCGGCGAGGACGTCGACCAGTTCGACCCCGCGGCGGCCGGCCTGGAGCTGGACCTGCAGGGCACCGTGGACTCCGTCACCGGCTTCTCGCTGGAGCCCGCGCGGATGTGGCGCCACGTGGTCGGCGCCGGCCGCCTGCCCGTGGTCACCGAGGTCGACGAGGACGCGCTCGCCGCCGCGCTCGGCGAGGTCGGCGAGCGGCTGGCGGTCGAGCCCGTCGACGGCGACGTCACCTTCGCCGACGGGGTCCCGGCCCGTGTCGAGCCCGTCGAGGGACGCGAGGTGGACGTCGCCGGCGCCGCCGCCGCCGTGCGGGCCATGTGGCCCGGGACCGACGGGCCCGTGCCGCTGCCGGCCGACACCCGGGCCGTGCAGGTGGGCCAGGCGGACGTGGACGCCGGCATGGAGCTCGCCGCGGCCGCCGTCGCCGAGCCGCTCGTCGTGGTGGTGGGCGACCGCGAGGTGGCCCTCGACCCGGCCGGCTTCGCCCCGACGCTGTCGATGGACCCCACGGACGAGGGCACGCTCGCCCTCGGCGTGGACGGTGACGCCCTGCGCGCGGTCACCCTGGCCGCCGACCCGGCCCTCGAGCAGGCCCCCGCCGACGCCCGCGTCGTGCTGACCGGCGGCGTGCCGACCGTGGTCCCGGGCGCCCTGGGGCGCTCGCTGCCGCCGGGCCCGCTGGCCGCCGCCGCCGTCGCCGCGCTGGCGCCGGGCACGGACCGCCGGGCCGTCGTCGAGGACGCCGTCGTCGAGCCGGACCTGACGACCGAGGAGGCCGAGGCGCTCGGTATCAAGGAGGTCGTCTCGACCTTCTCCACGCAGTACCCGGACAACCCGGACCGCACGAACAACCTCGCCATCGCCTCCGCGGCCATCAACGGCACGCTCATCCGGCCCGGGGAGTCCTTCAGCCTCAACGACGCCCTGGGGGAGCGGACCACGGCCAAGGGCTACCGCGCCGCGGGCGTGATCAGCGACGGCGTGCTCACCCAGGGCGTCGGGGGCGGGGTGTCCCAGGTGTCGACGACCACGTACAACGCGGCGTTCTTCGCCGGGCTCGACATCACGGCGTTCAAGCCCCACAGCTTCTACATCCCGCGCTACCCCGCAGGGCGGGAGTCGACCCTCAACTACAGCCCCCGCATCGACATGGCGTTCACCAACGACACCGACACCGGCATCCTCGTCCAGGCCGGTGTGGGCGGCGGCACGATCACGGTGACGTTCTGGGGGACCAAGACGTGGGACGTGGAGTCCGTGCAGTCGTCCCGGCGCGACGCCACCTCGGGCGAGACGGTCTACGACCCGTCGCCGGACTGCACCGGCCAGAGCGCGATCCCGGGCTTCACCATCGACACCACCCGGGTCTGGAGCCGCGGCGGGGCCGAGGTGAAGCGGGAGACGAACACGTGGCGCTACCTCGCCGCCGACCACATCATCTGCGCGCCCGAGCCCGTCGGCTGACCGGGGGCGGCACCGGCTTGGCCAGCAGCACCGTCGAGCAGGCCACGACCACCTCCCGGTCCTGCTCGCCCTCCCCGTCGCGCAGCCGGTCCCGGCGCACCCGGAGCTCCTCGGCGCCCGCGGCGACGAGCGTGCCGAGCACGTCCGTGGCCCGTCCGTCGGGCAGCAGGTGCCGCACCACGACACGCCGACCGACCCAGCCGGGCAGGGCGGCTGCGACAGAGGGCTCCACGTCCGGCATCCTATGGACGAGCCCCACGACCCACCTGCCAGCCACCTCCCGAGGAGCCCTCACGTGACCTACGTCATCGCCCAGCCGTGCGTCGACCTCAAGGACAAGGCCTGCATCGAGGAGTGCCCGGTCGACTGCATCTACGAGGGCAAGCGGTCGCTGTACATCCACCCCGACGAGTGCGTCGACTGCGGCGCCTGCGAGCCCGTCTGCCCGGTCGAGGCCATCTACTACGAGGACGACGTCCCCGAGCAGTGGAAGCCGTTCTACGACGCCAACGTCGAGTTCTTCTCCGAGCTGGGCAGCCCCGGCGGCGCGGCCAAGACCGGCGCCCTGGACTACGACCACCCCACGGTGGCCGCGCTGCCGCCGCAGGGCGAGGGCAGCTGAGCCGGGACCTGCACCCGGACCTGTACCGGGTGACGGGCGGGCGGGGCTAGTGCCCGTCACCGGTCTGCCGGACTTCCCCTGGGACGCCCTCGCGCCGTACAAGGAGCGCGCGGGGGCCCACCCGGGCGGGATCGTCGACCTCAGCGTCGGGACCCCGGTGGACAGCACGCCGGCCCTGCTGCAGGACGCGCTCGCCGCGGCGGCCGACGCCCCCGGCTACCCCACGGTGGCCGGCACCGCGGCCGTCCACCGGGCGGTCGCGGCCTGGTTCGACCGGGTCCGCGGCACGGGCCCGCTGCCGGGCCTCGGCGTGATGCCCGTGGTGGGCTCCAAGGAGCTCGTCGCGTGGCTGCCCACGCTGCTGGGCCTCGGGGCCGGGGACGTCGTCGTGCACCCGGAGGTGGCCTACCCGACGTACGACGTCGGCGCGCGCCTGGCCGGGGCCCGCCCGGTGCCGTCGGACTCCACGGCCGCCCTGGGCCCCGACGGCGCGGTCCGCCTGGTCTGGCTCAACAGCCCGGGCAACCCCACCGGGAAGGTCCTGCCCGTCGAGCACCTGGCCAAGGTCGTGGCCTGGGCGCGGGCCCGCGGCGCGGTCGTCGCCTCCGACGAGTGCTACTGCGACCTCGGCTGGACCGGGCGCTGGGACCCCGAGGCCGGCGGCGAGCGGGTGCCGAGCGTCCTGGACCCGAGGGTGACCGGGGGCGACCTGACGGGCGTCCTCGCGGTCTGCTCGGCGAGCAAGCGCTCGAACCTCGCCGGGTACCGGGCGGCCTTCGTGGCCGGCGACCCCGTGCTCGTGCAGCACCTGGTCGGGGTGCGCAAGCACGCGGGGATGATCGTCCCCGCGCCGGTCCAGGCCGTGCTCGCCGCCTCGCTCGGCGAGGACTCCCACGTCGCGGAGCAGAAGGCCCGCTACCGCGCCCGGCGCGAGGTCCTGCTGCCCGCGCTGGAGGCGGCGGGCCTGCGGGTCGACCACTCCGAGGCCGGCCTGTACCTGTGGGCCGCGCCGGAGGGGCGGGCGGCCGAGGACGGCTGCTGGTCGACGGTCGGCCGCCTGGCCGACCTGGGCGTCCTCGTCGCCCCGGGCAGCTTCTACGGCGTCGGCGGCCGCGACCACGTGAGGGTGGCGCTCACCGCGACGGACGAGCGCGTGGCGGCGGCGGCGGCCCGGCTCCGTGACGCCGCGCGCCCTACCAGCGGGTAGCCTCGATCGGACCAGACCAGCCCGCACCGGCACGAGCACCACGTGCGGGACGAGAAGGACGACGACCTCAGGAGCAGCGATGCCCGACGCCACGCAGACGTACGCGATCACCGGCCCGGACGGGCAGGGGGAGCCGCTGGCGCTCCCGGTCGTGGAGGCGTCGGAGGGCTCGGACGGCCTGGACATCGGCAAGCTGCTCGCCACCACGGGCAAGGTGACCCTGGACACGGGCTTCGTCAACACCGCGTCCTGCCGGTCCGAGATCACCTACATCGACGGCGACGCGGGCATCCTGCGCTACCGCGGCTACCCCATCGAGCAGCTCGCCCAGGGCAGCACCTTCCTCGAGGTGAGCTACCTGCTCATCTACGGCGAGCTGCCCACCGAGAGCGAGCTGGCCGACTTCACCGGCCGCGTGCAGCGGCACACGATGCTCCACGAGGACCTCAAGCGGTTCTTCGACGGCTTCCCGCGCAACGCCCACCCGATGCCGCAGCTGTCCAGCGCGGTCTCCGCGCTGTCGACCTTCTACCAGGACTCGCTCGACCCGTTCGACACCGAGCAGGTCGAGATCTCCACCGTCCGGCTGCTGGCCAAGCTGCCCACCATCGCGGCGTACTCGTACAAGAAGAACATCGGCCAGCCGTTCCTCTACCCGGACAACAAGCTGTCCCTGGTCGAGAACTTCCTCCGGATGACCTTCGGGCTGCCCGCCGAGGACTACGACCTCGACCCGCTGACGGTGAAGGCCCTGGACCAGCTGTTCATCCTCCACGCCGACCACGAGCAGAACTGCTCGACCTCGACGGTGCGCCTCGTCGGCTCTGCGCAGGCCAACCTGTTCGCCAGCGTCTCCGCCGGGATCCACGCGCTGTCGGGCCCGCTGCACGGCGGCGCGAACTCCGCCGTGCTGGAGATGCTCACCACCATCCGCGACTCCGACGAGACCGTCGAGTCGTTCATGGAGAAGGTGAAGAAGAAGACCCCGGGCGTGCGGCTCATGGGCTTCGGGCACCGGGTCTACAAGAACTACGACCCGCGCGCGGCGATCATCAAGAAGACCGCCGACGAGATGTTCGAGCGGGCCGAGGGCAACGAGCTGCTCGACATCGCCAAGGAGCTCGAGGGGATCGCGCTGGCCGACGACTACTTCGTCAGCCGCAAGCTCTACCCGAACGTCGACTTCTACACCGGCCTCATCTACCAGGCGATGGGCTTCCCGACGGAGATGTTCACCGTCCTGTTCGCCATCGGCCGCCTGCCCGGCTGGATCGCCCAGTGGCGCGAGATGATCGCCGACCCGAGCACCAAGATCGGGCGCCCCCGCCAGATCTACACCGGCGCCACCGAGCGGGACTACGTCCCGCGCGACGCCCGCTGACCCACCCGTCGCGGGCTGGTCAGGCCAGCGGCCTGGCCAGCCCGAGCGGGGCGGCGCGCAGCCCCGGGAACACCGTCGAGGCCGCGGACGGCACCCCGCAGCGCACGGACAGCAGCTCGGCCAGGACGTCCCGGTAGTCGGTGGTGACCGCGAGGTCGCCCGCCTCGAGCTGGCCCTCGGCCAGCCCGGGCCAGCGGCCGTGCACCTTCCCGCCGCGGACGCCGCCGCCCATGACGAGGACGGCGTTGCCGTAGCCGTGGTCGACCCCGCCGGAGCCGTTCTGCTGCACCCGCCGGCCGAACTCCGACAGCGTGACCAGGCACACCCGGTCCAGGGCGGGGCCGAGGTCGGCCGCGAAGGCCGCGAGCGCTGCGGACAGCTCCGCCACCTGGTCGTACATCCACCGGCCGGGCTCGGCCGTGCCCAGGCCGGAGTGCATGTCCCAGCCGCCGACGTCGACCGTGGCCACGCGCAGCCCGAGGTCGGCCTTGACCAGGCGGGCCACGTCGGCGAGCTGCGCCCCGAGCCGGCCCTCCGGGTACGTGCCGCCGGCGGGCAGCCCCTGCAGCGAGCGGGCCGCCCGCAGCCCGAGGTGCGTGGTGCCGGAGACCTCGGGCCGCTCGCCGTCGTGCAGCACGGCCAGGCCCTCCTGCCAGGCCTCCAGCGGGACGGCGGCGTCGACGGTGACCCCGACCGCGGCCAGCGAGCCCACGACCAGCTCGGGCGTGGGGCCGCGCAGCGACGTCGGCACCGCGGACAGCCCGATCCCGGTGGCGGTGAACGGGGACGACGAGCCGGTGACGCCGACCATCCGGTCGATCCAGCCGGTCCGCAGGGCGGAGCCCGGGGCGGCCTCCTCCATCTCCTCCATCGCGTCGAAGTGCGAGCGGTTGGCGGCGACCATGCCGCAGGCGTGCACGGCCCCGAGCGTCCCGGCGTCCCACAGCGCGTGCAGCGGCGCCATGGCGGGGTGGAGCCCGAACATGCCGTCCACCTTCTTCGTGGCGGCGCCGGGCACGGCGATCGAGGGGCGCCAGCGGGTGAGGGAGGGGTCGCCGTGGGGGACCACGAGCGACAGCCCGTCCATCCCGCCGCGCAGCGACACCACGACGAGGACGTCCGCGCGGGTGCCGGCCGCCGCGGTGCCCGCCGGCCCGGGCGCCGTGGCCGCCACGGCCAGCCGGGCGCCGCTGAGCGTGGTCGCCGTGGTGGTCACGGCGGCCGCGGCGCCGGCGGCGAGGCGGAGCAGGCCCCGTCGCGACAGCCCCGCCGTGCGGTCGTCGTCGCAGCCCCGGCGGGCCGGGTCGCGCGGGCGGGGGACGTCGGGCCCGGGCGACGGGGCAGCGGTGGTCGCCGTGGGCGGTCGGGCCGGTCGTCCCTGGGGCGGTGCGCGAGGTCGTCATGGCGGTCCCTACCGGTCCAGCAGCAGCGGGTGGGCGAGCAGGAGCACCGCGACGAACCACACCGCGCGGTAGCGGTCCCACGACCCGGTGCGCCAGGGACCCGGCGGCAGGGCGGAGCGGGCGAGCAGGCGGCGCGCGGCCTCGGTCTCGGTCGGCTGCGCGGGGCGCAGCAGCAGCCGCCGGCACAGGTCGTCGGTGATGCCCTCGACGTCGGTGGCGGGCCCGGCCAGCACCGCACCGGTCAGCTGGCGGCCCACCACGGGTACCCAGCCCTCGACGAGGTCCGAGGCGGTGCCGAGGCCGGTGAGGGCCACCCCGGCGGACTCCCACCGGGCGGCCACGTCGGGGTAGCCGTCGGGCGCGGGCCACGACAGCGGCCGCTGGGACGGCAGCAGCCAGACCAGGCCGTCGTGGGCGAGGGCGTCGGGGGCGGCGGGGGCGGGGGCCACGAGCCGGACGGTGGCCAGGTAGCGCTCCAGCGGGCGACGGACCTTGGTGCCGCGGGCGTCCTCGAAGGCGCGGGAGGTGAACAGCGCCCGCAGCACCGGGCCGAGCCGGGTGCCGTTCGCGAGGTACACCTGGGCCAGGGAGGCGACGAGGTCGGCGGGGGGGTCGTCGGCGACGAAGTGCCGGGCCAGCCGACGGGCCAGGTGGGCGGCCGTGGCGGGGTGCCGGGCGAGGTCGGCGAGGAAGGTGCGGATGGTGGCGCGGCCGTCGCTGGAGCCGTTGGGGTAGGCGCGGCCGAGCACGGTCAGCGGCCCCACGTGGTGCCGGGACGGGTCGAACCAGGCGGTGTACGGCTCGCCGCCGCCCTCCCACGGCCAGCGGGTCCGCCAGCCGGTGAGCAGCAGCGCCGCCGCCTTCACGTCCGCCTCGGTGTGGGTGCCGACGCCGACGGTGTGCAGCTCCATCAGCTCGCGGGCGTAGTTCTCGTTCGGCGCCGTCCGGGTCGACGTGCTCGCGTTGAGGTAGTGCAGCATCGCGGGGTGCTCGGCGCTGGCCACGAGCATGTCGGCGAAGGACCCGAGCGCGTGGGCCCGGACCACGTCGTGGTGGTAGCGGTGCAGGGCGTACCCGCTCGGCCCCTCGGCGCCGATCGGCACGTTGAGGTGGTTGTGCATGAGGTCGCTCATCACCTCGTGCAGCTGCCGCGTGCTCCAGACGGAGCGCGCCACGCGCCAGCGGACGACCTCGTGGGTCGTGCGCCAGAACTCCTCGGCGTAGTAGGCGCGGGCGTCGGTGGTGCTGAGGAAGATCCCGGGGTGCGCGGCGTCGATGGCGTCGCCGACGGGGTCCGGGACGCTCGCGGGGTCGAGCTGGGCGGCGAGCCAGGCGTCCCGCCCCTGCGCCTGCGCGGCGGCCAGCGAGGCCGGTGTCGGGCCGTACGTCGCCCGGCGCAGCAGGTGGTGCACGTCGCCGCCGGGCACCGGTCCGGGGGCGAGGACCGGGGCGGGCGCGCTCCCGGTCGTGGTGCCGGCGGTGCCTGCTGCTGCGGTGCCTGCGGAGGTGGTGCCCGCCGCGGTGGGGCCTGGTGCTGTGGCGGCCGCGGTGGTGCCTGCGGGCGCGGTCGCGCCGGTGGACGCCGCGGCGAGCGAGGGGGCGGCGGTCGCGGCAGGCGCCGCGGTCGTGGCGGTCGCCGCGGTGGCGGTGGCGGTGTCGGTGGCGGTGGCGGTGGCGGTGGCGGTGTCGGCCGCGGCGGCCACGGCCCGGGCGGTCGCCGTCGCGGTGGCCGCGGCGGAAGCGGCGGTGGCACCCGTGGTGGCCGTGGTGGTGGTGCTCGCCGCGGTGGCGGCCGCGCCCGCCCCGCCCCCGAGGACCGAGGTCGACACGGCCGGGGCGAGGTCCGCCAGCGAGGCGACGGCGGAGCGCGCCTGCGGGACGAGGGCCCCGGCGCCGACCGCGAGCCCCGCGGCCGCCGCGGCGAGCAGGCTGCGGCGGGAGGCGCCCCGGGGCGCGTCGGGCAGGACGTCGAGGGCCGCGTCGACCGGTCCGGGGCGGGCGTCGGCTTCCGGCATGCGTCCCCCCGTCGGGCCCCCGGACCCGCGAGGGCCCTGGCGCGGCGGTCGCGCCCAGGGAGGTCCTCGGGGCCGCCCGCCCGACCCTTGAGCCCCGGGCCCCCGGTGCAGCCGCACCGGAGCAACCACCCGGTGCAGCCACCCGGTGCAGCCGCCCGGTGCAGCGGCCCGTGCGGACGGCGCGGCGCAGGCCGGTCGAGCGGGTCAGCCGGTGGTGATCCGCACCAGGCCGTCGCCGGGGACCGTGCCGCCCGTGCTCGGGCCGTCCCCGCCCTCGATGACGTCCTTGGCCCCGTCCAGCCAGGCCCCGCCGGGCACCGAGCGGTCCCAGACCAGCCCCTCCACCTCGACCCGGACCACGCCGTGGCGCTCGGCCAGGGCGACCGCGGAGTGCGCCAGGGCCCACGCGGCCCGCCCGGGCTCGGCCGAGGCCGTGACGTCGAGCAGCACGACGGCACGCGCCGGGCCGTCGCCCCCGGGCCCGCCGGCCCCGTCGCCGTCCTCGGTGGGCGGGTCGGCCGCCTCGACCGCGGAGGCCTGCCAGCCGGGCCGGGTCCACGCCCGCAGGTCGGCCACCACGGCGGCGGCCGCCGCGTCGGGCGCCGGCCGGTCGGCGTCCCCGCCGGCGCGGTCCACGGCGGGCAGCTCGCACGTCAGCGACGCCGGCGACAGCCCGTACAGGCTGCTGGCCAGCGCGCGCCCCTCGCCCTCGTGGTCGGCGTAGGCCTCGGGGAAGCCGCTGCGCTGCACCTGCTGGGCGGCGTCGGTGATGTCGAGCCCGGTGTAGCCGTCCACCTGCACGAGCGCGTCGTAGAAGGCCGAGGTGGCGTAGAGCGGGTCGCTCACCTGCTCGGGCGTCCCCCACCCCTGCGACGGGCGCTGCTGGAACAGCCCCAGGGAGTCCCGGTCGCCGTAGTCGAGGTCGCGCAGCCCTGACTCCTGGATCGCGGTGGCCACGGCGATGGTGGCCGCGCGGGCGGGCAGACCCCGCTGGTCGGCCAGCCCCACGACCAGCGCGGCGGTGGCGGTGCGGTCCGGCGTGAGCTCGGCGCGCAGCTCGCCGTCGCCGTCGGGGTCGGCGACCACGGCCCGGCACAGCGCCGCGGGCGGCGGCCCCGGGCGGCCGGTCCACCGCGTGGCGAGGGCGACCAGCCCCACCACCAGCCCCGCGACCAGGCCCACGAGGACGACGAGCGAGAGCAGGGTGCGGAGCGCCCGCCCGCCCGCGGTCCGGGGCCCGGCGGGGCTCAGGAGTGCAGGGCCGGGTTGAGGTGGACCCCGACGCCGCTGCGGGGCAGCGCCTCCACCTGGCCGGTGACGGAGTTGCGGCGGAACAGCAGCCCGCTGGCCCCGGTCAGCTCGCTGGCCTTGACCAGGGTCTGCGAGGCCTTGCCGGGGAGCGCGCCGGGCAGCAGGGACACCTTGGTGGCCGCGGTCAGGTACAGACCGGCCTCGACCACGCAGTCGTCGCCGAGGGAGATCCCCAGTCCCGCGTTGGCCCCGATCAGGCAGCGGGCGCCGACGCTGATCGTCTCGGTCCCGCCGCCGGACAGCGTCCCCATGATCGAGGCCCCGCCGCCCACGTCGGAGCCCTCGCCGACGACGACGCCGGCGCTGATCCGGCCCTCGACCATCGACGTGCCGAGCGTGCCGGCGTTGAAGTTCACGAAGCCCTCGTGCATGACGACGGTCCCCTCGGCCAGGTAGGCGCCGAGCCGGACCCGGTCCGCGTCGCCGATCCGGACGCCGGAGGGCACGACGTAGTCCGTCATGCGGGGGAACTTGTCGACCGAGGTGACGACGACGCGCTCGCCCGGGTGCGCGGCGAGCAGGCGGGCCCGGGTCTCGGCGAAGCCCTCGACCGGGGCCGGGCCGTGGTTGGTCCACACCACCGTGGACAGCGCGCCGAACAGCCCGTCGAGGTTCACCTCGTGCGGGGCGACGAGGCGGTGGCTCAGCAGGTGCAGGCGCAGGTAGGCGTCGACCGCGTCGGCCGGGGCCTCGTCCAGGTCGACCACCAGGTCGCGCACCTCGCGGCGCACCCCGCGGGCCTCGTCCGCCCCGGCCAGGGCGAGGAGGCGCTCCTCCCAGGCGGCGTCGACGCCGGCCTCGCCCAGGCGGGGCGCGGGGAACCAGGCGTCGAGCACGCGGCCGTCGGCCTCGCCGCCGTGCACGGCCCCGTCCACGACGGTGACGAGTGCGGTCCCGGAGGCAGGTCGGCTCATGGGGGGCAGCCTAGACAGCCTCGGTGGCGTACCCCGCCCGCAGCCCGGCCAGCAGCTCCGGGGTGACGTCGGCCCCGTCGGCGGCCAGCCGGGCGACGTCACGGAAGTAGCCCTCGTAGCCCCCGGGCGTGAACAGGCAGACGAAGACGGCCCAGGTGTCGGTGGTGTTCCGGAAGCCGTGGGCCAGGCCGCGGGGCACGGACACCAGCCCGCCGGGGCCGAGCGTGCGGACCTCCTCGCCGAGGTCGAACGTCAGCTCGCCCTCCCGGAGCTGGAAGTGCTCCTGGTGGCCGTGGTGCACGTGCGGCGCGGCGCCCACGGTCCGGGGGGCCAGCCGCATCTCCACCACCGAGAGGCCCCCCTCGGTCGCCGCCCCCGTCAGGCGCACCAGCACCTCGCCCCAGGGGAGCACGAGGCGCTCGCCCCCGCCGTGGGGGCTCACCGCCGCGGAGGGCGCAGGGTCGTCGCTGGGGGGCACCCGGTGAGCATGCCTCGTCCGGCACGGCTCGGTACGGTCGGACGATGTCCAGCACCCCGTTCTTCACGCCCGCCGCCCTGCCCGTCCACGACCCGGTGGCCCTCACCCGGGCCCTGGTCGACATCCCCAGCGTGTCCGGGCACGAGGCGGAGGTGGCCGACGCCGTCGAGGCGCTGCTGCGGGCCCAGCCCCACCTGGAGGTCGTCCGCGACGGCGACGCGGTGCTCGCGCGCACGTCGCAGGGCCGCGCCGAGCGGGTCGTCGTGGCCGGCCACATCGACACCGTCCCCGTGGCCGACAACGTCCCCGGCCGGCTGGAGGCGCCGGGCGAGGGCGACGACCCCGACGGCGGCGACGTCCTGTGGGGCCGCGGCACCACGGACATGAAGGGCGGCGTGGCCATGGCGCTGGTGGCCGCCTGCACCGTGCCCGAGCCGGTGCGCGACGTCACGTACGTCTTCTACGACTGCGAGGAGGTGGAGTCCGAGCGCAACGGGCTCGGCCGCCTCGCCCGCACCCTGCCGGGCTGGCTGGCCGCCGACCTCGCCGTGCTCGGCGAGCCGACGGGCGGGCTGGTCGAGGGCGGCTGCCAGGGCACGCTGCGGGTCGACGTCACCGTCCGGGGCCGGACCGCGCACTCGGCCCGGGCCTGGCGCGGGGTCAACGCGGTCCACGGCGCGGGCGACGTGCTGGCCCGGCTGCAGGCCTACGAGCCGCGCCGCCCGGTCGTCGACGGGCTGGAGTACCACGAGGGGCTGCAGGCGGTCGGGATCAGCGGCGGCATCGCCGGCAACATGGTCCCCGACGTGTGCACCGTCTCGGTCAACCACCGCTTCGCGCCGGACCGAGCGGGGAGCAGGCCTTCGCCCACGTCCGGGACGTCTTCGCCGGCCTGGACGTGGAGCTCGAGCTGTCCGACGTGGCCGAGGGCGCCCGGCCCGGCCTGGACCGGCCCGCGGCCCGCGCCTTCGTCGAGGCGGTGGGCCCGGTGGCCGGCGGCGAGCCGCGGGCCAAGCTCGGCTGGACCGACGTGGCCCGGTTCTCCGCGCTCGGCGTGCCCGCGGTGAACTTCGGCCCGGGCGACCCGCAGCTGGCCCACGCCGACGACGAGCGCGTGCCGGTCGCCCAGCTCGTGGCCTGCACCGAGGCCCTCGTGGCGCTGGCTGCGCGGCCGCTGACCGCTCAGGCGGGCGGGCGCACGGTGCAGTCGAGCCGCAGCGCCCCGCCCGGGCTGAAGGTGTGCACCGCGAGCCCGAACCACAGCTCCTCCGTGGTCCCCGGGGCGAGGACGGCGCAGCTGTCGGCGGCCCGGGAGGTCGTCACCGCCGTCGGCCGCTGCCACAGCACGGTGTCGCCGTCGAGCACCTGGGCCGGCAGCCGGGTGAACAGGCAGGAGTACGTGATGGTCCCGTCGGCCCGCTGCCGCAGCGGCGTGGTCCCGCTGGTCCGCAGGCCCGGCACGAACGTGCCGGTGGCGATCTCCCCGCCGTAGCAGGTGCGGCCGTCGCTGATGGAGTAGTGGTCGGCCGCGGCGGGGACCGCGCCCACCGCCACGGCCAGGGCGAGCCCGGCGAGGACGGTGGTCAGGGTGCGGGTGCGGGTCATGGGGGCTCCTCGGTCGGGGGCGGGTCGTCGCCCGCACCGTATGGCCGCTCTGCGCGGGATGTCCCGTGCCCCGCGCACCTAGGCTGGCGCCGGTGAGCGACGAGGCAGGCGCGACCGTCCGGCCCGGGCCGGACGAGCAGGGGTGGCACCGTCGGGGACCGGTCGGCTTCCGCCGCGGCCTGACGCCCACCACCACGACGGACACCCGGCTCCTGGAGAGCCGCGGCAAGGCGGACTGGGTCCACTCCGACCCGTGGCGGGTGCTGCGGATCCAGAGCGAGTTCGTCGAGGGCTTCGGCGCCCTGGCCGAGCTCGGCCCGCGGTGTCGGTGTTCGGCTCCGCCCGGACCGCCGTGGACACCGACGCCTACCGCACCGGGGTGGAGGTCGGGCGGCGGCTGGTGGAGGCGGGCTTCGCCGTCATCACCGGCGGCGGGCCGGGTCTCATGGAGGCGGCGAACCGCGGGGCCTGCGAGGCGGGCGGCACCTCGGTCGGCCTCGGCATCGAGCTGCCGCACGAGCAGGGCATGAACGACTGGGTCGACATGGGCGTGAACTTCCGCTACTTCTTCGCCCGCAAGACGATGTTCCTCAAGTACAGCCAGGGCTTCGTCGTGCTCCCCGGCGGCTGGGGCACCCTCGACGAGCTGTTCGAGGCGCTGACGCTGGTGCAGACGGGCAAGGTGCGGGCCTTCCCGGTCTGCCTCGTCGGCACCGCCTACTGGGGCGGCCTGCTCGACTGGGTGCGGGGCACCCAGCTCGCGGCAGGGCACGGTCTCCGAGGCCGACCTCGACCTCGTCACCGTCACCGACGACCCCGCGGAGGCGGTCGCGCTCATGGTGGCGGCGCGGGAGCAGCACCCCACCTCTTGAGCCGCCGCAGGTGACGGTCCGGGGTCGGGCCCGTTTCCGGCAGGTGACGACCGTGCCGCCCGCGTGACGATCGTCGTCCCGGGGGCCCCGGCCCTGGGGCGGGCGGGCCCGCGCTGGCACCCTGGCGCCATGCCCCGCGACGACGAGCCGGCCCCGGCGGCCGGCCTGCGCCTGGGCGGCCGCGCGTTCCCGCCCGGCCGCACGGTCGTCATGGCCGTGGTCAACCGGACGCCGGACTCCTTCTTCGCGGGGGCCCGTCAGCTCGACGACGACGTGGCCCTCGCGGCCGTCGACGAGGCGGTCGACGCGGGCGCCGACGTGCTCGACGTCGGCGGGGTCAAGGCCGGCCCGGGGGACGACGTGTCCGCGCAGCAGGAGCTCGACCGGGTGGTCGGCTTCGTGGCCGCGGTCCGCGAGCGCCACCCCGGCGTCGTGCTGTCGGTGGACACCTGGCGCGCCGAGGTGGCCGAGCACGCGTGCGCCGCGGGGGCGGGCCTGGTCAACGACACCTGGGCCGGCCACGACCCGGACCTGGTCCACGTCGCCGCCCGGCACGGCGCGGGGTACGTGGTCAGCCACACCGGCGGCGCGCAGCCGAGGACCCGGCCCTTCCGCGTCACCTACGGCCGCACGGCCGAGGGGGTCGTCGACGACGTGCTGGCCACCCTCCGCGCGGGGGCGGCCCGGGCCGTCGCCGCGGGCGTCGAGCCGGGCTCCGTGCTCGTGGACCCCACCCACGACTTCGGCAAGAACACGTGGCACAGCCTCGCGCTGGTCCGCCGCACCGATGCCGTCGTCGCCCTCGGCTTCCCCGTCCTCATGGCGCTGAGCCGCAAGGACTTCGTCGGGGAGACCCTCGACCTGCCGCCGGACGAGCGGCTCGAGGGGACCCTCGCGGCGACCTCGGTCGCCGCCTGGCTCGGGGCCACCGTGTTCCGGTGCCACGACGCCCGCGCCACCCGCCGCGCCCTCGACGTCGTCGAGGCCGTCCGCGGCGACCTCCTGCCCCCACGAGCCCTGCGAGGACTGGCATGACCGCACCCGACAGCACGTCCCTCCCCGTCGCCGGCGTGCCGGACCCGGACGCCCTGGGCGTGCCCGGCCTGGCCGGGTGGTACCGCAGCCGTACCTGGCACGACGTCACGTGGTCCGCGCAGGACCTGGTCCGGGCCAAGGACGGCCGCACGGTGGCCGTCGTGCTGCCCGCGCTGGACGAGGAGCGGACCGTCGCCGGCGTGGTCCGGGCCTTCCTGCCGCTGACCAAGCGGCAGGGCCCCGGCCTGCCGCCGCTGGTCGACGAGGTGGTCGTCGTGGACTCCGGCTCCACCGACGCGACGGTCGAGGTGGCCCGCGCCGCCGGGGCCCGGGTGGTCACCCGCGAGGAGGCCCTGCCCGAGGTCCCCGTCCGGGCCGGCAAGGGCGAGGTGCTGTGGCGCGCGCTCACCGCGACCGACGCCGACGTCATCGTCTACGCCGACTCCGACCTCGTCGACGTCCACGCCAGCCTCGTCGTCGGCCTGCTCGGGCCGATCCTGCGCGAGGAGGGCGTCCACCTGGTCAAGGCCTTCTACGCCCGCCCGCTGCGGCTGGAGACGACGACCGAGCGCGCGGGCGGCGGCCGGGTGACGGAGCTGCTCGCCCGTCCCGCGCTGGCCACCTTCGCGCCCGAGCTCGGCGGCGTGGTGCAGCCGCTGGGCGGGGAGTACGCCGGCACCCGCGAGCTGCTGGGCCGGGTCCCGTTCGCGGGCGGCTACGGCGTGGAGGTGGGCCTGCTGCTGGACACCCTGACCCTCATGGGCCTGGACGCGATCGCCCAGGTCGACGTCGGGCGTGCGCAAGCACCGGCACCGCGACCTGCTCAGCCTCGGGGTCGCCGCGCAGGAGATCATGCTGACCATCGCGCGCCGCACGGCCGGGCTCGAGCTGTCCCGGGCCGTCGCCCGGGGCGGCCCGGGCGCCGACGGCGGCGTGGACCTCGTCCAGTTCGACCAGGGCCCCGACGGGCGCTGGCGGCCGGAGACCACCCACGTCATGGTCCACGACCGTCCGCCCATGGCCGACGTCCTCGCCGCCCTGCGCGGCGGCACCTGGCCCGCCGGCGTCGAGCAGCGCATCGCCTGAGCCCCCCGCCCGGCGGGCGCCCGGACCGCCTGGCCGCCCGGCGACGACGGCCTGGCAGGATCGCCCCGTGGACCTCCTCCTCGTCGGCCTGCTGGTCATGGCCGTCGCCGCGGTCGTCGCCGTCGCGCTCGGCCGGGTGCCCGGGGGCATGGCGCCCGTCGACGACACCCTCCCGCCGCCGCTGGAGGAGCCGCTCGAGCGGCCCGAGGACCTGGACCGGGCCCGCTTCTCCCTCGCCCTGCGCGGCTACCGGCAGGACCAGGTCGACGAGGTCCTCGACGAGGCCCGCGACCTGCTCGCGGCCAAGGACGAGGAGATCGCCCGCCTGCGGGCGCAGGTGCCGCCCGTGTACGCGCCCGGCCCCGTCCTCGTGCCGGACGACGCGGCCGGCGCGGAGACCGCGGCGGTGGCCGCGCCCGAGGTGACCGCGCCCGAGGTGACCGCGCCCGACGGTGACCGCGCCCGACGTGACCGCGCCCGACGTGACCGCGCCCGACGTGACCGCGCCGACGTGACCGTGCCCCCGGTGACCGGACCCGTCGAGGACCGGCCGTGACCCGCTTCGTCGCGGTGGTCGACGTCGACGCGCCGGTGCAGGCGGTCTGGGACCGGCTCACCGACTGGCCGTCCCACACCCGCTGGGTGCCGCTCACCACGGTCCGCGTGACCACGCCGCTGGCCACGGGCGTCGGGGCCCGCTTCACCGGCCGGACCTCGCTGGCGGCCGCGGGGCTCGACCGGCTCGGGTTCGACGACCCGATGGAGGTCACCGGGTGGCTGCCGCCCGCCGGCGGGCTGCCCGGGCGGTGCGGGATCCGCAAGCTCGGCCGGGTCGGTGCGCGGCAGCGCCGCCTTCGACGTGGTCGCGCTGCCCGAGGTGGGCGGCGCGCCCCGCACCCGGGTGCTGTGGGAGGGCGACCTCGACCTGCCGCCCCGGCCCCTCACCCGGCTGCTCGCGCCGCTGGTGTCCCTGGCGGGGCGGTTCGCGTACACGGCCGCGCTGCGGGCCATGGCGTCGGAGGTGGAGGCCGAGCAGGCCCGCGGGGCGGGGACGGACCGGCCCGGCGCGTGAGCGTCGCGCTCGGCGAGGACGGCCTGGGCCGCTGCCCCTGGGGCACCGCGCCCGAGGAGTACCGCCGCTACCACGACACCGAGTGGGGCCGGCCCGTCACCGGCGAGCGGGCCCTGTTCGAGCGCCTCAGCCTCGAGGCCTTCCAGTCCGGGCTCTCGTGGCTGGTCATCCTCCGCAAGCGGGAGGGCTTCCGCGCCGCCTTCCACGGCTTCGACCCCGACCTCGTCGCCCGCTTCGACGACGCCGACGTCGAGCGCCTGCTGGCCGACGCGGGGATCGTCCGCAACGGCGCCAAGGTCCGGGCCACCGTCGCCAACGCCCGCGCCGTGGTGGCGCTGCGGGACGCCGGCGGGCTGGAGGCGCTGCTGGAGGCCCACCGCCCGCCCCCGGCGCGCGGGCCCCGGCCCACCGGCCTGGGCGACGTCCCCGCGACCACGCCGGGCTCGGTCGCGCTGGCCCGCGCGCTCAGGGCCGCGGGGCTGCGCTTCGTCGGCCCGACGACCGCCTACGCGGCGATGCAGGCCTGCGGCTACGTCGACGACCACGTCGAGGGCTGCCACGTGCCGCCCGCCCCGGGCACGCGGCTGCCCTGACCACCGGCGGGCCCAGGTCAGCGGACCCAGCGTCAGGCGCGGGCCCAGGTCAGCGGGCGGAGAAGACCGGCTTCTCCTTGGCCAGGAACGACCGCACCGCGTCGGCGTGGTCCTGCGTCGAGCCGGTCGCCGTCATCTGCTCCGACTCGTGGGCCAGCGACGCCGGCAGGTCGTGGGCGGCCGAGAACGCCACCGCCCGGCGCACCGCGGCGTAGGCCAGGGTCGGCCCTGCCGCGAGGGCGGCGGCCACCTCGGCGGCCCGGGCCGGCAGGTCCTCGTCCGGGACCACCTCGGTGGCCAGGCCCAGGGCCAGCGCCTCCTCGGCGCGCACCGTGCGCGGGCGCAGCAGCAGGTCCATGGCCCGGCCCGTGCCGACCAGGCGGGGCAGGTACCAGGTCGCCCCGGAGTCCGCGGACAGCCCGATACCGGTGAAGGCGAGGTTGAACCCGGCCGAGCCGGCCACCAGGCGCAGGTCGGCGGCCATGGCGAACGAGGCCCCGGCACCGGCCGCGACGCCGTTGACCGCCGCGACGACGGGCTTCGGCATGGTGGCCAGCAGGGTGCTGACGGGGTTGTAGTGGGCGGGGACCGTGGCCCACAGCGACGACAGGTCGCCGGAGGCGAGCACCTCGGCGTGCTCGCGCAGGTCCTGCCCGACGCTGAAGGCCCGGCCCGTCCCGGTGAGCACGACGCAGCGGACGGACTCGTCGGCGGCCACCTGCTCCAGGGCGGCGAGCAGGGCGACCTTGGTCGGGGTGGTCATGGAGTTCATGGCGCCGGGGCGGTCGAGGACCACGGTGGCGACCGCGCCGACCACGTCGACCCGGACCCCTGCGGGGCTGCTCTGCTCGCTCACGACGTGCTCCGTCCGCTCCTCGTCGCAGGCCCCGGTGGCTGCGTCCCAGGTCGCGACGCTAGCCGAGCCGGGGGGTCGTCTCCGCGGTCTGCCTGTGCGAGGGCCCCGGAGGGGGATAATGGACGGCGACAGCCGCCGACCGCACCCCGTGGCCGGCCGCGCGAGTGTGACCACGAGGTCACGACACCCAGAAGGAGCTCTTGATGGCTGCGATGAAGCCCCGCACGGGGGACGGTCCGCTCGAGGTCACCAAGGAGGGCCGTGGGATCGTCATGAGGGTGCCGCTGGAGGGCGGCGGGCGCCTCGTGGTCGAGATGACCCCCGCCGAGGCCGGCGAGCTCGGGGACGCGCTCAAGGCCGTCGTCACCGTCTGAGGCCCGGGGCGCCGTGCCGGCGCCCGCACGACCCCGCCAGACCCCGCGACCGTGGGGGACCGGCCCGTCAGGCCCCGTGCCTGGCGGGCCGTCTGCCTGCCCGCCCGGCGAGCGGCCCGCCCGCCGGCGCCCGGCGAGCGGCGCACGGCGAGCAGGCCGGTCAGCGGCGCACGGCGAGCAGCACCCCGTCGCCGACGGGCAGGACGCTGCGCACGAGCCGCTCGTCCTCGGCCACGGCGCGCAGCAGCTCCCGCGCGGCGGTGGTGCGCTGGTCCCGCTGCGCGGGGTCGGGCACCCGGTCCTGGGCGAGGGCGTCGGAGACCACGAGCACGCCGCCGGTGCGCAGCAGGCGCAGCGCCTCGGTGAGCACGAGGGCGCTGACCCGGGGGTCGTCCACGTCGACGTGGACGAGGTCGTAGCCGCCGTCGGCGAGCCGGGGGAGGACGTCGGCGGCGTCGCCGTGGATGATCCGGGCCCGGTTGCCGCGGATCCCGGCCTCCTGCAGGGCCGTGCGCGCCGCCCCCTGGTGCTCGGCCTCGACGTCGATGCTCGTGAGGACGCCGTTCTCCGGCATGGCCTCGAGCATCCGCAGGGCGGCCACGCCGGCGCCGGTGCCGACGTCGACGACGGCCCGCCCGGGCAGCGACGCCGCGAGCACCGCGAGGAGGGCACCCGTCCCGGGGGAGACCGCGGCGACGCCGAGCTCGGCGGCCCGGGCGCGGGCGTCGGACACGGCCGGCGACTCCTCGACCCAGCTCTCGGTCCAGGTCCAGCTGGCGGCTTTGGAGGCGGTCATCCGGACACAGTAGTGACGAGCCGCCCGGTGGGTACGGGCCACGCAGACCCGGCTCCCAGGTCGTTCCCAGGTTGCCGGGGAAGCATGGCCCCAGGAGGTCACCCACCATGGACGTCACCGCACCCGCCAGCCCCACCGCCCCGCGCGCCCCTCTCGGCGACGCCGGGTCCGAGGTGCTCCTCGACGCCTCGGGCGAGGTGTGGGTCAAGCCCACCTGGGACCAGGTCGTCCGCGACCACTCCGCACGGGTCTACCGGCTCGCCTACCGGCTGACCGGCAACCCGCACGACGCGGAGGACATCACCCAGGAGGTGTTCGTCCGGGTCTTCCGGTCCCTGGACTCCTACCGGCCGGGCACCTTCGAGGGCTGGCTCCACCGGATCACGACGAACCTGTTCCTCGACACCGTGCGGCGCAAGCAGCGCCAGCGGACCGACGCCCTGGCCGACGACGCCGCGGAGCGCCTGCCGGGCCGCGAGCCCGGGCCGGAGCGGGAGTTCGAGTTCCGCCACCTCACCGACGACGTCCAGGCCGCCCTGGACGCGCTGTCGCCGGACTTCCGCGCCGCGGTCGTGCTCAGCGACATCGAGGGCCTCAGCTACGAGGAGATCGCCACGACGCTCGGCATCAAGCTGGGCACCGTGCGCTCGCGGATCCACCGCGGCCGGGCCCAGCTGCGCCGCTCGCTGGAGCACCGGCGCCCGGGCCGCGGGCACGCGGTCGCCCCGCTGCTGTCCGGCGGCCTCGTCTAGGTCCTCGACGTGCCCCGGCTGCCCCACCCGCGGACCGCGCTGAGCGGGTTCGTCGACGCCCGGCTGCCCCGGTGGCGGCGGGCCCTGGTGCGGCACCACCTGCGCGGCTGCACCCGCTGCGCGGTGGAGGTGGCGCAGGTCCGGGCGCTGCGGGACCTGCTGCGGGACGCCCCGCCGGGTCCGGAGGTCCCGCCGCACCTGCTCGACCGCCTGCTGGCCCTCGGGGGCGAGACCGGCGGCGGCGAGCCGGGACCGGTGGTGCCGCCCGTGACGGCCGGGCTGCACGAGGCCCACGAGGGTCCCAGGGGCGTCGGGGCGGCGGGCGTGCTGGTCGCCTCCGTGCTCGTGCTCGGCGCGGTGGTCGCCGGGTCCGCCGCCACCGGCGTCCCGCTGCCGTGGCCGTCGGCGACGGCGCGCGCGTCCGTCGGCGCGGTGCTGCCGCGCCTGTGGTGCGGAGGCGCCGGAGGGCACCGGCACGCAGGACCGCACGCCTGGCGGTGCGGGCTCCGTCCAGCCGGTCGACAATGGTCAGCGTCCCTGACGAGAGGTCTCGATGTCCGAGCACAGCACCGGCCCCGACCCGTACGCGCCGCCCCCCGCACCGACCGGGCGGCCCGGCGACGGCGACCCCGCGCAGGGGCCCGGGACGCCGTCGGCGCCCGACGGGCGCGACGACACCCGGGTGGTCCCGCGCGAGCCGCAGCCCCCGGCGCCGGAGGCCGGGCGGCCCGCGGGCCCCTCGCCCGTCCCGACCTGGTACGCCGACGCCCCGGCGGAGCGCGCGCCGGGCGGCTGGGGCAGCGGCCAGGTCACCCAGGTGCAGGAGCGCCCGCAGCCGGCGGCCCCGCCCCCGTCCCCCTGGGGCGACGGGTCGTCGGACCGGCCGGGCAGCGGCTACCCGCAGGGTCCCGCGCCACGGCCTGCTCAGGGCCCGGGGCAGGCTCCCGTGGGGTGGACCGAGGCCGCGCCGTGGGGCGCCGCGCCCGCGGTGGACACCCTCGGCCGGCCGGACCGGGGCCGGCGGGGCGGGGGCGGCCTGGTCGCCCTGGCCGTCGTCCTCGCCCTGGTCGCCGGGCTGCTGGGAGGGGTGCTCGGGTCGCTGGTCGCCGACGGCACGGACCTCGCCCAGCGGGTCGGTCTCGAGGAGGGCAGCAGCGGCTCCGGCGGGACCGGGGACGGCAGCGCCGCCCCGGACACCGGCGGCAGCACGGGCGTCGCGGACCAGCCCGTCGGGGAGACCGGGTCGGTGGCCGAGATCGCGGCCCGGGTGCTGCCCAGCGTGGTGTCCATCCGGGTCACCGCCGACGCGGGCCAGGGGACCGGCTCCGGGTTCGTCATCGACGACGAGGGCCTCATCGTCACCAACAACCACGTGGTCGCCGCAGGCGGCACCGAGCCGGCCGACGACATCGTCGTGGAGCTGTCCGACGGCTCGCAGGCCGAGGCCGAGGTCGTCGGCACCGAGCCGTCGTACGACATCGCGGTCATCCGCATCGACCCCGCGGACGTCGGCGCCCCGCTGGTCGAGCTGCCGTTCGGCGACTCCGACCGGGTGGTGGTCGGCGAGCAGGTGGTGGCCATCGGCGCCCCGCTCGGGCTGGACTCCACGGTCACCACCGGCATCGTCAGCGCCCTCAACCGGCCGGTCTCGGCCGGGGACGCCCAGCAGACGGCCTTCATCAACGCCATCCAGACCGACGCGGCCATCAACCCCGGCAACTCCGGCGGGCCGCTGGTCAACATGCGCGGCGAGGTCGTCGGCGTGAACTCCGCCATCGCCCAGGCGCCCGGCGGGCAGACCGGCGGCAGCATCGGTCTCGGCTTCTCCATCCCCAGCAACCAGGCCCAGCGGACGGCGACGGAGCTCATCGAGACCGGCGTGGCCACGTTCCCCGTCGTCGGGGTGCTGCTGGACCGCAGCTACACCGGCGAGGGCGTCCGGATCGTGTCCGAGGAGGACTCCGACACCCCGCCCATCACCCCGGGCGGTCCCGGCGAGGCGGCCGGCCTCCAGGCCGGGCGACACCATCCTCGCCTTCGAGGGGCGCCCGGTCACGGAGTCCGACGAGCTCGTCGTCGCCATCCGTGCGCAGGAGCCCGGCGACACCGTGACGCTCACCGTCCGCCGCGACGAGGAGGTCTTCGACGTCGACGTCACGCTGGAGGCGGGCGACCAGGGCTGAGCGGCCCGGTTACCCTCAGCGCAGGAGGTGGGCCGGTGTTCGACATCAACGGTGGCGAGTTCGTCGTGCTGGCGCTGCTGGCCGCCCTGCTGCTGGGGCCGGACCGGCTGCCCGAGCTCGCCCGCGGGGCCGCGCGCCTGATCCGCCGGGGGCGCGACTTCGCCACCGGCGCCTCGGCGCAGATGCGGGACGAGATGGGCGTGGACCTGGACGCCGTGGACTGGCGCCGCTACGACCCGCGCCAGTACCACCCGCGCCGGATCGTGCAGAACGCCCTCAGCGACGCCTTCGACGACGACCCGCCCGCCTCGCGCCGCAAGGGCGCCACGGCTGCGTCCAAGCGCGCCGAGGCAGCCCGCAGCGGGGCGCGGACGTCCTCCGCCCCCGCGGCCGGCGCCTCCTCCGGCGAGGCCCGCCCGGCGTCCGGCACCACCGCGGCGCGCAGCGGCCCGGGCTCCGCGGCGGCCCAGACCGCCCGCACGCCCGCCTCGGGCGTCGCCCGCCGGCCGAGCCCGCCGCCCACCACGTGGGCCGACGCCGCCCGCCGCGCCGGGGTCGACACCGACGCCACCTGACGGCGCGCCTCCCCAGAGGGGCGTGAGGTCAGGCGGAGGCGGGGCTGAGCCCGAGCTGCTTGCCGACGAGGCTCTGGCGGCGCAGGGACAGCCCGCGGGCGATGCCGCGCAGCGCGGTGGCCGCGGGCGAGCCCGGGTCGCCGAGGACCACCGGCGTGCCGGAGTCCCCGCCCTCGCGCACGGCGGTGTCCAGCGGGACCTGGCCCAGCAGCGGGACGTCGTGCCCCAGCGACCGGCTGAGGGACGCCGCCACGGTCCGCCCGCCGCCGGAGCCGAAGACCTCCATGCGGGAGCCGTCCGGCAGCTCCAGCCACGACATGTTCTCGATGACGCCGGCCACGTGCTGGCGGGTCTGGGCGGCGATCGACCCGGCCCGCTCGGCCACCTCCGCGGCCGCCTGCTGCGGCGTGGTGACGACGAGGAGCTCCGAGCCGGGCAGCAGCTGCGCGACGCTGATGGCGATGTCGCCCGTGCCGGGCGGCAGGTCGAGCAGCAGCACGTCGAGCTCGCCCCAGAACACGTCGACGAGGAACTGCTGCAGCGCCCGGTGCAGCATCGGTCCCCGCCAGACCACGGCCTGGTTGCCGGGCACGAACATCCCGATCGAGATGACCTTCACGTCGTGCGCGAGCGGCGGCAGGATCATGTCGTCCACGCGGGTGGGGGTGCGGGTCACCCCGAGCATCCGCGGCACGGAGAAGCCGTGGACGTCGGCGTCCACCACCCCGACGGCCAGGCCCTGCTGCGCCATCGCGACGGCGAGGTTGACCGTCACGCTGGACTTGCCCACGCCGCCCTTGCCCGAGGCGACCGCGAAGACCCGGGTCCGGGAGCCGGCGCGCGCGAAGGGCACCTCCTTCTCGGGGGTGCCGCCGCGCAGGGTGGTCCTCAGCTGCTCGCGCTGCTCGGGGCTCATGACGTCGAGCTCGACGGCGACGTCGGTGACCCCGTCGAGGGACCGGACGGCGGCGGTGACCGAGGACGTGAGGGTGTCCTTCATCGGGCAGCCGGCCACGGTGAGGAACAGGGCGACCTCGACCCGGCCGTCCGGGTGCACGACGACGTCCTTGACCATGCCCAGCTCGGTGACCGGGCGCCGGATCTCCGGGTCGTCGACCGTCGCGAGCACCGCGCGGACCGCGTCGGTGGTGGGGGGCGTGGGGGAGGACGTCACCGGACAAGGGTAGGAGCCGGGCGGGGGTGCCCCGTCCAGGGGTGCCCCGGCCGGGGGCCCGTCGGGCGTCGGGTCAGCCGGCCCGGCCGTCCTCGTCCTCGTGGTGCTCGCGGCCGCCGTGGGGGTCCTGCTGCGGGGTGCGGCACCAGGGGCACAGCACCCAGGCGGGCTCGAGCTCCTTCGCGCAGCTGTGGCAGCGGGCGGCCTCGAGCTCCGCGGCGCACCACGGGCAGGCGACCATGCCGCGCTGCACCGGGCGGGCGCAGGCGGGGCAGGCGCTGCCCCCGGCGGAGTCGCTGGTGGTGACGCGCAGCACCTCCTCGAACGTGGTCCGCCCGTCCATCGCCTTGAGCAGGCCCGAGGCGCGCAGGGACTGCATCCCGGCGACCTTGGCCTGGGCCAGCACGGCCTCCTCGGAGGGGTCGCGCACGAGGATCCGGCGCATCTCGGCGTCGACGGTCAGCACCTCGTAGACCGCGGTGCGCCCGCGGTAGCCGGTGTGGCCGCAGTCGGCGCAGCCGTCGCCCCGCACGGGGGTCGCGTCCACGAGGTCCTCGCTGCGCAGCCCGAGCAGGGCCAGCAGGTCCTCGCCGGGCCGGTAGGGCTGGGCGCACTGCTGGCAGGGACGGCGCACGAGCCGCTGGGCCACGGCCAGGGTGAGGGAGCTGGCGACGAGGAACGGGTCGGAGCCCATGTCGATGAGCCGGGTGAGGGCGGCGGCGGCGGAGTTCGTGTGCAGCGTCGTGAGGACGAGGTGCCCGGTGAGGGCGGCCTTGAGCGCGAGCTCGGAGGTCTCCGCGTCGCGGACCTCGCCGACCAGGACGATGTCCGGGTCCTGCCGCAGCACCGAGCGCAGGCCCGCCTGGAAGGTCATCCCGGCCTTGTTGTTGACCTGGACCTGGGTGATGCCGGGCAGCTGGACCTCGACGGGGTCCTCGAGGGTGACGATGTTCTTCTCGGGGTCGAGGATCTCCGCGATGCCGGCGTAGAGGGTGTTCGTCTTGCCGGAGCCGGTGGGGCCGGTGATGAGGACCAGGCCCTGCGGGGTGTGCAGCGCCCGGCGGAACGCGTCGAGCTGGTCGGGCTCGAAGCCGAGGACGTCCAGGCTGGGGACGTCGTCGCCCTTGGTGAGGATCCGGATCACGGCCTTCTCGCCGTGCAGGCTGGGCAGGGTGGACACGCGGGTGTCCACGCGCGCGCCCGCCACGACGATCTGCGTGCGGCCGTCCTGGGGCACCCGGCGCTCGGCGATGTCCAGCCCGGACACGATCTTGATGCGCGACAGCACGGCGCCCGCGGCCTTGCGGGGGGCGGTCATGACGTCGCGGAGGATCCCGTCGATGCGGAACCGGACGCGGAGGCTGTCCCGCTGCGTCTCCACGTGGATGTCGCTGGCGTTGAGCTGCACGGCCTCGTGGAAGATCTTGTTGACCAGCTGGACGGTCGGCGCGTCGTCGACCCCGGCGGTGCCGAGCTCCTCGCGGATCTCCTCGCCGATGCCCGAGACCATCTCGGTGAGGCCGTCGCCGCCCGCGGACAGGCCCCACGCCCGGCGCAGCTGGTCCCTGATCTGCGACTCGATGGCGATGATGGGCAGGACGTCGGCGCCGAGGGTGAGCCGGACGTCGTCCACGGCCAGCACGTTCGTCGGGTCCGACATGGCGATGATGTAGCGGCCGTCGCTCAGCTGCTGGACCACGACCGTGCCGCTGCGCTCGCTCAGCTGCTGCGGCAGGCGGCGGACCACGGCGGGGTCGATGGCCAGCGTCGACAGGTCCAGGGTGTCCAGGCCCAGCTGCTCGGCCAGGGTGACGGCGATGTCGCGCTCGTCCACGAAGCCCAGGGCGATGAGCATCTCGCCGAGCCGGCGGCGCGGGCCGGGCGCACGCTGGGCGTCGAGGGCCTGCTGCAGCTGCGCGTGCGTGATCACCCCGGCGTCGGCCAGGAGGTCGCCCATCCGGCGGCGACGGTCGTCCGGGGCCGCGCGCCGGGGCAGGATCCCGCCGGTGGTGTCGAGGAGGCTCACCTGGGCGTTCTCGGCACGTCAGGGACGGCTCTGTAGCCCCTCGGGGTGCACCCGGGCGAGGTCCTCGGTCGCTGCGAGGTCCTGCGGCGGCGGCCCGGCGTCGGTCGCGCTGCCCTGCGCGTGCCGCTCGAGCGGCTGGTCGAGGCGCTCGGGACCCGCGGGAGGTCCGTCGGGGACGGGGACGGGGACGGGGACCGGGACCGGGGCGTCGGCGTCCTCGCCCGCCGTCGCCTCCGGCCGGGCGGGCGCCGGGCCGGGCCCGGCCTCGACCGCTGCCCGCTCCGGCCGCGGCTTGTCGCGCTTGTCCTTGCCCTTGCCGCGCTTGCCGTCGCGCGGGCGCTCGCGGGACCGCTCGCGCGTGCGCTCCCGGGGCCCGTCGTCCGCGCCGTCGCGCGCCGCGTCGTCCTCGTCCTGCCGGTCGAGCAGCTCCTCCAGCAGCGTCCGCAGCTCCGAGCGGAGGAAGTCGCGGGTCGCGACCTCGCGCAGCGCGATCTTCAGGTCGGCCACCTCGCGGGTGAGGAACTCCGTGTCGGCCAGGGCGCGCTCGCCGGCCACGCGGTCCTGGGCGTTCTGCACGCGGTCGCGGTCGTCCTGCCGGTTCTGCGCGAGCAGGATGAGGGGGGCCGCGTAGGACGCCTGCAGCGACAGGATGAGCGTGAGCAGGGTGTAGTTGAGCGCCTGGGGGTCGAACTGGCGGCCGACGGGGGCGAGCGTGTTCCACAGCAGCCACACGGTGACGAAGGCCGACATGTAGACGAGGAAGCGGGCCGTGCCCATGAACCGGGCGAAGCGCTCGGCGCCGCGGCCGAAGCTCTCGGGGTCCACGTCGGGGCGCAGCCGCAGCCGCGGGCCGGTCCGGGTGCGCGGGGTGTCCAGCCCGGCGGTCCGGTCCTTGCGCTCGCTGCGGTCCTTGCGCTCGCGGCGCCCGCCCGTCTCGGTGTCGCTCACGCGTCCTTGCCCCTGCCCCGGCGCGGCGGGGCCGCCGTCGCCCCGGTCCGGCGGCCGACGAGCCCCTCGGCCGTCGTGGAGGCCAGCGCGGCCGCCCGGCGCCGCGCGAAGCTGCGGACCACCTCGGCCGGGTCCTCCTGCTCGCGCCAGTCGTCGGGCAGCAGGTGGTCGAGGACGTCGTCGACGGTGACCACGCCGACCAGGCGCCCGTCGCCGTCCACGACCGGCGCGGACACCAGGTTGTAGGTGGCCAGGTGCCGGCTCACCGACAGCAGCTTGGCGTCGGTCGGCAGGCCCTCCAGGCCGCGGTCGACCGCGTTGCCCAGCGGGGACTGCGGGGGCTCGCGCAGCAGCCGCTGGATGTGCACGACGCCGAGGAACCGGCCGGTCGGCGCCTCCAGCGGGGGGCGGCAGACGAACACCGCGGCCGCCATGGCGGGGGCGAGCTCGGCCCGGCGCACCATGGCCAGCGCCTCGGCCACGGTCGCCTCGGGCGGGCAGGATGACCGGCTCGCTGGTCATGATCCCGCCGGCGGTGTCCTCGTCGTAGGCCAGCAGGCGCCGGACCTGCCGCGCCTCCTCCGGCTCCATGATGGCCAGCAGCCGGGCCGCGGTCTCCTCGTCCAGGTCGGACAGCAGGTCGGCGGCGTCGTCGGGCTCCATCGCCTCGAGCACGTCGGCGGCCCGCTCGGACTGCAGCCCGGTGACGATGTCGATCTGGTCGTCCTCGGGCAGCTCCTCCAGGACGTCGGCCAGCTTCTCGTCGTCCAGCGCCGCGGCCACCTCGCGGCGGCGCTTGGGCGCCATGGCGTGCAGCACCTCGGCCAGGTCGGCCGGCTTGAGCTCGTCGAAGGCGGCGAGCAGGCTCGCGGCGCCCTGCGGCCCGCCGTCCGGGACCAGGCTGCTCACCTCGTCCAGCTCGACGAGGAACGACTCGCCGCGCCGGCGCAGCATGCCCGCGGCGGGGCGGCCCGCCCGGCCCTGCCGGACCCGGCGCACGAACAGCCGCGTGACGACCCAGTCGTTGCCCCGCACCTGCTCCAGGCCGACGTCCTCGATGGCGACGGTGCCGGTCCCGTCGCCCAGCTCGAGCTGGCGGTCGAGCAGCTCGGCCAGCACGAGGGTCTCCGAGGCGCGCTGCTCGAAGCGGCGCATGTTGACCAGCCCGGTCGTGATCACCTGGGTCGGCTCCATGGCCGTGATCCGGGTCATCGGGACGAACACCCGGCGGCGGCCGGGGACCTCCACCACGATGCCCACCGCGCGGGCCCGGGTCGCGCCCAGGACGACCACGACGTCGCGCACCCGGCCCACCTGGTCGCCCGAGGGGTCGAACACCGCCAGCCCCGCGAGGCGGGCGACGAAGACCCGGGAGGGGGAGGCGCTCATGCTCGGAGTATCCCGCAGGCGGGGCCGCCGACGGGCCGCGCGGCCGCAGCGGGGGCCGGGCGGGTGGCGGGGCGCCGGGTCCGGCACAGTGCCTCCTCGTGAGCCACCCGACGGCCCCCGCCCGCCCCCGCCTGGCCGGGGCCGACCTCGCCGTGCTCGCGGTCGGGATCCTCGGGGTGTCGGTGGCGGCGCCCGTCGCGGGCGCGACCCTGGCCCCGGCGCTCGCCGTGGCGTTCTGGCGGACCGCGGCCGGCGCCCTGTTCTACCTGCCGGCCGGGGTGCGGGGGATGCGGGCCCGGCGGGCGGTGCACGGACCGCTGTCGTCGACCACGGTGCGGGCCGTGGCGTGGTCGGGGGCGCTGCTCGCCCTGCACTTCATGCTGTGGATCCCGTCCCTGCGCCTGACGAGCGTCACCGCCTCCACCGCCCTGGTCACGACCACGCCGCTGTGGGTGGTGCTCGTCCAGCGGCTGCGGGGCCGGCCGGTGCCGCGGCGGGTGCTCGTCGGGGTGCTCGTCGCCTTCGCCGGCGTGCTGGTGGTCACCGGCGTCGACGCCACGGTGTCGCCGACCGCGCTGCTGGGCGACGCGATGGCGCTCGCCGGCGGCGCCGCGGCCGCGGGCTACTCCCTCACCGCGGAGACGGCCCGGCGCGAGATGTCCACCGCGTCGTACTCCGCCGTGGCGAACAGCGTGTGCGCCGCCCTCACCCTCGTGGTCTGCCTCGTGCTCGGGGTCTCCCTCGTCGGCTTCACGGCCGTCACCTGGGCCGAGGTGGCCGTGGTCGCGGTGTGCTCGCAGATCGTGGGGCACGCGCTGCTCAACCGGGCCATCCTGCGGGCGGGAGCGACCACGGTGACCCTGGCCGTGCTGCTGGAGACGCCGACCGCGTCGCTCATCGCGTGGCTGTGGCTGGGCGACGTCCCGCCGCTGCTCGTGCTGCCCGGGGCGGTCCTCGTCCTGGCCGGTCTCGCGGTCGTCGTCACGACCCGGCGGCCCCCGGTCGACCTGCCCGCCGAGCAGCCCACCTGAGGCCGGGCCCGGTTTGTCCCCGCTGGGCGCCGGGTACCCCCAGGGCAGCGACGGCCCCGGTCGTCGACCCATGCCCTCCCTCAGATCGGAGCCACCGTGCCGACGAACAGCACCCGCGCGAAGTACACCGTCCCCGGCCTGGACGCCGAGGCCGCCGCCGCCCTGACGGCCAGCCTCCAGGAGCGGCTCACCGCCCTGACCGACCTGCACCTCACGCTCAAGCACGTGCACTGGAACGTCGTCGGGCCGCACTTCATCGCCGTCCACGAGATGCTCGACCCGCAGGTCGACGCGGTCCGCGACATGACCGACGACATCGCCGAGCGCATCGCCACCCTCGGCGGCTCGCCCGTCGGGACCATCGGCGCGATGGTGGAGGCGCGGACGTGGGAGGACTACTCCATCGGCCGCGACGTGACGACCGCCCACCTGGGCGCGCTCGACCTGGTCTACCAGGGCGTCATCTCCGACCACCGCGAGGCCATCGAGGCCGCCGGCGAGACCGACCCGGTGACCGAGGACATGCTCATCGCGCAGTCCGCCCAGCTCGAGCTGTTCCACTGGTTCGTCCGGGCCCACCTGGAGAGCGCGTCCGGCGAGCTCGTCACCGACGGCGCCACCACCGAGAAGGCCGCCGCGGCCGCGGCCCGCGAGGACGACCACTGACCTGAGCTCGCTCGTCCGCGCGGACGCCCTGACGGGCCGGGCACCCCTGGGGGGCCCGGCCCGTTGTCGTCGGTGAGGGGGCGCGCGTGCGTCCCACGAGCGCGGCCCGGCGGGTCGGCGGTGGGAGGATGGCGGCATGGCTTTCAGCGGCAACACCTCGCAGGCGCGCGGGGTCCCGAGGCTCCCGACCCCGTTCCACGGCGAGGTGCTCGCCTCGTACCAGACGTACGAGCAGGCCCAGCGGGCCGTGGACTACCTGTCCGACGAGAAGTTCCCGGTGCAGAAGGTCGCCATCATCGGCACCGACCTGCGCATGGTCGAGCGCGTCACCGGCCGGCTCAGCTACCCCCGGGTCGCCCTCGCCGGCGCCGGCAGCGGTGCGTACCTGGGCCTGTTCATCGGCCTGCTGCTGTCCCTGTTCGGTTCCGGCGGGCTCGAGGTGTGGCTGGCCGCGGTGCTCATCGGGGCGGGCTTCGGGATGCTCTTCGGGGTGCTGTCGTTCAGCTTCACGGGCGGGCGGCGGGACTTCACCTCCGCCAGCCAGATCGTCGCGGCCTCGTACCAGGTGGTCGCCGTGGCCGAGGTCGCCAACCAGGCCCGGAACACCCTGCGCAAGCTGCCGAACTCCGGCGTGGACGACAGCGCCCCCGAGGGCTACGGGCAGCCGTCCGTCTGACCCCGCGCGCCCGTCCCCCGCACCCCGCCCGACCGTCGAGGGGCAGGCGGGGTGCCGGACCGGCGGTCGGCCGGCGTCTGGTCAGCCGCGCAGGCCGGCCATCCACGCCTCGACCGCGTCGGGGTCGCGCGGCAGCATGGCGGACAGGTTCTCCACGCCGTCCTCGGTGACGAGGACGTCGTCCTCGATCCGCACGCCGATCCCGCGCAGCTCCTCGGGCACGAGCAGGTCGTCGGCACGGAAGTACAGCCCCGGCTCGATGGTGAAGACCATCCCGGGCTGCAGGGCCTGGCCCTGGTAGGTCTCCCGGGTCAGGCGCGCGCAGTCGTGGACGTCGAGGCCGAGGTGGTGGCTGGTGCCGTGGACCATCCAGCGGCGGTGCTGCCCGCCGCTCGAGGAGTCCAACGACTCCTCGGCGCTCACGGGCAGCAGCCCCCAGGCGGCGAGCCGGTCGGCGACCACGGCCATGGCGGCCTCGTGCACGTCGCGGATGCTCGCGCCCGGCCGGGCGGCGGCGAACGCCGCGTCGGCGGCGTCCAGCACCGCGGTGTAGACCCGCCGCTGGGCCTCGCTGAACCGGCCGGACACCGGCAGCGTGCGCGTGACGTCCGCGGTGTAGAGCGAGCCCGCCTCGACCCCTGCGTCCACCAGCACGAGGGCGTCGGCGCCGACCTCGCCGTCGTTGCGGATCCAGTGCAGCGTGCAGGCGTGGTCGCCCGCCGCGGCGATGACCTCGTAGCCGACGCCGTTGCCCTCCTCGCGGGCGCGGGCCGCGAAGACGCCCTCGACCACGCGCTCGCCGCGGGGGTGCCCGGCCGCGCGGGGCAGCGCCCGCACGACGTCCTCGAAGCCCCGGGCGGTGGCCTCGACGGCCTCGCGCAGCTGGGCGACCTCCCAGGCGTCCTTGACGCAGCGCATCACCGACACCTCGTCGGCCAGGGCCGCGTCCGCGGTGCGGGCCCCGTCGTCGTCGACGCCCGCGGCCGCGCGCGCCCCGTCGAGCAGGTCGGTGACGTCGTCGTGCGCCTCGCGGACGACGCGGACGCCGACCTCGCCGAGGTCCTTGGCCAGCGCGTCGGGGAGCTCGTCGAGGTGCCGGGCCGGCAGGCCCGTGACGGCCGTGACCTCCTCGAGCGAGGCGCGGGTGCCCACCCACAGCTCGCCGTAGCGGGCGTCGGCGTAGAACTCCTCGGTGTCGCGGCCGGCGCGGGGCCGGAAGAACAGCACGGCGTCGTGCCCGGTGCCCCCGGGGGTGGGCTCCAGGACGAGGACGCAGTCCGGCTCGGTGTCGCCGCCCAGACCGGTGAGGTAGGCGAACGCGGTGTGGGGCCGGAAGCGGTGGTCGGTGTCGTTGCTGCGCACCTGCAGCCCGCCCGCGGGGACGACCAGCCGCTCGCCGGGGAAGCGGGCGGACAGCCGCTCGCGCCGCGCGACGGCGTGCCGGGCCCCCTCGCCGACCACGGCGGCGACCTCCGGGCGGGGACCCCAGCCCGAGGCGACGAACTCCCGGAACGCCGCCGAGCTCGGGCGCTGGCTGCGGGCGCCGGTGCCTTCGGCCCCCGGCGTGCTCCGGGGCGCGGTGCCCTCGGCCGTGCCCGGTGCGGTGCCCTCTGCCGTGCCGTCTGCTGTGCCGTCCGTCGCGCTGGTCATCCGGCCATCGTGCCACCGGGGGCGGACACACCGACCGCGCGGGCGAAGGCCTCCGTGACCGCCCGGGCCGCCGCGGCCTCCAGCGCCACCCGGTCCCGGGTGCCGGCGGGCGCGGCGACGGCCCCGGTGGCCAGGGCGAAGACGACGTCCCCGTCCACGAGGGTGTGGCTGGGCTCCACCGCGCGGGCCAGGCCGGCGTGCGCCGCCCGGGCCAGCCGGGTCGCCCCGGCCACGTCGAGGTCCGCGTCGGTGACCACGACGGCCAGCGTGGTGTTGAGCAGCCCGCCCGCCTGCGGAGGGCCCCCGTCCGCGGGCGGGACCGGGACGCCCTCCGACGGGACCTTGCCCGGCGGGACGCCCACGGGGACGCCGGCGGCGTTGGCCACGACCAGCGCGGCCACGGCCCAGGGGCCGCCGCCGGACCCGGGGACCGCGACCACCGTCGCGCCCGCAGCCCCGACGCCGCCCGGCGCGCTGCCGCCCGCGACCCGCGCCCCGGTGCCGGCGCCGACCGCACCCTCGGGCACGGCTCGCGCCGCCGCCCCGGGCGCGGCCGCCGCCTCGCACGCCGCGCGCCCGAAGGCGGCCGTGGGCCGGGCGGCCGGGTCCCCGCCGCGGCCGAGGTCGAAGACCACCGCGGCGGGCACGACGGGCACCCGCAGCTCCGGGGCCCCGGGCGGGGAGACGACGAAGCCGCGCCCGGCCGCCTCGCACCACGCCATCACGCCGTCGGCGGTGGCCAGGCCGTAGGCGCTGCCGCCGGACAGGACCACGGCGTCGACCGTGCTCACGAGGGTCCCGGGGGCGAGCGCGTCCGTCTCGCGCGTGCCGGGCGCGCCGCCGCCGACCGCGACCGCGCCGACGGTCCCCGCCGGGGGCAGGACGACCGTGCAGCCGGTGGCCCAGCCGCCGCCGGTGGCGTGGGCGTGGCCGACGAGCACGCCGGGCAGCCCGGGCAGGTGCCCGGCCGCCGTGCGGACGTCGGGCCCGGGGGCGTCGGGGCGCTGGCCGCTCATGCGGGGACGCTACGCCGGGCGGCCTAGCATCGACCCCCGTGCCCTACGACCTGCACACCCACTCCACCGCGAGCGACGGCACGACCTCGCCCGCGCAGGTCGTCCGGGCCGCCGCCGCCGCGGGCCTCACCGGCCTCGCCCTCACCGACCACGACACCGGGGCCGGTCTGGTCGAGGCGGCCGCGACCGCGCAGGAGGCCGGGGTCGACCTGCTCCCCGGGGTCGAGATCTCCACCTCGCTGCACGGCCGGTCCGTCCACCTGCTCGGCTACGGACCGATCACCGGGACCACGGCGCTGGCCGCGGTCCTGGCCGCCACCGTCGACAGCCGCCACGGCCGGCTGCGCCGCATCGTCGAGCGGCTCCGGGCCGTCGTCCCCGAGCTCACCCTCGCCGACGTCGTGGCCCGGGTGCCGCACGGCGTCACCCCCGGGCGGCCGCACATCGCCGACGCCCTCGTCGCCGTGGGCGCGGTGCCGGACCGCGACGCCGCCTTCGCCGAGCTGCTCGCCGAGCACGGCCCCTACTACGTCGGCTACCGCGCGCCCGACCTGGTGGAGACCGTCCGGCTGGTCGTCGCGGCGGGCGGGGCCCCCGTCGTCGCCCACCCGGGCTCCCGGTCGGCGGCCGACCTGCTCGACGAGGACGCTGGTGACCGAGCTCGCCGAGGCCGGTCTCGTCGGTCTCGAGGTCGACCACCGGGACCACGACGGGCCCACCCGCGCGCGGCTGCGCCGGACCGCGGGGCGGCTCGGGCTGCTGGCCACCGGGGCCAGCGACTTCCACGGCGCGGGCAAGCAGAACCGCCTGGCCGAGAACACCACCGCCGACGACGTGGTCGCCGAGCTGCTCTCCCGCGCGGCGGGGGCCGGGCGGTGAACTGGCAGCTGTTCGGCGAGGCGTTCGTCACCCTCTTCGTCATCATCGACCCGCCGGGGACGGTGCCGATCTTCCTCGGCCTCACCTCGACGATGACCACGCGCAAGCGGCGCCGCGCGGCCCGGCAGGCCGTGCTCGTGGCCTTCGGCGTCATCGTCGCCTTCGCGGTGTTCGGCCAGACGATCCTCGACTACCTCGGCATCAGCCTGCCCGCGCTGCAGGCCGCGGGCGGGCTGCTGCTCCTGCTGGTGGCGCTGGAGCTGCTGACGGACAACGCCAAGGAGCCCGAGGCGCAGGAGTCCGTGAACATCGCGCTGGTCCCGCTGGGGACGCCGCTGCTCGCGGGCCCCGGGGCGATCGTGGCCACGATGCTGTTCGTCCAGAGGGCCGACGGCCTGACCGACTACGTCTCCGTCGCCGCGGCCATCGTCGCCGTCCACGTGGTGCTGTTCCTCGTGCTCCGCTTCGCCGGCCTCATCCGCCGGGTGCTGCGCGACGGCGGGGTCACCCTGGTGACGCGGATCGCCGGGGTGCTGCTGTCGGCGATCGCCGTGCAGCTGGTGGCCGACGCCGTCCGGGCCTTCGTCGAGGCGACCTGACCCTCGGTGGTACGGACCCGTCGGCCCGGCGGGGCGGACCCGGTCCCTGTCGTCAGGCCAGGCCCAGCCGCCGGCGCGCCTGCTTCTCGTGCGGGCTCTGCGCGAGGGGCGGGACCAGGGCTCCGACGCCGCGGCCGGTCAGGCGCAGGGAGCGCAGCGACGAGGTGACCGCGGCCGGCGGGACGACCGCCGCCCCGCCGCGCAGCGGGGCCGGGAACATGTCCCGCGCCCACGTCGGCAGCGTGGCGAAGGCCAGGCCGGCCAGCGAGCTCCAGCCCGCGCGCGCCGGGGTGAGCAGGGCGAGCAGCGGGTGGATGGGCGGGGCCAGGACCATGGCCACCGCGTCCCGGGCCGGCTCGCTGAGCCGCAGCCCGGGCCGGACGCGGTCGAGGTAGGCGGCGACGTCCGCCCGGGTCCGGGGGGCCTCGTCGGGGTCGACGCCCACCAGCGCGCCGGCCCGGACCTGCTCCTCGACGTAGCCGTCCGCCTCGTCGTCGCTGAGCGCGAGCCCGCCCCGTCGCGTCACCTCGAGCATCGAGTCGACGAGGCAGGCGTGCACCCACAGCAGCAGCCCCGGCTCGTCGATGCGGCGTCGGCTGCCGTCGCCCGGGTCGACGAACGGCGAACCGGCGTGCGCCCGGCGGACGTGCGCGGCGACCGCCCCCGCCTCCGCCGTGCTCCCGAAGGTGGTGAGCGCCACGTACTCCGCTGTCCTCATCAGCCGGCCCCACGACTGCTCGCGGTAGCCGGAGTGCGCGGCGAAGCCGTGGGCCACGACCGGGTGCAGGGACTGCATGAGCAGGGCCCGCAGGCCCCCGACGGCCATGAGCGGGTCGGCGTGCACGCGCCACGACACGCTCCCGGGCCCGAAGAGCCCGGGGTCCCCGGTCCCCGGCCACGGGGCGGGCACCGCCCGGGGTCGTGGCCGCCGCGCGGTCGCCGTCTCGGTCATCACCCATCTTCACCCGCCGTGACCGTCGGGGCATCCCGACCCGCGGGAGCAGCGCTGCGAGGATGACGGCATGTCCCGGGTCCTGGCCGTCGCCAACTCCAAGGGCGGCGTCGCCAAGACCACGACCGCCGCCGCGCTGGCCGTGGCGTTCGCCGGGCGCGGCCGACGGGTGCTCCTCGTCGACCTGGACCCCCAGGGCTGCCTCAGCTTCGCGCTCGGCGTGGAGGCCGGCGCCGACGGGGCGCCGACCGCCGCGGAGCTGATGGCGGGCCGTGCCGCGGTCGCGCAGGCCGCGGTCCGCACCGAGGAGGGCGTCGACCTGGTCCCCGCCGGCATCGACCTGGCCGGGGCCGAGGCCGAGCTGGCCGGCGCGCCCGACCGCGAGCGCGTGCTGCGCCGGGCCCTGGCGCGAGGTCGCGGACCGCTACGACGACGTCGTCCTCGACTGCTCGCCGAGCCTGGGGCTGCTCACCGTGGACGCGCTGACCGCCGCGGACGAGGTGCTCGTGCCGCTGGCCGCGGAGATGCTCGGCCACCGCGCCGTCGGGCAGATCCTCGACACGGTGGCCGACGTGCAGGACCGGCTCAACCCGGCCCTCGTCGTCGTGGGCCTGCTGCCGACGATGGTGGACCTGCGCGGGTCCCACGCCCGCGCCGTGCTCGACGACCTCGGCCCGCGCTACGGCCTGCCGGTGCTGGGCCCGGTGCCGCGCTCGGTCCGGGTCGCCGAGGCGCCCGCCCGCGGCCTCAGCGTGCTGGGCGCGGCGGGCCGCACCGCCGCCGCCCAGGCCTACCGGCAGGTCGCCGACGTGCTGCTCGAGGGCCGCTGACCCTCGGGCCCTCGACGGCGCGGCCCTCAGACGGCGCCGGCCCTCAGACGGCGCTGGCGCTGCCCTGGTCCCCGGAGGCCGGGCGACGGCGCCGACGGCGGCGCGGGGCGCCCTCGCCGACCGGTGCGGCCGTCTCGTCGTCGACGGCGACGGGGCCGGCGTCGGTGAGCAGGACCGTGGTGGACGCGCCCGGCGCACGGCGGCGGCGGGGACGGCTGGTGCCGGCCTCGCCCTCGGGCCGGTCGGCCACCGCGACGGAGCCGCCGTCGCCGTCGGCGCGCGGCGCACGAGCGCCGGCCTCACGAGGCAGCACCGTCACGAGCAGCACCGTCGCGAGCAGCACCGTCACGGCTGGCGCCGTCCCGACCGCCGCGCGACCGGCCGCCGTCGCGACCGCCCTCGCGGGAGGACCCGCGGCCGCCGTCGCGGCCGCGGCCGCCCTCGCGGGGACCGTCGCGGTCCTCGCGACGGGGCCGCTTCGGGGCGCCCTCGATGTCCTCGACGTCCTCGGCCTCCAGGCCGGCGCGGGTGCGCGCGGACCGGGGCAGGCGCCCGGTGGTCCCCTCGGGGATGAGGAGGTCGGTGAACAGGTGCGGCGACGTGGAGTACGTCTCGACCGGCTCGTCGAACGGGATGCCGATCTCGCGGGCGATGACCGTCCAGCGGACGGTGTCGGCCCACTCGACGAACGTCACCGCGGTGCCGGCGGCCCCGGCGCGGCCGGTGCGGCCGATCCGGTGGATGTAGGTCTTGGCGTCGTCGGGGCACTCGTAGTTGACGACGTGGGTGACGTCCTCGACGTCGATGCCGCGGGCGGCCACGTCGGTGGCGATGAGGACGTCGACCTTGCCGTTGCGGAACGCGCGCAGCGCCTGCTCGCGGGCGCCCTGGCCGAGGTCGCCGTGGATGGGCGCGGCCGCGAAGCCGCGGGCGACCAGGTCGTCGGCGACCTTGGAGGCGTTGCGGCGGGTGCGCGTGAAGACGATGGTCAGGCCCCGGCCCTCGGACTGCAGCAGGCGCGCGAGGCACTCGATGCGGTCCATGGGGTGGGTCCGGTACGCGAACTGCTTGACGAGCTTGACGGTGGCGCCGTCGTCGTCGGGGTCGTGCGCGCGGATGTGGGTCGGCTGGGTCATGTAGGCCCGGGCCAGCGAGACCACCGCGGACGGCATGGTCGCGGAGAACAGCATGGTCTGGCGCCCGGCGGGCGTGCGGGAGAGGAGCCGCTCCACGTCGGGCAGGAACCCGAGGTCGAGCATCTCGTCGGCCTCGTCGAGGACCACGTGGCGGCAGCGGGACAGGTCGAGGTGGCCCTGGTTGGCCAGGTCGATGAGCCGTCCGGGCGTGCCCACGACGATCTCGACCCCGGCGCGCAGCGCCTCGATCTGCGGCTCGTAGGCGCGGCCGCCGAAGATCACGGTGACGCGCACCGGCAGTCGCTTGGCCGCGGTCGTCAGGTCCTCGGCGACCTGGAGCGCGAGCTCGCGGGTCGGGGCGACCACGAGGGCCTGCGGCTTCCCGGGCGCCTCGAGCTCGTCGAAGCCGGGCATGCCGGGGCCGACGACGCGCTGCACGAGGGGGATGCCGAAGCCGAGCGTCTTGCCCGTCCCCGTCTTCGCCTGGCCGATGATGTCGGCCCCCTGCAGGGCGACCGGCAGGGTCATGGCCTGGATCGGGAACGGATGGGTGATCCCGGCGCCCGCGAGGGCGGCGCAGATCTCGGGCTGGACGCCGAAGTCGGCGAAGGTCTGGTCAGTCACTATGGGGGCGATCCTAGCCGGGGCCGCGGGGCTAGGGTGCGCGCATGCCCCCGCACGCGCCCGTCGTCGACCTCCTGGGCGCCCTGGCCTACGGGGAGCTGACCGCGTTCAGCCGGCTCGCCGGCGACGCCGAGCTGGCCCCGAGCCTGGCCGACAAGGTCGCGCTGGCCCAGGTCGCAGCCACGGAGTTCCGCCACTACGAGGCCCTGGCCGAGCGGGTGGCGGCCCTCGGCGTGCAGCCCCAGGAGGCGATGGCGCCCTTCGTCGCCCCGGTCGACGCCTTCCACGACCGCACGGCCCCCAACGACTGGCTCGAGGGCCTGGTCAAGGCCTACGTCGGCGACGGGATCGCCACGGACTTCTACCGCGAGGTCGCCCGCTTCGTGGACACCGAGACCCGCGACCTGGTCGACCGGGTCCTGGAGGACGCCGGGCACACCGAGGTCGTCGCGGGTGCGGTCCGGGCCGCCGTGGACCGCGACCCGCGCCTGGCCGGGCGGCTCGCGCTGTGGGCGCGGCGGCTGGTGGGCGAGGCGCTCAGCCAGGCCCAGCGGGTGGCGGTCGACCACGACGGGCTGGCCGCGCTGCTCGTGGGCACCGAGGACTCGCCGGGGGCGGACCTGGTGGAGATCGGGCACATGTTCGCCCGGATCATGGACCGCCACGGCGAGCGGATGAAGGTCCTCGGCCTCGCGGCCTGACCGTCCGTCAGTCAGCGGCGGCCGTCGCGCCGGCGGGAGAAGCCGGTGAGCAGGGCCACCCCGAAGGCGGCCACGAGGACCTGCACCGCGAGCCGGGCCCACGAGAACCCGACGTCGTCGACGCCGGCCGCAGAGGCCAGCGCCGAGCCGAGCAGGGCCGCGAGGACGCCGACGACCACGGTCATCAGGCAGCCGATGCGGTTGGTGCCGGGCACGACCACCCGGCCGAGCACGCCGAGCAGCAGGCCGACGAGCAGCGCGGAGACCACGCCCTCGATGCTCACCGGCCCCTCCCGCCCGACGTGCTCACGAGCCCTCGCGCGCTCGGCGGTGGGCGGGGTGCCGGACACGTTGCTGAAGCCGATCTTCCGCACCTCGGTCGGCCCGGTCTCGACGTAGGCGAGCGCCTCGGTCGGGACGAAGACGCGACGGCCCTTGTCGTCCACGAGCGACAGCACGCCGCCGGCGGCGACGGCGGCCGAGACCGCCTCGGCGATCTGCTCGGACGTCTGCGACGACTCGAGGAACAGCTCGCGCCCGGCGTTGCGCACGCCGATCTTGACCTCCACGGTGCCTCCTGGGTGCTGTGGTGCGGGCGCCTGGCGCCCGCGGTGCCCGCCGCGATGACGGGGCTGGCTCGTGCTCGTACCGAGCCTAACCGAGCCGCCCGCGGGGGCTGTTCCGGCGTCTGCCCAGGGCGGACAGGCCCTCGTGGCGGGACCGCGGACGGTCTCAGCCGACGTGCTTGGGGAACCCGCGGATGCCGCGCCAGGACAGCGAGAACACGAGCCGGGACGCGTCCTCGCGGGGGATCGGGCCGACCGTTGGTCAGCCACCAGCGGGCGGTCACCTGGGCCTGGCCGACCAGGGCGATGCCGAGCATGCGCGCCTCGTGCTCCGGCAGCCCGGTGTCCTCGGCGATGACCACGCTGATGGGCTCGGCGCAGGCCGCGGTCATCCGGGCCACCCGGTCGGTGACCAGCGGCTCGGACGTGAGGTCGGACTCGAAGACCAGCCGGAACGCCTCGCCGTCGGTGTCGACGAAGGAGAAGAACGCGGCGGTCACCCCGGCGACGCGCTGCTTGTTGTCCTCGGTGGCCGCGAGCGCCGCGCTGACCGCCGTCGACCAGCGCGTCGACGTGGCGGTCCAGGACGGCCAGGTAGAGCTCGAGCTTGCTCGGGAAGTGCTGGTAGAGCACGGGCTTGGAGACCCCGGCCCGCTCGGCGATCTCGTCCATCGCGGTCGCGTGGTAGCCCGAGGCGACGAAGACCTCCTCGCCGCGCCGAGCAGCTGCTGGCGCCGCGCGGGCCGGGACAGACGGGTGCCCCGGGCGGTGTCCGCGGAGGGTGCCGCGGCGGCGCTGGTCATCACGGCGAGGGTACCGGCGCGCCGCGCCGCCGCAGGAGCGCGCCCCGCAGCACCTCCAGCACCTGCTCGTCGCCCAGGCCGGCCCTGCCCGCGCACGCCGCGAGCTCGTCCGCCGCCGCGGCGACCGCGGCGGCGGCGGGCCCCGGCCGCACGGTGGTCGCGGTGACCACCGTGCCGACCCGGCGCCGGGTGGTCACGAGGCCCTGGGCCTCCAGCTCCTGGTAGGCGCGGGCGACGGTGTTGGTCGACAGGCCCAGCCGTGCCGACAGCGCGCGCACCGTGGGCAGGCGGTCGCCGTCCACGAGCAGGCCGGCGGCGACGTGCGCGCCGACCTGCTGGCGGACCTGCTCGTACGGCGGGACGGGGGAGAGCAGGTCGACCGAGACGCTCAGGCCGGCGGCCGGCTCAGGCGGCACCGCGGTCCCGCGCCCGTCGCGACGTCGGACCGCCCGTGGGGACCCGGGGGTCGCCGGCGGCCTCGGTGCGGTCCGGTCGGACGCGGCAGGGCCGGGGGCGGCAGCAGGGACGGACCACGGCCGCGACGAGCAGGACGACCCCGGCGGCGGCGAGCGCCGCGGTCTCCCCGTCGCCCAGGCCGCCCCCCAGGCTGCGCGAGCGCAGCCCCGGCTCGGCCAGCAGCAGACCGAGGACGGCGGCGCCGGAGCCGGCACCGGCACGCAGGAGCCGGTGGACCGCGCGGGCCCGCCCCGCGGCGTCGACGACGGGGTCGAGCCGGCCGTCCGTCGGGCCGGCGGTGCGCCTGGCGCAGGGCGAGGGCCACGAGCACCGCGAGCACCGCCGTGGGCACGAGGAGCACCAGCCCGACCCGTGGCGGCACGACCTCGGGCAGACCGGCCGCCTGGGGGAGAGCGCGCGCGAGCGACGCGCCGAGCACGACGAGCACGCCGACCGCCGGAGACCGCCAGGACGCCGAGCAGGACCGCGTGCGGAGGCTGCTGCGTCCCGGCGCCAGCAGGGCGCTGCGGCGGGCCGCGTGCGGGCGGGCGGTCAGCGCCTCGCCGACCCAGAGCGTCGCCACGTGCAGCAGCCCGGCCACGAGGAGCCCGACCGCGCCCGCGGCGGGGGAGCTGCAGGCCAGGACCAGCGACGGCAGCAGCACGAGCACGCGACACGGTGGTGGCGACGGCGGCGGTCGTCCCGGTCCCGCGCCGCAGCCGCGCCCTCGCCGGGGGCTCCCCCTCGGCCGGGCGCAGCAGGAACCAGGCGAGCAGGCCCGCCAGGAGCGGCCCGAGCAGCAGCAGCGGCACGGCGAGCACGAGGACGAGGAAGCCTGCGTACATGGGACCCTCCGATTGACTGATTGATGTACGTCAGTCAGTCAATCAGTCCGGGGCGTCGGCGCGCAACGGTCCGGACGGGTGAGGCCCCCGACCGGGAACAGCGGCCCCGGGACGGGGGTTGGCGAGCGAGACGCCGACCCCACGAGGAGCACTGCCGTGAGCCTTCCCCCGCTCGTCGAGCCCGCCGACTCCCTCACCGTCGAGGAGGTCCGCCGGTTCAGCCGCCACATCATCATCCCGGACGTCGGCATGGTCGGGCAGAAGCGGCTGAAGAACGCCCGCGTGCTCGTCGTGGGTGCCGGCGGTCTCGGCAGCCCCGCGCTGCTGTACCTGGCCGCGGCCGGCGTCGGCACCCTCGGGATCGTCGACTTCGACGTGGTCGACGAGTCCAACCTCCAGCGCCAGGTCATCCACGGCCAGTCCGACGTCGGCCGGCCCAAGGCGCAGTCGGCCCGCGACTCGGTGCTGGAGATCAACCCGGGCGTCCAGGTCCGGCTGCACGAGCACCGGCTCGACTCCTCCAACGTGCTCGAGACCTTCCGGGACTACGACCTCGTCGTCGACGGCACGGACAACTTCGCGACCCGGTACCTCGTCAACGACGCCTGCGTGCTCCTCGGCATCCCCTACGTCTGGGGCTCGATCTACCGGTTCGAGGGCCAGGTCAGCGTGTTCTGGGCCGACCCGCCCGCCGGGCCCGACGGGCAGCGGCGCGAGGGCGTGCAGTACCGCGACCTCTACCCCGAGCCCCCGCCGCCCGGCATGGTGCCGAGCTGTGCCGAGGGCGGCGTGCTCGGCGTGCTGTGCGCCTCGATCGGCTCGGTGATGGTCAACGAGGCCATCAAGCTGCTCACGGGCATCGGCGACCCGCTGCTCGGCCGGCTGCTGGTCTTCGACGCCCTCGACATGACCTGGCGCGAGGTGCGCGTGCGCAAGGACCCGGCCGGGACGCCGGTCACGGGGCTCATCGACTACGACGCCTTCTGCGGCGTGGTCTCGGAGGAGGCGTCGGACGCCGTGCGCGGCTCGACGATCTCGGTGCGCGAGCTCAAGGACATGCTCGACGCCCGGGAGCGCGGCGAGCAGGACTTCGTGCTCATCGACGTCCGCGAGCCCGACGAGGCCGACATCGTGAGCATCCCCGGCGCGGTCCTCGTGCCCAAGGGCCGGTTCCTGTCCGGCGCGGCCCTGGAGGACCTTCCCGCGGACCGGCCGGTCGTGCTGCACTGCAAGGCCGGGCACGCGCTCGGCCGAGGTGCTCGCCGTGCTCAAGGGGGCCGGGTTCTCCGACGCCGTCCACGTCGGCGGCGGGGTGCTGGCCTGGGTGGACCAGGTGGAGCCGCACAAGCCGACGTACTGAGGGCGCTCAGCCCGTGGGGCGGCCCTCGCCGTCCCAGCCGGGCTGGTCGCCGGTGTGGACGCTGACCCCGCCGACCGTCGTGCTCACCTCGATGGACCGGTCGGCGGAGTCGTCGACGGGGACGGACACCCCGGCGTCGCCGACGGTCACCGACGTGCTCACGTCGTAGGAGGTGCCGTCGGCGGGCACGCCGATGTCCACGCCGCCCGTCGTCGCGGCCACCTCGACCTGGCGCGGCGGCTCGAGGAAGGACAGCGCCACCCCGCCGGTCGTCACGTCGACCCGCACGTCCTGGCTCGTCGTGTCCTCCAGCAGCACCCCGCCGGCGACCACCGACACGTCGACGTCGCCCGCGAGACCGCCCGCCCGCAGCCCGCCGGTGACGATGTCGACCACCACGTCGACGTCCGGGTCGACCTGCAGGTCGTAGCCGATCTCGCAGCGGCGGGGCCAGCCCTGGTCCGGGCAGGTCGCCCGCAGCAGCAGCTCGTCGCCGTCGCGCACGGTCTCCACGTCGGCCTCCTGCCAGGAGGTGGTGACGCGGCTGGTCCCGGAGACGGTGCCGGCCCCGGCGTCGTCCGTGGACAGGCTCACCCCGCCGGTCACGCCCTCGATCCGCAGCGTCCGGACCCCGCTCTCCTCCACCGGGCTGCTGACCGTGCGGGTGGCGGCCTCCACGACCACGCCCCCGACGACGGCGGCGACCGCCCCGGCCACGACGAGCACCCCGAGCACGGCGAGGACCGCGGCCCACCAGGGCACGGGCGGACGGGCCGGCGGCGGGCCGGGCGGGACCACGGAGGCCCCGGAGCCGCCGCCCGGGCCCTGGGGCGGACCCTGCGGGCCGACCGGACCGGCCTGTGCGCCGACGTACGGCTGCAGGGTCGGCGCACCCGGGGCCTGGCCGTAGGGAGGCTGTCCGTACGGCGCCTGGCCGTAGGGAGGCTGTCCGTACGGCGCCTGGCCGTAGGGAGGCTGCCCGTACGCGGTCTGGCCGTAGGGGGCCTGGCCGTACGGGGGCTGCCCGTAGGGGGCGCGGCCGGACGGGTCCTGGGGGGCGGGCGGGGCCGGGGGCTGGGTCGTCATCGTCGTCTCGTCTCGGGTCTCAGCGGGTCAGTCGACGTGCTCGAGGTAGCGCAGGACCGCGAGGACCCGCCGGTGGTCGTCCCCGGCGGGGGGCAGGTCGAGCTTGGTGAAGAGGTTGGAGACGTGCTTCTCCACGGCCCCCTCGGTGACGAACATCGAGGCGGCGATGCCGGAGTTGGACCGGCCCTCGGCCATGAGCCGCAGCACGTCGTGCTCGCGGGGGGTCAGGGTCGACAGCGGGTCCGTGCGGCGGGCCCGCGCGAACAGCTGGGAGACCACCTCGGGGTCCAGGGCGGTGCCGCCGGCGGCGACCCGCTGCATCGCCTCGAGGAAGTCGCCGACGTCCGCGACGCGGTCCTTGAGCAGGTAGCCGACGCCCTTGGCCCGTCCCGCCAGCAGCTCGGAGGCGTAGTTCTCCTCCACGTACTGGCTGAGCACGACGACCGCGACGTCCGGGTACTGCTGGCGGACGACGAGCGCCGCGCGGACGCCCTCGTCGGTGAAGGTCGGCGGCATCCGGACGTCGGTGAGGACCATGTCGGGGGAGTGCTGCGCGACCGCGGCGAGGAAGGTCTCGGCGTCGCCGGTGGCGGCGACCACGTCGAAGCCGTTCTCGGTGAGCAGGCGGACCAGGCCCTCCCGCAGCAGCACGCTGTCCTCGGCGAGGACCAGCCGCGGCCGGGCGGCCACGGGCGCGGGGACGGGCGCGCGGGACGGGCGCGGTGGCGGGGACGGTCTGCGGGTCGGTCCCAGGGCTGGTCACGGGGCTGGTCACGGTGTTCCTCCGGTGGTGGCGGGCGCTGCTGCCAGGGGCAGCCGGACGGTGAGGACGGTGGGGCCGCCCGGCGGGGAGGACACGAGGACATCGCCGTCCACGGCCCGGGCCCGGTCGCGGAGGCCGGTCAGGCCGGTGCCCTGGCGGGGGTCGGCGCCGCCGTGGCCGTCGTCGGTCACCGTGGCCTCGAGCACGTCGCGGCCCTCGACCACGCGGGTCCCCACGTCGACCCGGGCCGAGGTGGCCCCCGAGTGCTTGGCGATGTTGGTCAGCGCCTCGGACACCGAGAAGTAGGCGATGGCCTCCAGCCGCGGCTGCGGCCGCGGTCCGGGGTGCACGTGCACCGAGACGGGGACCGGGGACCGGGCGGCGAGCGCGGACAGGGCGGCGTCCAGGCCCCGGTCGGTGAGCACGGGCGGGTGGATGCCGCGGGCGACGCGACGCAGGTCGGCCACGGCCTCCTTGGCCGAGGCGTGCGCGCGGTCCAGCACCTCCTCCACCCCGGCCGGGTCGGTCCGCAGCCGCTGCCGGGCCATGCCGAGGTCCATGGCGATGGCGACGAGGCGCTGCTGGGGCCCGTCGTGCAGGTCCCGCTCGATCCGGCGGCGCTCGGCCTCCACGGAGTCGATGGCGCGCTCCCGGGTCTCGGTGAGCGTGTCGACCCGGGCGCTGCAGCTCGGCCACCCGGGCCGCGGGGTCGGAGCTGATGGACAGCCGGGCCAGCGCCACGTCGACCCGGCCGAACAACCAGGCGAGGAAGGGGAGCACCAGGAGCAGCAGCACGCCGAGGACGGCGAGGGGCACGAGCAGAGGCTCCGGCACGTCCAGGCCCACGACGGCGCTGCCCTCGGGCAGCGTCGGGGCCAGCACGGCCACCACCCCGCCGAGCAGGAGGGCGGTGACGAGCAGGCCGCCGGTCAGCCCCCACAGCGACACGAGGGTGAGGTAGAGCAGCGCGCGCCAGGGCCGGGGGTCCAGCAGGACCCGGCGCCACAGCGGCAGGTGGCGCGGGCGCGGCTCCATCGGGGGCACCCAGGTGCCGAGGAACACCGCGATCCGCCACCGCTCCGCGCCGACCATGGCGAAGGCCACGACGAGCATGAGCGCGAGGAAGGGCAGGCCCACCACGAGCGCACCGGTGAGCGCGGTGCCCACGACGGACACGACCACGGCGAGGAACACCCCGGCGAGCACCAGGTCGAGCACGAGGTGCACGACGGCGCCCCAGCCCCGGAGCCAGGTGCGGGCCAGGGCCCGTCGTCTCCGGCCGGGGGGCGCAGCAGGGGGTGCGGGGGTCATGGCACGACCGTAGGAGCACCGCGCGGCCGGGCACAGTGCCGCGACCACGCCGACCCGGCCGGGGGAAACCCCCGGGTCAGGCCGGGTCCGGGCGTGGCCGGGCGCCGTGACGGGGCGCGGGACCGCGCGGTCGCCCGGCGCCCCGTGACGGTTGTGTCCGGCCCGGGCGGCATGCTTCTGCCCGTGCAGGACCAGGGGGCCGGCGGGCCGGCGGCGGACGGGCAGGGGGCGGGCGTGCTCAGCGACTACGCCGAGGCCGTCCTCGAGGTGGTGGACCAGGTGCCGCCCGGGTCGGTGACCACGTACGGGCGCATCGCCGCGGTGCTGTCGGAGGCCGGCCTGGGGGGCAGCGCCCGGTCGGTCGGCATGGTCATGGCTGTCTACGGCGGGGCGGTGGCGTGGTGGCGGGTCATCCCGGCGGACGGGTCGCCGCCGGTGCACGACCCTGCGGGCGCCCTGGCCCGCTGGCGCGACGAGGGCGTGCCGCTGCGCCCCGTGCCCGCGGCCCGGGCGGGCCGGGGCCGGCCGGGTGCGCGCGGACCTGGACCGCGCGCTCGCCGAGGTCCGCGCCCCCGCCTGGGCCCACCGGTGACGGGCACGCTGACCGAGGCGGCGCCGCCGGCGGGGGACGCGTCCGCAGGACCGTCCGACGGGCGGCAGACCGACGCGCTCGCGGAGCTCGCCGAGGTCTCCCGCCGGCCCGGCCGCCAGGTCGTCCTCGGGGGGCCGTCCACGGGGAAGACGGACGCGCTGGTCGGCTGGGCGCTGCACCGCCTCGACGGCGGCGGGCCCCCGCCGCTGCTGCTCGTGCCCTCCCGCCGCGCCGCCGACCGGGTCCGGGACGCCGTCGAGCAGCGGACGCCCGGCACCAGCCAGGACCGGCTCGCGCGCACCCCGCACTCGCTGGCGTGGTCGCTGCTGCGCGAGCACGCGCTGCGCGAGGGCCGCCGCCCGCCGCGGCTGGTCACGGCCAGCGAGCGGGACGAGGCCCTCGCGGAGCTGCTGGCCGGGCACGTGGAGGACGGCACCGGCCCCGTGTGGCCCGACCGCCTGGAGCCGCGGCTGCGGGGCACCCGGGCCTTCCGCGACGAGCTGCGCGAGATGTCCGCCCGGCTGGTGGAGCACGGGGTCACCGCCGCGGCCCTCCCGGCCCTGGCCCGACGCCACGGCCGGCCCGAGTGGGAGGCGGCGGCGCAGGTGCTGCTGGAGCTCGAGCAGGTGTCCGGCCTGCGCGAGGACGAGGCCCACGACCCGGCGGGCATCGTCGCCGTGGCCGCCGGGCTCGTCGCGGACCGCAGCACCGGGCTCGCCGACTGGCTGGCCGGGCAGGTGGGCCACCTCGGGGTCGACGACGCCCAGGACCTCACCCCCGCCGGCTGGTCGCTGGTGCGGGAGCTGGCCGACGTCGTCGGCGACCTGTGCGTGGTCGGCGACCCGGACGGGGGGACCCAGTCCTTCCGGGGCGCCCGGCCGGGCCTGCTGCAGCAGGTGCCGGGCTGGTTCGCGGACGCGGCGGCGCCGGTCCGCACCACGACCCTCGCCCGCCCGCTCGGCCGGGCGGCCGCCCTCCAGCGGGTCTGTGCCGCCCTCGGCCGGGAGATCCACGGCCGGGAGCTGCCCCCCTGGTCCCCTGCGGCCGTCCCGGCCCCGCCCGTCGAGGGGGCGGACGGGCCCGGCGAGGGGTCGGTGGGCGTCCTCGTCTGCCTCGACCGGGCCGACGAGGCCGCCGTGGTCGCCGCAGAGCTGCGCCGCCGCCGCCACCGCGAGCAGGACCCGGTGCCGTGGTCGGGCATGGCGGTCCTCGTGCGCAGCGTCCGCGGCGCCGACGAGCTGCGGCGGGCCCTGGACGGGGCGGGCGTGCCGGTGCGCGTGCCCGGCGTGCGGTCGCCCCTGCGGGACGAGCCCGCCGTGTCGGTGCTGCTGCTGGCCGTGCAGACCGCCGCGGACCCGTCCGGGCTGGACCCCGAGGCCCTGCGCCGGCTGGCCTGCGGCCCCGTCGGCGGCGGCGACCCGGTCCGTTGGCGCCGGCTGGTGCTGCGGGCCCGTGCCGTCGCCGCGCAGGCCGGTGCCCGCGCCGTGTCGGGCGAGGAGGCGCTGGAGGGGCTGTGCGACGCCGTCCGCCAGGTCCTGGCCGGCGAGGTCGCCGTGCCGTCGCCGGGCTCCGGCTTCGCCGGGCTGCCCGCGGCCGTCGTGGCCCCCGTGGTGCGCGTCGCCGAGGTCCTCGCCGCGGGCGCCCGCGCGGTCCCCGACGGCGTCGAGGAGGTGCTGTGGCAGGTCTGGGACCGGCTGCGCGTGGCCGAGGCGTGGCGGCGGACGGCGCTGCGCGGGGGACCTGACGGCGTGCGTGCCCACGCCGACCTGGACGCGGCGGTGGCCCTCTTCGACGCGGCCGCGGCCTGGGTGGACCGCCACCCCCGCGGCGAGGTCGCCGGGTTCGTGGAGCACGTCCGCTCACGGGCCGTGGGGGACGACCGCCTCGGCGGGGACGGCCCCGACGACGCGGTCACCGTCACCACGCCGACCGGTGCCGTGGGCGAGCGCTGGGACGTCGTCGTGGTCGCCGGGGTGCAGGACGGCGTGTGGCCCGACCCCCGCATCCGCGGCTCGCTGCTCGGGCTCACCGACCTCGTCGAGGTCGTGGGCGGCCCCGTCGCCGGGGCCGTGGCGCTGCCTGCCGGCGGCACCGCGGTCCACGCGGAGGTGCGGCGCCAGGCGCGGCGGCTCGTCGTGCTGGACGAGCTGCGCCTGTTCCACGTCGCGGTGTCCCGGGCCGCGCGGGAGCTCGTCGTCACCGCCGCGGACGACGCCACCACCCGTCCGAGCGACCTGTGCGCGCTGGTGGCCCGGGCCGCCGGCCCGTCGCTGGTGACGGTCCCGGGGGCGCCGGAGCGGTCGCGGCGGCCGCAGGCGGGACGCGGCGCGGGCGTGGACGAGGGCACCACCCTGGTCGAGCTCACCGCCGCGCTGCGCCGTGCCGCCGTGGCCGGCCCCGATGCACCCGGCCCCGACGCACCGGGCCCGCAGCCCCCCGACGCGCCGGGCCTGCCCTCGCCCGGGCAGGCGGCCCGGCTGCTCGCCCGGCTGGCGGTGGCCGGGGTCCGGGGCGCCGACCCCGCGCAGTGGTCGTGGCTGCCCGGGGCGGAGGGCGCGGTGGACGTGGAGCGCCAGGTCGGCGACGTGGCCGTGTCGCCGTCCGCGGTCGAGAAGTTCCTCGGCTGCCCGCTGCGCTGGTACCTCGGCGCGAGCGGGGGGCAGGCCCCCTCGGCGACCGCGCAGGGGCTGGGGACCCTCGTCCACCGTGCCCTGGAGCAGGTGCCCGACGGCGACCTGCCCGCCCTGCGCGAGGTGGTCGAGACCGGCTGGGGCGACCTCGAGCTCGGTGACGGCTGGGTCTCCGCGCACCAGCGGTCCCGCGCCGAGCGGATGCTCCAGCGCCTGTCGGCCTGGGTCGCGGAGCAGCGCGCCGCCGGCCACGAGGTGGTGGGGTCGGAGGTCGAGTTCCGCTACGAGGTGGACGGCGTGACCGTCCGCGGCACCGTCGACCGCGTGGAGCGGACGCCCGACGGCGGGCTCCGCGTGGTCGACCTGAAGACGGGGCGCAGCGCGCCGGTCAAGCAGGCCGACATGGAGGCCCACCCGCAGCTGCAGCTGTACCAGCTCGCGGTCCGGCTGGGGGCGCTGGAGGGGCTCGAGGGCGAGCCCGCCGGGGGGCTGCTGCTGTACGTCGGCGCACCGGCGGTGCGGACGCCCGAGCGCCTCCAGCCGGCCCCGGACGAGGCGGCCACCGAGGCCGTGCGCGCCACCGTGCGCGAGGTGGGCGCCGGCATGCGGGCGGGCGCCTTCGTGGCCCGGCCGTCCACGGACTGCCAGCGCTGCCCGGTCCGCAGCAGCTGCCCCACGACCCCCGAGGGCCGGCGCACGCCGCCGCCGTCGCCCGTCGCCCTGCCCCTGCCCGGCCTGCGGGAGGGCGCCCGGTGAGCGCCGTGCTGCTGGAGGACGTCGCCCAGCTCGAGCAGGCCCTGGGCCTGGCCTACTCCCTGGGCGAGGAGCAGCGGGCGGTCGTCACCGCCCCGCTGGGCAGCGCGCTGGTCGTCGCCGGCGCCGGCTCGGGCAAGACGGAGACCATGAGCCTGCGCGTGGCGTGGCTGGTCGGCAGCGGGCAGGTCCGGGCCGACGAGGTCCTGGGGCTCACCTTCACCCGCAAGGCCGCCGGCGAGCTCGCCGAGCGCGTGACCCGCGCCGTGGAGCGGATGCAGGCCTGGTCCTCGGCCGGTGCGGGCGACCAGGCCGGCGTCCCCGTGCTGCAGGAGCGGCCGCAGGCCCGGACGTACCACTCCTTCGCGGCGGACCTCGTCCAGACCCACGCCGCCCTGCTCCACCTGGACGAGGTGCGCCTGCTCGGCGAGGCGGCCGCCCACCAGCTCGTCGACCGGGTCGTGCACGGCTGGGCCCACCCGCTGGACCTCGGGATGGAGCCGCGCGCCGTGGCCGCCGCCGTGCTGGACCTGGCGGGGGAGTGCGCCGAGCACCAGGTGGGCACCGACCGCCTCGCCGACGTCCTCGACGCCCACCTCGCCGTCCTGGACCGCCACCTCGACGAAGGGCTGCTCGGGACCAAGCCGCAGCGCGAGGTGCGGGAGTCGCTGGGCCGCCGCCGGGCGCTGGTCCCCCTGCTCGCCGCCTACACCGCCCGCAAGCGCGACGCGGGGCTGCTCGACCACGGCGACCAGGTCCTGCTCGCCGCCCAGGTGGCGGGCATGCCGGGGGTCGCGGAGCAGCTGCGGTCCGAGCACCGGGTCGTCTTCCTCGACGAGTACCAGGACACCTCCGCGGTGCAGACGGACCTGCTGTCCGCGCTGTTCGGCGGCGGGCACCCGGTGACCGCCGTCGGCGACCCGCACCAGTCCATCTTCGGCTGGCGCGGCGCGAGCTCCGGCACCCTGGCCCGGTTCCTGCGGCGGTTCGCGGCCGCGGACGGCGGGCCGCCCGCGCAGTTCACCCTGTCCACCTCCTGGCGCAACCCCCGGCTCGTGCTGGACGTCGCCAACCGGGTGGCGGCCGACCTCAGCGCGGCCTCGGCCGCCACCGGCGGGCTCCAGGTCGGCGAGCTGCGGCCGGCCCCCACGGCCTCGCCCGGGGAGGTGCGGGCCGCCTACGTCGAGACGGTCGAGGACGAGGCGGACCTCGTGGCCGGGTGGCTGCAGGCCCGCCGGGCCAGCCCGGTCGGCGGGACGGTGCCCACGCAGGCCGTGCTCTGCCGCCGGCGCAGCCAGATGAGCCGCTTCGAGGACGCGCTGCGCGCGGCCGGCGTGCCCGTCGTCGTGCTCGGTCTCGGCGGCCTGCTCGACGAGCCCGAGGTCGTCGACCTCGTGAGCGTGCTCACCGCGGCCGCGGACCCCGGCCGGGGCGACGCGGCCGTCCGCCTCCTCACCGGACCACGCTGGACCCTGGCGCCGGGCGACCTCGACGCGCTGCAGGACCGGGCCCGCCAGCTGGCCGGCGACGACCGGGACGCCTCGTCCCTGGTCGACGCCCTGGACCTGCTGCCCCCGCCCGGCTGGGTGTCCCCACGCGGCCGGCGGCTGAGCGGGCCGGGCCGGGCCCGGTGCGCGGCGCTCGCCTCGGTGCTTGCCCGGGTCCGGCAGACCCTCCACCGTCCGGTCGTCGACGTCGTCCTGGCCGCCGTGTCCGCCACCGGGGTGGACGTGGAGGTGCTGGCCGCCTCGGACGACCCGCGGCAGGCCCGCCGGGTGCTCGACCGCTTCGTGGCCGAGGCCGCGGGCTACGTGGACGTCGACGGCACGTCCACCCTCGCCGGGTTCCTGTCGTGGCTGGACGCCGCCCGCGAGGACGAGCGCGGCCTGGAGGTCGTCGACGTCCAGCCCGACCCGGGCACGGTCCAGATCATCACGGTCCACTCGGCCAAGGGCCTGGAGTGGGACGACGTGGCCGTCGTCGACCTGGTCGTGGGCGGGTTCCCCGTGGTCGAGGCCAACGGCGGACCCAAGTCCGGCTGGCTGGCCGGGAACGGCGTGCTGCCGTGGCCCGCCCGCGGCGACACCGACTCCCTGCCCGTGTGGCGCCTGGACGGCGCCGTGTCCAAGGACGACGCCAAGCAGCGGTGGACCGAGTTCCGCGCCGAGGCGGGCCTGCACGCGGCCCTCGAGGAGCGGCGCCTGGCCTACGTGGCCCTGACCCGACCGCGCCGCTCGCTGCTGGTCACGGGCGCCCGGTGGGGCGAGGGGAGCCGGCCCCGCGAGGCGTCGGTGTTCCTGGAGGAGGCGCGGGAGGTCGGGGTCCCGGTCGTGGGCTGGTTCGAGGCGGACCCCGCGGCCGGGCCGGAGGCCAACCCCCGCGAGGTGCCCGAGCGCCGGATGCCGTGGCCGGCCGCCCAGCCCGGTGCCGCCGCCCGGGTCGCCGGAGCGGCAGCCGCCGTTCGCCGGGCCCGGGCCGAGCTCGAGGCCGCGGCCGTGGCCCCGGGACCCCTGGCCCCGGGACCCGTGGCACCGGAGCCGCTGGCGGACCAGCCCGGGTCGGTGGGCCCGGACAGCTGGGAGCGGCTCGTCGACGTCCTGCTCGACGAGCGGGCCCGCACGGCGTCGGTCGCGGTCCCGGCCCACCTGTCGGCGTCGGAGGTGGTGGCGGTCGCCGGCGACCCCGTCCTGGCGCTGGCCGACCTCGCCCGGCCGGTACCGCGCCGGCCGTCCCGGCAGGCCCGCCGGGGCAGCCGGTTCCACGAGTGGGTCGAGTCCCGCAGCGGCCCCCGGCACGGGCTCTTCGAGCCCGACGAGCTCGTCGGGGCGGCCGACGACGCCGACGCGGACGACGCCGACCTCCGCCTCCTCCAGGAGCGCTTCGAGGCCAGCCCGTGGGCGGGGGCCGAGGTGGTCGCCGTCGAGGTCCCCTTCGCCACCCCGCTCGACCTCCCCGCCGGCCGGGTGGTGCTGCGGGGCCGGGTGGACGCCGTCGTGCGGTCCCGCGAGCCCGGCCTCGTCCTGGACGTCGTGGACTGGAAGACGGGCCGCCCGCCCGGCGCGACGGACGCGGGCGCCCGGGACGTGCAGCTCGCGGTCTACCGCCTGGCGGTCGCCCGCCTCCACGGCCTGGAGGTCGAGCAGGTCGGGGCCGCGTTCTGGTACGGCAGCGTCGCCCCGGCCGGGCTCACCCGACGCCCGGAGGGGCTGCTCGACGAGGCCGGCCTGGCGCGGCTCCTGGGGGCGCTGCACACGGCCTGAGCCGGCCGCGGCCGGCCTCGGGCAGCCCGGAGCAGGACACGGCCGGGGCCCGGGGAGGTCTGCCGCCGGAGAGGCCGGGAACCCGGCGCCCCGGTCGTCAGCGGGTGGGCGGCGGGTCGTCGGTCGCTCGGACCTCGCTCGCGCCGTCGGGCGAGCGAGGGTCCTGCGAGCCCATGGCCTGCTGGTCCGGGGCCTCCGTGCCGGCGGCCTCGTCGTCGTGGGCGACGTCGTGGTCGGCGTCGGTGCTGTGGTCGACGTCCCTGTCCCCGTCCGTGTCCGTGTCGACGTCCCTGTCCCCGTCCGTGTCGACGTCCGTGTCCGTGTCCGCACGGGGGTCGCGCTCGGCGTCGGGGGCCGCCACGTGGGCGCTGGACCCCCGCCGGTCGGCGTCGGAGCCGCGCGACCCGTCGTCCGTCGCGTCCGCGTCCGGCTGCCCCTGGTCCCGGTCCTCCGCCTCGTCCCGGTCCTCGTCGGCCCGGTGCTGGTCCTCGGCGAGCCGGTCCTCCTCGGCGGCGAGCCGGTCCTCCTCCTCGGCGGCCAGCCGCTCCTCCTCGGCGGCGCGACGGTCCTCCTCCTCGTCGAGCCGCTCCTGCTCCGCGGCGCGGCGCGCGTCGTCCTCGTCCTGCCGCCGGGCGGCGTTCTCGGCCTCGACCCACCCGGCCAGCTGCTCGAGCATGCCGCGGGCGTCCTCGCGCACCTCCGCGTCGTCCACGGCCACCCCGTGCAGCAGCCACCGCACCAGCGCCATCTCGCCGTGCAGCACGGCCCGGCGCAGCAGGTCCTCGTCCACCGAGCCGTGGCGGGAGGACCGGTAGGCCTGCAGCACCTCGGCCACCGTCTCGGGCTCGGCGCCGACCGCGAGCCAGGCCAGGTCCTCGGCGGGGTCGCCGACGTGCAGGTCGGTCCAGTCGAGGACCGCGGTCACCTCCTCGCCGGTGACGACCAGCCGCTCGGCCACCAGGTCGCCGTGCACGACGGTGGGGCTGAAGTCCCACAGCGAGGTGTCGTCGAGGACGGCCTCCCAGCGCTCGAGGAGCACCGGCGGCACGAGCGAGGTGGTGGCCCCGCGGTCGAGCTCGTCCAGCCGTCGGCGCCGGACCTCGCCCGCGTCCCGCACCGGCACCCCGGCCCGCTCCACCACCGCGGTGGTGACGTCGTGCAGCGCGGCCAGGCTGCGGCCCACCGAGCGGCACACCCCGGGCGAGGCCGCCAGGCGCACCAGGTCGACCGGTCGGCCGCGGGGCGCCGGGAACACGGTCGCCCGCCCGCCGCCGGGCAGGGCGGCGTCGGCCCGGGGGCGCGGCACGTCGAAGGGGAGCACGCCCGCCAGCAGGCGGACCGCCTCGGTCTCGGCGTCCACCCGGGCGCCGGCCGCGGCCGTGCGAGGGGCCGTCACCACCCAGACCCCGCCCTCGGAGTCGTGCACCAGCGCGCGCGTCGACGTCGTCGCGGCCGGCGTGCGCGGGAGCCACCGCGACCGGCACCGTCCCCGGCATCGCGGCCACGAGCAGGGCGGCCAGCACGGCCGGGCTGCGCGGACCGCGCGACCTGGGCGGCGCGGTCCGCGCCGGCGGCAGGACGAGACGGCCCCCGACCGCCGGAGCGGCGACGCCCCGGCGGTGCCGGGCCGGCGGACGCCGCGGGCGGTGCGGACGGCCCGGCCCCGGGGCGCGGACGCGGACGGCAGCGCCGGCGAGGTCGGGGCGCCGGGCGACGCGTCGCCGCGCAGCGCCGGCGCCGAGGTCTCGGTGGGCGCCGTGCCCTGCTCGTCGTCCTCAGGTGCAGCCACCCGACAACCGTAGGGGGACGGTGCCGACATAGGGTGCAGGCGTGCCCCTCGCCGACCTCGCGTTGTCCCGCTCCCGGCTGGACAAGGTGAGCGACGACCGCAGCGCCACCGGCCTCCTCGAGCACCTGCTCGCCGAGCCCGACCACCTCGCTCCTGCTCGTGCGCGACGGCCGGGCCCCGCTGGTCGAGCACGGCACCGGGACCGGGCTGCGCACGCTGGCCGGTGACCACGCCCGCGCGGTGGTCGCCGCCCTGGGCGGGGCGGCGGCGCTCGCCGCGGGCGGGGGCGACCCGGCCCGGGAGACGGTCGCGGTCCACCTGGGCCGCTTCCCGACCGACGACGCCCGGGCCCCCGGGGCCCTGGTCGGCCTCCTGCTGCCCGACGTGCCGACGTGCCTGACCTGCCGGACGCCGCCGGTGAGCCGGACGCCGCCGACGTGGCCGAGAAGGCCGACGGGGCCGACGGGGCGGGGACGGCGGGACAGCGCCGAGGGGGCCGACGAGCCCGCGGACGTCTGGCCGACCGGTCCCTCGGGCGACCTGCGCGGCGTCGGCGCCCTGCTCGGCGACACCGACGCCGGCGCCCTCACCGAGGCGGTCGCCCTGCAGCACTGGCACCGGGGCCACCCCCGCTGCCCCCGGTGCGGCAGCCCGACCCGGGTCGCGGCCGCCGGTCACGAGCGGGTGTGCACCGCCGACGGCTCGGTCCACCACCCGCGCCACGACCCCGCGGTGATCATGACCGTGACGGACCCCGCCGGCCGGCTGCTGCTGGGCCACCAGGGCCGCTGGCCGCAGGGGCGCTACTCCGCCTTCGCCGGCTTCGTGGAGCCCGGGGAGTCCCTCGAGCAGGCGGTCGCCCGCGAGCTGCTGGAGGAGGCAGGGCGTCCACGCCACGTCGGTCACCTACCTGGGCAGCCAGCCGTGGCCGTTCCCGGCCTCCCTCATGCTCGCCTTCCACGCCGAGACCGACGACACCGAGGCCGTGCCGGACGGCGAGGAGATCACCGAGGTCCGCTGGTTCGACCGCGACGGCCTGCGTGCCGCGGTCGCGGCCGGCGAGCTCACCGTCCCGCCCAGCGTGTCGGTGGCACGTCGCCTCGTGGAGCGCTGGCTGGGCGGTCCCGTGGACCAGGACGGCACCTGGCGCTGAGCGCGCGCAGGTGCCGTCGGGCGGTGTCTCCCGGCGGGGCCGGGAGCCGGACGCGTCAGGCGCTGATGCGCGACCTTGACCTCGGCCAGGGACGGGTTCGTCGCGGCGCTGCCGTCGGGGAACAGGACGGTCGGCACGGTCTGGTTGCCGCCGTTGACCTTCATGACGTAGGCCGCCGCGTCGGGCACGTCCTCGATGTTGACCTCGGTGTAGGCGATGCCCTCGCGGTCCATCTGCGACTTCAGGCGCCGGCAGTACCCGCACCAGGTGGTGGAGTACATGGTCACGGTCCCTGCTGCGGGTGCCTGCACGGCGGGTCTCCTCGGGTCTGCGGTCGGTCGCCCGGTGGTCCCGGGCGGGTCCGGCGGTGCCGGACCGGGCGTGGTGCTCATCGGTCCACAACAGGGCCCGTCCCGCGGTTCTTCCCCGGGTCGTCCACAGCCGGCGACCTCGGGGCCGGCAGTGTCCCGGGTCGCTGCCACGATGGGCGGGTGGTCCTCACCCCCGCCGACGCCGAGGCGCTGCTGCGTCCTCTGGACGACGAGCAGCGGGCTGTCGCGCAGGCCGTCCGCGGCCCGGTCTGCGTCGTGGCGGGGGCCGGGACGGGCAAGACCCGCGCCATCACCCACCGGGTGGCGCACGCCGTCGCCGTCGGCGCGACGGAGGAGGACCAGGTCCTCGCCGTGACCTTCACGGCCCGGGCCGCCGGCGAGATGCGGGAACGGCTGCGGGCCCTCGGGGCGGGCCGGGTGACGGCGCGCACCTTCCACGCCGCGGCGCTGCGGCAGCTGCAGCACTTCTGGCCCGCGGTGGTCGGCGGCCCGGCGCCCGCCCTGCTGGACCACAAGGCCGCCGTGGTGGGCGAGGCCGCGGCGCGGCTCGGCCTGCGGGTGGACCGGGCCTCGGTCCGGGACCTGTCCTCGGAGCTGGAGTGGGCCAAGGTCGGTCTGCTCACCCCCGCCACGTACCCCGCCGCGGCGCTGGCCGCCGGGCGCGGCGACGTGGCCGGGCAGGAGGCGGCCGTGGTCGCCCGGCTCATGGAGGCCTACGAGGACGCCAAGACCGCCCGCGGGGTGATCGACTTCGAGGACGTGCTGCTGCTCACCGCGGCCATGCTGCGCGAGCGCGAGGACGTCGCCCGGCAGGTCCGCTCCCGCTACCGCTGGTTCACCGTGGACGAGTACCAGGACGTCTCCGCCGCCCAGCAGGTGCTGCTGGACGCGTGGGTGGGCGAGCGGGACGACGTCTGCGTGGTCGGGGACCCCAACCAGACCATCTACACCTTCGCCGGGGCGGACTCCTCGCTGCTCGGCGGCTTCGCGGCACGCCACCCGGGCGCCGACCGTGGTCCACCTGGTCCGCAGCTACCGCTCCCGCCCGGCCGTGGTCGAGCTCGGCAACGCCGTGCTCGCGCCCGCGCCCGGCACCGGCGGCCCGCGGCTGCGCGCGGTCCGCCCGGCTGCCGGGGACACCGGCGCCGGCACCGACCCGGGCCCCGGTACCGGCCCCGGCGCGGGCGGCGCGACCGCCCCCGACCTGGGCGCGCCGACCTTCAGCGAGCACGACGACGACGTGGCCGAGGCCGAGGCCTGTGCCCAGCGCGTGGTCGACCTGCTCGCGCGCGGGGTGCGCGCGGCCGACGTCGCCGTGCTGGTCCGCACCAACGGCCAGCTGGAGGTGCTCGAGCAGGCCTTCGGCGACCGGTCGCTGCCCTACCTGGTGCGCGGGGCCGACCGGTTCTTCTCGCGCCGGGAGGTCCGCGAGGCGGTCGTCCTGCTGCGCGGGGCGGCCAAGGTGGCCCGGGACGCCGGGCCCGCCCGCGGCCCGGGCCTCGCCGACGCCGTCGCCGACGTGCTGTCCGGGGCCGGCTGGTCGCCGGAGCCCCCGTCCGGGCGCGGCCAGGTGCGCGACCGGTGGGAGTCCTTGGCCGCGCTGGTGGACCACGCGCGCCGGCTGGCGGCGCAGGACCCCTCCGCCGACCTGGGCCGGCTGGTGGTCGACCTGGAGCAGCGGGCCGCGCAGCAGCACGCCCCCGTCCTGGACGGGGTGACCCTGGCGACCCTGCACGCCGCCAAGGGCCTGGAGTGGGACGTCGTGCTCCTGCCCGGCCTCACCGACGGCACGCTGCCCATCGCCATGGCCACGACTCCCGCGGCGGTCGAGGAGGAACGCCGGCTGCTGTACGTCGGCGTGACGCGGGCCCGTGAGGTCGTCCACCTGTCCTGGGCCCGCGCGCGGACGCCCGGGGCGCGCGGGGGCCGGCGGCCCTCCCGCTTCCTGGACACGCTCCGCCCGGGCGGGGCGGGCGGGCCCCGCGGTGCCGGGCCGGCGGGGTCCTCCCGAGGCCAGGGCGCGCCGGGGCCGGGCCGCGGGCGGGGCGGGTCCGGCGGCTCCGAGCGCCGGGCCCCCGTGCGGCCGGCCCTGTGCCGCGGCTGCGGGGTCCCCCTCGTCACGGCGGCCCAGCGCACCGCGGGCCGCTGCCCCGACTGCCCTCCCCGCTACGACGAGGCCGTGCACGACGCGCTGCGGCAGTGGCGCAGCGAGACGGCGCGCGCGGCCGGCGTCCCCGCGTACGCGGTCTTCACCGACGCCACCCTGGAGGCCGTCGCCGAGCGCCGGCCCCGGCAGGTCGCCGAGCTGGTCGGCACGGCCGGGGTCGGTGCGGTCAAGCTCGACCGGTACGGCCCCGCGGTGGTGGCCGTCGTCGTGGCCGTCGCGGGCCCCGAGGTCACGGAGGTCACCGAGGTCACCGAGGTCACCTAGCTGACCGAGGTCACCCAGGTGACCGGAGGTCAGCGAGGTCGACGGCGCCCAGCCCGCCCCGGGCACGGGGCGGGCGACGGGTGCCGGAGCCGTGGGAGCACCGGTCCTCCGCGCCGCCGGAGAACTGGCCCGTTAAATGGGTGGCGCGCCCGCGCGGGCCGGTCCTACCCTTCGAGACGACAGCATGCGCGGCCGGGGTCGGCCCCCGCGCGCCACGACGAGAAGGAGGTGAACCGTGGAGACGAAGACCACCACCGTGACCGGTGCCGGGCACAGCGCTGCGTACGCGCTCGAGGTGCGATTCCTGTCGCCCACGGTCCAGCTCCGCACCACGGGTGGAGTGCGTCCGCGCCCCTTCGGCGGCATCGCTCCGACCACCTCCCCACCGGGTCCCATGCTCAGCTGACGTCGGTCACCACCGACCCACCCAGAGCCGCGGACCCCTTCGGGATCCGCGGCTCTCGTCGTCTCCGGCCCTGCCGGTGCGGCCCGCCCGGACCCCCTCCGGCCACGAGCCGCCCGCACCGCCTGAGCGACCGGTCACCACCTGACCGGTCGCCCCACCGGAGAGGACCTGACGGTGACCGTCACCGAGCTCACCGACCTGCTCGACCCGAGCAGGCTCGCCCCCGACGACCCGACCGACCTGCCCTGCCGCGTCCACGACCCCGAGCTCTGGTTCGCCGAGAGCCCGGCCGACGTGGAGTTCGCGAAGGCCCTGTGCGCGGCCTGCCCGCTCGCCGCGATGTGCCTCGAGGGCGCCCTCGCCCGGCGCGAGCCGTGGGGCGTCTGGGGCGGCCAGCTCGTCGTGGCCGGCGTCGTCGTCCCGCGCAAGCGCCCCCGGGGCCGCCCGCGCAAGGACGCCGTCGCCTGAGGCCCGACGAGCACGACCAGCACCAGCACGACCGGCACGACCAGCACTGCCAGCACTGCCAGCACTGCCAGCACGCCAGCGCTGACCCAGCACGACCAGCACGAGCTGGTGCGCCGCCCGGTGCATCAGGACCGCACGACCCTGCTCCTGCGGGGCGTGACCACGACACAGGAGACCGACGTGACCATGTTCGCCCCCGAGCTGGCCAGCGACCGCTGGGCCCGCGACCTCGCCACCGCGCGCACCGCGCGACTGGCCACCGCCATCAGGAAGCGCCGGGCCTCCGAGCGCTCCCAGGACCGGGCCCGCCGCCTGGTCCGCCTCGCCTCGCTGGCTGCCCAGCGCAGCGAGCTCCTCGCCTCGGCCGGCGCCCTCACCGTCGCCAGGTGACCGGCCCCACCTGTCCTGACCACCTGCCCTGAGCAGCGCCCCGACCGGGTGCTGCTCAGGGCCTTCTCATGTCCGGGGCCCTGCGCCGCCCGCTCAGGGACGCTCGAAGCCCGGCAGCCACTCCTCCAGCACGTCCAGCACCGGCACCGCCCCGCCGACCTGGCACAGCACGCCGATCCCGCCGAGCCACACCCGGTGGATGAGCAGGTACTCCGGCGGCAGGTTGAGCTTGAGCCCGATCGACCACGTGGGCCGCCGCGGGTCGTTGATGTGCGCGACGAGGTCCCGCAGCCACTGCCGGCTGAACTGGAACTCCTCCACCCGCGCCGGGGCCAGGAACGGCTCCAGGTACGCCAGGAGCGAGGCGGGCTCGATGTCGATCTCGTCCTTGATGAACCCCGCCTGGCGCAGCCCCGCGACCACGCCCTCCCCGTCGCCGCGCAGCGCCGCGTTGAGCAGCACCGGCACCTCCGCGGGCATCCCGTCCGGCAGGTGCTTGACCGCGCCGAAGTCGAGCACGCCGAAGCGGCCGTCCTCGCGGAGCAGGAAGTTTCCGGGGTGGGGGTCGGCGTGGAGCAGCCCGGCCAGGTGCGGGCCGGCGAGCAGCAGCTCGGCGTAGTGCCGGGCCGCGGTGTCGCGCTCCTCCTGGGTGCCGGAGGCGATGACGGTGCTCATCGCCACCCCGTCGAGCCACTCGCTGACGATGACCTTCTCGCCGCCGGCCAGCACCTTCGGCACCACGAAGACCTCGTCGTCCTCGAAGGCCTCGGCGAAGGCCTGCTGCGAGGCGGCCTCGAGCCGGTAGTCCAGCTCCTCGGCCATGCGCGAGCGCAGCTCGTCGAGGATCGGGCCGATGTCCAGGCCCGGGATCCACGACGCCCCGAGGCGGCCGGCGCGCGCCACCTGCTCCAGGTCGGAGATGAGCGCCGCGCCCGCGCCGGGGTACTGCACCTTGACCGCGACCGGGCGCCCGTCGTGCCACACCGCACGGTGGACCTGGCCGATGGAGGCCGCCGCGGTGGGCCGGTCGTCGAAGTCGGCGAAGCTCGATCGCCACCGCGGCCCCGAGCTCCTCGGCGAGGACCTTGTGCACGGTGCTGACGGGCATCGGCGGCGCCGCGTTCTGCAGCTTGGTGAGGGTGGCCCGGTAGGGGGCCGCCATCTCCTCGGGCAGGCCCGCCTCGAAGATGCTCATGGCCTGCCCGAACTTCATGGCCCCGCCCTTGAGCTCGCCCAGGGTGCGGAAGATCTGCTCGGCGGTGCGGGCCTGCATCTCGGCCGCCACCGCCTCGGCGGACCGGCCCCCGACCCGCTTGCCGATCCCGAGCGCGGCGCGCCCGGCGATGCCCAGGGGGAGGGCGGCCAGGCGGGCCGTCCGGGCGACGGTCCTGCGCGGGAGGTCGGTCACGCCGCCATGGTCGCACCGGCTCCCCGACCGGGCGCGCGAGGGGCCCCGGCCCCGGTCCGCGACGGCACCGGCGCCGGGCAGGGGGTCCGGGTCCGGCCAGCCGACGCACCCGCACGCCGGGTGCGGGGACCAGCGCCGCCAGGTCGTCGTCCCGCCGGGGCCCAGCAGGACCTCGACGCCGGCCCGCAGCGACGCGGGCACCCCGGCGGCGAGCTCGGCGGCGAGCCCGGTGACCAGGCTCGCGGTCGACGGCGGCGGCACCACGACGCGCCCGGCCCCGCGCCGCAGCAGGCGGACCGCGTCGGCCCACCCCGCGTCGAGGTCGCTGTGGTGCAGGTCGACGCAGTGCAGGCACGCCCCGCGCCCGGGGACGACGAGCGGGCCGACGACCACGTGGCCGGGGCGCACGACGACGCTGAGGTGCGTGGTGCCCGCCTGCACCAGCGGCACCCCCGCCGGGGCGTCGGGCACCTGTGCGCTGACCAGCAGGACGAGGTCGGGGTCGGCCGGGCAGGCCGTGCGCACGTGCGGCGCCAGCCGGTGCACCGCCTCGGCGGCGACGTGCGCGGCCCGGCGCCCGACGTCGGCGGGCGCCGCGCCCCCGGGCAGCACGTCCGCCGGCCCCACCGTGGCGTCGTCGACGAGAGCGCTGGTGCGGGCGCCCGCGGCGGCCAGGGCGACGGCCAGCGCGACGCCCAGGCCCCCGCCGCCCACCACGGCCACCTCGGCCCCGGCCAGCGACCCGCCGGGCCCGGCCCCCTGGTGGCGCTCGCGCCCGTCGCGGCCCGTCCGAGGGTCGCGGCCGGTGCCGGCCGCCGGGGCGGTGCCGGGTGCCGCGGTGACGACCGCGCCCGCGAGCTCGAGCATCCCCAGCAGCTGCCGTGCCCGGGCGGCGCCGGCCGCGTCGACCCGCCCGAGCGCGGCCTCGAGGTCCCGGCGGCGGGGACCTCGTTCGAGCAGCGCGAGCAGGTGCCAGTCCGCGGCGGTCAGCCCCTCCACCACGGTCGCCCCCGGCCCGACGCCGAGCTGCAGGCTGCGGGTCCCGCGCACCGTCCGCGCCAGCCCGCTGCGCCACCGCACCACCGTGCCCGCCCTGTCCGTCACCACCCGGCCGTCTGCCCCGTCACCCCGTCAACCCCGTCCGCCCTGTCTTCCCCGTCCGCCCCGTCCGCCCCGTCTGCCACCGGGGGAGCCTGACACCGGCGGGGGACCTGCCCCGGCCGTCGTCCACAGGTCCTCGCGTCCGCCCACAGGGCCGGGACGTCCTCCCCGGGCGCCCGTGGCTGCGCCATCCTCGGGACGTGGACGCGCCCCCCGATCACGACCTGGCCCCTGCCGACGACCCGGTCCTGGACCCGCCCCTGCCCGCGCTCGACCTGCGTCGGGACACCGCGGACCCCCGGGTCCTCGTCGTGCGCCTGGACGACCCGGACCGCCGCAACGTCATGAGCACCCTCATGACCGCGTCCTGGCGCCGGCTCACCGACCGGCTGGCCGACGGGCTGCGGCCGGGGCGGGACACGGGGGCCGGGCCGCCGGGGCCGGAGGCCGGCAGCAGCCGCGGGGAGGAGGTGCGGGCCGTCGTCCTCACCGGTGCGGGCGGGGCGTTCTCCAGCGGGGGCGACCTCGCCTGGCTCGACGAGGGCACCGGGCCCGGGGCGGACCCCGTCGCCCTGGAGGCGCGGATGGCCGCGTACTACGACGACTGGCTGTCGCTGCGCGGGCTGGGGATCCCCGTGGTCGCCGCGGTCGCCGGTCCGGCGGTCGGCGCCGGGCTGGGGCTCGCGCTGGCCTGCGACGTCCGCCTCGTCGCGACCTCGGCGCGGCTGTCGGTGCCGTTCACCGCGCTCGGCCTGCACCCCGGCATGGGGACGACGTGGACGCTGGCGCAGGCCGTGGGGCCGGCCGTGGCGCGCGAGCTGCTGCTCACCGGGCGGGCGGTCGGGGCCGACGAGGCGGTCCGGCTCGGGCTCGCGACCTCCGCCCACCCCGACGCCGAGCTGCTCGACGCGGCGCTGGCCACGGCCCGGACGCTGGCGGCCCGCGCCCCGGTGGCGACCCGGCTGCTGCTCCGCTCGCTCGCCGACCAGCCGCCGGACCTCCAGGCTGCCCTGGGCCGCGAGGCCGCGGCGCAGGCGGCCACCCTGGTCACCGAGGACCTGGTCGAGGGCCTCGCCGCCGCCCGGGGACGCCGCGCGCCGCGGTTCCGCGGCCGGTGAGGGCGGCTAGCGTCCCCCCATGACGGGGGGCGGGCAGTGGCCGGGCCCGGACCCCGTGGTCGAGGTGCGCCGCTCCGCGCGACGCCGCCGGACGGTGAGCGCGCACCGCGAGGGCGACCGGGTCGTCGTGCTGGTGCCGGCCCGGCTGAGCGCGGCCGACGAGCGGCGCTGGGTCGAGCGGATGGTCGAGCGCCTGGCCGGTTCCGAGGCCCGCCGCAGGCCCTCGGACGAGGAGCTGCTGGCGCGCGCGACCGCCCTGTCGGCGCGCTACCTGGGCGGGCGGGCGGTGCCCACGAGCGTCCGGTGGTCCACCACCCAGCAGCACCGGTGGGGGTCGTGCACCCCGGCGGACGGGTCGGTCCGGGTGTCCGAGCGGGCCAAGGGGCTGCCGGGCTGGGTGCTGGACTACGTGGTCCTGCACGAGCTGGCCCACCTGCTGGTGGCCTCGCACGGGCCTGCGTTCTGGGCCGAGCTGGACGCCTACCCACGCACCGAGCGGGCCCGCGGGTTCCTCGAGGGCTACGACACGGCCGCCCGCACCGGCGGGGCCGAGCAGAGCCGCACGAGCCGCCGGACGGCTGAGGCCGACACGGCCGGAGACCGGCGGCGACCGCCGCCTCGCCGGTCCCGGACCGGCGGCGGCCGCCGCCTCGCCGGTCCCGGACCGGCGCGGCCGGCGCCCTCAGCCCTGGCCGGGACCGCCCTCGGGGGCGTCCGGTCGCTCCTCCGGCCCGCCCTCGCCGTCCAGCAGCCGACGGAGCTCGTCGTCGAAGGACGCCTCGCTCTGCGCGGCCGGGGCGTCCGCGGCCGGCGCCGCCTCGTCGAGGTCCGGCACCAGGTCGGGGTGCTGCCAGGCGGCGTCGCGCACCGTCACGTCGTCGCCGCGCGCGGCCCACCAGGCCGCGGCCTCCCGCATCCGCCGGGGCCGCAGCTCCAGCCCGACGAGCGCCGCGAAGGTCTGCTCCGCCGGCCCGCCCGTGGCCCGCCGGCGCCGCACGGCCTCGCGCAGCTGCTCGACCGAGCCGAGCCGGCCGGTCGCCGCCTGCGCGACCACCGTGTCGACCCAGCCCTCGACGAGGGCGAGCAGGTCCTCCAGCCGGGACTTCGCGGCCAGCTGCTGCTCGGTCTCGGCGGGCTGGAGCAGCCCGGAGGTGAGCGCCTCCTGCAGCGCGGCGGGGTTGCTCGGGTCGATCTCGCCGAGCATCCCCTGGATCCGCTCCGGGTCCACGTCGATGCCCGCGGCGTAGGCCTCGACCGCGCCCAGCACCCGGGGCGCGAGCCACGGCACGTGCGCGAACAGCCGGGCGTGCGCGGCCTCGCGCAGCAGCAGGAACAGGCGCACCTCGTCCGCGTCGATCCCGAGGCCCTTCGACAGCTCGGTGATGTTGCGCGGCACGACGGCCATCCCGCCCGGGTGCAGCGGCAGGCCGATGTCGGTGGCGGAGACGGCCTCGGTCGCCAGCCGGCCCACGGCCTGGCCGATCTGCATGCCGAGCATCCCGCCGCCGAGGCGCTGCATCATCGGGCCGGCGTTCGCGAGCAGGCCCGCCATCTCCGGGGGCAGGCCGGGCGGCAGCTCCGCCGCGCCGCCCGCGCCGCCGAGCAGCCCGCCCATGCTGGACGACATCTTCTCGGCCACCGGGGTGACGAGGGCCTTCCAGGTGGGCAGCGTCGCCTCGACCCACTGGGCACGCGACCACGCCTCGGTCGTGGCGCCGGTCGGGGGCAGCGCGGTGACGGGGTCCAGCCACAGCTCGGCCAGGCGGCCGGCCTGCTCGACGGCGGCCTTCTCGCCCCACGAGGGGCTCGGGTCGTCGCCGGCCACGGCCTGCCGGGCGCCGTCGTGGGCGAGCTCCCAGTTGACCGGGCCGTCGCCGCCGCTGGTGAACATCCGCTGGAGCTGGCCGAACATCGCGCCCATCGCGGCGGGGTCGCCGAACATCGACGGGTCGAACCCGCCCGCCCCGAAGGGGCCGCCCGCACCCCCCGAGCCGGAGCCGCCGGAGCCGCCCGAGCCGCCCGAGCCCGAGCCGCCCGAGCCCCCGGACCCGCCCGTGCCCCCCGGTCCGTTGGGTCCGTTGGGTCCGAACCCGATACGACGGTCGTCGTCCTCAGCCATGCCACCAGCCTCCTAGGTCACCGGGGGAACCACCAGCCTGCCCGGGCAGTTCCCGGGGGGCCCTCGACGTCCGCCCAGGGCGGACGGCACCTACCCTGGCCGCGGGGGAGCGCCCCCGACGCGACCGACCAGCAACCGGAGCACCTGCATGTCCACCGCCCCCCAGGCCCCCTCGCTGGTGCCGTCCTCGCCGCCCCCCGGCTCGCCGTGGCAGCTGTCGCCGCGGACGGTGGTGCTCATGGTGTCCGGGCTCAGCGCCGTGGTCCTCGGCGGCGTCGTGGCCACGCTCCCGGTGCCGTACGTCGTGTTCTCGCCCGGCCCGGTGCGCGACACCCTCGGGACCAACGCCGAGGGCGGTGGCCTCATCGTCGTCGAGGGGGCCGAGACCTTCCCGACCGAGGGCCAGCTCGCCCTCACCACCATCCGGGTGGCGGGCGGTCCGCTGGGCCGCATCACGGTGCTCGACGCGATCCAGGCCTACGCCGACCCGTCCCGCTCGCTGCGCCCCGTCGAGACCGTGTACCCGCCGGACGAGACGCGCGAGGAGGCCCGCGAGGTCTCCACGGCCCAGATGGAGTCCGCGCAGCAGAGCGCCGCGGTCGCCGCCCTGCTGCAGCTGGGCGAGGACGTCCCCGCCCGGCTCGTCGTGTCCGGCTTCGGCGGCAACCCCGCGAGCGAGGCCGTCCTCGAGGAGGGCGACGTCGTGGTGTCGATCGACGGCACCGAGGTGGAGGGCAGCGGGGCCCTGGTGGACCTGCTCCAGGACTACGAGCCCGGCGACGTGGTGCAGGTGGCCGTGGACCGTGCCGGCGAGGACCTCGTCGAGCCGATCGAGCTGGCCGCCTCCGACGAGGGCGCCGTCATCCTCGGCGTCCTCATCGCGCCGGAGTACGAGCTGCCGTACGAGGTGAGCTACGACGTGGGCGGCATCGGCGGGCCCAGCGCCGGGCTGATGTTCTCCCTCGGCATCTACGACAAGCTCAGCCCGGGCGCGCTCACCGGCGGGGCCCAGGTCGCCGGCACGGGGACCATGGCCGACGACGGCACGGTCGGCCCCATCGACGGCATCCAGCAGAAGCTCGTGGGGGCCCGCGACTTCGGGGCCGACTGGTTCCTCGCCCCGGTCGACAACTGCGACGACGTCGTGGGCGCGGTGCCCGACGGGATCCAGGTCACCGCGGTCGCCACCCTGGACGAGGCCGTGGACGCCGTCGAGGCGGTCGCCGCCGACGAGACCGACGGCCTGCCGACCTGCGAGGACGTCCTCGACGCCTCCTAGCCGGGACGCGCCGGTCCGGTCCGGCCGCTCGCCCGCCGGGTCAGTCGTCCAGCGTCGAGGCCAGCGCCCGGGTCAGACCGGGGACCAGGTCGGGCCCGGTGACCACGGCCTCCTCCGGGTCGGCCTCGGTGCCGCGGGTCCGCAGGACGCAGGCCCGCGAGCCGTCGCGCAGCACGCCCGCCGCGATCCGGACCTCGCGCCGGCGGGGGTGGTCCCCGAGCCAGCGCAGCGCCTCCGCCGGGTCGGAGGGCGCCTGCGCCTCGACCTCCGGCGGCACGACGAGCCGCTCGACGGTCAGGGCGACCCCCTCGACCTCGTCCGGCCACGCGAGGCGGCCGAGCATCCGCTCGAGGGCGTCGGTGGGGTCGCCGGGCTCCCCGCGGGCGGGGTCGGCCTGGGCGGCCAGGTCGTCGAGCTCGTCCTGCTCGACCAGGAGCAGGTGGTCCGGGTCGGCCGCCGCCGCCTCGGCGTCCTCGGGGGGCAGCTGGGAGGCGAGGTCCGGCTCCCGCAGCAGCGCCTCGGCCGTCCGGACGAGGGCGAAGAGGCGGACCGGGGCGTCCCAGCCGTAGGCGTCGACGTGGCGCTCGACCTCGCGGACGGCGCGCTGCAGGGACCGTTCGGTGCTCATGCACGGATCATCCCGCACCGCGGGGACCGGCCGGGGCCGGTGCGGAGGGCGGCGCCGGTCACCGGGCGTCCAGGTTGCTGGGTTACGGTCGCACGGTGAGCTCAGCGTTCCCTCCTGGTCCAGCCTCCTCCGACGGTGACGGGCCCCGGGGCCCGCGCGGGCCGGTCGGTGTGCGTCGGGGCCGCCGTCGCCCCGGTGCCCTCGCCCCCACGCTGGCGATCCTCGGGGGGGTCGTCTTCCTGCTCGTGCTCTTCGCCGAGCTGTGGACCGAGGTGCTCTGGTTCTCCGAGCTGGGCTTCGTCGAGGTGCTGCGGACCCGCCTGCTCACCCAGGCCGGGCTGTTCGTCGTGGCCGCGCTGGTCATGGCGCTCGCGGTGTGGGCGAGCCTGACCGTCGCCTTCCGCTCGCGGCCGGTCTACGCGCCGTCCACCCCGGGGCAGGAGGCGCTCGACCGCTACCGCGAGCAGCTGGAGCCGCTGCGGCGCCTCGTGGGGCTCGCGGTGCCCGTCGTCCTCGGCCTGTTCGCCGGCTCCGCCGCGTCCGGGCAGTGGCAGACGGTCCAGCTGTGGCTGCACCGCGAGCCGTTCGGCACCACCGACCCGGAGTTCGGTCTCGACGTCGGCTTCTACGTCTTCAGCCTGCCGCTGCTGCAGTTCCTCGTCGGCTTCCTCACCGCGGTCGTCCTGCTGGCCGGGCTCGCCGCGCTGCTCACCCACTACCTGTACGGCGGCCTGCGGCTGTCGGGGCCGGGGGAGCGGACCACGCCGCAGGCGCGCGTCCACCTCGGCCTGCTCGGCGTGGCCTTCCTGCTGCTGCGGGCGGCCAGCTACTGGCTCGAGCGGTACGCGCTGATGACGGTGGAGAACAACCGCATCACCGGCCCGCTCTACACCGAGGTCAACGCGGTCATCCCCGCCCGCACCCTGCTCGCGGTGGTGTCCGTGCTCGTCGCGCTGACGTTCCTGTACACGGTGCGTGCGCGGCAACTGGCGCGTCCCGGCGCTGGGTGTCGGCCTCCTCGTCCTGGTCGCGGTGGCCGCGGGCGGGATCTGGCCGCAGGTCATCCAGCGCTTCCAGGTCGTGCCCAACCAGCAGGCCCTGCAGTCGGAGTACATCGAGCGGAACATCGCCTCCACCCGCGCCGCGTACGGCATCGACGACGTCGAGGTGAGCGACTACGACGCCGAGCTCGACGCCGAGCGTGGCCAGCTCGCCGAGGACGCCCGGACCATCCCGGGGATCCGGCTGCTCGACCCGAACCTGGTCTCGCCGACCTTCCGCCAGCTGCAGCAGATCCGGCAGTTCTACGCCTTCCCCGACTCCCTCGACGTGGCCCGCTACCAGGTCGAGGGGGAGACCGCGGACACCGTGATCTCCGCGCGCGAGGTGGACCTGGACGGCCTGCCCGACGCGCAGCGCAACTGGGTCAACGACCACACCGTCTACACGCACGGCTACGGCGTGGTGGCGGCGTTCGGCAACCAGCGCACCCAGGGCGGGGAGCCGGTCTTCTTCCAGTCCGGCATCGTCGCCCCGGTCGGCGAGGAGGAGGTCGTCACCGAGACCGAGCTCGGCACCTTCGAGCAGCGGATCTACTTCGGGGAGTCGAGCCCCGAGTACAGCATCGTCGGGGCGCCGGAGGGGTCCACGCCGCAGGAGCTCGACTACCCGGACTCCACGGCCGAGAGCAACCAGCGCAACACCACCTACGACGGCGACGGCGGCGTGGCCATGGGCGACTTCTTCACCCAGCTGCTGTTCGCGATCAAGTTCCGGGCCGAGGAGATCGTCCTCTCGGACACCGTGAACACCGAGAGCCGGCATCATGTTCGACCGCGACCCGCGCGATCGCGTGGAGAAGGTCGCCCCGTGGCTGCAGCTGGACGGCGACCCGTACCCCTCGGTCGTCGACGGCAAGGTGGTCTGGGTCCTGGACGGCTACACCACGTCCAGCCAGTACCCGTACTCCTTCTCCACGAGCCTGGACGAGGCGACGGCGACGTCGATCACCGGGACGGCCGACAACCTCGCCACCCTGCTGCCGCAGGAGGTCAACTACGTCCGCAACTCCGTCAAGGCCACCGTCGACGCCTACGACGGCTCGGTGACGCTGTACGCCTGGGACGAGGAGGACCCGCTGCTCACCGCCTGGGAGGGCGTGTTCCCCGACGCCGTCCAGGACATCGACACGATCTCCGGCGAGCTGATGAGCCAGCTGCGCTACCCGCAGGACCTGTTCAAGGTGCAGCGCGAGGTGCTCGAGCGCTACCACGTCACCGACCCGGGGTCGTTCTTCAACGGCACGGACTACTGGTCCGTCCCGGTGGACCCCACCCGTCCCGACGCCGCCGCCCTGCAGCCGCCGTACTACCTCACGCTGCGGATGCCGGACCAGGAGACGCCGTCGTTCAGCCTGACCTCGACGTTCATCCCCACCACCGAGGGGGACTCCGGCGACCGCAACGTGCTGACCGGGTTCCTCGCGGCCGACGCGGACGCCGGCTCCGAGGCCGGCTCCCCGGCCGAGGGCTACGGGCAGCTGAGGCTGCTGCAGATCCGCAACGACGAGACGGTCCCCGGGCCGGGGCAGGTGCAGAACGACTTCAACGCCGACCCGGCCATCAACCAGGAGCTCAACGTCCTGCGCCTGGGCGAGTCCAGCACGATCAACGGCAACCTGCTCACGCTGCCCATCGGGGGCGGGCTGCTGTACGTGCAGCCGGTCTACATCCAGTCGACCGGGTCCACGCAGTTCCCGCTGCTGCAGCGCGTGCTCGTCGCCTTCGGCAACGACCTCGGCTTCGGGGAGACCCTCGACGAGGCCCTGGACGACGTGTTCGACGGCGACGCCGGCACCGACGCGCCGGACGCGGGCGCCGAGGCGACGCCGGACACCGGGACGCCGGGGGCCGAGCCGTCCGCGGGTCCCAGCGCGGAGCCGAGCGAGCAGCCCAGCCAGGCGGCCACCCCCGAGCCGAGCGACGGCGGCACGACCACCGTCTCGCCGGTCGACCCGGCCCTGGCCCAGGAGCAGCTCGACGCCGCCCTGGTCGACGCCCGCCAGGCCATCCTCGACAGCCAGGCCGCGCTGGCCGACAACGACTTCGCCGCCTACGGCGAGGCGCAGGACCGGCTCACCGCGGCCATCGACCGGGCCATCGCGGCCGAGGCCGCCCTCGGCGGCTGAGCGGCCGCCCGGCCCGAGGACCTCGATTTGGTCCTCGGGCCGGGGCCCGCGTAGGGTTGGGATCACCGACGCGGGGTGGAGCAGCTCGGTAGCTCGCTGGGCTCATAACCCAGAGGTCGCAGGTTCAAATCCTGCCCCCGCTACAAGGATCCGCATCCGAAGGCCCCCAGGTCACCTGGGGGCCTTCGGTCGTCCCGGGCCCCGGGAGGTCCGGGAGGCTGATCCTCGGCCGTGCCCGAGACGTCACGGCCGGTAGGCGCGATCATGGCCGCGTGGCGCAGGTTCTCGCGGGGCTCCTGGTGGTCGGCGGCGTGCTGCTGGCCGGCCAGGCGCTGGTCGTGGCCCGGCGCCGGGGGGCCGTCGCCGGGCGTGCCCTGGCCGTCCTGCTGCTGGCCGCCGCCTGGTGGGGCCTGGCCGGCGCGCTCGAGCTCTCGGTGGCCGACCCGGCGGCCCGGGTGCTCTGGGGCGACCTGAAGTACGTCGGCATCGTGCTCGTCCCGCCGGTCTGGCTCGTGTTCGTCCTGCTCTTCACGGGCCGGGAGCACTGGGTCACGCGCCGCACCCTGGGGCTGCTCGCCGTCGAGCCGGCGGTCGTGCTGCTCGTGCTCGCGGTGCCGGGCACCCACGACCTGTTCCGGTCCCTCCCGGCGGACCAGGTGGGGGAGCGGTACCCGGTCCTCGACGTGGGGCCGCTGTTCTGGGCGCACGCCGTGTACGCCTACGCCCTCATCGTCGCGGCCACGGTGACGTTCATCCGCGGGCTGCTGCGCACGAGCCGCGTCTACCGCCGGCTCTCCGTCGCGCTGGCGCTGGCCGCGGTGCTGCCCTGGGTCGCCAACGTGCTGTTCAACCTGTCGGTGGGGCCGTTCGCGCGGGTCGACCTCACGCCGTTCCTCTTCGTGCTCATGGGAGGCGTCCTGGTCCACGGGCTGCTGCAGGGCCGCATGCTCGCCCTGGCCCGGGTCGCCCGCGACGTCGTCGTGGACAGCCTGGCCGACGGCGTCCTGGTCGTGGACGCCTTCGGCCGCGTCATGGAGGCCAACCCGGCCGCCCGTGACCTGCTCCGCCGCGGCGGTTCGCTGTCCGGGGTCCCGGTGGCCCTGGTGCTGCCGGGGTGGCCGGCCGAGGAGGTCGACCTGCCCGGCCCCGACGGCCTCCGCCGAGCGGTGGAGGTGCGCCGCCAGCCCCTCCTCGACCGGTCCGGGTCCGCGACGGGACAGGTGCTGCTGCTGCGCGACATCACGGCCCGCCGCGCGGCCGAGGAGAAGGTCGCCGAGCTGCTGGCCGAGCGGACGCGCGTCGCCGCCGCGCTGCAGACCGCCCTGCTGCCCGCCGTCCTCCCGGTGGTGCCCGGCCTGCGGGCCGCGGCGCTGTACCGCCCCGCCGGGCAGGGCCGGGAGATCGGCGGCGACTTCTACGAGCTGTTCCCCCGCGGCGACGGCCGCTGGTGCGCGGTGCTGGGCGACGTCGCCGGCAAGGGCGCCGAGGCGGCCGCGGTGACCGCCCGGGTCCGGTTCACCGTGCGCGCCCTGGCCACGGGCGCGGACGGCTCGGACGCCCTGCTGCGTGCGGTGAACACCTCGCTGGTGGCCGACGGGGACGACGAGCGCTTCTGCACCCTGGCCCACGTCCTGCTCTCGCCCCGCGCGGTCGGCCTGGACGCCGAGGTCGTCCTGGCGGGGCACCTGCAGCCCCTGCTGCGCCGCGCCGACGGGAGGGTGGAGACCGTGGGCGTGCCCGGCACCGCGCTCGGCCTGCTCGCCGCGCCCGAGCTGGTCCCGGTCCGGCTCGACCTGGCCCCGGGGGACGCGCTCTGCCTGTTCACCGACGGGCTGGTCGAGGCCCGGGACGCCGGCGGCACGGAGCTGGGACCGGAGCGGGTCGCGGACCTGCTCGCCGGGACGGACCTCGCCGGGCCCGACGGGCCCGAGCGCTGCCTGGAGGTGCTCGAGCGGGCCGTCGGGGAGTGGCACGGCGGGACGCTGGTGGACGACCTCGCCGTCCTCCTCCTCGTCGCCGCCCCCTGAGCCGGCCGGCGGACGGCCGCGTCATTGGGCCGGGTGCCGGAACAATCCCCGCCCGGCCCCGGTTGGTGCCGACGGCCCCTGCCGTCCCGGCCCGTCCCCGACCCGGAAGTCCAGCCATGACCGCTGCACCGCCCTCCACCGACACCTCCGTGCTCGCCGACCCTGCGCCGGTGTCCACCACCCAGCCCACGGGCGCGGGGACGGCCGCCCCCGCCCGGCCGCGGCCCCGCGGATGGCGCGCACCGCCCTCGTGCTCGGTGCCTTCGTCGCCATCGGCCCGCTGACCATCGACATGTACCTGCCGGCGCTGCCGACCATCGCCACCGAGCTGGAGACCACCGAGGCGGCCGTCCAGCTCACCCTCACCGGCACCCTGGTCGGCCTCGCGCTCGGCCAGCTGGTCATCGGCCCGCTGTCCGACGCGCTCGGTCGCCGGCTGCCGCTGCTGGCCGGGACGGCGCTGCACGTGCTGGCGTCCCTGCTCATCCTGCTGGCGCCGAGCATCGAGGTCCTCGGTGCCCTGCGCGTGCTCCAGGGCGTCGGCACCGCCGCGGGGGCCGTGGTGTCGCTGGCCGTGGTCCGCGACCTGTACGACGGCCGCGCGGCCGCCACCATGCTGTCGCGCCTGTTCCTCGTCATGGGCGCGGCCCCCGTGCTGGCCCCGACGGTCGGCGGCGGGGTGCTGGCCTTCACGTCGTGGCGCGGGGTGTTCGCCCTGCTCGCCCTGTACGGCGTCGCGCTGCTGGTCGGCGGCTGGTTCCTGGTCCGCGAGACCCTGCCGCGCTCCGCCCGCCGGGCCAGCGGCCCGCGCGCCACCCTGCACACCTACCGCGGCCTGCTCCGCGACCGGGCCTACGTCGGGCTGGTCCTCGTGGCCGGGCTGACCATGGCCGGGCTCTTCAGCTACGTCGCGGGCTCGTCGTTCGTGTACCAGGGCCAGTTCGGCCTGGACGAGCAGCAGTTCGGGCTGCTCTTCGGCGCCGGGGCCTTCTGGCTCATCGCCGCCACCCAGCTCAACCCGCTCATCCTGCGCCGGTTCTCCCCGGCCCAGGTGCTCGTGGCCGGCACCCTGGCCGGCCTCACCGCCGGCGCTGCCCTGCTGGTGCTCGCGCTGACCGGCACCGGCGGCCTGGCGGGCGTGGTGGCCCCGCTGTGGGCGGTCCTCTTCTCCACCGGCCTGGCCCTGCCCAACGCGCCCGCGCTGGCGCTGTCCCGCCACGGCGAGGCGGCCGGCGCCGCCGCGGCCCTGCTCGGCGCCGTCCAGTTCGGCATCGGGGCGCTGGTCTCCCCGCTGGTCGGCGTGCTCGGCAACGACGCCACCGCCATGGGCTCGGTCATCCTGGTCGCGCTGGCCGTGGCCGTGCTCGTGCTCGTCGTGGTCGTCCGGCCGTGGCAGCTGCCCGACCCGGACGGCGACCGGGCGGCCGCCGCCCGCTGAGGCGCGCGCACCGGGCCGCCGGGCCGGCTGCGTGGCCACGGCCCCCGCGGGGTACGCGGGGGCCGTGAGCACACCGACCGAGGACCCCGGCAGCACCTGGGCCGCGAGCCCGCCGTCCGCGATCGAGGACTACGCCCTCGTCGCGGACCTCCAGACCGCGGCGCTCGTGGCCCGCGACGGCTCGGTGGACTGGCTCTGCCTGCCCCACCTGGACTCCCCGGCGTGCTTCGCGGCGCTGCTCGGGGGGCCCGAGAACGGCCGCTGGCGGATCGCGCCCGTCGAGGGCGGGGTGGCCACCAGCCGCCGGTACCGCGAGGGCACGCTGGTGCTGGAGTCGGTGTGGGAGACCTCCACGGGCACGGTCCGGGTGGTCGACCTCATGCCGCGCCGGGAGAAGGAGCCCGACCTCGTCCGCATCGTCGAGGGCGTCTCGGGCGAGGTGGCCATGGCCACCGAGCTCGTCGTGCGCTTCGACTACGGCCGGGTGGTGCCGTGGGTGCGCAGCCAGGGCTCGCGCTGGCACGCGGTCGCCGGGCCCGACGCGCTGTGGATGGACACGGTCGTCCCGCTCGAGGGCCGCGGACCGCGCACGGTCGGGGAGTTCACGGTCCGGGCGGGGGAGAGCACGTCGTTCGTGCTCACCTGGGCGCCGTCCTTCGAGCGGGAGCCCCGCCGCTACGACGCCCGCGCGGCGCTCGCCCACACCGAGGACTACTGGCGGACCTGGATCTCCGGCTGCACCTACGACGGCCGCTACGGCGAGGCCGTGCGGCGCTCGCTGCTCACCCTCAAGGCCCTCACGTTCGCCCCGAGCGGGGGCATCGCCGCCGCCGCCACGACCTCGCTGCCGGAGCAGGTCGGGGGCGTGCGCAACTGGGACTACCGCTACTGCTGGCTCCGGGACGCCGCCTTCACGCTGCAGGCGCTGGCCGGCGCCGGGTACACCGCCGAGGCGCAGGCGTGGCGCGACTGGCTGCTGCGGGCCGTGGCGGGCGCGCCGCAGGACCTGCAGATCATGTACTCCCTCACCGGCGCCCGGCGGCTCACCGAGCAGGAGCTCGGCTGGCTGCCCGGCTACGAGGGCTCCCGGCCGGTCCGGGTCGGGAACGAGGCCGCCGGGCAGTTCCAGCTCGACGTGCACGGCGAGGTGCTGGACGGCCTGCACTCGGCGCGCGAGGCGGGCCTGGCCGCCGACGACGACTCGTGGACCCTGCAGGCCCTGCTCACCGAGCACCTGGAGACGGTGTGGCAGCGACCGGACGCCTCGCTGTGGGAGGTGCGCGGGCCGAGCCGGCACTTCGTGCACTCCAAGGTGATGGCCTGGGTGGGCTTCGACCGGATGGTGCGCACGGCCGAGCGCTCGGGCCTGCCGGCGCCCCTCACCCGCTGGCGCGCGGCCCGCGACGCCGTCCACGAGCAGGTGTGCCGGCTCGGCTACGACCCCGACCGACGGACGTTCACCCAGTTCTACGGCTCGAGGGGGCTCGACGCGTCCCTGCTGCTCCTGCCGCGGGTCGGGTTCCTGCCCCCCGACGACCCCCGGGTCGTGGGGACGGTGGAGGCGGTCCAGCGGGAGCTCTGCGAGGACGGCTTCGTGCTGCGCTACCGCCCGGACGCCGACCCCACGTCCGAGCACGGCACGGTGGACGGGCTGCCCGGGGACGAGGGCGCCTTCCTGGCGTGCAGCTTCTGGCTCGCCGACGCCCTGGCCCTGCAGGGCCGCACCGAGGAGGCGCGCGGGCTGTTCGAGCGGCTGCTCGACCTGCGCAACGACGTCGGCCTGCTCAGCGAGGAGTGGGACCCGCGCGCCCGGCGCCAGCTGGGCAACACCCCGCAGGCCTTCAGCCACGTCGGCCTGGTCAACACCGCGCTCGCCCTCGACCGCGGCGCCGAGCACGTGCGCACCGCGACGGGGGTCGAGCCGCAGGGCTGAGCGCGGGCTGGGGTGCCCGCCCCGATGTGCACGACCGGACCAGAATGGTCCACCATAGTGACCATGACGGTCTCGGAAGGTCCTGCGACGGTCCGCGCCCGGAGCCCGCGGGCCGTCCGCCCCAGCCAGGAGGAGCTCGACGCCGCCATCCTCGACACCGCTGCCGAGGTCTTCGCCCGGCACGGTTTCGCGGGCACGAGCGTGCAGCAGGTGGCCGACACGGTGGGCTACTCCAAGACCGGCCTGCTGCGGCGCTTCCCCTCCAAGCAGGCCCTCTACGAGGCCGTCCTGGCCCACGTCGCGACCTGCGTGGACGCCACGGTCGACCTGGTGGGCTCGCTGGCCCTCGCGGCCGGGCGGGCCGCCGTGCTGCGCGCCGTCACCGACGCCGCCTTCGAGAACCCCGGCACGGTGGTGCTCGTGCTGGAGGCGCTGCGGCCCGGCACCGACCTGCCCGGCACCGCCCACGTCGACGCCATGGCCCACCGGCTCGTCGACCACCTCGTCGCCGGGACCGCCGGCACCGGCGACCCGCGCGACCGGCTGCGCGCCCTGCTGGTGCTCCAGATGGTCGCCACCGCGGCGACGCTCGGGCTCGACCCCGGGCACCCCGTCCCCGAGCTGTCCGTCGCCCAGGTGCGCGACGTCGTCCTCGAGGCCGCGGGCGCCGCCCTCGGCGTCCCCGGCTGAGGAGACCGCGAGCCCGCAGCCCCGCAGCCCCGACCCCGCGCACCAGAGACCCGGCCGCCCGCGGCCCCTCACCCCCCGAGGACCTCCATGTCGTCCCTGCTCTACGCCTTCGGTCGCCTGGCCTACCGCCGCTGGCGCGTCGTGATGCTCGCCTGGGTGTTCGTCCTGGGGCTCGCGGTGCGGCGCGGCGGTGCTGTCGGCCAGGGGACGAACGACACCTTCACCATCCCCGGCACCGAGTCCCAGCAGGCCATCGACCGGCTGCGGCAGACCTTCCCGCAGGCCAGCGGCGCCTCGGCCCAGGTCGTCGCCGTGGCCGCCGACGGGGACGTCGACCGCCGAGGCACGCGCCGCGGTGGCCGACGTCGTCCGGGCGCTGGCGGACCTGGACCAGGTCGGCGCCGTGCGCCCCGGTGCGCCGAGGACGGCACCCTGCTGCCCGACGCGCAGGTGTCCGCCGACGGCGGGCCGCGCTGCTCACGGCCCAGCTCGACGGTGCCGGCCGACGAGGTCACGCAGGAGACACGGGACGCCCTCCTCGCCCTGCGTCGACGACGCGTCCACCGAGGCCGTGTCCTACACCGCGGGAGGGGACGGCGTTCAGGCGACGCCGTGGCCCTGGGTCAGCCCGACCGAGGTCGTCGGGCTCGCTCGTCGCCGGCGTCGTCCTGACCCTCACCTTCGGCTCGCTCCTGGCCGCCGGGATGCCGTTGCTGACCGCCCTGTCGGCGTGGTCATCTCCTTGTCCGGGGTCTTCACCGCCACCGTCGTTGGTGGAGCTCTCGAGCCACCGCGCCGCTGCTGGCGGTGATGATCGGCCTGGCCGTGGGGATCGACTACGCGCTGTTCATCCTGGCCCGCCACCGCGACCAGCTGGCCGCACGGCCTGGACCCCGAGGAGTCGGCGGGGCGGGCCGTGGCCACGGCCGGCTCCGCCGTCGTCTTCGCCGGGCTCACCGTCATGATCGCCCTGGTCGGGCTGGCCGTCGCGCGCATCCCCTTCCTCACCGTCATGGGCCTGAGCGCCGCGCTGGCGGTGGTCGTCGCCGTCGGCATCGCGCTGAGCCTGCTGCCCGCGCTGCTCGGCGTCCTGGGCCACCGCCTGGTCCCACGGGCCCGCGCCCCGGCGCCGCCGCGGCGCCGGCCCGGTCCGCCGCGACCGGCGCCCGCCCCGCACCGCCGCGGACCGGCTGGGCTGCGGCTGGTCACGGCCCGGCCGCTGGTCACCGTCGTCGTCCTGCTCGCCGGTGCTCCTGCTCGCCGCGGCCTGCCGGCCGCCGAGCCTGACGCCTGGCGCTGCCCGACGCCGGCAGCGCGCCGCGGGGGACGCCGCAGCGCGACACGTACGACCTGCTCAGCCGAGAGTTCGGCGCCGGGTTCAACGGCCCGCTCGCTGGTCACCGGCGACATCGTGGCCAGCACCGACCCGGTGGCGCTGGTCGAGGCATCGCCGACGAGCTCGCGGCGCGTGCCCGGCGTCGCCGACGTCCCGCTCGCCACCCCGAACGCGGACGGCGACACCATGATCATCCAGGTGGTCCCGCGAGGACGGGCCGGGAGCGCCGAGCACGGCCGCGCTGGTCACGGCGCTGCGCGACCTCCGCCCCGAGATCGAGCGGGAGCACGGCGTCACCATCGCGGTCACCGGCGCCACCGCGCTCGCCGTCGACGTGTCCGCCCAGCCTGCTCGCGCGCCCTGCTCTCGTTCGTGATCCTCGTCGTCGGGCTGTCGCTGGTGCTGCTGGCGATGGTGTTCCGCTCGGTCTGGGTGCCGGTCAAGGCCGCCGCTCGGGTTCCTGCTGTCGGTCGGCGCCGCGCTCGGCGCGGTGGTCGCGGTCTACCAGTGGGGCTGGCTCGCCGGCCCGCTGCACACCGTGTTCGTCGGGCCCGTCGTCAGCTTCATGCCGATCCTGCTGCTGGCGATCCTGTTCGGGCTGGCCATGGACTACGAGGTGTTCCTCGTCTCCCGGATCCGGGAGCACTGGATCGACGCACCACGACGCCCGCGCCGCCGTCCGCGCCGGCTTCACCTCGGCCGCCAAGGTCGTCGCGGCGGCCGCCGTCATCATGTTCTCCGTCTTCGCCGCCTTCATCCCCTCGGGCGACGCCACGCTGCAGCCCATCGCCCTCGGCCTCGCGCTCGGGGTGTTCGTCGACGCGTTCCTCGTGCGGATGACCCTGGTGCCCGCCGTCCTCGCGCTGCTGGGCGACGCGCGCCTGGTGGCTGCCCGGCTGGCTCGACCGGGTCCTGCCCCTCTTCGACATCGAGGGCGAGGGGCTCGCCCGCCAGCTGCGCTGCAGGACTGGCCGTCGGCCCGACGCGGGCACCGGGGCCTGGGCCGAGGACGTCACCGTGCTGGAGCGAGGACGCGACGGCGACCGGGTGCTGCTCGCCCCGACGTCGCTCGCCGTGCCGCCGGGGCACCTGCTCCTCGCCGAGGGCCCCGACCGGGTGGCCCGCACGGCGCTGGCCATGGTGCTCACCGGGCGCACGCGCCCCGACGGCGGCGACCTCCGGGTCGCGGGGCTGGTGCTGCCCCAGCAGGCCGGCGCCGTCCGCCGTCGGACCGGGCTGGTCCGCGTCGTGGAGGAGACCGACCCGGTGGCCGCGGTCCAGCGGCTGCTGGCCGGCCCGTCCCCGGTCGACGTGCTCGTGGTGGAGAACCTCGAGACGCTCGCCGACCCCGTGCTGCGCCAGGAGGTCGTGGACGCCCTCGCCCGGGCCTGCCGCGAGCAGGGCACCGCGGCCGTCGTCACCTGCGACCCCGGCTGCGCCGACGTCCTCGTCGTCGCCGACGACGTCCCCGCCGAGCGCCTCGCCCTGCCGGTCGGTACGGGCGTCCCCCGCCACGCCGTGGGCGCGGGCGAGGACGCCGGGGAGACCGCCCCCGAGCACGACCTGTCCGTCCCGGACCCCGCGCCCGTCCCGTCCCTCGTCGGAGGACCCCGCCCGTGAGCACCCCGCTGCACCACCCCTCGCACCACCCCGCGCGCCACCGCCCCGCGCCCCGCCACCGGGTCCCCGACGCGCCCCGCGTCGTCCCGGCGCCGCCTGGCCACGCTCGGCGGCCTGGCCCTCGTGCCCGCCCTCGTCGCGGCCGCGGTGGCGTTCGGCCTGCCCGACCCGGCCGACAACCTCGACCGCATCGAGGCCGCGGTGGTCAACCTCGACGAGCCCGTCACCGTGCAGGGCGAGACGGTCCCGCTCGGGCGGCAGGTCGTCGCCGCGCTCACCGCCGGGGTCGGCCTGGACGGCGAGCCGCTGGTCCAGGCCCAGGACGGCAGCCGGCTCACGTGGACCCTGACCGACGCCGACGGCGCCGACGAGGGCCTCGGGTCGGGCCGCTACGCCGCCGCCGTGACCATCCCCGCCGGGTTCTCCGCCGCGGCCACCTCGCTGTCGGCGAGCGACCCGGCCCAGGCCAGCAGCGCGACGGTCGACGTCCGCACCGCCGAGGACGGCCCGGTCGGCGACGGCGCCGTCGCGGCGCTGGTGGGCGGCGTCGTGGCGGACACCCTCGGCCAGGAGCTCACCACCACCTACCTCGACGGGCTCTACGTCGGCTTCTCCGGGGTGCGCACCTCCCTGGGCGACGCCGCCTCCGGCGCGGGCGAGCTCGGCACGGGGTCCCAGCAGCTCGCCGAGGGCCTCGCCGCGACCGACGACGGGGCGCGGCAGCTCGCCGACGGCCTCGACGAGCTGAGCGGCGGCACCGCCGATCTCGCCGACGGCAGCCAGCAGCTCGCCGACGGGGCCGGGGCCAGCGCCGACGGCGCGTCCTCGCTCGCCGACGGCCTGGAGCAGCTGCGCAGCGGCACCGCGGCCCTGCCCGGCAGCACGAGGCAGCTCGCCGACGGCGCGGCCGGCGTCGCGGACGGGACGGGACAGCTCGCCGGGCAGCTGGGCGCCCTCGCCGACGGGGTCGACCGGGCCGCGACCGGGGCGGAAGCCCTCCCCGACGCCACGGCGGGCCTGTCCGCCCTGGCGGCCGGCGTCGACACCGGGGCCCAGGACCTGCGGTCCCGCACCTCCGCCCTCGCCGCCGACGCGGCCGACGCCCTGGCCGCCTGCCGGGACGCTCCCGCGGAGGGCACGCCGGCGGACTGCTCGTCGCTGGAGCAGCTCGCCGCCGACGCCGGCGCCGTGTCCGACGGCGCGGCCGGCCTGGGCGACAGCACCGCGGGCCTGGCCGGGGGCGCCTCGGCGCTCGCCGGCCAGGTCGCGCCGCTGGCCACGGGCCTGCGCGAGGCCGCCGACGGTGCCGCCGCCGCGACCGCGGGGGCGGGCACGCTCGCCGCCGGGGCCCGGCAGGTCGCCGACGGGGCCTCCGCGCTGGCCGACGGCACCGCGCCGCTGGCCTCCGGCGTGGCCGCGGCCGCCGACGGGGCCGACCAGCTCGCCGACGGCTCCGCGCTCCTCGCGGACGGGGCGGGCGAGCTCGCCGGCGGCGCCGGCCAGCTCGCCGAGGGCGCCAGCGGGGCCGCCGCCGGTGCCGACGGCCTCGTGGGCGGCACCGGCCGGCTGGCCACCGGGGCCGAGGGCCTCGCCGACGGCGCGGACCAGCTCGCCACCGGCCTCGGCGACGGCGCCGCCCAGGTGCCGGACTACGACGCGCAGCAGCGCGAGCAGCTCGCCGCCGTGGCCGCCAGCCCGGTGGGCACCACCGCGGACGACCCGTCCACCTACGAGCGGGCCCTGGCCTACCTGGCCGCCCTCGCGCTGGGCATCGGCGGGCTCGTCACCTTCCTCGTGCTGCGCGCCGTCCCCGAGCGCGCGGTCAGCAGCCGGGACGGGGCCGTCCGGCTCGCCCTGCGGGCCTTCGGCCCGGCCGCCGCGGTCGTCGGCGGGCAGACGGTGCTCGTCACCGGTGTCCTGGCGCTGGCCCTGGACCTCGGGGCGGCGCGCACCGCGGCCCTGGCCGGGGCCGTGCTGGTGGCCGGGCTCGCCCTGGCCGCCACGAACCAGGCCCTGGTGGCCTGGCTCGGCGGGACCGGACGGCTGCTGTCGCTGGGCCTGCTCGCGCTGAGCATCCCGGCGGCGCTGGTGGGCACCGCCCCCGACGCGGTGCGGACGCTGGTCGACCTCACGCCCCTGGCGCCGGCCACCGACCTGGTGCGGGCGGCGGTGCTCGCGGGCACGGCCGGAGGGGCGGTGCCGGTGCTGCTCGTGTGGACCGTGGCCGGGCTGCTGGTGAGCGTCCTCGCCGCCGGGCGCGCCCGGTCCGTGCCCGCCGGGCGGCTCGCGGGGCTCGCGGCGGCCCGCTGAGGGTTCGTCGCCGGCCCAGCGGGTACGTCCCGGTCGTGCGCGCTCTCACCGTCACCCCCGGCCGGTCCTCCGACGCCCGCCTCGTCGACCTCGACGAGCCCGGCCCCGAGCAGGGGGACGTGCTCGTCCAGACCCTCGCGGTCGGGATCTGCGGCACCGACCGCGAGATCCTCGCCGGGGAGTACGGCGAGGCCCCGCCGGGGGAGGAGCAGCTCGTGCTCGGCCACGAGTCGCTCGGGCGGGTCCTCGAGGCCCCCGGGTCCTCCGGCCTGTCCGAGGGCGACCTCGTGGTCGCCGTGGTCCGCGAGCGCGACCCCGAGCCGTGCGTGAGCTGCGCGGCCGGCGAGCAGGACATGTGCCGCAACGGCCGCTACACCGAGCACGGCATCAAGGGCGTCCACGGCTTCGCCCGCGAGCGGTACCGCACGACCGCCGACCGGCTCGTGGTCGTCCCCGCCGGTCTGGACCTGCGCGGCGTCCTCGTCGAGCCCGCCTCGGTGCTGGCCAAGGCGTGGGAGCACATCGAGCACATCGGCCGGCGCGGGGTGTGGGAGCCGCGGACCGTCCTGGTGACGGGGGCCGGGCCGGTCGGCCTGCTCGCGGCCCTGCTCGCCCGGCAGCGCGGCCTGGAGGTCCACGTCGCCGACCTCGTCGAGGACGGCCCCAAGCCTGACCTCGTGGCCCGCCTCGGCGGGACGTACCACGCGGGGTCGGTGGACGACGTCGACCTCGAGGCGGACGTGGTGCTGGAGTGCACGGGGGTCCCGGCCGTCGTGGCCAGCGTCATCGGCGGCACGGCGCCGGCCGCGGTGGTCTGCCTCGCGGGCGTGTCGAGCGCCGGCCGGGTGGAGGTGGACCTGGGCCGCCTCAACCGCGAGTGGGTGCTCGAGAACGACGTCGTGTTCGGCTCGGTCAACGCCAACCGCCGCCACTACGAGGCCGCGGTCGCCGCCCTCGCGGAGGCGGACCCCGCGTGGCTGGACGGCATCATCACGAGGACCACGCCGCTGGACGGCTTCGCCGAGGCGCTGCAGGAGCGCGACGGCGACATCAAGTCGGTGCTGCTGCTCGGGTGAGCCGCGTTTGGTGGTGCCCGCGCCGACGTCGTACCGTCAGCGTGGGCAGCCTGCGGGACGGGCTCCTCGTCCTGCACCGAGGCGTCGACCTCGTCCGGGCGGGTGACCGAGGGGCTGCCGACCGGGTGCCTGGTCGCGACGTGGTGTCGCGGCGGCCCGGGGCGGGCACGCCGTCCGGCCGTCGTGGCCGGGCGCGCACCGCGACACCGAGGAGGAGCACGTGGCTCGACGAAGCCAGCGCGGGTCCGGTGGGACCTCGACCGCGACGCGCCCCCGCGCGGGCGCCCGGGCGGAGCAGGCCGGGCTGCTGCCCCAGCTGGCCAAGGCCGTGCGCGACGTCGAGAACGCCGTCCGGCGAGGGCCGCTGCGGCCCTCGGGACGCACCACCTTCCAGGTGGTCGCGCTGCTGGTGCGCGAGGAGCGTGCCCGCACCAAGGCGGACAAGGACCTCACCGAGGCCCAGCGCACCGAGCAGCTGAAGCGCCTCGACGGCGTCGCGACCATCCTCGCCCGCACCGCCGCCCGCGACACGTCGCTGCTCGTCCTGCTCCCCGAGGACGCCGTCGTCCCGCACGAGGCCCGCGAGCTGCGCCGCGAGATGCTCCGCGCCGCCGGCCTGGAGGAGGAGCCGCTGCCCGCAGGCGGCCCGCGGCCCCGCGACCGAGCAGGTCGTGCCCGAGCGCCGGGTCGTGCCGCAGTCGGTCATCTCCCGCCAGCTGTCGAACCCGTTCATGGAGCCCGACTTCAGCGCGGTCGGCCCGGTCCTGCCGGGCCCCGGCCAGCTCGGCAGCTGGGAGCTGCTCGGGCCGTTGTTCCGCTCCTTCGAGGAGGGCGGCGCGTCCTCCTGCATGGACCTGCCCGAGCCGGCCTCGCTGCAGGCCCCGGGCGGGCGGGAGCTGATGCCGCACCAGGCGCAGGTCGTGGCCGCCGCCGCGGCCGGGCACCGCACCTTCCTGCTCGCCGACGAGCCGGGGCTCGGCAAGACCGCCCAGGCCCTGCTGGCCGCCCAGGCCGCCGACGCCTACCCGCTGCTCGTCGTCGTGCCCAACGTGGTCAAGACCAACTGGGCCCGCGAGGCCGCGCTGTGGACCCCCCGGCACCGCCCGACCGTGGTGCACGGCGACGGCGACGACGTGGACGGCTTCGCCGACATCGTGGTCGTCAACTACGAGATCCTCGACCGGCACGTCGGCTGGCTCGGCGACCTCGGCTTCCGCGGGATGGTGGTGGACGAGGCGCACTTCATCAAGAACCGCACCTCGCAGCGCTCGCGGCACGTGCTGCAGGTGGCCGACCGCATCCGGGCCCGCTGCGCGCGGCCGCTGATGATGGCCCTCACCGGCACGCCGCTCATCAACGACATCGAGGACTTCCGCGCCATCTGGCAGTACCTCGGCTGGATCGACGAGAAGAAGCCGACCCCGCAGCTCATGGCCGGGCTCGTCCGCACCGGGCTCACCCCCGCCGACCCCGGCTTCTACCCGGCGGCCCGTGCCTCCGTCATCGACATGGGCATCGTCCGGCGGCGCAAGGTCGACGTGGCCGCGGACATCCCCGCCCGTCGCGTCGCCGACCTGCCGGTCGAGCTGGACGGCGAGGCCGGCCGGTCCATCCGCGAGGCCGAGCGCGTGCTCGCCCGCCGCATGGTCCGCCGCTACGACGCCGCCCTCGAGGTCCGCACCTCGGGCGTCGTCGTGCACGGGGTGGACCACGAGCTGGTCCGCCGCGTGGCCACCTGGGAGCGGGAGGACACGACGACGTCGGCCACCGAGGAGAACGTGTTCTCCATGATGCGGCGCATCGGCCAGGCCAAGGCCGGGCTCGCTGCGGACTACGCGGCGCAGCTCGCCCGCAACGTGGGCAAGGTCGTCTTCTTCGCCAAGCACGTCGACGTCATGGACGCCGCGGAGGAGACCTTCGCCGCGCGCGGCATCCGCTACTCCTCGGTGCGCGGCGAGCAGACCCGCACCGTGCGCCAGCGGAACGTCGACGCCTTCATGACCGACCCCGACGTGGCCGTGGCCGTCTGCTCGCTCACCGCGGCGGGTGTGGGGCTGAACCTGCAGGTCGCCTCCAACGTCGTCCTCGCCGAGCTGTCGTGGACCGACGCGGAGCAGACCCAGGCCATCGACCGGGTGCACCGGATCGGGCAGGACGCCCCGGTGACCGCGTGGCGCGTCATCGCGGCGCAGACCATCGACAGCAAGATCGCCGAGCTCATCGACAGCAAGGCCGGGCTCGCGGCCCGCGCCCTGGACGGCTCCGACGCCGAGGTCACCTCCTCGGTCGACGTCCAGCTCGAGGCGCTCGTGCAGCTGCTGACCGAGGCCCTGGCCGCCCGCTCGGCCCAGGCTGCCTGAGGCCGGCAGGCAGGGTCCTAGGCGGTCCAGCCGAGCAGCGCCCCGCCGAGGCTGATGACGGCGAACCACAGCGCGGCCGCGGCGACCGGCACCAGCAGCGACCATGCGCCCCGGCGCCGGTGCACCCGCACGGCCAGGAACGCGAGCCCGACCCAGGCCAGCAGCAGCAGGGCCACGGCCCACAGCGGGGCCAGCAGCCCCGAGGCCACGTAGAACCAGAGCGCCGCCAGCATGCCCGCCGCCGTCAGCGCCCCGGTCACCCACCACACGGTGCTCCGGCCCGGCCCCGTGGTCGCCTGCTCCGCCGTCCGTGCCATCGCTGCTCCTCGTGCCGGTGGTCCCGGTGCGCCGGTGCCCCGGCGTCCCGGTGGTGCTGCAGTGTGCACCCGCAGGGCGGGCGGCGTACGGTAGACGTACTAGTTCGTCTACCTACGTCAGCACCTCTCTGGAGACCCGCATGAGCGCCGTCTACACCGCCGTCGCCACCTCGACCGGGGCCGGTCGCGCCGGCGGCCGCGCCGCCACCGACGACGGCGCCCTCGACGTCACCCTCGCCGTGCCCCAGGCCCTGGGCGGCGCGGGCGGCGGCACCAACCCGGAGCAGCTCTTCGCGGCCGGCTGGGCCGCCTGCTTCCACTCCGCGCTGAAGTCCGTCGCCGCCCGCACCAGGACCGACCTCGGCGCGTCCGCGGTCACCGCCGAGGTGGGCCTCACCAAGGACGGCGACGTCTTCGGCCTCGTCGCCGACCTGCGCGTGCAGGTCGACGGGCTGGAGCAGGCCGCGGCCGAGCAGCTCGTCGAGCAGGCGCACCAGGTGTGCCCGTACTCCACCGCGACCCGCGGCAACGTCGAGGTGCGCCTCACCACCGTGGCCGGTCCGGTCGCGGCGTGAGCGAGGCGGCGCCCGCAGCCACGGGTCCCACGGGTCCCGCAGGTCCCTCGAGGGTCCGTGCGGCCGGCGGGCCGGCCCACACCCTGGGTCGGGTGCTGCTGGGCGCCGCCCTGGCCTTCGCGGGGACCGGCCACCTCAGCTTCGCGCGGCAGGACTTCCAGGCCCAGGTGCCGCCGTGGGTCCCGCTGGACCGCGACCTCGTCGTGGTCGCCTCCGGCGTCGTCGAGGTGCTGCTGGGCCTCGCCCTCGTCCTGGCCCCGCGCCGGCTGCGGCCGCTCGTCGGCGCCGTGGTCGCGGCCTTCTTCGTGGCCGTCTTCCCCGGCAACGTGTCGCAGCTGCTCACCCGCACCGACGCCTTCGGGCTCGACACCGACACCGCCCGCGCCGTCCGGCTGCTCTTCCAGCCGCTGCTCGTGCTGTGGGCGCTCTGGTCGACCGGCGCCTGGGCGTGGTGGCGGGGGCGCCGGCGCCCCGGGACCGCCCGGTGAGGGTGGTCGAGGTCGGTGCGCCGCCCGCCACCGTGGTCGGGCGGCCCACGCGGGACGGCGGCCAGGCCGAGGCCGCCCGCCGCGTGCTCGCGGCCGCGGCCCCGCTGTTCTACCGGCACGGGGTCAGGGCCGTGAGCGCCGACGCCGTCATCGAGGCCGCCGGGGTGACCAAGGCGACCTTCTACCGCCACTTCCGCACCAAGGACGACCTCGTCGTGGCCTACCTGCAGGGGGTCTCCCAGGCCGAGCAGCGCACGGTCGACGCGTGGCGGGCCGCGCACCCCGACGACCCGGCCGAGGTGCTGCGCGCCTACGCCCGCTCGCTCGGGGAGCAGGCCTGCGGGCCCGGCTTCCACGGCTGCCCGTTCCTCAACGCGCTGGCCGAGCACCCCGACCCGGGCCACCCGGTCCGCGAGGCCGCCCAGGCCCACCGCCGCTGGCAGCGCGCGACCGCCACCTCGCTGCTCGCCGACCTCGGCGTCGACGACCCGGACCTGGTCGCCCTGCAGCTGCTGCTGCTGCGCGACGGGGCCACCGCGGCCGGTGACGGGACGCCGCCGGCCCGCCTCACCGCGGCGTTGCTGGGGGCGGGGGCGGCGCTGGTGCGGGCGACGGGCGGCTCGTCGCGGCCGTGACGGTCGTCGACCGTCTCCTCGCCAGGCCCGCCCGCGCGCCGGGACCAGGCGGCGGCGCCGCGGCGCAGGTGGGACGCTGCTGCTGTCTGAACGACGACCACGACCCTGACCGCGCACGAGCACCGAGGAGCACGCAGTGGGAGTCCCCGTCTGGGTCTGGGCCGCGACGATCGCCTTCATCATCGCCCTGCTCGTCTACGACCTGCTGTTCCACGTGCGCAAGGCCCACGTGCCGACGCTGCGGGAGTCCTCGCTGTGGTCCGCGGTCTACATCGGCATCGCCGTGCTGTTCGGGGTCGGCGTGCTCGTCTTCGGCGGCACGGCCATGGGCTCGGAGTACTTCGCCGGCTACGTCACGGAGAAGGCGCTCAGCGTCGACAACCTCTTCGTCTTCCTCATCATCATGGGGAGCTTCCGGGTGCCGCGCGAGGACCAGCAGAAGGTCCTGCTCTTCGGGATCGTGTTCTCGCTCCTCGCCCGGACCGGGTTCATCTTCCTGGGCGCCGCGCTCATCAACACCTTCGCCTGGGTGTTCTACCTCTTCGGGCTGATCCTGCTGGTGACGGCGGGGAACCTGCTCCGCCCGGACCACGACGACGACGACGCGAGCGGCAACCTCGTCGTCCGGCTGGCCCGCCGGCTGCTGCCCACCAGCGAGCACTACGACGGCGACAAGCTGTTCACCCACGTCGACGGCAAGCGCGTCCTCACGCCGATGCTGCTGGTGATGGTGGCCATCGGCGGCACGGACATCCTCTTCGCGCTGGACTCGATCCCCGCCATCTTCGGGCTCACCCAGAACGTCTACGTCGTGTTCACCGCGACGGCGTTCAGCCTGCTCGGGCTCCGGCAGCTCTTCTTCCTCATCGACGGCCTGCTCGACCGGCTCATCTACCTGTCGTACGGCCTCGCGGCCATCCTCGCGTTCATCGGCGTCAAGCTGATCCTCCACGCCCTGCACGAGAACAACCTGCCGTTCGTCAACGGCGGGGAGCCGGTCGAGGTCGTCGAGATCTCCACCGGGCTGTCGCTGACGGTCATCCTCGGCGTCCTCGTGGTCACGGTGGTCGCCTCGCTGCTGAGCCCCGCGGGCAAGGCCCAGACCGCGATCGCCAACGCCCGGCGCCACGCGACGAGCTACCTGGACATGGAGTACACGCACGACGAGGCCGAGCGCGAGCGGGTCTTCCGGATGCTCCTCGCCGAGCGCGACCAGATCGTCCGCCTGGGGCCGCGGTACAAGAAGCAGGTCCGCGACGAGCCCGAGCTCATGGCCCTGCTCACCCGGGCCCGCGACAGCCACGACGCCGCCCACCCGGACGACACGGTCGACCGGCTCCTCACCGCCCCCGACCCGGCCGGCGGGACGCAGGACGGCACGCGGGACGGCACGCGCGCCCGCTGAGCCGCGGCGGCCGGCTCAGCCGACGCGCTCGCGCACCAGGGCCGTCAGGGCCTCGTCGCGGCTGACGCCCCAGAGGGTCGTCACGCCGGTCTCGGCCTCCAGCTTGTCCTGGTCGAACCACATGACCAGCCGCAGGGCGGGCAGCGCGGCGCCGAGGGCCGGCCCGAGGGCCTGCTCGACCCACGCGCTCTTGATCTGCTCGTCGGTGGCCCCGGCACCGTCCTGGCCGGTGCTGAACAGCGCCGAGGTCTCCGACACCGCCAGCGGCAGCCCGGTCGCCTCGGCGTACACCTGCGCGAAGTCCGGCGCGGAGGACTCGTCGCCGGCCAGGCCGTCGTAGGTGCCGCGGAGCTTGGCCAGCAGCTTGCCGTCCTCGGGGACCTCGTTCTCGCCCCAGGGGTAGACCGAGCCGAAGTGGTACACCGTCAGGCCGACCCAGTCCACGTGCTCGGCGCCCGGGAAGTACGGCGCGTACGGGTCGTCGGCCCCGGTGAGGGCGCCGTCGCCGTCGGTGTCCAGGGCCGCGAGGTCGGCGCTGCCGGGGGCCGCCCCGTACGTGCCGCCGGCGAACGGGTAGCCGCCGGCCTCGTTGGGGGACCACAGCACCTGGCTGGCCGGGGCCTCGTGCACGGCGGCCGCGGTCCGGCGGAACGCGTCCACGTAGGCGGCGGGCTGCTGGCCCCACGGGTACCAGGAGCCGTTCATCTCGTGCCCGAAGCGGACGAGCACGGGGGTGCCGCCGGCGTTCCAGCGCTCCAGGGTGGCGGTGAGGTCGGCCAGCACGTCGTCGGTCACCGCGTCCAGGCCCGCCATCGGCTCCAGGGTGAGCAGCAGGACCGCGTCGGCCTCGGCCACCTGCTCGACCTTGGCCTCGAGGACGGCGTCCGGGACCTCGGGCAGCGGCAGCTCGACGAACTCGCCGTAGGCCGTCGGCTCGATGCCGGTGCGGCCGGTCCACGTCTGCGGGGTGTCGGTGGCCCAGTCGGGGTGCACCCCGAAGGAGACGGTGCCGGGGCCGGTGCCGCCGGCCAGGGCGGCCAGGCGGTCGGCGGCCTCGGCGGAGCGGTCCGGCGCGGAGGCGGGCGCGCTGGCGGGCACGGAGGCAGGGACGGAGGCAGGGACGGAGGCGGGCGCGGGGCCGCCTCCGTCCGCCGGGTCCGCGGCGGCGGCGTCGTCGGTCCCGGGCAGGACGAGGGCAGCCACCAGCCCGCCCGCGGCGAGCAGGGCGGCGGCGGACAGCGTGAGGTGCGTGCGGGTGACCACGGTGAGGTGTCGGCAGGTCCGGGCCCGACGTTGACCCCGGCCCGCACCTGGGATGCTGGACGGGTGCGAGAGGTGAGCATCACGGGCGACTCCATCCGCCTCGGCCAGCTGCTCAAGCTGGCCGACGCGGTCGACGCGGGCAGCGACGTCAAGCAGCTCCTGGCCGCGGGCGAGGTGACCGTCAACGGGGAGCCGGAGACCCGGCGCGGGCGGCAGCTGGTCCGCGGCGACGAGGTGTCCACGCGCGCCGAGGACCTCAAGGTCGTCTGAGGCGTGGCCCTCCCGCTGCCGGTGCTGCTGACCCCGCCCCCGCCGGGCGGCCCGTTCCGGTTCGCGGTCGTCGCGGCCGGGTGGCGCTCGACCGTCTTCCTCCGCCTGGCGGCGCTCGCCCCCGAGCACCTGCAGGTCACCGCGGTGCTCACGCGCGACGCGGCCCGCGGGGACGAGGTGGGCGCCGCCTGGGGCGTGACGACGGTGAGGACCCTCGCCGAGCTGGCCGCGACCGGACCGGAGGCGGTGCTCAGCCTCGTCCCGGTCGACGCGGCGCCGGCGACGGTGCGCGAGCTCGTCGGGCTCGGCCTGCCCGTGCTGTCGGAGACCCCGCCGGCCCGCGACCTCGCCGCCCTGGCGGCGCTCTGGTCCGACGTCGGTCCGGGCGGGCGGGTCCAGGTCGCCGAGCAGTACCCGCGCTATCCGGGCCACGCGGCCCGGCTCGCCCTGCTCGCCGGCGGCGCGCTCGGCCAGGTGTCCGACGCCCAGGTGTGCTCCACCCACGGCTACCACGCCATGGCCCTGCTCCGGGCCTACCTCGGGGGCGGCGGGACCCCGGCGGGCTCGGCAGGGGTCGCCGTGACGGCCCACGCCTCGACCGCGCCGCTGTCGGACCCGGTGGTCCGGGACGCCTGGCGGGGCGACGCCGCCCCGCGGCCCGCGACGCTGGTGCGGGCCCACCTGGACCACGGCGACGGGCGCACCGGGCTGTACGACTTCACCGACAACCAGTGGCACAACCCGCTGCGCCGGCGCCGGGTGGTGGTGCGGGGCAGCCTCGGCGAGGTCGTCGACGACACGGTGGTGCGGGTGGTCGACGCCCGCACCGTGGTGACCTCGGAGCTGGTGCGCCGCCAGACCGGTGTCGACCTGGACCTCGAGGGCCACGACCTGGACCACGTGTCGTGGCAGGGCGAGGTGCTGTGGCGCAACGCCTGGCAGGGCGCCCGGCTGGCCGACGACGAGGTCGCCGTGGCCGACCTGCTCGCCGCCACCGGGGCCTGGGCGCGCGGCGAGGGCCCGGAGCCCTACCCGCTGGCCGAGGCCTGCCGTGACCAGGCCTTGTCGCTGGCCGTGGAGGAGTCGGTGCGCACCGGCACCACCGTCCGCGTCGCCCCCGGCCCCTGGGACTGACGCCCCGGCCGAGACTGCAGGGATGTCGGGTGCGGGGCCGGCCCGACCGCGCATCACCGCACGGTCGACCGGGCGAGGCCCGCCCACGCACGACGGCCGCCCCCGGGGGGACGGCCGTCGGTGGTGCGGGGTGGTGCGCGGTGGTGCAGGTGCCTCAGGCGCGGGCCGGCTCCCGGTCGCGGACGTCGACCGGGGCGGCGTCCGGCGAGCCGGGGGTGACACCGTCGGTCGCGACGGCGGGCACGCCCTCCTCGAGGGTCTGCAGGTCGTCGTCGGAGAACGGGTCGGCCGCGTCGGTGGAGCGGTACCGGTCCAGGTCGAGGATGCCCTCGCGCTTGGCCACGATGGTCGGGACCAGGGCCTGGCCGGCGACGTTGACCGCGGTGCGGCCCATGTCGAGGATCGGGTCGACGGCCAGGAGCAGGCCGACGCCCTCCAGGGGCAGCCCCAGCGTGGACAGGGTAAGGGTGAGCATGACCACCGCGCCGGTCAGGCCCGCGGTGGCCGCCGAGCCGACCACGGAGACGAACGCGATGAGCAGGTAGTCGGTGACGCCCAGGTCCACGCCGAAGAACTGCGCGACGAAGATCGCGGCCAGGGCCGGGTAGATCGCCGCGCAGCCGTCCATCTTGGTCGTGGCGCCCAGCGGCACCGCGAAGCCGGCGTAGGCGCGGGGGACCCCGAGGTTGCGGACGGTCACGCGCTCGGTGACGGGCAGGGTGCCGACCGAGGAGCGCGAGACGAACGCGAGCTGGATGGCGGGCCAGGCGCCCGCGAAGAAGCGCAGCGGGTTGAGGCCGTGGGCGCGCAGCAGCACCGGGTACAGGACGAGCAGCACGAGCGCGAGCCCGGCGTACACGGCGCCCACGAAGGTGCCGAGCGGGGCCAGGGCGTCCCAGCCGTACTGGGCGACCGCGTTGCCCAGCAGGCCGACGGTGCCGATCGGCGAGAGCCGGATCACCCACCACAGGACCTTCTGCACGACGGCGAGGGCGGAGCGGGCGAAGCCGAGGAACGGCTCGGCGGCGGTGCCGACCTTGAGCGCGGCGACGCCGACGGCGATGGCCACGACGATGATCTGCAGGACGTTGAACGACAGGCCGGTGCTCAGGACGCCGTCGGCCTCGCTCGTGGAGGCCTGCAGGCCGAGCACGTTGGCCGGGACGATGCCGGTGAGGAAGTCCAGCCAGGACCCGCTGGTGCCCGAGAAGTCCTCGGCGGCCGTGGCGTCGACCGAGGTGTTGAGGCCGGGGTTCGTCAGCAGGCCGAGGCCGATGCCGATGCCGACGGAGACCAGCGCGGTGATGGCGAACCAGAGCAGCGTCTGACCGGCCAGGCGGGCCGCGTTCGTGACCTCGCGGAGGTTGGCGATGCTGGCGACGATGGCCAGGAAGACCAGCGGCGGGACGATGGCGCGCAGCAGCGCGACGAAGGACGAGCCGACGGTGGCCAGGGTCGTGGCCAACCAGTTGTCCGGCGGGGTGGACGGGCCCATCTCGCGGGCGACGAGGCCGAGGACCACGCCGAGGACGAGACCGACGAGGACCTGCACGCCGAACGGGACGCGCGGGAGTGACTTCAGCACGGGTGTGCCTCTCGAGGACGGGGGAGCGCAGCGCTCCCCGAGGAGGGTGACGGGCGGAGGACGGCCGACGGGTGGTCGGCGGGACGGGCTGGTGTCGCGCTCAGGGGCGACAGACGCAGCTCGCGGTCCTCTCCAGGTCGATGTGGAGCCGCTCGGTCAGGCCCCAGACGTTTCCGGTCACCTCTCGCCGAACCGGGGGGACGAGCCGCCTATTCCCGGCATCCGGTCGGGCGTCCGGGTGCTGTCGGCGGCGCAGCGCCGCACGGATGAGGCGCGGGCGGTGGTGGTCCTGCATCATGGGCCGCTGCCGCGCCGTGGGAGGCCGGCCGGGCTAGGCCTGCGCGGGTAGGGAGCGGCGTGTGACGGGTGGACCCGCGGTCGGGGCGGGGGACGCTGCCGGGGCCGGCGTCGTCGAGCGGCGCGGCCCGGCCCGCCGGCTGCGCCAGGCCCCGCTGGACCACCCGTCCCTGGACCGGCTCGCCTCGCTCGCCGCCCAGCTGCTCCGGGCCCCCCACGCGCAGGTCTCGCTGCTCACCGAGGTCCAGACCGTCACCGCCGGGGCGGGGCTGCCTCCCGGTGTCGTGGGCTCGGTCGGGCCGCTCGGGGAGTCGCTGTGCACGGTGACGGCGAGCGTCGGCGGTCCCCTGGCCATCAGCGACGCCACCCTCGACGAGCGGGTCTCGCGGCTGGCGCCGGTCACCTCGGGCGCGGTCGTCGGCTACCTCGGCGTCCCCCTGGTCACCCGGGGCACCGTCGTGGGGGCGCTCTGCGTCTTCGACGAGCAGGTGCGCGAGTGGGCGGAGCACGACGTCGCCCTGCTGGAGCAGCTGGCCGTGTCCGTGGTCTCGCAGCTGGAGCTGCACGCCCTGGACGCCCAGGTCACCGCGGACCGGCTGCTGTGGGAGCTGGCCATCGACGCCGGCGGGGTCGGCACGTTCGACTGGGACCTGCGGACCGGCGCGCTGGTCTGGGACGACCGGCTCCTCGCGCTCTTCGGGTACGACCGCCAGGAGTTCGACGAGACGATCGACGCCTTCGACGCCCGGGTGCACCCGACCGACCTGCCTGCCGTGCGGCGGGCGCTCAAGGACGCCATCGCCGAGGCCGGGGTGTACGAGGCCGAGTACCGGGTGGTGCTCCCGGACGGCGGGCTGCGCTGGGTCGGGGCCCGGGGACGGGCCCTGCCGGACGAGCACGGGCGCAGCGTGCGGGTGGTCGGTGCGGCGTGGGACACCTCGCTGCGCCGCGAGGCCGAGGCCCGGGTGTCGCGGGTGCTGGAGTCCATGTCGGCGGCGTTCTACTCCCTGGACCGGGACTGGCGCTTCACCTACGTCAACGGCGAGGCGGAGCGGCTGCTCGGCCGGGGCCGGGAGGAGCTGGTCGGCGGCGTCATCTGGGACCTCTTCCCCGCCACGGTGGGCTCGGTGTTCGAGAGCGGCTACCGCCGCGTCATGGAGACGGGCGAGCAGGCGACGTTCGACGCCTACTACCCGGCGCCGCTGGACCGCTGGTACGAGCTGCGGGCGTGGCCGGGCGAGGACGGCCTCAGCGTGTACTTCCTCGAGGTGACCGACCGGCGCGCGGCCCAGCAGGCGGCCCAGGTCGCCGCGACCCAGGCCGCCCTGCTGGCCGCGGTCACCTCCGGCCTCACCGAGACGCTCGACCCCCAGGAACAGGCCGACCGGCTGGCGCACCTGGTCGTCCCGTCGCTGGCCTCCTGGTCGGTGGTCACCCTGCTCGACGACGACCCGCGCAGCCGGGTCCACGGCGGCGTCCAGGCCGTCGCCGCCTATCCCGCCGTGCCCGCGGGCGCCCCCGAGGACGCGGCCGACGGGGAGCGGGCCGGCGACCCGGACGGCGAGACCGTCGAGCTGCGGGCCCGCGGCCGCACGCTCGGCCGGCTGGTCCTCGGCCCGGACGGCGACGAGACCGTCGGCCAGCGCCGCCGCCGCGCCGACGAGGTCGCCGAGCGCGCCGCGCTCGCCCTGGACAACGCGCGCCTGCACCGCCAGCGCCGGCGCCTGGTCGAGGAGCTGCAGCGCTCCATGCTCACCGAGCCGCCGCAGCCGGACCACGTGGAGATCGCCGTCCGCTACCTGCCCGCCGCGGAGGACGCCCAGGTGGGCGGGGACTGGTACGACGCCTTCCTCCAGCCGGACGGCGGCCACGGTGCTCGTCATCGGCGACGTCGTCGGCCACGACAGCGCCGCCGCCGCGGCCATGGGCCAGGTGCGCACCCTGCTCGCGCGCCGTCGCGGCGGACCGGGGCGAGACCCCGGCGCACGTGCTGGGCCGGGTCGACCGCGTGATGTCGACCCTGCAGGTGGCGTCCACGGCCACCGTCGTGGTGGCGCGCCTGGAGCAGAGCGACGAGGAGCGCCGGGCCGGGACCACGTGGCTGCGCTGGTCCAACGCCGGCCACCCGCCGCCGATCCTGCTCGCTCCCGACGGCTCCTCGACCGTCCTGGAGACCGAGCGCGCGGACCTGCTGCTGGGCATCGACCCGGCCGCCCGGCGGGTGGACTCCGAGGTCGAGATGGCGCGGGGCAGCACGCTGCTGCTGTACACCGACGGCCTCGTCGAGCGCCGCGGCCAGTCCCTCGACGAGGGGATCGGGCGGCTGCGCGAGCTGCTCGAGCAGCTCAGCGACCTGGCCGCTGCAGGAGGTGTGCGACGAGGTGCTGGCGCGGCTGGTGCCGGAGCGGGCCGACGACGACGTCGCCCTGGTCGCGGTGCGGGCGCACCCGCAGGACCGGCCCCGGCCCGCGGAGGCCGGCCCGGAGGACGTCCCGCCGGGGGTGCCCGACGACGGCCCCGACGAGGGCCCGCCCGCGCGGGCGTAGGGGATCAGCCCTCCCGCAGGTCGATCTCGAACCAGACGTCCTTGCCCTCGGTCGTGGACTGCTCCGCCCCCCACCGGGTGGCCAGGGCGTCCACCAGGCGCAGGCCCCGCCCGCTCTCGGCGCTCTCGTCGTCCTCGGCGACCATGACCGGCAGGCGCGGGTTGTCGTCGTGGACCTGGACCCGGACCGACGGCGGGTCCTGCTGGACCCGGAGCCGGACGCGGCCGCGGCCGTAGCGGACGGCGTTGGTGACGAGCTCGGAGGTGAGCAGGACGGCGAGGTCGACCACGCCGGCGGTCACGTGCCAGCGCACGAGCGTGTCCGCGAGGAAGCCGCGCGCGGCCCGGGGGGACGACGGCGCGGCCGGCAGCGTGAGGTCGCTGCAGGCGTGGCGCTCTGGGCCGTCCCCCGGTTCGGTCACGAGGCTGGACTACCCCGTGGCCAGGGCCTCCACGCCTGTCCTCAGAAGTCGGAGAGGTTGGCCCTCAGCCCGCCGTCGCCCAGCTCGGTGCGCAGCAGGCCCCGGTGGCGCAGCTCGGGGACCAGGTCGTCGAGCATCCGGTGCACCGTGACGGGGTGCAGGTCGCCCGACAGGAGGAAGCCGTCGTTGTCGGCCTCCTCGCCCATCTGCTCGACCAGGTCGGCGACGTCGGAGGCGGTCCCCACCAGGCCGGCCCGCTCCGAGACCAGGCCCTTGCGCGCCTTGCGGGCGAGCAGGGTGCGCAGCGGGTCGACCCCCAGCTCGCCCTCCCTGCCGAGCAGGCCACGGATCGTGCCGCGGGACACGTGGTCGCCGAAGGTGCCCTCGGTGAGGGGCGCGTCCAGGGGCAGCCGCGTGAGGTCGGTCTCCAGGTCGCTGGACCAGGCCGCGGCCACCGCGAGCAGGGCGTCGTCGTCCGGGTGCAGGGACGCCTCGACCACCCGGCGGGCCTCGTCCCGGCTGGCCACGACCTCGGGCTTGAGGACGAAGAGGACCCGGACGTCGGCGGGCGCGCGCCCCGCGGCCGTCGTCGCCGCGTGCACCTTCGCCCGGTAGTCCCGCACGGTGCCAGGGTCCAGCGAGGCCAGGGCCAGCTGGACGTCGGAGTGCGCGCCCGCGTAGGCGAGCCCGCGCGGCGAGCCGCCGGGGGAGACCACGACGGGGTCGTCGCCGTCGGCGAACGGCACGGCGTTGAGCGGCCCGTCGACGGAGAAGTGCTCCCCGCGGTGCTGGAAGGCGTCCACGAGCGAGCCGTCCGCGAAGCGGCCCGTGGCCTCGTCGGCGACCAGGGCACCCGGGCCCCAGCTGTGCCAGAGCCGGCGCACCAGCCCCGTCCACTCCTCCGCCCGGTCGTAGGCCGCGTCGTGGCCGAGCGGCTCGGCCCCCACGTGCCGGGCGCTGCCGGTGTCGGTGACGACGTTGAGCCCGAACCGGGACCCGGACAGGTGCTGCAGGGTCGCGGCCTGCCGCGCGGCCAGGTACGGCGGCGTGATGCCGGCGTTGACCGTGGGCGCCAGCCCGATCCGGCTGGTGGCCTGGAACAGGTACGGCGCCAGCAGCAGGGGGTCGTGCTTGGGGCCGCCGTAGGCCGCGCGGACCCGCAGGTCGAGGGTCTCGGGGCTGCCCAGGGAGACCGCGTCCTCCATGACCACCAGGTCCAGCCCGGCCTGCTCGAGCTCGGCCACGCTGTGCTGGTACAGCCGCGGCTCCTGCCAGCGGTAGCCCCAGCGGTGCTCCGGGCGGCCCCAGGCCTGCGGCCGGAAGCCGCTGGAGAAGAACCAGCCCAGGTGCTGCAGGCGGCTCACGCCCGCGCCCCGACCAGGGTGCGCGCGGCCGGGGTCGGGGCCTGGGGCTGGGTGTCGGCCTGGGTGCGCTGCTCGACCAGGGCGGCGACCGCGTCCAGGGCGGCGACCGCGCCCAGGGCGGCCTCGAGGTCGGCCAGCAGGTCCTCGGCCTCCTCGGTGCCGACCGACAGCCGGACGGTGCCGGGGTGGATGCCCGCCGCGGCCAGGTCCGCGGGGTCGCGGTGGGCGTGGGTCGTGCTGCCCGGGTGCAGCACGAGCGAGCGCACGTCGCCGAGGTGCGTCATCCGGCTGAACAGCCGCAGGGAGTCCACGAACCGCTCGGCGGCGGCCTCGCCGCCGTGCAGGGTCACGCACAGCACCGAGCCGGCCCCGCGGGGCAGGTACCGGGCCGCCAGCGGCGCGGACGGGCCCGCGGGCAGCCCGGCGTAGGCGACCGAGGCGACCTCGGGCCGCGCCACCAGCCACGACGCCACGGCCAGGGCGTTCGCGCAGTGCTGACGCACCCGCAGCGACAGCGTCTGCAGGCCCTGCTGGAGCAGGAAGGCGTTGAGCGGGGAGATCGTCGGGCCCAGGCGCGAGGCGATGACGGCCCGGGCGTAGGCGACGTAGGCGCGCCCGCCGTGGGCCTGCTCCCAGCTGCGCCCGCCGAGCAGCGCGGACGGCTCGCGCAGGTACGCGAACCCCGGGTGGTCGGTGACGACGTGCTCGGCCACGACGACGGCGCCGCCCAGGGAGGCACCGTGGCCGGCGAGGAACTTGCTCGCCGAGTGCACGACGACGTCGGCACCGTGCTCCAGCGGGCGGAGCAGGTAGGGCGTGGTCAGCGTGGAGTCCACGACCAGGGGGACGCCGTGGGCGTGGGCGACACCGGCCACCCCGGCCACGTCGAGCACGACGTTGGTGGGGTTGCTCACCGTCTCCGCGAACAGCGCGCGGGTGGTGGGGCGGACCAGCGCCCGCCAGGCGTCCAGGTCGGTCGGGTCGTCGACGAAGCTGACCTCGATGCCGAAGCGGGCGAAGTTCTCCACGAACAGCCCGCGCGAGCCCTCGTAGACCGCCCCGGAGGACAGCAGGTGGTCTCCGGCCTGCAGCAGCGACAGCAGGGCCACGCTCACCGCGGCCTGGCCGCTGCCGACCACGACGGCCTCTGCGCCGCCCTCGAGGCGGGCGAGCCGGCGCTCCAGCGCCGCCACCGTCGGGTTGCCGACGCGGGTGTAGGTGTAGCCGTCGTCGCCCCCCGCGAAGCGGGCCCGGGCGTGGGCGAAGGAGTCGAAGACGAAGCCCGCGGTGAGGTGGACCGGGGTGACGCGGGCGCCGAAGCCGGCCTCGGGGTCCTCGCCCCCGTGCACCTGCTCGGTGTCGAAGCCCGGCGGGGTCGGGACCAGGTCGTGGCGGAACTGCCTCCCGAAGGGGTCGAGGAGGTCGTCGGCCGCGAGGGCGGCCGACGGGCCGGTGCGGGAGGGCTGGTCGTGGTCGTGGTCGTAGTCGTGGTCGTGGTCGTGCTCGGGCACGGGGAGCTCCTGGGGCGTCGGGTGGGTGCCCCGGGGCGCGCGTCGTCGCACGCTCTCGCGGGGCCTGCTGGTCGGGTGGGCGCGGCGTCCGCGCGGGCGGTGCCTGCTCAGCAGGGGTGGCACATGCTGCCGAGGCAGCGGTGCAGGTCGACGACGAGGTCGGACCAGGAGACGGTCGGTGTGCGCACGGCGGGGCTCCCATCGGTCCTGGCGGTAGCACCGTCCCCCGCGGCGCGGGCTGCGGGGAGGTTGCTGCGACGTCGACGAGCCAGGTCTCTCGGTCGCTCTGGATGAAGAACCACCAGGACAGCGCCACCGGGCGGGCGGTGTCAACGTCCGTCCGCCATCCGGACCAGCGCCGCGCCCGCGCAGGCCCGGGGGCGGGAGCCGATCGGGTGAGACAGCCGCGGCGGTCTCGGGCGGCGGCCGGGGGTGGCCGGCGACGTGCTCTACGCCGCCGAGAACGACGTGCTCGGCCTCGACCTGTTCCCCGCGTGGTCCGACGCCTTCTACCTGCTCGGGTACGTCTTCCTCGCCGCCGGGGCGCTGCACCTGGCCCGCACCCGCCAGGCGGGGCGCGACCGGACGGCGGTCCTGGACGCCGCCATCGTGGCCGTCGGCGTGGCCGTGCCCGCCTGGGTGTTCCTCGTGGAGCCCGCCGCGGCCAGCTCCGAGCTCAGCCTCGCGGCCAAGCTGGTGTCGTCGGCCTACCCCTTGCTCGACATCTTCCTCCTCGCGGTCCTCACGCGGCTCCTCACCACGCCGGGGTCCCGGACGGGGGCCTTCCGCCGCGTCGCCGGGGCCCTGGTCGCCACGCTCCTCGCCGACGCCGGGTGGAACGCCGGGGTGGTCGTCGTCGGACCGGACTACGGCAGCTGGTGGACCGACGGCCTGTGGCTGGCCGGCTACGTGCTCGTGGCCGCCGCCGCGTGCCACCCCTCGATGCGGTCGGTGACCGAGCCCCCGCCCCGCCGGCCCCGCACGCCCACGCGCTCGCGCCTGGCCGCGCTCGCGCTGGCCTCCACGCTGCCGGCGGCCACGCTGGCCGCCGACGGGTGGTCCGACCAGGTCGTGGCCTGGCAGGCCGCGGCCGTGGGCTCGGTCGTGCTGACCCTGCTCGTGCTGTCGCGGATGGCGGGGCTGCTGGAGCAGGTCCAGGTGCAGGCGGTCCAGCTGTCCGCGCTGGCCCGGGAGGACGGGCTCACGGGCGTGCCCAACCGCCGCACCTGGGACCACGAGCTGTCCCGGGCGTGCGCGCAGGCCCGGGACACCGGGGAGCCGCTCGCGGTCGCGCTGCTCGACCTCGACCGGTTCAAGCGCTACAACGACGAGCACGGCCACCAGGCGGGCGACCGGCTGCTGCAGGAGGCGGCCGCCTCGTGGACGTCGGAGCTCGCGCCCCACGGCGGCCTCCTGGCCCGCTACGGCGGGGAGGAGTTCGCCGTGCTGCTGCCCGGGCTGGGCGCCCACGCCGCCGCCGCGGTGCTGGACTCCCTGCGCTGGGCGACGCCCGGGCACCAGACCTTCTCGGCCGGCGTCGCGGTCTGGGACCCGGCGACCGAGCCGGGAGCGGCGGTCGGGGCCGCCGACTCGGCCCTGTACGAGGCCAAGCGCGAGGGACGCGACCGCGTCGTGGTCGCCGGCGACGAGGCCGCCGGCGGGCTGCCGACCTGGGCCGAGGCGGCCCGGGTCGTGCTGCAGCCGATCCTCCACGCCACGGACGGTCGCCTCGCCGGCCACGAGGCCTCGGCCCGGTTCCCCCACGACCAGGACGTGCGCCGGGTGTTCGACCGCGCGGCGGAGGAGGGCTACGGCGACCTGCTGGAGGCCCGCCTGCTGCGCCGGGCGCTCGAGCTGCCGGGCCGTCCCGACGGCTCGGCGCTGTTCGTCCGGGCCAGCCAGGCGGCCCTGTCCTCCGCCCGGTTCTGGGCCGAGGTGCCCGAGGACCTGTCCGGGGTCGTCGTCGAGCTCGACCAGGTCCGGCCCGGCGCCGCGGCCCGCGACGGCCTGTCCTGGTCGGAGCAGCTGGAGCTGGTCCGGCGGCGGGGGGCGCAGGTGGCCGTGGACCACCTGGGCGCCGGCACCGGCGACCTCGGCCGCGTGCTCGCCATGAGGCCGCAGGTGGTCAAGCTCGACCGTGCCCTGGTCGTCGGCTGTGCGGACGACCCCGTGCGCCGGCAGCTCGTGGACCTCGTGGTGCGGCTGGCGGAGTCGACCGGCGCCCGGGTGTGTGCCGAGGGCGTGGGCTCGGCGGCCGACCTCGGGGCGCTGCGGGCCGCGGGCGTGCACCTGGTCCAGGGCCCCCACCTGGGCCGCACCGCCCCCGGCTGGACCGTGGTGCCCGGGTGGGGCGCCGTGGTGTGCGCGGCCGCCCCGGGCTGCTCCGCGAGCCCCGTCGCCGTGACCTCGGGCGTGGCGCCGGCCGCGTCGTAGACCAGGCGGACCTCGGCAGACGTCGCGGTCGTCGCCCGGTCCCGGCTGTCCTGCGGCTGGCGACACGGCGGCCGGACGCGCCACGGTCCCGTCGCGGGCGGCCGGACCGCACGCCGACCGGCACGATGGGGGCATGGCAGCTGAGGGAGCCCCCAGCCGGACGGCCCTGTCGCCGGACGCGGGCGCAGAGGTCGTGCTCGGCCTGGACGTGGGCACGACGGCCACCAAGGCCGTCGCGGTCGACCTGGGCTCGGCGTGGCAGCACGTGGCCCAGCGGGGCTACCCGCTGCTCCAGCCGGCGCCCGGGCACGCCGTGCAGGACCCGGTCGCGGTGCTCGCCGCGGTCGACGCGGCCCTGCAGGAGGCCGTGGCGGCCGTGCACCGGGCGGGCGCGCGGGTCGTCGGCCTCACCCTGAGCACCGCCATGCACGGGCTGCTGGCCCTCGACGAGGACGGCCGGCCGCTGACGCCGCTGCTCACCTGGGCGGACTCCCGCGCCGCGGAGCAGGCGCGCGGGCTGCGGGCCTCGGGACGGGCGCGCGGGCTGCACCGCTCCTCGGGCACCCCCGTGCACCCGATGAGCCCGCTGACCAAGCTGCTGTGGTTCGGCCAGGAGGACCCGGACCTGCTGCACCGGGCCCGCTGGTGGGCCGGGCTCAAGGAGCTGGTGCTGCACCACCTCACCGGGCGCCTCGCCACCGAGCTGAGCTCGGCCTCGGCGACCGGCCTGCTCGACCTGGCCACCCGTGGCTGGGACCCGGCGGCGCTCGAGCTCGCCGGCGTCCGGGCGGACCAGCTCGCGCCCGTGCTGCCCACGACCGAGGTGCTGGGGCTCGCGGCCGCCGCGGCCGGCCGGCTCGGGCTGCCCACCGGGCTGCCCGTCGTGGCCGGGGCCGCCGACGGCCCCCTGGCCAACCTCGGCACCGGGGCCGTCGCGCCCGGGGTGGCCGGGCTCTCCCTGGGCACCAGCGGCGCGGTCCGCGCCGTCGTGCCGGAGCCCCACGTCGACGAGGGCGGCCGGCTGTTCTGCTACGCCCTCACCGCGGACGCCTGGGTGGTGGGCGGCGCGGTGAGCAACGGCGGGGTCGTCACCCGGTGGGCGGTCGACACCTTCGGCCACCCCGGCCTGCGGGCGCAGGGGGAGGGCGACGACAGCGCCGAGGAGCGGGTCATGGACCTGGCCGCCACGGCCCCGCCCGGCTGCGACGGGCTGGTGATGCTGCCGTACCTGCTGGCCGAGCGGGCGCCGCTGTGGGACCCCGACCTGCCCGGCGCCTACCTCGGGCTGCGCCGCGAGCACGGCCCGGCCCACCTGGTGCGGGCCGCGGTCGAGGGCGTCGCGGTCCAGCTGGCCGCCGTCACCGCCGAGGTCGACCGGGTCCACCCCGTGCGCGAGGTCCGGGCCACCGGCGGGGCCTTCCGCTCGGCGCTGTGGCGAGACGTGGTCGCCGCGGCGCTCGGGCGCCCGCTGGTCCTGGCCGCCGAGGCCGAGGGCACCGCCCTCGGCGCGGTCGCCCTGGCCCTGCTCGCGCTGGAGCGCGCCCCGGACCTGGAGGGCGCGGCGGACCTGCTCGCCGCGCACGCGCCCCCGACCCGTCCGGTGCCCGCGGACCCCGCGCTGGTCGCCGCGCACGAGGACGTGGCGGCGCGCCTCCCCCGCCTCGTGGAGGCGCTCCGGCCCGTGGCGGACCTGCTGCGCTGAGCCGGCCGGGGTCCGGCGGCTACGATCGGGGCAGACCTGCACCATCCCGCCGGACGGCGAGCAGGCCCTGCCCGAGGAGGCGGTGGCCTCCGCGACCGGGCGGGCACCACCCCGGGCGACCCGCGCCCGGAGCACCCGAAGGAGCCCCACCATGAGCCACCCGTCCCCGGAGCTCGGCTCGCCGCCCCCGCTGCCCAAGGACGGGCTGCGCATCGTCGCGCTCGGCGGGCTCGGCGAGATCGGCCGCAACATGACCGTCTTCGAGCACCAGGGCAAGCTCCTGGTCGTCGACTGCGGCGTGCTCTTCCCCGAGGAGCACCAGCCCGGCGTCGACGTGATCCTCCCGGACTTCAGCTACATCCGGGACCGGCTGCAGGACATCGTGGCGATCGTCCTCACGCACGGCCACGAGGACCACATCGGGGGCGTGCCGTACCTGCTCAAGGAGCGCGCCGACATCCCCGTCGTGGCCTCCCGGCTCACGCTGGCCTTCATCAGCGCCAAGCTCAAGGAGCACCGCATCACCCCGGTCACCCGGGAGGTGAAGGAGGGCCAGCGGCTGCCGTTCGGCCCGTTCGACCTGGAGTTCGTCGCGGTCAACCACTCCATCCCCGACGGTCTCGCGGTGGCGATCCGGACCGGGGCCGGCCTGGTGCTGCACACCGGCGACTTCAAGATGGACCAGTTCCCGCTGGACCGCCGGACCACCGACCTGCGCGCCTTCGCCCGCCTGGGCGAGGAGGGCGTCGACCTGTTCCTCGTCGACTCCACCAACGCCGAGGTCCCCGGTTTCCTCTTCTCCGAGTCCGAGCTCAACCCCGCGATCGAGAAGGTCTTCCGGACCGCCCCGCGCCGGGTCATCGTGTCCAGCTTCGCCAGCCACGTGCACCGCATCCAGCAGGTGCTCGACGCGGCGCAGGCCCACGGCCGCAAGGTGGCCTTCGTCGGCCGGTCGATGGTCCGCAACATGACCATCGCCCAGGAGCTCGGCTACCTCACCGTCCCCAAGGGACTCGTCGTCGACCTCAAGCAGCTCGAGGGCATGCCGGACTCCAAGGTGGCCCTGGTCTGCACCGGGTCGCAGGGCGAGCCGATGGCCGCGCTGTCGCGCATGGCCACGCGCGACCACGTCATCCGGATCGGCGAGGGCGACACCGTCCTGCTCGCCAGCTCCCTCATCCCCGGCAACGAGAACGCCATCTACCGCGTCATCAACGGCCTGGTCCGCTGGGGCGCCAACGTGGTGCACAAGGGCAACGCCAAGGTGCACGTCTCCGGCCACGCCGCGGCGGGCGAGCTCGTCTACTGCTACAACATCATCAGGCCGCGCGGCGTCATGCCGGTGCACGGCGAGTGGCGCCACCTGCGCGCCAACGCCGACCTGGCCATCGCCACCGGCGTCGAGCCCGAGCGCGTGGTCATCGCCGAGGACGGCTTCGTCGTCGACCTGGTCGCCGGCGTGCCGAAGGTCACCGGCAAGGTCCGGGCCGGCTACGTGTTCGTCGACGGCATGAGCGTCGGCAGCATCACCGAGGCCTCTCTCAAGGACCGCCGCACCCTGGCCGAGGAGGGCGTCATCACCGTCGTCGCCCTCGTCGACGCGGACTCCGGCGCGCTCACCGAGACCCCCGACTTCATCGCCCGCGGCTTCGCCCAGGACGGCAGCACCTTCGACGGCGCGGTCGCCGCGGTGGAGAAGGCGCTGGCCAAGGCCGCGGCCGAGGGCGTCGGCGACTCCCAGCAGCTGGAGGCCCTCATCGCCCGGGCGGTCGGGACCTGGGCGCACCGCAAGCACCGCCGCAGCCCCATGGTCATCCCGGTCGTCATCGACGCCTGAGGTGGCCGGCCCGGCGGACGAGGGCGCGGCGCCGCGCCGCCGGGGGCGTCGCGCGGCGGGGGCGGACACCCGCGGGGAGCTGCTCGCGGCCGCGGCGACGGAGTTCGGCGAGCACGGCCTGGACGGCACGTCGATGCGCGGCGTGGCCCGGCGGGCCGGTGTCGACGCCAAGCTCGTCCACCACTACTTCGGCTCCAAGGAGGAGCTGTTCACGGAGAGCGTGGTGTCCGTGCAGTACCTGCCGGTGGCGGTGCGGGCGCTGGCCGACGTCTCCCGGGACGACGCGGCCGAGACGCTGGTCCGGACGCTGCTGTCGCTGTGGGGCCGGATGGACGGGCGCGGCACCCTCCGCGCGGTCGTCGCCTCCGTGGTGCGGTCGGAGATGGCGCGCGACCTGTTCCGCGAGCTGCTGCTGCGCCGGCTGCTGCTGCCGCTGGTCCGCCGCCTCGAGGTCGACGAGCCGGAGCGCCGGGCCGGGCTCGTGGCCTCCCAGGTCATCGGGCTGGGCATGGTCCGCTTCGTGCTGAAGATCGAGCCGCTCGCCTCCGCGGACGTGGAGACGGTGGTGGCCGAGGTCGCGCCGACCGTCGCGCGCTACCTCTTCGACCCCCTCCCGCCGCCCGCCGTCCGGTCCGAGGCCCCGACCTCCTCCGGGTGAGGCCTTGACGCCGCCCCGGCCCGCGAGGACATTCATCACATGATGAATTACGCGGTCCGGGGGCGGGGGGTGCACGTCCGCCGGGGCAGCACCGACGCGCTGGTCGACGTCGACCTCGTCGTGCCGCGCGGCGAGGTCGTCGGCCTGCTCGGGCCCAGCGGCTGCGGCAAGACGACGCTCATGCGCGCGGTCGTCGGGGTCCAGCGCGGGGTCCGCGGCACCCTGGAGGTGCTCGGCGAGCCCGCGGGCAGCCCGTCGCTGCGCGCGCGCGTCGGCTACCTCACCCAGGGAGCCAGCGTCTACGACGACCTGTCCGTGGCGCGCAACGTGCGCTACGCCGCCGCCCTGCACGGGGTGCGGGGCCGCGAGGCGGCCGCCCGGGTCGAGCAGGTCCTGGAGCAGGTGGGCCTGTCGGAGCAGGCCGGGCGCCGGGCGGGGTCGCTGTCCGGCGGCCAGCGCTCCCGGGTCGGCCTGGCGGTGGTGCTGCTGCCCCGCCCGGAGCTCCTCGTCCTCGACGAGCCGACGGTCGGGCTGGACCCGGTGCTGCGCCGGGACCTCTGGGCCTTGTTCGGCCGCCTCGCGGCGGGCGGCACCACGCTGCTGGTCTCCAGCCACGTCATGGACGAGGCGGCGCGCTGCGACCGGCTCGTCCTGCTGCGCCAGGGCCGGGTCCTGGCCGACGGCAGCCACGACGAGCTGCTGGCCCGGACCGGGTCGGTCGACGTCGAGCACGCCTTCCTCCGCCTCGTCGAGCCGGTGCCGGCGTGAGCGCGCCCGCCCACGCCCTGCCCGCGCGCGGGCGCCCCTCGGCGCGACCGTCGCTGCTCTCGCCCCGGCTGACCGGCGCGACGGCCGACCGGGTGCTGCACCAGGTGCGCGGCGACCACCGCAGCCTGGCCATGGTGCTGCTGCTGCCGGCGGTCCTCATGTCGCTCATGGCGTGGGTCTACGACGGCGGGCCGGTGTTCGACCGGATCGGCCCCGCGATGCTCGCGCTCTTCCCCTTCACCGTGATGTTCCTGCTCACCAGCGTGACCACGCTGCGCGAGCGGCAGACGGGGACGCTGGAGCGGCTGCTCACCACCCCGCTCGGCAAGGCCGACCTCGTCCTCGGCTACGGGCTCGCCTTCGGGCTGCTCGCCGTCGGCCAGGCGGTCGTCGCGGTGTCCGTCGCGGTCGGGCTGCTGGGCCTGGACGTCCGCGGCCCGGTGGCCGCGCTGCTGCTCGTCGCGGTGGTCGACGCCGTGCTCGGCGCGGCGCTGGGCCTGCTGGCCAGCGCGTTCGCCACCACCGAGCTCCAGGCGGTGCAGATGATGCCCGCCGTCGTGCTGCCGCAGGTCCTGCTGTGCGGGCTCCTCCTGCCGCGCGAGCAGCTGCCGGACGGGCTCCGCCAGCTGTCGGGCCTGCTGCCGCTGAGCCACGCCGTCGACGCCATGACCGTGGTCGCCACGCAGGCCGACGTCCGGGCCGACCTGGCCGGGCCCCTGCTCGTCGTGGCCGGCTTCGCGGTGGCCGCGCTGGCCGGGGGAGCCGCCACCCTGCGCCGCCGGACGTCGTGAGGCGTCAGTCGAGCGTCGGCACCTGGGTGGCGGCCCAGCGGTCGTGCGCCGCGCTGATCCCCAGCACGATGCGGGCCCACAGCGCGAAGGCGGCGCCGAGGACCACGACGGACAGGGTCTCCACGACCGGGAGCGCGCGCACGAGGTCGGGGTCCACCTCGCCGTCGGCGCCGCCGAGCAGGGACACCGCGACCTGCTGGACGGCGAGGCAGGCGAGGAACAGGCCCCACCAGGCGCCGTACGCCAGGCCGCGCCGCGTGCTGGTCCGGCCGGCGTCGGAGACGACCTGGTAGGGGAACCACAGGCTGACGACCGGCACGAGCCAGCCGAGGAACGCCCAGGCCGGGCCGCGGCGCTGGCTGCCGGGGGCGACCGCCTCCACGTTGCGCCGGACGGCGAGCAGCCACAGCCCCGTGAGGACGAAGGCGACGAGCTGGACCACCACCACGAGCACCCCGATGCCGTCGTAGGCCACGAAGGGCTGGGGCAGGCCCGCCAGCGCCGCCTCGGAGAACCGGTCGGCCGCCGAGACGGAGGCCAGCGCCTCGACGACGTCCAGCAGCAGCCAGGCCCCCGAGGCCACGAGCACCGCGGTGCCCAGCCCCGAGACGGGGGCGAGCCGCCGGGGGGCGGCCGGGAACCCGGCCGCGTACCCGGGGGCCGGCGCGTACCCGGGGGCCGGCGCGTACCCGGGGGCCGGCGCGTACCGGGGGCCGGCGCGTACCCGGGGGCCGGCGCGTACCGGGGGCCGGCGCGTAGCCGGGGGCGGGCGCGTGGCCGGGGGCGGGCGCGTAGCCAGGGGCCGGCGCGTGGCCAGGGGCCGGCGCACAGCCGCCGGGCGCGTACGCGGGGGTCGAGGGCCCGGGCCCGTACGGCTGCGACCCGTGCGGGGGCGGGCCGGTCGGGGTGGCGTACGGGTCGTCGCGCTCGGGGGTGCCGGGCGCGGCCCAGCCGGTGGTGTCGCTCACCCCGAGACCGTAGGCAGCCGACCGAGGTGCGCGCGGGGGTCCGTGCCCCGTCCACCCGGACGGCGGAGGACCCGCGGCGGCGGCACGGACCTCGCCTGCCACCATGGCCGGGTGGACCACGAGGGAGCCGACGACGCGGGAACCGACGACGCGGGAGCCCAGGGGACGAGGGCCCACGACGGGGAGACGCCCGGTGCGGTGCGGGTCGTCACCGACGCGGACTTCATGGCGGCCACCGCGGGCGGGTGGACGTTCGTCGACTTCTCCGCGACGTGGTGCGCGCCCTGCCGGACCTTCTCCCCGGTCTTCCGCGCGGTCGCCGAGGCCCACGACGGCCCGGTCCGCTTCGCCGTGTGCGACGTCGACGCCAGCCCCGCGACCGCGGGCCTGCTGCAGGTGCGCGGCGTCCCGACCGTCGTGGTCTTCGGCCCCGACGGCAGCGAGGTCGGCCGCAGCACCGGCGCCCTGCGCCGCGGCGACCTCGAGGCCACGGTGGCCCAGGTGGTCGCCCGGGCCTCGGCCACCTGAGCCGGGACCGCCCTGCGGCCGCCTGACCGCGACGCCTACGTGCTGATGTCGGGGTACGGCAGCGAGTAGTGCGACAGCGCCTCGGCGTAGGCGAGCTGGTAGGCCAGCGGCTCCGGGTGGTCGCGCTCGAACATGGCGATGAACAGGGTGAGCGTGAGGAACGGGTGCGCGCCCATCCCGAACAGGGCCGGGTAGTCGTGGGTGGCCAGGGCCTCGCGCTCGGCGTCGTCGAACGCCAGCCACGTGGAGTCCTCGCCGCCGTGGGCGGACAGCAGCCGGTTGGCCATGTGCTCCTCCCACCAGGCGACCGTCCCGGCCGGGTCCTCGCGGTAGCGCTCGACCAGCTCGGGGTCGCGGTCGACGGTGAACAGGAACTTGTCGAGCAGGTACTTGCTCATCGCGGGCTCGCCTCCCGGGTACCAGGTGAAGTACGCCTCCATGGTGTGGAACAGGTCGAGGGTGTCGACGTGCGCGGCCTGCTGGCCCTCGCCGGCCACGCCCATCATGAGCATGAAGTCCATGAACCCGTGGGTGGCGTTGCCGGGGGCGTGCAGGGACTCCAGCGTCACCTCGGCCAGGGTCTTCTCGATGTCGCCCGAGGCGATCCAGCCGACGGCCTTCCGGTCGAAGTCCGGGTCGGGGCCGGTGGGGCCGAACTGGCGCGGCCCGCCGAGCTCGAGGCTGAGGTGCCCGGTGCCGATGACGGCGACGCGCTTGTCGCTCGGCCAGGACTCGACCATCTCGCGGATCGCCTGGCCCGAGCTGCACGAACCGCCCGGGCTGGGGCAGGGGCGGGGCGAAGATGTTCGTGTAGACCGGCACGATCGGCAGGTCGTTCTGCGGGCGCAGCGTGATGATCGGGCAGGTCACCGAGTGGTCGATCCGCAGCTCGTTGCTGAACGCCAGGTCGAAGCCCATGTCGAGCCCGTTGCGCAGCAGGTGCCCGGACAGGTCCTTGTCGCCGGTCATGTGCATCCGGGGCAGGCCGAACTCGCGCTGCTCGTTGTACCAGTTGGCGTCGTAGTGCTCGGCGTGGCCGACGAGGAACTGCGGCATGTTGTCCAGCCACAGCTGGTGGAAGTGGTCGCTGCCGACCATGAGCAGGACGTCGGGCCGGGCGCGGGTGAGCGTCTCGCGGAAGCGCTCGATCTTGGCCACCCACTCGTCGGCGAACGGCGGCCGGTCCTCGCCGGTCGACGTGGACGCGCGGTAGTAGAACGGGTGGTGGGTCGAGGCGATGACGGCGACCAGCTCGGCCATGGCAGCTCCTTCGTCGGGGCGGTGCGCGCGGGCAGGGGGCGGGCGGGGCTAGGGCCTGGCGGTCGGCCCGGGGGACGTAGACGGCGTTGCGGTCCACCGCGAGGTAGACGTCCATGCCGATCGGGTCGCGGTGCTCCTCGGCGAGCTGGCCCAGGAGGCCGGCGGCCCGGGCGAGCAGGGCCACGCCGCGCAGCATGGGCAGCGGCACGCCGAGGTCCGCCAGCGTCGCCCCGCACACGCCGGCGCCGTTGAGCGGCAGGGTGCGGCCGAGCACCTCGGGCGCCACCCGGCCGACGGCCTGGAACAGACGCAGGTGGGGTCCGACGGTGCCGTTCTCGCTGGCGATCTCGATGAGCCGCGGGGTGCGCGGGTCGGCGACCTTGTGGACCGGGTGGCCGAGACCGGGGACGAACCGCCCCGCCGCCCGCGTCGCGGTCACGCACTCCCGGGCCAGGGCGTCCCAGCCGGCCTCGTCGTCGTCGGCGGGCACGCCGTCCTCGCCCACGTCGGCCAGCGCCGCGGCCAGGTACGCGCCGGTGTCCTCGGTGACGCCGAGGAAGCGGGACCCGCCGCCCAGCAGCCCCGCGGCCAGCGCGCCCTGCAGGGAGTCCGGCGCGGACAGGTACGTGAGCCGGGCCGCGATCGCGGTCGGGGTGAAGCCGTGGTCGGCGAGCGCGACGAGGACGGCCTCGAAGACCGCGACCTCGCCGGGGGCGGGCCGGGCCCCGGTGACCAGCCACAGGGCGAGCTCGCCGAAGCCGACCTTCCCCATGAGGTCGCCGGCCAGGTCCTGGCCCAGCAGCGAGATGGTGTCGGTCGTCGACGTGCCGAGCGAGGTCCGGTACCGGGGGGCCGCGGGGGTGTCTGGGCTGTCGGTCATCCTCGTCCTCCGGGCAGGGGTGCGTCGTCAGGTCCGGCCAGCCAGGCGCGGACGTCGTCGCCGTGCTCGTCGAGCGCCGGCGGGGGCAGGTCGTAGGAGGCGGGGGTGGCCGAGAACCGGACCGGGTTGCGCACGGTGGGCACGGCCGCCTCGCCCTCGCCGACCACGACGACCGGGTCCAGGCCGAGCTCCTCGGCCAGCGCCACGCCCTCGTCGACGGTGTTGATCGGCGCGCACGGCACGCCGGCGTCGAGCAGCGTCCGGAACCACTCGTCGCGGGTGCGCGTCCTGAGCCGCTCGACCAGCAGCGGGCGCAGGGCCTCGCGGTTGGCGGTGCGGTCCTGGTTGTGGGCGAAGCGCGGGTCCTCCAGCAGCTCGGGGACTCCGAGCACCTGGCACAGCTTGGCGAACTGCCCGTCGTTGCCGGCGATGACGATGAGCTCGCCGTCGGCCACCGGCAGGGGCTCGTAGGGGAACAGGCTCGGGTGCGCGTTGCCCATCCGGAACGGGACCGTGCCCCCGGCGACCCACGCGCTCGTGTGGTTGACCAGGCCCGACAGCGCGGTGGAGAGCAGGTTGACCTCGACGTGCTGGCCGACGCCGGTCGCCGCCCGCGAGGTGAGCGCGGCGAGGATGCCGATGGTGGCCTGCATCCCGCTCATCACGTCGAACACGGAGATGCCGGCCCGGTAGGGCGAGCCGTCCGGGTCCCCGGTCAGGCTCATGAGCCCGGACATCGCCTGGACCATGAGGTCGTAGCCCGGCAGGGCCGCGCCCGCCCCGGCGCCGAAGCCGGTGATGGAGGCGTAGACGACGCGGGGGTTGGTCGCGCTCACGGTCGCGTGGTCGAGCCCGAACCGGGCGAGCCCGCCGGGCTTGAAGTTCTCGATGACGACGTCGGCGCGGCGGACCAGCTCCTGGGCCAGGGCCAGGTCGTCCGGGTCCTTGAGGTCCAGGGCCACGGACCGCTTACCGCGGTTGACGCCGAGGTAGTACGTGGACACCTCGCCGCGCACGGGCGGCAGCCACGTGCGGGTGTCGTCGCCGCCGCGGCCCTCCACCTTGACCACCTGTGCGCCCATGTCCGACAGCAGCATCGAGGCGTAGGGGCCGGCGAGGATGCGGGACAGGTCGGCGACCAGGAGCCCGTCGAGCGGGCCGCGCGGCTGCGCCTCGGGGGCCTCGACCATGAGAGCTCCTTGTTCGTCCAGCGGACACCTGTCCGGAAGCGGCGTCCGGCCGTCAGTCTGCGAGCCGCCCCCTGCGCTGTCAAGGCGCGGGGCGCTTGACAGCACACGGGCACCGGTCGACAGTGGGACGCGCGTTGCGCCGCTGTGCGGACAGGTGTCCGCGACCCACGCCGCCTGGACGAAGGAGTCCGATGTCCCAGCTCACGCCTCCCGCCGACCTCGCCCCCGGCCGACCGGTCGTCCTGCGCGGGGGCACCGTCCTCGTCATGGACGACGCCCGCACCGTCCACCGTGACGCCGACGTCCTCGTGGTCGACGGGGCCGTGGCCGCGGTCGGGCCCGGGCTCGTCGCGCCGGACGACGCCCTGGAGATCGACGCCGCGGGCGGGATCGTCATGCCCGGCATGGTCGACACCCACCGCCACATGTGGCAGACCGCGATGCGGGGCTACGGCGCGGACTGGACGCTCACGCAGTACTTCGTCTGGTACTACCTCGAGCACGGCCGCGCGTTCCGCCCCCAGGACGTCGCCGCGGGCAACGCGCTGTCCGCGCTGGAGTCCCTGGACGCCGGCGTGACGACGACCGTCGACTGGTCGCACGGGCTGCAGAGCGTCGAGCACGCCGAGGCCGCCGTGGACGCGCTCCGCTCGGTGCCGGGCCGCTTCGTGCTGGCCTACGGCAACATCCAGGCGGGGCCGTGGGAGTGGTCGGCCTCGGCGGACTTCCGCGCGTTCGTCGACCGCTTCCCGCGCAGCGACATGCTCGGGCTGCAGATGGCCTTCGACGTCACGGGCGACCCGGCCTTCCCGGAGCGCGCCGCCTTCGAGGTGGCCCGCGAGCTCGACCTCGCGGTCACCACGCACGCGGGCGTGTGGGGCGCGACCAACGACGACGGCATCCGGCTCATGCACGACGGCGGGTTCATGGAGGAGCGGACGGTCTACGTGCACGCCGCGACCCTGGGCCACGACAGCTACCACCGCATCGCCGCGACCGGCGGCTCGGTGTCGGTGGCCACGGAGTCCGAGCAGAGCTGCGGCCAGGGCTACCCGCCCACCTGGCAGCTGCGCGAGCACGGGATCCCCGTGTCGATCTCCATGGACACCAGCGTGTGGATGTCCGGCGACCTGTTCTCGGCCATGCGCAGCACCGTCGGCGCCGACCGCTCGCGCGAGCACATGGAGGCGCACAAGGCCGGCGAGACGGTCACCCACCTGCACCTGCGCTCCGAGGAGGTCGTCAGCTGGGCCACCCGCGGCGGCGCCCAGGCTCTCGGCATGGACTCGGTCGTCGGCAGCCTCGAGGTGGGCAAGCGGGCCGACGTCGTGCTGGTCAAGAACGACCTGTCGCCGGTGATGTTCCCGGTGCTCCACCCCTACGGGCACGTGGCCCTGCAGGCCCAGCGCGCCGACGTCCACACCGTCCTCGTCGACGGCCGGGTCGTGAAGCACGAGCACCGCCTCGTCGGGGTGGACGTGCAGCGGGCCAAGGACGCCGTCGCGGACACCCTCGAGCACCTGCGCTCCAGCATGGGCGAGGAGGAGTGGCAGAAGGGCATGAACCCCGACGTCCCCGAGACCAAGGTGCTCGACAACCCGTACACCTACACCGAGTACCGCACGGCGACCACGCACCAGGCCTGAGCCGGAGCCGTCAGGGGCGCCGGCCGGGTCGCGCGGCCGGTGCCCCACCTCCATGATCACCGCATGGCAGAGGCGTCGCGCTCCGAGGGCACCCACCCGTCGGACCCCGAGGAGCAGGGGGAGCACGAGGAGCACGAGGCCCACCCCGACGGCGACGTCGAGGAGAACTCGGACCCGGTGCCGGAGCCGACCTGGGCGATGCGGGCTCTCCGGCTCGCCGAGGACGCCGTCTACTACGTCATGGCGCTCGTCCTGCTCGTCGCCTCGGCCGTGGTCATCGTGCTCGCGGTGGCGACGTTCGGCCAGGTCGTCGGCGAGACCGAGGTCGCCATGCTCGAGGTCCTCGACGCCCTGCTGCTCGTCTTCATCTTCGTCGAGCTGCTCTACGCGGTGCGGGTGACGATCGCCCGGCACGAGATCGCCGCCGAGCCGTTCCTGCTCATCGGCGTCATCGCCTCCATCAAGGAGATCGTCGTGCTGAGCGTGGAGGCCGCCGGCGCCGTGGGCGACGGCCCGCTGTTCGCGGACCGGCTCGTGCTCATCGGCGTGCTCGGGGCCGTCGTGCTGGGGCTGTGCCTGTCCATGCTGCTGCTGCGGCGCTCGCAGACCTACCCCTCGGAGTAGGCCGCCAGGTAGGCCAGCGCCTCGGCCGCGGTGAGCCCGCCCCGGCCGGGCGGGGCGAAGGTCTCCACGAGGCCCCGGGCGACCGTCCCGGCGTAGCGCGAGGACGGGGCGCGAGGGTCCAGGTCCCCGGGGGCGGGCGACGTGAAGGTCAGCGCCGGCTCGGACCCGAGGGCGCCCACGTGGACCAGCCGGCCGTACCAGCCGTCGTCGAGGACGGCCGAGCCCTCCCGGAGGACCTGCTCCGGCCAGGGGGCCGGCTCCCGGGCCGTGCCGCCGTTCTCCAGGTGGACCACCTCCAGGTACTGCGGCAGGGTCACCCGCCAGGCGCGGGCCAGCACCCCCGGCCCGGTGCCCTCGGGGTCCCAGAAGGCGACACCGCCGCCGCCCCACTGGGGCGCGTCGGCCGCGAGGCGCAGCCCGCCCGGCAGGAGCACCGCCCGCTCGTCCGAGGCGGGGGCCGTCGTGGGACCGCCGGGGTACGTGCGGTCGAGGCCGGCCACGGTGCCGCCCAGCAGGTACACCTCGAACCGGGCCCGCAGCAGGTTGGAGCCGTAGGACACGTACCAGACGTGGGACGGGGAGCCCCCGCCCGCCAGGTCCGTGCGGCCGGCACCGGCCGCGAGGTCCACGACCTCCGCGGCGCGGCGGACCCGGTCGAGGACGTCGGCGCTCAGGTCTGGCCCCCGCCCAGCACGGCCAGCGCCTCGGCGTGCAGGGCGCCGTTGCTGGCCAGCGCGTCGCCGCCCCACGGGCCCTCCTCGCCGGCGAGGGAGGTGAACCGGCCGCCCGCCTCGGTGACGATGGGGACCAGGGCGGCCATGTCGTGCAGGGCCAGCTCGGGCTCGCAGGCCACGTCCACGGCGCCCTCGGCGAGCAGCATGTACGACCAGAAGTCGCCGTAGGCCCGGGTCCGCCAGGTGCGCCGGGTGAGGTCGAGGAAGCCGGGCAGCATCCCGCGCTCCTCCCAGCCCGACAGCGAGGAGTACGACAGCGAGGCGTCGCCCAGGTGGTCCACGGAGGACACCCGCAGCTGGCGGGCCTGGCTGAGGCTGCGCCCGGTGAACGCGCCGGTCCCGGCCGCGGCCCACCAGCGCCGCCCGAGCGCGGGCGCGCTGACCACGCCGACCACCGGCCTGCGGTCGTCCACCAGGGCCACGAGGGTCGCCCACACCGGCACGCCGCGGACGAAGTTCTTCGTGCCGTCGATCGGGTCGAGCACCCACTGCCGGCGGCCGTGCCCGGTCGGCTCCATCTCCTCCCCGACGACCATGTCGCGGGGTCGGGTCCGCTGCAGCATCGAGCGGATGGCCCGCTCGGCGTCGGTGTCGGCCTCGGTGACGGGCGTGAGGTCGGGCTTGGTCGACACCTGCAGGTCGGCGGCGCCGAAGCGCGCCAGCGTGAGCGCGTCGACCTGGTCGACGACGGACATCGCCAGGCGGAGGTCGTCGTCCCAGCTCTGTGCCATGCCCCGAGACTAGGCGCGGTCCTACGCTGGACCGGTGAGCGAGACCAGCGCGGCACCCTCGGCCGGCGCCCCCGACCCCGACGCCCAGCCCGCGCGCTGGGCCTCCCGCCTCGGCGAGGCCGAGCGGGCCTCGGTGCTGCGGGCCTTCCTCGGCGCCGACGGCCGCCTGGTGCGGATCCCCGCCAAGCACACCAAGCGGCTCGTGGTCCTCGACCTGCTGGCCCAGGAGTTCGTGCCCGGCGAGCGGTACGCCGAGACCGAGGTGAACAACCGGCTGCGCCCGTTCCACGACGACGTCGCCGCGCTGCGCCGGTACCTGGTGGAGAACCTGTTCCTCGCCCGCGAGGCGGGGGTGTACTGGCGCACCGGGGGCAGCGTCGAGCTGGAGGCGGCTCCCCCGGAGGGCTGATCAGCCCCGCTGGTCGCCCCGGTCGCCCTGGTCCCGGTCGGACCGGTCGCGCTCGCGCTCACCGGGCTCGGCCTCGCCCGCGCACGGCCCGCAGCAGGCGGCGGAAGCTGTCCAGCCGGTCGGGCGAGGCGTGCCCCGCGGCCACCCAGGCGTCCAGGCCGCACTCGGCCTCGTCGTGGGTGCAGCCGCGCGGGCAGTCCTCGGTGCCGCCGGCCAGGTCCGCGAAGCCGCCGAGCAGGACCTCCGCGCCGACGTGGGCCAGGCCGAAGGACCGGATGCCGGGGGTGTCGACCGCCCAGCCGCCCGCCGCGAGCGGGAGCACCACCGAGGCGGTCGAGGTGTGGCGTCCCTTGCCGGTGGTCCCCGACACCGAGCTCGTCGCCCGGCCGGCCCCCGGCGACAGCTCGTTGACCAGCGTGGACTTGCCCACCCCGGACGGGCCGATGATGGCCGTCACCCGCCCGGCCAGCGCCGCGCGGACGTCGTCCAGCCCGCGCCAGCCCCGCGAGGTCACCGAGACCGACGCGAGGCCCATGCCGGCGTAGGCGGCGAGCAGCCCGGCCGGGTCGGCCAGGTCGGTCTTGGTCACCACGAGGAGCGGGTCGATCCCGGCGTCCCACGCCGCGACCAGGGCCCGGTCCACCAGGCGGGGGTTGGGCTCCGGGTCCGCGGCCGCCACCACCAGGCAGACCTGGTCGGCGTTGGCCACGACCACCCGCTCCACGGGGTCGGTGTCGTCCGCGCTGCGGCGCAGGGCCGAGCGGCGCGGCTCGACCCGGACGAGCCGCGACAGGGAGTCCGTGGTCCCCGAGGTGTCGCCGACCAGGCCCACCACGTCGCCGACGGCCACCCCGGAGGGGCGGATCTCGCGGGCCCGGACCGCGGTGACGACCACGGCGTCCTTCTCCGCCGGCTCGCCGTGGGCGGGCGCGGGGACCAGGCAGGTGTAGCGGCCGCGGTCGATGGTCGTCACCCAGCCCGGCACCGCGTCGTCGTGGGCGGGCCGGTCCTTGGTGCGGGGGCGCGTGCCCCGGCGGGGCGGGCGGGCGCGGGCGTCGGACTCGTCCCACGAGGCCGTGCTGCGGCGGCGCGACCACGTCAGCGCGCGCCCGCCCCGACCATGGCCGCCCACATGCCGACGAAGTCCGGCAGCGTCTTGGCCGTGGTGCCCACGTCCTCGACCTGCACCCCGGGGACCCGCAGGCCGACCAGGGCGCCCGTGGTGGCCATCCGGTGGTCGGCGTAGGAGTGCCAGACCCCGCCGTGCAGCGGGCGCGGGGTGATCCGCAGGCCGTCCTCGAGCACGTCGACCTCGCCGCCCAGGCCGCGCACCTCGGCCGCGAGCGCCTCGAGGCGGTCGGTCTCGTGCCCGCGCAGGTGGCCGATGCCGCGCAGCCGGCTGGGGGACACGGCCAGCGCGGCCAGGCCGACCACGGTGGGGGTGATCTCGCCCGCGTCGTGCAGGTCGAGGTCGACGCCGTAGACCTCGCCCTCGTGGGTGACGGTCAGCCCGTCGCGCTCGAGGCGGACGTCGGCGCCCATGGCGTCGAGCACGTCGCGCAGCATGTCGCCGGCCTGCGTCGTCTGCTGCGGCCAGCCCGGCACCCGGACCTGCCCGCCGGTGGCCAGCGCCGCGGCGAGGAACGGCCCGGCGTTGGACAGGTCCGGCTCCACGTCCACGTCCAGGCCGCCCACCGGGCCGGGGGACACGCGCCACACCAGGTCCTCGGAGTCGTCGACGACCACGCCGACGTCGCGCAGGTTCTCCACGGTCATGAGCACGTGGGGGCGCGAGGGCACGTCGGCGCCGACGTGGCGCACCACGAGCCCCTCGCGCATCCGGGCCGCCGCGAGCAGGAGCCCGGACAGGAACTGGCTGGACGCGCCCGCGTCCAGGGTGACCTCGCCGCCGCGCGGGACCCGGGCGGCGTGGACGGTGACCGGGAAGCCGCCGTCGGTGTCCTCGATGTCCGCCCCCGCCTCGCGCAGCGCCTGCAGCAGCGGGGCCACCGGGCGCTCGTGCAGCCGCGGGTCGCCGGACAGCCGGGCCGAGCGCCCGCTCACCGCGACGACGGCGGGCAGGAACCGCATGACGGTCCCCGCCAGGCCGCAGGCGATCTCGACGGGCTGCTGCGGGCCGGGCTCGGTGCGCGGGTCGGGGCGGGGCAGCGGGGTGACGAGCCAGTCCGGCACCTCGCCCGGCGCGGCGTCGCCGTCCTCGACGACCGCCCCGAGCGCGCGCAGCCCCTCGGCCATGAGCAGGGTGTCGCGCGAGCGCAGCGGCGCCCGCAGCCGCGACGGGGAGTCGGCCAGGGCGGCGAGGACCAGGTAGCGGTTGGTCAGGGACTTGGACCCGGGCAGCCGGACGGTCGCGGCGACCGGGCCGGACGGGGTGGGGGCGGACCAGAGCGGGGGAGCAGGGGTGGTCATGCGGCGCTCAGGCCGCGGCCTGCGCCTCGTCGCGCCGCTTCTCCATCCGCGCCTCGGCCTTCTCGGCCTTGGCGGCGGCCTTGAGGGCCACGGCCTCGACCTTGGCCATCTGCTTCGTCTGCTCGCGCGCCTGCTTCTCGGCGATCCGCCCGGAGCGGCGGCTCGCCTTGCGGGTGGCCGCGGCGAGCTCCTTGGCCTGCTCGGCCTTCTTCACCTTCTTGGCGGCCCGCTCGGGCGCGTAGGGCGTGTCCACGGTGAGCAGCAGGCCGGCCAGCAGGCCGACGTTCTTGAGGAACTGCACGCGCTGCGTCGCCTGCTCGGCCTTGGGGTACTCCCAGAAGGCGTGCCCGGCGAGCGTCGTCGGCACCAGCGAGCCGGCCAGCGCGAGCGCCGAGGTGCGCGGGGCAGCCCCGGTCGCCAGGCCCAGGCCGCCGACGACCATGACGCCGGCGTTGACGCGGGCGGCGAGCAGCGGGTCGTCCGGGGTGCCGAGGCGCTCGGCCGCCGCGTGCACGATCCCGGCGGCCAGCTTGGCGCGGGGCTCGGGGTTGCGCAGGGCGTCGATGCCGGAGTTGACGAACACGGCGGCGAGCAGGGGGCGTGCGATCCGTCGGAACATGCCGCCCATCCTGCCCGTCACCTGCCCCCGGCGCGACGTCTCGCCCCGCCGGGACGGTGCCGTCCTCCGGGTGTCCGGCCCCGGTGGCACGCTGGCGCCATGTGCGGCAGGTACGCGGCGAGCAGGAACCCCGACGACCTCGTGGAGGAGGTGTCCGCCGCGGGGCTGCCCGTGGCCCCGCCGGCCGAGGACGACCGGCAGGCCCTGCACCCCTCCTACAACGTGGCCCCCACCCAGCGGGTGGCGGCCGTCATGGCCCCGCGCCCCGCGAAGGACGCCCCGGCCGAGGCGCAGGAGCCCCCCGGCCCGGCCCGGCTGCGGGCGATGCGCTGGGGGCTGGTCCCGTCGTGGGCCAAGGACCCGACCGTCGGGAACCGGATGATCAACGCGCGGGTGGAGACGGTGGCCGAGAAGCCGTCGTACCGCTCGCTCGTCTCCTCGCGCCGCTGCCTGCTGCCGGCCGACGGCTGGTTCGAGTGGCAGGCGGTCCCGGCCGACCGCAGCCCCACCGGCAAGGCCCGCAAGCAGCCCTTCCTCATGGCCCCGCCCGACGGCGGCCTCGTGGGGCTGGCCGGGCTGTACTCGTGGTGGCGCGACAAGGACGTGGCCGACGACGACGACCCGGCCGCGTGGCTGGGCACGGTCACCGTGCTCACCACCGACGCCGAGCCCGCCCTGCGCGCGGTGCACGACCGGATGCCGGTGGTCCTGCCCCCCGAGGACTGGGCGGCCTGGGTCTCCCGCGACGTGCCGGCCGAGGACGCGCTCGCGCTGGTCGCCGCCCTGCCGGAGGGCCGCTTCGCCGCGGTGCCGGTGCAGGCCGCGGTCGGCAACGTCCGCAACGACTCCCCGGCGCTGCTCGAGCGCCCCGCCGAGGCGGACCTGGCCGGCGTCGTGGACCCTGCCACCGGCCAGCTGTTCGGCTGAGCGGGGAACACGACCTGGGGGGCTGCTGTTGAGGCCGACGTGATGCTCACCGAGGCCAGCGCCACCCAGATCGCCGGGATCCCCGTGCGACGGATAGCCTCGCCTGTCATGGCTGAGGACACCGACCGGGCTCCCGAGGAGACCGCCGAGCAGCGTCGCGTGCGCTTCGAGACCGACGCGCTGCAGTACGTCGACCAGCTCTACTCGGCGGCCCTGCGGATGACCCGCAACCCCAGCGACGCCGAGGACCTCGTCCAGGAGGCGTTCGCCAAGGCGTTCGCGGCGTTCCACCAGTACCGGCCCGGGACCAACCTCAAGGCCTGGCTGTACCGGATCCTCACCAACGCCTACATCAACTCCTACCGCAAGAAGCAGCGGCAGCCCCAGCAGCAGCAGACCGACGAGATCGCGGACTGGCAGCTGGCGCGCGCGGAGTCGCACACCTCCTCCGGCCTGCGCTCGGCCGAGGTCGAGGCCCTGGACGCGCTGCCCGACTCCGACGTCAAGGACGCCCTGCAGTCCATCCCCGAGGACTTCCGGATGGCCGTCTACTACGCCGACGTCGAGGGCTTCTCCTACAAGGAGATCGCCGAGATCATGGGCACGCCCATCGGGACGGTGATGTCGCGGCTGCACCGCGGCCGCCGCCAGCTGCGCGAGCTCCTCACCGGCTACGCCCTGGAGCGCGGCTTCATCCGCGACGCCCCCGGCACCCCCGCCGCGGACGGCGCGACCCCCGTGGAGGTGACCCGATGAGCTGTGGCAACCCGCACGAGACGGACTGCGGCGAGGCGATCGACAAGCTCTACGAGTTCATCGACGGCGAGCTCACCCCCGACGTCAAGCACAAGATCACGGTCCACCTCGAGGAGTGCGCCCCCTGCCTCGACCAGGCGGACATCGAGCGGGCCATCAAGGCGCTCGTGTCGAAGAAGTGCACCGACCAGGCCCCCGGCGGGCTGCGGGAGCGCATCCTGCACCGCCTCGACGAGGCCCGGCACAGCGTGAGCGAGGCCTGAGGGCCAGCACGCACGCGCGAGGGCCCGGTGACCGTCTCGGTCACCGGGCCCTCGCGCTCTGCTGGCCACGCCTCAGGCGTTGGGCTTCTTGCCGTGGTTCGCGCCGTTCTTCTTCCGCGCGCGACGCTTGCGACCTCGCTTGCTCATCCGGGCCTCCTCCCTCGATCGGGCGGGTGCCGGCCGTGCGGCGGCACCCGGTCTCCTCCGTGTCCGGCACGATGGTCCCATGGAAGAAGTGCGCGCGGAGATGGTGGCCAACGTCCTGTCCGTCAACGTGGCCGTGGGGGACGCGGTGGACCCCGCCACCGAGCTCGTGCTGCTGGAGTCCATGAAGATGGAGATCCCCGTCCTCCCGGAGCACGGCGGGCGCGTCAGCCGGGTCGCCGTCGAGGCCGGGGACGTCGTCCAGGAGGGTGACCTGCTCGTCGTCCTGGACTGAACCGGGCCGCGCCGGGGTCAAGTCGGTCCCCGGTCCTGCCGACGGTGGCGGGGTGAGCGAAGAGCGTCAGAGCGTCGTGCCGTTCCTGCGTGCCCTGGTCGAGCTGAAGGGCTCCGACCTGCACTGCAAGGTGGGCTCCCCGCCCCGGATCCGCATCGACGGCAGCCTGCGCAAGATGCAGGCGCCGGCGCTGACCCCCGACGACACCGAGCACATGGTGTCCGAGGTGCTCCGCGAGGACCTCCAGCAGGAGTTCAGGACCCGCAACGAGGCCGACTTCGCCTACTCCGTGCCGGGGGTGGGCCGCTTCCGCGTCAACGCCTTCCGCCAGCGCGGCTCGGCCGGCCTGGTGTTCCGCCGGGTGTCCGTGGGCGCCATCCCGCTCGTCGACCTCGGGCTGCCGGCCGTCATCTCCCAGCTGGCCATGGAGCCGCGCGGCCTCGTCCTGGTCACCGGCCCGACGGGCTCGGGCAAGACGACCACGCTCGCCGGGATGATCGACCACATCAACACCCACAGGGAGGTGCACGTCATCACGATCGAGGACCCGATCGAGGTGATGCACACCGACCAGCTCGCCATGATCAACCAGCGCGAGGTCCGCCTCGACACGGCCGACTTCGGCACGGCGCTGCGCGGCGCGATGCGGCAGGACCCCGACGTCATCCTCGTCGGCGAGATGCGCGACCACGAGACCGTCAAGGCCGCGCTCGCCGCCTCCGAGACCGGTCACTTCGTCATGTCGACCCTGCACACCACCGACGCGCAGGAGACCATCAACCGCGTCATCGACTTCTTCCCGCCGCACGAGCAGCAGCAGGTCCGCCTCGCGCTCGCCGGGGCCCTGCGCGGCATCATCTGCCAGCGCCTCGTGCCCCGCGCCGACGGCCAGGGCCGCTGCGTCGTCATGGAGGTCGCGGTCAACACGGGCCGCATCGCCGACGCCATCGCCGACCAGGACAAGACCAACACCATCGGCGAGCTCATCAAGGAGGGCGCGTACTACGGCATGCAGACCTTCGACCAGCACCTGGTGCAGCTCATCCGCGACGGCGTCATCACCCTCGAGGACGCCCGCCACGCCTCGAGCAACCCGCACGACCTGCAGGTCGAGCTGCGCCGCCTGGGCCTGGTGGCCTGAGGCGCCTCAGCGCAGCGCGATCCCGTAGGTCCGCAGGTCGACCCCCGGCACCGGGGACCAGTCGCGCTCGGGGCTGCGCTCGAACCCCATGCCCTCGTACATCGCGTGCGCGCCCGTCATCCGGGGCCCGCTCGACAGCACGAAGCGGTGGCAGCCCTCCTCGCGCGCGCGGTCCAGGCAGGCCACGGTGAGCAGCCGGCCGACGCCCCGGCCGCGCGCCGCCGGGGCCACGGCGAGCATGCGCATCTCGGCCTCGCCGTCCTGGGCCAGCTCGGCGAACGGGGTCGCGGTCCGCGGCGTACGTGGTGGTGCCCAGCAGCTGCTCGCCGTCCAGGGCGGCCATGAGGACGGCCTCGCGGGCCCGCGGCATGGCGTCGGCCACCCGGTGCAGGTAGCCCTCCTCGTCCTCCAGCAGCTGCTCGCCGCCGTACACGTCGGCGACCAGCGCGCCGCAGGCCGCGACCAGGCCGGGCTCGGTGGGGTCGACCACGACGACGCGCGGGCTCACCCCTCGGCCCGGCCGGTCGGGCTCCCGGACGCGGCCCGGCCCCCGGCGACGGCCTGCGCCCGGCGGTGCCAGGCGCGGTACAGCAGCAGCCCGATGACGACGTCGGCGACGCCCAGGGCCAGCGCCAGCCCGCTGAGCGTGGTCGAGGCCTGGCCCTGGCTGCGCAGCAGGAGGGCGGCCACGACGACCACGACGCCGACCACGACGTAGCGCAGCGAGCGGCGGCGCTGCAGGGCGAGCTCGGCGGGGCTGTCCGGACCCGCGGTCCGGTCGCCCGGCGTGCCGACGGGAGCGCCCGCCGCCCCCGGTCCCCCGGGGCCGGGCGTCCCGGCGTCGGCGAGCGCGGCGGCGGGCAGGACCACCTCGCCCGTGTCGGGCCCCAGGTGGCCGGCCGCGGCCCGGGCGGCCATGCCCTCGGTGGCGGCGGTGTCGGAGGCCTCCTGGCCGATGCGGCGCGTCGCGGCGAGACCGGTCTCGTCGTGGACCTGGCCGTCGAAGGGCTCGTCGGTCTGGGCGTCCCACGCGCGCAGCCCGGTCTCGCGCTCCAGCAGGCCCACGACGTCGACCACGAGGTCGTGGAACGCGGCGGGGTCGGGACGCTCGGCGTACGGGAAGCTGACCGACGCCTCGTCCGGGTACAGGGACACCTCCAGGCCGGAGGACGGGTCGACGGCCTCGCAGGCGTCGCCGCCCACGCTGACCTCGACCTCGCCGACCCGGTGACGGAGGGCGGCCACGATGCGGTCCCACTGCGCCAGGCGGTCGGGGCGCAGCGCGTCGCCGAGGACGTCGCGTCCCTCGGCCTCGTCCAGCGCGGCCTCCCAGGACTGCCCGGGGCGGCGCGGGACGAAGAGGATGTCGTAGCTCACGCGGGCCTCACCTCCTGCTCGACGACGGCGCCGCCCCCGTGACCGGGGACGGCGCCGTCACTGACGTGCGGGTGCCGTGCTGGTCAGGCGGCGGCCTTCTTGGTGTCCCAGAAGATCTCGGCGATCTCGTCGATCTTGCCGAGCAGCTTGTCGGCGACGGCGACGTCGGTGGAGTCCTTGACGCCCCCGGCCCCGGCCAGCTTGATCGACTCGTTGAACAGCGCGTGCAGGTTCGGGTACTTCTCGAAGTGGGGCGCCTTGAAGTAGTCGCTCCACAGCACGGACAGGTGGTGCTTGACGAGCTCGGCGCGCTCCTCCTTGATGAGGATGGCGCGCTGCTTGAACTCGGCGTCGTCCGAGGCGTGGAACTTGGTCATGCACCCCTTGACGGACTCGGCCTCGATGCGGGCCTGGGCCGGGTCGTAGACCCCGCACGGGAGGTCGCAGTGGGCGGAGACCTCGGTGATCCGGTAACCGGTCATCAGTGTTCGTCCTCTCGAGCTGGCACGTGTCTCCGGGGGCAGGGCGCCCACACCGGAGGCTTGCGACACTACAACCGTGCGGAGCCCTGTGCCCTTCCTGCGCCGGGGCAGGAACCCGTGGCAGGTGGTGCGCGTCACGGGTGGGTCGATGCTGCCGACGCTCCGGCCGGGGGACCTGCTCCTGCTCCGCCGGGGCGCGGAGCCCGTCCCGGGCGACCTGCTGGTCGCCGACCTGCCCGGCGGGCGCGGCCCGGGGGTCAAGCGGGCCGTGCGCCGCGAGCCCGAGGGGTGGTGGGTCGAGCGGGACAGCCGGACGCAGGGCTCGGACTCCTGGCTGTTCGGCGCCGTGCCGGGGGCCGACGTCCACGGCGTCGTGGTGGCGCGCCTGTGGCCCCGCCCGGGGCGGCTGCGCCGGCGACCGGGCCGTCGCTGAGCGGCGCCGGGGCGCGGCTGGGGCGCTGCTGGTCCGTTGCGGCCGGCGCCACCGGGTGCCGGGCCACGGTGCGGCGGCGAGACTGCCGGGATGGCAGCAGGCACAGCGGCAGGCCCAGCAGCGGCGGAGCGCCCGGGGGCGCAGGGGTGGGTCCCCGAGGGCGCCGACGTGGACGCGCTCCGTGCGGCGGCGCCGTCGTGCCGCGGCTGCGAGCTGTGGGAGCCGGCCACGCAGGTCGTGTTCTCCGCGGGCAACCCGCACGGACGGGTCGTGCTGGTGGGCGAGCAGCCCGGCGACGTCGAGGACACCCAGGGCATCCCGTTCGTCGGCCCGGCGGGCAAGCTGCTGCAGACGGCGCTCGACCAGGCCGGGCTCGACCGGCAGGACCTCTACGTCACCAACGCGGTCAAGCACTTCCGGTTCGAGCCGCGCGGGAACCGGCGCATCCACCAGACGCCGGAGCTCGCGCACATGGTCGCCTGCCGGCCGTGGCTGCAGGCCGAGCTGGAGGCGGTCGACCCGCGCGTGCTCGTGCTGCTGGGGGCGACCGCGGCCAAGACCCTGCTCGGCGGGGCGTTCCGGGTGACCAAGGAGCGCGGCGTCCTCGGTCCCCGGGACACCGCCGCCGGCCGCTTCGACGTGCTGCCGACGGTGCACCCGTCCTCGATCCTCCGCGGCCCGCCCGAGCAGCGCGACCAGGCCTTCGCCGCCCTGGTCGCCGACCTCGCCGTGGTCACGGAGCACCTCGCCCGCACCTGACGGGTGCGGGCGGGTCCTGCCTGCGCCGGCCGCCCGGCGCCGGGCCGTCCCGTGCCCGGCGAGATCGCGGTGGTGCGCGGTCGCGTCGGCCCGAGACCCCGCATCACCGCAAGGTCACGGCCAGACCGGTCCCGCCGTGCCGTCCCGCGTCAGGGGACGAGGACGAAGCTTGCCCACGACGTCGCCCTCGACCATCCGCTCGACGGCGTCGGCGGCGTCGGCCATCGGCAGGACGCTGTCGACCAGGGGGCGCACGCCCGTCGTCGCGCACAGGCGCAGCAGCCGGTCCAGCTCGTCGCGGGTGCCCATGGTGGAGCCGAGGACCCGCAGCTGGAGGAAGAAGACCCGCTGCAGGTCCGCCGAGGGCGCCGCGCCGGACGTGGCGCCGGAGACGACCACGGCCCCGCCGGGGCGCAGGGCCTTGAGCGAGTGCGACCAGGTGGCCTCCCCGACGGTCTCCATGACGGCGTCGACGCGCTCCGGCAGCCGGGCCCCGGTCTCGAAGGCCGCGGCGGCGCCGAGGTCCAGGGCCCGCTCGCGCTTGCCCTCGTCCCGGCTCGTCACCCACACCCGCAGCCCCGCCGCGGCACCGAGGCAGGATCGAGCGCGGTCGCGACCCCGCCGCCCGCGCCCTGCACGAGCACGGTCTGCCCGGGCCGCAGCGCCGCCTGCGTGAACAGCATCCGGTAGGCCGTGAGCCACGCCGTGGGCAGGCAGGCCGCCTCCTCGAAGCTCAGCTCGGCCGGCTTGGGGACCAGGTTGCGGCGCGGGACGAGGACGGTGTCGGCGAACGTGCCGGGGTAGACCTCGCTGAGCAGCGACCGCCGCGGGTCCAGCGTCTCCTCGCCGGTCCACGCCGGGTCGGACAGCACGGCGTGCACGACCACCTCGTTGCCGTCGGGGTCGACCCCGGCCGCGTCGCAGCCGAGCACCATCGGCATCTTCTCCGCCGCCAGGCCGACCCCGCGCAGGCTCCACACGTCGTGGTGGTTGAGCGCGGCGGCCCGCACGCGTCACCGGCACCCAGTCCGACGGGGGCGCCGTGGTGGGCGTCGGCGCCGTGTCGCGCACCTCGAGGGCGGCGAGCGGGTCGGAGGGGGAGGGGCGGACAGCGACGACGGCGACCATGGCAGGGGTCTACCAGGTCGGCCGGGCGCGTGCCGGGGGAGCGGCGGCTCAGGCGGGGAAGAGCTGGTCCCAGCCGCCGTGCAGCACGAACCACGCCATCAGCCCGTAGCCGGCCTGGCCGGGGACGCGACCGTCGGAGGCGGCGAGGTCGGCCTCCCAGTCCTCGTTGCCGCCGAGCCCCGCCAGGAGGTCGACGTAGGGGACCCCGCGCCGGCCGCACACCTCGGCGAAGGCGTCGCCGAGCGCCGGGAGCCCGGGGGCCAGGTGCGCGTCGGGGCCGCCGGGCAGCAGGGGCGGGGGACCGACCACGAGGACGGGCAGCCCGCGCTCGCCGCACGCGTCGAGCACGTTGGCCACGTTGAGCCGGCTCCGCGCGGTGACCGTGCCGGCCCGCAGGTCGTGGTGGCCGAGGCCCAGCACGAGCCGGCCGTCGGGGCCCAGCCGGGGACCGGTCTCCGCCTGCCACCGGCCGGACATGCCCGTGGTGGTCTCGCCCGGGACGCCCAGCGCGTGGGCGGTGAGCCGGAGCCGCTCCTGGGGCGTCCGGGCGGCGACCCGCCCCACCCAGCCGAGGGCGCGCGGGTCGCCGGTGCCGGCGACGAGCTCGTCACCGAGCACGCACAGGGCGACGTCCGGGCGGGCGGGTCCGGACGTCGCAGCCTGGTCGGTGCCCAGGTCCTGGCTCAGCGCGCGAACGCCTGCTCGACCAGGCGGGCCTGCTCGTCGGCGTGCCGCTTGCCGGACCCGGTCGCCGGGGCGGCCGAGGCGGGGCGGGTCACCCGGTGCAGCGGGCGGCCGCCGAGCATGTCGTGGGTGCCCATGGCCACGAAGGTCCAGGCGCCCTGGTTCTCCGGCTCCTCCTGCACCCAGACGAGGGCGGCGCCGGCCGGGAACTGCCCGAGCACCGCGCGCAGCTCCTCGGCCGGGCAGCGGGGCGAGCTGCTCGACCCGCACGACGGCGGTGCGGGTGTCGCCGAGCTTCTCCCGCGCCGCGACCAGGTCGTAGTAGACCTTGCCGGCGCACAGCAGCACCCGGTCGACCTGCGACGGCGTCCACGGTGCGTGTCGGGCACCACGGGCCGGAACGTGCCGGTCGTGAAGTCCTCCACCGCCGACGTGGCCGGCTTGAGGCGCAGCATCGACTTGGGCGTGAAGACCACGAGCGGGCGGCGCGGCTTGGCGTAGGCCTGGCGGCGCAGCAGGTGGAAGTACGACGCCGGGGTGCTCGGCACCGCGACGGTCATGTTGTCCTCGGCGCACATCTGCAGGAACCGCTCGATGCGGCCCGAGGAGTGGTCCGGGCCCTGGCCCTCGTAGCCGTGGGGCAGCAGCAGGACGACGCTGCTGCGCTGGCCCCACTTCTGCTGCCCGGCGGAGACGAACTCGTCGATGATCGTCTGGGCGCCGTTGACGAAGTCCGCGAACTGCGCCTCCCACAGCACGAGCGCGTCGGGCCGCTCGACGGAGTAGCCGTACTCGAAGCCCATGGCCGCGAACTCGCTGAGCAGCGAGTCGTGCGCCCAGAACCGGGCGCCGGAGCCGAGCTTGCCGACCGGCGCCCACTCCTCGCCCGTGCGGCGGTCGATGACACGGCGTGGCGCTGGACGAACGTGCCGCGCCGGGAGTCCTGGCCGGCCAGGCGGACCGGCGTCCCCTCGGCGACCAGCGACCCGAAGGCGATGCAGCTCGCCGAAGGCCCAGTCGATCCCGCCCTCGCGTGACATCTGCTGCCGCTTGGCCAGCAGCGGCGCGAGCTTCGGGTGCGGGGTGAAGCCCTCCGGCGGGCTGACGAACGCGTCGCCGACGCGGTGCACGAGCTCGACGGGGATGGCCGTCGAGTGCTCCTGCTCCGGCTCGGCCTCGTCCTGCGCCTGGGCCCGGGGAGCCTCCAGGCCCGACCGGTTGTTGCCGTCGGAGCCGGCCTTGGTCGCCTCGCGCACCTCGGTGAACACGCGCTCGAGCTGGTCGGAGTAGTCGCGCAGGGCGGCCTCGGCCTCCTCGACGGAGATGTCGCCGCGGCCGATGAGGGACTCGGTGTAGAGCTTGCGGACGCTGCGCTTGCCCTCGATGAGGTTGTACATCATCGGGTTGGTCATCGACGGGTCGTCGCCCTCGTTGTGGCCGCGCCGGCGGTAGCAGATCATGTCGACGACGACGTCCTTGGCGAACTCCTGGCGGTACTCGAAGGCCAGCCGCGCCACCCGGACGCAGGCCTCCGGGTCGTCGCCGTTCACGTGGAAGATCGGCGCCTGGATCATCCGGGCCACGTCGGTCGCGTAGTACGAGGACCGGCTGGCCAGCGGGGCGGTCGTGAAGCCGACCTGGTTGTTGACGATGACGTGGACCGTGCCGCCCGTGCGGTACCCGCGCAGCTGCGACAGGTTGAGCGTCTCCGCGACCACGCCCTGCCCGGCGAAGGCCGCGTCGCCGTGGACGAGGACGGGCAGCACGGGGAAGTCGACCCCGCCGCGGTCGAGGCGGTCCTGCTTGGCCCGCGCGATGCCCTCGAGGACGGGGTTGACGGCCTCCAGGTGCGAGGGGTTGGCGGCCAGGTACACCTTGGTGCTCGCGCCGGACGGCGCGGTGAAGGTGCCCTCCGTGCCCAGGTGGTACTTGACGTCGCCGGAGCCCTGGACGGTCTTCGGGTCCTGCTGGCCCTCGAACTCGGCGAAGATCTGGCCGTACGTCTTGCCCGCGATGTTGGCCAGCACGTTGAGGCGGCCGCGGTGGGCCATGCCGATGCACACCTCGTCGAGGCCGGCGTCCGCGCAGTCGGACAGCACCTGGTCGAGGATGGGGATCGTCGACTCCGCGCCCTCGAGCGAGAACCGCTTCTGCCCGACGAACTTGGTCTGCAGGAAGGTCTCGAAGGCCTCGGCCGCGTTGAGCCGGCCGAGGATGCGCAGCTGCTCGTCCCGGCTCGGCTTGAGGTAGCCGTGCTCGACCCGGTCCTGGATCCAGCGCCGCTCGTCCGGGTTCTGGATGTGCATGTACTCGATGCCGACCGTGCGGCAGTAGCTGTTGCGCAGCACGCCGAGGATGTCGCGCAGCTTCATGACCGGCTGGCCGCCGAAGCCGCCGGTGGGGAACTCGCGGTCCAGGTCCCACAGGCTCAGCCCGTGCGTCTGCACGTCGAGGTCCGGGTGGCGGCGCTGGCGGTACTCCAGCGGGTCCGTGTCGGCCATGAGGTGCCCGCGGACCCGGTAGGCGTGGATCAGCTCGACGACCCGGGCGGTCTTGTTGATCTCCTCGTCCTCGGAGAAGGAGACGTCGCGGACCCAGCGGATCGGCTCGTAGGGGACCCGCAGGCTGGCGAAGACGCGGTCGTAGAAGCCGTCCTCGCCGAGCAGCTTGTGGTGCAGCGTCCGCAGGAAGTCGCCGGACTGCGCGCCCTGGATGATCCGGTGGTCGTAGGTGGAGGTCAGCGTGATCGTCTTGCTGATCGCGAGGCGGGCGAGCGTGTCCTCGCTGGCGCCCGCGTACTCCGCCGGGTACTCCAGCGCCCCGACGCCGATGATCGCGCCCTGTCCCTGCATGAGCCGCGGGACGGAGTGGACGGTGCCGATGGTGCCGGGGTTGGTGAGGCTGACGGTGGTGCCCGCGAAGTCCTCGACGGTGAGCGAGCCGGCGCGGGCGCGGCGCACGACGTCCTCGTAGGCGGCCCAGAACTCGCTGAAGGTCTTGTCCTGGCTGTTCTTGATGCTGGGGACCAGGAGCTGCCGGGTGCCGTCGGGCTTGGCCATGTCGATGGCGATGCCGACGTTGATCGCGGCGTTCTGCTGCACGCCGGGCTTGCCGTCGACCTCGGTGTAGGCCCAGTTCATCTCGGGCATCTCGCGCAGCGCCTCGACGAGCGCGAAGCCGATGAGGTGGGTGAACGACACCTTGCCGCCGCGGGCGCGCTTGAGGTGGTTGTTGAGCACGATGCGGTTGTCGATGAGGAGCTTGGCCGGCACCGCCCGCACGCTCGTGGCGGTGGGGACGGTGAGGCTCGTCTCCATGTTGGTGACCACGCGGGCGGCGGGCCCGCGCAGGCGCACGCTCGTCGTCTCCGCGGCCTTCTCGACAGCCTTCTCGACAGCCTTGTCGCCGGCCTTGTCGCCGGCCTTGTCGCCGGCCTTCTCGCCGGACTTCCCGGGGGCCGGTGCCGCGGCGCCCGCAGGGGCCGGCGGGACGGGGGCGGTGGTCTGGGCGGGCGGCGTGGTGGTCACGGGGGCCTTCTCGGGGACGGCGACGGCAGCGGGTGCAGCGGGTGCGGCGGGCTCGGCGGCGGGGGGCTGCGGGGCGGCGGAGGGTTCGGCGGCCTGGGCGGCGGAGGGCTCGGCGGCCTGAGCGGCGGAGGGCTCGGCGGCCGGCTCGGCGGAGGGCTCGGCGGCCGCCGGCCTGCTGTCGCCGTCGATGGTCGGCGGGTGGTCGCCGAAGAACTCGCGCCACTCCGGCGACACGCTGGCGGGGTCCTTCCGGAACGACTCCTGCAGCTCCTGCACGAGCCACTCGTTGGGCCCGAAGCCCGTCATCGGGTCGTCTGCCGGTGTCTGCTGTGGCACGGCGTGCGTCGCCTTCTTCCGATCGTGGTGCGGGGGATCTGTCCGCAGGGGAGAGCCTAGACCCCGCCTCAGGTGACGTCGCGGCGCAGCGTGGTCCGCCAGGCGAGCCCTCCGAGGGCTCCGGCCCAGGCCAGGAGCACGAGCAGCCCGCCCCACCACGGCAGCAGCCGGCCCCCCGTGAAGCCCTCCACCACGGCGGTCGAGGCGCTGGTCAGCAGGTAGGAGCCGACCTGCCCGAGGTCCACCCCGCCGACCTCGCCGACCGCCCCGAGGGCGAGCACGAGCAGGGGGTCGAGCAGGAAGACGACGAGGACGACGGTGACCAGCGCCACCACCTGGTGGCGGACCAGCAGGCCGAAGCCGACCCCGATGAGGGCCCACACCGAGACCCCCAGCACCCCGAGCAGGAGAGGGCGGGCGAGGTCGCCGGCCGGGGCCAGGGCCACCCCGCGCACCCCGAGCACGGTCGCGGCGAGAGCCAGCGACGAGGCCTGCACGACGAGGCCGTAGAGCAGGCCGAGCAGCCCGCCCGTGACGAGCTTGGCCGCGGCGACGCGGCCGCGCCGGGGGACGGCGAGGAACGTCGGCGCGATGGTGCCGGCGCGGACGTCGGCGGTGGCCACGAGCGTCCCGCCGACCGCGGCCAGCAGGTAGCCGGACTGGTAGCCCGACCCGACCAGCGCGAGCTGGCCCTCGGCCGTGGTGAGCAGCGGGAAGGGGAACGCCTCGGCCCCGGCGGCGTCCACCGGGCCGAGCGCGGCCACCAGCCCCACGTTGAGGGCCACGAGCGCGAGCGCGATGAGCAGCAGGCCCCACCACACCCACGTCGTCGTCAGCTTGACCAGCTCCGCGTGCACCGCCCGCCTCATGCCGCACCCCCCGCACCGGTCGTGGCCGTGGCCGTGGTCGTGGCCGTGGCCGTGGTCGGGCCGGGCGGGCCCTGCCGCCGGGCGGCCGCGCTGGCCAGCTCGGTCCGCTGCACCAGGCGCAGGAAGGCGTCCTCCAGCCGCTGGCTGGTCGGGGCCAGGTGCGACAGCGCGACCCCGGCCGCGGCGGCCACCGCCCCCACCCGGACCGGGTCGACCGGACCGGCCGCGCCGCCGGGGTGGGCGGGGGAGCCCGCGGGCGGGCGGACGAGCAGTGCGCCGGAGCGGTCCTCGTCGCAGGCCAGCCCCTGCGCGGCGAGCGCGGCGACCAGGGCGGGCCGGTCGGGGGAGTCCACGAGGACCCCGGCCGGGCCGGCCAGGCCGTGCAGCTCGCCGTCGTAGGCGACGTGGCCGGCGGCCAGGACCACGACCCGGTCCACGGTCTGCTCCACCTCGCTGAGCACGTGGCTGGAGACGAGCACCGTGCGGCCCTCCGCGGCCAGGGTGCGCAGGAACCCGCGCAGCCAGGCGATGCCGGCCGGGTCCAGGCCGTTGGCGGGCTCGTCGAGGACGAGCAGCTCCGGGTCGCCGAGCAGGGCCGCGGCCAGGGCGAGCCGCTGGTGCATGCCGAGGGAGTAGCCGCCGGCCCGGCGCCGTGCCGCCGCCGCGAGCCCGGTGAGCTCCAGCACCTCGTCGCAGCGGCGGACCGGGAGGCCGCCGGCGGCGGCGAGCCAGCGCAGGTGGTCACGCCCGGTCCGGCCCGGGTGGGCGCCCGCGCCGTCCAGGGCGGCCCCGACCCGCTGCAGCGGCCGGTCGAGGTCCGCGTAGGGCCGCCCGTCCACCGTGACCGAGCCCGACGTGGGCCGCACGAGGCCGAGAACCATCCGCAGCGTGGTGGTCTTGCCTGCGCCGTTGGGCCCGAGGAACCCGGTGACCAGGCCCGGCTCCACCGTGAACGACACGTCGGTCACGGCGCGCACCGGTCCGAAGCGCTTGGTGAGCCCGACGGCCTGCACCCGGGCGCCGTCGCGCGCGCCCCGTCCCTGCTCCGACCCGGACCCCCGTCCTGACATGCCCCGACCGTAGCGAGGCGGCCCGCGCGGCCCGGGCACCGCGGGCGGGTGCGTCACACTTGTCCACCGTGCGCTTCCTCCCGGGACACCAGCCGCCCCACGACCTCACCTACGACGACGTGTTCCTCGTGCCGTCGCGCTCCTCGGTGGGCTCCCGCTCCGACGTCGACCTCACCCCGGTCGACGGCACGGGCGCGACCGTCCCGGTGGTCGTGGCCAACATGACCGCGGTCACCGGCCGCCGGATGGTCGAGACGATGGCCCGTCGCGGCGGCCTCGCGGTGCTGCCGCAGGACGTCCCGCTCGACGTCCTCGCCGAGGTCGTCGGCTGGGTCAAGCAGCGCCACACCGTGCTCGAGACCCCGGTCGAGGTCTCGCCCGACGACGTCGTCCTCACGGTGCTGCACCTGCTGCCCAAGCGCAGCCACGGCGCGGCCGTGGTCGTCGACCCGGCCGACGGCTCGCTGGTCGGCGTGGTCACCGCCGCCGACTGCCGCGGCGTGGACCGCTACACCCCGGTCCGCGACGTCATGACGTCGGACCCGGTGGTGCTGGACGCCGACCTCGTCGACACCAAGGGCCCGCGGGCCGCGTTCGAGGAGCTCGAGCGCCGCCGCCGGCAGTTCGCCCCCGTCGTGGACGCGCGCCGGCCGGCCTGTCGGCGCCATGACCCGGCTCGGGCGCGCTGCGCAGCACCATCTACGCCCCCGCCGTCGACGCCTCGGGCCGGCTGCGGGTGGCCGCGGCGGTCGGCATCAACGGCGACGTCGCCGGCCGGACCCGCGCGATGCTCGCGGCCGGGGTCGACGTGCTCGTCGTCGACACCGCCCACGGGCACCAGGACCGGGCGCTGGGCGCCGTGGCCGCCGCCCGCGAGGCCGCCCGCGAGGACGTCCCCGTGGTGGCCGGCAACGTGGTCACCGCCGACGGGGCACGCGACCTGGTCGCGGCCGGCGCGGACGTGGTCAAGGTCGGCGTCGGGCCGGGGGCCATGTGCACCACCCGGATGATGACCGGCGTCGGCCGGCCGCAGCTGTCGGCGGTGCTCGACGCGGTCGGCGCCGCCCGCGAGGCCGGCGCCCACGTGTGGGCCGACGGCGGGGTCCGACACCCCCGCGACGTCGCCATCGCCCTGGCCGCCGGCGCCAGCCAGGTCATGGTCGGCTCGTGGTTCGCCGGGACGTACGAGAGCCCGGGCGACCTGCAGGTCGACGCCGACGGCCGCGAGTACAAGGAGAGCTTCGGGATGGCGTCCAAGCGCGCCGTCACCGCCCGCACCCTGGAGGACTCCCCGTTCGAGCGCGCCCGCAAGGGCCTGTTCGAGGAGGGCATCTCCACCTCGCGGATGAGGCTGGACCCGCAGCGGCCCGGTGTGGAGGACCAGCTCGACCAGATCACGTCCGGGCTGCGCTCCGCCTGCACGTACGTCGGTGCCGAGGACCTCGCCGAGCTCGCCGAGCGCGCCGTCCTGGGCGTGCAGTCGCGCTCCGGCTACGACGAGGGACGGCCGCTGCCCGCCGGGTGGTGACCCCGGGTGACGCCCTCGTGGCGGGTCGTGAGGAGCGTCACGCCCGCCCCGGGCTTGATTCGTCGCGCGGGCGTCGTTACGTTGTCGTGACCGGCTGGCCCCTGTTCCCCGCAGGGCGCCGCCGTCAAACCCGCACCGGTGAGAAACCTGCGGACCCCCTGACCGCGGCTCCGCCCCGAGCCCCCGCCCGCCACCTGCCTGGTGCACGACACGGACTGGAGAACGCGTGCCGCTGCCCCGCCACGACGAGCAGCCCCTGCCGTCGCGACGGGCACTGCGAGAGGCCGAGCGCGCCCGCGCCGCGGCCTCCGGTGCCCCCGACCGCGCCGTCCGCCCCCGCGGCGAGCGCCCGGCCGCGCCCGTGGTGCCGCCCCCCGCCGTGCGGTCCTCGGCCGACGGCCCCGGGCAGCCGGTCGCGGGGACCGTGCGCGTCGTCGACGTCGCGCAGGCCGAGCGCGACGCGGCCCGTCAGGAGCTCGTGGTCGACCTCGCCCAGGCCGAGCGCGACCAGCGCCACAGCGACCAGGTCCGGCGCGAGCAGCTCGACAGCTGGGCCGACGCCGTCGTGCCGCGCCCCACCCCCGTCGCGTCGCGGGTCGTGCCGGACGAGCTCGACGCCCGTGTCCCCGCCTCCCGGGACCGCCGCAGCGCCTGGCGCCGGCTGCCCCAGGTGCTCGTGGTCGGCTCCCTGGTCGCCGCGACCCTCGGCTACGCCACCACGGGCGACACCGCGGCCACCGCGGGCGAGGTCCGCGCCTTCGAGCGCGCCGAGCAGACGGTCCGGGCCGAGGGCGCGACGCTCGTCGCCCCCCTGGAGGACACCTCGGGCCTGGTCGCCGGCGAGGACGGCCTGCTCCGCGTCGAGGGCGGGGCCTCCCGCGGCGCTGCCCGCACGCCGCTGCCCGGCTGCGACGGGGTGCCCCCGGAGACCGCGCAGGAGAACGGCCGCATCGACGAGAGCTACCTCTGCACGCTGTTCGACGGCACGACCCAGATCAGGGCCGACGCCGCCGTGTCCCTGGCCCTGCTCAACGAGCAGTACCGGGCCCGCTTCGGCACCGACATCTGCCTGACCGACGGCTACCGCTCGTACGCCGCGCAGGTCTCGGTCCGCAACCGCAAGCCCGGCCTGGCCGCGCGCCCCGGCACCAGCGAGCACGGCTTCGGTCTTGCGGTCGACCTGTGCGGCGGGGTCGAGGCCCAGGGCGAGGGCTACTGGTGGCTGCGAGACAACGCCGGCGCGTCCGGCTTCGAGAACCCCGCCTGGGCCCAGCGCGGCGGCGGCGGCCCGTTCGAGCCCTGGCACTGGGAGTACGTCGCCGGTCAGTGGTGATGGCAGGCCGGGCCGCCGGGTGGCGGCGGCCGGCAGACCGGACGACAGAGGGCGAGGCCACCGGCCTCGCCCTCTTCTGTGCCCCCGGCAGGATTCGAACCTGCGCCCCTGCCTCCGGAGGGCAGTGCTCTATCCCCTGAGCTACGGGGGCCCAGGAACACCAGGATGCTAGCAGCCGCGGCGGCGCCCGCCCGCTCCCCGCAAAGGCGTCGGGGCCTGCGGCGGGACCGCCGTAGGCTTGCGCCCCGTGACCCCGGAGACCCTCGCCGCCGCCGTCCGCACCTGCCTGCTCGAGGCCGTCGAGGCCGGCGAGCTGCGTGCGGCCGTGCCGGACCGGGTGACCGTCGAGCGCCCGCGCAACCGCGACCACGGCGACTGGTCGACCAACGTCGCCCTGCAGCTGGCCAAGGGCGCCGGCGTGCCGCCGCGCCAGGTCGCCGAGCTGCTCGCCGCCCGGCTCCGGCAGGTCGCGGGAGTCGAGGCCGTCGACGTCGCCGGCCCCGGCTTCCTCAACGTCACCGTGGACGCGGCCAGCGCCGGCGTGCTCGCGCGCGACGTCGTCGAGGCGGGCGAGGCCTACGGCCGCAACGACAGCCTGGCCGGCGAGGTCGTCAACCTCGAGTTCGTCAGCGCCAACCCGACCGGCCCGCTGCACATCGGCCACACCCGGTGGGCCGCCCTCGGCGACGCCCTGGCCCGGCTGCTGCGCGCGGCCGGGGCCGACGTCACCACCGAGTTCTACGTCAACGACGCCGGCGCCCAGATGGACCGCTTCGGCGCGAGCGTCCTGGCCCGCGCGGCCGGCCGGCCGGTGCCCGAGGGCGGCTACCACGGCGGCTACGTCGACGGCCTGGCCCAGCAGGTCCTCGCCGAGCGGCCCGACCTGCTCGAGCTGGCCGAGGACGAGGCGGTCGCCGTCGCGCGCGACACCGCCTACCGGCTGCAGATGGCCGAGATCGAGGCCACCCTCGCCGGCTTCGACGTCGCACTTCGACGTCTTCTTCTCCGAGCGGACGCTGCACGAGTCGCAGGCGGTCGAGAAGGCCGTGGCCCGGCTGCGCGAGCAGGGCCACGTCGACGACACCGACGGCGCGGTCTGGCTGCGCACGACCGACTTCGGCGACGACAAGGACCGGGTCATGGTCCGGGCCAACGGCGAGCCCACGTACTTCGCCTCGGACGCCGCGTACTACCTGTCCAAGAAGGACCGCGGGCTTCCCGCGCAAGATCTACCTGCTGGGCGCGGACCACCACGGCTACGTCGAAGCGGCTGCAGGCCATCGCGGCGTGCGCGGGCGACGACCCGGCCACGAGCATCGAGGTCCTCATCGGCCAGCTCGTCGACATCGGCGGCGCCCGGATGTCCAAGCGGGCCGGCAACATCGTCGAGCTGCGGGACCTCGTGGAGTGGATCGGCAAGGACTCCGTCCGGTACTCCCTGGCCCGCTACCCCGCGGACTCGCCGCTGTCGCTCGACGCGGAGGAGATGCGGAAGCAGACCAACGACAACCCGGTCTTCTACGTGCAGTACGCCCACGCCCGCACGGCCAACGTGGCCCGCAACGCCGCTACGGTCGGGGTGCGGCGCGAGGACGGCTTCGACGCGTCCCTGCTCGACCACCCCAGCGAGGAGGTCGTGCTCGCCTCGCTCGCCGCAGTTCCCCGGTGTGGTCGCCCAGGCCGCGTCGCTGCGGGAGCCGCACCGGGTGGCCCGCTATCTCGAGGAGCTCGCCGGGCAGCTACCACCGCTGGTACGACCAGCGCCGCGTGATGCCCTCGGTGCTCGAGGACGGCACCGTCGAGCCGGTCACCGACGTCCAGCGCACGAGGCTCTGGCTGAACGACGCCGTCCGCACCGTGCTGGCCAACGGCCTCGCGCTGCTCGGCGTCTCCGCCCCGGAGCGGATGTAGTGGCCCGCGCCCACGAGGCCGGCGCGCTGCACGCCGGGCGCCATGGCCCCGGCGCCGGCGTGGCTGCGCACCCCGGACGACGTCAACGCCCTGCTGCCCGGGCTCTGGGCCAGCACGGTCCGCCGCGGCGACGGACGGCGTGCTCACCGTCGGCGGGGTGTCGGTGCTCGACCTGGCCGCCGAGCACGGCACCGCCGGCCTACGTCCTGGACGAGGTGGACCTGCGCGCGCGGGCCCGCGCGCACGCCACCGCCTTCGACGAGGCCTTCCGCGACCTGTGCGGCGGCGCCGACGTCTACTACGCGGGCAAGGCGTTCCTGTCCGTCGCGGTCGCCCGCTGGGTGGCCGAGGAGGGCATGCGCCTGGACACCACCACCGGCGGGGAGATGGCCGTCGGCCTGCGCGCCGGCCTCGACCCGGCCCACATGACCTGCACGGCAACAACAAGTCCGACGCCGAGATCGACCGTGCGCTGGCCGCACGGCTCGGCCGGATCGTCGTGGACTCCGCCGACGAGCCGGCCCGGGTCGCCGCGCTCGCGGCCGAGCCCGCGGCGTGCGGGCGCCCGTCATGGTGCGGGTCAACGTCGGCGTCGAGGCCCACACCCACGAGTTCATCGCCACCGCGCACGAGGACCAGAAGTTCGGCCTCGCGCTGTCCGACGGGGTCGCGGCCGGCGTGGTCGCCGACGTCCTGGCCCGGCCCGAGCTGGAGCTGCGCGGCCTGCACAGCCACATCGGCTCGCAGATCTTCGACCCCGCCGGCTTCGAGATCGCCGTCCGGCGCCTGGTCGGGCTGCACGCCCAGGTGCTGCGCACGCACGGCGTCGCGCTGCCCGAGATGGACCTGGGCGGCGGGTTCGGCATCGCCTACGCCTCGACCGACCGCCCATGCCCGTGGCCGACGCTCGCCGCCCGGCTCGCCGAGGCGGTGCGCGCCGAGTGCGCCGCGGCCGGCGTCGACGTGCCCCGGATCAGCGTCGAGCCCGGCCGCGCCGTGGTCGGCCCGAGCACGTTCACCCTGTACGAGGTCGGCACGGTCAAGCCGATCAGCCTGGACGGCGGCGGGCCTGCGGACCTACGTGAGCGTGGACGGCGGGATGAGCGACAACGTCCGCACCGCGCTGTACGACGCGGACTACTCTGCACCCTGGCCTCGCGCGCCTCCGACGCCCCGCCCGTGCTGGCCCGGGTCGTCGGCAAGCACTGCGAGAGCGGCGACGTCGTCGTCCGCGACGAGTTCCTGCCCGGCGACGTCCGCCGCGGCGACCTGGTCGCCGTGCCCGGCACGGGCGCGTACTGCCGGAGCCTGGCCAGCCAGTACAACCACGTGCCGCGCCCGCCGGTGGTGTCGGTCCGCGACGGGGTCAGCCGCGTGCTGCTGCGCCGTGAGACCGAGGACGACCTGCTCGCGCTCGACCTGGGCTGAGGCGCCGCGCGCCCGGCCTCAGGCGCGGGCGTCCTCGTCGTCGGCCAGCGGCAGCGGGGTGGCCACGCCGGCGCGCGCGTCGCGGCGGGTCTCGGGCCAGGCTGGCCACGGTGGTGATGCCGAGGATCACGACGATCGCGCCGAGCGACAGCCAGATCGGCAGCTCGGGCGCCCAGGAGACGGGCTCGCCGCCGTTGATGAACGGCACCTCGTTCTCGTGCATCGCGTGCAGCACGAGCTTGACGCCGATGAAGCCCAGCAGCACCGCGAGGCCGATGGGCAGGTACACCAGGCGCTTGAGCAGGCCGCCGATGAGGAAGTACAGCTGCCGCAGCCCCATGAGCGCGAACAGGTTGGCCGTGAGCACGAGGTAGGGCTCGCGGGTGAGGCCGAAGATCGCGGGGATCGAGTCCAGCGCGAACAGCAGGTCCGTGGTGCCCAGGGCGAGGATGACCACGAGCATCGGCGTGATGACGCGCCCGCCGTCCAGCCGCGTCGACCGAGCTTCGTGCCGGCGTCCCAGGACTGCGTGGCGGGGAAGCGGTGCTCGACCCAGCGCAGGAAGCGGTTCTCCTCGAACTCGTCGTCCTCGTCGTCGTCGGTCACCAGCTTGACGGCGGTGTACACGAGGAAGGCGCCGAACAGGTAGAAGACCCAGGAGAACTGCTCGATGGCCACGGCGCCGACGGCGATGAAGATCCCGCGCAGCACCAGGGCGATGACGATGCCGACCATGAGCGCGGACTGCTGCAGCTTCGCGGGCACCCCGAACTTGGCCATGATGATGATGAAGACGAACAGGTTGTCGACGCTGAGGCTGTACTCGGTGAGCCAGCCCGCGTAGAACTCCGCCGCCGGCTGCGGCCCCGAGAAGAACCACACGCCGAGGCCGAACAGCACCGCCGCCCCGATGTAGACGCCGAGCGCGGTGCCGGTCTCCCGGCGCGAGGGCACGTGCGGGCGGCGCCCGACGACGACGACGTCGAACAGGAGCACCGCGGCCATGACCGCGAGGGTGACGATCCAGAGCCAGAGGGGGACGTCCATGAGCCAGCAGGAGCCTTCGTTCGTCGGACGGGAGGAGCGGCCGCTCGGTGGGGCGCGCACCCCGATCATCCCACCGCCCGAGGCCTGGCCGCCGACCACGCCCCGGCGGACCGGCTGACACACTGCCCCCGTGGATCGCGTCCGGGTCGCCCTGCTGGGCTGTGGTGTCGTCGGCTCGGAGGTGGCCCGGCTGCTGCTGGCGCAGGCGGACGACCTCGCGGCCCGGGTCGGGGCCCCGCTGGAGCTGGTCGGGATCGCCGTCCGGCGGCCCGACCGCCCCCGCCCGGGCATCGACCCCGCCCTGCTGACCGACGACGCGGCCGGACTGGTGGCCCGCGCGGACGTGGTCGTCGAGGTGGTCGGCGGGATCGAGCCCGCCCGCGGGCTCATCCTCGAGGCCTTCCGGCACGGCGCGGGCGTGGTCACGGCCAACAAGGTGCTGCTCGCCGAGCACGGTCCCGAGCTGTTCGAGGCGGCCGGCGCGGCCGACGTCGACCTGTACTACGAGGCCGCCGTCGCGGGGGCGATCCCGCTCATCCGCCCGCTGCGGGAGTCGCTGGCCGGCGACCGGGTCACCCGGTTCCTCGGCATCGTCAACGGCACCACCAACTACGTGCTCGACCAGATGGACACCACGGGCGCCGGCTTCGGCGACGCGGTCGAGCGGGCGCAGGCGCTCGGCTACGCCGAGGCCGACCCGACCGCCGACGTCGAGGGCTACGACGCCGCGAGCAAGGCCGCCATCCTCGCCAGCCTGGCCTTCCACACCCGGGTCCCGGGCGAGGCCGTCCACCGCGAGGGGATCACGGGCGTCACGGCCGCCGACGTCGCCGCCGCGGCCCGGATGGGCTGCGTGGTCAAGCTGCTGGCCATCGGCGCCCGCGAGCCGGCCGGCCCCGACGGCCCGGCGGGCGTGACGGTGCGGGTCCACCCGGCCTTCGTGCCCGCGCAGCCACCCCCTGGCCGGGGTGCGCGGGCCGTTCAACGCCGTCTTCGTCGAGGCCGAGGCCGCGGGCGAGCTGATGTTCTACGGCCCCGGCGCGGGCGGCACGCCGACCGCGGGCGCCGTGCTCGGCGACGTCGTCGCCGTCGCGCGGCACCATGGTCCACGGCGGCCGCGGGCCGGGGGAGTCGGCCTACGCGGAGCTGGCCACGCTGCCGCTGTCGCGGGTGCTCACCCGCTACCACGTGCGCCTGGAGGTGGCCGACCGCCCGGGCGTGCTGGCCCGGGTGGCCGACGCCTTCGCCGCGCACGGGGTCTCCATCGAGCAGGTCCGCCAGCAGGCGGTCGGCGAGGGCGAGGACCGCACCGCCGCCGAGCTCGTCGTGGTCACCCACGTCGCCCCCGACACGGCGCTGTCGCGACACGGTGGCCGACCTGGCCGGGCTCGACGTCGGTCCTGGACGTCACGTCCGTCATGCGCGTCGAAGGGGAGTGAGCAGCCGATGGCCGCACCGTGGCGGGGAGTCATCCCGGAGTACCGCGACCGCCTGCCGATCGTCGCCGGGCTCGCCCGGCGCGCAGGACATCACGCTGGCCGAGGGCGGCACGCCGCTGGTCCGCGCGCGGGTGCTGTCGGAGACGACCGGCTGCGAGGTGTGGCTCAAGGTCGAGGGCTGCAACCCGACCGGCTCCTTCAAGGACCGCGGCATGACCACGGCGATGACCGTCGCCGTGGCCCAGGGCGCCCGGCGCGTGGTCTGCGCGAGCACCGGCAACACCTCGGCCTCGGCCGCCGCCTACGCCACCGCGGCCGGCATCACCTGCGCCGTGCTCGTGCCCGAGGGCAAGATCGCGATGGGCAAGCTCGCCCAGGCGATCGCCCACGGCGCCACCCTGCTGCAGGTCGACGGCAACTTCGACGACTGCCTGCGGGTGGCGCGCAAGCTGTCGGAGGCCTACCCGGTCGAGCTGGTCAACTCCGTCAACCCGGCCCGGATCGAGGGGCAGAAGACCGCGGCCTTCGAGGTCGTCGACGTGCTCGGCGACGCCCCGGACATCCACTGCCTGCCGGTCGGCAACGCCGGCAACATCACGGCCTACTGGCGGGGCTACACCGAGTACGCCGAGGACGGGCCCGGCCGACCCGCGCCCGCGGATGTGGGGCTTCCAGGCCGCCGGGTCCGCGCCGATCGTGCTCGGCCACCCGGTCGACGAGCCGGAGACCATCGCCACCGCGATCCGGATCGGCAACCCCGCCTCGTGGGAGCAGGCCGTGGCCGCCCGCGAGGAGTCCGGCGGGCGCGATCCGCTCGGTGACCGACGAGCAGATCCTCGAGGCGCACCGGCTGGCTGTCCGCGCGCGAGGGCGTGTTCGTCGAGCCGGCCTCGGCCGCCGGGGTGGCGGGGCTGCTCCAGGCCCACGCCGCGGGCGAGGTCGACCCCGGCCAGCGCGTCGTCTGCACGGTGACCGGCCACGGCCTCAAGGACCCGCAGTGGGCGCTGCGCACCGCGGACGGCGACGAGGTCGCTGCCGACCCGGGTCGAGGCCGACGTCGTCGAGGTCGCCCGCGCCCTGGGCCTGGGATGACCGCCCGGCACGAGCCGCTCGCCCCCGCGCGAGGTCGAGGTCTCGGTGCGCGGGCGCGTCGCTCGGCCAACCTCGGCCCCGGCTTCGACGCGGTCGGTCTTGCGCTGGACCTGCGCGACGAGGTCGCGGGTCTCGTGCCGCCCGGCCGCGGACCCGGTCGACCCGCGCACCAGCGTCGGGTCGTCGTCGGGATGGGCAGCGGCGACGTGCCGACCGACGAGGCGGCACCTGGTCGCCCGCTGGGTGCGCGGCGGGCTGGCGGGCCTGGGCGCCGGCGGCGACCTGGTCGACCTGCACCTGGACTGCACCAACGCGCGTCCCGCACGGCCGCGGCCTCGGATCCTCGGCCGCGGCGGTGGTCGCGGGGCTCGCCGCGGCCTGGGCCCTGGTGCACGGCGACGCGGACGAGGTGGACGGCCTGTCGCGGTGCGAGTGGCTGGTGGCCACGTCGTCGGCGGCCGAGGGGCACGGCGACAACGCCGCGGCCAGCGTGCTCGGCGGGGCGGTGCTGGCCTGGTCCGACGGCACCGCGTACCGGGCGACCGCCGCTGGACGTCGCCCCCGACCTGGCGCGGTCGTGACGTGCGTGCCGGAGGAGGTGCTGATGACCGAGGTCGCCCGCTCGCTGCTCCCGCCCACGGTGCCGCACGCGGACGCCGCGTTCACCGCGGCGCCGCACCGGCGCTGCTCGTGCAGGCGCTGCGCGGGCGGCCGGACCTGCTGCTCGCCGCCACCGAGGACCGGATCCACCAGCAGCAGCGGGCCGGCGCCATGCCCCGCAGCCACGCGCTGATGACGCGGCTGCGGGCGGCGGGGGTCGCGGCCTGCGTGTCCGGGGCCGGCCCGTCGGTGCTGTGCCTGGGCGCGGCACGCGAGCAGGTGGCCGCCGTGGCCGGCGACGGGCTGGCTGCGCCGGGCCCACGCGTCGGTGCGCCGGCCGTGTCGTCGGTGCGGAGTCCGGCCCTGCCTGAGCGTCCCGGTGCTACGGTCTCCGGTACGGCGGGGGCCCTCTGGGTCCCGACGACGCCGTCCTGCAGCTCTCGGGAGCCCGTCCGCGGGACACTCGGCTCCCCGGGCCGACGCGCCGCCGCGACCGGGCTGCCCATGCCGCGAGGCCCTGTGCCGGCCCGCGGACCTCCCCCGAAGGAAGGACCTTCGTGACAGACACCCACGACGTCGTGGCCGCCCGGCCGCCGCCCCGGCTCCCGCGCGACCTCTCCGGCCTCAAGGTCGCCGAGCTCCAGGCGGTCGCCGCAGGCTCGGCATCCCCGGCGCCGGCCGGATGCGCAAGGCCGAGCTGCTCGACGCGGTGCGCGCCGGCACGAGCGGGCGCCCGCCCCGCGCCGACGCCCGCCCCCACGACGAACGGCCGCCCGGCCCCCGACGCCCCGACCGGGGCGCCCGGCCGCGGCGCAGCCGTGCTCCCGCGCCGCTGCCCTGCGGCCGCGCGCTCGACGGCGGGCTCCCGCCGGCCGAGCCGGCTCGACGGCGGCGCTCCCGACGGCGGCGCTGCCGACGGCGGGCGCCGACGGCAGCCGCGCCGGCGGCGGCGCGCCGCGGCAGCCGCGCCGACGGCGGCGCCACGGCGCCGCTCGACCGGGCGCCGGGGCCGACGTGCCGGCACCCGCCACCCGCCCCACACGGACGCGCCGTCGCGCCGCCACGTCCCCGGCCGGTGCCCCCGCCGGAGCCGCGGAGCGAGGCGCCGGAGCCCGCGGCGTCCCCGACCGCCCGGTCCCCGACGCCCCCGCCGCGCGTGAGGACGTGCCGTCGGTAGCCGGCCGGGACCGACGCCGCCGGCCGGGTGCCGAGCCGGGCCCGCCGGCGTGCCCTCCGGGAGGCGGCGGCAGCGGTGGAGGAGGCGGTCCTCAAGGCCGAGCCGATCCTCCCGGACCCGCCGCCCCGGGCCGACCGGCAGCAGCCGGACGGCAGAGGCAGCAGCGCGACCGCCAGCAGCGGCAGGACCGCCAGCAGCGGGACCGTCCCGAGCGGGAGGCCCGCAGCAGGACCGGCAGCAGCGACCGGCCAGCAGGACCGGCCAGCAGCAGGACCGGCAGGACCGGCGCAGCAGCAGGACCGGCAGGACGCCGACCGGGGCGACCTGGACCAGCAGCGCAGCGGTCAGGCCGCGACCGGTACGCCGGCCGCGGCCGGGACGACGACGACGACGAGCGCGGCGGCCGCCGCCGCCGCGGCCGCAACCGCCAGCGCGACAAGAACGGCCGCCCCCTCGGCCGGGGCGCGCGAGCCGCGGCGGCGTCGACGAGCCGGAGGTCCGCGAGGACGACGTGCTGCGTGCCCGTCGCGGGCATCGTCGACATCCTCGACAGTCTACGCGTTCGTCCGGACCTCGGGCTACCTGCCCGGCCCGGCCGACGTCTACGTCTCGCTCGGCCCAGGTCAAGAAGTACGGCCTGCGCAAGGGCGACGCGGTCGTCGGCGCAGGTCAAGCAGGAGCGGCGCCGGCGAGCGAGAGCGGCGCGGCAAGTTCAACGCGCATCGTCCAGGTCGACGCGGTCAACGGGCACGAGCGTCGACGAGGCGCGCACCCGCGACGAGTTCGGCAAGCTCACGCCGCTGTACCCGCAGGAGCGGCTGCGCCTGGAGACCGAGCCCAACGTGCTGAGCACGCGGATCATCGACCTGGTCGCCCCGATCGGCAAGGGCCAGCGCGGCCTCATCGTCTCCCCGCCCAAGGCGGGCAAGACGCTGGTGCTGCAGGCGATCGCCAACGCGATCACCACGAACAACCCGGAGTGCCACCTCATGGTCGTCCTCGTGGACGAGCGTCCCGAGGAGGTCACCGACATGCAGCGCACGGTCAAGGGCGAGGTCATCGCCTCGACCTTCGACCGTCCGGCCGAGGACCACACCACGGTCGCCGAGCTGGCCATCGAGCGCGCCAAGCGCCTCGTCGAGCTCGGTCACGACGTGGTCGTCCTGCTGGACTCCATCACCCGGCTCGGCCGCGCCTACAACCTCGCGGCCCCGGCGAGCGGGCGCATCCTGTCCGGCGGCGTCGACTCCTCGGCGCTGTACCCGCCCAAGCGGTTCTTCGGCGCGGCCCGCAACATCGAGAACGGCGGCTCGCTGACCATCCTCGCCACGGCGCTGGTGGAGACCGGGCTCCAAGATGGACGAGGTCATCTTCGAGGAGTTCAAGGGCACCGGGAACATGGAGCTGCGGCTGTCGCGCCACCTGGCCGACAAGCGGATCTACCCGGCCGTGGACGTCAACCCCTCCGGCACCCGCCGCGAGGAGGTCCTGCTGGCCCCCGACGAGCTGCGCATCATGTGGCAGCTGCGCCGGGTGCTGACCGCGCTGGACTCCCAGCAGGCCATCGAGCTGCTGCTCGACCGGCTCAAGAAGTCCCGCAGCAACATCGGAGTTCCTGCTCACAGGTGCGGCAAGACCGCCCCGGCGGGAACAGGGACGACGCCTGAGACCATTCGATGGCCGGTGCGTCACACTGGTGACGCCCAGGCCCCGGTTCACGTCCGCACCGCGGACGACCCGGCGGCCGTCACACGACGAGGAGACGACATGAAGCCCGACATCCACCCCGAGTACGTCGAGACCACGGTGACGTGCACGTGCGGCAACACGTTCACCACGCGCAGCACCGCCACCAGCGGCGTCGATCAGCGCCGACGTCTGCAGCCAGTGCCACCCGTTCTACACGGGCAAGCAGAAGCTGCTCGACACCGGTGGCCGCGTCGCCCGCTTCCAGAAGCGCTACGGCACCAAGCCGGCCGCGACGCCCGCCCCGCGGACGCCGCCAAGTAGCACCCGTCACGGCGCCCGCCCGCACCCCGCCGGGGTCGCGGGCGGGCGCCGTCGTCGTGCCGGACCGTGGCCCGTGACCGTCCGGCCGGCCCAGCAGGAGGCGACGTGTTCGACGCGGTGCGAGCCGCTGCTCGACGAGCACGCCGAGGTCGAGCACGCCCTCGCCGACCCCGCCGTCCACGCGCGACCCCGGCCTGGCCCGCCGGCTGGCCCGCCGCTACGCCGTGCTCGGCAAGGTCGTCGCGGCCCACCAGGCGTGGCAGCAGGCCGACGACGACCTGCGCCACCGCCCGCGAGCTCGCCCCCCACGACGTCGGCCTGCGCGAGGAGCTGCCCGGCCTGGAGCAGGCCGCCGCCGCCGCGGCCGACGCGCTGCGCCTGCTGCTGGTGCCGCGGGACCCCGACGACGACCGCGACGCCATCGTCGAGGTCCGCGCGGGGGAGGGCGGCACCGAGTCCGCGCTGTTCGCCGGCGAGCTGGTGCGGATGTACGAGCGCTGGGCCGAGCGGCGCGGCTGGAGGACCCAGGTCATCGACGCCACCTCGGCGACCTCGGCGGGGTCAAGAGCGCCACGCTCGCGTGGCCGCCCCCGAGGGCGGCTACGGCGTGATGCGGCAGCGAGGCGGGCGTCCACCGGGTGCAGCGGGTCCCGGTCACCGAGTCCGCCGGGCCGGGTCCACACCTCCGCCGTCGGCGTGCTCGTCGCACCCCGAGGCCGAGGAGGTCGACGTCGAGATCGACCCCGGCGGACGTCCGGGTCGACGTCGTACCGCTCCTCGGGCCCGGGCGGGCAGAGCGTGAACACCACCGACTCCGCGGTGCGGGTCACCCACGTGCCCACCGGCACCGTCGCCACCTGCCAGAACGAGAAGTCGCAGCTGCAGAACCGGGAGCAGGCCATGCGCATCCTGCGGGCCCGGCTGCTGGCCCGCGCCCGGGCCGAGGCCGACGCGGACGCCTCGGCGCGCGCGCCGCCCAGGTCCGCACCGTCGACCGCTCCGAGCGGGTGCGGACGTACAACTTCGGGGAGAACCGGGTCGTCGACCACCGCAGCGGCTACAAGGCCTACAACCTCGACGCGGTGCTCGACGGCGACCTCGACGCCGTGGTCGAGAGCCTGGTCCGGATGCGCACCGACGACGCGCTCGCCGAGGAGAACGGCGTGAGCGGCCCCGCTCTGGTCGCCGACCTGGCCGCCGCCGTGGACCGGCTGCAGGCCGCCGGCGTCCCGACGCCCCGCGCCGACGCCGAGCTGCTGGCGGCGCACGCGGCCGGCACCGACCGCGGCGGTCTGCAGCGGCTCGTCATCATGCGGGCCGGCTGGCCCGACGGGCGCGGGCGAGCGCTTCGACGGTGCTGGTGTCCGAGCGGGCCGACCGGGTGCCGCTGCAGCACCTCACCGGGCGCTCCGCCTTCCGGGGCCTCGAGCTCGCCGTGGGGCCGGGGGTGTTCCTGCCCCGCCCGGAGACCGAGCTGCTGGCCGGGATCAGGCGGTCGCGGAGACGGCCGGCCGGTGCCCGCGGGACCGCGGCCGTCGTCGGTCGACCTGTGCACCGGGCTCCGGGCGCGGTCGCCCTGGCCGTGGTCGACGAGGTGCCCGGGCGCCCGGGTGGGGGCGGTCGAGCTGGACCCGCACGCCCACGCCTGGGCCGCCCGCAACGTCGAGGCGCTCGGCCGGGGCCGGCTCGAGCTGCACGTCGGCGACGTCGCCCGCGCCGCGCGAGCTGCTGCCGTCCTTCGTGGGCCGTCTGCCACGTGGTCACGGCCAACCCGCCGTACATCCCCGACGACGCCGTCCCGGTCGACCCCGAGGTCGCCGAGCACGACCCGCGCCGTGGCGCTGTACGGCGGCCCGGACGGGCTGCGGGTGCTGCGCGTCTGCGTCGCGCAGGCCGCCCGGCTGCTGCGTGCCGGGGGGCTGCTGGTCATGGAGCACGGCGAGCCGCAGTGCGACGGCGTGGCGGCGGTGCTCGCCGCCGCGGGCGGCTGGACCGACGTGGCGCACCACCCCGACCTCACGGGCCGCCCCCGCCTCACCAGCGCCCGCCGCGCCTGAGCCCGTCGGCGGGGCCGGGCGGCGCGACCGCCGGGCGCGACCCCGGGGGCGACCCGCCGGCGCGGGGTGCGAGGATGCGGGCCGTGAGCCGCACCTTCGACTGCGCCGTGCCCCGCGACCGGGAGCGGGGCCTGGCCGCCGCGGCCGCCGCCGTCGGGCGGGGCGCCCTCGTCGTCGTGCCCACCGACACGGTCTACGGCGTCGGCTGCGACGCGTTCGACCCGGCCGCGGTGGACGCGCTGCTGGCCGCCAAGGGCCGGGGCCGCGACGCGCCGCCGCCGGTGCTGGTCGGGGACGTCGCCACGCTGGACGGGCTGGCCGCGGGGGTGCCCGCCTACGCGCGCCAGCTGGTGGAGGCGTTCTGGCCGGGCGGGCTCACCGTCGTGGTCACCGCGCAGCCGACCCTGGCGTGGGACCTGGGCGACACCGGCGGCACCGTCGCGCTGCGGATGCCGCTGCACCCGGTGGCCCTGGAGCTGCTGCGAGCGGACCGGCCCGCTGGCGGTCTCCAGCGCCAACACCACCGGCGACCCCGCCGCGCTCACCGCCGAGGAGGCCCGCGGGATGCTCGGCGGCTCGGTCGCGGTCTACCTGGACGGCGGGCGCGTGCCTGGACGACCTGGCCTCCACCATCGTCGACTGCACGGGCGCCGGGCCGGTGCTGCTGCGGGCCGGCGCCGTGCCGGAGGAGCTGCTGCGCGAGGTGGTCCCCGACGGCTGGGACGGCGAGGAGGCCCCCGAGGAGGCCTTCGCCCACCCCGAGCCGGAGCCGGAGCCCGAGCCCGAGCCCGGGCCCGAGCCCGGGTCGGAGCCCGGGCCGGGGCCCGCGCCCGGTCCGCGAGTCCGAGGGCGCGTGAGGGCCTACCTCCTGGTGATGGCGGTCGCGGCCGTCGTCACCTTCCTCACGACCTCGCCGGTGCGCGGCGTGGCGGTCCGGCTGCGGGCGCTGAGCCCGGTCCGGGACCGCGACGTGCACTCCACCCCGGTCCCGCGGCTGGGCGGCGTGGCCCTGCTCACGGGCTTCGCCGCCGCGCTCGGGCTGGCCTCGACGGTCCCCTTCCTGCAGGGGACCTTCGGGGAGGGGCTGAGCGGACCCGTCGGGATCCTGCTCGCGGCGGTGATCATCACCGTGGTGGGGGTGGTCGACGACCTCGTCGGCCTGGACGCGCTCACCAAGCTCGTGGGGCAGGCCCTGGCCGGGGTGGTGATGGCGACCTTCGGCGTCCAGCTGCTCGTCGTGCCGGTGGGCCCGGGCGACATCGTCCTGCTGTCCGGCTGGGTCCTCACCGCCCTCACGGTCCTCGTCGTCGTGGTGACCGTGAACGCGGTGAACTTCGTCGACGGGCTCGACGGGCTGGCGGCCGGCGTGGTCGCCATCGCCGGGACGTCGTTCTTCGCCTACTCCTACCTGCGTCTCCCGCGAGGCCAGCCCCGACGACCTGTCGAGCACGGCCTCGCTCGTCACGGCGGCCACCGTCGGCGCGTGCCTGGGGTTCCTGCCGCACAACCTGCACCCGGCACGGATCTTCATGGGCGACTCGGGGGCCCTCCTGCTCGGGCTCCTCCTCGCCGCCTCGACCATCAGCCTCACCGGCAGCACGGACCCCGCGGTGCTCAGCGCGCGGGGCCTGGCGCCGGCGTTCGTGCCGCTGCTGCTCCCGGTCGCCGCGCTCCTCGTCCCGGTGGCCGACGTGGGGCTGGCGGTGCTGCGGCGCACGGCCGCCGGGCGCAGCCCCTTCGCCCCCGACAAGCAGCACCTGCACCACCGGATGCTCGAGATCGGCCACGGCCACCGCGCCGCCGTCGCCCTGCTCCACGCCTGGGTCGCCGTGCTCGCCCTCGGCACGGTGGCCACGGCGTTCTGGCCGTGGCGGGACGTGCTCGTCGTCTGCGGGGCCGTGGTCGTCGTCGTCGCCGTGCTCACCGTGGTCCCCCTGCTCGTGCGCCGGGTGCAGCGCATGCCCGTCACGCCCGACGGGGACGTGGCGAGCGAGACCCTGACCGAGCCGCCCGCCGGCGTGCCCGCGACGACGACCGGTCCCACGACCGCGACGAGGACGAGCACGACCACGAGCACGACCACCAGCCCGAGCCACGCCCCCAGCCCCGAGGAGCCCCGATGACCCCCGACGTCCCCTACGGCGAGCGCCCCCCGGGGCGGCCCCCCGGTCGCACGGGGACGGGCCGGCACGGACGGCGGGGAGGCCGGGGCCGCCCTGCGCGGCGCGCTGCGCTCCGCAGTCAGGCTGGCCACGCTCGTCTGCCTGGCCGCGGCCGCGGTGACGGCCGTCGTGGCCTACCTGCTGGTCGGGCTCCCGGGGGTCTGGGGGGCGCTCCTCGGTTTCGCCATCGCCCTGGTCTTCCTCGCCACGACCGCGCTCGTCGGGGCCCGGACCGCAGGCGGCGACCCCGTGGTCGTGGCCGGCTGGGTGCTCGGCTCGTGGCTGGTCAAGGTGGTCGTGGTCGGCCTGGTGCTGTTCGCCCTGCGCGACGCGACGTTCTACGACCCCGTGGCCCTGTTCGTCGGGATCGTCGTCGGCATGGTGTGCACGCTGTTCGCCGAGTTCCGCGCCCTGACCTCGGCGCGCATCCCGTACGTGGACACGTCGGGCCGCTGAGGGCGGCCCGCGCCGCGGGGGGCGCGGGCGGACGCACGTCCATGTCCGTCGGGGCCTGGGGTGTTGGTAGGGTTCCGGCGTCCGGGTGGTGATCACCGCGCTGTGGTCCTGCCCCGGTCCTCTTTGCCCATGAGCCGGTCCCCGCGCCGGCACGACCCCGGGAGTCGACGCTGACGACGCTGACCGCGTTCGCCGCGCTACCGATGTCCGCCGAGGACCACTCCGAGGGCGGCTTCCACGCTCCTGAGATCGGGGAGTTCTTCCCCGAGTCGTTCCTGTTCCTCGGGACGCCCTTCGAGCTCAACCGGATCATGCTCGTCCGCCTCGTCGCGATGGTGGCGGTGCTGGTCGTGTTCGGGCTCTTCGTGAGCCGCTCGAAGCTGGTCCCGAGCCGGTTCACCTCGACCGTCGAGCTGCTCCTGGACCTGGTCCGGACGCAGATCGCCGACCAGATCCTCGGGCTCAAGGACGGCCGCAGGTTCCTGCCGCTGCTCGCGACGATGTTCTTCATGATCTTCGCCCTGAACATCACGGGCATCATCCCGTTCCTCAACATCGGCGGCACGAGCGTCGTCGGTGTCCCGATGCTCCTCGCGGCCGTCGCCTACGTGACGTTCATCGTGGTCGGCATCCGGGCGCAGGGGGTGGGCGGGTACTTCAGGAGCAACCTCTTCCCGCCCGGGGTGCCCAAGCCGCTGTACGTCCTGGTGACGCCGATCGAGTTCGCCTCGACCTTCCTCATCCGGCCGTTCTCGCTCACGATCCGTCTGCTCGCCAACCTCATCGCCGGCCACCTGCTGCTGGTGCTGTGCTTCTCGGCGACGGACTTCTTCCTCGGCGAGCTGCTCAGCGGCGAGGCCGTCGGCGCGTTCTTCCTGCTCACCCTCGTGGGCGGGTTCGCGTTCACCCTGTTCGAGATCCTCGTCGCCGTCCTCCAGGCGTACATCTTCACCCTGCTCACCGCCGTGTACATCAGCGGCGCGCTCCACCCGGAGCACTGAGCACCACCAAGCCCGGCCCACCTCTGCACCACCACCCGAAAGGAACCCTCGTGGACACCACCGTTCTCGCCGCCCTCACCGGCAACATCGCCACCGTCGGCTACGGCCTCGCGGCGATCGGCCCCGGCATCGGCATCGGCGTGCTCGTCGGCAAGACCGTCGAGGGCCAGGCCCGCCAGCCCGAGATGGCCGGCCGCCTGCAGACCACGATGTTCCTCGGCATCGCCTTCACCGAGGCGCTGGCCCTCATCGGCTTCGCCGCCGGCTTCGTCTTCGCCTGATGGTCGCCACGAGCGCTGTCCTCGCCGCCGAGAGCGAGGGCTCCGTCCTCCTCCCGGCGACGTACGACATCGTCTGGTCGTCGGTCGTCTTCGTCGTCCTGCTCGTCCTCTTCTGGCGCTTCGTCCTGCCGAGGTACCTGTCGGTGCTCGACGAGCGCGCCGAGAAGATCCAGGGCGGGCTGGAGAAGGCCGAGAAGGCCCAGGCCGAGGCGGACGCCCGCCTCAAGGAGTACGGCGACCAGCTCGCCGAGGCGCGCGAGGAGGCCGGCCGCATCCGCGAGCAGGCCCGCGGCGAGGGTGCGGCGATCATCGCCGAGATGCGCGAGCGCGCCCAGACCGAGGCCGCGCGGGTCACCGAGCAGGCCCAGCGCCAGCTCGAGGCCGAGCGCCAGCAGGCCCTCACCCAGCTGCACCGCGAGGTCGGCCGCCTGGCCGTCGACCTGGCCGGCCGCGTCGTCGGGGAGTCCCTCACCGACGAGCAGCGCCAGCAGCGCGTGGTCGACCGGTTCCTCGCCGACCTCGAGCGCGGTGACGCCGAGCGCGAGCAGGCGCAGCGCGACGCGGGCTACGAGGCCGCCGGCCGCACCGGCTCCAGCGCCCTGGGTGGTGGCACCGCCTGATGCGCGGAGTCAGCCGTACCTCGCACGCCGAGGCCGCCGAGCGGCTCGAGGCCCTGCTCGACCGCACCCCGGACGCCGGGGAGCGGGAGCGGCTGGGCACCGAGCTGTTCGCGGTCGTGGACCTGCTCGACTCCTCCGTCCCGCTGCGCCGGGCGCTCACCGACCCCTCGCGGGACGGTGAGGCGAAGGCAGCCCTGCTCGGCCGCCTGCTGCAGGGGAAGGTCTCCAGCGACGCGTCCGACCTGCTGTCCGGGGCGGCGCGCTCGCGCTGGAGCGCGGCCCACGACCTGGCGGACTCGGTCGAGATCCTGGCCGTGGACGCGGTGCTCGCCGCCGCGGAGGCCTCGGGCCGGCTGGACCGGACCGAGGAGGAGGTCTCCCGGGCGAGCACGCTGCTCACCCGTGACCGCGGCGTCCGCGCGGCCCTGCTCGAGCGGCGGGCGACCCCGGTCGCCAAGGCCGACCTGGTGGGCCGCCTGCTCGGCGGCACCGCGACGCCGGAGACGGCGACGCTGGTGCGGCGCGTGGCCTCCACCCCGCGCGGGCGCCGGCCCGAGGCCGCGTTCGAGTTCGTCACCCAGGCGGCCGCGCGCCGCCGCCAGCGCCTGGTCGCCCACGTGACCGCGGCGGCCTGGCCCACCGAGGAGCAGCAGCAGCGCCTGGCCGCCGCCCTCACCCGGACGTACTCCCGCCAGGTCCGCCTGGCGATCGACGTGGACCCGTCGGTCCTCGGCGGGCTGCGGGTGCAGATCGGTGACGACGTCATCGACGGCACCGTCTCCCGCCGGCTCGACGAGGCCTCGGAGCAGCTCGGCCGCTGACGCGGCGCACCGCACGAGAGACGTCCGCACCGGAGGCGTCCGCACCACGGGGCACCGCCCCGGCAGCAGCCCAGCACCAGACACCAGACACGAGGAGCACCGAGATGTCCGAGCTCACCATCCGTCCGGAGGAGATCCGCGACGCGCTCGACGAGTTCGTCCGGTCCTACGCCCCGAGCGGCGCCTCCACCGAGGAGGTCGGACGGGTCACCGACGCCAGCGACGGCATCGCCCACGTCGAGGGCCTGCCCGGCGTCATGGCCAACGAGCTCGTCCGCTTCGGTGACGAGGCCGGCACCCTCGGCCTGGCGCTGAACCTCGACGTGCGCGAGATCGGTGTCGTCGTCCTCGGGGAGTTCACCGGCATCGAGGAGGGCCTCGAGGTCCGCCGCACCGGCGAGGTGCTCTCCGTGCCCGTGGGCGACGGCTACCTCGGCCGGGTCGTCGACCCGCTGGGCAACCCCATCGACGGCCTCGGCGAGATCGTCCCCGAGGCTCGTCGCGCCCTGGAGCTGCAGGCCGCGGGCGTCATGGACCGCCAGGAGGTCCGCGAGCCGATGCAGACCGGGATCAAGGCCATCGACGCCATGACCCCGATCGGGCGCGGCCAGCGCCAGCTGATCATCGGTGACCGCCAGACCGGCAAGACCGCGGTGGCGATCGACACGATCATCAACCAGAAGGCCAACTGGGAGTCCGGCGACTCGACAGAAGCAGGTCCGCTGCATCTACGTCGCGATCGGCCAGAAGGGCTCGACGATCTCCGGCGTGCGCGGCGCCCTGCAGGACGCCGGGCGCCCTGGAGTACACGACCATCGTCGCGGCCCCCGCCTCCGACCCGGCCGGCTTCAAGTACCTCGCGCCCTACACCGGCTCGGCCATCGGCCAGCACTGGATGTACGCCGGCAAGCACGTCCTCATCGTCTTCGACGACCTGTCCAAGCAGGCCGAGGCCTACCGCTCGGTGTCGCTGCTGCTGCGCCGCCCGCCGGGCCGCGAGGCCTACCCCGGCGACGTCTTCTACCTGCACTCCCGTCTGCTGGAGCGCTGCGCGAAGCTGTCCGACGAGCTGGGCGGCGGCTCGATGACCGGTCTGCCGATGATCGAGACCAAGGCCAACGACGTGTCGGCCTTCATCCCGACCAACGTCATCTCGATCACCGACGGCCAGTGCTTCTTCGAGTCCGACCTGTTCAACGCCAACGTCCGCCCGGCCATCAACGTGGGTATCTCGGTGTCCCGCGTCGGTGGTGCCGCACAGGTCAAGGCCATGAAGTCGGTCTCGGGCTCGCTGCGCACCTACCTCGCCCAGTACCGCGCGCTCGAGGCGTTCGCCATGTTCGCCTCCGACCTGGACGCGGCCTCCCGCGCCCAGCTGGCCCGCGGCGAGCGCCTGGTCGAGCTGCTCAAGCAGCCGCAGTACACGCCGTACCCGGTCGAGGAGCAGGTCGTCTCCATCTGGGCCGGCACCACCGGGCAGCTGGACGACGTGCCCGCCGAGGACGTGCTGCGCTTCGAGCAGGAGCTCATCGACCACCTGCGCCGCAACGAGAAGGTCCTGCCCGCCATCCGGGAGACCGGCAAGCTCGAGGACGACGCGATCAGCGAGCTCGAGCGTGCCGTCACCGAGGTCAAGCAGGGCTTCCGCAGCAAGGGCCAGCCGATCGGGGCCCCGGGCAACGACGAGGTCTCCGCCCTGGACGAGGACGACGTCAACCAGGAGCAGATCGTCCGCCAGAAGCGCTGATCGCGCCGGCGGACGACAGGACTCACGGAAGGACGGACGACACCACATGGCAGCTTCGCTGCGGGTCTACCGACAGCGCATCCGCTCGGTGACCTCGACCAAGAAGATCACCCGCGCGATGGAGCTCATCGCGGCCTCGCGCATCGTCAAGGCCCAGCAGCGCAGCAAGGAGGCGGCGCCGTACGCCCGCGCCATCACGCGGGCGGTGTCGGCGCTGTCCAGCTTCTCCGACGTCGACCACCCGCTGACCACGGAGCGCGAGACCATCCGCCGCGCGGCGGTGCTGCTCATCACGGCCGACCGCGGCCTCGCGGGCTCGTACTCCTCAGCCGTCATCCGTGAGGGCGACCGGCTCGCCGAGCGCCTGCGCGACGCCGGCGTGGAGCCGGTGCCGTACCTCATGGGCCGCAAGGGTGTCGCCTTCTACTCCTTCCGGCAGCGTCCGGTCGAGCAGTCCTGGACCGGTGACTCCGACGCGCCGCAGTTCGAGGTGGCGCGCGAGGTCGGTGCGGCGCTGGTCGAGGCGTTCCTGCGCGGCAGCGACGACGGCGGGGTCGACGAGATCAACATCGTCTTCACCCGCTTCGTCAACATGGTCAAGCAGGAGCCGACGGTCATCCGGCTGCTCCCGGTCGAGGTCGTCGACGAGGTCGCTGCGGTGCAGGAGGAGACGACCTCCGACCTGCAGCCGCTCTACGCCTTCGAGCCCGACCCGGCCACGGTGCTGGACGCCCTGCTCCCGCAGTACATCCAGAGCCGGATCTACTCCGCCATGCTCTCCGCCGCGGCCAGCGAGCTCGCCGCCCGGCAGCAGGCCATGAAGTCCGCGACCGACAACGCCACGGACCTCATCCGCAAGCTCGAGCAGCAGGCCAACGCCGCCCGCCAGGCCGCCATCACCCAGGAGATCAGCGAGATCGTCGGCGGCGCCGACGCCCTCGCCTCCTCCGGAGCCGAATCATGACCAGCACGACGGAAGGAACCCCCATGACCGCCACCGCCACGGACCCGACCTCCCCCAGGCAGGCGCCCACCGGCGATGCCGGGACCGGGCGCGTCTCCCGCGTCATCGGGCCCGTCGTCGACATCGAGTTCCCCGCCGACGCGATGCCCGACATCTACGCGGCGCTCAAGACCGACGTCGTCATCGGCGAGGACACCCGCACCCTGACCCTCGAGGTCGCCCAGCACATCGGCGACAACCTGGTCCGGGCGATCTCCATGCAGCCGACCGACGGCATGGTCCGCGGGGCCACGGTCGTCGACACCGGCTCGCCGATCACGGTCCCCGTGGGCGACCAGACCAAGGGCAAGGTCTTCAACACCATCGGTGACGTCCTCAACCTCAAGGAGGGGGAGACGTTCGAGGTCAAGGAGCGCTGGCCGATCCACCGCACGGCCCCGGCGTTCGACCAGCTGGAGTCCAAGACCTCGATGTTCGAGACCGGCATCAAGGTCATCGACCTGCTCACCCCGTACGTGAACGGCGGCAAGATCGGCCTGTTCGGCGGCGCCGGCGTCGGCAAGACCGTCCTCATCCAGGAGATGATCTACCGCGTCGCCGAGAACTTCGGTGGTGTGTCGGTGTTCGCCGGGGTCGGCGAGCGCACCCGTGAGGGCAACGACCTCATCGGCGAGATGACCGAGTCGGGCGTCATCGACAAGACCGCGCTGGTCTTCGGCCAGATGGACGAGCCGCCGGGCACGCGTCTGCGCGTCGCCCTGTCCGCGCTGACGATGGCGGAGTACTTCCGCGACGTGCAGGGCCAGGACGTGCTGCTGTTCATCGACAACATCTTCCGGTTCACCCAGGCCGGCTCCGAGGTGTCGACCCTGCTGGGCCGCATGCCCTCCGCCGTGGGCTACCAGCCCAACCTGGCCGACGAGATGGGCCAGCTCCAGGAGCGGATCACCTCGACCCGCGGTCACTCCATCACCTCGCTGCAGGCCGTCTACGTCCCCGCCGACGACTACACCGACCCGGCCCCGGCCACGACGTTCGCGCACCTCGACGCGACCACGGCCCTGAGCCGCGACATCGCCTCGCGCGGCCTCTACCCGGCCGTGGACCCGCTGACCTCGACCTCGCGGATCCTGGACCCCCGGTTCATCTCCGACGACCACTACCGCACGGCGACCCGGGTCAAGCAGATCCTCCAGCGCAACAAGGAGCTGCAGGACATCATCGCGATCCTCGGTGTCGACGAGCTGTCCGAGGAGGACAAGCTGGTCGTCAACCGGGCCCGCCGCATCGAGCAGTTCCTCTCCCAGAACACGTACATGGCGGAGAAGTTCACCTCGGTGCCCGGCTCGACCGTGCCGCTGGCCGAGACCATCGAGGGCTTCTCGAAGATCGCCGACGGCGAGCTCGACCACGTCGCCGAGCAGGCCTTCTACAACGTCGGCGGGCTCGAGGACGTCATGCGCCAGTGGGACCGCATCCAGAAGGAGACCGGTTCCTGATGCCGCTGCAGGTGCAGGTCGTCGCGGCCGACCGCGAGGTGTGGACCGGCGAGGCCAGCATGGTCTCGGCGGTCACGCCCGAGGGGTCGCTCGGCGTGCTGCCCGGCCACGAGCCGTTCCTGTCGCTGCTCGCCGACGGGCCCGTGTCCGTGACGGCGGTCGGCGGGGACTCGCTCGTGGCCGAGGTGTCGTCGGGGTTCCTGTCCGTCGACCACGACCTCGTGACGATCGTCGCGCAGCAGGTCACGGTCTCCTCCGGGTCCGCCAAGGGCTGAGAGGGTCGGGCCGACGGACGCGCTGGGACTGCCCCTCGGGCCGGGCTCGGGCGTCCTCGGCGACGAGGTGCCCCTGCTCCAGGTGTCCCTCGGCCTGGCCCTGCTCGTCGGGGTGGTCGTCGCCCTGATCACCACGGTCGTCTCCGTGGTGGTGCAGTGGAGCCGGTTCGTCCACGGCCTCGGCGCCTTCCCCTGCTCGGTCCGCCTGCCCGAGGCCGGCGGGCCGAGCGCGCGCTGGCGCCGCGGGGCCGCGCGCTTCGACCCCGGCGCGCTGCGCTGGTTCCCGGCCTACACCCTGCTGGCGTCGCGCTCGCTGGTGCTGGACCGCAGCGAGCTGCTGCTGTCCGGGCACCGCTCGGCGGGCGAGGACCACGGGGCGTCCGCGGGCCTGACCGTGCTGCACGGCACCGTCCGGGGGCGGGCCGTGGAGCTCGCCGTGCCGCCGTCGACCGCGACGGCCCTCGTGCTGTGGGCCGAGTCCGGCCCCCCGGGCCGCGGGGTCAACGTCGCCTGACGGGCGGCGGGGTCGCGCTCAGGGGGTCGCGCCGGGTTCTGCCGGCCCGTCCCCGGGGGCGGCCTGGCGGCCTCCGCCGGGGGCCCACATGACGTCGCCCACCGAGCGGTTGGCGTAGCGGGACAGGACGAACAGCAGGTCCGAGAGCCGGTTGAGGTACTGCGCGGTCAGCTGGCTCACGCCGCCGGCCCCGTCCTCGGCGGCCACGGGCTCCGTGCCGTAGCGCTCGAGCGCCTCCCAGGTCGAGCGCTCCGCGCGGCGGACGACCGTGCGGGCGGTGTGCAGGCGGGCCGCGGCGAGGGTGCCGCCGGGCAGCACGAAGGAGCGCAGCTTGGGCAGGTCGGCGTTGAAGGTGTCGATGGCCTGCTCGAGGTCGGCCACGTAGGCCTCCGTCACGCGCAGCGGCGGGTACTCGTAGTGCGGCCGCAGCGGGGTGCACAGGTCCGCGCCCACGTCGAACAGGTCGTTCTGCACCCGCAGCAGCAGCTCGACGACGTCGGCGTCGAGCTCGGCGCGCGGGGCCCCGGCCAGGGCCTCGCCGATCGCGCAGTTCGCCTCGTCGGTGTCGGCGTAGGCCACCAGCCGCGGGTCGGTCTTGTGGGTGCGCGACATGTCGCCCAGGTCGGTCGTGCCGGCGTCGCCGGTCTTGGTGTAGATGCGCGAGAGGATGACCACGGCTGCAGCCTAGGTGCCGCCCGGGGAGACGGCGGGCCGGGCCCGGGCGCACACTGGGGCCGTGCCCGCGTGGGAGAGCTACAGCTACGCCTTCGGTCCCGTGGTGGCCCTGGGGCTGGTCCTCGTGCTGGTCCTGCTGCTGCGCTGGACGTTCAGCCGCGGCCGCTCGCTGGTCTCCCGCCGGCCGGCGCGGGGCGGCGAGGACGAGTACGGCCTGCTCACCCCGGTCGCCCGGCCGGCCACGTTCGTCGAGGCCGAGATGCTGCGCCAGCGCCTGCTCGAGCACGGGATCCGCGCGACGCTCGCGCCCACGACGCAGGGGCCCCGGGTCATGGTCTTCCCCGCCGACGCCGCCATCGCCGGAGAGGTCCTGCGCGCCGCACGCTGAGCCGCCGGGGGGCCGGCGCCGAGCGGGAGTGGTACGGTCGTACCGGTTAGTACGCCCGTACCAGTCGAAGGACGGTCCCCCGTGGCCTGGTTGCTCGTCGTCGTCGCCGGTCTGTTCGAGACCGTCTTCGCCGTGTCGCTCAAGCTGTCGGACGGCTTCCGGCACGCCGGCTGGTCCGTGGCCTTCGTCGCGGCGGCGGTGGTGAGCTTCACGCTGCTCAACACCGGCCTGCGCAGCCTGCCGGTCGGCAGCGCCTACGCGGTCTGGGTCGGCATCGGCGCGGTCGGGACCGCGGTCGTGGGGATGCTGGCCTTCGGCGAGCCGGCGACGGCCGGACGGCTGGTGAGCATCGTGCTGGTCGTGGCCGGCGTCGTCGGCCTGCAGCTCACCAGCCGGTGAGCCCGGCCGGGCGCGGCGAGCAGCGCCGTTCCGCCCTGGTGGCGGCGGCCGCCTCGCTGCTCGGTGAGACCGGGCCCGCCGCGGTGACCGCGCGCGCGGTCGCCGGCCGGGCCGAGGTCCCCCTGGCCGCGGTGACCTACTACTTCGCCTCGGTCGACGACCTGGTGCGCGAGGCCGCCCAGCAGGTCTTCGCGGCGCACCTGGCCGCGGCCACCGCGGTGCTCGACGGGCCCGGCCTCGCGGGCGTGCGGGGCTGGGAGGAGCGTGCTGGTCCGGGTCTGGTTCGACCCGGCCCCGGGCGGCCCGGACCCGGCCCGCGTGCGCGGCCTGCTCGAGCAGGTGCTGTGCCGCGGCGGGCACGCCCGCGCTGCGGGCCTCGCTGCAGCGCTGGGACGCCGAGGTGGTGCGGCTGGTGGAGCAGCGTGCTCGCCGGCGCGGGGCGCGACACCTCCCGGACGCGGCTGCTGCTGGCCGCGCTGGACGGGGCCGCCCTGGCCCGCCTGGCCGGGGTGGACGCCCGCACCGGTCGGCCGGTCGGCCGACGACGACCTGCTCGCCGGCCTGGTCGCGGACCTGCGGGCGGTCGCCGACGACCTGGCGCCTGCGGGCGCCCGCGGGCCTAGAAGAGCCGGGCGGTGGGGTCGTCGCGGCCCGACAGCCCGACGTAGTCCACGACCACGCACTCGATGCCCCGGTCGGTGGCGAGCACGCGGGCCTGCGGCTTGATCTCCTGGGCGGCGAAGATGCCGCGGACCGGCGCGAGCATCGGGTCCCGGTTCATCAGCTCGAGGTAGCGGGTGAGCTGCTCGACCCCGTCGATCTCGCCGCGGCGCTTGACCTCCACGGCCACGTGGGCGCCGGCCGCGTCGCGCAGGAGCAGGTCGACCGGGCCGATCGGCGTCATGTGCTCGCGCCGGACCAGCCGCATCCCGTCACCGAAGGTGTCGGTGTGGGCGGCCAGGAGGACCTGCAGGTGCGCCTCGACGCCGTCCTTGACCAGCCCCGGGTCGACGCCGAGCTCGATGCTGTGGTCGTGGAGCACCTCGTGGACCACGACGCGGAGCTCGTCCTCGCCCTTCTTCGCCCGCACCCGCCAGACCTCGACCGTGCCCTCGGGGTCGGTGTCGGCAGGGGCCTCGACCGTGGTCGAGCAGGGCGGAGACATCCAGTTGAGCGGCTTGTACGACCCGCCGTCGGAGTGCACGAGCACCGAGCCGTCCGCCTTGAGCACCAGCAGCCGCGTCGCGGGGGGCAGGTAGGCGTCGAGCCGCCCCGAGTAGGTCACCTCGCACCGGGCGATCACCATCCGCACGCCGTGCAGCCTAGGCGGCGCCGACGCGGTCCCGGACCGCCGGACGGGCCGGGCCTGCCGGGCCGCGCGGCCGCGGCCGCGGCACGGGGGACACTGGGCCCATGGCGAAGCGACCCCCCTCCCGCGGGCTGAGCAAGTGGCAGCGCGCCGGGGCCCAGGACCGGCCGCTGCGCTCCGCCGGCACCCCCGACGTCACCGAGCACCTGCCCGACGGGGCGTGGCTGGTGCGCCGGATCAGCGGGGCCACGAGCACCAAGGACTACACCTGCCCGGGCTGCCCGGCCCGGATCCGACCGGCCACCCCGCACGTGGTCGCCTGGCCCGCCGACCGTCCCCTGCTCGGCGGGGAGGCCGCGGACGCCCGCCGCCACTGGCACACCGCCTGCTGGGAGCGGAAGGCGCGCACCGGCCGCTGAGGCGGGCACGACGCGGTCCGTGCTGCCGGCCGACGAGCACCTCCCGTCCTGCACGGGTGTGCAGCCTGCACGCGTGTGCAGGCTCGGGGGTGTGCGCCCTGCGGCCGGCGGACGTGAACCCGGGCAACGAGGCGAGCACGGGGGAGAGCGTCGCGCAGAGCATCTGCGCCCCCTCCTGGACCACCTCGGTCAGGACGCCCACGCATGTGAGGGTCGAGGGGGCCGTCAGCGGGGGCGGTGGGCGGCGGTGCTCGCGCGCACGACCAGGTGGGCCGGCACGACGCTGTGGACGTCGGTCTGGTCCTCGTGGTCGCGGATCTGGCGCACGAGCAGCTCCACCAGCCGGCGCCCGATCTCCGGGAAGTCCTGGACCACGGTGGTGAGCGGCGGCCACAGGTAGGCAGCGACCGGGATGTCGTCGAAGCCGACCACGGACACCTCGCCCGGCACGGCGACCCCGCGCTCGTGCAGCCCCCGCACGAGCCCCGCGGCCATCTCGTCGTTGGCGCACCAGACCGCGGTGACGCGGGGGTCCGCGGCGACCCGCCCCGCCGCGGCGAGCCCGGAGGCCGCCGTCCAGTCGCCCGCGAAGGGCTCGGGGACCGGCCGCCCGGCCTGCTGGAGCGTCTGCCGCCAGGTCTCGGTCCGCAGGCGCGCGGGCCACGAGCCGGGAGGACCGGCGAGGTGGTGCACCGTCGGGTGCCCCAGGGCCAGCAGGTGCTCGACGGCCGCCCGGCTCCCGCCCTGCTGGTCGGCCGCGACCGCGGCGTGGTGCCCGACGAACTGCGAGTCCGACGTGACGACGGGCAGCCGGGGCGGCAGGCGGAGCTCCTCGGCCGTGCTGACCTCGGCCCGGATGACCACGAGGCCGTCGACGGCCTGGCCGGACAGGTGCGTGGCCGCGGCGGACAGCTCGAGCGGGGTCGGGGACGGCAGGTCGACGAGGCTCACGGTGTACCCCTCGGCGCGGGCCGCCTCGACGACGGCCTCGACCGTGAGCGACTCGCCGGTGCGGGCCAGGCGGTGGGCGATGATCCCGATCGACCGGAAGCTGCCGTACTTCAGCGCCCGGGCGGCCACGTTGGGGGAGTAGCCGACGGCCCGCATCGCCTCCAGGACCCTCGTCCTCGTCTCGGGACGGACGGTGTCCGCGCCGGTGCTGACCCGGGACACCGTCGTCGCCGAGACGCCGGCGAGACGGGCCACGTCGGCCAGCGACGCACCCGGCCGCCTGGCCTGGGCGGGCGTGGTCTGGGGCTCCGGCACCGCCGCAGCATAGGCAGCCGGCGAGCTGTCACGCCTTGACGCCGGGCGGCACGAGGGGTGACGATCTGCGCGGATGGTTGCGCAACCATCGGGACGGACCGGGCGCAGCCGACACGGTCTCACGCGAAGGAGCGGACCCCATGGACCCTGCACGACGAGGTGCACGACCCCTGCTCGCCGCCCTGGCGGCGGGCTGCCTGCTCGCCACGGCCGCCCCCGCGACCGCGTCGCCGGCGACCACGGCGCCGACGACCACGGCGGCCGTGCCGAGGGCTGAGCAGCCGGACCGGCCGGCCGCCGACCTCACGATCACCCCCGACCCGTCGTACGCGCAGCCCGAGTTCGAGGGCTGGGGCACGAGCCTGGTCTGGTTCGCGAACGCGACCGGCGACTACCCCGACGAGGTCCGCGAGGAGCTCGCCGGCTGCTGTTCGGCGCAGGACGGGCTGCGGCTCAACATCGCCCGGTACAACATCGGCGGCGGCAACGCCCCCGACGTGCCCGACTACCTGCGCCCCGGCGGCGCCGTGCAGGGCTGGTGGAAGGCGCCGGAGGGCACGACCCGCGAGGACAAGGACTGGTGGGACCCGGAGGACCCCGACGCACTGGGACCTCGAGCGCCGACGCCACGCCAGCGCTGGTGGGTCGACCGGATCAAGGGCGACATCACGCACTGGGAGGCCTTCAGCAACTCCCCGCCGTGGTTCATGACCGAGAGCGGCTACGTCAGCGGCGGCTTCGACGCCATCGCGGAGCAGATCCGGCCCGAGAGCGTCGACGACTTCGCGGCCTACCTGACGCGCGTCACCAGCAGCTGGAGACGGCGCACGGCATCACGGTCGACACCGATCGACCCGCTCAACGAGCCCAACACCCGCGTACTGGGGCACCCGGCTCGGCGCCGACGGCAACCCGATCGGCGGCCGGCAGGAGGGCGCCCACGTCGGCCCGGCGCTGCCAGGCCGAGGTCATCAGGGCGCTCGACGCCGAGCTGGAGCGGCGCGGGCAGCGGCGGAGCGCATCTCCGCGCCGGACGAGACCAACCCCGGGCATGTTCCTCGACCGACTGGTACGGCTACGCCAGGCCGCCCAGGACTCCGTCGACCAGCTCAACGTCCACACCTACGGCACGGGGCAGCGCACCAGCGGCGCGCGACGTGGCCAAGGGCGAGGACAAGCCGCTGTGGATGAGCGAGGTCGAGGGCAACTGGGGCGACCGGCAGGACTTCGATCCATGGAGCCCGGGCTCGGCATGGCCGACCGCATCGTCGACGACCTGCGCGAGCTCGAGCCCAGCGCCTGGGTGTTCTGGCAGCCCGTCGAGGACTACGCGAACATGGCGCCGGGCGGGGAGTCGGCCCTCGGCATGAACTGGGGCAGCATCCAGATGCCGTTCGACTGCACCGCCGAGGACACCCTCGAGACGTGCCCGGTCTACACGAACACCAAGTTCGACACGGTCCGGAACTTCACCCACTTCGTGCGGCCCGGTGACCACCTGGTCGGGGTGGACGACGAGGACTCCGTCGCCGCGGTGTCGGCCGACGGCAGCGCCACGACCCTCGTCCACGTCAACGGCAGCGACGCCGCCCGCACGGTCGACCTCGACCTGTCCGGCTTCGCCACCGTCCACCCCCGGGCGCAGGCCCGCGTCGTGGTCACCAGCGCCGACGGGGCCCTGGTCGAGCAGCCGGCCGTGGACGTCGTCGACGGCACCGCGCGCTTCGTGGCGCCCGCCGCCTCGGTCGTCACCGTGGTCGTCGACGGGGTGCGCGGGGTGGCGGACGACGCCGCCCTCGCCCAGCGCGGCCACGTCTACCGCGTCGACGGCGTGCAGAGCGACCGCAGCCTGGCCCCGGCCGCCGACGGGGCCGGCCTGGTCCTGCGCACCGACGCCGCCGCCACGACGCAGCTGTGGCGCCTGCGGGCGCTGACCGAGGAGGGCAGCCGCACCGAGCACGAGGTCACCAACGTGGCCACGGGCGAGCGGCTGGCCGTGGCCGCGGACGGCAGCCTGGTCCGCGCGGCCGCCGTGGGCGCGGTCGGGCCCTCCGCCCGGTGGGTCCTGTCGACCACGGGCGACGGCACCTACACCTTCGTCAACGTCGGCAGCGGCCGCCTCGTCGAGGTCGGCGGGCAGGCCCGCGAGGACGGCTCCCCGGTGGGGACCTGGCAGCCCAACTCCGGCGACAACCAGCGGTGGACGGTCCGGGACGAGACCGTGACCGGCGTCGAGCCGGTCCGCCTGTTCACCCCGCGCGGCGTCGAGCCGGTCCTGCCCGCCACCGTGGTCCCGACCACGCCGGGCGGCACCGGCGCGGCCCTGCCCGTCACCTGGCGCCCCACCGGCGGGCGGTCGTGGACGTCCACGCGGACCGTCCCGGTCGTCGGCAGCGCCACCGACCTGCTCGGCCAGCGCCACCGCGTGGTCGCCGAGGTCGTCGTGGACGACGTCACCGACGTCACCGCGGAGGTCGAGGTCACCACGACGGCCGGGACGCTGCCCGAGCTGCCCGCCACCGTGCCCGCGACCACCGCGGGCGGCCTCGCGGTCGACCTGCCCGTGGCGTGGGCGGCGGTCGGCCCGCAGGACGTCGCCACGCCCGGGACGCTCGAGGTCGCCGGGACCGTCGTCGTGGCGGCGGGGCGCACGGCGGGGGTGACCGCCGTGGTCACCGTCGTCCCGCGGATCGTCAACGCGGCCCGCGAGGCCGGCACGACGGCCTCGGCGACCTACACCGAGGGCGGCTACTCCGCGTCCCGGCTGGTCGACGGCCGCCTGGGCGAGAAGGCCTGGTCCAACTGGCGGTCGGGCACGGGCAACGCCACGGACACCGTCACGGTGACGCTGCCGCGGGACCGCGAGGTCACCGGGCTGGTCGTCCACTTCTACCGCGACGGCGCCGACAGCTACGCCCAGAGCCTGCAGGTCCAGGTGCGGGCCGCGGACGGGACCTGGCGCGACGCCGGGGCCCCCGTCCCGGTCCCGGTGCAGGGCCAGCAGGCGCCCGTGGTCACGGTGCCGCTGGACGGCACCGCGACGCGCGCCGTCCGGGTGGTGCTGACCGCCTACCCGGTCGGCCGGTGGATGACGCTGTCCGAGATCGAGGTGCTCGCCCGCGAGGGCTGAGCGACGCCCGGTCCGCCCGGCCCCGTGCCGGGCGGACCGGCCGTGCCGGGCGGACCGGCCCCGCCCGTCCGTGGCGGATAGCCTCGCCCCCGTGGTCCCGCCCTCCCTGACCCAGCAGGTCGTGCCCGCCCGGGGCCCCGTCGAGCTCGGTCCCGCGGTGCGGCTGCCGGCCCGCCGCGAGGACGTGGAGCTGCACACGCCCGACGGGCTGCGCCTGGTGGGCGAGCTCGCGCTGCCCGCCGACCGCGACCCCGTGGCCACGCTCGTGTGCCTGCACCCGCTGCCCACGCACGGCGGCTACATGGACTCCCACGTGCTGCTCAAGGCCTCCCAGCGGCTGCCCGCCCTCGCCGGGGTCGCCGTCCTGCGGTTCAACCTGCGCGGGGTGAGCAGCCCGCGCGGCACGTCGGAGGGGACCTTCGACGCGGGCGACGCCGAGCGCCACGACGTCACCGCGGCGCTGGCCCTCGTCGAGGACCACGGGCTGCCGGCCGTGACCGTCCTCGGCTGGTCGTTCGGCACGGACCTCGCCCTGCGCCACGCCCGGGACCCGCTCGTCGCGGGGCTGGTGCTGCTGTCGCCGCCGCTGCGCTGGACGACGGAGGAGGACCTGCGCTGGTGGGCGGCCGACGGGCGGCCCGTCACCGCGCTGGTCCCCGAGCACGACGACTACCTGCGCCCCCCCGAGGCCGCCGAGCGTTTCGCCCTGGTGCCCCGGGCGCGCGTCGTCCCCCTCGTCGGGGCCAAGCACCTGGTGGTGGGGGAGGGGAACGTCCGCACGGTGCTCGACCACGTCGTCGAGGCGGTCGCGCCGCAGGCGCACCCGCTGCCGACCACGTGGGACGGGCCCTACGAGCGGGTCACCACGCGCATCACCTGACCCGGCAGGCGGGCCCTCAGCAGCCCCAGCAGCCCTCGGCTGCCCTCAGCAGCAGCGGTCGACCGCACAGCCCTCCGCCCGGTCCTGCCGGCGCCGCTCGAACTCCCGGCGGGTCCCGGTCGGGAGGCCGTGGGCCTCGCAGTCCCGCACGTGGGCGTCCCAGCGGTCCTCGCCGGTGACCGCGCGCAGGTACCAGACCGTCCCCCGCCAGGCCCGCGCGAGCAGGCCCGGCAGCGCGGGGACCGCCGGGGGCGTGGGAGGTGCTCACTGCTGGCCCCCGCCGACGAGGCGGTCCTCGTGGGCCGCCATGGCCGCCTTCTCCTCGCTCGGTCGGGAACAGCCCGGCCGGCTCGACGATCCGGCTGCGCGTGTGCGGCACCTCGGTGGTGGGCAGGCTCCCGGCCCGCAGCGCCCTCACCACGACGACGGCCGCGTTCACGACGACCACGAGGACGAGCACGGCGAAGACCGCCTGGAGGACGCCGTTGGTCGTGGAGTTCGTGACCACCTGCTGCATCTGGCCCGCGTCGGTCGCAGGGGCCAGGACCTCGCCGGCGGCGAGGGCGTCGGCGTAGCGGGAGCGCTGGGCGAAGTAGCCGATCGCGGGGACGTCGCTGAACACCTTCTGGTAGCTCGCGGTCATGGTGACGACGAGGTCCCAGACCAGCGGGATGCCCGGCACCCAGGCCCAGCGGGCCTTGCCGTGCTTGATCATCAGCGTGACGCACGAGCGTCAGCGCGATGGCCGCGAGCAGCTGGTTGGCGATCCCGAACAGCGGGAAGAGCTGGTTGATCCCGCCCAGCGGGTCGGTGACGCCGACCTAGAGGAAGTAGCCCCAGGCGCCGACCACGGCCGCGCTGGCGAGGTAGTTGGCCGGGCCGCCACGACAGGTCGCCGAACCGCTTCCACACGTTGCCGACCGTGTCCTGGAGCATGAACCGGCCCACGCGGGTGCCGGCGTCGACGGCGGTGAGGATGAACAGCGCCTCGAACATGATCGCGAAGTGGTACCAGAACGCCTGCAGGCCGCCGCCGAACGCGCTGCCGAAGATCTGCGAGATGCCCAGGGCCAGCGTCGGGGCCCCGCCGGTGCGGGAGACCAGGTCCTCCTCGACCGCCGCGGCCTGCGGAGGAGATCGTGGCCGCGCTGGTGTCGAAGCCCAGGCCCTGCACGAAGGCCGCCGCGCTCTCGGGCGTGCCGCCGGTCGCGCCCGGCCGGGGAGTTGATGGCGAAGTACAGGCCCTGGTCGATGACCGAGGCGGCGATGAGGGCGCTGATGGCGACGAAGCTCTCCATGAGCATCCCGCCGTAGCCGATGAACCGGACCTGGCCCTCCTTGGCGATCATCTTCGGCGTGGTGCCGGAGCTGATGAGCGCGTGGAAGCCCGACAGCGCCCCGCAGGCGATCGTGATGAACACGAACGGGAACAGGGACCCGGCGAACACCGGGCCGTTGCCCTCGAGGGCGAAGTCGGTGACCGCCTCGTTGGCCAGCACCGGGCGCGCCAGCAGCAGGCGCGATCGCCAGCAGGGCGATGACGCCGATCTTCATGAACGTGGACAGGTAGTCGCGCGGGGTGAGCAGCATCCACACCGGCAGCACCGAGGCGACGAAGCCGTAGACCACGAGCGCGAGGACGAGCGTCTCCTTGCTCAGGGTCAGCGCGTCGGCCAGGCCGGTCGCCTCGACGTACCCGCCGCCCACGATGGCCAGCAGCAGCAGGACGACGCCGATGGCCGTGGCCTCCAGGACCCGGCCCGGCCGGATCACCCGCAGGTACACGCCCATGAACAGGGCGATCGGGACCGTCAGCGCGATGGAGAAGACGCCCCACGGCGACTCGGCCAGGGCGTTGACGACGATGAGGGCGAGCACCGCCAGGATGATGATCATGATGGCGAACACGGCCACCAGGGCGGCGACGCCGCCCACCGGCCCGATCTCCTCGCGCACCATCTGCCCGAGGCTCTTGCCGTCGCGGCGCATGGAGAAGAACAGGACGACCATGTCCTGCACGGCGCCGGCGAAGATGACGCCGACGACGATCCAGATCGTGCCGGGCAGGTAGCCCATCTGGGCCGCCAGCACGGGACCGACCAGCGGCCCGGCGCCGGCGATGGCGGCGAAGTGGTGGCCGAAGAGGACCCGCCGGTCGGTGACCTCGTAGTCGACGCCGTTGTCGAGGCGCTCGGCCGGGGTGGCGCGGGTCTCGTCGAGCAGCAGCACGCGGTAGGCGATGAAGCGGCTGTAGAACCGGTAGGCGATGGCGTACGAGGCCAGCGCGGCGAACAGGATCCACAGCGCGGACACCTCCTCCCCGCGCGAGAGGGCCAGCACGGTCCAGGCGACGGCGCCGAGCACGGCGACCCCCACCCACACCAGCGTCTGCACGGGGCCGCGGCGGCCGGCCGGCGCGGCCGGGACGCCGGAGCCGGTCCGGGTGGACGGGGCAGAGGTCATGGCGTCGACTCCTTCGTCACGGCGGCCCGCCCCCAGGCCGGGACGGACCCACCACACCGGGAGTTATAGCGCACAACGGGCACGGCGCCCCGTCGACGGGCGCGGGGGCTCAGAGCCGCTCCTGGCGCGGGTACACCACCTTCTGCACCACGAGCAGGACGGTCGCCGCGAGCGGGATGGCGACCAGGGCGCCGATGAGACCCAGCAGGGAGCCGCCCAGCAGGGCCGCGACCACGGCCAGGGTGCTGGGGACCGCGACGGTGCGGGCCATGATCCGCGGCAGGATCACGTAGTTCTCCACCTGCTGGTAGACGAGGAACCACACCGCGAGCACGACGCCGTCGCTCCCGTCGCCCAGCGCCGCGACGGTGCAGGCGAGGACCGCCCCGATGGTGGCCCCGACGAGCGGGACCAGGCCGCAGACGCCGACCGCGAAGGCCAGCGCCACGGAGTAGCGCACGTCGAGGATGCTCATGACCAGGAACGACAGCACCCCGTTGAGGGACGCCACCCCGAGCTGGCCGAGCACGTACCCGCCGACCCGGCGCTGGGCCTCGTCGCCGATCTCCTGCCAGCGCTCGCGGCGGCTGCTCGGCACCAGGCGGTAGGCGCCGTGCGTGATGCTGCGCAGCGAGGCCAGGAAGTACAGGGTGAGGACCAGCACGAGCAGGACGCTGAAGACCCCGGTCACCACCGCGCGGCCCGCGCCGAGCACGCCGCCGAAGAGCGCGTCGATGGTGGTGCTCGAGGAGAGCCGGTTCTCCACCTCGGTGTTGATCCGCTGGAAGATCCCGAACCGGGCGTCGAGGGTCTGCGAGAGCTCCGTCTGCTCCAGGCGCGTGATGTAGATCGGCGTGATCCGCAGCAGCTGGCTGGACTCGGACAGCACGAGCGGGGCCACCGCGGCGACGAAGCCGCCGACGAGGACCACCAGCAGCGCGAAGGTCACGCCCACCGCCCCGGCGCGGGGCAGCCCGCGCCGCTGCAGCCAGCTGACGAAGGGGTCCAGGCTCAGCGCGAGGAACAGGGCCGCGAACACGAGGGTGACGATCTGGCCGGCCTGGACCACGGCCTGGACCAGGGCCACCGCCACCAGCACGCCGAGCGCGCCGGAGAAGCCGATGGTGAACGGCGAGAAGTGGCGGCCGCCGCCGGGGGAGACGGTGACGACCGGCACGGGCACGGCCGCCCCGGGCGCCGGTGCGGCGGACCGTGCCTCGTCCGGGGCCTGGTCGGGGGCCTGGTCCGGGGCCGGGTCGGGGGCCGGGTCGGGGGCCTGGTCCGGGTCCTGGTCGGGTCCTGGTCGGGGTCCTGGTCGAGGTCCTGGTCCGGGTCCTGGTCGGGTCGTGCCCCAGGGGCCGGGCCGGTGGGGACCGGCGCCGGGGCAGCCGGCTCACCGGCGGTGCTCCCCGACGTCGTCCTCGTGCTCACCCGGTCACGGTAGGGCCGGGCGACCGCCTGCGGCAGGGACCACGTCAGCGACGCTCCGGCGTCCCGCCCGCTGCGGCGTGCTCGTCGGCGCCGCCGGCCGCGGACCCCTCGTCCGCCGTGCCCTGGTCGCCCTCGTGCGGCTCCTCGAGCTCGCCGTCCACCACGTCGTCCGCCGGGTCCCCGGCCACGTCCTGGCCGCCGGTGCCGGGACCGTCGGTGCCCGCGGGACCGGTCGGGCCGTCGGTGCCCTCGCCGTCCGAGCTCCCGGTGCTCCCGGAGCTCCCGGTGCCGGCGGGCCCGGCCAGGGCGGTCCGGGGCGCCGGCTCCTCGATGGCCGCCGGGGCGCCCCCGCCGCCGCCGAGCAGGCTGCGCAGCTGGTTGAGGTGCGCGGTGATCGACTCGCGCTGGCGCGTGAGGTCGTCGACCTCGCGCTGGGCGGTGCCGCGGTGGCGCTCGGCCTCGGCGCGGGCCTCGGTGAGCACCCGCTCGGCGTGCAGCCGCGCCTGGGCCAGGGCGTCGTCGGCGTTGCGGCGGGCGTTGGCGACCAGCGCCCGGGCCTGCTCGTCGGCGCTGCGGCGCGTGCCCTCCGCCGCCTCGGCCGCCTTGGCGGCCCGGGCCTCCGCGGCGCCGGCCCGGCCCTCGGCCTCCCCGACCAGGGTCTGCGCCTGGTGCACGGCGGCCTCGTGGCGGGCGGCGATGTCGCGCTCGGTCTCCTCCCGGGCCTGGGCGAGCTCCATGTCGAGGTCCGCGCGCTGCTGCCCGGTCTCCGCGCGCACCCGGACCACGAGCTGCTCGGCCTCCGCGCGCATGGCGTCGGCGTCGTGGCGGGCGGCGCCCAGCAGGTCGTCGGCCTCGCGCTGGGCCGCGACCCGCACCTCGGTCGCCTCCCGCTCGGCGGTGGCCCGGAGCCGGGCGACGTCGCGGTCGGCGGTGGAGCGCTTCTCCGAGGCCTCCTGCTCGGCCGCCGCGACCAGGCGGGCGGCCTGGCGCTCGGCCCCCTGGACCAGCTCGTCCGCACGGCGGCGGGCGTCGGTCGCGATCTCGTCGGCCTCGTTGCGCGCGGAGTCCAGCGCCTCCTGGGCGTCGCGGGAGGCGGTGGCCCGGGTCTCGGCCACGGCGTTCTCGGCGGAGGCCCGCACCTCGGTGATCTCCAGGCGGGCCTGGGCGCGCATGGTCTCCGCGTCCTCGGTGGCCTGGGCGACCATGTCGGAGGACTGCTCCTCGGCGAGGCGGAGCAGCTGCTCGATCCGCGAGCCCAGCCCCGAGTACGACGGGCGCTCGCCCTCGCGCAGCTGCCGGTGCGCCTCGGACAGCTCGCCGGCCAGCTTCATCGACCGGGCGTCGAGGTCCTCCACGCGGGAGCGCGCCTCCTTGAGCGAGCGCTCGAGCTGGCCCAGGCGGGCCTCCACCTGGCCCCGGTCGTAGCCACGCATGACGACGGCGAACTGGCTCTGGCTGGTGTCGCTCACTGCGGGGCTCCCTCGGGCGGGCGGTGACAGGGGGGTGACAGGGGGGTGACAGGGGGGTGACAGGGGGGTCACGGGCGTGGGGCGGGGCGCGTGCGGTGGGTCGAGACTAGACGGCGCCGACCGGTCCGGTCCCGCCCCCCGCAGGCTGGACGAGCTCGACCAGGACGCCCCCGCAGTCCTTGGGGTGGGCGAAGTTCACCAGGCTCCCGGCCGTCCCCCGCCTCGGCTCCGGGTAGAGCACGCGGACCCCGCGCCCGCGCAGGTGCTCGGCGGCCGCGACCACGTCCACGACCCGGTAGGCGAGCTGCTGCAGGCCCGGCCCCGAGCGGTCGAGGAACCGGGCCAGGGTCGAGGCCGGGCCGGTCGGGGCGAGCAGCTGCACCTGGGTCCGGGCTGCACCGGTGCCGCTGCCCGTGCCGCTGCCCGTGCCGCTCCCGCCGTGGTCCGGGGCCGCGAGCATGGCCTCCTCCACCTGCTGGTCGGTGTTGGTCTCGCGGTGGGTGAGCACCAGCCCGAGCACGTCGGTGTGGAAGGCGATCGCCGCGTCGAGGTCGGCGACGGCGATCCCGACGTGGTCCACGCCCAGCAGGCCCGGGATGCCCAGGGCCGGGGGCGTCGCGGGCGTCGGGTCCTCGGCGTCGGGCACCCGCCCACGGTACGTCGCACGGGCCCGTCCGGCAGGCCCGTGGCGGGCGTTAGCGTGGTGCCCATGGTCTCCGTCGTCGTCGCCGGTGCCCGCACGCCCATGGGGCGGATGCAGGGTGCGCTGTCCTCGCTCACCGCCCCCCAGCTGGCCGGGGCCGCCATCCGGGCGGCCCTCGAGCGGTCCGGCCTGTCGCCCGACGAGGTCGACCAGGCCGTCGTCGGGCAGGTGCTCCAGGCCGGCGTGGGCCAGTCCCCGGCCCGCCTGGCCGCCGTCGCCGGCGGGCTGCCCATGACCGTGCCCGCCACCGCGGTCAACAAGGTGTGCCTGTCCGGCCTGGACGCCGTCGCCCTGGCCGACGCCCTGATCCGCGCCGGGATGGCCGACGTGGTCGTGGCCGCCGGGACCGAGTCCATGTCGCAGGCCCCGCACCTGCTGCCCGGCAGCCGGTCCGGCCACCTGTTCGGCGACGTGGCCCTGCTGGACCACATGGCCTACGACGGGCTGCGCGACACCTTCACGGCGCAGCCGATGGGCGCGCTCACCGAGCAGGCCAACGACCCGGCGGACCCGGCCGGCGGCGCCGGTGCCCCGTCCGGCGAGCCGGGCAGCGCCACCGCGGCCCGGTACAGCTCCACGCGCGAGGAGCAGGACGCCTTCGCCGCCCGCTCCCACCGGCTCGCCGCACGGGCCTGGGAGGACGGGGTCTTCGCCGAGGAGGTCGTCCCGGTCCAGGTGCCGCAGCGCAAGGGCGCCCCCGTGACGGTCGAGCGGGACGAGGGCATCCGTCCCGACACCACGGTGGAGTCCCTCTCGCGGCTGCGGCCGGCCTTCCGCGCCGACGGCACCATCACCGCCGGGTCGTCCTCGCCGATCTCCGACGGGGCGGCCGCGGTGGTCGTCGCCCGCAGGACGCTCGTCGAGGAGCGCGGCCTGCCCTGGCTGGCGGAGGTGGCGTCCTTCGGCACGGTCGCCGGGCCGGACTCCACCCTGCAGACCCAGCCCTCGGCCGCGGTGCGCGAGGCGTGCCGCCGCGAGGGGATCGACCCGGCCGGGCTCGACCGGTACGAGATCAACGAGGCCTTCGCCGCGGTCGGCCTGGCCGCCGCCGCGGACCTGGGGCTCACCGCGGAGCAGGTGGAGCAGCGGGTCAACGTCCACGGCGGCGCCATCGCGCTCGGGCACCCGATCGGGATGTCCGGGGCCCGGCTCGTCCTCACCCTCGCCCTGGAGCTCCGGCGCCTCGGCGGCGGCGTCGGGGCGGCCTCGCTGTGCGGCGGGGGCGGCCAGGGCTCGGCGCTGCTGCTGCGCGTCCCCCGGTCCTGATGCGGCGGGCCCCGGCGCCGTGGTGAGGGGCGCCCGGCAGCGCCGCCACCTGGACGTGGCGGCCGAGCTGGCGGCCGCGCGGGAGGGCTCGCACCGGGCCGTCGGCCGGCTGGTGTCCGTCGTGGCCGACGGGGGGCCCCAGCTGCGCGAGGTCGCGGCCGCGCTCGCCGACGGCACCCCCGCCACCGCGTGGGTGGTGGGGCTCACCGGCTCGCCCGGCGTGGGCAAGTCCACGACGGTCTCCGCCCTCGTCGGCGCCCTGCGGGCCCGGGGCCGCCGGGTGGGGGTGCTCGCGGTCGACCCCTCCTCGCCGTTCTCCGGCGGGGCGCTGCTCGGCGACCGGGTCCGGATGGGCGGGCACGCCCTGGACGCCGGCGTCTACGTGCGCTCGATGGCCTCCCGCGGGCACCTCGGGGGCCTCGCGGCCGCCACCCCGCAGGCCGTGCGGGTGCTCGAGGCCGCCGGCGTCGACGTGGTCGTGGTCGAGACCGTCGGCGTCGGGCAGAGCGAGGTGGAGGTGGCCGCGCTCGCGGACACCACCGTCGTGCTGCTCGCCCCGGGGATGGGCGACGGGGTGCAGGCGGCCAAGGCCGGCATCCTCGAGGTCGGCGACGTGCTGTGCGTGAACAAGGCCGACCGGGACGGGGCGGACGCCACGGTGCGCGAGCTGCGGCAGTCCGTCGCCCTCGGCGGGGACGCGCGGGCCCCGGGGGACTGGCGTCCCGCCGTGGTCCGCACCGTGGCCGCCCGCGGCGAGGTCGACGAGCTGCTGGACGCCCTGGACGCCCACCGGTCCTGGGCCGCGGAGCACGGTCGCGCCGAGGGGCTGCGCCGTCGGCGGGCGGCCGGCGAGGTGCGCGCCCTGGCCCTGGCCCGGCTCACCGCCGCCTTCGGTCGTGTGGGCTCCGGGGGGCTGCTCGACGAGGTCGCGGCCGAGGTGGCCGCGGGCCGGCTCGACCCGTTCGCGGCCACCGACCGGCTGGTGGCCTCGGTCGAGGGCTGAGGCCCGGGCGTCAGGGCCCGGGCTAGCGTGAGCGCCGTGCTCGTCGCCTTCTCCCTCGCCCCGTCCACCTCTGCCGAGGACGGCTCGGTGTCCGACGCGGTCGCCGCGGTCGTCGCGCTGGTCCGCGCCTCCGGGCTGCCCCACCGGACCGACCCGATGTTCACCACCGTCGAGGGCACCTGGCAGGAGTGCACCGAGCTGGTCGGGCGGTGCATCGACCTGCTGACGGAGACCTCGCCGCGGGTCTCGCTCGTGCTCAAGGCCGACGTCCGGCCGGGTCGCACCGGGGAGATGACCGCCAAGCTCGACCGCCTGGAGCAGGCCGTCAGCCGCCGGGCGACCTAGGGCCCCGGCTCGGCCCTCGTGGCGGGTGCTGCGGGCTGGGGGACGGCGGGCTGCGGGACGGCGGGCTGCGGCGGGGCGGGCTGGGGCGGGGCGGACGGTGCCGCGCTCACGCCCCCGCCCTCGCGGTCGCGGCGGCCTCGGTCGCGGCGAGGGAGCGGAGGAGCCGGTCCAGCGAGCGGGCGGTCAGGTGGCGACGGGGGAGGACCGAGTCGACCTCGGGGTCCGCGACGTCGATGACGAGGTCGGAGATGCTCAGCACGTGCGGGCGCCGGCCCAGGGCCGCGGCGACGGCGACCGGAGAGGTGCAACCCGGGTCCAGCGCGACGACGAGGAGCTCCCCGTCGCGCGCCAGACCCAGGTCACCGGCCAGGTCGGCCGCCCTCGCGTGCGACACGGCGGGGACGTCGTCGGGGCAGGCTCCGACGACCGCCGAGCGCACGGACTCCGAGGGGTGGACGACGCACAGCCGCACCGAGGGGGAGGCGGTGGCGGCTGCCGGCGTCGTGCTCACGGGGGGAGGCTGGCAGCCGGACCTGAGCCGGGCCTGAGCGCCCGGACCCCGCCCCTGCCGTCACCCGGCCGGCCTAGCCGAGGCGGTAGCCGACGCCGCGGACCGTGCGGACCACGGGGGAGGAGAAGGGCCGGTCGAGCTTGGCCCGCACCGCCGAGACCAGCACGTCCAGCGTGTTGGGCGACACGTCGGCCGCGAAGTCCCACAGCTTGGCGACCACGGTGTCGCGGGGCACGACCCGGCCGCCGTTGCGGGCGAGCAGCTCGACGAAGGCGAACTCCCGGCCCACGAGGGGCACGTCGGTGCCCTCCCGGGTGACCGTGCGCGCCGCCGGGTCCACGACCAGCCCGGCGACCTCGTGGACGGTGACGAGCTGCCGGGTGCCGCGCCGGCCCAGCGCCCGCAGCCGGGCCCGCAGCTCGGCGACCGCGACCGGCTTGGTGATGTAGTCGTCGGCCCCGCTGTCCAGGCCGCGGACCCGGTCGTCCACCCCGCTGCGGCCGGTGAGCATGAGCACGGCCGCCCCGGACCCCGCCCCGCGCAGCTGCCGGCAGACCTCGAAGCCGTCGGTGCCGGGCAGGCCGACGTCGAGGACGACGACGTCGTAGGGCTGCTCCGCGGCCAGCCACAGCGCCTCCTCGCCCGTGCGGGCCAGGTCCACGGCGTGGCCGTCGCCGCGGACCGCGTCCTCGAGCATCGGCCCGACGTCCGGGTCGTCCTCGACGACGAGCACCTTCACGACGGCTCCCCGCCCGCCGGACCCTCGCCGAGCATCCCGTCCACGGTGCGGAGCAGGACCTCGCGAGGGAACGGCTTGGCCAGGAACACCGTCCCCGGCACGGGGGGCGAGGGGGCCAGCGCCGACATCACCACCACCGGCAGCGCCGGGTCCAGCAGGCGGCGCGCGAGGCGGACGAGGGTGGGCCCGTCCCCCTCGGGCATGTCGAGGTCGGTGAGCAGCAGGCCGAGGCGGCGGTCGAGGCCGACGGCCAGGCGCAGCGCCTCCGTCCCCCCGGAGGCGAGCACCACCTCGTGCCCGCCGGCGGCCAGGGAGCGCCCCACCGTCTCGCGCACCGCGTCGTCGTCGTCGACGACGAGCACGACCGTGCCCCGCTCCCGGGCGGGCCGGTGCTCCGCCGGGGACCCCTGCCGCCCGCCGGCGCCGGCCGGGAGGGCGCCGTGCAGGTCCGCGTGAGCCGGCACCGGGTCCAGCGCAGGGTCCGGCGCGAGGTCCGTCACGGGGTCCGCGTCCGAGGGCATCACCGACGGCGCGAGCGGCAGCAGCAGCGTGGACGTCGTGCCCTCGCCGGGCGCGGAGACCAGGCGCAGGTCGCCGCCGCTCTGCCGGGCGATGCCGAGGGCGGTCGACAGCCCCAGGCCGTGCCCGCCGGTGCGCCGGCGGGTGGTGAAGAACGGCTCGAAGCAGCGCCGGGCCACGTCGGGCGTCATGCCCGGGCCGTCGTCGACGACCCGGGCCCGGGCGTAGCGGCCGGGCGCCAGCGACCCCGCGGCCGCCCCGTCGAGCACGACGTCGTCGACCTCGACCCGCACGGTGCCGCCGTCGGGCCCGAGCGCGTCGCGGGCGTTGAGCACGAGGTTGAGCAGCACCTGCTGGACCTGCGAGCCGTCGGCGCGGACCGCGACCCCCTCCTGGCGCCCCGTCACGAGAAGGTCCACGCCGACAGGCAGCAGGCGCAGGCACATGTCGGCCAGGTCGGCGGTGGTGCTCGCCAGGTCCAGGTCCGTCGCCTCGAGCTCCTGCCGCCGGGCGAAGGCGAGGAGCCGGTCGACGAAGTCCGACGCCCGGGCGACGGAGCGCTGGATGCCGGCCACGTGCCGCTCGGCGGCCCCGCGCCCGGCGACCTCGGGCTCCAGGAGGTCGGCGTACCCGCCGACGGCGGCGAGCACGTTGTTGACGTCGTGGGCGACGCCGCCGGCCACGGCCCCGACCGCCTCCAGCCGCTCGGCGTCGACCAGGCGGCGCTGCAGCTCGTGCAGGGGGGTGAGGTCGCGCAGGATGAACGAGGCCGTGGAGCCGTCCCCGAGGGCGGTGACCGTGGCCAGCACCGGCAGCTCGCCGCCGTCGGGCCGCCGCACCCGGGTCTCGATCTCGAAGCCGTGCTCGCCCAGGGCCCGCGAGCGCCGGGCGAGCGAGCGGTACGCCTCCGCGTCCACCACCTGCGGCACCGGGCCGGCCAGCAGCTCCTCCACCGTCACCCCGAGCATCCGGGCCGCGGCGGTGTTGGCCTCCAGGACCGTGCCGTGCACCTGGTCCACCACCACGTGCCCCAGCGTGGTGTGGGTGAAGGCGTCGCGCAGCCGCTGCTCGCTCAGGGCCAGGTCGCCGCGCGTGAGCTGCCAGCCCGAGATGTCGGTGAGCACGGCGCCGGTCGCGGTGAGCACCCCGTCGGCGTCGAAGACGGGGAAGCGCACGCTGAGGAAGGTGCGGGTCGTGCCGTCGGGCAGCGCGAAGTCCTCCTGCAGGTGCATCGGGCGCGCGCTGGCCTGCACCGCGAGCTCGCGCTCGCGGGACCGGCTGCCGACCTCCGGCCCGAAGACCTCCTCGGCGGTGCGGCCCACCATCCCGGCCGCGCTCGTGCTGGCGCCGACCGCGCAGGCCTCGTTCGCGTACAGGTACCGGCCCTGCAGGTCGTGGACGACGATGAGCGCGTCGGCGTGGTCGACGAGCTGCTCGAGCACGGCCAGGCGCTGCAGCTGCTGGGTCCGGCGCCGCTCCTCGGTCACGTCGGTGAAGAAGACGACGATGCCGATGTCGCACGGCAGCACGCGGTTGCGGAACCAGCGGCCCCACGGCGCGTACTCCTGGTCCAGCACCTCCGGCTCGCCCGTGGCCAGGACCCGGGCGTAGGCGCGCTGGAAGCCGGTGCCCTCGGCCTCGGGGTACAGGTCGGGGTACCGGTTGCCCAGCAGGTCCTCGACCGTCGTGCCGAGCATCGTCGCTCCGACGGGGTTGACGTAGCGGTAGCACCAGTCCCGGTCGAGGACGACCATGCCCTCGTGCAGGCCCTCGGCCACCCCGAGCAGGACGCCCGCCACCCCCATGTCGGACCCCTGGTCCACGGCGGTCCTCCTGCCCGGGCCGCGGCGCAGCCCGAGAGGACACGGTAGGCCGGTGGGGCGCTCCGGCGCGGCCCCTCCCGGGAGGCGGCGCGCGAGGTCCACCCGATCCGAGCACACTGCCCGCATGCCCGCCCCTGTGCCCGCGCCGCCGGACGAGCCCGCCGGGACCACGCTGCCCGCCGGGACCACGCTGCCCGCCGGGACGTCCCGGCCGCCCGGGACGTCCCGGCCGCCCGGGGCGCCCCGGCGGGCCGACGTCGTCCGCGCCGTCGTCGTCGTCCTCGCCGCCCTGGCCCAGGTGGCCGGCTCGCCGCTCGGCGCGGCCCTGCCCGGCGGTCGTCCGGTGGGGGAGGTCTCCGACCGGTGGAGCACGGTCATCACCCCGGCCGGGTACGCGTTCGCGATCTGGGTGCCGGTCTTCGCGCTCTGCCTGGCGTGGGCGGTCTACCAGGCCCTCCCCGCCCGGCTGGCGTCCCCGGTGCACCGGCGCGTGGGCTGGTGGCTGGCGGCGGCCTTCGCCGGGAACGCGGCCTGGGAGCTGGTCTTCCCGCAGGACGGCCGGGCGCTGCTGGTGGCCCAGGGCCTCATCGTGGTCGTCGTGGTCGCCGCCGCGACCGCGCTCGGCCGGCTCCAGGACCCGGAGCCGCAGGGCCTGGACCGGGTGCTGCCGGCCGCGGCGGCCGCCCTGCTGCTGGGCTGGGTCACGATCGCCACGGTGGTCCAGGTGGCCGTCACCGGGGTGTACCTCGGGGCGCCGGCCGAGGGCGGCCTCGCCCGGGGGGCGGGGATCGTCGCCCTGCTGGCCGCCGCGGCCGTCGTGCTCGACGTGACCCTGCGGCTGAGGACCTCGGCCGGGCCGTTCGCGCTGGCCGCGGCCTGGGGGCTGCTGGCCGTGGCCCGGGCGGAGCCGCCGCTGGTGGTGCGGCTGGCCGCCTGGGTCGCGCTGGCCGTGGTCCTCGGCGGGCTCCTGGTCCTCCTGTGGCGGACCCGGCGCCCGGTCCGGGTGCTGCTGGGCTGAGCCGGTCCCGGGCTCAGCCCAGGTCGACGGTCGCCCGCACCGCCAGGTCGCCCGCACCCAGCACCACGAGGGTGCGCAGCGGTGTCTCCGAGAGGCCGTCCGCGGCCATGGTCCAGCTCTCGCGCTGCACCACGACGACGCCGCCCCCGCTGGCCAGGGCGTTCGTCGAGCCCTGGTCCGCCGCCGTCCACCGGCCGGCCTCGCGCGGCACGCCGCCGTCGTCCAGCGCGACCGCGACCAGGCCGGAGCTGTACGACCCGGTGGTGTCGTCGTAGCTGTCCAGGGGCAGCACCGCGGTCCGGAGGTCCGGGAGGTAGGCGAAGAAGCGGCTGTCCCACTCCACGGGGCTCGACGAGCCCGGCAGGACCAGCTGCCCCAGCACGCCCGGTGCGGCCAGGTCGCCCACGTCGTAGGTCTCGACCTTGGCGCCGAGCAGCGTCCCCTGCTCGTCGCCGGCCTGGCCGACGCCGAGCAGGACCCCGTCCCCGACCGGGTGCAGGTAGCCGGAGTACCCCGTCACCTTCAGCTCGCCCAGCACGCGCGGCGCCGACGGGTCCGACAGGTCGACCGTGTACAGCGGGTCGGTCTGCTCGAAGGTGACGACCACCGCGAGGTCGTCGAACCAGCGCAGGGAGCGGATCAGCTCCCCGGGCCCCAGGCCGTCCGCCCGGCCGGTCTCGGCCAGCCCGTCGGCGGTCTCCCGCAGCACGACCACGCTGGAGCTCGTGCTCCCGGAGCGGGGCGCGGGCATCGACAGGTCCGCGCCGCCGACCGGCCCCTGGCCCGCCCCGGCCGAGGCGTCCTCGGCGGCGAGCGGGCTGTCCTCGGTCGTGCCGACCCGCAGGTAGCCGTCGGTGGCGTCCATCGCCCAGGGGCCGAGCAGCCAGCCGTCGACGCTGCCGGAGCCCAGGTAGGAGGTGGTGGCCGCCGTCGTGGCGAAGCCGTGCAGCTGCGTGGTCACCGGCTCGCCGCTGCCCGGCCCCCAGGTCCAGCCGCCGCGCGTGGTGGCCACGTACAGCCGGTCGGTGGAGGCGTAGACCAGCGAGCCGTCCGCGCTGACCGACGTCGTGGCCAGCAGCGGCTCGCCGGCCGCCGGGTCGAGCGTGAGCACCGTGAGGGTCCCGGTCCCGGCCTGCTCGCCGGGGTGGGCGACGGTGCCGCAGGCCACCGGCTCGGTGCCGGTGACGGTGCCGTCGGCGTCGCGGCTGACCAGGTCGGGCAGCCAGTCCGCCGCGGTCGCGTCGCGGACCACCTGCTCGTTGCGGTCCTCCGCCTCGGCCACCGTGGCCGCGTCCGGCTCGGGCAGGGCCACGTCCTGGCCCAGGGCCCCGGTGCGCTCCTGCTGCAGCAGCCACGGGTCGACGAAGGGGAGCACCGGGCTGGCGGTGGTGACCACGCGGACGACGCCCTCGTCGGCGCGGGCCGACACGTAGCCGCCCTCCACCTCGGTGCGGGCGAGCACGGCGGGGGCGGCCGGGTCGGAGACGTCGACCGTGGTCATCGTCGTCGTGGCGGCGCCGTAGGACGGGTAGAGCCCGGGCGCGACGCGCAGGTCGCCCGTCGCGCCCCCGGGCGCCGCGCTGCCGGCCGGCGCGGGCAGCGACGCGGAGCCGAGCACGACGACGCGGTCCCCGACGAGCAGCAGGTCGGAGAACCAGCGGCCGTCCTCGGCCCCGGCCCCGGCGCCGAGGTCCACCGAGCCCCGCACCGTCCCGGCGACCGTGTCCACCACGAGCAGCCGGTCCTCGGTGAGGGTGTAGGCGAGGCCGTCGACGAGCTTGACCCGGCTCGGCTCGTCGACCCCCTCCTCCTGGACGTTGGTCCCCGTGCCCGAGGAGCCCACCGCACCGCCGGTGCGCGAGGCGGCCTGGTCGGCCACCGGGGCCGCCGCGCCGCCGGCGCTCTCGGCGGAGGCCGCGGCGTCGAAGGCGACCATCCCGCCCCCGCCGTCCAGCCCCCACGCGCCGACCCGCTCCAGCGCCGAGTCCCGGTACCAGCCGGTCAGCTCCTCGCAGGACCCGAACCGCTGCAGCGAGGCCGCCTGCGCCGAGGGGGCGCCGGCCACGTCGACGGCGACGACCGCCGCGCCGAGGACCAGGGCACCCCCGACGCCCAGCGCGAGGCCGCGGACCCGGCCGGGACGACCTGTGCGGTCCGTACCGCCCGTACCGCCTGTGCCGCCGTGCCGCCCGTACCACCAGTGCCGCCCGTGCCGCCCGTGCCACCGGTACCGCTCATGCCGACCTCCAGGGCTCGGGCCCCGCGTCCGGGCGGGGCCTCGGTGCTGGGACGCAGCGGGAGGGGCCCCGGTTCCGCGCGGGTCGTAGCATCTGTCTCGTCCCGCGACCCGGGACGGACCCACCACCCCACCGGCCCCGTCCGGTGCAGACCGACACAGCCGTCGGCGAGGAGGACCCATGGACGCCCGCGCACGATGGCAGGCCCGCTTCGACGCCGCCCTGGACGCCGGCCGCGTCCGGGACGCCGACTTCACCACCCTGTCCGGCGCGGAGGTCGACCCGGTCTACGGCCCGGCGGACGGGGCCGAGGTGGACCCGCGGATCGGCTGGCCGGGCGAGCACCCGTTCACCCGCGGCCTGCACGCCACGGGCTACCGCGGCCGGGCGTGGACGATCCGCCAGTTCGCCGGCTTCGGCAACGCCGAGCAGTCCAACGCCCGCTACAAGACGATCCTCGCCAACGGCGGGGGCGGGCTGAGCGTCGCCTTCGACATGCCGACCCTCATGGGCCGGGACTCCGACGACCCCCGCAGCCTCGGCGAGGTCGGCCACTGCGGCGTGGCCGTGGACTCCGCCGCCGACCTGGAGGTCCTCTTCCGCGACATCCCGCTGGACGAGGTGACGACCTCGATGACCATCTCGGGGCCCGCCGTCCCGGTGTTCTGCATGTACCTGGTCGCGGCCGAGCGGGCCGGCGTGGACACCCGGACCCTGGACGGGACGCTGCAGACCGACATCTTCAAGGAGTACATCGCCCAGAAGGAGTGGCTGTTCGGCCCCGAGCCGCACCTGCGCCTCATCGGCGACCTGCTCGAGCACTGCGCCGCCGAGGTGCCGCGCTTCAAGCCGGTGTCGGTGTCCGGGTACCACATCCGCGAGGCCGGCTCCACGGCCGCCCAGGAGCTCGCCTTCACCCTCGCCGACGGCTTCGCCTACGTCGAGCTCGGCCTCTCGCGCGGCCTGGACGTCGACGTGTTCGCCCCGGGGCTGTCGTTCTTCTTCGACGCCCACATCGACCTGTTCGAGGAGGTCGCGAAGTTCCGCGCCGCCCGCCGGATCTGGGCCCGGTGGCTGCGCGAGCGCTACGGCGCCACCACCGACAAGGCGCAGCAGCTCCGGTTCCACACCCAGACCGCCGGGGTGTCGCTCACCGCCCAGCAGCCGTACAACAACGTCGTCCGCACCGCGGTCGAGGCGCTGGCCGCGGTGCTCGGCGGCACCAACAGCCTGCACACCAACGCCCTGGACGAGACGCTCGCGCTGCCCAGCGAGCAGGCCGCCGAGATCGCGCTGCGCACCCAGCAGGTCATCGCCGAGGAGACCGGCGTGGCCAACGTCGCCGACCCGCTCGGCGGGTCCTGGTACGTCGAGGCGCTCACCGACCGGATCGAGGCCGACGCCGAGCGGGTGTTCGCCACCATCGAGGCGATGGGCGAGACCGGCCGGGACCGGGCGGCCGACGGCTCCGTCGTCCACGAGGTCGGCCCGATGACCTCGGGCGTGCTGCGCGGCATCGAGGACGGCTGGTTCCTGGCCGAGATCGCCGACGCGTCCTTCGCCTACCAGGTGGCCCTGGAGAAGGGCGAGAAGCGGGTCGTGGGCGTCAACTGCCACACCGGGTCCGTGAGCGCGCCGCTGGAGATCATGCGGGTCGGGCACGAGGTCGAGACCGACCAGGTCGCGGCGCTGCGGGCCCGCCGGGACGCGCGCGACGACGCTGCCGTGCGAGAGGCCCTGGCCGACCTGCTGGCCGCGGCCCGGGACGGGCGCAACATGGTGCCGCCCATGCTGGACGCGTGCCGCGCCGAGGCCACGCTCGGCGAGATCTGCGACCTGCTGCGCGCCGAGTGGGGCGAGTACACGGAGCCCGCCCGGTTCTGAGACCGGCCGCGAGCCGCCCGGACCTGGACCGGGCCGCCCCCTATCCTCGCCGTCGTGGTGCCACGAATCGTCCCCACGGCTGTGGCGGCGGTCGGGCTGGTCCTCCTCGTCGTCGGCCTGGTCATGCTCACCCTCGCCGCGCCGCCCCAGCAGGTCGGCGGCAGCGCCGAGGCCGACCCGCTCCTGGTCACGGCCCCCGGCGCGCTCGCCCTCACCGGTCGCCCGGTGCAGGTCGAGGTCGACGGCGACGCGTTCGTGGGGATCGGCCGCGCGGACGAGGTGTCGGCCTGGCTCCAGGGCGTCGGGGCCACCGAGGTGGACGGCGTGGCCACCGAGACCACGCTGCTGACCACCGAGCGGCCCGGCGGCGCGCCCGACGCCGTGGTCCCGCCCGCCGACCCCGCCGCGGCCGACCTGTGGCAGAGCGAGGGCGACGGGCAGGACCCCCTGCGCCTGGCCGAGCCCGACCCCGACGACGTGCTCGTCGTCTCCGCGCCGCAGGGCGCCACCGCGACGTTCACGTGGGACCGCCCGGCCCGGCACCCCGGGGCGTGGCCGCTCGTCCTCGCCGGGGCCCTGGAGCTCGTCCTCGGGCTGCTGTGGCTGGTGGCGCTCAACGCGCGCCGCCGCCGCGCCGAGCGTCGCGGGGTCCGCGCGTGAGCCGGCCCGGCCCGGCCGGCCCGCGCCGGCTGCCCCAGCTGCCCCGTGTGCTGCCCCGTGCTGCTGCCCCGCGTGCTGCCGGTCGTGGGGACCGGCCTGCTGCTGTCGGTGCTCCTGGCCGGCTGCGCCGACGTGCCGCCCCCGGCGGCCGCCCCGGAGCCGGCCGCCACCCCGGCGCCGGCCGTGCTGGCCGACCAGGCGGAGCGGGTCCGCGGAGAGGTGGCCGACCGGCTGCTGGCCGCCCGCGTGGCCGGCGACCCCGCCCTGCTCGACGCCGCGGCGACCGGCCCGGCCGCCCTCCTGGCCGGCCTCCGGGTCCGCATCGACGGCCCCGTGCCGGACGCGGCCGCCGACCAGCCGGTGCCCGCCGCCGTGGTCGTCGCCCCCCAGACCGACGGCTGGCCGCGCTGGTTCGCCACCGTCACCGATCCCTCGACCGCGCCGTCGCCGGCCCCCTCCCTGGCCCCGTCGTCCGGGGCGTCGGGCGCCCCGTCGGGTACCGAGGCACCGTCTGCCGCGCCGTCCGCCGCGCCGTCCGCCGCACCGTCCGTCGCGCCGTCCGCCGCGGCCGCGCCGTCGCCCGACGGGTCGTCCGACCCGGCCGCCCCGGCCGAGGGGGCTGCCGTGGTGCAGGAGCTGCCGGTGATGGAGCTCTACACCTCCGAGGACGTCCGGCTGCCGTACCGCCTGTGGGGCCGGCTGACCATGCTCCCGGGCGCCGAGCTGCCCTCCTTCCCCGCCGCCGAGGTGGGCGCGGCCCCGCTCGCGGGCGCCCCGGTCCCGTCGGACGGCGGGCCGGTCGCCTCGGCCGGGCCGTCGGCGGTCCCCGGCCCCTCGGGCTCGGCGGCGCCCGCCCCGGCCTCGGAGGCCCCCGTCGGTCCCGACGCGGAGCTGCTGGCCGCGGTGCAGGGGCTCGCGGCGAGGTACGCCTCGGTGATGACCGACGGGGACTCCAGCCCCTCGGCCGCCGAGTTCGAGCCCGACCCGTTCGTGGAGGCCGTGCGCGCCCGGGCGGCCGCCGAGGCCGACGCGGTGAGGTCCGTGGCGACCACCACGGTCGTCAACGCCCCGCTGGACGGCGTCGAGGTCCTCTACGCGGCCCGCGCGGCCGACGGCGACCTGCTCGCGGTCACCGCCGTCGAGACCACGGTCACCATGACCGTGCGGCCCGGGGCCGGCGTGCTCCGCCCGGGCACCGAGGTCCGCGCGGCCCTCGGGGCCGAGGAGACGGGCCGCGAGCTGACCACGCGCTCGGTCGCCGCCCTCGCCTTCGTCGTCCCGGCCGAGCAGGGCGCCGTCCGGCTGGTCGCGGTGGGCGAGGGCCTCGTGTCGGCCACGGCGCCCTGAGAGGGGACAATCGAGCCATGACGCAGCAGCCCGGTCTCAACATCCGCGGGGCGGTGGACCTCACCGCCCTGGCCCGCCCAGCCGCCCCCGCCCCCGGCGCCACGCCTGCCGGCGCGGCCGGGGCCCCCGGTGCCCCCGGCGCCCCGGGCGGAGGTGGCGTCGTGGTCGACATCACCGAGGCCGACTTCGACGCCCTGCTCCAGCAGTCGCTCACCGTCCCCGTCGTCGTCGACCTGTGGGCCGAGTGGTGCGGGCCGTGCAAGCAGCTGTCCCCGGTGCTGGAGAAGCTCGCCGTCGAGTACGGCGGCCGGTTCGTGCTCGCCAAGGTCGACGTCGACGCCAACCCGCGGCTCGCCCAGGCGTTCCAGGCGCAGTCCATCCCCATGGTCGTCGCCCTGCTCAAGGGCCAGCCGGTGCCCATGTTCACCGGCGCGGTCCCCGAGGCCCAGGCGCGCCAGGTGGTCGACCAGCTGCTCGAGGTCGCGGCGCAGAACGGGGTCACCGGGACGGTCGCCGTCGGCGAGCCCGGCGAGCAGCCCGAGCTCCCGCCGGAGCCGCCGCTGCCCCCGCTGCACGCCGAGGCGGCCGAGGCCTTCGAGGCCGGCGACTTCGACCGCGCGGTCCGCGCGTTCACCCAGGCGCTCAACGAGAACCCGGCCGACGCCGACGCCAAGGCCGGCCTGGCCCAGGCCCAGCTGTTCTCGCGCGTCGCCGGCGTGCCCGCCGCCGTCATGAGCGGGTTCGCCGCGGCCGCGGCGGCCGACCCGTCGAACGTGGACGCGGGGCTCGCCGTCGCCGACCGGGACCTGTTCGGCGGCCACGTCGAGGACGCCTTCGCCCGCCTGGTCGACCTGGTCCGGGTCACCTCCGGCGACGACCGCGCCCGGGTCCGCACCCGGCTGGTCGAGCTGTTCGAGGTGGTCGGCCACGAGGACCCGCGCGTCGCCTCGGCCCGCGTGAAGCTGGCCAACGCCCTGTTCTGAGCGCGCCCGCGCCCCGGCGCACCGAGGGCCCCGACCGTCGCCGGTCGGGGCCCTCCGTGCCGTGCGGGGTGCGCTCCGGCAGATCAGTCCTCGGGGGTGAGCCAGACCGTGGCCAGCGGGGGGACCCGCAGCGTGGCCGAGGCGGGCCGGCCGTGCGACGGGGTGTCGGTGGCCTCGACGACCCCGAGGTTGCCGACGCCCGAGCCGCCGTACTCGCCGGCGTCGGTGTTGAGGATCTCGCGCCAGCGCCCGGCCTGCGGCAGACCGATCCGGTAGTGCTCGTGCGGGTTGCCCGCGAAGTTCGTGATGACCGCGACGGGCTTGCTGCCCTCCGCCGTGCGCAACCAGGCGAAGACGTTGTGGGTGTAGTCGTCCGCGTCCAGCCACTGGAAGCCGCCGGAGGTGAAGTCGTCGCCCCACAGCGCGCGGTTGGCCACGTAGGTCCGGTTGAGCTGGCCGACCATGTCGTGCAGGCCGCGGTGCCACGGGGTGTCCAGCAGCCACCAGTCCAGCGAGCGGGACTCGCTCCACTCCGGCTCCTGGCCGAGCTCGCTGCCCATGAACAGCAGCTGCTTGCCCGGGTGCGCCCACATGTAGGCGAGGTAGGCGCGCAGCGTGGCCAGCTGCTGCCAGCGGTCGCCCGGCATCTTGCGCAGCAGCGAGCCCTTGCCGTGCACGACCTCGTCGTGGCTGATGGGCAGCACGTACTGCTCGCTGAACGCGTAGACCAGCGAGAACGTCATCTGCTGGTGGTGGTACTGGCGGTTGATGGGGTCCTCGGCGACGTAGCCGAGGGAGTCGTGCATCCAGCCCATGTTCCACTTCAGGCCGAAGCCGAGCCCGCCCAGGTGCGTCGGCTGCGGTGACGCCCGGGTAGGCCGTGGACTCCTCGGCGATCGTGATGATCCCGGGGACCCGCTTGTACGCGGTGGCGTTGAGCTCCTTGATGAACTCGACGACCTCGAGGTTCTCGCGCCCGCCGTGGACGTTCGGCTCCCACTCGCCGTCCTTGCGCGAGTAGTCCAGGTAGAGCATCGAGGCCACCGCGTCGACCCGCAGGCCGTCGACGTGGAACTCCTCCAGCCAGTACAGCGCGTTGGCGACGAGGAAGTTGCGCACCTCGTTGCGGCCGTAGTCGAAGACGAGCGTGCCCCACTCCGGGTGCTCGCCGCGGCGGGGGTCCGGGTGCTCGTACAGCGGCTCGCCGTCGAAGCGGGCCAGCGCGAAGGAGTCCTTGGGGAAGTGCGCCGGGGACCCAGTCCATGATCACGCCGATGCCGGCCTGGTGGAGGCGAGTCGACGAGGTGGCGGAAGTCGTCCGGGCTGCCGAAGCGGCTGGTCGGGGCGTAGTAGCCGGTGACCTGGTAGCCCCAGGAGCCGCCGAAGGGGTGCTCGGCCACGGGCAGGAACTCCACGTGGGTGAAGGCGAGCTCCTTGACGTAGGCGACGAGCTCGTCGGCCAGCTGCCGGTACGACAGGCCCTGGCGCCACGAGCCCAGGTGGACCTCGTACACGCTCATCGGGGCGTTGTGCACGTCCTTGGCCGCGCGCTCGGCCAGCCAGGCCTCGTCGCCCCAGGTGTAGGAGGACTCGGTGACCACCGACGCGGTCGAGGGCGGGACCTCGGTGGCGCGGGCCATCGGGTCGGCCTTCTGGTGCCAGCGGCCGTCCTTGCCGAGCAGCTCGAACTTGTAGCGCGTGCCCGCGGCCATGCCGGGGACGAACAGCTCCCAGACCCCGCTGGAGCCGAGCGAGCGCATGGCGTGGGTGCGGCCGTTCCAGGAGTTGAAGTCGCTGATGACGCGGACCGCGCGGGCGTTCGGCGCCCACACCGCGAAGCTCGTGCCCTGGCTCGCGCCGAGCGGGCCCTCGAAGCGGCGCACGTGGGCGCCGAGGACGTTCCACAGCTCCTCGTGGCGGCCCTCGCCGATCAGGTGCAGGTCGACCTCGCCGAGGGTGGGCAGGTAGCGGTACGGGTCGTCGACGGTGTGGACGGCCTGGCCCTCGGCGGTGTCGTAGGACACCTCGAGCCGGTAGTCCCGGCCGTGCGTGCCGGGCAGCGCGGCCGCCCAGATCCCGTCGTGCTCGTGGTGGGCCTCCGCCCGGCCGTCCTCGGTGACCACGGTGACGCTGCGCGCGAACGGCTTGAGCGTCCGCACCGTCACGCCGTCCGCGCCGACGTGGGCACCGAGGACGCCGTGCGGGTCGTGGTGGGCGCCGGCAGCGACCGCAGCGAGCACGTCGCGCGGAACCTCCGCCGTGCGCGGACCGGTCTCGTGGGTTGTCATGGCCCCCATCCTGCCGAGCACGACCCCAGGCGCAAACCCTGCGGCGTTTCCGCCGACGGGCTGCGCCTAGCCTGCGTCGGTGACCACCGCTCCCGTCGCCGCCGGTCCCGACGCCGTCCTCGGCCCCGTCATCAGCCCTGCTGCTGGTCCGGCTGCTGGTCCTGCTGCTGGTCCGGCTGCTGGTCCGGTGCTCCCGCAGCGGGTGGTGTCCCTGCTGCCGTCCGCGACCGAGATCGTCCACGCCCTCGGGGCCGGCGAGCGGCTGGTCGGCGTGACCTTCGAGTGCGACCACCCCGCCGACGCCCGCACCCGGGCCGCCGTGGTCGTCGGGGGCACCGACACCGCCGGCATGACCCCCGCCGAGATCGACGCCTCGGTGCGCGCCCGGGCCGCCGCGGGGGAGGACCTGTACACGCTGCACGAGGGTGCCCTGCGCGGCCTGGACCCCGACCTCGTCCTCACCCAGGACCTCTGCCGGGTGTGCGCCCTGCCCTCCGACGTGGTCGACGAGGCGCTCGCCCACCTCGGCTGCTCCGCCGACGTGCTCGCCCTGGACCCGTCGTCCCTGGACGACGTGCTCGCCACGGTGCTGACGGTGGGCGAGGCGCTCGGGCTCCCCGACCGGGCCGCCTCCGTCGTCGCCGGTCTCCGCGCCCGCCTGGACGCGGTGGCCGCGGCCGTCGCCCCTTCCCTGGCCGCGGGCCCCCGCCCGCGCGTCGTGGTCGTGGAGTGGGTGGACCCGCCGTTCGTCGCCGGGCACTGGGTGCCCGACCTCGTCGCGGCGGCCGGCGGCACAGAGGTGTGCGGCCGCCCCGGTGCCCGCTCGGTCACCACGACCTGGGCCGACGTCGTGGCCGCCGCCCCCGACGTCGTGGTCGTGGCGCCGTGCGGGTACCACCTGGACGCCGCCGCCGAGCAGGCCGAGGTCGTCGCCGACGCCCTCGCCGCGGCCCGCGCCGAGGCGGTCGCCGCCCCCGGCGCCCCCGCCCTCCCGGACGTCCCCGTCTGGGCCATCGACGCCGACGGCCTGGTCGTCCGTCCCGGCCCGCGCCTGGTCGACGGCGTCGAGGCCCTCGCCGCCGTCCTCCACCCCGGCTCCGTCCCCCTCGACCCCGCCGCGGTCCGCCAGGTGCGCTGAGGCCGCCGGCGGCCGTCTCTCCGCGACAGGGACGTTCTGGGGGTGGTCCACGTGCCCGCGCCCCCGCAACGTCCCGGTTGTCGCCCGACCGACCTCAGGCTCCACCGAGGCCGCGAACCGGTCCCGTCCGGTCGTGACGAGGGCCTGACGGGCAGCGACCAGCCGGCGGGCCTGCGCGACCACCTCCTCGGGCCGACGCATCTGGTGGCGGTCGACCTGGAGCACGACCCAGCCCGCCTCCCGGATGAGGTTGTGGCGCCGGAGGTCCACGCGAACCTGCTCCGGGTGCCGTGGACCTGCGCCGTCGTACTCGCACCCGGCGCGGAGGGCGGGCCAGCCCAGGTCGAGCCGGGCCACCGTCCGCCCGTCCGCAGCGAGGACGGGGCACTGGGTCTCCGGCTCGGGCAGACCCCGGCCCGCAGACAGGAGCCGGAGCCGGGTCTCGCTGAGGCGAGTCGACGCCGTCCCGGCAGAGGTCCAGAGCCTCACGCGCAGCCCTCGCAGCCCACGGAGCCCGGGCCACGACACGGCCCCGAGCCTGGCGGCCTCTGCGGCGAGCCCCGTGGCCCGGAGGAGCGCGTCGACGTCGGCCACCCGGTCCACCGGCCCACGGCCTGGGGCGCCGGTACCTCGTGCGAGGTCGTAGGCGGTCCGCGCCCGGCTGGTCGCCGCTCCGAGCGGCGTACGGACGACGTCGTCCGGACGCAGCGGCGCGACCAGCGGGTGGACCTCGGCCGTGGTCCGCAGCTGGTGCGGCCGTGGCATCGCCACGACACCGGGTCGGTCGCGGAGGCCGAGCACGCGCCGTGCGCCCACGCCGCGCTGCGCCCGAGCAGGACGAAGTCGTCCCCGTGGCGCGTCCGGAAGGCCTGGACGAGCCGGCCGTGGTGCGGTGCCGGTGCCGGCGGGCTGGTGGGCACCGCGCATCAGGCGGCGGTAGCGCGGGGCCCCGCAGCACGTCCGGGGTGACGAGCCCGAGGGCGTCCCGGGTCGCGAAGGGCTTCGAGTGCAGGCGGCCGAGGGGATCCATGCTGGCACGGTCCTCCGGGCCCGGCCGCCCCGTGGCGAGGACCCACGTGCCTGTGGACACGGCTGCGGACGGGCACCCTGTGCGCGCCCGACGGCCCGCGCGCCGGACGCCGCCGGTGACGGATGTGCAGGGAGCGGCATCCCCGCCCGAGCCTGCGGAGTCCCCGGCCGAAGGTCGACGTCCACGAAAGCCGGAGACCCGGTGCCGGTCGGGCGCGGAGCCAGCCGCGCCCGGTCCCGTCCGGCCCCACGACAGGGACGTTCCCGGGGCGACGGGGAGCGGGACACCCCGGCTTCGTCCCGGTCGCGGGCCGGCAGCGGGCGCGCGGGGCGCGAGGGCCGGGAGCGGGGGCGCGCGGGCCGGGCCCGGCGGGCGAGGGCGCGCGGGCCCACGCCCCTCAGCCCAGCAGGCGCTCCACGGCGGCGAGGGGGATGCGGAGCCAGGCGGGGCGGTTGCGGGCCTCGTAGACGACCTCGTACAGGGCCTTGTCGAGCTGGAGGGCGCGCAGCAGGGCGGCCTGGGCGCGGGGGTCGCGGCCGGCCACGGAGCCGTAGCCCTCGCAGAACGCGTCGCGGGCGGCCTCGGCCCACGCCTGCGCCGCGGCGGCCGCGGCGGGGTCGGCGTCGGGACCGACGGTGTCGTGCCCGGCGGCGTAGTCGATGGAGCGGAGCATCCCGGCCACGTCGCGCAGGGCCAGGTCGGGCACGGTCCGCTCGGCGAGCGGGCGCAGCGGCTCGCCCTCGAAGTCGAGCAGCACCCAGCCCTTGCCCGGCGCCTGGAGCACCTGGCCGAGGTGGAGGTCGCCGTGGACGCGCTGCATCGGCGGCAGGCCGGACAGCCCGGCCAGCGCGGCGGCGTGGGCGTCGAGCGCCACCGCGTGGGCGTCGAGGTCCCGCACCGCGGAGCGGGCCCAGGCCAGGCGCGCCTGGAGGCCCTGGACCATGCGCAGCCGGGCGTCCTCGTCGACCGGGGTGGTGCCGAAGGCGCTGGCGAGGTCGGCGTGCACCTGGGCGGTCGCGGCGCCGAGGGCACGGGCCTCGGTCGTGAACCCCGCCCCGGTGCGGACCGCGGCCAGGGCCACGCGCCAGGCGTCGGCGCTGCCGGGCAGGAACTCCACGGCCACGGCCAGGTGGCCGGACACGGGGGCGGCGCCGGGGGCGGGGAGCCAGGTGCCCTCGAGCCAGCCGCGCAGGGCGGGCACGTGGGCCGAGCCGACCCGGGTCAGGGCGGCCAGCACCTCGACGTCGGGGTTGGCGCCGGGGTGCAGGGTGCGGAAGACCTTGACGATGGCCGGCTCGCCGTGGGCCGGCTCGACGATGATGCTCGTGTTGGACTGCTCGCCCGTCAGCACGCGCGACGGCGCGTCGGCGGGCACGCGGGCGGCCGTCCCGTCCGTCCGCAGGGCGCTCAGCAGGGCCCCGACGAAGGCCGGGTCGTGGGTGCCGTCGTAGACGTGGCGGGCGTCCGCGCCCGCGCCCAGCACCCCCACCAGCGCCCCCTCCCGGGCCGAGGCCAGCGGGCCGGTGCGGTACGTCAGCGGCACCTGGACGACGTCGAGGCGGTCGCCGGAGTCGAGCCCGACCACGTGCGTGACCACGTCGACGTCCGGCGAGGACGACCAGACGTGGGCGCCCAGGTCGCGCAGCCCGACCCCGCGGCCCTTGGCCGGGTACCACCGCTGGGCCGGCATCCACGTGTGCAGCAGCCGCACCAGCTCCTCCCCGAGCGCAGCACCGGGACCAGCCGCGGCGCCGCCCGCCGTGACGCTCACGCGGCGCCGACCGGGTCGACGAGCCGAAGCCAGAAGAAGTCCCGGCTGCCCAGGGTGAGGGTCAGCCTCCCGTCCTCGCCGACCACGGGGAAGCCGTGCCCGCCGAACAGGTCGACGACCGTGGCGCCGGCGTGGCCGGGCACCGAGAGGGTGACCGCCTGCGGCGTGGAGCCCAGGTTGTGCACGCACAGCACCGTCTCGGCGTCCTCCTGCTCGCCGCCGGGGGTGGTGGCGTCCAGCACCCGGAGGAAGGCGAGGATCGCCTCGTTGTCGCAGGCGGGCGCGTCGGTGACGACCGTGCCCGGCTCGACGAGGGGGAGCGCGACGAAGCGGCCGAGGCCGAACACGGGGTGGCGCTTGCGCAGGGCGAGCATGCCCCGCACCCAGTGCAGCAACGACGACCCGGTGGCCAGCTGGGCCTCGACGTTGACCCCGCCGAAGTGGTTGGTCAGCGACTGCACGACCGGCAGGTAGAGCTTGCCGGGGTCGGCGACGGTGGAGAAGCCGGCGTTGCGGTCGGGGTTCCACTGCATCGGGGTGCGGACGCCGTCGCGGTCGTCGAGCCAGATGTTGTCGCCCATGCCGATCTCGTCGCCGTAGTACAGGCACGGCGAGCCCGGCATCGACAGCAGCAGCGCGTGGATGAGCTCGATCTCGGCGCGGCTGTTGTCCAGCAGCGTGGCCAGGCGGCGGCGGATGCCGATGTTGGCGCGCATCCGCGGGTCCGGGGCGTACCAGCCGTACATCGCCGCGCGCTCGGAGGTGGTGACCATCTCCAGGGTGAGCTCGTCGTGGTTGCGCAGGAACGTGCCCCACTGGCCCGAGCCGGGGATGTCCGGGGTGTCGGCGAGGATGTCGAGCACCGAGCCCGCCTTCTCCTCGCGCAGCGCGTAGTACAGGCGCGGCATCACGGGGAAGTGGAAGCACATGTGGCACTCGGGGGCCTCGTCGTCGCCGAAGTACGGCACGACCTCCTGGGGCCACTGGTTGGCCTCGGCGAGCATGATCCGGCCGGGGTACTCGGTGTCGACGACCGTGCGCACCTTGGCCAGGAACTCGTGCGTGCGCGGCAGGTTCTCGCAGTTGGTGCCCTCCTCCTCGAAGAGGTAGGGCACGGCGTCGAGCCGGAAGCCGTCGATGCCGGCGTCCATCCAGAAGCGGACGACGTCGATCATCGCCTCCTGCACGGCGGGGTTCTCGAAGTTGAGGTCCGGCTGGTGGCCGAAGAACCGGTGCCAGAAGAACTGCCGCCGGACCGGGTCGAAGGTCCAGTTCGAGGTCTCGGTGTCCACGAAGATGATGCGGGCGTCGGCGTACCGGTCGTCGGTGTCCGACCAGACGTAGAAGTCGCCGTACGGGCCGTCGGGGTCCGAGCGCGAGGCCTGGAACCAGGGGTGCGCGTCGGAGGTGTGGTTCATCACGAGGTCGGTGACGACCCGGATGCCGCGGGCGTGCGCGGCGGCCACCAGCTCGCGGAACTGGGGGAACGTGCCGAACTCCGGGAGCACGGCGTAGTAGTCGCTGATGTCGTACCCGCCGTCGCGCAGCGGCGAGGCGTAGAACGGCGGCAGCCACAGGCAGTCCACGCCGAGCCACTGGATGTAGTCCAGCTTGTCGATGAGGCCGCCGAAGTCACCCGAGCCGGACCCCGTGGAGTCCGAGAAGGCCCGGACGAGGACCTCGTAGAAGACGGCCTTCTTGTACCAGTGGGGGTCGTTGTCCAGCCCGGGGCTGGACAGCTGAAGTCCCTGCACGCGGAGTCTCCTGGTGGCGGTGCGTCGTGGGTGCGGTGGGGCAGGTCAGGTGGGTCGGGGCGGGCCCGCGGCTGCGTCGGGACCGCTCAGTGCGGGCGCACCGCGAGCACGTGCGCCGAGGCGTCGTAGGGGTCCAGGCGCACGTAGTTCGCCCCGCCCCAGCCCCAGGTGTGCCCGCCCAGCAGGTCGTGCACCGCGTACTGGCTGTGCGCGGGCAGGCCGAGGGTGGTGGTGTCCACGTGCACGGTGGTCTCGTGGGCGGCGTGCGGGTCGAGGTTGACCACCACCAGCACGGTGTCCGCGCGCCCCGTGGGCGACTCCTCGGCCGGCACGTGCCGCGAGTACGCGATGACCATGTCGTCGTCGGTGCGGTGGAACGTCGTGCCGCGCAGGCGCTGCAGCGCCGGGTGGGCTCGGCGGATCTCGTTGAGCCGGGTGAGCAGCGGGGCCAGCGAGCGGCCCTCGGCCTCGGCGGCGGCCCAGTCGCGCGGGCGGTACTCGAACTTCTCGTTGTCGATGTACTCCTCGGCGCCCGGCCGCGCGACGTGCTCGCCCAGCTCGTAGGCGGCGTAGATGCCCCAGCTCGGCACCATCGTCGCCGCCAGCACCGCGCGCAGCCGGTGCGCGGCGGGCCCGCCGTACTGCAGCGAGGCGTGGAGGATGTCCGGGGTGCTCGGCCAGAAGCTGGGCCGCATGTAGTGCGCGGACTCCGTGGACAGCTCGGTGACGTAGTCGGTGAGCTCCTGCTTGGACGTGCGCCACGTGAAGTACGAGTACGACTGCTGGAAGCCGACCTTGCCCAGGGTCCGCATCATCTGCGGCCGGGTGAAGGCCTCCGCGAGGAAGACCACCTCGGGGTGCGCGGCGTTCACGCGGCCGATGAGCCACTCCCAGAACTCCACGGTCTTGGTGTGCGGGTTGTCGACCCGGAACACCGTGACCCCGCGCCCGATCCACAGCTCGACGATGCGCAGCACCTCGGCGTAGATGCCCTCGGGGTCGTTGTCGAAGTTGACCGGGTAGATGTCCTGGTACTTCTTGGGCGGGTTCTCCGCGTAGGCGATCGTCCCGTCGATCCGGGTGGTGAACCACTCCGGGTGCTCGGTGGCCCAGGGGTGGTCCGGGGCCGCCTGCAGGGCCAGGTCGAGGGCGACCTCGAGGCCGACCTCCTTGGCCCGGGACACGAAGTACGCGAAGTCCTCCTCGGTGCCGAGGTCGGGGTGGATCGCGTCGTGGCCGCCGTCCTTGGAGCCGATCGCCCAGGGCGAGCCGGGGTCGCCGGGGCCCGGGTCGAGGGTGTTGTTGCGGCCCTTGCGGTTGACCTCGCCGATGGGGTGGATCGGCGGCATGTAGAGGATGTCGAAGCCCATCGCGGCGACCGCGGGCAGCCGCTCGGCGGCGGTGCGGAAGGTGCCGGAGACCCAGCGGTGGGCCTGCTCGTCGTAGTAGGCGCCCTCGCTGCGGGGGAAGAGCTCGTACCAGGCGCTGAACAGGGCGAGCTCGCGCTCCACCTGCAGGCGCAGCGGCTCCGAGGCGGTGACGTGGTCCAGCACGGGGTGCCGGGCGACGACGGCCTCGACCTCGGGGCCCACGGCGGGGGCCAGGCGGGCCTCCTCGGGACGGCTGGTGTCCTGCAGCGCCGCGATCGCGTCCTGCACGATCTCGGCGCCCGCGTCGTCGCCGGCCGCCCGCGCGAGGTCGACGGCCCGCTGCAGCACCGGGACGCCCTCGGCGAGCATGACCTCGACGTCGACCCCGGCGGCGACCTTGACCGTGGCGTTGTGCTCCCACGTGGCGTAGGCGTCGCCCGCGCCCTCGACGTGGAAGGTCCACGCGCCGACGCTCGTGGGGATCAGGGTGGCGCCGTAGCGGTCACTGCCGGGGGAGACCTCGACCATCCGCACGCGGGCCTTCTCGGTGCCGTCCGGCGCGGTGAGCACGGCCGTCGCGGCGAGCGCGTCGTGGCCCTCGCGGAACACGGTGGCCCGCACGGGCACGGCCTCGCCGACGACCGCCTTGGCCGGCCAGCGGCCGTCGTCCACCCGGGGGGTGACGTCCAGGACGGGGATGCGGCCGACGGTCCGGCCGGACAGGTCGACGGAGGGACGGGGCGGCGCGCTGGGCCGGGCGGACGGGCAGCGGGCGGGGGCAGCGGGGCCGGGCGGCGCCCGCCGGGGCCGACGCAGGGGCTGACGCGGGGGTCGGGGCCGCGACCGGGGCAGGCGCAGGGGCCGGGGCGGCGGACGCGGGGGCGGTGCCCGGGGCCGCGCCGCCCGGTGTGCCGTGCGTCGTCGGGACGGGCCGGGACGGTGTCTGGTCGGCTGCCACCCGACGACCGTACCGAGACGCACGCACGCCCGGCACGTCCAGGCCGTCGCGACCGCCGGCACGTCCAGGCCGTCGCGACCGCCCGGGGCGCGCCGCCCACCGCTGTCCGCGCTCCCACCGGGCCCGTCCGCGGACGATGGCCCCACGGGGGCCTGCAAGCGCTTACGCTCCCGTCACGTGAGAGCAATCCGGCGGTTCACCGTCCGCACCGTGCTGCCCGAGCCGCTCGCCCCCCTGGGGGAGCTGGCACTGAACCTGCGCTGGTCCTGGCACGCGCCGACGCGAGAGCTGTTCGCCTCGCTCGACGCGCGCAAGTGGGCCGAGGCCCGCGAGGAGCCCGCCCGGATGCTCGGGCTGCTGGGCCCCGAGGAGCTGGAGGCCTACGCCGCCGACCCCGCGGTCGTCGCGCGCGTCCAGGCCGCCGCCGCGGAGCTGGAGGAGTACCTCACCAGCGACCGCTGGTACCAGCAGCAGCGTGACGTCCCCTCCTCCGTCGCCTACTTCTCCCCGGAGTTCGGCATCGCCGCCGCGCTCCCGCAGTACTCCGGCGGCCTCGGCATCCTCGCCGGCGACCACCTCAAGTCCGCGTCCGACCTCGGCGTGCCGATCGTCGGCGTCGGGCTGTTCTACAAGACCGGCTACTTCAAGCAGTCGCTGAGCCGCGACGGCTGGCAGCAGGAGACCTACCCCGTCCTGGACCCCGACGGCCTGCCCATGACCCTGCTGCGCGAGGAGGACGGCACGGCCGCGACGGTCACCGTCGGCCTGCCGGGCGGGCGGGAGCTGCACGCCCACGTCTGGCGCGCACAGGTCGGCCGCGTCCCGCTGCTCATGCTCGACTCCGACATCCCCACCAACGACGAGCGCGCCCGCACCGTCACCGACCGCCTGTACGGCGGCAGCAAGGAGCACCGCCTGCAGCAGGAGATGCTGCTCGGCATCGGCGGGGTGCGCGCCCTGCGCCTGTTCAGCCGGCTCACGGGGGCCCCGGCGCCCGAGGTGTTCCACTCCAACGAGGGCCACGCCGGCTTCCTCGGCATCGAGCGCATCCGCGAGCTCACCACCGAGGGGCTCAGCTTCGACGAGGCGCTGGAGTCCGTGCGCGCCGGGACCGTGTTCACCACGCACACCCCCGTCCCCGCGGGCATCGACCGCTTCGGCCGCGACCAGATCGAGACGTACTTCGGCGGCGACAACGGCGTCGAGGGCGTCGGCGTGGACAAGATCCTCGCCCTCGGCGCCGAGGACTTCGCCGGGGGCGACCCCAGCGTGTTCAACATGGCCGTCATGGGCCTGCGCCTCGCGCAGCGCGCGAACGGCGTCTCCCGCCTGCACGGCGTGGTCAGCCGCGACATGTTCGAGGGACTCTTCGCCGGCTTCGACGCCACCGAGACCCCCATCTCCTCCATCACCAACGGCGTGCACCACCCGACCTGGGTCGACACCCGGGTGGTGGACCTGGTCGCCGCCCACGGCGGGGTGCACGGCGACGGCTCCGACCGCGGCGCGGTCGACTGGGCCGCCGTCGGCGACATCCCCGACGAGGAGATCTGGGCCCTGCGCCGGACGCTGCGCGAGCAGCTCGTGCTCGAGGCCCGCCGCCGGGTCCGCCGCTCCTGGCTCACCCGCGGTGCCAGCCCGGCCGAGCTCGGCTGGATCGAGGACGCCTTCGACCCGGACGTGCTGACCATCGGCTTCGCCCGGCGCGTGCCGACGTACAAGCGGCTCACGCTCATGCTGCGCGACCCCGAGCGGCTGCGCTCGCTGCTGCTGCACCCCACGCGCCCGGTCCAGCTGCTCATCGCCGGCAAGTCGCACCCCGCCGACGAGGCCGGCAAGCGGCTCATCCAGCAGGTCATCCGCTTCGCCGACGCGCACGACGTGCGCCACCGCATCGCGTTCCTGCCCAACTACGACATCGCCATGGCGCAGTCGCTGTACCCGGGCTGCGACGTCTGGCTCAACAACCCGCTGCGCCCGCTCGAGGCGTGCGGGACCTCCGGCATGAAGTCCGCCCTCAACGGCGGGCTCAACCTGTCGATCCTCGACGGCTGGTGGGACGAGTGGTTCGACGGCGAGAACGGCTGGGCGATCCCCACCGCCGACGGCGTCGACGACCCCGACCACCGCGACGACCTCGAGGCGGCCGCGCTCTACGACCTCATCGAGGGCTCGGTCGCGGCCCGGTTCTACGACCGCGACGCGCAGGGCCTGCCCCGGCGCTGGCTGCAGATGGTGCGCCACACGCTGGCCACCCTCGGGCCGAAGGTCCTCGCGGACCGGATGGTCGGCGACTACGTGGCCGAGCTCTACGCCCCCTCCGCGCGCGCCTCGCGCAGCCTGGAGGCCGCCCCCGACCACGCCGGCGCCAAGGACCTCGCGGCCTGGAAGCGGTCGGTCTACGCGGGCTGGCACTCCGTGCGGGTGGACCACGTGGAGTCCGGCGACCTGGCCGACTCCCCGCAGGTGGGCGACCAGCTCCGGGTCGACGCCTACGTCGCCCTCGGCGACCTGCGCCCGCAGGACGTCAGCGTCCAGCTCGTCCACGGCCGGGTCAACGAGGCCGACGCCCTGGCCGAGACGGTGAGCGCCCCCCTCGCGCACGCCGAGAGCTACGAGGGCGGCCGGCACAAGTTCACCGCCACCGTGCCGCTGCGCCGCACCGGCGCCTTCGGCTACACGGTGCGGGTCCTGCCGACGCACCCCGCGCTCACCTCGCCCGCCGAGATGGGCCTGGTGGCCAACGCCGGCTGAGGCCGGCTCCCCGCACGACCCGCCCGAGGGCGGGGTCCCTCCCCGGCACGCGCGGCGTGCCGGGGGAGGACCCCGCCCTCGGCGCGTCCAGGGCCTACGGGCGGACGGCCTCGAGCAGCGTGAGGCTGCGGGCGGGCACCTCGAGGCGCGCCCCGCCGCGCACGTCGGGCGGGACGATGCCCATGGCGCCGCCGGGGGAGGCCGGCCACACCGGCCGCGGCTGCTCGCTGGACCACACCGGGCGGTACGACACCGCCCACGGCGGCTCGGGCAGCTGCACCTCGCGCGGGTGGGCCCCGCCGTGCACGACGAGCAGGAACGAGGCCGGCCGGGCGCCGGCGTCGCCCGTCGGGTCCCCGCCCGGCACGCCGTCGCCGTTGAGGAACATGAGCAGCGTCCGGCGCCACGGGTCGGACCAGCCCTGCTCCGACAGCTCGTCGCCGTCGCCGTCGAACCAGCCGACGTCGCGGGTGCCGTCGGGGCGCTGCACCGGTCGGGCGCCGAAGAAGCGCTCCTGCCGGAACACGGGGTGCAGCGCCCGCAGCCCGAGCAGGAACGACGTCGTCTCCAGCAGGTCGCGCTGCCACGGGGCGAGCGACCAGTCGTGCCACGTGGTGTCGTCGTCGAGGCAGTAGCCGTTGTTGTTGCCGCGCTGGGTGCGGCCCATCTCGTCCCCGGCCAGCAGCATGGGCACCCCGGTGGAGAAGGCGAGGGTGCCGAGCACCGAGCGCAGGGTGCGGCGGCGGAGCTCCTGCACGGCCAGGTCGTCGGTCGGGCCCTCGTGGCCGTGGTTCCACGACAGGTTGTGCCCGTGACCGTCGCGGTTGTCCTCGCCGTTGGCCTCGTTGTGCTTCTCGTCGTAGGAGACGAGGTCGGCCAGCGTGAAGCCGTCGTGGGCGGCGACGAAGTTGACCCCCGACAGCGGCGTCCGGGCGCCGGTACGGCGCGGGCCGCCGAACATGTCGTCGGAGCCGGCGAGCCGGGTGGCGAGGTCGCGGACGCCCGGGCCGGGCCGGCCCTGCAGCTCCGCGCGGGAGCCGTCGAGCCAGAACGCGCGCACCCCGTCGCGGTAGCGGTCGTTCCAGTCCACGAAGGGCACCGGCATCTGCCCCGTGCGCCAGCCGTACGGGCCGATGTCCCAGGGCTCGGCGACCATCTTGGTGCCCTGCAGCGCCGGGTCGGTGCGCACGGCCACGAGGAACGGGTGGTCCGGGTCGAAGCCGCCCGTGCCGCGCTCGTCGTCGCGCAGCCGGGCCAGCGCCGGCGCCAGGTCGAACCGGAAGCCGTCCACGCCCATCTGCTGCACCCAGTAGCGCATCGAGTCCAGGGTCTGGCGGACGACCTCGGGCTGGGAGGAGTCCAGGCTGCTCCCGGTGCCGGTGACGTCGCGGTACCCGGCGCCGTCGGTGCGGTAGTACAGCGCGTTGTCCAGCCCCCGCCAGGACAGGGTGGGCCCGCCGACGCCGCCCTCGCACGTGTGGTTGTGGACCACGTCGAGCAGCACCTCGATGCCGGCGGCGTGCAGGTCCGCCACGGCCCCGCGGAGCTCGGCGAGCACCGCGGTCGCGTCCTGGCCCGCGCGCACGGCGGCGGAGTAGCGGGGCTCGGGGGCGAAGAACGACAGGGTGTTGTAGCCCCAGTAGTTGACCGCCCCGCGCCGGGCCAGGTGCAGCTCGGCGGCGTTGGCGTGCACGGGCAGCAGCTCCACGGTGGTGACGCCCAGCCGGTGCAGGTGCTCCGACCACGGCGGGATGGGCCAGCGCGGCGTAGGTGCCGCGCAGCTCCGGCGGCACCGCGGGCATCCGCATCGTCAGCCCGCGGACGTGGGACTCCAGCACCACCGTGCGCGACCACGGGTGCTCCGGGCGGTCGTGCACCGGGGGCGCCTGCTCCGCCACGACCACGCCGACCGCGCCGTGGCCGAGGCTGTCGACGGTGCTCATGAGCTCGCTCGGCGCCCCGTCCACGACGACGTGGTCCAGCAGGGCCGGCGCGTGCGACACCGTGCCCTCGAGCACCCGGGCGTACGGGTCGAGCAGGGCCTTGTGCGGGTTGTACCGGTGGCCGCGCGCGGGCTCCCACGGCCCGTGCGCGCGCAGCACGTACCGCTGCCCGGCGCGCACCCCGGCGACGTGGGCGTGGTGCACGCCGTCCGTCCGGTGCGCCAGGGGCAGGCGCTGCTCGCGCCAGCCCGAAGGGGCCGAGGGGTCGCGCTCGAGCAGGCACAGCTCGACGAGGTCGGCGTGCTCCGCGACCACCGCCACGTCGACCCCGTCGCCTGACGAGGCGCGGCGCCCAGCGGCGCCGGCCGTCCGGGACCGGTGACGCGGGCGGCGGCAGCAGGGGCGTCGTCGACCACGAGCGCAGTCTGCCCACCCTCGCCGCGGCTGGCAGCATGGGTCCCATGGACCGGTCCCCGCGCACGTCGATGGAGTCCACCCCCTGCGGGGCGCACGTGAGCTTCGAGACCGACCCGGGCTCGCCGGGCGGGACGGGGACCGTCCGGCTGCACCGTCCGCCCATGAACGCCATCGACGCCGCCGTCCGTGACGGGGTGCGCGCGGCGGTCGGGCTCGCCCGCAGCAGCGGCGTCGGGCGCTCTGGTGGTGGTCGGTGACGGCAAGGCCTTCGCGGCCGGGGCCGACATCAAGGAGATGGCCGGGCTCGGGGTGGCGGACGTGCTGCGGCTGTCCGCGGACCTGCAGGGCGTCCTCGACGAGCTGGCCGCCCTGCCCGTGCCCACGGTGGCCGCGATCTCCGGCTACGCCCTGGGCGGCGGGTTCGAGCTGGCGCTGGCCTGCGACTTCCGCGTCGTGGACGCCGGGGCGAAGGTCGGCCTCCCCGAGATCACCCTGGGCCTCATCCCCGGCGGCGGCGGCACCCAGCGCCTCGCCCGCCTGGTCGGCGGACCCCGGGCCAAGGACCTCGTGTTCTCCGGCCGGATGGTCGGGGCCGAGGAGGCCCTCGCGCTCGGCCTCGTCGACGAGGTCGCCGAGCCCGGCACCGTGGAGGCGACGGCCCGGGCCCGGGTGCAGCGCTACCTGGGCGGGGCGAGGGTCGCGGTGGCCGCGGCCAAGGACGCCATCGACGCCGCCCTGGACACCGACCTCGCCACCGGCCAGCAGCTCGAGCGGGCGCTGTTCGCCGGGATGTTCGGCACCCGCGACGGGCAGCACGGCCTCGCCTCGTTCGTCGAGCGGGGTCCCGGCAAGGCCGAGTTCGAGGGGCGCTGAGCGATGGGCGAGCAGACGACCGGGGACCGCGCCCGAGGGCCGCACCCCGGCCACCGAGGCCGAGGTCGAGGCCGCCTGGCAGGACACCGACCTGGCCCAGGTGCTCTACCACGACTGGGAGTCGGGCACCTACGACGACAAGTGGTCGATCAGCTTCGACGAACGCTGCATCTCCTTCGCCGCCGACCGGTTCGCCACCGCGCTCGGACCGGCCGCCGCGACCGCCACGCGGCCGCTGGGCCGCGCGCTGGAGATCGGCGCCGGGACGGGCTTCTTCTCCCTCAACCTGCGCCAGGCCGGGTGGCTGCACGAGGTCGTCGTCACCGACGTCTCGGCGGGCATGGTCGACGTCGCCCGCGACAACGCGGCGGAAGCTCGGCTTCGACGACGTCGAGGGCGCGGTGGCGGGCATCACCGAGCTGCCCTACCCGGACGACAGCTTCGACGTCGTGCTGGGCCACGCGGTGCTCCACCACGTCCCCGACGTCGAGGCCGGCCTCCGCGAGTGCCTGCGCGTGCTGCGACCCGGCGGCCGGTTCGTCTTCGCCGGGGAGCCCACCGTCGTCGGCGACCGGTACGCCCGCGCCCTGGGCCGGGCGACCTGGGCGCTGACCACCCGGATCACGCACCTGCCCCGGTTCCGGGACCGCTGGGCGCGCAGCCGGGAGGAGCTCGACGAGTCCTCGCGGGCCGCGGCGCTCGAGGCGGTCGTCGACCTGCACACCTTCGACCCGGACGAGCTCGCCCGGACCGCCCTGCGCGCCGGCGCCGTGGACGTCACGACCGCCACGGAGGAGCTGCTCGCGGCCTTCCTCGGCTGGCCGGTGCGGACCTTCGAGGCCGCGGTCAACCCGGAGCGCCTCGGCTGGGGCTGGGCGATGTTCGCCTACAAGGGCTGGCAGCGCCTCGGCGCCGTCGACAAGGTCCTCAACCGGGTGCTGCCCGACCGGCTGTTCTACGACGTGTCCGTCACCGGCACCAAGCCCTGACGTGCCCCGGCTGCTGCGCGCCTGGGCGGTCCGGCTGCGCGAGGGCACCCACCCCGAGCAGCACCGGCACCTGTCGGCGGGCTCGCTGCGGTGGGTGCTCCGCCACCGCGCCCTCGGGCCGGGCTACCTCGTGCGCTACGCCCGCCTGCTCCGGCTGCGGCTGCTCCACCCCGACGTCGTCACCCACGGCATGGTGTTCCTCGGCCGGGGCGTGCAGGTGGAGACGGTGCCCGGCTACGGCCGGATGCACCTCGGCGCCTTCGTGCACGTCGGCGACCGGTGCGTGCTGCGGGCGCACGAGGGGACGCTGCGGGTGCGGGACAAGGTCGTCATGGGCAGCGACGTCCGCGTCACCTGCTGGACCGACGTCGACCTGGGGGAGGGCACCCTGCTCGCGGACTGGTGCTACGTCGCGGACTTCGACCACGTCCACGACGACGTCGACCGCCCGGTCAAGGACCAGGGGATCCGCAAGGGCGCCGTCCGGGTGGGACCCGGGTCGTGGCTGGGGCTGCGCTCCAGCGTGCTGCGCGGCTCCGACCTGGGCCGCGGCACGGTCGTCGCCGCGCACGCGGTGGTCAAGGGCCGCTTCGGCGACGACGTGGTGCTCGGCGGGGTGCCCGCGGTGGTGCTGGCCGACCGGGCCGACCGGGCGCGCGGGGCCGTGACGGCGCAGGCCCGGACGGTGGCGCGGCGGGGCCGGGCCTCGCCGCCGACCGGGCGGCGCCGGCCGCTGCGACGGCGGCGACCCCCGCGCACGCGTTAGGCTACTCACCGGTAACATAGGCGCCGGCACCCGCGCGGTGCGACACCGTCCCCGGCAGCGCCGCCGAGAAGAAGGGCAGCCCCATGAAGATCGTCGTCTGCGTCAAGCACGTCCCCGACGCCCAGGCCGACCGCGGCTTCGCCGCCGACACCACCACGGACCGCGAGGCCGTCGACGGGCTGCTGTCCGAGCTCGACGAGTACGCCGTCGAGGAGGCGGTCCGGCTGCGCGAGGCGGGCGAGGACATCGAGGTCGTGGTGCTCACCGTGGGCCCCGACGACGCCCGCGACGCCCTGAAGAAGGCGCTGCAGATGGGCGCCGACGGCGCCGTGCTCGTCAGCGACGAGGCCGTCCACGGCTCCGACGCCCTCGGCACGTCGCTGGTCCTGGCCAAGGCCCTCGAGCACGTCGGCTTCGACCTCGTCCTCACCGGGATGGCCTCGACCGACGGCAGCATGGGGGTCGTGCCGGCCATGGTCGCCGAGCGGCTCGGCCTGCCCCAGGTCACCTACGCCTCCGAGGTCACCCTCACCGGCGGCGGGGGCAGCGGGACGGTGCGGATCCGCCGCGACGGCGACGCGGCCAGCGAGACCGTCGAGGCGACGCTGCCCGCGGTGCTCAGCGTCACCGACCAGGCCAACGAGCCCCGGTACCCGTCGTTCAAGGGGATCATGGCCGCCAAGAAGAAGCCGGTCACCGAGCTCGACCCTCGCCGACATCGGCGTCGACCCGGCCGAGGTCGGGCTGGACGCCGCCTGGGCCAAGGCCGTCGAGGCGACCGCCCGCCCGGCCAAGCAGGCCGGCACCGTCGTGCGGGACGAGGGCGACGCGGCGGCCACGGCCGAGCGCGTCGTGGAGTTCCTCGCCGCCCAGAAGCTCGTCTGAGCCCCCGAGACAGACAGGAGACCGACATGGCACAGGTCCTCGTCGTCGTCGACATGGCAGTGGGTGCTGTCGACGGCACCGTCCGCAAGGCCGCCCTCGAGCTGCTCACCCTCGCCCGGCGGGTCGGCGAGCCCGTCGCCGTCGTGTTCGGCGCGGCCCCGGGGACCACCACGGCCCCCGCCGCCCTGGCCGAGCACGGCGCCACCGAGGTCGTCCTCGTCACCGGCGACGACGTCACCGAGCACCTCGTGGCGCCCAAGTCCGAGGTGCTCGCCGACCTCGTCGCGCAGCGCTCCCCGGCCGCCGTGCTGCTGGCCAACAGCCCCGAGGGCAAGGAGGTCGCCGCCCGCCTCGCGGTCCGTGCGGGCTCCGGGCTCGATCACCGACGCCGTCGACCTCGAGGTGGTCGACGGCCAGGTCGTCGCCACCAAGTCGGTGTTCGCCGGGTCCTGGTCGACCCGCTGCGCCGTGGTCCGCGGCACCCCGGTGCTGACGGTCAAGCCCAACACCGTCGCCCCCGAGGTCGCCCCGGCCGCCGGCACCGTGACGACGCTCGAGCCGGTGGTGTCCGAGCAGGCCAAGGGCGCCCGGATCGTCGAGCGGCACGACAAGCCCGCCACCGGCCGCCCGGAGCTGTCCGAGGCCTCGATCGTCGTCTCCGGCGGTCGCGGCACCGACGGCGACTTCTCCGCCGTCGAGGCCCTGGCCGACGCGCTCGGCGGGGCGGTGGGCGCCAGCCGTGCCGCGGTCGACGCCGGCTGGTACCCGCACAGCAACCAGGTCGGCCAGACCGGCAAGACCGTCTCGCCGCAGCTGTACGTGGCCGCCGGGATCTCGGGGGCCATCCAGCACCGTGCGGGCATGCAGACCTCCAAGGTGGTCGTGGCCGTCAACAAGGACGAGGAGGCCCCGATCTTCGAGATGGCGGACCTCGGCGTCGTCGGCGACCTGTCCGCCGTCCTGCCCGCGCTGACCGAGGCCGTCGCCCGCCGCAAGGGCTGAGCAGCCCCGTCCGCCCGCCGCCGCGGCCGTCTCGACCACGGGCGGCGGGCGGCGGGCGGGGACCGGCTTACCCTTGCCCGGTGAGCGTGTACCTGGACCACGCGGCGACCACGCCGGTGCGCGGCACCGCGGTCGACGCCTGGCAGCGCGTCACCCTGGCCGGGGGCAACCCGTCCTCGCTGCACGGTCCCGGCCGGGCCGCGCGCCGGGTGCTCGAGGAGTCCCGCGAGAGCATCGCCCGGTCCCTGGGCGTCGGCCCCAGCGAGGTCGTCATGACCGCGGGCGGCACCGAGGCCGACAACCTCGGCATCAAGGGGCTGTGGGCCGCCCGGCGCCGGGAGGACCCGCGCCGCACCCGCGTGCTCGCCTCCCCGGTCGAGCACCACGCCGTGCTCGACTGCGTCGACTGGCTCGCCGCCGAGCAGGGCGCCCGGGTGGAGTGGCTGCCCGTGGACGCGCGCGGCCTCGTCGACCTCGCCGCCGCCCGCCGCCTGCTGGACGACGACCCCGGCTCGGTGGCCCTGCTCACGTGCATGTGGGCCAACAACGAGGTCGGCACCGTGCAGCCGGTCGCGGCCCTGGTCGAGGCCGCGCACGCCCACGGCGTCCCCGTCCACGTCGACGCGGTCCAGGCCGTCGGCTGGCTGGCCGCGCCCCTGGCCTCGCTCGGCGCGGACACCGTGGCGGTGAGCGGGCACAAGCTGGGCGCCCCCGTCGGCTCCGGTGCACTCGTCGTGCGCCGCGGGGTGGCCCTGGAGGCCGTCGTCCACGGCGGGGGCCAGGAGCGGGGCGTCCGCTCGGGCACCGTCGACACCGCCGCGGCCGCGGCGCTCGCCGTCGCCGTCCGCGAGGCGGTCGACGAGCAGCCCGTCCAGGCGCCCCGGGTGGCCGCGCTCCGCGACCGCCTCGCCGCCGGCATCGCCGCGCTGGACCCCACCGCCGTGGTCCGCGGCGCCCCGCCGGAGGAGCCCGGCGCCCGCCTGCCCGGCAACCTCCACGTGACCTTCACCGGCTGCGAGGGCGACTCGCTGCTGTACCTGTTCGACGCCGAGGGCATCGCGGTGTCCACCGGCTCGGCCTGCCGGGCGGGCGTCCCCGAGCCGTCCCACGTGCTCTCGGCGATGGGCGTCGGCGAGGTGGAGGCCCGCGGCGCGCTGCGGTTCTCCTTCGGCCGGACGAGCACGGCGGCCGACGTGGACCGGGTGCTCGAGGTCCTGCCCGGGCTGCTGCGCCGGGCGCGCGCGGCGGCGGCCCGGGTGAGCGGGTCCGCGGTCGCGTCGTGAAGGTCGCGTCGTGAAGGTCGCGTCGTCGTGAAGGTCGCGTCGTGAAGGTGCTCGCCGCGATGTCCGGCGGGGTCGACTCGGCCGTGGCCGCCGCCCGCGCCGTGGACGCCGGCCACGAGGTCGTCGGGGTGCACCTGGCCCTGTCGCGCAGCCCCGCCCAGCAGCGCACCGGCTCGCGCGGGTGCTGCAGCGTCGAGGACGCCGGCGACGCCCGCCGCAGCGCCGACGTGCTCGGCATCCCGTTCTACGTCTGGGACCTGGCGGAGCGGTTCGCCGCCGACGTCGTCGAGGACTTCGTCGCCTCCTACGCGGCCGGCCGCACCCCCAACCCGTGCGTGCGCTGCAACGAGCGCATCAAGTTCTCGGCCCTGCTCGACCGCGCCCTGGCCCTCGGCTTCGACGCGGTCGCCACCGGGCACTGGGCCCGCGTGGAGCAGGGACCGTCCGGCCCCGCGCTCTACCGGGCGGCCGACGCGGCCAAGGACCAGTCGTACGTGCTCGCCTCCGTCCCGCCCCAGCGGCTGGCCCACGTCCTGCTCCCGCTCGGGCACGTGCCCTCCAAGACGGGGCTGCGCGAGGAGGCGGCCGGGCGCGGCCTGTCGGTGGCGACCAAGCCCGACAGCCACGACATCTGCTTCGTGCCCGACGGCGACACCGCCGCCTGGCTGGGCCGGCGCCTCGGGGCCGCGCCGGGGCCCGTGGTGGACGCCGACGGCACCGAGGTCGGCCGCCACGAGGGCACCCACCGGTTCACGGTCGGCCAGCGACGGGGCCTGCACCTGGACCGCCCGGCCCCCGACGGCGCCCCCCGCTACGTGCTGTCCATCAGCCCGGTCGACCGGACCGTCACGGTCGGCTCGGCCGAGGACCTGCTCGTCGACGAGGTCCGCGGGCAGGACGCGGTGTGGCACGGACCCGTCCCCGACGACGGGCGCACGGTCGGCATGCAGGTGCGCGCCCACGCGGTGCCCGTGCCGGCCCGCGTGGCCGTGACCGGGGACGGCGTGCTCCTGCGGCCGGAGCAGCGGCTGCCCGCCGTCGCCGCGGGCCAGACGGTCGCGCTGTACGACGGCGACCGGGTGCTCGGGGCGGTCCGCGCCGCCTGAGCGCCGGTCCGCGCGGGAGCGGCGGCGCACCTAGGCTCGCAGGCATGGAGTCCCGTCACGTCCCCCGTCTCGACCGCTCGCTGTCCGTCGTCGGCCTGGGCTGCTGGCAGCTCGGCGCCGACTGGGGCGAGGTGGACGACGCCGACGCCCTCGCCACCCTCGCCGGCGCCCTGGACGCGGGCGTCACGTTCCTCGACACCGCCGACGTCTACGGCGACGGGCGCAGCGAGCGCCTCGTCGGGCAGGCCGTGGCCGGGCGCAGCGACGGGGCAGACGTCCTCGTCGCCACCAAGGCCGGCCGCCGCGCCGACCCGCACGTGCCCGAGGCGTTCACGCCCGAGAACCTGCGCGCCTGGACCGACCGGTCCCGGGAGAACCTCGGCGTCGACACCCTCGACCTCGTCCAGCTGCACTGCCCGCCGACCCCGGTGTACTCCACCGACGCGGTGTTCGACGCCCTCGACCAGCTCGTCGCCGACGGGTCCCTGCGTGCCTACGGCGTGAGCGTCGAGCGGACCGACGAGGCCCTCACCGCCATCGCCCGCCCGGGCGTGGCCACGGTCCAGATCATCCTCAACGCCTTCCGGCTCAAGCCTCTGGAGCAGGTCCTGCCCGCCGCCCAGGAGGCCGGCGTCGGGATCGTCGCGCGGGTGCCGCTGGCCTCTGGCCTGCTGAGCGGGAAGTACGACGCCTCGACCACCTTCGCCGCCGACGACCACCGGACCTACAACCGCGACGGCGGCGCGTTCGACGTCGGCGAGACCTTCGCGGGCGTGCCGTTCGACGTCGGCCTGCACGCGGTCGAGGAGCTGAAGGAGGTGGCCGGGGACCGGCCGCTCGCCGAGCTCGCGCTGCGCTGGATCATCGACACCCCCGGCGTCACCACGGTCATCCCGGGGGCGCGCAACGCCGACCAGGCCCGCCGCAACGCCGCGGTCGCCGGCACCCCCGCCCTCACCGCCGACGAGCGCGACGCCGTCGCCGCCGTCTACGACCGCCACGTCCGGCCGCTGGTCCACAGCAAGTGGTGAGCCGGGTGACCGGCTCGTGGTGAGCCTGCCGGCGGGGCCGTGGGCCGGTGCCCCCGGCGCCCTGCCCGGCACGCGGCCCGACCACGCCCTCGACGTGGTCCTCGGGGAGCTCGGCACCGGGCACCTGCCGTTCGTGCCCGAGCTGCCCGACCGGGGGGTCGGGGCCGACGCCGTCGGGCGCTCGGCGTCGTTCCTCGTCGACATGCCCGTGGACCTGCAACCCTCCGGCTGGCGCCTCGTCGACCACCCCGGCCGCGACCTGGCCCGCGGGCGCTCCTGGTGGGGGCAGGACCTCGACGCCCTCGCCGAGCGCGGCGAGGAGGCCGCGCAGGCCCCGGCGCTGCAGGTCGGCCTGCTCGGGCCGTGGACGCTCGCCGCGTCGCTGCAGCGCCAGCGAGGTGAGGTCGCGGTGTCCGACCGCGGCGCCCGCCGCGACGTCGTGGAGTCGCTCGCCGTCGGGCTGGGCGACGTGCTGTCCGCGGTCCGTCGCGCCGCCTCGGGCGCCGACCTCGTCGTGCTGCTCGACGAGCCCTCGCTGCCCGCGGTGCTGCTCGGCCGGGTGCCGACGGCCAGCGGCTACGACAGCCTGCGCGCCGTCCCGGCGCAGGAGGTGCGTGAGGGGCTGCGCGCGGTGGTCGAGGCCGCCCGCGCCGCCGGGGCGGCCGTCGTCCTGCGCTGCCACGACGAGGACGCGCCGGTCACCCTGCTCGGCGAGACCACCGCCGAGGGGGTCGCCGTCCGGGTGCCGTCGCAGGCGTCCGGGTCCGGCACCGCCGCCTGGGACCGGGTCGCGGGGATGCTCGAGGCCGGCACGACCGTCGTGGTCACCCCGGAGCGGGCCGAGGGCGCGGCGGACGCCGAGGCCCTGGCCGGCCTGGTCACCGCGCCGTGCCAGCAGCTGGGGATAGACGGCGACCTGGTCCAGAGGCTCGCGCTGGGCGCCGTGCCGTCGCGCCCCGAGCGGGGGATGTCGCGCGAGGACCTGGCCCGCACCGCGCGGGCCGCGGAGCTGCTGCGGGACGGGGTCTGAGCGCAGCCCCCGGGGCCGCGCCCGCGTGGGCCCGGCCCGACCCGTTCAGCCGGCCCGCGCCGCCTTGCGGGCCGCGGCCGCCTCGCGCTTCTCGACGAAGGTCGCGGCCGCGGAGTCGGCGTCGGCGAGGAACGCGGCCAGCTCGGCCCGCGCCTGCTCGCCGTCCGGCCCGAGACCCGTCATCTCCATGACGCCCCAGTGCCGCAGCAGCGGCATGACGACGTCGTCGAGGTGGTTGCGGGGGTCGTAGATCCCGGCCTGCGCCATCTGGAACGCCTTGCGCTGGAAGCCCTCGACGACCGCGCCCGGCATCTCGAAGTCGACGATCTCGTCGCGGATCGCCGCCACCGTCGCGTCCGGGCTGATCTCCAGCGACGCCGTCACGAGGTTGCGGTAGAAGATCATGTGGAGGTTCTCGTCCATCGAGATCCGCGCCATCAGCTTGTCGGCGACCGGGTCGTCGGTGTACTTCCCGGTGTTGCGGTGGCTGACCCGGGTGGCGAGCTCCTGGAAGGACACGTACGCGCAGACGCGCAGCAGCGGCTTGTCGCCGGAGTCGAAGCCGGAGGTCATCGCGGCCATCCGCGCCCGCTCCAGCTGCTCGGGGTCGACCCCGCGGGTGACGAGCAGGTAGTCGCGCAGGGCGTAGCCGTGGCGGCCCTCCTCGGCGGTCCAGCGGCCGACCCAGGTGCCCCACGGGCCGTCGTTGCCGAAGGCGCGCTGGATCTCGCGGTGGTAGCTGGGGAGGTTGTCCTCGGTGAGCAGGTTGAGCTCCAGCGCGGTGCGCGCGATCGGGCTCAGCCGGGACTGCTCGGCGCTCCACGGCTCGCCGTCCGGGCCGACGTAGTTCCGGCCCTCGCTCCACGGGATGTACTCGTGGGGCATCCACTCCTTGCTGATGGACAGGTGGCGGTCGAGGTTCTCCGCGACCACGGGCTCGAGCTCGTGCAGCAGGCGGGCGGTGTCCGAGAGCGTCATGCGGGTCCTTCTTCCTGGGCCGGCGGGGGGCGTGCCGGACCCTGTCCGGCCAACCTACGCGCCCGTAGGTTGGCGTGCAGCACGCGTCCGGCGCGCCGCGGTCACACCGGCCGGCGCAGCGGCACCCCGCTCGTGCCGCCGTCGGAGCGACGGCGAGGACCTGGTCGACGCCGACCCGCCCGGCCGCGAAGCCGACGGCGGAGCCCGCCATGTACAGCCGCCACACCCGCGCGCGGCCGGCTCCGACCAGGGCGACGGCCTCGTCCCAGCGCGCCTCGAGCCGGGCCACCCAGGCCCGCAGGGTGAGGGCGTAGTGCTCGCGCAGGGCCTGCACGTCCCGGACCTCGAACCCGGCGTCCTGCAGGACGGTGACCGTCTCGGCGAGGGGGAGCAGCTCGCCGTCCGGGAACACGTAGCGCTCGACGAAGGACCGGTCCCGTGGGGCCAGGCCCGGGTCGCCGCCGGCTGCCGATGACGTGGTGCAGCAGCCGTCCGCCCGGGGCGAGCAGCCCGTGCAGCTGCTCGGCGTAGCGGCCGAGCTGTTCCCGGCCGACGTGCTCGGCCATGCCGATGCTGCTCACGGCGTCGTAGGGGCCGTCGTCGACGTCGCGGTAGTCCTGCAGCCGCACCTCGACCAGGTGCTCCAGGCCCGCCTCGGCGACCCGGGCCCGGGCCAGCCCGGCCTGCTCGGGCGAGACCGTCACCCCGACGGCGCGCACGCCGTGCTCGCGGGCGGCGTGCAGCACCATCGAGCCCCAGCCGCAGCCGACGTCCAGCAGCCGCATGCCGGGGCGCAGGCCGAGCTTGGTGCAGACCAGCTCCAGCTTGTCGTGCTGGGCGCGGTCGAGGTCGGCCTCGACCGCAGGGTCCAGGCCGTCGGCCCAGTAGGCGCAGGAGTAGACGAGGCTCGGCCCGAGGACGAGGGCGTAGAAGTCGTTGCCCACGTCGTAGTGGGAGCGGACCGCGCGGGCGTCGCGGCCGCGGGAGTGCCGGCGGCCCCGGCGACGGCGCAGCTCCTCGCGCGGCAGGCGAGGGCGGGGGCCGAGCGTGCCCAGCCGGGCGGCGTCGCGCAGCAGCCCGGCCCGGGACGACGGCACCCACGGCTCGGCGCCCGCCGCGGCCCGGGCGGCGAGGAACCCGGCCACCGCCTCGAACAGGTCGCCCTCGACGTCGAGGTCGCCGCTGACGAACGCCCGGGCGAGCCCGAGCTCGTCGGGGGACCACACCAGGTGCCGCAGCGCGCGCCGGTGCCGGACGACCAGCACGGGCCCGTCGGCCGCCCCGGCCTCCGAACCGTCCCAGGCCCGCACCCGCAGCGGGGCCGGCCCGCCGAGCACCTGTTCCACCCCGCGCAGCAGCAGCGGGGCGGCCGCGCCGTCCGCCCGGTCCGTCATGCCGTCCGAGCCTAGGCGGTCCGGCCCGCCCGCCCAGGATGTGCAGGGTCGCCCGGCCGCGGCCGTCGGACGGACCGTCGGACGGGACCGTCGGACCGGCCTCAGAGCCGCCCGACGTCCAGCACCCGCACCACGGCCTCGCCGGCCTCGTCGGAGGCCGCGAGGTCGACCTCGGCGCTGATGCCCCAGTCCAGGTGGCCGGCCGGGTCGTCGAAGGCCTGCCGGACGAGCCAGCGGCCGGGCTCGACGGTGACCATGAACCGGTCCGGGCCGCGCGCGTCCGGGCCGGTGCCGATCTCGTCGTGCTCCTCGAAGTACGCCTGGAGCACCTCGCGCCAGCGCTCGGCGTCCCAGCCGGCGTCGAGGTCGAGGTCGCCGAGGTAGTTCCAGTGCCGCAGCGACGCCATCCGGACCCGGCGGAACAGCTCGTTGCGGACGAGGACGCGGAAGGCCCGGGTGTTGCGGGTGACCGGGGGAGGGCCGTCGTCGACGCTGCCGGGCCGCAGCTCGCCGTGCTCGTCGGTCCCGGCGGCCAGCTGCGCCCACTCGTCCAGCAGCGAGGAGTCGGTCTGCCGGACCAGCTCGCCGAGCCACTCCACGAGGTCGCGCAGCTCCTCGGTCCGCGCGTCCTCGGGCACGGTCTGCCGCAGCGCCCGGTAGGCGTCGGCCAGGTAGCGCAGCAGGACTCCCTCGGAGCGGATCAGGTCGTAGGCGCGGACGTACTCGGTGAACGTGGCCGCCCGCTCCACCATGTCGCGGACCACGGACTTGGGGCTGAGCTCGAACTCCGTCACCCACGGCTGGCCCTCGGCGTAGGTCTCGAAGGCGTGCCCGAGCAGCTCGGCCAGCGGGCTTGGGGTGGGTGACCTCCTCCAGCAGCTCCATCCGCTGCTCGTACTCGATGCCCTCGGCCTTCATGCCCTGGACGGCCTCGCCGCGGGCGGCGCGCTGCTGGGCGTACAGCACCTGGCGCGGGTCGTCGAGGGTGGCCTCGATGACGCTGACCACGTCGAGGGCGTAGTCGGGGGAGTCCTTGTCGAGCAGGTCCATCGCGGCCAGGGCGAAGGTCGACAGCGGCTGGTTGAGGGCGAAGTCGCGCTGCAGGTCGACCGTCAGCCGCACGGTCCGCCCGTCGGCGTCGGGCGGGTCGACCCGCTCCACCACGCCCGGCGGTCAGCAGCGAGCGGTAGGCGCAGATGGCGCGCTTCATGTGCGTGCAGCTGGCGGGCGCGCGGCTCGTCGGAGTCCTCGATGAGGTGCCGGACGGCGGCCACCGCGTCGCCGGGGCGGGCGACGACGTTGAGCAGCAGCGAGTGGGTGATGCGGAAGTGGCTGGTCAGCGGCTCGGGCTGGGCGTGGACGAGCCGGTCGAAGGTCTCCTCGCCCCAGGTCACCGTGCCGGGGACGGGCTTCTTCTTGACGATCTTGCGGCGCTTGGCCGGGTCGTTGCTCGCCTTGGCCGCCATCCGCTCGTTCTCGATGACGTGCTCCGGCGCCTGCACGACGACCGTCCCCGCGGTGTCGAAGCCCGCCCGTCCCGCCCGGCCGGCGACCTGGTGGAACTCCCGCGCCGACAGCAGCCGGACCCGGCGGCCGTCGAACTTGGTGAGCGACACGACGAGCACGGTGCGGATCGGGACGTTGATGCCGACGCCGAGGGTGTCGGTGCCGCAGACCACGGCGAGCAGGCCGCGCTGGGCGAGCCGCTCGACCAGGCGCCGGTAGCGGGGCAGCATCCCCGCGTGGTGCACGCCGACCCCGGCGGCCACCAGCCGCGAGAGGGTCTTGCCGAAGCCGGTGCCGAACCGGAACGCGCCCACCTCGGCCCGGATGGCCTCCTTCTGCTCCTTGGTGCGGACGGTGCCGCTCATCAGGCTCGAGGCGTGGTCGAGGGCGTCCTTCTGGGTCGGGTGGACGACGTAGACCGGGGCGCGGTCGGAGCGCAGCAGCAGCTCGACCGCCTCGTGCAGCGGGTCCTTGGAGAACTCGAAGGCCAGCGGCACGGGCCGCTCGGCGCTGGTGACCAGGGCCACGGGCACGCCGGTGCGCTCCTGCACGCGCTCGGCCAGCGGGCGCATGTCGCCGAGCGTCGCGCTCATGAGCAGCACCTGGGCGTCGACCAGCTCGATGAGCGGGACCTGCCAGGCCCAGCCGCGGTCGCGGTCGCCGTAGTAGTGGAACTCGTCCATGACGACCTGGCCGACGTCGGCGGCGCGGCCCTGGCGCAGGGCGAGGTTGGCGAGCACCTCGGCGGTGGCGCACACGATCGGCGCGTCGGTGTTGATGCCGGCGTCGCCGGTCATCATCCCGACCCGCTCGGCCCCGAAGACCTCGCACAGGGCGAAGAACTTCTCGCTGACCAGCGCCTTGATCGGCGCGGTGTAGAACGACCGGCGGCCCTCGGCCAGGGCCAGGGCGTGGGCGCCGACGGCGACGAGGGACTTGCCGGAGCCGGTCGGGGTCGACAGCACCACGTGGCTGCCCGACGCCAGCTCGAGCAGCGCCTCCTCCTGGTGCGGGTACAGCGTGAGCCCGTCCGCGGCCGCCCAGGCGGTGATCTGCTCCAGCACCGAGTCGGGGTCGGTGCCGCGGACCACGCCGGCCAGCGGCGGCGGGGCGCCGGGGGAGGGCAGCGGCAGGGGGAGCCGGACCTGCGCGTCGGGTCCGTCGGGGCTGCTGCCGGTGGCGGGGAGCATCTGCGGTGAGGTCATGGCCCGACCAGTGTCCCCCGGAGGGCGCCCACGGGTGCGACGCTGGCGCGGTGAGGGCAGCGGGGGGTCACGGCGGCACGGGCGGCTGTCCTGCGCTCTCGGTAGCAGCGGTGGTCCTCCTCCTCGCGGCCGGCCCGCCTGCGGCGGCCCGGGCGCGGACGTGCGCCTGCCGCCGCCCGGCGCGGCCTTCGACTACCAGCTGGGCGGGGACCACCGAGCCGCCGGAGGGCGTGCGGGTGGTGGTCCGCGACTGGTCCTCGGGCGTCCCGCTGGCCGGCGGGTACTCCGTCTGCTACCTCAACGCGTTCCAGACCCAGCCGGACGAGCCGGACGCCGAGCGCCTCGACGAGCGCTCGGCCTGGCCGGCCGACCTCGTGCTCGACGACCTCGGCGAGGACCCCGGCTGGCCCGGGGAGCTGCTCGTCGACATCAGCACCCCCGGCCGGCGGGCCGAGGCCGCGGCGTGGCTGCGGCCGGCGCTGCAGGCCTGCGCCGACGAGCCGGCTTCGACGCCGTCGAGCTGGACAACCTCGACAGCTGGACCCGCTTCGACGGCACCGACGCCGAGGGCCGGGTGCCCTTCGGTCGGCAGGACGCGCTCGCCTACGCCGCGCTGCTCGCCGAGCAGGCGCACGGGCTCGGGCTCGCCGTGGCGCAGAAGAACGCGCCGGACCTCACGGCGCACGAGGTGCACGACGTGGTCGGCTTCGACCTGGTCGTCGCGGAGCAGTGCGGCCGCTACGACGAGTGCGACGCCTACGTCGCGCTGCACGGGCGGGCCGTGCTCGACGTCGAGTACGACGACGAGGGGTTCGAGACGGCCTGCACGCAGGTCGGCACCGAGGTCTCCGTCGTCCGTCGGGACGTGGGTCTCTCGGTGCCGACCTCGCCCGGGTACCGGGCTGCGTGGTGCTGAGGTGCTGAGGTGCTGGGGTGCTGAGGGTGCTGGGCCTCAGCCCTTGACGCCGGCGCGGGACACGCCCTCGACGACGTAGCGCTGGGAGGCGATGAACAGGACGAGCACCGGCACGCTGGCGATGACCGCGCCGGCCATGAGCAGGTCGTAGCGGACCGCGTTGGCGTTCTGCAGCGTCGACAGGCCCGCGCTCAGGGTCTGGTTCTCCGGGCTGAAGAGCGTGAACACCGGCCAGAGGAAGTCGTTCCAGTTGGTGAGGAACGACAGCATCGCCAGGGTGACCAGCGCCGGGCGCGACAGCGGCAGGATCACCTTCCAGAAGATCTCGAACCGGTTGGCCCCGTCGAGCGCGGCCGCCTCCTCCAGCTCGGCCGGCAGGCTGATGAAGAACTGCCGGAGGAAGAACACCCCGAAGGCGCCGGCGGCCCCCGGGACGATGATCGCCGCGAGGCTGTCCAGCCACCCGAGCTGGCCGACGATGAGGTAGTTCGGGATGAGCAGCGTCACCGGCGGCACGAACAGCGTCGCGAGGATCAGCAGCAGGACGACCCGCTTGCCCGGGAACTCCAGCCGGGCCAGCGCGTAGGCCGCCAGGGAGGCCGTGGCCACGATGAGCAGGCTCTGCAGCGCCGCGGCGATCAGGCTGTTGAGGAACCAGCGCAGCACCGGCGTGGAGGCGTTGCCGAGGATCTCCCGGTAGGCCGCGAGCGTGGGGGAGTCGGGGATCCACTGCGGGGTCGCCGACCCTGCCTCGCCCGTCGTCTTGAACGACGTGACGAGCATGTACAGCAGCGGGCTGATGAACAGCAGGGTGAGCAGCAGCAGCGCGACGTAGGCCGCGACGCGCCCGCCCCGGCCCGGGCGGCCGCGCCGGTCGTCGGTGCGGGCCGGCTCCGCGCTGCCGGTCCCGCCGGCGGCCCGTCCGGTCCGGGTGGTGCCGGCCCTGTGCGAGGTGGCGGTGCTCATCGTCGAGCCCCCTTCGGTGCGGTGGTGCGCTCCCGCAGCAGCAGGAACACCACGATGTTGACGAGGATGAGGGAGATCGTGAACAGCGTGGACATCGCCGACGCCGCTCCCGAGGTGAAGTTCGTCAGCCCGGTGTCGGCGATCTGGTAGATGGCCGTGCGGGTCTCGGTGCCGGGGCCGCCCTGGGTCATGAGCCAGGACTGGCCGAACATGTTGACGCAGGCGATGAGGGTGACGCTGGTGACGAAGATGAGCACGGGGCGCAGACCGGGGAGGGTGACGTTCCAGAAGCGCTGCCACGCGTTGGCGCCGTCCACGCGCGCCGCCTCGTACAGGTCGGGCGAGATCTCCTGCAGCGCGGCGAGGTAGATGACGGCGTTGAAGCCGAGCGTCCACCAGACCGTGACGAAGATGAGGGAGACCCAGGCCCACGGCAGCTCCGTGAGCCACGGGGTGGCGTCCGGGAGGCCGAGCGCCCCGGCGTAGTAGTTGACCAGGCCGATGTTCCCGTCGAGCAGGTACCGCCACAGGACCGAGACGACCGCGACGCCCAGCACGTAGGGCGCGAAGTACAGGGCCCGGAAGACGGTCCGCCCGGGGAACTTGCCGTTCATGAGCAGCGCCACGAGCAGCGGGACGACCAGCAGCAGCGGGACGGTGATGATCGTGAACAGCCAGGTCGCCTGCATCGACTGCCAGAACGGCGTGGCGAACGGCGAGCCGCCGTCGAAGAGGCCGGTGTAGTTGTCGAGACCCACGAAGGGCTTCTCGGGCAGCGTGAAGTCGTAGGCGTGCAGGCTGATCCACAGGCCGTAGACGATGGGCACGAGCACGAAGACGGTGAAGAGGACCAGGTAGGGCGCGAGGAACAGGTAGGCCGTGCGGGCCTCCCCGGGCTTGCGTCCCTGCCCGGCCGACGGCTTCGTGATGCCCGCGGTGGCGGCGGCGGCCGGGGCCGCCCGGACGGTGTTCGTGCTCATGACCTGCCTCCGAACTTCTCGAGGTTCGCCTGCATGAGGGTGGTGGCGCGGGCCGCCTGCGTCTGCAGCGCCTGGGCCGGCTCCTCGCGGCCGAGGACCGCGTTGCTGACCGCGATCTCCAGGGTCTGCGCCTGGACGTCCCCGAGGGCCGGGACGGGGGGCAGGAACCGCATCGTCGGCACGACGTCGTTGATGGCCGACTGGGTGCTCTCGAGGAACTCCGGCTCCTCCCGGGCGGACCCGCGGGCGGGGATCATCCCCGACTCCGCCCAGGCCGCGGAGTTCTCGGCGAGGTAGCGGATGAACGCCTTGCCCGCCTCGAGCTTGTCCTCGTCGGGGCGGCGGGAGCGGAAGAGCACCAGCTGGTGCGAGCTCGCCCACACCGCCGGGTCCGGCCCGATCGTGGGCACGGGGGTGAGCTCCCAGTCCAGGTCGGTGCCGCCCACGTCGTTGATCTGCCAGATCCCGTCCCAGGTCATGGCGCCGCGGTTGTCCTTGAAGGCCGTGTACTGGGAGTCGACCGCGACGTTCTCCGGGCTGAGCCCGGCGTCGACGACCCCGCGCATCCACTCCAGCGCCTGCACGCCGGCGTCGGAGTCGAAGGTCGCCTTCGTCCCGTCCTCGGCGTACGGCTCGCCCGCCGAACTGCCACAGCAGCGACAGGAAGATCAGGTGCGCCGGCCAGCGGTTCGGCATCCAGAACGGCTCCTCGATGCCGGCCGCGCGGGCCTGCTCGAGGTAGGCGAGGAACTCGTCCCCGGTGGTGGGGACCTCGCCGAGCCCGGCCTGGTCGAGCAGGCCGCGGTTGGCGTAGTTGGCCAGGGAGTGCACGTCCAGCGGCACGCCGTAGCGCTTGTCGCGGAAGACGCCGCCGTCCCAGACCTCGGCCGGGTAGTCCTCGGCCGACACGCCCAGCTGGTCGAGCACGTCGTCCAGCGGGTTGAGGGTCTGCCGCGAGCTCTGGGTGGCGAGCTGGTCGATCTGCAGGGCCCCGATGTCCGGACCCTTGCCGGCGTGCACGGCGGCGGCGACACGCTGGTAGTACTGCGCCCACTGGACCGTGTTCATCTCGACGGTGATGAGGTCCTGGCTGGCGTTGAACTCCTCGACGATGGCCCGCATCGTCGGGCCGTCGCCGCCGGTGAACCCCGTCCAGTAGCTGAGCTGCACCGGCGGGCCGTCGTAGCCGCTCGCCGGCAGGGCGGGGCCGACGTCGACCAGGGGCTCCGCGGCGGCGCAGCCCGCCAGGCCCGCCCCGGCGGCGGCGCCGCCCATGGCCAGCAGGGCCCGTCTGGTCACGGGCGCTCGACCGTGCTGCATGTGCCCACCTCCTCGTGGTGACCGGGCGTGATCACGTCCGTCATGCGCACTGTGCTCCGGTTCCGTCCGTTTCGCGAGCGTGCGCGCGGGTGCGTCTCCGCCGGGCTGCTCCGCGTGGTCGGCCGTGCACCGTCCGGCGTGTGTCCGAGGGGCCTGGCAGCATCGGGACGTGGACCAGACGCCGACCGCCGAGGTGCCAGACGACGCCCGCGCCCGCGCGGCCGTGCTCGCCGAGGAGCTGCGCCGGCACCAGTTCGCCTACTACGTCCGCGACGCCCCCTCGGTCGGCGACGACGAGTACGACGCGCTGTTCCGCGAGCTGCAGGCGCTGGAGGAGGCCTACCCGGTCCTGCTGGGCCCCGAGTCGCCGACGCAGAAGGTGGGCGGCACGTTCTCCACCGCCTTCACCGCGGTCGACCACCCCTCCCGGATGCTCAGCCTGGACAACGTGTTCTCGCCCGAGGAGCTGCGGGAGTGGGGGGCCCGCGTCGTGGCCGCCGCCGGGCAGGAGGTGCAGTACCTCTGCGAGCTGAAGATCGACGGGCTCGCGGTCAACCTCGTCTACGTCGACGGGCGGCTCGAGCGGGCGCTGACCCGGGGCGACGGGTACACCGGCGAGGACATCACCCTCAACGTCCGCACCATCGCCTCGGTCCCCGAGCGGCTGAAGGCCGACGAGGCCGACGTGCCCGCGCGCCTCGAGGTCCGCGGCGAGGTGTTCTTCCCCGTCGAGGCCTTCGCCGCGCTCAACGCCGAGCTCACCGAGGCCGGCAAGAGCCCGTTCGCCAACCCCCGCAACGCCGCCGCCGGGTCGCTGCGGCAGAAGGACCCCAAGGTCACCGCCCGGCGCCCGCTCGACATGCGGGTGCACGGCATCGGCGTGCGCGAGGGCCTCGGCGTGGACCGGCAGTCGGAGGGCTACGACCTGCTGCGGGCCTGGGGGCTGCCGACGTCGGACTCCTACCGGGTGGTGGACACCCTGGCCGAGGTCGAGGAGTTCGTCGCCCGCTACGCCGAGCACCGCCACGACGTGGTCCACGAGATCGACGGCGTCGTGGTCAAGGTCGACCAGCTGTCGCTGCAGCGCCGGCTGGGGACCACCAGCCGCGCCCCCCGCTGGGCCACGGCGTACAAGTACCCGCCCGAGGAGGTCCGGACCCGGCTGCTCGACATCCAGGTCAACGTGGGCCGCACCGGGCGGGTCACGCCGTTCGCGGTGATGGAGCCGGTGCTCGTCGCGGGCTCGACGGTGTCGATGGCCACCCTGCACAACGGCGACGAGGTGCGGCGCAAGGGCGTGCTCGTCGGCGACGCGGTCTGGATCCGCAAGGCCGGCGACGTGATCCCGGAGGTGCTCGGGCCGGTCGTGGAGGAGCGCGACGGCACCGAGCGCGCGTTCGTCATGCCGACCGTCTGCCCGTCCTGCGGGACCCCGCTGGCGCCGGAGCGGGAGGGCGACGTCGACGTGCGCTGCCCCAACCGGCGCACCTGCCCCAGCCAGCTGCGGGAGCGGGTCTTCCACGTGGCCGGGCGGTCGGCCTTCGACATCGAGGCGCTCGGCTTCGAGGCCGCGGCGTCGCTGCTCCAGGCGGACGGGGTGCTGCTGGACGAGGGCGACCTGTTCGACCTGGACGAGGAGCGGCTGCTGCGCGTGCCGCTGTTCACCAACCAGTCGGGAAGCCTGTCCGCCAACGGCCGCCGCCTGCTGGACAACCTGGCCGCGGCCCGGGAGCGCCCGCTGTGGCGTGTGCTCGTGGCTCTGTCCGTGCGGCACGTCGGCCCGACCGCCGCGCGGGCCCTGGCCACCCGGTACGGCTCGATGGAGGCGCTGCGGGCCGTGGCCGTGGACCGGGCGGGCGAGGACCGCGAGGCCGCCGTGGCCGAGCTGGCCGCGACCGACGGGGTGGGCAAGGTCATCGCCGAGGCGCTCGTGGACTGGTTCGCCGTCGGCTGGCAGGCCTCGGTGGTCGACCGGTGGCAGGCCGCCGGGGTGCGGATGGCCGACGAGCGCGACGCCTCCGCCCCGCGCACGCTGGAGGGGCTGAGCGTCGTGGTCACCGGCTCGCTCGAGGGGTTCAGCCGCGACGAGGCCCGCGAGGCCATCCTGGCCCGCGGCGGCAAGGCGGCCGGCAGCGTGTCGAAGAAGACCACCGCGGTCGTGGTCGGAGAGAACCCGGGCAGCAAGGCCGCCAAGGCCGAGGAGCTCGGCGTGCCCGTGCTCGACGAGGCCGGGTTCCGGGCGCTGCTGGAGCAGGGGCCGTCGTCGCTGCCCGGCGCCGAGGACGCCGAGGACGCCGAGGACGCCGCCCCGGCGGACGGGGCCGACGAGGGGGAGCCCGCGACCTCCTAGACTCCGGGCCCATGGCCGACACCCCTGATCGCACGGCCGGCACCCCTGGTCCGGCGCACCTGGACCGCGACCGCGTCGCCCACCTGGCCGGCCTCGCCCGCATCGCGCTGGACGACGCCGAGCTCGACCGGCTCGCCGGCGAGCTGTCCGTCGTCCTGGACGCCGTGGCCCAGGTGCAGGAGGTCGCGACGGCCGACGTTCCCGCCACCAGCCACCCGGTGCCGCTGCGCAACGTGGTCCGCCCCGACGTGCCCGTCCCCGGGCTCACCCAGGCCGAGGCGCTGTCCGGCGCCCCCGCCGTCACCGACGGCCGCTTCCGCGTCCCGCGCATCCTCGAGGAGGACTGATGGCCGACGACCTGACCCGCCTCACCGCGGCCGCCATGGCCGACGCGCTCCGGGCGGGCGAGGTGAGCTCCGTCGAGCTCACCACGGCGGCCCTGGACCGCATCGACGCCGTGGACGGCGACACCTCCGCGGGGGTGCACGCGTTCCTCCACGTCGCCCGCTCCTCCGCCCTGGCCGCCGCCCGGGCCGTCGACGACGCCCGCGCCGCCGGGCAGGACCTCGCCCCGCTGGCCGGGGTGCCGGTCGCCGTCAAGGACGTCGTCGCCACCCGCGGCATGCCCACCACGGTGGGCTCGCGGATCCTCCAGGGCTGGGTGCCGCCGTACGACGCCACGCTCGTGGCCCGGCTGCGCGCCGCGGGCACGCCGCTGCTCGGCAAGACCAACATGGACGAGTTCGCCATGGGCTCCTCCACCGAGCACAGCGCCTACGGCCCGACCCGCAACCCGTGGGACCCCGAGCGCATCCCCGGCGGCTCCGGCGGCGGCTCGGCCGCGGCGGTGGCGTCGTTCGAGGCGCCGCTGGCGATCGGCACCGACACGGGCGGCTCGATCCGCCAGCCCGCCGCCGTCACCGGCTCGGTCGGCGTCAAGCCGACCTACGGCGGGGTCTCCCGCTACGGCCTCGTCGCGCTGGCCTCGAGCCTGGACCAGGCCGGGCCGTGCGCGCGCACCGTGCTGGACGCGGCGCTCCTGCACGAGGCGGTCGGCGGGCACGACCCGCGGGACTCCACCTCGCTGCCCGGCGGTCCCCCGCCCGTGGTCGCCGCCGCCCGCCAGGGCGCCTCGGGCGACCTGACCGGCGTGCGCGTCGGCCTGGTCCGCGAGCTCGACGGCGAGGGCTACCAGCCCGGGGTCCGCACCCGGTTCGCCGAGGCGGTCGAGCACCTGCGCGCGGCGGGCGCCGAGGTCGTCGAGGTCTCCGCCCCGCACTTCCGCTACGCCCTCGCGGCGTACTACCTCATCCTGCCGAGCGAGGCCTCGTCCAACCTCGCCAAGTTCGACGCCATGCGCTTCGGCCTGCGCGTCGGCGACGACGACCCCGCCTCGACCGCGGAGCACGTCATGGCCGCCACCCGTGAGGCCGGCTTCGGCGACGAGGTCAAGCGACGGATCATCCTCGGCACGTACGCCCTGAGCGCCGGCTACTACGACGCCTACTACGGCAGCGCGCAGAAGGTCCGCACCCTGGTCCAGCGGGACTTCGCCGCGTGCTTCGCCCAGGCCGACGTGCTGGTCAGCCCGACCGCGCCGACCACGGCGTTCCGCTTCGGCGACAAGATCGACGACCCGATGGCGATGTACCTCAACGACGTCGCCACCATCCCGGCCAACCTCGCCGGCGTCCCCGGGATGTCGCTGCCCACCGGGCTGGCCGAGGAGGACGGGCTGCCCGCGGGCATCCAGCTGCTGGCCCCCGTGGCCGAGGACGCCCGCCTGTACCGGGTCGGCGCCGCGCTCGAGGCCCGGCTCGTCGACGCCTGGGGCGGTCCGCTGCTCGACCGGGCGCCCGCCGTGGCCGCCGCCCCCCGCCCCGTCGGCGACGCCCAGCCCCTGGTCCGCGAAGGAGCCCACGCATGACCACGACCGCCTCGACGCCGGTGCTGTCCTACGAGGACGCCGTCGCGCAGTTCGACCCGGTCCTCGGCCTCGAGGTCCACGTCGAGCTGTCGACCGCGACCAAGATGTTCTGCGGCTGCGCGCACTCCTTCGCCGCCGAGCCCAACAGCCAGACCTGCCCGGTCTGCCTCGGCCTGCCCGGCGCGCTGCCCGTCCTCAACGCCGAGGCGGTCGACTCGGCCATCACCATCGGGCTCGCGCTCAACTGCACGATCGCCCCGTACGGGCGGATGGCGCGCAAGAACTACTTCTACCCGGACATGCCGAAGAACTTCCAGACCTCGCAGTACGACGAGCCGATCGCCCACGACGGGTACCTCGACGTCGAGCTCGAGGACGGCGAGGTCGTGCGGGTCGAGATCGAGCGCGCCCACATGGAGGAGGACACCGGCAAGTCCACCCACGTGGGCGGGGCCACCGGCCGGATCCACGGCGCGCGAGTACTCGCTGGTCGACTACAACCGCGCCGGCATCCCCCTCATCGAGATCGTCACCCGGCCCGTCACGGGCACGGGGGAGCGCGTGGCCGAGGTGGCCAAGGCCTACGTCGCCACCCTGCGCGAGCTGCTGCGTTCGCTCGGCGTCTCCGACGTCCGCATGGAGCGGGGCAACCTGCGCTGCGACGCCAACCTGTCGCTGCGCCCCACCCCCGACAGCCCGCTCGGCACCCGTACCGAGACGAAGAACGTCAACTCGCTGCGCTCGGTCGAGCGGGCGGTGCGATTCGAGGTCGGCCGGCAGGCGGGCGTCCTGCTCGCCGGCGGCACCGTGACCCAGGAGACCCGGCACTTCCACGAGGACACCGGCGTCACCACGTCCGGGCGGCCCAAGTCCGACGCCGACGACTACCGCTACTTCCCCGAGCCCGACCTCGTCCCCGTCGAGCCCGACGCGGAGTGGGTCGAGCGGCTGCGCTCCCGCCTGCCCGAGCCGCCCGCGGCCCGGCGCAAGCGGCTGCAGGCCGAGTGGGGCTTCGCGGACATGGAGATGCGCGACGTCGTCAACGCCGACGCCCTCGACCTGGTCGGGGCCACCGTCGCGGCCGGCGCCACGGCGCAGGCGGCCCGCAAGTGGTGGATGGGCGAGCTCGCCCGGCGGGCCAAGGCCTCCGACGTCGAGCTGGCCGACATGGCCGTCACCCCGGCCCAGGTCGCCGAGCTCCAGGGCCTGGTGGACTCCGGACGGCTGACCGACTCCATGGCGCGGCAGGTGCTCGACGGGGTCCTGGCCGGCGAGGGCGACCCGGCCGCCGTCGCCACGGCCCGCGGGCTCGAGGTCGTCTCCGACGACGGCGCGCTCAACGAGGCCGTCGACCGGGCGCTGGCGTCCAACCCCGACGTGGTGGACAAGATCCGCGCCGGCAAGGTGCAGGCCGCCGGCGCGATCATCGGCGCGGTCATGAAGGAGATGCGCGGCCAGGCCGACGCGGCCCGGGTGCGCGAGCTGGTCCTGGAGCGCGCGGCCGGCTGAGCGGGGCCCGGACCGGGGCTCGGACCGGGGCTCGGACCGGGGCTCAGACCGGGCTCAGACCGGTGCGAGCGGCACCGGCGGGCCGGGCGGCGGCGCGACGTCGATCGCGTCGCCCTCCCGGACCGTGCCGCCCAGGACCACGACGGCCATGACGCCGGCCCGCCGGACGACGGCGCCCGTCTCGTCCCGGCCGACCAGGCGGGCCAGCAGGCCGGGGGAGAAGGCGTCGATCTGGCTGCACGGGTTGCGCAGCCCGGTGACGGCGACCAGCGCGCCGTCGCCGAGGCGCAGCGTCGTGCCCGTGGCCAGGCCCAGCAGGTCGACGCCCCGGGTCGTGACGTTCTCGCCCAGCGAGCCGGGCGCGACGTCGTAGCCCTCGGCCACGAGCTCCTCCAGCAGCTCGGCCGGCAGCAGGTGGACCTGCCGGAGGTTGGGCTGGTCGGGGTCGCGGCGCACCCGGGACCGGTGCAGCACCCGCGGGCCGGAGTGGCAGTCGCCGTCCACGCCGGACCCGGCCTCCAGCACCGCCTCCGCGACGGGGGTCTTGGAGAACTCGTGCGCGGCCGACCGGTGGACCCCGACGACCCGGGCCACGCTCACATCTCCTCGTGGGTCTCGGGGTCGCCGCCGAAGAGCCGTCCGTCCGGTCGCCCGAGGGCGGACAGGGCGGCCATCTCCTGCTCGGTGAGCTCGAAGCCGAACACGTCGAGGTTCGCCCGCTGCCGCTCCGGCGTGGCCGACTTCGGCAGCGGGACCGCACCGAGCTGCACGTGCCAGCGGAGCACGACCTGCCCGCCGCTCACGCCGTGGGCCCGCGCGGCACCGGTGACCGCGGCCTGGGAGAGCAGCCGCTCCCGCTCGCCCATGGGGCTCCACGCCTCGGTCCGCACCCCGAGCCGCTCGTGGACCGCGCGCAGCGCCTCCTGCGGGAAGGCCGGGTGCATCTCGACCTGGTTGACCACCGGCGTCACGCCGGTGTCCTCGACCACCTCGCGCAGGTGGTCCTCGGTGAAGTTGCTGACCCCGGGGGAACGGACCAGGCCCTCGTCGCGGGCGGCGACCAGCCCGCGCCAGGCGTCCCGGTAGCGCCCGACCGACGGGTTCGGCCAGTGGATGAGGTGCAGGTCGAGCTGTTCGAGCCCGAGCCGCTCGAGCGAGCCCCGGATGCTCGCCAGGGCCTCGTCGCGCCCGTGGTCGCGTCCCGGGAGCTTGGAGGTGACGACGACCTCCTCGCGCGGCACGCCGGAGCGGCGGAGCGCCTCGCCCACCTCGCCCTCGTTGCCGTAGTTCACGGCGGTGTCGATGAGCCGGTACCCCGCCTCCAGCGCGGCGGTGATCGGCCACGACGCCCTCCTCGCCGCGCAGCGGGTAGGTGCCGAAGCCGACCGCCGGCAGAGAGGTGCCGTCGAGCAGGGTGTGGGTGGGGACGGGGGTCTGCGCCATGCCCCGACGCTAGCCAGGCCGTGCGCGGCCGGCCCGTCCGCGCGTCCCGGCGCTGCGGCGAGACGACGTCCTCCGCCGGGCCGCCGCGCTGCCGGGCCGCCGCGCTGCCGGGCCGCCGCGCTGCCGGGCCGCCGCGCCGCCGGGCCGCCGCGCAGCCGGGTCGCCGAGCAGCCGGGGCCCTCAGCCCAGCGGCAGGCGGACGACGCGGTCGTCGCCCTCGCGCGGCTCGCCCCGGAAGGTGTTGCTCGTCAGCACCCACAGGCTCCCGTCGGGGGCGACCTCGACGTGGCGGAGCCGGCCGAGGCCGTCGAGCACGACCTGCGGCTCGCCCGTGACGGCGCCGCCCGGCCCGACCGGGACCCGCCACAGCCGGCGCCCGCGCAGGGCCGCGAGGTACACGGCGTCGTCGGTGACGGCGATACCGCTGGGGGAGGCGTCGTCGGTGCGCCACGTGACGACCGGGTCGGTGAGGCCCGGCACGCCGCCGGCGCCCTCGACCGTGGGCCAGCCGTGGTCCTCGCCGGGCCGCACGACGTTGAGCTCGTCGGTGGTGTCCTGCCCGAACTCGCTGGCCCACATGGTCCCGTCCGCCGACCAGCCCAGGCCCTGGACGTTGCGGTGCCCGCTGCTCCACACCGGCGAGGCGGGGTCGGGGTTGCCGGGCGCGGGCTCGCCGTCCGTGGTCACCCGCAGGATCTTCCCGGCCAGGCTGCCGGGGTCCGGGGCGTCGTCGCGCTCGCGGGCGTCGCCCGTGGCGACGTAGAGCATCCCGTCCGGCCCGAGGTCGATCCGCCCGCCGTTGTGCACCTCGGAGCGCGGGATGCCGGTGACGACCGCGACCGGGTCGCGCAGCACGTCCGCCGCGCCGTCCCAGGCGTAGCGGACCACGCGGTTGTCCTCGGCCCCGGACACGTACACGAAGACGTGCTCGGCCGTCGCGTCCGTGGTGACGCCGAGCAGCCCGCCCTCGCCGCCGGGCACGACGCCGGCCACCCGGCCGTCCTCGCCGTCCGCCGCCACCGGCGTCGTCGTGCCGTCGGCCCCGACGCGGACCACGCGGGCCTCGTCCCGGAGCGTGACCAGGGCGCTGCCGTCCGGCAGGAAGGCCAGGTCCCACGGCACGGGCAGCCCCGTGACGACGTCCCGCGCGGCGGAGGCGTCCGGCGTCCCCGAGGTCGCGACCCGGGCCGTGCTGGTCGGCGTCGGGGCCACTGCCGGTGCCCCGGTCGTCGCCTCCGTCCCCGGCGAGGCCGTCGACGGCGCGGTCGGCTCCGTGGTCGCGGAGGCGCCGGCCGGTGCGCCGCCCGCCGCCACCGAGCCCGGCACCGGCGCGCTGGGCGCAGGGGCCTCGGGCTCCCCGCTCGCGCAGCCCGCGAGCAGCAGCCCCGTCGCGGCCGCCACCGCGACCGCCCGCACCGTCCCCCGTCGCCGTCCCACCGCCCCATCCTGCGCCGTCCCCCCTCGCGTCCGCACCCCGCCCCCGGCCGCCACACCCGTCCCGCCCCCGCCCCGCGCATGGCAGCACTCCCCGCGGGTGGCAGCGTCGATGGTCGCGCCGGAGCCGCGTACGGGCGCCGTCCACGACCGTCCGTGCTGCCACCCTCTGCGGCGCACGGTGTAGTCAGGCCCACGGGAAGGACAGCCGCGGCTCCGGCAGCCCCCGACGGCGGGCCGAGCGGGCGAACACCCGGAGCAGGCCCCGGCCCCACGCCTCCGGCCTGCGCTCGTCGGCGAAGACGAACCGGCACATGTCGTAGCCGAGGTCCAGGAGGCGGTCGGTCCGGCGCTTGTCCTCCCAGGCCTGGCCGGGGGCGGCCGTCGCGCCCTCGTACTTCCCCCGCCCGTCTGCCTCCACCACGGTCGCGTGCTCCTCCACCAGCATGTCCACCCGGTACTCGGGCCGCCTGTCCCCGATCCAGACCTGGACGGCCGGGGTCGGCAGCCCCAGCCGCAGCTGCACGCCGCGGGCGAGCGACTCCAGAGGCGACTCGGCCGCCGCGACCGACGCCACGGCCGCCCGGCGGGCGAGGGCGTGGCCCCGGGCCTCCGGGTGCCGGTCGACCGCGAGCACCAGGTCCTCCACCGAGCAGCCGGAGCGCCGCCGCACCGCGTCCGCCACCGCGAGAGACCACGGGAGCGCCAGTGCGCGGGACACGTCGACGAAGGCGCGCTCGGCCGTCGTGGTCCGGACGTCCTGCACCGTGGTCCGTTCGTCCCGGGACAGCCACGCCCGGCGCATGGTCACCGCCCCCCGGCGGCCGTGCTCGGGGCGGTCGTGGCTGCGGGGGCGCATCAGGACCGGGACGGCCGGAGGGTCACCGGGCAGCGGCAGGCCCCAGACCACGGCAGCGCTCTCGGCGGCGGCCACCGCGTCGGGGTGCCGGGCCAGCGCGGCGCGGACGGCGAGCAGGTGACGGCCGCGGGCGTCCTGCCGCTCCCACACCTCGGCAGGCGCGAACCCGCCGGGACCGACCCGGACCAGCTCCCCCGTGCGGACGGCCCAGCGCAGGGCCGACTCCGTGACGCCGAACCGGCGGGCACCCTCGCGCAGCACCAGCCCGCCTCCCGTCGCGGCGGCGCGGCGCAGGCCCTCGTCCACGGCCTCACCGTGACGCCCCGGTGCTGCGGGCGTCGTCGTCCGTCCACAGGCCCTCCGGGGTGGCAGCACCGAGTGTCGTGATCGAGGCCCCGCGGCGCCGGGATCACGACGGTTTCTGCTGCCACGCGCGTCGACTGCTGCCACGCGCGTGCCACGGGGGGCGGCGGGCGAGACCTGGGAGCGGCCACGGGCCGGGGCGACCTACCCTCGACGCATGGCAGAGCAGGTGGACCGCAGGCCCCGTTCGCGCGACGTCACCGACGGGCTGGAGCGCACCGCCGCCCGCGGCATGCTGCGCGCGGTCGGGATGGGCGACGACGACTTCGACAAGCCGCAGATCGGCATCGCGAGCAGCTGGAACGAGATCACGCCGTGCAACCTCAGCCTGCAGCGGCTGGCCGGCTCGGCCAAGGAGGGCGTCCGCGCCGCCGGCGGCTTCCCCATGGAGTTCGGCACGATCAGCGTGTCCGACGGCATCTCCATGGGCCACGTCGGGATGCACTACAGCCTGGTCAGCCGCGAGGTCATCGCCGACTCCGTGGAGACCGTCATGCAGGCCGAGCGCCTCGACGGGGCCGTCCTGCTCGCCGGCTGCGACAAGTCGCTGCCCGGGATGATGATGGCCGCGGCCCGCCTCGACGTGGCCGCCGCGTTCGTCTACGCCGGCTCGACGCTGCCCGGCACCGCCGTGCTGTCGGACGGCAGCGAGCGCGAGGTCACCATCATCGACGCGTTCGAGGCCGTCGGGGCCTGCGCCCGCGGGCTGATGAGCCGCGAGGACGTCGACGCCATCGAGCGCGCGATCTGCCCGGGCGAGGGCGCCTGCGGCGGCATGTACACCGCCAACACCATGGCCAGCGTCGGCGAGGCCCTCGGGCTGAGCCTCCTGGGCAGCGCCGCCCCGCCCGCGGTCGACCGCCGCCGCGACGGGTTCGCCAAGCGCTCCGGCGAGGCCGTGGTCGCGATGCTCGAGAAGGGCATCACCGCCCGGCAGGTCCTCACCCGCGAGGCCTTCGAGAACGCCATCGCCGTGGTCATGGCCTTCGGCGGCAGCACCAACGCCGTCCTGCACCTGCTCGCCATCGCCAACGAGGCCGAGGTGCCGCTCGAGCTCGCCGACTTCAGCCGGATCGGGGCCAAGGTCCCGCACATCGGCGACCTCAAGCCCTTCGGCCGCCACGTGATGACCGACGTCGACCGGATCGGCGGGGTGCCCGTGGTGCTGCAGGCCCTGCTCGAGGCGGGCCTGCTCAACGGCGACACCCTGACCATCACCGGCCGCACCATGCGCGAGGACCTGCTCGCCCTCAAGGCGCCGAGCCCGGACGGCACGGTCATCCGCGCCCTCACCGAGCCGATCCACGCCACCGGCGGGATCACGATCCTCCACGGCAGCCTCGCCCCCGAGGGCGCCGTGGTGAAGAGCGCCGGCTTCGACTCCGACGTCTTCGAGGGCACGGCCCGGGTGTTCGACGGCGAGCGGGCCGCGATGGACGCGCTGGAGGACGGGACGATCGTCGCCGGCGACGTCGTCGTCATCCGGTACGAGGGCCCCAAGGGCGGCCCGGGCATGCGGGAGATGCTCGCCATCACCGGTGCCATCAAGGGCGCGGGCCTCGGCAAGGACGTCCTGCTGCTCACCGACGGCCGGTTCTCGGGCGGCACGACCGGGCTGTGCGTCGGCCACGTCGCCCCGGAGGCGGTCGACGGCGGGCCGGTCGGGCTCGTCGAGGACGGCGACCGCATCCGGCTGGACGTCGCCGGCGAGCGGCTCGACCTGCTCGTCGACGAGGCGGCGCTCGACCGCCGCCGCGCCTCCTTCGTCCCCCGGGTCCCCACCCCGCCGCGCGGCGTGCTGTCCAAGTACGTGCGCACGGTGGGCTCCGCGAGCCGGGGCGCGGTCACCGGCTGAGGGGTCCGAGCGGGTCGGGTATCCCCAGCGGCCTGCCGCCGGGCCCCGGGATCGGTCATGATCGGCCCCCGACGCCGAGCGACGGACGGGACGACGATGGGTGACAGGGCGGTAGCGGTGCTGCGTGCCCTCGTCCTCGGGGTCGCCGCCCCGGTGGCGCGGGCTCGTGCTCGTGCTGCTGTCGCTGCCCGCCCTGGCGGGCGACGGCACGCCGGACGTGCGGCAGGACCTGCGCCACCTGCTGCTGGCCGTCGCCCTCGTCGTCTACGCCGCGCTGCTCGTGCTCCGGGCGGTGCGGGCCGAGCCCGAGGAGCGCCCCGCCTGGGTGGTCGCCGCGTGCGTGGCCCCCGTGGCCGGCGTCGTCGTGGTCACGGGCGAGCACGGCGCGCACAGCTGGGGCGGCGTGGCCCGCGGGGTCGTCTGCCTGCTGCTCGTCGTCGCCCTCGTCCTGCTGCCCGGGGTGCGTCGCCGGGCCGACCGCGCGCTCGTCCTCGTGCTGGACGGGCTGGGCGCTCGCTGCCGGGCCGTTCGCGCTGCTGCTGCTCCTCTCGGACCGGGGGGGCCTGCTGCCCCGGGGCGAGGAGGCCCTCGGCGCCGCCGAGCCGCTGGTCGGGCTGTGGCTCCTGCTCGACCTCGTGGTGCTGGCCCTGTTCGTCGGCCTGGTGCAGCGGACCCGCCGCGTGCTGCCGCTGCTGCCGTTCGTCGTGTCCATGGCCGCGGCCACGCTCGCCGACACCCTCACCTGGCGCGGCGGGCTGACCGGCTGGGCCGAGGTCCTGTCCGACGCCGCCTGGGCGGTAGCCGTGGTCGCCGCGGCCGCCGCCGCCGTCGGGACCCGGCCCGTGGTGCGCGCCGCGGACGAGGACCCGGTCACCCCCTCCGGCGACGTCGCGCCCGTCCCGGCCGGGGGCCGCTCGGACCGCACCCGGGCCTCCGACCCCGGCGTGCCCGTGGTGCAGGAGGAGTCCGGCACCTGGCTGCCCGCCGCCGCGGCCGGCGTGGTGGTGCTGCTCATGGCCGTGGACGGCACGGTGTCCGGGCGGCCCCGCACCGAGATGGTGCTGCTCGTGCTCAGCCTGGTGGGCGCCGTCATCGCGCAGGTCGCGCTCCTGGTCCGCGACCAGGCCCGGCTCGCCCGGCGCCTGCACGACACCTCGACCCGCTACCGCACGATCGTCGAGGGCTCCACCGACGTGGTCTTCGTCTGCGACGCCGACGGCATCGCCCGCTTCGTCAGCCCCGCCTCCCGGACCGTGCTCGGGGTCCCGCCGCAGGAGCTCGAGGGCCGGGAGCTGCTCGGGCTGGCCCACCAGGCCGACCGCGCGGACCTCGAGGGCGCCCTGCGCCGGGCCCGCTCGGTCACCGCGCCGGTCGTCGAGGTCGTCGACCAGGTGCGGGTGGCCCGCGCCGGGGGCGGCTGGCGCCACGTCGAGCTCCGGGTCCAGCCGCACGACACCGCCGCGGTGCCCGGCGGGCTCACGCTGGTCATGCGGGACGTCTCCGACCGGGTGCGGATGCAGCGCGAGCTCGAGCGGCGCGCCCGCCTGGACGCCCTCACCGGGCTGCCCAACCGCTGGTGGTTCGGCCGCACGCTGGCCGAGCGGCTGGACGACGGCGCCCCGACCGCGGTGGTGTTCATCGACCTCGACGAGTTCAAGGCGGTCAACGACACCGAGGGCCACGCCGTCGGCGACCGGCTGCTCGTGGCCGCGGCCCGCCGGCTGCGGTTCGCGGTCGGGGAGGACGACGTCGTCGGCCGGCTGTCCGGGCGACGAGTTCGCCGTCGTGGTCTGCGACGACCGGCCCGAGCACGTCGCGGCCCTGGCCCAGCGGGTGCTGGAGGAGATCGCGGCGCCCTACGCGGTCGGCCTGCGCCGGGTCCGGATCGCCGCCAGCGTCGGCATCGCCGTGGCCGCCGCCGGCCAGGACGCCGACACGGTGCTGCGCGACGCCGACCTGGCCATGTACGAGGCCAAGCGCTCGGGCGGGCGCCGGGTGGTGCTCAGCCACCCGGACCAGCTCCAGGCCGTCGTCGACCGGACCGCGATGGACCGCCGGGTCCGCTCCGCCGCCGCCGACGACGACTTCGAGCTCGTCTACCAGCCCCTGGTCGACATGCGCGACGGGCGGGTGGTCGGCGCCGAGGCGCTGCTGCGCTGGCCGGGCTCCGGCATCTCGCCGACCGACTTCGTGCCCCGGCTGGAGGAGAGCGGGCTCATCGTCGAGGTGGGCGCCCAGGTGCTGACCCGGGCCATCGAGCAGGCCGCGCGCTGGTGGCAGGAGGGCCGCACGAGCGGCATCTCGGTCAACCTGTCCTCGCTGCAGCTGGGCGACACCGAGCTCGTGGCCCGGGTCCGGGCCGCCCTGGCCGAGACCGGCCTGCCGCCGGGCCGGCTCACGCTGGAGGTCACCGAGGGGCTGCTGCTGCGCGACCTCGACGCCGCCGTCGAGCTGCTCGGCCAGCTCCGGGAGCACGGCGTCCACGTCGCCCTCGACGACTTCGGGACCGGCTACTCGTCCCTGGCGTACCTGCACCGCCTGCCCATCGACGTGCTCAAGGTGGACCGCACGTTCGTCCGGGCCGCCGTGGCCTCCGAGCGCGACCAGGTCGTGCTGCGGGCGATCGTCGCGCTCGGCCGCGAGCTCGGGCTCACGGTGGTGGCCGAGGGCGTGCAGGAGACCGCGCAGGTCGAGCTGCTGCTCCAGCTGGGCTGCACCGTGGCCCAGGGCTACCTGCTCGCCGCCCCCAGCCGGCCCGAGGACGTGCCCGAGCAGGTGGAGCTGCCGCGGGTGGTCGCCGCCGACCTGCGGCTCCACGAGCTGGCCGGGATGCGGGACGACGTCCCACATGCCGAGACGGACCCCTCCCGGTCCTGACAGCGGCTCCGCACAGGCGTACCGTCCTCGACGTGGCACGGGACGGTCTCCTCCTCGTCGAGGTACTCGTAGTCGGCAGGCGCGTCGCCTGACCCGGCCCCCCGGCCACGGCCCCGCGACGCGCGACCCCTCAGCCCACGACGGGCGAGGGGTCGACGTGCGTCCGGGGCACCGGGCGGCGAGGTCCCCCACGAACACCGAAGGAGCTCCCATGACCGACGTGCGCACCACCCAGGGCAGGACCCCGGGCAACGCCACGGCCGCGCCCCCGGTGCCGGCGGCGGCGACCGCCGCGGACCCCGGGACGCTGTCCGGCGCGGCCTCTCTGGTCCGCTCGCTGGAGCACGCGGGCGTCGAGGTCGTCTTCGGGATCCCCGGCGGGGCGATCCTGCCCGCCTACGACCCGCTCATGGACTCCGAGAAGGTCCGCCACATCCTCGTGCGCCACGAGCAGGGCGCCGGCCACGCCGCCGAGGGGTACGCCTCCGCGACCGGCCGCGTCGGGGTCTGCATGGCCACCTCGGGGCCGGGGGCGACCAACCTCGTCACCGCGATCGCCGACGCCCACATGGACTCCGTGCCCATGGTCGCCATCACCGGGCAGGTGAGCAGCGCCGCCATCGGCACCGACGCCTTCCAGGAGGCCGACATCACCGGCATGACGATGCCGGTCACCAAGCACAACTACCTCGTCACCGACGCCGACGACATCCCCCGCGTCATCGCCGAGGCCTTCCACCTGGCCTCCACGGGCCGCCCCGGGCCCGTCCTCGTCGACATCTCCAAGGACGCCCTGCAGGCGAGCACCACCTTCGTCTGGCCGGACCGGATCGACCTGCCCGGCTACCGGCCGGTGACCCGCCCGCACGCCAAGCGCGTCCGCGAGGCCGCCCAGCTGCTCGCCGCGGCGTCGCGGCCGGTGCTGTACGTGGGCGGCGGGGTCATCCGCGCGGACGCCTCGGGCGTGCTGCGCCGTCTCGTCGACCTCAGCGGCGCCCCGGTCGTCACCACGCTCATGGCCCGCGGCGCCCTGCCCGACAGCCACCCGGCCAACCTCGGCATGCCGGGGATGCACGGCACCGTGGCCGCGGTGACCTCGCTGCAGAAGGCCGACCTCATCGTCGCCCTCGGCGCCCGCTTCGACGACCGGGTCACCGGCCGGCTGGACTCCTTCGCCCCCGGCGCCACGATCGTCCACGCGGACATCGACCCGGCCGAGATCGGCAAGAACCGCCACGCCGACGTGCCGATCGTCGGCGACGCGGCCGAGGTCATCAGCGAGCTGACCACGGCCCTGGAGGCCGAGCACGCCGCCGGCACCCGGGCCGACCTCGGCGCCTGGTGGACCCAGCTGGACGACCTGCGGGAGCGGTACGCGCTGGGCTACGACGAGCCCGAGGACGGCTCGCTGTCGCCGCAGTACGTCATCGAGCGGCTCGGGGCCCTGTCCGGCCCGGACGCGGTCTTCGCCTCCGGCGTCGGCCAGCACCAGATGTGGGCCGCGCAGTTCGTCCGCTACGAGAAGCCGCGCACCTGGCTGAACTCCGGCGGGCTGGGGACCATGGGCTACGCGGTCCCGGCCGCGATGGGCGCCAAGGTCGGCATGCCCGGCACCACGGTGTGGGCGATCGACGGCGACGGCTGCTTCCAGATGACCAACCAGGAGCTCGCCACCTGCGCGATCAACGGCATCCCGATCAAGGTCGCCGTCATCAACAACTCCTCCCTCGGCATGGTCCGGCAGTGGCAGACGCTGTTCTACGGCTCGCGCTACAGCAACACCGACCTGCTCTCGGGCAAGGTCGGCGGCCGCGCCGAGGGCGACGAGCCCGTGCGGATCCCCGACTTCGTCAAGCTGGCCGACGCCTACGGCTGCGCCGCGCTGCGCTGCGAGACGCGCGGCCGACGTCGACGCGACGATCGAGAAGGCGCTGGCCATCGACGACCGGCCCGTGGTGGTGGACTTCGTCGTGCACCGCGACGCGATGGTCTGGCCCATGGTCGCCGCGGGAGTGAGCAACGACGACATCCTCGTCGCGCGCGGCATCGCGCCGACCTGGGACCGGGAGGCTGACGGGTGAGGACCGAGCAGATGAGGACCGAGACATGAGCCGTCACACCCTGTCCGTGCTCGTGGAGAACAAGCCCGGCGTCCTGGCCCGGGTCTCCGCGCTCTTCGCGCGGCGCTCGTTCAACATCACGAGCCTCGCCGTGGGCCCGACGGAGAACCCGACGGTCTCGCGCATCACCGTGGTCGTGGACGTGGAGTCCCAGCCGCTGGAGCAGGTCACCAAGCAGCTGAACAAGCTGGTCAACGTGCTGAAGATCGTCGAGCTCGAGCCGGAGCACTCGGTGCAGCGCGAGCTCATCCTCGTCAAGGTCCGGGCCGACGCCAGCACCCGGGCCGACGTGGTCCAGGTGGTCTCGCTGTTCCGCGCCTCGGTCATCGACGTGTCCACCGACGCGGTGACCATCGAGGCCACCGGGCGCCCCGACAAGATCGCTGCGCTGCTGGAGGTGCTCACGCCCTTCGGGATCCGCGAGATCGTGCAGTCCGGCGCCGTGGCGCTGGGCCGCGGCGGGCGCGCGATCAGCGACCGCTCGCTGCGCAGCGCCTGAGCCCAGACCCACCCCAGAGCGAGTCCCAGAAGCACCCGACAAGGAGACCTGACTGATGGCCCACATCTACACCGACGCCGACGCCGACGCGGACGTGCTGAAGGACCGCGTCGTCGCGGTCATCGGCTACGGCTCGCAGGGCCACGCCCACGCGCTCAACCTGCGCGAGTCGGGCATCGACGTCCGCGTCGGCCTGGCCGAGGGCAGTCCAAGAGCCGCGAGAAGGCGGAGTCCGAGGGGCTGAAGGTCATGACGCCCGCCGAGGCCGCCGCCGAGGCCGACGTGATCATGGTGCTGGTGCCGGACCAGGTCGCCCGGAAGGTCTACGCCGAGTCGATCGAGCCGAACCTCGTCCCCGGGCAAGGCGCTGTTCTTCGCCCACGGGCTCAACGTCCGCTTCGGCTACATCACCCCGCCCGAGGGCGTCGACGTGTGCATGGTCGCCCCCAAGGGCCCCGGGCACCTGGTGCGCCGCGAGTACCAGCAGGGCCGGGGCGTGCCGGTCCTCGTCGCGGTCGAGACCGACGCCAGCGGAGAGGCGGAGGCGCTGGCGCTGCGCTACGCGCGCGCCATCGGCGGCCTGCGCGCCGGAGGGATCAAGACCACCTTCGCCGAGGAGACCGAGACCGACCTGTTCGGCGAGCAGGCCGTGCTGTGCGGCGGCGCGAGCCGGCTCGTGCAGGCGGGCTTCGAGACCCTCGTCGAGGCGGGCTACCAGCCCGAGGTGGCCTACTTCGAGTGCCTGCACGAGCTCAAGCTCATCGTCGACCTCATGTACGAGGGCGGCATCGCCAAGCAGCGCTGGAGCGTGAGCGACACCGCCGAGTACGGCGACTACGTCTCCGGGCCCCGCGTCATCGACGACTCCGTCAAGGCCCGCATGAAGGACGTCCTCGGCGACATCGTCGACGGCTCGTTCGCCAAGCGGTTCTTCGACGACCAGGACGCCGGTGCTCCCGAGTTCCGCCGGTTCCGCGAGGAGCAGGAGAAGCACCCGATCGAGACCACGGGCCGCGAGCTGCGCAAGATGATGGCCTGGGTCTCCGACGGCGACGACGACTACACCGAGGGCACCGCCGCCCGCTGACCGACCAGCACGACGAGCGACGACCAGCACGACGAGCACGACGAGCACGACCAGCACGACGAGCGGGACAGCTCGACCGGCCCGGGGGCACCTGCAGCACGGGGTGCCCCCGGGCGTCCCGCCGCGCGCCCCGGGCCCCGGCCCCGCACCATGGCGGGGTGCCCGACCGTCGCCCCTCCCGCGCCGCCGCCGCCCGCGCGACCGCGGGCCCGGCCGCGGGACACGAGCCGCGGACCTGCGTCGTCTGCGGGCGGACGATCGAGTGGCGCGCGCGGTGGGCCCGCAGCTGGGACCAGGTCCGCTACTGCTCCGACGGCTGCCGCAGCCGCGGCCTCGCCCCGGTCGACGCCGAGCTCGAGCAGGCGCTCCTGGACCTGCTCGACCGCCGGGCGCGCACGGCCACCGTCTGCCCGAGCGAGGCGGCCCGCGCGGTGGGCGGGGCGGAGGAGGACGCGTGGCGCCCGCTCATGGAGCCCGCCCGGATGGCCGCCCGCCGGCTCGTGGCGCGCGGCGAGGCGGAGATCACCCAGGGCGGCCGGGTGGTGGACCCCAGCACGGCGAAGGGCCCGGTGCGGGTGCGTCGGACCCGCTGAGTCCCGACGCACCCGCACCGGACCTAGACCATGGTCAGGCCGCAGCCCCCAGCGCGCCCGCCGGGGCCACGGCCGAGGCCCGGTGCGCGGGCAGCAGGGACGCCGCCACCGCCACCCCGGCCACGACGACGACCAGGCCGCCGAGCCAGCCCCACGGCACCGCGATCTCCGACTCCGACGGCCCGCCGAGCAGCGACCAGGTGCCGGCCACGCCGAACAGGACGCCGAGGACCGCCCCGACGGCCGCCCCGACGACGCCGAGGACCAGCGCCTCCCAGGCCACCATGGCCCGCAGCCGGGCCCGGCTCAGCCCGAGCGCGCGCAGCAGGGCGTTCTCCTGGCCGCGCTCGACCAGCGACAGCGACAGCGTGTTGGACACCCCCACCAGGGCGATGGCCACCGTCACGCCGAGCATGCCGACCACGACGCCCAGCAGGACGTCGAAGGTCTGCTGCACCGCGCCGAGCAGCAGGACGGGGGCGTCCACCACCGCGCCGGGGTCGGAGTCCAGGACCGCCGCGGTGACCGCGTCGACCGTGGCGGAGACCTGGTCACGGTCCTGGTCCGGGGCCAGGGCCGCCAGGACGGCCGGCTCGGCCCCGAGGCCGCGCCGCGGTGGCCGGTGACAGCTGGACGCGCACCAGGCTGTCGGCGTCGACGAGGACGACGAGGTCCTGTGCCGCCGGGTCGCCCGCCGAGGCCGCGCCGTCCGGCGCCACCGTGACCCGGTCGCCCGTCCCCACCTCGAGCAGCTCGGCCTCCTCGGCGGACAGGACCACGGTCCCGTCGTCCGGCGGCACGTCCGCCGAGGGGACCACCTCGGCCAGCGGCCCGGCCAGGGCCGTCCCCGAGGAGCCGATGCTGGAGACCTCGCCCGTGCCGGTCGCCTCGACGAGCACGAGCGCCACCGAGCCGGCCCGGGCGGAGCCGACACCGTCGACCTCGTCGACCTGACCGGCCAGGGCGGCGGCCCCGGCGTCGTCCAGGTCCTCGGCGGTGACCGTGACGTCCACGGGCGTGTACGCGTCGAGCTCGGCCGCCGACGTGGCCTGCAGCGACGCGGCCCCGACGGCCGCGGTCACCGCCAGCGTGACCCCGATGAGCACGGCGCCGGCGGTGGCGGCGGTCCGGCGGGGGTGGCGCCCCACCGAGGCCGCAGCGAGCGCGCCCGCGGGACCGCCCGCCGCCCGCGCGCCGAGGGCCAGCAGCCGGGCGGCCGCGGGCAGCAGCAGCCGGCCGAGGACGAGCACCCCGACGAAGGCGAGCACGGCCGTCGGCAGCGCGAGCACCACCTGGCCGGCGAGGGCCCCGACGACGGTCCCCGCGCCGCCGACGAGGACCATGAGCGCGCCGAGCACGGTCCGCAGCACCGAGGTGCGGGCGGTCTCGGCCACGGCCTCCACCGGGCGCAGGGCCGCCAGCGGCGACACCTGACCGGCGCGGACCAGGGCCGCCACGGAGGCCACGACCGCGGCGAGCAGGCCGAGCACGGGCGCCCCGAGGACCTCGACGGCGCCCGGGACGGGGAGGTCGAGCCCGCCCGGGACCAGGCCGCCGACCACGGCCCTGGCCACCACGGCCACGGCCCAGCCGGTCAGCAGGCCCGCGACCCCGGCGAGCGCCCCCATCACGGCGGCCTCGGTGAGCCCGGCGCGCCACAGGTCGCGCCGCGTGGCGCCGATGCAGCGCAGCAGCGCCTGCTCGCGCACCCGCTGGGCGAGCAGGACGGAGTACGTGTTGGACACCACGACGACCGCCACGGCGACCGCGAGGGCCGCGAACGCCCCGACACCGGCGCGCAGGACGAGCACGAGGGTCGCGCTGGCGGCGGCCCGCTGCTCGCGCAGGACCTCGCCGTCGACGACCTCGCCGAGCGGTGCCGCCGACCCCGGGCCCACGGCTGCCTCGACGGCGGCCCGGAGGCTCTCCGCGTCGGTGCCGGGCTCCCCGGCGACGAGCAGCTCGTCCTGCCCGGCGCCGAGCGCGACGGCCTGGTCGGGCTCGAGGAACAGCGCGTCCAGCGGGAAGTCGGAGGCGAGGGCGACGTCGACGGTGCCGACCACCCGCACGGGCGTGCGCACGCCCTCGGCGACGACGTCGCCGTCCTCGTCGAAGAGCGGGTCGCCGTGCACGACGACCTCGTCGCCGACCCGGGCGCCGCCGCCCATGGCGGCCTCGCCCGGCGCCTCCGGCCAGCGCCCGTCCAGCAGGACGGGCCAGCGCAGCGGCCCCGGCGGCGGGGCGGCCCCGACGAACAGGGCGGGGTCACCGGCCGCGCCGGGGACCTCGGCGGAGAGCACGACCGTGCCGGCCCGGTGGACGGCGGCCACGCCGGGCAGCGCGGCGACCTGTGCGGCGGCCTCTGCGGCGGAGGGCTCGTCCCAGGAGGCGAGCACGGCGACGTCGGTGCCCGCGACCGAGGCGGTGTCGCCGTCCCGGACCACCTGGGCCAGGGCCGCGCCGGCCAGCTGGGCGAGGACGGCGAAGGCGACGGCCAGGACCACCGCGAGGGCGCACGCCGCGTAGCGGCCGGGGGTGCGGCGGAGCCGGGCGAGCGCGAGCTGCCTCATGCCGCACCGCCCGCACGGACGCGCGCCAGGGCGGCGGACACGGCCGCCGCGTCCGGGTGCCCGTCCAGCGTCCCGGCGACCCGGCCGTCGGACAGCACGACCACCCGGTCCGCCCACGAGGCCGCCACCGGGTCGTGCGTGACCATGACGACGGTCTGGCCGCCCGTGCGGACCGCCTCGCGGAGCACGTCGAGCACCTCGTGGCCCGACGCGGTGTCGAGGTTGCCGGTGGGCTCGTCGGCGAAGACGACGGCCGGGCGGGAGAGCAGGGCGCGGGCGACCGCGACCCGCTGCTGCTGCCCGCCCGACAGCTCGTGCGGGCGGTGGCGCAGCCGGTCCGCGAGGCCCAGCCGGTCGACCACCTCGCTGAACCACGCCTCGTCGGCCCGGGCCCCGCCGAGGACGAGGGGCAGACGGATGTTCTCCTCCGCGGTGAGGACCGGCACGAGGTTGAAGGACTGGAAGACGAAGCCGACCCGGGCGCCGCGGAGCCGGCTGAGCCCGGCGTCGCCGAGCCCGGCGAGGGCCACGCCGTCGAGGACGACCTCGCCCGCGTCGGGCCGGTCGAGGGCGGCCAGGCAGTGCACGAGGGTGGACTTGCCGGAGCCGGACGGCCCCATGACGGCGGTGAAGGTGCCGCGCGGGATGTCGATGTCCACCTCGCGCAGGGCGTGGACGGCGGCGTCGCCCTCGCCGTAGGTGCGGACCAGGCCGCGGGCGGACACGGCGTGGCCGTCCCGATGACGTGGCGGACGTGGCGGACGTGGCGGACGTGGCGGACGTGGCCGACGTGGCGGACGTGGACCTGGACGTGGCGGACCCGGACGGGTCGGCCGGGGCGGCGGGCTGGAGGGACGGGGGCTGCATGGCGGCGACGCTAGGGAGACGGTCGCGGCGGCCGCGTCGGTCCCGGGGCTGACCTCTGGGCGGGCGTGGCCCGGCCCGGGGGCCGGGGTCCGCCCACGGGGGGAGACGGGCACCGGCAGGGCGGCTCAGGAGGGGCCGGGGTCGTCCTCGGGGTGGACGAGGCCGGTGCGGTAGGCGAGCACGACCGCCTGCACCCGGTCGCGGCTGGCCGTCTTCTCCAGCACCCGCCCGACGTGGGTCTTGACGGTGGAGCGGCCCAGCACGAGGTGCTCGGCGATCTCGGTGTTCGACAGGCCCCGGGCCATGAGGACGAGCACCTCGCGCTCGCGGGCGGTGAGGGCGTCCAGCTCGGTGCCGCTGCCGCGCGCCGAGGGCGCGCCGGCGCCGGGCGCCTCCCCCGCGGCGGTGACCTCGCCCCGCAGCAGCGGGGCCACGTGGCGCAGCAGCCGGCGGGTGGCCGAGGCGGCCACCACCCCCTCGCCGGAGTGCACGGTGCGGATGGCCTCGAGCAGCTCCTCGGGCTGGGCGTCCTTGAGCAGGAACCCGCTCGCGCCCGCCGCGACCGCGCTCAGCACGTAGTCGTCGAGGTCGAAGGTGGTGAGCACGAGCACGCGGGTCGCGGGGTCGGCCGCGAGGACCTGGCGGGTGGCCTCCACGCCGTCCATGACGGGCATCCGCACGTCCATGAGCACCACGTCGACGTGGGTGCGCGCCAGCGCCTCGACCGCCTGCCGGCCGTCCCCGGCCTCGACGACGACGCGCAGGTCCGGCTGGGAGTCCACGAGCATCCGGAAGCCGGCCCGGACCAGCGGCTGGTCGTCGACGAGGGCCACCCGCACCACGGGACCGGCGCTCACGCGGCCGCCCCGCCGACCGGCACCTCGGCCCGGACCGACCAGCCCCCGCCGGCGCGCGGCCCTGCCCGCAGCGTGCCCCCGGCCGCGGCCACGCGTTCGCGCATCCCCTCCAGGCCCGACCCCGACCCGGCGTGCCCGTCGGCGCCGTCCCGTCCGGCTCCGAGGTGGGCCGCGGTGCCGGCGCCGTCGTCGGTGACCTCGACGGCGACCGCCCCGGGGCGGTGCTCGAGGACCACCGTCGCGGCGGCGCCCGGCCCGGCGTGCTTGAGCACGTTGGTCAGCGACTCCTGCACCACCCGGTACAGCGTGAGCCCGGTGCCGCCGGACACCTCCTGCGGGCGGCCCAGCTGGGTGAGCGCCACCTGGTGCCCGCCGGAGCGGACCGCGGCCACGAGGTCCGGCACGTCCGCGAGCCCGGGCAGGGGCGCGGTCTGCGCGCCCCCCTCGCTGCGCAGGACGCCGAGCGCCGTGCGCAGGTCGACGAGGGCCGCCCGGGCCGTGGCCGCGACGGTCTCCAGGGACCGCACGGCGGCCTCGGGGTCGGTGCGGGCGGCGTACCGGCCCCCGTCGGCCTGCGCCACGACGACCGTGAGGGAGTGGGCGACGACGTCGTGGAGGTCCCGGGCGATCCGGCGGCGCTCCTGCTCGGCGGCCACGGCGGCCGCGGAGTCGCGCTCGACCTCCAGGCGGCGGGCGCGCTCGGTGGCGGCCTCGTCCCGCACCCGCACGATCCGTCGCAGGTACCCGGCCAGGGTGGCGCCCAGCACGGCGGTGCCGGCCACGACCCCGCTGCCGGGGTCGACGAGCAGGCCCACGAGCACGCAGCCGACGAGGGCGACGGCGAGGAAGGCCTGCCAGGTGCGGTCGTGGACGGCGAGCACGGTGACGGTGAAGACGGCGGTGACCGTGGCCCAGGCGTTGGCGGGCAGCACGGCCGCGGTCCCGCCGAGCAGCTGGGCGAGCTGGAGCACGGCGAGCACGGCCGCCACGGCGACGGGCGCCCGACGCCGCCACACCAGGGGCAGCAGCAGCACGGGGGTGAGCGCGAGCTGGGTCCGCAGCGGCACCGACAGGCCGTCCGCGGCCAGGGCCACCCCGCCGGCCAGGGCCGCGAACCAGCACACGAGCAGGGCGAGGAAGGCCCACGCCGCGTCGAGCACCATCACGTGCGCGCGCCCCCGGCGGCGGACCGGTCCGGGCCTGCGCGGGCCGGCCGGCGCGGGCGCAGGCGCGGGTGCATGCGCTCGGGGGGTCACCGGGGCAGCCTAGGAGCCCCCGCTGCGGTCGCGCCGTCGCGCGGGCCGGGAGAGGCTGCCCCCGTGGCAGGGACCCCCGGCACCGTCGTGCGCCTGCCCACCCCCTCCGAGGACGTCGCGCTGGACCCGGACGCCGCCGTGGCCTGGGTGGCGGAGCACCTCGGCGACCTGGCGCTCGAGGGGGCGGACGGGGTCCGGGCCAGCCCGGCCTTCCGGGGCGGGCAGGACGCCGCGGACGCCGCGCTGGCGGGCCTGGACGTCACCGGCTACGCCGCGCGGCGCAGCCAGGTGCTGCCCGAGCGGTCCCGCGGGGCGTCCCGGATGAGCCCGTACGTCCGGCACGGCCTGGTCGACCTGCCGACGCTGTGGCAGCACGTCGCGCCCGCCCCGCCCCGGGACCGGCAGAAGTACCGCGACGAGCTGCTGTGGCAGGAGTACGCCCGCCACCTGTACGCGCGCACCGGGGCCGCGCTGGCCGAGCCGCTGCGGCACGGGCCCCCGCCGGCCGGGCCGTGGACCGGCGAGGCCTGGCCGGACCGGATGCTGTGCGTGCGGACCGTCACCGACGAGCTGCGCACCGACGGCTGGCTGGTCAACCAGACCCGGATGTGGCTGGCCTCGCAGTGGACCGTCCGCGCCGGGTGGGACTGGCGCGAGGGCGAGGACGAGTTCTTCCGGCACCTGCTCGACGGCTCCCGCGCCGCCAACCGGCTCGGCTGGCAGTGGACCGTCGGCACGGGCAGCGGCAAGCCGTACGGGTTCAGCCGCTGGCAGGTCGAGAAGCGTGCCCCCGGGCTGTGCGGCCGCTGCCCGCTGCGCGACGCCTGCCCCGTCCAGGCCTGGCCCGAGGAGCGCACCGGCCCGCGGGTCGCCGACGAGCCCGCCGGGCTGCGCGCCGGCGCCCCGCCCGCGCTCGCCGGTCCGGCCGAGGTCGAGACCACCGGAGCGGCCCGCGCGGTGTGGCTGACCTTCGAGTCCCTCGGCGACGACGACCCCGCCCTCGCCGCCCACCCGGACCTGCCCGCGGTCGTGGTCTTCGACGCCCCGCTGCTGGCCCGGCTGCGGCTGTCCGGCAAGCGGCTGGTCTTCCTCGCCGAGACCGTGGCCGCGCTGGCCGCCCGCCGGGACGTGGTCGTGCACCGCGGCGCCGGTGCCGGCGGCGCTGGCCGGCACGCCGGTCGCGGTCACCCACGCGCCCGTGCCCGGGTTCGCCCGCCGGTCCGCGGCCGTCGACGTCGTGGAGCGGCACCCGTGGCGCTGGCTGGCCCGGCCCACGGGGGGCCGGCGCAGTCGTTCTCGGCCTGGCGCCGCGGCGTGCGCACGCCCTGACCAGGACGCGGTCCCGGCGGGGCGGCGGACCAGCGAGCGGACGTCCCGGCCCCCCGGACGACCGCCGCGACGGCGTCCCCGCGGCTCAGGCGGAGGAGCCCTGGCCCGTCGGCGCGCGGTGCCTCGCCGCCCGGGCGGCCACCGCCCGGAAGGGGGCGGCCGCCGCGTACCGGGTGGAGCCGAGGATCGAGGACTCCCACACGTTGCCGCCAGCGGGACCATTGCCGGCGCGCGTCGACGCAGACGACGCTGGGTCTCGACCTCGGCCGCGTGCCCGAAGCGGGCGGCCACGGCGGTGAGGGTCTGCTGCCAGAACACGGTCCTCCTGCCGGTGGCCGCCGAGAGCGAGGCCGAGCTCGAAGACCGGGTCGGAGGCGCGCATCGAGCACCTGCGCCTGCGCGATCGTGACCCCGTCGCCTTCTCGGTCGCGCTGAAGGTGATCCAGCCGGCGAACATGTGCCCCTGCGGCGTCATGAGCGTGAACGACTCGTCGTCGGCGAAGAGGACCATCACGCCCGTGGACGAGCTGCATCCGTCCGGGCAGGTCGATGTTGATCAGCGCCACCTCGCCGGGCGCGATCCCGGTCAGCGGGGCGTAGAAGCGTGTTGCCCGCCGGCCAGAACTGGCTGAAGTCGCGCCTTCCAGATCGCGATCAGCTCCGTCGGCCGAGACCCGGTCGCGCGGCAGCTCGCACGCGGTAGGTCTTCTGCCACATCTTGCCGAAGCCCTGGACGGGCCCGGCCAGCCGCCGGCCCGTCGACGTTGACGGTCGACGCGCCCCGGCCGGTCTCGCTGCGAGGCGCTCAGCCGCGGCACGTGCCCCGCCCAGTCTGCGGTCCGCGCGGCTCGGTCCTGCGGGCCCTGCCCGGTCCGCAGGTCGCTCATGTCGATCGTCTCCCGTCCGTCAGCCCGGCCGCGGCGAGCGCCGCCTCCTCGGTGTCGTGGATGCCGATAGCCTCGTCGAGGCGGGTCAGCTCGAAGATCTGCCGGTAGTGCTCGCGACAGCCCGAAGGCGAGCAGCTGCTGCGTCTGCCGGTTCGCCCGCACGAGCAGCGTGACCAGCAGGCCGATCCCGCCGCTGTTCATGTAGGCGAGGCCGGAGAAGTTCAGGACCATCGCACTGCGCGTCGCCCGCCTCGCCGTAGGCGCTCATCAGCAGCTCCTCGGAGCCGGCGGTGACGTCACCGCTGGATGTCGACGCACGGCCGCCGGGCCCGCGCCGGCGCACGTCGAACGTGGCTGTGGCCTCGGCCATGTCGCTGCTCCTCCCACGCCGCGTACGGCGCTGTCCTCGTCGGGCTAGATCGCCAGGAAGTCGGCCAGGCGGGTGATCTCGAAGATCTCCCGGTAGTGCGGCCTGAGCCCGAAGGCCCGGATCGGCCGCCCCTGCGCGCCGGCGCCCGCGCGAGCAGCCCCACGATGAGGGCGATGCCGGTGGAGTTGATGTAGCCGATGCGGTCGAAGTTGAGGACGACCGCCGTCCGGCCGGTCGCCGGGTGGCCTCGGCCCAGGCGTCGCTCAGGACGCCTCGGCGTGCCCGTTGACGTCGCCGACGAGGTCGATGACGGCCACCTCGCCGCGCCGCCGGACCGCGGTCGTCAGCGCTCCTCGTCATGGTCATCCTCGGCGGTCCGTCCTGGTCTGCGTCCGGCCTCGTCGAGCCGGAGGACCAGCTCGACCGTGTGCTGCCGGCCGTCGCTGCTCACGTGCGCCTCGTCGACCATGTTCTGGATGAGGAACAGGCCCCAGCCCGCGCGGCCGCTGCAGGCCGGCGAGCTTCGCCTCGAGGTCGGGGACCTCGGCCGGACCGGTCGGCCGGGGCGCCGCCGTGGTCGGTGATCCGCACGCCGGACCGCGGCCGTCGTCGGCGAGCACCCGGATCCTCACGGGCAGGTCGGCCCGGTAGCCGTTGCCGTGCTCCATCGCGTTCATCGTCGCCTCGGCCACCGCCGTCTCCAGCCGCCTCGAGCCGCGGCGCTCGGCGAGACCGAGCGGTCGCGACGACGGCGGCGACCCGGTCCATGGCCAGGCGCTCGTTGCCCTCCTCGCTGGGCACGTCGAACTCCACCAGCTGCCGGGCGCCGCGGGGGTCGTGCGACTCGGCCGGCACCGGCCGCCCGGGCCAGCGTGACCATCGTGATGTCGTCCTCCTGCTCGCCGCCCGGCCCGGTGTGCTCGCGCAGGTCGGCGAGGACGAGGTCGATCGAGCTCGGCGCCGCCCGGGGTGGTCGGCGACGGCCGCCTTGAGCCGCGGGAACCCGAACATCACGCCCGCGGGGTCGTGGGCCTCGACGACGCCGTCGGAGTGCAGCAGCAGCGAGTCGCCCGGCGCGAGGACGGTCTCCTTCTCCTCGTAGACCATGCCCGGTGATGAGGCCGAGCGGCATGCCCCGCGCCCGCAGCTCGACGGAGCCGTCGGCCGTCCGCACGTACGGAAGGTCGTGGCCGGCGTTGGCGAAACGGAAGTGCCCGGTGGCCGGCTCGAGCACGCCGTAGAGGCAGGTGACGAACATCTTCGCCGGCATGTCCGGGCAGAGGTGCTCGTTGACCCGCTCGAGGACGACGCCGGGGTCGACGAGCCGCTGGCCGAGGCCCGCAGCACGCTGCGCGTGGCCGCCATGACCAGCGCGGCCGGGACGCCCTTGTCGGTGACGTCGCCGATGACGAAGCCGACCTGGCCGTCCGGCAGCGGGATGAAGTCGTAGAAGTCGCCGCCGACCTCCCGGGCGGGTCGGTAGAGCGCGGCGATCTCCCAGCCCGGGCAGGTCGGGCAGCTCCTTGGGCAGGAAGTTCTGCTGGATCAGGCGGGCGACCTCCAGCTCCTGCTCGAAGCGCTCGCGGGTCCGGGCCTCGGCCTGCTGCTGCCGGACGAGCTGCCCGACCCGCAGGGCCGGGGCGGCCTGGGCGGCGAGCGTAGTCGAGCAGCTTCCGGTCGTCCGCGGAGTACTCCTGCTCCGAGCGGCCGGGCCCCCAGGTTGAGCACGCCGATCAGCTCGCCCTGGCTGACCAGCGGCACGACCAGCTTGACCCCGGCCGCCTTCATCGGGCCAGGGCGCCGGGGAGTCCAGCGCGGAGCGGGTCGACATCGACCGCGCCGCTGGCGCTCGGCGAGGAACAGCGAGCAACGGGTCGTTCGGGGGCGATGTCGGTCGCCGGCAGCCGGGTCCCCGGCCGTCCCCGCCGGGGCGCGGTCGCCTGCGGCGGGCGCCTCGGGGCGCTCCTGCTCGGCGCGGGCGCGGCCGGGGAGGAGGCGGCCGACGAGCCGACGGCGGGGGGTCTCGGTCAGGGTCGTCATGGTGCGGCCCTTCCTAGGCCACCAGCGTCCAGCGAGCGTTACGGCCGGAACCACAGGCTCGTCCCGTCCGGCTCGAAGGGTCCGCTCCACGACGGACACCAGCTGGTCGCCGACGGCGTCGACGTCCAACTCGTGGCGCAGCCGTGCCGCGAACCCGTCGACGACGAGGGCGGCGTCGTAGCGGCTGCGGTTGAAGCGACGGTCCACCGCGCAGCTGGATCCGGCGACGTGCCGGGCCGGACAGCCCGGCCACGGCCAGGGTGGAGCCCGCCACCGCGAGCCCGGACTGCTCGGTGAGCGGGCTGAGGAGCGAGCTGCGAGCAGGAGCACCGAGCCGAGGTAGACCACGACCAGGGTCGCGGTGAGCAGGCTGTAGACCAGGGTCCGCTTGATGACGACGTCGATGTCGTAGAGCCGGTGCCGCAGGACGGCGACCCCGATCGCGAGGGGCAGCAGCACGAACGACAGCAGGGACAGGGAGTCGAGCACGCCGAGCCAGGCCGGCGGCCCGTCCCTGGGGCTGAGCGCGTCGACCAGCAGGGGCAGGACGATGGCGGAGAGGAAGGTCACCGCGACGACGGTGCCCGCGCCGGCCAGCCACTTCAGCTGCAGCCGGGCGACGCCCTCGGACCGGCGGTACCGGGCGGCCAGGGCCAGCACGCAGAGCAGGATGCACAGCGGCAGCAGCACCACGAGCACGGTGACGGCGAGGTCGAGGCCCCGCTCCGCCTGCTCCCACCCCAGGGGGTTGGTCCGCGCGGGGTCCGGGCTCACCGCCATCGGGCCGGGGGTGACGACGAGCGCCGCGGTGAGCAGGCCGACCGTCCCGGCGGCGAGCCACGCCACGGGCCGCCACCGCCGGGAGGGCAGGCGCCCGTCGGGGAAGAGCAGGAAGAGGAACGTCCCGGTCAGCCCCAGCCCCGGCGCCCAGATCGCCCCGTTGACCGCGGCGGCGACCCCGGAGCCGGGGAGGGCCCCGGCGCCGAGGAACAGGTCGAGCGTCACCCAGGCGTCGGTGGCCGCACCGACCAGCCAGACCGCCCCGATCGCCTCCAGCAGCCAGCCGACGTGGTTGCGCGGCTGGCTGCGGAGGATAACGGCGCCGGTGAGCGGGAACACGACGATGATCAGCACGAAGCCCACCTCACCGACCCCCTCCGAGTCCGACGGCTGCGCGCCGCCGGGCAGGAGCACCGACACCGTGGCCACGGCGAGCAGGGACAGCGGGACGACCCAGGCCCAGCGCCGCAGCGCCGCGTCGGACACCCGCCGCCCGGGGGCCCCCGCCCCGGGCGTCACGGCAGCAGCCACAGCGACACGTGGGCGGGCTGCACCCGGTCGGCGATGGTGTCCTGCAGGTCCGCCCCCACCGCGTCCAGGTCGACCTGGTGCCGCGAGCCGGGCGGTGAACTCCTCCACGGTGCGGACGGCGTCGTACCGGCTGCGGTAGAACCGACGGTCGACGAGGCGCTGGATCCGGCGCCGGGCCGGCCCGAAGGCGGCCGCCACGGCCAGCGTCGAGCCGGCCACCGCGAGGTCCGACCCCTCGGTCACCGGCGCCAGCACGAGCTGGAGCATCAGGACCATGAGCAGGTAGACCACCAGCAGCGTGGTCGTGAGTCCCGTGTACACGAGTGCGCGGTTGATGACGGTGTCGATCTCGTACAGGCCGTGCCGGAGCACGGCGGTGCCGATGGCCAGCGGCAGGAGCACGAAGGACAGCACGCATGCGTTCTGCAGCGCGCCCAGCGCAGCGGGCTGGGGGAGCGAGGTGACGCTGACCAGCAGCGTCGACACCATCGCCAGGAGGTACAGGAACGCCACGACGGCGCCCGCAGAGGCGAGCCACTTGAGCTGCTGCCGCTCGACCCCTGCTGAGCGCCGGAACCGGACGACCACGCTCACGGCGCACGCGAGGACCGACAGCGGGACCAGGGGCAGGAGGACCGCGAGGAGGACCTGCAACAGCTCCTCCCCCGCCTGCCACCCCAGGGGGTTCACGAGACCGGGGACAGGCCCTTCCGACGACCGGCCGGGCCTCACCGCGATGACCACGGCCACGAGCACGGGGGCGACCACCGAGACCCAGGCGACCGCCCGCCACCGGGGGGACGGCAGCCGGCCGTCGGGGAACAGCAGCACGAGCAGGGTGCCCATGGACGCGATGCCGGGGGCCCAGGCCCCCTCGGTGAGCGCGGCCGCGACGGCAGCGCCGGGCACCGAGCCCGGGGCCACGACGAGGCCGTAGGCCGCGTAGACGTCGACGAGCCCCGCCGTGCCCCACACGACCCCGACCCCCTCCAGGAGCCAGCCGACGCGGTTGCGGGGGTGCTGGCGCAGGATCAGCAGGCCGACGAGCGGGAAGACCACGATCGTCGCGAGCAGCACGAGCTCCTGGCTCGCGCCCCCCGCGTCGCCGAGCCGGACGCCGACGCCCAGGACGGCCGAGACCGGCATCACCGCCGTGGCCGCCCAGGCGAGCCGGCGCAACGTCGCGTCCGGCACGGTCCTGCCGGTGCTCCGGGTGCCCGCGGCCCTCATAGCCGCAGCCACAACGAGACGCTGGAGGGCTGCAGGCTCGTGCCGACCGTCGCGCGCAGGTCCGACCCCACGGCGTCCAGGTCCACCTGGTGCCGCAGCCGGCGGGTGAACTCCTCCACGGTGCGGCCGGCGTCGTAGCGGCTGCGGTAGAAGCGGCGGTCGACGACCCGCTGGATGCCGCGCCGCGCCGGCCCGGACAGCCCCGCGACGGCGAGCGTCGAGCCCGCCACGGCCAGGTCGGAGTCCTGCGTCAGGGGGCTGAGCACCAGCTGCAGGAGGAGCACGGAGGCGACGTACACCGCGGCCAGCGTGGCCGTGAGGCCGGTGTAGACCAGGGCGCGGTTGACGACCAGGCCCACGTCGTAGAGGCCGTGCCGCAGGACGGCGACGCCGATCGCCGCCGGCACCAGCCCGAAGGACAGCAGCGACACGACCTGCAGGAGCCGGACCCAGCCGGCGCCGGGCTCGCTCACCCCGGTGGTCTCGACGAGCAGGACCGAGAGCATGGTCAGCAGGTACAGCAGCGCGACGGCCGCGCCGCCGAGGGCGAGCCACGTGAGCTGGAGCCGCTCCACGCCGCGGGACGAGCGGAACCGTCGGACCAGCGCGACCGCGCACGCGACGATCCCGACGGGGAGCAGGGGCAGGACCGCGACCATGACGACGCGCAGGAGCGGTGCCCCGGCCTCCCACGCGAGGGGGTTCTGGGTCCGCGGGACCGGGCTCTCCTCCATCGTCCCGGGACCGAGGAGCAGCCCGAGCGTCCCCAGCACCATCGTCAGCGCGCAGACCCACGCCACGGGCCGCCACCGGGGCGAGGGCAGGCGGCCGTCGGGGAACAGCAGGACCAGGAAGGTGCCCATCAGACCGATCGCCGGGACCCAGGCCGCCTCCGTGACCGCCGCCGCGTAGGCCGCTCCCGGCAGCGACCCGGGGGCGACGACCATCCCGTAGACCGCGTAGACCGTGGCCAGCCCGTTGACCGCCCACACCGTCCCGATCGCCTGCAGCAGCCACCCGATCGTGTTGCGCGGCTGCTCGCGCAGGACGAGCAGCCCGACGAGGGGGAAGGTGAGGACCACGAGGCCGAAGGCCACCCCGCTGACGGGCCCGCCTCCTCCCCAGCTCTGGGCGTCCGGTTCGGCCCCCCGGCCCAGGAACGGCAGACCGGCGAGGAAGGCCGCGAGGGCCAGCCACCACCCGGCCCACGCCCACCGGCGCAGTGCACGCTCGGACACCGGCCTCATGGTCCGGCCAGCAGACCGCGAGCTGGTGCACCGTCGTCCAGGACCGTCATGTCGCAGCCGAGCTCCTCGCTTCGTCGGGCGCCGGAGGACCTGCCGCCAGTGGAGCACGGGGACCACCGCGGAGGGAACGGCTGACTGTGGTCCCCGACCGCCCGGGAATCGTTACGATCCGAGCGACCGCTCTCGAGCCGACGCCGGACGGATGCCGCGTGTGCGTGAGGTGAACCTGCTCGGCCCTCCCGGGTGGTCCGCGACGGGGAGCTCGTCGCCTTCGACACGCGCAAGGCCGTGGCCCTCCTCGCCCACCTCGCGGTGACCGCGCGGCCGCTGTCCCGCGACGCGCTCGCCGACCTGCTGTGGCCGGACAGCGACGCCGACCGTGCGCGGGCGGCGCTGCGGCGGACCCTGTCCTCCGTGCGGGGCGCCCTGGGCGCCGGCTCCCTCGAGGCGACCCACGACCACGTCCGCCTGGTCCCGGGACCGGACCTCGTGGTCGACGTCGACGTGTTCCGGGCCGCGCGCCTGTCGCGGCCCGAAGAGGCGGTGGCGGTGTTCCGCGGCGAGTTCCTCGAGGGCTTCGTCGTCCGCGAGGCCCCGGCCTTCGAGGACTGGGCGCGCACGGAGGCGGAGGGCCTGCGCCGCGAGCTCGTCGCGACCCTGTCCGGGCTCGCGCGCGGGCGCAGGGAGGCGGGGGACAACCAGGGCGCGCTCGCGGCGGCGCGTCGCTGGCTCGCGGCGGATCCGCTGCACGAGCCCGCCCACCAGGCCCTCATCGGGTTGTACGCCGAGGTCGGCGACCGCGCCTCCGCCCTGGCGCAGTACCGGGAGTGCGTGCGCACGCTCTCGCGCGAGCTGGGCGTCCCCCCGCTGCGCGAGACGACCCGGCTGTACGAGGCCGTGGCCCGCGGTGCTGCGGCCGGCCCGCCGCCCGTCCGGCCCGCCGCCGCGCCGTCCGGCCCGCCGTCGGTCGCGCCCGCCGCCTCACCGTCCGCAGCGCCCGGGCCGGGCCTCGTCGGTCGCTCGCGGGAGCTGGCGGAGCTCCGGGCCGCCTACGACGCCGTCGGGCCGGACGGTGCCGTGGTCCTCCTCGAGGGGGAGGCGGGCATCGGCAAGACCCGGCTCGCGGAGGAGCTCCTGGCGGGCCTGCGCTCCGAGGGCGCCACCGTGCTCGTGGGGCGGGCCTTCCAGGACGAGCGCGGCCTGGCCTTCGGTCCGCTGTCGGAGGCGCTGCGCCTGCGCCTGCGCGAGGACCGTGGGTGGCTGGCCCCGCTCGACGACCGGTCGCGGGAGGAGGCGGCACGCCTCGTGCCGGACCTGGCCCCGGACGGCCGCCGCACGCCCGCCGCCGCCGTGGACGACCCGGGCGCCGGTACCCGTTTCCTGTCCGGGGTCTGGGAGACGGTCGTCGCCGCCGTCGCGGGCCGCCGTCCGGGCGTCCTCGTGGTGGACGACGTGCAGTGGGCGGACGACGCGACGCTGGGCCTGCTGTCGTACGGGGTGCGCCGGCTCACCGGCCGGCCGCTGCTCGTCCTGCTCGCGGGCCGCAGCCCCTACGACCACGCGCTTCGGCGGGCGGTGCTGTCCGACGGGCTGCGCGGGCGCTCGTCCGTCGTGGGCCTCGGGCGGCTCCCGGACCCGGCGGTGGCGGAGATGCTCCGGGCCACGGGCCGGGCCGCCGGGCCGGAGGAGGTCCGGCGGCTGTGCGAGAGCACCGAGGGCGTCCCGCTCTACGTCGTGGAGTACCTGCACGGCGCCGACCCCGACGGCGGCCGGCCGCCGCCCGCGGGGGCCGGCGAGCTGCTCCGGGCGCGGCTGGCCCCGCTGGGCGAGACCGCGCGGCAGACCCTGTCCGCGGCCGCCGTCATCGGCCGGTCCTTCGACACCGACGCCGTCCGCAGCGTGAGCGGCCGGACCGACGAGGAGACGGTGACCGCGATCGAGGAGCTCCTCGCCTGCGGGCTCCTGCGGGAGGCCGACCACGCGCACGACCACGACCCCTCGCGCGGGGGCGCGCGCCGGCCCGACCACGACTTCGCGCACGGCCTGGTGCGGACCGCGGTCTACGACGGGACGAGCCTGGCCCGTCGACGCCTCCTGCACCTGCGGGCGGCGGCGCTCCCGGGCGCCCTGCCCGCGGTCGTGGCTCGGCACCTGCAGCTGGCCGGGCGGGACCGGGAGGCCGCGACCGCCTACCGCGCGGCCGGCGAGGCGGCCCTGCTCGTCTTCGCCACCACCGACGCCCTCGCCCACCTGCGGGCCGCCCTCGCGCTCGGCCACGACGACGTGACCGGTCTCCGGCTCCAGGTCGGCCGGCTCCTGACCCTCCTCGGCGACTACGCCGGGGCGCAGACCAGCCTCGAGGCGGCGGCCGCCGACAGCGGCCCCGACCTGCTGCCGGAGGTGGAGCAGGAGCTGGGCCGGCTGCACCACCGCCGCGGCGACCACGGTCTCGCCGAGGCCCACCTGCAGGCCGCGCTGGAGGCGGCGCCGGACGGCGGGGCCGCCGCGCGGGCGAGCATCACCGCCGACCTCAGCCTCGTCGCCCAGGCGGTGGGCGAGCCGGCCCGCGCGCGCGCGCTCGCCGCCCGCGCGCACGACCTCGCGCAGCAGGACGGCGAGGCCCGTGCCCTGTGCCGGTCCTATAACCTGCTGGGGATGCTGGCCACCCTGGACGGGGACATCGACGGCTCGCTGCAGATGCTCGGGCGCAGCCGCGCCCTGGCCGAGCAGCTGCAGGCCCCGGACCTCCAGGTCGCCGCGCTCAACAACCTCGCCCTGGCCCACCGGGCCCGGGGCGGGCTCGCCGAGGCGGTGGCCCTCACCTCCGCCGCCCTGGAGGTGTGCACCTCGACCCGGGAGGACAGGCACCACGAGGCCGCCCTCCACAACAACCTCGCCGACCTTTTCCACGCCTCGGGGCGCCCGGCGGACTCGATGCGGCACCTCAAGCAGGCGGTCGAGATCTTCGCGGAGGTCGGCGTGGACGTCGTGCCCCGGCCGGGGGTCTGGGGGCTCGTGCGCTGGTGAGCGCGGACCGGGCGGGACCGCGGCGACGGCCCCGGCCCCGCTGACCACCGGCCGGGACCGGGCCGCCCCCGCGGCGCCCGACGCCTAGCCTCGGCGCATGGCCGACACCACCAGCACGACCCCTGCCCCCGCCCCCACCTCCCTCGACCTCGCCGTCGTCGCGGGCGACGGCATCGGGCCCGAGGTCGTCGACGCCGGCCTGGAGGTCCTGGCCGCCGCGGCCGGCGGCGTGGACGTCCGCACCACGGCCTACGACCTCGGTGCCGCCCGCTGGCACCGCACCGGCGAGACGCTGACCGACGACGACCTGGCCGCGGTCCGGCAGCACGACGCCATCCTGCTCGGCGCGATCGGCGACCCGGGCGTGCCCTCCGGCGTGCTCGAGCGCGGGCTGCTGCTGCGGCTGCGCTTCGACCTGGACCACTACGTCAACCTCCGCCCCTCGGTGCTGCTGCCCGGGGCCACCAGCCCGCTGTCGCCCGCGGTGCTCGACCGGGGCCCGGTGGACTTCGTGGTCGTCCGCGAGGGCACCGAGGGCCCCTACGTCGGCAACGGCGGCGCCCTGCGTGTCGGCACCCCGCACGAGATCGCCACCGAGGTCAGCGTCAACACCGCGTTCGGCGTCGAGCGGGTGGTCCGCGACGCCTTCGCCCGCGCCGCGGCCCGCCCGCGCAAGAAGCTCACGCTGGTCCACAAGCACAACGTGCTCGTCCACTCCGGGCACCTGTGGCGCCGCACCGTCGAGGCCGTCCAGCCCGAGTTCGGCGACGTCACCGTGGACTACCTGCACGTCGACGCGGCGACGATCTTCCTCGTCACCGACCCGCAGCGCTTCGACGTGGTCGTCACCGACAACCTGTTCGGCGACATCCTCACCGACCTCGCCGCCGCGGTCACCGGCGGCATCGGCCTCGCGGCCAGCGGCAACGTCAACCCCGACCGGACCGCGCCGAGCATGTTCGAGCCCGTCCACGGCTCCGCCCCCGACATCGCCGGGCAGGGCGTGGCCGACCCCACGGCGACGTTCCTGTCGGTCGCGCTCCTGCTCGAGCACGTCGGCCTGGCCGAGGCCGCCGCGCGGGTGCAGGCCGCGGTCGTGGGGGCCCTCGCCGAGCGCGACCCGGCCGCGCCGCGGCCCGGCACGCGCGCGGTCACCGACGCGGTCCTGGCCCGGCTCGGAGCCTGAGCCGGACCCTCTACGCTCGACAGGCCCCTGGTCCGGGGGCCCGGTGCTGGGAGGCGCGAGATGACGCAGACGACGTCCACGCAGGCAGCTGAGGAGCAGCCGATGCTCGACTTCGCGGTGGACCCCGACGTCGCGCGGCTGCCCGACCCGGAGCGCGCGGGGATCCTCGCGGCGCCCGGCTTCGGCAAGCACTTCACCGACCACATGGTGCGGGCGACCTGGACCCCGCAGGACGGCTGGCACGACGCGCGGGTGACGGCCTACGGCCCGATCACGCTGTCGCCCGCGGCCGCGGTCCTGCACTACGCGCAGGAGATCTTCGAGGGCCTCAAGGCCTACCGGCACGCCGACGGCACGGTGTGGGGCTTCCGTCCCGACGCCAACGCCGCCCGGTTCGCGCGCTCGGCCCGCCGGCTCGCGCTGCCCGAGCTGCCCGAGGACCTGTTCCTCGCCTCGATCGAGGCCCTGGTCCGCACCGACGTGGACTGGGTCCCCTCCGGCGGCGAGTCCAGCCTCTACCTGCGCCCGTTCATGTTCGCCTCCGAGTCCTTCCTCGGCGTGCGCCCCGCGCACGAGGTGACGTACTGCGTCATCGCCTCCCCGGCCGGGGCGTACTTCTCCGGCGGCGTCAGCCCGGTGAGCATCTGGCTCAGCACCGAGTACACCCGCGCCGCCCCCGGCGGGACGGGCGCGGCCAAGTGCGGCGGCAACTACGCCGCGAGCCTCGCCCCGCAGCAGGAGGCCTTCGCGCACGGCTGCGAGCAGGTCTGCTTCCTCGACGCCGCCGAGCAGCGCTGGGTCGAGGAGCTCGGGGGGATGAACCTGTACTTCGTCCACGCCGACGGCACCCTGGTCACCCCCGAGCTGACCGGGACCATCCTCGAGGGCGTCACCCGCTCCTCGATCCTCACCCTGGCCGGCGAGCTCGGCCTGCGGACGCAGGAGCGCCGCGTCTCGGTCGACGAGTGGCGCGAGGGCGTCGCCTCCGGCGAGATCACCGAGGTCTTCGCCTGCGGCACCGCGGCGGTCGTCACCCCGCTGGGCCGGCTGGCCTGGGAGGGCGGCGAGGTCGTCATGGGCACCGAGCCCGGCGAGGTCACCATGCGCGTGCGGCAGGCCCTGCTCGACATCCAGCACGGCCGCACCGAGGACAGGCACGGCTGGTTGCGGCAGCTGGCATGAGCGGGCGGCCGGCGCTCGAGGTCTACGACACCACCCTGCGCGACGGTGCCCAGCAGGAGGGGCTGTCGCTGTCGGTGGTCGACAAGCTCGCCATCGCCCGCCACCTGGACGACCTCGGCGTCGGCGTCATCGAGGGCGGCTGGCCCGGCGCCATCCCCAAGGACACGGAGTTCTTCGCCCGCGCGGCCGACGAGCTGACCCTGCGCCACGCCCGCCTGGCCGCGTTCGGCTCCACCCGCCGCCCGGGCGGTCAGGCCGCGTCCGACCCGCAGGTCCGGGCCCTGCTCGCCTCCCGCGCCCCCGTGGTGACCCTGGTCGCCAAGAGCCACGTGGGCCACGTGGAGAAGGCGCTGCGCACCACCCCGGCGGAGAACCTCGCCATGGTCGCCGACACGGTGTCGTTCCTCGTGGGCGAGGGCCGCGAGGTGGTGCTCGACGCCGAGCACTTCTTCGACGGCTGGCTCCTGGACCGCGCCTACGCCCTGGAGGTGCTGCAGGTCGCCCTGGCCGCCGGGGCCTCCACCGCGGCCCTGTGCGACACCAACGGCGGGCACCTGCCCGACGTCGTCGCCGACCTCGTCGCCGAGGTGCACGCCGCGACCGGGGCGCGCCTGGGCATCCACTGCCACAACGACACCGGCTGCGCGGTGGCCAGCACCCTGGCCGCGGTCGAGGCGGGCGCCGTGCAGGTGCAGGGCACGCTCAACGGCTACGGCGAGCGGACCGGCAACGCCGACCTGGTCACCGTGCTGGCCAACCTCGAGCTCAAGCGGGACCGGAAGGTGCTGCCGCCCGGCGGGCTGGCCGAGGCGACCCGGATCGCGCACGCCGTCAGCGAGATCACCAACGTCCCGCCCTACTCCCGCCAGCCCTACGTGGGGGCGAGCGCCTTCACCCACAAGGCGGGCCTGCACGCCAGCGCGATCCGCGTCGACCCCGACCTGTACCAGCACGTCGACCCCACCGCCGTGGGCAACGACATGCGGATGCTCGTCTCGGAGATGGCGGGGCGGGCGAGCATCGAGCTCAAGGGCCGCGAGCTCGGGCTCGACCTGTCGGACCCGGTGCTGCTGTCGACGGTGACCGACGCGGTCAAGTCCCGCGAGCAGCAGGGGTACACCTTCGAGGCGGCCGACGCCTCGTTCGAGCTGCTCGTGCGGCGGGTGGCCTGCGAGCTCGGCCTGGGCGACGACGTGCCCGACTACTTCCACGTCGACTCCTGGCGCGTCATCACCGAGATGCGCCCCGGCGGCGGGCACGGCGACGCCACCTCGGAGGCCACGGTCCGCCTGGTCACGGGCGGCTCGCGGGCCGTGGCCACCGGCGAGGGCAACGGGCCCGTCAACGCGCTCGACGCCGCGCTGCGCACGGCGCTCACCCCCACCTACCCGGAGCTCGGCGACCTGGAGCTGGTGGACTTCCGGGTCCGCATCCTCGACGCCAGCCACGGCACCGACGCGGTGACCAGGGTGCTGCTCGAGACCGCGGACCCCGGCGCCACGTGGACGACGGTCGGCGTCGGGCCGAACGTCGTCGAGGCCTCGTGGGAGGCCCTCGTCGACGGTCTCGCCTACGGGCTGCTGCACCGCCAGGTCCCCTCCCGCGCCTGACGCACCGTCACCCCACGGGTGCGCCGGGTCACGGCGCGCCGAGGCCCCCATCCGGGTGGGTGACGGCTCCGGACCAGGGGCAGCCAGCCGACGACGGCTGTGCCCACGACCGTCTCGGGGGCGGTCCGACCCGGAGGATGCTCATGCGCTCGACAGTCCCCACCCTGACCGCCGCGGCCGCCGTGGCCGCAGGCCTCGCGCTGTCCCTCGCCGCGCCGGCCTCGGCCGTGCACGAGCAGATCGAGGTCACCGGCCTCACCCAGAACAACCGGCTCGTCAGCTTCCTCGCCGGCTCGCCGGGCGACATCACGTCCACGGTGAAGATCAAGGGCCTGGGCGGCGACCTGCTCGGCATCGACTACCGGCCCGCGACCGGCCAGCTGTACGGCGTGGTGCGCGCGGGCGACGGCACGGGCAGCTTCGTCACCATCGACGACGCGACCGGCCAGGTGCTCTCGAGCACGGCGCTGGTCTCCGGCGGCGCCCCGGTGGTGCTCGTCGGCACCAGCTTCGGCGTGGACTTCAACCCCGCCGCGGACGCCCTGCGCATCGTCTCCGACGCCGGTCAGAACCTCCGCGTGCTGCCCTCGGACCGCGCCGCCGGGGTCGTCGGGACCACCTTCGTCGACGGCACGCTCACCCCGGGCGGGCTCGGCGTCACCGCGGCGGCCTACACGAACAGCGACACCGACCCCGCCACGGGCACGATGCTGTTCGACCTGTCCTCGACCACGGACGGCCTGTTCCTCCAGGACCCGCCCAACGCGGGCGGCCTCGTCGCCGTCGGCGCGGGTCTCGGCCTGCGGGTGGGCGAGAAGGCCGGGTTCGACATCTACACGGAGGGCAGCACCAACATCGCTCTGGTGTCCCTCGTCGACCGCGGCCGCACGACCCTGTCGGTGCTGAACCTCACGACGGGGGCGGTGAACCCGGCCTCGACGATGACCGTCGGCACGAACCCCGCCGTCGTCGACATCGCGGTGCCGACCCAGCAGTGAGCTGAGCAGGCGGACCGACGACGGCGCCCCCCCGACCATCAGGTCGAGGGGGCGCCGTCGTGCGCGGGGTGGTGCTCAGGTCACCAGTTCTCGCCGGGCTCGCCGGCCGCCCGGGCCCGCCCGGCCTCGCGGCAGACCTGGAGCAGCCGACCCCGCAGCGGCTCCGCCCTGGCCGCGAGCCGCCGCTGCTCCGCCGCGTAGGCCGCGCGCCCCTCGGCGGTCTCGACCGGAACCGCCTCGTGGCCGTGCGCGGACACGTCGTACGGGCTGGCCCGCATGTCGAGGGTCCGGGCGTCGCGGGCCAGCTCGAAGCAGTCCAGCAGCAGCGCACCGGGGACGAGCGGGCCCAGCTTGAGCGCCCACTTCAGCAGGTCCATCGTCACGTGCACGCAGCCGGCGTGGTCGAGGTCGGGCTGGTGCTCGCGGGTGGGCCGGCCCGCGTTCAGCGGCACCGCCTCGGCGGTGAAGAAGCGGAAGGCGTCGATGTGGCTGCAGCGCAGCGACGAGCGCTCCACCACCGCGTCGGTGCCGGCCGCGCCGAGGCGCAGCGGGAGCGCGTGGCGGCGCTCGTCGGCCCGGTAGACCATCGCCCACTCGTGCAGCCCGAAGCAGTCGTGGCGGGCCGGGCGGGCGGACACCCCGCCGAGCACCGCGGCGGTCCACTCGAGCACGCCGGGGTACCGCTCGGCGACGGCGCGGGGGTCGACCGTGACGGCGTCGCCGTCCGGCGTGGCCACGACACGGTGCAGCGGCGGCACGTCGGGCCGGCCCCGCACGGCCGACCCCGCGCCGGGGTGCCAGCGGGCCAGCCGTCCGGCCCGCAGCGAGTAGTACGTGAACAGGAAGTCCTCGACCGCGTCGGTGCGGCCCTCCGCCCGGCGGGCCCGGTAGCCGGCGGTCAGCGCCGAGGCGCGGGCCTCGTGGGCCTCGCGCTGCTCCGCCGCCTCCTCCGGGCCCAGGACCTGCACGGGGTCAAGGGTAGGGACGGCCGGGGCAGGCGGCTGCGCCCCGGTAGCCTGCTCGACCGTGCGCATCGCGAGGTACACCGCAGGGTCGGACCCGGTCTTCGGCATCGTCGAGGGCGAGCCGGGCGAGGAGCGGGTCGCGCAGATCGCGGGCGACCCGATCTACGCCGAGCCCACCCGCACCGGGCAGGTGCACGCGCTGGCCGACGTCCGGCTGCTCGCTCCCGTCATCCCGCGCAGCAAGATCGTCGGTATCGGCAAGAACTACGCCGACCACGTGGCCGAGATGGGCACCGGCCCGGCCCCCGCCGAGCCGGCGATGTTCCTCAAGCCGAACACGTCGGTCGTCGGCCCCGGCGACCCGGTCGTCCTGCCCTGGCAGAGCACCCACGTCGACTACGAGGGCGAGCTCGCCGTGGTCATCGGCCGGCTCTGCAAGGACGTCCCGCCGGAGCGGGTCCCCGAGGTCGTGTTCGGCTACACCGTGGCCAACGACGTCACCGCCCGCGACCTGCAGAAGAGCGACCTGCAGTGGGCCCGGGCCAAGGGCTTCGACACCTTCTGCCCGCTCGGCCCGTGGCTGGTCACCGCCGACGAGCTCGCGGTCGACGACCTCGCGATCAGCACGCGGCTGGACGGCCGGACGGTCCAGGACGGCCGGACGTCGCAGCTCATCTTCGACGTGGTGACCCTGGTGAGCACGGTGAGCGAGGCGTTCACGCTGCTCCCGGGCGACGTCATCCTCACCGGCACCCCGGCCGGGGTCGGCCCGATGTCCGACGGGCAGGTGGTCGAGGTCGAGATCGAGGGCATCGGCGTGCTCCGCAACCCCGTGCGCGACTCGGGCTCGGGCGGTGCGGCGTGAACCTCCTCCTCAGCCCCGCCCACGAGGGCCCGGGCCGCGAGGTGGCCGGGGCCGACGTCCGGGTCCGGTTCTGTCCGAGCCCGACCGGCACGCCCCACGTGGGCCTGGTCCGCACGGCGCTGTTCAACTGGGCCTACGCCCGCCACGTGGGCGGCACCTTCGTCTTCCGGATCGAGGACACCGACGCCGCCCGCGACTCCGCCGAGTCGTACGAGGCGCTGCTGGACGCGCTGCGCTGGCTCGGCCTGGACTGGGACGAGGGCCCCGAGGTGGGGGGGCCGCACGAGCCGTACCGGCAGTCCGGGCGCCGGCACCTGTACGACGACGCGGTCGCCCGGCTCGTCGAGCGCGGCCACCTGTACGAGTCCTTCTCCACGCCGGCCGAGGTCGAGCAGCGTCACGTCGAGGCCGGCCGGGACCCCAAGCTCGGCTACGACGGGCACGACCGCTACCTCACCGACGACGCCCGCGCGGCCTTCCTCGCCGAGGGCCGGGCGCCGGTGCTGCGCTTCCGGATGCCCGACGCGGACGTCGTCGTGGAGGACCTGGTCCGCGGCGAGGTGCGCTTCCCGCAGGGCACCGTCCCGGACTTCGCGGTCGTCCGGGCCAACGGCGACCCGCTGTACACGCTGGTCAACCCGGTCGACGACGCCCTCATGGGCATCACCCACGTGCTGCGCGGCGAGGACCTGCTGAGCTCGACGCCGCGGCAGGTCGCCCTGTACGAGGCGCTGCACCAGGTCGGGATCGGCAGCGGCCCGCCCCGCTTCGGGCACCTGCCCATGGTCACCGGCGAGGGCAACAAGAAGCTGTCCAAGCGGGCGCCGGAGTCCAACCTGTTCCTTCACCGCGAGCGCGGCTTCCTGCCCGAGGGGCTGCTCAACTACCTCGCCCTGCTGGGCTGGGGGATCGCGGAGGACCGCGACGTCTTCACCCTCGCCGAGATGGTCGAGGCCTTCGACGTGACCGACGTCGGGTCCAGCCCCGCGCGCTTCGACGTGGCCAAGGCCGAGGCCATCAACGCCCAGCACCTGCGCGCGCTGCCGGCCGACGAGCTCTCCCGCCGGCTCGTGCCCTACCTGACCGGCTACGTCTCCGACCCGCCCACCCCGCGCCAGCAGGAGCTGCTCGCGGCCGCGACGCCGCTGGTGCAGGAGCGGATGACGCTGCTCGGGCAGGCCCGGGACATGCTGGGCTTCCTGTTCGTGGCCGACGACGAGCTCGTCCTCGACGCCGAGAGCGTGGCGGCCCTGCGGCCGGAGGCGGCGGACGTGCTCGCCGCCACCACGGCGGCGCTGGCCGACCTGCCCTCGTGGGACACCGCGTCCATCGAGGCGGCCCTGCGGGCGGCGCTGGTCGACGGGCTGGGCGTCAAGCCCAAGTTCGCGTTCGCGCCCGTGCGGGTGGCCGTCACCGGCCGCCGGGTGTCGCCGCCGCTGTTCGAGTCGATGGAGCTGATAGGCCGGGACGCCTCGCTGTCCCGGCTGCGCCGCCTCGCGGAGGCGCTGCCGGCCTGACCCCGCTCCGGGTCCGGTCCGCTCAGGGCAGCGGGGCGAGCCAGGCGTCGACGGTCAGCTCGCGGGTGCCCAGCGGCCGCTCCTCGAGCAGCCGCTCCGGCTCCCGGGTGCGCAGCGCCACCACCGGGGGCAGCGTGACGCCCGTCGCGTCGGCCACGGACTGCGCGCTGGTGAGGTCGCCGACCATGACCACCGGGTCGTAGCCGTTGGCCCGGGCCCCGGCCGCGGCCCGCGCCAGCACCTCGCCGAGGGTCTCCTCGGCGCCCGACGGGCGGCTCGATGCCCACCAGGGGCACGCCGCAGCGGGCGCGGACCACCGGCGCCCACTCCACGCGGGCCCGGAAGCCGACCGTGAGCAGGGCGGGGCGCGGTCCGGCCTCGTCGAGCGCGTCGCACACCGACTCGGCCGCCGCCACCTGCCCGACCTCGGTCCGGGCCGTGACCAGCGGCAGCGTGGCCAGCGCGGTCGGGGCCAGGCACGCGGCGCCCAGGACCGTCGCGAGCACGCGGCGCGCGGCGGGGGAGCCGGCGCCCGGGCGCCCGGTCCGCACCAGCCACGCCAGCACGGCCGTGGCGCAGAGCACGACGGTCGGGTAGGTGACCGTCACGTACCGCCGGTCGGCCCACGGGTGGTCCGGGGTGATGGCCGGTCGGTAGAGGCTGACCACGGTGACGGCCAGGCCGACCGCGAGCGGCAGCAACCACACCGGCAGCGGCCCCCGCGACAGCACCGCCCGGGTGCCGGTGGTGGCGAGGGCGACGGCTCCCACGAGGGCGAGCGCGACGGTCACCGGCCCCAGCCACCACACGAGCCAGGTGACGCTGTCCTCGGCGTAGGTCCGCAGGCCGTCCACGGGCAGGCCCTGCTGGGACTGCAGGGCGCCCACGAACTGCTCCATGCCGGGCAGGTAGGGCTCGCGGGAGTCGACCAGCCACAGCGGGCGCGAGGCCAGGACCAGCCCGACGAGGGCGACCACGGCGCCGGCCGCGACGGGCAGGACCCGGCCCGCGGCCGCCAGCGGGGCCGGGACGCCCGTCGCCCCCCACCGGGCGGCCGCCGCCCGGCCGAGGACCACGGCCGCCGCGGACACGACGACGGCGACGGCCCCGACCTGCACCAGGGGGCCGAGCGAGCTCGTCACCGAGGCGATGTAGGGGGAGTCCCACCACCGGGTGGCCAGCGCCGCCGGCACCCCGGTGAGCACCGCCCCGGCCGCGACCGGGAGGGCCGCGGGGTGCCGCCGGCCGAGCAGCAGCGCCACCAGGGGGACCAGGACGACGAGCTCGCGGACCGCGTCGATCCGCACGAACAGGTTGGCGCCCAGCAGCGCCCCGCCCACCAGCCCCGCCAGCCGCAGCCGGCGGGTGCCGGGCCCGAGGGCCACGACGAGCAGCGTCGCCCCGCTCAGCACGTACAGCAGCGAGAACGGCTCGGAGAACGTCTGCCGGGCCACGAGCAGCACGGGCTGGGCCAGGGCCAGCAGCAGCAGCGCGAGCAGCGCCCAGCGCGGGCCGAGCAGCCGGGCGGCGAGGCCCGCGAAGGCGGCGAGCGCCAGGGCGGTCACCGCGGCGGGGAGCAGGAGCAGCCCGGCCCAGCCGCCGACCCACCAGGCCCCGCTGAGCAGCGCCGGGACGCCGACGAGGAACTGCGGGGAGACCGCGAGGGTGGCGGCGCCGTCCGCGTCGGGGGCACCGGCGACGGCGTAGTTGGCCGCGGCGCCCACCCGGACCGCGGGGTCCCCCGCCGCCAGGCCGAAGACGTCGAGGCCCGGGTCGAGCGGCACGCCGCCGTAGCGGGCCAGGGCCAGGGCGTACGTGGCGTAGGCGCCCGGGTCCCGGCGGACCACGACGTGCTCCCCGTGGGTGAGCGCCGCCCACAGCCCGACGCCCGCGCACACGGCCAGGAGCAGCAGCGCGCTGCGCCACGGCAGGCGCGGCAGGTCCAGGCGGGGCAGCACGAGCACCGCCAGGACCGTCCCGGCCAGCAGCGCCGGCGCCGCCGTCCACGGCGACCACAGGCCGACCTGCTGGGCCAGCCCCGCCACGGCCATGACGGGCAGCCCGGCCAGGGCGGCGGCGAGGGGGGCGGCCACGAGCAGGGAGGTGGTCCGCACCCGGCGACCGTAGGCCCTGCGCCGCACGGTTTGGTGGCCCACCCCGGGTCGGCTATCCTCGCCAGGTCGCGACCGCGCCCAGGCTCGGTCCGTCCCCATGGGGTATGGGGTAATTGGCAGCCCAACTGATTCTGGTTCAGTTAGTCTAGGTTCGAGTCCTGGTACCCCAGCTCGATGAGGACCACCCGCTCGGCTGGGGTAGTCTTCACCGGCCCGCAAGGGCACGATCACGCACCGGCCACACCAGCACGGCCCCGTCGTCTAGTGGCCTAGGACGCCGCCCTCTCACGGCGGTAGCACGGGTTCGAATCCCGTCGGGGCTACACCCGCGAAGGCCCGCTCCCTCGGAGCGGGCCTTCGCTGTCTGCCCGGTCTGTCGTGGGGCGTTCAGCGCACCGGGCGCGCGGGCCGCCGGCTGGGCGGGACGGTGCTCGGGGCGCTGCTCCGGCCGCAGGGTGCGGGCGGTCCGGTACGCGGGCGGCGCGGGCGGCAGCGGCCCGACCGACGGCGTGGTCGCCACGACCGAGACCCCGTCCCCGCCGGCCCGGCGCAGCGCCTCGGTGAGCCGGTTGGCCGCCGCCATCACCGCCGGGGCGTGGAGCCGGCCGGGCTGGCGGCTGAACCGCTCGATCGGCCCGGACACCGAGATCGCCGCCACCACACGGCCCTGCGCGCCCCGGACGGGCGCGGACACCGACGCGACGCCGGGCTCCCGCTCGCCGACCGACTGCGCCCAGCCGCGGCGTCGGACCTGCGACAGCGTCGTGGCGGTGAAGCGGGCGCCGATGAGGCCCTTGTGGAGGCGGTCGGGCTCCTCCCAGGCCAGCATCACCTGGGCCGCGGAGCCGGCCAGCATGGTGAGCGTCGCACCGACGGGGACGCTGTCGCGCAGCCCGCTGGGGCGCTCGACCGAGGCCACGCACACGCGGTGCTCGCCCTGGCGGCGGTACACCTGCGCGCTCTCGCCCGTGTGGTCCCGCAGGGCGAGCAGCACGGGGGTCGCGGCGGCGAAGAGCTTGTCCTCGCCGGCGCTGGCGGCGAGCTCGGCGACCCGGGGACCCAGCACGAACCGGCCGTTGACGTCCCGGCCCACCAGGCGGTGGTGCTCGAGGGCGACGGCGAGGCGGTGGGCGGTCGGGCGGGCCAGGCCGGTGGCCTCGACGAGCTGCGCCAGGGTCACCGGGCCGCCCTCGAGGGCGCCCAGCACGATGGCGGCCTTGTCCAGGACGCCGACTCCGCTACTCTTGTCCACGAGTCGATATTGCCGTCTCGACATGTGGATGGCAAGCGCTCTCGACAGAGTCGTCGGGGCGCACGGGACAACACGGATGGCGGCCGGGCGGTCGCGAGGGAGGCAGACGATGGGCAGGACGCTCGCCGAGAAGCTCTGGGACGCGCACGTGGTGCGGCGCGGGGAGGGCGACGAGCCCGACCTGCTCTACATCGACCTGCACCTCGTCCACGAGGTGACCAGCCCGCAGGCCTTCGACGGGCTGCGCCTGGCCGGGCGCCCGGTCCGCCGGCCGGACCTCACCATCGCCACCGAGGACCACAACGTCCCCACGGACCCGGGCGTCGGCCGCGACATCCCCATCGTGGACGCGGTCAGCCGCACCCAGGTGGAGACCCTGCGCGCGAACTGCGCGGAGTTCGGCGTGCGGCTGCACCCGCTCGGCGACGTCGAGCAGGGCATCGTCCACGTGGTCGGCCCCCAGCTCGGCCTCACCATGCCGGGGCTGACGGTCGTCTGCGGCGACAGCCACACCTCCACGCACGGCGCCTTCGGCGCGCTGGCCTTCGGCATCGGCACCTCGGAGGTGGAGCACGTCCTGGCCACCCAGACCCTGCCGCTCAAGCCCTTCCGGACCATGGCCATCACCGTGGACGGGCAGCTGCCCGAGGGCTCGACGTCCAAGGACATCATCCTCGCGGTCATCGCGAAGATCGGGACGGGCGGCGGCCAGGGCTACGTCCTGGAGTACCGGGGCGAGGCCATCCGGCAGCTGTCGATGGAGTCCCGGATGACGGTCTGCAACATGTCCATCGAGGCCGGCGCCCGCGCGGGGATGATCGCGCCGGACCGGACCACCTACGACTACCTGCAGGGCCGTCCCCACGCGCCGCAGGGCGCCGACTGGGACGCCGCGGTCGCGTACTGGGAGACCCTGCGCACCGACGACGACGCCGTCTTCGACGCCGAGGTCGTCCTCGACGCGGCCGACATCGAGCCGTTCGTCACCTGGGGCACCAACCCCGGCCAGGGCCTGCCCCTGTCCGCGTCGGTGCCGGACCCGGCCGACATCGCCGACGCGGGCGCCCGTGCGGGCGCGCAGAAGGCGCTGGCGTACATGGCCCTCACGCCCGGCACCCCGCTGCGCGAGATCGCCGTCGACACCGTGTTCATCGGCTCGTGCACCAACGGCCGGATCGAGGACCTGCGCGCAGCGGCCGCGGTCGTCCAGGGCCGCCACAAGCACCCGGACGTCCGGGTCATGGTCGTGCCCGGCTCGGCGCGGGTCCGCCTCGACGCCGAGGCGGAGGGGCTGGACAAGGTGTTCACGGACTTCGGCGCGGAGTGGCGCAACGCCGGCTGCTCGATGTGCCTGGGCATGAACCCGGACCAGCTCGCCCCCGGCGAGCGCAGCGCGTCCACCTCGAACCGCAACTTCGAGGGCCGGCAGGGCAAGGGCGGACGCACCCACCTGGTCAGCCCGCTCGTGGCCGCGGCGACCGCGGTGCGCGGCACGCTGTCCAGCCCCGCCGACCTCGAGCCCGTGCTCGCCCCCCAGGCCTGAGAGGACCAGCCGTGGAACCGTTCACCACCCACACCGGCGTCGGCGTCCCGCTGCGCGCCAGCAACGTGGACACCGACCAGATCATCCCCGCCGTCTACCTCAAGCGGGTCTCGCGCACCGGCTTCGAGGACGGCCTGTTCTCGGCCTGGCGCCAGGACCCGGGCTTCGTCCTCAACGCCGAGCCGTACCGGGCCGGCAGCGTCCTGGTCGCCGGGCCGGACTTCGGCACCGGGTCCTCGCGCGAGCACGCGGTCTGGGCGCTCAAGGACTACGGCTTCCGGGTCGTGCTGTCGTCGCGCTTCGCCGACATCTTCCGCGGCAACGCCGGCAAGCAGGGCCTGCTCGCCGGCCAGCTGGCCCAGGACGACGTCGAGATGCTGTGGAAGATCCTCGAGACCGAGCCGGGCACGCAGGTGACCGTCGACCTGCAGGCCCGCGAGGGCCGCTGCCAGGAGTTCGTCTTCCCGGTCGGGGTGGACGACTACACCCGGTACCGCCTGCTCGAGGGCCTGGACGACGTGGGGATCACGCTGCAGAGCGCGGAGCTCATCGACTCCTTCGAGGCCGCCCGCGAGCCGTGGCGGCCCACCACGCTGCCCGCCCGCTGACGGTGCCCGAGCCTGCGGTGCCCGGGCTCCGCGGTGCGCGAGCCTGCGGTGCCCGGGCCCGCGGTGGCCGACGCCGCCTTCACCGGGGCGTCGTACGCCGCCGCGACCGGGCACCACCGGGCGCACGACGCCGACGTCCTGGCGCCGGTCGCCTGGCGCGCGGGGATGCGCGTGCTCGACCTGGGCTGCGGCGTCGGCGACCTCACCGCGCGGGTCGCCGGCCTGGTGGCGCCGGGCGAGGTCCTCGGCGTGGACTCCTCCGCCTCGCAGGTCGAGCACGCCCGCGCGGCGAACCCCGGCCCGGGCGTGCGGTACGAGGTCGCCCGCGCCCAGGAGCTGGACCGGGTGGTCCCGGCGGGCTGGGCCGACGTGGTGCTCTCCGTCGCCGTCCTGCACTGGGTGGTCGAGGCCGACCAGCCGGGGGTCATGGCCCAGGTCGCCCGGGCGCTGGCGCCGGGCGGCGTCCTCCGCCTCGACATGGGGGGCGCCGGCCAGATCGAGGACACCCGGGAGGTGCTCGACGAGGTCGCGGCCGAGCACGGGGTGGCCGGGCTCGCCGTGGTTCTTCCCCGACGAGGCCGACCGCCAGGGCGCTGCTCGTGGGCGCCGGGCTGCGGCCGGAGCACGTGCGCCTGCTCCGGCCAGCGACGCCGGGATGGCGGACGGGACGCCCTGGAGGGCTGGCTGCGCAGCCAGGTGCTGCCCGGGTACGGGCGCGGGAGAGAGCTCGCCGGCCGCGGGCCGCGTTCGAGGCCGAGGCGGTCCGTCGGTGCACCGCCGCGCTGCGGCGCGAGGACGGCTCCTTCGACCAGCAGTACGTGCGCCTGGACGCCGTGGCGGTGCGCGAGGCCGGCGCGCCTGACGGAGGCGCCCCGTCGTGGCCGGGTCCGGACGCCGCCGATAGCGTGGGCGGCCTCCGGCCGCGCCCGGCCGCGCTCGGCGTGCCCGTACGCCGTGCCCCAGGAGGCCCCATGAACAGGTCCGATCTCGTCGCCGCGATCGCCGAGCGCATCGGGGACAAGAAGAAGGCGAAGCAGGCGGTCGACGCGCTCGTGGAGACCGTCACCGAGGCCGTGGCCCGCGGCGAGAAGGTCGCCGTGACAGGCCTCGGCACGTTCGAGCGGGCCTACCGCGCGAGCACGGACGGCCACCGTGCGGTCGCCGGGGTGACCGTCCCCACCTTCGAGCCCGCCAAGGGGTTCCGCGTCCTGGTGGACGAGGCGATCGGCCTGGGCGAGCGGCCATCACGGTGGCCGCCGCCGCGGTCGGCGAGGGAAGGGCGCCTCCCAGGTGCGGAAGGTCGCAGCCCGGGCCCAGGCCCGCGCGGAGAAGAAGTACGGCAAGAAGCGCTCGCGCTCGACCACGCCGCCGGCGCCGGCGGAGGTCGTGCCCGCCGCGCCGGTCGCCGCCGCGGCGGCCGAGGGTCGGCCGCCGCTGCTCCTGCCGCCGCTGCTCCGGCCACGGCGAAGAAGACGGCCGCGAAGAAGACCGCGGCGAAGAAGACGGCCGCGAGGAAGACGGCCGCGGCTGCCGCGCCCGCGAAGAAGTCGACCGCGAGGAAGTCGACCGCGAACACGACGGCCGCGGCTGCCGCGCCCGCGAAGAAGTCGACCGCGAAGAAGACGACCGCGAAGAAGACGACCGCGACGACGTGCCGCACCTGCGAAGAAGGCGACCGCGAGGAGCACCACCGCCGGGACGACCACCCCCACGCCGACCACCGCCACGACGACCACCGCCAGCACGACCGCCGCGGCTGCCGCACCCGCGAAGAAGGCCACGTCGCGGTCCACGGCCGCGTCCGGCCGAACGCCGGTCCGAGGACGGCGGCGAAGCGCGCCGCCCCCGCCGCGACGAGCACCTCGGGCGCCGCGTCACCGCTCCGGCCACCGCTCCGTCCACTCGCTCCGGCCACCGCTCCGGCCGGTGCGCCGACCAGCGTCCCCAGCGGCACCACCGCCCGCCCGGCCGCCCGGCCGCGCGCACGCCGGCCGCCCGGACGGCCACCGCGGCCGCCCCGGGCGCCGGCCCGGAAGACCACCGCGGCCAAGAAGGCCGCCGTCGGCCGGCGAGCCGTCGCCGCCACGCCCGATCGTCGAGGCGCTCCCCGACGGCGAGGGGACGGCAGCGGCCACCCCCCGCAAGGCCGCGACCCCCCGGAAGGCTGCGACCCCCCGCAAGGCTGCGACCCCCCGGAAGACCGCGACCCCCCGCAAGGCGGCGACCCCGCGAAAGGCCGCGGTCCCGGCCCCGACCTCTGCGGGCTCGGGCGACGCCGCCCCCAGCACCGCGGCCGCCACCCCGTCCGCCGCGCCGTCGGACGCCTCCCCGGCCCCCTCGACGGCGGCCCCGGGCACCACGGCAGGGCCCACCACCGACGCCCCGGCCGGCTCCGGCTCCTGACCTGCGCCGGGACGCGCCGCGGCACCGCTGGTGCCGGGCGCGTCCCGGGATGGGCCACCATGGTCCGGTGATGACCGACACCCTGATCGTCCACGGCGGCTCGCCCTCCACGGACGGATCCGCCTCCGGGGCGCCAAGAACTTCGTCTCCAAGGCCATGGTCGCCTCCCTGCTGGGCGAGACCCCGAGCCGGCTGCGCAACGTCCCCCAGATCCGCGACGTGGGCGTCGTGACCGGCCTGCTGGAGCTGCACGGCGTCTCGGTCGACACGGTCGACGAGGACACGCTGGTCCTGGACCCGACCGACGTCGAGAGCGCCCACTGCCGCCGACATCGACGCCCACGCCGGCACCAGCCGCATCCCGATCCTGCTGTGCGGGCCGCTGCTGCACCGGCTCGGCGAGGCGTTCATCCCCGACCTCGGCGGCTGCCGCATCGGCGACCGGCCGATCAACTACCACCTGGAGTGCGCTGCGCCGCTTCGGCGCCGTGGTCGACAAGCTCGCCCAGCGGCATCAAGCATCAGCGCCCCGCACGGCCTGAAGGGCACCAAGATCGAGCTGGAGTACCCGTCGGTCGGCGCCACCGAGCAGGTGCTGCTCACCGCCGTCCGCGCCGAGGGCGTCACCGAGCTCAAGAACGCGGCCATCGAGCCCGAGATCGCCGACCTCATCGCCGTCCTGCAGAAGATGGGCGCGATCATCAGCGTCGACACCGACCGGGTCATCCGGATCGAGGGCGTCGACAAGCTGTACGGCTACGACCACCACGCCCTCACCGACCGCATCGAGGCCGCCTCGTGGGCGTGCGCGGCGCTGGCCACCAAGGGCGACGTGTTCCTCGAGGGCGCGACGCAGCCGGAGATGATGACGTTCCTCAACGTCTTCCGGAAGGTCGGCGGGCAGTTCGACGTCCGCGACGACGGCATCCGGTTCTGGCACCCGGGCGGCGACCTGCGCTCGATCGTCCTGGAGACCGACGTCCACCCCGGGTTCATGACCGACTGGCAGCAGCCGCTCGTCGTCGCGCTCACCCAGGCCAGCGGCATCAGCATCGTCCACGAGACCGTGCTACGAGAACCGGTTCGGCTTCACCGAGGCGCTGCGCGAGATGGGCGCCACCATCCAGGTCTACCGGGAGTGCCTGGGCGGGGCGCCGTGCCGGTTCGGCCAGCGCAACTTCCAGCACTCCGCGGTCGTGTCCGGCCCGTCCAAGCTGCACCGCGGCCGAGATCACCGTGCCCGACCTGCGCGGCGGGTTCAGCCACCTCATCGCGGCGCTCGCGGCCGAGGGCACGTCCAAGGTCCACGGCATCGGCCTCATCGACCGCGGCTACGAGCGCTTCGGCGAGAAGCTCGCCGCGCTCGGCGCCATGGTCGAGCGGGGCTGAGGGCGGCGCGAGCCGGCTAGCCGGTCCTCGCGGCCGCGGCCAGCACGGCCGCGGTCCGGGGGCCCACGCCGAGCCGCACCGCCTCGGCGAGGTGCTCGGCGGTGTCGACGTCACGGCGCAGCCGGGCCGGCGCCGACGTCAGCACCACGGCGTCGGCGGCGTGGGCCCGCGGCCGAGCCCGGCCCGAACGCCGGCCGCAGGTCCTCCGGGCGGGCGGCGGCGAGCAGCACCGTCCCGGTGCCGTCCGCGTCGGGCACCGTGACCTGGCGCGCGCCCCGGTCCCGCCGCCTGCCCGCCGGCCAGCTCGCGGCCGCAGGCGGCCAGGGCGGCGTCGAGGTCCGCGGGGCGCAGCGCCGGCAGGTCGGCGAGCAGCAGCGCGCACGGGGAGGACCGGCCGTCCGCGGCCGCCGCGGCGCCCGCGACCAGCGCCCCGGCCAGGCCCTGCCCGGGGTCCGGCACCACCTCCGCGCCCAGCGCGCGGTGCGCGGCGGCCACGGCCGGGTCGGACGTCACCACGAGCACCCGTCGCACCAGCCGGGCGCCGATCGCCGCGGCCACCGTGTCCAGGGCGACCGCCGCGGCCAGGGCCCCGCGCGCCGGGTGCCCGAGCCGGGACTTGGCGTCCGGACCGCCCTTGACCGGCAGGACGACGGTCCACCCGGCGGGCTCCTGCGGGGCGGCCGGGCTCGTCATCGCGACCATCCTCGCAGCCCGGAAGGCCTCGCCGTCGTCGTGTCCCCGCTCCGTGTCCTCGCCCCGTGTCCTCGTCCGTGCCTCGTCCCCACGGCCGTGGGGACCGCGCGCCGTTAGGGTGCTCGCCGGCGACGTCGTCGCCGCCGGGCCGCCGGACCGCGCGCCAGGACCGACGGAGGTGCGCGTGGCTGCTGCGACCGAGACCCGGGCACGCCTGGGCTGGGGCTACCGCCTGACCGTGCTGGTCGTCGTGCCGCTGCTGCGCCTGCTGCTGCGGCGCGACTGGCGGGGCGGCGAGCACCTTCCGGCCACGCGGCGGGGTCGTGGCCGTCACCGTCCACGCCTCCAACCTGGACCCGCTGACGTTCGCGCACTTCGTCCACGGCAACGGCCGGGTCATGCGGTTCCTCGCCAAGTCGAGCCTGTTCCGGGTGCCGTTCCTGGGGGCCCTGCTGCGCAGCGCGGGGCAGATCCCCGTCCACCGGGGGACCGAGGACGCCTCCCAGGCCTTCACCTCCGCCGTCCGCGCGGTCGAGGAGGGCCAGCTCGTGGCCGTCTTCCCCGAGGGCACGCTCACCCGGGACCCCGACATGTGGCCGATGCGCGGCAAGACCGGTGCCGCCCGGATCGCCCTGGCCACCGGGGCGCCCGTGGTCCCGATCGGGCAGTGGGGGGCCCACGAGCTGCTGCCGCGCTACACCGCACGGCTGCGCCCCTTCCCGCGCAAGACCGTCCACGTCTGGGCCGGCCCGCCCGTGGACCTCGACGACCTGCGCGGCCGGACCGTCGACGCCGACGTGCTGCACGAGGCGACCGACCGGATCATGGCCGCGCTCGTCGCCATCGTGGCCGAGCAGCGGGGCGAGACCCCCCCGGCCGAGCTGTTCGACCCCAAGGCCGCCGGGCTGCCCGAGACGGGGCGCTTCGACGGGTCCGCGGAGGAGGGGTCCGTGGACGAGGGGTCCGTGGACGAGGGGTCCGTGGACGAGGGGTCCGTCGACGACGGGTCCGTGGACGACGGGTCAGGCGGCGCGGGGACGGTCGGCCGGTGAGCGCCCAGGACCACGTCGTCGTCCTCGGCAGCGGGTCGTGGGGCACGACCTTCGCCGCGGTGACCGCCGACGCCGGCTGCCCGGCCACGGTCTGGGGCCGTGACGCCGCGGTGGTGGCCGAGATCGACGGCCGTCACCGGAACAGCGCCTACCTGTCCGGCATCGACCTGCCCCCGACGCTGCGGGCCACCACCGACGCGGGGGCGGCCGTGCGGGCCGCCGACGTGCTCGTCCTCGCGCTGCCCTCCAAGGTGCTGCGGGAGACCCTCGAGCCGCTGGCCGGGGCCATCCGGCCGGACGCCGTCCTGGTCAGCCTGTCCAAGGGCGTGGAGCTGGGGACCAACCGGCGGATGAGCGAGGTCGTGGCCGAGGCCGCCCGGGTGGACGCCGCCCGGGTCGCCGTGGTGTCCGGGCCGAACCTCGCGCGCGAGATCGCCGAGAAGCAGCCCACCGCCACGGTGGTGGCCGCGTCGTCGCCGGAGGTCGCCGACCGGGTCGCGGCCGCCTGCTCGACCGACTACTTCCGGCCGTACACCAACGGCGACGTGGTCGGCGTCGAGATCGCCGGCGCGATGAAGAACGTCATCGCCCTGGCCGTGGGCATGGCCGTCGGGATGGGGATGGGCGACAACAGCAAGGCCTCGCTCCTCACCCGCGGCCTCACGGAGACGGCCCGCCTGGGGGCGGCGCTGGGCGCGGACCCGCTCACCTTCTCCGGCCTGGCCGGCATGGGCGACCTCGTGGCCACGTGCACCTCGCCGCTCAGCCGCAACCGCACCTTCGGGGAGCAGCTCGGCGCCGGGCTGAGCGTCGCCGAGGTGGTCGCCGCCACCCGCCAGACCGCCGAGGGCGTGGGGTCCTGCCGGTCGCTGCTCGCGCTGGCCCGCTCGCTGCAGGTGGACGTCCCCATCACCGAGGCCGTCGCCGCCGTGGTCACCGGGGTGCTGCGTCCCCAGGAGCTCGCCGCCATGATGTTCCGTCGGGCCCGCAAGCCCGAGACGGGCTGATCAGACCTGGTCGAGGGCCTGCCGGAGGTCGGCCCAGAGGTCCTCGACGTGCTCGATCCCCACGGACATCCGCACCAGGCCGTCGGGGACCGTGCGCACCTCGCCGGAGTGGCGGCGACGGCGCTCCAGCAGCGACTCGACCCCGCCCAGGCTCGTCGCGTGCGTCCACACCCGGACCGCGGCGGCCAGGGCCTCCGCCTCCCGGGTCCCGGCCAGGTCGACCGCGAGCAGCGTCCCCGGGCCGCGCATCTGGCGCTCCGCCACCTCGTGGCCGGGGTCGCTCGCCAGGCCGGGGTAGCGGACGCGCAGCACCGCGGGGTGCTCCAGCAGCCGCTCCGCGAGCACCTGCGCGCTCTCCTGGGCCCGCTGCAGCCGCACGTCGAGGGTGCGCAGGCCGCGCAGCGCGAGCCAGGCCTCGAACGGCCCGGGCACCGCGCCGGAGCGGGTCCGGTGGTCGTGCAGGGCCGCGGCGAGCGACTCGTCCGCGGTCACCGTCGCGCCCATGAGCACGTCGGAGTGCCCGGCGATCGACTTGGTGAGGGAGTGCACGACGACGTCCGCGCCGAGGGCGAGCGGGTTCTGCAGCAGGGGGGTGGCGTACGTGCTGTCGACGACGGAGCGGGCGCCGGCGCGGCGGGCGGCCTCGCACACCGCCACGAGGTCGGTGATCTCCATGGTCGGGTTGACGGGGCTCTCGACCCACAGCAGGTCGGCGCCGGCGACGGCGGCCAGGGTCGCGTCGGTGTCCGCCGGGTCCACCCGGACCAGGTCCACGCGGCCGGTCCGGCGCAGGTGCTCCAGCAGGCCGAGCGTGCCGGAGTAGCCGTGCGCGGGCGCGACGACGACCGGCAGGCGCCCGGCGCCGGACCGCTCGTCGAGGACGACCTGCACGGCCGCGCCGACGGCGGCGATCCCGCTGGACAGCACGAGCGCCGTGCCGCCCTCGAGGTCGCCGAGCGCGTCCTCCAGGGCCCGCCAGGTGGGCACGCCGGAGCGCGCGTAGTTGACGACGTCGGCCGGGGCGTCGCCCGCCTCGTCGGTGCCCGCGTGCAGGGTCGTGGACAGCTCGACCGGGGGGTTGAGCGGGCCGCCGACGGTGCGCTCGGGGCGTCCCAGGTGCACGAGGCGGGTCTGCGGGGCGAGCGGCGCGTCGGGGGTCGGCTGCACCGGGCCAGCGTAGGCGGCACCACTAGCCTCGCCGTCCATGAGCCGCGCCCCGGACACCCGCCCCCGCGTCGCCGTCGTCTTCGGCGGCCGGTCGACGGAGCACGGCATCTCCTGCGTCACGGCCTCCGGGGTGCTGGCCGCGCTGGACCGCTCGCGCTACGACGTCGTGGCCATCGGCGTGACGCGGACGGGGGCATGGCTCCTCGTCGACGACGACCCCGCGGCGTGGGCGCTGCACGGGCGCGACCTGCCCGAGGTGACGTCGGCGTCGGCGGCGGTGCCCGGCCGCGTCCTGTCCCGCACCGACACCGCCCAGACCGGTCTGGTGCGCGTGGTCGAGGGGCACCCCCCGGTCCCGCTGGGACAGGTGGACGTCGTGCTGCCGCTGCTGCACGGGCCCTACGGGGAGGACGGCACCCTGCAGGGGCTGCTGGAGCTGGCCGGGACCCGGTACGTCGGCTCCGGGGTGCTGGCCTCGGCCGCCTGCATGGACAAGCACACGATGAAGGTGCTGCTGCAGCACGAGGGCTTCGCGGTCGCGGACTGGGAGCTGCTGCAGCCCGCCCGGTGGCGCGCCGACCTCGCGGGCGTCGTCGCCGACGTCGCGCGGCTCGGCCGGCCGGTGTTCGTCAAGCCCTCGCGGGCCGGGTCCAGCTTCGGCATCACGCGCCTGGACGACCCGTCGGACCCCGGCGCGCTGCTCGCCGCCCTCGAGGCGGCCGGCGAGCACGACCCGCGGGTGCTCGTGGAGCAGGCCGTGGGCGGGCGCGAGGTGGAGTGCGGCGTGCTCGGGGGCACCGGCGGCGCTCCTGCGGAGGCCAGCGTGTGCGGCGAGGTCGTCGTCCTCGGCGACGGCTTCTACGACTTCGACGCCAAGTACCTCGACGGGGACGCCGTCCGCCTCGACACCCCCGCCGACCTCCCGGCCGAGGTCTCCGAGCTCGTGCGGGCGGAGTCCGTGCGCGCGTTCGAGGTCCTGGGCTGCGAGGGGCTGGCCCGGGTGGACTGGTTCGTGGACCTGTCCGGCGGGCAGCCGCGGCTGGTCGTCAACGAGGTCAACACCATGCCCGGGTTCACCGCGACGTCGATGTACCCGCGGCTCTGGGCGGAGTCGGGGCTGTCGTACGCCGCGCTCGTCGACCGGCTGCTGGCCCTCGCCCTGGAGCGCCCCACCGGGCTGCGGTGACCGGCCCGGCAGGGGCGCCGCCGCGACCGCGCGGCGACCTCGCGCTGCTCGACCGCCGCCCGCCTCGCCACGGTCCTCGGCAGCACGGCGACCACGGTCGCGGTGGTCCTCGTCGCCGAGCCGTGGGGGGCGTGGGCGGTGTCGCTCCTGCTCGGTGCGGAGCTCGTGGCCGTCCTGCTCGCGGCCCCGCTGGCGGGGCTGCTCGTCGACCGGTACCCGGCCCGCCGCCTCGTGGTGCTGGCCTGCCTGGCCCAGGCGGCCGCCGTCGGGGCGGGCAGCCTCGTGACCTCCTCGCTGCCCGCCCTCATGGCGGCCCTGGCCGTGGTGGGCGCGGGGCAGGCGGTCGTCGGGCCCGCGGTCCAGGCGCTGGTGCCCTGGGCGGTGGGGGAGGAGCGCGTCGGCGCGCGGGTACTCGCTGATGGCGGTCGCCTCGAACGCGGGGTTCCTGCTCGGGCTGCCCCTCGGCGGGCTCGCCGTGGGCCTGCTCGGGGCCGGTGCCGCGCTCCGGCTGGACGCGGCGTCGTTCGTCGTCGAGGCCGGGGTGGTGGCCCTGCTGCGGGCCCGCCGCGTGCCGGACCGTGCCGGGCGGGCACCCGGCGCCGGGCGCTGGGACGAGGTGCTGGCCGGGGCCCGCTGGCTGTCCGGCGACCGTGTCCTCGCGGTCTGCACCGTCGGCGTGGCGGTGGGGCTGGTGTGCACCACGTCGGTGAACGTCGCCGAGGTCTTCGTCGTCGTGGGCCGGCTGGGGGCGAGCGAGACCGTGTACGGCCTGGTCTCCGCGGCGTGGGCGGCGTCCTCGCTCGTGGCGTCGCTGCTCGCGGGGCGGCTGCGCTCCGAGCGGGCGACGGCGCGGTGGCTCCTCGGCTCGTGCCTCGGGCTCGGCGCGGGCCTCGTGCTGGCCGGGGTCGGCGGGTTCCGGCTCGAGCTGTGGTGGGTCGTGGTCGGGTGGGTGGTCGGCGGCGCCGGCAACGGGGTGGCGGTCGTCGCGTCCTCCTCGCTCGTGCGGGCCCGCACCCCCGACGACCGGCGCGGCCGAGTCTTCGCCGCCCTGCAGGTGCTGTACCAGGGGGCGAACGTCTCCTCCCTGCTGCTCGGGGCGGCGCTCGTCGGGCTCGTGGGTGCCGCGGGGACGCTCGTCCTGGCCGGCGTGGTGGCCGCCGTCGTCGGGGCGTCGGCCCTGCTCGTCCTGCGTCACGTCCCCGACGACCCGACGGTCCCGGGTCATGGTGCAGCGGCCAGCTGACCGGCGAGCCAGTCCTCGATGACGCTGGCGAGGCCTCCCGGCGGGGCGCCGGGCAGCGGCGGCGCGGTCGACCGGTACTCGTGCCCCGTCGGGGTCGTGGTCGTCACGGTGTGCCCGGCCGGCCCGGGCTCGACCCGGGCCCGCCAGCCGAGCGCCTCCTTGCGGTAGTTGCAGGCCTCGCAGAGCCCCTGCATGTCCCGGCCCCGGGTGGGGCCGCCGCGGGCGTGCGGGACCACGTGGTCGGTGTGGCGCACCGGGGCGTCGCACCACGGCGTCCGACAGGTCCCGCCCTCGCGCAGGCGCACCCACTCCGCCAGACCGGCCGGCGCGGTGCGGGACCGGGAGTCCATGGCCACGAGCGTGCCGTCGGCGGGGGCGGCGAACAGGCGCCGCAGCCACACCCGGCCGCCGCGCTCCTGGACCCCGGCGACGAGGTCGCGGGCCCAGCCGGCGGGGACCGGTCCGTAGCCATCGACCAGGGCCGGCTCGTCGTCGCCGTCGAGCAGGGCCCGGTCGGTCATGACGAGCCGGACCGAGGCCGCCTCCACCCCGGCGGCCGGGGTGCGGTCGCCCGCGCCGTCCTCGGCAGGTCTCGCCCCCGTCCCGCCCGGCCAGGCGAGGGCCGAGGCCACCAGGGTGTCGGCCATCAGCTGGCCGCGCGTCCGACGGTCCCCCTGCGCCCGGGCCGCGTCTGCGGCCCGGCCGAGCGCCACCGCCGCGGAGACGGCCTGGGCGACCGGGAGCAGGGCCGTGAGGTAGGCCATCGTGTCCGGCGCCGGCCGGACGGTCACCCGGCGCTCGCGCTCGGCCCGCCGGGCCCGCTCCACCACCGAGCGCGGGTCCAGGCGGTAGGCCACCTGGCGGGCCCGCGCCCCGAGCGCCCGGTCACCGAGGCGCTCGAGCGAATCCATGTCGCCCGCGACCTCGGCGTCCACGGCACCCCGGTCCTCGCGGCTGAGGCAGGCCGTGTCCCGGACGAGGACCGTGGCCCGCCACTCGCTGATCCGGCCCGCCTCGAGCGCCGCCATCGTGCACGGCATCTCGTGCACCAGGGCGGTGGCCAGGCCGAGGTGCTGGCCGCCCCGGTGGGGGGAGTCCCGGCGGGCCAGGGCGACCTGGGCCGCGACCCCGCGCCCGAGCTCGTGGGTGGGGACGCCGGCCTCCGCCTGGAGCCGGCGCTGCGAGGCGTGCAGGTCGGCGGCGTCCCGGGCCTGCGCGGCCGAGGCGGCGGCCTTGAGGACCTCCAGGGCCCGGATCCGGTCCACCCGGACCGCGTCGTCGACGTCGCGGTCCAGCGCGCGCAGCGCGGCGGCGAGGTCCAGGACCTCGGCGGCGGCGAGCGGTCGTTCGAACATGTGTACGAGCCTACGCCGTCGGTCCCGGCGGCGACAGGGTCTGGTGCAGGTCTGTGGACGGCCAGACCCTTGCCGTCAGGCGACGCACACGGCGGTGGCCGGGACCAGCCCCACGGCGGCGGCGAGGTCCGGGAGGACGCTCACCGGTGCCGGGCCGTAGGAGGCGGGCACCTCGACCTCGACCGCCGGGTCACGGCCGAACGTGCGCACGATCGAGCCCTGGTCGTCCGAGGCGAGCACCACCCAGTCGACGGCCGGCTCGCCCGGCACGGTGACGCAGGGCTGCGACGAGAGGACGACCGCCTCCTCGCCGCAGCGGAGCAGGACGGCAGGGTCGCCCCAGGCCGCGGTCCCCGCACCGCCGGCCGTCTCGCGGCGGGAGGCCCCGGCCACGGTCCCGGGCAGGGCGGCCACCACGTCCGCGCACACGTCCGACGCGCCGTCGGCGGCCGGCTGGACGGTCACGGGCGACGAGCACGCCGGGAGCAGCAGCACCGCGCCGACGAGCACGGCCGGCAGCGCGGTGCGCCGAGCGGGCCGGCGCCGCCCGGGACGGCCGTTCAGACGTGGACGACGGGGCACGTGAGGGTGCGCGTGATCCCCGGCAGCTCCTGGATCCGCGCCACGACCAGGCGACCGAGCTCGTCGAGGGTCTCGGCCTGCACCTTGGCGACGACGTCGTAGGGGCCGGTCACGTTCTCCACCGACACGGTCTCGGCCATGCTGCGGACGGCGTCGGAGACGCTGCGAGCCTTGCCGACCTCGGTCTGCACGAGGATGTACGCCTGCACCATCAGCCGACCGTATCGCGAGGAGACCGACCGTGCCGATGAGCGTGGGGCCGACCGGTCCGGGTCACGGGCCCACGGTCGCCGAGGTCGGCGAGGACGCGCTGGTGTCGGCGGTGGTCGCCCGCCTGCGCGAGGTCGGGGAGGGGTCCGGGACGTGGGCGCGGGTGCTCGTGGGCCCCGGGGACGACGCCGCGGTGCTCCGGGTGGACGGACCCCTCGTGACCAGCACCGACACCCTGGTGCAGGACGTCGACTTCCGGCTGGGCTGGTCGGCCGGGGACGAGGTCGGCCGCAAGGCCGCCGTGCAGGTCCTGGCCGACGTCGAGGCGATGGGCGCGGACCCGGTGGGCCTGGTGCTCGCGCTGGTGGTGCCCGGGACCACGCCGCTGGCCTGGTGCCTGGAGCTGGCCGCGGGGCTCGCCCACGAGGCCCGGTCCGCGGGGGCCGCGGTCCTCGGCGGCGACGTCGCCGACGGGCCCGCGCTCGTGCTCACCGGGACCTCCTACGGCGAGCTCGCGGGCCACCGTCCCCCGGTCCGGCGCGACGGGGCCCGGGTCGGCGACGTGGTCGTCCTCGGGCCGGCCGGCGCTCCCCTCGGCTCGTCGGCCGCCGGCCTGGCCGCCCTGCTGGCCGGCTCGGTGCCGGGCCCGGCGGTGCCCGGCGGGAGCCCGGCGGCGGCGTCGGCGGCTGCGGCCGACCGGGTCGTCGCGGTCCACCGCGCCCCGCGGGTCGACCACACCGCGGGCGCGCGCGCCCGCGAGGCCGGGGCGACGTCGATGATCGACATCAGCGACGGGCTCGTGCGCGACGCCACCCGGGTGGCCCGTGCCTCGGGGGCGGTCCTCGCGCTCGACACCGGCGCCCTCGCGCCGTCGGCGGACCTGCTCGAGGTCGCGGCCCTGCTGGGGGCGGACGCGCAGGAGTGGGTGCTGACCAGCGGGGAGGAGCACGCCATGCTCGCCACCCTGCCCGCGGGCGCCCCGCTGCCCGGGGGCTTCCGGGTGGTGGGGCAGGTGCTCGCGGCCGTGGACGGCTGGCACGGGGTCACCGTGGACGGCCGCCGCCGCACCGACGCCGGCGGGTGGGTGCACTACCCGGGCTGACGGTCCGGGCACGACGACGGCCGCCGACCCGGAGGTCGACGGCCGCGAGGTGTGCGGGGCGGCAGGGCCGCCCGGGGGTCAGCGGCTGACCTTGCCCGCCTTGAGGCAGGAGGTGCAGACGTTGACGCGCTTCGGCGTGGCACCCACCATCGCCCGGACCCGCTGGATGTTGGGGTTCCAGCGCCGCTTCGTGCGGCGGTGCGAGTGGGAGATGCTGTTGCCGAAGCCGGGGCCCTTGCCGCAGACGTCGCAGGTGGCAGCCACGGGTAACTCCTCGGGAGGTCGGTGTCGGGGGCCTGTCCAGGCCCCGTCGGGTGGTCGGCCCGGGTGCGGGCCGTCCTCGTGCGTCCCCGGGATCCCGGTGAGCAACCACGACAGGGTACCCGATCGGGGCCGGGCGTCCTGACCCGTCGGGGAGCCGCCGGTGCGGGCGCCCGGGTTGCGTCCGCCCCGGTCCGTATCCTCCGGGGCATGGCTGGGGACCCGACCGCGCTGCGGGCGCTGGACGGCGCGGACCTGCGCCGCTGGGCCCGCCTCGTCGTCCGCCGGCTGGACGGCGCGCGGGCCGAGCTGGACGCCCTCAACGTCTACCCGGTGCCCGACGGGGACACCGGCACCAACCTGGCCCTCACCGTCGGCGGGGCCGTCGCCGACCACGGCGGGGACCTGGCCCGTGCGCTGCTGGTCCACGCCCGCGGCAACTCCGGCGTCATCGCCAGCCAGCTGGTCCGGGGGTGGGCGGACGTGCTCGGCTCCCGCGGCGCCGGTCCCGGCGCGTCGGACGGGGGCCTCGTCGCCAAGGCCCTGCGCCGGGGCGACGAGCTGGCCTGGGCCGCGGTCGCCGACCCCGTGGAGGGGACCGTGCTCAGCGTGTCCCGGGCCGCCGCGGAGGCCGCCGAGCGCGCCGCAGCGTCCGGGGAGGACCTGCACGGCGTGGTGGTCGCGGTCGTGCGGGAGGCCCGGGCGGCGCTCGAGCGCACGCCCGCCCAGCTGCCCGCCCTGGCCGCCGCCGGGGTCGTCGACGCGGGGGGCGCCGGGCTGCTGCTCGCCCTGGAGGCCCTGCGCGACGTGGTCGAGCGCCGGGAGACCGGTGACGGGGCGGCCGTCGTCGGGGCGCGGGGAGCGCCCGCCCTGTCGGCGCTCGGGGCGGCGGGGACCGACCTGGACCCGGCGGGGCCGGCGTACGAGGTGATGTACCTGCTCCACGCCGCCGACCCGGCCCCGGTGGAGCGGCTGCGGGCGCGGCTGCTGGAGATCGGCGACAGCGTGCTCGTGGTCGGCGGGACCGGCCCGGCCGGCTCCGAGGACCAGGCCGGGCTCTGGCACGTGCACGTCCACACCGACGACCCGGGGGCCGCGGTCGAGGCGGGGATCGAGGCGGGGCGGCCCCGCACGGTCCGGATCACCCACTTCGCCGCCGCCCGGCCCGCCGCGACGGGCGGGGTCGGGACGGCCACGACCACGGTCACGACGGCCACGACGAGGCCCGCGGCCACGGCCGGCCTGGCCCTGGTCGCCTGCGCCGCGGGCGCCGCCACGGAGCAGCTGTGCCGCCGGGCCGGGGCGACGGTCGTGCCCAGCGGCCCCGGCGCCAGGGCCAGCACGGGGGAGGTGCTGGCCGCGGTCCTCGCCGCCGCGGCCGGGGCCCGGCGGGTGCTCGTGCTGCCCAACGACAGCGAGAGCGCGGCGGTCGCCCACCAGGCCGGCCTGGCCGCCGAGGAGCACGGGGTCACCGCGGTCGTCGCCCGCTCCCGCTCGCAGGTCCAGGTCCTCGCCGCCCTCGCCGTCCTGGAGGGCGCGCCCGGCCAGGACGACGCCCTGGCCGCCCTGCGCTCGGCCGCCGCCGCGGTGGACGGCTGCCGCTACGGCGCCGTCGCGGTCGCCGGCCGGGCGACCCGCACCGCGGCCGGGCCCTGCCGCGTGGGCGACCTCGTGGGCACCGTCGGGCGGGAGGTCGTGGCGGTCGGCACCGACGCCGTCGACGTCGCCGCGCAGGTGGTCGCCCGGCTCGGCGCGGGCGTGGAGCTGGTGACCGTCCTGCCGGGCGAGGGCGGCGCGGCGGCGGCCCAGGCGCTGCGCGCACGGCTGGAGGGCGACGGCGTGACGGTCGACGTGCTCGGCGGCGGGCAGCCGCGCTACCTGCTCCTGCTGGGGTGCGAGTGAGGACCGGGCCGTGAGCCCCGCGGCGCCGGAGACCCCGGACCGGCTCGACACCCCGCTCGACCGCGAGGTGGGGCCGAAGACCGCCGAGCGGCTGGAGAGCCTGGGCCTGCGCACGGTCGGCGACCTGCTCGAGCACTACCCGCGGCGCTGGACCGCCCGCGGCGACCTCACGTCCTTCGCGGGGCTCACCGAGGCCGAGCACGTGACGGTGCACGCCGAGGTGGTCAGCGCCACCAGCCGGCGGATGCGCCAGCGCAAGGGCTACATCACCGAGGTCGTGGTCACCGACGGCGCCGCGCGCCTCGACCTCGTCTTCTTCAACCAGACGTTCCGCGAGGGCCAGCTGAAGCCGGGGGTCGCCGGCTTCTTCTCGGGCAAGGTGAGCCGGCGGGGCGGGCGGATGCAGCTGCTCCAGCCGGACATGCAGCTGCACGGCTCGGACGCCTTCGAGCGGGTGCTCGCCGAGGGCTACGCGGAGGAGTGGACCGGGGGGCTCCAGCCGGTCTACCCGGCCACGGCCAAGGCGCAGACCTGGCACGTCCAGGCCGCGCTCGAGCAGGTGCTCGACACGCTCGTCGAGGACGAGGTGCCCGACCCGGTCCCCGAGGACGTCCGCGCCCGGCAGGGCCTCGTGGGCCGCCTGGACGCGCTGCGGCTGGTCCACCGCCCCGCCGACGAGGCCGAGCGGGACACCGGCACGGCCGCGCTGCGCTTCGCGGAGGCCTTCGTGCTGCAGACCGGTCTGGTGCGGACCCGGGCCAAGGTCCGCACCCTGCCCGCGACCCGGTACGAGCCCCGCCCCGGCGGGCTGCTCGAGCGCTTCGACGCCGCGCTGCCGTTCACGCTCACCGACGGCCAGCGGCGCGTGGGGGAGCAGCTGCTCGTCGACCTCGCGTCGGGCACGCCCGATGCAGCGGCTGCTCCAGGGCGAGGTGGGCTCCGGCAAGACCCTGGTCGCGCTGCGGGCGATGCTCGCCGTCGTCGAGGCCGGCGGCCAGGCGGTCCTGCTCGCCCCGACCGAGGTGCTCGCGGCCCAGCACCACCGCTCGCTCACCGCGGCGCTCGGGCCGCTCGGGCGCGCGGGCACCCTCGACGGCGACCCCGACGGCACCCGGGTCACCCTGCTCACCGGCTCGGCGCCGACCGCCGTGCGCCGCAGGGCCCTGCTCGACATCGTCACCGGGGAGGCGGGCATCGTGGTCGGCACCCACGCCCTGCTGTCCGACACCGTGGAGTTCCACGACCTCGGCCTCGTCGTCGTCGACGAGCAGCACCGGTTCGGGGTGGAGCAGCGCGACGCCCTGCGCGCCCGCGGCGTCGGGGTCCACGTGCTCGTCATGACGGCCACGCCCATCCCGCGGACCGTGGCCATGACGGTGTTCGGGGACCTGGACACCAGCGTGCTCGACGAGCTGCCCTCGGGCCGGCGGCCGGTCACCACGCACGTCGTCGGGCTCTCGGAGCGGCCGGCGTGGGCGCAGCGGGTCTGGCAGCGCGTCCGCGAGGAGGTCGACGCCGGGCACCAGGCCTTCGTCGTGTGCGGGCGGATCGGGGCGGACGGCGGCGACGAGGAGGCGCTGCTCGCCGAGATGGAGGCCGACCTGGCCGGCGACGACGGCCCGCAGCGCCCGCCGGCGGCCTCGGTGCTCGACACCATGGACCTGCTCGCCCAGCAGCCCGCCCTCGCCGGCTGCCGCGTGGCCATGCTCCACGGCCGGATGACGGGCGAGGAGAAGGACGCCGTCATGCGCGAGGTGGTCGAGGGCGGCGTCGACGTCCTCGTGGCCACGACGGTCATCGAGGTCGGGGTCGACGTGCCCAACGCCACCGCCATGGTCGTGCTCGACGCCGACCGGTTCGGGGTCTCCCAGCTGCACCAGCTGCGCGGACGGATCGGGCGGGGCGGCCACCCGGGGCTGTGCCTGCTCGTCACCGGGCTGCCCGCCGGCGCGGAGGCGCGGGAGCGGCTCGACGCCGTGGCCGCCACCTCCGACGGCTTCGAGCTCGCCCGCTTCGACCTGCGCAGCCGGCGCGAGGGCGACGTGCTGGGGGCGGCGCAGTCCGGGGCCCGGTCGTCGCTGCGGCTGCTGCGCGTGGTCGACGACCTCGACGTCATCACGGCCGCGCGCGCCGAGGCCGAGGCCGTCCTGGCCGAGGACCCCGCGCTCGAGCGGCACCCGGCGCTGGCCGAGGCGGTCGACGTCGCCCTGGCGGGCGGCCGCGAGGCGTGGCTGGCCCGTGGCTGACAGGCTCGTGCCCGTGGACCGCACGCACGCGAGGACCGGCACCCGGACCGGCGCCGGGACCGGCACCGGCACCGGGGACCTCGCGTGAGGATCGTCGCCGGCAGCGCCCGGGGCCGGCGCCTGGCCGTGCCGCCCGGGACGGGAACCAGGCCCACCTCCGACCGCACCCGGGAGGCCGTCTTCGGCCGGCTCGACGCGTGGCGGGCGGTGGCCGGCGCCCACGTCCTCGACCTGTACTGCGGCTCCGGCGCCCTGGCCCTGGAGGCGCTGAGCCGCGGGGCGGCCGGGGCGGTCGGCGTCGAGGCCGACCGGACGGCGGCCCGGGTCGCCGCAGACAACGCCCGCACCCTCGGGCTGCCGCTGTCCGTGGTGCACGACAAGGTCTCCCGCTTCGTCTCCGCGCCCGGCCGGACCTTCGACCTCGTCCTGCTCGACCCGCCGTACGACCTCGACGGCCCCGAGCTCGCGCAGGTCCTCGTCGGGGTGGCCGCGCGCTGCGCCCCGCAGGCCGTCGTCGTGGTCGAGCGCTCCGCCCGCAGCCCGGAGCCGGTCTGGCCCGCCGGGCTGGAGCCGCTGCAGCCGAAGACCTACGGGGAGACCCAGGTCTGGTTCGCCGAGCGGGTCCCGGACGCGCAGGGGCCACAGGAACCCCAGGAGCCCCAGGAGGACCAGGAGCCCCAGGACCCAGCGATAGCGTCCGGGCCATGAGCGCCCCCCGCCTCGCCGTCTGCCCCGGCAGCTACGACCCCGTGACCCTCGGCCACGTCGACGTCATCGCCCGGGCCGCCGTCCTCTTCGAGCAGGTGGTGGCCGCGGTGGTCCACAACCCCGGCAAGAGCGGGCTGTTCACCACCGACGAGCGCGCCGACCTGCTCCGCCGGGTGCTGGCCGAGGACGGGCGCACCGAGCAGGTCCGGGTCGACGTCGTCGAGGGCGGCCTGCTCGTCGACTACTGCCGCGACGTCGGCGCCGTCGCCGTGGTCAAGGGCCTGCGCGGGGGCACGGACTTCGCCTACGAGCTGCCGATGGCGCTGATGAACCGGCACCTGTCCGGCCTGGAGACCGTGTTCCTGCCCGGGGCGCCGCGCTACGAGCACATCTCCTCCTCGCTGGTGAAGGAGGTGGCCCGGCACGGCGGCGACGTGTCCGACCTGGTGCCGGCCCTGGTCCTGGGCCCCATGACCGAGCGCCTGCGGGGCTGAGTTTGGGCGCGGCCCGCCGCGGACGGTACCTTTGGCGGCTGGCCCCGGAACCGGACGGCCACCGCCGGGGCCGAGCCCCGTGCACGCTCCACGACCTGACACCCAGAGAGGCTCCACGTGACCCCGACGGTGCGGCAGGCGCGGCTCGACCCGCGCGCGCCGCTGGTGATCGACACGCACGAGCTCGGCCGCCGGCCGGGCACGATGCTGGTCCTCCAGCGCGACGCCCCCGCCCCGGACGACCTCGGCAACGGGGTCATCGGCGTCAGCGCGGGCTCCTCGCTGTCGCTGGACCTCCGCCTGGAGGCCGTCATGGAGGGCGTCCTGGTCTCCGGCACCGTGACCGCCACGGCGGCCGGGGAGTGCGTGCGCTGCCTGGACCCGCTGAGCGAGCACGTCGAGGTCGACGTGCAGGAGCTGTTCCTGCACGCCCCGCCCGAGGACGCCGACCCCGACGCGGACGCGCTGCCCCTGCTCGACGGCGACCTGCTCGACCTCGAGCCCACCGTCCGCGACGCCCTGGTCCCGGCCCTGCCGTTCCAGCCGGTGTGCGACCCCGACTGTCCCGGGCTGTGCTCGCGCTGCGGCGCGCGCCTGCTCGACGACCCCGACCACTCGCACGAGGACAACGACCCGCGCTGGGCCGCCCTCGCCGGGTTGACCGACCAGCTGGCCCGGGCCGACGCCCGGACCGGCGACGGGGCGGCGACCGCCGCCGACCCCGCTGGCACAGAGGAAGAGACGAACTGAGATGGCCGTCCCGAAGCGGAAGATGTCCCGCAGCAACACCCGGTCCCGTCGGGCCAACTGGAAGGCGGCCCCGATCACGCTGACCTCGTGCCCGCAGTGCCGCGCCGTGCGCCGCCCCCACATGGCGTGCCCGACGTGCGGGGCCTACGACCAGCGCCGCTACACCGAGGCGCTGCGCACCGACCGCGAGCAGGCCTGATCCCACGGCTGTCGCCGAGCCCCTGACGGGCCCGGACCCCGAGCGCACCGCCCTGGCGGAGGCGCTCGGGGTCGAGGTGTCCCCCGAGGGGCTCACCCATGCCCTCGTGCACCGCTCGTTCGCCTACGAGAACGGGCAGGTGCCGACCAACGAGCGGCTGGAGTTCCTCGGCGACGCCGTGCTCCAGCTCGCGGTCACCGAGGAGCTGTACCGCCGCCACCCCGACGCCGACGAGGGCCTGCTCTCGCGGATGCGGATCGCCGTGGTCAGCCGTCCGGCCCTGGCCCTGGTGGCCCGGGCCCTGGGCGTCGGGCCGGCGATGCTGCTGGGCCGGGGCGAGGAGATGACCGGCGGCCGCGACCGGGACTCGCTGCTGGCCGACACGGTCGAGGCGCTCATCGGCGTCGTGCACCTGGAGCGCGGGCCCGAGGCGTCCCGCGACCTCGTGCTGCGCATCACCGGCCCCCTGCTGGACGCCGCGCCGGGCGAGGGCGTCGACCACGACCACAAGACCGTCCTGCAGGTGCTGGCCGCCGAGCGCGGGCTGCTGCCGCCGGTCTACGAGCTGAGCCGCACCGGCCCCGCCCACGACCCCGAGTTCTCCGCGGTCGTCGTGCTGGCCGCCGGTCCTGACGCCCAGGACCGCCCGCGGGACCAGGTCGTCGAGGGCCGCGGCACCGGGCGCAGCAAGAAGCTGGCCGAGCAGGCGGCCGCCGCGGACGTGGTGCGCGCGCTGCGCGAGCGCGCCGTCGCCCGCCGGGCCTGAGCCGTGCCCGAGCTGCCCGAGGTCGAGAGCGTCCGCCGCGGGCTGTCCGGCCTGGTGGTGGGCGCGCGGGTCGAGGACGTCGCCGTGCTGCACCCCCGCCTGCTGCGGCACCAGCCCGGCGGGGCGGAGGCCTTCGCCGCGCTGCTGCGCGGCCGGGTGCTCGGCCGAGCCGCGCCGGCGCGGGAAGTTCCTCTGGCTGCCGCTGAGCCCGGGGGGCGACGGCGGGGACGCCGGGGACGCCGGGGGTGCGGACTGCCTGGTCGTCCACCTCGGCATGTCCGGCCAGGTCCGGGTGCTGGCGCGGCACGAGCCGGTGCACCCGCACACCCGCGTGGTCGCGGCGCTGGCCGACGGGCGCGACCTGCGCTTCGTCGACATGCGGATGTTCGGCCGGCTCGAGGTGGACGAGCTCGTCCCCACCGTCGACGTCCTCGGCGACACCGTCCCCGCCCTGGCCGAGCACATCGGCCGGGACCCCCTGGACCCCGGCTTCGACGAGGCCGTCTGGGTCCAGCGGCTGCGCGCCCGGCGCACCGGGATCAAGCGGGCCCTGCTCGACCAGACCCTGGCCTCGGGCATCGGCAACATCTACGCCGACGAGGCCCTGTGGCGGGCCCGGCTGCACTGGGCCCGCGCGACCGAGACGCTTCCCCGGGCCAGGGCACGGGAGCTGCTCGGGCACGTCCGCGACGTCATGGCCTCGTCGATGGCGGCGGGCGGGACGAGCTTCGACGCGCTGTACGTCGACGTCAACGGCGAGTCCGGCTACTACGACCGCTCGCTGGACGCCTACGGCCAGGAGGGCCGGCCCTGCGCCCGCTGCGGCACCGCGGTGGTGCGCGAGGCCTGGACGAACCGGTCCTCGTTCCGCTGCCCGACCTGCCAGCCGCGGCCGCGGCGGGCCCGTACCTGACCCCTCGGGACCCCCGCCTCGCTACCCTCGGGCCCCATGGCGGCCCCTGACGTGCGGGTGATGGTCATCGACGACCACGAGGTGGTCCGCCGGGGCGTGGTCGACGTGTGCGTCGCGGCCGACGGGCTGGAGGTCGTGGCCGAGGCGGCCAGCGTCGGGGAGGCCCTGCGGCGCGGGGCCGCGGTGCGCCCCGACGTGGCGCTGGTCGACCTGCACCTGCCCGACGGGACCGGCATCGACGTGATGCGGGGGCTGTCGGCCTCGACGCCCGGCACCCGGTTCGTGGTCCTCACCAGCTTCGACGACGACGACTACGCCGCGGAGTCCCTCGCCGTCGGGGCCCGGGCCTTCGTGCTCAAGACCGTGCGCGGCACCCAGATCGCCGACGCGGTCCTCGCCGTGGCGGCCGGGCGCGTGCTGCTGGACGAGCGGGCGCTGGAGCGGCGCCGGTCGCAGTCGGAGGACCCCGTCGCCGTGCTCACCCCGACCGAGCGCATGGTCCTGGAGTGCATCGGGGACGGGCTGAGCAACCGCGAGAGCGGCGAGCGCCTCGGGGTGAGCGAGAAGACGGTGAAGAACCACGTCACCGCGGTCATGGCCAAGCTGGGCTTCAAGCGGCGCACCCAGGTGGCCGCCTGGGTGGCCTCCCAGGCCCGCCGCCCGTAGCTCAGCCGAGCTGGGCGGTCCACTCCACCCGGGTGCCGCCGCCCGGGCGCGCGACGACCGCGCACGTCCCGCCGTGCTGCCGGGCCCGGGCCAGCAGGTTGGCCAGCCCGCTGGAGCGCGGCCGGTCCTGCGGGCAGGCCGAGGCCGTCGTCGTCCACGACGAGGCGGACGAGGTCCGGCCCGTCCCCGGGCCCGCCCCGGCGCCGCACCTCCAGCAGCACCTGCGCCGAGCCGGCCCGGGCGTGGCGGGCCACGTTGGCCAGCGCCTCGGCCAGCGCGGCCAGCAGGTCGTGGAGCAGGACCGGGTCCCACCCGGCGGTCTCGTCGGGGTCGGTCCGGTCCACGAGCTCCGGGTCGAAGCCCAGCACGACGGCCGCGTCGCCGACCGTGGCCGCGAGCTGCTCCCGCGGGCCGGTCGTCCGGGTGCCGGGGCGCAGCGGCCGCAGGGTGGTGCGGATGTGGTCCACCGCGGTGTCGAGCCCGCCCAGGGCGGCGTCGACGCGCGAGGCGAGCTCGCCCGGGGGCAGCGCCTCCCTGACCCGGCCCAGCTCGATGCCCACCGCGAAGAGCTGCTGCACCGCGAGGTCGTGCAGGTCGCGGGCGATCCGGGCCCGCTCGTCCAGCAGGACGCGGCTCTCGCCGCGGCGGCGCTCGGCGGCCAGGCGCAGCGAGAGCGAGGCGTGCGCGGCGAAGCCCTCCGCGCCGGAGATGTCGTCCGGGCCGAAGCGTCGGTGACCGTCGGCCCGGACGAGCACCAGCACGCCGGCCTCGCCCTCGCCGTCGGTCAGCGGGCACGACACCGTGTCGCCCAGCCCGCGCAGCGCGGTGAGCCCCAGGCCGACCAGGTCCGTGCCGCCGACCCCGCCGTCGACGACCTCGACCACGAGGGTGCCGTCCATGCCGGGCAGGGCGAGGGCGACCGCGTCGGCCCGGGCCACCGTGCGCGCGTGACGGGCCACCACCTGCAGGGCGTCCTCCTCGTCCAGGCCGCCCAGCAGGGCCGCGGTGACCTGCCCGGACGCCTCGGACCACTCCTCGCGGTTGCGGGCGCTGCGGTACAGCCGGGCGTTGTCGACCGCGACGGACGCCGCCGCGGCCATCGCCTCGATGCTGGCCTGGTCCTCGGCGTCGAAGCCGCCGGCCTTGTCGGTGAGGTAGAGGTTGCCGAACACCTCCCCGCGGATCCGCAGCGGCACCCCGAGGAAGCTGCCCATCGGCGGGTGCCCGGGCGGGAAGCCGACCGAGGCCGGGTGGGACCCGATGTCCCCGGCGACGACGGCGCGCCGCTCGCGCGTGATGAGGCCCAGCACGCCGTGCCCGCGCGGCAGCTCGCCCATCGCGGCGACCTGCTCCGGGGACAGCCCGACGTGGCGGAACTCCTCGTGCAGGCCGTCGGGGCCCAGGACGCCGATCGCGGCGTAGCGCGCGCCCGTCGTCGCGCGCGCGGCCTCCACGAGACGGTCGAGGACGACGGGCAGGTCGAGGCCCTCGGCGATCTGCGACACCACGTGGACGAGGTCGTCTGCGCTCACCGGGGGAGCGTAGGTCCCGGCACGCCCTCGCACCCGGGACCTCGGTCCCCGTTAGCCTCCGGCGGGTGCACCTGTCCTCGCTGACCCTGCGCGGGTTCAAGTCGTTCGCCTCGGCGACGACCCTGCGCCTGGAGCCGGGCATCACGTGCGTCGTCGGGCCGAACGGCTCGGGCAAGTCCAACGTGGTGGACGCGATCGCGTGGGTGCTCGGCGAGCAGGGGGCCCGGACGCTGCGCGGCGGGAGCATGTCCGACGTCATCTTCGCCGGCACCGCGACCCGCGCCCCGCTCGGGCGGGCCGAGGTGGTGCTCACCTTCGACAACGCCGACGGCCTGCTCGGCGAGGGAACCGCCGAGGTCTCGGTGACCCGGACGATGTTCCGCACCGGCGGCAGCGAGTACGCCATCAACGGGCGCGCCTGTCGCCTGCTGGACGTGCAGGAGCTGCTCGGCGACGCCGGGATCGGCCGGGAGCTGCACGTCGTCGTCGGCCAGGGCCGGGTGGACGCGGTGCTCCAGGCCACCCCCGAGGAGCGGCGCTCCTTCGTCGAGGAGGCGGCGGGGGTCCTCAAGCACCGCAAGCGCAAGGAGAAGGCGCTGCGCAAGCTGGCGGCGATGGACGGCAACCTCGTCCGCCTCGCCGACCTCACCGCCGAGATCGCCCGCCAGCTGAAGCCGCTGGGGCGCCAGGCGGACACCGCGCGCCGGGCCCGCAGGATCGCCGCCGACGCCCGGGACGCCCGGCTGCGGCTGCTCGCCGACGACGTCGCCGCCGCCCGCGCCGGGCTCGGTGGCCACGACGGCCCCGGGTCCGGCCGCGCAGCGCCTCGCCGAGGTGACCGAGCGGCTCCAGGCCGCGCAGGTCGCCGCGTCCCGCGCCCAGGCCGGAGGAGTCCCGCGTGCGTCCCCGCGCCCACGCCTGGGCCGACCAGCTGGGCCGGGCGCGCACCGTCTCCGACCGGCTGCGGGGCATCGCGCGGCTGGCCGACGAGCGGGCCCGGCTCCTCGCCGAGCCGGTCGCCGGGCCCGGTGCCGACCTCGAGGACCTCGCGGCCGTCCTCGCCCGCAGCCAGGCCGAGGCCGGCGCGCTCGCCGACCAGGTGGGCGGCGCCCACGCGGCCCTGGAGGCGGCGGGTGCCGCACGGCAGCAGGCCGAGCAGGTCCACGAGCAGGCGGAGCGGACCGCGCGCGAGCACGCCGCCGAGCGGGCCCGTCGCTCCGAGGCCGTCATGCGGCTGCGGGGCCAGGTGGCCACGCTGCGCGGGCGGGTGGAGTCCGCGGACGCCGAGGCCGAGCGGCTGGCCCGCACCCTGGCCGAGGCCGAGGAGCGCCGGGCCGAGGCGGCCGCGCGGTTCGAGGCGCTGCGCCGGGAGGGCGCGGGCCAGGCCGGCGAGCCCGGCACCCGCCGGCACGCCGCTGGCACCGCTGGTGCGGCTGGTGCGGCCGAGGACGAGGACCCGGCCGCGGCGGCCGTCGCCGCCCACGAGCAGGCGCTCGCCGCGCACACCGTGGCCGCGGACGCCCAGCGCGTCACCGAGCAGCAGGAGCGCGTCGCCGAGCGAGAGCGCGCCGCCCTGCTCGCCCGCCGCGACGCGCTGGCCTCCACGACGGTCCCCGTCGACGCCACCGCCGAGGTGCTGGAGACCGGTGGCGGGGTGCTGGGCCTGCTGTCGTCGCTGCTGCGGGTCCGCGCCGGCCACGAGCACGCCCTGTCCGCGGCGCTCGGCGCGGACGCCGACGCCGTGGCCATGACCAGCCTGGACGGGGCCGCCGTCGCCGTCGAGCGGCTCCACGACCGCGACGGCGGGCGCGTCGCCATCGTCGTGCCGTCGGCCGCCCTCCACGGCTCCGACGTCCCGCTGCCGGGGCTCGGCGAGCTCGACGGCGTCCGCGACACCGAGGGCGCCCGCCCGGCCGCGGACCTCGTCCTCGGGCAGGGCGAGGTGGCCACGTGGGCGCGGCAGCGCCTGGCCCGCACCGTCGTGGTCGACGACCTGGCCCGCGGCCGCGCCCTGCTCGCCCGGCTCGGCGCCGACGCGGCCGGCGTCGTGGTCGTCACGCTGCTGGGCGACGTCCTCGCCGTGGACGGGCTGCGCGGCGGGTCGGGCGCGGCGCCCTCGCTGCTGGAGCGCCAGGCCGTGCTCGACGAGGCCGAGCGGGAGCTGCTCGCGGCGGACGCGGTCCTCGCCGCGGCCCGCGAGGAGGTGGCCCGGGCGCAGCAGGGGACGGCGGCGGCCAAGGAGCGGCTCGACGCGGCCGAGGCCGCCCGCACCGCCCTGGACGCCCGGATGAGCGCGCTGGCCCAGCAGCTCGGCGCCGTGTCCGCCCAGATGCGCGCCGCGGCCGACGAGGCCGACCGGGCCCGGGTGCAGGCCGAGCAGGTCGCGGCCCGCCGCGAGGGCTACGGCGCCGAGCTCGCGGAGTCCGAGGCCGCGCTCGCCGCGGCGGCGGACCAGGCCGAGGCCGACGAGGACAGCAGCGAGGACACAGCGAGGACAGCAGCGAGGACAGACGGCAGCGGGCGGCCCGGGCCGGGTCGACGTGCAGGCCCTCGCCGACGCGGCGCGCGCGGCCCGGCAGGCGGAGACCGAGGCGCGGCTGTCGCGCCCGCACCGCCGAGGAGCGCGCCCGCGCGGCCGCGGAACGGGCCCAGGCGGTCGGCGGCGGCGCTGGACCGTGCCCGCCAGGAGCAGCAGGCGGCCCTGGAGCGCCAGGCCGTCCGCAGCCGGGCCGCGGCCGAGGCGGGCGAGGTGCGCACCGACGCCACGCACGCCGTCGAGGCGGCCGGCCGGGTGCTCGAGCGGGTCCAGGCCGGGCGAGGCCGCGGCCCGCAGGGACCGCGACGCCGTGCAGGCCCGGGCCCGCGACGCCGCGGCCGCGGTGCAGGCGCTGTCCGGCGAGCACGCCCGGCTCGTCGAGGCCTCGCACGCGGAGGAGCTGGCCCGCACCGAGCAGCGGCTGCGCCTGGAGCAGCTCGTCGAGACGGCGCGCGACGAGCACGGCCTGGACGCCGACGCCCTCGTGGAGCAGTACGGCCCGCCGTGCCGGTCCCCGTCGAGGTCGCCGACGGCGAGGAGGCGAGGGACGAGGCGTACGACCGGGCGCGCCAGCAGCGGCGGCTGCGCGCGGCCGAGCGCGGGCTGGCCGAGCTGGGCACGGTGAACCCGCTGGCCATGGAGGAGTACACGGCGCTGGAGGAGCGGCACCGGTTCCTGCTCCAGCAGCAGCAGGACCTGTCCAGCGAGCAAGAAGGACCTGCTCGGCATCATCCGCGACGTCGACGCCCGGGTCGAGGAGGTCGTGTCCTGCCGCCTATGCCGACACCGCGCGGGAGTTCGAGCAGATCATCCCGCGGCTGTTCCCCGGCGGGGTCGGCCGCCTCGTCCTCACCGAGCCCGACGACATCCTCTCCACCGGCATCGAGGTCGAGGCGCGCCCGGCGGGCAAGACGGTCAAGCGGATGAGCCTGCTGTCCGGCGGCGAGCGGACCCTGGTCGCGCTGGCCTTCCTCGTCGCGCTGTTCAAGGCCCGGCCGAGCCCGTTCTACGTGCTGGACGAGATCGAGGCCGCCCTCGACGACGCGAACCTCGGCCGCCTGCTCGTGCTCATGGAGGAGCTGCGCGCCTCCAGCCAGCTCATCGTCGTCACGCACCAGAAGCGGACGATGGAGGCCGCGGACGCCCTGTACGGGGTGACCATGCGCGGCGACGGCGTGACCACGGTGGTCAGCCAGCGGCTGCGCGAGGTCGGCTAGCCACCCTCCGTTCCCCGTCGTGACGGTCCGCCTCTAGCGGCCGTTCACCCGGTCGGCCTACGGTCCGGGGACAAACGTCCCTTCCTGGAGGATTCTTCGTGACCCGCAGACCCGTCGCCCGGCACCAGACGACCCGGCGGCCCGCCCGGGCCGCGGTCGCCGTCGCCACCCCCCTCGCCCTGCTCGTCGGCATGGTCGCCGCCGCGCCGCACGGCGTCCGCCGCCGCGCGCTGTACTTCTCGGAGTACGTCGAGGGCACCAGCAACAACAAGGCCGGCGCGAGACGCTACGAGCTGGTGGCGCCGGTGCCGCGGATGGACCTCTCGGGCTAGGAGGTCCTCGGCTACTTCAACGGCAGCACGACGAAGGGCCTCACCTTCGGCTGAGCGGCACCGTCGCCCCCGGTGAGGTCCACGTGCTGGCGGCGGCCACCGCCGGTGCGGGCCGTCCTCGCGCGGGCCGACCAGACCACCGGCGCCTCGCTGTGGAACGGGGACGACGCCGTCGTCCTGTGCAGCCCCTCGGGGGCGCGGCCGTCGACGTCAACGGCCCGATCGGGGTGGACCCCGGCACCGACATCGGCGTCGCGGAGGACGGCAGCGGCCCGCTCGGGGAGTCGCAAGGGCTCACCGTGGACGCGGGAGACACGTACGGCAGCGACGCCTTCGACCCTGCCGCGGAGTGGGACGGCTCCGCCCCGCCACCTGGCGACGGCCACGGCGGCCAGGCCTTCGACGCCCCGACGGCGAGCCGCCGCCGCCGTCCGTCAGCCTGCGCCGCCTCCGTGGACACCAGCACCGGTGAGGCCGCGTCCGCCAGGTGTCCGCCACGGACGTGGACTCGGGACTCACCGTCCCTCGCGATCACGTCGGCGCCGGTCGACGGCATCACCCTCGACGGCTCGACCGCCCCCACCGGGGTCGGCGTCGCCGCCACCGCCACGCTCGCCGTGGCCGCCACCGTCGCGGCCGGCACCTACGCCGTGGACGTCACCGCCACCTCCGACGACGGCGGGACCGCCGTCTGCACGGTGACCGTCACGGTGTCCGCCCCGCTGGAGACCAGCCTGGTCTCCGCCGTCCAGGGTCCGGGGAGCGCCTCGCCGCTCGACGGCCAGGACGTCCAGGTCGAGGCGGTCGTCACCACCCTCATCACCAGCCGCGACGTCGTCGACGGCTTCTTCGTGCAGGAGGAGGACGCCGACGCCGACGCGGACCCGGCCACCTCCGAGGGCGTCTACGTCTTCTGCCGCGTGGCCTGCCCCCCCGGGCTGGCCGCGGGCGACCTCGTCCGGGTCGTCGGCACCGTCGACGAGTTCAACGACAGCACCCAGGTCGACGCCACGGCGGGGTCCGTCGAGGTGCTCGCGTCGGGCCAGGCCCGACCGACCGCCGCCACGGTGACGCTCCCGGCCGCCGGCTCCACCGAGGACCCCGCGACCTTCGAGGCCGTCGAGGGCATGGTCACCACCGTCACGACCACCCTCGCGGTGAGCGAGTACTTCGCGCTGGCCCAGTTCGGGGAGGTCGTCCTCACCGCCGGGGAGCGGGAGTACCAGTTCACGCAGACCGAGACGCCCTCGGTCGCCGGCTACGACGCCTACCTCGCCGACCTGGCCACCCGCCGGATCGTCCTCGACGACACGAGCAACGACCAGAACGACGCCACGAGCGGCCCGCTGGACAACGAGCCGTACGCCTTCCCCTCGCCGGGGCTGAGCACCGAGAACTACGTCCGGGGCGGCGACACGGTCACCGGGCTCACCGGGGTGGCGGAGTACTCCTTCGGGGCCTGGAAGCTCCGGGCCCTGCCCGACGAGGACTACACGTTCACGTCGGTCAACCCCCGCCCCGCGGCGCCCGACGAGGTCGGCGGCCGGCTCACGGTGGCCAGCTTCAACGTCCTCAACTACTTCGCCACGGTGGACACCACGTCCTCCAACAGCTCTGGCCCCTGCGGTCCCGACGGCACCGACGACTGCCGCGGCGCGGACTCCGAGCAGGAGCGCCAGCGCCAGCTCGCCAAGATCGTCGCGGCCCTGGAGACCATCGACGCCGACGTGTACGGGCTCATCGAGATCCAGAACGACGCCGGCCAGGCCACGCAGCAGATCGTCGACGCGCTGAACGCCGCCACGGCGCCCGGCCTCTACGACTACGTCGAGACCGGCACGATCGGCACCGACGCGATCAAGCAGGCCTTCCTGTACAAGACCACGACCGTCGTGCCGGTCGGGGCGTTCGAGCTGCTGACCAGCGCGGACGACCCGCGCTTCGTGGACACCGCGAACCGTCCCGCCCTGGTCCAGACCTTCGACGAGGTCGCCACGGGGGAGCGCGTCACCGTCGCGGTCAACCACTTCAAGAGCAAGGGCTCCGGCTGCGGCGCGGGCGACGACTCGCCCGCGGACGGCTCCGGCAACTGCGACCTCACCCGGACGCAGGCCGCTGCGGCCCTGGCGGACTTCCTGGCCACCGACCCGACCGGGAGCGGTGACCCCGACGCCCTGGTCATCGGCGACCTCAACTCCTACGCCATGGAGCGTCCGATCACCACGCTCGAGGGGGCCGGCTTCGTCGACCTGCTCGAGCGCGACCTCGGGCTGGAGTCCTACGGCTACGTGTTCGACGGCCTGATCGGGCACCTCGACCACGCCCTGGCCACCCCCTCGCTCGCCGAGCAGGTGACCGGGGCCGGCGGCTGGACGATCAACGCCGACGAGGTGCCGCTCCTGGACTACAACGACGACGTGCGCGACGCCGGGGAGGCGGCCTTCGAGCGGGAGTCCTCCGCCCTGCCGCTGTACGAGCCGACGGCCTACCGCTCCAGCGACCACGACCCCGTGGTCGTCGGGCTCGCGCTGGACACCGCCCCGGTCGCCGACGCGGGCGGTCCCTACACCGTCCGCCCGGGCGCCCGGGTCGTGCTCGACGCCTCCGCCTCCTACGACCTGGAGGGCGAGGCGCTCACCTACGCGTGGGACCTCGACGGCGACGGGCAGTTCGACGACGCCACCGGCCCGACCGCGGTGTTCCGCGCCAACCGGCCCCCGGGCCGCTACCCGGTGGCGGTGCGGGTGAGCGACGCCGACGAGTCCACGGTCGACGAGACGGTCGTGGTGGTCTCGCCGAGGCGCTGACCTCTCGCACCCGCAGCACCCGCAGCACCCGGGCCCCGTCCTGCCGCCGGCAGGACGGGGCCCGGTCGTCCGCCTGCGAGGATGGGGGCATGACCGACGTGCTCTCCGCCGGCCCTGCCGTCCTCGACCCGGGCGTCGTCCTGGCCCTGTCCTCCCTCGCCCCCGACGAGGTCACCTACGTCGTCGTGGGCGCCGTGCTCGCGGTGGGCGCCCTGGCCGGCGCCGGGGTGGGGCTGGTCCGCCGGGCCCGGCGGACCCCTGGCAGCGGCGGCCCCTGGCAGCCGCAGCCCGGGGTCGACTACCGCCCCGGGGTCGGCGACGACGCCGAGGAGCCGCGCGACACCCCCGTGCGCGGCGTGGAGACGCTGTCCCTGCCCGGCGACGAGCGCTCCGGCAGCACCGCCATCGAGGAGCTCGACCCGCGCCTGCTCGGTGGCCCCGGCCTGCTCGACGTCCCCGACCCCGTCGTCGGCCGGCTCGGCCGGCTGCGCGCGCGCCTGGCCCGGTCCAACACCGCCCTGGGCAAGGGCCTGCTCGCCCTGCTGAGCCGTGACAGCGTCGACGAGGCCACGTGGGAGGAGGTCGAGGAGACCCTCATCGCCGCCGACCTCGGCACCGGCCCGTCGCTGGAGCTCGTCGACCGGCTGCGCGGGCGCCTGGCCGCCGAGGGCCGCAGCGACGTCCGCACCGTGCTGCGCGAGGAGCTGCTGCGCGCGGTCGACCCCACGCTGGACCGCAGCCTCGCCGTCAGCCCCACCGTGGACGAGACCACCGGTGCGCACCGCCCGGCCGTGGTGCTCGTGGTCGGCGTCAACGGCGTGGGCAAGACGACGACGGTCGGCAAGCTCGCGCGCCTGCTCGTCGCCCAGGACAAGGACGTGGTGCTCGGCGCGGCCGACACCTTCCGCGCCGCGGCCGCCGAGCAGCTGACCACGTGGGGGGAGCGCGTCGGCGTGCCCACGGTGCGCTCGGAGACCGAGGGGGCCGACCCGGCCGCCGTCGCCTTCGACGCGGTCAAGGCCGGCGTCGAGCTCGAGGCGGACGTCGTGCTGGTCGACACCGCGGGCCGGCTGCAGAACAAGCGCGACCTCATGGACGAGCTCGGCAAGGTCAAGCGGGTCGTCGAGCGGCACGGCCCGGTCGACGAGGTGCTGCTCGTCCTCGACGCCACCACCGGGCAGAACGGCCTCACCCAGGCCCGGGTGTTCTCCGAGGCGGTCGCCGTGACCGGCATCGTGCTGACCAAGCTCGACGGCACCGCCAAGGGCGGGATCGTCGTCGCCGTCCAGCGCGAGCTCGGCGTCCCGGTCAAGCTCGTGGGCCTGGGGGAGGGCGCCGACGACCTGGCCCCGTTCGAGCCGGGCTCGTTCGTCGACGCCCTCCTGGACTGACCGCGGCGGGCCCTGCCCCCCGCGGCCCGTCAGGTCAGTTCCAGACCCCGTTCGGCGTGCTCTGCCAGGTGTTCCACACGGCGCCGTCGTCGCCCTTGACGAACACCTCGAGGCGGCCGTCGCCGTTGCGGGCGACCACCGGCAGGTCCGTCCCGCCGGACAGGGTGGCCCAGCCGGACCAGCCGTTGTTCGGGGCGGTCTGCCACATGTGCCACAGCGCCCGGTCGGTGCCCCGGCCGAACACCTCGAGCCGGCCGTCGGCGTCGTTGGCCACGGTGAGGTCGCTGGTCAGCACCCCACCGAGCGGGGCCCAGCCGCCCCACGTGCCGTTCGGGGACACCTGCCAGACGTGGAACAGGCTGGAGTCGAGGCCGCGGACGAAGACCTCGAGCCGGCCGTCGGCGTTGCGGCCGACCGCGGGGGTGCCGAGGATGCCGCCGCCGCGCGAGGCCCAGCCGCTCCACGGCCCGGCGCTGGGCCGGGTCTGCCACTGGTGCCACAGGGCCCCGTCGGTGCCGCGGACGAAGACCTCGAGCCGGCCGTCGGCGTCGTTCGCCACCCCGATGCCGGTGGTGATCACCCCGCCGAGCGAGCCCCAGCCGCTCCACGTGCCGTTCGGGCGCACCTGCCAGATGTTCCACACCGCGCCGTCGAGGCCGCGGGCGAACACCTCGAGCCGGCCGTCGGCGTTGCGGCCGACGACGGGGCTGCTGATGCCGCCGCCGAGGCTCGACCAGTCCGCCCAGCCGCCGCCCGGCGTCACCTGCCAGCGGTGCCACAGCGCGCCGTCCAGGCCGCGGGCGAACACCTCGAGCCGGCCGTCGGCGTTCTGCCCGACCGTCGGGGTGCCGACGATCCCGCCGCCGAGGCTCGACCAGCCGCTCCACGGCCCGGCGCTGGGCCGGGTCTGCCACTGGTGCCACAGCGCGCCGTCGGTGCCCCGGACGAAGACCTCCAGCCGGCCGTCGGCGTTGTTCGCCACCGCGATGGAGGAGGTGATGACCCCGCCCAGGCTGCCCCAGCGGAACCGGGTCCCGTAGATCGACTGGGCGCCGGCGACGTCGTCGGGCTGCAGCTCCCGCCGGGGCCCGCCGTAGAAGGCGAACATCACGGCCGAGCTGTCGGCGGAGTGGTCCAGGCCGATGCCGTGGCCCAGCTCGTGCAGGGCGACGGTGTCCAGGTCGATGCCGGTGACCGGGTCGCCGACGGTCCAGGTCTCGGCCTCGTCGAAGTGGCAGTCCCCGGCCAGGGCGCCGCCGTTGGGCGGGGGGAAGAAGCAGTGCGCGAGGGTCCCGCTGGGTCCGTCGAAGGCGTTGCCCGCCCCGTCGCCGTGGTCGCCGCTGGCGAAGGAGACACGGATGTCGCCCGAGCCGCTGCCGGCCTCGGTGAACGTCAGGGGCACCACGGCCTGCCAGCGGTCGAAGGCACCGCGCAGCGCGGCGCGGACCTGGGCCGTGGACAGGTCCGGGGTCGAGCCGTCGTGGCTGTAGGTCACCGTCGGCCCGGGCCAGCGGTTGCCCTGGGCGACGAACGCGCCGAGGGTCGCGCCGTCCGCCCCGGGGGTGGACACGGGGGTGTCGGGCACGCCGCAGCGGGGCTCGGCCATGAGCGCCAGGGTGGGCTCGTCGACCGCGCCGGTGGGCTCGAGGCCGTTCGCGGCCTGGAACAGGCGCACGGCCGTCTGCATCTCGTCCCCCATGACCTCGCGGTCCGGGGCGTCGAAGGCCAGCGCAGGCCGCCACATCGGGAAGCGGGCGGCCAGGGCGGCGTTGGGGAAGTAGCCGTAGCGGGACAGGTAGCCGTGGACGGCGGCCACGTCGGGGCCGGTCGCTCCCGGCTCGACCGTGGCGCGGGGCGGTGCGGGCAGGTCGAGGCCGGGCATCTCCCGCGGCGTGCGCTGCTGCACGACCTGGAGGTCGTGCTCGGTGCTCCGGTGGGTTCTCGTGTCGGACATGACGGTTCCTCCGAGGTGGGACGGTGCGGTCGTCCCCAGGAGGACCCGGGCACCGCGGCTGATACCGGACGTCCCGGTCCCGCCGCCCGCAGCACGCCGTGAGCGGGCGTGCGCGCCCGGTCCCCGCGTCACGCACCTTTCACACGGCGGGGGGCGTCGTCACGTGCCTGTAACCCGCGGCGGCCGAGCCGGAAACACCCCGCCGTCACCGTTGCCCCCGTTGACCGGCCCGGGCCCCCGCCCCGCGCCGTCCCACGAATCGGAAGGTGACAACCACATGGTGGACACGGGCACGACCGCCTGGATCCTCACCAGCGCCTCGCTGGTGCTGCTGATGACCCCGGGCCTCGCGATGTTCTACGGCGGCATGAACCGCCACCGCGGGGTCCTCAACATGATGATGATGAGCTTCGGGGCCCTGGGCCTCGTCAGCGTGCTCTGGGTCCTGTACGGCTACTCGTTCGCCTTCGGCGACTCGGTCGGGGGCCTCATCGGCAACCCGGTCCAGTACCTCGGCCTCGACGGCATCCTCCAGGCCGACGCCGGGATGACCGGCGACGAGGTCGTGCCCGGCAGCTACCCGACGCTCGCCTTCGTCGCCTTCCAGGCGGCGTTCGCGATCATCACCGTCGCCCTGATCTCGGGCGCCGTCGCCGACCGGGCCAAGTTCGGCACCTGGATGGTCTTCGCCGGGATCTGGGTCTCGGTCGTCTACTTCCCCGTCGCGCACTGGGTCTTCGCCTTCCAGGGCGAGGACCTCGACCAGGGCGGCTGGATCGGCTCGCGGCTCGGCACGATCGACCTCGCCGGCGGCACCGCGGTGCACATCAACGCCGGCGCGGCGGCCCTGGCCCTCGCGATCGTCCTCGGGAAGCGCAAGGGCTTCGGCAAGGAGCCGATGCGGCCCAACAACCTGCCCCTGGTCATGCTCGGCGCCGGCCTGCTGTGGTTCGGCTGGTTCGGCTTCAACGCCGCCAGCTTCCTCACCGCCGACGGCGTCGCCGCCTACGTCTGGGTCAACACCCTCGTCGCCCCCGGCGCGGCCATGATCGGCTGGCTGCTCGTGGAGCGCCTGCGCGACGGTGCCCCGACCTCCCTCGGCTCGGCCTCCGGCGTGGTCGCCGGCCTGGTCGCCATCACCCCCGCCTGCGGTGCGGTCACCCCGGTCGGCGCCCTGCTCATCGGCCTGGTCGCCGGCGTGGTCTGCGCGTTCGCGGTCGGGCTCAAGTACAGGCTCGGCTACGACGACGCGCTCGACGTGGTCGGCGTGCACATGGTCGGCGGCCTGCTCGGCACCGTCCTCATCGCCTTCTTCGCCTCCGCCGAGGCGACGGCCTACAGCCAGGACGGCCTGTTCTACGGCGGCGGTCTCGACCTGCTCTACAAGCAGACCGTGCCGGCGCTGGCCGTGCTCGCCTACTCCTTCGTGGTCACCCTGGTCATCGGGTTCGCGCTCAAGGCCACGATGGGCTTCCGCGTCTCCGACGAGGCCGAGGCCGAGGGCATCGACTCCTCCGAGCACGCGGAGTCCGCCTACGAGTTCTCGGGGATCGGCGCCCGCGCCTTCAGCCCCCGCTCCTCGTCCGAGTCCACCAGCAAGTCGGAGGTGTCCGCATGAAGCTCGTCACCGCGGTGATCAAGCCGCACAAGCTCGACGACGTGAAGAACGCCCTCGAGGCGTTCGGCATCCAGGGCATGACGGTGTCGGAGGCCTCCGGCTACGGCCGCCAGCGCGGCCACACCGAGGTCTACCGCGGGGCGGAGTACACCTCCGACCTGGTGCCCAAGGTCCGCATCGAGGTCCTCGTGGACGACACCGGCGCGCCCGACGTGCTCGACGTCATCGTCAAGGCCAGCCAGACCGGCCGCATCGGGGACGGCAAGGTCTGGGCCAGCCCGGTCGACGAGGTCGTCCGGGTCCGCACCGGCGAGCGGGGCGTCGAGGCGATCTGAGCCCGGCCGCCCGGACGGGGCGGAGGAGGTCCTGCGCCGGCGTGCACCCTGCTGCACGCCGGCGCAGGACGGTCCGGACCCCGTCACGGCACGACACCGACCGCCCACGCTCAGCGACACCCCGGGGGGAGAACCGCATGAGCCGCACCGACCGTCCCGCGGAGGGGCCGCCGCTGCCCCGCGACCTCGCCAAGGACCTGCTGGCCGCCTCCGTCCGCTCCGCGCTGGCCGGGCCCGAGCGACGCCGCGCCCACAGCGACCTCGTCGTCTCCCGGCTCGCCGACGTGTGGCAGCACGCCCTGGCCACCACCGGGCTGGGGACCGAGCCCGAGGACGGTGCCGTGGACGGCGCGGTCGTCGGCCCGCCCGGGGTGGCGCTGGCCATGGTGGGGAGCCTGGCCCGGGGCGACTCCGGTCCCGCCAGCGACGTGGACCTGCTGCTGCTGCACGAGGGCCGGCGGCTGCCGGTCGAGCGCCTCGGCGGAGCTGGCCGACGCGCTCTGGTACCCGCTGTGGGACGCGGGGCTCCGCCTGGACCACTCGGTCCGCACCATCGCCCAGTGCCGCGAGGTGGCCGCCGGCGACCTGGCCGCCGCGGTCGGGCTGCTCGACGTCTCCCTCGTCGCCGGGGACGCCTCGCTGGTCTCGCACGCCCGCACCGTGCTGCTGCAGGACTGGCGCGCCTCGGCGCGGCGGCGCCTGCCGCAGGTGCTGGACTCCCTGGCCGAGCGGGCCCAGCGCCACGGCGACCTCGCCTACCTGCTCGAGCCGGACCTCAAGGAGTCCCGCGGCGGGCTGCGCGACGTCACCACCCTGCGCGCCATGGCCGCCTCGTGGCTGACCGACCGGCCCCACGGCCCGGACATCGAGGCCGGCCACGGCTTCCTGCTCGACGCCCGGGACGCGCTGCAGATGGTCACCGGGCGCAGCGGCGACCGGCTCGGCCTGGCCGACCAGGACGCCGTGGCCGCGGTGCTGCGGCTTCGCCGACGCCGACGCGCTGCTCGCCCGGGTGGCCGAGGTCGGCCGGACCATCGCCTACGCGGTGGACACCACCGTCCGCCGGGCTCGCCAGTCGCTGCCGCAGCGCCGCTGGCGCCCCGGGCCCCGCCGCCCGAGCCTGCGCCCCCTGGGCCACGGCCTGGTCGAGCACGACGGCGAGCTCGTGCTCGGTGTCGGCACCACGCCGGCCGACGACCCCGCGCTCGCCCTGCGGGCCGCGGCCACCGCGGCCCGCGCCGGGCTCCCGCTGAGCCCGGTCACCGCCGAGCACCTGGGCCAGGCCGCGCCCGACCTGCCCGAGCCGTGGCCCGCCGCCGCCCGGGAGGCCTTCGTCGAGCTGCTCGCCTCGGGCGACGCCCTGCCCGGGGTGTGGGAGTCGCTCGACCTCGAGGGCCTCGTGGTGCGCTGGGTGCCGGAGTGGCAGGGCGTGCGCAACCGCCCCCAGCGCAACGCCGTGCACCGCTGGACCGTGGACCGGCACCAGGTGCAGACCTGCGTGGAGGCGCAGCGGTTCCTGCGCGAGGTGTCCCGCCCGGACCTGCTCCTGCTCGCCTGCCTGCTCCACGACCTCGGCAAGCGGGCCGGCGCCATGGACCACCCGCGGACCGGGGCGCCCCTCGCGCGGGCGGCGGCCGTCCGGATGGGCTTCCCGGCGCCCGACGTGGAGGTGGTCGAGCGGCTCGTCCGGGAGCACCTCACGCTCGTCGACCTCGCTACCCGCCGGGACCCCGACGACCCGAGCACGGTCGAGGCGCTCGTCGCCGCGGTCGGCGGCCGGGCCGACGTGCTCACCCTGCTGCGCGCGCTCACCGAGGCCGACGCGCTCGCCGCGGGCCCCGCGGCGTGGAGCCCGTGGCGGGCCCGCCTCGTCGACGACCTGGTCCAGCGGGCCCGGGCCATGCTCCGCGGCGAGCCCGCCCCGGGGCCGGCGCCGCTCACCGAGCACGAGGAGCAGCTCGTCCGGGCCGCCGCGGCCGACGGCACGAGCCGGTTCTCCGTCAGCGAGCTCGAGGGCCTGCTCGCGGTCACCGTCGTCGCCCCCGACCGCGGCGGGCTGTTCGCCGACCTCGCGGGCGTGCTCGCCGTGCACCGCCTCGGCGTCCGCTCCGCGCTCGTGCGCACCCTGGACGGCACCGCGGTGGACACCTGGTGGGTGGAGGCGGCCGGCGAGGTGCCCGACCCCGCCGTGCTCCGGGTGTCCCTGCAGCGCCTCGAGGCGGGCGACCCCACCGTGCTGGACCGCCTCGCCCGCCGCGACGCCTCGGTCCGGCTGCGCCGCGGCGCGGCCGACCGGCCCGCCGTCGTCGTGGTCCCCGACGCCAGCGAGACCGCCACGGTGCTCGAGGTCCGCTCCCAGGACCGCCCGGGCCTGCTGGCCGCCCTCGGCCGCGCCCTGGTCGCGGGCCGGGGTGGACATCCGCTCCGCGCACGTGGCCACCCACGCCGGGCAGGCCGTCGACGTGCTCTACGTCGTCGAGGCCGGCACCGGGGCACCGCTCAGCCCGCCGCGCGTCGGCGTCGTGGTCGCCGCGCTGCTGGAGGCCGCCGACCCCGACCTGGCCGCGAGCACCGGCGGCCGGTGAGGCCGGTGCCCGGGCACCTCCGGCTACCCTGGCCGGACACCGCCGACTGCTGAGGACCTGTCTCTTGTTCGCGTCTCTGTCCGACCGCCTGACGTCGACCTTCAAGACCCTCCGGGGCAAGGGTCGGCTGAGCCCCGCCGACGTCGACGCGACGGTCCGGCAGATCCGCCTCGCCCTGCTCGACGCCGACGTCTCGCTGCCCGTGGTGCGCGCCTTCACCGGCGCCGTGCGCGAGCGGGCCCTGGGCGACGAGGTCTCCAAGGCCCTCAACCCGGGCCAGCAGGTCGTCAAGATCGTCAACGAGGAGCTCGTCGCGATCCTCGGCGGGGAGTCCCGCCGGCTGCGGCTGGCCAAGAACCCGCCGACCGTCATCATGCTCGCGGGCCTGCAGGGCGCCGGGAAGACGACGCTGGCCGGCAAGCTCGGGCACTGGCTCAAGGAGCAGGGCCACGCCCCGCTGCTCGTGGCCTGCGACCTGCAGCGCCCCAACGCCGTCACCCAGCTGCAGGTCAACGGCGAGCGCGCCGGCGTCGCGGTGTTCGCCCCGGAGCCCGGCAACGGCGTCGGCGACCCGGTCGACGTGGCCCGCCGCGGCGTGGAGCACGCCCGCTCCCGCGGCTACGACGTGGTCGTCGTCGACACCGCCGGCCGCCTCGGCGTCGACGCCGACCTCATGCAGCAGGCCGGCGACATCCGCGACGCCGTGCAGCCCGACGAGGTCCTCTTCGTCCTGGACGCGATGATCGGCCAGTCCGCGGTCGACACGGCCAAGCAGTTCGACGAGGGCGTCTCGCTCACCGGCGTCGTCATGACCAAGCTCGACGGCGACGCCCGCGGCGGCGCGGCGCTGTCCGTGGTCAGCGTCACCGGCAGCCCGATCCTCTTCGCGAGCACGGGCGAGAAGCTCACCGACTTCGAGGTGTTCCACCCCGACCGCATGGCCGGGCGCATCCTCGACATGGGCGACGTGCTCACCCTCATCGAGCAGGCCGAGAAGGCCTTCGACGCCGAGCAGACCGCGAAGATGGCGGACAAGCTCCAGCGCGGCGACGACTTCACGCTGACGGACTTCCTCGAGCAGATGCAGGCCGTCCGCCGGATGGGCCCGCTGAAGAACATGCTGAAGATGCTGCCCGGCATGGGCGACATGAAGGAGCAGCTCGAGCAGTTCGACGAGCGCGAGCTCGACCGGGTCGAGGCCATCGTCCGGTCCATGACGCCGGCCGAGCGCGACGACCTCAAGCTCCTCAACGGCTCCCGCCGCTCCCGCATCGCCAAGGGTTCCGGCACCCAGGTCAGCGACGTCAACGGCCTCGTCGAGCGCTTCGGCCAGGCGCAGAAGATGATGCGGCAGATGCGCGGCGGCGGCGGGATGCCGGGCCTCCCGGGGATGCCCGGCATGCCGGGCATGGGCGGGGTCGGCCCGGGCAAGCGCGGCAAGAAGGGCAAGCAGGCCCCGCAGCGCAAGGGCTCCCGCTCCGGCAACCCCGCCAAGCGCGCCGCGGAGCAGGCCGGTCTGCCGGCCGCCCCGGCCCCGGCGCCGAGCGGCTCGGCCTTCGGCCTCGGGGCCGGCACCGGCGCGCCCACCGACCAGCTCGACCCGCGGGCGCTGCCGGAGGGCTTCGGCGACGCCTTCGGCTCCCGCTGAGGCTCGGGGCGGGGAGGAGCGGCCCGTGGCCGACGTCCTGCACCTGAGCGGTCCCGTCCGGCGTCGACGCCGACGAGGTCCGGGCGCAGGCCTGGGTCCTCGACGGCCGGGTGACCTTCGAGCGGCCGACGGCCCCCGGCGCCGACGTGCAGGTCCTCGACGGCTGGGTGGTGCCCGGCCTGGTCGACGCCCACTGCCACGTCGGCCTCGCCGCCGGGGGAGCGGTGGACGCCGCGACCGCCGAGGCGCAGGCCCTCACCGACCGCGACGCCGGCACCCTGCTCGTCCGCGACGCCGGGTCCCCGGCCGACACCCGGTGGGTCGACGACCGGGACGACCTGCCCCGGATCATCCGGGCCGGGCGCCACATCGCCCGCAGCCGGCGCTACATCAGGAACTTCGCGGTCGAGATCGAGCCGGACACCCTGGTCGAGGAGGTCCGCCACCAGGCCGGGCGCGGCGACGGCTGGGTCAAGATCGTCGGGGACTGGATCGACCGCGACCTCGGCGACCTGGCCCCGTGCTGGCCGGCCGACGTCCTCCTCGAGGCCGTCGCCGCCGCGCACGCCGTCGGGGCCCGCGTCACCGCCCACTGCTTCGCCGAGGACAGCCTGCCGGACCTGCTGGCCGCCGGGATCGACGGCATCGAGCACGGCACCGGGTTCACGGCCGCGACCGATCGAGCGGGCGGCCGCGCAGGGGGTCGCCGTCGTGCCGACGCTGGTCAACATCGCGACCTTCCCGGACCTGGCCGCCGCCGGCGCCGAGCGGTTCCCCACGTGGTCGGCGCACATGCTCGACCTGCACGCCCGCCGCCTGGGCACCGTGCGGGCGATGCACGAGGCGGGGGTGCCGCTGTACGTCGGCACCGACGCCGGCGGGACGCTGCCCCACGGCCTCGTGCCCACCGAGGTCGGGCTGCTCGTGGAGGCCGGGCTGCCCGCCGCCGACGGCCGTCGGCGCGGCCAGCTGGGACGCCCGGCGCTGGCTCGGCCGCGACGGCCTCACCGAGGGCGCGCCGGCCGACCTGCTCGTGCTCGACGCCGACCCCGTCGTCCGACCCCACGACCCTGCACCGGCCCCGGGCGGTCGTCCTGCGCGGGCGCCCGGTCGTGGCACACTAGGCGGCTGTACCCGCCCGCCCCGGCCCCTCTCACCGTGACGGCGCGAGTCCACCTGCCCACCCGGACCCGGTCCCCACCCGGTCCCGGCGCGGCGACCACACAGACTCAGGAGACCATCCGCTCGTGGCAGTCAAGATCCGGCTCAAGCGTCTCGGCAAGATCCGCGCTCCCTACTACCGCATCGTCGTCGCGGACTCCCGCACCCGTCGTGACGGGCGCGCGATCGAGGAGATCGGCCTGTACCACCCGACCGAGGAGCCCTCGCGCATCGAGATCGACTCCGAGCGCGCCCTCCACTGGCTCGGCGTCGGCGCGCAGCCGACCGAGCAGGTCGCCGTGCTCCTGAAGATCACCGGTGACTGGCAGAAGCACAAGGGCCTGCCGGGCCAGGAGGGCACGCTCCGCGTGGCCGAGCCCAAGCCCGACCGCAAGGTCGCCTACGAGGCCGCCATGCGCGACGCCACCACCGACGCCGAGGGCACCACGCCCCGCAAGAGCGCCGCCAAGGCCGAGGCCAAGCCGGAGGCCGCGGCCCCCGTCGAGGCTCCTGCTGCCGAGGCCCCTGCTGCTGAGGCCCCGCTCGAGGCCCCCCGGTCGAGGAGACCCCCGCCGAGACGCCCGCCGAGGCCGCTGCCCCGGCGGAGGACGCCGCGAAGGACTCCTGACGTGCTGGCCGACGTCGTCGAGCACCTGGTGACCGGGATCGTCGAGCACCCCGAGGACGTGAGCGTCGTCGAGCGCGGCACCCGTCGCGGGCCGCTGGTGCAGGTCCGGGTCCACCCCGACGACATCGGCCGCGTCATCGGCCGGGCCGGGCGCACCGCGACCGCGCTGCGCACGGTCGTCAACGCGCTGTCGGACTCCGGTCCGGTGCGCGTGGACATCGTCGACCTCGACGGTCGCTGACATCCCGCACGAGGCACGCCCCGGGGCGGCCGACGACGAGCGGAGCCTGCTCGTGGTCGGCCGCCTCGGTCGTCCCCACGGTCTCAAGGGCGAGCTGACCGTCGCCGTGCGCACCGACGACGCCGAGGGCCGGTTCGTGCCGCGGGGCGCAGTTCCTCACCGACCCGGACGTCGGCGTGCTCACCCTCGCCGCCGCCCGGAAGCACACCGACCGCTGGGTGCTGCGCTTCGAGGACGTCGAGGTCCGGGAGGACGCCGAGGACCTGCGCGACGTCCAGCTGCTCGTGGACGCCTCCCGCGACGAGCCCGAGGACGACGCCTGGCCCGTCGCCGCGCTGGTCGGGCTGCGCGCCGAGCACGTCGACGGCACCCTGCTCGGCGAGGTCGTCGCCCTCGAGGCCGGCGCCGCGCAGGACCTGCTGGTCGTGGACACCCGCGGGCCCGCCGGCCGGGTGCTCGTCCCGTTCGTCACCGCCCTGGTGCCCGTGGTCGACGTCGACGGCGGCCGGGTGGTGCTCGACCCGCCCGGCGGGCTGTTCGACGCGCCCGACGCGCCCTGAGGGACCGCCGTGCGCGTCGACGTCGTCACCGTCTTCCCCGGGTACCTGGACCCCCTGCGGCTCTCGCTCATCGGCCGGGCCGTGGAGCGCGGCACCATCGACCTGGCCGTGCACGACCTGCGCGAGCACACCCACGACGTGCACCGCACCGTGGACGACTCCCCGTTCGGCGGGGGCGCCGGGATGCTCATGACCCCGCCGCCGTGGGGCGAGGCGCTGGACGCCGTGCGGGCCGCCGGCCAGGCGTCGCTGGGCGCCGACGCCGAGCCGCACCTGCTCGTGATGTCGCCCGCGGGGCACCGCTTCGACCAGGCCATGGCCGCCCGCCTGGCCGCCGAGCCGTGGCTGGTGCTGGCCTGCGGGCGCTACGAGGGCATCGACGAGCGGGTCCTCGACGACGCCGCCCGCCGCCACCGCGTCACCCCCGTGAGCATCGGCGACTACGTGCTCGCCGGGGGCGAGGCCGCCGCGCTCGTCGTGGTCGAGGCCGTCGGGCGGCTGCTGCCCGGCGTGCTCGGCAACGCGGCCAGCGTGGTGGAGGAGAGCCACTCCGAGGCGCTGCTCGAGGCCCCGGCCTACACCCGCCCGGCCCGCTGGCGCGAGCTGGACGTGCCGGCCGTGCTCACCGGCGGGGACCACGCGAAGGTGGCGCGCTGGCGCCGCGACGCCTCGCTGCGCCGCACCGCCGAGCGCCGCCCCGACCTGCTCGACGCCGCCCCGGCGGACCGCTTCGACACGCGGGACCTCGCGGCTGCTGCGCGAGCTCGGCTGGCTGCCCATGGACGGGGTGCTCGTCCGCGCGGCCACGAGGCTGAGCCGGCCGGGCCCGGCGGCCACGGCGGATTCACGCCGCCGGCCCGGCGCTGTGGCACCATCTACCGGTTGCCGGTCCACCTGCCGCAGGGGGTCGCCGGCCGCCGCGGGCGCCCAGCGCCCGAGCACGACCTGCTGCGCACGCAGCTCCCGACACACTCCAGACCGCCGGGCACCGTCCGGCAGGCCGGTGGCCTGTGGCACCGACCGGGAAGGCCTCATGCACATCCTCGACAACCTCGACGCCGCCAGCCTCCGCAGCGACGTCCCCGAGTTCCGCGCCGGCGACACCGTCAAGGTGCACGTCAAGGTCGTCGAGGGCAGCCGCTCCCGCGTCCAGGTCTTCCAGGGCGTCGTCATCCGTCGCCACGGCGGCGGCATCGGCGAGACCTTCACCGTCCGCAAGATCAGCTTCGGCGTCGGGGTCGAGCGCACCTTCCCCCTGCACAGCCCGGTGATCGACAAGGTCGAGGTCGCCAGCCGCGGCATCGTCCGCCGCGCGAAGCTGTACTACCTGCGCGACCTGCGCGGCAAGAAGGCCCGCATCCGCGAGCGCCGCGACGCCGTCCCCGCCAAGGGCTGACCCAGGCCCCAGCACCGTCGCCCGGTCCCTGCAGCGTCGCAGGTACCGTGGCGACCAGGACGCCGCCGTGCACCCCAGGGTGCGCCCCAGCCGAGGAGAGCCAGTGCCGGAGCGGGGGACGGCGGGGTCGCACGGCACGGACGAGCCGCCGTGGGACGACCTCGTGGGCGACGCCCCCGTGACGCAGCGAGACCCCGGGGGGAGCACCGTGGCCGGCGACAGACCGACAGGCTGGTCGCGCGTGTGGCGCGACGTCCGCGAGGTGGTCGCCACCGTCCTGGTCGCCCTCGTCATCGCCGTCGTGGTCAAGACCTTCCTGGTCCAGCCGTTCTTCATCCCGTCGGAGTCGATGGAGTCCACGCTGCTGGTCGGCGACCGGGTGCTGGTCAGCAAGCTCGAGCCCGGCCCCGGCACCCTGGAGCGCGGCGACGTCGTCGTCTTCGTGGACCCGGGCGGCTGGCTGCCCCCGGCGAGCTCGCGAGCCCTCGCTCGTGGTCGCGCTCGCTGACCTTCGTCGGCCTGCTGCCCGGCCAACTCCGGCGAGCACCTCATCAAGCGCGTCATCGGCCTGCCCGGCGACACCGTGGAGTGCTGCGACGACCAGGGCCGCCTGCTCGTCAACGGCGAGCCGGTCGACGAGCCGTACCTGTTCGAGGGCGACGTCCCCTCGACGATCGAGTTCTCCGTCGAGGTGCCCGACGGGCGGATCTGGGTCCAGGGCGACCACCGCTCGGTCTCCGAGGACTCGCGCTACCAGATCGGCCAGCCCGGCGGCGGGATGGTGCCGCTGGACAACGTCGTCGGCCGGGCCGTCCTCGTCATGTGGCCCTTCGACCGCTTCACGACCCTGCCCACCCCCGAGACCGTCTTCGACCAGGTCGGCGGGCTCGACGGCGTCTCGTGAGCGTCGTCGCCCCGCGCCGCAGCGCCCCGGACCCGGGGTGGCGCCCGTCGCTGCGGATGGCGCGGGCCTCCATGCGGACCCACTCGCTGGTCCGCGTGGGCGGCATGGACGAGGTCGGCCGCGGGGCCCTGGCCGGGCCGGTCAGCGTCGGCGTGGTCGTGGTGGACGCCGCGACGCGCAGCGCGCCCGTCGGGCCTGGACGACTCCAAGCGGCTCAGCCCCCTGGAGCGCGAGCGGCTGCACCCGCTGCTGGCCCGCTGGGCGCCCGCGTGGGCGGTCGGGCACGCGAGCAACGACGAGATCGACGCCTGGGGGATCCTCGTCGCGCTGCGCGTGGCGGGCCTGCGGGCGCTGGCCTCGCTGCCGCAGGCGCCCGAGCGGCTGCTGCTGGACGGCACGTACGACTGGCTGCACCGGCCGGTGCCCGCGCCGCGCGAGGAGACGCTGTTCGACGCCTTCGAGCCGCCCGCGGACGAGGGTCCCGAGGAGCTGCGCACCCTGGCCGGGGCCGCGCCGCCCGTGGACCTGATGCCCAAGGCCGACCGCCGCTGCGCCGCGGTGGCCGCGGCGTCGGTGCTGGCCAAGGTGGAGCGCGACCGGCTGATGGCCGAGCTGGGGGAGCGGGACCACCGCTGGGGCTGGCAGCACAACAAGGGCTACAGCGCCCCGGAGCACCTGGCCGCCCTGGCCGAGCACGGCCCCTGCTCCTGGCACCGGCGGTCCTGGCGGCTGCCCACCGGCGGGCAGGAGGGTGGCGCGGGCCCCGACCTCCTCGACGGCCCCTGTCCTCCCGGTCCCGCCGTGCGAGACTGAGGCCGGGTCCCGCCCCAGGACCGCACCTCCCCGGCGAAGCGGAGGCAGGAGTGCACCAGGCCCCACCGTCCGGCCCCGACGTGGCTGCCACGCGGCTGCGGCACGAGCGCTGGCAGGGCGGGGGGCCGGCGCCGGAGGGCCCGGGCGGCTCGGGGGTCCGGGCGCTGGTCGAGGAGTCCTGGGAACGGTGCCGGGCCGCCGGGGTGGACCCCGAGCACCCCGCGCTCGACGTGGACGTCGACGACCGCACCCTGTCCGAGCTGCGGCGGGCGAGCCCCCTGACCGCGGCGCTGCCCCTGCTGGAGCGGATGCTCCTCGACAGCGCCGACGACCCGCACGTGCTCGCGGTCTCCGACGCCGGGGGCCGGCTCCTGCACGTGCGCGGCGACCGGCAGGTGCGCCAGCAGATGGACCGGCTCGGCTTCACCGAGGGCGCGCGCTGGGACGAGGCCCACGCCGGCACCAACGCCCCCGGCACCGCCCTGGCGCTGGACGCGCCCGTGCAGATCCTGTCCGGGGAGCACTGGGCCACCCCCGTGCACCGGTGGTCGTGCTCCGCGGCGCCCGTCCACGACCCGGTGACCGGCGAGGTGCTCGGCGCGGTCGACCTGTCCGGCGGCCACGAGGTCGCCTCGCCGTACGCGCTGGCCCTGGTGCGCGCCGCCGTGTCCGCCCTGGAGGCCGACCTGGCCGCCCGCCCGCCCGCGTCGCTGCGGGCGGTGGGCGGGGACGTGCCCGCGGCGCGGGCGGCCGGCCCCGACCGGTCCGGGCCCGCGCTGCCCGCCGACGGCGCGCAGGGGCGGGTGCCGGCCGCCTGGCTGCAGGTGCTGGGCGTCGAGCAGCCCCTGCTGCACGTGGCCGGGCGCGCCCACCCGGTCACCCCCCGGCACGCGGAGATCCTGCTCGTCCTCGCCGGGCACGCGTCCGGCGTCGGGGGCGACGCCCTCGCGGCCTCGCTGAGCGAGCAGCTGCTCAGCCCGGTCACGGTCCGTGCCGAGGTCTCGCGGCTGCGCGCGGTGCTGCGGCGCCTGCTCGGGGCCGAGGCCGTCGGCACGCGGCCCTACCGGCTGCTCGTCCCGCTGGGCAGCGACGCCGACGACGTCGCGGCCGCGCTGGCCCGCGGTGCCCACCGGCGGGCCCTCGACCTGTACGGCGGGCCGGTCCTCCCCGCCTCGGAGGCTCCCGTGGTCACCCGCGCCCGCCACGAGCTGCAGGGCCGGCTGCGGGGCAGCGTCCTGCGGGCCGGGTCGACCGACAGCCTGTGGCGCTGGGCCTCCACGCAGGGGCGCGACGACGTCGAGGCGTGGCAGCGGCTGCTGCGCGAGCTGCCCTACGGCTCGCCCCGGCGGGCCGAGGCCGGGGCCCACCTGGGCGCCCTCGCCCGCGAGGCGTAGCCGCCGCTGCTCGGTCGGGTCGTGCCCCGCGCGCGGCCGGCGGACCCGTGCAACGGGCGTGCAACGTCGCCCGCCTAGCGTCGGGGCCCGGTGGCAAGGGTGCCGCCCGCACGAGAGGGAGTCCTGGATGACCGTCTACTCCGCGCCCGGCACCGACGGTGCCGTCGCCAGCTACGACAGCCGGTACGACAACTGGATCGGCGGCGAGTGGGTCGCCCCGGTCAAGGGCCGCTACTTCGAGAACCCGAGCCCGGTCAACGGCCAGACCTTCGCCGAGATCGCGCAGAGCACGAGCGAGGACGTCGACCTCGCCCTGGACGCCGCGCACAAGGCCGCGCCGGCCTGGGGCAAGACGTCGCCCGCCGAGCGCGCCAACATCCTCAACCGGATCGCCGACCGGATGGAGGCCAACCTCGAGAAGCTGGCCGTCCTGGAGACCTGGGACAACGGCAAGGCCGTCCGCGAGAGCCTCGCCGCCGACCTGCCCCTGGCCGTGGACCACTTCCGCTACTTCGCGGGCGTGCTCCGGGCCCAGGAGGGGCACCTGTCGCAGCTCAACGACGACACGGTGGCCTACCACTTCAAGGAGCCGCTGGGCGTGGTCGCCCAGATCATCCCGTGGAACTTCCCCATCCTCATGGCCACGTGGAAGCTCGCCCCGGCCCTGGCCGCCGGCAACTGCGTCGTCCTCAAGCCCGCCGAGCAGACCCCCGCCTCGATCCTCGAGTGGATCAAGATCATCGGCGACCTGCTGCCCGAGGGCGTCCTCAACATCGTCAACGGCTTCGGGGTCGAGGCGGGCAAGCCGCTGGCCAGCAGCAACCGCGTGGCCAAGGTCGCCTTCACCGGCGAGACGACGACCGGCCGGCTGATCATGCAGTACGCCAGCCAGAACCTCATCCCCGTGACCCTGGAGCTCGGCGGCAAGAGCCCCAACGTGTTCTTCGAGGACGTCGCCGCCGCCGACGACGCGTTCTACGACAAGTGCCTCGAGGGCTTCACGATGTTCGCGCTCAACCAGGGCGAGGTCTGCACGTGCCCGAGCCGCGGCCTCATCCAGGCGTCGATCTTCGACAAGTTCCTCGCCGACGCGACGGAGCGGACCAAGCACGTCACCCAGGGCAACCCGCTGGACACCGACACGATGATGGGCGCCCAGGCCAGCAACGACCAGCTCGAGAAGATCCTCAGCTACATCGAGATCGGCAAGGCCGAGGGGGCCCGTGTGGTCACCGGCGGCGAGCGCGCCGACCTCGGCGGGGACCTGTCGGGCGGCTACTACGTCACCCCGACGATCTTCGAGGGCAAGAACGACATGCGGATCTTCCAGGAGGAGATCTTCGGGCCGGTCATCTCGGTCACCTCGTTCCGCGACTACGACCACGCCATCGAGCTGGCCAACGACACCCTGTACGGCCTCGGGGCCGGGGTGTGGACCCGCGACATCAACACCGCCTACCGCGCGGGCCGGGCCATCAAGGCCGGGCGGGTGTGGACCAACTGCTACCACGACTACCCGGCGCACGCGGCGTTCGGCGGGTACAAGCAGTCCGGCATCGGCCGCGAGAACCACGCCATGATGCTCGACCACTACCAGCAGACGAAGAACATGCTGGTCAGCTACTCCCCGAACAAGCTCGGCTTCTTCTGATCCGACCCCGGGCCTGAGCCGCCCCCCTGCACGCCCCCGGCACCGGTGCTCCTCGCGACCGGTGCCGGGGGCTCACCAGTCCCACCCGTCGTACCAGGACCTCTCGAGGAGCGGCCCGTGACCAGCCAGCCCACCACCACCGGAGCACCGGTCACCGAGGTGCGCCGAGTCGACCTCACCGAGGACGCCGCGGTCGTGCTGCGCGAGCTCACCGAGGACAACGGGCCGCTGATGTTCCACCAGTCCGGCGGCTGCTGCGACGGCAGCTCGCCCATGTGCTACCCGCAGGGGGAGTTCCTCACCGGCGACGGCGACGTCCGCCTCGGCTCGGTCGACATCGGCCAGGTGGGCGACGCGGCGGCGGCCCCCGTCGAGGTGTGGATGTCGCGGCCGCAGTTCGCCTACTGGAAGCACACCCACCTCACCATCGACGTCGTCCCCGGCCGCGGCGCCGGGTTCAGCCTCGAGGCGCCCCGCGGGGTGCGGTTCCTCATCCGGTCACGCCTGTTCTCCGACGCCGAGAGCGACTGGCTCGAGGAGCACTGGGCCGAGGGCATGGGCTGAGCCGGTCGCTCGCCGTCCACGGGTCGGCGCCGGCCCCCGCCTGGTCGGCGCGGCCGCCGCTCGGTGCCACGATGGGCCGGTGAGCGCGGAGGACCTGGAGAAGTACGAGGCGGACCTGGAGCTTCAGCTCTACCGGGAGTACCGGGACGTGGTCGGCCTGTTCAGCTACGTGGTGGAGACCGAGCGCCGCTTCTACCTGGCCAACGGCGTGCAGGTCACGCCGCGGGGCGCGGACGGCGAGGTGTGGTTCGAGGTCCACCTCACCGACGCGTGGGTCTGGGACCTCTACCGGCCCGCCCGCTTCGTCAAGGACGTGCGCGTCGTCACCTTCAAGGACGTCAACGTCGAGGAGATGGCCAAGTCCGACCTCGAGGTGCCCAAGAGCGGCGGCTTCGAGGGCTGACCTCGGCCGGGCTCCTGCCGGGCCCCGTGTCCACAGCCCGTCCGGCGTGCCCGTCGTCCACAGCCGGCTGAGCCGCGCCCCCGCCGTGGCTCCGGCGCGGCGAGCCTGGCCGGGTGAGCACAGACGCGGGGGAGCACGGCGACAGGCGCGGGCCGGCGGGCCGCCGCCCCGGCACGGTCGCCCACGACGACGTGCCCACCGGCCGGGCCGGGCCGGCCAGGCGCGGCGCCCGGGCCGTCGTCGGGGCCTTCGGCGAGCAGCTGGTGGCCGACCGCCTCGTCGAGCAGGGCTGGACCGTGCTGGAGCGCAACTGGCGCAGCCCGCTGCGGGAGTGCCCCGGTGAGCTCGACCTGCTCATGGTCGACCCGGACGGCGTCCTCGTCGTCGTCGAGGTCCGCACGCGCCGCGGCACCTCCTGCGGCACGGCGCTGGAGTCCGTCACCCCGGTCAAGCTGCGACGGCTGCGCCGGCTGGCCGGGGTGTGGTGGCGCGCGCAGGAACCGGCCGCGCGTCGCCGGGCGGCCGGCGTGCGCGTCGACGTGGTCGCCGTGCAGCTGCGCCCGGGCGGGCCCAGCCGCCTCACCCACGTGCGCGGGGTCGGCTGATGGGGCTGGGGCGCACCCTGTGCGCGGCGCTGGTCGGGCTGGACGGGCACGTCGTCGAGGTCGAGGCCCACGTCTCGCCCGGTCTCGTGCAGTGGGTCGTCGTGGGGCTGCCCGACACGGGGGTGCTCGAGGCCCGAGACCGGGTCCGCTCCGCGCTGGTCGCCAGCCGCCAGGCCCCGCCGCAGGCCCGCGTCACGGTCAACCTGTCCCCGGCCGGGCTGCCCAAGACGGGCACCGCCTTCGACCTCGGCGTCGCCGTCAGCGTGCTGGCCGCGGTCGGGCAGGTGCCCGCGTCGGTCGCCTCCGTCGGCCACGTCGGCGAGCTCGGCCTGGACGGGGCGGTCCGCTCCGTGCCGGGCGTGCTGCCGGCGGTGCTGGGGCTGGTGCGCGCGGGCGTCCGCCGCGTCGTCGTGCCCCACGACGACGCGGCCGAGGCGCGGCTGGTGCCCGGCGTGGAGGTGCACGGCGTCCGGTGCCTGGCCGAGGCCGTCGCGCTGCACCGCGGCGAGCCCTGGGAGCCCGCGCCCGACGACGGCCCCGAGGCGTCGGACCGTGCCCGGGCCGGCTCGCGCCCGGGCCGGCAGCACGAGGACGCCGCCGCCCCCCACGCGGACCTGTCGGACGTGGTGGGCCAGCAGATGGGCCGCCGGGCCCTGGAGGTGGTCGCCGCGGGCGGGCACCACCTGCTCATGCTCGGCCCGCCCGGGGCGGGCAAGACGATGCTCGCCGCCCGCCTGCCCGGCGTCCTGCCCGACCTGGACGACGCCGACGCCCTCACCGCCACGGCCGTGCACTCGCTCGCCGGGACGCTGGTGGCCAAGCGGCTGCTGCGCCGTCCGCCGTTCGAGGCGCCCCACCACACCTCCAGCGTCTCCGCCGTGGTCGGCGGCGGCACCGGCCTGCCCCGTCCCGGCGCCGCGAGCCGCGCCCACGCCGGGGTCCTGTTCCTCGACGAGTGCCCCGAGTTCCGCCGCGGCGTCCTGGACGCCCTGCGCCAGCCGCTGGAGCAGGGGGTCGTCGAGGTCCAGCGGGCCAAGGGCGTCGCCCGGCTGCCCGCCCGGTTCCAGCTCGTCATGGCGGCCAACCCCTGCCCGTGCGGGAACGCCTCGGCGGGCGAGCGCGGGGACCGGTGCCGCTGCGCGCCGCGGACCCGGCAGGCCTACCTCGGACGGCTCTCGGGGCCGCTGCTGGACCGGGTCGACGTGCAGGTGGAGGTGCCCGGGGTCGAGCGCTGCCCGGTGGGCCGCGGCCGAGCCGGGGGAGAGACCGCCGTGGTGGCGGCCCGGGTGCGCGAGGCGCGCTCCGCGGCCCTGGCCCGGTGGGGGGCGGCCTGGCCGACCAACGCCCAGGTGCCCGGGACCGTCCTGCGCTCACGACGGCACCGTCCCCCGGCCGGGGTGCTCGCGCCGCTCGTCCGCGGGGTGGACCGGGGCACGCTCACCGCGCGCGGCTACGACCGCGCGCTGCGCGTCGCGTGGAGCCTCGCGGACCTCGCGCGGGCTCGGGCTCCCCGGCCCGGACGAGGTGTCCGAGGCCGTCTCGTTCCGCACCCTGGCGTCGCTGTCGTGAGCGGGACCGTGGCGACGACCCCGGCCGGCGACCCGGCGGCCGGCTGCGAGGACGACCGCACCGCCCGGGCGCACCTGTCGCGGGTGGTCGAGCCGGGCGACCGGCGGCTGCGCCTGCTGCTGCGCGAGCGGAGCGCCCTCGACCTCGTCGAGGGCCTGCGGCAGGGCCGGGGCGGGGAGGTCTGGCAGGCCAGGCACCGGCGCCTGGCCGTGCCCACGGCCACGCTGGTCGCCACGGCCGCGCGGACCGGCATCCGGCTGGTCGTGCCCGCCGACCCCACCTGGCCGGAGGGGCTGCAGGACCTCGACGACCTCGGCCCGCGCGACGGGCCGGACGGCGGCGCCCCGGTGTGCCTCTGGGTCCGCGGCGAGCTGCCGCCGTCGGTGCAGGCGCCTCCCGCGGCGTCGGTGGTGGGCGCCCGCGCCGCCACGGCCTACGGCCAGCACGTGGCCGAGGACCTCGCGGCGGGACTGGTGGCCCGGGGCTGGACGGTGGTGTCCGGCGCCGCGTACGGCATCGACGCCGCCGCCCACCGCGGGGCCCTCGCCGCCGGTGAGGAGGCCGACCTGCCCACGGTGGCGGTCCTGGCGGGCGGCGTGGACCGGGCGTCGCCGGCCGGGCACGACGAGCTGCTGCGCCGCGTCGTGGAGCGGGGCGGGGCGGTGGTGTCCGAGCTGCCGCCGGGGACCCGGCCCGCGGCCTACCGCTTCCTGCTGCGCAACCGCCTCATCGCGGCATGGTCGGCCGGGACCGTGGTGGTGGAGGCTTCCGTCCGCTCGGGGGCGCTGAGCACGGCCCGCACCGCCGCGGGGCTGTCCCGGCAGGTCGCGGTGGTGCCCGGGCCCGTGACCTCCGCGACGTCCGGCGGCAGCAACCGGCTGCTGCGCGACGGCGCCTCGTGCGTCACGTGCGCCGACGACGTGGTCGAGCTCCTCGGGCGGATGGGGACCGGGCCGCTGTGGGACGACGCACCGCCGAGCGGCGCGGGGCCGCGCACGACGGGCCGGTCGGGCGGGAGCGCGGCGCCGGCGGTGCGGGCGGTCGAGCACCTGGGCGAGGACGCCGTGAGGGTCTGGCACGCCCTGGAGCGGGGCCGTCCTCGCGAGGCGGACGACCTCGTGGTCGCCGTCGGGGTGGACCACCGGCGCGTGCGGACCGCGCTCGGACTGCTGGAGCTCGAGGGGGTGGTGGAGCGCGAGGGCTCGCGGTGGCGGCGTGGCGACGCGGCTGCCGCGCGACGGCCCGTGGTCCCATGACCCGGTGGCCACCGTGCAGGCTCGACCCGGCGCCGCCCCCGAGGCGGTGGCGCTGCCGGCGGACGCGGCCGACGTCCTCGCCCGGTTCGTGGACTGGCTGCGCTGGGAGCGGGGCCGCTCGCCGGCCACGGTCCGCGCCTACCGGGCCGACGTCACCGCGCTGCTCGCCCACGCGGCCGCGCTGGACGTCGCCACGGTCGGCGGGCTGACCACCACGCACGTGCGGTCCTGGCTCGGGGCCGGCCAGACGGCCGGCTGGTCGCGCGCCACGACGGCCCGCCGGGCGGCCGCGGCCCGCACGTTCACGGCCTGGGCGGTGCGCCAGGGCGTCCTGGCCACCGACCCCGCGTCCCGCCTGTCCAGCCCCCGCCGCTCGCGCCACCTGCCCCGCGTGCTCGACGAGGCCGAGGCCCGGCGGCTCTGCGAGGCCGCCGAGGCCGCCTCCGCCTCCGGGCCCGTCGGCCTGCGGGACCACGCCCTCGTCGAGCTGCTCTACGCGACCGGCGCCCGGGTGGGGGAGGCGGTCGGTGTCGACCTCGGCGACGTCGACCGGGAACGGCAGGCGCTGCGGGTCACCGGCAAGGGCGACAAGGAGCGCGTCGTGCCGCTCGGGCTGCCCGCGCTGCGAGCGGTGGACCGGTGGGTGCAGCACGGCCGCCCGGCACTGGCCGGGCCCGGGTCGCCCCAGGCGCTGTTCCTCGGCCACCGGGGCGGACGTCTCGACCAGCGCCAGGCCCGCGAGGCCGTGGCCCGCGCCGCCCGCGCGGCAGGCCTGCAGGACGTGCACCCGCACGCGCTGCGGCACACCGCGGCCACCCACGTCCTGGACGGTGGAGCCGACCTGAGATGCGTACAGGAACTTCTCGGTCACGCTACGCTCACGACGACGGAGATATACACCCACGTGTCGCAGGCTCGCTTGCTCGCTGCCTACCACCAGGCGCACCCGCGGGCATAGGGACGGGGAGGCGGGCAATGACGAGAGCGGTGTCGACGTCCGACGGGTCCGGGGGGACCGGTGCGGAGACGACTGTGCGGAGCGGCGGGGAGACCTCCCTCCGGCTGGGGGACGAGGACGTGCCCGTGCTGACGGACGACCCTGACGACGACGTGAGCGACGACGCCAGCGACGACGCCAGCGACGACGTCAGCGACGACGTGAGCGACGCGGGCGACGCCCCGGAGGACGACCCGGTGCAGGCCGACGCGGACGCCGACGTCGAGGAGCCCGCGGCCGCTGAGCCCGTGGCCGAGGAACCCGTGGCCGACCCGGTCGACGACGCCGAGGCCCTGGTCAAGGCCATGTGGCGCGAGTACAAGGACACCGGCGACCGCGCGGTCCGCGACCGGCTCATCGTCCACTACTCGCCGCTGGTCAAGTACGTCGCCGGCCGGGTGGGCGTGGGCCTCCCGCCGAACGTCGAGCACGCCGACCTCGTCTCCTACGGCGTCTTCGGCCTCATCGACGCCATCGACAAGTACGACCTCGAGCGCGCCATCAAGTTCGAGACCTACGCCATCTCCCGCATCCGCGGCGCGATCATCGACGAGCTGCGCTCCATCGACTGGATCCCGCGCTCGGTGCGCAGCAAGTCCCGCGAGGTCGAGCGCACCTACGCCCAGCTCGAGGGCGAGCTGCACCGCAGCCCCACCGAGCAGGAGGTCGCCGACCGGATCGGCATCTCCATCGGCGACCTGCACCAGATCTTCTCCAAGGTCTCCTACGCCAACGTCGTCGCGCTGGACGAGCTCATGCACGCCGGCGGCGAACGCGGCGACTCCCTCACCCTCGGCGACACCCTCAAGGACACCCGCGCCGAGGACCCGGTCATGGCCTTCGAGACGCAGGAGACCAAGTTCCTGCTGTCCCGCGCGGTCAACCTGCTGCCCGAGCGCGAGAAGATCGTCGTCACCCTCTACTACTACGAGGGGCTCACCCTGGCCGAGATCGGCCGGGTGCTCGGGGTCACCGAGTCGCGCATCTGCCAGATGCACACCAAGGCGGTCATGCAGCTGCGGGCCAAGCTCAGCGCCGCCGGCGACGGCTGAGGCCTCCCGCCCGCTCCCCGTCACATCACCCGGCCGACGGCCGGCGTTCACGTCGGGTTGGCCGCCGTGACACCTGGCCACGGCAGGTTGCGGTGCATGACCCCCTCTGCGCCCCGCCCTGCCCTGCGCGGTGACCACCTGGCCCTCCGGGCGGTCGCCCCGGCCGCCGCGCTCGTCTCCCTCGTCACCCTCAGCGTCGTCCTCGGTCCGCCCGCCGAGGCGGGCCGGCCGTCGCCCACCGTCTCCCTGCACCCGCTCGGCACGTACTCCGCCGGCGGGTTCGAGGAGTCCGCCGCGGAGATCCCCGCTTTCGACCCGGGCACCGACCGCGCCTTCGTCGTGAACGCCCGGGCCGGGACCGTCGACGTGCTCGACCTGTCCGACCCCACGGTGCCCACGAAGGTGGGCGAGCTGGCGACCCCCGGCGCCAACAGCGTCGCGGTCCACGACGGCCTCGTCGCGGTCGCCGAGCAGGCCGCCGACGCGCAGGCCCCGGGACGCGTGACCTTCTTCGCCGCCGCGACGCTCGCCCGTCTCGGCGAGGTCCGGGTGGGGGCGCTGCCGGACATGCTGACCTTCACCCCGGACGGGCGGCACCTGCTCGTCGCCAACGAGGGGGAGCCGTCCGGCTACGGGCCGGGCCACACCGACCCCGAGGGCAGCGTCAGCGTCGTCGACGTCCGGGACGGCGTGCCGGCCCAGGCCGACGTGCGCACCGCAGGCTTCGCCGCCCTGGACCGCGCGGCCCTCGTGGCCGAGGGGGTCCGGCTGTCGGGCCCCGGCGCGAGCGTCGCCCAGGACCTGGAGCCCGAGTACGTCACCGTCGACGCCCGCTCGCGCACCGCGTGGGTCTCGCTGCAGGAGGCCGACGCCCTCGCCGTGGTCGACATCGCCTCCGCGAGGGTCACCGACGTCCTGCCGCTCGGGCTCAAGGACCACTCCGTCCCCGGCGCCGGCCTGGACCCGAGCGACCGGGACGGCGGGGCCGCCGTCGGCACCTGGCCGGTGAAGGGCATGTACATGCCGGACGCGGTGGCCGCGTACACCTCGCGCGGCCGGACGTACGTCGTCACCGCGAACGAGGGCGACTCGCGGGACTACGACGGGTACACCGACGAGGCGCGGGTCTCGACCCTGCCGCTGAGCCCCGAGGTGTTCGGCGGGGAGGCCGGCGTCGCGGCGCTCCGGCTGCCGGCCGCCCTCGGGCGCCTGACCGCGTCGACGACCAGCCCCCGGGACGCGCAGGGCCGGGTGACCGAGATCCACGTGTTCGGCGGGCGCTCCCTCTCCGTCCGGGACGCCGAGGGCCGCCTGGTCTTCGACTCCGGCGACGAGCTCGAGCGGGTCGTCGCCGAGCGCCTGCCCGAGGGCTTCAACGCCGACAACGCGGAGAACGGCTCCGCCGACAGCCGCAGCGACAACAAGGGTCCCGAGCCCGAGGGCCTCGCCCTCGGCACGGTCGCCGGCCGCACCTACGCCTTCGTCGGCCTCGAGCGCGTCGGCGGGATCGCCGTGTACGACATCACCGTGCCCGAGCCGGTCCGCCTTCGTGGACTACGTGAGCACCCGTGACCTCACCGGCGACCTCGAGGAGAACGGCTCGGACTCCGGGCCCGAGGGGCTGGCCTTCGTCGACGCGCCCAGCTCCCCGACCGGCGCGCCGCTGCTCGTCGTCGGCAACGAGGTGTCGGGGACGACGACGGTGTTCGAGGTGACCGGCCGCTGAGCATGACCACCGGCGCTGCGCAGCGGTGACCGCCGGCCGACGGGCTCGGGCCCGTCGGCCGGCGGCGCTCACCACGGGCCCGTCAGCGGCAGCAGCCGCACGGCGCGCGCCCGTGCCAGCCACCGGAGCGGGTCGACGTAGCGGCCGTCCACCCTCACGCCCCAGTGGAGGCACGCGACCGCGCAGCCCGGGTGCGGCGGCGGGGCCACGACCCCCAGCTCCGAGCCCGCGCGGACCGGGGACCCCCGTGGCAGGGCGGCGACCACCGGCTCCAGGGAGGTGAGCACGCCGCCCGCGTGCTCCACGACGACGACACCGCGGCCGGCCACCTGCCCGGCGAACGTCACCGTGCCGGACGCGGGCGAGCGGACCACCTCACCCGGCACGGCCGCCAGGTCCGCCCCGCGGTGCCCCGGCCCGTACTCGTGCGGTGGGGGCACGAACGGGCGGACCGCGGCGCCCGGGACCGGCGGGCGCCGCGCCGGCCCGGCCGGCGCAGGCGTGGCCGGCGCGGGCTGGCGCAGCTGGTCTGCCGCGGTCTGGTCTGCCGCGGTCTGGTGCGCCCTGCCGCGGTCTGGTCTGGCGCGACCGGCACGGCCGTGGCCGGGGCCCCCGCCGCGCCCAGCAGCGCGGCGAGGACCGCCGTGGCCACCAGCGCCGACCTCGTCCGTGCCGTCCCCGGTCTCCTGCGCATGCCCCGAGGGTCGGCGCCCGGCCACCTCACCGGGCGCCCGCCCGGGCCCGGCTGTGGACGACGAGGGCGTCCGGTGCCGTGTGGACACCGGGGCCGTGGTCCGCCGGACCCTCGTCCTGGTCGTACGATGGCCCCGGACCGGGCTCGCCCGGTCACTTCGCGCGCCCTCCGACCGCACCTCGTGCGGGGGAGGTCCCCGGTCCCGCCGGAGCCGCTCACGCGGCCGAGACGGGGTGGACCGCCCAGGGCGCCAGGAAGCGGCACCGACCGGCGTCGCGACGGAACCGGACTGGGCGCCCCGACAGCGGGCGCCGGAAGGAGTGCGTCGGCATGGCCGTCGTCACGATGCGCCAGCTCCTCGAGAGCGGCGTCCACTTCGGGCACCAGACCCGTCGGTGGAACCCCAAGATGAAGCGCTTCATCTTCACCGAGCGCAACGGGATCTACATCATCGACCTCCAGCAGTCGCTGGAGTTCATCAACGTCGCCTACGACTACGTCAAGCAGACGGTCGCGCACGGCGGCAGCATCATGTTCGTCGGGACCAAGAAGCAGGCGCAGGAGCCCGTCGCCTCGCAGGCCGCGCGCGTGGGCATGCCCTACGTCAACCAGCGCTGGCTCGGCGGCATGCTCACCAACTTCCAGACCGTCAGCAAGCGCGTCCAGCGCATGCGCGAGCTGGAGACGGTCGACTTCGACGACGTCGCCGGCTCCGGGATGACGAAGAAGGAGCTCCTGGTCCTGCGTCGCGAGAAGGACAAGCTGGAGAAGACCCTCGGCGGCCTCCGCGACATGGCCAAGGTCCCCAGCGCCGTCTGGATCGTCGACACCAAGAAGGAGCACCTCGCCGTCAGCGAGGCCAAGAAGCTCGGCATCCCGGTCGATCGCGATCCTCGACACGAACTGCGACCCCGACGAGGTCGACTACAAGATCCCGGGCAACGACGACGCGATCCGCTCCGTCGCCCTGCTGACCCGCGTGATCGCCGACGCCGTCGCCGAGGGCCTCGTCGCCCGCTCCGGCGGCGGCACCTCCACCGCCGAGGAGCCGCTCGCCGAGTGGGAGCGCGAGCTGCTCGCCACCAGCGAGGCCAGCCGGGCGCACCGGCAGGCGGCCACCGCGGCCACCGGCGAGGCCACCGCGCCGAGGCCGACGGCGCCGAGGCGCCCGCAGGCGGCCTCCGACAGAGCAGACGGCGCCGACAGAGCACGCGCGGCCGACGCCCGCGCGGCCGAGGCGCCCGTGGGCATCGAGGCCGCCGCGTCGGCCGAGGCGGCTCCGGCCGCGGCTGCGGCTCGCGGACGAGGTCGCCGAGACCCCGGCCGAGGAGACCCCCGCGCCGAGGCCGCCGGCCGAGCGGACCCGGACCCTCGCCTCCGCCGCCGACCGACCAGACCCCCGGTCCAGGGCGACGACAACGCCTGAGCTGGCCACCCGGCCCCGCGCCCGAGCGACGCGGGACCTGACGCCCGCCGCCGCGGCCTCCGGCCGGCACGGCGGGCGCGCCGCCACCAGCCGGCCGCCCCAGGAGCCGCCCCGAGCGGCCGGCCCGCGCCCGGCGTGCACCGTCCCACCCACCCGGAGGAGCACGACCATGGCCAGCATACACCGCCGCCGACATCAAGGCCCTGCGCGAGCGCACCGGCGCCGGCATGCTCGACGTCAAGAAGGCGCTCGACGAGGCCGACGGCGACTAGCGCCAAGGCCGTCGAGATCCTGCGCGTCAAGGGCCTCAAGGGCGTGACCAAGCGCGAGGGCCGCAGCGCCACCAACGGCCTGGTCGCCGCCTAGGTCAACGACGGCGTCGGCGTCCTGGTCGAGGTCAACTGCGAGACCGACTTCGTCGCCAAGGGCGAGCGCTTCAAGCCGAGCTCGCCGGCCAGGTCCTCGCGGCCGCCGTGGCCTCCGGCGCCACCGACGCCGAGGCGCTCGCTGAGCACCCCGACCGACGGCGGCACGCACCGTCCAGGCCCTGCTCGACGAGGGCAACGCGACCCTCGGCGAGAAGATCGAGGTCCGCCGCGTCGCCCGCCTGTCCGGCGCCCACGTCGCCTCCTACCTGCACCGCACCAGCCCCGACCTGCCCCCGCAGATCGGCGTGCTGCTCGCGGTCGAGGGCGGCGACGAGGCCACGGCCCGCGACGTCGCCCTCCACATCGCCGCCATGTCGCCCGCGCGTCCTGACCCGCGACGACGTGCCCGAGGAGACGCTGCGAGTCCGAGCGGCGCATCGCCGCAGGAGACCGCGCGTCAACGAGGGCAAGCCCGAGCAGGCGCTGACCAAGATCGTCGAGGGCCGGGTCAAGGGCTACCTCAAGGAGAACGTCCTGCTCGAGCAGGCCTTCACCAAGGACAACAAGAGGGCCGTCGGCGAAGGTGCTCGTCCGAGGCCGGGCTCACCGCCACGGGCTTCGCCCGCTTCCGCGTCGGCGTCCTGAGGGACCGAGCGAGCGTGACGGAGGACAGCAGCGACATGACCACGGTGCCGTCCTCCGCCAGCGAGCGCGACGTCCCGCGGAGCCCCCGGGACCGTCGGGTGCTGCTCAAGCTGTCCGGGGAGGCGTTCGGCGGCGGCCAGGTCGGGGTCGACCCGGACGTCGTCTCCCGGGTCGCCCGAGAGATCGCGGCCGCGGCGGAGCAGGGGGTGCAGGTCGGCATCGTCGTCGGCGGGGGCAACTTCTTCCGCGGCGCCGAGCTGTCGCCAGCGCGGCATGGAGCGGGCCCGCGCGGACTACATGGGCATGCTCGGCACGGTGATGAACTGCCTGGCCCTGCAGGACTTCCTCGAGCAGGCCGGCTGCGACACCCGCGTGCAGACCGCCATCACCATGGGCCAGGTCGCGGAGCCGTACATCCCGCGCCGCGCGATCCGGCACCTGGAGAAGGGCCGCGTCGTGATCTTCGGCGCCGGCGCCGGCCTGCCCTACTTCTCCACCGACACCGTCGGCCGCCCAGCGCGCGCTGGAGATCAAGGCCGACGTCGTCCTCATGGGCAAGAACGGCGTGGACGGCGTCTACACCGCCGACCCGCGCAAGGACCCCGCGGCGACGAAGATCGAGGACCTCACGCTACCAGGACGCCCTGCGCCAGGGCCTCAAGGTCGTCGACGCCACCGCGTTCAGCCTGCTGCATGGACAACGGCTGCCCATGGTCGTCTTCGGCATGGAGGGCGCGGGCAACATCACCCGCGCGCTCGTCGGTGAGAGGATCGGCACGCTCGTCACGGGGTAGTCCCGCGACCTGCACCCAGGACCGGCACCAGACCCGACGGAGGAGACGACGTGATCGACGAGGCGATGTTCGAGGCCGAGGAGAAGATGTCCAAGGCGGTCGACGTCGTCAAGGAGGACTTCGCCGGCATCCGCACCGGCCGCGCCAACCCGGCCATGTTCGCCAAGATCATGGTCGACTACTACGGCGCGCCGACCCCGCTGCAGCAGCTGGCCTCCTTCCAGTCCCCGGAGGCCCGGACCGTCCTCGTCACCCCGTACGACAAGTCGCGATGGCCGCCATCGAGCAGGCGCTGCGCGACACCGACCTCGGCGTGAACCCGCAACAGCGACGGCGACGATCGATCCGCGTCGATGCTGCCGCAGCTCACCGAGGAGCGGCGCAAGGACTACATCAAGCTCGCCGCAGCAAGGCCGAGGACGCCCGCGTCTCGGTGCGCAACATCCGCCGCCGCGCCAAGGAGGAGCTCGACCGCATCGTCAAGGACGGCGAGGCCGGCGAGGACGAGGTCACCCGCGCGGAGAAGGAGCTGGAGGCAGCTCACCCGCCGCCACGTCGACGAGATCGACGAGCTGCTGCGCGGCAAGGAGGCCGAGCTCCTGGAGGTCTGAGCATGCCCAGCCCGACGGACCCCGCCACCGGGACCCGCCGGGTCCCGGCACGGCCGACTGGACGCCCACGAGGTGCCCGCGGCCCTCGCGCGCCGGGCACAGCCCGCTCGTGCCGTCGCCGCCCCGACGACGGTGCCGCCGTCGTCGCCGCTGACCAGGACCGGGCGCCAGGCTCAAGGACCGCCGGGCCGGGCGCAACCTGCCCGCCGCGGTCGCCGTCGGGCAGCGGGCTCGGCGGCGCCCTCGTCGCGGTGTCGCTGTTCGTCCGCAAGGAGGCGTTCGTCGTCCTCGTCGGCGGCCGCGATCGTGCTCGCGGTGTGGGAGCTGTCCAACGCCTTCCGCGCCCGCCGCATCCGGATCCCCGTGATCCCCGTCGTCGTCGGGCGCGGTCGGCATGCTCGGTCTCCGCGTTCGTCAGCGGGGTCGAGGCGCTGCTCGTCACCTTCGCCCTCACCGCCTTCGCCGTGCTCATGTGGCGGGTCCTGGACGGGCCGAACCCCGTGCGGGACGTCACCGCGGGCGTGTTCACCGCGGCCTACGTCCCGTTCCTCGCCGGCTTCTCCGTGGTGCTGCTGGCCGAGCCGGACGGGGCCTACCGGGTGCTCGCGTTCCTCATGGTGGCCATCGGCAGCGACATCGGCGGGTACGCCTTCGGCGTGGTGTGGGGCAAGCACCCGATGGCCCCCTCGGTGAGCCCGAAGAAGTCGTGGGAGGGCCTGGCCGGCTCGGCCGTGCTTCGCCGTGCTCCTGGGCGTGGCCGGGTCGTCCGGTCGCCCTGGACGGGCCGTGGTGGGGCGGGGTCCTGCTCGGGCTGGCCATCGTGGCCACCGCCACCGTCGGCGACCTGTCGGAGTCGCTGCTCAAGCGAGACCTCGGCATCAAGGACATGGGCAGCCTCCTGCCCGGGCACGGCGGGATCATGGACCGGCTGGACTCCCTGCTCCCCGCGGCCCCGGTGGCCTACGTGCTGCTGACGGTGCTCGTCCCGGTCGGGGGATGAGCAGCCCGTCGCCGGGACCGGCCCGGCTCTGGTGGCACCTGCACCCGCTCACCTTCCTGGGGGCCGAGCCGGAGGCCCTGCCCGAGGGGGCGCCGGTGGTCCACCGCCTGCCCCGCCTGGAGCGCTGGCTCGACCACGTCGTGGCCCTGGGGGCGGACGGCCTGCTCCTGGGCCCGGTCTTCGCAGCTCCAGCCACGGCTACGACACCGTCGCCTACGACCGGGTGGACCCCCGCCTCGGCGACGCCGACGACCTCGCGCACCTGGTGGCCGCGGCCGCGGACCGCGGCGTGGCCGTCGCCCTGGACGGGGTGTTCAACCACGTGGGCCGGGACTTCTGGGCCTTCCGCGAGGTGCTCCGCGACGGGCCGTCCTCGCCGTACGCCTCGTGGTTCCGGCTGACCTGGCCCGAGACCGGCTGGGCCGGGCCGGGCAGCGAGCCCGGCTACGGCACCTTCGAGGGGCACGGCGGCCTGGTCGCCCTCGACCACGACGAGCCGGCGGTGCGGGAGCACCTCGCGGGCGTGCTCGAGCGGTGGGCCGGCGCCGGGGTCACCGCGTGGCGCCTCGACGCGGCCTACGCCGTCGCCCCGGCGTTCCTGCGGCAGCTCACCGACGACGGCCCGGTCCGCGCGCCCGGGCAGCTGGTTCCTCGGGGAGGTCATCCACGGCGACTACGCGGCGGTGGCCGAGGCCGCCGGGCTGGACGCGATCACCCAGTACCAGCTGTGGAAGGCGACGTGGAGCAGCCTCGTCGACGCCAACCTGTGGGAGCTCGCCCACGCCCTCGGCCGGCACCCGGGGCTCACGCGGCGCCGCCGCCCCGCAGACGTTCCTCGGCAACCACGACGTCACCCGGATCGCGAGCCAGGTCCCCGACGACGCCCTGCTGCCCCACGCCGAGGTGGTCCTGTTCACCGTGGCCGGCGTGCCGAGCGTCTACGCCGGCGACGAGCACGGCCTGCACGCGGTCAAGGAGGAGCGCCTGGGCGGCGACGACGCCATCCGGCCGGCCTTCCCCGAGGACCCGCTCGCGCTGGCGCCCGAGGTGCCCGGGACGTTCGAGCGGTACCGCGACCTGGCCGCGCTGCGGCGCGACCGGCCGTGGCTGGCCACGGCCCGCACCGAGGTCGGCGACCTGGCCAACGAGCACCTGGTCTACGTCACCAGCAGCAGCAGAAGCACCAGCAGCGGCACGGACGCGAGCAGCGAGGGGGGCGGCGGGGACCGGCTGCTCGTCGCGCTGTCGCTGCACACGGACCCGGTCGACCTCGACGTCCCCGAGGGGGCGTGGCGGGTGCTGCTGGGCGCCGGCGAGCCGTCACCGGGCCGGCTGCGGCTGCCCCCGCGCGGCTGGGCCGTGCTCACCGAGGGCTGAGCGGCCCGCTCAGCGGCTCCAGACCCAGTCCCGCACCTCCGGCATGTCCTCGCCGTGGGTCCGGGTGTACCGGTGGTGCTCGACGAGCGTCGCGGCCAGCGCCGAGCGGGCGTGGGCGCCGACCACCCTCAGCCGCGGCACCCGGTCGATGACGTCCATCGCGAGGTGGAAGCGGTCGATCCGGTTCATCACGCACATGTCGAACGGCGTCGTCGTCGTGCCCTCCTCCACGTAGCCGCGCACGTGGATGTTGTCGTGGTTGGTGCGCCGGTACGTGAGGCGGTGGATGAGCCACGGGTAGCCGTGGTAGTTGAAGATCACCGGCTTGTCGGTGGTGAACAGCGAGTCGAACTCCCCGTCGGACATGCCGTGCGGGTGCTCCCCGGCGCTCTGCAGCCGCATGAGGTCCACGACGTTCACGAAGCGGACGCGCAGGTCGGGGAAGAAGCCGAGCAGCAGCTCGGTCGCCGCGAGGGCCTCCATCGTGGGCACGTCGCCGGCGCAGGCCACGACCACGTCGGGCTCCACGCCCTCGTCGGTGCTGGCCCAGCCCCAGATCCCGGCGCCCGCGCTGCAGTGCGCGTCGGCCGCCTCGACCGACAGGTACTGCGGCGCCTCCTGCTTGCCGGCCACGACCACGTTGACGTAGCCGGTGCTGCGCAGGCAGTGGTCGGCCACGCTGAGCAGGCTGTTGGCGTCCGGCGGCAGGTACACCCGGACGACCTCGGCCTTCTTGTTCACCACGTGGTCGATGAAGCCGGGGTCCTGGTGGGAGAAGCCGTTGTGGTCCTGGCGCCAGACGTGGCTCGTGAGCAGGTAGTTCAGGCTCGACACCGGCCGGCGCCACTCGATCTCGCGCGTGGTCTTCAGCCACTTGGCGTGCTGGTTGACCATCGAGTCGACGATGTGGACGAACGCCTCGTAGCAGGAGAAGAGCCCGTGCCGCCCCGTGAGCAGGTAGCCCTCGAGCCAGCCCTGGCAGGTGTGCTCGGACAGGATCTCCATGACCCGGCCGTCCGGGGCCAGCCCGGTGTCGGTGCTGAGGACCCCCTCCTGCCAGGCGCGGCCCGTGACCTCCAGGACGGCCTGCAGCCGGTTGGAGTTGTTCTCGTCGGGGGCGAACATCCGGAAGCTGCGGTGGGGCGCGTCGAGGACCATCACCTCGCGCAGGTAGCGGCCGAGCACCCCGGTGGCGCCGGCCGCGGTGGTGGCGGGGGCGGTGACCTCGATGCCGTGCTCGCGCCAGTCCGGCAGCCGGAGGGCCTTGCGGAGCACGCCGCCGTTGGCCTGCGGGATCGCGCTCATCCGCCGCTCGCCCGCCGGGGACAGCCGACGCACGGCCTCGACGGGGGTGCCCGACCCGTCGAACAGCTCCTCGGGGCGGTACGACCGCATCCAGGTCTGGAGGACCTCGCGGTGCTCGGGGTTGTTCCGGGCGTCCGCGAACGGCACCTGGTGGGAGCGCCAGTGGCCCTCGATCGGCAGGTCGTCGACCTCCCGGGGGCCGGTCCAGCCCTTGGGGGAGCGCAGCACGATCATCGGCCAGCGCGGCCGGCCGCTGCGCCCCTCGGTGCGGGCCTGCGTCTGGATCCGCGCGATCTCGTCCAGGCAGTCGTCCAGGGCCCGGGCGAAGGCGTGGTGCATCTGCTCGGGGTCGCTGCCGGAGACCACCCGGGGCTCCCAGCCGTAGCCGGACAGCATGTCGAGGAGCTCGCCCTCGGGGATCCGGGACAGCACCGTCGGGTTGGCGATCTTGTAGCCGTTGAGGTGGAGGACCGGCAGCACGGCCCCGTCGCCCACCGGGTCGAGGAACTTGGTGGAGTGCCAGCTCGCCGCGAGCGGGCCCGTCTCGGCCTCGCCGTCGCCGACGACCGCGGCCACCACGAGGTCGGGGTTGTCGAAGGCGGCCCCGAAGGCGTGCGACAGGGCGTAGCCGAGCTCGCCGCCCTCGTGGATCGAGCCGGGGGTCTCGGGCGCCACGTGGCTGGGGATGCCGCCGGGGAAGCTGAACTGGGTGAACAGCCGCTGCATCCCCGCCTCGTCGTAGGAGACGTCGGGGTAGACCTCGGAGTAGGTGCCGTCCAGCCACGCCGCGGCGACCAGGCCCGGGCCGCCGTGGCCCGGGCCGGTGATGTTGAGCACCTGCAGGTCCCGGGCGAGGATCGCCCGGTTGAGGTGGGCGTGGACGAACGTGAGCCCGGGCGTGGTGCCCCAGTGCCCGAGCAGGCGGGGCTTGGTGTGCTCGGCCTGCAGGGGCTCGCGCAGCAGCGGGTTGCCCATGAGGTAGATCTGGCCCACCGACAGGTAGTTGGCCGCGCGCCACCAGCACTGCAGCGACTCCAGCTCCTCGGGGGGCAGGTACTCCTCGCGCCCGTCGGTGCGGGCCTCCTCCACGATCAGGTCGGGCGTCGTGTCCACCATGGCTCCCATCAGAGCGCCCGCCCGGGCCGGGCACAACCGGTCGCGGCCGGGCCCGTCCCGGGTGCGGTACCAGACGGGGCCGGATCGTTGGCACACTGGTCCCGTGCCCCTCGAGCTCGTCCTCGCCCCGCCGCGCCGCGGCAAGCCGCCGCAGCACCTCGCCGACCTCACGGTCGAGCAGCGCGCGGACGCGGTCGTGGCCGCCGGGCTGCCCCGGTTCCGGGCCGCGCAGCTGTCGCGCCACTACTTCACCCGGTTCACCAGCACCGCCGCGGACATGACCGACCTGCCCGCCGCCCAGCGCGACGCGGTGGCCGCCGCCGTCCTGCCGGACCTGCTGTCCGTGGTCCGCCGGATGGAGGGCGACCACGGGGCCACCGTGAAGACGCTGTGGAAGCTGTTCGACGGCGCCCTGGTCGAGAGCGTGCTCATGCGCTACTCCGACCGGACCACGCTGTGCCTGTCGAGCCAGGCCGGCTGCGGCATGGCGTGCCCGTTCTGCGCGACCGGCCAGCAGGGCCTCACCCGCAACCTGTCCACCGCCGAGATCGTCGACCAGGTGGTCCGGGCCAGCGCCGACAACGGCACCCGGGTGAGCAACGTCGTGTTCATGGGCATGGGGGAGCCGCTGGCCAACTACGGCGCCGTCCTCGGCGCGCTGCGCCGGATGACCGACCCCGCCCCCGACGGCCTCGGCATCTCCGCCCGGCACATCACCGTCTCCACGGTCGGCCTGGTCCCCGCCATCGAGCGCCTGGCCGGCGAGGGGCTGCCCGTCACCCTCGCGGTCAGCCTGCACGCCCCGGACGACGAGCTGCGCGACACGCTGGTCCCCATCAACACGACGCACAAGGTCGGCGAGCTGCTCGACGCGGCGCGTGGGTACTTCGAGACCACGGGCCGGCGCGTGAGCATCGAGTACGCGCTCATCCGCGACATGAACGACCACGCGTGGCGGGCGGACCTGCTGGCGCGGGAGCTGAACCGGCGGGGGCGCGGCTGGGTGCACGTCAACCCCATCCCGCTCAACCCCACCCCGGGGTCGATCTGGACCGCCTCCGACCCCCGGGTGGAGCACGAGTTCGTCCGGACCCTGCGCGAGGCGGGCATCGCCACGACCGTGCGGGACACCCGGGGCCGGGACATCGACGGGGCGTGCGGGCAGCTCGCGGCGCAGGACCTGGTCCAGCCGCGGCAGGGCTCCACCGCGGTCCCGATCGACGGGGCGGTCGCGACCGGCACGCTGCCCTCGTGAGCGACGACCTCTTCTCCCGCACGGGACGGCTGCGCAAGGGCTACGCGCGGGGGCAGGTGGAGGACTTCCTCGGCCGGGCCAAGGGCGTCTGGGACGCGGGCGGCCCGCCCGGGTCCATCACCTCCTGGCACGTGCGCACCGTGGGCTTCGACATGCGCCGGGACGGCTACGTCGTCGACGACGTCGACAGCGCGCTGGACCGGATCGAGGACGCGTTCGTCTCCCGGGAGGAGCGCAGCGGCCCCGCGAGCTGGCGCGAGGCCGAGGACGCCGTGCTGGCCCGGCTCGAGCGCGACGACGGGCGCCGCTTCCCCCGCGCCTCGGGCCTGCGGGCGGGCTACCGCGTCCACGAGGTCGACGAGCTGTGCCGCCGGGTCCGCGAGCACCTGGTCCTCGGGCGGCCGCTGACCGTCGACGAGGTCCGCACGTCCGTGTTCCGGGTCGGGCGCGGCAGCCGCGGCTACCGCGAGACCGCGGTGGACGCCTACCTGGACCGGGTCGTCGACGTCATGCGGCGGCGCGGCTCCTACTGAGCGGCCTCAGCCCGGGGAGGGCCGCTCGACCAGGCCGAGGACCCGGTCGACCCTGATCTCCAGCACCACCCGGCGGGGGTTCTCGCGCGGGGGCCGGTAGCGGGCGGTGTAGCGGGCGACGGCGTCGGCCACGCGCTCCGGGTCGTCGACGACGGTGCCGGTGCCCTCCAGGGTGAGCCAGCGCCAGCCGTCCACCTGGCAGAGCGCCACCCGCGAGCCCCGGGCCACGTTGGCCGCCTTCTGCGTCCCTGCGCTGGTGATCACCCGCGCCAGGCCGGTGCCGTCGTCCCACGTGAAGCCCACCGGCACGGCGTGGATGCTGCCGTCCGCGCGCAGCCCGGACAGGCTGGCCAGGTGCCGCTCGCGCAGGAACGCCAGGGCGGCCGTGGGCAGGGAGCGGGGGTCCAGCGGCACGTCGCCCAGCCTGGCACGCCCTCGTCCGGACCAGGGGCGGCGCGTCGCCGGGGGCCGCGCTAGCGTCCCGTCGTGACCACCTCCACGGCCCCCGCCCCGGACGCCTCCGCCCCCGTCGACCCCGCGCGCGAGCGCGCCGTCGTCGCCGCCGTCCCCACCGGCCTGCTCGTCGGCGGGCGCTGGCGCGACGCCGACCGGGGGGCGACGCTCGCCGTGGAGGACCCCTCCACCGGCGAGGTGCTCACCGAGGTCGCCGACGCCTCGCCCGCCGACGCCCTGGACGCCCTCGACGCGGTCCTCGACGCCCAGGCCGGCTGGGCGGCGACCGCTCCCCGCGAGCGCGGCGAGATCCTGCGCCGGGCCTTCGAGATCACCACCGAGCGGGCCGAGGACCTCGCCCTGCTCATGACCCTGGAGATGGGCAAGCCGCTGGCCGAGAGCCGCGGCGAGGTGGCCTACGGCGCGGAGTTCCTCCGCTGGTTCTCCGAGGAGGCCGTGCGCGCCTACGGCCGCTGGTCCACCGCCCCGAACGGCGCCACCCGCCTGCTCACCATGAAGCAGCCGGTCGGGCCGTGCCTGGCCATCACGCCGTGGAACTTCCCGCTGGCCATGGCCACGCGCAAGATCGGCCCGGCCCTCGCCGCGGGCTGCACGATGATCCTCAAGCCCGCCGCGCAGACCCCGCTGAGCGCGCTCGCCTTCGCCGACGTCCTGCGCGAGGCGGGCCTGCCCGACGGCGTGCTCGCGGTGCTGCCGAGCTCGAAGGCCGGCGCGCTCGTCGAGCCGCTGCTCGGCGACGCCCGGCTGCGCAAGGTGACGTTCACCGGCTCGACCCCGGTGGGCAAGCGGCTCGTGGCCCAGGCCGCGGACAACCTGCAGCGGGTGTCGATGGAGCTCGGCGGCAACGCGCCGTTCCTCGTCTTCTCCGACGCCGACCTCGAGGCGGCCGTCGAGGGCGCGGTGCTGGCCAAGATGCGCAACATCGGCGAGGCCTGCACCGCCGCCAACCGCTTCCTCGTCCACGAGTCGGTCGCCGAGGAGTTCGCGCGCCGCCTGGCCGAGAAGCTCGAGGCCATGCCCGTCGGGCGCGGTACCGACCCGGCCACCAAGGTCGGCCCGCTCATCACCCAGCAGGCCCGCGACGGGGTGCACGAGCTGGTCTCCGACGCGGTCCAGGGCGGCGCCACCGTGGTCACCGGCGGCGACCGCATCGACGGGCCCGGCGCGTTCTACGCCCCGACCGTGCTCACCGGCGTCCGCGCCGACGCCCGGCTCCAGCAGGAGGAGATCTTCGGACCGGTCGCCCCGGTCATGACGTTCTCCGAGGACGCCGAGGCCGTGTCGCTGGCCAACGCCACCGAGTACGGCCTCGTCTCCTACCTGTACACCCGCGACATCTCGCGGGCGCTGAGGACCGCCGAGGCGCTGCAGTCCGGGATGGTCGGGCTCAACCAGGGCGTGGTGTCCAACCCGGCCGCGCCGTTCGGTGGGGTCAAGGCCAGCGGCTTCGGGCGCGAGGGCGGCGCCGAGGGCATCGAGGAGTACCTGGACACGAAGTACGTGGGCATCGCCCTGTAGGAGACGGCCCCGGTGTCGGAGGGCGGTCCTAGCGTCCGGGCATGGACACCACGGAGCTCTTCCTCGCCTCCGACGCCGCGATGCGCAGCGTCGTCGACCGCATCGACCCCGCCGACCTGACCCGACCGGCGCCGCAGGGGTGGACCCGCACCCCCGACCCCACGTACCGCGACATCCTGGCCGCGCACGCCTACGACGAGGCGTGGGTGCCCCTGCTGCTGCAGGGCCGCTCCGCCGCCGACGGCGACGAGCTGCGGGACGCCGACCTGCTGGGCGACGACCCCGTGGGCTCCTACGGGGCGCTCCAGGACGCCGCCACCGCCGCCGTGCGGGGCGGGGTCGACCCGGCCTCCGCGTTCCGCTTCTCCTACGGGGACTTCCCCGCGGCCGAGGGCTTCGCGCACCTCGCGACCTACCGGGCGTTCCAGGCGTGGCTGGTCGCCAAGCACCTCGGCATCCCGTTCCACCTGTCGCCGGAGCTCGTGGCCGGCCTCCAGGAGCACGTCGTGCCGCAGGCGGACATGTGGCGGGAGTGGGGCGTGTTCCCGCCGGCCGTCGAGCCGCCGGAGGGGGCGGACGAGGAGACCCGGCTGCTGTGCGCGGTGGGCTACTGGGAGCCGTGAGAGCTGCCGACCGGGCGGCGGGCCACCGACGGCCGGGTCAGTCGCGGCGCAGGGCCTGGGCGAGCATGACGATGATGCCGCTGGGGCCGCGCACGTAGGTGAGCCGGTACAGGTCCTCGTAGGTCGCGACCCCGCGCAGCGGGTGGCAGCCGTGCCGCGCGGCGACCCGCAGGCTCTCGTCGAGGTCGTCGACCGCGAAGGCCACCCGGTGCATCCCGATCTCGTGGGGCCGGGTGGGCTCGGTCTCGATGGCGTCCGGGTGCAGGTACTCGAACAGCTCGAGCCGTCCGTGCCCGTCCGGGGTGGCGAGCATGGCGATCTTCGCGTGGTTGCCGTCCAGGCCGACCGCGGTGTCGGACCAGCCGCCGCTCACCTCGTCGCGACCGAGGACGGTGAGCCCGAGGTCGGTGAAGAAGGCGACCGTGGCCTCGAGGTCCCGGACGGCGATGGCGACGTTGTCGAGGCGGATGGCCATGCCGGGCACCGTAACGACGCGACGCGCGTCCCGTCAGTCCCGCCCCAGCCCCGCCCGAGGCGCGCCCCAGGCCATGCTGGTGCCCGTGGACCACCCCATGGACGACGGACCGTTCTTCCACGGCACGGTCGCCGACCTGCGCCCCGGCGACCTGCTGACCGCCGGCCGCCCGTCGAACTACCGCCCCGAGGTGGTCATGAACCACGTCTACTGCACGGCCGTGCTCGACGGTGCCGGCCTGGCGGCCGAGGTCGCCGCGGTGCTCGCCGGCACCGGGGCCGCACCCCGGGTGTACCGCGTGGAGCCGACCGGACCGCTCGAGGACGACCCGAACGTCACCGACAAGAAGCTGCCCGGCAACCCCACGCGCTCCTACCGCAGCCGCGAGCCGCTGCGCGTGCTGGAGGAGGTGACGACCTGGACCCGCCTGACGCCGGAGGACCTCCAGGCGTGGCAGGACCGGCTGACCGTGCTCCTGGCGCACGAGGGCGGCCACATCATCAACTGAGGCCCGCTCGGCCCGGCACGGCGCCGCCGCCGTGTCGGCGACGGGGCGCTGGATCCCGACGGCCGCGCGGCGGCGAGGTCGGCCTCGGATTCCCCGAGACCGGCGGCGAGCTCGGTCTCGGAAGCACTCGGGCGGGCGACCGCGTCGCCGTCGGAGAGCACACGGGTGACCACTGTCGGGCGTCCTGTCCAGCCAGGGACGGCCCCCGCGCAGGGGTGGGGGGCCGCCCGGTCTCAGTGGCCCGTGAGCTTGCCCAGCACCTGGCCGGACAGCGCCGGACGGCCCGTCAGGCGCTCCTCGGCGTCGGCGACGGTGGCCATGGCCAGCCCGGCGTTGACCTCGGCCCAGCGCAGCGGCTCCGGCTCCCACGACGGCGAGCGGTGCTGCACCCACGGCAGCCGGGTGAGCTCGGTGTCGTGGCCGAGCAGGAGGTCGGCCAGGGTGCGCCCGGCCAGGTTGGCCGTGCCCACCCCGTCGCCCACGTAGCCGCCGGCCCAGCCCATGCCCGTCGCCGGGTCCAGGCCCACGCTGGCGTGCCAGTCGCGGGGGATGGCCAGCGGGCCGCCCCAGGAGTGCGTCACCGCGTACGGCGCGACCTGGGGGAGCAGCTCGTGCAGGGTCGCCCGCAGCCGCGCGAACACCCGCTCGTCGCGGTCGAAGGCGGGCCGGATCCCCGAGCCCCAGTGGTAGGGGGCGCCGCGACCGCCGAACACGAGCCGGTCGTCCTTGGTCCGCTGCCCGTAGACCACGAGGTGCCGGTGCTCGCTGAACGTCTCGTACCGGGCCAGCCCGACCTGCTCCCACACCGACGGCGGCAGCGGCTCGGTGGCGACGATGAGGCTGTAGACGGGGATCGACCGCGCGGCGGGTCCCGGGCAGCGCGGAGGTCCAGGCCTCGGTGGCCCGCACGACCTGGCCCGCGCGGACGGTGCCCCGGGAGGTGCGCACGCAGCCGGGCTCCACCGCGGTGGCGCGGGTGCTCTCGTGCACGCGCACGCCCAGTCGTCGGACCGCGTCGGCCAGCCCGCGGACCAGGGCGGCGGGCTGCAGCCGGGCGCACCAGGGCGTCCACGTGCCACCACGGACACGCGTGGCCGCCAGCCGCGACGCGGCACCGGCGGCGTCGAGCAGCTCGACGCCGTCGATGCCGCCGTAGGCCTGGTCGACCTGGTGCTCGGTGCGGGCCCGGCGCAGCTGGGCCTCGCTGCGGGCCAGGACGACGGTGCCGCCCCGGGACCAGCCGCAGCCGATGCCCTCGGCGGCCACGACGCGGCCGACCTCGTCCACGGTGCCGTTCATGGCGTGGCGCATGGCCAGGGCCTGCTCGCGGCCGTGGCGGTGCTCGAGGGCGGCCACCGAGGCGGGGAACAGGGCGGAGCACCAGCCGCCGTTGCGGCCCGACGCGCCGTAGCCGGCGACGTGGGACTCCACCACGGCCACCCGCAGGTCGGGGCGGGCCCGGGCCAGGTAGTAGGCGGTCCACAGCCCGGTGTACCCGGCGCCGACGATGCAGACGTCGACGTCGGTGTCGCCCTCGAGCACGTCGGTGGGCAGCAGCGGGTCGCCGGCGTCGTGGACCTGCTCGTGCCACATCGACAGCGAGCGGTGCCCGCTCATCCGCGCCCCTCCGGCCAGGCGCGCCACGTAGGCCGGGACCGGGACGGGGTGGCGGAGGTCGGGCGCGGGGCGCGGCTCGCCCCAGACCTGGCGCAGCGGGACCACGCCGGCCCAGACCGGCCGGTCCAGGTCGCCGTCCTCGTCGTCCGGGTCCGCGGCCGACACCTTGAGCGACCACTCCTGCACCGGGAGGCCGAGCAGGAGCGTGGCCGCGGTCTCCTTGCGCGAGGCGGGGCGGGCGTCGGCCGTGCGCCCGGGCATGAGGTGCTCGGTGACGACGCCGAGGGCGCGCGGGACGTCGTCCGCCGCCACCGGGGCGAAGCGGCCGAGCACGACCACGCTGCGGTAGTGCATCGAGGACTCGAACTGGCTGCGGGCCAGCACGAGCCCGTCCAGCAGCGTGACGGTCAGGCAGGCGGGCGCGCCGGCGGCGAGCAGCCGGAACAGCCGGGAGCCGGTGGAGCCGTGGACGAGCAGGCGGGTCGTCCCCGTCGCGGGGTCGGTGTCCGGGGCCACCGCGACCGGCAGCGCGTACGGCTGCCCGTCGTCGACGACGGCCACGACGCCCGTCAGGGCGGCGGCGAGCACGGCGTCGCGGGCCGCGACGTCGTGCTGCTGCTTGTGGGGGGACCGGCGCACGCGGGTGCGGCCCCCGGCGCCGCCGGAGGGGTCAGGCTCGCCCGCCACTCAGAGCCGGGCCCAGGCCTCGGTGAGGACCCCCCGCAGGATCTGCTCGATCTCGTCGAACTCGGCCTGCCCGCACGACCAGCGGCGGCGCGAGCTGGATGACGGGGTCGCCCCGGTCGTCGGCGCGGCAGTACAGCCCGGCCTCGAACAGCGCCTTGGACAGGAACCCGCGCAGCAGCCGCTCGGACTCGTCGTCGTCGAACGTCTCCCGGGTGGCCTTGTCCTTGACCATCTCGATCCCGTAGAAGTACCCCTCGCCGCGGACGTCGCCGACGATGGGCAGGTCGAGCAGCTTCTCCAGGGTGGTCCGGAACGTCGGGGCGTTCTCCTTGACCCGGGCGTTGAGGCCCTCGGCCTCGAAGATGTCGAGGTTGGCCATGGCCACCGCCGCGGACACCGGGTGCCCGCCGAAGGTGTAGCCGTGGGAGAAGCTCGTCGTGCCCTTCTTGAACGGCTCGAACAGCTTGTCGCTGGCGATCATGGCGCCGATGGGGGAGTAGCCGCTCGTCATCCCCTTGGCGCAGGTGATCATGTCCGGCACGTAGCCGAAGTCGTCGCAGGCGAACATCGACCCGATCCGGCCGAACGCGCAGATCACCTCGTCGGAGACGAGCAGCACGTCGTGCTCGTCGCAGATCTCCCGCACCCGCTCGAAGTAGCCGGGCGGCGGCGGGAAGCAGCCGCCGGAGTTCTGCACCGGCTCCAGGAACACCGCGGCGACGGTCTCGGCGCCCTCGAAGAGGATGGCCTCCTCGATCCGGTCCGCGGCCCAGCGGCCGAACGCCTTGGGGTCGTCGCGGACGTGCTCGGGGCCGCGGTAGGCGTTGGTGTTGGGGACCTTGTGCGCCCCGGGGACCAGCGGCTCGAACATGATCTTCGCGTCGGGGATGCCCGTGATGGACAGCGCGCCCTGCGGGGTGCCGTGGTAGGCCACGTGGCGGCTGATGACCTTGTGCTTGGTGGGCCGGCCCATGAGCTTCCAGTACTGCTTGGCCAGCTTCCACGCGGTCTCCACCGCCTCGCCGCCGCCGGTGGTGAAGAAGACCCGGTTGAGGTCGCCGGGGGCGTAGTGGGCCAGGCGCTCGGCCAGCTCGATCGCCGCCGGGTGCGCGTAGGACCACAGCGGGAAGAAGGCGAGCTCGGCGGCCTGCTTGGCCGCGGTCTCGGCCAGCACCCGGCGGCCGTGGCCGGCGTTGACGACGAACAGCCCCGACAGCCCGTCGAGGTACTGCCGGCCCTTGTCGTCGAAGATGCGCGCGCCCTCGCCCTTGACGATGACGGGCACCTGCCCGCCCTCCTCGTAGGTGGAGTGCCGCGCGAAGTGCTGCCACAGGTGGTCCCGGGCCGCCTCCTGGCGCGGCGTGCCCCGGGGGGTCAGCGCGCCGGAGGCGCTCGTGGTGACGTCCTGCTCGGTCGTGGTCATCGGGTGCCCCAGTCGTAGCGCTGCCCGTGCAGCTTCAGGTAGACGAAGGTCTCGGTGGTCGAGACCCCCGGCAGGGTGCGGATCTGCTCGTTGAGCAGGGTGATGAGGTGGTCCTCGTCGGCGCAGACGACCTCGACGAGCAGGTCGAACGACCCGGCGGTGAGGACGACGTAGTCGACCTCCGGCATGGTGGCCAGCGCCTCGGCCACCGGGCGCATGTCCCCGGCGCAGCGGACGCCGATCATGGCCTGCCGGGCGAAGCCCAGCTGCATGGGGTCGGTGACCGCGACGATCTGCATGACGCCGGCGTCGAGGAGCCGCTGCACCCGCTGGCGGACCGCGGCCTCGGACAGGCCGACGGCCTTGCCGATGCTCGCGTACGCACGCCGGCCGTCGGCCTGGAGCAGCTCGACGATGCGCTTGGACACGTCGTCGAGCACGAGCGAGCCGTTGCTCGCGACCCTGGTCGACACCCGTGCATCGTGGGGCCGGACGTCGTCCGCTGGCAAGCCCGTCACAGGCCGTGGACGACGGATCACGTGGATTGCGGGCCCCTGCACGACTGAAACACGACTGTCACACCCGCGCTCCTACCGATTCCGTCTGCTGGCGGTTAGTGTCCCGACCCATGACGACAGCCACCGACGACCGGTCGTCCACCGTCCCGCTGCTGCGCAACTTCGTCGGCGGGCAGCACGTGGCGGCCGCCACCGACGCCGCGGACGACCTCGTGGACCCCGCCACCGCCCAGGTCGTGGCCCGGGCCCCCCGCAGCAGCGCCGAGGACGTGGACGCGGCCTACGCCGCCGCCGCGGCGGCCTTCCCCGCCTGGCGCGACACCACCCCCTCGCAGCGCCAGCTGGCGCTGCTGCGCATCGCCGACGCCGTCGAGGCCCGGGCCGCCGAGCTCGTGGACCTCGAGGTGCAGGACACCGGGAAGCCGTACGACCTGACCATGAGCGAGGAGATCCCGCCCACGGTCGACCAGATCCGCTTCTTCGCCGGCGCCGCCCGGATGCTCGAGGGCCGTGCGGCCGCGGAGTACATGGAGGGCCACACCAGCTACGTCCGGCGCGAGCCGGTCGGCGTCATCGGTCAGGTGACGCCGTGGAACTACCCGCTCAACATGGCCACCTGGAAGTTCGCCCCCGCCATCGCCGCCGGCAACACCATCGTCGTCAAGCCCAGCGACACCACCCCGCAGAGCACGCTCCTGCTCGCCGAGATCGCCGCGGAGTTCCTGCCGCCCGGCGTGTTCAACGTCGTCGTCGGCGACCGGGACACCGGGCGCGCGATCGTCAGCCACGACCGCCCGGACATGGTGGCGGTCACCGGGTCCATCCGGGCCGGCATGCAGGTCGCCGAGGCGGCCAGCCACGGGCTCAAGCGCGTGCACCTGGAGCTGGGCGGCAAGGCGCCGGTCCTCGTCTTCGAGGACGCCGACCTGGCCGCGGCCGCCGCGGGCATCGCCGGGGCGGGGTACTTCAACGCCGGGCAGGACTGCACCGCGGCGACGCGCGTGCTCGTCCACGAGAGCGTCGCCGCCGACTTCACGGCCGCCCTGGCCGAGGCCGCGCGGGCCACCGTGCTGGGCATGCCGCGGGACGCGGGCGTCGACGTCGGCCCGGTCAACAACCCCGACCAGCTGTCCCGCGTCCTCGGGATGCTCGACCGGCTCCCGGACCACGCGAGCATCGACGCCGGCGGCGGGCGGGCGTCACAGCTCGGTGACGGTTTCTTCGTGACCCCCACCGTGGTGTCCGGCCTGAGGCAGGGTGACGAGGTGACGGTCGACGAGATCTTCGGCCCGGTCATCACGGTGCAGACCTTCGCCACCGAGGCCGAGGCGCTCGAGCTGGCCAACGCCACCCGCTACGGGCTGGCCTCGAGCGTCTGGACCAAGGACCTCGGTCGCGGGATGCGCGCCTCCAAGGCGCTCGACTTCGGCTGCGTGTGGGTCAACACGCACATCCCGCTGGTCGCGGAGATGCCGCACGGCGGGTTCAAGCAGTCCGGCTACGGCAAGGACCTGTCCATGTACGGGTTCGACGACTACACCCGCGTCAAGCACGTCATGACCAACATCAGCAGCTGAGGAGACCCCCTGTGAGCACGCGACCCCTGCGCGGCCGTCGACCGCACCCCTCCACCCTGACCCCGCAGGTCAGGGCGCTGGTCCGGGCCCAGCTCGGCCGCCGCCAGGTGCTCCGGGGCTTCGGCGCCGCCGGCGTCGGGCTGGGCCTGGCCGCCTGCGGCACGGGCGGCACCACGGCCGGCGGCACGTCCTCCGGCGGCGCGCCGCAGCCCGCGACGGACGTCTCGGCGGACGACAAGACGCTCAACTGGGCCAACTGGACCCTGTACCTGGACCTCGCGGACGACGGCGAGACCTACCCGACCCTCGAGGCGTTCACCGAGCAGACCGGCATCGACGTCACGTACTCCGAGGACATCGACGGCAACGACTCCTTCTACGGCCGGGTCCAGGGGCAGCTCGCCAACGGCGACGACATCGGCCAGGACGTCGTCGTGCTCACCGACTGGATGGCCGGGCGCATGATCCGCCTCGGCTACACCCAGGAGCTCGACGAGGCGAACATCCCCAACAAGGCGAACGTCCTGGACAACCTCGCCGACGTGGACTTCGACCCCGGCCGCACGCACTCCCTGCCCTGGCAGTCCGGCTTCGCCGGCATCGCCTGGAACAAGGAGGAGTTCCCCGACGGCCTCGCCAACGTCTCCGACCTCTGGCGCCCCGAGCTCAAGGGCCGGGTCGAGGTGCTCGACGAGATGAGGGACACCGTCGGCCTGATCATGATGGAGCAGGGCGTCGACATCTCGGGCGACTGGTCGTCGGAGGACTTCGGCAAGGGGCTGGAGGTGCTGGAGGAGCAGGTGTCCAGCGGCCAGATCCGCCAGGTCGTCGGCAACTCCTACAAGGAGGACCTGGTCTCCGGGGACGCGCTCGCCGTCATCGGCTGGTCCGGCGACATCACGCAGATCAACTTCGAGTCCGGGGACCTGTGGGAGTTCGCCATCCCGGACGCCGGCGGCACCCTGTGGACCGACAACATGATGGTCCCGGTCGGCAGCCCCCGGAAGACGAACGCCGAGACGCTGATGAACTACTACTACGACCCCGAGGTCGCCGCGCAGGTCGCCGCCTGGGTGAACTACATCTGCCCGGTCAAGGGCGCGCAGGAGGCCATGGAGGCCATCGACCCCGAGCTCGCCGAGAACCCGTTCATCTTCCCGACCGACGAGTTCCTCTCCAACGTCAAGCTCTTCCGCAGCCTGAGCGCGGACGAGGAGACGGAGTTCACCACGCAGTTCCAGGAGGTGATAGGTCGGTGACCACCGCGCCGAGCACGGGGTCCGGCCTGGTCCTGCGGGGCATCCGGAAGGAGTTCGGCGAGGCCGTCGCGGTCGACGGGATCGACCTCGACGTGCCGGCCGGGTCGTTCTTCGCCCTGCTCGGCCCTTCGGGGTGCGGCAAGACGACGACGCTGCGGATGGTCGCGGGCCTCGAGCACCCCACGTCGGGCTCGATCACCATCGGCGGTCAGGACGTGACCTGGACCAAGCCCTACCAGCGGCCGGTCAACACGGTCTTCCAGTCCTACGCGCTGTTCCCGCACCTGGACGTGCTGGCCAACGTGATGTTCGGGCTGCGCCGGCGCAAGGTGGCCGACGCCAAGGCCCGCGCCATGGAGGCCCTCGAGCTCGTCGAGCTCGCCCAGGTCGCGACGAAGAAGCCGTCCCAGCTGTCCGGCGGGATGCAGCAGCGCGTCGCCCTGGCCCGGGCCGTGGTCAACCGTCCCGAGGTGCTCCTGCTCGACGAGCCGCTCGGCGCCCTCGACCTCAAGCTGCGCCGGCAGATGCAGGTGGAGCTCAAGCGCATCCAGACCGAGGTCGGCCTCACCTTCATCCACGTCACCCACGACCAGGAGGAGGCCATGACCATGGCCGACACCGTCGCGGTGATGAACCAGGGCCGGATCGAGCAGCTGGGCCGACCCGAGGAGCTCTACGACCACCCGTCGACCGCCTTCACCGCCTCCTTCCTCGGCCAGTGCAACCTGCTGCCGTCCACCGTGGTGTCCGTGTCGGGCGACCGCATCGAGGTGCGCGCCGACGCCGGCGGCGAGGCCCAGGGGCTCACGGTGGCCCGCCACCGGGCCCCGGCCGACGTCTCCGTCGGCCAGGAGGTCCTGCTCGGGGTCCGCCCGGAGAAGGTGTCCCTGCTCGCCGACGGCGGCCCGTCGCCGACCGGGGCCGACGTGCTCGGCCCCGCCCGCGTGGTCGACCGCAGCTACACCGGGGTGAGCACCCAGTACCTCGTCGACCTGCCCGGCGCCGGCCGGCTGTCGGTGTTCGCGCAGAACCTGGGCAGCGGCGTCGACCCGGGCGTGGGCGAGCAGGTGCACCTGTGCTGGGCGGTGGAGCACGGCTTCCTCCTGCCCGGCCACGACGTGCCGGTGGTCGCCGAGGAGGACGCCCCGGTCCTGGTCGCGGGCGGCTGAGGGTGGCCGCGCTCGCCTCCACCCCGGTCGCGGTCGACCCGCCCGGCGCGCCGCCACCGCCCCAGGGGCTCGGGCGGCGCCGCCGCGCGACCGGCTGGGTCCTCACCGTGCCCGGCCTGGCCTGGCTGGCGCTGTTCTTCGCCGCGCCCATCGCCGCGCTGTTCGCGACCTCGCTCATGGTCCCCGTGCCGGGCGGCGACATCGGCCAGTTCCAGCCCGCGTTCCAGGTGTCCAACTACACCGAGGCGCTGGCCCAGTACTGGCCCACGTTCGTGCGCTCGTTCGCCTACGGGCTGCTGGCCACCGTGGTGGCCCTGGCCATCGGCTACCCGCTGGCCTACGTGGTGGCCGTCAAGGCGCGCCGCTTCCCCACGCTGCAGGCGCTGCTGCTGGTCCTCATCATCGCGCCGTTCTTCACCAGCTTCATCCTGCGCACCATCGCCTGGCGGCAGATCCTCGCCGACGAGGGGGTCGTCGTCCGCACGCTGCAGGCCGTGGCGCTGCTGCCCGGCGACGGCCGGCTCACGGCGACGTCGTTCGCCGTGGTGGCCGGGCTGACGTACAACTTCGTGCCGTTCATGACCCTGCCGATCTACGCCTCGCTGGAGCGGCTCGACCTGCGCTACGTCGAGGCGGGCCAGGACCTCTACGCGGGGCCGTGGACGACGTTCCGGACCATCACCTGGCCGCTGTCCCTGCCGGGCGTGGTCGCCGGCACGCTGCTCACCTTCATCCCCGCGGCGGGCGACTACGTCAACGCCGCGCTGCTCGGGACCTCGCGCACGCAGATGATCGGCAACGTCATCGAGTCGCGCTTCTTCCGGATCGTGGACTACCCGACGGCGGCGGCGCTGTCGTTCATCCTCATGGCGACGATCCTCGCGCTGGTCTACGTCTACGTCCGCCGCGCCGGGACGGACGACCTGCTGTGAGGGGCGTGCTCACCACCGTCCGGCGCAACCCCGGCGACACCCTCCTCGTCGCTCTTCGCCGTCCTCGCGTTCGGCTACCTCTTCGTGCCCATCGGCTACGTGGTCGCCTTCTCGTTCAACGACGGGGGGCGGTCGAACCTCATCTGGCGCGGCTTCACCCTGGACAACTGGGCCAACCCCTGCGGCGCGCCCGGGGTGTGCGAAGCCCTGGCCAACAGCATCCAGATCGGGCTCATCGCGACCCTGCTGGCCACGATCATGGGGACGCTGCTGGCCTACGCGCTGGTCCGGTTCCGGTTCCGGGCCCGCGGGGCCATCAACATCCTCATCTTCCTGCCGATGGCCACGCCCGAGGTGGTGCTCGGCGCCTCCCTGCTCGCGCAGTTCCTCAACGCCGGCGTCGGGCTCGGCTTCTGGACCATCGTCTTCGCGCACACCATGTTCACCATCAGCTTCGTCGTGGTGACGGTCAAGGCGCGCGTGGCCACGCTGGACCCCCGGCTGGAGGAGGCCGCGTCCGACCTGTACTCCTCGGGGCTGCAGACCTTCTGGCGGGTCACCCTGCCGCTCCTGCTGCCCGGCATCGCGGCCGCCGCGCTGCTCTCCTTCTCGCTGAGCTTCGACGACTTCATCATCACGAACTTCAACTCCGGCAACACCGACACCTTCCCGAAGTTCGTGTACGTCGCCGCCGCCCGCGGGATCCCCGCCCAGGCCTACGTCATCGGCTCGGCCATGTTCGCCCTGTCGCTGCTCGTCGTGCTCGTGGGCCGGGTGCTCTCCGTGCGCCGCGCCGCGGCGTCCTGACCGCTCCTGTCCGGCCCGACCCACCCCTGACGACGGAGTCCCCTGTGCGCATCCTTCTCATCGGTTCCGGCGGCGTGGGCGACGCGTTCGCCCGGATCGCCGCCCGGCGCGGCTTCTTCGAGGCCTGCGTGGTCGCGGACCACGACCTCGCCCGCGCGGAGCGGACCGTGGCCGCGGTGCGGGAGCGGCACCCCGGCGAGGAGCGGTTCGTCGCCGCGCGCGTCGACGCCTCCGACCCCGCGTCGGTGGAGGCGGTGGCGCGGGAGCACCGGGCCACCCACGTGATGAACGCGGTCGACCCGCGCTTCGTCATGGGCGTCTTCGCCGGCGCCCGGGCGGCGGGCGCGGACTACCTCGACATGGCGATGTCGCTGTCGCACCCCCACCCGGAGCAGCCGCACGCCCTGACCGGGGTCAAGCTCGGCGACGAGCAGTTCGCCGCGGCGGGGGAGTGGGAGGCCGAGGGCCGGCTCGCGCTGGTCGGCATCGGCGTGGAGCCGGGCCTGTCCGACGTGTTCGCCCGCTACGCCGTGGACCACCTGTTCGACCACGTCCGCGAGCTGGGGACCCGCGACGGGTCGAACCTCACCGTCGACGGCTACGACTTCGCTCCCTCGTTCTCCATCTGGACCACCATCGAGGAGTGCCTGAACCCGCCGGTGGTCTGGGAGAAGGACCGCGGCTGGTTCACCACGGCGCCGTTCAGCGAGCCGGAGGTCTTCGACTTCCCGGGCGGCATCGGCCCGGTGGAGTGCGTGAACGTCGAGCACGAGGAGGTCATCCTCATGCCCCGCTGGCTCGACGCCGAGCGCGTGACGTTCAAGTACGGCCTCGGGCAGGAGTTCATCGACGTGCTGCGGACGCTGCACGTGCTCGGCCTGGACTCCACCGCGCCGGTGCAGGTGCCGTCCTCCGCCGGGCGGGTGGGCGTGTCCCCGCGCGACGTGGTCGCCGCCTGCCTGCCCGACCCCGCCTTCCTCGGCGACCGGATGCACGGTGCCACCTGCGCCGGGCTCTGGGTCACCGGCACCGGGAAGGACGGTGCCCCGCGCGAGGTCTACCTCCACCACGTGGTCGACAACGACTGGTCGATGGCCGAGTACGGGACCCAGTGCGTGGTGTGGCAGACCGCGGTCAACCCCGTCGTCGCCCTGGAGCTGCTGGCCACGGGCGTGTGGTCCGGTGCGGGCGTGCTCGGGCCCGAGGCCTTCGACGCCGTCCCGTTCCTCGACCTGCTGCGCGACGGCTACGGCTCGCCCTGGGGGATCCAGGAGCGCACGCCCGCCGTGGTCGACCTCCGTGCCGCCGAGAGGGCCAGCGCGGCGCGCCCGTCCTGAGGACCCGGCCCGGGGACCGGTCCGGGCCGGCGCACCACGCCCGCGGGGAGCCGGCTCAGAAGAGCGGGCTCCCGGTCTCGAAGACGCGCATGCACAGCCGCGCCCCGACGGCCACGACCACCGCGGCGAAGCCGAGGACCGTCGTGCCGGTGCCCGTCTTCTTCTCCCTGGCCACCGCTGCGGCCCCCAGGAGGCCGCACGGCAGGCAGAGGAACCAGAGGACGAGCGTGAGCGCGGCGACCACGACGGCGACGATCGACCACGCCGAGAGGGTGCGCTCGACCGGGGCGGGCGCCGAGGGGCGGCCGGTGGTGGGCACCGACCCGGGCGGGCCGACGGCCACGGCACCGAACCGCGTGACGGGGGCCCCGGCCGGGCCGACCGTGGCGCCGTAGCGGGTGGCGGGGTCGGGCGGCGGCCCGGAGGTCCCCGTGGGGGCCTGGCCGGGGCCGGCCGGGCGCGCGGGGGTCCACAGCGGTGCGGCGGGCTGGGGCGCCCGGGCCGGTGCCGCCGCGGGCGGCAGTGCGACGGACGGCTGCAGGGCGTCCCGGCGGGTCACCCCGGGCAGGAGGGTCGTCGGGGCGATGAGCAGCGGCAGGGACCCGGTGCCGGGTGCCTCGCCCGGGGCTCCGCCCGGCGACGCCTCGGCCGTCCTGGTGCCGTGCGGGGCGGGGGCGGGCCCGCGGCCGAGGGGCGCGGTCACCTCAGCAGGCTCGCGACGACCACGACGCACCCCAGCGTCGCGAGCGCGCCCACGACGATGCCGAACCAGGCCCGGCCCCGGCCGTGCGTGCCGGTGCGCGCCGACGCGCGCAGCCCCATCACGCCGAGGCCGAGGGCGACCGGTCCGAGGGGCCACACGAGCCAGGCGAACAGGGCGACGTAGCCGGCGGCGATGGACCAGCCCGACCGTCCGGTGGGCAGCAGCCAGTGGGCGGGGTCGGACGGGGAGGTGCCGACCCGCGCGGGCACCGGACGGTGCTGGTGCGGGGTCACGCGCTGGGCCGTGGCGTAGGGGGCCGTGGCGTAGGGGGCCGTGGCGAAGGGGGCCGTGGCGTAGGGGGCCGTCGCGGGGGCGGCCGTCAGGACGCCTGCCGCCGCGCGGGGCACCGGCGTGGTCTCGGGGGACCAGGCGGTGCCGTCCCACCAGCGCAGCAGGTCGGGTGCGGCGGTGTCGGGGTACCAGCCGGGCGGTGAGGTCGTCGTCGTCACCGGTCGAGGGTGGCCGGACCGGGCCCGTCGGGTGACCGGTACGTCCGCGTGTGCCCCGTACGGGCTACCGGCGGCCGGGGTCGCGGAGCAGGACCGGTCCCCGCCACAGGACGAGGCCGCCCCCGCCGAGCGTCGCCACGGCGGCCAGGACCACGGACAGGGGCAGCGCCTCGGCGCCGTCGAGCCCGTGCAGCAGCAGGTAGACCGCGGTGCCGCCGAGCACGGCGACCGTCGCCGCCGGGGCCACGGCCAGCCGGAGCGGTGTCGTGCGGATCCCGCGCCGGCGCACCAGCACGACCTCGAGCCACAGCACGAGCAGCGCCGTGGCCGCCCCGAGCAGCCCGAGCACCAGACCCACCGGTCCCGACAGCGGCAGCGAGAGGAAGGTGCCGAACGGGTTGCGGCCGTTGACCCCGGCCAGGACGGCCCCGCCGAGCAGCGCCAGGGCGACGCCCCCCACGGCGCCCTCGGCGAGGGCGCGGGCCACCAGCACCAGCACCGCCCTGCCGTCGCCCGGGCAGCGGGCGAGGGGGGCGGTGCCGGCGGGGCCCGCGGTCGTCATGTCCTCACGTCATGCCCTCACGTCATGCCCTCACGTCATGCCCTCACGTCACGTCGTCCCGTGGCCTGGTCGGCGCCGGGTCAGCGGAGCAGGGCCTGCGTGACGGCCGCGAAGGAGGCCGTGTGCCGGTCCACGTCCTCGGCGGTCGTGACCGGGCTCATCAGCGCCATGTTGTGGAACGGCGTGAGCAGGACCCCGTCGACGAGCGCCTGCAGGTGCATGAGCTGCTGCAGCTCGAAGTCGTCGGCCGCCGCGGCCTCGGCGCCGTCGTGCGGGGCCTCGGGGCGGAACGTGTACTCGGCGCGGCAGCCGAGCCGGGTCACCTGCCACGGCAGCCCGGCGGCGTCGATGCCGGCCTGCACGCCCTCGGTCCAGCGGACCGCCTGCGCGGTCATGGCCTCGAAGGCCGCGGGGGTGAGCACCTCGGTGAGGGTCGCGCGCACCGCCGCCATCGACAGCGCGTTGCCGGCGAGCGTGCCGCCGACGCCTCCGACGTCGATGTCCTCCAGCTCGACCGAGCGCTGGACCCGGGCCGTGAGGTCGGCGGTCATCCCGAAGGCCGCGGCCGGGACCCCGCCGCCGATCGTCTTGCCGACGACGACCGCGTCCGGGCGCAGGCCCCACGCCTGGGTGCAGCCGCCGGGGCCCGCGCACAGGGTGTGGGTCTCGTCGATGACCATGAGGGTGCCGGTGCGGTCGCAGGCCTCGCGCACGGCGGCCAGGTAGCCGTCGTCGGGCAGGACGATGCCGATGTTGGTCATCGCGGGCTCGAGCAGGACGCAGGCCACGTCGCCGGCACCGAGCGCGGCCTCGAGCGCCCCGACGTCGTTGAACGGCAGCACGGCGGTGGTCTGCTCCAGCGGCACGGGGGGCCCGATGTTGCCGCGGCGCGCGACGACGCGGCCGTCGGCGTCCAGGGTGGCGAAGGACTCGTCGACGCTGCCGTGGTAGCACCAGTCGACGACGGCGACCCGGGGGCGGCCGGTGACGTGGCGGGCGTAGCGCAGCAGGTGCCGGTTGGCGTCGGTCGCGGTCAGCGTGAACTGCCACTGCGGCAGGCCGAACCGGGCCGCGAGGTCCTCGGCGGCCACGGCGGCGTCCTCGCCGGGCAGCATCGTCGTGATCCCGCGGGACAGCTGCTCGGTGACCGCGCGCACGGTGGCGGCGGGGGAGTGCCCGGTCATGGCGCCGGTGTCGCCCAGGCAGAGGTCGACGTGGTCGATCCCGTCGACGCACGTGAAGTGCGCGCCCTGCGCCCGCTCGACGAACGTCGGCCACGGGCCGGGCCACTTGACCATCCAGGACATCGGGACGCCGCCCGGCATGGACCGGCGCGCCCGCTCGTGCAGCTCGCGGGACCGGGGCCGCTGGGCCTCGAAGGTGCGGACGGCCTCGGCGTGCAGGGCCGCCACCCGGGCAGGGTCGACCCCGCCGGTGGCGCCCTCGGTGCCCGGCTGGACGGTGGTCGTCACGCGCGGCCGCCGATCGCCCCGACCAGCACCTCGAGACCGTCGCGCAGCAGGTCCTCGGTGATGACCAGCGGCGGCAGCAGCCGGATGACGTTGCCGTACGTGCCGCAGGTGAGGACCACGACGCCGGCGGCGTGGCACGCCGTGGCGACGCGGCCGGCCTCGGCGGCGTCGGGCTCCGTGGTGCCCGGGCGGACGAACTCGATCGCGACCATGGCGCCCCGGCCGCGGACCTCGCCGATGCTCGGGTGCTCGGCCTGCGCCCGCTCCAGCGCGGGGCGGACCACGGACTCGACCCAGCGGGCCCGGCCGGCGAGGTCCTCGTCGACGAGCACGTCCATCGCGGCCAGCGCGGCGGCGCAGGCGACGGGGTTGCCGCCGTAGGTGCCGCCGAGGCCGCCGGGGTGCACGGCGTCCATGAGCTCGGCCCGGCCGACCACCGCGGCCAGCGGCATGCCGTCGGCCAGGCCCTTGGCCACGGTGACCAGGTCGGCGCGGACGCCCTCGTGGTCGAGGGCGAACACGTCGCCGGTGCGGCCGAAGCCGGTCTGGATCTCGTCGGCGACGAACAGCACGCCGTTCTCCCGGCACCAGGCCGCGATCGCGGGCAGGAACCCGGGCGCCGGCGCGACGAAGCCGCCCTCGCCCTGGACCGGCTCGATGACGACGCACGCCACCTGGTCGGCGCCGACCTGGGTGGTGATGCTGCGGACGGCGCGCTCGGCCGCCTGCTCGCCCGTCATGCCCTCGGGGTCGCGGAACGGGTACGACATCGGCACCCGGTACACCTCGCCCGCGAAGGGACCGAAGCCGCGCTTGTAGGGGTTGGCCTTGGCCGTCATGGCCATCGTGAGGTTCGTGCGGCCGTGGTAGGCGTGGTCGAACACGACGACGGCGTCCCGCCCGGTGGCGTGGCGGGCGATCTTCACCGCGTTCTCCACCGCCTCGGCGCCGGAGTTGAGCAGCACGGTCTTGGTCGGCCCGTCGACGGGCACGAGCGCGCCGAGGCGCTCGGCCACGGCGACGTACTCCTCGTACGGGGTCACCATGAAGCAGGTGTGGAGGAAGCTCGCCGCCTGCTGCTGCACGGCCTCGACCACGCGCGGGTGGGCGTGGCCGGCGTTGACCACGGCGATCCCCGCGCCCAGGTCGAGCAGGTGGTTGCCGTCCACGTCGACGACCACGCTGCCCCCGGCGCGGGCCACGAAGGCCGGCAGGGTGAGCCCGACGCCGGTGGGCACGACGGCGTCGCGCCGGGCGCGCAGGGCCGCCGAGGCCGGACCGGGGACCTCGGTGACGAGGCGGCGGACCTGCTCGACCCCGGCCACGGTGGGCGCCGCCGGGGCGGGCACGGTGGAGGGGGCGTCCTGGAGCTGGGGGCTGTCAACGGTTCCCGTCGTCATGCCCGGAGCATAGAGGCGGATTCCGTGGCCCGGTATGGCGAGCGCCACGGAATCCGCCCGGTCGTGCGTGCTCAGACCCTGGCGGCCGGAGCCGCTGGGCCAGGGCCCGCCGCCGCCGCCGGTCATGGTGCAGCCCGTGCCCAGGGTGTCCGTGCCGTCCGGGGCCGCTGCCAGACTCCGGGGCATGCGACGCGTGACGGTGCTCGGCTCGACGGGATCGATCGGGACCCAGGCCCTGGACGTGGTCGACCGCAACCGGGACGCCTTCGCGGTGACCGGGCTGGCTGCCCGCGGCGGCGACCCGGCCCTGCTCGTCGCGCAGGCGCTCGCCCACGACGTGCCGGTCGTCGCGGTCTCCGACGAGGCGGCCGCGGCCGGCGTCCGCGACGGGCTGCGCGCGGCGGGGTCCCGCGCGGAGGTGCTCGCGGGGGAGGCGGCCGCCGCCGAGCTCGCCGCCGTGCCCACCGACGTCGTCCTCAACGGCCTCGCCGGGGCGGTCGGGCTCCGGCCGACGCTCGCCGCCCTGCGGGCCGGCCACGTGCTCGCCCTGGCCAACAAGGAGTCGCTCATCATCGGGGGCGCCCTGGTCACCGCCCTGGCCCGGCCCGACCAGGTCGTCCCGGTCGACTCCGAGCACTCCGCGCTCGCGCAGTGCCTGCGCGGCGGGCGGGCCGACGAGGTCCGCCGGCTCGTCCTCACCGCCTCCGGCGGGCCCTTCCGGGGCCGGGACCGCGCCTCCCTCGCCGACGTCGGCCCCGAGCAGGCGCTGGCCCACCCCACGTGGTCGATGGGCCCGCTCGTGACCACCAACTCCGCGACCCTGGTCAACAAGGGCCTCGAGGTCATCGAGGCCCACCTGCTGTTCGGCATCGGCTTCGACCGCATCGACGTGGTCGTGCACCCGCAGTCGGTCGTGCACTCCATGGTCGAGTTCGTGGACGGCTCGACGCTGGCCCAGGTGAGCCCGCCCGACATGCGCCTGCCCATCGCGCTCGGCCTGGCGTGGCCCGACCGGGTGGCCGACGCCGCCCCCGGCTGCTCGTGGACCGAGGCCGCGACGTGGACCTTCGAGCCCGTCGACGAGGTGACGTTCCCCGCGCTCGCCCTGGCCCGGCAGGCGGGCGAGGCGGGCGGGGTCATGCCCGCGGTGCTCAACGCCGCGAACGAGGTCTGCGTGTCCGCGTTCCTCGACGGGAACCTCCGCTTCCTCCAGATCGTCGACACCGTGGCCGATGTCCTCGGCGAGGCCCACGACGCCGCCCTGCCGGCGCCGCGGGACGTCGAGGACGTGATGGCCGCGGACGCCTGGGCCCGCGAGCGGGCGGCTGCGACACTGGTACGGCTCGCGCGCTGACAGGCGCCCGGGCGGGACACACGGAGGGACACCCGGGATGACGGTCCTGCTGTACGTGCTCGGGGTGCTCGCCGTCGTCGTCGGCGTCGCCGTCTCCATCGCCCTGCACGAGGTGGGGCACCTGCTGCCCGCCAAGCGCTTCGGCGTGCGGGTCACCCAGTACATGGTCGGCTTCGGGCCGACCGTGTGGTCGCGGCAGCGCGGCGAGACCGAGTACGGCGTCAAGGCGGTCCCGCTCGGCGGCTACATCCGCATGATCGGGATGTACCCGCCCCGGCGCGGCACCCCCGCCGGCATGGTCTCGGCCGGCTCGAGCAACCCGGTCGCCTCGCTCGTGGAGTCCGCCCGCGCGGAGTCGCTGGAGGAGCTCCGCCCCGGCGACGAGCACCGCACGTTCTACAGCCTCACGGTGTGGCAGAAGCTCGTCGTCATGCTCGGCGGCCCGGTGATGAACCTCGTCCTGGCCACGGTGCTGCTGGCCGTGGTGGCGGTCGGGTTCGGGGCCCTGCAGACCACGACCACCATCGGCACGGTCTCGGAGTGCATCCTGCCGGTGGACGCGCCCGCGGACGCCGCGTGCGGCGACGGCGACCCCGCCGCCCCGGCCGCCGCGGCCGGCATCCGGCCCGGGGACCGCGTGGTCTCCGTCGACGGAGAGCCCGCGGCGTCCTGGTCGCAGGTGCAGCAGGCCATCCGCGACTCGGCCGGGCGCAGCATCACCCTGGTCGTCGAGCGCGACGGCGAGCAGCTGTCCCTGACCGCCGAGCCGAGCCGCACCGACATCGTCGCCTTCGACGCCGACGGCGAGCCCGTGGTGGAGGAGGACGGCAGCTACGCCACCGTCCAGGGCGGCTTCCTCGGCGTGGCCCCGACCCAGGACCTGGTCCGCCAGCCCCTGTCCGTGGTCCCGGGCCAGGTCGGCACGGCCGTCCTCGGCACCGCGAAGGTGCTGCTGCGCCTGCCCCAGTACATGGTCGGCGTGGCCGACGCGGCCTTCGGCGGCGGCGAGCGCGACCCCCAGGGCCCCATCAGCGTGGTCGGCGTCGGCCGGTTCGCCGGCGAGATCGCCTCCTACGAGGACACCTCCGGCACCGTCGGCCTCGGCGACCGCGTCGCCTCCCTGCTCGGGCTGCTGGCCGGGCTCAACATCGCCCTCTTCGTGTTCAACCTGGTGCCGCTGCTCCCGCTGGACGGCGGGCACGTGGCGGGCGCGCTCCTCGAGGGCGTGCGCAAGGTGTGGGCGCGGGTCCGCTCGCTGCCCGACCCCGGGCCGGTCGACGTGGCCAAGGCGCTCCCGCTCGCCTACGGGGTGGCGCTGCTGCTGCTGGGCACGTCCGTCGTGCTCATCTACGCCGACCTGGTCAACCCCGTCCGCCTCGTCGGCTGAGCGGGTCCCGGGCCGCGTCCGCCCGCGGGCCCGGGCGGGGCGATACTGGTGCCGTGACCTCTGTGAGTCTCGGCATGCCCGAAGCACCGCCCCCGGTCCTGGCGCCCCGCCGCCGCTCCCGCAAGATCCAGGTCGGCTCGGTCGCGGTCGGCGGCGACGCCCCCGTGAGCGTCCAGTCGATGACCACGACGCCGACCACGGACATCAACGCGACGCTGCAGCAGATCGCCGAGCTGACGGCGAGCGGCTGCGACATCGTCCGCGTCGCCTGCCCCTCGCAGGACGACGCCGAGGCGCTGCCGATCATCGCCAAGAAGTCGCAGATCCCCGTCATCGCGGACATCCACTTCCAGCCGAAGTACGTCTACGCGGCCATCGACGCCGGCTGCGCGGCCGTCCGGGTCAACCCCGGCAACATCCGCAAGTTCGACGACCAGGTCAAGCAGATCGCGGCGGCCGCCAAGGACGCCGGCGTCTCGATCCGGATCGGCGTCAACGCCGGCTCGCTCGACCCGCGCCTCATGGAGAAGTACGGCAAGGCCACCCCCGAGGCGCTCGTGGAGTCCGCGGTCTGGGAGGCGTCGCTCTTCGAGGAGCACGACTTCCACGACTTCAAGATCAGCGTCAAGCACAACGACCCCGTGATCATGGTGCGCGCCTACCAGCTCCTCGCCGAGCGGGGCGACTGGCCGCTGCACCTCGGCGTCACCGAGGCCGGGCCCGCCTTCCAGGGGACGATCAAGTCCGCGACCGCCTTCGGCGCCCTGCTCAGCCAGGGCATCGGCGACACGATCCGGGTCTCGCTGTCCGCCCCGCCGGTCGAGGAGGTCAAGGTCGGCAACCAGATCCTCCAGTCGCTCAACCTGCGCCCCCGCAAGCTGGAGATCGTGTCGTGCCCCTCGTGCGGGCGCGCGCAGGTCGACGTCTACACCCTCGCCGAGGAGGTCACCGCCGGCCTGGAGGGCCTCACCGTCCCGCTGCGCGTGGCCGTCATGGGCTGCGTCGTCAACGGTCCCGGCGAGGCCCGCGAGGCCGACCTGGGTGTGGCGTCCGGCAACGGCAAGGGGCAGATCTTCGTGCGCGGCGAGGTCATCAAGACCGTGCCGGAGTCCCAGATCGTCGAGACCCTCATCGAGGAGGCCATGCGCCTGGCCGAGGAGATGGGCGTCGACCCCGAGGCCGAGGTCGTCGGCTCCCCGGTGGTCAGCGTCTCCTGACCTGCCCCGGGGGACCGCGTGTCCCGCGGGCCCCGCTGACGGGCGGCGGCCCGATGCGTGAGGATGTGGCGGTGCTGCGACCGTCCGTCCGGGTGCTGGGCGCCAGGGACCTCGAGGAGGCCGTGGCCGTCTGCGCCCAGGACCCCGTCCAGCACGCGTTCGTCAGCTCACGCCTCGTCGCCGGGCTGCTCGGCGACGTCGGGCACTCCGAGGTCTGGGGCTTCTACGACGGCTCCGACCTGGCCTCCCTGTGCTGGGTGGGCGCCAACCTGGTGCCCGTCGAGGCCGCCGGCGAGGCCGCGGACGCCTTCGCCGCCAAGGCCCGGCGCTCGACCCGGCGCAGCTCCTCGTTGTTCGGCCCCCGCGAGGACGTGCTCCGGATCTGGGCCGGCGTCGAGGAGTCGTGGGGGCCCGCCCGCGAGGTCCGCCGCAACCAGCCGCTCATGGTCTGCGACACCCCGGTGGTCGCCCCCGACCCCCTGGTCCGCCGCACCCGGCCGACCGAGCTCGACACCCTGTTCCCGGCCTCGGTGGCCATGTTCACCGAGGAGATCGGCTACAGCCCGCTCGGCCTGGACGGCGGGGCCGGCTACCGCGCCGGGGTGTCGGAGATGGTCGGGCTCGGCCGCTCCTTCGTCCGCATCGACACCGGTCCCGACGGCCGCCCCGAGGTCGTCTTCAAGGCCGAGCTCGGCGCGGTCACCGGTGCCGTCGCCCAGGTCCAGGGCGTCTGGGTCGCCCCTCACCGCCGCGGCGAGGGCCTGGCCGCGCCCGCCGTCGCCGCCGTCGTGCAGGCCGTCCACCGCGACCTCGGCGCCCGCAGCTCGCTCTACGTCAACGACTACAACACCCGCGCCGTCCGGGTCTACGAGCAGGTCGGCTTCATGCGCCACGGCGCCTTCGCGACGGTGCTGCTGTAGGTCCGCCTCGCGGCGACCGACGTGCGCGACCGCCCTTGCGGCGACCACCCGAGCACAAGGTGCGGCCCTCAGGCGGCTCGGGACCCCTGTCCGCGGCCTGCCTTGTGCTGTGGTGGCGCGGCCACGAGCCGCTGGGCGGCCGCGGCCAGCACCTGCCGGGCCACCCACGCCTGCCGTCGGTAGACATGCTCGACCGCGAAGCGCCGCGTCACCCACCCCGCGCTCTGCAGGTCGTCGTGGCGCGCGAGGTCGGCCGCGAAGGCCCGCCTGGTGCCGTGGACGGTGAACCCGTCGGCCTCGAAGGCCACCTTGCGCTCCGGGTCTCCCAGGTCGACGCACGCGAACAGCCCGTCCTCGGCGATGACCAGCTGCGGGACGAAGCCCCTGAGCCCGTCCTGACGACGATCGCCCTCAGCCCGGACTCGAAGGGGTTCGCGGCGCGGGCGTCCGCGTGCGCCAGGACCGTGCGGGCACGGCCGACACCGGGGGAGCGCGACCCCTCGAGCGCGTGGCGCAGCTCGAGCGCGTGCACCTGGCCGGAGCGCAGGGCCGAGTCCGCCACCGCGAGCGCCTGGTCGAACGGCAGGGTGCGGGCGCAGTCCAGGACGGTGCGCACCCGGCCCGTCACCCCGGCGGCCACCTCGTCGTCCCCGAGCGGTGCGTACGACCAGCGCACCGGCGCCGCGCCCGTCGGGTGACGACCTCGGCGCAGCGTGATGCAGGTGGCGTCCCAGCGGCGCAGCACGCCCCAGCCGTGGTGTTCCGCTGCGCTCACGTGGGACAGGCAGCCCCCGGCCGTCAGGGCCGTCGTGAGCGCCTCGCCCGTCCCGGGCAGCGCGTAACGGCCGCGCCCCACCCGGACGACCCGCCCGTCGGCTACCGCGCGCCGGAGCCTGCCCCGACCGGTCACGGCGACCAGGCGCCGGTAGGGGACGACGCCGCCCGCGGCGGCGAGGACGGCGGCGGGCGGGAGGGGCACGTGGGCACAGTGCTCGCGACCCGGGTGGCCCCGCAGCCCCTGTCCACAGGTTCACGGACGCCGGCGTGGCGACCACCCGAGCACAAGCCAGGGCGGTCCGGGCGTCGGGTGGGCGTTCAGGCGCCCAGGTTGTGCTCCGGTGGCTGCGGCCCGCGGACCGACACCCTCGCCCAGCCGCTGGTGCGGCCCCCTCGTGCCCACCACGAAACCCGGCGGACCCGCCACCACCCCGCCGGTACCCTCGCGGTCGTGCTCATGCGGATGTCCACCCTCTTCCTGCGCACGCTGCGCGACGACCCGGCCGACGCGGAGGTGGCCAGCCACCGGCTGCTCGTGCGGGCGGGCTACATCCGTCGTGCCGCGCCGGGCGTGTACTCGTGGCTGCCGCTCGGCTACCGGGTGCTGCGCAAGGTCGAGCAGGTCGTCCGCGAGGAGATGGAGCGGATCGGCGCGCAGGAGGTCCACTTCCCCGCGCTGGTCCCGCGCGAGCCCTACGAGGCGACGGGCCGCTGGGCCGAGTACGGCGACAACGTGTTCCGGCTGCAGGACCGCAAGCGCCAGGACTACCTGCTCGCCCCCACGCACGAGGAGATGTTCACGCTCCTGGTGAAGGACCTGTACTCCAGCTACAAGGACCTGCCCCTGTCGCTGTTCCAGATCCAGACCAAGTACCGCGACGAGGCCCGGCCCCGCGCCGGGCTGCTGCGCGGGCGCGAGTTCGTCATGAAGGACTCCTACTCCTTCGACGTCGACGACGCCGGTCTCGAGCGGAGCTACCAGCAGCACCGCGACGCGTACCTGCGCCTGTTCTCCCGGCTCGGCCTCGAGGTCGTCGTGGTGGCCGCCGTGTCCGGGGCGATGGGCGGCTCGGCCAGCGAGGAGTTCCTGCACCCGAGCCCCTCGGGCGAGGACACCTACGTCCGCTGCACCGGCTGCGACTACGCGGCCAACGTGGAGGCCGTGACCACCCGCGTGCCCGCCGCCGTGGCGCTGGACGGCCTGTCGGCCGCGCACGTGGAGGACACCCCCGACACCCCGACCATCCAGACCCTCGTCGACCACGCGCAGGCGACCTTCCCGCGCGAGGACCGCGCCGTGGCGGGCCTCGGACACCCTGAAGAACGTCCTCGTCGTCCTGCGCCACCCGGACGGCACCCGCGAGCCGGTGGCGATCGGCGTGCCCGGGGACCGCGAGGTCGACGCCAAGCGCCTGCAGGCCGCGGTCGAGCCCGCCGAGGTGGAACCCTTCACCGAGGCGGACTTCGCCCGGCACCCCGGCCTGGTCAAGGGCTACATCGGTCCCGGCGCCCTCGGCAGCGCGAGCAGCACCGGCATCCGCTACCTGCTCGACCCCCGGGTCGTGGTGGGCAGCGCCTGGCTCACCGGGGCGGACGAGCGTGGTCACCACGTGTTCGACCTGGTCGCCGGGCGCGACTTCCCCGCCGCGGGCGAGGAGGGCAGCGACGGGACGATCGAGGCCGCCGAGGTCCGGGACGGCGACCCCTGCCCGGTCTGCGACACCGGGACGCTGGAGTCGGCGCGCGGCATCGAGATGGGCCACGTGTTCCAGCTCGGTCGCAAGTACGCCCAGGCGCTCGGCCTGCAGGTGCTCGACCAGGACGGCAAGCAGGTCACCGTGACCATGGGCTCCTACGGGGTCGGCGTGAGCCGGGCCGTGGCCGCGGTCGCCGAGTCCTGGCACGACGACGTCGGGCTCGTCTGGCCCGCGGAGATCGCCCCGGTCGACGTCCACCTGGTCGTCGCCGGCAAGGACGAGCTGGTCGTCCAGGGCGCCGAGGACCTGGCCGCCCGCCTGGTCGCCGCCGGCCTCGACGTCCTGCTCGACGACCGCAAGGCCAGCGTGGGCGTGAAGTTCAAGGACGCCGAGCTCGTCGGCGTGCCCACCATCGTCGTGGCCGGCAAGCGCTTCGCGGAGGGCTTCGTCGAGGTCAAGGACCGCCGCACGGGCGAGCGCGAGGACGTCGCCCTCGCCGACCTGCCGGCCCGTCTGGGCCTGCCCGGGTGACCCCGTCCCTGCAGGCCGGCGTCCTCGCCGGCCTGCCGGGCATGCCCGACGTGTCGTGGCAGGCGCTCGTCCTGCTGCTCCTCGCGGCCCTGGTCGCCGGGTGGGTGGACGCGGTGGTCGGCGGCGGCGGGCTCGTGCAGCTGCCCGCCCTGCTGCTCGCGCTGCCCGCGGCCGCGCCGGTCCAGGTGCTCGCGACGAACAAGCTGTCGGGGGTCTGGGGCACGTCGGTCGCCGCGGTGACGTACGCCCGGAAGCTGCCGAGACGCCCCCGGGCCACGGGCGTGCTGGTGCTGTCCGCCGGGGCGGGGTCCGCCCTGGGGGCGGCGCTCGCCGCGCTCGTCCCGCCCGGGCTGTTCACCCCGCTCGTCCTCGTCCTCGTCGTGGTCATCGGGGTCGTCACCGTGGCGAAGCCGCAGATGGGCCTGCTCGAGCGGCACCGGGTGCGCGACGTGTCGTTCGGCGCGGTGCTGGCGGGCATCGGGGTCGGCGTGGGGATCTGGGACGGGGTGTTCGGGCCGGGCACGGGGACCCTGTTCGTGTTCGCCCTGGTCGGGCTGGCCGGCTACCAGTTCCTCACCGCGACCGGCCTGGCCCGGATCGCCAACGCCGTGACCAACCTCGCCGCGCTCGCGGTGTTCACGCTGCAGGGCGCCCCGCTGTGGAGCCTCGGGCTCATGATGGGCGCCCTCAACCTGCTGGGCGGGTGGCTGGGCGCGCGGACCGCGATCGCCCGGGGCTCGGCGTTCGTGCGCGTGGTGTTCCTCGTCGTGGTCGGCGGGCTCGCGCTGCGCCTGGCCTGGGACCTGCTGGCCTAGCCACCGGGCCAGGGCACGGGCGCCCCGCCCCACGACCAGCGGGCGCGCTCGGCCTCGGCGAGCCGCCGCACCGCGGCCCGCAGCCACGCCGCGTCCGCGCGGCCGCCCTCGACCGGGGCGTCGGCGACCGTGGCCGCCACCAGCACGCCGGCCGCGGCCGCGACGCCGTCCTCCAGCCGCAGGGCCAGCGCGGCCGCGCTCACCGGGCCGTCGACCGGCCGACCGGCGTCGTCGGTCGGGTACGTCGCCGCCGCCCCCACGGGCTCGGCGCCGAGCAGGCGGACGAGGTCGGCGAGGCCGTCGGTGCTGCGGGCGTGGTCGGAGCGGGCGGCGGCCGCGTCGTCGGTGCGGTCGGTCGACCAGGCCAGCACCACCGCGTACGACCACCGCGCCCGGTGCTCCTGGGCGAGCAGGCCCTGCAGCGCGTCGACGACGGCGGCGCCGGTCGACGTCGTCGGCCACGTCGGTGCCACCGCGCCCGTCCCGCGCAGGCCGCTCGCCTGCGCCGAGCGCGCGGCGGCCACCCGGGCGTGCAGGAGCGCGAGCGGCACCTGGGGCCCGTCGTCGGAGAGCTCGGCGGCGCAGGCGCGCAGCGCGGTCGTCGTCCCGGCGGACAGGACCGCCTCGGGGCGCTGCCCGGGCGGCAGGGCCGGACCGGCGTCGGTGGGCGCGGGCGACGGCCCCCCGAGCAGGCCGGCCGGGGCGGGGGCGGCGCCCGCCCCGGCGAGCACCCCGGCGTGGACCCGGTGCACCTCGGCGGCGGCCGCGGGGTCGGCCGCCCCGCCGGTCCGCCCCGCCAGCGCGGGACCGGTCCCCGCCGCCCCGGCCAGGGCGGCGAGCGCGGCCAGCGACCCGCCGCGCACCGCCCGGCGGCGCAGCTCCCGCGCGCTCGGGCCATCCGGGGCCGCCCCGGGCAGGACCTCGTCGTCCAGGCGGACCTGCCGCGGGTCGACCGCGAGCAGGGCGTCCCGGTCCGCCGCGGAGCACCCGGCCAGCCCCGCCGCCCCGGTCGCGGACAGCCCCGTCAGCCCGAGCAGGCGCAGCACCGCGCGCCGGGACGGCCCGGGCGCGGGGGCCTCGGGCGGGGTCGGCACGGCCCGATCGTCCCAGACCGCCGCCGCCGCGACGGTCCGAGCCCTGCCGCGGCTGGATACTGTGAGGTCGGCCCCGCGCCGACCCCAGCCCGACCCCTCAGCCCCGTCCCGCCAGGAGGCCCCGACCGTGCCCACGAACGACGCGCAGCTGCAGACGCTGCTCGACCCCGTGGTGCAGCGCGCCGGTCTGGTCCTCGAGGACGTCGCCGTCAGCACCGTCGGCCGCCGGCGGCTGGTCCGGGTGGTCGTCGACCTGCCGGAGACCGAGACCGGCTCTGCGGACCTGGACCGGGTCGCCGAGGCCTCGCGCGAGGTCGGCGACGCCCTCGACGCCTCCGACGTGCTCGGGGCGGACCCGTACGCCCTCGAGGTGACGACCCCCGGCGTCGACCGCCCGCTGACCGAGCGCCGGCACTGGCTGCGGGCGCGCACCCGGCGCGTGCGCGTGGAGCGCGACGGACAGGACCCGGTCACCGGGCGGCTCGTCGACGTCACCGCCGCCGGCCTCGTGCTGCTGGTCAGCGTGACCCGCGCGAAGCCCGCCTGGAAGCAGCCGCCGACCGCCGAGGAGCGCGTCGAGCTGGACTGGGACCAGGTGGCGCGCGGCACCGTCGAGGTCGAGTTCCGCGACCTGGGCCCCGACGAGCCGCACGACGAGCCGCACGACGACGACCCGCACGACGAGCACGACGAGCACGACGAGCACGACGACGACGAGCAGGACGACCAGGACGAGACCGACGAGACCGAGGAGGCCTGATGGACGTCGACCTGTCCGCCCTCCGCCTCATCGAGGCCGAGCGCGAGATCCCGATCGCGGTCCTGCTCAGCACCATCGAGCAGGCGCTGCTGCTGGCCTACCAGCGCACCGAGGGCTCCCAGGAGCACGCCCGCATCGAGCTGGACCGCAGCAGCGGCCGCGTGGCCGTCATGGCCCAGGAGCGCGACGAGACCGGGAAGGTCCTGCGCGAGTGGGACGACACCCCGACCGGCTTCGGCCGGGTCGCCGCGTCCACGGCCCGCCAGGTCATCCTCCAGCGCATCCGCGACGCGGAGGACGACCGCGTGCTCGGCGACTTCAAGGGCCGCGAGGGCGACATCGTCTCCGGCGAGGTCCAGCAGGGCCGTGACCCGCGCTACGTCCGGGTCCAGCTCGGCGACGTCGAGGGGATCATGCCGCCCGCGGAGCAGGTGCCGGGCGAGGACCTCAAGCACGGCGAGCGGGTCCGCTGCTACGTGGTCTCCGTGGCCAAGGGCATGAAGGGTCCGCAGATCACCCTGTCGCGCAGCCACCCCAACCTCGTCCGGCGGCTGTTCGCCCTCGAGGTCCCCGAGATGTCCGACGGCACGGTGGAGATCCTCGGGGTGGCCCGCGAGGCCGGCCACCGCTCCAAGGTCGCCGTCCGGTCGCCCGCGCAGCGGCTTCAACGCCAAGGGCGCCTTCATCGGCCCGATGGGGCAGCGGGTGCGGGCGGTGATGTCGGAGCTGCGCGGCGAGAAGATCGACATCGTCGACTTCCACGAGGACCCCGCCCGCTACGTCGCCGCGGCCCTGTCGCCGTCCAAGGTGCTGTCCAGCGAGGTCGTCGACCCGGTGACCATGCAGGTCCGGGTGGTCGTGCCGGACTACCAGCTGTCGCTGGCCATCGGCAAGGAGGGGCAGAACGCCCGCCTCGCGGCGCGGCTCACCGGCTGCCGGATCGACATCCGCTCCGACGAGGCGGCCACGGGTCCCAGCCCGTCGTGAGGCCGTCGTGACCCCTCCGAGGTCCGCCGGGCGCCCGGATCGGGCTACACTTCCCGAGGTCTCGAACGGCGTGACGGAACCGACCACGCGCTCGCACCCACCTGGCACCACGTCCGGGTGGGCCCGTGCGCACGTGCGTCGGGTGCCGGCTCACCGCGTCGAGGTCCGTCCTCCTCCGGATCGTCGGGAGCGAGGTCGAGGGCCGGCTCGTCGCCGTCCCCGACCCCGCGGCCGTGCGGCCGGGGCGCGGAGCCTGGGTCCACCGGGACCGCGGGTGCCTGGAGCTCGCCGAACGCCGCAAGGCGGTCGGGCGGGCGCTGCGGCTCCCCGGGCCCGTCGACCTGGCCGCCGTGCACGCCCTGCTCGGGGAGACCCCGCAGCCTGGGGGACAGGCGCCACCGCACGTGTCCAACCAACCGGAAGTGGGTCGACGAGGTATGAGCACCCCATGAGCGCGCTGCGATGAACAGCACCCGCTGAACCCGGTCCGTGCCCTCCTGGCTGCGGACCACAGACAGGAGAGAAGTGGCAAAGGTCCGCGTGCACGAGCTCGCCAAGGAGCTCGGTCTCACCAGCAAGAACCTGCTGTCGTGGCTGCAGGACAACGGGGAGTACGTCCGAGCGGCGTCCTCCACGATCGAGGCTCCGGTGGTCCGCAAGGTCCGCGAGAACTTCGAGTCCTCGGCCCCCGCCGGGGCTGCCGCCCCGCGCCGCCCCCACCGCGCCGTCGGTGCCCTCGGCCCCTGAGGTCGCGGCCCCCGCGACCGCGGCCGGCGCCCCCACCACGTCGCAGGCGAGCACCCCGGCGACCCTGACGGCCGGGACGGACGCCCCCGCGGCGCCCGCGCGCGCCGGTGGTCCCCGCCCGGGTCCCCGTCCGGCCCCCGCGCCCGAGGTCCCGGCCACGCCGGCCCCCGTCGCGCCCGTCGTCGAGGCCCCGGCCGCCCCGCAGGCACCCGCCCGCCAGGCCCCGGCCGCCGCAGGCCCCGGCCGCCCAGGCTCCGGCGGCCCAGGCCCCCGCGGCCGCTGCCCCCGAGGCGCCGGCCGCTCCCGCCGGCCCCCGTCCGGGCACGCCCGGGCGTCCGGGCAACAACCCCTTCGCCCCGAGCCAGGGCATGCCCCGGCCCGGTGCGCCCGCCCGTCCCGGCAACAACCCGTTCGCGCCGAGCCAGGGCATGCCCCGGCCCGCCGACCGCGGTGCGGCCGGTCCCGGCGGTCCCCGTCCCAGCCCGAGCGGCATGCCCCCCCGGCCCAACCCCGGGATGATGCCGCCCCGTCCCGTCCCGACGCGCGGCGGCCCCGGCGGCCCCGGCGGCGCGATGGGCCGCGGCCGTCCCGGCGCTCCCGGTGCCGGCGGCGCCCCCGGCCGCGGCCGTCCCGGCGGCGGTCCCGGTGGTCCCGGCGGCGCTCCCGGTGGTCCCGGCGGCGCCGGTGGTCCGGGCCGCATGCCCACCAGCGGCGGCTTCGGCAAGGGCTCCCGCGGTCGCGGCGGCACGCAGGGCGCCTTCGGGCGCGGCGGCGGCCGTCCGGTCCGGGCGCGCAAGTCCAAGCGGGCGAAGCGCCAGGAGTTCGACAACATGTCCGCGCCGACGATGGGCGGCTTCGACGTCCCCCGCGGCGACGGCACCACCGTCGTCCGGCTGCGTCGCGGCTCGAGCCTGACGGACTTCGCGGACAAGATCGACGCGAACCCCGGCTCGCTCGTGCGCGTCCTGTTCGGCCTGGGCGAGATGGCCACGGCCACGCAGAGCCTCGACGAGGACACGTTCATGCTCATCGGCACCGAGCTGGGCTACGACGTCCAGATCGTGTCGCCGGAGGACGAGGACCGCGAGCTGCTCAGCGGCTTCGACATCGACCTGGACGAGGAGGACGACGAGGAGTTCGTCGTCGCCCGCCCGCCGGTCGTCACCGTCATGGGCCACGTCGACCACGGCAAGACCAAGCTGCTGGACGCGATCCGCAGCACGGACGTGGTCGCGGGCGAGTCCGGCGGCATCACCCAGCACATCGGCGCGTACCAGGTGCGCCACATGCACGAGGACATCGACCGGGCGATCACCTTCATCGACACCCCGGGCCACGAGGCCTTCACGGCCATGCGTGCCCGTGGGGCGAAGGTCACCGACATCGCGATCCTCGTGGTGGCCGCGGACGACGGCGTCATGCCGCAGACGGTGGAGGCGCTCAACCACGCCCTCGCCGCCGACGTCCCGGTCGTCGTCGCGGTCAACAAGATCGACCGCGCCGGCGCCAACCCCGACAAGGTCAAGGGCCAGCTCGCCGAGTACGGCCTGGTGAGCGAGGACTTCGGCGGCAACACGATGTTCGTCGAGGTCTCCGCGCTCCAGCGCGTCGGCATCGACGAGCTGCTGGACGCGGTGCTCCTCACCGCGGACGCGGCGCTGGACCTGCGGGCCCGCGCCGACAAGGACGCCCGTGGTGTGTCCATCGAGGCCAACCTCGACAAGGGCCGCGGCCCCGTCGCGACCGTCCTCGTCCAGTCCGGCACGCTGCACGTCGGGGACGCGATCGTCGCCGGCACGGCGTACGGCCGCGTGCGCGCCATGTTCGACGAGCACGGCAACGTGCTCACCGAGGCGCTGCCGGCCCGTCCGGTCCAGGTCCTCGGCCTGACCAGCGTGCCCGGCGCCGGCGACTCGTTCCTCGTGGCGCCCGACGACCGCACCGCCCGCCAGATCGCCGAGAAGCGCGAGGCGGTGGAGCGCAACGCGATGCTGGCCAAGGCACGCAAGCGCATCACGCTCGAGGACTTCACCCAGGCCCTGCAGGCCGGCAAGGTCGAGACGCTCAACCTGATCCTCAAGGGCGACGTCTCCGGCTCGGTCGAGGCGCTGGAGGAGGCCCTGGTCCAGCTCGACGTGGGCGACGACGTGCAGCTGCGCATCATCGACCGCGGCGTGGGTGCCATCACCCGCACCAACGTCATGCTGGCCAGCGCGTCCAACGCGATCGTCATCGGCTTCAACGTCCGCCCCGACGGCCCGGCGACCCAGCTGGCCGAGCGGGAGGGCGTGGACATGCGCTACTACTCGGTCATCTACGCGGCGATCGAGGACGTGGAGCAGGGCCTCAAGGGCATGCTCAAGCCCGAGTACGAAGAGGTCCAGCTCGGCACCGCGGAGATCCGCGAGGTGTTCCGCTCCAGCAAGTTCGGCAACATCGCCGGTGCGCTGGTCCGGTCCGGCCTCATCCGCCGCAACGCCAGCGCCCGTCTCACCCGCGACGGCGTCGTCATCGGCGACAACCTCAAGATCGAGTCGCTGCGCCGGTTCAAGGACGACGCGACCGAGGTCCGTGAGGGCTACGAGTGCGGTATCGGCCTGGGGTCGTTCAACGACATCCGCGCCGACGACGTGGTCGAGACCTTCGAGATGCGCGAGAAGCCGCGCGCCTGAGGCACGAGCACCTGCACCACGCGTGACGGACGGCGCCGCCGGGGGTATCCCCGGCGGCGTCGTCCGCTCCCGGGGCCGGCCGACGCCGGACCCACCCCTACGAGGAGGCAGACATGGCTGATCCCGCCCGCGCCCGACGGCTCGCCGACCGCATCAAGGTGGTCGTCGCCGAGACCCTCGACAAGCGCATCAAGGACCCCCGCCTCGGGTTCGTCACCCTCACCGACGCCCGGGTCACCAACGACCTGCAGCACGCCACCGTCTTCTGGACCGTCTACGGCGGCGACGAGGAGCGCGAGGGCACCGCCGCCGCGCTGGAGTCGGCCCGCGGCCTGCTGCGGGCCGAGGTCGGCAAGCAGACCGGGATGCGCCTGACCCCGACGCTGGAGTTCGTCCTGGACGGCGTGCCCGAGGCCGCCAGCCGGATCGACGACGTGCTGGCCGCGGCCCGCGCGCGGGACGCGGAGATCGCGGCCGCCGCGGTGGGCGCGGAGCCCGCCGGCGACGCCGACCCGTACAAGCAGCCCCGGTCCGTCGAGGACGACGAGGACGGCGAGGACGGCGAGAGTCGAGGACGGCGAGGACGTGGCGGACGAGCTGCTCCGCGACGGCGACGCCTCCGACGACGACCTGGGCGACGGGTCGACCGAGCTGCCCGCGCGCTCCTGAGCGTGCCGGGCAGCCGGGGCGGCCAGGGCGGAGGGGGCGGCGGCGACGAGCTCACCGGGCCGTGCGGCCTGCTCGTCGTGGACAAGCCGCAGGGCGTGTCCAGCCACGACGTCGTCGCCCGCACCCGCAAGCTCGTGCAGACCCGGCGGGTCGGGCACGCGGGGACGCTCGACCCGATGGCGACCGGCGTGCTCGTCCTCGGGGTGGGCTGGGCCACCCGGCTGCTCACCTACCTCGTCGGCAACGACAAGACGTACCGGGCCACCGTGCGGCTGGGCGCCTCCACCGTGACCGACGACGCCGAGGGCGACGTCACCGGGGGCGCGGACGCCGGGGCGCTGACCGTGGAGCAGGTCGAGGCGGCGCTGGTCGGGCTGCGCGGACCGCAGCAGCAGGTCCCGTCCACCGTGAGCGCCATCAAGGTGGACGGCCGCCGCTCCTACACCCGGGTCCGCGCCGGCGAGGACGTCGAGCTGGCCGCCCGGGCGGTCACCGTCCACCGGCTCGACGTGCTCGACGTGCGGCCCGTCTCCGCGGGCGGCGCCGAGGGCGTGGCGCACGCGGTGCTCGACGTCGACGTGCTCGCCGAGGTGTCGTCGGGCACCTACGTCCGGGCCCTGGCCCGTGACCTCGGCGCCGCCCTCGGGGTCGGCGGGCACCTCACGGCCCTGCGCCGGACCCGTTCCGGCGCCTTCGACGAGCACGAGGCGGTGCACGTCCCCGGCCGCCACGCCCCCGAGGTCGACCTCGACGCCGCCCGGACGATGGTCGCCGGGTCGATGCTCGACCTGGCCGCGGCCGCCCGACGCTGCTTCGAGGTGCGCGAGGTGAGCGAGGCGGACGCCACGCTGCTCGGCCACGGCCGGCGGCTCGACCCGTGGGGGGCCGGCGAGCAGCCCGTCGCCGCCCTCGACCCGCGCGGCCGGCTGGTCGCGCTCGTCCAGGACGTCGAGGGGCGGGCCCGGCCGGTGCTCGTCGTGCCGCCCGCGCTGCGCCCGTGAGCGCGCGCCCGCAGGCCGAGCCCGGAGGTGTGCCCCCCGGGCTGCTCGTCCTCGCCGGGCTCGTCGCGGTCGCGGCCGTCGTGCTCGCGGCCGCCCTGGTGCCGTGGACCCCGGCGCCGGTGGTGGCGGACCCGACGGGCGGCCTGCCCGTGGACGACGTGGCCCGCGCCGACGCCGTGGCGGCCGCCCTGCGTCTGCCCTCGCTGCTGTCGCAGGCCGCGGGGCTGCTGGCGGCCGCGCTCGTCGTCCTCACCCGACCCGGTCGACGCCTGCTCGGGCGGGCCGACCGGCTGCGGGGCGGCACCGTGGTCAGGGTGGCGGCCCAGGTCCTGCTCGTCCTGCTCGTCGTCCTCGTCGTCCGCTGGCCGTTCGGGGTGTGGGCCGAGACGGTCCGCCGCACCGAGGGGCTGTCGGTGCGGGGGTGGGACGTCTTCGCCCGCGACCGCCTGCTGGCCGCGGGCCTGGACGCCCTCGTGACGGCCGCCGCCGTCGTCGCGGTCGTGCTGCTCGCCCGTCGCCTGCCCCGGTGGTGGCCCGCGGCGGCGGCCGGCGCCGGGGCCGTCCTCGTCGTCGTCGCCTCGTTGCTGTACCCGGTCCTGGTGGAGCCGCTGTTCGCCCGCTTCGAGCCGCTGCCCGCCGGGGCGGTCCGGACGCCAGGTCGAGCAGGTCGCCGCGGACGCCGGTGCGCCCGTGCGCGACGTGCTGGTGGCCGACACCTCGACCCGGGCCACCACCCTCAACGCCCACGTCTCGGGGCTGGGCCCCACCCGGCGGGTGGTGCTGCAGGACACGCTGCTCGCGGCCATGACACCCCCGCAGGTCCTCGCCGTCGTCGCGCACGAGACCGCGCACGCCGCCTCCCGCGACGTCGTCCGCGGGACCGTGCTCGGGGCGGTCGGGGTCGCCGCGGGGGCCCTGCTGCTGGGCTGCGCCGCCACCGCGGCCGGGACCCCGCGGGCCGGGACCCCACGGGCCGGGACCCCACGGGCCGGGACCCCACGGCCCGGGACCCCGCGGGCCGGGACCCCACGGGCCCGGGACCCCGCGGGCCGGGACCCCGCGGGCCGGGTCCGGCCGGCGCGGCCGCCCGGCGGTGGGCGCGTCGCGGGCGGCGGGCCCGGTCCTGCTCGTGCTCCTGCTCGCCCAGGTGCTCGCCGTCCCGGCGGAGTCGCTGGTCAGCCGTCAGGTCGAGCGCGCGGCCGACGTGCGCGCGCTGGAGCTCACCGACGACCCGGAGGCGTTCGCCGAGGCCATGCAGGTGCTCGCGGTGACCAACCGGTCGGACCCCTCGCCGCCGGCGTGGGTGCAGTGGTGGTTCGGCACCCACCCGACCGTGGCCGAGCGGGTCGCCCTCGCCGACGCCTGGCCGGGCGAGGCACCCCTCGACCTGAACAGCCGTGCAGGCTGCACAGCTGTGCAGGTTCGTGGGTGCCCCGCGCGCGCAGCGAGGACCTGGGACAGGCCAGGCCACCGGCGGGCTGAGGCCGTGAGCGATCAGGCCGTGACCGATCAGGCCGGGAGCGGGTCAGGCCGGGAGCGGGTCAGGCCGGGAGCGGGTCAGGCCGGGAGCGGGTCGGGCCGTGACGATCAGGCCGGGACGCGTGGTCAGGCCGGGAGCGGGTCAGGCCGCGAGCCGCAGCAGCGCCGTCGTGGCCACGGCCAGCACCAGCACGAGCAGGAACGGTGCCCGCAGGGCCAGGGCCGCGGCCGCGACCGCCAGGCCGGCCAGGCGGAGGTCGAGGACGAGACCGTCCGCGGACCCGGCGACCTGGGTGAGCACGAGAGCACCGAGCATCGCCGGGGGCAGCAGGGCGAGGACTGACCGCACCCGGGACCCGGACACCCACCGGCGCGGCACGAACGCCCCGGCCGCCTTCTGCACGAACAGCCCACGTCGCGCAGAGCCAGACCGCGAGCCAGCTCATCCCGCCACCTCCGGTCCAGGCCGAGCAGGGCGACGGCGCCGCCCGCCAGCACGGGGACGCCCGCGGGTGCGACGAAGGACAGGACGAGGGCGACCAGCGGCGGCGAGCGCGGCGACGACCGCCGTGCGGCGCACCCGCAGGTACGGCCACACCAGGCCGAGGAACGCCGCGGGGCCGCGGCGTCCAGGCCCAGGGCGGCGGGGTCGCCGAGCGCCTGCACGCCGACGGCGCCCAGCACCGTCGTGAGGTTCCACATGACGAACAGCCCGATCGCCCGTGGCCCAGAAGCCGGCCCGGGCGGCCGCGACGCCGTGCCGCTCGTGCCGGACGGCCATGCTCGTCGTCTCGTCGATGACCAGCAGCGAGGCCAGCAGACGGGGGAGCGGGCGCCGGGGCAGCACCTCGGCGAGCCGGACCGCGTAGAGGGTGTTGCGCAGCCCGAGCAGCCACGCCGAGGCCAGCCCGGTGGCGGGTGCCCCGCCCGCGGCGGCGACCGCGGCGAACGCGAACTGCGAGCCCCCGGTGAACCCGACCGCCGACAGCACGACCGCCTGCAGCGGGGACAGCCCGGACGCGACCGCGACCGCGCCGAAGCTCACGCCGTAGACGCCGAGCAGGCCGAGGCCGGTGCCGTCGCGCCTGGCGGCACGCACGGCCTCGGCGTGGACGTCGCCGACGAGGGGGTCACGGCGGCACGGTAGGGCCCGGCGGCGGGCGCGTCCGGGACCGTCCGCGGACCGGTGGCCTGGTGCGGCTACCGCCGGCGGGCCTCGTCGCGGTCCGTCGCCTCGGGCACGTGCGGCCCGACGTGCCGGTGCAGCCAGCGGTTGAGCGGGGCGAGCGCCCGCCAGTGCTCGGCCACGACGTCCAGCGCGCCGGCGCCGAAGAACCAGGGCTCGGCGTCCCAGCTGCGCGACATCGCCAGGCCCTTGTGGCGCAGGAGGTCGATGCGCGGGTGGTCGGGGGAGAACCCGCGCGGGGCCCGGGACAGCTGGTCGCCGTCGCGGGACCAGCCGTCGCGCTCCAGGGCCTGCACCACCCGGGCCAGCGCGCGGCCGGTGCCGTCGTCGTCGACGGCGGCGCGGTAGCGGGCCACCTGGTCCCGCTCCATCCGCCAGTACCCACCCGCGACGAAGAGGCCCTCGGCGTCCACGTGGAGGTACAGCGAGCCGTGGCCGTCCTTGCCGTGCGTGTGCCCGGCGGCCTGGGTCTTGTACGGGCTCTTGTCGTTGCTGAACCGGACGTCGCGGTAGGGCCGGAACACCTTGCCTGCGCCGAACTCCGGCTCCAGGTCGGCCAGCAGGGCGACGAGGGGCTCGCGGACCTGACGCTCGTAGACCTCGCGGTGGTCGGTCCAGTACGCCTTGCTGTTGTCGGCCTCCAGCCCGTCGAAGAAGTGGGGGAGGTCCTCGCCGAAGCCCTGGAACTGCGTCACGCCGCCACGCTACGTCCTGCCGGCCGGGCGGTACGCCTACCGGTCGGCGTCGTCCCCGGTGACGAAGTCGATGAGCTCCTCGACCCGGCCGAGCAGCTCCGGCTCCAGGTCCGTCCACGACCGGACGGTGCCGAGGATCCGGCCCCAGCCGCGGCCGACGTCCTGCGCGGTCGCGTGCGGCCAGCCGAGGTGGGCGAGCACGCCCTCCTTCCACGGCCGACCGCGGGGCACGACCGGCCACGCGTCCAGCCCGACGCGCTGCGGGCGCACCGCCTGCCACACGTCCACGTAGGGGTGCCCGACCACGAGGACGTGGTCGCGCAGCGCCGGGCGAGCGGGTGACGGCCTCGGCCTCGCGCCACTCCTTGGACCCGGCGACGAGGTGGTCGACGAGCACCCCGACCCGGCGGCCCGGTCCCGGGCCGGAAGCCGCGCAGGGCCTCGGCCAGGTCGTCGACGCCGTGCAGGGGCTCCGACCACCACGCCCTCCACGCGCAGGTCCGCGCCCCAGACCCGCTCGACCAGCTCGGCGTCGTGGACGCCCTCGACGAGGATGCGGCTGGCACGCGCGACCCGGGCCCGGGCGCCCGAGACGGCGACGGACCCGCTCGCCGTCCGGCCGGAGGGCGCAGGGGCGGCCGCGCGGGGGCGGACCAGGGTCACCGGACGGCCCTCGAGCAGGAAGTCCGGCCCGAGCGGGAAGGTGCGGGTCCGCAGCCGGCTGTCCTCCAGGACGACCACGTGCATGCCGCCGGCCTTCTCGCAGCGCAGCACCGCGCCGCACCAGCCGGTGGTCACCTCCTCGACGACGAGGCCGGGCTCGGCCGGGACCTCCTCGACGACCGGAGGGCGACGGCGGGCGGCGAGCACGTCGCCGGCGTAGCGGTCGCTGCCCCGGGTGGGCGGGGTCGTGCCGTGGGAGGGCAGGGCGGGGCTCACCGCGCCACGGTAGGGACGCGGGGCGTGCGGCGGAGGGACGGACACGCGGGACCGGCCTACCGTCGGGCCATGGCAGACGAGGTCGTGGGGGACGAGGTCGGGGCGGACGGCCTGGGGGAGCGGGCGGTGCTCGACCTCCTGCGCGGGCTCCCCGGGGTCCGCGTGAGCACGGCCGGCCCGGGCGACGGCTCGCCCGAGAGCGCGTGGGGCGACTCCTTCGTCACCTACGACCCCGACGGCACGGCGCCGCCGACCCGCCAGCCGTTCGCCACCGTGGTGACGTCGGACTACCCGGGCTTCGACACGTCGTCCCGGCTCGACCGGCCCGGCGTGTTCCGGGTCAACCTCGCCGTCGGCCGCGAGGCGCTCGCCGACGCCGTGGGCCCGGCGGGCGAGGAGGCGGGCGAGCACGACCCGGCCGCGCTCGACGAGTGGCTGCCGCACCCGGTCTACGCCACGCAGGGCTGGATCAGCATCCTGTGCCCGTCGCGGCGCTCGGAGCAGAGGCTGCGCGACCTCGTGATGCTGGCCCACGGGCGGGCGGCGGGGCGCCACCGCTGAAGGCCGACCCCCGGGCCGGTGACGGTCCGCACCCGACCTCCGTGGGCTCAGCCGAGCCGCGTCATCTCGGGCCACAGCTCGGCCCAGGGCCTCACCGGGTCCTCGCACAGCCGCAGGGGCGCCCCCGCCTCGTCGTTGTCCACGCCCTCGACGCTCTGCAGCTCACCGACGAGGGTGCACGAGGCGAACCAGCCCTCGAGCCGGCCCTCCGGCCACCGCCCGACCGCGAGGACGGTCTGCGGCTCCCCGGCGGGCGGGCCCCACCACCAGTAGGCGTTGTGCCCGCTGGCGACGGGCGGCAGGTCGGCGCCGCGGTCGCGGGCCCGGTCGAGCGCGCCGGCCTCGCCGTAGTTGCCGGCCAGCACCACGTCGGCGCCGCCCGCGCGGGCCGCCTCGCCCACCGCTGACGTCAGCTCGTCCCAGCCGACCTGCTCGCCGTGGTCGTAGACGACGTCGACCGGGGCGAGCCGGGCGGGCAGCAGGGGCAGGGCGAGGAACGCCCCGACGACCGCGTTCACCGCGACGAGCCCGGTGAGCAGGCCGCGGCGACGGCGGGCGCGCCGGCCCCGCGCCGCCCACCGCAGGCAGCCCGGCACCCCGGCCGCGACGAGCACCGGGACCACGCCGAGCAGGTAGTAGGGCTTGCCGCCGGTGACCAGCACGACGAGCACGAGCAGGACCGAGGCGACGGTCGCCCACCGCCGCCCGGGCGTGCGCCACAGGGCCACGGCGCCGACCACGAGCACGCCCGCCGTGAGCGGACCGGTCAGGGTGGGGAGCATGGGGACCAGGAGCGCGCGCTCGACCGAGGTGCCCGAGCCGCCGTCGGCGATGGAGGAGGCCAGGGCCAGCTGCGGCCAGCCGTTCGCCTGCTGCCACAGCAGGGTCGGCGCCAGACCCGAGCGCCGCCAGCCCGGCCGCGGCCCACGCCCCGGGTGAGCGGAAGGGGCTGCGAGGACCCGACGGCCAGCAGCGCGAGCACCGCGCACAGCAGCACCGTGGCGGGGAGGGTCTTGACCAGCAGGGCCAGCGCGGCGAGGCCGCCGACCAGCAGCCACGCCCGGGCGGTCCCGGACCGGACGGCGCGGAGCAGCGCGAGGACCAGCGCGGACGTGGCGAGCACGTCGAAGACCGTCGTGCCGAACAGGTGCCCGGTCACCACGAGGGTGGTCGCCGTGGCGGTCACCACCGCCGTCCAGGTCTGCTCGCGCGGCGTGCCACCGAGCTCGCGCGAGGTGAGGGCCGCGACGACGACGACCCCGCCCGCGGCCACGGCCGGGACCAGGCGGAACGCCCACAGGGCGCCGCCGACCACGCCGGTACCAGGCGCTCGCCAGGAGGGGGACGAGCGCGGGCTGGTCGGCGTAGGCCAGCGCCGGGTGCCGGCCCGCCTCCACGAAGTACAGCTCGTCGCGGTGGAAGCCGTAGCGCCCGGCGACGGCGGCGAGGACCACCACGAGCGCGCCCGCGGCCCACGCCCACCCCGGGACCGCCCGCCCGGTGGACGGGCGCACCCCCACGGCCGACGTCACGCCGCAGAGCCTGGCCCAGCGACCGACCGCCCGTCGAGGGACCTCGGAGCCCGACCAGCGCGGGGGCGGCCCTCGCCAGGCGGGGGAGCGGGGGCCACCATGACCGCATGCTCGACGACGAGACGCACCGCGCGGACGGCTCCCCGGCCCTGGGCCGCCCCACCCCCGGCGCGTGGGCCGAGGCCCACGCCCGCAGCATGGCCGACCCGGACGGCTTCTGGCGCGAGGCGGCCGCGCTCGTGGAGTGGGACACGGAGCCCGTGCGGGTCCTCGACGCGGACGCCGCCCCGCTGTACCGGTGGTTCACCGGCGGGGTGCTCAACACCTGCCACAACGCGGTGGACCGGCACGTGCGCGACGGCCGGGGCGACCAGCCCGCGATCGTCCACGACTCCCCGGTGACCGGGACCGTGACGACGCTGACCTACGCCGAGCTGCTCGACCAGGTGTCCCGCTTCGCGGGCGTGCTGCGCGGCCTCGGGGTGCGCCAGGGCGACCGGGTCGTCGTCTACCTGCCGATGGTCCCGCTCGCCGCGGTCGCGATGCTCGCCTGCGCGCGCCTCGGGGCGGTGCACTCCGTCGTGTTCGGCGGCTTCGCCCCCACCGAGCTCGCGGCCCGGATCGACGACGCGCGCCCGGTCGTCGTCGTCACCGCCTCCTGCGGCATCGAGCCCACCCGGGTCGTCGCGTACAAGCCGATGCTCGACGCCGCGCTGGAGAAGGCGTCCCACGCCCCGGCCCACGTGGTCGTCCTGCAGCGGCCGCAGCTGCGCGCGGAGATGACGCCCGGCCGCGACCTCGACCACGACGAGCTGATGGCCGACGGCCGAGCCCGTCGGGTGCGTGCCCGTGCCGGCGACCGACCCGCTCTACGTGCTCTACACCTCGGGCACGACCGGCCGGCCGAAGGGCATCGTCCGCGACGGCGGCGGCCACGCGGTCGCCCTGGCCTGGTCGGTGCAGGCGGTGTTCGGCCTGCGCCCCGGGGAGACGATGTTCACCGCCAGCGACGTCGGCTGGGTGGTCGGGCACTCCTACATCGTCTACGCGCCGCTGCTGGTCGGGGCGACGACCGTCCTGTACGAGGGCAAGCCGGTCGGCACGCCCGACGCCGGGGCGTTCTGGCGGGTCGTCGAGCAGCACCGGGCCTCGGTGATGTTCACCGCCCCCACCGCGATGAGGGCCGTGAAGAAGCTCGACCCGACCGGGGAGCTCGCCCGCGCCCGTGACCTGTCGAGCCTGCGCACCCTGTTCCTGGCCGGGGAGCGGCTCGACCCCGACACGTACGCGTGGGCGGGCGGCGTCCTCGGCGTGCCCGTCGTCGACAACTGGTGGCAGACCGAGACCGGCTGGCCGATCGCGGCGAACCCGCGCGGGCTGGAGGAGCTGCCGCTCGTCCCCGGCTCCCCGTCGGTCCCGGTGCCGGGCTACGACGTGCGGGTGCTCGACGGCGCCGGCCACGAGGTGCCGCCCGGCGTCGAGGGCGCCATCTGCCTGCGCCTGCCGATGCCGCCCGGCACCCTGCCGACGCTGTGGGGCGACGACCAGCGCTACGTCGACGGCTACCTGTCGACCTTCCCGGGCTACTACCTGACCGGCGACGGCGGCTACCTGGACGCCGACGGCTACCTGTTCGTCATGGGCCGCACCGACGACGTCATCAACGTCGCCGGGCACCGGCTGTCGACCGGCGGCATCGAGGCCGCGCTCGCCGGGCACCCCGCGGTGGCCGAGTGCGCGGTGCTCGGGGTGGCCGACGAGCTCAAGGGCCAGGTGCCGCGGGCGCTCGTCGTGCTCAAGGGCGGGAGCGAGGACCTCGACCCGGCCGTCCTGGAGGCGGAGCTCAAGCAGCGGGTGCGGGACGAGGTCGGCGCGATCGCCTCGCTCCAGCGGGTCGACGTGGTGCCGGCGCTGCCCAAGACCCGCTCGGGCAAGATCCTCCGCCGCACCATGCGGGAGATGGCCGACGGGAAGCGGCCGGTCGTGCCGTCCACCATCGAGGACGCGAGCGTGCTGGACGGCATCGAGGCCCTGCTGCGGGGCCGCGCATGACCTGGCCATGGGTCGTCCTGGCCGTCGTGGTCGGGCTGCTCGTGCTGGACCGGGTCGCGCTGTGGGCGGAGCAGCGCGGGTGGATCTACTGGCGGCGCCGGAAGCCGAGCCCCCAGGCCGGGGCCGGCATGTTCGGCGAGCTGGTCGAGATGTTCGAGCCGTCGCACCGGCACGTCGTCGAGGAGCAGGAGCGCCAGGCCGCGGACGTCGTGCAGGCGGAGACGGACGAGCCGCTGCCGCCGTCCGGTCGCTAGGCCCGGCTGTCCTACGGCTCGACGGGGGACAGGGTCGCCGTCGTGGGCTCCTCGGCGTCGGGCGCGGGGTCGTCGGTCCGGGTCAGCTCGTCGTACCGGACCGCGACCACGCCGGCGACGACGAACGCGCCGCCCAGCAGCTGGACCGGCAGCGGCAGCTCGCCGAGCGCAGCCACGCGAACAGCAGGCTGAACAGCACCTCGGTGAGGCCGACGAACGAGGCCACCTTGGACCCGAGCCGGCGGGTGGCCGCGACGCCCGAGGCGTAGGCGAAGGCCGCCGCGACCAGGCTGAGCCCGGCCACGGGCACCCACCACGGCAGCGTGCGGCCGCCGAGCACGACGTCGGCCGTGCCGCCGTCATCGGCACGATGCCGACGAGGCCGGCGAGCACGAGCGACACCCCGCCCACCACCAGGCCGCCCGCCGCCATGACCAGCGGCGGCAGGCCCGTGCCGGCCCGGGCGGAGAGCACGAAGAACGCGGCCAGGCCGACCGCGGCGCCCAGCGCCCACAGCACGCCGACGCCGTCGACCCGGAAGCCGCCGAGGACGTCGAGGACGAGCACCAGGCCGACCACCGCCAGCACGATGCCCACGACGGTCCAGCGGCGCGGCCGGTGCCCGTGGCGGGCCCACAGCCACAGCACGACGAGCACCACGCCCAGGTACTCCAGCAGCAGCGCCACCCCACCGACAGCGTGCTCACCGCGGTGAAGAACGCGAGCTGCACGGCGGCGACCGCGACGACGCCGTAGGTGAGCAGCAGCACCGCGTTGCGCCGCAGCAGGTGCCAGCGCCCGCGCAGCAGGACGACCGACGGGGCGAGCAGCACCAGCGCCGCGATGACGATGCGCGCCGTGACCGCGGCGGCCGGGCTCCAGCCGGACTCCAGCAGCGACTTGGCGAAGGGCCCGAGCTGCCGAACGCGGCGGCGGAGCCCAGGGCCAGCCACAGCCCCGACGCGAGGGCGGGGCGCGGCGGCCGGCGTGGTGGTCGTGCTCATGCGGGACCTCGATCACGTGTCAGGAGTAAAGTGTGCGTCGGTACTGACGGTAGCCGATCCCGCGTCAGGAGCAACAGTGGTATTCGCCCATGACACCGAGGTGGCGCTCGCCGCTGCCGCCGACCTGGCGAACACCCGCGCCGGCCCGGTCGACGACCGACGCGCTCGCCACGGCCGACGACCTCGACGCGCTCGTCAGGGAGTGGTCGTACACCGGCAGCCGCGGGGACCGGCGCCAGGAGCTCGCCGACGTCCGTGCGCTGCGCGAGGAGATCGCCCGGCTGTGGATCGCGGGCGACGCGGACGTGGTGGCCGAGGGCGTCAACCGGCTGCTCGCCGAGGGCGGCGCGATGCCGCAGCTGGTCCGCCACGACGGCTGGGACTGGCACCTGCACGCGACCGACCCCGGCCAGCCCCTCGGCACCCGGATGGCCGTCGAGGCGGCCATGGCCCTGCTCGACGTGGTCCGCGCCGGCGAGCTCGCGCGGCTCAAGACCTGCGACGCCGAGGACTGCGACGACCTGCACGTCGACCTGTCCCGCAACCGGTCGCGCCGCTACTGCGGCACCCGCTGCGGCAACCGGGCCGACGCCGCGGCCTACCGGGCCCGCAAGCCGCCGCGCCCTGACGCCCCGCGCCCTGATGCCCCGCGCCCTGATGCCACCGGCACCTTCTGTCGGATAGAACGACGGAAGGTGCCGTGGTGGCGCCCGGGAAGCGACAGAAGGTGCCGTTGTGCGGGACAGGCGGCCACCGCGTGCCGTGGCGCGGACGGTCGGTGCGGTGGGACGCCTGACCGAGGGGCTCAGGCCCGCCGCCAGCCCTCCGCCAGGACCGCGAGCCGCTCGAGCCGCCGCCGCTGCCCGAAGCCCGACAGCCACCAGCCGCTCACGCGGGCCCCGCCGGTCCGTGCACGTCGGCCGACACCTCGACCTCGCACCGGTCCTGCGCCGAGCGGCCGGACCGTCCAGGCGTAGTCGAGCCGGTGGCCCAGCGCCCGGGTCGACCAGTCGTAGCCGCCGTCGGGGCGGACCGTGGTCACGCGCATGGTCGTCGCGGGGCCGAAGCACGGGCCGGACCCGGCCCGCCCAGCCGTCGCACGACACGACCGCCGGCCGGCTCGACCGACACCACGTGCGGGCTCCACAGCTGCCAGGCGTCCACGTCGACGAGCAGGTCGTGGACCCGCGAGGCGGGTGCGGCGACGGTGCGGGCGCTGCGGATGCTCACCCCGCGCACGGTACGGGCCGCCGCCCACCTGGCACCCTGTCGCCGTGCACGTGTGGAGATCGCTGGGCGACGTCCCGGCCGGGGACGGTCCCACCGTCGTCACCGTCGGCAACTTCGACGGCGTCCACCGTGGGCACGCCGCCGTCCTCCGCCAGGTGACCGACCTCGCCCGCGAGCGCGGCGCCCGGGCCTTCGCCGTCACCTTCGAGCCCCACCCGCTGCACGTGCTCCGCCCCGACATCGCCCCGCCGCTGGTGACCGGCCCCGACCAGCGGGTCGAGCTGCTCGGCGCGACCGGGCTGGACGGGCTGCTCGTCCAGCGCGTTCGACCTCGCCCTGGCCGGCCAGGGCCCCGAGGAGTGGGTCGCGGGCACCGTCGTCGGCGCCCTGGGCTGCACGACGGTCGTCATCGGGACCGACGTCCGGTTCGGGCACAGGAACTCCGGGGACTTGTCGACGCTGCGCGAGCTCGGCGCGCAGGTACGACTTCGAGGTCGTCGCCCTGCAGGACGTCGAGGCGCCGCAGGGCCGCCGCTGGTCGTCCAGCTGGGTGCGCGCCTGCCTCGCCGAGGGCGACGTCGCCGGGGCCGCCGACGTGCTCGGCCGTCACCACCGCCTGGACGCCACCGTCGTCCACGGCGACCACCGTGGCCGGGAGCTCGGCTACCCCACCGCCAACCTCGGGCCCGACCTGCAGGGGCTGGTCCCGGCCGACGGCGTCTACTCGGGCTGGCTGACCGTGCGGGACGGCGGGCGCCCCGAGGGCGGAGCGTCCGCGGGGGCCGGCGGGGGATCGGCCGGCAGAGGCGGCGCCGACGGCGGGGCAGAGGACGGAGGCCGCCCTGGTGCTGGTGCTGGTGTGGTCGTGGGTGAGCGGCTGCCGACGGCCGTGTCCATCGGCACCAACCCCCAGTTCGACGGTCTGGAGCGGCGGGTGGAGGCCTACGTCGCTGGACCGCGACGACCTCGATCTGTACGGCCGCCGGGTCGCGGCTGGAGCTGGTGGACCGGCTCCGGCCGACCCTGCGCTTCGACGGCGTGGACGCGCTCGTGCAACAGATGGCCCGCGACGTGGAGCAGGTCCGCGACGGTCTCGGCGTCCACCCCGCACGTAGGACGCGCGGCCAGATCGTCCGCCAGGGCCCCCTGCCACCGCGGGTCCGCCACCGTGCGGGCACCCCGCGTGGTGGCCACCGACGACCCGGCCCCGTCCGCCCCGCGACCGCCACGCCCCGAGATCGCACCGATGGCACGCCGGCTCGGCGTGTCGCGAGCGGTCCCCGCGATCTCGCCCGACGTCGCACGCCCGCCCCGCCCCGCCCCGCCCCGCCCCGACTCGACCCCGGGCCCCGCCGGGCCCCGCCCCGCCCCCCGCGAGATCGCACCGACGACACGGCGGCTCGGTGTGTCGCGGGCGATCCTCGCGATCTCGACCGAGGCCGGCCATCACGGCCGGACCGAGGCCGCGCCCGGACCGTCGCACCGGGCCCTCGCGGCCACCCGGCCCAGGGCGGATTAGGGCCGCAGCCTGCGCCGCCGCTACCCTGGCGGCGCCGTGAACCGGCCGCGGACCTGTATGCCCGGGTGGACGAGCCCCCGGTGCTCCGCGCAACAGACCTCAAGGAGAGCGCATGCCCCTCGACTCTGCCGTCAAGAAGCAGATCATCGCCGAGTTCGGCGCCAACGAGTCCGACACGGGTTCTCCCGGAGGTGCAGGTGGCGATGCTCACCAAGCGCATCGCCGACCTGACCGAGCACCTCAAGGTGCACGCCCACGACCACCACACCCGCCGGGGGCTGCTGCTCCTGGTCGGGCAGCGCCGCCGGATGCTGCAGTACCTGCAGCGCACCGACATCACGCGCTACCGCTCGCTCATCGAGCGCCTCGGTCTGCGTCGCTGACACGCACAGGGCGGCTCCCCCCGGGGAGCCGCCCTTCGTGCGAGAACGGCACGACGAGCACGACCGCACCAGCACCACCAGGAGGCCCCACCGAGACCGCACCACCCGCACCACCTGAGAGCGCGCGCACGCAGCGGGAGCACCGCCGGTGCCGCCCGCGCCGCCCTCTCGACGACGAGAGCCCCGAGCAACGGGGCGCCCCCGACGGGGGCAGAACGGAGAACACCATCGTGGTAGACGTCCACACCGCCGAGGCCGTGATCGACAACGGTCGCTTCGGCACCCGCACCATCCGCTTCGAGACCGGTCGCCTCGCCAAGCTGGCCGCCGGCTCCGCCGTCGCCTACCTGGACGACGAGACCATGCTGCTGAGCGCGACGACGGCCAGCAAGCAGCCCAAGAGCCACTTCGACTTCTTCCCCCTGACGGTGGACGTCGAGGAGCGCATGTACGCCGCGGGCCAGATCCCCGGCTCCTTCTTCCGCCGCGAGGGCCGTCCCGGCACCGAGGCGATCCTCACCTGCCGCCTCATCGACCGCCCGCTGCGCCCGTCGTTCGTCGACGGCCTCCGCAACGAGATCCAGGTCGTCGTCAGCGTGCTGTCGCTCAACCCGCAGGACTCCTACGACGTCGTCGCGATCAACGCCGCGTCGCTGTCCACCCAGCTCGCCGGCCTGCCCTTCTCGGGCCCGGTCGCCGGTGTGCGGATCGCCCTCGTCGAGGGCAGCTGGGTCGCGTTCCCGACCCACGACCAGATCGACCAGGCCGTCTTCAGCATGGTCGTCGCGGGCCGGGTCACCGACACCGGCGACGTCGCGATCATGATGGTCGAGGCCGAGGCCACCGACACCGCCTTCGAGAAGATCTCCATGGGTGCCCAGGCCCCCACCGAGGAGGTCGTCGCCGGCGGGCTCGAGGCCGCGAAGCCCTTCCTCAAGGTCCTCATCGAGGCCCAGCAGAAGGTCGCCGACGCCGCCGCCAAGCCGACCCGCGACTACCCGCTGTTCCCGGCCTACCAGCAGGACGCGTACGACGCGGTCTCCGGTGCGGCCGAGGCCGACCTGGCCGCCGCGCTGCGCATCGCCGACAAGCTCGAGCGCGAGGGCCGTCTCGACGAGATCAAGGCCACCACGCTGGCTTCCCTCGCCGGCACCTTCGAGGGCCGCGAGGGCGAGCTGTCCGCCGCCGTCCGCTCCGTCACCAAGCGCCTCATCCGCCAGCGCGTGCTCACCGACAAGGTGCGCATCGACGGCCGCGGCCTGGCCGACATCCGCCAGCTGTCCGCCGAGGTCGAGGTCCTGCCCCGCGTCCACGGCTCGGCGCTGTTCGAGCGCGGCGACACCCAGATCATGGGCGTCACCACCCTCAACATGCTCAAGCTCGAGCAGAAGATCGACTCGCTCGGGCCGGTGAAGACCAAGCGCTACATGCACCACTACAACTTCCCGCCCTTCAGCACGGGCGAGACCGGTCGTGTCGGCAGCCCCAAGCGCCGCGAGATCGGCCACGGCATGCTCGCCGAGCGCGCCCTGACCCCCGTGCTGCCCAGCCGCGAGGACTTCCCCTACGCGATCCGCCAGGTCTCCGAGGCCCTCGGGTCCAACGGCTCGACCTCGATGGGCTCGGTCTGCGCCTCGACCATGTCGCTGCTCAACGCGGGCGTGCCGCTGCGCGCCCCGGTCGCCGGCATCGCCATGGGCCTGATCTCGGACACCGTCGACGGCGAGACCACGTACGCCGCCCTCACCGACATCCTCGGTGCGGAGGACGCGTTCGGCGACATGGACTTCAAGGTCGCCGGCACCCGGGAGTTCGTCACCGCGATCCAGCTCGACACCAAGCTCGACGGCATCCCCGCCTCGGTGCTCGCCTCGGCGCTCACCCAGGCCAAGCAGGCCCGCCTGCACATCCTCGACGTCATGGCCGAGGCGATCGACCAGCCCGACGAGATGAGCCCCTTCGCGCCGCGGATCATCACGGTCAAGGTGCCGGTCGACAAGATCGGCGAGGTGATCGGGCCGAAGGGCAAGATCATCAACCAGATCCAGGACGACACGGGCGCCGACATCTCCATCGAGGACGACGGCACCGTGTTCATCGGCGCGGTCGACGGCCCCTCGGCCGAGGCCGCCCGCACGGCGATCAACCAGATCGCCAACCCGACCATGCCGGAGGTCGGCGAGCGCTACCTGGGGACCGTCGTCAAGACGACCACCTTCGGCGCGTTCATCGCCCTCATGCCCGGCAAGGACGGCCTGCTGCACATCTCCAAGATGCGCGACCTGGTCGGCGGCAAGCGCGTGGACAACGTCGACGACGTGGTCAGCGTGGGCCAGAAGGTCCAGGTGGAGATCTCGGAGATCGACCAGCGCGGCAAGCTCTCGCTGTCGGTCGTCACCCAGGACGGCGACGCCGGCACCGTCGACGTCAGCGACTCCGTGCAGTCCGTCTCGGCCGTCGAGGCCTGATGACCCCCGTCGACCTCACGGTCGACGACACCGCCGTCGGCGGCGGCCAGCCCCTGCTGGTCGCCGCCGACGGCGGTTCCGTCGTCGCCCGCACCGTGCTCCCGTCCGGCGTGCGCGTGCTCACCGAGTCCATGCCGGGGCTCCGCTCCGCGACCGTCGGGACCTGGGTGGGGGTCGGCTCCCGCGACGAGGCCGACGGCCACCACGGCAGCACCCACTTCCTCGAGCACCTGCTCTTCAAGGGCACCGCCCGGCGCTCCCCGCTGGACATCGCCGAGGCCTTCGACGCCGTGGGCGGCGAGGCCAACGCCGTCACGGGCAAGGAGCACACCTGCTACTACGCCCGCGTCATGGCCGGCGACGCGCCGATGGCCGTGGACGTCATCACCGACATGGTGACCAGCTCGACGATCACCGCCGAGGACTTCGAGTCCGAGCGCGAGGTCATCCTCGAGGAGCTCGCCATGGCCGAGGACGACCCGTCCGACGTCGCGCACGAGCGCTTCGCGGAGGCCGTCCTCGGCGAGCACCCGCTGGGCCGGCCCATCGGCGGCACGCCGGAGCACCATCAAGGGCGTCGGGCGCGACGACGTGGTGGCGCACTACCGCGCGCCACTACGAGGCGTCCGACCTGGTCGTCACCGCCGCGGGCGGGATCGACCACGACGAGGTCGTCGCCGCCGTGCAGGCCGAGCTCGAGCGGGCCGGCTGGGGGCAGGCGGTCGCCGCCCCGCGCGCGGGCCGCCAGGGCGGCGGCACCGTGCCCGCCTCGGGGCGCGACGTCGTCGTGCGGCGCGACATCGAGCAGGCGCAGGTCGTCGTCGGCACCACGGCGCTGGCCGCGACCGACGAGCGCCGCTACGTCCTCTCGGTGATGAACACCGCCCTCGGCGGCGGCATGAGCAGCCGGCTGTTCCAGGAGGTGCGCGAGAAGCGCGGCCTCGCCTACAGCGTCTACTCCTTCACCGCCGGGTACGCCGACGGCGGCTACATGGGCCTGTACGCCGGCTGCGGGCCCGCCAAGGTGGACACCGTGGTGGACCTGCTCGTCGCGGAGTGGGAGCGCCTGGCCACCGACGGGCTCGTCCCCGGCGAGCTCGAGCGCGCGGTCGGCCAGCTGTCCGGCGGGATGACCCTCGGCCTGGAGGACTCCGGCTCGCGGATGTCGCGGCTGGGCAAGGCCGAGCTCGTCCACCACCGCTTCACCGACCTCGACGAGACCCTGGCGCGGCTGCGCGCGGTCACCGCCGAGCAGGTGCAGGAGCTGGCCGCGGAGCTCGTGGCCCGGCCCCGGACCCTCGCCGTGGTCGGCCCGTTCGACCCCGACCGCAGCTTCGGCACGTCCCGCTGATGCGTCGATGAGCACGCCGCTGCGGGTCGTCGTCTCCGGCGCCTCCGGGCGCATGGGGACGGCGGCCTGCGCCGCCGTCGAGGCCGCGGACGACCTGGAGCTGCACGCCCGGGTCGGCCGCGGCGACGACCTCGCGGCCGCGCTCGCCGGCGCGGACGTGCTCGTGGACCTGTCCGTGCCGGACGCCTCGCCCGCCAACGTGGCCGCGGCGGTCGAGGCCGGCGTGCACGCCGTCGTCGGCACCACCGGCTGGGACGACGACGCGGCTGGACGCCCTGCGGGCGCAGCTGGCCGCGGCGCCCGGCGTCGGCGTGCTCGTCGCCCCCAACTTCTCGGTCGGCGCGCTGCTGGTGACCGCCTTCGCCGTCCGGGCCGCCCGCTTCTTCGAGTCCGTCGAGGTCGTGGAGCTGCACCACCCGGACAAGGTCGACGCCCCCTCCGGCACCGCCGTCCGCACCGCGCGCCTGGTGGCGGCGGCCCGGGCCGAGGCCGGCGTGGGCCCCGCGCCCGACGCCACGAGCACCTCGCTGCCCGGGGCCCGCGGGGCGGACGTGGACGGCGTCCCCGTGCACGCGGTCCGCCTGCGCGGGCTGGTGGCCTCCCAGGAGGTGCTGCTCGGCGCGCCGGGGAGAGACGCTCGACCCTGCGCCACGACAGCATGGACCGGTCCTCCTTCATGCCCGGGGTGCTGCTCGCGGTGCGCCAGGTGGTCGACCGCCCGGGCCTCACCGTGGGCCTGGAGCACTGGCTCGACCTGTGACGCGCACCAAGGTCGCCATCGGGGTCCTGCTGCTGGTCCTCGGCTTCTACCTCGTCGGGCTGCTCGTCCGCTCGTGGGCCGTGGTCCAGGACGGCGGCCCGCTGGGCTGGCTGCTCGCGGCCGGCATGGTGGTGCTCGTGGCCATCGCCGTCGGCGCGGTCGCCGCCGAGCTCCGGTTCGGCCTGGCCACGCAGCGGCTCGGCCGGGTGCTCGACGCCGAGGGCGCGCTGCCCGAGGCCGTCCCGCGCTCCGGCGACGGCCGGGTGGACCGGGCCGCGGCCGACGAGGCGTTCGCCCGCCACCGCACCGAGGTCGAGGCGGACCCGGCGTCCTGGCGGGGCTGGTTCCGGCTCGCGCTGGCCTACGACAGCGCGGGCGACCGCAAGCGCGGGCGGGCCGCGGCCCGGCACGCCGTCCGGCTCGCCCGCGCCGCGCAGCAGCCGCCCCGCTGAGGTCCGGGGCCGGCGCGCCGTCGAGGACCGACGGGCGGGAGGCCCTGGGCTCAGGGCTCCGGGTCGCGCCCCGCGTCGACGGCCCGGGCAGGCGGGCTCCCGGTCCCCGGGCGGGGCGTGGCCGGCCCGGCGACGCCGTCGACGACGGCGGCGACCAGGGCCTCCAGCGGGCCGCGGTCGACCGCGGTGCGCAGGGCGGTGGCCAGCACCACGGCGGTGACCGCGTGCACCACCCAGCTCGCCCCGTCGCCCAGCCCGGGGAGCCCGAGCAGGACCGCGAGCACGTGCACCGTGTACAGCGTGAGGGTCATCGACCCGGCCGCGGCCAGCGGGCGCAGGAGCAGCAGGGCCGGCGTCCGGCACAGCAGCAGGCAGCCGCCCAGCACGAGCAGCGCGGCCCCGGTGGTGCCGAGCAGGTCCGGCGGGGTGCCCGAGTGCGGCACGTCCAGCGCGAGCCACCACCACGACGTGGTGGGCGTGGTGCCGTAGAACGGCCCCGAGACGCTGCGGCCGGTGCCGACGGCCGCCTCCAGCAGGGCGGCCTGCGCGGTGCTCGTCGAGGTGAGCAGCCCGCTCACCGCCGCCGCCCCCGCCATGAGCACCGCCCCGGTCGCCGCGAGCCCGGCCGCCACGGCCGTGCGGTCCAGGGCCAGACGCCCCACGGCGGCCCCCACGAGCAGGTAGCCGGTCCACGTGAGGACGGGGTAGTAGCCGGTGAGCAGCAGGCTGACCAGCGCGTCCGGCGGCGACGTGACCAGGGCGGCCAGCCCGACCTGCGGGCCGGGACCGTCCAGGGCACCGGCGTCGCGCAGGGCGTGGGAGACGGAGGGGGCCGCGAGCAGCCAGAGCAGGCCGCCCGCGCCCAGGACGGGGGCGGGCAGGCGCAGCAGCGGGGCCACGACCAGGAAGAGCACGGCGTAGTACTGGAGGATGATCGCGACCGGGGGGCCGAGGTCGGCCAGGAACAGCCCCAGCAGCAGGATGCACAGCGCCCGCACGGCCGTCCGGGCGACCATCCGTCCCTGCGGCGTGCGCGGTCCGGCGTGGCCGCCGTCGGCCAGGGCCAGCCCCACCCCGGCCAGCAGGGCGAAGGTCGCCGAGGAGCGGCCGTCGACCAGGGCGAAGCCCCACTGCTCCCGGCCCGAGGGGTCGAGCCGGTCCACGAGGTGCGCGGCCATCATCCCGAGCAGGGCGAGCCCGCGGGCCGCGTCCACGCCGACCAGGCGGCGGGAGCGCGCCAGCGTGGGCGCCGCCGGGGCGGCCGCCGTGCTCACGCGCGCGCGGCGCCGTCGTCCGCGTCGCCGAGGAAGGCGACGAAGCGGACCTCCGGCCACACCGAGCGGGCGTCGTCCTCGTCGCCGCCGGCCAGGGCCCGCCGTCGGCGGGCGCCGTCCTCGGCGAACCCCGCGCCGCGCAGGAAGGCGGCCCGGGCCGCGTCGTCGACGTGCACCCAGACGTGCAGCTGCTCGGTGCCGTCCCCGGCGCTGGTGTCCACGACCGCGGCCAGCAGGCGGGACCCGTGCCCGCGGCGCTGGTGCAGCGGGTCCACCTCGAGGGCGACGAGCTCGACCACCGGGCCGTCGGGGTCCTCCGGGAGCGGGGCCGAGGCCACGAAGCCGGCGACGATGCCGTCGCCCACCGCCACGTGCACGCGGTGCCGGGGCGACGGCGGGCGCAGGACCGCGTCGGTCCAGGCGGCGGCCAGGACGTCGGGGGTGAGGGCGTCGACGAGCGCCGGGGGCAGCACCTGGGCGTAGGGGCCGGTCCAGGAGCGGGCGTGGACGGCCCCGACCGCGGCGACGTCCGGCTCGCGGGCCGGGCGCACGGAGTTGTCGGCGCCCGGGGCGCCGAACAGGGGGCTCGACATGGCCACGATCGTGCCACGCGGGGCCGGGGCCCCCGCGGTCGAGGGCGAGCAGTGGCGCTTGACGGCCAGGCCGGGCAGGTGTTCAGTAGCACTGTTCACTGGCGGTGCCGACGGCGGCCCGCCCGACCGGCCTACGACGACGAAGGCGGGCGACATGCTGCTCAGCGGCGGCCTCGGGCACCTCACGTACTCCACGCTCGTCCACCCCGGCGACGACTGGGGGCAGATGTGGCAGAGCCTGCGGACGCACGTGCCCGCGGTCAAGGCCCGGGTGTCGCCGGACGAGCCGTTCGGGGTCTCGCTGCGGCTGTCGGGGGAGTCGGTCCGGCACCTGGTCTCCGACGACGCGGCGGTCGAGGCGCTGTCCGGCGTTCCTGGCCGCGGAGGACCTGTACCTGTACACGGTCAACGCCTTCCCGCACGGGGCCTTCAAGGGTCGCCGCGTGATGGAGCAGGTCTACGAGCCGGACTGGTCGACGGAGGTCCGCACCCGCTACACCACGGACATCGCCGACCTGCTGGTCCGGGTGACCCCGGAGCACGTCAGCCCGAGCATCCAGACCATGCCGCTGGCCTTCCGGCCCAACGTCTCGGGCCCCGGCTACGTGGAGGCGTTCACCACGAACGTCCTGCGGGCGGTGGCCCACCTGGCCGACCTCGAGCGCAGGACCGGCCGCTGCGTGACGCTCGCGCTGGAGCCCGAGCCCGCCTGCTTCCTGGAGACCACCGAGGAGACCGTCGCCTGGTTCCAGGGGCACGTGTGGTCCGCCGACGGCGCCCGGGCCCTGGCCCGCCTGGCCGGGGTGCCCGTGAGCCGGGCCGTCGCCCTGGCCCGCCGCCACCTGGGCGTGGTCTTCGACATCTGCCACCAGACCGTGGGCTTCGAGGACGTCCCCGCCTCGCTGGAGGCGCTCGTCGCCGCCGGGGTCCCGATCCTCAAGCTGCAGGAGGCCGCGGCGCTGCGGGTGCCCAGGGTCGACGCGGCCGCCGTCGAGGAGCTCGAGCGCTTCACGGACACCATCTACCTGAGCCAGACCACACAGCTGCACGAGGGCCGCCTCACCCGCTTCCTCACCCTGGCCGAGGCGATCGAGGCGTGGCGGGCGGACCCGTCGGGGGAGCGGGAGTGGCGCACGCACTTCCACGTGCCGGTCTTCCTCGACGACCTCGGCGCGTTCGGGACCACCCGGTTCGGCATCGAGCAGGCGCTCGACGTGCACGCCCGCACGCCGCTGAGCGACCACCTGGAGATCGAGACCTACACCTGGGACGTCCTGCCGGAGCACCTCAAGACCGGGGACGTCGACGACTACGTCGTCCGCGAGCTCGAGTGGGTCCGTGGGCACCTGCAGGCGGCACGCACGGCGGGGGCAGCCACGACGGGGGCAGCCACGACGGGGCAGCCACGACGGGTGCGGACACGACGGGTGCAGCCACGACGGGTGCGGTCCGGTGAGCGGGCGCCTGGAGGGCAAGGCCGTCGTCGTCACCGGGGCCGGCAGCGGCATGGGCCGGGCGTTCGTCCGTGCCTTCGCCGAGCAGGGCGCCCACGTCGGCGTGCTCGACCTGCGCCGCGAGGCGGCCGAGTCCGTGGCCGCCGAGATCGGTGAGCGGGCCGTCGCCCTGGCCGCCGACGTCAGCGTCCGCGCGCAGGTGGCGCGACGCCCTCGACGCGTTCGTCGCCGTGGCCGGGCGCCTCGACGTCCTGTTCAACAACGCGGGGTTCAACAAGCCCATGCACCTGATGGACGTCACCGAGGAGAACTGGCACTCGATCATGGACGTCAACGCCCTCGGCACCCTCATCGGCATCCAGGAGGGGGCCCGCCGGATGATGACGACGGGCGGCGGCAAGATCGTCAACACGTCCTCGATCGCCGGCCGGCAGGGCTACCCCAGCTTCGCGCCGTACTGCGCGAGCAAGTTCGCGGTGAACGCGCTCACCCAGGCCGCCGCCCGCGGGCTGGCCGAGCACGACATCACGGTCAACTCCTTCTCGCCCGGCGTCGTGGACACCCCGCTGTGGACCGAGCTGGACGCCGACCTGGTCCGGATCGGGGACGCCGGGGCGCCGGGGGAGGCCATGCAGGACTTCGCCGCGGGCATCCTGCGCGGCCGACCCGCCACCCCCGACGACGTGGTCGGCACGGCTCTGTACCTGGCCTCCTCGGACTCGGACTACCTGACCGGCCAGACGATCATGATCGACGGCGGGATGGTCCTGCTCTGACGGTGTTCGCCTACAGTTGACACACCTGCTGACACACCTGCGACCAGCAAGGGGTACCCGTGAGCGTCGGACCTGCCACGACGAGCGTCGCCGCGCCGGTGGCGCAGCTGGGCTCCCGGCTGCGCGCCGCCCGGCTCGCCGCGGGGCTGACGCTGCGCGAGCTGGCCCGCCAGCTCAAGGTCTCGCCGTCCTTCGTGTCCCAGCTGGAGAACGGCAAGTCCCAGCCGTCCGTGGCGACGCTCTACTCGCTGTCGCAGCTGCTCGACGTGTCGATCGACGTCCTCTTCGAGACCGACGGCGAGGTCGACGAGGCCGTCGACGCGGCCGCCGACGGACCGGCGGGCACGGACGACGGGCCGGACGGCGGCGGCCCGGACCACGAGCCTGACGCCGGGCACGGGGTCGGCGCCGTCCGGCACCTCCCGTCGGGAGACGAGGGCCTGCCCGGGGCCGGGCGCCACGTCGACGGCGCCGCAGGGTCCGCCCGCGGCCATGACGGCACCGGACCCCTGGACGACCAGGGCCTCTTCGCCGGCTCGCCGGGGTCGGTCGCCGAGGCGCTGGGCCGCGCGTCCGCCCAGAGGGCGCCCGCCGCGGGGACGGGCGGCTCGGCGCGGTTCTCCATCACCGCCGCCGCCGACCGCTCCCGCCTGGTCATGGACTCCGGCGTGATCTGGCAGCAGCTGGCGCGCAACACCGACCACCACCTCGACTTCATCGAGATCACGTACCCGGCCGGGAGCAGCTCCACGACCGACGAGCGGATGCTGCGCCACCAGGGCTTCGAGTACGGCTACCTCCTCGAGGGCGAGCTCCAGGTGACCTTCGGGTTCGACCGCTTCGTCCTGCGCGCGGGGGAGTCCCTGGGCCTGGACTCCTCGGTCCCGCACCTGTTCACCAACACCGGCGACGTCGCCGCGCGGGGCATCTGGTTCGTGCACCACCGTCACGACTGAGGACCTGTCCGATCCCCGGCACCCGTCCGGAGCAGCCGTCGGTCACGGTCTCGTCACGAGGGGCGTGAACCTCTTGTGAACACCAGGGGCCCTATGTACAGTCCTGCGCAACGGCACACAGGTCCCGGCGCCGACGATGGCGCCGACCAGGACCCAGGTGCGTCCCACGAGGAGGTGGACGTGGCTGCTCCCGTCGCCCAGGCACCCGGGCGCACCCGCTCGGCACGGCTGCCCCTGGACCGCGGCCTGGTGACCATCACGGCCGCCCTGGTCGTGCTGCTCGTCGTCGGCGCCGTCGTCGCCCCGTCCAGCGTCGGCCGCGGCTCCCTGCTGGGGATGCTCCCGTTCGCGGCCGTCCTGGCCATCGTCGCCCTCGGCCAGACCCTCGTCGTGCAGCAGGGCGGCTTCGACCTCTCGGTCCCGGGGGCCGTGTCCGCCTCGGTGGTCATGGTCACCCACCAGCCCAACGGCGACGACGCCCGCCTGCCGATGGCGGTCCTCACCGCGCTCGGCATCGCGGTCGCCGCCGGCCTGGTCAACGGCTTCCTCGTCAGCCGGCTGAGGCTCAACCCCATCGTGGCCACGCTGGGCATGAACGCCCTGCTGTACGCCGTGGTGCTGGGCGTGAGCAACGGCTCGCCCCGCCGCACCACCGACCTGCTCGCCGAGCTCACCGGCGGGGTCACCGCGGGCGTGCCGCACGCGCTCGTCGTCGCGGTGGTGGTCGTGGTCGTCGCCACGGTCGCGGTCAAGACGACCGTGGCCGGGCGCGAGTTCGAGGCCGTCGGCGCCAGCGCGCCCGCGGCCCACGCGACCGGCCTGCCCGTGGTGCGCCACCGCGCCTCCGCCTACGTCTGGGCCCAGCTGCTCTACTGCGTGGCCGGGGTGGTGCTGGCCGGCATCGTGGCCCAGCCGACCGCCTTCCAGGGCGACGCGTACCTGCTGCCGTCGGTGGCGGCCGTCGTCCTCGGCGGCACCTCGCTGCTCGGCGGGCGCGGCCACCTCGTCGCCACCGCCGTGGCGGCCCTGTTCCTCACCCAGCTCCAGCAGTTCGTGCTGGCGCTCGGCGTGACGTTCGCGATCCGGACGATCGTCGAGGCCGCCGCCCTCGGGCTCGGTGTCGCCCTCTACACCGTCGACTGGGCCTCGGTCCGGCGACGGCTCGCCGCCCTGGCCCCGCCGCGCGGCGGGGTCCCGGCCCCGGCCCCCTAGGACCGCACCACCCCGGCAGCCCACCCCTGCCGCACCCCTGCCACACCCCTGCCACACCCCTGCACGTCCCGGTCGACGACGACGTCGTGCCGGTCGTCCCTCCCCCACCCGCACCACCCGAAGGGAACCCCCATGAGACGAGCACTTCCCCACCTGCGCCTGGCCGCAGGGCTCGGGGCCGCCGCGCTGCTGATGGCGGCCTGCGGCGGCTCCGCCGACGCCGGAGACGACGTGGCGGCCGGTGACGGCGACGCGGCCGACACCGGCGCGGCGGTCGACCCCGGCGCCGAGGAGTCGGAGGACACCGGCGGCGAGGCGGCCGGCGACGTGCCGGCCTGGTGCGGCCCGGACGAGATCACCCTCGGCTTCACCGACGGCTTCGGCGGCAACAGCTGGCGCCTGGTGACGACCGCCTCCGGCAAGGACGAGGCGGCCAAGTGCCCCAGCGTCACCGAGTTCCTGTACGCCGACGGCCAGGGCGACACCCAGAAGGCCATCTCCGACATCCAGGGCATGGTCGCCCAGGGCGTCGACGCGCTCGTCGTCTTCCCCGACGCCGGCGAGGCCATGCTGCCGGCCCTGCGCAGCGCGTTCGAGGCCGGCGTCGTCACCGTCCCCTACCGGGTCGACCCGGGCGGGGAGGACGGCGTGGACTACACGGCCTACATCGGCCTGGACACCGAGAACGACGGCAAGAACTTCGCCGCCGGCATCCAGGAGCTGCTGCCGGACGGCGGCACGATCCTGTTCATGGGCGGTCCGGCCGGCAACAGCCAGAGCACGGGCGAGGCCGAGGCCATGAAGGCCGTCCTCGAGCCGCTCGGCACGTACGAGTTCATCGGCGAGCAGCCGTTCGAGGTCACGAACTGGGACCCCGCGCTGTCGCAGCAGGTGCTCACCGCCGCGATCTCGCGCTACCCGGAGATCGACCTCATCGTGTCCGACTTCGGCCCGTCCCTCGTGGGCGCGCTGCCCGAGTTCGAGAAGGCCGGCCGCAGCATCCCGCCGATGGTCGCCTCCGACGGCAACGTCCTCGGCTGCTTCTGGGAGGACAACAAGGACGCGAACCCCGACTTCCAGCTGTTCACCATCGCCACCGGCAACGACCACGTCCGCACGGCCATGCAGTACGCGATCGCCCAGGCCACCGGCGGCGAGGTCCCCGAGACCACGCAGCACCAGCACGCGCTGTTCGAGAACTCGGTGAGCGGCGACCCGAACCCCGTGCAGTGCGAGCCCGACCTGCCCGGTGACATCTACCTGTCCGCGGAGATGCCGGCCGAGGACCAGGCCGCGCTCCTCGAGTAGGACCCCGCACGCCGGTCGGTGCCGGGGCCCCGAGCCCCGGCACCGACCGGGAACCACCAGCACCCAGCACCCAGCAGCCCGACCGACGACCGAGCCCGACAGGAGACCGACGTGGTGGCAGACCAGGCCGCACCCGCACCGGACACCGAGCAGGTCGACGGCACCCGGGCCCCGGTCATGCAGCTCCTCGACGTCCACAAGCGCTACGGCGGCGTGGTCGCCCTCGGCGGGGTGTCCTTCGACGTCCGCCCGGGCGAGGTCCACGCCCTGCTCGGCGAGAACGGGGCCGGCAAGTCGACCCTCATGGGCGTCGCCTCCGGCACGACCCGCCCCGACGAGGGCACCGTGGCGGTGCACGGCGAGGTCGTCGAGTCCCTCACGCCCGCCCTGGCCGCGGAGCTCGGCATCGCCATCGTCCACCAGCACCCCGCCGTCCTGCCCGACCTCACCGTCGCGGAGAACCTGCGGGTCGCCCTCAGCCGGGCCCGCCTGTCCGAGGACGGCGACCGCCGCGCCACCATGCGCGCGGTCCTCGACGCCGTCGGCTTCACCGGCCACCTCGACGACCGGGTCGGCGGGCTGTCCGTGGCGCGCAAGCACCTGCTCGAGCTGGCCAAGGCCCTGGCCCAGCGGCCCCGCGTCCTCATCCTCGACGAGCCCACCGCCCCCCTCGGCGCCGACAGCGTCGACCTGCTGTTCGAGCGGGTCCGGGCCGCCGCCCGCACCGGCGTGGCCGTCGTCTACATCACCCACCGCCTGGCCGAGGTGCGCGTGCTCGCCGACCGGGTCACCGTCCTGCGGGACGGCCGCCTGCGCGGCACGGCCGACGTGTCCTCGGTGAGCGACGACGAGCTGCTGGCGATGATCGTCGGCCGCCAGCTCGACTCCACCTTCCCGCCCAAGCGGCCCGACGCCGCCGCGGCGCCGGTGGTGCTCGCCGTGGACGGCTTCGGCGGCCGCGGGTTCTCCGACGTGTCGTTCGAGGTCCGCCGCGGCGAGGTCCTCGGCATCGCCGGCGTGGTCGGCAACGGCCAGCCCGAGCTGGTCCGCGCGCTGGCCGGCCTCGACCCGGCCACCGGGCAGGTGCACCTGGACGGCGCCGCCCGCAGCACCCGCCAGCTCCTCGCCGACGCCTCCTACCTGCCCGCGGACCGCCACCGCGAGGGCCTGATGATGACGATGTCGGTGCGCGAGAACGCCGCGGTGTCCGCGCTGCGGCGGCTGCGGCGCGGCCCGTTCGTCAGCCGGGGCGCCGAGCAGGCCGCGGTCACCGGCCAGATGCGCGCCCTGGAGGTCAAGGCCGCCTCGCCCGAGACCGGCGTGGCCACCCTGTCCGGCGGCAACCAGCAGAAGGTGGTGCTGGCCCGCGCCCTGCTCGCCCGCCCCCGCCTGCTGCTGGCCGACGAGCCCACCCAGGGCGTCGACGTGGGCGCCCGGGCCGAGATCTACACGATCCTGCGCGAGGTCGCCGACTCCGGCGTCCCCGTCGTCGTGGCCTCCTCCGACGCCAAGGAGCTCGAGGGCCTCTGCGACCGGGTGGTCGTCATGTCGCGCGGCCACGTGGTCGAGACCCTCGCCGGCGACGACACGACCGAGGAGCGGATGGTGCGGGCCGCGGTCGCCGCGACCGCCCACCGCGCCCAGGACGACACCCGCGCCCCGGCCCGCACCGAGCGCTCCGGCCGGCTGCGGCGGGTGCTCGAGGGCGACTACGCGCCCGTGCTCGCGCTGCTGGTGGTCATCCTCGGCCTGGGGGCGTACATCCTCGGCCAGAACGACCGCTACCTGCTGCCCTTCAACATCACCTCGGTGCTGCTGCTCGTCACCGCGCTCGGCTTCATCGCGCTCGGGCAGACCGTGGCCCTGCTCACCGGCGGCATCGACCTGTCGGTGGGGCCGCTGGCCGGGATGCTGGTGGTCGTCGGGTCGTTCTTCGTCAACGACGAGCGGGGCGCGGCGGTCCTGCTGCTCGGCCTGCTGCTCATGCTGCTGGCGGCCGGGGCGACCGGGACGGTCAACGGCTCGCTCATCCGCTACGCCAAGTTCACGCCGGTCGCCGCCACCCTCGTCGCCTACATCGCGCTGCAGGGGTTCAGCTTCCTCATGCGGTCCTCGCCGGGCGGCATCATCGCCCGCCCCGTCACCGACGCGATCACCACCACGGTGGGGCCGGTCCCCGTCGCCTTCGTCCTGCTCGTCGTGGTCACCCTCGTGCTGGAGCGCCTGCTGCGGGAGTCCCGCTGGGGCCTGCGCCTGCGGGCCGTCGGCTCCGACGAGGAAGCCGCCCGCCGGCTCGGGGTGCGGGTGGACCGCAGCGTGGTCGGTGCCTACGTGCTCACCTCGGTGCTCACCTTCTGCGGCGCGGTCGTGCTGCTGGCCCAGCTCGGCATCGGCGACCCGGCCCAGGGCGTCGGCTACACCCTCAGCAGCATCACCGCGGTGGTGCTCGGCGGGACCAGCCTGCTCGGCGGGCGGGGGACCTTCGTGGGGACGCTCGTCGGGGCGTTCCTCATCGTCCAGCTGCTCAACGCGACGACGTTCCTCGGCCTCGCGCAGTCCTACCAGTACCTGTTCCAGGGGGCCCTGATCGTCGTGGCCGCCGTCGTCTACAGCCAGCTGCGCGGCACCCGCGCCGCCGGCGTCTGAGAGGGGACCCGCATGCGGGCAGCACGTTTCCACGGCCGTCGCGACATCCGCATCGAGGAGGTCCCGGAGCCCCGGCTCGGGGCCGCCGACGACGTCCTGCTCAAGGTCCACTGGTGCGGCATCTGCGGCACCGACCTGCACGAGTACGCCGTCGGGCCGATCGTCACCCCGGTCGAGCCGCACCCGCTGACCGGCGTGACGCTGCCGCAGACGCTCGGCCACGAGTTCTCCGCCACCGTCGTCGAGGTCGGGGCCGAGGTCCGCGACGTCCGCGTCGGCGACCGGGTCTCCGTCATGCCGGCCATCGTCTGCGGGCGCTGCCGCTACTGCCGGCGCGGCTGGGGCCACCTGTGCGAGCGCTTCGCCTGCACCGGCCTCAGCGCCGAGACCGGCGGCCTCGCCGACCTCGCCGTGGTCAAGGAGTACCAGGTGGCCAAGGTCCCGGACTCCATGACCGACATCGAGGCCGCCGTGGTCGAGCCCGCCGCGGTCGCCGCGTACGGGGTGGACCGGGCCGGCGTGACCGGCGGCGACCACGTCCTCGTCACCGGGGCGGGCCCGATCGGGGTGCTGTCCGCGATGTACGCCACGGCCGTCGGGGCCGGCAGCGTGGTCGTGGCCGAGCCCAACCCGGCCCGCGCCGCCCTGGCCCGCTCGCTGGACCTCGGCGTGGTCGTCGACCCGACGGTGGACGGCTTCGCCGAGCAGGTGCTCGAGCTCACCGACGGCGCCGGCTTCGACGTCGGCGTCGAGTGCTCCGGGTCCACCCCCGGCCTGAACACCTGCCTGACGTCGGTGGCCCGTCGCAGCACGGTCGTCCAGACCGGGCTGCACACCGCGCCGGCCACGTTCGACGCGATGCTCCTGGCCCTCAACGAGACGACGCTCGTCGGCAGCTGGTGCTACCGGCTCACCGACTGGCCGCGCATCATCCGGCTCATCGCCTCCGGCCGGTACCCGGTCGCCGGGGCCGTCACGGCCCGGATCGCGCTGGAGGACGTCGTGGCCGAGGGCTTCGACCGGCTCGTCGACCCCCGCGGCGACCAGCTCAAGGTGCTCGTCGGCAGCGACGGCTGACCGGACCGCCGCCGGGCCCTGCCCGCCACCCGCAGCACGCACCGCACGACGACAGGAAGGAGCCCCGCATGGGCGCCCTCGGAGACCTGCACCACGTCGGGATCACGGTCCGCGACCTCGACGCCTCGCTCGCCTGGTACGCCGACGTCCTCGGGGTGGAGCCCGAGGTCGTCGCCGAGGGCTCGGGCGAGGAGCTCGGCCGCGCCGTCGGCGTGCCGGACGCCAAGCTCCGCTTCGCCATGCTCCGCCTCGGCGGGGCGGTGGTCGAGCTGCTCTGCTACGACAACGACCGCGACGACACCTTCACCCGCTCCAACGCCGACGTCGGCTCCGCGCACGTCTGCATCGACGTGCCCGACCTGCAGCAGGCCTACGACGCGCTGCGGGCCAAGGGCGTGGATTTCCTGTCCCCGCCGTTCCGCATCACCTCCGGCCCGCTCGACGGCTGCGGCTTCGCGTACTTCCGCGACCCCGACGGCGTCACCCTGGAGATCTTCGAGACCGCCGGGGCCCCCGCGTGAGCGCGCGCAAGGCCCTGGTCGTCGGCGCCTCCGGCATCACCGGCGGGGCCACGGTGGAGCGGCTGCTCGAGGACGGCTGGGAGGTCTACGGCGTGAGCCGGCGGCCCACCAGCCGCGGTGCCGGGGCGCACCACGTCGGGGTGGACGTGCTCGACGCGGAGGCCACCGCGGTCGCCCTGGGCGGGCTGGGCGTCACGCACGTGTTCTTCCAGACCTGGTCCCGCCAGCCCACCGAGGCGGAGAACATCGTCGTCAACTCCTCGATGCTGCGGAACGTCCTGGACGCGGTCGGCCCCGCCGGCACGGTGCAGCACGCCGCCCTGGTCACCGGCCTCAAGCACTACCTCGGACCGTTCGAGGCCTACGCCCAGGAGCCGGCCAAGCCCCCGTTCCGGGAGTCACAGGGCCGCCTGCCGGTCGCGAACTTCTACTACGACCAGGAGGACGTGCTGTTCGCGGCGGCCGCCCGGTACGGCTTCACGTGGTCGGTCCACCGTCCCCACACCGTCATCGGCTACGCCACCGGCAACGCGATGAACATGGCCGTCACCCTCGGGGTCTACGCCGCGCTGTGCCGCGAGACCGGGGCGCCGTTCGTGTTCCCGGGCTCGCCGGAGCAGCACTCGTCCACCACCGACATCACCGACGCCCGGCTGCTGGCCCGGCACCTGGTGTGGGCCGCCACCTCCCCGGCGGGCGCGGACGAGGACTTCAACATCACCAACGGCGACACCTTCCGCTGGGCCGACATGTGGGGCGTGGTCGCGGCCGGGCTCGGCGTCGAGCCGGCCCCCTACCCCGGCCACGCGGACCCGCTGGAGGCCCGGACCGCCCACGCGCCCGCGCTGTGGCGCGAGGTCGCCGCCCGCGAGGGCCTGGTGGAGCCCGACGTGGACCGCCTCGCCTCGTGGTGGCACACCGACTCCGACCTCGGCCGCCAGGTCGAGACCTGGGCGGACATGACCAAGAGCCGCGAGGCCGGCTTCGCCGACCAGCAGGACAGCAGCCGCTCGTTCCTCGACGTCTTCGACCGGCTCCGCGCCGAGCGGGTCCTCCCGCCCCTGCCCGACGCGACCACCACGACCGTCCAGGAGGACCGCGCATGAAGGCCCTGCAGTTCGTCGACGTCGACCGGGTCGAGCTGAACGAGGTGCCCCGGCCCGCGCCGGGCCCCGGCGAGGTGCTCGTCGCGGCCCGCTCGGTCGGGATCTGCCACTCCGACTTCGAGCTGCTCGCCGGGCGCTACATCATCCCGTTCTCCTACCCGCTCGTCCCCGGCCACGAGTGGTCCGGCGTGGTCGCCGAGGTCGGCGCCGACGTCACCGGGCTCGTCCCGGGCGACCGGGTGCTGGGGGAGTGCGTCATCGGCGACGACCACTTCGGCTTCTCCATCTCCGGCGCGGCCGCCGAGTACTTCCTGGCCCGGCCGTCGTGGCTGCACAAGGTCCCCGACGAGCTGAGCGACACCCAGGCCGCGCTCGTCGAGCCGTTCAGCTGCGCGTACTTCGCGGCCACCCGCGCGGACGGCATCGACGCCAGCGACACGGTCGTCGTCTTCGGCGCCGGCCCCATCGGGCTCGGTGCCGTCGCGGTCGCCGCGACCCGCGGCGCGCGCGTGATCTGTGCCGAGCCCAACCAGGGCCGCTGGGAGATCGCCCGCTCGCTCGGGGCGGAGGAGGTCGTGGACCCCACGGCCGACGGCTTCGGCGAGCAGGTCCTCGGGCTGACCGGCGGCCGCGGCGCGGACGTGGTCATGGAGGCCTCCGGGCAGCCCGCCGCGATGGCCGCCACGTTCGAGGTCGCCGGGTTCGGCGCGCGCGTGGTGAACATCGGCATCGACGTCGGCCGGAGCGCGCCCGCGCGGCTCGGCCTCATCCAGTCCAAGCAGCTGCAGGTCCGCGGCACCATCGGCTCGCCCGGCGTGTGGCCGCAGACCCTGCGCTTCCTCGCCCGCAGCGGGCTCGACCTCTCCGCCATGGTCACCGAGCGCTTCGACCTCGAGCAGGCCCCGCAGGCGTACGAGGCGGCCGCCCGCACCGACGTCAACCTCAAGGTCCACATCCAGAGCGCGGCCGGCGCATGAGGGCCCTCGTCCTGCACCACGCCGGCGAGGCCCGCGTCGAGGAGCGGCCCGAGCCGCGAGACCCCGGGCCGGGCGAGGTCCGCCTGGGCGTCACCCGGGCCGGGCTGTGCGGCACCGACGCCACCGAGTACCTGGCCGGGCCCGTGCTCACCCCGCTCGACACCCGCCACCGGGGCTCCGGCGTGCTCGGCCCGGTCGTCCTCGGCCACGAGTTCGTCGGGTGTGGTCGAGGCCGTCGGCGACGGCGTCGACCTGGCCGCGGGCACCCGCGTGGCGGCCGGCGCGGGCGTGTGGTGCGGCACCTGCCGCTGGTGCGCCGACGGCCGGACCAACCTCTGCGCGTCGTACTGGACGGCCGGGCTGTCCGCCGACGGCGGGCTCGCCGAGCGCGTCACGGTCCCCGCGAAGATGCTCGTCACGCTGCCCGACGGTCTCGCCGACGACGACGCCGCCCTCGCCCAGCCGCTCGCCGTGGCCATGCACGCGGTCGACCGCGCCGGCGTCCGGCCCGGAGACGTCGTCGTCGTCCACGGGGTCGGCGCCATCGGCTCCTTCGTCGTCGCCGGGGCCGTGGCCGCCGGCGCGGCCCGGGTCGTCGCGGTGGACGTGGACCCCGGCCGGCTGCAGGCGGCCCACGAGCTCGGGGCCACCGACCTCGTCGACGCCCGCCACCAGGACGCCCGCGAGGCGGTCTCCGCCCTCACCGGCGGGGACCTCGCCGACGTCACCGTCGAGGCCAGCGGGCTGCCCACCGGCCTCGGGACCGTGCAGCGGCTCACCCGCCGCGGCGGCAGCATCCTGCTCGTCGGGCTGCCCAAGGCCCGGGTCGAGCTGGACAGCGTGGACCTCGTCCTGCGCGAGATCTCGGTCGCGACCACGGTGGCCCACGTCTGCGCCACCGACCTCGGCCCTGCGGTGGACCTGCTGGCCCGGCGTCCGCTGGCCGGCCTGGTCGTGGACCGGGTGGTCCCGCTGGAGCACGCGCTGGAGCACGCGCTCCAGCCGCTGGCCCGCGGCGAGGCCCGCGGCAAGCTGCTCGTGGACTGCGGCGGCGCGCCGTGAACGACCCGGCCACCGCGGCCCTGCCGGCGGTGGCGGTGTGCGGGCTGGGCCGGATGGGCAGCCGGATGGCCGCCCGCCTGGTCGCCGCGGGCGCCCCGGTCACGGTGTGGAACCGCACCCCGGCGGCCGCCGAGGCCTTCGCGGCCGAGCACGGCTGCGCCCGCGCCGCGACGCCCGCCGAGGCGGCGGCCCGCGCCGACGTGGTCCTCACGGTCCTCACCGACGGCCCCGCGCTGCTCGAGGTGCTCGGCGGCCTGCTCGACGGGGCGCGGCCCGGGACGGTGGTCCTCGACTGCTCGACGGTCGGCGCCCCCGCCGCCCGGGAGGCCGCGGCCCGCTGCGACGCCGCCGGGGTCGCCTACCTCGACGCCCCGGTGAGCGGCAGCACCGCCGTCGCCGAGCAGGGCGCCCTGACCGTCATGGCCGGCGGGACCGCCGACGCGCTGGACCGGGCCCGCCCCGTGCTGGACGTGCTCGCCTCCACCGTCCTGCACGTCGGGGGCACGGGTTCCGGCGCCGCGGTCAAGGTGGCCCTCAACGGCCTGCTCCACTGCTTCTCCACCGCGCTGGCCGAGGCGCTCGTCGCCGCCGAGCACGAGGGCGTCCCCCGCGCGTCGTTCCTGGACGCCGTGGACGCGGGCGTCGTCGGCAACCGGTTCTCCGCCTACAAGCGCGCCGCCCTGCTCGACCCCGACGCCGTGCCGGTGGCCTTCGACCTGGCCACCGCCACCAAGGACCTCCGGCTCGCCGAGCGGTCCACGACCGGTGCCGGGCTGCCGCCCGGTCCGGTCGGGCGCGCCCTGGAGCTGCACGAGCAGGCCCTGGCCGCCGGGCACGGCGCCGACGACATGGCCGCCATGACGACCTGGCTGGTCGGCGCCGCCCGCGGCGGCACCCCCACCGACCCCGACCCCGACCCCCTGACCCAGACGAGGACCTGACCATGGGCACACCCACGTACGGCACCAACGCGGTGGACTGGGAGCAGCGGATCGACATCGACCGGCTGCGCACCGAGCGCCTCGCGCGGCTGCGCGCCGAGCTCGAGGCCAGCTCCCTCGGGGCGGTCCTCGCCTTCGACTTCACCAACATCCGCTACATGACCTCCACCCACATCGGCACGTGGGCGGTGGACAAGATGATCCGGTTCTCGCTCCTGGTCCGCGGCGCCGAGCCGGTGCGTCTGGGACTTCGGGTCCGCGGCCAAGCACCACCAGCTGTACAGCCCCTGGCTGGACCGGCCCGCCACCGCGGTCGACGACGCCGCCTCGGTGCACGGCCCCCACCACGGGGCGGGCTCCGCGGCCGCGGCGACCGGCTCCGCGCCCGGGACCACGTCCGGCTCGCGGGCCGGGATCTCGACGCTGCGCGGGGCGTTCCACCCCGGGGCCGGGATCGCGGAGGAGGTCGCCCGCAAGATCCGGGTCGAGCTGGAGGCCCACGGGATGCTGGGGGAGCCCGTCGGCGTCGACATCGTCGAGCTGCCGGTCCTGTTCGCCCTGCAGCAGGCCGGTGTCACCGTCGTCGACGGCCAGCAGCTGTTCCTCGCCGCCCGCCGCATCAAGACCTACGACGAGATCCGCCTGCTCACCCAGGCCGCGTCCATGGTCGACGCCGCCTACGACAAGCTCTACGAGTTCCTCCGCCCGGGCGTGCGCGAGAACGAGTGCGTCGGCCTGGTCAACAAGGTCCTGTACGACATGGGCTCCGAGCACGTCGAGGGCGTCAACGCCATCTCCGGCGAGCGCTGCGCACCGCACCCGCACGTGCTACTCCGACCGCGTCGTCCGCCCCGGCGACCCGGCGTTCTTCGACATCCTCCACAGCTACATGGGCTACCGGACCTGCTACTACCGGACCTTCGCCGTGGGCAGCGCCTCGCGCGCCATGAAGGACGCCTACACCCGCAGCCGCGAGTACATGGACCACGCGATCGCCCTGGTGAAGCCCGGCGCGACGACCGCGGACATCGTCTCGGTGTGGCCGACGGCGCAGGAGTTCGGCTTCCGCGACGAGGAGGCCGCGTTCGCCCTGCAGTACGGCCACGGCGTCGGGCTGTCGATCTGGGAGAAGCCGATCTTCAGCCGGCTGGTCTCCCTCGACCACCCCGAGGTGCTGGAGGAGGGGATGGTGTTCGCGCTGGAGACCTACTGGCCCGCCGGGGACGGCTGGTCCGCCGCCCGGATCGAGGAGGAGGTCGTCGTCACCGCCGACGGCTGCGAGGTCATCACCAAGTTCCCTGCCGAGGAGCTGCTCGTCGCCGGCCAGCGGTACTACACCGTCGACGGCCCGCTGTCCCTGACCCGCGACTCCCAGTCCCACCTCAACACCGCCGCCGGTCGCGGGGAGGTCGTGGCATGAGCCTGCCCCTGGAGCGCCACGGCTACGGCGACCACCCGGTCGTCATGCCCCCGACCGACCCGACCGCGCACGACGGCGACGACGTGCCGGTCGAGACCCGGCTGCAGCTGTTCCGGGTGCTGCACGAGCTGCGGCAGTTCGAGAAGCGCGCCTACGACCTGTTCATGCAGCAGCTGGTCAAGGGCACCATCGCACCTGTCGCTGGGCATGGAGGCGATCGCGGCCGGCTTCGGCACCGCGATGCGCGCCGACGACTACACCTTCGCCACCTACCGCGGCCACGCCCACACCCTGGCCCGCGGCGTGCCGATGGCCCCGGTCCTCGCCGAGCTGCTCGGTCGGGCCAACGGGCTGATGTCGCGGCAAGGGCGGCTCGATGCACCTGACCAGCGTCGAGCACGGCGTCATGGGCTCCTACGCGATCATCGGCGCCCACCTGACCATCGCCAACGGCGCCGCCTGGTCCGCGCAGTACCGCGAGAGCGGGCAGGTCGCGGTCTGCTTCTTCGGCGACGGGACGACCAACATCGGCGCCTTCCACGAGGCGCTCAACTACGCGGCCGTCTTCAAGCTGCCGGTCGTGTTCGTCTGCGAGAACAACCTGTACATGGAGTACACGTCGATCGCCGACATCACCGCCGTCCCGCGGCCGGCCGCCGACCGTGCGTCCGCCTACGGGCTGGAGCCGGTCGTGCTGGACGGCAACGACGCCGACGCCTGCTACCTCGGCGCCGTCGAGGCCCTCGAGCACGCCCGCAGCGGGCAGGGCCCGGTGCTGGTCGAGGCCCTCACCTACCGCCACGGCGGTCACTCCCGGGCCGACCCCGGCAAGTACAAGCCGCCCGGGGAGCTGGAGGCGTGGCTGGCCTACGACCCGCTGACCGTCTACCGCGGCCGGCTCGAACGGCTCGGCGTGGACGCCGGGCAGCTGGACGGGATCGTCGAGGAGGTCCGCGTGCAGGTGGAGGCCGCGACGGTCGCGGCCAAGGACGGCGCCCTCCCGGACCCCGGGTCGGCGTTCACGGACGTGTGGGCGGACGGAGGCTCGTCGTGGCGCAGCTGAGCTATCGCGAGGCGGTGGCCCGCGGGATCGCGCAGGAGATGGCGCGCGACGAGCGGGTGGTCGTGGTCGGCGAGGACATCGCCGGCGCCGGCGGGGTGTTCAAGACCACGGGCGGGCTGCTCGAGCGGTTCGGCCCCAAGCGGGTCATCGACACCCCGATCGCCGAGCAGGCGATCCTCGGGGCGGCCATGGGCGCCGCCATGACCGGGCCTCCGGCCGGTCGCGGAGATCATGTTCTCCGACTTCTTCGCCGTCTGCTGGGACCTCGTGGTCAACCAGATGGCCAAGACCCGGTACATGACCGACGGCCAGGTGACGATGCCGCTGGTCATCAAGAGCGGCAACGGGGGAGGGCTCCGCTTCGGCGCGCAGCACTCCCAGTCCATCGAGAACTGGGCGATGGCCGTGCCGGGCCTCAAGGTCGTCACGCCGTCGACGCCCGAGGACATGGTCGGGCTCATGGCGGCCGCGATCCGCTGCGACGACCCGGTGCTGCTGTTCGAGCACAAGGCGCTGTACTCCAGCAAGGGCGAGGTGCCCGAGGGCATCATCACCGACACGCTCGGCACCGCCCGGGTGCGCCGGCCCGGCACGCGACGCGACCGTGCTCGCCCTGGGCCTCATGGTGCCCCGGGCGCTGCAGGCCGCCGAGGCGCTGGCCGGGCGGGGGATCAGCTGCGAGGTCATCGACCTGCGCTCGCTCGTCCCGCTCGACGTCCGCACCGTGCTGGACTCCGTCGCCCGCACCGGGCGGCTGTTCACGGTGGAGGAGAACCCGCGCCTGCTCGGCTGGGGCGCCGAGCTGGCCTCGATCGTCGCCGACGAGGCGCTTCTGGGACCTCGACGGCCCGGTCGTGCGCATCACCAGCCCCCACGTTCCGCTGCCCTCGGCGGACTCCCTGGAGGACCTGGTGCTGCCCTCGGCGGCCCGGATCGAGAAGGAGATCGTCGAGGCCCTCGGCGCATGAGCGGTCCCGCGCTCCGCACCCGGCACCGCGACAGCCCCCGCACCCGCCGGGCGGCACGGGCCGCCGGCGTCGACCTGTCCGCCGTGCGCCCGACCGGGGCGCACGGACGCGCCACGGTCGCCGACGTCGCGGCCGCCGCCACGTCGGCACCCGCTGCTGTGCCGTCGGCTGCTGTGCCGGTGGCTGCCGTGCCGGTGGCACGTGTGCCGTCGGCTGCCGTGCCGTCGGCTGCTGTGCCGTCGGCTGCTGGTCCGGTCGTTCCCGTCCCGGTGACGGCCACCGTCGCCGGCAGCCTGCTCGAGGTGGACGTCACCGCGCTCCTGCGGGCGGCCGCGGCCACCGGTGGCGCGCCGGCCCGCACGCAGCTGCTGGCCGAGGCCACCGCGTCCCTGGCCCGGGCGGCGTCCGCGGCCCGTCCGGCCGGCGTGCCCGACGGCCCTGTCTCCGTGCAGGTCACCGACGACGACGGACGGACCGCGTCCGTGCCCGAGGCCGACCTGCTGTCCGGCTCCGGCGTGGTGTCCCGGCTGCTCGCCGCCGTCCCGGCCGGGACGGCCGTGGACGCGGCGGCCGCGGTGCTCGACGTCGTCGGCACCGGTGCGGCCGGCACGACCGTCGAGGTCCGCCCCCCGCGTCCCGGCGGCGTCGCGACCCTGACGGTCGGCCCTGCCGTCCGTCGGCCCGTCGTGGTCCTCGGGCCCGACGGGGACGAGCAGATCGGCATCCGCACGGTGGTCTGGCTCGCGCTCGCCGGCACCGACCCCACGACGTCGGCGGTGCTGCTGGCCCGCGTCGGCCGCGACCTGTCCCGTCCGGCGGGTGCGCGATGAGCGCCGAGCAGGAACGCGCGCTGCTGGACCGGGTCCCGTCCGGCCTGTGGCTCGACGGCCACGACCAGCCCGCCGCGAGCGGGGCGGTGCTCCCGGTCCACGACCCGTCCACCGGCGAGGTGCTCGCCGAGGTGGCCGACGCCGCCGAGGCGGACGCGGTCGCCGCGCTCGACCGTGCCGTCGCCGCCCAGGACGCCTGGCAGCGCACCGCGCCCCGCGAGCGCGGCGAGATCCTCCGCCGGGCGTTCGAGCTGCTGCGGGAGCGGTCCGAGGACTTCGCCCTCCTCATGACCCTGGAGATGGGCAAGCCCCTCGCCGAGTCCCGGGGCGAGGTCGCCTACGCCGCGGAGTTCCTGCGCTGGTTCTCCGAGGAGGCGGTCCGCATCTCGGGCCGCTGGTCGACCTCGCCCGACGGCGCCACCCGCCTGCTCACCATGAAGCGCCCGGTCGGACCGGTGCTGGCCATCACGCCGTGGAACTTCCCCCTGGCCATGGGCACCCGCAAGATCGGCCCCGCCGTGGCCGCGGGCTGCACGATGGTCGTCAAGCCGGCCGCCCAGACGCCGCTGTCGATGTACGCCTTCGCGGCGCTCATGACGGAGGCCGGCCTGCCCGACGGGGTGCTCCAGGTCGTCACCACCAGCCGCAGCGGTGCCGTCATGGCCCCGCTGCTGCGGGACCCCCGGCTGCGCAAGCTCACGTTCACCGGCTCCACCGACGTCGGGCGCCGGCTCGTGGAGGCCTCCGCCACCCAGCTGCTCCGCGTCTCGATGGAGCTCGGCGGCAACGCTCCCTTCCTCGTCATGGCCGACGCCGACCTCGACGCGGCCGTCGACGGCGCGATGCTCGCCAAGATGCGGAACATGGGGGAGGCGTGCACCGCCGCCAACCGGTTCCTCGTCCACTCCTCCGTCCACGCGGAGTTCTCCCGACGCCTCGCCGAGCGGTTCGCCGCGCTGCGGGTCGGGCGAGGCACCGAGCCGGGCGTCCAGGTCGGACCCCTCGTCGACGAGGGGTCCCGCGACTCCGTGGCCGCGCTCGTGCAGGAGGCCGTCGACGGCGGGGCCGACGTGCTGGCCGGGGGAGACCCCGTCGGCGGGCCAGGGTGGTTCTACGCCCCCACCGTCCTCACCGGCGTCGCCCCCGACGCACGGATGCTGCGCGAGGAGATCTTCGGCCCGGTCGCCCCCGTCGTGTCCTTCGACGACGAGGCCGAGGCCGTGCGGATGGCGAACGACACCGAGTACGGCCTCGTCGCCTACCTCTTCACCCGTGACCTGTCGACGGCGCTGCGGATGTCCGAGGAGCTCGACACCGGGATGCTCGGCGTCAACCAGGGCATCGTGTCCAACCCGGCGGCCCCGTTCGGCGGGGTCAAGCACTCGGGCTTCGGGCGCGAGGGCGGGCCCGAGGGCATCGAGGAGTACCTCGAGACCCGGTACGTCGGCATCCGGCCCTGACCCGCCCGGGCTGCCCGACCCGCGACGACGACGAGGCCCCGACCGCAGCGCGGTCGGGGCCTCGTCGTGCTCGTGCAGGTGCTCCGGCGGGGCGGAGCGGTCAGGCCTGGCCGGACCCGACCTCACGACGGGTCTCGGAACCGCTCTCCAGTCCGTCGTGGCCGTGGGCGGCCTCGAGGGCGTCGTGGTCGCCGTGGCTGTGCGCGGCGGCCAGCTCGGCCGGGGTGACGGGCTCGACCCGGTCCTCGAAGTAGAACCGCGACACCCGGCGACGGACCTCGTCGGCCCAGGCACCCTTGCGGCGGACGCCGTTCGTGTCGGTGGCGGGGCCGGGCTCGATCGGCCGGTAGGACTCGTACTGGACGAGGTTCCACTGGTCGTAGGCCGACATCGGCGCGTGGCGCTCCAGCACCTCGCCGGTGTCCAGGCGGTACACCTGGCCGGTCTCGACGCCGTGCAGGACCCGCTCGCGGTCCCGGCGCTGGAGACCGAGGCAGATCCGCTTGGTGATGAGGAACGCCAGCGGGGGAGCCACGAACATCATCACGCCGACGAACCGGGTGATGTCGTTGATGGCCAGGTGCAGGTGCGTGGCGATGATGTCGTTCCCGCCGTTCGCCCACAGCAAGCAGTAGAAGGTCAGGGCCATCACGCCGAGCCCGGTCCGGGTCGGGGCGTTGCGGGGACGGTCGAGCAGGTGGTGCTCGCGGGCGTCACCGGTGGCCAGGCGCTCGATCCACGGGTACGCCACCAGCACGGTGGTGAGCAGACCGGGCAGGACCACGGCCGGGATGAGGATGTTGAGGCTGAGGGTCCACTCGAAGATGACCACCTCGAGCCAGCCCGGCATGACGCGCACGGCGCCGTCCAGCCAGCCCATGTACCAGTCCGGCTGCGAGCCCGCCGTGACCGGGGACGGGTCGTAGGGCCCGTAGGACCACACCGGGTTGATCTGCACCAGGGCGGAGATCAGCGCGATGACGCCGAAGACGATGAAGAAGAAGCCGCCGGCCTTGGCGACGTACACCGGGAGCAGCGGGTACCCGACGACGTTGCCGTTGGTGCGGCCCGGCCCCGGGTACTGGGTGTGCTTGTGCAGCACCACGAGGAACAGGTGGGCGGCGATCAGGGCCAGGAAGACCGCCGGCAGCAGCAGCACGTGGATCGTGTACAGGCGGGGGATGAACGCCTCGCCCGGGAACTCCCCGCCGAAGGCGAAGAAGTGGATGTAGGTGCCCACCAGCGGGATGGCGAGGATGATCGCGGCCGCGATCCGGAGCCCGGTGCCCGAGAGCAGGTCGTCCGGCAGCGAGTAGCCGGCGAAGCCCTCGAAGATGGCGAGCAGGGCGAGGATCGCGCCGATGACCCAGTTGAGCTCGCGGGGGCGGCGGAACGCGCCGGTGAAGAACACGCGGGCCATGTGGACGACGGTGGAGGCCACGAAGACCAGGGCCGACCAGTGGTGGATCTGCCGCATGAGCAGGCCGCCGCGGACCTCGAAGGACATGTTGACCGTGGAGGCGAAGGCCTCGGACACGAGCTTGCCCTGCATCGGCTCGTACGGGCCGGAGTACTCGACCAGCCCGACGGAGGGGATGTAGAAGAAGGTGAGGAACACGCCGGTCAGCAGCAGGATGACGAAGCTGTAGAGCGCGATCTCGCCCAGCATGAACGACCAGTGGTCCGGGAAGATCTTCCGGGCGTTGGCCTTGATGGCCCCGGTCAGGCCGAGCCGGGAGTCGGCGAAGCCGGCCAGCTTGGCCGCCGGCGAGGACGGGCTCGGGCGCGAGTCACGTCCGGACGTCTGCTGGACGGTAGGTGCACTCATCAGGACTCCTCGGCTCGCAGACGCTTCTCGTCCTTCTCGCGCTCCCAGTAGCTGGGACCGACCGGCTCGGCGAAACCGGCCGTCGCCACCAAGTATCCCTCATCGTCCACGTCGATGGGCAGCTGGGGGAGGGCCCGGCCGCCGGGCCCGAAGATGACCTTGCAGTCCTGCCGGACGTCGAAGGTCGTCTGGTGGCACGGGCACAGCAGGTGGTTGGTCGTCTGCTCGTAGAGGGCGACCGGGCAGCCCATGTGGGTGCAGATCTTCGAGTACGCGACGATGCCGGCGTACGAGCCCGGGCGGGACTTCTCCGCGAGCTCGTCGGGCTCCAGGCGCATGAGCAGGACGGCCGCCTTGCCCTTCTCCTCGAGGAAGTGGCTGGACTCCTCGATGCCCTCGGGCTGGATGTGCACGACGCTGCCGATGTCGAGGTCCGAGGCGCGCACGGGGTCGCCGGTCGGGTCGGTCACCAGGCGCGTGCCGGCGGCCCAGACCGTCTCGCCGAGCCGGCCCTCGGGGTTGGGGCCGGTGTCCTTGAGGAGCACGAGCGCCGGGAGCGGCGCCAGGGCCAGCGCGCCCACCAGGGTGTTGCGGATGAGCGGGCGGCGCCCGATGCCGGAGTCGCCGACGCCGTCGGTGATGATCTTGACGGCCTCGGCCTGCTCGTCCGGGGTGCCCTCGATCCGGTGCCGCTCGTCGATCTCCTCGTGGTCGGGCATGAGCGTCTTGGCCCAGTGCACCGCGCCGGTGCCGATGCCGAACAGGGCGAGGAACAGGCCCGTGCCCAGCAGGATGTTGGAGGTCAGCACCGCGCCCGGGCTCGTGTCCTCGCCGAGCGGGACGACGAAGTAGCCGACGAGGGTGAGGAGCGTCCCGACGATCGACAGCAGGAACAGGGTCGCGACCTGGCGCTCGGCCCTGCGGGCGGCCCGGACGTCGGTGTCGGCCATCCGCTCGACGTGGGGCGGCAGGCCCGGGTTCTCGAAGCGCTCGGGCGAGGCCGCGCGGGGCAGCTCGACCGCGGTGCCGGGACCCGTGCTCGCCGGGGCGTTGCTCACCACGTTGCGGTCGGGGTTCGTCGCGCCGGAGCGCTCCGGAGGGGTTCCGCTCATGAGGACTTGGCTCCCAACCAGACGGCGCAGGCGATGAGACCGGTGATGCCGACCACCCAGACGATGAGGCCTTCGCCGACGGGGCCGATCGAGCCGAGCGAGAGACCGCCGGCCTGCGGGGTGTTCTTGACGTAGGCGAGGTACGTGATGATGTCGTTCTTCTGCTCGGGCGTGATGGTGTCGTCGTTGAAGACGGGCATCGACTGCGGGCCGGTGAGCATGGCCTCGTAGACGTGCACGGGGGCGACGCCCTTCAGCGGCGGGGCGTACTTGCCGCGGGTGAGGGCCCCGCCGGAGCCGGCGAAGTTGTGGCACATCGCGCAGTTGACCCGGAAGAGCTCGGCGCCCTCGGCGACGTCGCCGTCGGCCCCGAGGAACTCCGCGTCGGGGATGGCCGGGCCGGGACCGAAGGCGCTGGCGACGTAGGCGGCCAGGGCCCGCGTCTCCTCCTCGGTGAACTGCGGCTCGCGCTGCTCGATCTGGGGGCCCGAGGCCTGGGCGGGCATGCGGCCCGTGCCGACCTGGAAGTCGACCGCAGCCGCGCCCACGCCGTACAGGGACGGGCCGGACTGGTTGCCCTCGGCCGTGATCTCGCCGCCGCCGCCGTCGATGCCGTGGCAGGAGGAGCAGTTGGCGAGGAAGAGCTCCTCGCCGGCGGCGATCTGGTCCTCGCCGAAGGTCTCGCCGGCCTGGGCCGAGGTGGGGGCGAGCACGGAGTAGCCCAGCCCCGCCACCAGCAGGCCGGCGAGCAGGACCACGGCCAGCGCGAGCGGGTGGCGGCGGTGCCGCATGACTGCGTTCACGTCGGGTCCGATCAGCTGTAGTAGACGGAGATGAAGAGAGCGATCCAGACCACGTCGACGAAGTGCCAGTAGTACGACGTGACGACGGCCGCGGTCTCCTCCGCGTGCCCGAAGCGCTTGGCCGCGAACGTCCGGCCGATGACGACGAGGAAGGCCAGCAGGCCGCCCGTGACGTGCAGGCCGTGGAAGCCGGTGGTGAGGAAGAACGTGGAGCCGAACGGGGACGACGCCAGGGTCAGGCCCTCGTGGACGAGCTCCGCGTACTCGAAGATCTGGCCGGAGACGAAGATCGCGCCGAGGACGAACGTGAGCACGTACCACTCGCGCATGCCCCAGCGGGCGAACTGGACGATGCTCCCCGTCCGGGCCGGCTGCAGCCGCTCGGCGGCGAACACGCCGAACTGGCACGTCACGGAGCTGCTCACCAGGATGATGCAGTTCACCAGGGCGAACGGCTTGTTGAGCATCTCCTGCCCGGCGGTGTACGCCTCGGGCCGGATCGAGCCCAGCGTGAAGAACATCGCGAAGAGGGCGGCGAAGAACATGAGCTCGCTGGCGAGCCACACGATCGTGCCGACCGACGTGAGGTTGGGACGGTTCACCACCGCCGGTGCGCCCGTGCTGACTGCCGCTGCTGCTGCCACGGCGCCAATCTAATGGGTGGGCGGACAGAAGGAGAGACCACCCCCTCGGCCCGTCGCGCGCCGTCGTCCGCGGCACCGCGGCGACGGCCTCGCGGAGGTGGTGGAGGGGCCTCCCGGGGTGTCCGGCTGGCTCGCAGCAGCAACGAGCGACGGGGCCGGTAGATTCCCGCCCATGAGCGCAGCTGCCACCCAGGCCGGGTCCTCCGCCGGCTCCGAGCACCGGTCCGGCACCACCGCGCGCCCGGCCGGCGACGACGGCCGGCGCCTGGCCGTGGCGCTGTACAGCGACAAGGCCACGACGCGGGAGAAGGTGCGCCGCGCCGTCGGCCGGCGTCCCGCCGCCGACCTCCCCCTGGTCGAGATCAGCGAGTTCGCGACCCTTCCCGCCCTGCTGCGCGCGGTCGACTCCCGGACGTTCGACGTGCTCGTCCTGGACGGCGAGGCCGCGCCCGCGGGCGGGCTCGGCGTGTGCCGGCAGCTGCACGACGAGATCTACGACTGCCCGCCCGTGCTCGTGCTGACCGGCCGGCCCCAGGACGCGTGGCTGGCGGCGTGGTCCCGGGCCGAGGCGGCCGTCCCGCACCCGCTGGACCCGCGCGCCGTGGCCGACGCCGTGGCCTCGCTCGCGCGCCTGCGCGCCGCGACGCCCCCGCCGGCGTGAGCGCGGCCGCCGACACGCAGAGCACGCCCACCTGGGCCGGGGTCCTGGAGACCCTGGCCGGCGGGCACCACCTGGACTCCGGGCAGACCCGCTGGGCCCTGGACGCCGTCATGCGGGGCGAGGCCGACGACTCCCGGCTGGCCGGGCTGCTCGTCGGGCTGCGGGCCAAGGGCGAGACCGTCGAGGAGGTGGGCGGCCTCGCGGAGGCGATGCTCTCCCACGCCGTGGCCCTGGATGTCGCCGGCCCGGCGGTGGACATCGTCGGCACGGGCGGCGACGGCGCCCACACCGTCAACATCTCCACGATGGCCGCCCTCGTCGCGGCCGGCGCCGGCGCGACCGTGGTCAAGCACGGCAACCGGGCCGCCTCGTCGCGCTGCGGCACGGCCGACGTGCTCGAGGAGCTCGGCCTGGACCTGGAGCTGGCGCCCGCCGAGGTCGCCGCGTCGGCGCTGGCCCACCGGATCACCTTCGCCTTCGCGCCGCGCTTCCACCCGGCCATGCGCTACGTCGGCCCGGTCCGCCGCTCGCTCGGCATCCGCACCGTCTTCAACTCCCTCGGCCCGCTGACCAACCCGGCACGCCCGGCAGCCATGGCGCTGGGCGTGGCCGACGCCCGCCACTCCGGGATCATCGCCGGGGTGCTGGCCGCGCGGGGGACGACCGCGCTGGTGGTCCGCGGCCAGGACGGCCTGGACGAGCTGACCACCTCCGCCCCCACCAGCGTGCGCGTCGTGGTCGGCGGCGAGGTCGTCGAGACCGTCCTGGAGGCCGTGGACGTCGGGATGGCGACCTCGACCCTCGCGGACCTGCGCGGCGGGGACCGGGCCGAGAACGCCGACGTCGTGCGCGAGGTGCTCGCCGGGCGCGAGGGTCCGGTCGCCGACGTGGTCGTGCTCAACGCGGCGGCCGGGCTGCTGGCCCTGGACCTCGTGGGGGGCGGCCGCAGCGCGGCCGACGTGGCCGCGGACCTGCCCGGCGCGCTGGAGCCGTTCCTGGCCCGGGCGCGGGAGGCCCTGCGCGGCGGTGCGGCGCAGGACGTCCTCCGGTCCTGGCTGGGCTGACGGCGGACCTCACCCCACGTCGCCCGGGACGCGCCACAGCGAGGCCCCGTGCCGGCCGCCCTCGACCAGGTGCAGCTGTGACCAGCGGGCGGCGGCGCCCACGGGCAGGGCCCAGCCCGCGTCCGCGCTCACCAGGCGGGTGCCCGGCGCCTCGAGCCAGCGCACGAGCAGGGTCGTCTCCTCCGGCAGGGCGGCCGAGCCGGGCCCGGAGGGGACGGGCACGTGCTCCGCGGTCGCGCGCAGCGCATCGACCGTCGGCGTCACCGGTTCCCCGGCCCGGGTGACGGCGCTGCCGGCCAGCCGGCCGTGGCGCACGCACACCAGCTCCCAGCCGCCCGCCGCCCGCCGCCGTGCCGCGAGCAGCTCGCCGGTCCCCACCAGCCCCTTCACCTGCTGGGCGCGGTCGAGGCCGCGCACCAGGGCGGCCAGCCGGTCACGCTCGGTGGCCGCCTCCTCGTACCTCTGCTGGTCGGACAGCCGGTGCACCCGGGCCATCACGGTCTCCACCAGGGGGGAGAGGTCGCCGGCCAGGGCCCCGCGGACCCGTTCCACCACCTCGGCGTAGGTGGCGTCGGGACCGCTGACGCACGGCGCGCTGCACCGGCCCATCCCGGCCACCGCGCAGGCGGTGCCCCCGCCCCGGCGGGGCAGCCGCGGGGTGCAGCGACGGATGTCGAACGCGGTGTGGACGGCCTCGACCGCCTCGCGGGCACGGGCGCGGGAGGAGAACAGCCCGACGTAGGCGGCCACGGGGTGGTCGGGACCGGGGTGCTGCACCACCGACAGCCGCGGGACCGGTTCGTCGGTGAGCTTGACCCAGGCGGCGCGCTCGGGCCGGGTGGAGCGACGGTTGTAGCTCGGGCGGTGCTCGGCGATCAGGCGCAGCTCGCGGACCTGGGCCTCGATGGCGGTGGCGCAGACCACGTGCTCGACGGAGCGGGCCACCTGGACCATCTCGGTCATCCGCCGCCGCTTCTCCGAGGCGGTGAAGTAGCTGCGCACCCGGGTGCGGATGTCCAGGGACGACCCGACGTAGAGCACCCGGCCGCCCGCGTCCACGAACCGGTAGACGCCGGGTGCGCTCGGCAGCCCGTCGACCAGGTGCCGGCGGGCGCGCCGGCCGTCGTCGGTCCGGCAGAAGTCGAGCAGGTCCTCCACCGTGGTGACGCCCCGGGCCCGGGCGAGCAGGGCGTGGAGCACGTCGACGGTGGCGCGGGCGTCGGCGAGCGCGCGGTGCACGGGCGTGGTGGTGGCCCGGAAGTACGCGGCCAGGGTGCCGAGCTTGCGGTTGGGGACCTCGTCGGAGGTGACCAGCCGTCGGGCCAGGGCGACGGTGTCGACGACCTCGAAGCGGGGCCACGGCCGGCCCTGCGCCGTGCAGGCGGCCTTGAGGAAGCCGATGTCGAAGCCGGCGTTGTGCGCCACCAGGACGCTGCCGGCGGCGAAGTCGAGGAAGGCGGGCAGAGCCACGGACATGCGGGGCGCCCCGGCGAGCATGGCGTTGCTGATCCCGGTGAGCAGCGCGATCTGGGGCGGCACGGAGATGCCGGGGTCGACGAGGGTCTGCAGCTCGCCGACCACCTCGCCGCCGCGCACGAGGACCGCACCGATCTCGGTGACCCTGTCCGCGGCGGGGCTGCCGCCGGTCGTCTCCAGGTCGACGACGCAGAACGTCGTCTCGCGCAGGGGCCGGCCCAGGTCCTCGAAGCTGCCCTGCACGGTCATGGTGCTCATGGCCGGGGACGCTAGGCGGGGGGCCGGACACAGCCTCCGAGGCGCGCGGCGGGAGGTTGTGTCCGGGGCCGTCCCTAGCGTCCGGGGCATGCTCATCGACTGCGACTCCTGCACCGCCGGACCTCGTGCCTGCGGTGACTGCATCGTCACCCACCTGCTGCAGGTGGGCCCCGCCCGCGGCTCGACCGAGGACTCCTGGGCCGAGCCGTGGGAGCCCGCGGCCCCGGCCCACGCCGGTCCCGTCGGCCCGGCACCGGACCGGGAGCACGACCGGACCGCCGAGCTCACCGACTCCGAGGTGGCCGCGGTGGCGGTGCTGTCGGCGGGCGGGCTCGTCCCGCCGCTCCGCCTGGTCACCTCGAGCCGGCCCGCCGCACCCCCTGCAGGGGCCGGGCGCGCCGGACGGCGTCCCGGTCGCAGCCGCACCGGGTGAGGCACCCTGGCGCCGTGCCACCTGACGCAGGACCACGGGCTCCGGGGCCGACCACGCGCCCCGCGGCCAGGGCGGCGGCACCAGGCGCCCCGGCCGAAGGGGGCGCCGGGGTCACGGTCGACGTCGCCGCGGTCGTCGCGGCGGTGGGACCGAGGCTGCGGGCCGTCCGCGTGCGGCGGGGGACGACGCTGGCCGAGCTGTCGACGGCGACCGGTGTGTCGGTCAGCACCCTGTCCAGGCTCGAGCAAGGACTCCGCCGCCCCACGCTGGAGCTGCTGCTCCTGCTGGCCCGGGCGCACCAGGTGTCCCTCGACGACCTCGTGGAGGCACCGGCGACCGGGGACCCCCGGACCACGTTCCGCCCGGTGCGGCGCGGCGGGGTGACCGTGGTGCCGCTCACCCGCCGGGCCGGCGGGCTGCAGGCGTTCAAGATGGTGCTGCCCGGCGGAGAGCCCGGCCGTGCTGCCCGAGCGCCAGACGCACGAGGGCTTCGAGTGGATGTACGTCCTGTCGGGGCGGCTGAGGCTGCTGCTCGGTGAGCACGACGCGGTGCTCGTGCCGGGCGAGGTCGCCGAGTTCGACACCCACGTGCCGCACGCGTTCGTCGCCGCCGGGCCCGAGGCCGTCGAGCTGCTCGTGCTGTTCGGCCCGCAGGGGGAGCGCGCGCACGTCCGCGCCCGGCCCGGTCGCCGCGCCGCCCCAGAGGGGCCGACCACCGACGGCTCGGCGGCAGGCCGCTGGAGGGCCCTGCTGCGACGGGCCCGGCGGATACCGTGGCAGGTGACCGAGCCGCGCTTCCGGGAGCGACCCCGGCACGCCGGCCCGACACCCGCCCAGGTCCTCGGGTCCGCGGCCGCCGTCGTGCTCGGCCTGCTGCTGCTCGCCCTGGTGGTCCGGCCGGGGGCGTTCTCGTCGAGGTCGGCGACCCGCGCCCGTCGTGGCCGCTCCCGGCGCGACAGGCGGCGAGACCGAGCCGGAGGCGTCGGAGGCGCCCGGGCCCGGTGGCCAGGCCGCGCCGCCCAGGCCGGCACCCGAGGCCACGGCCGAGCCGGCCCCGGACCTCCGTGCCGACGCTGTCGGGGCGCTCGGCGGCATCCTGCGGGCCCGCGACGCCGCGGTGCTCTCCGGTCGCCCGGACGGCGGACGGACAGCGCCGGGGACCCGGCGGACGGGTCCTTCGCGGTGCTCACGTCGCTGCCGGTCACGGCTTCCGGTCCTCGGTGCAGGACGGCTCGGCCAGGCCGTCGAGGACCCGGCGCCGGCGAGGACGTCGAGGTCCTCGTCGACACCTCGTACGCCCTGGCGGGAGCGGAACCGGTCGTGCGGACGGACACCGTGCTGCTCGACGCCCCTTCCTCGGCCGGCGGCTGGCGGGTGCTCTCGTGGCGGCCGTACCCGGCGCTCGGCGAGGTCGGGACCGCGGCCCCGTGGGACCTGGGGGCGGTGCGCGCGACCCTGGGGGAGCGCGGTGTGGTCCTCGCGTGGCTCGACCCCGCCGCCGGGGACGGCGCGCAGGAGGCCCAGGCCTGGGGCGAGCGGGTCACCGGCTGGGTCGACCAGGGTGCGGTCGTCGTCGACTCCTACCTGGGGACGGGCTGGCCGCGACTACCCTGGTCTTGGCGCCGGCCACCACCGAGCAGTACGACGCCCTCGTCCCCGGCCCCGTGCCGGACCGCCCGGACGTCTTCGCCGCCGCTACCACGAACGTGCGCACCGAGGAGGGCGGCGGGGACGTGCCGGGCTCAACCCCACCGCCCGCGAAGGAAGTGTGCCGGAGACGCGGCAGGTGACGGTCACCCACGAAGTGGTCGACGTCGCGTCGGGGGCCCGGTACGGGGACGGGCAAGAGGTGTGGCTGGCCGAGGGGGTGGCGGACCTGGTGGGCTGGTCGGGCGTGGTGCCGGGCACGGTCTCCCGCGAGCAGGTCGCCGGGCGGCTGCTGGAGCGCGTCGCGGACGGCAGCGCCGGCACGGACGCTCCCCGG
>CAVVQD010000009.1:0-120651 GCA_963750335.1 uncultured Actinomycetota bacterium
ACATTGTGAACCCGAGCAGCCCGAGCACGAAGGTGAGCAGGTCGGTGAGCTCGTCCTTCATCTGCTCGCGGGTGCAGAAGATGTGGGCGTCGTCCTGGGTGAAGCCGCGGGCCCGGGTCATGCCGTGGACCACGCCGGACTTCTCGTAGCGGTAGACGGTGCCGAACTCGAACATCCGCAGCGGCAGCTCGCGGTAGGACCGGCCGCGGCTGCGGAAGATCAGGTCGTGCATCGGGCAGTTCATCGGCTTGAGGTAGTAGTCCTGCCCCTGCTTGCGGACCTGGCCGTCGGCGCCGCGCTCCTCGTCCAGGTGCATGGGCGGGTACATGCCCTCGGCGTACCAGTCCAGGTGCCCGGAGGTCTCGAACAGCTGCGCCTTGGTGATGTGCGGGGTGTAGACGAAGTCGTAGCCCGCCTCCTCGTGCCGGCGACGGGAGTAGTCCTCCATCTCCGTGCGGACGATCCCGCCCTTGGGGTGGAAGACCGCGAGGCCGGAGCCGATCTCGTCGGGGAAGCTGAACAGGTCGAGCTCGGTGCCGAGGCGGCGGTGGTCGCGGCGCTCGGCCTCGGCGAGCCGCTCGGTGTAGGCGGTCAGCTCGTCCTTGGTCGGCCACGCGGTGCCGTAGACCCGCTGGAGCTGGGGTGTTCGTCGAAGAGCCGCGCCAGTAGGCGGCCGCGGTGCGCATGAGCTTCCAGCCGTTGGCCGAGCACGCGGGTGGTGGGGACGTGCGGGCCCCGGCACAGGTCCTTCCACGCGACCTCGCCGCCGCGGCGGACGTTGTCGTAGATCGTCAGCTCGGCGCCGCCGACCTCGGCGTCGGCACCCTCGGCGGCGCCGGCGGCGTCCGGGCCCTTGAGCCCGATGAGCTCGAGCTTGTACGGCTCGGCGGCGAGCTCGGCGCGCGCCTCGTCCTCGGTGACGACGCGGCGCCGGAACGTCTGGCCCTCCTTGACGATGCGCTGCATCGAGCTTCTCCAGCGCCTTGACGTCGTCCGGGGTGAAGGGCTCGCTCGACGTCGAAGTCGTAGTAGAAGCCGTCGCGCACGGGCGGGCCGATGCCGAGCTTCGCGTCGGGGCGCAGCTGCTGGACGGCCTGGGCAAGCACGTGCGCGGTGGAGTGCCGCAGCACGGCCAGGCCGTCGGCGCTGGAGGAGGTGACCGCCTCGACGACCTCGCCGCCCGCGAGCGCGTGGTCGAGGTCGCGCAGGACGCCGTCGACCCGGGCGACGACCACGTCGCCGGCCGAGGGCGCCGGCCTGCGTCGAGCGCCTCGGAGGCGGGGGCACCGACCGGGACCTGGACCGCGGCGTCGCCGACCGTCACCGTCACCGTCGGACCGCTCGGGGGCTCGGGCGCGGTGCTCTGGTCCGGTGCGGGGACGGTCTCGGTCATGGGCGCCACGGTAGTGGGGCGCGGCGCGCACCCGTGCCCCGCGGCAGCCTGACGGGGCGCCGGCCAGGTCAGGCCGCGTCGTCCCCGGCCACCGCCGCCAGCACGCCTTCGCCGTAGGTGGCGAGCTTGGTCTCGCCGACGCCGGAGACCTGGCCCAGCTCCGCGGTGCTGGCCGGGCAGGTCGAGCGCGACCTGCGCGCAGCGTGGCGTCGTGGAAGATCACGTAGGCGGGCACGCCGCGCTCCTTGGCCGCGGCCGCCCGCCACGCCCGCAGCCGCTCGAAGACGCCGCTGGGCCTCGCCGGGCAGGTCGGCGGCCGCCGCGGCGGAGCCCGCGCGGCGGGTGCGGGCGGCGGGCCGGGGCGTGCTCGCGCCGCAGCAGCACCTCGCGCTCGCCGCGCAGCACCTGCCCGCTGGCGTCGGTGAGCCCGAGCACGCCGTACTCGCCCTGCACCGCGAGCAGGCCCTGGGCGAGCAGCTGGCGGACCACGCCGCGCCAGGCCGCGTCGGACAGCTCGGTCCCGATGCCGAAGGTGCTCAGCGCCCTCGTGCCCGTGCTGGGCGACCTTCGGGGTGGCGCTTCCCCAGCAGGATGTCGACGGACTGCCCGGCGCCGAACGCCTGGCCGCGCTCGCGCTGCAGCCGCAGCACGGTGCGACAGCAGCTTCTGCGCGGCCACGGTGCCGTCCCAGGTCTCCGGCGGCTCCAGGCAGGTGTCGCAGTTGCCGCACGGCTCGGCCGCCTCGCCGAAGTAGGCCAGCAGCTGCACGCCGCCGGCAGGTCGACGGTCTCGCAGAGCGCGAGCATGGCGTCCAGGTGCGGCGCCGAGGGCGCGGCGCCGGGCCAGGTCGCCGTCGGAGGTGTCGATCATCCGGCGCTGCTGCACGACGTCGGCCAGGCCGTAGGCGAGCCACGCGGTCGCGGGCAGCCCGTCGCGGCCGGCGCGGCCGGTCTCCTGGTAGTAGCCCTCGACCGACTTGGGCAGGTCGAGGTGGGCGACGAAGCGGACGTCCGGCTTGTCGATGCCCATGCCGAAGGCGATGGTCGCCACCATGACCACGCCCTCCTCGCGGAGGAAGCGCTGCTGGTGGCGCAGCGCGCGTGCCCGCGTCCAGGCCCGCGTGGTACGGCAGGGCGGTGATCGCCGGCCGCGACCAGCTGCTCGGCCGTCTTCTCCACCGACGCGCGCGACAGGCAGTAGACGATGCCGGCGTCACCGGGGTGCTCGGTGCGCAGCAGCTCCAGCAGCTGCGCGACGCGGCTCGGTCCTTGGGCACGACGCGGTAGCGGATGTTGGGCCGGTCGAAGCTGGCGACGAACTGCCGGGCCCCGCCCAGGTCGAGCCGGCGGACGATCTCCTCGCGCGTCTCGGCGGTCGCGGTGGCGGTGAGCGCGATCCGCGGCACGTCGGGCCAGCGCTCGTGCAGCACCGACAGGGCCAGGTAGTCGGGCCGGAAGTCGTGGCCCCACTGGGCGACGCAGTGCGCCTCGTCGATCGCGAACAGCGAGACCCGGCCCCGGTCGAGCAGGCGCTGCGCGCCCTGGCCCCGCAGCGCCTCCGGGCGCCAGGTACAGCAGGTCGAGCTCCCCGGCGACGAAGTCGTCCTCGACCGCCCGGCGCTCGTGCGGCAGGAGCGTGGAGTTGAGGAAGCCGGCCCGCACCCCGGCCGTGCGCAGCGCGTCGACCTGGTCCTGCATCAGCGCGATGAGCGGCGAGACGACCACGGCGGTGCCCTCGCGGACCAGCGCGGGGACCTGGTAGCACAGCGACTTGCCGCCGCCGGTCGGCATGAGGACCAGGGCGTCGCCGCCGGCGACGACGTGGTCGACGACCTCGCGCTGGCCGGGCGCGGAAGGCGTCGTAGCCCCACACCCGGCGCAGCACGTCCAGGGCGTGGTCGACGGGTCCGTACCGTCGGCCGTGACGGCGTCCACGGGAGCGGGGTCGGCGGTCACGGGGGGAGTCTATGGACGCCGGCCGGTGGCGGACCGTCTGGCTGTCACGTGGGACGGCGGCGGCCCCGGCGGACCACGCTGGTCGCACGCACCCGTCCGGCGGCACGAGGAGGTCCCGCGCATGGTCTTCGGCAACGTCACCCCGGTCGGCGAGGAGCGGGCCGGCCTGTCCTACCGCGGCCTGGTGGTCCGGGCCCGCCGCGAGGAGGTCCTCGCCCGCGCCCGGGCGCTGCGGTTCAGCGGCTGGGTCGGTCCGCAGGAGGACGAGGACGTCGTCCTCGTCGCCGAGGGCACCCGCCTGGTGGTGGCCGGGGAGGGCCGCGACCTGGAGGACGTCGGCGCGGACGCTGGCCCGGCTGGGGCCGGTGCTGCTCGTCACGGTGCTGCGGGACCGCCTGCTCGCCCTCGTCCTGCTGCCGGAGGACCGGGAAGGGGAGAGCGGGGAGCCTCTCCGTTACCTCAGCGAGCCGTCGGTGCTGGACCCCGACGACGACGACGCGCCCCGCGGGGCGCACCACGCCCCGGCCCTGGCCCGTGCCTTCGGTGTGCCGCGGGCGGCCGGGGAGCTGCGGGAGGTGCTGGCGGAGGGGCTGGACGCCGAGCGAGGACATCGAGTCCGAGCGGCTCGGCCGGGTGCTGGAGCTCCTCGGGCTGCCCGGGTGGCTGGTGTCGAGCTGGACCCTGCCGAAGCAGATGTCGGTCGGCCCGTCTCGCTCGGCCCTGGTCCGCCTGCGCGCGGGCCGGACGGGCGCCAGCGGGGTGCTCGTGGCCTGGTGGGCCGCCCGGGGGCGGCGCGTGCGGCAGGCCGTGGCCCGGCGTCCGGACGGCCCCCGCCCGGACGGCCTGGCCTCCGGCCCGGGCGAGGACGAGATGCTCTGGTGAGGGCTCAGCCGGGGACGCACCCGGTCCGGGCCAGCTCGGCGAACCAGCGGGCGCTGTCCTTGGGCAGCCGCTCCAGCGTGTCGTAGTCGACCCGGACGATGCCGAACCGCTTCGCGTAGCCGTAGCCCCACTCGAAGTTGTCGAGCAGCGACCAGACGAGGTACCCGCGCAGGTCGACGCCGCGGCGCGATCGCACGGTGGGCCGCGGTGAAGTGCCGGCGCAGGTAGTCCACCCGCTCCACGTCGTGCACCGCCCGGCCGCCGGCGCGCGGGGTCCTCGACCACGACGTCGTCGAAGGCCGCGCCGTTCTCCGTGACCATGAGCGGCAGGCCCGGGAACTGCTCGGCCAGGTCGACGAGGAGCTCCTCGAGCCCGGCGGGCGCGATGTTCCAGCCCATCGCCGTGTACGGGCCCGGCTGCGCGAGGAACTCCACGTGGTCCGCTGCCGGGCCAGGGCGTGCCGCCCGACGTCCTTGTGGCCGTCGGCCATCTGGCGCGGCGAGCGGCCGTCCCACAGCCGCACCCGGGTCGTGGAGTAGTAGTTGACGCCCGAGCACGTCGATCGGCTGGCGGATCGCCTCGAGGTCGCCCGTCCCGGACGAACGACCAGTCGGTGACCCCGGCGGTGTCCGCGAGCAGGTCCGCGGGGTAGCCGCCCTCGAGCAGCGGCTGCGAGGAACGCCCGGTTGGCCAGCCCGTCGATCCGCCGCACGGCCTCCGTCCGCGCCGTCGCCCTCGCCCCGGAAGACGTGCAGGTTGAGCGTGATCGAGTACGCGGGGTCGCCGGTCGACGTGGCCCGCAGCGCCTGCACGGCGAGGCCGTGGCCGAGGTTGAGGTGGTGCACCGCGGCGAGCGCGGCGGCCGGCTCGGTGCGCCCGGGCGCGTGCGCCCCGGAGCCGTAGCCGAGGTACGCCGAGCACCACGGCTCGTTGAGGGTCGTCCAGGTCTGCACCCGGTCGCCGAGGGCCGTCGCCCATGCAGCGACGCGTAGTCCGCGAAGGCCTCGGCCGTGGACGCGCGCTGGCCAGCCGCCCTCGTCCTCCAGCGCCTGCGGCAGGTCCCAGTGGTACAGCGTCGCGACCGGCGCGATGCCCGCGCGCGAGCAGCCCGTCGACCAGCCGGGCGTAGAAGGCGACGCCCTCGGGGTTCGCCGGCCCGCGCCCGGTCGGCTGGATCCGCGGCCACGCGATGGAGAACCGGTAGGCGTGCAGCCCGAGCTCGGCCATCAGGTCGAGGTCGGCCTCGAGCCGGTGGTAGTGGTCGGCGGCGACGTCGCCGGTGTCGCCGTTCCACACCTTGCCGGGGGTGTGGCTGAACGTGTCCCAGATGCTCGGCCCGCGCCCGTCCTCGCTGCGCCCCGCCCTCGACCTGGTAGGCCGCGGTCGCCGAGCCGAGCACGAAGCCGGGCGGCAGGCGCAGCCCTCGGCCGCGGTAGTCGTCGGGTCCCGTCGCGGGGCCGGGAGAGGTGGTCGGCGCGCTCATGCCCCGAGCCTGGCCCGTCCGGCCTCCGCGGCCGCCTCGGCCTGCCCGGCGAGCCGGGCACGGAAGGCCACCGCAGGCTCCGCCGTCACCGTCGCCCCGCCCTCGTCGCGGGCGACGGAGAACGTCGTCACGGCGCCGGTCGTCGGGTGGGTGACCACCACGGACCGGTCCCCCGCGCCCGGGTAGACCGTGACCAGGGCGTCCTGGGCGTAGTCGTACTCGGGGGTGTCGGAGCGGGAGCCGGTGACGAGGACCGCGCCCTCGCGCACCCACAGCGGCACCGAGCCGAAGCCGTGCGTCTCCGTGCGCCACGTGCCGCCCTCGGCGACCTCGCCGGTGAGCAGGGACGTCCACGTGCCGGCCGGCAGGTAGAACTCGACCTCGCCGTCCGCGCGAAACACCGGGGCCACGAGGAGGTCGGGGCCGAGCATGTACTGCCGGTCGAGGTGGGCGACCGCCGGGTCGTCCGGGAACTCCAGCTGCATCGGCCGCATGACCGGCAGGCCGTGCTCGTGCGCCTCGAGGCCGACCGCGAACAGGTACGGCATGAGCCGGATCTTGAGGCGGGTGAAGGAGCGCGTCACGTCGACGGCGACTCCCCCGGCGCTCGGTCCGTCGTCGAACGGCCCACGGCACGCGGTACTACTCCGAGCCGTGGAGCCGGGTGTGGCTGGACGAGCAGCCCGAAGGCCAGTCCAGCGCTTGAAGACCGCCGGCATCCGGCGTGCCCTCGAACCCGCCGATGTCGTGGCTCCAGAACGCCGAACCCGCTCAGCGCGAGCGACAGCCCGCCGCGCAGCGTCTCGGCCATCGACTCGAAGGTCGAGCGTCGAGTCCCCGCCCCAGTGCACGGGCATCGGCTGGCCGCCGGCGGTCGCCGAGCGGGCGAACAGCACGGCCTCGCCCTCGCCGCGGGCCTCCTGACGAGCACCTCGTAGACACGGCCTTGTTGTACAGCTGGGCGTAGCAGTTGTGCATGCGCGCGGGGTCGCTGCCGTCGTGCTACACCACCTCGACCGGGATGCGCTCGCCGAAGTCGGTCTTGAAGCAGTCGACGCCCTGGTCGAGCGAGGCGCGCGCAGCTTGTCCTGGTACCAGGCGGTCGCGTCGGGGTTCGTGAAGTCGACGAGCGCCCATGCCCGCCTGCCACAGGTCCCACTGCCAGACGCGAGCCGTCGGCGCGCTTCACCAGGTAGCCCGGCCGCCGCCGCCTCGGCGAACAGCGGCGAGCGCTGCGCGATGTACGGGTTGATCCAGACGCAGACCCGCAGGTCGCGCTCGTGCAGCCGGGCGAGCATGCCCTCGGGGTCGGGGAAGACCCGCGGGTCCCACTCGAAGTCGCACCAGTTGAACTCGCGCATCCAGAAGCAGTCGAAGTGGAAGACCGACAGCGGCAGCTCGCGCTCGGCCATCTCGTCGATGAAGCGCGGTGACGGTCGCCTCGTCGTAGTCGGTGGTGAACGACGTCGACAGCCAGAGCCCGTACGACCACGCCGGCACGACCGCGCGGGCCGCCCGGTGAGCGCGGTGTAGCGCTCGAGCACCTCCTTGGGCGTCGGGCCCGGCGATGACGAAGTACTCGAGCGCCTCCCCGGGCACCGAGAACTGCACGCGCTCGACCGCCTCGGAGCCGATCTCGTACGAGACGTGCCCGGGGTCGTTGACGAGCACGCCGTAGCCGCGGTTGGTCAGGTAGAACGGCACGTTCTTGTACGCCTGCTCGCTCGAGGTGCCGCCGTCGGCGTTCCAGATCGTCGACGGACTGCCCGTTCTTCACCAGCGGGCCGAAGCGCTCGCCGAGGCCGTAGATGAGCTCGCCGACGCCGAGGTCGAGCTGCTCGTGGACGAACGTGCGCGCGTCGGGGCGCGGCCGGTCGCCGTCGCGCGCGTTGCCGACGATGCCGGCGGTCGACCTGCGCGTCCGCGTCGAGGCTGCATGTAGCCCTGCGACCTTGTGCGCCGCTGCCGGTGACGCGCGCGCCGTCGACCTCGAAGCGACAGGTCCCACGGCGCGCCCGGGCGCGACGCGTGCGCGTCAGGCGCGCCGGTCGTGCAGGACGCCCCGCCGTCGTCGGTCGACGGATGCCGTGCCCGCGCCGCCCTCGGCGCCCGGGCAGGTCGAAGCCGCCGTGCCAGGCCGCGGCCCGCGGTGGTGCGCGATGCGCACGCGGACCACGCCCTCGAGCGGGCGAGGAGAGCGTCACGGTGAGCACGGGCCGGTTGAGCGTGTCGCCGCGGCTCGGCGATGACCGCGGTCGGCGCGGTGACGACGAGCCGGCGCCGTCGGGCGCGTGCTCGTCGCCTCGATGTCGTACGCCTCCTGCGCGTAGCAGCGCGGTGACGCCGGGCCGGAGCTGCCAGAACCCGTCGGTGAACTTCATTACTTGACTGCTCCTGCCGTGATGCCGCGGGTGAGGGTGCGCTGGAAGATGAGGAAGAAGATGAGCGTGGGGATGAGGCCCAGCAGCGCCGACGCGCTCGTCGTCGTGACGTCCATCAGCCGGTCGCCCTGCAGCACGCTGATCGCGACCGGGACCGTCTGGTTGGCGTTGGAGGCGAGGAACGTCAGCGGGATGAGGAACTCGTTCCACGTCCAGATGAAGAAGAAGATGAGCAGCACCGACAGCGTCGGCCGGCTGATCGGGAAGACGACCCGCCACAGGATCTGCCAGCCGGCTCGCGCCGTCGATGCGACGCCGCCTCGAGGATCTCCTTGGGGAAGGTGCCGTAGACCGACGACGAGCAGGTAGGTGCCGAACGCGGCCTGGATCACGGTGAAGATGATGATCACCGACCACACGTTGTCGTAGAGGCCCGACCTCCTTGAACATGTAGTACAGCGGGTAGAGCAGCGCCTCCTGCGGCAGCAGGTTGGCCAGCAGGAACAGCAGCACGATCCAGGTGCGGCCCCGTGACCCGGCCGATGCCGATCGCGAAGGCGTTGAGCACCGAGATGAGCACGGCGAGCACCGCGACGATGCCGGAGATGAAGATCGAGTTCCAGACCTTCTCGCGGGAAGTTCACGCGCTCCCAGAACGTCGACGATGCCCGTCGAAGTACGAGCGACTCGCGGCAGGGCGAGCGGGCCGCCGGTGGCGTAGTCGGCCGGCGACTTGAACGAGTTGACGAGCGATCGAGGTAGAACGGCGCGATCACGATGAGCGCGCCGACGATCACGGCGAGGCCGAGCAGCAGCCAGTCGACGCCGCGCTTCTTGCGTCATGCCGCCGCGGGCGCGCGGGGCGCGTCGGGGGCGTTCGGCTGGTCGGCGGCGGTGACGAGGGCGGTGGTCGGCGGCCATCACAGGCCCGCCCTTTCCTTGCGCTCGAGCGAGTTCTGCGCGCGGATGAAGATGATCGACGACGATGACGACGACGATCGTCAGCACCGTCGCGATGGTCGCGCCGTAGCCGACGTTCCGCTTCGTGAAGAACTCGCTGTAGGCGTAGTAGGCCGGGACGAGGGTCGCGCCGTGCCGGGACCGCCGCGGGTGAGCACGTAGACCGGGCCGAACACCTTGAGCGCCGCGATCGTGCAGGTGAGGGTGACGACGAAGATCTCGGGGCGGATGATGCTCACCGTGATGGCGCGAGAACCGCTGGAACCAGTTCGCGCCGTCGAGCTCGGCCGCCTCGTACAGCTCGGGGTCGACGCGCTGCAGCGCCGCCATGAAGATGACGACCGGGTAGCCGATCTGCACCCAGACCAGCACGACCATGAGCACGATCAGGGCCGTGAGGGCATCTGCCCAGCCAGTTGTGCGCAGGCGCCGAGGCCGAACGGCGCCGAGCATCTGGTTGAGCGCGCCGTCCTGCCGGGCCGCAGGATCCAGCCGATCACGATGCCGGCGACGGCGACGGGCAGGATCTGCGGCAGGTAGTAGGTGGCGCGCAGGAAGCTGCCGACCTTGCCGCCGAACTTGCGTCCCGACGACGTCGAAGAGCAGGGCGGCGACGACGAGGCCCGACGATCGTCGGCACGACGACCATCGCGACGACCATCCAGACGGAGTTCGCGGAACGACGTCCAGAAGTCGTCGTCGCCGAGCGAGCTTCTGACCAGTTCTCGAGGCCGATGAACTCCGGGCGGCCGGATGCCCCGCCACTTGGTGAAGGTGAGGTAGACGTTCCAGACGAGCGGGACGATGACGATGACGAGCAGCAGCACGAAGCCGGGCAGCGAGGTAGAGCCAGTAGCCGGCGGTGCCGCCGCTGCGCTGCGGGATGACGGCTGCTCGGGCGGCAGCTTCGCGCGCGCGCCGCGCGGGTGGCGAGGGACATGGTGCGCCTCCAGGACGGCGGTGGGCGGCGTCCGGCGGTGCTGCCGCCCGCGCGGTCACGACGGATCAGCGGATGTCCGCGATGCCTTCGTCGTACTGCTCGCCGAGGCTGGCGTTGGTCGTCGGTCGGCGTCCTGCGTGCCGTTGACCAGCCCCTGCAGCTCCGCGACGAGGTCGTCGTAGAAGGTCGGCGGTGGGCCAGTCGGGGTAGAACGACAGGCCGTCGGCTCGTTGAGCGCCGTTGAAGGTCTGCGATCAGCTCGGGCTCTTCTCGTCGGTGATGTCGGCCGGGTCGGCGGCGACGGGCACGCCGCCGTTGTTGCCGATGATGGCCTGGATCTCGGGGCGCATCGTGATGTCGATGAACTCGTAGGCGAGCTCCTTGTTCGTCGGCGTTCTCCGGCACGACCCACAGGTTGCCCGACGAGCCGAGGCGACAGGTCGGCGCCGGGGAACGCGGAAGGTCCAAGTCGAAGCCGGTCGATCTCCGTCGACGAAGCGGCCGTACCACCAGCGAGCCCGAGCACGAAGATCGGCGCGGTGCCGTTGATGAACGCAGACGCCGGCGTCCTCGGCCTTGAGCCGGAGACGTCCGAGGCGATGTAGCCCTTGTCGACGTAGTCCTTGAGGGTCTCGGTCGCGTAGGTGACCTCCTCGCCCTGCCAGTCGACGGGGTTCTCGTAGAGCTGGTAGTCGTTGACGCACTGGCGGTCGGCCTGGCTCAGCGCGAGCTGGTACCAGAGCTGGCCGAGCGGGTACTCGGCGCCGGCCTCGGCCAGCGGGGTGATGCCCTGTCGCGACGAACGCGTCCATGCACGTCGATCGAACTCGTCGTAGGTGGTCGGGATCTCGATGCCCTGCCTCGGCGAACGTGTCCTTGTTGTAGTAGACGCCGACGAACTCGCCGTAGTTCGGGATGCCGTACCAGGTGCCGGAGCCCATGACGCCGTCTTCGTTGTACTTGGCCGTGGTCTGCAGCGACGGGCGCGAGCTTGTCGTCCCAGCCGTACTCGTCGACCGCGTCGGAGATGTCGGTGAGCAGGCCCTGGCTGGCGAGGAGGCCGCCGTCGCGTTGCCCTTGTTGTACTCCATGAGGTCGGGCGCCGCGTCGGAGTTGAGCACCTGGCTGGCGGTCGTCCGGATCTGCTCGAAGCTGCTTCTCCTCGAACTCGACCGTGGCGCCGGTCTCCTCCTCGAAGATCTTGATGGCCTGCGTCCCAGGCGATGCCCATGGCGCTGTCGGCGCCCTCGTAGTGCCAGAGCGTCAGCGTGTCGCCGTCGCCGCCGGCCGCGGCGTCGTCGCCTCCGCCGCCGCACCCGGCCAGGGCAGCGCTCCGGCGACGAGCACGGCCGTGCCGAGCCTCAGGGTGTGGGTTCCTCATGGTGCCTACCTCCTCGTAGGTGGTGCGGTGGGTGGGGTCGTGGGACGGGAGATCGAAGATCGAAGCGTTTCGACGATCGACCTGCGTGACCGTGGTCCTGCAGGGGGCTGTGGGGTGCTGGTGCGGGGTGCGGTGGCGGATGGTGCCCTGGTGCCGCGCCGCCTCGCCTCAGGGCGGGGGCGGCCCGACGGAGCCGCGGGCGACGTAGGTGGGCGCGAGGAGCTCGACGCGCGGCTCCACGGCGCCGTCGAGCTGGGCCATGACCAGCTCGACCGCGAGGTCGCAGGATGCGCTCGGGCACCAGCGGGATGGTGTCGAGCGGGACGGGCAGCGACGGCGGTGTCGAACGTCGAGGCGAGCGAGACGACGGAGACGTCGCCCGGGACGGCGAGGCCCCGCTCGGCCAGCACGTCCAGGGCCGTGGTCTGGATGGACTCCTCGCAGTGCATGAGCAGCCCGGTGAGGTCGCCCGCGGGCCCCAGCAGCTCGTCCACCGCGGCGCGCGCGGCGGCGGTGTCGCGGTCCGGCATGACGAAGCGGGCCTCGACGCCGCGGGCCGCGGCCTGGGCCAGGAAGGCGTCGCGGACGCGCGGCGGGAAGTTGGACCCGCGCACGTACACCGACCGCGGGTGGCCGAGGAGCCCGACCACCTGGTGGCCGGCGTCGACCAGCCGGTCCACGGCCAGGCGGGCCGCGGCCTCGAAGTCGAGGTCGACGCAGACCAGCCCCGTGGTGTCGGCCGGCACGCCGACGACGACGGAGGGCACGTCGAGGGTGCGGACCAGGGCCACGCGCTCGTCGTCCGTGGTGACGTCGAGCACGAGGATCCCGTCGACCAGGCGGCTGGAGGTGACGCGGCGCAGGCCGGCGTCGGCCTCCTCCTCGGTGAGCAGGAGGACGTCGTAGTCGTGGCGCCGGGCCGCCGCGGCCATCGCCAGCACGAAGGCCATGTGGGTCGGTGCGTAGGTGTAGGAGCGCAGCGGCTCGGTGAGGGCGAAGATCTGCGTCTGGCGCCCGGCGAGCATCCGCGCGCCGGCGTTGGCACGGTAGCCGAGCTCGCGCACCGCGTCCTCGACCTTGCGGCGGGTGGTCTCGGTGATGGGCCGCTTGCCGCTGAGCGCGTAGGAGACGGTGCTGATGGACACCCCGGCGACGCGGGCGACGTCGTGGATGCTCGTCATCGGGGCTCCTCTCCTTGTGGTGGCGATCCTTGTGGTGGCGATCCCTGCGGTGGCGGACCCCCGTCGGTCCGGCGAAGCGCTTCGACACCGGCGCGCACGCCCAGAACGTACGCCTGGTCCGACGAACTCGGCAAGGGTCTGCGCGGAATTCGTCGAAGCGCTTCCCACGACGCGCGCCGAGCACGGCGCTGGGACAGTGGTGCCATGACACGACCCGCCTACCTCGAGGACGTCTCCCCCGGCTCCGGGGCCCGCACCGCACCGCGCTCCCGGGTCCGCAGCGATGCGCCCGAGCTGGACCTCGGCGGGGACTGGCGGTTCCGGCTGTGGCCCCACGCCGACCCCGAGGGCGAGCCGTGGCTCGTCGAGCACGACGACTCCGGCTGGGACACCCTGCCCGTGCCGTCGCACTGGGTCCTGCACGGCGACGGCGCCCACGGCCGGCCGGCGTACACGAACGTCGTCTTCCCCATCCCGGTCGACCCGCCCCACGTGCCGGACGAGAACCCGACCGGCGACCACCGGCGCACCTTCGACCTGCCGGCCTCCTTCGACGGCGCCGAGCGGGTCCTGCTGCGCCTGGACGGCGTGGAGTCCGCGCACCGGGTCTGGCTCAACGGCCAGGAGATCGGCACCGGCACGGGCTCGCGGCTGGTCCAGGAGTACGACGTCACGGCCGCGCTGCGCCCGGGCCGCAACGTGCTGCTGGTCCGGGTGCACCAGTGGTCGGCCGCGACGTACCTGGAGGACCAGGACCAGTGGTGGCTGCCCGGCATCTTCCGCGACGTCACCCTGCTGGCCCGGCCCGCGGGCGCGCTCGACGACGTGTGGGTGCAAGGCCGGGTACGACCACACCACCGGCCGCGGCGTCGCTCGACCTGCAGGTCGAGGCCGCCGGGGACGGCCTGGCCGGTCGTGCTCCGCGTCCCCGCGCCTGGGCCTCGAGCGACCGCTACGACGGGCCGGGCAGCCTCGGCCTGCTCGACGCCGGCCCCGTCGAGCCGTGGAGCGCGGAGACCCCGCGGCTGTACGACGTCGAGGTCGTCTCCGACCGGCGAGACCGTCCGGGTGCGGACCGGCTTCCGCACGGTGACCGTCGACGGCGACCGGCTGCTGGTCAACGGGGCGCCGCTGGTGTTCCACGGCGTCAACCGCCACGAGGTCGACGCCGACGAGGGCCGCGTGTTCGACCCCGACCGCGCCCGGGCGGACCTGCTGCTCATGAAGCGGCACAACGTCGACGCCATCCGGACCAGCCACTACCCGCCCCACCCCGGCGTGCTCGACCTCGCCGACGAGATCGGGCTGTGGGTCGTCGACGAGTGCGACCTGGAGACCCACGGGTTCGAACCGCTCGGGTGGCGCGACAACCCCAGCGACGACCCGCGCTGGCGCGAGGCGTACCTGGACCGCGTCGCGCCGGACCGTGGAGCGCGACAAGAACCACCCGAGCGTCGTGGTGTGGAGCCTGGGCAACGAGGCCGGGCACCGGCGCAGAACCTCGCCGCGATGTCGACGTGGGTGCACGACCGCGACCCCTCGCGACCGGTGCACTACGAGGGCGACCACACCGGCGCGTACACCGACCTCTACTGCCGGATGTACCCCGCGCTGGAGGAGGTCGCGACGATCTGCGCCGAGGTCGGCGCGATCCGGTGGACCACCCCGGCACGAGGCCGCCCGGGTCCGCCGGCAGCCGTTCGTCATGTGCGAGTACCTGCACGCCATGGGCAACGGTCCGGGCGCCGATCGAGGACTACACCGCCCTGGTGGAGGCCTCGCCCGCGCTCGGCCGGCGGCTTCGTGTGGGAGTGGAAGGACCACGGGCATGCGCGCCCGCACCGAGGACGGCACCGAGTTCTTCGCCTACGGCGGGCGACTTCGGCGAGGTGGTCCACGACGGCAACTTCGTCATGGACGGGCTCGTGCTGTCCGACGGCACCCCCTCCCCCGGGCTCCTGGAGCTCGCCCACGCCTTCGCCGCCGGTCCGGGCCGACGTCGTGGCCGGCGCCGGGCCCGACGGTGCCCCCGGCCTCGTGGTCCGCAAGCCTGCGCCACAGCACCGGCACCGCCGACCTGGCGGTGACGCTGGTCGGTGGAGGCGGACGGGAGCGAGGTCGGCGCGGGCATCGCGGAGGTGCCCGAGGTGCCGCCCGGGACCTCGACCGTCCTCGCGCTGCCGGACGCGCTCGTCGCCGCGCTGTCGGCCGCCCCCGCCGGCACCGAGGTCCACGTCACGACCCGCGTGGAGCAGGCCGGGGACACCGCGTGGGCCCCCGCCGGGCACGTCCTGCGGACCGCCCAGTGGGACGCCACGGGGCACGCCCTGGCCGGCGGCGCGACCGCGCGGCCGGCCGCCGGCCGCGCACGGTGCCCCGCGCGCGGCTCGGCCGCCCCGACCGTGCACGGCGGCGTGGTGCGGCTCGGCCCCGCGCGCCTCGACGCCCGGACCGGGCGCCTCGTCGAGATCGGCGCCATGGCGCTGGACGGGCCCCGTGTCGAGCTGTGGCGCGCACCCACCGACAACGACCGGGGCGCCGCGCCGTACGGCTACGAGCGCACCGACCCCGCCCTGACCGGGGGGGCCGGCGACCCCCTCGCCCCGTCGTCGGAGAGCCTGTGGCGCGCCGCCGGGCTCGACCGGCTCGTGCACCGCACCGTCGTCCGTCGACGTCCTCGCCGACCGCGTGGTGGTACGGCTGCGGTCCGGCTCGGCGACGACGTCGCTCGGGCGCCGAGACCCGGCTCACCTACCTGCTGGACGACGACGAGCTCGTGCTCGCCGCGGACGTGCGGGCCGTCGGCGGCTGGCAGACCACCTGGCCGCGGGTCGGGGTCCGGCTCGACCTGCCGGCCGACCTGGTCCGCGCGCGCTGGTTCGGCACGGGGCCCCAGGAGTCCTACGCCGACTCGTGCGCGTCCGTCCGGGTCGGGCGTGCACGCGGCGGGCGTCGACGACCTGGTCGTGCCCTACGCGCGCCCGCAGGAGAGCGGCCACCGACCCGGCACCCGCTGGCTCGAGCTCGACCCCGACGGCGACGGCCCCGGCCTGTCCGTCCGCTCCCTGGCCGCCGGCCACGGCGCGGGCGGCACCGGCGCCGGGGCCGGCTCCGCGGCCGCCGGTGCGGGGCACGTCGGGTTCACCGCCCGGCGGCACACCGCCCAGGAGGTCGACCGGGCCGCCCACCCGCACGAGCTGCCCGCCGCCGGCCCGCTGCACCTGTACCTGGACGCCGCGCAGCACGGGCTGGGCTCCCGGGCGTGCGGGCCCGACGTGCTGCCGCGTCACGCCCTGTGGCCGGGGACCCACCGTCTGGCCGTCGCCCTGCGGGTGCGCTGAGGCCCGTCCGCGCCCGGACGCACCGAGGGCCCGTCCGTCGGACGGGCCCTCGGTGGTGGGGTGGTGCCGGGGTGGGCGGTACTGGACTCGAACCAGCGACCCCGTCGGTGTGAACGACGTGCTCTACCAACTGAGCTAACCGCCCTCGGCCGCCTGGCGGCCGAGGAGCATCGTAGGGGATGCGCGGGTCAGTCGACGCCCGGCACCCGGTCCAGCAGGTCCGCGACGGGGCGGGGCACCCAGCCGGGCACCCCGGCCAGCAGCAGCGACACCCACCACGCCAGGGCCAGGCAGACGACCACGAGCAGCACCAGCCCGGCCATCAGCAGCGCGCGCCGGGCCGGCGAGGCGGCCGCGTAGGCGTCGCGCGCCCGGACCAGGCGGGCCCACAGGACCGTGCGGGCGCGGTGCGCCCAGCGGAACTCCGTGGACAGGATGGCCAGGGCGAGGAAGACCAGGGCCCAGCCCTGTCCCGGCCCGGGGATGGCCAGCACGCCGACCACGAGCAGCAGCCCGCCCACGACCCCGACGCCGATCCGCCAGCCGACCCGCCCGGCCGTGGTCCGCCGCGCCCGGGCGCGCACCGCCCGGGTCCGGGCACGCAGGCGCCGCCACGACCGGCGCCGGGCCACGGCACGCGGGGACGGGGCGTCGTCGACGGCCTGCCGTCCCCGGTCACCGAGCGGCTCCTGCGCCGTGCGCTCCACAGGTGGAGCGTAGGCGGCGCCGGGGGCGTAGGCGGCACGTCACGGACCGTGCACGCCGGGCGCAGCCGGGTGGCGCCCGTTGCGCCGGACGGGTGACGGGGCTGCCCCCAGCACGTTTCGGGGTGGGGTGCACGGGGAATGTCTCAGCACACGAGCTCGACCGGCCCCCGCCGGTCGACCGCCCAGGAGGAGATCCCCGTGGTCGAGAAGCACAAGGTCGACGTCGACGTCGAGGTCACCCTCCGGCTCGTGGTCCCCGACGCCGGTCCGGTGCCGCTGCCGGTCTCCCTTCGCTACGTGGCCGCCGACCCCTACGCGGTCCGCGCGCTGTTCCGCGGCGGCGACGGCGAGACGTCCGTGGAGTGGGTGTTCGCCCGCGACCTGCTCGTCGACGGGCTCGAGCGCGCGACCGGTCTCGGCGACGTCCACGTCTGGCCGTCCCGCGGCGCCGAGGGCGACATCGTCGTCCTCGCCCTGTCCTCCCCCGACGGCCGCGCGGTGCTCCACGCCGACGCCGACGACCTGCGCCTCTTCGTGGGACGGACCCTCGAGGTCGTCCCCACGGGCACAGAGGACCAGCACGTCGACCTCGACGACGTGGTGTCGCGCCTCATCGCCTAGTCGCCCTGGCGCCCGCCGGCCAGGCGTTTTGGCTGCCGTCGTCGGCTGGGCTAGTCTGCTCCAGCACCGGACGGCGACCCCAGGTCGCGGTCCGAGATGCGGATGTGGCGCAGTGGTAGCGCATCACCTTGCCAAGGTGAGGGTCGCGGGTTCGAATCCCGTCATCCGCTCGGAGCCGTCCCGCACGGTGAGGCGTCAGACGTGGGGCGTCCGTACCTGGTGGAGTGGCCGAGAGGCGAGGCAACGGCCTGCAAAGCCGTGTACACGGGTTCGAATCCCGTCTCCACCTCTCACGTGCACCGCCAGCACCACCACGCCCGGACGCGTAGCTCAGTTGGTTAGAGCGCATCCCTGACACGGATGAGGTCGGAGGTTCGAGTCCTCTCGCGTCCACCCGAGGCCCCCGAGGGGGCCTCTCGTCGTTCCGGTACCGCTGACCGCCCGCTCCGACGAGGGAGACCGATGCAGCGTCGCGGTGACGACCCGGACTTCGTCGAGGCCGTCGCCCGGGGGCTGGACGTGCTCACCGCCTTCGGCGCCGACCGCCCGGCCATGTCGCTCAGCGAGGTGGCGGCGGCGACCGGCCTGGCCCGCCCCACCGCCCGCCGGATCCTCCTCACCCTGGCCGCGCTGGGCTACGCGCGCTCGACCGCCCGCGGGTGGGAGCTCACGCCCCGGGTGCTCGACCTGGGCACGGCCTACGTCCAGGCCTCGGGGCTGTGGGACGTCGCCCGGCCGCACATGGAGGCCCTGGTCGCCCGGACCGGGGAGTCCTGCTCCGCGGCCCAGCTCGACGGCTCCGACATCGTCTACGTGGCGCGCGTCGCCGTGCCCAAGATCATCGCGCTGCAGGTGTCCGTCGGGACCCGGTTCCCCGCGGTCCCCACCTCGCTGGGCAAGGTGCTGCTGGCCGGGCTCGAGCCGGCCGCGCTCCAGGACGTCCTCGCCGAGCCCAGCCGCTCGGGGGTGGCCCAGCGCTGGACCCCGTCGCCGGAGGAGCTGCGCGAGGTGCTGCGCGAGGTCCGGGCCCAGGGCTGGGCCCTCACCGACGAGCAGCTCGCCCCGGGCATCCGCTCGGTGGCCGCGCCGCTGCGCGACGGGGACGGCCGGGTCGTGGCCGCCGCCAACGTCACGGTCCACGCCGCCGAGACCTCGCTGGAGACGCTCACCGGGACCTACCTGCCGATGCTGCTGCGCACGGCGGCCGACATCAGCGCCGACCTCGCCCGCCTCGGCTCGCTGCCCTCCTCCGGGTCCACGCGCCCCGCGCCGCCGGTGCCCGCCCGCCCCTGACCCGGCCCCCGCCCGAGCGCCCGGGAGGCCCCCCGGCGGTGCCCGACCGCGGTGCCCGACCGCGGTGGTGGGGGCCGGGGGGCTGGCCTAGAGTCGGCCGGACCGCTCCGCCCGTGCCCCACCCGTGCCCGACGACCGGCGGAGGTGTCCCGTGACCGCCCCGGACAGCCGCCGACGACGCCTCCGCGGCGACGACGTCGTCATCGACCTGCGCCAGGCCGCGGCCATCCGCCAGCCCGGCCCGGCCGCGGAGCCGCCCGCCCCCGCCGACGTCGACCTCCTCGACGGCGACCTGGCCCTCGTGGACGCGGTCCGGGGCCTGGGCGCGGCGGCGCTGCTGCCGGGCCTGTCGGGGCTGGGGCGCCACGCCGGGTCGCTGGTGCAGCGCCGGCTCGTCGAGGACTCCGAGGCCGCGCCGCCCCGGCTGCAGACCCACGACGCCGCCGGCGCCCGGCTGGACCGCGTCGTGGTCCACCCCGCGTGGGAGCAGCTGGTGCGGGCGGGCACCGAGGCCGGCCTCGCCGGGCGGCCGTGGGCCAGCACCGAGCCGCACGCGCACCTGGCCCGCGCGGCGGGGCTCCTGCTGTGGGCCCAGACCGCAGGCTCCTCGGCCGTCGCGCTCAGCACGTCGCACGCGGTCGCCGCCGCCGTGGCCGTCACGCCCGCGGCCGCCGCCTGGCTGCCGCGGCTGTCCAGCCGGCGCACCGTGCCCGGCGCCCGGCGCGGCGGGCCGCCCGCCCGCCCGGCGACGTCGGCCGCGGTCGCCCTCACCGAGCGCGGCAGCTCGGCGCCCGGCGCCGTGCCGACGACCACGGCCGTGCCGGAGCCCGGCGGCCCGGTCGAGGGCGGGCCGACCTGGCGGGTGGGCGGCCGCAAGACCTTCGTGGGCAACGCCGACGCCGACGTCCTCCTGGTCAGCGCGGCGACCGCGGACGGCGCAGGGCTGTTCCTGCTCCCGCGCCCCGCGGACGGGGCCCTGGCCGTCGAGCGGCTGAGACCCGGCAGCGCCCACCGCGCCTGGGTCGTCGGGGACCTCGTGCTGCGGCAGGCGTGGGCGGTCCGTCTGGACACGCCGGGCCCCCCGGCCGGCCTCCCCGCGCCGCGGGACGGGCGCCGCCCGGCCGCGGCGCTGGAGGCGGCCCGGGTCCTGGACGGCGCCGTGCTCGCCGCGGCGTCGCTGCGCGCCGCGGTGCGCCTCGCCGGGACCCACGCCCGGCACCGCCACGTGCCCGGCGGCCCGCTGGACACCGTGCCCGGCGTGCGCACCCTGCTGGCCGACCTGGCCGTGGAGTCCGAGGCCGCGACGCTGCTGGCCCTGCGCCTGGCCGCCGCGACCGACGGCGCGGTGGCGACCGCCGGCAGCGCCGCCACCCCCGGCCCCGGCCCTGGACCCGGCCACGGCCACGGCCACGGCCACGGCAACAGCCACGGCCACGGCCACGGCGACGGCGGCGACCCCGCGGAGCAGGCCGCGCTGCTGCGGCTGGCGGGGCCGGTGGCCGCGGCCTGGCTCAGCCGGCGGGCCCCGCAGGCCGCCCTCGAGGCCCGCGAGCTGCTCGGCTCGGCCGGCTGGGACGAGACCAGCGAGGTGGCCCGCGTCCATGCCCAGTCCTCCGCCGTGCTGGCCTCGGCCACCGCGCACGGGCTGGGCGCCGAGGTGGTCCGCGTGGTGAGCGAGGACCCCGAGGCGGTCGAGGCTTTCCTGCTCGAGTGCGGCCGGGCGGCGGGCGCCGCCCGGCGGCTGGACGCCTCCGTCGCCGCGACCGCGGAGGTGCTGCGCGCCGCGGCGGCCGAGGCGCGGCAGGACCCGGGCGCCGTCCACGCGGCCGCGCGGTGGCTCGTCGAGCGGCTCGCGGTCACCCTGCAGGGCGCGCTCGTGCTGCAGGGGGCGCCGGCACCGGTGGCCGAGGCCTTCCTGGCGTCCCGCCTGGACTCCTTCGGCGCACGGGGTGTGGTCCCGCTCCCGATGGGTAGTCGACAGGCGGCTCTCGTCGTCGACCGTGCCCTCGGGGACGTCTGACGACCCCGCCCGGTCCCGGGCGTGGAGAATGCAGGTCCCGGGCGGGCGTCCGTCCGGGTATGACGGTCGAAGGACGAGGACAGCGCAGTGATGGATGTGTGGCCGGGTAGCTCCTACCCGCTGGGTGCGACGTACGACGGGAGCGGCACCAACTTCGCCGTGTTCTCCGAGGTGGCCACGAAGGTGGAGCTCTGCCTGCTGGACGACGCGCGGCGCGAGCGCGAGCGGATCCAGATGCCGGAGTCCGACGGGTACGTGCACCACTGCTACCTGCCGGGCGTGCAGCCCGGGCAGCGCTACGGCTTCCGGGTGCACGGGCCCTACGACCCGTCCCGCGGCCTGCGCTGCAACCCGAGCAAGCTCCTGCTCGACCCGTACGCCAAGGCGATCGAGGGCATGGCCGACGGCGACGAGTCGCTGTACTCCTACCGCTTCGGCAAGGACGACAACCGGATCCAGCGCCTGGACTCCCGGCTGCACACCATGCACTCGGTCGTCGTCAACCCGTACTTCGACTGGGGCAACGACCGCCCGCCGCGCAAGCAGTACCACGAGACGGTCATCTACGAGGCCCACGTGCGGGGCATGACGCAGCAGCACCCCGGGATCCCGGAGTCGATCCGCGGCACGTACGCCGGCATGGCGCACCCGGTGATGATCGACCACCTGCGCGACCTCGGGGTGACCGCGGTCGAGCTGATGCCGGTGCACCAGTTCGTCCAGGACGGGCACCTGCAGGAGAAGGGGCTGCGCAACTACTGGGGCTACAACACGATCGGCTTCTTCGCGCCCCACAACGAGTACTCCGCCACCGGGCAGCGCGGTCAGCAGGTGCAGGAGTTCAAGGGCATGGTCAAGGCCCTGCACGAGGCGGGCATCGAGGTCATCCTCGACGTGGTCTACAACCACACCGCCGAGGGCAACGAGAAGGGCCCGACGCTGGCCTTCCGCGGCCTGGACAACCAGGCGTACTACCGCCTGGTCGAGGAGAACCCCAAGCACTACTACGACACCACCGGCACCGGGAACAGCCTGCTCATGCGGCACCCCCACGTGCTGCAGCTGATCATGGACTCGCTGCGCTACTGGGTGACCGAGATGCACGTCGACGGCTTCCGCTTCGACCTCGCCTCGACCCTGGCCCGGCAGTTCCACGAGGTGGACCGGCTGAGCGCGTTCTTCGACCTGGTCCAGCAGGACCCGGTGGTCAGCCAGGTCAAGCTCATCGCCGAGCCCTGGGACATCGGCGAGGGCGGGTACATGGTCGGCAACTTCCCCCCGCTGTGGACGGAGTGGAACGGCCGCTACCGCGACACCGTCCGCGACTTCTGGCGCGGCGAGGCGGGCTCGCTCGGCGAGTTCGCGGGCCGCATCACCGGCTCCTCGGACCTGTACGCGCACTCCGGCCGCAAGCCGATCGCGAGCATCAACTTCGTCACCGCGCACGACGGCTTCACCATGAACGACCTGGTGACGCTACAACGAGCGCCACAACGAGGCCAACCTCGAGGACGGCAACGACGGCGAGAGCCACAACCGCTCGTGGAACTGCGGCGTCGAGGGCCCGACCGACGACCACGAGGTCCGTCGCCTGCGCGCCCAGCAGCACCGCAACTTCCTCGTCACGCTGCTGCTCAGCCAGGGCGTGCCGATGATCCTGCACGGCGACGAGATGGCCCGGACCCAGGGCGGCAACAACAACGGCTACGCCCAGGACAGCCCCATCACGTGGATGGACTGGGACCTCGACGAGGAGCAGGAGGTGCTCCTGGAGTTCACCCGCCGCCTGGTCGCGATGCGCAACGGGCACCCGGTGTTCCGCCGCCGCCGCTTCTTCTCCGGCACCGAGGACGGCGCCGGGGCGGGGACGAGCAACACCCTCGCCGACATCGCCTGGCTGACCATGGCCGGGGAGCGGATGAGCGACACCGACTGGGACAACGGCTACGCCCAGAGCGTCATGGTGTTCCTCAACGGCGACGCCATCGCCGAGCCGGACACCCGCGGCGAGCGCATCGTCGACGACAGCTTCCTGCTGCTCTTCAACGCCTCCCCGCAGGACCTCGACTTCTGCCTGCCCGGCGAGGAGTACGGCCAGCACTGGCACGTGGTCATCGACACCGGCGACCCGTCCCACCTGCCGCCCCGCACCCACTCCTACACCTCCGGCTCCGCCGAGAGCAGCCGGCTGTCCAGCGGGCGCGACGCCGAGCGGCTGTCGCGGCTGTCCCCGGGCGACGAGCGGACCGTGCCCGCGCGCTCGGTCGTCGTGCTGCGCTCGGACAAGCGGCTGCACCCGTGAGCGCCGGCCCAGGGGTCGGGCCGGGCCTCGCCGGACCGACCGCGCGTCCCGTCCTGTCCACGTACCGGCTGCAGCTGCGACCGGAGTTCGGCTTCGCGGACGCGCTCGCCGTCGTCGACCACCTCGCCGACCTCGGCGTCTCCCACGCCTACCTGTCGCCGGTGCTGCAGGCCGCACCGGGCAGCACCCACGGCTACGACGTGGTCGACCACTCCCGGATCAACCCCGAGCTGGGCGGCGAGGCCGGGCCTGCGGGCGCTGGCCGACGCCCTGCACGCCCGCGGCCTCGGCGTCCTCGCCGACGTCGTGCCCAACCACATGGACGTGCCCACCCCGCTGTGGCACAACCGCGCCATGTGGTCCGTGCTGCGCGACGGGCCGGGCTCGACGTACGCCCGCTGGCTCGACGTGGACTGGACGCGTCGCGCAGCGCGCGGTGCTCATGCCGGTGCTGGGCTCGCGGATCGGCGAGGTCCTCGACGCCGGCGAGCTGGAGCTGGCCAGCGAGGACGTGCCGGTGGGCGAGGACGGCGCCGTGGTCACCGAGACGGTCCTGCGCTACTTCGACCACGTGCTGCCCGTGCGCGCGGGGACGGAGGGCCTGCCGATGGCGGAGCTCGTCGACCAGCAGTGGTACCGCCTGGCCCACTGGCGGGTGGCCGACGAGGAGCTCAACTACCGGCGCTTCTTCGACGTCGACACCCTGGCCGCGGTCCGGGTGGAGGACCCGGCCGTCTTCGAGGCCACCCACCGGGTGCTGCTCGACCTGTTCGCCGACGGGGTCCTGGACGGCTTCCGGATCGACCACCCGGACGGTCTCGCCGACCCGCGCGGGTACCTCCGCCGCCTGGCCGGGGCCCGGGGCCCCGCCGGGGAGCGGCCCTACGTCGTCGTGGAGAAGATCCTCGAGGGCGAGGAGCAGCTGCCGGCCGACTGGCCCTGCGACGGGACCACCGGCTACGACACGCTGCGCCGCATCACCGGCGTGCTCGTCAACCCCTCCGCCGAGGCCCCGCTCACGCTGCTGCACCACGAGATCGGCACGAGCACGGGGGCCGCGGTGGGCGACTTCCACGCCCTCGTGGACACGGCCAAGCGCGAGGTGGTCCAGGGCGGGCAGTACGCCGAGGTGCACCGCCTCGTCGACCTGCTCGTCGACATCTGCGCGGACGACATCCACCTGCGCGACCACACCCGGCGCTCCCTGCACGACTCCGTGGTCGAGCTGCTCGTGGCGATGGACCGCTACCGCGCCTACGTGGTGCCCGGCGAGGCGCCGGACGCCGAGGCCGTGGCGGTGGTCTCCGAGGCCGCGCACCGGGCGCGGGAGAAGCTGCCGGAGGACCGTCGCGACACCCTCGACCTCGTGGCCGGGCTCGTCCTGGGCCGGGACCTGGTGACGGGCTCCGAGGGCGCGCTCGCCGAGGGCTCGACCGAGCAGGGCGGCGCGGCCGGCCTGGCCCGGCGCCGCGAGCTCGTGGTCCGCTTCCAGCAGACCTGCGGGCCGGTCATGGCCAAGGGCGTCGAGGACACCGCGTTCTACCGCTGGCAGCGCTTCGTCGCGCTCAACGAGGTCGGCGGCGACCCCGCCCGCTTCGGCACCACGCCGGAGGAGCTGCACGCGGCCGCCGAACGGACTCGCCGCGACCTGGCCGGCCACCATGTCGGCGCTGTCCACCCACGACACCAAGCGCAGCGAGGACGCCCGGACCCGGCTGCTCGCCGCGGTCGAGGACCCCGAGCGCTGGGTCGGCGCCGTCCGCGGCTGGCACGAGGCCGCCGCGCCGCTGCGCCAGGGCGACCTGGTCGACGGCGACACCGAGCTGCTGCTGTGGCAGACCCTCGTGGCCACATGGCCCATCACCGAGGACCGCCTGCTCGCCTACCTGGAGAAGGCGACCCGCGAGGCCAAGCTCCGCACCACCTGGACCAGCCCGGACGAGGCGTACGAGGCGCGCCGTGGCCGACCTGGCGCGCGGCGTCCTCGCCGACGAGGCCCTCTCCGGCGACATCGCCTCCTTCGTCGAGGCGGTCCAGCCGTGGACCCGGGCCGTGACGCTGGCCCAGAAGGCGCTGCAGCTGGTCCTGCCCGGCGTCCCGGACACCTACCAGGGCACCGAGCTCGTCGACCGCTCCCTCGTCGACCCCGACAACCGCCGCCCCGTCGACTACGACGACCGGCGGGCCCGGCTCGCCCGCCTGGACGACGGGCGAGGCCCCGCGCGACCTGGACGACGAGAAGCTCCTGCTGACCAGCCGCGGCGCTGCGGCTGCGGCGCGAGCTGCCGCACGTCTTCGTCGGGCCCGCGGCCGGGTACGAGCCCGTGGCCACCTCCACCGGCAACGCGCTCGCGCTGGGCCGCGGGGCCGGTCGGCGCCCCCGAGGTCGTCCTCGTCGTCACGCGCCGCCCGGGCGAGCTCGACCGGCTCGGCGGCTGGGGCCGGCACACCGTGTCGCTGCCCGAGGGGCGCTGGGCGGACGTGCTGACCGGCGCGGCGCACGAGGGCGGCAGCACGGCGGCCGAGGACCTCCTCGCCTCGCTGCCCGTCGCCCTGCTGCGGCGCGCATGAGCCCGGACCGCCAGGCCGACCCCCAGGCCGAACCCCGGCCCGGTCTGCACCGTCTCGCCCGTCCTGCGGACCTCTGGCAGGGTCGGGACCGATGAGCCACACCTTCGCCGTCTGGGCCCCGGACGCCCGCACCGTCGACCTCGTCCTCGTGCGGGACGCCACCGGCCCCACCGACGGCCAGCGCACGGTCCGGGGGATGAACGCAGGCGGACGGCGGCTGGTGGTCGCTGGCCGTGGGCGGCACCGGCCACGGCAGCGACTACCTGTTCTCCGTCGACGGCGGCGACCCGGTCCCCGACCCGCGCTCGGCCTGGCAGCCCTTCGGCGTGCACGGGCCCAGCCGGCTCTTCGACCCCTCCGTGCACCGCTGGGGCGACGACGGCTGGCGCGGCAGGGACGTCCGCGGGGCCGTGCACTACGAGCTGCACGTCGGCACGTTCACCCCCGAGGGCACCCTCGACGCCGCGGTCGACCGGCTCGACCACCTGGTCGGCGTCGGGGTCGACGTCGTGGCGCTCATGCCGCTCGCCGCGTTCCCGGGCCGCTGGGGCTGGGGCTACGACGGCGTCCACCTGTTCGCCGTCCACGACCCGTACGGCGGCCCGGCCGCGCTGCAGCGCTTCGTCGACGCCTGCCACGCCCGCGGCCTCGCGGTATCGCTCGACGTGGTCTACAACCACCTCGGCCCGGCCGGGAACTACACGTCCGTCTTCGGGCCGTACTTCACCGACGCCCACGAGACCCCGTGGGGCCAGGCGGTCAACCTCGACGCCGAGCACTCCGCGGAGGTCCGGCGCTGGATCTGCGACGGCGCGCTGCGCTGGTTCCGCGACTTCCACGTCGACGCGCTCCGCCTGGACGCCGTCCACGCCCTGGTCGACGACTCCCCCCGCCACGTCCTCGCCCAGCTGGCCGAGGAGACCGCGGCGCTGTCCGACGGGCTGCGCCGGCCGCTGTCGCTGGTGGCGGAGTCCGACCTCAACGACGTGGTCATGGTCACCCCGACCGGCGAGGGCGGCCTGGGCATGACGGCCCAGTGGGACGACGACGTGCACCACGCGCTGCACACCCTGCTCACCGGGGAGCGCCAGGGCTACTACGCCGACTTCGGCAGCGCGGAGGTGCTGCGGACGGTGTGGCGCGAGGCCTTCTGGCACGCCGGCCGGGAGTCGACCTTCCGCGGCGGCGCGGTCTGGGGCGCCCCGGTGCCGGCCGGGACCTCCGGGCACCGCTTCCTCGCCTACGCCTCCAACCACGACCAGGTGGGCAACCGGGCGGTGGGCGACCGGCCGTCGGCCACGCTGTCCGACGGCGAGCTCGCCGGGTCGATGGCCCTGGTCCTCACCTCCCCGTTCACGCCGATGCTGTTCATGGGCGAGGAGTGGGGTGCCCGCAGCCCGTTCCAGTTCTTCACCGACCACGAGGACCCCGCCCTGGGCGCGGCGGTGAGCGAGGGCCGCCGGCGCGAGTTCGCCTCCCACGGCTGGGACGCCGAGGCGGTGCCCGACCCGCAGGACCCGGCCACGCGCGAGGCCTCTGTCCTGCGCTGGGACGAGCCCGCCGAGCCCGTCCACGCCGGGCTGCTCGCCTGGACCCGCGACCTGCTCGCGCTGCGCCGCCGGGAGCGCGACCTGCGCGACGACGACCTCGGCACCGTCGAGGTCGAGTCCGGGCCGCCGGACGAGGCGCGGGAGGACGGGCGCCCGGAGTGGCTGCTCGTGCACCGCGGCGCCTGGCGCGTCGTGGTCGTGCTGCGCGAGGGCGAGACCGAGGTGCCGCTGCAGGGGCACGGCTCCATCGAGCGGCACTGGGGCCCGGCCTGGACCACGGGCCGCACGGTCCGGCTCCAGGGCCCGGGCGCCGCCCTGGTCCGGCTGCACTGAGGCTGCGCTCGCACCGGTGGCCTGCACCGGGTGGCCTGCACCGGTGTCCTGCACCGGGTGTCCTGCACCGGTGGGCCCGCACCGGGGCGGCTCACGCCGGGGCGGGGCGGGCTTCCCGCGCGAGCGCGGTGAGGCGGCTCAGCGCCCGCAGGTACTTCTTGCGGTAGCCGCCGCGCAGCATGTCCTCGCCGAACAGCACCGACAGCGGCGCGCCCGCGGCGGTCAGGGGCAGGGCGCGGTCGTACATCCGGTCGGCGAGGACGACGAGCCGCAGGGCGACGTTCTGGTCCGGGACGGGCGCCACGGACGTCCACGCCCACCTCGGTGACGCCGTCGAGCAGGGCGCCGTAGCGGCTGGGGTGGACGGTGGCCAGGTGCGCGCACAGCTCCCCGAGGTCGTCGACCGTGGCCCCGGGCCGGCCGGCGAGGGCGTCGATCTCGGCCGCCGTGGCCGGCTCCGGGCGTCGGCGGCGCGCCGCGGTGCCGGTAGTCCTCGCCGTCCACGGTGACCACCTCGAACAGCCGGCCGAGCGCCTGGATCTCGCGCAGGAAGTCCTCGGCCGCGAACCGGTCGGTGCCCAGCGCCCCGGGCAGCGTGTTCGAGGTCGCCGCGAGCCGCGCGCCGGAGTCGGTGAGCTCGCGCAGCAGCCGCGCCATGAGGACGGTGTCGCCCGGGTCGTCCAGCTCGAACTCGTCGATGCACACCAGGTCCGCGCCCTGCAGCGCCTCGACCGCGCCGCGGAAGCCCAGCGCCCCCGCGAGGTGGGTGTACTCGACGAACGTGCCGTAGTGCTTGCGCCCGGCGGCCTCGTGCCAGGCGGCGGCGAGCAGGTGCGTCTTCCCGACGCCGAACCCGCCGTCCAGGTACAGCCCGCGCGGTCCCACCTCGGCCCGGGACCGGGCGCCGAGCAGACGGCCGAGGCCCCGGCGCGGACCCGGACCGTCGCCGGGTCCCGTCGCCGCGGCGAACCGGCCCACCCGCTCGCGGGCGTCCCGCTGGCTCGGCTGGGCCGGGTCGGGCTCGTAGGTGGCGAGGCGGGCGTGGGAGAAGCGCGGCGGCGGGACCATGTCGTCCAGCAGCCGGGCCCGGTCCAGGGCCGGGCGCCGGTCGACGAGCCGCTCGGGCGTGGTCCCCACGGGGCAGCAGGCTACGGCTCCCCCACCTGGCCGCACCTCGCCGCACCTCGCCGCACCTGGCCGGCCCCGTGCGTAGCATCCGGGCCATGGCGCGCCCGGTCCGACCCCCCGCGGCCCCGGCCGGGGCCCGTCGCGCGGCCCCCTCCGCGCGGGCGGTCCCGGCCGGCTCCCCCGTCGTGGCCGTCCGGACGGTCGTGGCCGCGGTCCTCGCCGCCGTCGCCCTCGCCGGGTGCTCGGCCGAGGAGCCGTCGGCGCTCGCGTCGTACACCGACCCGGGCGACGCCTGCGAGCAGGCGCTGTCGGCGGTGGGCTACGCCGACGACGTCCTCGTCGTGCTGGGGCAGGAGCAGTACCAGGACTTCGACGACGAGTCCACGAGCCGGCTCGCGGCCGTCGCCGGCACGCTCGAGCTGGAGATGCGCGACTGGCCCGACCGCACCACCCGGGCCCGCGCCCGCGACGTCGTCCCGCTCGCCGAGGCGGCCTCCGAGCTGGACCCCGAGGACCCGCTGGAGCGGGAGCGCGCGCTCGTGGAGTACCGCGCCGCCGCGGCGGAGCTGGTCCTCGCCTGCCAGGAGGCGCTGGGCCGCTACCCCTGACCGCGGGACGCCCGGTGCCCCGGGGCCCGACACGCCCGGGGGACGGACGGGGAACGGGCACGGCACCCGAGGTGTTGGCATCCTTCGACAGCCCGGGCCGCCCCGACCCCGGCACGAGCACGAGGAGACGCAGTGCCCACCGAGCACGACACCGACGCCAAGCTCGCCGCGTACGCCCACCCCGAGCGCCTGGTCACCACCGCGTGGCTGGCCGAGCGACTGGGGACCCCCGGCCTGGTCGTCGTGGAGTCCAGCGAGGACGTCCTCCTCTACGACACCGGCCACGTCCCGAGCGCGGTCAAGGTCGACTGGCACACCGAGCTCAACGACCCCGTCACCCGCGACTACGTGGACGGCGAGGGCTTCGCCGCCCTCATGCGCGCCAAGGGCATCAGCCGCGACGACACCGTGGTCGTCTACGGCGACAAGAACAACTGGTGGGCCGCGTACGCCCTGTGGGTGTTCACCCTGTTCGGCCACGAGGACGTCCGCCTGCTCGACGGCGGGCGCACGAAGTGGGAGGCCGAGGGCCGGGAGTACACCACCGACAAGCCCGAGGTCCCCACCGTCGGACTACCCGGTCGTCGAGCGCGACGACAGCGAGATCCGCGCCTTCCTGCCCGACGTCCAGGCCCACATCGGCCGGCCGATGGTCGACGTCCGCTCGCCCGAGGAGTACACCGGCCAGCGCACCCACATGCCGGCCTACCCCGACGAGGGCGCCCTGCGCGGCGGCCACATCCCCGGCGCGCAGTCCGTGCCGTGGGCCCGCGCGGTCGCCGAGGACGGCGGCTTCAAGACCCGCGAGGAGCTCGAGGCGATCTACACCGGCGAGAAGGGCCTCCAGCCCACCGACGACGTCGTCGCCTACTGCCGCATCGGCGAGCGCTCCAGCCACACCTGGTTCGTCCTCACCCACCTGCTCGGCTTCGAGAAGGTCCGCAACTACGACGGCTCGTGGACCGAGTGGGGCAACGCCGTGCGCGTCCCCATCGCCCGCGGCGAGGAGCCGGGGGCGGCGTGAGCGAGACCCCCGGCGGCACCGGCGCCCGCTCCCTGCCCGGCCGCTTCGACGAGGTCGTCGACGACTTCCAGGCGCTGGAGGAGCCCCACCGCCTGGAGCTGCTCCTCGACTTCGCCAACGGCCTGCCGGACCTCCCCGAGCGGCTCGCCGCGCACCAGGAGGTCATGGAGGCCGTGCCGGAGTGCCAGTCGCCGGTGTTCGTGCACGTCGAGGTGGACGGGACCGGGCCCGCCGCGCCGGTGCACGTGTTCCTGTCCGCGCCGCGCGAGGCCCCGACCACGCGGGGCTTCGCGGCGATCCTCGCCGAGGGCATGACCGGCCTGGACGCCCAGGGCGTGCTCAGCGTCCCCGACGACGTCCCGCACCTGCTCGGCCTCGACCGTGCCGTCAGCCTGCTCCGGCTGCGCGGCATGTCGGGGATGCTCGGGCGGATCCAGCGCCAGGTCCGCGAGAAGGCCGGCGTCTGAGGGTGGAGGTCCTCCGCGGCGGCCCGCCCGGTCCGCTCCCGGACGCCGGGCCGGAGCAGGTCGGGGCGCTCGCCGCCCTGTACGCCTACCCCCCGTCGGTCGGGCCGGCCCGGGCCTGGGTGCGCGCCAACATGGTGACCAGCCTCGACGGCGCCGTCTCCGGCGACGACGGGCGGGCCGCGTCGGTGAGCACCGAGGCCGACAAGCGGGTCTTCCACGTCCTGCGCGGGCTGGCCGACGTCGTGCTGGTGGGTGCCGGCACCGCGCGGACCGAGCGGTACGGACCCGCCGACCCCCACCCGGGGCTGGCCGCGGACCGCCGGGCCCAGGGCCGCCGCGAGGCCGCGGTCGTCGTGCAGGTCACCCGGTCCGGCCGGGTCCAGGACGGCGGGGGCATGTTCGACCGGCCGGGCGACGCCCTGGTCGCCCTGCCCGCGGGCGACGACGAGGCCCGCGCGAGGGCGGTCGCCTCGGCCGGGGAGGACGCCGTGCTGCTCGCCGGCCACGTGGACCGCGGCGGCACGGACCTGGCGGACCTGCTCGCGCAGCTCGCCGCGCGCGGGCTCACGCGGGTGCTCTGCGAGGGCGGGCCGGCCCTGCTCGGCGCGCTCGCCCGGGCCGACCTGCTCGACGAGCTGTGCCTCACGACGAGCCCGGTCCTCGTCGCCGGCGGCGGGCCCCGCGCGGTGGTCGGCGACGGCGTGGACCCCCTCCGGTACCGCCTCGACGGCCTGCTGCACGAGGACGGCACCCTGCTGGCCCGCTGGGTGCGCGACCGGTGACCGCGGCCGCGCGCACGTCCTCGGGCCAGGTCCACAAGCCCGCCCACGTGCGACGGCAGGAGATCGTCGAGGCGACCGTGCGCGTCATGCGCCGCAAGGGGCTGGTGCAGACCACGAGCCGGGACGTGGCCGCCGAGGCCGGCACGAGCGCGGGCCTGCTCTCGCACTACTTCGGCTCCCACGACGAGCTCCTGGTCCTCGCGTTCGAGCAGGTCGCCGAGGACGACCTGGCCCGGATGCGGCAGGTCCTCGCGGGGGCGGGCGACGGCGTGCAGCGGCTCCGGCTGCTGCTGGAGGAGTTCTCGCCGACGGACCGCTCGTGGCAGTACCGGGTGTGGATCGACGTGTGGGGGGCGGCCGCGCACCACGAGGCGCTGCGGCTCTCGTCGCGGCGGCTCAACCTCGAGTGGGTCGCCCTGGTCACCGACGTCCTCTCCGCCGGCGCCGCCGACGGCAGCCTGCGCGCGGTGTCGCCGGAGGCCTCGGCGTGGCGCCTGCTCGCGCTGCTGGACGGCCTGTCGGTCCAGCTCGTCGCCGGCCAGACGGACGCCTCCCGCGACGTGCTGGTCGGCTGGGTCCGCGAGGCGGCGGCCGCCGAGGCCGGGGTCCCGGTCGGGCTGCTCGCGCCCTGAGGCGGCGGCCCCGGACCCTTGTCGGCCGGGGTCGCCGGGGCTAACTTGGGCGCACGCCCAAGTCGTGCCCGGCCAGAGGAGCACCCATGTCCCAGCGATGGACGACCACGGCGGCCCTGGTGGCCGCGACCGCGATGCTGGTGGGAGGCGCCGGGGCCGCCCCGGCCGTCGCCGGCCCGCCGACGGGCCGGGACGCCCCGGCCGGCAAGGGCGCCGACGGCGGGTCCGCCGGAGCCGGCGGCCGTACCGCGCGGGAGTCCGCCCGCCTGGCCGAGGGGCTCGCGGCCGCGGTCCGGGACGCGGGCTTCGACCAGCTCGTGGACTTCGCCGACGTGGTGGACGGTATGGCGCAGCCCGCGGCCGCGCTGCCCAACGTCGACGTCGCCGTCATCGAGCTCGACACGAACGGCCATGTCGTCGGCGCCGCCGACGTCCTCTACGACCGCGACAGCCCGGACGGCTACGTCGTCGAGCTCGATCGGCGCACGCTGCAGCCGCAGGACGTCCTCTTCACGCAGTGGCGCGGCGAGCGCTGGGACGACCAGGCGCTCTGGGACGCCGGCCCCCGGCCGTCCGACGTGCTGGCCGGGCCGGCGGACGCGACCAAGGAGTTCATGGTCCCCTACCCCGCCAGCGTGCTGAAGGTGATGGTCGCCTTCGGGGTGCTCCGCCTCGTCGACCAGGGGACGCTCCGCCTGGACCAGCCGGTCAGCTACCACTGGGTGGACGGGCGCGCGTGCGCCTACGAGCCCGCCGACGGGGTCACGGACACCCTCGACAGCTGGCTCGAGAAGATGACGACCGAGTCGGACAACGTGTCGACCTGCGTGCTGCTGCAGCTGCTCCACGACACCGGCGGCATCGAGGCGACGAACGCCGAGCTCGCCCGGCTCGGCCTCACCACGCTCCGGATGGAGCCCTCCGACCCGGCCACGGGCAACGGCTGGTCGTCCGGGCGGATGAGCATGGGGGCCATGGACACCGCGCGCCTCGTCCTGCTCGTGGCCGGCACCCGGCACGAGCTGTGGCGGGCGCCGGACGGCAGCCGGGTCACCGCGGACAGCGTCCTGAGCCGGGCCTCGCAGGACTACTACCGCTCCCACCTGCTCGACCAGTCCTTCCACGAGGTGCTGAGCACGGGCAACCTGTGCGGCTCCCCCGACTCCGCCCCCGGCATCCCCGCGCTGGTGCCCGAGCGGTGGATCGACCCGGAGACCGGCAGCGTCGTGGCCGACGGCATCGACTTCGGCTACGACGCGCGTCCCTGCAACGCCACGGCCGAGGTCACCTTCGCCCACAAGACCGGGCTGGTGAGCTTCTCCGGCAACGACACCGGCATCGTCCGGGCGCTGCCGGGCCAGGACGGCCGCTGGTACGTCGTCGCGGTCCACAGCAACGCGGGCTACCGCTTCGGTGACACCGACCAGGCCACCTCGGACCCGGACGCCTGCAACGGGTCGCCGTACGTCTGCTACCCGCGGGCCTTCGCCCGGCTGGGGGCGGCGGTGGACGACCTCGTGCAGGCGCGGCCCCGCAGCGTCCGCTGAGGCCCGCCGTGCGGGACCGGGCTCAGGCGGGCGGGGTGCCGGCGGGCGCCCCCGGCAGCGCGTCGCCCAGCTCGGCCCGCAGGTAGTCCTCGACCACGCGCTCCCACCGCTCGGGGTCGACGTTCCACTCCTGGCAGTGCCGGGCGCCCCGGAACGCGACGTGGGTGACGAGGTCGGGCCGGGCCTGCGCGAGCCGACGGGTGGGGCCCGAGGGCACGAACTCGTCGTCGTCGGAGTGGACGACGAGCATCCGGTGGCGCAGCTCGTTGGCCCGCGCGACCCAGTCGAAGCGGTCCAGCTCGACCGGCCCCTCCACGCCGAACAGCCGGTCGGCCTGCTTGCGGCCCAGCAGCTCCAGGCCCAGCCGGGCCACCCACACCGGCACCCGGTTGACCCGCGCCTGGTGGTCCAGCACGTCGGCCCACGACACCACGGGGGCGTCGAGCACGACCGCACGGACCACGTGGAGCAGCCGCGAGCGCGACAGCAGCTGCAGGACGATCGCCCCGCCCATGGACCACCCGACGAGCACGACACCGGTCGCGCCGCGCCGCATGGCCAGGCGGACGGCGTGCTCCACGTCGGCCCACTCGGTGTCGCCCAGGTGGTACCGCCCGCCGGGCAGGGCCGGGGCGTCGGCGTCGTTGCGGTAGCTGGGCACGACGCTGGGCACGCCCATCCGGTGCAGGACCGGCACCGCGCGCAGGCACTCCTCGCGGGTGGCGCCGCGGCCGTGGACCAGCACGGCCCACACGTCGGAGACCGGGCCCTCGCGCGGCGGCACCACCCACGCCGGCAGGGGGCCCACCTCGCCCTCGAGCACGACGTCCTCGTACGGCAGCCCGAGCGCGGACATCGGCTGGCCCGCGTAGTAGTACGGGTTCCACCGGGCCGGGCCGACCTTCATCGGCCCGTCGACCTCGACGAGCTCGCGGGTCACGGTCGGCCCGTCGGCGCGGATGACCTCGCCGAGCAGGGCGTGGCTCGTGCCGCCCTGCAGCCGCAGCCCGAAGCGGCCCCGGGCCACGGTCTCGTCCGTGGCCCGCAGGGTCACCGTCCCGGGCCCGACGCTGAGGACCTCGGTGTCGTCCGGCTTCAGCCGGTCCGGGGTCAGCACCCGGCGCACGAAGTAGGCCGCGACCGCGCTGACCAGCGCCGAGAAGAGCAGCCCGGCGCCGAGGGCGGTCCCGCCCACCACCAGGGCCGTGGCCAGCGCGGCCGCCGCGGACCGGCGGCGGCCGCCGCGTCGGGGACCGGAGGGGGACGGCGGCGCAGCAGGCTCGGGCGGGTCGGCACCCGGCCAGTCTCCCAGCCGGCAGCCCTCCGCGCCGCCGCGGCCGCGGGCGGGACAGGGCGGCACAGCGGACGGAACAGCGGGCGCAGGGGCCACGTTGGCCCCGGTGGGCGCGTCGCCTCGACGCCGCCCAGGAGGAGGATCCATGTTCGCCGCCGGACGAAGGACGACAGCACCGAGCCAGGCCCGCCTACCCCCAGGCCCGCAGCGACGAGGAGTGGCGCGAGGCCCTCAGCCCGCAGGAGTACCAGGTGCTCCGGCTCGCCGGCACCGAGCGGGCGTACACCGGGGAGCTACACCGACAACCACGAGGTGGGCGTGTACTCGTGCCGCGCGTGCGGCACCGAGCTGTTCCGCAGCGAGCAGAAGTTCGACAGCCACTGCGGCTGGCCGTCGTTCTACAGCGCGCTGGCCGGCGACCGGGTGGAGGAGATCGAGGACCGCTCCTTCGGCAGCGTGCGCACCGAGGTCCGGTGCGCGGCGTGCGGGTCGCACATGGGCCACGTGTTCGCCGGCGAGGGCTACGGCACACCGACCGACCTGCGCTACTGCATCAACTCGATCAGCATGCGCTTCGAGCCGGCGGCCCCCGAGGCCTGAGCGGCGGGCACGGCCTCAGAAGCGGAAGCGGGCGACCTGCTCGCTGAGCCCGCTGGCCGTGCGGCCCAGCTCCTCGACGGCGGCCCGGGAGTCCCGGGCCGCCTGGTCGGTGCCCTCGGCCGCCTCGGCCACCCCGACGATGCTCGAGGCGATGTCGCTGGTGCCGTGGGCCGCCTGGGCCACCCCGCGCGACATCTCCGCGGTGGTGGCGGTCTGCTCCTCCACCGCCGAGGTGATGGACAGCTGCAGGTCGTGGATCGAGGCGATGATCGCCGACAGCCGGGCCATCTCGGAGACGGCCCCCGAGGTGTCGTGCTGGATGGAGTCGACGCGGCGGGCGATGTCCTCGGTCGCGCGCCCGGTCTCCTGGGCCAGCTCCTTGACCTCGGTCGCCACCACGGCGAAGCCCTTGCCGGACTCCCCCGCCCGCGCCGCCTCGATGGTGGCGTTGAGCGCGAGGAGGTTGGTCTGCTCCGCGATCGACGTGATGGCCTTGACCACGCTGCTGATCTCGGTGCTGGACGAGCCCAGCGCGGCCATGGTGCTGTCCGTCGCGGCGACCACGGCCACCGCCTCGGAGACCACGCGGGCCGCCTCGCCCGCGGCCTGCGCGATCTCGCGGATCGAGGCGCCCATCTCCTCGGAGCCGGCCGCGACCGTGCGGACGTCGTGGGAGACCTGCTCGGCGGTCGCCGCCACGACGGCGGCCTGCGCGGAGGAGCGGTGCGCGCCCTCGGCGATCTGCTCCGAGGACCGGCTCAGCTGCTCGGTGGCCGCGGCCACCGCGGCGGCGCTGTCGGCGACCCCGGCCACGACGGCGCGCACCTGCGCGGTGGCGCGGTCCAGCCCCTGGGCGACGACGCCCACCTCGTCGCGCGAGACGATGCCGGTGCTCACGGTGAGGTCGCCCTCCGCCAGCGCCTGCACGGCGCCCACGAGGCGGCGCAGCGGCCCGGTGACCGAGCGCACCACGGCGACGGCGAGCCCGACGAGCAGCGCGACAGCGGCCAGGGACACCCCGACCAGCAGCACCTCGGCGCTGCGCCGCTGGGACGAGGCGTCCTCCTCGGCCTGCGCGGCGTAGGCGGCGACGGCGTCGCTGACCACCGGCAGCGCCTCCTCCAGGCCGACGAAGGCGTCGAGGAAGTCCGGGTAGGCGTCGCGCGCGGCGTCGGGGTCGCGCTCGGCGACGGCGGCGATGTCGGCGCCGGCGGCGAGGTAGGCGTCCACCTCGGGACCGACCTCCTCGACCGCGGCGGAGACGTCCTCGCCGAGCCCGGCCGCGGCCACGGCGTCGAGCCGGTCGGCCAGGGTGGCGGAGTGCTCGGCCAGGTCGGCGGAGGCGGCGTAGCGCTCCTGGCCCCCGTCGGCGAGCAGGGCGGACAGCACGTCGGCGCGGACCGCGTCGTGCATCATGTCGGCCTCGAGCGCCGCCCGGGTGGCCTCGGACGCCGTCAGCAGCTCCTCGGCGCTGCGCCCGGTCCCCTCCAGCCCCGCCAGCCCGGCCGCGCCGGTGACGACGAGCGCCGCGGCGGCGACCACGACGACGGCGCCGATCCGGGTGCCCAGCCTCCGGTCGCCCAGCCAGGAGCGGCGGACGGCCGGGCGGCCGGCAGCGGTCGGGGAGGGTGCGGAGAGGGCCATGTCTGCTCCAGGCGGTGGGCGGCCGCAGGGGACGGCCTCCGGTCGGTATCGGCACGACGGCCCACGACCTTGACAGGACCGAGGTCCCGGGACCTCTAGCCTCGGCCCGTGCAGCCGCAGACCTCCCTGTCCGCCTGGGACGACCTGGACGTGCGGGTGGCCTACGCCCTGCTGCGGCTGCGCAGCGACGTCTTCGTCGTCGAGCAGGACTGCCCCTACCCCGACCTGGACGGGCGCGACCTGGAGCCCGGCACCGAGCACCGCTGGGTGCACGGCGAGGGCGGCCCGCAGGACGTGCTCGCCTACCTGCGCGTGCTGGCCGACCCCGGTGCCCGGCGGGTCGGGCGGGTGGTCACGGCCCCGGCCGCACGGGGGCGCGGCCTGGCCGGGGAGCTGGTCGCCGCGGTGGTCCGGGACCACGGCGACGACGTGCTCGTGCTGGACGCGCAGAGCCACCTCGCGGCCTGGTACGCCCGGTACGGCTTCGCCCGCGCCGGCGAGGACTTCCTCGAGGACGGCATCCCCCACACCCCGATGCGCCGGGAGCCGGCGCCGTGAGGGCTCAGGGCAGCTGCGCGACGAGGCGGTCCAGCGCCACGCGGGGGCCGGTGTAGAACGGGAGCTCCTCGCGCACGTGGCGCCGCGCCTCGGTGGCCCGCAGGTCGCGCATGAGGTCGACGATGCGGTGCAGCTCGTCGGCCTCGAAGGCCAGCAGCCACTCGTAGTCGCCGAGCGCGAAGGCCGAGACCGTGTTGGCGCGCACGTCCGGGTAGGGCCGGGCGGCCTTGCCGTGGTCGACGAGCATCTCCCGCCGCTCCTCCTCGGGCAGCAGGTACCACTCGTAGCTGCGCACGAAGGGGTACACGCAGCAGTACCCGCGCGGCTCCTCCCCGGCCATGAACGCCGGGACGTGGCCGCGGTTGAACTCCGCGGGGCGGTGCAGCCCGACGACCGACCACACCGGCTGCAGGTGCGCACCCAGGCCGCTGCGGCGCAGGGCGTGGTAGGCGGCCTGGACGGTCTCCACGGCGGGCGCGTGCCACCAGACCATGAGGTCGGCGTCGGCGGTCATGCCCCCCAGGTCGTACCAGCCGCGGACGACGAGGTCGCCCTCGGCGACCAGCGGGGCGAGCGCCGCGTCCACCTCGGCGGCGAGCGCGGCCCGGTCGCCCGGCCCCAGGGCCTCCGTCACCGCGAACACCGACCAGGCGGTGTAGCGGACCGTGGCGTTGATCTGCTCGGCGGCGGCCAGGGCCTCGGGGGTGTCGTGGTGGCTCATGCCCCCATCCTGCCGCTCGGCCGGTGCGGCCGGACCGGCGGGGCCCAGCCGGCCAGGAGCCGGTCCACCTCCCCGCGGGCGGTGCGCACGCAGGCGGGGACGCCCACCCCGTCGAGGAAGGCACCGGCCACCGCCAGCCCGCCCTCGCCGGCCACCGCGGCACGGAGCCGGGCGACCCGGTCGAGGTGGCCGGGCGCGTACTGCGGCAGCGCCCCGCCCCAGCGGGCCACCACGGCGGGCGCCGCGGCCAGGGCGGCCCGGTGCTGCCGCCCGAGCAGCACCTCGAGGTCGCGGCGGACCAGGTCGACGAGGGCGTCGTCGTCGCGCCGGAGCACCGCGCCGTCCCCGGCCCGCCCGAGCGAGGCGCGCAGCACGCCCGTCCCGGCGCCCCCGCCCTGGGCGGCCACCCAGCCCCACTTGGCGCCCGAGAAGGTGACGGCCTTGACGTCGACGCCGGCGGCCTCGGCCTCCACGGGCGGCACGAGCAGGCCCGAGGTCGTGGGCTCCAGCCCGGCCACGGCCAGCGCGACCACGGCCACGCCGGCCACGTCGACCTCGGCCAGCGCGGCCGCGGCGGCGGGCACCGCGGAGGACAGCAGCCGGGCCGTGGTCGTGGTGGGCAGCGCGAGCACCACGGCCGCCGCGTCCACGGGTCCCGACGTCGTCCGCAGCCGCCAGCCCCCGGGCACCCGCTCCAGACCGGTGACCCGGACCCCGGTGCGCACGTCCGCCCCCCGGCCGCGCAGGTCCTCCGCGACCGCCCCCGCCAGCCGCGCCATCCCGCCGTCCACCCCCGTGAAGACGGGCACCCCGGGGGCGGGGCCGGACGTGGCGGCGCGGTCGGCCGCGGCGGACAGGGGCTCCCCGCGCCGCAGGGCCGCGGCCAGGGCCGGCACCGTGGCCGCCAGGGACAGCCGGTCCGTGCGCCCGGCGTAGACCCCGCCCAGCAGCGGCTCGACGAGCAGGTCGAGGACGGGGCGGCCCGCGTCACGCTCCACGGCCGCGGCGACGCTCACGTCGTCCCCGGCGTCGTGGGCGCCCAGGCCGGCGGCCGGGCCCGGGTCCGGGTCCGGCCGCCCGCCGGCGCCCGTCGGCGGGCGGCGGCGGCCAGGGCCCGCGCGGTCTCGACGAGCTCGTCGGGGCGGAGCAGGGCCGACAGGTCGGTCGTCGTCCCGGGCACCCCCATGACGGTCCCGGAGGGCAGCGGGCGCACGCCGTCGGTGCGCCAGACCGCGGGGCGGGCGGCCGTGGGGGCGACGAGCAGGTCCGCCAGGCCGACGGCCGCCGCGAGGTCCACCCCCTCGGGGCGGCGGGCGAGCATGGCCTCGGCGCCCAGGTCGACGCGGACCCCGCCCACGTCCCCGGCGTGCAGGACGCCGCCGGTGCGCCCGGACGCCTCGAGCACGACCGTCCCCACCCCGGCGGCGAGCAGGGCGTGGGCCGCCGCCAGCCCGCTGATGCCGGCGCCGACCACGACCACCCGGTCCGGGGCGCTCACGAGGTCCCCCGGCCCGCCTCCAGCACGTCGGCGGACGTCCACGCGTCGCGGGACCCGTCGGCGGCCTCGTCGCGGGACCCGGCGAGCGCCGCGTCGCGGTCGAAGCCGTGCACGAGGTCGACGAGGCGGGCGAGCTGGTCGGGGTCGGTGGCCGGGAGCACGCCGTGGCCCAGGTTGAAGACGTGCCCGGGGGCGGCGAGGCCCGCGCGCAGGACGCGGCCGGCGTGCTCGGCGACCACGGGCCACGGGGCCAGGAGCAGGGCGCGGTCGAGGTTGCCCTGGACGGCGCGCGGGGTCCCGGCCGCCTCCAGGCGCGCCACCGCCTCGTCGAGCCCGAGGTGGGCGTCGACGCCCACCACGTCGGCGCCCGCGCGGGCCAGCGACGGCAGCAGGTCCTGCGTGCCCGTGCCGAAGTGGATCCGGGGCACGTCGGTCACCTGCGCCAGCACCCGGGCGGAGTGCGGGGCGACGTGGGCCTCGTAGTCGCGCCGCGACAGCGCCCCGGCCCAGGAGTCGAAGAGCTGGACCGCGGCCGCGCCCGCGTCGACCTGCACCCGCAGGAACCGCGCGGTGATGTCGGCCACCGCGGACAGCAGCGCCGCGAACAGGCCGGGGTCGGCGTGCATCATCGCCTTGGTGGCCGCGTGGTCGCGGCTGGGCCCGCCCTCGACGAGGTAGCTGGCCAGCGTGAACGGGGCGCCCGCGAACCCCAGCAGCGGCACCTCGCCCAGCTCGGCACGGGTCAGGCGCACCGCCTCGGTGAGGAAGCCGAGGTCCGCCGGCGGCAGGGCGGCGAGCGCGTCGACGTCGGCGGCGGTGCGGACCGGCGCCCCCATGACCGGCCCGGTGCCGGGGACGATGTCCACGTCGACGCCGGCCGCGTGCAGCGGCACGACGATGTCGCTGTAGAGGACGGCGGCGTCCACGCCGTAGCGGCGCACCGGCTGCAGGGTGATCTCGGCGACGAGCTCCGGGGTGCGGCAGGCCTGCGAGCATCGCGGTGCTGCCCCGCGGGCGACCTTGTACTCCGGCAGCGACCGGCCCGCCTGGCGCATGAACCACACGGGCGTCGTCGGGACGGGCTCGCCGCGGGCGGCCCGGACCAGCAGCGGCGTCGGGGCAGGGTGCGGGACAGCAGCGCTCACCTGCTGATCGTCCCACCCGCGGGCCGACACGCCCGGCGCGGGGGCGGGGCGCTGACGGGGCGGCGACCTACGCTTCCCGGGTGACCTCGATCCGGTCCTCCGCACCGTCGTCGGTCGTCTTCGACGACGCGGTGGCCGCGGTGCGCGCCGCGCAGGTCCGCCCCGAGGTCGTGCTCACCGAGGTGCCCCCGCCCCGCCGGGTCGCCCCGTTCGCCCACGCGGTGGAGGGCCACGTCGACCTGCTGTCGCTGCGCGCGGCCGCCGGACCGGACGACGAGGAGCTCGACGAGCCGGACGAGGCCGGCGGGCGGTTCGTCCTGCTGCACGACCCCGCCGCGCCCGAGGCCTGGGGCAGCGACCTGCGGGTCATCGCCCTGGTCAAGGCCGTCGTGGAGCCCGAGCTCGCCGAGGACCCGATGCTGGCCGAGGTGGTGTGGGCGTGGCTCGGGGAGTCCCTCGTGGGCCCCGACGCCCCGGCGCACCGGCTGGGCGGGACGGTGACCCGGGTGGTGTCGGAGAGCTTCGGCAGCCTCGCCGACCGGCCGGCGGCCATCCAGGTCGAGCTGCGCGCCTCGTGGACCCCCCTCGGGCCGATGGACGCCCAGCTCGGCGCCTGGTCCGACGTGCTGTGCCGCCTGGCCGGCCTGCCGCCGCTGCCCGGCGGGCGTCAGCGCCCTCCCTCGTCGTCGCTGAGCCTCGTCGACCGGTCGCTGACCAGCGAGTCCTCAAGTCGGCCCCCCCTCCGGCCGATGAGGTGTCCATCGAGGGTGACCGCCCTCGCGGACGCAGGAGGCACGCATGACCACCGTGGTCAACGACAGGGCCCGGATCCCTCTGGCCCGCGGGCGTTTCCACGCCGCCGTCGTCGCCGGGTCCCCGGGCCTGCGGGAGTCCCTCGCCCGGGTGCTGACCTCGCTCGGCGCCGCGGACGTCACCGCCGTCGGCCTGCTGGGCGAGGCGCGCACCCTCGGCCGCGGCACCCCCACGTCGCTGGCCGTCGTGGAGTGCCAGCTGCCGGACGGCTCCGGCATCACCGCGATCGAGGTCCTGCGCTCGCTGGGCTGGACCCGCACGGTCCTGCTCTCCCAGTCCACCGACCCCTTCACCGTGCGCGGGGCCCTCATGGCCGGCGCCCGCTGCTTCCTCGTCACCCACCGCCCCAGCACCCCCGAGGGCCCCTCCGGCACCAGCGACCCCGGCGTCGACCAGCTGTCGGCCCGCGAGGTCGAGGTCCTCGCCCTGGTCGCCGACGGCCGCTCCAACAAGGAGGTCGGGGAGCACCTCGGCCTGTCCGCGCTGACGGTCAAGAGCCACCTGGCCCGGATCGCCCGCAAGCTCGGGACCGGCGACCGCGCCGAGATGGTCGCCATGGCCATGCGCGCCGGCGCCGTCACCTGAGCCGCACCACCTGGGCACCCCCGCAGACCGCACCACCGAGCGACCCCCTGCGCTCGCGTCCCTGACCGGAGAGCCACCTGGTAGCCGCCGCCCGTCCTCGTGACGGCCGCCAGGTGGCTCTCCGGCGTCGGGCCGGGCCGGGGGTCGCCTAGGGTGAGGCCGGTGCCCGACCGAGCGAGCCCAGCCGACGCCGCCGCCGGACCTCGCGAGGCGCCCGCCCCCGAGCCCGGCCCCCGAGCCCGTGCCGGTGCCGGTGCTCACGGCCCCGCGGGACGGGACGCCGGACGTCGTCACCACCCAGGCCGCGCTCGACGCCGCCGTCGAGCACCTGGCCGCCGCCGACGGCCCGGTCGCCGTGGACGCCGAGCGCGCCTCGGGCTACCGCTACGGGCAGGCCGCGTACCTGGTCCAGCTGCGGCGCGCCGACGGGCCGATCGTCCTCGTCGACCCCGTCGCCCGGCTCGACCTCACGGGCCTCGCGCAGGTCCTCGACGGGCCGGAGTGGGTGCTGCACGCCGCCAGCCAGGACCTGCCGTGCCTGGCCGAGCTCGGCCTGCGCCCCCGCACGGTCTTCGACACCGAGCTCGGCGCCCGCATCGCCGGGCTCCCCCGCGTCGGGCTGGCCGCGGTCACCGAGCACTTCCTCGGGATCGGGCTGGCCAAGGAGCACTCGGCGGTCGACTGGTCGACCCGGCCGATGCCGGCCTCCTGGCTCACCTACGCCGCCCTCGACGTGGAGCTGCTGCTCGACGTGCGCGACGCCCTGGCCGCGGAGCTCGAGCGGCAGGGCAAGCTCGGCTGGGCGCAGGAGGAGTTCGCGGCCGTCGCCGCGGCCGGCCCGCCCCCGCCCAAGGTCGACCCGTGGCGCAAGACGTCCGGGGTGCACAAGCTGCGCTCCCGCCGTGCCCAGGCCGTGGTCCGGTCGCTGTGGACCGCCCGGGAGGAGCTGGCCCGCAGCCGCGACGTGTCCCCCGGCCGGGTCCTGCCCGACTCCGCGATCGATCGCCGCCGCCACCGCCCAGCCCCGCACCACGGCCGCCCTCGCCGGCCTGCCCGTGTTCTCCGGGCCGGCGAACCGGCGCCTGGGGCAGTACTGGCTCGACGCCATCGACGCGGCCATGGCCCTGCCCGAGAGCCAGCTGCCCGGCCAGGCCCCCCGCGGCGACGGCCCGCCGCCCCCGCGCGCCTGGGCCGACCGGGACCCCGCCGCCGCCGTCCGCCTCGGCCGGGTGCGCGACGCCCTGGCCGCCGTGGCGCAGGAGCACGGCCTGCCCCTGGAGAACCTGCTCACCCCCGACACCGCGCGGCGCCTGGCCTGGGAGCCGCCCGGCACCGACGTCGACACCGTCGCGGCGTTCCTCCGCGGCCGCGGCGCGAGGGCCTGGCAGGTCGGCCTCACGGCCGCGCCGCTGGCCGCGGCGCTCGTGCGCGCCCAGTCCGACCCCGTGCCCGAGCCCCGCGAACGAGCCCGGCCCCGGTCGCGACCGAGGAGTAGCCACCCACTAGTTACCGGGGAGTAACATCGGCGGTCGACGCCCGTGAGGACGCGGGCGCGCAGACCGACCCGGGAGGCCCCGTGCCCACCACCGTCAGAGATGTCGTCTTCGTCGACGGCGTCCGCACCCCCTTCGGCAAGGCCGGGGACAAGGGCATGTACGCCCAGACCCGCGCGGACGACATGGTCGTGCGCTGCATCCGCGGCCTGCTCGAGCGCAACCCCGGCCTGCCGCCGGAGCGCATCGACGAGGTCGCCGTGGCCGCCACCACGCAGACCGGCGACCAGGGGCTGACGATCGGGCGGACCGCCGCCCTGCTGGCCGGTCTCCCCCGCTCCGTGCCCGGCTTCGCCATCGACCGGATGTGCGCGGGCGCCATGACCGCGGTGACCACGACCGCGTCCGGCATCGGCTTCGGCGCCTACGACGTCGCCGTCGCCGGCGGGGTCGAGCACATGGGGCACCACCCGATGGGCGAGGGCGTCGACCCCAACCCCCGCTTCGTCGCCGAGAAGATCGTCGACCCCTCCGCCCTCGTCATGGGCTCGACCGCGGAGAACCTCCACGACCGGTTCCCGCACATCACCAAGGAGCGGGCCGACGCCTACGCCGTGGCCAGCCAGACGAAGCTCGCCGCCGCCTACGAGGCCGGCAAGGTCCAGCAGGGCCTGGTCACCATGGCCACCCGCCACGCCGAGCGCGGCTGGGGCCTGGCCACCGCCGACGAGCCGCCCCGCCCCGGCACCACGGTCGAGGACCTCGCCCAGCTGCGGACGCCGTTCCGTCCCCACGGCCGGGTGACCGCGGGCAACGCGGCCGGCCTCAACGACGGCGCCACCGCCTGCCTGCTCGCCGAGGCCGGCACCGCCCGCGAGCTCGGCCTCACCCCGCGGATGCGGCTGGTCGGCTACGCCTTCGCCGGGGTCGACCCGTCCGTCATGGGCGTCGGCCCCGTGCCCGCGACCGAGAAGGCGCTCCGCCGCGCCGGGCTGAGCATCGACGACATCGGCCTGTTCGAGATCAACGAGGCCTTCGCCGTGCAGGTGCTGGCGTTCCTCGACCACTTCGGCATCGCCGACGACGACCCCCGCGTCAACCCGTGGGGCGGCGCCATCGCCGTCGGGCACCCGCTCGCCTCCTCCGGCGTGCGGCTCATGACCCAGCTCGCGGCCCACTTCGAGGACCAGCCGCAGGTCCGCTACGGCCTCACCACCATGTGCATCGGGATCGGCATGGGCGGCACCGTCGTCTGGGAGAACCCCCACCACGCCGACGCCGGCGACTGGGCCCGTCCGGGAGCCACCGGCACCACGAGCACCGAGGAGGACGCCGCGTGAGCGCGCAGACCGAGACGCAGACGCAGACCCACGGCAGGTACGACCGCGACGAGATGACGACGCTCTTCGCCGACGAGGTCGTCACCAGCACCCACGTCCAGCTCGTGCCGCTCGTCGACGGCGGCAGCCTCGCGCTGCTCACCCTCGACAACGGCCACGACCACACCAAGCCCACGACGTTCGGCCCGGCGGGCCTGTTCGGCATCGCCGACGCCCTCGACCAGGTCCAGCCCGGCATCGACGTCCGGCGAGGTGCGCGGCGTGGCGATCACGGGCAAGCCGTTCGTCTTCGCGGTGGGCGCCGACCTCAAGGGCACCGCCCAGGTGGTCACGCGGGAGCAGGCCCTCGCGGTCGCCCGCCTCGGCCACGACGTGTTCCGCCGGTTCGGCGAGCTCGGCGTGCCGAGCTTCGCCTTCGTCAACGGCGCCGTCATGGGCGGCGGGCTGGAGATCGCGCTGCACTGCACCCACCGGACCATCTCCTCCGGCGTGCCCGCGGTGGCGCTGCCCGAGTGCTTCCTCGGCCTGGTCCCCGGCTGGGGCGGCACCTACCTGCTCCCCCGCCTCGTCGGCGTGCCCGCCGCGCTCACGGTCATGGTCGACAACGCGCTCAACCAGAACCGCATGCTCAGCGGGCCCAAGGCCTTCGGGCTGGGGATCGCGGACGTGATGTTCTCCCCGGCCGACTTCCTCGAGCACTCGGTCGCCTGGGCCGCCGAGGTCGTCGCCGGCCGCACCAGCGTCGAGCGGACCGACCACACCGCCGACGCGGCCACCTGGGACGGCGCCGTCGCCGCCGCCCGGAAGCAGGTCTCCCAGCGCCTCGGCGGGGCCGCCCCGGCCGCGCCCCGCGCGCTGGACCTCGTCGAGGCGGCCCGGACGGCCGACCGCGACGCCGGGTTCGCGGCGGAGGACGAGGCCCTCGCGGACCTCATCGTGTCCCCCCAGTTCCGGGCCGGCATCTACGCCTTCGACCTCGTCCAGCGCCGGGCCAAGCGCCCGGTGGGTGTCCCGGACAAGGCGCTGGCCCGCAGCGTCGGCTCGGTCGGCGTGGTCGGGGCCGGGCTCATGGCCTCCCAGCTCGCGCTGCTGTTCGTGCGCCGGCTCAAGGTGCCCGTCGTCATGACGGACCTCGACGACGCCCGCGCCCAGGCCGGCGTGGCCCGGGTCCACGGCGAGGTCGACACCCTGGTGGGCAAGGGCCGCATCGGCCAGGACGAGGGGAACCGGCTCAAGGCGCTCGTCACCGGCGGCACCGACCACGCCCTGTACGCCGACGCCGACCTGGTCGTCGAGGCCGTGTTCGAGGAGATGTCGGTGAAGAAGCAGGTGCTGGCCTCGCTCGAGGCCGTCGTCCGGCCGGACTGCGTGCTGGCGACGAACACCTCGAGCCTGTCCGTGGCCGAGATGGCGTCCGGCCTGCAGCACCCCGAGCGGATGGTGGGCTTCCACTTCTTCAACCCGGTCGCGGTCATGCCGCTGGTCGAGGTGGCCCGCGCGCCGCAGACCGACGACGCGACGTACGCGACCGCGTTCGCGGTCGGCAAGCAGCTCGGCAAGTCGTGCGTGCCCGTCGAGGACGCCCCCGCCTTCGTCGTCAACCGGCTCCTCATCCGGATGCTGTCCGAGGCGTTCGCCGCCGTCGACGAGGGAACCCCGCCCGACGTCGTCGACGCCGCCGTGCGCCCGCTCGGCCTGCCGATGAGCCCGCTCGTCCTGCTGCAGCTCGTCGGCCCGGCCGTCGCGCTGCACGTGCTGGAGAGCCTGCACGCGGCCTTCCCCGACCGGTTCGCGGTGTCGGGCACGCTGCAGAAGGTCGTCGAGGCCCGCCACCCGGGCATCTGGTCGTGGGACGAGCGGGGGAAGCCCTTCCTGTCCGAGGAGACCCGCGCCCTGCTGCCCACGGACGGGACGCCCAGCACCGCGGAGCAGGTGCTCGACCGGTGCCTGGCCGCGCTGGCGGAGGAGGCCGGCCTGCTGCTCGACGAGGGCGTCGTCGCCGACCCCCGCGACCTGGACCTCTGCATGATCACCGGGGCGGGCTGGCCGTTCCACCTCGGCGGGCTCACCCCGCTGCTGGACCGCGAGGGGTACTCCGAGCGGGTCGCCGGGCGCCGGTTCCTCCCGGTGGGCGCGGCCAGCCTGCCCGCCTGACGTCCCCGGCCCGGACGCGCCACCACGCTCCTGCACCCCCGTCGGCCCGGCCGGCGGGGGTGCCGTCCGGTCAGGGCCGCCCACCCTGGGTGACCGTCACGGGGGCATCCGGGTGACGTGGCACGGACCCGGCGGGCACAGGTTTCCGGTGCGGCCGGCAGCGGGGAGGGTGAGGTCGTGAGCGCCGCCGACGTCCCCCGCACCCGGGCCGAGGCCCGTCGTGCGGAGCTGCGCCGGGCGGTCCTCGCCCTCGCGGTCATGGACGACGTCGACCTGGTGCCGGGGGACGACGGGGTCGACCTGGCGGCGGGGGGCCGGCTCACGTGGGCCGACGTGGCCGCGGCCGTGGGCTCGTGGGCCGCGGTCCCGGACCACCCGGTCACGCGGCGCCGGCTGCGGCTGGCCGCGGAGGTGGTCGGCGTCCTGTCCGTGGGCGGGGCGGACGCGCTGCTGGCCGCCTGCCACGCGCACGGCGAGCCGGTCGACACCGCGGCGATGGCCTGCGGTCCCGGCTGGGTGCGGGAACGTGTCGGCTCCTCCCTCGTCCTCGGCCTGGGCGTGAGCGACCTGGCCGGCATCGCCGGCCCCCACCCGCTCCCCCCGCTGCCCGGACTGTCCCCCGGCGACCGGCTGCGTCTCGACGCCCGCTGGGCCGAGGTCCGCGAGGACCTCGAGCGCCTGGGCGGGCTGTCGGTGGACCGGCTGGCCCGGGACGCCGCCGAGGGGCGCCCGCTCGTGCTCCGCCCCACCGGCACCGCGGACGTGGTGACCCTGCTCGGCTCCCGCCGCCTCCGGTCGTGGCTGTCCCGGGGCGACGGCACGGGGATGCGCGCCGTCGCCGTGCCCGTCCGCGACCGCGGCTGGTTCGACCTGGCGAGGATCGACCCCGCCTACGTCCGGGCGGCCTGGTCGGCCAGCGAACCCCTCGAGCGGGCCTTCGACACGCCGCTGCTGGTCACCCTGGACGCCGTCGACGTGCCGAGCGGGTCAGGCGACGTCCTCGCCGGTGTGCTCGCCGACCCCGCGGGACGGAGCCTCGACCGGCACCTGCGGCGCCGCTGAGCCGGCACCCGCAGGGCCGCCCGCGACCGGCCCGCCGTGGCCGGCGTCCGCCGTCCGGGTGGCCACCTCGACCACGCGCAGCGCGATCGCCTGCGGGGTGAGGCCGCTGCGGGCGAGCAGGGCCGCGCGCGGCATGTGGTCGGGGAACTCCTGCTGGATGCCGAAGCCCACGACGACGGCGTCGACGTCCGCGTCGGCCAGGGCCTGGCGCACGGCCGCGCCGACCCCGCCGACCCGGCCGCCGTCCTCCACGACGGCCACCAGGCGGTGGGCGCGGGCCAGCTCGACCAGGGACGGGTCGACCGGCTTCACCCAGCGGGGGTCGAGCACGGTGCAGTCCAGGCCGTGCGCGGCGAGCCGGTCGGCCGCGTCGAGGCAGGTGCCGGCCATGGCACCGACCGCGACCACGAGCACGTCCGGCGAGGCGGTGCGCGGCTGGCGGAGCACGTCGCCCACGCCGTGGCGGGCCAGGGCCGGCACGGCCGCGGGCAGCGCGCCCTTGGGGAAACGGACCACGGTCGGCGCGTGGTCGACGTCGAGGGCCTCGCGCAGCTCGGCGCGCAGGGTGGCCTCGTCGCGCGGGGCGGCCAGGCGCAGCCCCGGGACCACCTGGAGGATCGACATGTCCCACATGCCGTTGTGGCTGGCGCCGTCGTCGCCGGTGGCCCCGGCCCGGTCCAGCACGAAGGTGACCCCGGCACGGTGGAGGGCGACGTCCATGAGGACCTGGTCGAAGGCGCGGTTGAGGAACGTGGCGTAGACGGCCATGACCGGGTGCAGCCCGGCCAGCGCCATGCCCGCGGCGCTCGTCGCGCCGTGCTGCTCGGCGATGCCGACGTCGACGATCCGGTCCGGGTGGGCGTCCGCGAACGGCTTGAGCCCGACGGGGATGAGCATGGCGGCGGTGATGCCCACCACGTCCGGCCGCTCCCGGCCGACGTGCACCATCTCGTCGGCGAAGGCGGCGGTCCAGCTCGGGGCCGAGGGGCTCAGCGCCGCCCCGGTCACCGGGTCCATGGCCACGACGGCGTGGAACTGGTCCGCGTCGTCGGCCTCGGCCAGGGCGTAGCCGCGGCCCTTCTGGGTGATGACGTGGACCAGGACCGGCCCGCCGAAGCGCCGGGCCCGGCGCAGCGCCCGCTCGACCGAGGCCCGGTCGTGGCCGTCGACGGGCCCCACGTACTTGATGCCGAGGTCGGTGAACATGCCCTGGGGCGCCATGTAGTCCTTGACGGCCGCCTTGGTGGCGTGGAGGGCGTCGAACAGCCACCGGCCGATGCGGCCCCGCCGGGTGAGGCTGTCACGGCCCCAGGTGAGGACCCGCTCGTAGCGGCGGTCGGTGCGGATGCCCTCGAGGTGCGCGGCGAGCCCGCCGATGGTCGGGGAGTACGAGCGGCCGTTGTCGTTGACCACGACGATGACCGGGCGCGTGGGGTCGTGGGCGATGTTGTTCAGCGCCTCCCACGACATGCCGCCGGTGAGGGCGCCGTCGCCGACCACCGCGACCGCGTGCCGGTCCTTGACGCCCTGCACCTGGAAGGCGCGGGCGATGCCGTCGGCCCACGACAGGGCGGTGGAGGCGTGGGAGTTCTCGACGACGTCGTGCTCGGACTCCGCCCGGCTCGGGTAGCCGGACAGGCCGCCCTGGCGCCGGAGCATGGAGAAGTCCTGCCGTCCGGTGAGCAGCTTGTGCACGTAGGACTGGTGGCCGGTGTCGAAGACGATGCGGTCGCGCGGGGAGTCGAAGACCCGGTGCAGGGCCAGCGTGAGCTCCACGACGCCGAGGTTGGGGCCGAGGTGGCCGCCGGTGGCGGTGACCGTCCGGACCAGGTGCTCCCGCACCTCCGTGGCCAGGATGTCCAGGTCGGCCTCGGACAGCTTCTTGAGCACCGCGGGCGAGGTGACGCGGGGCAGGACGCGCGCGGGGCCGACGGTGGCCCCGGGAGCGCCCGGGACGGCGTCGGCGGCCGGCTGGACCGGGACCTGGGCGGTGACCTCGGATGGGACGTCGGCCGGTGCTCCTGCGTCCGGGGCTCCGCTGCGCGGGTCGTCGTTCGTCGTCACCACTCCCTCGGCTGCCACGGACGCCACCGTCCGCACGCGCGGCCCGCGTCTGGGCCGCCCGACCACGATACGGTCCGCCGCGCGGCCCTGCCGCCCGCCCCACCACGTCCGGCGGCACGGCGGTGGCCCGGCCGGCGCCGTCGGCTCAGAGCCGGGGGACCCACCGGGCGCCGCGCAGCGCCCCGGCCAGCAGCTCGCAGCCCCGGGCCGCCGCCCGCAGCCGGGTGCCCTCGCTGTGCAGCACCTCCAGCACCTCCTCGACCGTCCGGAGGTCCGTCCCCGCCGCGGTGAGCTCGGCGCGGGCCTGGGCCAGCGCGGTGGTGTTGGCCTCGCCCTGGGCGCGCACGTGGCGCACCGCGAGCCAGGCCAGCACCGGGGGGTGGCGCAGCAGCACCTGGTGCTCCCGGTACTCCGGCGGGCAGACGTCCAGCAGCCACCCCACGGCGCGGTCGACGAAGCCGGGGGCGCCGGGCGGCGGGACCACCCGGGGCCAGCCGGGCGGGACGGGCGTGCTCACGGCACGTGCGGGTGCGCCGCGGCCAGCTCGCGCAGCCGCCCGACGGCCGCCGAGGCGTCCTCGGCGCCGTAGACCGCCGACCCGGCGACGAACACGTCGGCGCCGGCCTCGGCGCAGCGGGCGATGGTGTCCTCGCCCACCCCGCCGTCGACCTGCACCCGGACGTCGAGGGCGGCGGCGTCGACCGCCCGGCGGACCCGGCGGACCTTGGGCAGGACGGAGTCGAGGAACTCCTGCCCCCCGAAGCCCGGCTCGACGGACATGACGAGCACCATGTCGAACTCGGCGAGCAGGTCCTCGTAGGCCTCGAAGGGCGTGGCCGGCCGCAGGGCCAGGCCGGCGCGGGCCCCGGCGGCCCGGAGCTCGCGGGCGGTGCGGACGGGCGCGGCGGAGGCCTCGGCGTGGATGGTGACGCCGGCCGCCCCGGCCTCGGCGTAGCCCACGGCCCAGCGGTCGACGTCGGCGACCATGAGGTGGCAGTCGATCGGGACCGGGCTCACCGCGGCCAGCGCCCGGACGACGGGGACGCCGAGGGTGAGGTTGGGGACGAAGTGGTTGTCCATGACGTCGACGTGGGCCCAGTCGGCGTCGGCGATCCGCTCGAGCTCGGCCTGCAGGTTGGCGAAGTCGGCGCTGAGGATGCTGGGGGCGATGAGGGGGGCGGCCACCCGCCGCAGACTAGGCGCAGCCCCGCCGTCAGGCGCGGCGCCGCAGCAGGGCCAGGAACATCCCGTCGGTGCCGTGCGCGTGCGGCCACAGCTGGACGAACGGTCCCGCGGCGGCGCCCGGGACCTCCCGGCCCACCGCGGTCTCGAGCACCGGCGCGGCGTCGACGACCTCGACCTCGATGCCGTCCTTGGCGGCGCGGCGGACCGCGTCCTGCACCACGGCGGTGGTCTCGGCCAGGTGCGGGGAGCACGTGACGTAGGCGACGACGCCACCGGCCCGGACGGCGGCCAGGCCGGAGGCGAGCAGGGAGCGCTGGAGGGTGGCCAGACCGGCGAGGTCGCCGGGGGTGCGGCGCCAGCGGGCCTCGGGCCGCCGGCGCAGGGCGCCGAGGCCGGTGCAGGGGGCGTCGACGAGGACCCGGTCGTAGCCGCCCGGCTCGTCCTCGCCGACGGTGCGTCCGTCACCGGTGCGGACCTGCCACACCTGCTCCGCGCCTCGGACGGCCTGCTCGACCAGGTGGGCGCGGTGCTCCGCGAGCTCCACGGCGACGCCGCTCGCGCCGTCGCGCAGGGCGAGCGCGGACAGCAGCGAGGACTTGCCGCCCGGTCCGGCGCACAGGTCGAGCCAGCGCTCGCCCGCACGCGGGGAGCCGGCCCCCTCGGCCGGGTCGGCCGGGTCGGCGGGGTCGGCCGGGTCGGCCGGGTCAGCCGGGTCAGCCGGACCAGCCGGACCAGCCGGGCCGGTGACCGCTGACGGGCCGCGGTCGTCGAGCCCGGCACCGACCAGGGCGGCGGCGACGAGCTGGCTGCCCTCGTCCTGGACGCGGGCGCGGGAGTCGCGGACGGCGCGCAGGCCGCCGGGCGAGCCGGAGGACATCGTCACCGCGAACGGGGACCACGCCCCGGCGCGGCCGCCGTCGGCCAGCAGCTCCTCGACGGTGAGCAGCCCGGGACGGGCCAGCAGGCTGACGTCCGCGGGCTCGTTGTCCGCGGCGAGGAGGGCGTCGAGCTCCGCCGGCGGGACGGCCGTGACCGACGAGGGCCTGGCGCAGGGCGCGGACGACCCACTCGGGGTGGGAGCGGCGGACGGCGAGGGTGGCGTCGGCGTCGGCCACCGGCGTGCCGTCCTCGGCCGCGGGCGGGTGCGGGGCGACCAGGTCCAGCCAGCCGTCGAGGTCGTGCTCGGGGACCTTGCGCAGGACGGCGTTGACCAGCCCGGAGGAGCCGATGCCGATCTCCTGCCGGGCCAGGCCGACCGTGCTGGCCACGGCGGCGTGGTCGGGGACCCGCATGGCGAGCAGCTGGTGGGCGCCGAGGCGCAGGACGTCCAGGGTCGCCGGGTCGAGCATGTCGAGCGGGCGGTCGACCAACCGGGCCAGCACGGCGTCGTAGAGCCCCCGCATCCGCAGCGTGCCGTACGTGAGCTCGGTGGCGAAGGCGGCGTCGCGCCCGGCCAGGCGGTGCCGGGCGAGGACGCCGGGCAGGACGAGGTTGGCGTAGGCGTCCTCGGCCCCGACCTGGCGCAGCACCTGGTAGGCGGCCGTGCGGGGGGCGTCGGCCTGGCGGAGGCGCTCCCGGGCCGGGGCGCGCGCGGGCTCCCCGCCCGGCCGGGTGCCCCGCTCCGGGCGCGGCCCGCCGTCGGGGCGCCGGCCCCGGTCGGGGCGCTCGCCGCGGTCGGGGCGCTCGCCGCGGTCAGGGCGCTCGCCGCGGTCAGGGCGCTGGCCGCGGTCGGGTCGGTCGGGGCGCTCAGGCACGGGGGTCCTCGTCGCTGGTCGGGTCGCTGGTCGGTGTGCCCAGAGGGTCGCCGGTCGGGTCGCTGGTCGGGGCGCTGCCGAGGTCGCCGGTCGGGGCGCTGGTGAGGACCGGGCCCCGGTCCGCCTCGCGGCCCAGGACCGTGCCGGGGGCGGGACGGGCGCCGCGGGCCCAGTCGGCCGCGGGGACCGGGCCGCGCCCCTCGGGCTGGACGGTGCCGAGGCGGACGGGGGCCGTGGCGGTGCCGACCAGCACCTCGCGTCCGGTCACCCGCAGCTCGCCGGGGGCCAGCGCCTCGACGAGCCCGGTGACGGGCTCGACCGGGCCCAGCTTGAGCCGGCGCCCCTCGAGCGTGGTCCACGCGCCGGGCGCGGGGGTGCAGCCCCGCACGAGCCGGTCGACGGCGACGGCCGGCCGGGCGAAGTCGACGCGGGCGTCGGCGGGGACGAGCTTGGGGGCCAGGCTCACGCCGTCCTCGGGCTGCGGCACCGCGTGCGCCGTGCCGTCCTCGAGCGCGTCCAGGACGTGCACGAGCAGCTCGGCGCCCGCGGTGGCGAGCCGGTCGAGCAGGTCCCCGGCGGTGTCCCGGGGCCGGACGCGCTCGGTCATGGTGCCGAGCACCGGACCGGTGTCCATCCCGGCCGCCAGGCGGAACACCGTCGCGCCGGTGATGTCGTCGCCGGCCATGACGGCGCGCTGGACCGGGGCGGCCCCGCGCCAGGCGGGCAGCAGGGAGAAGTGCAGGTTGACCCAGCCGTGGACCGGGACCTCGCGGGCCGCCCGCGGCACGAGGGCGCCGTAGGCGACGACGGGCACGCAGGCCGGCTCCAGGGCGGCGAGGGCCTCGACGAAGGCCGGCTCGCGCGGGTGCTCGGGGGCGAGCACGGGCAGCCCGTGCTCCTCGGCGACCACCCGGACCGGGCTGGGCCGGCTGCGGCGCCCTCGGCCCGCGCCGGCGTCGGGCCGGGTCACGACCCCGACCACCTCGTGGCGGGAGGCGAGCAGGGCGCGCAGGCTGGGGACGGCGACCTCGGGGGTGCCGGCGAGGACGAGCCTCACTCAGCGCGCCGCGCCGAAGGTGGAGTGGGGGCTGACCTTGACCACCGGGGCACGGTCGCCGGCCCACTCGGCCTCGCGGATCATCCGCATGGCCTGCTTCTTCTGCTCCCGGTCGAGCCGGTCGATGAAGAGGATGCCGTCCAGGTGGTCGGTCTCGTGCTGGACCGCGCGGGCGAGCAGGGCCGAGCCCTCGACGACGAGCGGCTCGCCGTGCATGTCCTGGCCCGTGGCGACGACGCGCATGGCGCGCGGGGTGTCGGCGTAGATGCCGGGGAAGGACAGGCAGCCCTCCTCGCCCTCCTGCAGCTCGTCGGACAGGTCGAGCGTCGGGTTGACGAGGTGGCCGAGCTGGTCGTCGACGTACCAGGTGAACACCCGCAGCCCGACGCCGATCTGCGGGGCGGCCAGGCCGGCGCCGGGCGCCTCGAGCATGGTGTCCTCGAGGTCCTTGACCAGCTGGCGCAGCTCCTTGTCGAACGTCGGTGACCCGGCCGGCCGGGGTGCGCAGCACGGGGTCGCCGAACAGCCGGATGTCCTTCAGCGCCATCCTGCAGTGTAGGAGCGGCCCGCCGGACCGCTCAGTCGAGGTCGTGCGGGTCCAGCCGGACCGCCAGGCGCCCCGGGGCCTTGGCCGCGACCGGGCCGCGAGCAGCTCGCGGGTGGTGCGTGCGGACGTCGTCGGCGGGCCCGGACAGCAGGAGCTGCCAGGCCTGCTCGTCCTCCGTGGGCGCGGGGCCGAGGACCAGCAGGCCGTCGGGGGCGTGGGCGCCGCCGGACGGGCCGAGCAGCGTGCCCTCCTGGCGGAGGCCGGCCGCGACCCGGGCGAGGTCGGCCTCTCCCCCAGCAGGCGGGCCACGGTCCGGGCGGGCGGCAGGCCCGCCTCCTCGCGCTCGTCGAGCAGGCGCCCGGCGAGCAGCTCGGGGGCGTCCTGCACGCAGCGCCTGCACCACGCGGTGGCGCGGGTCGGCGACCACGGCCACCCGGCCGCCGTCGGGGGCGGACCGCACGAGGGCGGCGACGGCGAGCCAGCGCCGCAGCGTCTCCTCCTCCACCGCGAGGCCGCGGCGGGCCAGGGCCAGGTCCCCGTCGAGCAGCAGGGCCGCGGCGTAGCCGCCGGCGGCGGGGGGCTCGGTGCCGGGGGTGGCGACGACGACGCGGGGCGAGCCGTCGACGGCGCGGCCCGGTGACCGCCGCGGCTGAGGACGACGGGCGTGCCCGGGAACGCCCTGCCCCACTCCTCGGCCGAGCGGACCGCGCCGACCACGCCGGCGCGCACGGACCGGCCGCCGCACACCGGGCAGGTCCACCCGGCCGCCGTGCGCGCGCACCAGCGGCAGACCAGCGGCGCCCGGCACCCTCGCCCCCGGCGGCGGCTGCGCGGCGAGCGGTCCTGAGCAGCGCGGGCAGCGCGCCGCGTGCCGGCACCGGCCGCACTGCAGCGCGGTGGCGTACCCGCTGCGGGGCACCGAGACGAGGACCGGCCCGGTCGCGCAGGCCCTCGGCGGCGACGCGGTGGGCCTGGCGCGGCACGCGGGCGTGGGCCTCGAGCGGGTCGGCGGGGTCGGGGACCACCGCCTGCGGCGCACCGGCGCGGCGGCGGGCGCGGTCGGGGGCGATGTCCTTGACGCGGCCGGCGCGGACCTCGTGCTGGGTCCGCACCGAGCGGGCCCGCGACAGCAGGGCCAGGCCCGCGCCGGCCCGCTCGCGCGCGCAGCAGCGCCACCAGGCCGCTGTCCCAGCCGGGCGCGTGCGGCTCGACGTGCCCGTCGTCCCCGTCGTCCCAGACCAGCACCAGACCCGGGCGGGCCACCGGGGCGAACACGGCGGACCGCGTGCCGACGGCGACCCGCGCCCGCCCGGTCCGCAGCGCGGAGGAACTCCCGCCAGCGCACCGAGGGCCCGAGCCCGTGGTGGAGCAGGGCCAGGGTGGCGGGGTCGTCCAGGCCGGCCGCGAGGACCGCCGCGCACGCCTCGACGTCGGCGACGTCGGGCAGGACCACGACGGCGTCCCGGTCGGAGGCCAGGGCGGCCCGGACGGCGACGAGGACGGCCGACCACGGGTCGACGTCCAGCGGCAGCCGGACGGCGGCCAGCGGGCCCTGCCCCGCCGCGGTGCGCCGCAGGAACGCCTCGCCCCCGGCGCAGGCCGCCGCACCGGGCCCGCGGGGGCCAGGCACCGCCGCCGCCGGGCGCCCGGCGGCGCCCGGGGCGGGACGGCGGTCCGGAGGTGCGTCCAGCGGCCCCGGCGCCGGCGAGCAGCGCCTTCTCGGCGGCCGCGTGCCGCGGCGGCACCGCGGAGCGCAGGACGTCGACCAGGGTCCCGGCCGTGGCGTCGGCGACGGCCCGCGCGAGGCCGGCGACCTCGTCGGCGTGAGCGGGGCTAGCGGGGTGACGAGCCGGCGCAGCGGGCGCAGCCCGTCCAGCGGGCCGTCGGCGACGGCGAGCACCCAGCCGTCCTCGGTCCCGCCCGGCGAACGGCACCGGACCCGGCTCCCGGCACGCGCCGTCGGCCAGCGCCGGCCGGGCACGGCGTAGCTGAAGGCGTGGTCCAGGTGCGCCAGCGGCACGTCGACCGCGACCTGCGCGACCGGGTCCCTCGTCCCGGCGGGCACGGGCGCCGCGGCCGCTCCGCCGGCGGCGCGGGGCCGGGCCGAACAGCGTCGGCTCGGCCGGTCCCGCCCCGCTGGGCCGGGACCCGTGACGGGACCGTCGGCAGCGCCGGGGCGGCCGGCCCCGGCGTCAGACCGCGCCGCCGGTCTCAGGCGCCGGCGGCGGCGCGCAGCGCGTCGACCCGGTCGGTGCGCTCCCACGTCATGCCCGGCAGGTCGCGGCCGAAGTGGCCGTAGGACGGCGGTCTGCGCGTAGACCGGCCGCAGCAGGTCCAGGTCGCGGATGATGGCGGCCGGGCGCAGGTCGAACACCTCGCGCACGGCGGCGCTGAGCCGGTCCAGCGGGACCGTCTCGGTGCCGAAGCACTCGACGTACAGCCCGACCGGGCGAGGCCTTGCCGATGGCGTAGGCGACCTGCACCTCGCAGCGCGTGGCCAGGCCCGCGGCGACGACGTTCTTGGCCACCCAGCGCATCGCGTAGGCCGCGGAGCGGTCGACCTTCGACGGGTCCTTGCCGGAGAAGGCGCCGCCGCCGTGGCGGGCCATGCCGCCGTAGGTGTCGACGATGATCTTGCGCCCGGTGAGCCCGGCGTCGCCCATCGGGCCGCCGATCTCGAAGCGGCCGGTCGGGTTGACGAGCAGGCGCATCCCGGAGGTCTCCAGGCCGGCGTCGGCCAGGACCGGGCGCACGACGTGCTCCTCGATGTCCGGGGCGAGCATGCTGTCCAGGGAGATGTCGGCCGCGTGCTGCGTGGACAGCACGACGGTGTCCACCGCGACCGGGGTGGTGCCGTCGTAGGCGATGGTCACCTGGGTCTTGCCGTCGGGGCGCAGGTACGGGAGCAGGTTGTCCTTGCGCACCTGCGGACAGCCGCGCCGACAGCCGGTGCGCGAGCGCGATCGGCAGCGGCATGAGCTCCGGGGTGTCGTCGCAGGCGTAGCCGAACATCAGGCCCTGGTCGCCGGCGCCCTGGGCGTCCAGCGGGTCGTCGGCGCCGGCGGTGCGGAGCTCGTGCGCCTTGTCGACGCCCTGGGCGATGTCGGCGGACTGCTGACCGATCGAGACCGAGACGCCGCACGAGGTGCCGTCGAAGCCCTTGACCGAGGAGTCGTAGCCGATCCGCGAGGATCGGTGTCGCGCACGATCCGGGGGATCTCGACGTAGGCCTCGGTGGTGACCTCGCCGGCGACGTGGACCAGGCCCGGTGGTCACCAGGGTCTCCACCGCGACGCGGCGAGCGGGGGTCCTGCTCGAGCATCGCGTCGAGGATCGCGTCGCTGATCTGGTCGCAGATCTTGTCCGGGTGCCCCTCGGTGACGGACTCGGACGTGAACAGGCGCAGGGTCATCAGGTCTCCACGGGTCGCGGCGGGTCGGGCGGGTGCACGGGCTCGGCGCGAGGGCCCCGCCCACCCTAGGGGCCGGGGCCGCGCCGGTGGCGTCAGGGGCCGCCCAGGCGGTGGACGACGCGCGTCGAGCACGGTCTCGGCGACGTCGCGCTTGGCCAGCGTGCCGGTCGGCGGCGACCTCGACGCTCTCGCCGGGCCGGGCGCCGGGGGCGAGGACGACGACGCGGTTGCTCTCGCTGCCGAACACCGCCCCGCCGGACACGTCGTTGACGACGAGCAGGTCGCAGCCCTTGGACGCGAGCTTGCGCCTCGGCGTGGCTGCGGACGTCGCCGCCGGCGTCGCCGGTCTCGGCCGCGAAGCCGACCACCACCAGGCCGGGGTGGGGCCGGTCGTGGGAGACGGCAGCGAGCACGTCGACGGTGCGGACCAGCCGCAGGGTCGGCACGTCGTCGCTCGCCGTCTTCTTGATCTTCGTCCCGGCGACCTCGTCGGGCCGGAAGTCGGCGACGGCGGCGGCCATGACGAGCGACGTCGGCGTCGCGGACGGCGGCCAGGACGGCCTCGTGCAGCTCGGCGGCGGTCCCGACCGGGTGGTGCGCACGCCCTCGGGCAGCGGGCACCTCGACGTGGGCGGCGACCAGGTGCACCTCGGCGCCCCGGTCGCGGGCCGCCTCGGCAGGGCGATCCCCTGCCGGCCGGAGGAGGCGTTGCCCAGGAAGCGGACCGGGTCCAGCGGCTCGCGGGTGCCGCCGGCGGACGACCACCACGCGGCGGCCGGCGAGGTCGCCGGTCGGGAGCTCTGGGGCCGGAGCGGCGGTCTCGTCCCTGCCCCGTCGCGCCCGGCAGGTCCGGGGCGCCTCGGCCGGCGCGCCGGAGCGCACGCGGAGCAGGTCGTCGGGCTCGGGCAGCCGGCCCTGGCCGGAGTCGGCGCCGGTGAGCCGGCCGACCGCGGGGTCGACGACGACGACGCCGCGGGCGCGCAGCGTCGCGACGTTGGCGCGGGTGGCGGGGTGCGCCCACATCTCGGTGTGCATCGCCGGGGCCAGCAGGACCGGGCAGGTGGCCGTCAGCAGCGTGCTGGTCAGCAGGTCGTCGGCCAGGCCGTGCGCGGCCCGGGCCAGCAGGTCCGCGGTGGCGGGGGCGACGACGACGAGGTCGGCGGCACGGCCGATGCGCCACGTGCGGCACCTCGTGGGCGTCGCTCCAGACGTCGGTGGCGACCGGGTGGCCCGACAGGGCCGACCAGGTGGGCTCGCCGACGAAGCGCAGGGCCGCCTCGGTGGGCACGACCGGTGACGTCGTGCCCGTCCGCGCGCAGCAGCCGCAGCAGGGTCGCGGCCTTGTAGGCCGCGATGCCGCCGGCGACGCCGAGGACGACCCGCAGGGGTATCAGTCCTCGGCGGCGGGCGGGTTGGCCTGGATGGTGAGCAGGCCGGCGTCGATCTCGCGCAGCGCGACCGAGAGCGGCTTCTCCTGCACGTGGGTCTCCACGAGCGGGCCGACGTACTCCAGCAGGCCCTCGCCGAGCTGGGAGTAGTAGGCGTTGATCTGGCGGGCGCGCTTGGCCGCGTAGATGACCAGGGAGTACTTGGAGTCGACGGTGCTCAGCAGGTCGTCGATCGGCGGGTTGGTGATGCCCTCGGGGGCAGCGGGTGTTCCGGGCACGGTGTCTCCAGACGTCGGGGGCTGCGGTTCCGCGGGCCGGCCGGTGGTCTCGGCGGCTAGCCGCGCGACCGGCAATCCCATCAATGATACGAGGTCGTCGGCCGCCTGCCGGACGTCGTGGTTGACGATGGTCCGGTCGAACTCCGGCTCGGCCGCCAGCTCGACCCTGGCGGTGGCCAGCCGACGCTCCCGCTCCTCGTCGTCCTCGGTGCCCCGGCCGACCAGCCGGGAGACCAGCTCCTCCCAGGTCGGGGGGGGCCAGGAACACGAACCGGGCCTGCGGGTACGTGGTGCGGATCTGCCGGGCGCCCTGGATGTCGATCTCCAGCAGCACCGGGTGGCCGGAGGACAGCGCCGTCTCCACCGCGTGGCGCGGGGTGCCGGAGCGCTGCCGGCCGTGGACGAGGGCCCACTCCAGCAGCTCGCCGGCCGGCGATCATCCGGTCGAATCCGCCTCGGAGACGAAGTGGTAGTGCACCCCGTCCACCTCGCCGGGGCGCGGGCGGCGGGTCGTCGCCGACACCGAGATGGCGACCTCGGGGTAGCGGGCGCGGACGTCCGCGGAGACCGTGCCCTTGCCGACCGCCGTGGGCCCGGCCAGGACGGTGACCCGGGGGCGCCCTGCGGCCTCCGGGGACCGGTCGCCTGCCGCGCGAAGCGCTCGATGAGGGCGGCGGTCTGGTTGGCGCCGAGGCCGCGGACCCGGCGGGTCTCGCTGATCCCGATCTCCTCCATGACGGCCTTGGCGCGCACCTTGCCCGTGCCGGGCAGCGCCTCCAGGAGGGCGGCGACCTTCATCTTGCCCACCACGTCGTTGGTGGAGCCCTCGGTCGATGACCTCGGACAGGGTCGCCGAGCCGTTCTTCAGCCGGTTCTTGACCTCGGCGCGCTCCCGACGGGCGGCCGCGGCCTTCTCGAGGGCGGCGGCGCGCTGCTCGGGGGTGAGGGTGGGAAGGGGCACGGGACACCTCTGTGGTCGGGTCGGGACGGTCGGTGGCGGACAGGTGCTGCTGGCGGTCGGGCCGGGGCCTGCCGGTGGTGCGTCGCGGCGCTCGCTGAACGTACCCATGCCGTCGCCGCGGGTCCAACGACTCCGGCCGGCGAGACCTCGCACGGACGGCCGGGCGGGCCCGGCGGGCGACGGCCCGACCGCCGGCGGCAGCCGGACCCGGCGAGCCCGTGGCGAGCTCGCCCGCGAGCCGCGCGGCCCGCTCGCGCAGGGCGGCGGGGCCGGGACCTGCGCGCAGCGACCTCGCGGCTGGCGCTGGGCACGAGCAGCGGCCGCCAGGCCGCCGAGGTGCCGGGCGACGTCCGCCGCGGTGGCGCCCTGGGCGCCGAGCCCGGGCAGGAGCAGGTGCCCGCGCACCGCGGCGAGGTCGACCCCGGTCGAGGCCAGCTGCTCCCCGACGTCGCCCCGACCACGAGCCCGACGGGGCCGGGGTCCCCGGGCGCCGCGAGGCGCGCGTTGTCGGCGGCGGCCTGGCGGGCGACCGCGGCGGCCACGCTGGCGCCCGGAGCCGTCCACGGGCCGGGCGTGCTGGACCGAGGCGCCCTCGGGGTTGGAGGTGAGGCACAGCGCGAACACCCCGCGCCCGTGCGCGGCGGCGGCGTCCACCATCGGGGCGAGGCTGCCGTAGCCGAGGTAGGGCGAGACGGTGACGGCGTCGGCGGCCAGCGGGGACGCCGGGTCGAGCCAGGCGTCGGCGTACCCGGCGGCCGTGGAGCCGATGTCGCCGCGCTTGGCGTCGGCCAGCACCAGCTGCCCCGCCGACGCGGCAGTCGGCCAGCAGCCTGCTCCAGCACGGCCAGCCCGGCCGAGCCGTGCCGCTCGTAGAACGCGACCTGCGGCTTGAGCAGGGCCGTGCGCCCGGCGAGGGCCTCGACGACGGTGCCGCAGAAGCGGCGCAGGCCTTCGACGTCGTCGCCGAGGCCCCAGCCCGCGAGCAGTGGCGGGCGCCGGGTCCAGGCCGACGCACAGCGGACCGTGCGTGCGCAGGGCAGCGGCCAGCGCCGGACCGAAGGCCGGGCGGGGGGCGGCCGCGCTCATGCGTGGCCCCCCGACCGCACCGCGTCGTGCGCCCGGCCCACCAGCCCGGCCAGCGACCCGAGGCCGTGGTGGCGGACCACGGCGGCGAGCTCGTCGCGCACCCGGGCGGGGGCGCCGGGGTCGCCGAAGGTGACGGTGCCGACCTGGACGGCGCTGGCCCCGGCCAGCACGAGCTCGGCCGCGTCGCGACCGGTCCGCACGCCGCCGACCCCCACGACGGGGGCCGTGGGGAGCAGCCCCGCGCGCATCGCCGCGGTCACCTGCCAGACGCAGCGCACGGCGACGGGGCGCACGGCCGGGCCCGACAGGCCCCCGGTCACGCGGGACAGGACGGGAGCGCCGCGCTCGACGTCGATGGCCACCCCCAGCAGGGTGTTGATCATGACCAGGCCGTCGGCGCCCGCCTCGAGCACGGACCGGGCGACGGCCACGATGTCGGTGACGTCGGGCGACAGCTTGGCCAGGACCGGCAGGCGCGGGTCGGTGACCGCGCGGACGGCGGCGACGACCTCGGCCGCGCTGCCCGGGTCGCACGCGAAGACGAGCCCGCGGTTGGCGACGTTGGGGCAGGAGATGTTGACCTCGACCGCGGCCAGCACGCCGCCGTCGGTGCCGGGCCGGCCGAGCGGGCCGTCGTCCGACGTGGCCCGGCCGAGCGCCTCGGCCACCTCGACGAACTCGGCGACGTCCTCGCCGGCCACGCTGACCACGGCGCGGGCGCCGCGCTCGGCCACCCACGGCAGGTCGTGGGCGAGGAAGTGCTCGACGCCGGGTCCCTGCAGGCCGATGGAGTTGAGCATCCCCGACGGCGTCTCGGCCATCCGCGGCGTCGGCCGGCCGGAGCGCGCCTCGCGCATGATCGTCTTGGTGACGACCCCGCCGAGGGCGGCGAGGTCGAGGTAGGGGTCCAGCTCGCGGCCGGCGGCCGCGCAGCCGCTGGCCGTGAGGACGCCGGCGGCCAGGTCGACCGTCCCGGCCGGCGCGACGAGGCGGGCCGACATGTCGGGTCGGCCACCACGGCGTCGGCGCTCATGCCGCACCCCCGACCGGGGCGCCGACGGCGTCGGCCGGGACGGAGGCGCCGTGGCTGCCCACGCAGTCCCAGCGCACGGTCGAGGCGTCGAGCACGGGCCCGTCGGTGCAGGCGCGCAGCATCCGGGTCGCCCGTCGGCGCCGCGGACGGGCAGCACGCACGTCATGCAGATGCCGATGCCGCAGGCCATGGCCTCCTCGACCGCGACCTGGACCTCGACCGGCGAGCCGGTGCGGGCGGCCGCCTCGGCGGCGGTGCGGGCCACGGCGGCGAGCATGGCCATCGGCCCGCACGCGGCGACGGTGGTCGGGCCCTCGCCTGCCGGGCCGTCGCCGTCGTCGGCCAGGAGGACGGCGAGCGCGTCGGTGACCCGGCCCCGCTCCCCCGCGCTGCCGTCGTCGGTGGTGACGAGCACCCTGCCGCCGGCGGCCTCGACGACGGCGCGGACGCCGTCGACGTCGCACAGCCGGTCGGCGTCGCCGGCCCCGACCACGGCGTCGACCCGGACCCCGGCGGCCACGGCGGCGGCCGCGGTCCAGGCGAACGGCGCCGAGCCGTAGCCCCCGCCGACGAGCACGACCCGTCCGCCGGCGGGCGGCAGGACGAAGCGGGTGCCGAGCGGGCCGACGACGTCGAGCTCGTCGCCGACCTGGCGCCCGGCGATCCACGCCGTGCCCGCCCCGTGGGCGGCGACGACGACCTCGAGGGTCCCGGCGACCGGGTCGGCCCGGTGCACGCTGAACGCCCGGCGCAGCAGCATGGAGGACTGCCGGTCCCCGACCGCCACGGCCACGAACTGCCCGGGCTGCGCCTGCGCGAGCACCGGGTCGGCGAGCACGAGGTGCGTGTAGGCGCCGAGCGGCTCGGCGACGACGACCGGGGCCCGGACCTGGGCCGGCCGGGCCGGCGGCCCGTCGACGGCGGCTGCGGTCACCGGTGCTGCTCCCGCTCGACGGAGATGTCGCGGGCGTGCTGCTGGAGGCTGGCCACGGCGAAGCCGCCGTCGGCGATGGCCTCGATCCCCTGCACGGCCGCCGCGAGCTGCTGCACCGTCGTGATGATCGGCGCGTCGACCGTGGTCGTGGCCGCGCGGATGTCGTAGCCGTCCGCGCGGGCCGCCCGCCCGGACGGGGTGTTGACCACCATGGCCACGCCGCCGTCGAGGATGAGCTGGGTGATGGTCGGCTCGCCGTCGGGGCCGGGGCCCTGGCTGTGCTTGCGGACCACGGTGGAGGCGATGCCGTTGCGGCGCAGGGTCTCCGCGGTGCCGGCCGTGGCGAGGATCTCGAAGCCGAGCGCCGCGAGCCGGCTCATCGGGAACAGCATGGCCCGCTTGTCGCGGTCGGCCACGGAGACGAACACCCGGCCGCTCGTCGGCAGGCCGCCGTAGGCCGCGGCCTGGCTCTTGGCGAACGCCCGCGGGAAGTCGACGTCGATGCCCATCACCTCGCCGGTCGAGCGCATCTCCGGCCCGAGGACGGAGTCGACGACCGCGCCGGTCGTGGTCCGGAACCGCTTGAACGGCAGCACGGCCTCCTTGACCGACACCGCGACCGGCGGGTGGCTGGCGCCGTCGCCGACCGCGGGCAGCATGCCCTCGGCCCGCAGCCCGGCGATGGTCGAGCCGGTCATGATCCGCGCCGCCGCCTTGGCCAGCGGCACGTCGGTGGCCTTGGACACGAACGGCACGGTGCGGCTGGCGCGCGGGTTGGCCTCGAGCACCATGACGGTGTCGCCGACCAGGGCGTACTGCACGTTGAGCAGGCCGACCACGCCGACGCCGTGCGCGATGGCCTCGGTGGCGTGGCGGACCTGGGCCAGCACGGCGGCGCCGAGGGTGACCGGCGGCAGCACGCAGGCGCTGTCGCCGGAGTGCACGCCGGCCTCCTCGATGTGCTCCATGACCCCGCCGATGAACACCTCCGTGCCGTCGCACAGGGCGTCGACGTCGATCTCCACGGCGTCGTCGAGGAACCGGTCGACGAGCAGCGGGTGCTGCGGCCCGACCCGGACCCCGGTGGCACCGGCCCGGGCGACGTAGCCGTCGAGGGCCTCGGCGTCGTCGACGACCTCCATGCCGCGCCCGCCGAGCACGAACGAGGGCCGGACGAGGACCGGGTAGCCGATCCGCTCGGCGACCTGGCGCGCCTCCTCGAAGCTGGCCGCGGTGTCCCACACGGGCGCGGGCAGGCCCGCCCCGGCCAGCACGTGGCCGAAGGCGCTGCGGTCCTCGGCGAGGCGGATCGCGGCGGGGCTGGTGCCGAGGACGGGCACCCCGGCGGCGGCGAGCTCGTCGGCCAGGCCGAGCGGGGTCTGGCCGCCGAGCTGGACGACGACGCCGAGCAGCTCGCCGGAGCGCTGCTCGGCGTGGACGACCTCGAGCACGTCCTCCACGGTGAGCGGCTCGAAGTACAGCCGGTCGGAGGTGTCGTAGTCGGTGGAGACGGTCTCGGGGTTGCAGTTGACCATGATCGTCTCGAAGCCGGCGTCCCGGAGCGCGAACGCGGCGTGCACGCACGAGTAGTCGAACTCCACGCCCTGCCCGATCCGGTTCGGGTCCCGAGCCGAGGATGACGACCTTGCGCCGGTCGGAGGGGACGACCTCGTCCTCCTCGTCGTAGGAGGAGTAGTGGTACGGCGTGAGGGCGGCGAACTCCGCGGCGCACGTGTCGACGGTCTTGAACACCGGCCGGACGCCGAGGGCGTGGCGCAGGCCGCGGACCACGGGCTCGCTCATGCCGCGCAGCGCGGCGACCTGCTCGTCGGAGAAGCCGTGGCGCTTGGCCCGGCGCAGGGTGGGCTCGTCGAGCGTGGCGACGTCCGCCACCTCGCGGGCGACGTCGTCGATGAGGCTGATCTGGTCGAGGAACCACGGGTCGATGCCGCACGCGTCGTGCACCTGCTCGACCGTGGCCCCGGCCCACAGCGCCTGCTGGACGGCGACGAGCCGGTCCTCGGTCGGCTGGACCGTGGCCGCGACGAGCGCGTCGAGGTCGACGTCCGCGTCGAGCGCCGGGAACCGGAACGCGGAGCCGCGCCGCTCCAGCGAGCGCATCGCCTTCTGCAGGGCCTCGGTGAAGCTGCGCCCGATGGCCATGGCCTCGCCGACGGACTTCATGGTCGTGGTGAGGGTCTTGTCCGCGGCCGGGAACTTCTCGAACGCGAAGCGCGGGATCTTGACGACGACGTAGTCCAGCGACGGCTCGAAGCTCGCCGGGGTGGAGCCGGTGATGTCGTTGGGGATCTCGTCGAGGGTGTAGCCGATGGCCAGGCGCGCGGCGATCTTGGCGATGGGGAACCCGGTCGCCTTGGAGGCCAGCGCGCTGGAGCGGGACACCCGCGGGTTCATCTCGATGACGACGACCCGGCCGTCGACGGGGTTCGACCGCGAACTGGATGTTGCAGCCGCCGGTGTCGACCCCGACCCCGCGGATGACCGCGAGGGAGATGTCGCGCAGCCGCTGGTACTCCCGGTCGGTGAGGGTGAGGGCGGGCGCGACGGTGATGGAGTCGCCGGTGTGCACGCCCATCGGGTCGACGTTCTCGATCGAGCACACGACGACGACGTTGTCGGCCCGGTCGCGCATGAGCTCGAGCTCGTACTCCTTCCAGCCCTTGATGCTCTCCTCGACGAGCACCTCGTGGGTGGGGCTGGCGGCCAGGCCGGCCACGATCATCCGGCGCAGGGTCTGCTCGTCCTCGGCGAAGCCCGAGCCGAGCCCGCCCATGGTGAACGAGGGCCGCAGGACGACCGGGTAGTCGTACTCGGCGGCGGCCGCGAGCGCGCCCTCGAGGTCGCGGACCACGCGGCTGCGCGCGCTGTGCGCCCCGGCCGCGGCCACGACCTCCTTGAACTGCTCGCGGTCCTCGGCCTTGCCGATGGCGGCGATGTCCGCGCCGATGAGCTCGACGCCGTACCGCTCGAGGATCCCGGCCTCGGCGAGCTGGATGGCGGCGTTGAGCGCGGTCTGCCCGCCGAGCGTCGGGAGGATCGCGTCCGGCCGCTCGGCGGCGATGATCCGCTCGATGACCTCGGTGGTGATCGGCTCGATGTACGTCGCGTCGGCGAAGTCGGGGTCGGTCATGATCGTCGCGGGGTTGCTGTTGACGAGGACGACCCGCAGGCCCTCCTCGCGCAGCACCCGGCAGGCCTGGGTGCCGGAGTAGTCGAACTCGGCGGCCTGGCCGATGACGATCGGCCCGGAGCCGATGACGAGGACGCTGGAGATGTCGGTGCGGCGCGGCATCAGGCGGTGCCTCCCTGTCGGCCGGAGGTGCCCGGGTCGGTCTGCATGAGGTCGACGAAGCGGTCGAACAGGTAGCCGGCGTCGTGCGGGCCGGCGGCGGCCTCCGGGTGGTACTGCACGCTGAAGGCCCGCCGGTCGAGGAGGTTCAGCCCCTCGACCACGTCGTCGTTGAGGCAGACGTGGCTCACCTCGACCCGGCCGAGCCCGCCGACCGGCGCCTCGACCGGCCCGTCGAGCGGGGCGTCGACCGCGAAGCCGTGGTTGTGGGCGGTGATCTCGACCCGGCCGGTGCGCCGGTCGACGACGGGCTGGTTGATGCCGCGGTGCCCGTAGCCGAGCTTGTACGTGCCGAGGCCGAGAGCGCGGCCGAGCAGCTGGTTGCCGAAGCAGATCCCGAAGAACGGGATGTCGCGCTCCAGGACCTGCTGCAGCAGCCGCACCGGGCCCTCGGCGGCGGCGGGGTCGCCCGGGCCGTTGGAGAAGAACACGCCGTCGGGGCTGACCGCGAGCACGTCGTCGAGGGTCGCGGCGGCGGGCAGGACGTGGGTGTCGACGCCGCGCTCGGCCAGCCGGCGCGGGGTCATGGACTTGATGCCGAGGTCGACCGCGGCCACGGTGAGGCGGCGCTCCCCGTGCGCCGGCACCAGGTACGCCTCGTCGGTCGACACCTCGCCCGCGAGGTCGGCCCCGCTCATGGCCGGGGACTCCCGGACGGTCCGGAGCAGCTCCTCGACCGGGCGCGCGGGCGGCCGGGCCGGAGAAGATCCCGGCCCGCATGACGCCGCGCTCGCGCAGGTGCCGGACCACCGCGCGGGTGTCCACCCCGCCGATCCCGACGGTGCCCTGCGCCTCCAGCTCGTCGGCGAGGCTGCGGGTCGAGCGCCAGCTGGACGGCCGCGGGGCGGGGTCGCGGACCACGTACCCGGCCACCCAGACCCGGCGCGACTCCTGGTCCTCGTCGTTGACGCCGGTGTTGCCGACGTGCGGGGCCGTCATGACCACGACCTGGCGGTGGTAGCTGGGGTCGGTGAGGGTCTCCTGGTAGCCGGTCATCCCGGTGGAGAAGACCGCCTCGCCGACGGTCTGGCCGACCGCCCCGAAGGCCTCGCCGCGGAACAGGCGGCCGTCCTCCAGCAGCAGGACGGCGGGCAGGGGCGTGCTGGCTGGGGTGCTGGTGCTCATGCGGGTCCTCCGGTGACGAGGGGCTGCAGGGCGGCGGCGAGGACGGCCGAGGTGGCCCACTCGCGGGGGCGGAAGCCGGTGTCGAGCTCGGGCGCGCCCGGCCCGCCCGCGGTGCGCCAGCGGACCACGAGCAGGCCCTCGCCGACCGTGTACTTGCCGGCGATGCCGCTCTCGACCCGCACGGCGAGCACGTCGGCGGCGGGGACGAACAGGTCGCGCGCCCCGGTGCGGGAGAACCACAGGCCGGCCGTGCCGGCGTGCATCACCGCGTCGGAGCGGACGCCCAGGCCGTGGACGACGACCCGGTCCAGCCACTCCCCCGCCCGGACGGTGGAGACGTACAGGCCCTCGACCGGCTCCGGCACGAGCGCCTGGCCGAGGCCGGACGGCGGCGGACCGGCGGCGGGCTCGGCGACGTCGCCCTGCCGGCGCGCGCGGCCCCGCCAGCCCAGCCACATGAGCCCGAAGGCCAGCGGCACGACGAGCAGCACGACGAGGCCCGCGAGCCACGGGCTCACCAGGCGCTCCCCTCGGCCGGGCGCGCGCTCGACCAGGGCACCGTCCAGGACGGTGGGCCGGCCGCGCAGGAAGGTGGCCACCACCCGGCCGGGCAGGGTGCGGCCGCGGAAGGGGCTGTTGCGCCCGAGCGTCTGGTGCGCCGGCCGGGTCGACGACCGTGGGGGCGGCGGGGTCGTACAGGGTGACGTGCCCGGGGGCGCCGACGACGAGCCCGCGCCCGTGCGAGGCCGGGCCGAGGGCGGCGTCGTCGAGGCGGCCGATCCGGGCCGGCGCGGTCGACATCCGCTCGGCGACCCCGGCCCAGCTGAGCATGCCGGTGTCGACGAGGGTCTCCTGGACCACGGCGAGCGCGGTCTCCAGCCCGGTCATGCCCATGGCGGCCGCGGCCCACTCGCAGTCCTTGGCCTCGGTGGGGTGCGGGGCGTGGTCGGTGGCCACGACGTCCACGGTCCCGTCGGCGACGGCCTCGCGCAGGGCCTGCACGTCCGCCGCGGTGCGCAGCGGCGGGTTGACCTTGTAGACCGGGTCGTAGCTGCGGACCAGCTCGTCGGTGAGCAGCAGGTGGTGGGGGGTGACCTCGGCGGTGACGGGCAGGCCCGCGCTGCTTGGCCAGGCGGACGATCTCCACGCTGCCCGCGGTCGACACGTGGCAGACGTGGACCCGGGAGCCGACGTGGGCGGCGAGCAGCACGTCCCGGGCGACGACGGCCTCCTCGGCGACCGCGGGCCAGCCGGCCAGCCCGAGCACCGAGCGACACGTCGCCCTCGTGCATCTGGGCGCCCTCGGTGAGGCGGGGGTCCTGCGCGTGCTGGGCGACCACGCCGTCGAAGGCGCGCACGTACTCCAGCGCGCGGCGCATGAGCACCGGGTCGGAGACGCAGTGCCCGTCGTCGCTGAACACCCGGACCCGGGCGGCCGAGGTCGGCCATCGCCCCGAGCTCCGCCAGCCGGCTGCCCGGCCAGTCCGACGGTGACCGCGCCGACGGGGCGCACGTCGCACCAGCCGTGCGTGCCGGCCCAGCCGGTGCACCTGCTCCACCACCCCGGCGGTGTCGGCGACGGGGCTGGTGTTGGCCATGGCGTGCACGGCGGTGTAGCCGCCCGCCGCCGCGGCGCGGGTGCCGGACTCCACGGTCTCGGCGTCCTCGCGGCCGGGCTCGCGCAGGTGGGTGTGCAGGTCCACCAGGCCGGGCAGGGCCACGCAGCCCGTCGGCGTCGACCACGGTGACGCCGGCGCCGGCGTCCAGGGAGCCCGCGGCCCCCGAGCTCGGCGAGCACCCCGTCGCGCAGCAGCAGGTCCGCGCCGGTCCCGTCGGGCAGGCTCGCCCCTCGCAGCAACCAGCTCACGCGACGCCTCCCTCTCCGGCCAGCAGCAGGTACAGCGCGGCCATCCGGACCGCGACGCCGTTGGTCACCTGGTCGAGCACGACGGCCCGCGGGCTGTCGGCCGCGTCGGCGCTGATCTCCAGGCCGCGGTTCATCGGGCCGGGGTGCATGACGATCGCGTGGTCCGGCAGCAGCCGCAGCCGCCGGGCGTCCAGGCCGTAGCGGCGCGAGTACTCGCGCTCGGAGGGGAAGTAGGCGGCGTTCATCCGCTCCCCCTGGACCCGCAGCATCATCACCGCGTCCACGTCGGGCAGCACCGCGTCGAGGTCGAACGACGTCGAGCACGGCCACTCCCCACCCCGCGGGGCAGCAGCGTCGGCGGGGCGACGAGGGTGACGTCGGCCCCCAGCGTGCGCAGCAGGTGCACGTTGGAGCGGGCGACGCGGGAGTGCAGCACGTCGCCGACGACGGCGACGCGCAGCCCGGCCAGGTCGCCCTCGCCGCCGCGCAGGTGCCGGCGCAGGGTGAAGGCGTCCAGCAGCGCCTGGGTGGGGTGCTCGTGGGTGCCGTCGCCGGCGTTGAGCACCGCGCCCGTGGTCCAGCCCTGCGCGGCGAGGCGGTGGGGGGCGCCGGAGGCGGGGTGGCGGATGACGACGGCGTCGGCGCCCATCGCCTGCAGGGTCTCGGCGGTGTCCTTGAGGCTCTCGCCCTTGGAGACGCTGGAGCCCTTGGCGGAGAAGTTGATGACGTCCGCGGACAGCCGCTTGGCCGCGGCCTCGAACGAGATCCGGGTGCGGGTGGAGTCCTCGAAGAAGAGGTTGACCACGGTGCGCCCGCGCAGCGTCGGCAGCTTCTTGATCTCGCGGCGCTGGGTCTCGGCCATGGCCTCGGCGGTGTCGAGCAGGGCGAGCGCCTGGCCGTGGTCGAGGTCGGCGGTGGAGAGCAGGTGCTTCACGCGCCACCGCCGCGCGCTCGCCCGGGCGCGGGCACGGTCGGGCCCCGGCCGCAGGATGTCGACCCCGTCGCTGCCGTCGGTCTCGCGCAGCCGGACCGCGACCTTCTCGTCGGCCGCCGTGGGCAGGTTGCGCCCGACGTGGTCGGCCCGGATCGGCAGCTCGCGGTGGCCCCGGTCGACCAGGGCCACGAGCCGGACCGCGCGGGGACGGCCGAGGTCGGCGACCGCGTCCAGGGCCGCCCGGATGGTGCGGCCGGAGAACAGGACGTCGTCGACGAGCACGACGACACGGTCCGTGACGTCCACCGGGACGTCGGTCACGGCGAGTCCACGGGTCGGGTGGTGGCGCAGGTCGTCCCGGTACATGGTGACGTCCAGGGACCCGGTGGGCGGGCGGACGCCGTCCACCTGCTCCAGCGCCGCGGCGATGCGCTCGGCGAGCGGGACGCCCCGGGTGGGGATCCCCAGCAGCACCAGGTCGGCGGCCGAGCGGTTGCGCTCGAGCAGCTCGTGGGCGATGCGCTGGACGGCGCGGTCGATGTCGTCGGCGCTGACGACGGTCCGTCCGTGCGACGGTCGCGTCCGGGCGGACCGCCGGGGCACGGCCGTCGGCCGGGCGGGGTCGTGGCTCTGCTGCTCGGGCACGGTCGGGTGGACCTCCTTCCCCGCCTCACGGGACGGGACTTAAAGGACGTCGGTCGCCGAGCACCCTAGCGCGGTGACGCCGCGGCCCCGCCGGGCTGTCCGGGCGTGGACACCAGCCGATGGGACTAGCCCGTCCCGGTGACGCTCCGTGATGAAGTGCTTGACCGCAGGAGTAACTCTCCGTGATCCTGGGGGCATGGCTACCGACTACGCACGCGCGCTCGGCTCGCGTCTCCGCGCGATCCGCACCCAGCAGGGTCTCTCGCTGCACGGTGTGGAGGAGAAGTCCCAGGGCCGGTGGAAGGCCGTCGTGGTCGGCTCCTACGAGCGCGGCGACCGCGCCGTGACCGTGCAGCGCCTCGCCGAGCTCGCCGACTTCTACGGCGTCCCCGTGCAGGCCCTGCTCCCCGACGGCGCCCCCGCGGGCTCCGGCGAGCCGCCGCCGCGCCTGGTCCTCGACCTCGAGCGGCTGATGAACGTGCCCGCCGAGAAGGCCGGCCCGCTCGCCCGCTACGCCCAGACCATCCAGTCCCAGCGCGGCGACTACAACGGCAAGATCCTGTCGATCCGCGCCGACGACCTGCGCTCCCTGGCCGTGATCTACGACCTCGCGCCGGCCGCCCTCGTCGACCAGCTCATCAGCTGGCAGGTCCTGGACGCCGACGCCCGCCGCGCCGTCCTGGACTGAGGCGCCCGACCCCGGGGCCTCAGGCCTCGGCGCGCAGCAGCGCGGCCGCGAAGCCCCGCAGGTCGGCCGGCCCGGTCGTGGCCGCTGCGTGCACCACGGCCAGGTCGAGGTCGGTGTACGCGTGCACGACGATGTTGCGCAGCCCCACCGCCCGGACCAGCCGGTCGGCCAGGTCCGGGTCCATTCGTCCGTCCGCCGCCAGCCGGCGGAACGCCTCGCCGTAGCTCGGGGGCGCACCGAGGCCGGCGCGGACGCACCAGGACACCGCGAGGTCGATCGTCATCTGGACGGCCTGCCACAGGTGGAGGACGACCGCGTCGCTGGCCGCCGTCGCGGGCCGCAGGTCCTGCGCGCGGACCGGCAGCTGGTCGGCCACCCGGTCCAGGTGCCGCTCGACGGCGGCGACGCGCTCGACCAGGACGGCTCGGTCGGTGGGGACCATCAGCCGGTCACCGCCCGGACGACCTCGTCGTGCGCCTCACGGACCACGGGCTCGACGTCCGCCCAGAAGGTCACCGCCTCGACCTGGAAGCGCGCGAAGCCGTCCGGCTCGCGGGCGGCCAGGGCCACACCGTCGACCGCGGCGTCACGTCGCAGGACGGCCGAGGCCCGGGCGAGGTCCACCAGGTCCACCTCGTCCGTCCCGAGCGCGTCGACCAGCTCCGCCCGCAGGGACAGCGGGTCCACCCCGTCGCCGAGGTAGCCCAGGTCCCAGTCGGACCCCGGTCCCGCGTCGCCACGGGCGCGCGAGCCGAGGAGGACGAGCAGGTCGAGCCCCTCGTGCCGGGCCAGCAGCCCCGCCCCGTCGACCTCCGCACCAGCCACGGCCACGACTCTAGCCAGGCTGCGGCCTCAGGCCTGGAGCGTGGCCTTGAGGTCGCGGATCCGGGCCAGCAGCCCGTTGACGAAGGCCGGCGAGTCGTCGGTCGACAGCTCCGAGGCCAGCGTGACGGCCTCGGAGATGACGACGTCGTCGGGCACGTCGTCGTTGTGGACGAGCTCCCACGTGGCGATCCGGAGGATGCCCCGGTCGACCGACGGCATCCGGTCGAGCGTCCAGCCGTGGGCGTACGTGCTCAGCGCCTCGTCGATCTGGACCTGGTGCGCGACCACGCCCTCGACGATCTCGGCCGCGTACTCCGGCACGGGCGGCTCGCCGCCCGCGATCCGGGTCGCCAGCAGCGCGATGGGCTCGACCCGCCGCTGCTCGGCCTCGAACAGGACGTCGAGGGCGCGCTTGCGGGCCTTGTGCCGCGCGCTCAGCTGACGCGCCCGAGGTAGTCGCCCGAGCGGGTGTCGACCTTGACCTTGGTGCCGCTCTCGAGGAACAGCGGGACCTGGATCTCGCGGCCGGTCTCCAGGGTCGCGGGCTTGGTGCCGCCGGTGGAGCGGTCGCCCTGCAGGCCGGGGTCGGTGTGGGCGATGAGGAGCTCGACCGAGGCCGGGAGCTCGACGTACAGCACGGTGCCCTCGTGGACGGCGACCATCGTGGTCTGGTTCTCGAGCAGGAAGTCGGCGACGTCGCCCACGGTGGCGGCCGGCACGTGGAGCTGGTCGTAGGTGTCGGAGTCCATGAACACGTAGTCCTCGCCGTCGGCGTAGAGGTACTGCATGTCGCGCTTGTCCACGGTCGCGGTCTCGACCTTGAGGCCGGCGTTGAACGTCTTGTCGACCACCTTGCCCGACATGACGCTCTTCAGCTTGGTGCGGACGAAGGCGGGACCCTTACCCGGCTTGACGTGCTGGAACTCCACCACGGTCCACAGGTTGCCGTCGATCTTGAGCACGATGCCGTTCTTGAGGTCGTTGGTCGTCGCCATGGTGGGCGATCCTATCCGTCGCCAGCTGCACCACCGGCCGCCCGAACAGCCACCCCTGGCCGCGCTCGCAGCCCACGCCGGCCAGGGCGAGGGCCTGCTGCTCGTCCTCGACCCCCTCGGCGGTCACCCGCGCACCGGTGGCCCGGGCGAGGTCCACGACGCGCTCGACCGCCCGCAGCCGTGCGGCGGAGCGGTCCACCCCGACCACGAGCGACCGGTCGACCTTGACCCACGCGGGCCGCAGCACACGGACGTGCTCCAGGGTGGTGGCACCGGAGCCCAGGTCGTCCAGGGCCAGGAGCACCCCGGCCAGCCGGAGCCGGCGCAGCTCGTCGCCGACCAGGGCCAGGTCCGCCAGCGTGAGCTCCTCGGACAGCTCGAGGGTGACCCGGTGGCCCGCGACCTCGTGCTCCTCGAGCACCCGCAGCACGTCGGTGACGAAGCCGCGGCGCAGCAGGCTGTCGCGGGAGACGTTGGTGCTGGCCCCGGGCAGGGCCGGGTCGGCGGCCAGGCGGCGGCACGTGGCCCGCAGCACCTGCAGGTCGACGGCGGGCGTGGCCCCGACCACGTGGGCCAGGGGCAGGAAGCGCGAGGGCAGGAGCATCCCGAGGCGCGGGTGCAGCCAGCGCACGAGGCTCTCCGAGCCGTGCACCTGCCGGTCCTCGAGCCCGACCACGGGCTGGTGGGCGACGTGGAGCAGGTCGTGGCGCACGGCGTGCAGCAGCTCGACCGAGGTCGGGGCCAGCGGGGGGACGACGACGGTCGCGCGCTGCCGACCCGTCCGCCTCATACGGGCGATCCTCGCCGACGGAGGGTCACGTTGTGAACACGTCCGGGCACGGACGGTACGAAGGTGTGGGCGCGCCTCCCCCGTTCGGACGAGGTCAGGTGGTAGGCGCGGCCTCGGTGGTGCTGCTGCGCGCCACGCCGACCGCCGCACGCAGCGCCAGGGCGTAGCCGGCGACGCCGAACCCGGCCACCACCCCGGTCGCCACGGGGGTGACCACGCTGTGCCGGCGGAACTGCTCGCGGGCGCCCGGGTTGCTGATGTGCAGCTCGACCAGCGGCAGGCCGGCCCCCGTGACCAGCGCCGCGGCGTCGCGCAGGGCGTAGGAGTAGTGCGTGAAGGCGGCCGGGTTGACGACCACCGCCAGGCGGGCGTCGACGGCCTCGTGGAGCCAGCCGACCAGCTCGGACTCGTCGTCGCTCTGGCGGACCTCGGCCTGGACGCCGAGCTCCTGCGCGGCGGCCGCCACCAGGGCGACGACGCCGTCGTGGTCGGTGCGCCCGTAGACGTCGGGCTCGCGGCTGCCGAGCCGGGACAGGTTCGGGCCGTTGAGGACCAGGACCCGCAGCGGGGCGCCCTCGCCGCTCACGAGTCGCTGACCTCGACGTAGGCCGCCTGGAGCAGGGCCGGGTCGGGGCCCTCGAGGCGGGTGGGCCGGCCGGAGCCGTCGAGGACGACGAAGCGGAGCGTGTCGCCGCGGGTCTTCTTGTCCTTGCGCATCGCGTCGTACAGCGCCGACCAGCGGTCGCCGCGGTAGGCGATGGGCAGGCCGAGCCCGGCGAGGATGCTGCGGTGGCGGTCGACCACGCGCTCGGGCAGGTGGCCCGCCAGGCGGCCCAGCTCGGCCGCGTAGACCATCCCCACGCTCACGGCCGCGCCGTGGCGCCACGTGAACCGCTCGACCAGCTCGATCGCGTGGCCGAAGGTGTGGCCGTAGTTGAGCACCTCGCGCAGGCCGGTCTCGGTGAGGTCCTCCCCCACCACGGCCGCCTTGACGGTCACCGAGCGCTCGACGAGCTCGGCCAGCACCGGGCTGTCCCAGCGGACGGCCTCGGCCGGCCGCTGCTCGACGAGGGACAGGATGTCGGGGTCGGCGATGAAGCCGCACTTGACCACCTCGGCCAGCCCGGCGCGCAGGTCGAAGTCGGGCAGGGTCTCCAGCGCGGACAGGTCGGCGAGCACGCCAGCCGGCGGGTGGAACGCGCCGACGAGGTTCTTGCCCTCGGTGGTGTTGATGCCGGTCTTGCCGCCGACGGCCGCGTCGACCATGCCCAGCAGCGTGGTCGGGACCTGGACGACCCTGACCCCGCGCAGCCAGCTGGCGGCCACGAACCCGGCGAGGTCGGTCACCGCTCCCCCGCCGACGCCGACCACGGCGTCGGTCCGGGTGAAGCCGGCCTGGCCGAGCACCTGCCAGCAGAACGAGGCGACCTGCGCGGTCTTGGCCTCCTCGCCGTCCGGGACCTCGGCGGTGACGGCCTCGTAGCCGACGGCGGCGAGGTCCTCGCGCACCGCGTCGCCCGTGGCCCGCAGCGCACGCGGGTGCACGACGAGGACGCGGCGGACGTCGGGACCGAGCACGGCGGGCAGCCGGTCGAGGAGGCGGTGGCCGATGACGACGTCGTAGGGCTGCTCGCCCTCCACCCGGACGACGGTGGGCGTGCTCACGGGGCGGTGACCTCCAGGTCGTCGGGTCCGGCCGGCCGGTCGTGGTCGGCCAGGTCGGGGAAGGCGGCCAGGACGTGGTCGGCCACCTGGTCCGGGTCGAGCTCGGTGGTGACGACGACGGCCGAGGCCAGCGCGGTGTAGACCGGGCGGCGCACGTCCATCAGCCGGGTCCAGGTGGCGCGGGGGGCGTCCAGCAGCAGCGGGCGCGGGGCGTCCATCCCGATCCGGCGGGCCGCCGCGGCCAGCCCGACGTCGAGGAACACCACCCGGTGGCCACGCAGCCGCTCCTGCGTGGCGGGGTCGACGGGGGCACCGCCGCCCAGGGCGAGGACGCCGCGGTGCTCGGCGAGCGCGGCGACGACGGCCTGCCGCTCGAGCTCGCGGAACGCCGGCTCGCCGTGGTAGAGGAACAGGTCGGGGATCGACGTGGCGGTGGAGGCCTCGATGTCGGCGTCGGTGTCGCGGACGTCCGCACCGAGCCGGGCGGCGAGCGCGGCGGCCACCGTCGACTTGCCGGCCCCGGGAGGGCCGACGAGGACGACGAGCGGGGCGTCGACGCCGGGCCGGCGGACGGGGGCGTCCGCGGCGGGCCCGCCGCTCGCGGGGGCCTCGCTCACCGGACCGCCAGCCCGTCGAGGTAGGCGGTGACGTTGCGCGCGGTCTCCACGACGCTGTCGCCGCCGAACTTCTCCAGCAGGGCCTGGGCCAGCACGAGGGCGACCTCGGCCTCGGCCACCACGCCCGAGGCGGGGACGGCGCACACGTCCGAGCGCTGGTTGATCGCCACGGCCGGCTCGCCCGTGGCGGTGTCGACCGTGGCCAGCGCGCGCGGCACGGTGCTGATGGGCTTCATGGCGGCCCGCACGCGCAGCACGTCGCCCGTGCTCATGCCGCCCTCGGTGCCGCCGGCGCGACCGGTGCGGCGGCGCAGCCGGCCGTCGGGGCCGGTCTCGATCTCGTCGTGGGCCTGCGAGCCCCGGCGGCGGGCGGTGGTGAAACCGTCGCCGATCTCCACGCCCTTCATCGCCTGGATGCTCATGACGGCGCCGGCGAGGCGGCCGTCGAGCCGCCGGTCCCCGTGCACGTGGCTGCCCAGCCCCGGCGGCAGCCCGTAGGCGAGCACCTCGACCACGCCGCCGAGGGTGTCGCCGTCGCGGCGCGCCGCGTCGATCTCGGCGACCATCGCCTCGCTGGTGGCGGCGTCGTGGCAGCGCACCGGGTCGGCGTCGAGGGCGGCGACGTCGTCGGGCAGGGGCAGCGGCGTGCCCTCGGGGACCTCGACGGTGCCGACGGCGACGGTGTGGCTGACCAGCCGGACGCCGGCCGCCTGCTCGAGCAGCGCGGCGGCGACGGTGCCCAGCGCCACGCGGGCGGCGGTCTCGCGGGCGCTGGCGCGCTCGAGCACGGGCCGGGCGTCGTCGAAGCCGTACTTCTGCATGCCGACCAGGTCGGCGTGACCGGGGCGCGGGCGGGTGAGCGGGGCGTTGCGGGCCTGGCCGGCCAGCTCGTCGGCGTCCACGGGGTCGGGGCTCATGACCGTCTGCCACTTGGGCCACTCGGTGTTGGCCACCTGGACGGCGAGCGGGCCGCCCATCGTCACGCCGTGCCGCAGGCCGCCGAGGAAGCTCACCTGGTCCTGCTCGAACTTCATCCGGGCGCCGCGGCCGTAGCCGAGCCGGCGGCGCGCGAGGACGGCGGCGACGTCGTCGGAGGTGACCCGGACCCCGGCCGGGACGCCCTCGACGACCCCGACCAGGGCGGGGCCGTGGCTCTCCCCGGCGGTGATCCAGCGCATGGCGTCATCGTGTCAGACCTCGCGGGCGCCCCAGACGCCGAGGACGTCGACCGGGACTCCGGCCCCCGGACAGGACCGCCGGACAGCAGGGCGCGGCGGCCGCCCCGGGAGGACGGTCGCCGCGCGGGCTGCGGGAAAGGTGGCTCAGGGGAAGGTGAACCCCAGCATCGTGCCCTCGACGACCCGGTACACGTTCGAGACGTACTGGAAGGTCACGACGTCGGAGTCCGGGTCGAACGACATGTACCTCAGCAGGCCGCCGTCACCGATGGCGGCGGAGTCCGGCGTCACCGTGTACTCGGTGTAGCCGGCCTCGCTGTCGTCGCCGAGCCAGAACACCACGGCGGTGCCGGGGTCGGTCGGGTCGACGACGTCCTGGACGAGCACGTCGAAGTCGTAGCGACGGCGTGCCCTGCGCGTCCGGCGAGCTGCTCCCGCAGCGCGGTGATCTGGGCCTCGAGGGCGGCCTTGTCCTCGGCGGACCGGCCGCCGAGGCGGTCCAGCTGGGTCTCGAGCGAGGCGATCTGGTCCCGCAGCCCGGCGCACGAGCGCGGCGTCCTCGGGGTCGGCCGTCACGGTGACGGTCGGAGCCGGGAGGGGCAGGACCGGCAGCGGCCCGAGGGTCGCCCCCGGGGGCCTGCCGCCCCGGTGCGTGCCCGGGGTGCTGCGCCGCGGGCGAGGAGGTGGGCACCGGCGACGGGCACCGCCTCCCCGCTCCCCTCGGCCGCCGGGGGCGCCACCAGCGGCACGAAGATGTTGCGGCCCAGCACCGCGGCGGTCGGGCAGCGGGGTCGAGACCTCCGCGGTCGCCGGGGTGCTCGGCTCGACGGCCGCCGGGGCCCGGGGCGAGGGCCCGGTCGGTGGCGGCCGGCTCGTCGCCGGACAGGACCAGCGCGGCGGCCCCGCCGAGGACGCCGAGCGCGACGACGCCGGCCGCGACGGCGATGACCACGGTGCGGCCCCCGCGTGCGGGCTCGTCCGGGACGGCGACAGGAGGTGCGGCGGGCGCCGCGGGGCCGACCGAAGGCCGGGGGCTGACCGAACGGTTGTGCGCTCATGGGGGGCTCCCGTGGTCCTTCTCGGCGCTCAGCCGTCAGAGGGGGTGGTCGAGGGCGAGGGCTGGACCGCGTGGTCGTGGTGACCTCGGTCGGGTCGACGAAGACGAAGACCCGGCCCGTGATCGACGGACTGGACGGTGCCCGGGGCTCGTCCTTGCTCCTCCACCACGGAGACGGCCACGGAGTCGACGAGCAGGGCCCGCGGCATGTCCGCCTGGAGGTTCTTCAGCAGCAGCGTGGTGGCCGCGAAGTCCCCGGTCGCCGTGACCGTGACCGGGACCGCCGCCAGCACGGGGGTCGCCGCGACCGCGGGCACCACCGGCGCACCGACGGCCGCCGGGTCGGTGGCCGGTGCGGACGCGTCGGCGGAGGGTGCCGCGGACGGCTCGGCGGACGGCGCCGGCGACCGGCGGCGCCACCGGCGCCGCCGCGGCCCCGGCCGCGTCGACGACGGCCACGGGCGCCGCCGGTGGTGAGGCAGTCCAGGACCGTGCCGGCGTCGGTGCTGCGGTCGCTCACGTCGCGGATCAGCTGCGCCAGCGCCGGCTGTCGGGCAGGGCCAGACGGATGGCGGCCAGCTCGGCCTGGCTGGCCGGCAGGTCGGCGAAGTCGGCCCGCAGCTCCTCGATCTGCGCCTCGAGCTGACGTTCTGCTCCTGCGCCGCGACCGTCTGGGTGCGGGACTCCGCCGCCTCGGCGCGCTGGGGCTCGACGAGCGCGAACCAGCTGCCGGCGGTGATGGCCACGCAGAGGCCGGCGGTGCCGAGGGACCAGCCCGTCGACTTGTTGATCTTCATCACTCCGCCTTCGAGACGTAGCGGTCGGAGTACGCCAGGACAGCACCTTGGTGCTGACGTGGAAGTCGACGTACGGCTTGTCGGCGGTCGCCTCGTCGAGGGTGCCGCTGGCGAACAGGACGTGGTCGAGGCCGGTGACCCCGTCGAGGCTGTCCATCCAGGACGCGACGTCCGGCGTAGGACAGCGCACGGCCGACGGTCGCGATGTCGCCGACCGCGTCGACCGGCGCGAGCGGGTCCTCGCCGGCGACGCCCGTGGGGGTGACCGGCGGTGAGCGTGACACCCGTGAACCAGACGCCCTCGGGGGTCACCGAGCCCATCTGCGCCAGGTAGCGGTACCACTCGATGTCGGTGGCCATGGCGGTGCCCAGCGCCGACTGGGCCCGCTCGACGCTGGCGAGGATCGCGGGCACCTCGGCGAACCTGGCGGCCTCCGTCTGCAGCTGGGCGGTCCGGGCCTGCTCCGAGCCACCAGCTCGTCGGCGGCGGTGGCCGCGTCCTGGCTGGCCAGGGCGAAGGCGCCGCCGGACAGGCCGAGCGGTGCCGACCACGACGAGGGCCATGAAGCCGCGCGCCCTCCGGAACCGCCGGTCGGCGAGGATCTCCGGGGGGAGCAGGTCGACACCTGGGCCAGGGGGTGCTCGGAGGTGAGCGGGACGACGGTGCGGACGTCCTCGGTGACGGTGGTGACGCTCATCGTGCTGCTCCCATCGCGAGGCCCACGGGGACCGCGGCCAGCGGGCGGACGAGGCGCAGCTGCTCCTCGTCGAGCCCGGTCCTGCCGATCGTCATGCCCTGGATCGGGTCGCCGAGGGCGACGGGGATGCGCACCGACTGACCGAGGCGCTCGGCGAGACCCCGCAGCGTGCGAGCCCCCGCCGGAGAGCACGACACGCTCGACCGGGCGGCCCGGGGAGGTGGAGGCGTAGTAGTCGAGGGAGCCGCGGATCTCGTCGACCAGCGACTGGGCGGTCGCGTCGACCGCGCGGGCGGCGTTCGCGTGCTGCGGTCCGGCCCTGCCGTCCATGCCGACGGCCTGCTTGAGCCCCTCGGCCTCGGCCAGCGACGACCCGACCCGCTCGGCGAGGGCGTCGGTGATGTCCTGGCCCCCCATGAGCAGGATGCGGACGAAGCTCGGGACGCCGCCGACGTGGACCACGATGTTGGTGACCCGGGCGCCGACGTCCACGAGGACCTCGGTCGCCCCGTCGCCGTAGGCGCCGGAGCCGAGGGCCCGCAGGACGGCGAAGCTCGTGAGGTCGACGCTGGTCGGCGTCAGGCCGGCCCGCTCGGCGCAGCGGACGTTGGCCAGGACGGTGTCACGGGCGGCGGCGACCAGCAGGCCGCGCACCGTCCGGCCGCGCTCCCCTGTCACCTCCTCCAGCGGGTGGAAGTCCAGGACGGCCTGGTCGACCGGCATGGGCAGGAGGTCGGCGACCTGGAGGCCGAGGCTCTTGCGCAGCTCGGCGACCGGCAGCCAGGGCAGCTCGACGCTGCGGACCACGACGCGCTGGTTGGCGACGCCGAGGACGACCTTCTTGGAGGAGAAGCGTGGTCGCTCCCCAGAGCTCCTTGATGGCCTCGGCGACGACGACGGCGTCGACGACCTCGCCGTCGCGGACGGCCCCGGCGGGCACGGCGACCTGGCCGAACTTCTCGAGCCTCACCCCGTGCTTGCCGAACGTCAGCTCGGCGGCGCGGACGCCGGAGGTCCCGATGTCCAGACCGATGGCGGTGCGTGCTGCCACGGTGCATCTCCTTCACGTGGTCCGACTCTGCTGCGGCCTCGGAGGCCGCCCGGTGCAGTGATCGGGCCGGCGGAGGGGGTCCTTGATGCGGTGGGGCCGGTCGGGTGGCTCTCGGCGGTGCGCCTCACCCGTGCGGACTAGCGACGTCAGGACAGGCCGACGGCGCCCAGGTACGCCGAGGCGAGGTCGTCGCCCCAGACCAGCGCCAGCCAGGCGCCCGAGGATCATGTAGGGGCCGAAGGGGATCATCGTCTTGCGGGTGGCCAGCCGCAGCGCCATGAGCAGGATGCCGACCACGCCGCCGAGCAGGAAGCCGAGGAAGCCGCCGACCACCAGCTCGGCCCAGCCGGCCCAGGCCAGCACCGCGCCGAGCACGCCGGCGAGCTTGACGTCGCCGAAGCCCATCCCCGCCGGGTAGACGAAGGCCAGCACGAAGTAGAAGCCGAACCCGCCCACCGCCCCGAGCGAGCGCCCGGACGAGCGGCCACCAGCTCCCCCTCGACGGCGCTGGCCACGGCGAGCAGGACGAGCGACGACGGCGTACGAGGGCAGGACGATCGCGTTCGGGAGCCGGCGCACGTCGAGGTCGATGAGCGCCAGGGCGATGCTGATCGCCGCGAGGTACAGCAGGCGGGCACGACCCACGGGTCCGGCCCGCGACGAGGACCGCCAGGCGACAGCCGCGAAGGCGAGCCCGGTCGCCGGCCTCGACGAGCGGGTAGCGGCCGGCTGATGGGCGTCCCGCAGTCGCGGCAGCGGCCGCGCAGCAGCAGCCAGGACGACCACCGGGACGTTGTCGCGCGGCCGGACGGCTGCCCGCAGCGCGGGGCACGCGCTCGGCGGGCGGACGACCGACTCCCCGCGCGGCACCCGGTGGACCACCACGTTGAGGAAGGAACCGATGAGCAGCCCGAGCAGCCCGCGAGGACGGCCGCGGGCAGGACGAGGTCGGGGCCGATCAGGGGAGGCGTCCATGACGTCTTCCTAGCGCACCCCGGCCGGCGCGCCGCCGCGCCTCACCCGGCGTTCTCGCGCTTGTAGAGCACGTCCAGCGTGTAGCCGGTGAGCACGGTGTTCTGGTTGGCGATGCCCCAGACCGGCAGGGGCTTGTAGTACATGGTCAGGCGGTTGTCGATCGTGGCCTGGCCGCCGGCGTAGATCTGGCCGAAGTGGTCGGCGTTGTTGGCCTTGCGGATGTCGCACCGCGAGTACAGCAGGAGGTCGACGGAGGACTCGAGCGTGACGCGGTTGTCCAGCGAGATGCCGGACCCGCAGGCCGGCGCGTTGTAGGGCTGGACGAAGTACAGGTTGCGCTGCTGTGTCTGACGGTGGAGCGGATCGTCAGGGAGTTGCTCACCCGGAACCCGCCGTCGGCGAACACCGCGAGGTTGTTCTTCAGCGCGATGGTGTTGTTGTTCTTCTCGATGTTCACCTCGCACGGGGTCCGCAGGATGGTCGGCTGCGTGAGCGTCGAGGCGTTGGCCATGATCCAGGCGCCGGCCTTGCTGGCGTTGGCGGCGTTGTCGTAGCTGCAGTCCGTGATCGTCACGACGTTGGTGTAGCCGTTGGCGGCCCACTCCGCCTGGACGGTCGAGTTCCACGGCAGCTGCGGGAAGGCCTGCGTGGGCGGCATGCCCGGGTTGGCGCCCTCGGTGCACTTGGCGGGGCAGTTGATGGACTTCCACTCGCCCGTGATGGCCCCGCTGACCTGGACCCGGCCGGCCACGGTGGCGTTGCGGACCAGGGAGGCGCTGCCGTTGCCGACCTTCACGTTGCCCTTGACCAGGACGCCCGTGTTGGCGGCCGTGAAGCTCGTCCCCGCCCACGCGTCCACGTCGACGGTGCACGTGCTGGCCATGGTGATCGACCCCTGCGCGAAGATCGAGCCGTGGTAGCTCTGGTTGTTGTTGCAGGCGAAGTTGCCGTTGGTGTAGAGGTCGGCGTCGGGGATGCCGTTCTGCCCGAAGACCTCGCCGTTGTTGGACAGCGCGATGCCGGCGTTGCCGAAGATGGCCTTGTCGAGCCCGGTGACCTGGACGGTCGGGGTGAGGTCGACGAGGGTCTCGACCGTCCGCTGCGCGGGCGCGCTGCCGGCGAGCGCCTGCGACGTGGCCGTGCTGCGGACGAGGGCCTTGTCCACGGTCGCCGAGGGGCCGAGGCCCGCCGTGCACGGCACGACGGCCCCGGCGGTGTCGTAGTAGGTGACCGTGGTGCTCGTGGTGAACCGGTCCACGCCCGAGCCGGTGCTGCCCCCGGCGTCGGAGCAGGGCAGGGTCTGCGGGGAGGACTCCTGGACCCGGGCGAGCATGGTGTCGACCTGTCCCTCGGCGAACGCGACCGCGCCGGAACGCTGGCGCTCGCGGCCGGACTGCCGCGTCTCCGCGATGGAGATGCTGACCAGGGTGACGGACAGCAGCCCGACGAGCACCGCGATGCCGACGGCGGTGATCATGGCCACGCCGGAGTCGCCGCGCGCGAGGCGGGCGGGGGTGGTGGTCCTCATGGGCTCGTCCTTCAGGTCGTGGGGGTCTGCCGTGCGGGGAGGTCTGGGGCCGTGCGGGGCGAGCAGGGTCAGGGCGCGGGGACGGGGGTGCAGACCCCCGGGTCGAAGCCGTAGTTCGTGTTGCGGCCGGACAGCGAGGACGCGATGACGTTGTTCTGGCCCCGGCGCCGGTCCACCGCCTCGAGGCGGACGTCGAGCAGCCGCGAGTCGTACACCGTGTCGGCGCCCTGCAGGGTGAACGGGGCGGCGGAGGGGCTCGGGGACAGGCCGCGGGCGATGACGGACCACCCCGACATCTCTCCGGAGGTCTGCCAGTCCTGGGCCCAGGACCGGGAGCGGAGGACCGAGGTCGACGGGTCGCCCGGGGTGGCCACGACCTGCCACTGGACGCAGCGCTGGTCGCCGTTGCTCTGGGTGTAGATGCGCATGCAGGTGCCCGCGTTCGTGCCCACGGCCTGGCAGCCCGCCGTGAGGGCCGGCTCGTCCGACGGGCTGTAGAGCACGTTCCCCGACCGTGCCTGCCGGTCCATCGTCGCCACCGCGATCCGGAGCTCGCCGACGGAGCTTGGCGGTCACCTGCAGGTCCGACGTCTTCCGCTGCACCAGGACGATGCCCGGGATGGCCAGGGCCATGACGAGACCGAAGGTGCTCATCACTACGAGCATCTCCACCAGGGAGTAGCCCCGGTCGCCGCGGCGGGGTCGGAGGGTCCGCATGGTCGTGTCCTCACGCATCGGGGGCCGCCTGGTAGTAGCTGGAGCCGGTGACGGAGCCGAGGTCGGCGACCACCACGTAGCGGGTGCGCTCCACGTCGGTGTAGCCGACGACCTTCTCCACGACCGTGTACTCCACCTGGGCGGAGACCACGCTCGCCGCGGTCGCCGACGAGCTGCACGCCGGCGTGGTGTTGCCGCAGGGCAGGGTGTTGACCTGGGAGACGGCGGGCCGGGTCACCCGCACGACCGCGTCCGCGGTGATGGACCACGTGCGGATCCCGCTGGTGTAGGTGCCCGTGACGGGCGGCGAGTCGTAGACCTGGTCGGAGGTGACCCCCGCCAGGGAGACAGTGGTGTAGCCCGTGCCGTTCCAGTACTTCAGGCTGCCGCTGCGGGTGTACGTCGGGGCGGGTGCCCCGCGGCCCGACGTGGCGAGGGCGGTCTCGGTCAGACCGGTGACCGTGACGGCGCTCCTCACGGCGTCGAACGCGGCGGGGACCGTGTCGCCCGACCGGGTCCGGACGGGGAGCCCCCCGAGGGCCACGGAGTCGAAGGCGCGGCTGGCCGAGGCGACGGCGCAGCCGTCGCCGCTCGTGGTGGGGCAGAGCCCGTTCGTGCTGCTGGTCAGGCGGGCCGCGGCCGCGCGGGACGGCGTCGTGCCGCCCACCACGCTGCTCAGCGGGATGCTCACGGGGCTGCCGAGGAAGGCCGGCAGCTCGTGGACCACGGTCGCCGTCCCGGGCGAGGCGACCCGGCCGGAGGCGCACGGCCGGCTGCTGCCGATGCCCACCCCGCCGACCCACTCGCAGCCGGTCCCCGTGGCGCTCACCTCGCTGCTCACCCGTCCCGCGTCGCCGGCGGACGGGGTGGCGACGAAGGACCCGGCCAGGCCGGAGACGCTGACCGGGGCGGTGGTCTGCGCCGCGGTCGTGGCCTGCTGCGTGGTGTTGTCGGCGCTGGACGGGTCGGTGTCGGCGCCGCTGCTCGTCTGCACCCCGCCGGAGTTCGTCTCGGACGAGGTGGTCAGGGCCGAGGCCCCGAACGTGCGGGCGGTGGAGGAGACGGTGACCGTCTGCTCGATCGCCGTCGTGGCCGACAGGCCGGGGAGGTCCACGCCGAGGCTCGTGCCGGTCGTCCCGGGGATGGGCTGCGTGGAGTCGGTGGCGTTCGTCACCCGGATCTGCCCGGCCGTGATGCCCGCGTTCGCCGTGAAGGCGGCCTGGCAGGGCCCCGAGAAGGGCCGGTTGGCCGTGCTCAGGCACCCGTCGGCGGAGTAGGCCACCGAGCGCTGGACGATCTGCTTGCTGCCGCCGGCGCCCGCCGCGGTCCAGGAGACGGCGCTCGTGAGGTTGTAGGAGGTGTTGGTGGTCGTCCCCCGCGTGACGTACACCGAGACGGTGTAGGTGACGCCGTCCAGGGGGACGGTGACCCGGTGCGGGAAGAGCGGGGCCACGTTCTGGGTGGTGCTCGTCACCAGGGTCTCCGTGACGCCGTCCAGCGTGACGCTGGGCAGGCCTGCGGTGGTCACCGCGGGGTCGCCCGCGAGGTCGGCGACCCGGTTGCCGGCCACGAGGACGTCGTAGGGCAGGGCGCGGACGCGCTCGAGGTTCTGCGTGGCCAGCGCCGCTCCGGCCTGCCTCTGCTTGGCCTGGACGGTCGTCGTGAGGCTTCCCACGTAGACGGTGAGGAGCGAGGCGATGACGGCGGCGATGATGACCATGGAGATGAGGAGCTCTCGATGACGGTGAACCCGTCGTCGCTGCCACGGGTCGCCGGGCCGCGCCTGGTGCCGGGCCCGCCGGCACGGCGGTGTCGCTGCATCACGTGGTCCTCCATGGTGTGGGTCGCTGGTGTGTCGGCCGTGCCGGGCCGCCGCTTGACGTCCGCGGCCCGCGCTCCCCCGAACAGCCGAACGGGGCGGCCACCAGAGGTGGCCGCCCCGCAGGCTGTCAGCGGTGCGTGATGGGACCGATCAGGGGCAGGCGGCCAGGGCGAGACCGCCGGCGGCGGAGTACGAGACCTTGGGACGGCTGCCGCTGTCGTAGGCCAGCTCGACGCACCAGGTCGAGGACTGGGCCGCGACCGTGGTGGCCGTGCCCGGCTTGAAGACCAGGGCGGTGACGTTGGAACTGGCGTTGCCGGCGCTCTTGGCGTTCACCGCGTAGGTCGCCGGCGCGCCGGCCGCACCGGCGGTACGGGTGACGCTCGTGGCGGTGAGGAGCCGGTGCCGTCGACGTAGTACGTGGCGATCTCCTTGCCCAGGGTGGAGACGTCGGAGGTGGCCGCGGTGTCGCGGGCCTTCTCGCGCTGGTTGAGGAAGACCGGGATGGCGATGGCCGCGAGGATGCCGATGATGATCATGACGACGAGGAGCTCGATCAGGGTGAAGCCCTGGTCCTTCTCGTCCATGGACTTGCGGATGCGAGCGAGCATGAGAGCGGGAGTCCCTTCGGAAGACCGGTGAGCGTGACCGGACCTCGCGACGCCGGGTGGCGTCGTGCGCCGAGGCAGCTGGGCTGACCCGTGGGCCCCCTGGCTTTGCGACCCCGTCTCTCGACGGGAGTGCCGTTTCTGGCCGTGCTCTATGACACGAGGGACATCGGACCTGTGCCGTGCTTCTTGACCGCCGTGGTCGGGCGTCACCCGGAGGGAGCAACCGGACGGGCGCGCCCGGGACGACCGACGGCCCGCCCCCTCGCGGGGCCGGGCCGTCGGTCGTGCGGAGAGGTCGCCGGAGCAGGATCAGGGGCAGGCGGCCAGGGCCAGGCCACCGGACGCGGAGTACGAGACCTCCGTGCGGCTGCCGCTGTCGTAGGTCAGCTGCACGCACCAGGTGGAGGACTGGGCGGCGACCGTTGCGCCCGCGCCCGGCTTGAAGAGCAGCCCGGTCACGTTGCCGCTGGCGTTGCCGGCGCTCTTGCCGTTGACCGCGTAGGTGGCCGGCGCGCCGGCCGCACCGGCGGTACGGGTGACGCTCGTGGCGGTGAGGAGCGCGGTGCCGTCGACGTAGTAGGTGGCGATCTCCTTGCCCAGGGTGGACACGTCGGAGGTGGCCGCGGTGTCGCGGGCCTTCTCGCGCTGGTTGAGGAAGACCGGGATGGCGATCGCGGCGAGGATGCCGATGATGATCATGACGACGAGGAGCTCGATCAGGGTGAAGCCCTGGTCCTTCTCGTCCATGGACCTGCGGATGCGAGCGAGCATGGGGGCTCTGCCTTTCGGGGGTCGGGATGGTCATCTGGTTCTCGGCTCGCGGTGCCTCGGACCGGAGGGGACGGCCGCGAGGTCACCCGTCAGGCGCACCCGGGCAGCAGACGGCCCGCCCCGGGCCGGGGCGGGCCGTCCGTGCGAGGGCGGACCTACTCGATGAGGTCGAAGACCCCGAAGATCGGCATGTAGAGGGCGATGATCATGCCGCCGATGATGGTGCCGAGGACGGCGATCATCAGGGGCTCGATGAGGCTGGTCAGGGCCTCGGTGGTCGCCTCGACCTCCTGGTCGTAGAACTCGCTGATCTTGTACAGCATGGTGTCCATGGCGCCGGTGTCCTCGCCGACCGCGAGCATCTGCACGACCATCGAGGGGAACACCGGGTGCTGCGCGAGCGGGCCCGACGAGGCTCTCGCCCTGCCGGACGCTGTCCTGCACGTCCCGCACGGCCTTGGTGAGGACCATGTTGCCGGTGGTGTCGGCGACGATGTCGAGCGCCTGGAGGATCGGCACGCCCGACTTGATCATGGTGCCGAGGTTCCGCGCGAAGCGGGACAGGGCGATCTTCTGCACCAGGCCGCCGAAGATGGGGGCCTTGAGGTACAGCGGGTCCACGACGGAGCGGACCCGCTCCTGGTGCTTGATCCGGCCCCAGACGACGGTGCCGACCACGAGCAGCACGGCGGTGAGCGGCGCGAACCACTTCATCGCGTCGGACAGGAAGACGAGCACCTTGGTGGGGGCCGGCAGCTCGCCGCCGAGGGACTCGAACATCCCCGCGAAGACGGGGACGATGAACAGGAGCATCCCGACCACGGCGAGGATGGCGATGACGAACACGACGACGGGGTACGTCATCGCCGACTTCACCTTGTTGCGCAGCTTGACCTCGGCCTCGTAGTTCTCCGCGATCTGCAGCAGCACGGCGTCGAGGAACCCGCCGACCTCGCCGGCGCGGCACATGTTGACCATGAGCGGCGGGAAGACCTTGGGGTGCTTGGCGATGGACGAGGACAGCGAGTTGCCGGTCTCCACGTCGCTGCGGACCTCGGACAGCGTCTTGGCCAGGGTCTTGTTCTCGGTCTGGTCGGCCAGGATCGTCAGGGCCCGCAGCAGCGACAGCCCCGAGTTGATCATGGTCGCGAACTGGCGCGACATGACGGCCAGGTCCTTGAGCTTGACCCCGTTGCCCCACGGCAGCGTGATCTCCGTGCTCATCCCGCCACCGGTCTCGCGCACGGAGATGGGCGAGTAGCCCATCGCCTTGAGCTTGGTGACGAGGACGGTCTCGTTGGCGGCGTCGAGCTTGCCGGAGGTCAGCTTCCCGGTGCGGTCGCGGACGCTGTACTCGTACGTCTTCGTGGCGGCCATGGTGGTCTCCTTCTGCTCCGGTCCGGGCTCAGCCGCGCCCGGTCAGGCGCTGGTAGTCCTCGACGTGGTGGCACTTCTCGAGGCCGTGCTCCCACGTGATCGCCCCGTGCGCACCAGCTCGGCCAGGTGCTGGTCGAGGGTGTGCATGCCGTGCTGCGCGCCGGCCTGCATGGCCGAGTAGATCTGGTGGGTCTTGCCCTCGCGGATGAGGTTGCGGATGCCCGGGGTCGCGATCATGACCTCGGTGGCCACCACCCGGCCGCGGCCGTCGGCGCGCTTGCACAGCGTCTGGCAGACGACGCCCTGGATGGCGCCGGCGAGCTGGGTGCGGACCTGCTGCTGCTGGTGCGGCGGGAAGACGTCGATGACGCGGTCGATGGTCTGCGCGGCGTCGGCGGTGTGCAGGGTGCCGAAGACGAGGTGGCCGGTCTCGGCCGCCGTGAGGGCGACGTGGATGGTCTCCAGGTCGCGCATCTCGCCGACGAGGATGATGTCCGGGTCCTGGCGCAGCACGTGCTTGAGCGCGTTGGCGAAGGACTTGGTGTCCTCCCCCACCTCGCGCTGGTTGACGATGCAGCCCTTGTGGTGGTGGAGGAACTCGATCGGGTCCTCGACCGTCATGATGTGGTCCTTGCGCGTCCGGTTCGCGTGGTCCACCACCGAGGCGAGCGTCGTCGACTTGCCCGAGCCCGGTCGGGCCGGTGACCAGGACCATCCCGCGCGGCAGGCCGGCGAAGTTGTTGACGACCGGCGGGACGCCCAGCTCCTCCAGCGGCTTGATCTCGAAGGGGATGACGCGGAACGCCGCCCCGACGGACTCGCGCTGGCGGTAGATGTTGACGCGGAAGCGGGACCGGCCCGGCACGGAGTACGCGAAGTCGAGCTCGAGGTTCTCCTCGAACGTCTCCCGCTGGCGCTGGGTGAGGATCGCGTACAGCACCCGCTGGGTCTCCAGGGGCGTGAGGACCGGCAGGTCCTCCAGCTGGTGCAGCTCGCCGTTGACGCCGCATGGCGGGCGAGGCGCCGGTGGTGATGTGCAGGTCGGAGCCGCCGGCGTCGAGCAGCTGGACGAGCACCTCGTTGAGGTCGAACTCGCGGTCCTCGGCCTGCGGCGCCTCGATCTCGACCGCGGAGGCGTCCGGGCCGTCGAAGCGCGAGGCGACGGCGTCGAAGTCGCCGTCGAGGCCCGCCACCGGGCCCGCGCCCTGGTCGTAGGGCTGCGCGTAGGTGTCGTCGTAGGCCTGGTCGCTGCCGTAGCCGCCGGACCAGCCGACCGACTCGTCGTAGCCGGGGACCGGCGCGGGCGCGTGGGCGGGCACGTAGGACGGGGCCGCGGCCGAGGGGGCCACGGTCGGGGTCCACGCCTCGGCGGCCGGGGGCGGCAGGGTCGCCCCGGTCGGGCCGGCGACGGGCTGGTAGGCCGCCGGCGGCGGGACACGTCCCGCAGCCTGGCTGCCGTCGAAGGCGAAGGCGTTCGGCTGGTAGCCCTGCTCGCTCACGTGTCATCCCTGCTGTCGTCGTCACGGCTGCCCGGAAGGGCCACGGTGGGTGTGTCGGACGCACCGCGCCCGGTCTTGAGGCCGGGCCTCACGCGACCACCCGGAGGATCTCGTCGATGGTGGTGCGGCCCTCGCGGACCTTGGCCATGCCGTCCTGGCGGAGGGTGACCATCCCCTGCTCGCGGGCGACCCGGCCGATCTCGGTCGCCGAGGCCCGGGTGACGGTGAGCCGCTCGATCTCCTCGCTCACGAGCATGACCTCGTGCAGGGCGAGCCGGCCCTTGTAGCCGGTCTTCGAGCACTGCGGGCAGCCGACCGGGCGCCACAGCGTGGGCACGGGCTCGTCGCGGTCCAGCCCGAAGCCGACCGCGTCGAGCTCCTCGCGGCTCGGCTGGTACTCCTCCGCGCACTTGCTGCACAGCTTGCGGGCCAGGCGCTGGGCGAGCACGGAGTCCAGGGCGGAGCCGACGAGGAAGGGCTCGACGTCCATCTCGGTGAGCCGGGTGACCGCGCTGGGGGCGTCGTTGGTGTGCAGGGTCGACAGCACGAGGTGCCCGGTGAGGGCGGCCTCGATGGAGATCTGCGCGGTCTCGTGGTCACGGATCTCGCCGAGCAGCACCACGTCGGGGTCCGAGCGGAGGATGGAGCGGAGCGCCGCGGCGAAGGTGAGGCCGGCCTTGGGGTTGACCTGCACCTGGTTGATGCCGGGCAGCCGGTACTCCACCGGGTCCTCGACGGTGATGACGTTGATCTCGGGCTTGGAGACCACGTTGAGCGTCGCGTACAGCGTCGTGGACTTGCCGGAGCCGGTCGGGCCGGTCACCAGGATCATCCCGTAGGGCTTGACGTAGCTGGTGCCGAAGCGCGAGTAGTTGCCGTCGGAGAAGCCGAGGTCCTGCAGGCCCATCCGCGTGTTCGAGTTGTCGAGGATGCGCATGACGACCTTCTCGCCCCACACCGTGGGCAGGGTCGCCACGCGCAGGTCGATCTTCCGGCCGTTCGTGGTGATCGAGAGCCGGCCGTCCTGCGGCTTGCGCCGCTCGGCGATGTCGATGTCGCTCATGATCTTCAGGCGGCTCGTCACGCCCGAGGCGATGGCCTTGGGCGAGCGCATGATCTCGTGGAGCACGCCGTCGATGCGGTACCGGATCCGCAGGCAGTCCTCGGCCGGCTCGACGTGGATGTCGCTGGCCCGGTCCTGGATGGCCTGGGTGATGAGCATGTTGACGTACTTGACGATCGGGGCGTCCTCGACGATCGCCCGGACGTGGCTGAGCTCGTCCTCGAGCTCGTCCGTGCTCATCGCGCTGGTGATGTCGTCCATGTCCGCGTCGGCGCGGCAGTACCGCTCGATCGCGGCGAGCAGGTCGTCGCGGGTGGCGACGATGGGCCGGGCCTCGCGCCCGGTGATCTGGCGGACGTCGTCCAGGGCGAACACGTTGCCCGGGTCGGCCATGGCCAGCAGCAGCCGGCCCTCGGAGTCGTACCCGATGGGCAGCACCGTGTGCCGGCGCGAGATGGCGGGGTTGAGGACCGCGACCGCCGTGGCGTCGACCGGGTGCTCGGACAGGTCGACGAAGTCCAGGCCGATCTGGCTCGCGAGAGCCGCGACGAGCTGGGCCTCGGTGATGTGGCCCATGTCGACCAGCACGCGGCCGAGCGGCTGCCCGACGCGCTCGTGCTCCAGCCAGGCCTCGTCGAGCTGGGCCGCGTCGACGAGCCGTTCCTCGAGCAGGATGTCGGTGAGCTGCTTCACGAGCCCACCTGCGTCCCGCCGGGCACGCGGCGGCCGGGGACAGTCATGCGTGCCCTTCGGTCCCTCGGGGACCCGGCTTGACGTCAGGCGGGGATCTCGGCCCTCACCTGCGCCAGCGCCACCCGCATGGCCGACAGGGGCGCGGGCCTGCCCGTCATGAGCCGCACCTGCTCCCCCGCCTGGTGCAGCAGCATGAGGCTGCCCGGCGCCACCGCCCCGCCGGCGCCGGCCCAACGCGCGGCCACGGGGCTCGGCCACGGCTCGTAGGCGACGTCGAGCAACGCGCCGGCCACGGTGCCCGGCAGCAGCGCGGCGAGCGGGCCGGTGGTGCCGGCCGGCGTGGTGGACACGACCAGGTCGGCCCCGGCCAGCGGCGCGGCCTGCCCGGCGGTGGCGGGCCAGGGCTGCAGCTCCACCGCCGAGCCGCAGCGCTCCGCCGCCGTCAGCACGGCGCCCGCCCGGGCCGGGTCGCGGACGTGGACGACCGGGGCCGGGCAGCCGAGCCGGAGCAGGGCGAGCACGGCCGAGGCGGCCGTCGCCCCGCCGCCCAGCACGTGCGCCACCGGCAGCGACGTCCGCCCGGACACCTCGCGGACCGCCCGCACGATGCCCTCGACGTCGGTGTTCGCCCCGCGCAGCACCACCTGTCCCGGGCCGGCGGCCGGAGGGGCCCTGTCGACCACCACGGTGTTGCACGCCCCGGTCACCCGGACCGTGTCGTCGACCTCGTCCAGCAGGGGCAGGACGGCCTGCTTGAGCGGCATGGTCAGCGACAGCCCGGCCCACGAGGCGTCGAGGGCCCGCACCACGGCGGGCAGGCCGTCCTCGTCGACCTCGCGCGCCCCGTAGGACCAGCCGTCGAGGCCGAGCGCGGCGTAGGCGGCGCGGTGCAGCAGCGGCGACAGGGAGTGCCCGACGGGCCGGCCGAGGACGGCGGCCCGGCGGGGCCCGGCCGGGGCCGTCCCGTCAGCCACAGACCAGGTTGCCGTCGTCGTCGGTGTTCTCCCGCTGCCAGGCGTCGAGCACGTCGACGTTGGCCAGGTGCTCCTCGTAGGTCTCCGCGAACGCGGTCTCCCCGGTGCACAGGTCGACCGTGACGAAGTACAGCCACGGGCCGGGCGTCGGCGCGGCGACCGCCTCGATGGCCTGCCGGCCGGGGGACTTGATCGGCCCCGGCGGCAGCCCGACGACGACGTAGGTGTTGTACGGGGAGTCCGAGGCGCGCTGCTCGGCCGTGGTCCGCGTGTCGAAGGTCTGCGTCGCGTAGTTGACGGTGGAGTCCAGGCCGAGCGGCTGGCCGGCGGCGAGCCGGTTCTCCACGACCTGGGCCACCTTGCCGAAGTCCTCGTCGAGGCGGGCCTCGCCCTGCACCAGGCTGGCCTTGGTCAGCACCTCGAGCTGGTCCTCGGGGGCGACGCCGGCGGCGGCGAGCTCCTCCTGGCCGCGGTCGATCATCGTGGCGATGACGTCCTCCGCGGTGGGGTCCTCGCCGAACTGGTAGCCGTCCGGGTAGAGGAAGCCCTCCGCCGGGTCGATGAGCCCCGGCACCTCGCGGGCACCGGCGGGCAGCTCGGTGGCGTCCAGGGCGGCCCGGAGCTCCTCGCGCGGGATGCCGGTCCCCTCGGCGAGGCGGTCGAGGATCTGCTCCACCCGGAGGCCCTCGGCGATGACGAGGGTGTCGGTCTGGCGGTTGGCGGGGTCCAGCAGGGCGGCGACGGCCTCGGTCGCCGGCAGCTGCTGCGGCAGCGTGTACGTGCCGGGCTGCACGCCGGTGAACGCCTGGTTGGCGTTGGCCGCCGCGAGGAACGCCTCCACGCTGGCCACGACGCCCGCGTCGAGCAGCGTCCGGCCGATCTGCGAGCCGCTGTCGCCCTGGGCGACGACCACCTCCACCGAGCCGGTGCCCGCGCCGGTGTAGTCGTCGGGGGCGTCGAACAGGTCGATGCCCTGGATGTCGGACAGGACCGGCCTGAGCGCGCCGTAGGCGTACCAGCCGGCCCCGCCGACCACCCCGACGACGAGCAGCAGGGTCAGCAGGCCCACCCAGCGCGGGCGCCGGCGGCGGCCGGAGGGTCGCTCGACGACGGGCACGTAGCCGTCGGCGACCGGGTCGCCGAACACCTCGTGCTCGACGGGGTCGCCGAACGGGTCGTGGTCCGTGGCGAACCCGTCGCCGACCACCTCGGAGGCGTAGCCGTCGTGGTCGACCACCTCGGCCGCGTAGCCGTCGTGCGGAGCGGCGGCGCCGTCCACGTACCCGTCGTGCCCGACGACCGCGTCGTCGGCGTACGGGTCGTGCTCGACCACCGGGTCCCCGGCGTACCCGTCGTGCTCGACGACCGGGACGTCGGCGTACCCGTCGGGCCCGTCCACCGGCTCCCCGGCGTACCCGTCGTGCTCGACGACCGGGACGTCGGCGTACCCGTCGTGCCCGTCCACCGGGTCCCCGGCGTACCCGTCGTGGTCCGCGGGGGGCGTGCGGCCGTCGTGGGCCGTGCCCGGGACGGCCTCCTGGTCGAACACCTGGCCGCGGGACCGTTCCTCGGCCATCCGGGCGGCCCGCCGGGGGCTCGTGCTCCGGAGGTCCTCGAGGTCGCCGTCCGCCCGGCCGTCAGCGCCGTCGACCGGGCCCGTGCCGGGACGGCCCTGCTCGGTGGCGCTGTCCGTACCACCGGGAGCACCGGTGCTGCGGTCGGTCATGGGTCGCTCCTGTCGGCCTGACCGTCCCGCGGTGGGACGGGTTCCCCGATCGCTCGGCCCCCCGGGGCGCCCGGTCCCCCGCTCCCCGTCGCGTCGGCGTCGAGGACGGTCTGGAGCAGGATGGCGGCCGCCGTCTGGTCCACCACCGTACGGTGTCGGCGCCCCGGACGCCCCGCCGCGTGCAGCGCCTGGTGCGCCGAGGTGGTCGTGTGCCGCTCGTCGACGAGCCGCACCGGCAGGGGCGCGAGGGCGTCGGCCAGCCGCTGGGTGAACTCCCGCACCGAGACTGCCGCCGGCCCCTCGCGGCCCGACAGCCCGACGGGCAGCCCGACGACGACGTCGTCCACCTCCCGCTCGGCCGCGATGGCGGCCAGCGCCCGCAGGTCCGAGCCGTCCTTGGCGCGCGCCACGGTGTCCAGCGGCACGGCGACGGTGCGGCGGGGGTCGCTCACCGCGACCCCGATCCGCACCGTGCCCACGTCCACCGCCAGCCGCGCACCCACGGCGCGCCTCAGGCGCCGACGGCGGCGGCCACCTGCCGCCGCACCGCCTCGAGCGCGTCGGCGACCTTGGTCGCGTCCTGGCCGCCGCCCTGGGCCAGGTCGGGCTTGCCGCCCCCGCCTCCGCCCAGCACCCCGGCGGCGGTCTTGACCAGCGCGCCCGCGGACACCCCGGCCTCCCGGGCCGCGTCGTTGGTGGCCACGACCACGAGCGGGCGTCCCTTGGCCACCGCGGTGAGCGCGACCACCGCGGGCTGCTCGCCGAGGCGCTGGCGGACGTCGAGCACGAGCGAGCGCACGTCGTCCCCGCCGACCTCGCCCACGTGGGCCCCGACGAACCGGGTGCCCGCGAGGTCCGCGGCCTGCTGGGCCAGCTGCGGCGCCGCCTGCAGCACCTTCTCGGCCTGGAGCCGCTGCAGCTCCTTCTCCGCGTCCCGCAGCCGGGTGACGAGCGACTCGACCCGCTCGGGCGCCTCGTCCGGGCGCACCTTGAGCACGTCGGTGACCCCGGCGAGCAGCACGTGCTCGCGGGCGAGGTGGGCGTAGGCGTCCACCCCCACCAGCGCCTCGACCCGGCGGACGCCCGCGCCGATGGACGCCTCGCCGAGCAGCGTGACCACGCCGAGCTGGCCCGAGCGCTCGACGTGGGTGCCGCCGCACAGCTCGCGCGCCCAGTCGCCGACGCTCACCACGCGGACCCGGTCGCCGTACTTTTCGCCGAACAGGGCCATCGCCCCGGCCGCGCGGGCCTGCTCCTGGCTCATCACCTCGGCCGTGACCTCGAGGTCGTCCGCGAGCAGGGTGTTGACCCGCTGCTCCACGTCGCGCAGCACGCTCGGCGGCACCGCGCCCGAGGCGGAGAAGTCGAACCGGAACCGGCCCGGCGCGTTCTCCGAGCCGGCCTGGGTCGCGGTCTCCCCCAGCGCCTCGCGGATCGCCTTGTGGACCATGTGGGTCGCGGTGTGGGCGCGGCTGATCGACCGGCGCCGCCCGAGGTCGACCTCGGCGCGCACGGTGTCGCCGACGAGCACCTCGCCGGTGGTCACCCGGCCACGGTGCACGACGAGCCCGGCGACCGGGGTCTGCACGTCGACGACGTCGACCAGGGCGCCGGTCGTGGTCCGGACGGTCCCGGCGTCGGGCAGCTGCCCGCCGCCCTCGGCGTAGAACGGGGTCCGGTCGAGCACGAGCTCGACGTCGCTGCCCTCGGGCGCCGCGGGGACGGCCTGCCCGTCGACGAGCAGGCCGACCACGGTCGCGTCGCCCGCGGTGTGCTCGTAGCCGGTGAACACGACCGCCTGGCCGACGGCGTCGCCGACCGCGCGGTAGACGCTGGTGTCCACCCCGCCGGTCTTCTTGGCGCGGGCGTCGGCCCGGGCGCGGTCCCGCTGCTCCCCCATGAGCCGGCGGAAGCCGTCGGCGTCCACGTCCAGGCCCTGCTCGGCCGCCATCTCCAGGGTGAGGTCGAACGGGAAGCCGTACGTGTCGTGCAGGGCGAAGGCCTCGTCGGCGGACACCGCGCGGCGGCCCTGGGCGCGGGTGCCCTCGGCCGCGGCGGTGAACCGGGCGGTGCCGGAGTCCAGCGTGCGCCGGAACGACTCCTCCTCCGCGTAGGCGATGGTCGAGATCCGGCCGAACTCCTCGCGCAGCTCCGGGTAGGAGCGGCTCATCCGCTCCATGCTCACCGGCAGCAGCTCGGGCAGCACGGGGGTCTGCACGCCGAGCAGCCGCATCGCCCGGACCGCGCGGCGGACCAGGCGGCGCAGCACGTAGCCCGCGCCCTCGTTGCCGGGGCGCACCCCGTCACCGATGAGCATGAGCGCGCTGCGGACGTGGTCGGCCACCACGCGGAGCCGGACGTCGGCCTCGTGGGCCGCGGCCTGCTCGGGCGTGGGGTCGGCGACGTCGTGCCCGTCGAGGGTCCCCGCGCCGTAGGTCACGCCGGCGAGCTGCGCGGCGCGGTCGAGGACCGGGCGCACCTCGTCGATCTCGTACATGTTCTCCACGCCCTGCAGCAGCAGCGCGACGCGCTCCAGGCCCATGCCCGGTGTCGATGTTCGGCCGGGGCAGCGGCCCGAGGACGCGGAAGTCCTCCTTGCTGCGCACCTGGTCGATCTCGTACTGCATGAACACGAGGTTCCAGACCTCGAGGTAGCGGTCCTCGTCGGCGACCGGCCCGCCGTCCACGCCGTAGGCGGGGCCCCGGTCGACGTAGATCTCCGAGCAGGGCCCGGCCGGGCCGGGCTGGCCGGTGTGCCAGTAGTTGTCCTTCTTGCCGCGGCGCTGGATCCGCTCGACCGGCAGCCCGGCGACGTCCTGCCACAGCTGGAAGGCCTCGTCGTCGTCCTCGTAGACCGTCGCCCACAGCGTGTCGGGGTCGAAGCCGTAGCCGCCCTCGTCCTGGGAGCCGGTGAGGAGGTCCCAGGCGTAGCCGGATCGCCCCCTCCTTGAAGTAGTCGCCGAAGGAGAAGTTGCCGTTCATCTGGAAGAACGTGCCGTGGCGCGTGGTGCGGCCGACCTCCTCGATGTCGAGGGTGCGCACGCACTTCTGCACGCTCGTGGCCCGCGGGTACGGGGCGGTCTCCCGGCCGGTGAGGTAGGGGATGAACGGCACCATGCCGGCCACGGTGAACAGCAGCGACGGGTCCGGCGAGATGAGCGAGGCGCTCGGCACCACGGTGTGGCCGCGCTGCTCGAAGAACGACAGCCACCGGCGGCGGATCTCGGCGGTCTCCATGGGGGGTCCTCTCACGGCCCGCGGGGGCGGGCTCCGGGTGCAGCGGGTGGTGGTGCGGCTGCGAGGCAGCAGGCGGAGCGGGAGGCTCAGCCCGCGCGGCGCTCGTCCAGCGGCTGCGTGGGGTGCTCGAGCAGGTGGCGGGCCCGCTCGGGGTCGATGCCGCCGTCGGCGACGTCCACGCCCAGGGCGCTGCGGAGCAGGTCCTCGCGCTCGGCGGCGGCCTCGCGCACGGCGGCGGCGAAGTCGACGACGGCGTCGGCGAGGCGGGAGACCTGGCCGGTCAGCCCCTTGGAGGCGGTGCGACCGACGGTCGAGGCGAAGCGGGTGCTCGCGTCGGCCACGCTCTCCGGGGTGGCCCGGCGGGCCGCGTCGGACAGCTTCCGCACCAGCACGGCGCCGGCCACGGAGCCGACGACGAGGACCAGCGCGCGCCTCACCGGGAGGCCTTGCGTCCCGCGCGGCGCCCGGAGCGCGCCCCGGACACGGCCTGGCGGACCCCGTAGGTGAACGCGGCCACGCGGATGATCGGGCTGCCGAGCGTCGCCGCGAACAGGGCGGTGAGGGCGGACACGTTGGTGGTCGTCGAGGCGACGTTGGTCGTGATGGCGTCGACCTTGACCAGCTGCTCGTTGGCGGTGCTGACGGTGGTCGTCACCTCGGAGATCAGGGGGGTCGTCTCGTTCGAGATGGTCCTCACGGTGATCCGGGCCTCGTCGACGAGCGAGCCGACCTTGACCAGGACCAGCACGAGCGCCAGGACCAGCAGGAACCACGCGATGGCAGCGATCAGCCCGGCGAGGTCGCCGATGTCCACAGTCATGGCGCGGGACCCTACCTGCTGGGATGGCGGCCCAGCAGGGCCCGCAGGCGCTGCAGCCGCTCCCCCAGCCGGCTCTCCGCGCCCCGGTCCGTGGGCCGGTAGTAGACCCGGTCGGCGAGGTCGTCGGGCAGGTACTGCTGCTCGGCCACCCCGTGCGGCTCGTCGTGCGCGTACCGGTAGCCCTGCCCGTGGCCGAGGCGCCCGGCCCCGGCGTAGTGGGCGTCGCGCAGGTGCGCCGGCACCTGCCCGCCCCGCCCGGACCGGACGTCCGCGATCGCGGCGTCCACGGCCAGGTAGGCGGCGTTGGACTTGGGCGCCGTGGCCAGGTGGACGACGGCCTGGGCGAGAACGATCCGGGCCTCCGGCATGCCGATGAGGGCGACCGACTGCGCGGCGGCCACCGCCGTGAGCAGCGCGGACGGGTCGGCCATGCCCACGTCCTCGGAGGCGCTGATCATGAGGCGGCGGGCCACGAAGCGGGGGTCCTCCCCGGCCTCGAGCATCCGGGCCAGGTAGTGCAGCGCCGCGTCCACGTCGCTGCCGCGCACCGACTTGATGAGCGCGCTGGCCACGTCGTAGTGCTGGTCCCCCTCGCGGTCGTAGCGCACCGCGGCCACGTCGACCGCCGCCTCCGCGTCGGCCAGGGTGAGGAGGACCGGCGCCCTGCCGTCCCCGCCGGTCTGGTCCGTCCCGTCCGTGCGCGCGAGCGCCGCGCCCGCGGCCGCCTCGAGGATCGTCAGCGCCCGCCGTGCGTCGCCGCCGGCCAGGCGCACGAGGTGGGCTCGGGCCTCGTCCTCCAGGCGCACCGCGCCGCCCAGGCCGCGCGGGTCGGTGACCGCCCGGTCGACCAGCCCCTCGACGTCGTCGTCGGACAGCGGTCGCAGCGTGAGGACGAGCGAGCGGGACAGCAGCGGCGACACCACCGAGAACGAGGGGTTCTCCGTGGTCGCGGCCACCAGCGTCACCACGCGGTTCTCCACCGCCGGGAGCAGCGCGTCCTGCTGGGAGCGGCTGAAGCGGTGGATCTCGTCGAGGAACAGCACGGTCTCGGCCTGCTCGAGCCCGTCGCGGGCGTGCCGGGCGTCGTCGAGCACGGCCCGGACGTCCTTGACGCCGGCCGTCACCGCCGACAGCTCCCGGTACCGCCGGCCCGGCACCGAGGCCACCAGGTGGGCGATCGACGTCTTGCCGACGCCCGGCGGGCCCCACAGCACGACCGAGGACGGACCGACCCGCGAGGCACCGGGGCGGGCCTCGACCAGCCGTCGCAGCGGGGACCCCGGGGCCAGCAGGTGCTGCTGGCCGAGGAGCTCCTCGACCCGTGAGGGCCTCATCCGCACGGCCAGCGGCAGGTCGGGGTCAGCTGCGGCGTCCACTGCTGCCAACCTATCGGTGTGCTGGGACGACTCGGTGGGCTGGTCGGGCACCACCCGTGGGTCACGGTGGTGACCTGGCTGCTGCTCGCGGCCGGCGGCTTCGCCCTGGCCGACGGCGCCTTCGGCAACCAGTCGCTGTTCGACCGGCTCGTCTCCGGCAACCCCGAGGTCCCCGGCGAGGCGCAGACCGCGCTCGACCTGCTCGACGACGCGTCGGAGTCCGGGCAGGCGGTGACGGCCCTGCTCGAGGACCTCGACCCGGCCGACCCCGCCCTCACCGACCTCGTCGTCGCGGCGGCCGACGACCTGGCCGGGACGGACGGCGTCCAGGCGGTCCTGCACCCGTACGCCTTCGGCCCCGAGGACCCGCGCGGCCAGGCCTACGTCTCCACCGGGGGCGACGCGGTGGCGGTGGTCGTCGTCCCGGACCGGGACCTGCCGGAGGCGGACGCCGAGGAGGTCGTGGGCCGCCTCCGCACCCTGGTGGCCGACGTCGGCGAGGAGGTCCCGGGCGCCCGGGGCGAGGTGGGCGGCATCGACCAGGTGGTCGAGGCCATCACCGGCCAGGTCGAGGAGGACCTCCAGGGCGGCGAGCTCATCGCCCTGCCGCTGTCCCTGGCGGTCATGGTCTTCGTGTTCGGCGGCTTCCTGGCCGCGGGCATCCCCATCGTCGGGGCGGTGGCGTCGGTGGCCGGCGCCCTGGCCAGCCTGCTCGGCTTCTCCTACCTCGTGGACATCGACTCCTCCGTGGTCAGCATCCTCACGGTGCTGGGGCTGGGGCTGTCGATCGACTACGGCCTGCTCATCGTCTCCCGCTACCGGGAGGAGGCCCGGCGCCCGCTGGCCGAGCTGTCGCCCCAGCACCAGGTCCCCGGCCGCCGCCACCGGCACAGCGAGCGGGAGCAGCGCACCGACGCCCTGCGCCGGACCATGTCGACCGCCGGCCGGACGGTGATGTTCTCCGGCATCACCGTCGCGCTCAGCCTGTCCGGGCTGCTGCTCTTCGAGGCCTCGATCCTGCGGGCCGTCGGGGCGGCCGGGCTGAGCGTCGTCGTCGTCGCGCTGCTCGTGGCCCTCACGCTGGTCCCCGCGCTGCTGTCCATCGGCGGCGTGCGGCTGCTGCGCCCCGGGTCGCTGCGCCGGGTGCCCGGCCTGCGCCGGCTGACGGCGGCCTTCGGCGACGTCCCGCCACCGACCGGCTTCTTCTCCCGCCTGGCCGCGTGGACGCAGCGCCGGCCGTGGCTGGTGGCCCTGTCGGTGGCGGCGGTGCTCGTCGCCCTCAGCGTCCCCGCGCTCGGGCCTCACCCTCCGCTCGTCCGGGGTCGAGCTGCTGCCGGAGGGCCACCCCCAGCGCGAGCTGTTCGAGACCCTCGGCGAGGACTTCCCGGCCCTGTCCGCGGGCGACGTGACCGTCGTGCTCGGCTCCACCGACGAGGCCGTCGTGGCGGACCTCGTGGAGCGGGCCGGCCGGATCGAGGGCGTCGAGCAGGTCCGCCCGCCGCAGGAGCAGGGCGGCCTCACCGTCCTGGACGTCGACGTCGAGGGCGGCGACCCCTCCTCCGCGCAGGCGCTGGCCGTCACCGACGACCTGCGCGCGCTCGAGGTCGGGGCGCCGACCTGGGTCACCGGGCAGGCCGCCTCGCTGGAGGACTTCACCGCCTCGCTCGTGCAGGACGCGCCCCTGGCCGTCGGCGTGGTGGTGCTGGCCACGTTCGTCCTGCTGTTCCTCATGACCGGCTCGCTGCTCGTCCCGGCCAAGGCGCTGCTGCTCAACGTGCTGTCGCTCGGGGCGTCGTTCGGCGTGCTGGTGCTCGTGTTCCAGGAGGGCTACGGCGAGGACCTGCTGGCCTTCACCTCCACCGGCGGCATCGAGGCGTTCATCCCGCCGCTCGTGCTCGCGCTCGGCTTCGGGCTGGCCATGGACTACGAGGTGTTCCTGCTGGCCCGGATCAAGGAGCTGCGGGACTCCGGCCTGGGCAACGACGAGGCGGTCGCGGCGGGCCTGCAGCGCTCCGGGCGCATCATCACCTCGGCCGCGCTCATCATCGTCATCGTGTTCGCGGGGTTCGTCACCGGCCAGCTGCTCATCATCAAGCAGACCGGCGTCGCCCTGGCCACGGCCGTGGCCATCGACGCCACCCTGGTCCGGATCCTCCTGGTGCCGGCGACGATGACCCTGCTCGGGGAGCGGAACTGGTGGGCCCCGGGGCCGCTGCGCCGCCTGCACGCCCGGTTCGGCATCCGCGAGTGAGCGCACCGGGCACCCGCGGCACCCTCCTCGCCCGGTCGTGGCGGGAGGCGGTGGTGGTGAGCGGGCACGACCCGCTCGTCGCCCAGCACCTGGGTCCCGCCTCGGTGCGGGAGGTCCACGCCGGCCAGGTCGACGGCCGGGCCTGGTGGGCGGTCCGCCACGCCACCACGCCGTACTTCGACCACGGCGGCCTCGTCGTCGGCGGCGACGTGGCCGCCGCGGGCGCGGTGGTCGAGGAGCTGTGCGCGCGGCTCCGCCCGGCCGAGGTCACCGTCGACGCCCGCGTGCCCCTGCCGTTCGCCCACCCCGACAACGGCTCGCTGTGGGCCTGGCGCCACACGACCCGGCAGCTGCGGGCCGTCCCGGGCGAGGACCGGGTCGGCTTCGCGCCGACCACCCAGGCGCTGGAGGACCTGCTGGCCGAGGCCAACCCGGACGCGGGCCTGCGCCCGGGCAGCCCGGGCGTGCTCACCTGGGCGGCCGTGGCCGACGAGGACGGCACCCTGCTGGCGTGCGGGGCGGCCAGGCCGCACACGCCGGGCGTCCCCCACCTGTCGTCGATCGCCGTGCACCCGCGCGCCCGCCGTCAGGGCCTCGGCGCCGCCGTGACGGTGGCGCTGGTCCGGCGCCTGCTGCGCACCGCGCCCGCGGTCAGCCTCGCCCTGTGGGCGGGCAACGACGCGGCCCGGGCCCTGTACGACGGGCTCGGGTTCGTCGGCGGGCCCGACCACGCCACCCGCGAGCTCGTCTGAGCCCTCTCCCCCCGCCCCGGCCCGCCTGGCAGGCCCGCTGGTCGCGATATCGGCCTCGGAGGCGCGGGATCACGACCACATGGCCTGCCAGGCCGGAGGGTGCGGTCGAACGGTGAGGCCTTCAGGCCGTCGGCGCCGTCTCCGGCCGGACGTCGATGCCGGCCTCCTTGCGCTGCTGCGCGGTGATCGGCGCGGGCGCGTCGGTCAGCGGGTCGTGCCCGCCGCCGGACTTGGGGAACGCGATGACCTCGCGCAGCGACTCCGCCCCGGCCAGGAGCATGACGACGCGGTCCCAGCCGAAGGCGATGCCGCCGTGCGGCGGCGCGCCGAACTTGAAGGCGTCCAGCAGGAAGCCGAACTTCTCCTGCGCCGCCTCGGCCCCGATGCCCATGAGCGCGAAGACCCGCTCCTGCACGTCGCGGCGGTGGATACGGATGGACCCGCCGCCGATCTCGTTGCCGTTGCAGACGATGTCGTAGGCGTAGGCGAGCGCGCTGCCGGGGTCGGTGTCGAAGGTGTCGAGGAACTCCGGCTTGGGCGAGGTGAAGGCGTGGTGGACCGCGGTCCACTCCCCCGCCCCGACGGCGACGTCGCCCGCGGCGGTCGCGCTGGCGGCCGGCTCGAAGAGCGGCGCGTCGACGACCCAGACGAAGGACCACGCCTTGCCGCCGGCCGCGGCGTCCGCGGCGTCGAGCAGGCCGGTGCGGCGGGCGATCTCGTTGCGCGCCGCGCCGAGCAGCTGGCGGGCCTCGGGCGCCGGGCCCGCGCCGAAGAAGACGCAGTCGCCGACCGAGGCCCCGACGTGGGCGACCAGGCCCGCGCGCTCGTCCTCGGACAGGTTCTTGGCCACCGGCCCGCCGAGCTCGACGGCCCCGTCCTCGCCCTGGTTGACCAGCACGTAGGCCAGGCCCCTGGCGCCGCGCTGCTTGGCCCACTCCTGCCAGGCGTCGAGGGTCTTGCGCGGCTGCGACGCCCCGCCGGGCATGACGACCGCACCGACGTAGCCGCCGGCGTCCTTCTGCTGGAACACCCGGAACGGGGTGGCCGCGAAGTACTCCGTGCAGTCGGTGAGCTCGAGGTCGAACCGCAGGTCGGGCTTGTCGCTGCCGTAGCGGGCCATCGCGTCGGCGTAGGTGATGCGCGGCACCGGGGAGGCGATCTCGTGCCCGACGAGCGCCCACAGCGCCCGCAGCACGTCCTCGCCGACGGCGATGACGTCGTCCTGCTCGACGAAGCTCATCTCGACGTCGAGCTGGGTGAACTCGGGCTGCCGGTCGGCGCGGAAGTCCTCGTCGCGGTAGCAGCGGGCGATCTGGTAGTACCGCTCGAGCCCGCCGACCATGAGCAGCTGCTTGAACAGCTGGGGGCTCTGGGGCAGGGCGTAGAACGAGCCGGGCCGCAGCCGCGCCGGGACGACGAAGTCGCGGGCGCCCTCGGGCGTGGACCGCGTGAGGGTCGGGGTCTCGACCTCGACGAAGCCGTGGCCGTCCAGGACGGTGCGCGCGGCCTTGTTGACCTCGCTGCGCAGCCGCATGGCCGCGGCGGGGCCGGGGCGGCGCAGGTCGAGGTAGCGGTGCTTGAGGCGGGCCTCCTCGCCGACCTCGACGTGCTCGTCGACCTGGAACGGCAGCGGGTCCGACGTGCTGAGGACCGTGATCTCGGTGACGTCGACCTCGATCTCGCCGGTCGGCAGGGCGGGGTTCTCGTTCCCGGCCGGGCGGCGGCGCACGGTGCCGGTCACCTGGACGCAGTACTCGTTGCGCAGGTCGTGGGCGCCGGAGGAGTCGAGGACCTCGTCGCGCACGACGACCTGGACCACGCCCGAGGCGTCGCGGAGGTCGACGAAGGCCACCCCGCCGTGGTCACGACGGCGGGCCACCCACCCGGCGAGGGTGACGGCGGTCTCGGTGTCGGCGGCGCTGAGGGCGCCGGCCGTTCGGGTGCGCAGCAACGGGAGTCCTTCGACGGTCGGGGCGGGCGGGCGCTCCCGGCGGTGCCTGCTCGTCGGCCGGGCGCTCCCGCGGGAGGGGGCGAGCCTACGCGCTGGGCAGGTCCTGGCCGCGCGGCACGGGGCGGTACGAGGGGTGCATGGGCCAGGGGGCGTCGACCGGTCGCAGCGTCGACCAGCCCGCGCGGCGGGCCGCGTCGGCGGCCAGGACGGCGATGGCGGCCCCGGGGTTCTGGATCCGGCCGGCGAGCACGTCGGCGACGGCCTCGTCCAGCGGCACCCAGGCGGTGATGATGCCCGCCTCCTCCTCGCTGCGGGTGAAGCGGTCGTCGACGTGCACCTCCTCGACGTCACGGGCCAGGAAGACGCGCTGCGCCTCGTCGGAGCCGCCCGGGGAGTTGAGGAAGTCCACGAGCAGGTCGTAGCGGCCGGCGCGGACGTCGACCTCCTCCCACAGCTCGCGCGCCGCGGCGTGCACGGGCTCCTCGCCGTCCATGTCGAGCAGCCCGGCCGGCAGCTCCCACAGCTCGTGCCGGGCGGGGTGGCGGTACTGGCGCAGCAGCAGGACCCGCTCGGCGTCGTCCATGGCCAGGACGCTCACCGCGCCGGGGTGCTCGAGGTACTCCCGGCGGACCCTCGTGGCGTCCGCGTCGTCGGGCCGGTCGTCCTCCTCGAGCAGGAACGTGTCGGCCACGACGTCCCACTTCTTGCCGTCGACCAGCCGCTCGTGCGTGACGACGGGGCGGGGCGCCCAGCGGTCCTCGGGCACCTCAGGCGCCCGTCGCGCCGGCGTGGGCGGGCACCCCGGCGGGCACCCCGCCGGGCTGGCCGGTCTGGCCGGGCTGGCCGGGCTGGCCGGCCTCGTCGAGGTCGAGCCGCTCCTCGGCCTGACGGTGCAGCGCGGCGGCCACGAGCCCCGCGAACAGCGGGTGGGCCCGGGTGGGGCGGGAGCGGAACTCCGGGTGGGCCTGGGTGCCGACGTAGTACGGGTGCACGTCGGCGGGCAGCTCGACGAACTCCACCAGGGCGCCGTCCGGAGAGGTGCCGGAGAACACGAGCCCGGCCTCGGACAGCTGCTCGCGGTAGGCGTTGCTCACCTCGTAGCGGTGGCGGTGGCGCTCCACGCACGTCGTGGTCCCGTACGCGCCGGCCACGACGCTGCCCTCGAGCAGGCGGGCGGGGTAGGAGCCCAGGCGCATGGTGCCGCCGAGGTCGCCCTCGCCGGCCACGATCTCCTGCTGCTCGGCCATGGTGGCCACGACCGGGTGCGGCGTGCCGGGGTCGAACTCGGAGCTGCTGGCGCCCTCGAGGCCGACGACGGTCCGGGCGTACTCGATGACCATGCTCTGCAGGCCCAGGCACAGCCCCAGGGTGGGCACCCGGTTCTCCCGCGACCACTGCAGCGCGCCGAGCTTGCCCTCGATCCCCCGGATGCCGAACCCGCCGGGCACGCACACGGCGTCCACGCCCTCCAGCGCCCGCCGGGCGCCCTCGGCGCTCTGGCAGCTGTCGGAGGGGACCCAGCGCAGCCGCACCCTGGCGTCGTTGGCGAAGCCGCCCGCCCGCAGCGCCTCGGTGACCGACAGGTAGGCGTCGGGCAGGTCGGTGTACTTGCCGACCAGGGCGATCTCGACCGACGAGGCGGGGTCGTGGACGCTGCCCAGCAGCTGGTCCCACTCCGTCCAGTCCACGTCGCGGAAGGACAGCCCCAGCCGGCGGACCACGTAGGCGTCCAGGCCCTCGGCGTGCAGCACCTTGGGGATGTCGTAGATGCTCGGGGCGTCGATGGCGGCGACCACGGCCTCGACGTCGACGTCGCACGAGTTCGCGATCTTGCGCTTGACCGAGTCCGGCACGTGCCGGTCGGCGCGGCACACGATCGCGTCGGGCTGGATGCCGATGCTGCGCAGCGCGGCGACGGAGTGCTGCGTCGGCTTGGTCTTCTGCTCCCCGGACGGGCCGATGAACGGCACGAGCGAGACGTGCACGAAGAACACGTTGTCGCGCCCGACGTCCTGGCGGACCTGGCGGGCGGACTCCAGGAACGGCAGGGACTCGATGTCGCCGACCGTGCCGCCGATCTCGGTGATGATGACGTCGACGGAGGGGCCGGCCTTGGCCCGCATCCGCGCCTTGATCTCGTCGGTGATGTGCGGGATGACCTGGACGGTGTCGCCGAGGTACTCCCCGCGCCGCTCCTTGGCGATGACCGCGGAGTACACCTGGCCGGTCGTCACGTTGGACGCGGCGTCCAGGTCGATGTCGAGGAAGCGCTCGTAGTGCCCGATGTCCAGGTCGGTCTCGGCCCCGTCCTCGGTGACGTAGACCTCGCCGTGCTGGAACGGGTTCATGGTGCCGGGGTCCACGTTGAGGTACGGGTCCAGCTTCTGCATGACCACGCGGAGTCCGCGGGCCCGGAGCAACCGGCCGAGGCTCGAGGCCGTCAGCCCCTTCCCCAGGGAGGAGGCGACGCCTCCGGTGACGAACACCTGCTGCGTGACCGCGCGCTCCACCACGGAGCCCCACGCTAACAGCCGGCGCCCCCGCCCCCCGCCTCCCGGCGTGCCGCCGTGCTGCCTCAGCGGGCCGGACGGGCGGCGCGGGCCTCGGCGTAGGCGGCGACGACGTCGCGGACCACGTCGTCCTCGTCGGGCAGCGACCGGGCCCGGGCCGCGGCCGCCTCGGCGAGCCGGCGCGCCCGCACGGGGTCGCTGAGCAGCTGCGCGACCTCCAGGGCGAAGGCCTCCAGGTCGCCCGGCGCCACGAGGACGCCGGTCTCGCCGAGCAGGTCGGGGACGCCGCCGACGGCGGTCGCGACCACGGGCATCCCGGCCTGCATCGCCTCCTGGACGCTGAGCGCCGGGGCCTCCCACCGGGAGGTGAGGACGTAGACGTCCGAGGCGTGCATCAGCTCGCCGATGTCGTCGCGGGCGCCGAGCAGGTGCACCGGGAGCCGGCCCTGGGCGATCGTGCGCCGCAGCCGGGCCACCGCGGGAGCCGCCCCGACCCCGACGACGAGCACCTGGGGCTCGGGGTGCAGCCCCCGCCACCGGGCGGCCGCGCCGAGCAGCAGGTCGTGGTCCTTCTCGGGCACGATCCGGCCCACGGCGAGGATCCACGGGCACGTCGGCCCGCAGGCCGAGCTCGCGGGCCAGCGCGGCGCGCAGCTCCTGGCGGTCGGTCCGCGGCCGCGGCAGGGCGGGCGCGGCGACCGGGGACAGCCGGGCCCGCGGGGCACCGACGGCGACGGAGCGGGCGAGCACGTCGCTGCTGGGGGCCAGGGTGACGTCGCTGGAGCGGGCCACCATGCGGGCGCCCGCCCCGACGGCCACCCGTCCGGACGGCCCGGCGTAGGGCAGGGCGTGCCAGGTGGTCACCAGCGCGGGCCGGGGGCGCAGCAGCCGGACCGCGAGCGCGGCCACGGCGCCGGCCCGGAAGCCGTGGGCGTGCACGACCTGGGCGGGGCGCACCCGCAGCGCGTGGCGGAGGGTCGTGGCGGCGGCCAGGTCGTGGGCGGGGCGCAGCTCCTCCCCGAGCGGCAGGACGATGCCCCCCGCGTCCACGTCGAGCAGGTCGGCGAAGGCGGCCAGCACGGCCCGGGGGCCGGCGAGCCGCACGTCGACGCCGCCCTCGAGCAGGCGGAGCACCAGGCCGCGGACGTGGGCGCGGACGGTCTTGGTCGGGGAGGTGAGGACGACGACGACGCTGTCGGGCGCACCCGTGAGCGTGCGTGGCACCACCGACCCGACCTCCTCCACCGTCGTGGGCGCCCACGGGGCGCGGCTGCGGCGCCGCCCGGCGCCGAGGGTCGACGGTAACGAGGGCGGCCGCGCCGCGCCCGACGGGGCGGACGGGCCCGGCGGGCGAGGTCGGCAGGCGGGCCGGCTCAGCCCGACGGCCACCAGCCGGCCGGCCACGACGGCAGCAGGGGGACGAGGAGGTCGAGCTGCTCCTGGCCCCACGGGGTGGCGGCGACCACGGCCGCGGCGGTCACCAGCGCGGCCAGCACGAGGAGCAGGACGACCGCCCAGGACCGGCGCGGCTGGTGGAGCCGGGCCACGGTGGCGGCGTCGACGACGCTCCCCCCGACCCGCAGCCGGGTGAGGAACGTGCTGGCCGCGCCCGCCCGGCCGCGGTCGAGGAACTCCTCGAGGGTGGCGTGCGACCCGACGGTGACGATGCTCGTGGCCCCGGCGCCGTGGGCGAGCAGGAGCGCCGTGTCCTCGGTGGTGAGGTGGGACTCGAAGAGCGTGGTGCCCGGGCCGGGGTCGGGGGCGGGGCCGCCCGCCGAGGGACGGGTGTGCAGGACGACGTGGGCCCCGGACGACATGGCCTCCACGCCCGCGACGTCCTGCCCGTCGGCGTCGGTGACGACGACGTCGGGACGCAGGCCGGCCCGGACCAGCGCGTCGGCCCCGGTGTCCACGCCGAGCAGGACCGGCCTGCGGTCGGCGACGAAGGCCCGCAGGCGGCGGAGGTCCTCCTCGTGGCCGTAGCCCGGCACGCAGACGACCACGGGGCGCCCGGCCATCCGGACGGGGACCTCCGGGACGCCCGCCCCCTCGAGCAGCAGGTCGCGCTCGACCTGCAGGACCGCACCGGTGGTCTCGGCGAAGGCCTCCAGCTGCGCGGCCATGGACCGGCTGGCCCCCTCGAGGGCGGCGGCGACCGTGTCGAGGTCCTGTTCCCGCCCGTGCAGCGGCTCGGGCGTGTCCACCCAGCGGTCCCGCCCCGCCCCGACCAGGACGCGGCCGCCGTCGACCCGCACGGTGGTGCCGTCCCGCAGCGCCTGGCGCAGGTGCCCGCCGAGCCCGTCGACGAGCACGACCCCGGCCTCCAGCAGCAGCTCCGGGCCGCGGTGCGGGTAGCGGGGCGAGGTCGCCGGGCCGGCCAGCAGGACGGCGGCGGGACGGCGCTCGATCAGCCGCGCCGCGGTCCCCGCGTCCAGGTGCGGGAGGTCGAGGACGGCCACGTCACCGGGGCGCCAGCGGCCCGCGGGCAGGTGGCCCGGTGCGGCGACGCGGGCCGTGCCCACGACCCCCGTGACGTCCTCGGCCCTGCGGCGGCGTCCGATCCCCAGCACGGCACGAGCGTGTCACGCCCGGGCGCCCGCCCGCGGCTGCCGTGCCGGGGCACCGGTCCCGGCACGGAGCCGGGCCGCGGTGTCGAGCAGCTCGCTCGCGTGCGCGGCGGCCGTGCTGGAGCCGCCGAGCCCGGCCAGCATCCGGGCCACCTCCTGCACGCGGTCCTGGCCGTGGACGGCCCGCACGTCGGACACCGTGCCGGTGCCGTCGTCGGCCTTGGTGACCACGAGGTGGTGGTCGGCGAAGGCGGCGACCTGCGGCAGGTGGGTGACGACCACCACCTGTCCCCCCTCGGACAGCCGGGCCAGCCGGCGGCCGATCTCCACGGCGGCCTCGCCGCCCACGCCGGAGTCCACCTCGTCGAAGACGTACGTGCCCACCGGGGTGTCCGCGGTGGTGACGACCTCGACGGCGAGCATGACCCGGGACAGCTCGCCGCCGGAGGCCGAGCGGGCCAGCGGGCGGGGCTCCGCGCCGGGGTGGGCGGCGAGCAGGAACGTCACGTCGTCCGGCCCGTCCGGGGTGGGCTCGCTGCGGCGGACGTCGACCAGCAGCCGGGCCCGGCCCAGGGCGAGCTGCGAGAGCTCGGTGCTCACGGCCTCGGCCAGGCGGGACGCCGCGGCGGAACGAGAGCCGTGCAGCCGGTCGGCGAGGTCGGCGAGGTCCGCCTCGGCGGCCAGGACCTGCTCGCGCAGCCGCTGGGGCAGGCCGTCGTCCTCCAGCTCGTCCAGCCGGGCCCGCGACACCCTCGCCCAGGCGTCCGCGGCGGGCAGGTCGCCGTGCGAGCGCAGCAGCGGGGCCAGGTCGGCCCGGCGGGCGTCCACGTCGGCGAGGCGGGCCGGGTCGGCGTCGACCCCGGAGGCGTACCCGGCCAGGTCGGTGCCCAGGTCGGTCGTGAGGTACGACAGCTCGGCGACCCGGTCGGCGAGCTCGGCGGCGGCCGGGTCGTGCTCGCGGACCGCGGCGAGCGCGGTGCGGGCCGCGGCCAGCAGGCCCTGGGCCCCCGGGGTGCTCCCGTCGTCGTCGCCGGCCACGGCCTCGAGCGCCTCGGTGGCGGCGCGCTGGAGCTCGTCGGCGTGGGCCAGGCGCTGCCACTCCTCGCGCAGCTCGGCGTCCTCCCCCTCCCGGGGGGCGACGCGGTCGTACTCCCCGAGCGCGAGCCGGAGCATCTGCGCCTCCTGGGCGCGCTCGCGCCCCTGTGCCTCGAGCACGTCGAGCTCCTCGCGCAGCCGGCGCCGGGTCGCCCAGGCCTCGCGGTAGCCGGCGAGCAGGCCGAGGTGGTCGGGGCCGGCGAAGGAGTCGAGCAGGTCGCGCTGGTGCGCGGTGGAGCGGAGCCGAAGCTGGTCGGACTGCCCGTGGACGGTGACCTCCTGCTGGGTCACCGCACCCAGCACGGACACCGGCACCGCGCGGCCGCCGACCCACGCCCGGGCCCGGCCGTCGGCGGGGACGGAGCGGGCCAGCAGCAGGGCGTCGTCGTCGAGGTCGCCGCCGGCCTCGGCGGCCAGGCGGGCCGCCCCGCCGTCGGGGGCCACGCGGAGCAGGCCGTCCACGGCCGCGGCCGCCGCGCCGGCCCGGACGACACCGGGGTCCGCCCGGGAGCCGAGCAGCAGCCCGAGGGCGGTGACCACCATGGTCTTGCCCGCCCCGGTCTCGCCGGTGAGCACGTTGAGCCCGGGGTGCAGGGGCAGCGTCGCGTCGGCGATGACGCCCAGGCCGCGGATGCGCAGCTCCTCGATCACGCGCCCGCCCCGGGACCGCGCCAGCCGTTGACGGGCAGCCGGAAGCGCTGCACGAGCCGCTCGGTGAAGCCGGTCGCCGCCAGCCGCGCCAGGCGGACGGGGACCTCCCCGCGGCGCACCTCGATGCGGGCGCGCTCGGGCAGCTCGACCGAGCGGCGGCCGTCGGCCCACAGCACCCCGGCCCCGCCGAGCCCCGGCACCGTCTCCACGGCCACGGTGCTGCTCGTGCCCACCAGCAGCGGGCGGGCGAACAGGGCGTGCGCGCTGAGCGGGACGACGAGCATCGCCTCGACCTCCGGCCACACCACGGGCCCCCCGGCGGAGAAGGCGTAGGCGGTGGAGCCGGTGGGGGTGGCCACCACCAGGCCGTCGCAGCCGAAGCGCGTGAGCGGGCGGCCGTCGACCTCGAGCACCACCTCGAGCATGCGCTGCCGGCTGGCCTTCTCGACCGCGACCTCGTTGAGCGCCCACGTCCGCGCCACCTCGCGCCCGGCGTCCAGGACGACCACGTCGACGGTCATCCGCTCGTCGATCTCGTAGTCCGCGGCCAGGAGCCGGTCCACGGTGTCGGCGAGGCCGTCCAGCTCGCTCTCGGCCAGGAAGCCGACGTGGCCGAGGTTGACCCCGAGCAGGGGGGCCGGCGTGCCGCGGACGATCTCGGCCGCCCGCAGGATCGTGCCGTCCCCGCCCAGGACGAGGACGAGGTCGACGGTGTGGAGCACGTCGTCCGACGGGGCGCCGACCTCGTCGACGGGCACGGGCCGGAAGGCGCCCTCGACCCCGGCGGCGTGCATGGCGGCCGACAGCAGCGGGGCCTGGTCCTCGCCGACCACGACGTCCACGCCGGCGGCGGCCAGGGCGCACACCACGGACACGGTGGCCTGGAGGGCCTGCTCGCGGCCCGTGTGGGCGATGACCAGGACGCTGCGCGGGACGTCGGACGGCCGGACCGTCATGCGGGGCTCTCCTGCGTGGTCGTGGTGGTGGTCCTGCGGGAGCTCGTGCCCGGTGCGGCGGCGGCCCGCTCCTCGCTCGCCCCGCCGGGTCCCTCGGCGACCGCCCGGGCCACCTCGTCGTGGACCTGCTCGGCGGTGCCGGCCTCGCCCGACCGGAGCAGGACGAAGTACTCGACGTTGCCCGAGGGGCCGGGCAGCGGGCTCGCGGTGGCGGCCACCAGGGCCAGGCCCAGCCGGTGCCCGGCCTCGACGACGGAGCGCACGGCCTGCGCCCGCAGCGCGGGGTCGCGCACGACCCCGCCGGTGCCCACCTTGTCGCGGCCGACCTCGAACTGCGGCTTGACCATGAGCAGCAGGTCCGCGCCGGGGGCCGCGGCCGCCACGAGCGAGGGCAGCACGAGCGCCGAGGGAGATGAACGACAGGTCGGCGACGACCAGGCCCGGCGCCGGGTCGAGCGAACCGGCGACGAGGTCCCGGACGTTGGTGCGCTCCCGGACGACCACCCGCTCGTCGGTGCGCAGGGGCCAGGCGAGCTGGCCGTAGCCGACGTCGACGGCGTGGACCAGGGCGGCCCCGCGGGCCAGGAGCATCTGCGTGAACCCGCCCGTGCTGGCCCCGGCGTCCAGGCAGACCGCCCCGGCCACCGCGGGGGCCAGGCCGCGGGCGGACAGCGCGTCCAGGGCGCCGTCCAGCTTGCCGGCGCCCCGGCCCACCCAGGAGTCCGACGGCTCGGGGTCGGTGACGACGACCGCGGCCGCGGCCTCGACCTGGGTGGCCGGCTTGTCCGCCCGCTGCCCGCCGACGTGGACCCGGCCGGCGCCGACCAGCTCGGCGGCGTGCTCGCGGCTGCGGGCCAGGCCCCGGCGGACCAGCTCCGCGTCGAGGCGGCGCCTCACGCCCGCACGACCCCTGGGGCGGGGCCGCTGCCGGGCGCCGGGGCCAGCCGCGCGTCGAGCGCGTCCGCGGTCGCCTCCAGACGGGCCACCGCGGCGGTGAGGTCCTGGAGGTCCTCCACCGTCGTCCGGCCGTCCGCCGTGTCCGCCTGCATGGTCCCGACGGTACCCGGCACCCGGGACACGGACCCGGTCAGCGCGCGGCTGGGGACAACCGGGCGGACCAGGCGGCGAGCGCCGCGGGCCGGGCGGCGGGCTCGAGCGCGTCCAGCTCGGCCCACGCCTCGTGGAGGCGGTCGGTGGCCTCCTCGGCGGCCGCCCGGGTCGGGCCGTCCCACAGGTCGGCCAGGGTGAGCAGGACCCGGTCCGGCCGGTGGCTCGGTTCCGCGGCCAGGGCGTCGTCGAGGCCGTGGACGCCCGTGAGCACGAGGGCGGTGGCCTGGCCGGCGGCCCGGCCCCCGGCGATGTCGGTGTCCAGGCGGTCGCCCACCACGAGCGGCCCGGTCGAGCCGGCCGAGCGGGCGGCGGACAGGAACAGGAAGGGCTCGGGCTTGCCGGCCACGAAGTCCGGCCGCCGGCGGGAGGCCTCGGCCACGGCGTGCACGAGCAGCCCGTTCCCCGGGGCGATGCCCGTGGCGGTGGGGATGGTGAGGTCGAGGTTGGAGGCCACCCACGTGACGCCGTCGCGGACCCACCGGGTGGCCGCGGCCAGGTGGGCCCACCCCAGGTCGGGCGAGAACCCCTGGACCACCGCGTCGGGACGCTCGCTGACGTCCAGCACCGGCACCGGGAGCAGGCAGGCCTCCTCCACGGCGCGCAGCAGCCCCGTGCCCCCGACCACGGCCACCGTGGCCCCGTCCCCGAGCCCCACGCGGTCGCGCAGCAGCTCGGCGGCGGCGCGGGCCGAGCCGAGGACCTCGTCCGCGTCGGCGCGCACGCCGACCGAGACCAGCTTGTCGGCCACCTGCTGCGGGGTGCGGGAGGCGTTGTTGGTGACGAAGCGCAGCGGCGTGGCCTCCTCGCGCAGACGTGCCAGCGCCTCGGGGGCACCCGTCACCGCGGTGTCGCCTGCGTACACGACCCCGTCGAGGTCCAGCAGCACCGCGTCGTGCCCGGCCGTGGTCATCCGTCGTCCTCCGCCCCGCGGCCCGCGGCCGCGTCGTCGTCCTTGCCGGTGACGGTACGGGCCCGCTCGAGCAGGTCCTCGTACTCCGCGCGCCCCGGCCGCATGACCGTGGCCATCGTCAGGTGCGGCAGGGCGTCCCGGTACCGGCCCAGGCGCACGAGGCTCGCCCCGAGCCCGAACCGGGCGTAGTCGGAGTCCGGCACGAGCTCCACGAGGGTGGCGAACAGGTCGCGCGCCACCGTGAAGCGGCCGTTCGCGAACTCCGCCCGGGCCAGGGTCTCGGTGATCTCGCGGGAGCCGGGCTCGGTCTCGTGCGCGTGCCGCAGCAGCGTCGCGGCGGCCCCGGCGTTGCCGGCGGCCAGCTGGTCCCGGCCCCTGGCCACCCAGTCGTACACCTCGCCGGCCGGGCGCCGCACCGGCGCCGGCGGGTCCTCGCCCACACCGTCCCGTCCGGCCCGGTCCTGTCCTGGTCCGTCCTGACCCGCTCCGTCCGTCATCCTCGTCACCTCTTCGCGCCGTCGTCGGTCTGTGCCCGGGGTCCCACCGCTCCTGCCGCCGCCGGCGGAGGTGCCGCGGCCGGGCCCCGCCGCACCGGGCGGCGCCCGCGCTCGTCGTCCGCCCTGTGCCGCGAGGACCGTACGATGCCCCGCATGATCACCGGGACGGCGGGGGTCTCGCCGGTCCGGCTGCTCCATCCTGACCCCGAGGCGGCCCGGGACGACAGCCGTCTCACGCAGCTCGGCTGGACCGCGCACGGACGGGACCTGCAGTCCCCGCCCGCCGTGTTCGCGGTGGAGCTGGACTCCCCCGTCGCCCGGGTGCGCGGGGTCGTGGCCGTGTGGGACGTGCAGGACCCGCCGACCGCGGGCGGGCTGGTGCCGCACGAGCAGACGGACGCCCGCGCCGTCCGTCGCCGGGTCAAGGCCCTCCGGACCGCCCACCTGGACCGGGACCCGCTGCTGCTCACGCACCGGGGCGGCGGGGCCGTGGGCCGGGTGGTCGACGCCGACGCCGTGCCGGTGTACGAGGTGACCGACCGCCAGCGCCACGTGCGGGTGCTCCAGCTGCCCGACCCCGCCGGCGAGCAGGTGCTCGCGCACCTCGCGGGCGAGGCCTACCTCGTCGCCGACGGCCACCACCGCCTGGCCGCGGCCGTCGCCCTCCTCGGGGAGGGGGCCAGGTCGCAGGTCACCGCGCTGGTCGTCGACGCCGACGACACCCCGCTCGTCCTCGGTCCCATCCACCGCGTCCTGCTCGACGAGCAGGGGCGGGACCGGGTCGACGACGAGCTGGCGGCGTCGGTGCTGGACCGCTGCCGTGGGGCCGGGGCCCAGGTGGTCGAGCACGACGGGGCGGAGGCGGGCGACGCCTCTGTCGTGCTGGTGCACGGTGCCCGGCGCTGGACCGTCACGTGGCCGCACCACCCGCGCACCGACGTGACGACCCTCGTGGAGCACGTCCTGGACGACACCGCCCGGTCCCGCACCCGTCGTGAGCCGGACACGGACGAGGCCGTCGCGGCCGCCGAGAACGGGGCCCTGACCTGCCTGCTGCCGCCCCCGGACCTGGACGAGGTGCTCGCCCTGGCCAGGCGGGGTGCGCTGCTGCCCTACAAGGCCACGGCCTTCGAGCCCAAGCTCCCGCCGGGCGCGCTCGTCAGGCCCCTCGACGGCTGGCTGCCCCGCCCCTGACCGTTCTCGGCGGCCGGGGGCGGGGCATCGCGTGCTGGACCGGTCAGCCCCGTCGGTCGGGCCGGTCGTCGCGCTCGTCGTCCTCGGGGCCGAGGTCGACGAAGTCGCCGACCTCGTCGGCCCCGTCGTAGCTGTCGGGGTCGCCCTGCGCCATGCCCTCGCGGTCGTAGGCGACGACGCCGTCGGCCACGTCGTCCTCGGGATCGGGGGCCGCGGGGTGCCGCGCGGCGGTCGCCCGCCACGTCTCGGCGTCCTCGTAGCGGCCCGCCAGCTCCAGCGCCTCCGCGTAGCCGGCCACCAGGCGGTAGTGCCACTCCTGCTTGTGCGGGGCGGTGAGCTCGGGCACCTGGAGGGTGAGGACGGCGGCGTCGAGCTGGCCGAGGTCCTGGCGCGCGCCCGCGGCGACGAGGAGCATCTCCACCCGGCCCTCGAGGTCCAGGCGCGACGCCTCGGGCGACGCGGCGAGCTCGAGCGCCTTCTCGGGTCGACCCAGGCCGCGTTCGCAGTCGGCCATCACCGGCAGGCTCTCGGTGCTGCCGCTGATCCGGCGGGCGGCCTTGAGGTCCTTGCTGGCCAGCTCGTAGTCCCCGCACCGGTAGGCGATGATCCCTGCCGCCTCACGGGCGGCGGCGAGACGGGCACCGACGACACGGACGACCGCGACGTGGGAGAGCGCGGTGGAGAAGTCGCCCTCGTCGGTCGCGACGTAGGCGGCGACCAGCCGACGGGCCACCTCGGAGGAGCGTCGCTCGCCCAGAGCCTCGAACTCACGCAGCACGTGGCGGTCGAGGGCGCTCTCGACGGCCCAGTCCGGGATGGGAGGGCCGAACGGCACGACGGTGCGCTCGTTGCGGGAGTCACGGCCGTGAGGGGTCGTCTCGCGCTCCGGGCCGGTGCGTGCCGGGCGGTCCGAGCGCGGACCGGCCCCGCTGCCACGACCCGGCTCACGACCGGCTCCGCCCTGACCGCCGCGGTACCCGCCGCCGGAAGAGTCGTCACGACGCGGACCACCCTGACCGCCGCGGTACCCGCCACCAGAAGAGTCGTCACGACGCGGACCACCCTGGCCGCCGCGGTACCCGCCACCAGACGAGTCGTCACGACGAGGACCACCCTGACCGCCGCCGTAGCCGCCACCGGCAGAAGAACGCTGGCCGCCGCGGTAGCCACCAGAGGAATCGTCACGACGAGGACCGCCCTGGCCGCCGCGGTACCCGCCACCAGACGAGTCGTCACGGCGAGGACCACCCTGACCGCCGCGGTACCCACCACCAGAGGAACCGTCACGGCGAGGGCCGCCCTGACCGCCGCGATACCCGCCACCAGACGAGTCGTCACGACGAGGACCACCCTGACCGCCGCGATACCCGCCACCAGAAGAATCGTCACGACGAGGGCCGCCCTGACCGCCGCGGTACCCACCGCCGGAGGACCCTTGACCGCCGCGATATCCGCCGCCGGAGGAGTCGTCACGACGAGGGCCGCCCTGGCCGGCGCCGTAGCCGCCACCAGCAGAAGAACGTTGACCGCCCGGTAGCCACCGGTGGAGTCGTCACGGCGCGGACCGCCCTGACCACCGCGATAGCCACCGCCAGAAGAATCGTCACGGCGAGGGCCGCCCTGGCCGCCGCCGTAGCCGCCACCAGCCGAGGAACGCTGGCCACCGCGGTAGCCACCGCCAGAAGAATCGTCACGCCGCGGACCACCCTGGCTGCCGCGATAGCCACCGCCAGAGGAGTCGTCACGACGCGGACCACCCTGGCCGCCGCGGTACCCGCCACCAGAAGAATCCTCACGACGAGGACCGCCCTGGCTACCGCGATAGCCGCCACCGGAGGAGTCGTCACGACGAGGAGCAGCCTGACCGCCGCGGTACCCACCGCCGGCGGAGCTGCCACGACCAGAAGGACCGCCGGAGGCACCACCTGCTCGAGGGGCGCCATCACGGCGTGGTGCGCCGCCACGGGCCGGGCCACCGGAGCGACCTCCGCCCGAAGAGGGGCGCGAGGCGCCAGATCGGTCGGGGCGTCGGTCGTTGTCCATCTGTTCTCCTAGTGAACGCACGATAGGCCGCCCCAGTGGGGCGGCCTATCGCGTGAAAGGTGTCCGGCGGTGACCTACTCTCCCACCCAGTGTCCCGGGCAGTACCATCGGCGCAGAAGGGCTTAGCTTCCGGGTTCGGAATGGGACCGGGCGTTTCCCCTTCGCCATGACCGCCGTAACTCTATCGAGATATCAGGACCCGACCCCACCCGGCGCACCCACCCAGCTCGAGGCCGGAGGCGTGTACCAGGGGGTCGGGGCTCCCATGTCTCGGGAACCGCACAGTGGACGCGAAGCAAACAATCGTTGCCTGTATATGTAGAGAAGTCATCGGCTTATTAGTACCGGTCAGCTGCACGTGTTACCACGCTTCCACCTCCGGCCTATCAACCCAGTAGTCTAGCTGGGAGCCTCTCGGTCTCGAAGACCACGGAGATCTCATCTCGAAGCAGGCTTCCCGCTTAGATGCTTTCAGCGGTTATCCCTTCCCAACGTAGCTAATCAGCGGTGCCCTTGGCAGGACAACTGACACACCAGAGGTTAGTCCGTCCCGGTCCTCTCGTACTAGGGACAGCCCTTCTCAA
>CAVVQD010000010.1:0-357656 GCA_963750335.1 uncultured Actinomycetota bacterium
GGCCCGCCACGACCGGGTCTGGGCCCGCCGTCGCACCGTCACCGACCCCGCCCACGTCGCGACGGCGAAGCAGCTGCGTCAGCAGTTCCAGCAGCCACCGGCCCAGCAGCCACCGGCCCAGCAGCCACCGGCCCAGCGGCCGGCGGCCGAGCGGCTCGGCGGCCATCGACCTCGTCGTGGTCCAGGACCGGAGCCTGGACCGTGACCTCGCCGACTACGACCGCGCCTTCGGCCTCAGCGAGACCCTGGACGGCAGCCTGAGCGGCTCCACGACGAGCGAGGTCGCCTGATCAGCCCGAGCCGCAAGCCCACCACCAGCGGACCAGGCGGACCCGTCGCTGCTGGGATACTCTCAAGCAGCTGACCTACCTGGCCGGGGCGCCGAAGGCCCCGCGGGTCATCGAGGCCGCCGCCCGCCTGGGCGACCATGCCCGCGACGCGGGCTGGACCCATGAGGAGTACCTGGCCGCGGTCCTGGACCGCGAGGTCGCCGCCCGCAACGCCTCCGGCGCCCAGCTCCGCATCCGCGCCGCCGGGTTCGGCGCCCGCAAGACCTTGGAGGACTTCGACTGGGCCGCGCAGCCCGGCATCCGCCAGCAGATCGCCGCCCTGGCCTCCGGCGGGTTCCTCGGTCCGAGGCCCGCAACGTCGTCCTGCTCGGACCGCCCGGCACCGGCAAGACCCACCTCGCGACCGGTCTCGGCGTCGCCGCGGCCCACCACGGGCACCGGGTCCTGTTGGTCACCGCGACCGACTGGGTCACCCGCCTCAGCCGACGCCCACCGCGCCGGCCGACTGCCCGACGAGCTCGCCCGGCTACGTCGCTACGGGCTGATCGTGGTCGATGAGGTCGGCTACCTGCCGTTCGAGCAGGACGCCGCGAACCTGTTCTTCCAGCTCGTGTCGTCCCGCTACGAGCACGCCTCGCTCATCCTCACCTCGAACCTGCCGTTCAGCGGCTGGGCCTGGGCGCTCCGGCGACCAGGCCGTCGCCGCCGCCATGATCGACCGCGTCGTCCACCACGCCGACGTCCTCACCCTCAAGGGCGCCAGCTACCGGCTGCGCAACCGCGGCATCGACACCCTGCCCAGCATCAGAACCCAGACCACGGCAGACTGGACCCAACACGAACAGGTGGCCTCGTCTTCGACCGTCACATCGGCCCCAGATTCGAGCGACGTCGACACTTGAGGGTGTAGCGGTCGGCGCGGCGGTGCCCGGATGGGGGTCGAAGTCTCCCCAGGACAAAAATCTCTCCACCGCCCAGCCGGAGGACCTCGACGTGCTGGACGCTGAATGCGCGACCCCTGACCTGACCGCCTTCTGCCGCCTCATACAGCTCGGTCTGCAGGCCGTGTGGCATCGCCTTGAATCAGACCGGGCGATCCACGCCTACCTCACCGTCGTGTTCACCGCCCTCGCGGCCACCCACTGCATCTAGGACCGAATCGGCTGGTCGATCAAGAAGTTCGTCCGCGCCGCTCGGCGATACCGCACCGTCCGCATCGGCCCCGGCCGTCCCGAAACTCACAGCTGCAGACCCCCTACCTCGGGATCTGCGCGACGCCCTCGCCGCCGTCCATCACACACGTGACTTGCGACGGAACACCTGATCGGCTGCGACCGCGGCGAAGATGAGCAGCCCCAAGATCGTCTGCTGGTACGTGGTGTCCACCCCTAGAAGGTTCAGCCCGTTCCCGATCAGAGCGAACGTCAGGATGCCCAGGGACCCTCGCCATATTGCGCCGGCACCGCCGAAGATGCTGACCCCCCCGACCACGGTCGCCGCGATCGCGGTGAAGGCGAACGAGTCCGCGTAGGCGTTGGTCGCCCCCGTGGCGTACCGCCCGGCGTAGATCACGCCGACCAGCCCGGCGCCGAGACCCGAGATGACGTAGCACGAGATGAGGACGCGGTTGATGCGGATTCCAGCAAGGCGGGCCGCCTGGCGTTCCCCCCCACCGCGTATACGCGCTTCCCGTACACCGTGAAGGCGAGAACGACGCCCATCAGAACGGTGAACGCCAGGGAGATCCATACTGCACCCTTCAGGCCCAGGACTTTCCCTCCATCACCCCCCGCAGCAATTGAGCGTCTCCCTGGTCAGCGATGGACACCAGGCCGCCCGCGGCCAGGATCAGGCCGAGACCGCGGTACGTGAACGACGCCGCCAAGGTCCCGATGAACGAGTTGACGTTGGTGGCTGTGATGGCCAACCCGCTCACAAGCCCGAGCAGGCCCCCGAACAGCAGGCCGAGGACGATGCCCGGCAGCAGGCCGACGACGTTGATGGCGTTGACCGTCATGATGGCGGATGCCGTGGCCACTGCAGCGATCGACAGGTCGAAGATCCCCGCGATGATGCACAGGGTGGTCGTGGCGGCGAAGATCAGGAGAACCGACGACTGGTCCAAGATGTTGGCGGCGTTCTGCGGTGATAGAAACGAAGGTGAGGCGAGGGTCAGCACGATGAATAGGACCCCGAAAACGCCGACGATCCCATAGTTCCGTACGCGCTCGATCATGCGGGTGATCCAGTCTGTCCGAAGAATGAGGATACGACCGTGGCGTTGTCGTAGGGGGGTTGAAACTCCGCGTGGACGCGACCGCGGTGGATGACAAGGACACGGCTACAGACCCCGAGCACTTCTTCCAGCTCACTGGAGATGAAGAGCACTGCCATGCCACTATCGGCCATCTCGAGCAACGTCTCGTGGATTGCGCGTTTCGCAGCGATGTCGACGCCCCGGGTCGGCTCGTCGACGATCAGGAGACGCGGTGCGACTTCGCGAGCGCGACCGAAGAGGACCTTTTGCTGGTTCCCGCCGGACAGCGACCCGACGGACTGCCCGATGTCGCTAAAGCGCAGGTCAACCGCCTCCGCCAGCTGAGTGGCGGCACCTCTTTGGGAGCGCCGTGACACCCACCCTGCGCGTGAGCGGGCGTTGAGGGTAGACAGCAGAAGGTTGTCCATGATCGAGGAACCAAGCACCAGCCCCTCGTCCTTGCGGCTCTCCGGCACCATGAAGACGCCCCGCCGGATCGCGGCGTGGGGGGAGGACGCACGCACGGGTTCGCCGTCCAGCAGGATCTCCCCGCTGTCGAAGGCGTCGGCCCCGAACAGGCAACGGGCGACCTCGGTGCGGCCCGAGCCGATGAGGCCGGCAAGCCCAAGGATCTCGCCCTGGCGGATCTGGAAGCTGACGTCGTCGAGGATTCCGGACCGGCTCAGTCCGGACACCTTTAGCCGCACTGGACCTTCTGCTTGTCGGCGTGGTTGGTGGTATTCGGTGTCCAGCGCCCGGCCCACCATGCTGGCGACGAGAGTGTCCACGGTCTCGTCCTTCGCCGTTGCCACTCGGACGAGCTCGCCGTCACGCATGATGGCGACCCGGTCAGCAAGCGCGAGCACTTCCTCCAGGTAGTGGGAGATGAGCAGCACAGCGGACCCGCGAGCGGTGATCTTCCGGATCGCCTCGTGTAGGCGTCCGACCTCGTCGGAGGTCAGCGCCGCTGACGGCTCGTCCATGATGATCAACTCGGCATCCTGGGACAGGGCGCGCATCATCTCGGTCTTCTGCTGGTCCGCGATCCTCAGCCGGGAGACCTTGGCATCAGGGTCGAGGTCGAAGTCGGTCAGAGCGACGAGCTCGGCGAACCTCCGTCGCATGGCTCGCTTGTTCGGGAACGGCCCACGGCGCGGCATGCTGCCGAGGAGCACGTTCTCCTCGACCGTCGCCTCCGGGACCAGCATGATCTCCTGCGCCATCATCGAGATGCCCGCCTTGAGGCCCTCGTGCGGGCCACGGAACGTCACCGGCCGACCGGATACGGCGATGGTTCCGCTGTCGGGAACTTCGATCCCGGCGATCAGCTTGGCCAGTGTCGACTTTCCCGCGCCGTTCTCACCGACGAGCCCCACAACGGCCCCGGCTGGAATGTCCAGGGACACCCCTCGGACCGCGCGCGTGGCCCCGTAGGACTTGACCAGGTTCCGCGCAGCCACGACGGCAGTGGACGTGCTCATCGACCCACCTCCACTGCCGCCTCGACCTGCCTGTCCTGCGTGACCTGCTCAGCCCAGGTCGGAATAGGTGGACTCGAACTCGGCGATGACGTCCTTGGTGCCCTTGGGGTCACGCAGGTCCTGGCTGTTGAAGGTCGGGCTGTCCAGCTCGCCGTTCGCCTGCTGCAGACCGAGCTCGACGGACTTCGAGCCGATTCCCTTGACGTCCATGTTGTACAGCGCGAACCAGGAGCCGTCGTTGACCGCGGCGAATGCCTCTTCGGAGGAGCCGTTGCCGATGAGCTTCACCTTGGAGGTGTCGACGACGTTCTGGGCACCCAGGATCGCCTGAGACGCCCCAACCATCACATCGATGTCGGGGTTGGCCTGCAGGGCGTCCTGGGCCGCCTTGGTCCCGCTGTCCGGGGTGTAGCCGCCCTCGACCTGAGACACGATCTCAGCGTTCGGGTTACCGCCGACCGTCGTGACGAACGCCTCGGTGCGGGCGTTGTCCAGTGGCAGCGCCTTCAGGCCCTCCAGGTAGGCGACGTTGCACGGGTTCAGATCGGCGCACGCGTCCAGGGCCAGCTGACCCAGCACTTCGCCGTTGGCCACAGGCGTCTCGGCGACGACGACGAGGCCATCGACCTGCGGGTCGAGCGTGGTGAAATCTGAGCCGAGCGGCGTGAAGCCAGCTACCACGGTGATGTCCGCCGCGATCGCCTCGGTGGCCGCGGTGGCCATGCCGACCGAGTCGGAGGCGAGGACGACGTACATCTGCGCGTCACCCTTGACGGTCTGATCCTGCATGGCCTTGATCTGGGCCGCGCCGTCGTACTCCGCGGTGGTGAGGTCCACGACCTCCACGCCCGCGGCGTCGGCCTGCTCCTGCACGCCGGCGAGGACCGCCTGGGTGAACGAGTTGGACTTCCAGAAGCCGAAGAAGGCGATCGTCTCCACGTCTCCGCTCGTCGAGCTGCCCTCCTCGCCGCCTGCGCCTGGCGACTCAGCTGCACTGGGGCTGGTCTCCGAGCCGGCTCCCGAGCCGGCCTGAGGCTCCGAGTCGGAGCCCGCCTCCGAGCCGCAGGCGGCCAGAACGAGCGCAACGATGGGTACGGCGGCGAAGCGCAGGACTCTGCTGTTCATCACGGGGGTGCCTCTCTGTAGATTGCGGTGGGGTGCGATCACGGGTCAGGACGTGGCGTTCGATGCGTCAGCGGCGTCATGGACGGAGTGCAGGACGCGCCACAGCTGAGCCGGTGCCGTGGCGTCGAAGTCGCCGGCGACGAGTCGTGTGAGGTCGTCGGAGGCCACGGAGCGCGAGGGGTGGTCGATCCACCGCTCATAGGCGACCTCGTCCTGCCACAGGCCCAAGACATAGGCCGTGTCCGCCTCGTCCGGCGGACTGGCCAGGAGCAGCGTGTGACACCCCTCGACCTGGATCGCCGTCTCGAGGATCTGGTGGCGCGTGAAAGCCTCGCCGAGAGCGGGGAGCGCGCCGGCCTTGAGATCGAAGCGGAGCACCGAGACGATCATCGGTCACCGCTCACTTCGCGCCGCATCTGTGCCGGCAGCATCGATCTCGAACGACACGGGGTCGAGCACGACCCCGTAGTCACGACGAGCTGCGTCGGCCGACACGAAGCCCTGCCGCACGTCCTCGGCCACCGAAGCGACCTCACGCTGCATCGGGTTGCCCCAACCACCGCCACCGCCGGTGAGGTTGACGATTGTGCCGCCGGTGTCGAAATTGTTGTAGCTGACCCCCACCTCACGCTCGTCCTCGCTGCCTCGATGGACGATGACCGTGTTCTTGACGCCCTCGCCCCCACCGGCGACCGACCAGGGCCGCGTCTTGGTCTTGTAGTTGATGACGATGGCGTTGGTCGGGGCCAGGAACCGGTACGCGCGGACGACGCCCACGCCACCGCGGTGCTGTCCCGCCCCTCCGGAGTCTGGTCGAAAGCCGTACTCCTCGATGAGCATCGGCGCCTTGTTCTCGAGCACCTCGACCGGGTTGTTCCGGCAGCCCGGCTCGGTCACGTGCATGATGCCGTCCTCTCCGTCACCACCCGCGTGGGCGCCGAAGCCGACAGCGTCATTGGTGGCCTCCAGCCACGAAGCGCCCGTACGCGGGTTGACGCCAAGCGCCATCACGCGCAGACGTCGCCACCGGAGCACGCGGGCACGACATCGGGCAGGCCCTGGGCCAGCGCCTTCAGGACCACCTCGCCGGCGAGCAGCCCGGTCCACAGCGTGAAGGTCGGCATCGGCGGCTCGGCGTGCATCAGCGAACCGGGCGTCGGTGATGACCTCGAGAGGTCGGAAGTTCCCGGCGCACGACCGGGGTGTCCGGCGTGGTCAGCGGCTTGAACGATCAAGCCGCAGAGGCCTCGATCGTGAGACCGATGGGCATGTTGATCGGGCCGCGGACGGGCTTGTCGCTGCCGGTCCAGTCGATGACCATCTCGGTCGTCGGTCGACCGTGACCGTCACGTGCATCTTGACCAGCTGGTCGAGGTCGACCCCGTCGTTGTCGATGTAGTCGACCGCGCGTCCAGGTCCCCTTCGGCAGCTTGGCAGCCGCTGCACGGGCGAGCCGCTCGCCGTGGTCGTTGATCGCGGCCATGGCGGCGAGCAGGGTGTCCGTGCCGTACTTGCGCGCGATCTCCTGGAGCGCGGACGCACCCGTGTGCACCGCGGAGACCTGCGGCCTGCAGGTCGCCGATGGTCCGCTCGGGCATCCGGCTGTTGAACCGGATGAGGTTGAAGATGTCTTCGACGGACCTGGCCGCGCTCGTAGAGCTTGACGGCCGGGAAGAAGATGCCCTCCTCAGCCATGTCGGTGGAGTCGAGCACGTAGCCCGGCGTCCTTGCTGCTTGAGGTCGAGCACGTGAATGCGGCACGACGCGAATCCGATGATGCGCCGTCGGCGTCGAAGATCGGGGCGAAAGACGAGGACGTCCAGCGTATGGGCCGCAGACCAGTAGGGGTAGTTCAGCATGAAGACGTCGCCCGGGAACATGTTCGCCATCCCGACGAACTCGATCGCCTTCTTGATCCCGTAAGTCGTTGGCCCCGGAGAAGATGGCGATGCCTGGGGCGTCGGCGACGTGTTGCCCTGCGGCGTCGTGCAGCGCCGATGCCGTAGTCGTGGATCTCGTAGACGACGGTGTTGTACGCGGTGCGGCAGAGGTTGCGCGCCATCTCCTGGGCGGCGGACAGCATGCCGTGCCGGATGACCTCGGTGGTGATCGAGTCGACCATCTTCGGTCACTTCCCCTCTGCCACTGTGATGACGATCTCGCCGTAGGGGCCCACGTTGGCCACGTCTCCTTGGTGCATGACGGTCGTCCCGGTGTGCTCGCTGATAACGGCCGGACCGACGAGTCGGTCGCCGTGGGAGAGGTCGTCGCGGTGATAGACCGAGTACGTCACGCGCGAGCCGTCGACCTGGACGACGGGGCGGTGCGCGCGAGGCTTCGACCGCGTGCCCCTCTCGCCGAGGCTGCGTCGGGAGCACCGGCGGGTCCTGCCGGCCTATGGCGGCGAGACGGACCGTGACGATCTCGACGGGGTCGGGCATCGTGTGCCCGTACGCGCGCTCGTGGGCAGCGTCGAAGGCCTTCTTGACGCGATCGATCTCCGCCACGTCGACGACTTCGCCCTCGACCGGCAGCGTCACGCTGTGCTCCTGGCCGACGTAACGCAGATCGATCGTGACCTCGTACTCCTGCGCGTCCGACGCGAAGCCCTCGTCGACGAGCAGCGACTCGCCGGCTCGCACGCATCTCGGCCAGGTCGGTCTGCACCGCACCAAGGTCGAGCTCGTCGAGGAGCCCGATCCGGGTCCGGGAGAAGTCGTGCCTGCACGTCAGCCATCAGCATGCCGAAGGCAGAGAAGGCACCCGGGCCCGGCGGGACGATGACGGTGGATACCGACAGCTCCCGAGCGACGTCGACACCCACCAGACCGCCGCCGCCACCGAACGACAGCAGCGCGAAGTCGTGCGGGGTCGTGCCCGACCTCGACGGTGATGGCACGGACGGCGCCGACGATCTTCGTCGTAGAGATGCGCAGGACTCCGCGAGCGACCGTGTCCAGCGACATCCCCACCGCGTCCGCCGCCGAGCGCAGAGCCGAGGCCGCCTTGTCGGTGTCCAGCGTCAGCTGCCCGCCCAGGGCGATGTCGGTCCCCGAGGTAGCCGACGTGCGAGCGCGGCGTCGGTGAAGGTCGGCCTGGGTGCCCCCCTCGCCGTAGGCCGCCGGGCCCGGGGTCGGCTCCCGCACTTGCGGGACCGACCTGCAGGCGCTCCGCCCCGTCGAGCCAGACGATCGAGCCGCCGCCGGCGCCGATGGTGTGGATGTAGAGCGACGGCGTGTTGATGGGCAGGCCCTCGAACTCCGCGCCCTGGTGGAGCACGGGCTCGCCGTCGACCACGAGCGAGGCGTCCAGGCTGGTACCGCCCATGTCGATGGTGATCAGGTTCGGCTCGTCGGTCAGGTGGGCGAACCAGCGCGGCGCCGATGACGCCGCCCGCCGGGCCGGACAGGATCAGGCTGACGGGCTGCTCGCGGGCGGAGCGCGGCGGTCATCGCGCCGCCGCCGGAGCGGGTCATCAGGAACTGGCCGGCGAAGCCCCGGTCGTCGAGCTCGCCCTCGAGGTCCTCGAGGTAGCGGCGCACGATGGGCTTGACGTAGGCGTCCAGCACGGCGGTGCTGGTGCGCTCGTACTCGCGGTACTCGCGGGAGAGCTCGTGAGGACAGCGTGACGGCGACGTCCGGGGCGACTTCGGCGAGCATCTCGCGCATCTGCAGCTCGTGGTCGGGGTTGGCGTAGGAGTGCAGGAAGGCGACGGCGACGGAGTCGTAGACCCGCGTCGGCGATCGTGCCGTGCCGCGGCCCGGGCGCTGGCCTCGTCGAGGTCGACGAGGACGTTGCCCTCGAAGTCGCAACCGCTCGGCGACCTCGAAGATGTCGTAACGCTCCACCAGCGCCGGCGGCTTGCGGTACGTGATGTCGTAGTTGGTGCGGTCCGGTCGGTGCGACCCAGCAGGTAGACGTCGCGAAAACCGCGGGTGCCGACGACGGCGGTGCGCGCGCCGGTGCGGGTGAGCAGCGCGTTAAGCCCGAGCGTGGTGCCGTGGGTGAAGGTAGTGATGTCGGACAGCTCTGCGCCGCCGGCCGCGAAGCCGTCGAGGACGCCCTCGTCGGGGCGGCGGGCGTGGTGGGCACCTTGTCGAACGCAGGGCTCCGGCGCTCGCGCCGTCCAGCTCGACGACATCGGTGAAGGTCCCGCCGACGTCGATGGCCACCCGTGTTCCAGGACTCATGTCTGCACCCTCCGCGCGTGGCGAGCAAAATATGTGCTCTTGGATATGTGCAATGTTACTCAGGTCCAGGCGGGGCACCAGTGTCGTTATGCGACTGTTACCTGAGCACCGGGGCCTGGGGGTCCGAGGGCGCGGGCCCAGACGGCAGTCGACGCCGGCTCGTTGGTGCGCGTCGCTCGCCCTGCTGAGCCGCTGCTCGCTCGCGCTCCCGCGCCGCGAGCGCATAGCCCATGTGGAGCTCGGTGACACGCGCGACCTCGGTGACGTCGTGGAGCGCCATCGCGTCGAGCAGATCCAGGTGCTGCTGTGCCGTCTCCACGAGGAGGTCGAGTGTTGCCAGGTAGGCGACGGTGTGAACTCGCGCTCTGGACCGGAGGTCCTCGACCAGCTCGGTGAGCATCGGGTTGCCGCAAAGGCCGGTCAGCTGACGGTGGAACAGGTAGTCCACCTCGACGAACCCGCGAAGGTCCTTGTTCTGCGCGTGTCTCAGGATGTCCTTCGCCATCCGCCGCAGCGGGGTGATCTGCCGTGCCGTGATCGTCTGGGCGATGCTGCAGTTGGTGGGCACCTCGAGGAGACGGCGGATGTCCACGGTCTGAGCGATCGTCTCCGGTGACGGGTCGACGACGAGGAAGCCCTTGCTGGGCACCGCCACCACGAGGCCCTGCTGGACGAGGTCAAGGACCCCCTCCCGGACCGGCGTCGCCGAGATGCCGAACTCCTCGGCGAGCGTGGGCACAGAGAAGGTCGAGCCGGGAACGAGGTCACCGGTGAACAGCGCGCTGCGCAGCCACGATGCCACCTGCTCGCGCAGGCTCGGTTCGGGACGGATGGTGGAGACGCTCCGGAGCGAAGGCACCGCGCCGACATGGCGATTATGCTCCGCCGACCGCCGGACGCCGGGCTTGCCCGAGTCGCCGGCGCCCACGTCAGCCAACGACCGCACCGGCCTGTAGGACGACACGCCCCCCGGATCGTTCCCACAGGACCTGGGGACGTTCGAACGGGTCCCCGTCGAGGATGACCAGGTCGACCGGCCGCTCCCGGACGGACCCATCCGACGGTGTCGCGGCCGAGAATCGCTGCGTTGCGCGAGGTGACACTCCTGAGCAGCTCAAGGGTGCCCTGCACCTCGTGCTGCACCTGCAGACCTCTGAGTTGCTCATCCTCGAGATCGCCCATGAGGTCAGACCCGAAACCGACAACCACGCCCGCCTGCGAGGCGAGCTCGATGGCGGTCTTCCCGGCCTCGAGCACCTGGGCGTTCTTCTGCAGGGCGACGGCGGGCATGCCCATGTCGGCGCCGCGCTCGGACATGGCCAGGTAGGTGACGAGGGTGGGGACGAGCACCGCGTCGTGTTCGGCCATGAGGTCCGCAGTCTGGGAGTCGAGGAGGTTGCCATGCTCGATGCTTCGGACTCCGTTGGTCACCGCGTGGGCGATCGCCTCGGGTGAGTAGGCGTGGGCGGCCACGTACGAGCCTCGGCGCGATGCCTCCTCGACGACCACACGAATCTCCTCTGGGCTGTACTGCGGGACCCGTATGGGGTCCGTCAGGGAGACCACGCCGCCGGAGGCCATGATCTTGATGGCGTGGGCTCCGGTGCGAAGCCGTTCTCGCACCGCCACGCGCAGAGGTTCCACGCCGTCGACGACCTCGGTGCCGTGGCTGCCCGAGCAGCAGAGGTCCAGGTCTGCGTCCCGCGGGTCGCCGTGACCGCCGGTCTGGCTCAGCGCGGGTCCCGTGTAGAGGTAGCGGGGGGCTTGGATCACACCTTCGGCGATCGCTCGCGCCATGCCGATGTCCCCTCCGGCTACATCGCGCACCGTGGTGAACCCTCGGCTGAGTGCTCGACCCAGGCGCCGCGCCCCCATCAGTGCCACGAAGCTGGAGCGGCTCGCCTCCATTTGCATCATGTTCAGGCTGATGCCATAGGCGTGGAAGTGGTTGTCGATGAAGCCGGGCGTCACGACGCGGCCCCGAGCGTCGAGGATGTCACCGAAAGGCCTGAGCCCTCGGCCCACCTCGGTGATGACACCATCCTCGATGCGGACGTCGGCGTCGAGCACGTCGGCGTTATGACCGTCGAACACCCGTGCGTTCGTGACCGTGATGGACCGTGGCACAGCGCCTCCCTCGACCCGCGGCTCGTCCGAGCCCGCGATGCACAGGTGAGCATATCCTTCAGCGCAATTGCACATATGCAAACGTTGGGGCCACGACACCCCAGGGGGGCTCTCCGTACCGTTCTACTCCGCGCCGCTCGTCGGACCGCAGGGGCCTGTGCAGACCGACGTGGTCTGAGCCTGTGACGGCACCGCCCGGTTGGCGACACCGACGTGCCGACCGGTGCTCTTGCAGAAGCCTCGCGCCTGAACGCCTTTCAGGCTGGGCCGCTCAACCTGACGACCTCTGCGCCGACGACCGCGTCCTGCCAAGCCATCCCCACGGACTTGAAGACGCGCGGACGGTCATCCACGAGGACGCCGCCTCGAGCAAGTTCGGACAGGTCCGCCTCGATGTCATGCTCCGCGATAGACCCCTCAGCCACTGCCATGACGATGTCTCCGGCTTCCCGCAGGGCCGCCGGCCGGTGGTCGACCGCGATGAGCGCGCTGGCCAGCAGCTTCCCCGGTAGCTCGCGGGCGTTCGGCGTGTGGGAACCGATCGCGACAACTGCAGCGCGCTGCGAGAGCGGCGCATCGAAGACCGGTGTTGCAGAGGTGGTAGCGCAGACGATGATGTCAGCCCAAGGCACCGCAGCGGCTACCTCCGCCATCGGGATCGCGGCGACGTCCACTCCCGGCGAGGTCGCAGCCATCGCTATGCGGAGCTCGTCGACAAGCCTGGTCGCCGTCTCAGCACGTCGGCTCACCACGCGTACCCGAGCCACTGGCCACTCGGCCACGATGCTGCTCACGTGCGTGCGAGCTTGGGGGCCGGCTCCGAACACCAGCAAGTTCCGGCTCTCCGGCTCAGCGAGGGCGCGCAACGCGAGGAGCGAGACCGCCGAGGTGCGCAGGTTGGTCAGGGCAGCGCCGTCCAGCACAGCCACAGGCGCCAGCGTATCCGGGTCGAACTGGACGTGGACACCCTGGACGTGCGGGCTGCCCTCCTGGGAGACGGAGACCAGCTTCACGCCGACTGCCCCGGTCTGAACACTGGGCATGACGAGGAGTTCACCCCCGGGCACCCGAAGCGCCAGGCGGGTGGGGTCACGCATCGCGGACGGGTCCTCACCTTGCGCCAACAGGGAGGTGCGGAGCGCGTCAGCGCATGAGCCCACCGTCACGGCGCGGTACTGCTCAGCCGCCGACAGCCATAGCGGCCCGGCTGTCACGCCTGGTACGACGCGGTCACCAGGGCACCGTGCATCTTGTGGTGCCGATCGAGGTGCCGCTTAACGACGCTCTCGGCGCGACGTCGGTCGTCCGCTTCGAGCGCGTCAAGCAGCTCGAGGTGGTCGGCGGCAGCAGGCTCGAGAGTCTCGTTCACCTCCGGCTGATCCATGAGGTGCAGCCAGGACAGAGCGCGTAGTTGGTTGACGATTCCGCTGAGGCGGGAGTTCCTTGACAGCGCAACGAGCTCGTGGTGGAACTCAAGGTCCTGCTCGACATAGTTCGAGACGTCCCGCGCGCGAGCCGACAGAACGGTGGCCTCTCCCCTCGTCCGCAAGCGAGCGATCTGCTCGGCAGTCGCGATCCCGGCGATCCGGCCCACGGCCGGTACTTCCAGGAAGAGCAGCACCTCGCGCAGCTCGTCGAGCGCACCCGCATCAGGCTCGACGACCCGATAGCCCTTGTTGGGCATGGCCACGACAAGGCCGTCCCTGATGAGCTCCAGCATGGCCTCACGGACTGGTGTGGCGGACGTACCGAATCCTCAGCCAGCGCAGCCGATGAGTACGTCCGGCCCGAGATCATCTCCCCGCGCATCACGGCCGCCCGGAGCGAGGTCGCCACCTGCTGCCGAAGGCTCGTGCGCGCGGCAAGCCGCGGAGGACCTGAAGACTCACTCACGACTGCGCTCCATCCAGGTGTTCCCGCAAACGCGAGCTGAAGACGGCGGCCGCTCCTGGCTCGGGACGTTCGCTATCTCAGGCGAGGTCTATGCAACGCGCGCTCTTCCGGTTGCTATGTCACATCGTACTGATGCGGGCGCTGGCGAGCCCACCTCACCTGTCACTCGACGGGACGGGGGATCTCGGACAACACAAGCCTCGCTCAGTCCCCTGCGGCATACGGCCGCCGATCGGAGCACCCTCCCCCTGGTGGGGGACGACGGCACCACGGCACTTCAACGCACCGACGACCCCCTGGGACCGGTCACGATGCGGTTACGTCACCGGTCCCAGCGCCCCTCGCCCGCCGAGGCCAACCGGACCGGCTAGCCCTCTGACCTGCACGAACGTCACGCGCGCGTACCCGCCGGGACACCCCGGGATCACTCCGCGGGTTGTGGGTTCGAGCCCCACGGGGCCCACCGTCATCGGGACGACACCGCCGACGGCGTCCGCGGGGACGGCGCTCACAGCGCCCGCAGGATGTCCTGCACCCGTTCCTTCGCGTCGCCGAAGAGCATCGCCGTGTTCTCGCGGAAGAACAGCGGGTTCTGCACACCCGCGTAGCCCGAGGCCATCGACCGCTTGAACACGACGACCTCGTCCGCCTCCCACACCCGCAGCACGGGCATGCCGGCGATCGGGCTCGTGGGGTCGTCCATGGCGGCGGGGTTGACGGTGTCGTTGGCGCCGATGACGAGGACGACGTCGGTCTCGGCGAGGTCGTCGTTGACCTCCTCCAGCCCCAGCACGATGTCGTACGGGCACCTTCGCCTCCGCCAGCAGCACGTTCATGTGGCCGGGCAGGCGGCCCGCGACCGGGTGGATGCCGAAGCGCACGTCGACACCACGGTCCCGCAGCAGCCGGGTCAGCTCCGCGACGCCGTGCTGGGCCTGCGCGACCGCCATGCCGTAGCCGGGGGTGATGACGACGCGGGAGGCCGCGGCGAGGAGCTCTGCGACGCGCTCGGGGGTCACCTCGCGGTGGTCGCCGTGGTCGACCTCCTCGCCGGAGGCGGCCACGATGCCGAAGCCGCCGGCGATGACGGAGACGAACGAGCGGTTCATCGCCTTGCACATGATGTACGACAGGTACGCACCCGAGGCGCCGACGAGCGCGCCGGTGATGATGAGCAGGTCGTTGGACAGCAGGAAGCCGGCCGACGCGGCCGCCCACCCCGAGTAGCTGTTGAGCATGGACACCGCGACGGGCATGTCGCCGCCGCCGATCGAGGCGATGAGGTGCCAGCCGAAGGCGAGGGCGACCGCCGTCACCGCGAGCAGCGCGACGAGGTTCGGGCTGGCGACGAACCAGGCCCCGAGCCCGACCGTCGCCACCAGGGCGGCGAGGTTGAGCAGGTTCTTCCCGGGCAGCACCAGCGGGGCCGAGCCGATCCGCCCGGCGAGCTTGAGGTGCGCGACGAGCGAGCCGGTGACCGTGACCGCGCCGATGAAGACCCCGACGACGACCTCGACGCGGTGGATGCCGAGGGTGCCGAGCGCTTCGAGCGCCTGCGCCTCCGCGCCGGTCGGGTCGCGCTCGACGAGCAGGTAGCCGTTCCACCCGACGAGCACGGCGGCGAGACCGACGAAGGAGTGGAGCAGCGCGATGAGCTCCGGCATCCCCGTCATCTCGACGACGGCGGCCCGGCGCAGGCCGATGGCGGCGCCCGCGACCACCGCGGCGGCGAGCAGCACGATCCCGAGGGTGCCGATGCCGCGGTCGACGGCGAGGGCGACGGTGGCGACGAGGGCGACGGTCATGCCGGCGATGCCGTACGTGTTGCCGGTCCTCGCGGTCTCGTGGCGGGACAGCCCCGCGAGCGCCAGCACGAACAGCAGGGCGGCGACGAGGTACGCGGCGCCCGCCGCGGAGGCGACGCTCATGAGCGCGTGAACATCGCGAGCATGCGGCGCGTCACGGCGAAGCCGCCGAACACGTTGATCGAGGCGACCAGAACAGCGATCGCCGCCAGCACGCGTGACGACCGCGCTGCCGTGCCCGAGCTGCAGCAGCGCCCCGACGACGATGATCCCCGAGATGGCGTTCGTCACCGACATGAGCGGGGTGTGCAGCGCGTGGTGCACGTGCCCGATGACGTAGAAGCCGACGACCACGGCGAGCGCGAAGACCGACAGGTGGCCGAGCTGGGTCGGCGGCGCGGCGGCCGCGACCCCGAACAGCGCGAGCGCCCCGACCGCGACGAGCGCGAGGCGGCGCCCTGACGAGAGCGGCGACTTCACCGGTGACGGGCGGCGGCCCTGGTCTCGCGGCCGGTGGCGGTGGGGCGGCGGAGACGGCGACGGGGGGCGGTGGCCACAGCGTCTCGCCGTCCCTGACCACGGTCATCCCGCGGACGACGACGTCGTCGAGGTCGAGCACGAGCCGGCCGTCCCGGGCGGGCGTGAGCAGCTGCACGAGGTTGGCGACGTTGGTGCCGTACAGCTGGGACGCCTGCGCGGGCAGGCGGGCGGTGAGGTCGGTGTACCCGATGACGGTCACGCCGTCGGGGGTGACGACGACCTCGTCGGGCACGGAGCCCTCGACGTTGCCGCCGCTGGCCGCGGCCATGTCGACGACGACGCTGCCGGGCCGCATGCTCGCGACCATCTCGGCGGTCAGCAGCCGCGGCGCGGGCCGCCCGGGGATGAGCGCCGTGGTGATGACGACGTCGACCTCGCGGCACTGGGCGGCGTAGAGCGCGGCCTCGCGCGCCTGGTAGTCGGCGTCCATCTGCGTCGCGTAGCCGGTCGTGCTCGCCTCGACCGCCGCCGCGACGGGCAGGTACACCCCGCCGAGCGAGCGCACCTGGTCGGCGACCTCCGGCCGCGGGTCGGTCGCGCGGACCACCGCACCCAGGGCACCGGCGGTGCCGATCGCGGCGAGGCCCGCGACACCGGCGCCCGCGACCAGCACCGTCGCCGGCGGGACGGTGCCGGCCGCGGTGACCTGGCCGGTGAAGAAGCGTCCGAAGGCGTGGGCCGCCTCCACGACGGCGCGGTAGCCGGCGATGTTCGCCATGGAGGACAGCGCGTCCAGCGGCTGCGCCCGGCTGATCCGCGGCACCGCGTCCATGGCGAGCGCGGTGAGACGACGGCGCGCGAGGTCCGCCACGAGCTCCGGGTTCACAGCCGGGGCGAGCAGGGCGACGAGCGTCGTCCCGGGGCGCAGCCGGTCGAGCTGGTCCGGCGACGGGGTCCTCACGCCGACGACGAGGTCGGCGGCGGCCGGGTCGCCTGTCGTCGCGCCCGCCGCCGTGTAGGCGTCGTCGGTGAACGAGGAGCCGTCTCCGGCGCCGGGCTCGACGACCACGTCGTGCCCCAGCCGCCGGAGCAGCGAGACGGACGCGGGCGTCGCCGCGACCCTCGTCTCGCCGGGCCGCGCTTCCCTGAGCACTCCGATGACTGCCACGTCGGACCGGTCCCTCCTCCGCCGCACCGTCGCGGCCACTCGTCGAACCGGCCCCATCATGGGGCGGCTGGCCGCGCGATGGTGGCAGGACACCGCCACCGGCACCCGCGCGCCGAGAGCGCCTTCTCACACTGCTGGCACCCGTCCGACGATGGCCTGCAGGACTTCCTGGCCCACGTCGGCCGCGGTGCGAGCCCATACAGATCGGCTCCGAGCTCCACCGTTTCACGCACGGCACAGCCCAGGAGGCTGCGGACCGCCGAGCTCGGCACCAGCTACCAGCCGGACGGCCTCACCGTCGTCTCAGGTCATCCGTCCGCGCCAGCGCGTCAGGACCCGCACGGAGCTCCGCCACCCCTCCCGCGGAGGCGCGGCAGGCGGTCACCGACCAGCCGGGTCGGACCTCCGGTCGTCCCGCACGTCCGTAGCGGTCGGGTCGTCCGCCCCCACAGCAGCGACGAAGGACAGGTCCCTGACCGTGACCGAGTCGCCGAGCACCCGGTCGGGGTCCCCACCGCCTCCCCCGAAGACCCAGACGTTCAGGTGCAGCCGCTCCCGCGCAGGCACCGGCACGGTCGGACCGACGAGCACCGTGCGCTTGCTCAGGCTTCCAGTGACCCCTGCACCCGCGAACGTCTCGTAGGTCAGCCTCGCGGGCTCCCAGACCATCCGGTGCGTCTGCACGGCCTCTGCGGTCCCGGCCCGGAAGCTCACCGACGTGCTGCCGACGGCGGCGTCCTTCGAGGCGTCGAACCAGTAGCCGTGAGCCTGCGTCACCGGCACCCGTCCCCTGTCGCCGCCCCAGGCCGACGCCTCGCACACGTCGATCTCGGTGAACCCCGGCCGGGCGTCCGGGTCGTAGGTGAACAGGCCTCCCCAGACGACCTCCGGCTGCATGGCGTCGAGCCGCTTGGCCACGGTCACCGCGTAGGTCCCGTAGCCGAAGCCGCGCCGGGTCGTCGACATCTCCGCACTGATCGGTGAGCGTCCCGTCGGGTTGGTCACCCGCAGCGTCACGTGGCCGCGGGCGTCCGGCGGCGAGACGTTGCCGGCCTCCCAGCGGCGGTTGTAGGCCGGTCCCCACGCCTGCTCGCGCGTGCGGCGGCGCCACCCCAGCCCGCACCAGGAGAAGTCCTCCACCGGAGCACGGTAGGGCGGCCGGGGGTCAGCCCGCAGGCCGCAGCGGCGCGTGCGGGCTGACCCGGATCTCCGGGACCACCCCGCCGCTCCACCCCGCCTCGCGGATCGCCGCCTCGGCCAGCGCCCGCGTCTCCGCGTCGAGCCGGTCGACGAACAGGATCCCGTCCAGGTGGTCGGTCTCGTGCTGCACCACCACCGACAGCTTGCCCGTGCCCTCGACCCGCAGCGGCTCGCCGTCGGCCGTGAAGCCGGTCGTGACCACGCGGAGGTGGCGGCGGCAGTCGAACGGCAGCCCGGGGATCGACAGGCAGCCCTCGCGCTCGAAGGACTCCTCGTCGCCGACCAGCTCGACGGTCGGGTTGACGATGTGGCCGAACTCGCCCTCCACGACCCACGTGAAGACCCGGAGGCCCGACCCCGACCTGGGGGGCGGCGATGCCGGAGCCGCCGGCGTCGACCATGGTGTCGGTGAGGTCGGCGACCAGCTCGCGCAGCTCGCGGTCGAAGTCGACGACCTCGTCGGCGCGCCGGCGGAGCACGGGGTCGCCGAACAGGCGGATGGGACGGACGGCCACGTGGTACCTCCAGCTCGGCGGGTCGGGAACCCCCACCTTGGCACCTCGGACGTTCCGTCCCTCCCCGAGAGGGCTCAGGGGCCTCCGGGGTACACCTCCAGGTAGATCTGCTTCTCCCTCTGGACGCGCTCCGCCCCGTGGCGTCGCGGCAGGAAGCCGTACCTCACCTGCACCGGAATCTGCTCCGAGCCCGCCGAGGCGTGCTCCGTGAGGATCGCCTGCCGGGGCACGTCGTCGTCGTACAGGTACCTCAGCGCCCCGTCGGTCGTGCTCGGGCTCCGCTCGGACACCTGCTGCAGGGGGCCGACCTGGTCAGGCAGCAGGAACACGAAGCCGTAGGAGGAATGAGGACGAGCGGCAGAGCGGCAGTCGACCGAGACGGTCAGGTCGGTCACCGCGATGGTGGGGTGGTTGTTCGTCACCTCTGCCCAGACCCCCCGCTCCTCCGGCGGGTTCAGCCGGGTCCGGATGCGGACGTCGACGTCCGGGGTGTTCAGGGCGTCGAACTGCGAGCGCAGCTCGGCGGCCTGGGCGTCGGCCTGCGCGATCTGGGTCCGGGTGTGGCGGCGGCCGACGGCAGCGAAGGCCACGGACGCCGCCAGCGACAGGACGGACAGCGCGAGCGCACCGACGGCGATCACGTCGCTGGTGTCCATCGGACCTCCCGGACGGGTGGGCTCAGCGGGAACGGGGCGGGCGCCAGCCACCCTAGAGCGGCCCTCGACCAGGAGGCCCCTCCTGCGGGACCATCGGCCCCGCTCCTACGACGCCCGACGGAGGTTCGCCGTGACCGTGACGCCCGCCCGCGTCCTCGCCGCGACCGGCCTCGCCCTCCTCGCCCTGGTGGCGGGCTGGCTGGTGGGCATGCGGGACAAGGGCTCCCCGGTGGTCCGGGCGCAGCGGCGGTTCAACCGCGACCACCTCAACCCGCGCCAGGTCGGCACCGCGGGCGCCCCGGGTTCGGAGACGGCGCTGGTCCGGCACACCGGGCGGCGTTCGGGGCGCAGCTACGCGACTCCGGTCGGGGCGGTCGCCACCGATGACGGGTTCGCGATCGGGATGGTCTACGGCCACGGCACCGACTGGGTGCAGAACCTGCTCGCGGGCGGACAGGCTGTCCTGGTCCACGACGGCACGGAGCACCCGGTCGCCGCCGTGGAGCTCGTCGACCTGGACCGCGTCGCCGATGCGTACACGACCGGTCAGCTGCGCACGATGCGGCTGTTCGGCGTGCGCGAGGCCCTCCTGGTCCGCACCCGCCCGCAGGACCAGGTGGCGTGACCGGCCCCGGGCGCAGCCATCAGGACTACACCCCCCGCGGCTCGACCGGCCCGTGCGTGTTCTGCGCGATCGTCGCCGGCACCTCGCCGGCGCACGAGGTGCTCCGCACCGACGAGGTCGTCGCCTTCCTCGACCGGCACCCGCTGTTCCCGGGCCACGTCCTGCTCGTGCCCACCGTCCACGTGCAGACCCACGACGAGATCCCGGTCGCGCTGGCCGAGCCGTGGCTGCGCGCCAGCCAGCGGCTGCAGCGCGCCGTCGAAGCCGCGACCGGCTCGGAGGGGGCGCTGCTCATCGTCAACAACGTCGTCAGCCAGTCGGTGCCGCACGTGCACCAGCACGTCATCCCGCGCACCCTGGGCGACGGCCTGCGGGTGTGGCTGGGGCCGCGCGGCCGCTACCGGGACGACGCCGAGGCGGCCGCGACCGCCGCCCGCATCCGCGACGCCCTGACGGACTGATCCCGCCGCCCCCGTCGACCCAGACCGTGGACGACGACGAGCGGGTGCTGACCGGTCCCGGGTCGACGGAGAGGGCACGGACGGTCGACCGGACGGCCCTCCTCAGCCAGCAGCCCGCGCCGACCGCACCAGCTCCTCGCTGACCTCCCACAGCCGCCGGGCGGCGACCGGGTCGAGCGCGTGCGGGACCACGCCGGCCAGGCCCCGCAGCTGCGGGACCACCTCGGCCTCGTGGCAGTCCTCGAAGTAGCGCCCGCCCACCCCGGCGACCAAGGAGCAGGGGCGGGTCGTGCCCGGCCTGCGCCCCGACGAGGTCTTCCGCCTGGTCATCGCCCTGGCCGGGGCGTGGTCCCCGGTCAGCCTCACGTGGACGGCCTCGGCAGCCGAGGCGGAGGCCGAGCACGAGCGGCGCCGCGACGCCCTGCGCCTGGTGGTGCGGCGGGCGCTCGTCCCCTGACCGGCGGGCAGGTCAGGCACGTCGGAGGGAACGCCGAGAACTCGTTGACAGGCCCCTCACGCTGAGTAGCGTCACCCCTGCTGCCACGACCGGGCCGGTGCGAGCCGGGCCGCGGCGGCCGGGCACCGCCCAGGAGCACCGTCCGGGAGCACCGTCTCCCAGAAGCGCTCACCGGCACCGCAGCACGGGAACGCACGCGGACCTCCGCAGGTCGCCGCTCGCACGGACGGCGTCGACCGTCGCGCCACGGCGCAGGAACCACCACCACCGGACCGCCGACGGGGCGACGACCGAGGGACGGTGCCGCATGGGTCAGCCCGACGACCGGGAGCCCGAGGGCCAGCACGGAGCGCGACAGCACCCGCCCGACGACATGCCGGACGACGGTGCGACGGGCCCGACGTCGCGCGCGAGGGTGCGCGCGACGAGGAGCGCGAGCGCGAGCGGGTCGACGCCCGGCTGCTGCGCACCCGCGACCTCATCGACCTGCGGCTCGAGGCGCCCGGCTGCACGCTGGAGCCGGCCGGGACCGGCAGCGAGCTGGTCGCCGGCCCGGACGCGCTGCTGCTCCTGCACTTCCCGCCCCAGCACCTGGGCGAGCAGGTCGTGGACGCCGGCGCGCTCGCCCCCGCCGCCGGCGGACCGCACCTCGCAGCACCGTCGCGGCCGGAGCCCGAGCCGGCTGGTCTACGAGGTGCCCGAGGGCACCCGCATCGCCTGGACGCTGCGCGACGTGCTCGCGGCGCTGCCCGGCCTGCGGCTGCGGGTGGCGACCGCCGCGACCCCGGCCGGGAAGGCCGAGGACACGCGGCATCGAGCCGCCGGGCGAGCCGGGAGACCGCGATCGAGGCGCCGTACCGGCTCGTGGTCTCGCCGAGCGGGCTCGGGCGCGTTCCGCCACGCCGTCGACCCCGGTCGGACCCGAGGACCGGGTCGAGCTGTGGCGCACCCACCTCGACCGTGCGCACCGACGACGGCACCGTTCGACGACGGACCGGACGACGAGCAGCGGATCGTCCGCGCGCTGTGGACCCGCGACCGGACGAGCCGCCGCCGCCCGGCGTTCGACCAGCCGCTGATCGCCTTCGACCGCGAGGCGATCGTCGACGCAGACCCACGGCGGCGACCCAGCGCAACGCGCGACACGCCCGCTGATGGTGACGCCGCCTGGCGCTGTCGAGCCTCGGCGCCTGGTTCGACTGGAAGCAGTCGTGGGAGTTCCCGGCGAACATCGTCGACTACCGGCACCAGGCGTACATGGGCCGCGACGGCTACGTCCGGGTGGCCTACCCGGGGATCCTGTTCCCCTTCGGGCACCGCTGCTTCCTGGTCGAAGATCACCGAGCGCGAGATCAAGCACCGCGGCCACCCCGGTCGCCTACCTGTGGCAGCGCTGGTTCATCGTGCGTGCGCCAGCCGACGCGCGACCTACCCGCCGAGCGACCGCGACAACCCGTTCGGGCAGGTCACGCTGAGCCCGCTGGTCACGCCCGACATCGACAAGCCGCCGCAGGACAACCGGCCCTTCGTGCCGACGCGCAACGGCGTGCCGTTCCCCTTCACCCTGACCACGGTCGACCGCGGCGGCAGACCCGCAGCTGGGCGGCGCCGCTGGTCTTCGTCCAGGCGGGCAAGGACGGCCCGCGACACGTTCGTCTTCTTCGCCGAGGAGGCGTCGCCGCGGTACTTCCCGGTGCGGCAGATCCAGGGCCGCGGCCAGACGCTCGCCGTCGCGCCGCCGGTCAAGGCGGGCGACACCTCGATCGAGGTGCGGGCACCTGATCTTCGACGGCGAGATCGACCCGGAGACCGTGACCTCGCGCCCGTTCCTCACCGAGACCCGCGGCGATCGTGCCCGTCGATGCGGCACCTGGCCCCGCAGGCCCCCGCCGTCGACCTGGTCTTCGCCAAGCCGTACCTGACTGCACGGCCTGCCGGCCCGCGCGCCCGGACGCACACGCCGGTGCCCGGCGACGCCCAACGCCGGGGAGCTCGTCCTCGCCCTGAAGAGCGCGCCCCCCGCCGTCGACTTCACCAGCGGCTCGGACCGGGCCGGCGGCTTCGTCGCGCCGAACCTGTCCGTGCGCGGGCATCTCGCGGGCGCTCGGGCGCGATCGGCGAGGACGGCAACGGCGCCGTCGCCGTTCGACGCCGGGCACGTTCGACCCGGCGTCGTTCCTGTCCGGGGCGCTGCCCAAGCTGTTCGGGCTGTTCAGCCTGCTCGACCTGCTGGAGGCCGGCCGGCCTCGACGAGGCGCCGGCGTTCGTCTCCGACGCCCTCGGACGCGGTGACCACGCTGCTCGCCGAGGCGCAGCGGCTGCGGGCCGCGCTCGACGACGCCCAGGCCCGGCTGGCCGCAGGAGGTCGCCAGGCGCCGCCCACGGCGGGGCCCAGGCGGTCGCCCAGCACGCGAAGGACGCAGCTCGACGCCCGGGCCGGCGCGGCCGACGACCCACCTGGACGCGCTGGTCGCCGCCGTGCAGGGTCTGCCCGGCAACCCGGAGGCCGTGAGCGACGCTGCCGTCGCCCTCGCGGGCGACCTGCAGCCGCTGCTCGACGCGATCGGCGTGCCCGGGCGTCCCGGCCGCCGTGCGGTCCTCGCTGGACGAAGCCCGTGCGCACGCTGCGGACCCTCGTCGACCTCGCCTAGGACGCCGCCGGGCTGGCCCAGCTGCTCGAGGGTGCTCGCCGGCGGGCAGGTCACCGCGCGGATGTCGTGGCGCCCGGCGATCAAGCCGTGGGGCCTGCCGCCCGGCGCGCCGAACATCTTCAAGCCCGCGGACCAGCACCCGCTGCGCCTCGAGGTGCGAGGTCCAGGCGTCGGCGAGCGCACCGCCGGCCGTCGACATCGCTCGCGGAGATCGTCGACTTCGACCTCAACCTCATCGGGCTGACGGCGACGCCGGCGCTGATGAAGCTGATGTTCCGGCGGATCGCGTTCCACGCCGGCTCGACCGGCAAGCCCGAGGTCGACGTGGTGTTCGGCGGCATCGGGTTCCTCGGGCCGCTGTCGTTCGTCGACCGGCTGCGCGAGCTGATCCCGTTCGACGGCTTCTCCGACCCGCCGTACGTCGACGTGGCCCCGTCCGGGGTGACCGCCGGGCTTCGACCTCGCGCTGCCCAACGTCGCCGTCGGCGTGTTCAGCCTGGAGAACATCTCGCTCGGGCGCCGACGCCCGGGTGCCGTTCCTCGGCGACGCGATGACGGTCGGGCTTCCACTTCTGCTCCAAGGACGCCCCGTTCCGGCTCACCGTCATGTGCATCGGCGGCGGCGGCTGGCTCGGGCTGCGGGCGTCGCCCAAGGGGCTCGTGCTGCTGGAGCTGGGGCTCGAGGCGTGCCGCCAGCCTGTCGGTCGACCTCGGGGTCGCGTCCGGCTCGGTGTCGATCTCGGTCGGGCGTCTACCTGCGGCTGGAGGCGGACCAGGGCCTGCTCACCGCGTACTTCCGGATCCGCGGCGAGGTCGACGTGCTCGGTCTGATCAGCGCCTCGATCACCCTCGAGCTGTCGCTGACCTACCAGCTTCGAGACCGGCAAGCTCATCGGCCGCGCCTCGCTGGTGGTCGAGGTCGAGGTGCTGTTCTTCTCCGCCTCCGTGGAGATCACGGTGGAGCGCAAGCTCGCCGGCTCCAAGGGGGACCCGACGATGTTCCAGGTCATGCCGCCCGACGACGCCGACGGCACCAACGCCGACTGGGCGGCGTACTGCGACGCGTTCGCCCCCGTGCCGGCCTGAGCAGGAGGACCCGATGCCCACCACCGTCCTGGCCACCGCGCTGCCGCACTCGCTCGCCGACGACGCGCCCGTTCCACCTCACCGTCTTCCTCACCCACAAGCTGGTCGGCGGCGCCACGCTGCTGCCGACTTCCCGGCCGCCGCCGCCTGGGCCGACACCCTCGCGGGCTGCACGTTGACGCTGACCACCTCGCTCGACCCCGGCACCCCCTGCCGCTGCGGGTCGGTGTCCGTCGCCGACGCCGCGTCGTGGGCCGCCGTCCTGCCGCCCGACCACCCCGGTGGCGGCGTTCCCGACGCCCGCGGCTGTCGGGCGAGACCTGGCGGACCAACCCGGCGAGCCGGATGAGCGACCACGCCGTCGACCTGCACCTCGCCGCGATCACCGGCCGCCCCGGCCGCCCGGCCGCGGCGCTGGCCGGGCGACCCGGTGGCGGGCGGCCTGCTGGAGACCCTGGCCGGCCTCGACCAGGACGGGACCGGTGCGCCGGCTGCTCGACGACGCCGCGGGCCGCGGCCCGGCGCGGAGCTGCAGTCCCTGGCCAGCGGCTGCGGGACGCGCTCACCACCATCGGCCCGCTCACCGAGCCCGACGAGACCGACCCGGAGCCGGGACCACGGCCGGCGAGCTGCCGCCGCTGCCGCCCTACCAGTCCGAGATCGACGACCAGCCCTCGCCCGTGCAGGTGCTGCTCGACGACCCCGACGCCGACCTGCGGGTCACCGGAGCGCTGGACGCCCTGGCCGGGCAGGACCTGGCCGCGCGACCCGCAGCTGCAGCTGATCGTCGACGCCCACGCGATGCGCCGCTACTACGAGCGCCCCGAGCAGCCGCAGCAGGAGCCGCGCACCGAGCCGGACCCCGACGCGCCGCCCGACGCCGCGGCCGGACCGGCCCGAGCACGACTTCCACGCCCGCGTCGGCTCGTTCGGCTCCACGCCCGCCCTGCTGCGCCGGCTGGGCCTCGCGGTGGACGTCGTGCTCGACGGACGGGACGACGGGACGACGGGGACGCGTCGGCCGCCCGCGCGCTGCTGGACGGCGCGACGTGGGGTCAGCGTGACCGGTCACGCTCGCCGGAGCCCGACCTCGAGGTGCTGCCGCCGCGGCGGACGGCGGTCGTCGTCGGACGGCGCGGTGTTCGCCGCCCGGTCGAGCGAGCGCGTGGGTCGGGCGGGCTGCTGCCGCTCGGGGAGGACGAGTGGGTGGTCCTCGACGCCGACCCCGACGCCTCCGGGCTCAAGCTCGACCAGCACGCCCGCAACCTCGTCCGGCAGTACGCCAGCGAGGCCAACGGCGACCCGGCCACCTCGGCGCCCGGCGACGCTGCGCTCGACCGGCTTCGCGCTGGCCCGCCGGGAGCGGGCCGGCGCAGCTCCGGCCAGCGGGTGGCGCAGGCCGAGACAGCTCGCCGTCGACGACGGCACCCGGGAGCTGCTGCTCGACGACCTGGTCCGCGGCATCCGGGTCGAGGTGTGGGACGACGTACCGCGGGACGTGGCACAGCCTGCACCGGCGCCGGGTCGACGGTGACCGGGGAGCCGGGCGGCGTGCCGGTCCTCGAGCGACGAGCCCGACGTCGGCTTCCTGCAGCTGTCGGCGCTCAACCGCGCCCCGGACGACCCCGGCCGACGGCTACTACGTGCACGAGGTCGTGGCCGGGTGGGACGGGTGGAGCCTGTCCGCGCCCCGACCCGGGCTGACCATCGTGCACGTCGAGCCGCCCGGGCCCGGACGGCAGACCGACCGAGGTGGTCGCCGAGACGTCCCGGACCCGCCCGTCGACGGGGCGCACGTCGCGCTCGCGGGTGGAGCCCGGGTCGCTGCCGCGGCTGCGCTACGGCACCTCGTACAGCTTCCGGGTGCTCGCCGTGGACCTGGCCGGCGACTCCGTGCCCCCGGCCCGCGCCGCCGGGTCCGCCGGCCGGGCGCCCCGGCGACCGGGGAGCCCCGACGACGGGCCGGACCGGCCGGGCCGCCGCCCCGGACCCAGGCCCGACGGCTCGACGGCCGGCCGACCGAGCGACCTGGACCGGCTGCGGGCGGCGTACCACCGGCGGGACCGCGAGGCGGCGTCGCCGAGCGGCTGGCCCGGGCGGCCCGTCGTCGAGCAGCCTCCGCACCGTCGCCGCGGCGAGGACCGCCGGCACCCGGGCCACCCACGACGCAACTACGGTCGACGGGACCGCGCGGGATCGAGACCACGCGGGGCGACGAGCAGCTGCTGCCCCAGGGCCTGCGGACCGGGATCGCCGAGGTCGACCGGGCCCTGGCCACGCTGCTCGCCGCCGCGGCCGAGGACCGCCCCGGCCCTCGCCGCCCAGCGCGCCCTGGACGACGTCCTCACCGCCTCGCGCGTGCTCGCCGAGCACCAGGACGTGCTCCGCGTCCGGCCGCAGCTGCGCACCGACCCGGACCTCATCGCCGGGCTGGGCCGGCACGACGACCTCAGCTGGTCCCGAGGACGACCGGGGGCTGGACCTGGCCTCGGCCACCACGCCCCGGCCCTACCTGCGCTGGGACCCTGTCCCGGCGCCCGCGGTGGTGCCACGCCACGAGCTCGGCACCGGCGAGCAGCCCGCCCACCTCGTCGTGCGCAGCGGCATGGCGGAGGCCGCCGGGCCCGGCCTCGCCCCGACGGACGGCCGGGCCGCCGCCGAGCGGCACCTCGCGCCGCCCAAGGCGACCCAGCTCGAGGCCGAGACGGCCGGCCGCTTCGACGCGGCCATCGGCACGGGCGACGCCGCCGCGATCCGGCGGCTGTACGCCGGTGGCGCTGGCGGAGCGCGGGACGCTGCTCGACCAGGACGTCCCCAGCCTGCATCGACGCCCGCGACCGGCGACCCGCAGCCGGGGATCGCCCTGGTCGACCGGCCCGGGCGCCGACACCGGCTCGGAGCACCGCGCGACCCTGGCCGAGATCGCCGCCGAGCGGGGCCGGCCGATCGGGGAGGGCCAGTACGTCGTCCACGACACCGACGCCCTGCGCCTGCCGTACCTGCCCGACCCGTTCGCGAGCCGGGGTGTCGCTGGTGTTCTACGAGGCCGGGGCGCCGCACCTCATGCCCGAGCCCCGCGCCCTGCAGGCGGTGTCCGTGCCGTACCCCGGGACCTGGCCGTCGCTGCAGCCGCTGCGCCTCGTCGCTGGAGCCCGGTGACTCGCTCGGCGCCCGCGTCGACGGCCACGTGGTCCGGGTCTCCCTGCCGCCCGGCGAGCAGGTGCGGGTCGCCGTGTCCAGCACCGTGGCCCGCGCCGACCTCGACGCGCTTCGGCCTGTGGCGCTCCCACCTGGCCAGCGTGGTGACGACGCCCGACGGCTTCACCCCCGACGAGCTCGTCGCCTCCGAGGCGCTGATGCGGGCGGCGTCGCCGGCTGGACCTGGTGGCTGACGCCGTCGGTCGACGTCCGCCTGGTCCACGCCGTCCCGGTGCCCGTGCGCGCCGCCGCGAGCTGCGGGCCCTGCAGCGTGCTTGCTGCGCCCCCCGGGGCGCGCCGTCGTGGCCCTCAGCGGGCTGGTCGACGTCCACGGCCCGAGCACCGACACGCTGCTGGTCCGGGCCAGCTGGACCGAGCAGGTCGACGACGTCGACCGCCCCGCGCCGCAGCGAGGTGTCCGCGATCCGACGTCGTCGTCCGCTCCGTCGTGGGCGAGCGCGAGCGCACCGGGGTGCTGTTCCTCGTCGACCTGCAGCCCACCGGCGGCGACGCCGAGCGGCTCGGCGGGGTCGGCCTGCACCGGGCGCTGCAGACCTTCGAGGACACCCACCACCGCCGGGTCACCTACGTGCCCAGCGGGACCACGCGGTACGCCGAGTACTTCGACCGTGCGCAGGTGCCCGAGGAGCCGCCCGCGGGCGAGCCCGTGGTGCTCGACATCCCGTCGCTCGGCCCGGCCCGCCGCCCCCGTGGTCCTGGACGCCGTGCCGCTGCTGCGCTGGGACGCCGCGCCGGAGCCCGACGGGCCGTTCGCGTGGCGCTCGGTCCGTCGCTCCGGCGTGCGGGTGTGGCTCGCCCGGCCCTGGTTCTCCTCCGGCGACGGCGAGCTGCTCGGCGTGCTCGTCTTCGACCCGGAGGAGTGGGTGACCGGGGAGGACGGGCAGCTCCCGGCGCCAGCGCCAAGGCGCAGCAGGCCCGGACGGGGCGACGAGCCTGTGGGCGGCCGACCCGATCGTCCAGCGCGGCGGCGGCACGAGCGAGGCCGACCGTGCCGCCGCTGCTCACCCCGAGCAGCTGCTGCTCGACCTGGTCGAGACGGGGTCGCCGCCAGCGCCGCGGGATCAGCGCCCGCCGCTGGGCGGGGCGGTCGCCGGCGGCCGGGACCGCGGCTGGACCGGCGGCCCCGGTCACCCGGTGGACGCGGCGCCGGCCGTGCCGCTGCGCGACGTGCGCGGCCGGCCGGCGGTCCGGGTGCTCGGCTACCGGCCGGAGTTCGACGAGGCGTCGGGCCGCTGGTTCGTCGACGTCGCGCTGCAGGAGACGCGCGCGCTGTGGCCGTTCGTCCGGCTCGCCGTCGCCCGCTGGCAGCCGCAGCTCGATCCCCGGGTGCGAGCTGTCCGCCGTCGCCCTGACCGGCTGGGTGCAGCCGCTGCCCAGCCGCACCCTGACGGTCAGCCGTCCCGACGCCGGCCACGTGCAGGTCACGCTGAGCGGGGTGGTCGGCCTGGCTGCGCTTCGACCCGGCGTCCTCGCCGGGCCTGCCGGGCGACCTGCTCACCGCCGACTCCCCCACCGGTGAGGCGGCGGCGCGGGCCGCGCCGGCTGCAGCAGGCGCGGACGGTCCGGGCGACCCTGCAGGTCCTGCCCGAGGGGGCCGGTGACCTGTCGTGGCAGAGCCGGAGCTGGACCACGCTGCGTCGCGGTCGTCCGTCGAGGAGGAGGGCGGCTTCCGGGCCACCTGGACCGGCACGGTCGACCTGCTTCGGCGAGGACGGGCCCGGGGCTGCGGCAGCCCGGCACGGGCTCCTCCCGGTGGCGCGTGCTGGTCGAGGAGCACGAGCTCCTCGACGCCGACCCGGAGCGCCCGGACGGCCCCGAGCGGGTCGTCCCGCGGCTGGTCTACGCCGACTCGGTGCTCCTGTGACGCCCCGTCCGGCGGCCCCCGGGACGACCGTCCGGAGAAGCGATGAGTCCGTGCCGCGAGGCCGGTCGTCCTGGGCATGACCGCACACCTGAACCCGTACCTGTCCTTCCGCGACGGCGCCTGGGAGGCGATGCAGCACTACCAGCGCGTCCTCGGCGGCGAGCTCACCCGCAGCACCTTCGCTGAGCTCGGCATGGCCCAGGACCCGTCCGACGGGGAGAAGACCATGCACTCGTCGCTCGTCACGGAGGGCGGCTGGCGCCTCATGGCCGCCGACACCCCGGCGTCCATGGAGCACGGCGGGATGAGCGGCTTCGCCGTCTCCCTGTCCGGGGAGGCCGCGGACTCGGCCGAGCTGCACCGGGTCTTCGACGGCCTGGCCGAGGGCGGCGAGGTGCAGGAGCAGCTGGTCGTCGCGCCGTGGGGCGACGAGTTCGGCATGCTCACCGACCGCTTCGGGGTGCAGTGGATGGTCAACATCGCCGGGGCCCCCGCGGCGGACCAGGACGCGACGGGCTGAGCCGGTGTCCTGGCCCGCCCCGCTGCACCGGCCCTACCCGCCGCAGGTCTACGACGGCGAGACCGGCGAGGCGTCGGCCTGGCTGCGGCGCAGCGACGCGCCCGCGGACCTGTCCTACGCCTCGGGCGGGACGTGCGAGTACCTGGCGACCGGCGACGCCACGGCCGGCCGCTTCGGGCTGTACCGGTGGACCTTCGGCGAGGGCGAGAGCGGACCCGACCCGCACTTCCACCGGACGATCTCCGAGCACTTCTACGTCCTCGCCGGACAGGTCCGGCTCTACGACGGGGCCGCCTGGCTGACCGCGGGCGCCGGCGACTACCTGTACGTGCCCGAGGGGGGCGTGCACGGGTTCCGGGGCTCCGGCCGCGCCTCGATGCTGCTGTCGTTCGCGCCGGGCGGGCCGCGCGAGGACTACTTCGAGACCCTCGCCCGGGGCGGGCCGCCGGACGCGGAGCGCGAGGCCTTCATGGCCGCGCACGACACCGTCTGGGTCTGAGAGGCCCTCAGGGCCGGGCCAGCACCGGGGTCCGGCTGCGCGTCCTCTTCGCCTCGTAGAGGGCGCGGTCCGCGCGGCCGAACACCGCCGAGGGCAGGTGGCGACCGGCCTCGACCACCACCACCCCCGCGGACAGGCTCGTGCCGTGCCGGCCGTCGTCGCAGGCCCGGCACCAGGCGGCCGCGACATCCAGGGCGGCCCCGGTGCCGGTCGCCGGCAGGAGCAGGGCGTACTCGTCGCCGCCGAGCCGGGCGGCCACGGCGTCGGGCCGGTCCCGGACGGCCCCGCGGGCCGCGTCGGCGACCGCCAGGAGGGCCTCGTCGCCGGCCGGGTGCCCCAGGGTGTCGTTGACGCGCTTGAGGCCGTTGACGTCGCCGAGCACGAGCCCGAACCCGGGCGGGCGGACCTCGTCGTCGAGCAGGGCGCGGAGCCCGTCGTCGAAGGTGCGCCGGTTGGCCAGCCCGGTCATCGGGTCCGTGGACGCGAGGGCCTGGAGCCGCTGCCACGCGGCCGCCTGCACCAGCCCGGCGGCGACCAGGCCGACCACGACCTCGCTCAGCTCCGCGGTGTAGGCGTCGAAGGGAGGGGCCCCGACGTGGCGCGTGGCGTAGAGCTCCCCCCACAGCTCGCCGTCGACGACGATCGGCGCGTTGAGGCAGCTGCCCTTGCCGAGCCGCCGCAGCAGCGCGAGCTCGGCCGGGTGGGAGGCGGGGTCGCCGAGGTGGGCGAGCGCGACCCGGTGGTGCCCGGCGTGCAGCACCTCGACGGTGCGGGGGTACGTCTGGAGCTGGTAGCGCTCGTCGACGGGCCAGCGCTCCTCGCCCGGGCCGAGGTCGCCGACGTTCACCAGCGTGGTGAGGGAGGTGCCGTCCTGGTCGCGGCTGCTGATCGACAGCGAGGCGGCCCCGAGCAGCTCGCGGGACGTCTCGGCGACGGCCTCGATGGTCGACAGCGCGTCGTGGGAGCCGGTGACGAGCGAGGCCAGCCGGACCAGCGCCTGGAGGACAGCCCGGTCCGCCCGGACGTCGTCGACCCCCGGGGCAGGAGGGGCTGGTGCCCGGCTCGCCATGCTGCTGCATCGGCACGGGGCGGCCCGGGGTGAAGGCCGCCGGGGCTGCTGACGGCGCGGGCACGCGTCGGCCGCCTCAGGAGTCGGCCGCCTCAGGAGTCGGCCGGCTCAGGAGTCGAAGCCCAGCCCGACCGAGTCCAGGGCGCGCAGCCAGAGGTTCCGCCGGCCCTGCGCGTGGTCGGCGCGGTCCAGCGCCCACCGGGTCGTCTGGATCCCGACCGTGGCCAGCGGCTCCGGCGGGAACGGCAGCGGGCGCTCCCGCACCATCCGCAGACCGGTCCGCTCGGTGTGCAGCCCGGCGAGCTGGTCCAGCACCGTGTCGGCCGCGAAGCGGGTGGAGCCCACGCCCAGCCCGGTGAAGCCGGCGGCGTAGCCGACGCGGCCCTGCCGGGCGGTGCCGGTGAAGGCGCAGAACCGGGTGGAGGTGTCGATCGGTCCGGCCCAGCGGTGCCCGACCCGCACGCCCTCCAGCTGCGGGAACGTGGTGAGCAGGTGCGCCGTGAGCTTCCGGTAGGCCTCGGGCCGCTCCTCGTAGACCGGCCGGACCCGTCCGCCCGGGTGGTAGACGGCGTCGTAGCCGCCGAACAGCAGCCGGTCGTCGGCCGAGAGGCGGTAGTAGTGGAACTGGTTGGCCGAGTCCCCGACGCCCTGCCGCCCGGCCCAGGCGAGGGACGCGCGCTGCTCGGGGGTCAGCGGCTCGGTCATGACGACGTAGTCGTAGACCGGCACGGTCATGAGCCGGTTGCGGCGCAGCAGCGACGGGAAGACGTTGGTGGCGAGCACCACCTGCCCGGCCCGGACGCTGCCCGACTCCGTCCGCACCACGGCCCCGCCCGCGGACGAGCGTCCCGGGGTGTCGACGGCCACGACGCGGGAGCCCTCGTGGACGACGACCCCCAGGCGCTCCGCGGCCCGGGCGAGCCCGACGGCCAGGCGGGCCGGGTGCACGAGGGCGCTGTCGTGGTGGTGCAGCCCGGCCAGGTAGGTCGGCGAGGCGACGAGGGCCCGGACCGCGTCCGCGTCGAGGAACGTCGCGCCGTGCCCGGCGCCCTCCTGCAGCCACGGCACCTGGTGGGCCTCGGTGGCCACGTCGATGGAGCCCGTCCGCTCCCACTGCGCGTCGACGCCGAGATCGGCGAGCGTGGCCTCCATCTGCTCGAGGTTCTCGCGGCCGAACCGGTCCAGGACGTCGGTCTCCTCGGGCCAGCGCGCCAGGCCGTTCTCGCGGCCGTGGGTGAGGCTGGCCTCGACGAAGCCGCCGTTGCGGCCCGAGGCCGCCCACCCGACCGTGGCCGCCTCGAGCAGCACGACCCGCCGGCCCGGCTCCCGCTGGACCGCCCGCAGCGCGCTCCACAGCCCGGCGTACCCGCCGCCGACCACGACGAGGTCGGCGGTGCGCTCGCCCGCCAGGGGCGCCCGGGCGTCCTCGGCGGCCTGCGCGGCGACGTCCTCCAACCAGGCGCTGCCGGGCCGGCTGCCCGCGAGCGCCTGCTCGACCAGCCGCGCGTCCGGCGCCTGCCTCTCGAACACGGTGCTCGCCACGGTGCTCCTCCCCCGGTCGCCGCCGCGGCGCCCGGTCCGCGCATCCTCGCACCGCCGGGCGGCAGGCCCGGGTGCGGAGAGGCTCAGGCGCGCTCGAGCACCGCGCACCCGAAGGGCTCGACGTGGACGGTGCTGCCCTCGAGCCGGACCCCGCGGGACAGGAGCACCGTCGCCCCGTCCGCCTCGGGCACCTGCACGTCGTAGGCGCGGTCGGCGGGGTTGACCACGACGACGTGGCTGCCGCCGCGCTCGTAGACCAGCGGGAGGTCCCGGTGCAGGACGCGCGTGGCCGGGCCGACCCGCAGCGCGGGCGTCCGCCGGCGCAGGTGGAGCAGGTCGCGGACCAGGTGCAGCACCGAGCCCTCGTCCGCCCGGGCGGTCTCGACGTCGGGGCGGGCGGGGTCGGGGTCCACGGGCAGGTAGTGCTGCTCGGGCGGCGCGGTGGAGAAGCCCGCCCCCGGCCCGGGCGCCCAGTGCATCGGGGTGCGCGCCCCGGCGCGGTTGTACGTCGGGTGGCAGACGCTGCCCTCCACCTCGGGCAGCCCGGTGCGGTAGGCCAGGCCGATCTCGTCGCCGTAGTACACCGACGGCACCGTCCCCCAGGTGAGCAGGAAGGCCCACGCGGGCGGGGTCTGCTCGACCGTCCGGTCGCCGCAGACCAGGCGCGAGAAGTCGTGGTCGGCGCTGGCGAGCACCAGGGGACGCACCTGCCCGGCCCACGCCTGCTGGTGCTCCTCCCACTCGCGCAGGAACAGCTCGAGCGACCCCCGGCCGGCGGCGTCGAACCAGCAGTCCCTCGGCTCCCACCACGGCTTGGTGCCGGCCCCGCCGTTGTCGAACAGCGAGCTGTGCATGCCGTGGATGACCAGGGCCATGTCGCCGTGGAACGCCCCGCCGCCGAGGCCGTACGGCTCGACGCCCTCCGGCAGGAGCACCGCCGAGGGGTAGGCGTCGTCCAGCCACGCCCGCAGCTCGCGCCACAGGGCGACGGTGGCCACGTGGCCGGGGTCGTCCTTGACCAGCGAGAAGGCCATGTCCACCCGGAAGCCGGCGACGCCCCGGTCGAGCCAGAAGGCCATGGTCTCGCGCAGCGCGGCCCGGTTGGCCTGCGGCCCGGGGGCGTCGACGGGCTGCTGCCACGGCAGGGCGGGGTCCGGGTCGGCGTAGCCGAAGGCGAGCGCGGGCTGGGAGTCGTAGAAGTTCTTGAGGTAGTAGCCGGGGCGGGGTCCGGGCGAGGCGACGAAGCCCTCGCCGGGGCTGTCCGACCAGACGTACCGGTCCGCCGCGGGACCGCCCGCGGGCACCCCGGCGCAGGAGGCCCGGAACCACTCGTGCTCGTCCGAGGTGTGCCCCGCGACCAGGTCGAGGAGCACCCGGATGCCGCGCTCGCGGGCGGCGTCGACCACCGCGACGAGGTCGTCGTTGGTGCCGTAGCGGGGCGCGACCCGCAGGTAGTCGCGCACGTCGTAGCCGGCGTCGCGGAACGGGGAGTCGAAGCACGGGTTGAACCAGATCGTGTCCACGCCGAGCCAGGCCAGGTGGTCCAGGTGCGCGAGCACGCCCGGCATGTCCCCGATCCCGTCGCCGTCGCTGTCCGCGAAGGACTGCGGGTAGATCTCGTAGACGACCGCGTCCCGCAGCCAGCCGGTCGGGTCCGGCGCCGTCGACGGCGGGGTGCTCTGCGAGGGGGTCGTGGCCTGCTCCGGCATGCGCCGATCCTCGCGGCTCGACCGGGCCGGGCGCACCCGGGCGTCAGGACGCGGTGCCGTCCGCGGTCCGGCGGGGCGCGTCGAGGTAGCGGTCGAGGTAGCGGTAGCGGTCGAGGTAGCGGTCGAGGACGTCACCGAGGACGGGGCGCAGCCGCACGACCCGGTGGGAGCCGGCGAAGCCGGCGACGAAGGCCCCCCGCCTGCCTGTTCGTCAGGCATCCACCAGGGTGCCAGCGGGTCCGCACGGGCGGCGGCCGGCCACGCCGCGCCGCGGGGACCGCCCGGCGGCAGGCTGGTGGGGTGGACCTGCTGCTGCTCGCCGACACCCACGTCCCCCGTCGCGCCCGCGCCCTGCCGGAGGAGGTGTGGCAGGCCGTGGCGGCGGCCGACGTGGTCGTCCACGCGGGCGACTGGGTGGACCTCGCCCTGCTCGAGGAGCTGCACGGGCGCTCGGCCCGGCTCGTGGCGGTGCACGGCAACAACGACGGCCCGGCGCTCCGCGCGCGCCTGCCGGAGGTCGCGCGGGCCGACCTGGACGGGCTCCGGCTCGCCGTGGTGCACGAGACCGGTGCCTCGGCCGGCCGCGAGCGGCGCTGCGACGCCCGGTACGGGCCGGGCTCGACCGCCCCGGCGGACGTCCTCGTCTTCGGGCACAGCCACGTCCCGTGGGACACGACGACCGCCTCCGGCCTGCGGCTGCTCAACCCCGGCTCGCCGACGGACCGGCGGCGCCAGCCCCGGTGCACGTACATGACCGCACGGGTGGCCGACGGGGCCTTGCACGACGTGGAGCTGCACGCGCTCCCGCTGCGCGTGCCCTGACCTGCGCGGCCCTGACCTGCCGGCCCTGACCTGCTCCGGCCGGTCGGTCTCAGCGCCGGCCGGGCGGGCGCGGGAGCGCGACGACGAGCGCGTCGACCAGCCGGTCGAAGCTCGTGCCGACGTCCAGCGGCATGCCGAAGCCCTGCTCCGCCTCGATGCTGACGAAGCCGTGCAGGGCCGCGCGCAGCACCCGGGTGCCGTGCACCGCGTCCTCGCCCTCCACGCCCCACCCGGAGAGCACGTCCAGCACGACGGCGACCGCCTCCGCACCGGCCGCCTGCTCGTCCGCGTCGCTCGGGTCGCCCGCGCGCACCGTGGCGGCGTACCGCCCGGGGTGCTCGCGGGCCCAGGCACGGTAGGCGTCGGCCAGGGCGCGCAGCGCGTCCTCGCCCGAGCGCCCCACCGCGGCCCGCCCCATGACCTGCGCCATGTCGCGCTTGGCGCGGACGGCGAGGTCGCGGTGCAGGGCGTCGAGGCCGGCCACGTGCTTGTAGAGGCTGGGGAGGCGGACCCCGAGGCGCGCGGCGACCGCGGCCAGCGTGAGGCGGGCCAGCCCCACCTCGTCGGCCAGGTCCTCCGCGGTGCGCAGCACCCGCTCGGGGGTGACGCGCTCGCGGGCCGGGCCCGCGGCGGCCCGTCCGGTGGTGCTCCCGCCGGTCACGGGGCCGACGCGTCGAGCCGGGCGAGCTCGGCGAGCACGGCGGGGGCGACGAGGTCGGCGCGCTGGGAGTGCGGGTAGTGCCCGGCCTCGGGGACCATCAGCGTGCGCGCGGCGAGCCGGTCGGCGATCCAGGCCGCCTCGTCCGCCGGGGAGTCGAAGTCGGGGTCGCGCTCGCCCATGACGACGAGCACCGGCACGCCCGCGGCCCGGACGGCGTCCAGCGACGCCTCGGCCCGCTCGTGGCTGGTCCGCGTGGTGAGCGAGAAGGCCCGCGCCCGGCCGCGGTCGCGCAGCGCGCCGACCACCTCCGCGAGGTAGGCGGCGTGGTCGTCGGGCGTGCGCCCGGCGAACAGCGTGGGCAGGTACGCCTTCCACACGAGCCGCCCCCACGGCGGGGTCATGGCCACCCGCATGGCCAGGCGGAGCGCGGCCCCCGCGGGGGGGTTGCGCACGAACGGCCCGAGCAGGACCAGCCCGCGCACGAGGTCCGGCCGCCCGGCCGCGGCCACGACGCCCGCCGCGGCCCCCATGGAGCTGCCGAGCACCACCGCCGGCCCGAGGTGCTCGAGCAGGGCGGTGACGTCCGCCGCGGTCTGCGGGGTGCCGTAGCCGTCGAACGTGGTCGCGCTGTCCCCGTGGCCGCGCAGGTCGGTCACCACCACCCGGTGCCCGGCCCCGACGAGCGCGGGGACCAGGTGGCGGTAGGAGCCGCGCAGGTCCCCCATGCCGGGGACCGCGAGGACCGTGAGACCGGACGCGCCCCCGGCCGAGGGTTCGTGCACCTCGTACGCGAGGTGACCGCCGGGGACCAGGAGCTGGTGGGTCGTCATGCGGCTAATGTAGTTAGCTGATCGGCTAGTGTCAATAGCAGGGACCTTGGTCCCGTCTCGAGCCGCCGGAACGGGGGGACGATGGGGAAGGACAGCAGGGCGGACAGCAGGGCGGACGGTCGAGCCACGACCGGACCTGGCACAGGGGCGGAGCCGGCGATGGACGTGGACCGGGCGGTGGTGCTGGCCATGGCCGACGCCGCCCGCTGGGCCCCGTCGGTGCACAACAGCCAGCCCTGGCGGCTCCGCAGCCGCAGCGACGGGCTCGAGGTGCTCGTCGACCCGGACCGCTCGCTGCCCGTCCTCGACGCCGACGGCCGGCTCCGGACGCTGTCGTGCGGGGCGGCCGCCGCCGCGGCCGCGTGCGCCTCGACGGCGCTGGGCCTCGCGACCCGGACCGCCCTGCTGCCCGACGGGCCGCGCGGTGACACCGTCGCCCGCCTCGTCTGCGTGGCCCGGCGCACGCCCACCGGTGCCGACCGGCGGCTCGCCGACGCCGTCCCCCGCCGTCGCACCCACCCCGCCGTCCACCCCGACGAGCCCGTCCCCGGCCCGCTCCTGGAGGACCTCGCCGTCACCGTCGAGGACGAGGGCGTGACCATGACCGTGCTGGACCGGGGCGGGCGCGCGGCGCTGGTCGGCCTGGTCGGCCGGGCGGTCGACGAGCACCGCCGCCGCGCCGACCTGCTGGCGGAGACCGGCGGCTGGGTCCGCACCCCGGTCCCCGCCGCGGTCCGGTCGGTGCGCCCGGTCGACGGGGTGCTCCGCGCGTCCCTGGCGACCTGGCCCGTCCCCGAGGCGGCCCTGCTGGCCCCCCGCCCCGGCCCGGGCTCCCGTGCGGACCAGCCACCGGGCACCGGGCCCGGGCGCAGCGGCGGACCGGTCGTCGACGACGCCACCGTCGTGCTGCTGTCCACGCCCGGCGACACCCGCCGCGACCGCCTCGTCGCCGGCATCGCCCTGGAGCGGCTGCTGCTGCACGCGACCGCCCTGGACCTCGTCGCGGCGTTCTGCGACCTCGCGACCCAGCTCGCCACGACCCGCCCGCTGGTCGGCGGGCTGCTGCCCCGGCCCGGCCGGGTCCAGGTCGCCCTGCGGCTCGGCCGCGCGCTCGTCGACGTCCGCACCCCGCCCCGCCGGCCGCTGGCCGACGTGCTCGACCGCTGAGGGCCCCGGGCACCGACCGCCCGCCTCTCGCCGGTGCCCGCGCGGACGTCGGGGCGCCGGGTGTGCGCGGGACCCCCCGGGGTACCTGCGCACGCATGAGCACCCACCAGTCCACCTCCACCACCCGCACGACCGGGCGAAGCGTGCCGCAGTGGCTCGCCCTGGTCATCGGGGCCGTCTTCACGCTGATCGGCGTGGTCGGCTTCTTCGTGACCGGGTTCGACGGCTGGACCGAGCACCAGCCCGACCAGACCCTGCTCGGCTTCGCGGTCAACCCGCTGCACAACGTCGTCCACCTGCTGCTCGGCATCGTCGGGCTGGTCCTGTCGCGCCGCGACCCCAGCGCCCGCGGCTACGGCTGGCTCCTGGTCGTGGGCTACGGCGCCGTCCTCGTCTACGGCCTGGTCGTGTCCGGCCAGGAGGACGGCAACGTCCTCAACCTCAACAGCGCCGACAACGTGCTCCACGGGCTCACCGTCCTCGCCGGCCTCGCCACCGCGCTCTGGCCGCGCCACCGGGACGCGCTCGACCGCTGACCGCCCGTCCCTGCCACGACCCGACGCCCCCTCCCGCACAGCGGGAGGGGGCGTCGTGCTGTCCGGGGGGCGGCGGTCCGCGACCCGGCGCACCACCCCCGGGCAGCTGGGGGACCACATCGGGGTCGGGGCGGACGCAGACCCCGGTCTGGTCCCACGACGCACCGGGCGCGAGGGCCGCGCGGGGGAGAGAGCCGTCCGTCCCCCGGGCACGACGCAGGGCCGCCCCCGACCGGCGTGCGGTCGGGGGCGGCCCTGGAGGGTGCGGAGCGTCAGCTGGAGCTGGAGCTCGAGGTGGTGAGGTGCTCCTTGACGGCGTCCGTGGCGACGTCGGTCAGCTCGGAGGCCTTGTCCTTCGCCTGGTCGACCGCCTTCTCCTTGGCCGTGTCGGCCAGGGTGCTCGCCTTGTCCTTGGCCTTCTCGGCCAGGGGGGCGAGCTTCTCCTGCTCGACCTTGGTCGAGGGGATCAGCAGGCCGGCGAGGAAGCCGGCGGCCAGCGAGCCGATGGCGAGACCCAGCGGGTTGTCCTCGGCCAGGCCCTTGGTGCGCCTCGCGCCGTAGGCCGCCTGGTCGGCCACGCCGTGGGCCTTGTCGCCCATGCCGTGCGCCGTGTCGCCGACGGCGCCGGTCATCCCGTGCGCCTTGCCGGCCACGGTGTCCGTCGCCGAGTGGGCCTTGCCGGTCACCTTGTCGGTCACGGAAGTCACCTTCTCCTTGATGCTGTCGGTCACGTCGTGGACCTTGTCCTTGCTCCGTGCGGGGACGTCGGCCTTGTAGGCGAGGGCCTCGGCCCGCTCGCCCATCCGGGCCCGCGTCTCTTCTATGTCCGCGCGGATTGCGTCGGGTGCTTCGCCCACTGGACGTCCTCCTTCAGGGTCTGGGTGGTCTGCTCCGGGACGGGCGGTGCCGCCTCCTGGAGCTTCTTCTTGCCGGTCAGTGCGAGAACGGCGGCCACCGCTCCCCAGATCACCAGGACGATGAGCGCCGCGAGCCAGAGCTCGAGGAACGCGTCGAGGACGACGATGAGGAGGATGGTCAGCGTGAAGAGGGCCATGAGCCCGGCGACGCCGGCGCCGGCGAGCATGCCCGCGCCCTTGCCCGCCTGCTTGGCCTTGGCGGAGACCTCGACCTTGGCCAGCTCGATCTCCTGCTTGACCAGGAGCGAGGTGTCGGAGGCGAGACCGCTCAGCAGCTCTCCGAAGGACTCCTCGCGGAGCTCCTCGGCGGTGTGGCCGCTCGCGCCGACGTTGCCGCCGGTCGCGCCGTAGCCAGGGTCAGCGGTTGCCATCGGTGTAGCTCCCGGTGCCAGGCTGGGTCGAGGGCGTCGGGTACGGCTCCGGGTCGCCGAGCGGCGCCGGGTCCGTCTCCGGGACGGGGTTCTCGGACGGGATGTCGCTGCCCAGGGGCTCGTAGCCCGTGGTCAGGTCCGTCGTGCCCCCTGCGTAGCCGGACCCCGTGGAGGTGCCGGTCGCGTAGTCGGTGCCGAGGTCCGAGCCGTAGCCCGTGGACGTGCCCGCGGCGTAGCCGGAGGTCAGGCCCGCACCGTCGTCGTAGCCCGCGCCGTAGCCGGTGGTGCCGGCGCCGTAGCCGCCGGTGAGGTCGATGCTCTCGGGGGACCCGGTGCTGTACCGGCCCATCGAGGTGCTGCTGCTGCGACGGTCCGTCCCGGCCTTGACCAGGCGGGAGGCGGCGAAGCCGAGGAGCGCGCCGCCGGCGGCGACCGCCCACGGGGACTTGCGGGCGTAGCCCTCGACGTCGGCGAGGATGCTGTCGGCGTCTGCGGAGCGCAGGTAGCGGGCCGCGTCCTCGGTGAGCGTGGCGACCTTCTCGGTCAGCTGGGCGAAGGCGTCCTGCCCGCTGTCGCGGAGCTGGTCGCTCATCTGGTGCAGGCCCTCGGCCTTGTCCTGGATCGCGTCGCCGGCCTGGGTGGTGCGGGTGTCGACCTGGCTCTTGGCCTGGTCGGTCACCTGCGAACCGACCTCGGCGGCCTTGTCCTTGGCGGCGTTCGTGGTGTCGTGCACCGTGTTCACGGGCGTACCTCCTGCTCCGGTGCGTGGTCACGTGCTGTCGAGATCATCACTACCCGAACCCCCTCATTTCATGCTTGATCCCCCACCCGGGGGGGCCTGTCGTCACCGTCCGTGGGGGGCTGCCGTGCCGGTGGCCGGCGGGGTCAGTCCGCCCCGGCACCCTCCGGGGCCGGGTCCGCGAGCCCGAGCTCCACGGCCACCTCCTGCAGGTTGGTGAAGGTGCGGCCCTCCGGCAGCCGCTGCAGCAGGCCCAGCACCCGGTCCGTCGCGTCGTTGCCGGCGGCGGTGTCCAGCAGCACGTCGCGGTCGGCCGGCCACACCTCCTTGCCCAGGAAGCGCGCGACGTCGCTGCGCGTCTCGATGTCGGTGTGCGAGGGGCGGGTCTCGTCGGTGCTCTCGGTCATGCGCGAGGGCTACCCGGCCGGGCCCCCGGCATGCGCGAGGTCGGCCCCCGGGGGACGCGTGACGGCCCCCGCGGGCCAGCGGGACGGGGCACCCACCCCCTGCCGCCGGCCGGCGGCGACCACCCACGCCAGAGGAGCGCTCCTGTGTTCACCCACGTCAAGGACCTGCAGTTCGAGGCCTCGCCCGACGGTCCCGACCCCGCGTTCGCCCGCCGGTTCCAGGAGGTGCTCGGCGGCAAGTGGGGCGAGATGACCGTCGCCATGCAGTACCTGTACCAGGGCTGGAACTGCCGGCTGCCCGGCAAGTACAAGGACATGCTGCTGTCGATCGGGACCGAGGAGCTCGCCCACGTCGAGATGATCACGACGATGATCGACCGGCTCCTCGACGTCTCCCCGCTCACGCCCGAGGAAGCCGTCGGGATCGGCGGGACCACCGCGCCGTTCGCCCACAGCAACCCGCAGCACACGATCGTCAACGGCGGCAGCGGCTACCCCGCGGACAGCAACGGCGTGCCGTGGTCCGGCGCGTACGTCACCGCCAGCGGCAACCTCATGGCCGACTTCTACCTCAACGCGACCGCCGAGATGCAGGGCCGGCTCCAGGTGGCCCGGCTGTACGGCATGACCGACGACCCCGGCGTCAAGGACCTCATCCGCTTCCTCGTCACCCGCGACCACATGCACCAGATGCAGTGGCTGGCCGCGATCGAGCAGCTCAAGGAGGACGGGCTCGGCGGCATCCCGGTCCCTGAGGCCTTCCCGCTGGAGGAGGAGCACGAGGAGTTCGCGCGCACCTTCGTCGTCGCCAGCGACGGCGCGGAGTCGACGAACGGGCTCTGGGCCACCGCCGAGAACGGCGCGGACGGTCGGGGGCCGCTGACCTCGGAGGTCATCACCGCCCACGGCGGCCCGCAGACCCTGCCTCCCGGCGACCCGCGCCTGTTCGGCACGGGGTCCGGCGACGGGGACGGCCCGAGCCTGCTGCAGAAGGCCAAGGACGCCCTGACCTGAGCGCCCCCGACGGCCCCGGTCCGCCGCGCCCTCCGTGGGTGCGGCGGGCCGGCCGGCCCGCCTGCTCCCCGGAGCACACCGCCCGCCCGCCTGCCGGCGACCCGCCCGGCGACGTGGCCCGGTCCGACCGTCCGACCGACCGCCCCTGGAGCCCTCATGACCGACCTGCTGCTCGTCGCGGTGTCCGACGCGTTCCTCGACGTCGGTGTCGTCCTGGCCCTCGTGGCCGTCCTCGTCGGTCTCGTGGGCCCGCGGTGCGCGGGGGTGGGCGACCTGCTGCGGCGGCGGCCCTCGCTCGGTCCGGTGCTGGGTGCGGTGCTCGGCGTCACGCCCGGGTGCAGCGGCGCCCTGGTCGTCACGCCGCTGTTCGCCCGGGGGCACGTCAGCCTGGGCACCCTGGTGGCCACGCTCACCGCGACCACCGGCGACTCCGCCTGGGCGCTGTGGGCCGGCGCCCCCCGGACGGCCGCCGCGGTCCACGCCGTCGTCTTCGCCCTGGGCGTCGTCCTCGGCTGCGGCATCGACGCGCTGCGCGCCCGCCGGCCCCGGCTGCTGGCCTCGTGCGACCCGGTCCCGCCCCGGCAGGTCCTCGCGACCGGCGGCGCAGCCGGGACCACGGCAACGGCCCCGGCGACCACCCGCCCGGGCGCCACCTCGCTCCTCGTGCGCACCGGGCTGGCCGCGGTGCGGGACGACGTCGTCGCCGCCCGCGCCGAGATCGCCGCCCGCTGCCCCCGCCGGCAGTGGCCGCCGTCGCTGCGCCCCGCGGCCCTGCTCGGGGTCCTCGCCCTGTTCTGGACCACGGCGGGCGCGGGCACCGCCGCGGCGGTCACCGGCCTCGCCTCGACGACGCCCCCCGGGCCGGAGCTGACGTGGCAGCGCTGGGTCGGGCTGCTCGGCTTCCTCGCCTGCGTGGGGGTGCTCCTCCGGCGCCGGGCCCTGGGCGGCAGCGTGCTGCCCGGTCCCTCCGGCGCACCGGCGTCCGGCCGCGGCCGCCTGCGCAGCAACCTCGAGGGCGCCGCCGGGCAGGCCGCGTCCGTCGTGCTCTGGGTGGCGGGCGCCTACGCGCTGCTCGCCGCGGGACAGGCCGTCGCGGGCCCCGCGGCGGAGAGCCTGCGCCTGACCGGGCTGACCTCCGTCGTGGCCGGCACCGTGGTCGGGGCGCTACCCGGCTGCGGCTTCCAGATCGCCTGGGTCGGGCTGTACCTGGACGGTGCCGTCGACCTCCCCGGCCTGCTGGCCGACGCGATCGCCCAGGACGGCGACGCGCTGCTGCCGCTGGTCGTCATGGCCCGGCGCTCGGCCCTGGCCGTCACGGCGCTGACCAGCGCCCCCGCGCTGCTCGTGGGCGGCGCCGTCGCCGTCCTCTGGACCTGAGCGCCCGGCCGGACCCGGCCGCCGCGGCGCCGCCAGCGCCGCCCCGTGACGCAGCGGCAGGGTGACCCGGACCGACCAGCCGCCCGGGTGCGGGACCAGCCCGGCGGTGCCGCCCATCTGGTCCACCAGGCACCGCACCAGCCACAGCCCGAGACCCCGCGTGCCCGGCTCCGGGCCGCCCGCACGCGCGCGCAGCCCGGCGACGAGGCGGACCGGGACCGGCCCGCGGTGGTGGACGTCGACCAGGAGCCGCCGGCGCCGCACCGTCCCGCAGACCCGGGGCGTTCCGCCGGCGTGCTCGGTCTCGTTCCGCACGAGGTTGTCCAGCACCGTCCCCAGCCGTACCCCGTCCACCGGGCAGCGCGCCGCCGCGGGGGCCGAGCGGAGCCGCACCCCGGGGTGGCGCCGGCACAGGTCGAGGCCGACGGCGGCGAACGACCGGCCGCCGCGACGGTCCTCGGCCGGGGACGTCAGACCGCCCAGCAGCTCCAGGACGGCCGCGACGTCGTCGGCGAGAGCGAGGGCGAGGTCGAGCTCGGCGCCGACCGCGCGGGACGTCCCGGTCCCGCTCCCGGTCCCGGTCCCGCTCCCGGTCCCGGCACCGGAGCCCGGCCCCGCCCGCCGCAGGGCCCCCCGCTGGGCGGTGACCAGCGGCACCAGCTCGTGGGTGAGCGCCCGGAGCAGCACCTCGGGCGGCAGGGGCGGCGGTCGCTCGGCCATGGCCCCCCGGTGCCCCGCACCACCGGCTCCATGCCCGGCCGCCGGCCGGTCGCCCGACCCGGCCGGGCGCGCTCATGGCGGCCGCGGGGCGGGGTACTGCTCCCCCGCCGGCGGAAGGGGTCCCGCGTGGGGGACGTGCGCACGCTCGTGGTCGACGACCACCCGCTCTTCGCGCGCGGGCTCGAGCTGCTGCTGCCTGCGGCCAGCGGGGGCAGGGTCACCGTGGTCGGGTGGACGTCCGAGGCCCGGATGGCCGGCTCGGACGCCCGCTCCCGGCTCCCGGACCTGGCCCTGGTCGACCTGATGATGCCGGAGCCCGGCGGGCTGCGGGCGATCGGCGCCATCCGGCGCAGCACGCCCGGCTGCCGGGTCGTCGCCATGAGCGGCTCGGACGACCCCGACCTGGCGGTCGCGGCCCTGGAGGCGGGGGCCGAGGCGTTCCTGCCGAAGTCGACCGAGCCCGAGGCGGTGCTCACGCCGCTGCTCGCCGTCCTCGACGGCTGGTCGGTCGTCCCCGCTCCGCTGCTGCGCCGGCTCACCGCGGCGCGCGGCGACCCGGAGCTGCTGCGCAGCCTGGGCGGCGCCGAGCGGCACCTGTGGCGACGGCTCGCCGAGGGACGGTCGACCACCCAGGTCGCGGCCGAGCTCCACGTCTCGGAGCGCTCGGTCAAGCGGATGACCGCCTCCCTGCTGCGCTCCCTGCGGGTGAGCACCCGGATGGAGGCGGCCACGCTGGCCGGGCAGGTCGGGCTTCTGGGCGAGCCGGGCTGAGCCGCGCCCGGCCGGGGCGCGGACCGCGCGCAGCCGGCCGGGGACGGCGGTGGACGCCCGGGGGCGGCGGTGCCACCGTGTCGCCGGTGACCGAGACCTCCAGGCCAGCCGCGGACGGGCAGGACCCGGACCGGCCGGTGGCACCCACGACCGCCTCGACGACCGCGCCGAGAGCGCCCCGACGAGCGCCCCGGCGACCGGCCGGGCCACGGTGTTCCGCGGCGGCACGGTGTGGTGCGGGGCGGGCCTGCCGGACGCGCGCGCCCTCGCGGTGCGGGACGGCCGGGTGGTGGCCGTCGGCGAGGAGGCCGAGCGGTGGGCGGGCCCGCACGACGAGGTCGACCTCGCCGGCGGGTTCCTGGGGCCGGCCTTCGGCGACGGGCACGTCCACCCGCACTCGGGCGGGATCGCCCGGCAGGGCCCGGCCATCACCGGGCTGACGAGCGTCGCCGCGGTGGTGGCCGAGGTCGGCCGGTGGGCGCGCGAGAACCCGGGGGCGGCGTGGGTGGTGGGCAACCGCTACGACCCGACGCTGGCCCCCGACGGCGCCTTCGACGCCCGCTGGCTCGACGCGGCGGTGCCGGACCGGCCCGTCGTGCTGCACGCCTCGGACCACCACACGGTCTGGTGCAACAGCGAGGCGCTGCGCCGCGGCGGGGTCGACGCCACCACCACCGACCCCGAGGTCGGCTGGGTGGTGCGCCGGGAGGACGGCAGCCCGATGGGCACCCTGCGGGAGTGGGACGCCTGCGACCTCGTGCTGCGGCACGCGCCCGAGCCCTCGCCCGAGGACCGGGTCCGGGCGCTGCGCGACGCGACCGCGGACCTGGCGGCAGCGGGCATCACGTGGGCCCAGGACGCCTGGGTCGACGCGGACCTGGTCCCGGTCTACCTGCGGGCGCTGGCCGAGGGGGCGCTCGCCTGCCGCGTCGACCTGGCCCAGCGCGCCGACCCCGCGACCTGGCGCGAGCAGGTCGCCTCGTTCGCCGCCGTGCGCGCGCAGGTGGAGGCGCTGGGCTCCGAACGGCTGTCCGCGCGCACGGTCAAGGTGTTCGTGGACGGCGTCGTCGAGGGCGGCACGGCCACGCTGCTCGCGCCCTACGACGACGTGGACCCGGCCTCGCCGCAGGCGCTCGGCATGCCGGTGTGGCGGCCCGACGAGCTCGCCGCCGCGGTCCGGGCCTTCGACGGGGCCGGCTTCCGGCTGCACCTGCACGTCATCGGCGACGCCGCCGTCCGTCTCGGTCTCGACGTGCTCGAGGCGCTGCCGCCCGCCGACCGCCGGGCCGTGCTCGCCCACGTGCAGCTCGTCGACCCCGAGGACCTGCCGCGGTTCGCCGCGACGGGCACCATCGCCAACCTGGAGCCGCTGTGGGCGGCCTGGGACGCGGTGCAGACCGAGCTGACGGCCCCGAGGCTGGGTCCGGTCCGCACGCAGCGGCAGTACCCGATGGCGTCGCTGCTCGCCTCCGGCGCCCGGATGACGTTCGGCTCCGACTGGCCGGTCAGCAGCCACGTGCCGCTGGAGGGCATCCAGGTCGCGGTCACCCGGGTCCCGGTCGAGGACCCGGCCGCCGAGGCCTTCGTGCCGTCGGAGCGCATCGGCGTCGAGCAGGCCCTGCACGCCTACACCGTCGCGGTCGCCCACCAGGCGGGCGCCGAGGCGGAGCGGGGCACCCTGGTCCCCGGGGCCGTCGCCGACCTCGTCCACCTGTCCGCGGACCCGCGGGCGCTGGAGCCCGCGCGCATCGCCACGGCCCGGGTGCTGGGCACGTGGCTGGCCGGCGCGCGGACCGCCTGAGCCCGGGGGCCGCCGCGCTCAGCCGGTGCGCTCCCGCCGGTCCGCCCGCACCCGCAGCGCGAGCGGGAGGACGAGCCACAGCCCCACCGTGAGCACCGCCAGCACGCCGGCGACCAGGGCCGCGGTGAGGTGCTCCATCACGGTGCTGAGCGCGATGAACAGCGCCCCGGTGACCGCGAGCAGGAGCACGTACACGCCCGACAGCGCGAGGACGTTGGTCAGCGAGACCAGCGTGTCCTTGAGCCCCTGCCGAAACAGGATGCGGTGCACGGCCACGGGGGCGATGAGCAGGCGGTGGCCACGGCGCACAGCACCAGCGTGACCGCGTAGACGGAGTGCACGTCGTCCGGCTCGTCACCGAAGGACGCGCTGAAGGCGACCGTGAGCAGGAACGCGAAGAGGATCTGCGTGCCGGTCTGCGCGACCCTCAGCTCCTGGAGCAGCTCGCCGTAGTTCCGGTCGAGCTGCTCCTCGGGCGACTCCCCGTCGCGGCGCTCCGGGGCCTGCCCCCTCACGGCTGGAAGAGCACCTTGACGACGCCGTCCTCCTTCTTCTGGAAGGCGGCGTAGGCGGCCGGCGCGTCGGCGAGCGGGACCCGGTGGGTGGCGAAGGTGTCGACGCCGAGCGGGTCGTCGTCGGTGAGCAGCGGGAGGATGTCGTCGACCCAGCGGTGCACGTTGGCCTGGCCCATGCGCATGGTCACCTGCTTGTCGAACAGGGTGAACATCGGCATCGGGTCCTGGGCGCCGGCGTACACGCCGGACAGCGAGACCGTCCCGCCGCGCCGGACCAGCTCGATGGCCAGGTACAGGGCGTGCAGCCGGTCCACCCCGGCCTTGCGCATGAGCGGGCCGGCCAGCACGTCCGGCAGCAGCGTCACCGCCTTCTGCACGTTCTCGGCGCCGGGCGAGCCGTGGGCCTCCAGGCCGACCGCGTCGATGACCGCGTGGGGCCCGCGGCCCTCGGTGAGCTCCAGGACCTGCTCGACGACGTCGCCGTCCAGGGGCAGGGTGGTGACGCCGTTGGCCGCGGCGCGCGCCAGCCGGTCCGGCTGCAGGTCGATCCCGATGACGTGCTCGACGCCGAGGTGACGGGCGATGCGGGTGCACATGTCGCCGATCGGACCCAGGCCGAGCACGACGAGGCTCTGGCCGGGCTGCACGCCCGAGTACTGCACCGCCTGCCAGGCGGTCGGCAGCACGTCGGACAGGTAGACGAAGCGGTCGTCGGCGGGGCCGTCCGGGCACCGGGATCGGCAGGGTGTCGGCGAAGGGCACCCGCAGCAGCTCGGCCTGCCCGCCGGGGACCTGGCCGTACAGCTTGGTGTAGCCGAACAGGGCCGCGCCGGTCCCGTGCTCGCGCTGCTGGGTGGTCTCGCACTGGCTGTGCAGGCCGGCCGAGCAGGTGTGGCAGGTGCCGCACGAGACGTTGAACGGCACGACGACGCGCTGCCCGACCCGCAGGTCCGTGACCCCGGGCCCGACCTCCTCCACGACGCCCATCGGCTCGTGGCCGAGGATGTCGCCCTCGTCGATGAACGCGCCCAGCACGCCGTACAGGTGCAGGTCCGAGCCGCAGAGCCCGGTGCTGGTGATCCGGACCACGCAGTCCGTGGGGTCCTCGATGCGGGCGTCCGGCACCTCGTCCACGCGGACGTCCTCGTTGCCGTGCCAGGTCAGAGCCTTCATGCGGGTCCCTCCAGGGGCGTGCGTCGACGGACCACGACGGGGGCGCCGTGGCGTGGTGCGGTGACGGTGGCGCGGACGACCATCCGCTCCGTGCGGGGCAGCAGCGGGCGCACCCGGACCTCCTGCGCGGCCGCGGCCACCGCCCGGTCGAGCAGGAGCCTGGCCAGGGGCTCGCCGATGCAGCGGTGCGCGCCGGAGCCGAACGGGCGGTAGCCCTCCGGCTGGGCGGGCAGGGCGGCCCACCGCTCGGGGCGGAAAGCACCGGGGTCGGAGAACACCCGGGGATCGGTGTGGGTGAGCACCATCGGGAGCAGGACGGTGGTGCCGGCCGCGAGGACGTGGCCGCCGACCTCGGTCGGGTCGCGCAGGTCGCGCAGCAGGGAGTGCACGGGCGGGCGCAGCCGCAGCGCCTCCGCCACGAAGCGGTCCCGGCCGTCGCGGGCCTCGTCGTCCTCGCCGGCCAGGGCGGACGCGCGGCCCTCCTCCCGCCCGAGCCGGTCCAGCACCCAGGTGAGCGCCATGGCCGGGGGCTCCTGCCCGGCGATGACGAGCGGGACCAGCTGGTCCAGCAGGGCCCGGTCGGACTGCGGCCCCTCGCGCAGGACGCACGAGACGACGTCGTGCCCGTCGCCGGGGACGGCCCCGGCGCGCCGGTGCAGCGTCCATCGCCGCTCGGCCACCTCGGCCAGCAGCAGCCGCTCGACCGGCGCGGTGCGGCGCTGGTAGAGCACCTGCGCGACGGCGCCGAGCCGGCCGTCGTCCGGGTGCGGCGGCGGCAGCGGGGGGTTGCCCGGGGTGGCGAGCATGGCCCGGACGGCGCGGGCCAGGGCGGGCCCGCGGACGTCGTCGGTGATGCCGAGCATGACCAGGGCGAACACGTGGTCGGCGAGCACCCGGGCCCGCTCGGTCAGCCGGCCGGGGCGGTCCTGGGCCCAGGAGCGCAGGTGCTGCCGCACGACCCGGTCGACCTGCTCGCCCAGCGCGGCGACCCGCACGGGGTCGAAGGCCGGGGCGACCCGGCCGCGCAGCACGGCGTGGTCGGGCGGGTCCGAGCCGAGGACCGAGGCCGGCGAGACCATGCCGAGCACGTGGCGCCGCCCCTGGCCGGCGCGCGACCGGGACGCCGGCGCACCGGCGAGACGCTCGACCTCGGCGGGGGCGGCGACCACGACCGCCGGGCCGGCGACGGGCAGGTCGACCGCCACGACGTCGCCGTGCCGCGAGACGGCCGCGGCGAGGAAGCGCCGGGGGTCGCGGTGGAAGGCCAGACCCTGCAGGGCCGGCGGCAGGCCGAGGCGGGGGACGGCGGGCCCGTCCGACGGCTGTCCCGCCGCCCGAGCGGGCGCGAGGGGGTCCGCGGTCGTTGTCACACGCGTGCGTCTACCCAGGGTCCCCGGCGCGAAACCGTCGCTAGGATCGCCTGGTGACCACGGAGCCCCCGGGCGCACGTGCGGTGCGCTCCTCCGAGCAGGCCGCGGAAGAGCTGGCCGCCGGCCTGGCCGAGCAGCGCGCGCGGGTGGACGAGCTGGCCGGGTCGGAGCCCGAGGCGGTCGACATGGCCACCGTCCTGGGCGAGATCGACATCGCCCACGAGGAGCTCCGGGTCGCCGAGGAGGAGCTCCGTGCCCAGCAGCGCCGCCTGGACGCGCTGCTCGCCGAGCGCTCGGACCCGCGCGCCTGGCGTCGCGGCCTCATCAGCACGCTGCCCGTGCCGGCGCTGGTCTCCGACGCGGAGGGCACGGTGCTGGAGGTCAACGCGGCGGCCTGGGCGCTGCTCGGGCGGCGGCGGGACGAGATCGTCGACCGCTCCCTCGTCGAGCTCGTGGAGGCCCACGGCGCCGGACCGCTCCGGGCCGCGCTGGCGGGCGTCGTCGCCGGTCCCGGCACCCGCCAGGTCTCGCTGCCCCTGCTGACCGCCGGCGGCAGCGTCACCGACCTCACCCTGGTGGTCGGCGCGGACGACGGCACGGGCGAGAGGCTGGTCACCTGGGTCGCGGGGGACCCGCACGGCCACCACGACGACCCGGGCTCCGGTCTGCGGACCGCGGAGGCCTTCGCCGAGATGTGCCGCCTGCCGCTGACCAGCGGGAGCGACACCCGGACGGTCCTCGCCCGGGCGGCGCAGCTGGTGGAGAAGGCCCTCCCCGCCTGCGACGGGGTGAGCATCACGCTGGGGCCGCCCGGCGAGCCCGAGGTCCAGGCGACCGACAACGTCTTCGCCCAGCACGTGGACGGGGCCCAGCTCCGGGCGGGCGAGGGCCCGTGCCTCACGGCGTACGGGACCGGGCGGACGGTGGTCTGCGAGGACCTCGTCAGCGACGGCAGGTGGCCGCGCCTGGCCCCGATGGCCCTGCCGCTGGGGGTCCGGTCCGTGCTGGGGTGCCCGCTGCGCACCGACCGGCTGTCCCTCGGCGTGCTCAACGTGTACGCCCGCCGCCCGGACGCCTTCGGCGAGCGCGACCGAGCGGTGGCCGACCTGCTCGTCCAGGCGGTGCTCGCGGTGGTGCAGGAGACCCGGGACCGGAACGAGCTCGTGCAGCTGAGCGAGCAGCTCCGGGAGGCGCTGCGGTCGCGCGCGGTCATCGACCAGGCCAAGGGCATCCTCATGAGCCGGGGCAGGCTCGGTCCCGACGAGGCCTTCGCCCGCCTGGTGGCCACCAGCCGGCGCGACGGCACCAAGGTGCGCGACGTGGCGCGGGCCGTGGTCGAGGAGGCCGCCGCCGGCCCGACGGCGGACGGGGACGCGGCGGCCTCAGGCTCCTGACGCGCCGGCCCCCGGCGCCGGGCCGTCCAGGGCCAGCGGCACGGCGATGGAGCGGTACGCGCGGGCCCGCACGTCGAGGGGCACGAAGGCCTCCCGGCGGGCCAGCGGGAGCTCCGACTGGCCGAGGACGACCACGCCGCCAGGACGCAGCGAGGCGAGCAGGCCGTCGAGGACCCGCTCCTGGACCGCCGGGTCCAGGTACATGACCACGTTGCGGCACACGACGAGGTCGGCCGGCCCTCCCAGCTCGGACGGCGGGGCGTCGCGGACGTCGTGGCGGGCGGTCCGCACCCGCCGGGCGAGGGTCGCGGCCACCTGCCAGCGCCCGTCGGGCCCGGTCTGCAGGTGGGGGCCGAGCAGCGGGCCGGCGACGTCGGGCAGCGGCACCACGGGGTAGCGGCCCGCCTCGACGGCCGCCAGGACGGTGCCGTCGACGTCGGTGGCGAGCAGGTCCCAGGACGCCACGTGGCCGGCCTGCTGTGCGGCGGCCAGGCAGGCCGCCACCGTGTACACCTCCTGGCCCTCGCCGCAGCCGGCCACCCAGACCCGGAGGTCCAGGGGGCCGCCGCCGCGCGACGCGACCCCGGGCAGCACCACGTCGAGCAGGCTCTGCCACACCCAGGGGTCCCGGAACCAGCCCGAGACCTGCACGAGGACGTGCTCGAGCAGGCGCCGGGCCTCCTCGTCGTCGAGGCGGTCCAGGTAGGTGTCGAGGTCGTCGGCCCCGACGAGCGAGGCGCGCCCGCGGGCCCGCCGGAGCAGGCCGTCGGTCCGGTACCCGGAGAGGTCGACGCCGGTCGCGAGGCACACCCGCCGGACCAGCCGGGCGACGGCGGCCCCGTCCCCGGCCCCGTCCCCGGCCCCGTCCTCTGCTCCGGGGGGCCTCACACGCTCACCGCGAGGACCTCGTGCGCCAGCCGCGCCACGTGCTGACCCAGGTGGGCCGCGGGGACGACGTCGTGCACGGCCGTGGCGCGCAGGGCGCTGTCCGGCATCCCGCGCACCATCGCCTCGACCGGGTCCTGGACGAGCACCCGTCCGCCCGCCCGCTCGACCTGCGCGGCCCCCTCGGCCCCGTCCCTCATCCCGCCGGACAGGACCACGGCCACGACCCGCGGCCCGAAGGCGCGGGCGCCGGAGCCGAACAGGACGTCCAGGGAGGGCCTGACGCCGTTGCGGAGCGGGCCGTCCGAGGCCCTCAGCTCGCGGCCGACGACCTCGAGGTGGTGGTCGGGCGGGGCGACGAGCACCTCGCCCGCCCGGAGGCGGCGCGGGCCGACCAGCTCCGCGACGGGCAGCAGGCAGCTCCCGCGGAGGAGGTCGACGAGCGGGCGGACGGGGGCGCTGGGCAGGTGGACGACCGCGACCACCGCGGCCGGGAGCCCCGCCGGCAGGTCGGAGAGCAGCCGGCGCAGGACGGCCAGGCCGCCCGCGGACGCGCCGACGAGGACGAGCGCCGGGCGCCCGTCCGTCGTCGCGTCACGGCCTGCCGGCACCAGGCTCGTCCTCCAGCTGCTCGCGCAGCCGCTGGAGCGCCCGGCTGAGCAGGCGCGAGACCTGCATCTGGGTGACGCCGATCTCCGCGCCGATCTCCGACTGGGTCTTGTCGGCGAAGAAGCGCAGGGCGAGGATGCGCCGCTCCCTCTCGGGCAGCCGGGCCAGCGTGGCCTGCAGGGCCAGCCGGTCCGGCGTGCTGCTCAGCGTGGTGTCCGGGTCGGCGACGGTGTCGGCCCAGGAGCCGCTCTCGCCGTCCGGCGGGGCGTCCAGCGAGGCCGTGGCGTACCCGTTGCTCGACACCATGGCCTCGACGACGTCCTCCTCGGACACCTCCAGCGCCGCGGACAGCTCCTTGACCGTGGGCGAGCGACCGCTCGCCTGGCTGAGGGTCTGCGTCATGGAGGCCACCCGGGTGCGCAGCTCCTGCAGGCGCCGGGGCGGGCGGACGGCCCACCCGGTGTCGCGGAAGTGGCGCTTGATCTCCCCGGTGATCGTCGGCGCCGCGTAGGCCATGAAGTCCGTGCCCCGCTCGGCGTCGAAGCCGTTCGCCGCCTTGACCAGGCCGAGCGCGGCCACCTGCACGAGGTCCTCGACGGGGACACCCCGCTCGCGGTACCGCATGGCCAGCGAGCGGGCCACGGGCAGGTGGAGCAGGACGATCTCGTCGACCAGGCGCTGGCGCTCGGTCTCGTCCACGTCGCCGTGGTGGATGCGTCCGAGCAGCACGGCGGTCTGCTCGGCGAGCGCGTCCCGGCGGCGCAGGGAGGCGCTGGCGTGGTCGTGCTCGGGGGCGGTGCCGTCTGCGGGGACGGTGGTGGACGCGGGGGCGCGGCTCACGCGTGCACCCGCTCCAGCGTCCTGGCCCCGGTGCGCACGTCGGCGCCGCGCACGCCCGCGTCGAGGTCGATGACGTCGGGCACGGCGGCCACCGGCACCGCGTGGGTGCCGGTGCCCACGACCCGGTGCACCTCGAGCAGCTGCTGCACGGCCGTGCCGGGGTGGTAGACCGCCCGGGCGCGCTCCCGCCCGGCCAGGCCGTAGGCCTCCAGCCGGAAGGGGTCGAGCAGCAGGCCGCCGACGGCGTCGCGGGTGTGGACACGGTCGCGCGGCTCCACGAGCAGCCCCGTCACCCGGTCCACGACCATCTCGTCGGCGCCGCCGACGGCCGAGGCGACCACGGTCCGGGCGTCGAACATCGCCGACAGGACGCCGAGCCCCCGGCCCGGGCGGGCGGAGACGTCGACCACCAGGTCGGCGTCGGCGCAGAGGGTGGCGGCGGGCTCGCCGGCCACCTTGCACCTGCTGCCGAGGCGCCGGACGACCGGCAGCTCGCGCAGCCGCTCCTTGACCATCGCCGCGCCCCGCTCGTCCAGCCCGGTCGCGCGGGCCACGAGCAGCCGCGAGCCGGGGTGGTGCAGGACGGCCTCGGCCACCGGGCGCAGCGCGCCGACGTCGGCGGGGTCGCCCACCGAGAGCACGAGGGCGGGGTCCTCGCCGCGCCGGCGCGTGACCGGGGCGCCCTCCGGCACCACGGCCAGCGCCGGCGGCACCACGGACGTCATGGACAGCGGCACCCCGCGGCGGGCGGCCACGGTGCGGGCCCACGCGGACTCCAGCACCACGTGGTCCGCGGCGGCCAGGGCCGCCCACCCCAGCCGCGCCATGACGCTGCCGTCGACGCGGTCGTCGCCGGGCACGGAGGGCAGCTGGTCGGCGTGGCCGACGACGGGCACGCCCGTGAGGGCGCGGGCCGTCACGGCCACCGCGGTCGCCCGCCAGCCGACGGCGTGCACCGTGCCGTCGGTGGCGACGCGGGCCAGGTCCTTGGCCAGCTGCCCCGCGGAGGCGATGCCGTCGGTGCGCTGCTCGGTGGTGCGGGCCGGGACGTCGAGGACGACGTCGGGCCGGGGGTAGGTGGTGCCCGGACGGGGGTCGGGGAGCAGGCCGGGGTCGAACGCGCAGACCAGACGGACGTCGGTGCCCGTGCTGCGCAGGCGGTCCCGGAGCGCTCCCGCATCGATGAGGACGTGGGCGGCGACGCTGCGGGCCCGGAGGTCCGCCGGCCCGATGAGGACGGTCAGTGTCATGGTGTCCAGCCCTTGCTGCCGCTGGATGGGAGCGCCGTCTGCTTGAGCGCCCGACCGTCCGGCCCCGCAGGGGGCCCGGACTTCCCTCATGTCTACCCCCGTCACCACGCATCTGTCGACCGTGGCGGGGCACGGGCCGGGCGGCTCGCGAGAAGTGGTTAGGACCGGGCCCGGGTCGGGAACGATCACCGGATGGAACCTGGGAGCACCGACGCGACCGACCCGAGCACCGACCCCGACGCGCGCCACGAGGGCGCCTCGTTCGAGCCCGTCCCGAGCGACCCGGCAGCGCCGAGCACGCCCACCTCGGACTACCCGCCCGAGGCCGACCCGGACAAGGCCGGCGACCTGCCCGCCGCCGAGGTGGCGGGCGAGCAGACGGACCCCGACGGACGCCTGACCGGCGGGGACCAGACCATGCCCGGGAGCGACGAGCCGCCGGACTAGCCGGTGACGCCGGTCCGGCCCCCGGGGAGCGTCCCGGCGGCCGGACCGTCAGCTGTTGGAGCGCCCGGTCGTCTGGATGCCTTCGACGAAGTACCGCTGGCCGAGGACGAACAGCAGGATCATGGGGATCGTCGTGAGGACGCTGGCCGCCATGATGACCTCCCACTGGCTCTCGCCGCTCTGCCCGAACTGGTCGAGCAGCGCCTTGAGCCCGCGCGGGACCGTGAACAGCTCGGTGTCGCGCAGGTAGATGAGCGGCCGCACCAGGTCCGTCCAGCTCGCCCGCAGCTCGAAGACGAACACGATGACGAGCGCCGGCACCGACAGCGGCAGCGCGATGCTGCGGAAGAGCCGGAAGTATCCCGCGCCGTCCAGGGTCGCGGCCTCGAACAGCTCCCGGGGCAGCGACAGGTAGAACTGCCGGAGCAGGAAGACGTAGAAGGCCGAGCCGAACAGGTTGTGCGCCCACAGGGGCACGTGGGTGCCCACCAGCCCCAGCTGGTCCCACAGCAGGAACACCGGGACCATCGTCACCGCGCCCGGCAGCATCATCGTCGCCAGGAGCACCGCGAACAGGGCGTTGCGCCCCGGGAACCGGAAGTACGCGAACCCGAAGGCGACGACCGCGCTGCTGATGGTCACGGACAGGGCCGCGGCGACGCCCACGACGAGGCTGTTCTCCAGCCACTGCAGCATCGGGGCGGCGTCCCACACCTTGGTGTAGTTCTCCCAGGCGACGTCGCGCGGGACCAGCCGGTTGTCGAAGACCTGCGAGCGCGGCTTCAGCGACGCGCTCACGAGCCAGACGAACGGGTACAGGAACACGACGGTGACGCCGGTGAGCAGGAGCAGCCAGGCGACGCGCACCGCGGGGTGGGTCTTCGTCCTCATGTCACTCCCCCTCGTAGTGGACGGTCCGGCGCGCGACCCGCGTCTGGACGAACGTCACCGCGGCGATGACGAGGAACAGCAGCCACGCCAGGGCCGAGGCGTAGCCCATGTTGAGGAACTGGAACGCCTCCTGGAACAGGTTGATGACGTAGAAGAGCGCGGCGTCGCCGCTGCGCGACCGGGTGGCGTCGTTGCCGAAGTACATGGCGTAGGCCTCGGTGAAGAACTGCAGCGAGGCGATGGTGTTGACGATCACCGTGAAGTAGATCGCCCCGCTGATCATCGGGACCGTCACGTAGCGCAGGCGCTGCCAGGCCGAGGCGCCGTCGAGCATCGCGGCCTCGTACATGCTGCGCGGCACCCCGTTCAGCGCCGCCAGGTAGATGACCGCGGTGCTGCCGGTGCTCCACAGCGACATGAGGACGAGCCCGGGCTTGATCCAGCCGGGGTCCGTGGTCCAGCCCGGCCCGTCGATCCCGACCCAGCCCAGGGCCTCGTTGACCAGGCCGGTCTGGCCGTTGAGCAGCAGCAGGAACATCGCGGCCGCCGCGACCGGGGGGGTCATGACCGGCAGGTAGACCAGCGTCCGGAAGGCTCCGGCCGCCCGGCCGACGCGCTGCATCATGAGCGCCAGCGCGAGCGCGGTGACGATGGTCAGCGGCACGTGCAGCACCGTGTAGTAGACGGTGTTGACCAGGCTCCGCCACACCTTGTCGTCCTCGAGGACGCGGGCGTAGTTGGCCCCGCCGACGTACTCCGGCGGGCCGATGAGGTCGTAGGCGGTGAACGACAGCACGAGGCTGGCGATCATCGGCCCGACGGTGAACGCGGCCAGCCCGACCAGCCACGGGCTGAGGAACGCGTAGGCGGCGAGGTTCTGGCGGCGGCGCCAGCTGGGACCCCGGCGGGCGGCGGCGCGGCCAGGGCCCCGTCCCTCCTCGGTGACGGCGGCCTCGGTCCCGGGCGGCAGCGCCGCCGCCTGGGTGACCGCGGTCCCGCTCATCAGCCCTCGGCCTCGTCGAGGGCGGCCTGGGCCTCCTCCTGCGCCTCGGCCATGGCCTCGGGGGCCTCCTGCTCGCCCTGGAGCACCCGGGTGATGGCGTCCTCGTAGGCGGTGGTGATCTCGGCGCCCGCCGGGGTGGCCGGCAGCGAGAAGGCGACGTCCTGGACGGAGAGGATGGTCTCCACCGCCCGGTCGATCTGCTCGTTGCCGGTGGGCTGGTAGACCTCGGAGAAGATGATCTCGTCGGCGGCCTCGTTGCCGGTGTACGGTGCCGGTGTAGAAGCCCTCGCCCTCCTCCGCGATCTCGGCGACGCGGGCCTTCGCGGCCCGGACCCACGTGTCCTTGGCGGTCATGGTGGCGGCGAAGGTGCACGCCGCCTCGTAGTCCTCCACGCCTTCGGGGATGGCCCACGCCGAGCCGCTGGCGTAGGTCAGCGGCTGGCCCTGCCGGTCGAGGAAGGGCTGCACCGTGACGCCGGCGTCGGGCGAGACGTCCGCGAGGACGTTGACGTACCAGTCCTCCATCGGCATCGCGCCGAGCTGGTCCGAGGCGAACTGGTTCTCCGCCCCGAAGAAGTCCCAGCTGTCGCGGAAGGACTGGAAGGCCGACCAGCCGCCCGCGGCCTCGACGATCTCGGCACCCTTCTCCACCACCTCGACGACGGCCGGGTCGTCCAGGTGCACCTGGCCCTCGGCGTCGACCAGGTCGACCCCGTTGGCCTTGGCCCACAGCGGCAGGAACTCCGGCAGCTTCGGGTCGTAGCCGATGCGCTCCAGCTGCGAGCCGTCGGCCTGGTCCATGGCCGCCGCGGCCTGCGTGAGGGCGTCCCAGTCGGCGCCGCTCACGGCCTCGGGCGACACCCCTGCCTCCTCGAGGACCTGCTGGTCGGCGAGCACCACCCGGACGCTGTAGAACTCCGGCAGCCCGTACAGCACGTCGTCCAGGACCACCTGGTCCAGGGCCGGCTCGCGGAAGTCGTCGAGGACGACGCCCTCCTGCTCGACGCAGTCGTCCAGCGGCTGCAGCGCGCCGCGCGCGGCGTACGTGCCGATGTCCGTCCGGGCCAGGTAGACCGCGTCGGGCGGGTCCCCGGCGGCCACGGCGGACAGGAACTGCTGCTCGTCGAAGCCGCCCTCGACGACGTCGACGGTGATGCCCCTCTCCTCCGCGGCGGCCACCCGCTCCGTCGCGATGGCGTCCGGCAGGCCGAAGCCCAGCGTCTGCACGCCGGGACCGGACCCGCTGCCGCTGGCCCCGCCCCCGGCCGCGGCGTCGTCGCCGCCCCCGCCGACACCGCCGCACGCGGCGATGCCCATGACCCCGACCAGGCAGAGCAGCGGTGCTCGCCGGACCGGTCGTGCCGCTCGTCTCGTCTGCATGACGTCCCTCTCGTCGGGTAACCGGGCGGAGGACGTCTGCCCGAGAAGTCGATGATCATGCAGACGGTCCGACGACCGTGGCGCAGACGGACGGACGGCGCCGCCCGGGGTGGCCCGGACGGCGCCGTCGATCGGGCCGCGACCCGCGTGCGGCCGCGAGGGGGTCAGCGCGCGGCGTGCGGCATGAGCGCGCCGTCCGGGACGACCCCGAGGCGGCCGGCCTGGAAGTCCTCGACGGCCTGCTGGAGCTCGGCGCGCGTGTTCATGACGAAGGGGCCGTACTGGGCGACGGGCTCGCGGATCGGCAGCCCGCCCATGAGCAGGACGTCCAGCGCGGGCTCGTGCGCGTCCTGCTGCGCGTCGGCGTCGACCCGGACCACGCCGCCGGGCCCGAGCAGCGCGAGCTGGCCCTTGCGCACCGCCTCGCCGCCCCGCCCGACGCGGCCGCGGCCGGACAGCACGTAGACCAGCGCGTTGAAGTCGGTGCGCCACGGCACCTCGAGCCGGGCGCCCGCGGTCACGGTGGCGTGCACGAGCGTGATGGGGGTGAACGTCGAGCCGGGACCGGTGTGCCCGTCCACCTCGCCCGCGATGACGCGGAGCAGGGCGCCGCCGTCGGGGCTCGCGAGCAGGGTCACGTCGCTGCCCTCGAGCGCCTGGTACCCGGGCGCGCGCATCTTGTGGGCGGCGGGCAGGTTGACCCACAGCTGGAAGCCGTGGAAGAGCCCGCCGGACACGACGAGGGACTCCGGCGGGGTCTCGATGTGGAGGATCCCGCCGCCCGCGGTCATCCACTGCGTGGCGCCGTCGGCGATGAGCCCGCCGCCGCCGTGGGAGTCCTGGTGCTCCATGGCGCCGTCGAGCATGTACGTCACGGTCTCGAAGCCGCGGTGCGGGTGCCAGGGGGTGCCCTTGGGCTCGCCCGGGGAGTACTCGACCTCGCCCATCTGGTCCAGGTGGACGAACGGGTCGAGGTCGCGGGCGGCCACGCCGGCGAAGGCCCGGCGGACGGGGAACCCCTCGCCCTCGTAGCCCTGCGGCGCCGTGGTCACCGAGCGGGTGCCGCGCACGGCGGCGTCGGTGGGCGTGGCGACGCGGGGCAGGGCGATGGTGTCGGCGGTGACGGCGGGCATGGCGGCCTCCTCAGGTGTAGTTCACGATTGAACTACCTTCCGGAACCGCTGTCCACCGCCCTCTGTTCCCGCACCTCCTCAGAGCGGGCCGGTGCTCCCGGTGTCCACCTGGCCGCGCCAGGAGCCCGTGGCCGTGCCGCGCTCCTCGATGAACTGCTTGAAGCGCTCGAGGTCCTTGCTGGCCTGCCGCTCGACGACGCCCAGGACCTCGCCGGCCTTCTCGACGAGGCCCTCGGGCTCCCAGTCCACGGCCAGGGTGACCTCGGTGCGCGCGTCGCCGAGCGGGGAGAACGTCACCCGTCCGGCGTGCGCCGTGCCGTCCGTGCTGCTCCACGAGACGCCCTGGTCGGGGCGCTGGACGAGGACGACGGCGTCGAACTCGCGGGTGACCCCGCCGATCCTCGTGACCCAGCGGGTCCGGGTGTCGTCGAGCTGCGTGACCCGCTCGACACCGCCCATGAACCGGGGGAAGTCCTCGAACTGGGTCCACTGGTCGTACGCGGTCTGCAGCGGGACGTCGACCTCGACGGTCGCGGTGATCGTGTCCATGGCGGCCCGGTACCCGAGCGCCGGGACGGACAGACCGGGACCGGCCCGCCCCCGCGCCCCCTCCGGACACCCCTCCGAGGTGTGGTTAGGTAAGGCTTACCCAATGAGCACACACGCGCTGCTCAGAATGCGCCCGGTCCCGGGCCGCCCGACCACGAGGACGACATGACCCGCTGGCTCCCCCCGACCGCCCCCCGCACCCCGGCCGCCCTGCTCGTCGCCACGGCGCTGGCCCTCGGTCTCGCCGCGTGCGGCGCCGGCCCCGTCGGCACCGCCACGGAGGCGGGCCCGTCGCAGGGCGCCGCCGCGGGGGCGGGCGCCTCGTCCGGCCCGGGCGACGACGCCCCCTCCGGGGAGGCCGACCCCGGCGCCTTCCCGGTGGAGGTCGAGCACGTGCACGGGACGACGACGGTCGAGGCCGAGCCCGAGCGGGTCGTGTCCGTGGGCTTCAGCGACCAGGACACGCTGCTCGCGCTCGGCGTGGTCCCGGTCGGCGTCCGGGACTGGTACGGCGACCAGCCGGACGCGGTCTGGCCGTGGGCGAGGGACGAGCTGGGCGACGCCGAGCCCACCGTGCTGAGCAGCGCCGAGCTGGACTACGAGGCGGTCGCCGCCCTGGAGCCCGACCTCATCGTCGGCCTGTCGTCCGGGATGACCGCCGAGCAGTACGGGCTGCTGTCCCGGATCGCGCCGACGCTCGCCCAGTCCGCGGACCACCCGGACTTCGGCATGCCGTGGCAGGACCGGACGCTGCTGACCGGGCGGGCGCTGGGCCGCACGGAGCGGGCCGAGGAGGTCGTCCGCGAGACGGAGGCGCTGATCAGCGAGGCGCGCGAGGCCCACCCCGAGTTCGAGGGCGCCACCGCCGCGGTGTCCTTCCTCTTCGACGGCCGGCCCGGGGCCTACGCCTCGGTCGACACCCGGGCCCGGCTCATGGAGGACCTCGGCTTCCGGACCCCGGCCGAGTTCGACGAGCTGGCGGGCGACGCGTTCTTCTTCGACCTGTCCGCGGAGCAGGTCGCGACGCTCGACACCGACGTGCTCGTCTGGATCGTGGGCTCCGACGCCGAGGCGGGGGCCGTGGCCGCCCTGCCCACCCGCAGCACCCTGCGCGCGGCGACGGAGGGCCGCGAGGTCCTCACCGACGCGGAGCTGAGCGGCGCGCTGTCCTTCTCGAGCCCGCTGAGCCTGCCCTACGCGCTGGAGGCGCTCGTCCCCGAGCTGGCCCTGGCCGTGGACGGCGACCCCGCGACCGAGGTGCCGTCCGCGGCGGCCCTCGACGGCTGACCGGCCGGGCGGCCGGGCGGCCGGGCGGCTGGGCGGCGGGCGGCCGGTCAGCAGCTCAGCCGGGCACGACCTCCACGGTCACCCGGCGGTCGGTGCCGGACCGCGACCGGCCGGCCTCGGCCGCGCCGACCGCGAGCACGTCGGCGCGCCCGGGCGGCAGGCCGCGGGCGGTCAGCAGGTCCAGGACCGTCTGCGCCCGCCGTGACGACAGCTGCTCCTCCAGCACCGGGTCGTTGCTGTCCTCGGCGTGCCCGACGACCCGGACCCGCGTCGTCGGGTCCGCGAGCAGGGCGGCGACGAGGGGGCCGAGCAGCGCGTCGGCGTCGCCGGACGGCACGTCCTCCCCCACCGCGAAGGTGACCTCGACGGGCGCGGGCAGCGCGGCCTCCGCCGGGTCGGGAGCGGGGGGCGAGGCCGGTCCGGCCGCGGTGGCGGAGGGGTCCGCGGGGGAGGACGAGCTGGAGGACGAGGTGGCGGCCGGGCCGGGCGTCCTGGGCCTGCGTGCCCGCGGCGGCCGGCGGGGCGGAGCGCGACGGCTCCCCCGCGACCGACAGCTGGGCCGACACCAGCGTCACCACCACCAGGGCCCCGACGAGCACCGCCGGGACCGGGGAGCGGTCCCGGGGGACGTGGTAGCGGACGTCGCCGCGGGGCAGGCGCACGCCTCAGCGGCGTCCGTCGCGCAGCGAGCGGCGCAGCCGGGCGATCTCGTCGTCCTTGGCGCGCAGCTCGTCCTCGAGCCGCGACTGCACGAGCGACAGCGCCTCGGCCTTGGTGAGCCGGGCGGACACGAAGCGCCGCCCCCACCACAGCCAGCCCACGACCACCCCGCCCGCGAACGCGAGCAGCGTGAGGGCAGCGGGCAGCAGGGTGGTGGCACCTGCGGACATGTGACCCCCTCGTCGTGCTGCTGCCCGTGATCGTCTGCTCCGGTGATGATGGGGCCGCGCGGGCGGCACCGCCAAACACCCGGCGCCACCCGTCACTGCAGGTCACACCCCTCGTACCGGTCGTGACAGGTGTGGGCACCGTCCCGGACGGGTACCCCGTACCGATCCATCCGGCCCGCCGGGTGGCGACGTAGTGTCACCGCGACACCCCCGACGCACCGCACCGGAGCCACGATGACCGACGCCCCGTACGCCCCCGCTGCCGCGCCCCGCGCCGTCCGCCCGGCCGCCGCCCTCACCGGGCTCCTCGCGGTGCTGGCGGCCCTGGTCCTCGCGGCCCCGTCCGCCTCCGCGGCCGTGCCTGCTGGCGCCGCGTGGCCGCCGTGGCCGCCGCGGTGCCGGCCGCCGACAGCGCCGAGCCCGCGTGGCTGCGTCCCGCCCACCTGGTGCCGGACCTCGGGGCCATGGACATCCGCCTGTCGCCCTTCAGCGGCGAGGGCAGCGGCACGCCGGTCGAGGCGAAGCCCCTGCTGGAGACGACCGCCTCCTACGGCGCGGTCGGGCGCTACGGCGCCATCCCGCCCGGGGAGTACGCGGTCAGCGTCCGCCCGGCGGGCACCCCCGTCTCCGAGCCGCCGCTGCTGAGCCTCACCGTCGAGCTCGAGGCCGGGCAGGCCTACACGGTGGCCGGCCTCGGCACCAAGGCGGAGCCGCGCCTGGAGCGCCTCGTCGACGACCTCACCCCGCCCGGCGACGGCAGCGCGAACGTCCGCCTGCTGCCCGCCTCCCTGGCCGCCCCCACCGTGGACGTGCAGGCCGAGGGCGGTCCCGTCCTCGCCGACGGCGCCGGCCTGGGCCGCCCGACCGGCTACACCTCGGCCCCGGCCGGGTCCTGGACCGTGCGCGCCAGCGGCGGCGGCGTGAGCGGCACCACCGACCTCCAGCTGGACTCCGGGACGGTCTACACGCTGCTGGTGCTCGACTCCGAGGACGGCAGCCTCGTCGTGCAGCCCGTCGTGGACGCGGTCGGCACCGGCACCACCCCGGTCGGCGGGGCCGCGACCGGCTTCGGCGGGCTCGCCGCGGACGACGCCACCCTGCCGGGGGCGGGCCTCGCGGGGCTCGTCAGCACGGCCGTGCTCGCCCTCCTCGCCGTGGTGCTGCTCGGCGCGGCCGCCCGCCGGCCCGCGGCCGCCCCCGCGCGCGGCCGGCGGCGCGCCGGCCGGTGAGCGGGAGCGCCCGCCCCTGCCGTCGATGACCCCGGACGCCGGGCCGCCCGTGCGGGGCCGGCACCGGGCCGCGGCGCGGTCCGCGCCCGCACCGCGCCGGACCGCCCGGGTCGTGGCCGTGGGAGCGGCCGTGCTGCTCGTCGTCGGCCTGGGGGGCGCCCTCGCCTCCCGGCTCGGGGCGGACGACGGGGACGGCACCGCCGCGCCGGTCACGTCGCCGGGGACCACGACGTCGGGCCCGGCCGGGACCGAGGGTCCGGCCGGGGCCTCTGACGAGGCCTCCGCACCGGCCGCGTCGGTCCCGCCCGCCGTGGCGCCGCCCACGGCCGCCGAGGACCCGGCCCCCCCGGGCGACCCGATCCCCGGTCCCGGCTCGCCGGTCCGGTCCGCGGACGGGGTGGTCCCCACCGGCCTCCAGGTGCCCGCCATCGACCTCGACGTCCCCCTGCTCGAGCTCGGCCTGCGCGAGGACGGCACCGTCGACGTGCCCGAGGACCCGGACGACGCGGGCTGGCTGCGCGCGAGCGCCGTCCCCGGCCGGACCGGGCCCGCCGTGCTGGCCGGGCACGTGGACTCCGCCACCGGGGTGGCCGTGTTCACGCGGCTCGAGGAGCTCGTCGCGGGCGACGAGGTCGCCGTCGGGCTCTCGGACGGCAGCACCGTGCGCTACACCGTGACCAGCAGCGAGCGGTACCCGAAGGACGCCTTCCCCAGCGCGTCCGTGTACGGCCCGGCGCCCGCCTCGGTGCTGCGGCTCATCACGTGCGGCGGCACGTTCGACCGGGCCGCGGGCAGCTACGAGGACAACCTCGTGGTCTACGCGGTGCCGACCGCCTGAACCGGGTGCGACCCTTGACCCTCGTGAGCGCCCCCGCCCCGACCGACCGGTCGCCACCCCCTCGCCCAGCTGTGGACCCGGTACCGGGCCTACCGGCCCCGCCTCGTCGCCGCGGTGACCATGTCGGTGGTCAACAAGGTCATGGACGTCATGCCGGAGCTCATCATCGGCGCGGCCATCGACGTCGTCGTCCGCGGCGACGCCTCGTTCGTGGCGGACGTCATCGGCGTCGACGAGCCGCCCCGCCCAGCTCGGCTGGCTCGCCGTCGCTCAACGTCGTGGTCTGGGTGCTCGAGTCGGCGAGCGACTACGCCGCGCAGGTGCTGTGGCGCGGGCTGGCCCAGGCCGTCGAGCACGACCTGCGGGTCGAGGCGTACGGGCACGTGCAGTCCCTGGACGTCGGCTGGCACGAGGCCCGCACGACCGGCGGGACCCTCGCGGTGCTCAACGACGACGTCAACCAGCTCGAGCGCTTCCTCGACGTCGGGGCGCCCACCGATCATCGGCCTGGTCGTCAACATCGTCCTGGTCGGCGCGGTCTTCGCGGTCAGCTCGTGGCAGCTGACGCTGCTGGCGTTCGCCCCGATCCCCGTCATCGTCGCCGGGCTCGCTGCTGTTCCAGCGCCGCCTCGAGCCGCTCTACGCCCGGGTGCGCGAGGCGGTCGCGGTGCTCAACGGCACCCTGGCCGCCAACCTCGGCGGCCTGCCCACCATCAAGGCCTTCACCGCCGAGCAGCGCGAGCTCGACCGCGTCTCGACCGCCTCGCTGGAGTACCGGGCGGCCAACACCCGGGCCATCCGCAGCTCCGCGGCGTTCGTGCCGCTCATCCGGATGGCGATCCTCGCCGGCTTCACCACGACGCTGCTGGTCGGCGGGTACGCCGCGCTCGACGGCTCGCTGCCGGTCGGGCTGTACTCGGTGCTGGTCTTCATGACCCAGCGGCTGCTGTGGCCGCTCACCCGGGTCGGCGAGACCCTCGACCTGTACCAGCGCGGCATGGCCTCGGCCCGTCGCGTGCTGGCCCTGCTCGACGAGGTCGCCACCGTCGTGCCCGGCACCCGGTCGCTGCCCGGCCCGGCCCGCGGCGGCGTGGAGCTGCGCGGCGTCCACGCCGGCTACGCCGACGGCCCCGACGTGCTCGGCGGCATCGACCTGCGGCGTGCCGCCCGGCGAGGTGCACGCCGTCGTCGGCGCGACCGGGGCGGGCAAGTCGACCCTGCTGCGGCTCGTGCTGCGCTTCCAGGACGTCCGCGTCGGGCCAGGTGCTGCTCGACGGCGCCGACGTGCGCGAGCTGGAGCTGGGAGTCCCTGCGCGGGGCCATCGGCTACGTCAGCCAGGACGTGTTCCTGTTCCGCGGCAGCGTCGCGCGACAACATCGCCTACGGCCGCCCGGACGCCACCGACGCCCAGGTCGTGGCCGCGGCCACCGCGGCCGAGGCGCGACGAGTTCGTCCGCGGCCTCGCCGCAGGGCTACGACACGCTCGTGGGCGAGCGCGGCGTCACGCTGTCCGGCGGGCAGCGGCAGCGGCTCGCCCTGGCCCGGGCCATCCTGCGCGACCCCGCCCTGCTGGTCCTGGACGAGGCGACCTCGGCGGTCGACAACGAGACCGAGGCCGCGATCCAGCGCTCGCTGGCCCGGGTCACCGCCGGGCGCAGCGCGCTCATGGTCGCCCACCGGCTGTCCACCGTCCGCGACGCCGACCGGATCTGGGTGCTGGACGCCGGGCGCGTGGTCGAGAGCGGCAGCCACGACGAGCTCGTCGCCGCGGGCGGCGCCTACGCGGCGATGTGGGCGATCCAGACCGGTGCGGGCCAGGCCGTGGCCGCCCCGGCCGCGGGCTGACCGCCCCGGTCGAGGGCGGGCCTGCCCACCGGCACGCCGCGCGCGCCGGTGACCAGGTCGACCCCCGGGCCGGTCAGCCCGCCGGGTCCAGGGTGCCGAGCAGCTGCTCGTCCTCCAGCCAGCCGGCGACCCGGTCGGCCAGCGCCGCCACGTCGCCGTCGCTCACGTCGAGGGTGAGCGAGGGCAGCCGCGAGCGGCGGACGGCCTCGGCCATGGCCTCCTGCTCGCTGACGAAGACGTCGAGGTCGTCGTACTGCGACGGGTTGCCGGACACCAGCAGCCGGGCCTCGCGCGCGGCCGGGAAGGTCTCCGGGCGGCGCACGCAGTGCACGACCGCGAAGCCGAGCCCGTGCAGCGCCTCGTCGACGTCGTCCAGGTCCACCGGGGTCCCGGCCGCGGCCTGGTGCACCTGCGTGGACAGGTGGAACCGGTCCACCAGCCACGGGTAGTGGCGGTGGGCGCGGAACAGGGCGACCCAGGCGTCGTAGCCGGCCCGCGCCGCCGCCGCGGTCTCCGGCCGGTAGGTGATCAGGCTCTGCCCCCACGGCTCGTCGGTGAGCGTGCCCCACTCCGCGGAGACCAGCGGGAAGTGGTAGCGGTACCGCCGGGCGCCGGTCACGCCCGGGTGCTCCTGCAGGGCGTGGGCGAGGTCGGTCTTGTGGGTGAGGCGGGTTCCCTCCAGGACGACCTTGGGCGTGCGGTTGCGCGGCTGGACCACGGACGTCCTCCCCTCGGGGCGGCACCGGTCGCCGCCGGTCGCCGAGCCTGCCACCTCCTCGCCGGGCGCTAGGCTGGGACCAGCGAAGGGGAGTAGCCCTCACGCCACCGGTCGACATGCTGGCCGCGGACCTCGGTCCGTGTCCCGGTCGGTGGGCCTCGGACCACGAGGTGGGCGAGACCTTCGGCACCGTCCACCGCCGCCGGGCCACGCCCGGCGCACCACGTGGTGCGTGCCGAGGCCCCCGCGCCCCGGCCCGTGCCGGGAAAGGCCGCCCTCGTGCCCTCGCTGTCCCCCGACCTCGCGGTCGCGCTGAGCGCGTTCGTCCCGCTGCTGCTGCTCGAGCTGCCGGACAAGACCTTCGTCGCCACGCTCGTCCTGTCGTCCCGGTTCCGCCCGCTCGCCGCCTGGGTCGGCGTCGGCCTGGCCTTCGGCGTGCAGTGCGGCATCGCGGTGGCCGCCGGCGGGCTGCTGTCGCGGCTGCCGGAGACCCTGGTCGCGGCCGCGGCGGCCGTGCTGTTCGCCGTGGGGGCCGTCGTGCTCTACCGCGACAGCCGGCGGCACGACCACCTGGACGACGAGGCGGCCGCCGAGGCCGCCGCCGCCGACCGGCGCACCCCGTTCCTGCGCGCGGCGGGGACGAGCTTCCTCGTGCTCTTCGTGGCCGAGTGGGGCGACCTGTCCCAGCTGTTCACCGCCGGCCTGGCCGCCCGCAGCGCCGACCCGGTCTCGGTGTTCCTCGGCTCGTGGGCAGCGCTGCTGCTCGTCGCCGCTCTCGCCGCCACGCTGGGCGCGACGCTGGCCCACCGGCTCCCGCTGCGGGCGGTGCGGCTCACCGGCGCCGTGGTCTGCGCGCGTCCTCGCGGTGGTCAGCGGTCTGCAGGCAGCCGGGGTGCCGGTGCCGTTCTGACCCCGGCCTCGGACGAGCGGGCCGCCGCCGTGGCCTCGGCGGTGACGAGGTCCGAGACCTCGAGCCACAGCAGCGCGACGTCGTCCTGGAGCCGCCCGCCGACGTGGGCCCGGACGATCTCGACGAGCCGGGCCAGGAGCCGGTCCCCGCGCAGCCCGGGCAGCCCGGCGAGCACGTCCCGCAGGTCGAGGAACGGTCCGCCCGGGCGGCGGGCCTCGCTGAGCCCGTCGCTGTGCAGGAGCAGACCGGACGGCGGCCCCGGCAGCACGACCGGGGCGACGCGGCCGGCGCCGAGCCCGAGCGGCACGTCGACCGGCAGCTGCGCCTCGCGGGGGGCACCCCCGTCCACGAGCCAGGGCTGCGGGTGCCCGCAGGTGACGCCCACGACCGTGCCGTCGCGCACCTCGAGCACGACCGCGGTGACGAAGTCCTCCGGCCCGCCCTCGGTGGACACCAGGCCGTCCAGGGCGTCGACGACGTCGGTGAGCGAGGCCTCCCGGCGGGCGGCGTCCCGGAACGCCCCGAGCACGTAGTTGGCCATCCGCACCGCGGACAGGCCCTTGCCGCGGACGTCGCCGAGCACTGCGCGGACCCCGTAGCGGGGTGTCGAGCACCTCGTAGAAGTCGCCGCCGACCTGCGCCTCCGCGTCGGCACCGAGGTACCGGCAGGCCAGCCCCACCCCGCCCACCTGCGGCGGCAGCGGCCGGATGACCGCCTCGGCGACGGCGGCCACGACGAGGTCGGCGCGCGCCAGGCGGGCCTCGCCGCGCACCCGCTCGGCCGCGCTCAGCGCGGCCGCCACGGTGAACAGGCCGATGATGAGCAGCCGGGTGACCTGGGTGCCGGCCCGTCCGTCGCCCAGCGCGAACCCGGCGCCGCCGGCGACCAGGAGCGTGGCCAGCCCCACGAGCGCCACGGTCGTCGGGCGGCCGAACACCGCGGCCAGCATCGGGGCGGCGACGAGCAGGCCGACGAAGCTGATGCCCGGGCCCTCCAGCAGGTCCGCGAGGAGCACCGCGACGACGAGGGCAGCGGGCAGCACGACGGCGAGGACGGGGCGGGAGGCGCCCACGTGCCCCGGTCGTCGCCAGGTCCTGGCTGTCCCCACCGGTCCTCCTCCGGACTCCGCCCCGGCCGCACGGGCCCCCGGGACCGCGCGGCTCCCCACGAGGGTCCCACCTGGGGACCGCCGGCACCACGCCTCGACCACGGACGGCCCAGGCCCGGCCGCCTCACGCGTCGTGGCGCTGCTGCAGCCACCACAGCTGCCGGTCCGCGCACCCCTGGGGGTCGCGCAGCGAGCACGTCGCGCAGACCCGTGCCGCGCCGGTCTCGGGCGGGAAGAGCGCCCGGTAGGCGCGCAGCCCGGGGGTGAGGTCGGCCTCGGCCACGGGCTCGCTCGTGTCCGGGCGCTGGTAGGCCAGGCAGCAGCCGCCCTTCTGGCCGACGTAGGCAGGACCCCACGGCGCGCTCGCCGTGCGGACCGTCGGGCTCACCCGCCAGGGCACGCCGGGCGCGGTCAGCGCGGCGCGGAGCCGCTCGACGACGTCCTCGCGCACGGGCAGGTGCGGCTGGTAGGTCGGGCTCATGCCGATGCCGTCCGCGACCTCGGCCCACAGGGCGCGCGCCCCCACCCGGGCCGTGCGCCGCACGCCGTCGACGACGGGACGGACCACGCGGACCAGGGCGTCGACGGTGCGCGCGACCACCTCGTCCTCGGTGGCGACCACCTCGACGCCGGGCTGCCCCGCCCAGGGGTGCCCGTCGGTCACGAGCACCGTGCAGCCCTCGGGCCTCGCCCGGTCCACCCAGCCGCCGGGGTGCCGCCGCCAGCGCACCCGCCCCGTGTCCGCCAGCACGCCCGCCGCTCCGGTGGCGAGCAGGAACCCGACCGCGTCCGCGAGGCTGCCGGCCGTCCACGCCACCAGCCACTTGGCGGCCATCTGGGGGGTGCCGCCGTCGGCGAGGATGCGGGCGTGCGCGGCGACGAGGGGGGCCGCGTCGTCCGCCAGCAGGTCCTCGGGCCCGACCCAGTCCAGGCCGGGGTCCTCGGCGCCGTCGACCTCGTGGACGGCGAAGTGCCGCTCCAGGTGGGTGTCCAGCCAGGCCTGCGGGGTGGGGGCCTCGAGCAGCGGGCGCAGCCAGGGCGCGCTGGTGACGGGGGTGCTGGTCACGGGGGTGCTGGTCAGGGGGTGCTGGTCACGGTGCAGCCTCCGACGAGAGGGCGGTGGTCCCCGCGGCCGGTCGCCCGGCGGCCCGGCCACGACGGCCGACGGGGACGACCATCGGCGTGCCGGTCACCGGGTCGGGCACCACCCGGCAGTCCAGCCCGAACACCTCCCGCACCAGGTCCTCGGTGACGACGTCGGCCGGCGGCCCCTCGGCCACGACGCGGCCGTCCTTCATGGCGACGAGGTGGTCGGCGTAGCGCGCGGCCTGGTTGAGGTCGTGCAGCACGAGGACGACCGTGCGGCCGTCCGCGGCGTTGAGGTCGGCGAGCAGGTCGAGCACCTCGACCTGGTGCGCGAGGTCGAGGAACGTGGTCGGCTCGTCGAGCAGCAGCAGGTCGGTCCCCTGGGCCAGCGCCATGGCGATCCACACCCGCTGCCGCTGCCCGCCGGACAGCTCGTCGACCGGGCGGCCGGCGAGGTCGAGGGTGCCGGTGGCGACGAGCGCCGCGGCCACGGCGGCGTCGTCCTCGCGCCCCCGCTGCCGCAGCCAGGTCTGGTGGGGGTACCGCCCGCGCGAGACCAGGTCGGCGACCGTGATGCCGTCGGGCGAGGTCGGCTGCTGCGGCAGCACGCCGAGCCGGAGGGCGACGTCACGGGTGCGCATGCGGCGGATGTCCTCCCCGTCGAGGAGCACGCGCCCGGAGCGGGCCGGCAGCAGGCGGGCCAGGCCGCGCAGCAGCGTCGACTTGCCGCACGCGTTGGCCCCCACCACGCACGTGATCGCGCCGGGAGGGACGGCGAGCGTCAGGCCGCGGACCACCTCGCGGTCGTCGTAGCCGAGCCGCAGGGCCTCGGCGGCCAGCCCCGTCCCGGGGCCACGGACCCGGCGCCCCCCGCCGGCGCGGCCGGGCCGGGCGCCGCTCCTGGGGTGGTGGTCCAGGCAGAGCTCCGACGGCCATCAGCCGGTCCTCCCGACGCGGTCGGCCCGGGCCAGCAGCCAGAGCAGGTAGGGGGCCCCGACGAGGCCGGTGACGATGCCCACGGGCAGCTCGACGGTGCCGAACGCGGTCCGCGCCACCAGGTCGGCGGCGAGGACGAGCAGGGACCCGGTGAGGGCCGCGGGCACGAGGGCGAGCGGGGCCCGCACGAGGCGGCGGGCCACGGGGGCGGCGAGGAAGGCGACGAAGGCCACCGGCCCGGCCACGGCGGTCGCGGCCGAGGCGCAGCCACCGCGACGACGACCAGGGCGGCCCGGGAGCGCTCGAGCGGCACGCCGGCGGCCCGGGCGGTGGCGTCCCCGAGCTGCAGGGCCCGCAGCGGCCGGGCCAGGACGAGGACCAGCGGCACGAGCACGGCGGAGGCGACGACCAGCGTGACGACCTCGTCCCAGCCCGCCCGTTGAGCGAGCCGGTGAGCCAGACCACGGCGCGCTGCACGTCGAACAGCTCGGCGCGGGTCAGCAGGTACTGGGTGACCGCGCCGCACACCGCGGCGACCCCGATGCCGACCAGCACGAGCCGGTACGGCGGACAGGCCGTCGCGGTAGGCGAGCAGGTACACGGCGGTCATGGCGAGCAGCCCGCCGAGCAGGGCCGCGAGCGGGACCGCCGCGTCGCCGAGGCCGGAGGCCGCGCCCGCGCCCGTGACCACGACGAGCACCGCCGCCGTGGTCGAGCCCGCGGTGACGCCGACGACGTCCGGGCTGGCCAGGGGGTTGCGGGCCAGGCTCTGGAGCACCGCGCCGGACAGCCCGAACAGGGCCCCGACCAGCACGCCGGCCAGCGCGCGCGGGAGCCGCAGGCCCATGAGCACGAAGCCGGCCTCGGGCGTGCCGCGCCCGAGGAGCGCGGGCCAGCAGCTCGCGCAGCCGGCAGCCGCGAGGTCGCCGACCTGGACCGACACCAGCAGCACCACGACGCAGGCGGCCGCCAGCACCACCGAGACGACGGCCGCGCGCGCCCGTCCCGCGGCCCGGCTCCGGCGGACGACGGCGACCGCGTCCGGGGCCGCCGCGGCACGGGTCGTGAGCAGGCTCACCGGATCACACCTGCGCCAGCGACCGGCGGCGGACCAGGGCGACGAAGACCGGGGCGCCGACGAGCGCGGTGACCAGGCCGACCTGCAGCTCGCCCGGGCGGGCGACCACGCGGCCGAGGACGTCGGCGAGCAGCAGCAGCGACGGGGCGAGCACGGCGGACCAGACCAGCACCCACCGCGTCGACGGGCCGGTCACCGCGCGCGCCGCGTGGGGGACGGTGAGGCCGACGAAGGCGACGGGGCCGGCGGCGGCGGTGGCCCCGCCGACGAGCAGGACCACGGCGAGCGCCGCGACCGCACGGACCGCACCGACCCGGGCCCCGAGCGAGCGAGCGACGTCGTCGCCCATGGCGAGCACGTCCAGGGAGCGGCCGCACAGCAGCGCGAGCACCGCCCCGACGGCGACGAACGGGGCGACCTGGGCGGCCACCGACAGGTCCCGGCCGGAGACGGAGCCGACCACCCAGAACCGGTAGACGTCCAGGGTGGCGAGGTCGAGGAGCAGGACGCTCGTCGTGGCCGAGGTGAGGAAGGCGGTGACCGCCGCCCCCGCGAGCGCCAGCCTCACCGGTGTCGCGCCGTCGCGCCCGGACGCCCCCAGCGCGTAGACGACGAGCGAGGTCACCGCCGCGCCGGCCAGCGCGAACCACACGTAGCCGGACAGGCTCGCGACCCCGACGACGTAGATGCCCAGGACGACGGCCAGCGCGGACCCGGCGCTCACGCCGAGGATGCCCGGGTCCGCGAGCGGGTTGCGGGTCAGGCCCTGCATGAGCGCCCCGGCGAGCCCGAGCGCCACCCCGACGACGAGCGCGAGGACGGTGCGCGGCAGACGGAGCTCCGCGACGACGACGTGGGCCTCGAGCGAGGGGTCGTAGGCGGTGAGCGCGGCCAGGACGTCCGCCGGGGCGACCGGGCGGGACCCCACCGCCAGGCTGGTGACGACGAGCGCCGCGAGCACGCCGACGGCGACGAGCAGGCCGCCCGCGCGGGCGGGCGTGGAGGACAGGGCACCGCGACCGGGGCGCGCGCCGGTCCGGTCCGCCGGCGGGGCCGTGGCACGCACGTCGCCGACCGGTGCCGGGCTGCCCGGGCTGCCTGTGCTCGCCGGGCTCGCCGTGCTCGCCGTGCCGGTGACCACACCGCCTCCTCGTCCGGGCGGCGGAATAGCGCGCCCCCGCCGCGTCTTAAGTGGTGAGGCTAACCTAAGCGGGAGGGGGCTGGCGCACATGAGGGCGACCGGCAGAATGGCGCAGGTGAGCCACGACCTGATCGACACGACGGAGATGTATCTGCGCACCGTGCTCGAGATGGAGGAGGACGGCGTGGTGCCCATGCGGGCCCGCATCGTCGAGGCGCTGGGGCACTCGGGGCCCACCGTGTCCCAGACCGTGGCCCGGATGCACCGCGACGGGCTGGTCGACCTCACCGACGACCGCCGCCTGCAGCTGACGGAGGAGGGCCGCCGGATCGCGACCGCCGTGCTGCGCAAGCACCGCGTCGTGGAGCGGCTCCTCGTCGACGTCATCGGTCTGGAGCTCGACCACGCCCACGAGGAGGCCTGCCGCTGGGAGCACGTGGTCTCCGACCGCGTGGAGGCCCGCATCGCCGCCCTGCTCGGCGACCCGGTGGTCTCCCCGTTCGGCAACCCGATCCCCGGCCGCGGCGACGGCGGCGCGCCGCCCGTCGGGCTCGAGCCGGGCCAGGTCGCGCTGGCCGACGTCCCCGACGGCACCCGCGCGCGCGTGGTGCGTCTCGGGGAGCCGGCGCAGAGCCCCCACGAGCTGCTCGTGGCCCTCGTCGAGGCCGGTGTCGTGGCCGGCGGCGAGGTCGTGGTGGCCGTCGCCCCCGACGGCGCGCGCCTGGTCGGGCGGGCCGGGGCGAACCCGGTGCGTCTCGTGGAGCCCACCACGCGTCACGTCCTGCTGCAGCCGCTGGGCTGAGCGGGCGCCCGCGCCCGAGGTCGGGGTGCCGGGCGGGGCCCCGCGGCCCTACTGTTCGCCGCATGGCCGCTGCTGACCGCGCGAGGAACGGGCTCGAGGACGCCAAGGACAGCGACGAGGTCGACGCGCTGCAGCGGCTGGGGCGCTACGGCTACGTCGTCTACGGCGTCTTCCACGTGGCCCTCGCGGTGCTGTTCTGGAACCTCGCCTTCCGCGGCGGCGGCGGCGACGCCTCCACCAGCGGGGCCATGCAGCAGCTGCGGGACCAGCCCTTCGGCCTGGTGATCGTCTGGGTCGTCGCCCTCGGTCTGACCCTGCTCTCGCTGTGGCAGCTCGTGGAGGCCGTCCTCGACCCGGACGACGACGGCACCAAGGGCCGGCTCAAGGCCGCGGGCAAGACGGTCGGCTACGGCGCCGTCGCCGTGGCCGCGTGGCGCTTCGCCCTCGGCTCCGGGGGCTCCGGCGGCAACAGCGAGGAGACGCTCACCGCGCGGCTGCTCGGGCTGCCCGCCGGACGCGTCATCGTGGGCCTGGTCGCCGTCGGCATCCTCGTCGTGGCCGGCTACCACGTGTACAAGGGCCTGACCCGCAAGTACATGGAGGACGTCGAGACCCTGGACCTGCCGCACCGGGCCCGCCAGGTCGTCGACTGGAGCGGCCGGATCGGGTACCCCGCCAAGGGCGTCGCCTACGGGACGATCGGCGTGCTCTTCCTGCTCGCGGCGGTCCGGTCGAGCAGCGAGGAGGCGGGCGGCCTGGACGAAGGGGTCACCACGCTGCTCGAGGCGCCGTTCGGTCCCTACCTGGTCGGCGCCATCGGCATCGGCTTCGCCCTCTTCGGGGTGTACTGCCTCGCCCGGGCCCGCAGCGCCGGCGACGCGATCGGCTTCGGCCGGGGCTGAGCACCGCGGCCCGTCGCCCTGCCGACGGGCTCAGCCGGCGCGCACCACGGTCCCGTCGCGGAAGCGGGTGCCGTCGGCGCAGCGGGCCTCGACCCGGCCGCCGCCGAACTGCTCCGCGTACAGCCGCGCGTACAGGCCGTCCCGCTCGAGCAGCTCGGCGTGGGTGCCCTGCTCCACGACCCGCCCCGCGTCCACCGCGACGATGACGTCGGCGTCGAGCACCGTCGACAGGCGGTGGGCGATCGCGATCGTGGTCCGCTGCTGCGTGGCCCGCTCGAGCGCGTCCTGCACGAGCCGCTCGCTCACGGTGTCCAGCGCGCTCGTCGCCTCGTCGAGCACGAGCACCCGGGGGTCCTTGAGCAGCACGCGGGCGATGGCGAGCCGCTGCTTCTCCCCGCCGGAGAGGCGGTAGCCGCGCTCGCCCACCGTCGTCGCGTAGCCGTCCTCGAAGCCCATGATCCGGTCGTGGATGTTGGCGGCGCGGGCGGCGTCCTCGACCTCCTCCTGGGTGGCGTCCTGCCGGGCGTAGCGCAGGTTGTCCATGACGCTGGCGTGGAACAGGTACGTGTCCTGGGTGACCATGCCGACCACCGAGGCCAGCGAGGCCTGCGTCACCTCCCGCACGTCGTGGCCGTCGACGAGCACGCGGCCGCGCGTGACGTCGTACAGCCGCGGCACCAGGTACGACAGCGTCGTCTTGCCGGACCCGCTCGGGCCCACGACGGCCATGAGCTGCCCGGGCCGGACGTGCAGGTCGACGTCCTCCAGCGCCCAGCGCGGGCCGAGGTCGGACCGGTCCCGGTCCCGGTTCCCGTCCTGGGCGAGGTCGCCGGCCTGGGTCCGTGCCCTCGTGGTCCGGGCCGTCGGGGCGCGGGTAGGAGAACCACACGCCCTCCAGCCGGACGTCGCCCGCCGTGCCGGCGACGTCCAGCACCCGGGCGCCGGGCGCGTCGACGATCGCCGGGCGCAGGTCGAGGTACTCGAAGATCCGCCGGAACAGGGCGAACGAGGTCTGCACGTCCAGCGACACCTGCAGCAGCTGCACGGTGGGGAACAGCAGCCGGCCCTGCAGCGTGGTGAACGCGACCACGGTCCCGGCGGTGATCGCCGTGCCCTGCACGAGCGCGATGCCCGCGACCAGGTAGACCAGGGCGGGGGTGATGCCGAGGAAGGCCTGCACCACCGCGAAGAACCACTGCCCCGTCATGGTCTGGCGGACCTGGAGGTCGATCTGGCGGCGGTTCTCGTCGCGGTAGCGCCCGACCTCGCTCGCCTGCCGGTCGAACAGCTTGGACAGCAGGATCCCCGAGACCGACAGCGACTCCTCGGTGATCGCCGTCATCTCCGACAGCGACTCCTGCGTGCGCCGGGCGATGCGCTGCCGCACCCGGCCGACGCGCACCTGGAGCAGCACGAACAGCGGGAGGACGGCGACCGAGACCAGGGTGAGCTGCCACGACAGGAGCAGCATCGCGACCAGGGCGGCGATGACCGTCACCGAGTTGGACAGGATCGAGGAGAACGTCGTGGTGAGGACGTTGCTCACCCCGCCGACGTCGTTGGCCAGCCGGGACTGGATGGCGCCGGTCCGGGTGGCCGTGAACCAGGCGAGCTCCATGGTCTGCAGGTGCGCGAAGAGGCGGCCGCGCAGCTCGGCCATCACCTCGTTGCCCAGCCGCGTCGTGACGAAGGTCTGCGCCACGCCCGACCGCCGCGGCCAGCAGCGGGAAGGCGACCATCCCGGCCACCAGCCAGCCGAGCAGCGGCAGGTCCACGCCGCTGCCGTCGGCCGGGAACAGCGCCCGGTCGAAGGTGGCCCGGACCAGGAACGGCGTGACCACGCCGAGGCCGCTCGCCACGAGGACCAGGACCACGACGAGCGCGAGCCGGGACCGGTGGGGCACGAACAGCGCCCAGACCCGGCGGCCGACCGGGTGCTGGACCGTCGCGGGCGGCGCGTGCGCGGCTCCTGCGGGCGGGACCGTCACCGTCTCCTCGCGCCCGGGCGGCTGCTCCGTGGTCGGCTGTGCGTCCCCGGTCGACCCGCGCCCGCTCATGGGCTGAGCCTCGCACCCCGGGGCAAGGGGTCCGGCGGGGGCACGGCCCAGGGGCTCAAGGGCTCAGGGGCTCAGGGGCTCAGCGCGGCGGGTTGGCCCGGGCCGGCCACGGCCGCGGCACCGACCGCAGCAGCGGCAGGACGCGGGGCGCGACCACCGTGGACAGGACGACGACGCTGGTCGTGCGGGCCACCACGGCGGAGCGGCTGACCGCGAGCAGCGTCTCCTGCAGCCCCTCGTGCGAGGTGGCGGCGACGGTGCACATCACGTCGCCGGCCCCGGTGACGGCGTAGGCCTCGACGATGCCGTCGATCGCCGTGAGGTCCGCGGTCGCCTGCTCGAGCCCGCCCTGCGCGATCTCGAGGGTGACGAAGGCCCGCACGCCGAAGCCGGCGGCGACGACGTCGACGTCCGGCCCGTACCCGGTGACCACCCCGCCGTCCTCCAGCCGCTGCACCCGGGCCTGCACGGTGGCCCGGGCCACGCCGAGGGCCCGGGACAGCTCCAGCACACCGGCCCGGGGCTGCTCGCGCATCCGCTCCAGCAGGGCCACGTCGAGCCCGTCCAGGTCCACCGGCTGCTCCGTCCTCCGCGTCGTGACTGTGCAGGACGACCAGCATCCCGCCCGTCCTGCTCGGCCGACTGTACCGACGGACCACGATCGAGGGCACCGCTTGCCCACCTGCGGCGCGGAGCGCTGTCATGGCTGCCGAGCACGGTCCCCACGGCGAAGGAGCCCCGCATGACCCTCGAGCAGACCCTGACCGACGCCGAGCGCCTCGCCCACCTGGACGCGGCCACCCTGCGCCAGCTGGTCGGCCTCGTCGAGCACGACGCCGAGAACGACCCGTTCCCGGTCAGCGGCTGGGACGCCCTGGTGTGGGCGTGCGGGAACGCGACCCAGGCGGCGATGTTCTACCAGCACGTCTTCGGCATGGACCTCGTCGCCTACTCCGGCCCGGAGACGGGCAACCGGGACCACCACGCCTTCGTGCTCACCACGGGCGCCGTCCGCTTCGTCCTCATGGGCGCCGTCGACCCGGACAGCCCCGTCGCCGACCACCACCGCGCCCACGGCGACGGGGTCATGGACATCGCGCTGGAGGTGCCGGACGTCGACCGCTGCGTGGCCCACGCCCGCGCCCAGGGCGCCCGCGTCGTCGTGGAGCCGCACGACGAGACCGACGAGCACGGCACGGTCCGGAGCGCGGCGATCGCCGCCTACGGCGACACGGTGCACAGCCTCGTCGACCGCTCGCGCTACCGCGGTCCGTACCTGCCCGGCTACGTGGCCCGGACCTCCCCGGTCGCCACCCGGGGCGCGCAGGTGTTCGCGGCGCTGGACCACGTGGTCGGCAACGTCGAGCTGGGCCAGATGGACACCTGGGTCGACTTCTACAACCGGATCATGGGCTTCACGAACATGGCCGAGTTCATCGGCGACGACATCGCCACCGAGTACTCCGCCCTCATGAGCAAGGTCGTGGCCTCGGGCGACCACCGGGTGAAGTTCCCGCTCAACGAGCCGGCCGCCGGCAAGAAGCGCAGCCAGATCGACGAGTACCTCGAGTTCTACCGCGGGCCCGGCGCCCAGCACCTGGCGCTGGCCACCGACGACATCCTCGCCGCGGTGGACCGGCTGCGCGCCGCGGGCGTGCAGTTCCTCGACACCCCGGAGTCGTACTACACGGACCCGTCGCTGCGGGCGCGCATCGGGGAGGTCCGGGTGCCGATCGAGGACCTCCAGGCCCGCGGGATCCTCGTGGACCGCGACGAGGACGGGTACCTGCTGCAGATCTTCACCAAGCCGCTCGGCGACCGGCCGACGGTGTTCTTCGAGATCATCGAGCGCCACGGGTCGCTGGGGTTCGGCAAGGGCAACTTCCAGGCGCTGTTCGAGGCGATCGAGCGCGAGCAGGAGCGCCGCGGCAACTTCTGACCACCCCCGACAGCAGGACGGCCCGCTCCCCGGTGGGGGGCGGGCCGTCCTGCGTGCGCGGGGCTCAGTGCTTGAAGGCGTCCTTGACCTTCTCGCCGGCCTGCTTGAGGTCCGAGGTCGACTGCTGACCACGGCCCTCGGCCTCGAGCCGCTCGTTGTCCGTCGCCTTGCCGAGGCCCTCCTTGGCCTTGCCGGCCAGCTTGTCGACGGTGTTCTCGGTCTTGTCGGCGTCCGACATGGTGCCTCCTGCGTCTGGGCGGCCCCGAGGTGCATGAGGTCGCGTCTGATCGGGCACGGACGAGGTACCCACGCCCCGGCCGGACGACACCTGAGGGGGCTGGGCCCGACGACGACGTCGGGCGCCGCCACCGGGCACCACGAGGGTCCGGCGGCCGGCACGGAGGAGCAGACGGGACGCGAGGGTGGACGAGACGCTGAGCACGGCCGGGGGGAGCACGAGGGGCACCGGGGTGCCGTGGCCGCACGGCGCGGTGCGGACGACCGGGGGCGGCGCGACGCTGGCCGGCGTCCGGCCGCGCCGGCTGACCGTGGCCCTGGCGGGCGACGGAGGATGGCTGGCGGACGCCACGGTCCGGGCGCTGCTGCGCGACGGCGACCGCGTCGTGCGCCTGCCGGACCCCGAGGACGCCCCCGCGCAGCCGGCCCCGCGCGGCGCGGACGTCGTGCTCCACCTGGCGGCCGGCCCGCGGGAGACGAGCCTGCGCGGGCAGAGCGCGCCGGCGCTGCAGACCCTGGCCGCGCTGCACGCCGCGCGCGCCGACGGGGCCCGGCTGGTCATCGCCTCGTTGCCGGGCAACGCGGCGCACCTGGCCGCGGACGAGGCGCTGGCCGAGGGCTTCCGCAGCGCCCACGACGTCGACACCGTCGTGGTGCGCGTGGCCGAGTGCTACGGGCCGGGGATGCCCGTCGACCGCACCGGGGTGCTGGCCCGGATGCTCCACCAGGCGCGGACGGCCGGCGTCGTCGTGGTGGACGCGGAGGACGACGGCGAGCACCACGTGTGCTTCGTCGACGACGCGGTCGCCGGGCTGCTGCACCTGCTGCGCGCCCCGGCGCTGCCCGCCCAGGCCCTGCCCGGCCCGGCCCTGCTGCTCGGCCCGGCCCGGGGGCTGCCCACCCTGGCCCTGGCCCGCACCGTCGCCGAGATCACCGGGGCCGGCTGCCGGGTCCGTGAGCGCCGCCGGCTCCGGGTCGCGCCCGAGCCGTCCGCCACGGCCCCCCGTCCGGCCCCGGCGGCCCACCGGCCGCGGGCGTCGGTGCCGGGCGGGACGGTCCCGGGCTGGCGCTGCCGGGTGGACCTCGTCGACGGGCTGACCCGCTGGCTGGCCGCCGAGCCGGTCGCCCCGCCCGCCGCGCTGGTGGGCGGGCGGGAGCGGACGGACGTGGTGGACCTGCGGGACGCGGCCACGGAGCTCCGTCCGACCGGGGTCCCGACGGACGCGCATGACGGTGCGACGGTGGTGGAGGCGGATGGGCGCCCGGCTCTGGAGGGGCGTCACGACCTCCCGGCGGTCGTGGACGCGCGGTGCCCGGACGCGCGCGACGGCCGGGACCCCGTGGTCGTCGGCGACGTCGTGGCCTGAGCTTCCGCGGCCCGCCGCCCGCGGGGACCGGTCGGGACCACCGGAGCACACGAGACGCTCGGTCCGGGCCTCGGAGGGCTCCCGAGACCCCTTCCGTGTGCCGGGGTGGTGCTGTCCGGGCCGGCAGCACCGGCACCAAGGGCACCAAGCGCGCGAGCCGGGCTCCCCCGTTCGGACCGCGGACGACGGGGAGGCTGCGGGGGTGCGTCGGGCCTGCCTAGCGTCGGGCTCGTGAGGAGCACACGGGCCGACGGCGACACGCTCGCCCCGCCGGGCAACGACCCCCTGGGGTCGGCGGCGCGGCTGCGTCGCGCCCGTCTGGACCCCGACGTCCTCGGGGCCCGCGCCGCCCACGCCGTGGTCGACACGGTCGCGCTCCTGCTGCTGCTCGCCGTCCCCGCCCTGGCCACCCTCGTCGCCGTGGCCCTGCTGCCGGGCACCGCGGCCGCCGGCGCGCCCGCGGTGGTGCCGGCCACGGCCGTGGTCCTGGCCTCGGTGGCCGTGCTCGTCGGCTTCGCGGTCGTCTGGCCCGCCCACGACGGCGGGCGCACGGCCGGGATGCGCTGGGCGGGGGTGCGGGTGGTGGACCGCCTGGGCCGGCCCGCCTCGCCCGGTCAGCTCGCCGCCCGGGCGGCCCTCGTGCCGGCCGACGTGCTCGTCGGGCCGGTGCTCGTGCTGGCCCGGGCGGACCGGCGCCGGCTCGGTGACCTGGTGGCGGGCACCCAGGTCGTCCGAGACCTCAGCGCAGGGGCGGGTCCGGCTGGTCGTCCGGGTACTGCGAGGACCCCTCGGGCTCGGTCGCGGACAGCCGCGCCACCTCGTCCTCGCTGAGCCGCAGCACCGCGGCGCCGGCGGAGTCGGTCGCCGTCTGCGGCCGGCTGCTGCCGGGGATGGGCAGCACGGTGGGCGACAGGGCGAGCAGCCAGGCCAGCGCGACCTGGTGGGCGCTGGTCCCGTGGGCCTCGGCCACCTCGGCGAAGGCCCCGTAGCGGGACCCGACCTGGTCCGCCCGGTCCGCACCGCCGAACGGCGACCACGGGACGAACGCGATGCCCCGCCCGGCGCAGGTCGCGATGACGGAGGCGTGCTCCCGGAACCGGGGCGAGAACTCGTTCTGCACCGCCACGATGCCGCCGTCGTCCGGGCCGCCGGCCACGTCGAGGGCGACCTCGAGCATCTGCGGCGACACGTTGGACAGGGCGACCTCGCGGGCCAGGCCCGCCTCGCGCAGCGCCAGCAGGTTCTCCACCTGCTGCGCGAACGGCAACGAGGGGTCGGCCCGGTGCAGGTAGTACACGTCCACCACGTCGCGCCCGAGCGAGACGAGGCTGGCCTCGCAGACCCGTCGCAGCCCGTCGCGCGAGGCGTCGCGCGAGTCGCCGTCCGGCCCGCGCACGATGCCGCCCTTGCTGGCCACCACCACCGTGGACGCGTCGCCGGACCAGCCGGCCAGGGCCTCGGCGACCAGCGCCTCGTTGTGGCCGACGGTGTCCCAGCTGGGCGCGTAGATGCGGGCGGTGTCCAGGTGGGTGACGCCCGCGTCGAGGGCGGCGTGCACCGTGGCCAGGGCGCGGTCACGGTCCTCGAGCACCCGGTCGAAGGACAGCGGCATGGTCCCCAGCCCCACCGGGAAGACCTGCGAGGCACCGAGGCGGCGGGGGGCGGGCGGCGTGGCGCTGTGCTGCGCGGTGGGCTCGGTCATCCGTCGATCCTCCCAGCCCGCCCGTCCGTCCGCCCCCGGCCGTGGCCCGGCGCCGCGGCGGGACCGGGCACAGGTGGTCCGCCGTTCGGGCGAACGACCCCGTGCTCCTTCGGTGGTACGGGGGCCCGGCCGATGAACGGACAGGTCCCCCCGGCACCGCAGGGGCGGGGCACCACCCACGGACGGGTGGCCGACGAGGGCAGGAGGCCTGGGGATGAACGGTCCGGACGTGCTGCCCGACGACTGCCGGGAGGCGCTGCAGCACGCTGCCGCCATGTCCGACAGCGCGGTGCTGCTCGTCCGCGACGGGGCCGACGGCACCCGCCCGACCGTCGCCTGGCTGAACGCCGCCGCCGCCGACCTGCTGGCCCGCGACGCGCGCAGCGTCGCCGGGGAGCCCCTGGCCGCCGTGCTCACCACCACCGAGGGCGGCCCCCTGCTGCACCAGGTCCGCGCCCAGCGCCGGGCCGGCCAGCTGCGCGGCGCCGACGGCGTCGTCCACCCCGTCGAGGTCGTCGCGCACCCGGTCCCGGGGCAGCGGCTGTGGGCGGTCACCGCCACCGCCGAGGAGGACGCCGTCGGCCGCGGGCGGGCCCACGCCGAGGCCGCGCAGGCCTACGAGCGCCGTTTCCTTGCCCTCACCGAGCAGAACCCCGTCCCCACCGTCCTGTCCGACGTCGGGATGCGCCTGGCCCACGTCAACGACGCCTTCGCCCGGATGGTCGGCCTGCCCGCGGAGTCGATGCTCGGCACGGGCTGGCTCCGGATGGTCGAGGACGGGCACGTGGCCGCGGTGAGCGAGTGCGCGGCCGCCGCCCTCCAGGGCCACGAGGCCGACGTCGTCGCCGCGTTCCGCGCCGTGGACGGCGGCCGCCGCATGGTGCACCTGCGCCTGGCGCCGGCCCACACCCCGGGGCACGGGCCGAGCTTCGTCGGGACCGCGGAGGACGTCACCGAGCGGCTCGCCTTCGAGCACCAGCTCGCCTACCAGGCCCGTCACGACGCGCTGACCGGGCTGCCCAACCGGGCCGCCCTGTTCGAGACGCTCCAGGCCGGGCTGGTCACGCCGCCCGGGGTCGACCCGCTGCTGGCCGTCCTGTTCCTCGACCTGGACAACTTCAAGACCATCAACGACTCCCTGGGCCACGACGCCGGGGACTCCATGCTCGTGGAGGTGGCACGGCGCCTGCGCGGCGCGGTCCGCGACGGCGACACCGTGACGCGCATGGGCGGCGACGAGTTCGTCGTGGTCTGCCGCGGGGTGCACGACGACGCCGAGGCCGAGGTGCTCGCCCGCCGCCTGCTCGACGTCTGCACCCGCCCGCTCACGGTGACCGGGGTGCTCGTGCACCCGTCGGCGAGCATGGGCGTGGCCCGCGCCGGCGCCTCGCACAGCACCGCGCAGGACCTGCTGCGCGACGCGGACATCGCGATGTACGAGGCCAAGGCGCGCGGCAAGAACCGCTTCGCGGTCTGCGACGACGACGCCCGGGTGGTCGCCCGCGACACCCTGCAGCTGCTCGCGGACCTGCGCGAGGCCATCGAGACCGGGGCCATCCAGGTCGCCTACCAGCCGGTCGTCGACATGGCCACGGCGTCGCAGCCCCGTTCGGCCGAGCCGCTGCCCGCGGTCGAGGCCCTGGCCCGCTGGAACCACCCGGTCCGCGGCAACGTGCCGCCGCAGGAGTTCGTCGCCCTCGCCGAGGGCCACCAGCTCATCACCGGGCTCACCGCGCACGTGCTGGACTCCGCCTGCGCGCAGCTGGCCCGCTGGCGCGCCGAGCTGGGGCCGCTCGCCCCCCGCCGGGTCAACGTCAACCTGTCCGCCCTGCAGCTCGGCGACCCCCGCCTGCTCGAGACCGTGACGGGGTCGCTGGTCCGCCACGGCGTCCCCGCGGCCGGGCTCTGCCTGGAGATCACCGAGTCCGCGATCATGGGCGACCCGGCCGCCAGCCGGGAGACCCTGCTCGCGCTGCGCGAGGTCGGGGTGTCGGTGGCCATCGACGACTTCGGGGTCGGCTACTCCTCGCTGGCCTACCTCCAGCGCCTGCCCGTGGACCACCTGAAGATCGACCGGTCGTTCGTGCTCGACCTGGCCACCGGCGGGGACGGGGCGCTCGCGGCCGCCGTCATCTCCATCGCCGGGGCGCTCGGGCTGTCCGCGATCGCCGAGGGCGTCGAGGTGCCCGAGCAGGCCCAGCGGCTGCAGGAGCTCGGCTGCCGGCTGGGGCAGGGCTGGCTCTGGGCCCGCGCCATGACCGGGGACGACCTGGCCCGCTGGGTGCGCCAGCGGGCCGCGGGCGCCGTCCGCCCGGGCCGGCGCGCCGCGCAGGGCGGGCCCGCGACCGACGGGGCCGGCCCCGACCCGGCCACCGGGTCCTCCGACGCGACCGCGGCCCCGGTGCCGAGATGATCGTCGGCTACGGCGGGGCGACGCTGACGCCCGCACCCGGCCCGGGCGTGCCCGAGCCGGCCTGGGACGACGGCCGCGGCGTGCTCCTGCTCGAGGACCTGCTGTCCCGGCTCGACCAGGTCCCCGCCCAGCGCCCGGTCGCCACGCAGATCGTGCGGATGACGCGGGACGAGGACATGTCCGCGACCCGGCTGGCCTCGGTGGTCGGCGCCGACGCGCCGCTCACCGCACGGCTCATGCGCCTGGCCAACAGCGCCTACTACGGCCTGTCCGGACGGGTGCGGACGGTGACGTTCGCGGTGACCGTGCTCGGCTTCACCACCGTGCGGAGCCTCGCGCTCACCGCCGCGGCCGGTGTCGGCGGCTCCGACCCGGTGCCCCCGGGGTTCTGGCGGCGCAGCGCCTGCACGGCGGTCGCGGCCGGCGAGCTCGCGCGCCCCCTCGGGCTGCACGCCCCCGACGCGTTCTGCCTGGGGCTGCTGTCCGGGATCGGCCAGGCGCTGCTGCACCACGCCGACCCCGAGGGCTACCAGGCCATCACCACGGCCTCCGTCGACCGCCGCGCCGTGGTCGAGGCGGAGCGGGCCCGCTACGGCGCCTCGCACGTCGCGGTGTCCGCGGCCGCCCTGCGCGCGTGGGCGTTCCCGGCCGACATGGTCTCCGCGCTGCAGGTCGTCGACCGGTGGCCCGTCAGCCGGCCCGCGGAGAACGGCGACGCGGCGGCCGTGTGCCTGCTCGTGGCGTCCGAGGTGGCCGACCGCATCGTCGGGCCGGGGCCCGAGCGGCAGGACGTGCGCCACATGACCGGCGGGCGGGTGCAGGAGGACGAGGTGGCCGCCCTGGTCACCCGGGTCCCCGGCCTGGCCGCCGACCTCGTGCGGGCCGTCACCGGCTGAGCGCCGGCCCTCGTCCTCAGCCGACGAGGACCAGCTCCCAGGTCCCCGCCGCGACGCCCGCCGCCGTGGCCGCCGCCGCGACGGCCACGCCGCCCAGCACGACGGCCAGGTCCGCCGGGCGCACCCGGCTCGGGCGCGCCCAGGTACGGCGGCCGCCCGTCCCGAACCCGCGGGCCTCCATGGCCGTGGCGAGCACCGTGGCCCGGCGCACGGACAGCACGAGCAGGGCGAACAGCTGCCCGGCGGCGCCCCTGGCCCGCCCGAGCAGGCCCTCGTCGCCCAGGCCGCGGGCCCGTCGCGCCTGCCCGAGCGCGGTCCACTCCTCGGCGAGCACGCCGAACAGCCGCATCGCCGCCAGGGCGGACAGGACGTACCGGCTCGGCAGACGGAGGTCCTGGGCGAGGGAGTCCGCGAGGTCCGTGGGGTCAGTCGTGGACAGCAGCACGACGCCCGGCAGGCCGATGGCGAGGATCCGCAGCACGGTGGCCGCGCCGGCCTCGGCCGAGCCGGCCGTGACGTCGAGCGGCCCGAGCGGGAGCAGCACGCGGCCGGCGTCGACGCCGAGCAGGGCGGTGAAGACCCCCGCCGGCACGGCGGCCACCACGAGCACCCGGCCGCGGCGCCACAGCGCCCGGGCGGACAGCCCGGACCAGGGCAGCGCGGCCACGACGAGGGCCAGGGCGACCCCGGCGGTGACGGCGTCGGTGGTCAGCACGAGCGCGGCGGACAGGACGACGGCGACCGCGAGCTTGCAGCTGGGGTTGGTCCGGGCGAGCAGGGCCCCGCGGTCGACCCCGGCGGTCCCGGCCAGCAGGTCGGCGGGCACGCTCATGCGGCACCCTGCCGCCGGCCGTCCGGGCCCGGCCGGGCCGCGCGGCCGGGGAGCCGCAGCACCACGTCGGCGAGCGCGTCGACCAGGTCGGTGTCGTGGGTGACCGCGCACACCGCGACGCCCTCGGCGCGCAGCCCGTCGAGCAGGTCGACGAGCTCGGCCCAGGTCCGCGCGTCCTGGCCGAACGTCGGCTCGTCCAGGACGAGGAGCCGGGGGCGGGCGGCCAGCACGGTGGCGACCGAGAGCCGGCGCTGCTCGCCCCCGGACAGCGTGAACGGGTTGGCCTGCGCCAGGTGGGCCAGCCGCAGCCGTGCGAGGAGCCGGTCCACCCGGACGGCGGCCTCGGCGGGCGGGACACCGGTCAGGCGCGGGCCCAGCGCGAGCTCGTCGGCCACGGTGGAGGTGACGAACTGGTGCGCCGGCTCCTGGAAGACCGTGCCGATGCGGGCCGCGAGCACCCGGGCCCGCCAGCGGCGCGGCTGCGGCCCGGCGCCGTCGGCGAGCGCGCCGGAGGCGACGAGGTCGCCCCCGGTGGGCGTGGTGAGGCCGGCCAGGGCGAGGGCGAGCGTGGACTTGCCGGCCCCGTTCGGTCCCGTGACCGCGACGCAGGTGCCGGCGTCGACGCCCAGGTCGACCTCGCGCGCGGCCGGCACCGGCACCCCCGGCCGGGAGACCGCCAGCGCGGTGGCGGTGAGCAGGCGCGGGCCCGCCGCCGCCGTGCGCGGGCGGCGCGCCGGCGACCGGCCGGGAACCCAGACGCCGTCGGCGGCCAGGGCGTCGCCGTGGGCGGCGAAGACCTCGGCGGGCGTCCCGTCGGCCCGCACCCCGCCGCCCGGCTCGAGCACGACGACCCGGTCGACGTGGGGCAGCCAGGGCGCCACCCGGTGCTCGACGAGCACGCACCCGGCGCCCGTCCGGTCGAGCGCCTGCGCGACGGTGCGGCGCAGCCCGTCGGCGGCGTCCGGGTCGAGCATGGCGGTGGGCTCGTCGAGCAGGAGCAGGCGCGGTCGCAGGGCGAGCACCCCGGCCAGGGCGAGGCGCTGGCGCTCCCCGCCGGACAGCCGCGCCGTCGACCGGTCGAGCGGGTACGGGAAGCCGACCGCGGCCAGCGCCTCGTGCACCCGCGGCCAGACCTGCTCGCGCGGCACGCCGTGGTTCTCCAGCCCGAAGGCCACGTCGTCGCCGCAGCGCGCGAGCACGGTCTGGCTCAGCGGGTCCTGCAGGAGCAGCCCGGTCCGCGCGGTGCCGGCCTCGACGGCCTCGCTGCGGGCGCGCCGCACGGGCACGCCGTCGAGCCGGAGCTCGCCCTCCTCGTCGCCGGCCTCGGGGTCGAGGAGGCCGGCCAGGCCCTGGAGCAGGGTGGACTTGCCGGCCCCGCTCGGCCCGAGCAGCAGGACGCGCTCGCCGTCGGCGACGTCGAGGTCGAGCCCGCGGACGGCCCAGGCGGCACGGGTGCCGTGCCGCCACCCCCACCCGCGGGCCCGGACGCTCAGACCCGTCGCCCGTCGCGCCCCGAGGCCAGCGAGGACAGCACGCCCGTCCGGGCCAGCGCGCGGGTGAGCGCCCAGGACCCGGCCCCGGCGACCACGGCGCCGCTGAGGACGGCGAAGCCGACGTAGGCCAGCTGCACCCCCGGCACGAGGTCGGGGTAGTAGACGGTCGTGTCGAGCAGGCCCACCACGACGCCGGCCCCCGCCCCGGCCAGCACCGCGGCTCCCAGGCCGAAGCGCCGGTAGAGCAGGACCGCGAGCACGACCTCGGCGCCGAGCCCCTCGAGCAGGCCGTACCAGACGGTCGAGAAGCCCCACTGGTTGCCGATGAGCGCGCTCACCGCGGCGGCCACGAGCTCGGTGTAGACCGCGGCGCCGGGCTTGCGGACGACGAGCCCGCCGAGGACGCCGGGCAGCAGCCACACCCCGGCGACGAGGGCGCTGAAGGGCGGGGCGACCAGGGGCGAGACCCAGGCGTAGAACCCGAGGTTCCACAGGGCGAAGAGCAGCCCTCCCACCACGCCGAGCTGGCTGGCCACGACGATGTCGACCACCCGCCAGCGGGCCCGGGCCGTGGCCGCGCCGACGGCGGCGACCCCGAGCAGCGCGACGAGCAGGGCGGCCGGCACCGTGAGGGTGTCCAGGGGCGTGCCGAACAGCGAGCGGCCGGCGGGCAGGCCGAGCGCGAGGACCGCCGCCCCGGCGAGCAGGCTGGCCACGACCCCGACGGCGAGGGTCGTGCGGGCGCGGCCGTCCAGCGGGGCCCGCCCCGTGGTGCTGGTGCTGGTGCTGGTGCTGGTGCTGGTGCTGGTGCTGGTGGTCCCGGTGGTGCTGCGATCCGTGGTGCTCATGCGTGTCCTCCCAGAGGTCCCAGGAGGGGGACCCGTCGACGCAGCCGTGCCGTCGACGGGTCGAGACTCGACTACCTCCGCCGGTGCTAACCGGATCAGGTTCGAGGGTCTGCGGTCACCCGCACTCTCAGCGCCCGGATCGGCGCTCCCCTGTCGTGGGACGGAGTGTACGCCTGCTGCCGCCCGCCGCGTCACGTCCCGGGGTGCTCAGCCCTCGGGCCTGATGGGCATGAGCAGGTGCACCCGCGTGCCGCTGTCGGCGGACCGCACCACGAGGGGCCGCAGGGACGAGCTGGCCTCCAGGACCACCTCGGGCCCGACGGCGCCAGAGAGCGCCTGCCTCAGGAACCCGGCGTCGAGGCACAGCGCCACGCCCGGCCCGTCGTACGACGCGACGAGCCGGGTCCCGCCGACGTGCACCGCGCCCGGCGCGAAGGCCACCGTCACGGTCCCCTCCTCGGGGACCGCGGCCAGCGCGTCGCCGAGGTCGACGACGAGGACGTGCTCGGCCGCGTCGGCCTCCAGCAGCGGGCGGTAGTCGACGGGGTCGGCCCCGACGAGCGGCAGGACCACGTCCCCCAGGCGCAGGTGGCCGCCGTCGACGACCACCTGCACCGGGCCCTCGTGACCGGACAGGGACGCGACCGCCCGGCGCACCGCGGCTCTCGGCAGGAGGGCCGAGAACACCGCGTCCGCACCGCCGAGCGGTGCGAGGTCCCGGACGGCGAGCCGGAAGCGGTCGGTGGCGACGACCCGCAGCGAGCCGTCGACGGCCTCGACGAGCACGGTCTGCAGCAGCGGCCGCTCGTCGTCGTCGCTGCTGATCTGCACCAGCTGCTCGAGGGCCTCGACGATCTCTGCGCTGTCCACGGTCATGGCGGGCACGGCGGGCACGGTGGGCGTGGTGGTCATGGGGGCTCCGATGAGGCGTCGGCGGATCGCGCGGACGAGCGTCTGCGCGCTGGCGGCCTGCTCGGTCAGGGCGTCCTCGTGGGCGAGGAGCAGCGCCGCCCGCCCGGCGGGCGAGGCGGACAGGAACGCCCGGACCTCGGCCACCGGCAGCCCCGCGCGGCGGAGGTCGCGCACGAGCTGCGCCTCCTCCACCTGGTCCTCGTCGTAGCAGCGGTAGCCCGTCTGCGGATCGACGTGGGAGGGCTTGAGCAGGTCGCGCTCGTCGTAGAAGCGCAGGGCGCTGGCGGAGAGCCCGCAGCGCCGGGCGATCTGACCGATCAGCAGGTGCACGGGGCCTACCCTGCGGCCTCAGGCAGGGTGAAGGTCCAGCGAGGCACCAGGACGGACCTCACCGGCAGCAGGCCGGCGCGCGCGAGACCGGTCCGAGCACCGGACACACGGCGGCCGGCGGTGTACAACGGCACCGCGACCAGCGCGCGGAGGTGACCAGGTGACGGAGCGCCACGGTGCGGACGAGACCGGTCGGGCGCTGGAGCGCCTGCACGAGGCGCAGCGGATCGGCCGGACCGGCGACTGGGCGATGGACCTGCGGGACGGGTCCATCCGCTGGTCCCCCCAGGTGTACGAGATCGTGGGGAGGGACCCCGCCCTCGGGCCGCCGTCGACGTACGAGGAGATGGCGGCCGCCTACGAGGCCGACAGCGCTGCCGTGCTCCGCGAGAACGTGGAGCGGGCGGTCTCGACCGGGCAGCCGTGCTCCTACGACCTCGTGCTCCACCGGCCGGACGGGCAGCGGGTGCACGTGGCCGCGCGGGCCGTCCCCCGCACGGACGAGGACGGCACCGTGGTCGCCCTCACCGGGACCGTGCAGGACGTGACCGCGCGCGACCTGGCGCAGAGGCTGCTCGCGGAGAGCGAGGAGCGTCTCGGCTTCGCGCTCGCGGCGGCCGAGATCGGCGACTGGGACATGGACCTGCGCACGGACGTCGCCCGTCGCTCCCTCCAGCACGACCGGTGCTTCGGCTACACCGAGCCGGTCCCGGAGTGGGGGTACGACACGTTCCTGGCCCACGTCGACCCGGTCGACCGGGCCCGGGTGGACGCCTGCTACCAGGCCGCCATGGCCGGGGCCGGGCGACTACGACGTCGAGTTCCGCGTGACCTGGCCGGACGGCTCGCCCCGCTGGCTGTGGTCCCGGGGGCGGTTCTACTTCGACGAGGACGGCCGGCCGTACCGGGTGGCCGGCATCCAGGTCGACGTCACCCAGCGCCGCCGGGAGGTGGAGGCCGCGAACCGGCTCGCCGCCATCGTGGAGTCCTCCGAGGACGCGATCGTCAGCCAGGACCGCGACGGTCTCGTCACCAGCTGGAACCCGGGGGCGGAGCGGCTGTTCGGGTACCCGGCGGACGAGGTCGTCGGGCGGGGGCTGGAGGCCCTGGCGGCGCCCGACGCGGCCGAGGAGGAGGAGGAGCTCTTCCGCCGGGCCGCGCAGGGGGAGACCGTCGTCCCGTTCGAGTGCCGGCGCCGCCGTGCCGACGGCACCCTGCTCGACGTGCTGCTCACGCTGTCGCCGCTGCGCGACGGCGACGGTCGCGTCGTGGGTGTCTCCACGATCGCGCGTGACGTCGGCGAGCGGAAGCGGCTGGAGCTGTCGCTGCGCGAGCAGGCCACGCACGACGCGCTCACCGGCCTGCCCAACCGGGCGCTGCTCGACGAGCAGATGCGGCGCGCGCTGACGGCGGCGCGCGCCCGCGGCGGCACGACGGCGGTGCTCTTCCTCGACCTCGACCGCTTCAAGGTCCTCAACGACGCGGAGGGGCACGCGGCCGGGGACGCCGTCCTGGTCGAGGTCGCCCGACGGCTGCGGGCCGCCGTCCGCCCGCACGACACGGTCGCGCGGTTCGGCGGGGACGAGTTCGTCGTGCTCTGCGAGGACGGCGGCCTCGCGGCCGCCGAGCAGGTGGCCGGGCGGCTGCACGACAGCCTGGGCCGGCCGTTCCGCACCGAGGGCCAGGACCGGTTCCTCGCGGCGAGCATCGGCATCGCCGTCGCCGACGACGGGAGCACCGCGGCGGACCTGCTGCGCGACGCCGACGCCGCCATGTACCGCGCCAAGGACCGGGGCCGCGGGCCGCACGGCGGTGTTCGACGCGGACATCCGGGCCCGCGCGTCGGCCCGGCTGGAGGCCACGACGGCGCTGCGGCGCGCGGTCGCCCAGGGCGAGCTGAGGGTCCACTACCAGCCGGTGCTGCGGCTGGCGGACGAACGCCTGCTGGGGTTCGAGGCGCTCGTGCGCTGGCAGCACCCCGAGCGCGGCCTGCTCGGCCCGGCCGCGTTCGTGCCCGACGCGGAGGAGACCGGGACCGTCGTCGCGCTGGGCGAGTGGGTCCTGGACACGGCGCTGGCCCAGTCGAGCCGCTGGGCCGCCGCGGGGGTGGCGGCGAGCCCCCCGCGGATGGCCGTCAACGTGTCCGCCCGCCAGCTGGAGGAACCGGACCTCGGGCAGATGATCGCCGGACGGCTGGCGGCGCACGGGGTGGGGGCGGAGGCGCTCGCCCTGGAGATCACCGAGAGCGTGATCATGCAGGACGTCGTCCACAACGTGCAGAACCTGCGCGCCCTGAGGGACATCGGCGTCGACCTCAGCATCGACGACTTCGGCACCGGGTACTCCTCGCTGGTGTACCTCAAGCGCCTCCCCGTCACCGCCCTCAAGGTCGACCGGGAGTTCGTGGCCGGTCTGGGGCAGGACCCCCACGACTCGGCCATCGTCGCAGCCGTCGTCGCCCTGGCCCGGGCCGTGGGCCTCTTCGTGGTGGCCGAGGGCGTGGAGACGCCGCGCCAGCTGGCCGAGCTGCGCCGGCTCGGCTGCGACGCCGCCCAGGGGTTCCTGTTCTCGCGCCCGGTGCCCGCGGAGGAGGCCGAGCGCTGGGTCCTCGCCGACGGGGCGCCGGGGGGACCGACGACGACCGCCACCTCCTGACCTGGGCCAGGAGGTGGCGGGAGCGCGCCTCAGCCTCGCGTCAGCCTCCCGTCAGCCGCCGGTCACCGACCGGAAGCCGCGCAGCCGCAGGCTGTTCGTCACGACGAACACGCTGCTCGACGGCCATCGCCGCCCCGGCCAGGACCGGGTTGAGCAGGCCCGGCGACCGCGAGCGGGATGCCCGCGGCGTTGTAGGCGAAGGCCCAGAACAGGTTGCCCTTGATCGTGCGCAGCGTGGCCCGGGACAGGCGCACCGCGTCGACCGCGGCGCGCAGGTCGTCGCGCACCAGGGTGATGTCGCTGGCCTCGATGGCCACGTCGGTCCCGGTGCCCATGGCGATGCCGAGGTCGGCGGCGGCGAGCGCGGCGGCGTCGTTGACCCCGTCGCCGACCATGGCCACGACCCGGCCCTCGGCCTGCAGCCGGCGGACCTGCGTCGAGCTTGTCCTCGGGCAGCACCTCGGCCACGCACGTCGTCGGGGTCGATGCCGACCTGCTGCCGCGACGGTCCGCGCGGCGGCCGGCGTTGTCCCCGGTCAGCAGCACGGGCCGCAGCCCGAGCCCGCGCAGCTCGGCGACGGCCTGCGCGGCGGTCGGCTTGACGGTGTCGGCGACGACGAGCAGGCCGCGGACGGCCCCGTCCCAGCCGACGACGACCACGGTGCGGCCGGTGTCCTGGGCGCTCGCGGACCTGGTCCTGCTGGGCGTCGGCGAGGTGCTGCGACCACTCGCTGGCGAGCCAGGCGGCGCGGCCGACGACGACGCACGGCCCTCGACGGTGCCGGCGACGCCGAGCCCCTGCCGGAGGCGAAGCCCTCGACGGGGCAGCGGCAGCGGCTCGCGAACCGTCGCCGGACGGAGGCGGCCGGCGCCGGTCCTCGCGGCCGCTGGGCGGCGGTCGACGGCGCGGGCGATCGGGTGCTCGCTGCCGTGCTCGAGCGCGCCGGCCAGGCGCAGCACCTCGACCGGGTCCTCGCCGTCGGCGGCGACCACGTCGACCAGCGTCATCCGGCCGGTGGTCAGGGTGCCGGTCTTGTCGAGCACGACGGTGTCGACGCGTCGGGTGCTCTCGAGCACCTCGGGGCCCTTGATGAGGACGCCGAGCTGGGCGCCGCGGCCGGTGCCGACGAGCAGGGCGGTCGGGGTGGCCAGGCCGAGGGCGCAGGGGCAGGCGATGATCGAGCACGGCGACGGCGGCGGTGAAGGCCGCGGCGGGGTCGTCGCCCGAGACCAGCCAGCCGACCAGGGTGAGCAGGGCGATCACGAGGACCACGGGCACGAAGATGCCGGAGACCCGGTCGGCCAGGCGCTGGACCTCGGCCTTGCCGGTCTGCGCGGCCTCGACGAGGCGGGCCATCTGCGCGAGGCGGGTGTCGGAGCCGACCCGGGTCGCGCGGACGACGAGCCGGCCGCCGGAGTTGGTGGTGGCGCCGGTGACCCGGTCGCCGGGGCCGACCTCGACCGGGCACGGGCTCGCCGGTGAGCATCGACTCGTCCACGGCGCTGCTGCCCTCGACGACGACGCCGTCGGTGGCGACGGTCTCGCCCGGGCGGACGACGAACAGGTCGCCGCCGGCGAGCTGCGCGACCGGGACGCGCTCCTCGCGGGTGGAGCCGGCGCCGTCGCGGAGCACCGCGACGTCCTTGGCGCCCAGGTCGAGCAGGGCCCGCAGGGCGGCGCCGGAGCGGCTCTTGGCGCGGGCCTCGAGCCAGCGGCCGACGAGCACGGCGGCCGTGACGACGGCGGCGACCTCGAGGTAGATCTCGTCGCCGCCCTGGCCCGGGCGCGGTGACCAGGCGCAGCTCCATGGTCATGCCCGGCAAGCCGGCCATGCCGAAGAAGAGCGCGTAGACGGACTGCGCGAACGCGGCGAGGACGCCGATGCTGACGAGCGTGTCCATCGTGGCCGCGCCGTGGCGGGCGTTGACCACGGCGGCGCGGTGGAACGGCCAGGCGCCCCAGACCACGACGGGCGAGGCGAGCGTGAGGACGAGCCACTGCCAGTTGTCGAACTGCAGCGGCGTGACCATCGACAGCAGCAGGGTCGGCACGGCGAGCGCGGTGCTGATCAGCGCGCGCTGGCGCAGCGACCGGGTCTCCGGGTCCTCGCGCGGGCGTCGCGGCGGCGGCGTCCGTGCCGCCGGCGGGGCCGGCAGGACGGCGCCGTAGCCGGTCTTCTCGACCGTGGCGATGGCCTGGGCGACGTCGGTGCCCTCGGGCAGGCGGACGGTGCGCCTTCTCGGTGGCGTAGTTGACGCTGGCCTCGACGCCGGGCATCCGGTTGAGCTTCTTCTCGATCCGCATGGCGCACGAGGCGCACGTCATGCCGGAGATCTCGAGCGTCACGGGGCGCCGAGCACGACGGGGCGGTGCTCGCGCGCCGGCGTCGTGGGGCTGGTCGTGCCGCTGGTCTGGCGGTCATCAGCGCACCAGCTCGTAGCCCGCCTCGTCGACGGCGGCCGCGACGGCGGCGTCGTCCAGGGGCTGCTCGCTGGTCACGGTCACCGGCGAGGTGCCGCCGGCGACGAGGTCGATGGTGACGTCGGTGACGCCGGGGAGCTGCGTGAGCTCCTCGGTGACGGCGGACACGCAGTGCCCGCAGGTCATGCCGGCGACCTGGATGGTGGTGGTCTCGCTCATGGTGTCTCTCCTCGCGGTGGGTGGCGGTGGGTGGCGGTGGTTCAGGAGCGGACGAGGCGGGCGACGGCGGCCGAGGCCTCGGCGATCTTGGCGTCGGCGTCACCGCCCTGCTCGACGGCGTGACGGACGCAGTGGCGCAGGTGCTCGTCGAGCAGCTGCAGGGCGACGGACTGCAGGGCCGAGGTGGCGGCCGAGATCTGGGTGAGGACGTCGATGCAGTACGTGTCGTCGTCGACCATCCGCTGCAGGCCGCGGACCTGGCCCTCGATCCGACGCAGCCGCGCCATCACCTTGGCCTTGTCGCCGCTCACGACGTAGGCGGGCGCCTGGTCGGCGGTGGGTCCGTGATCGGTGCTCGTGGTGCCGGTCATGCTGCCTCCTGCGGTCTCGACAGGCTCAACCATATACCCCCCTAGGGTAATTCCGGCCCGGGGTGCTCGTGGCTACGGTGCAGCGATGAGCACCCCCGACGGTCCTGGTCCCGCCCCTGCCGCCGGCCTGCCGGGGCTCACCGACCTGCTCGCCCGCGCCGTCGCGCTCGGCGTCGAGAGCGTGGGCCGCGGCGGCGGGCCGTTCGGCGCCGTGGTCGCGCGGGAGCAGGACGGCCGGCTCGTCGCCGTGGCCGAGGGCGCCAACCAGGTCACCTCCACCAACGACCCGACCGCCCACGCCGAGGTCGTGGCCCTTCGCGAGGCCGGCGCGGCCCTGGGGACGTTCGACCTGTCCGGCTGCGTCCTGCTCGCCAGCTGCGAGCCGTGCCCGATGTGCCTGACCGCCGGGCTGTGGGCGCGGGTCGACGCCATGTGGTTCGCCGCCACCCGCACCGACGCGGCCGCGGCCGGCTTCGACGACGACGCGTTCTACCGCGCCCTGGAGACCCCGCGCGAGGAGTGGGCGGTCCCCGTGCGGCGGCTCGAGGTGGCGGACCCGACCGCACCCTTCGCCGCCTGGGAGAGCTGGGCCGCCCGCACCGGGTACTAGGCGCCGCCCGCGCCGGCGCGCGCCCCCGGCTGCCAGGCTGGGGCGGTGAGCGACGACGTGGTGACCCGGGCCGCCCGGGTCCGTCACCCTGACCGTGGTGCGGCGCGCCCCGGGTCCGTGGCGCCGGCTGCCCGGCGGACCGCGTCCCGGGCGCAGCACGGGGGCACGGGCATGAGCGTCGAGCTGTCGCTGGAGGAGTTCGAGGCCGCGGTCGTCCGACGCCCTCGACCAGGTCCCGCCCGAGCTGGCGGGGCTCATGGACAACGTCGTCGTGCTCGTCGAGGAGCTGCCGCCGCCGGAGGAGCCCAGGACCTGCTCGGCCTGTACGACGGCACCCCGCTCACCGAGCGCGACAGCTGGTACGCCGGCGTGCTGCCGGACCGGATCTCGGTGTTCCGGCAGCCGACGCTCGCGGTGTGCGACACCCGCGAGGAGGTGGTGGAGGAGGTCCTCGTCACCGTGGTCCACGAGATCGCCCACCACTTCGGCATCGACGACGACCGGCTGCACGAGCTCGGCTGGGCCTGAGGTGCACGCCGTGGTCGTCCGGGCCGGCGGACGGCCGCAGGGGTGGGGTGCGCCCTACCCCCGGGATGCCGGGGCACAGGCCTGTCCTGGGCCGCGGTCCGCAGCAGGCTCGACACCATGACGAACCTGCTCCGCCGCCTCGGTCGCGACACCCTCTACGTGCTGGTCGGCTTCCCCCTCGCCGTCCTGTCCTTCACCGTCGTGCTGACCGGTCTGGTCACCTCGGTCGGCCTGCTCGTCACGTTGCTGGGCATCCCGCTCGCGGTGCTCACCCTGCTGGCCGCCCGCGGCCTGGCCACGGTCGAGCGCGCCCGGCTCGGGCTCCTCGACGGCACGACCCTGCCCCCGGCCGGCCACCGTCGTCCGACGCTGGGCGGCTGGCGCGGGCTGCTCCAGCGGCTCCGTGATCCGCAGTCGTGGCTCGACGTGGTCCATGCCCTCGTCGGCTTCCCCGTCGCCGTGGTCACCTTCGTCCTCGCCATCCTCTGGTGGTCCGTCGCGCTCGGCGGGCTCACGTACTGGGTCTGGGAGCGCTACGTGCCGGCGAACGACGGCGGCGGCGGGCTCGCGTGGCTGCTCGGCTACGACCAGCCGTGGGCGGAGCCGGTCCTCGACCTCGTCCTCGGCGTGCTCTTCGCCGCGAGCCTGCCCTGGGTGCTCCGCGGCCTCGCCGCCGTGCAGTCCGGCCTGGCGCGCCTGCTCGTCGCCAACCCCACCCTCGCTGGCCTGCGCCGGGAGGTCACCACGCTGACCGCCAGCCGGGCCGCCGTCGTGGAGGCGGGCACGAGCACGCTGCGCAGGCTGGAGCGCGACCTGCACGACGGCCCGCAGCAGCGGCTGGTCCGGCTGCAGATGGACCTGGCCGCCGCCCGTCGCCGGATGGGCCAGGACCCGGCCGCCGCCGACCTGCTCGTCGAGGAGGCGGAGCTGCAGGTGCAGGAGACCCTGGCCGAGCTGCGGGCGCTGTCCCGCGGGATCGCCCCGCCCGTGCTCACCGACCGCGGCCTGGCCGCCGCCCTGGCCTCGCTCGCCGGCCGGTGCACCGTGCAGGTGAGCCTGGACGTCGCCCTTCCCGACGGCACTCGCCTGCCGGACGCGGTCGAGGAGGCGGCGTACTTCGTGGTCTCCGAGGCGCTCACCAACGTGGCCAAGCACAGAGCCGCCCCCACCTGCACCGTCCACGTCTCGCGGCGGGGAGCCCCGGGCCCCGGTCCGGACGGGCAGGCTGTCCTCGTGGTGGAGGTCGAGGACGACGGGGCAGGCGGCGCGCACCCCGCCAAGGGGCACGGTCTGGCCGGCCTCGGCGACCGGGTCGCCGGGCTGGACGGCACGCTGCAGGTGGCCGACCGCCCCGAGGGCGGCACGCGGCTGGAGGCGGTGCTCCCGTGCGGGTAGTCCTCGCCGAGGACTCGCTGCTGCTGCGCGAGGGCCTGGTGCGCCTCCTCGGCGAGGCCGGGTGCGAGGTGGTGGCCGCGGTCGGCGACGGGCCCTCGCTGGTCGCGGCCGTGGTGGAGCACCGCCCGGACGTCGCCGTGGTCGACGTGCGGATGCCTCCCACCTTCACCGACGACGGGCTGCGGGCGGCGGTCGAGGCCCGCCGCCTCGTGCCCGGCACGGCGGTCCTCGTCCTCTCGCAGTACGTCGAGCTCGCCTACGCCGACGAGCTCGTCGCCTCGGGCGACGGCGGGGTGGGCTACCTGCTCAAGGACCGGGTGGCCCGCCTCGACCAGGTGCAGGACGCGCTCGAGCGGGTCCGCGCCGGGGGGACGGTGCTCGACCCCGAGGTGGTGGCGCAGCTGTTCGCCCGCCGGCGGACCGGGGACCCGCTGGACGCCCTGACCCCGCGGGAGCGGGAGGTCCTCGCGCTCATGGCCGAGGGGCGCTCCGACCCCGCCATCGCCGGGCTCCTCGTGGTCAGCGAGGGCGCCGTCGAGAAGCACGTCGGCTCGATCTTCACCAAGCTCGGCCTGCTGCCCTCGTCGTCGAGCCGCGCCGGGTCCTGGCCGTCCTGGCCTGGTTGCGGGCCTGAGCGGCGGGTAGGAGCGGGCCATGAGCCCCGTGAGAGCCCGGCCCCTCGGCGGCGCCGCCGGCTGCCTGACCATGGTCGTCGTCTCCGTCGTGCTGTCGGTGCTCCTGACCGTCCTGGTCAACCTCGTCCTCTGATCAGGCCTGCGCCCGGAAGACGTCCTCCAGCGAGCGCGGCGCCCGGCCCAGCACCTTCTCGACGTCGCCGCTGACCCCGGCCACCTCGCCCGCCGCGATCGCCGTGTACGTCGACACCCACGCGTCCACCTGCCAGCGGGGGGCGCCGTAGACCTCGCGGGAGCGGTACGCCTCCTCCAGCGCCTCCTCGACGTAGCGCAGCGGCCGCCCCGTGACCGCGCCCGCCCGCGCGGCCGCCTCGGCGAGGGTGACCGCCTCCGGGCCGGTCAGGTCGTACGTCACCCGCCGGTGGGCGCCGGGGTCCTGCAGCACCGCGGTGGCCACGTCGGCCACGTCCTCGATCGCCACCGCCGACAGGCGCCCGTCCCCGGCCGGGCCACGGATCGCGCCGTCCTCGCCCGCCAGCAGCGGGAGGAAGTCCGCGTACAGGTTGTCCCGCAGGAACGTCCACGACGGCACAGAGCCGCGCAGCGCCTCCTCGGTGGCGTGGTGGTCGCGGCCGAGGGTGAACGTGCACGTCGGCGAGGCGCCGTAGAACGAGGTGTAGACCACGTGCTGCACGCCCGCGTCGGCCGCGGCGGCCACGAAGGCCAGGTGCTGCGCCCGACGGTCCTCCGCCTCGGCGGCGGACACCATCAGCAGGACGTCGACCCCCTCCAGGGCGCGGCGCGAGGCGTCCCCGTCGCCGTAGGAGGCCTGCCGCACCTCCGCGCCCGGCACCCCGGGCGCCCGGGCCGGGTCCCTGACCAGCAGCCGGACCGGTGTCCCCGCCTCGCCGAGCGCCCGCGCGACCCGTCCGCCGACCCGACCTGTCGCACCTGTGACCGCCAGCACACCCATGCCACCTCCAGCACCGCGGTCCGCCCCGGTGTTCCCTCCCGGCGCCGCCGGTTTGGAGGCCGGGGCGGGGACCGCCTATGCTCAGGACCGCTCACGACGGAAACGTCCCGCGCCCCTATCGTCTAGCGGCCTAGGACGCCGCCCTTTCAAGGCGGTAGCACGGGTTCGAATCCCGTTGGGGGTACAGCACCGCCCCGCACGGAGCACCGGAAGGCACCACGCACGAGCACCACAGCAAGGCCCCGTAGCGCAGTTGGTTAGCGCGCCGCCCTGTCACGGCGGAGGTCGCCGGTTCGAGCCCGGTCGGGGTCGCTCGGGGTGGGTCACCGCCCTCGGCCAGATAGCTCAGTTGGTAGAGCGTCCGACTGAAAATCGGAAGGTCGGCGGTTCGACCCCGCCTCTGGCCACACCCCTGACCAGCACAGGCACCGCGATGATGCGGCCCACGTACCGGTTCGACATCAGCATCTGGCCGCAGCGCCCCTCGCGGCAGGTCCTGATCTCCGCGCCTGCGGATGACCCAGACGGACGTTCGAGCGGGCGCTCGGCGGCGTCGGCGGCCTCGCCGTCCCCGTGCTGCCGGCCGTGGTCGGGGGCTTCGTGTGCAGCAGAACCCGCGTTGACGTGATCGCCAACGTGCTGCGTCCGGGAAGCCGAAGAGTTTGTGGGCTCATCACAATCCAGGGTGTAGTCGCGGCCTGAACCCGCCGGTCTCGAGCAGGCTGCGGGCGATGTAGTTGGTGAGGTTGCGGAAGCCCAGGGCAGAACTGCGGAGGTGTTCCAGGCGCCCGTTCATGGCCTCGGTGGGACCGTTGCTGGTGCCGGGTCGGTCGAAGTAGGCCAGGACGTCCTCGGCCCGCTTCTTCAGGGTCCGTCCCAGCGTACGGAGCTCGGTGAGCGCGACCGGGACGCCGTTGCTGACCGACTCGATCAGCGCGGTCATCAGCTGCCGGCCCTTCGCTCGGTCTGGCTCGCGGTAGGCGCCGATCATGCGCTGGTAGATGCCCCAGGTGGCCTCGACCTGGACGTGGTCCTCGACGCCGAACAGCGCGGTCAGTCGGTGCCGTTGCCGGTCGGTGACGAGGTCGTGGCCGGTGTGCAGGGTGCGGCGGGCTCGGTAGAGGGGGTCGTCCTTGTGGCCGCGGTGACCGTGCAGGTCCTGCTGGACGCGGCGCCGGCAGCGGTCCAGGGCGTCGCCGGCGAGGCGGACGACGTGGAAGGGGTCCATGACAGCGACGGCGTCGGGTAGTTCTTCGGTGGTGGCGGTCTTGAAGCCGGTGAACCCGTCCATCGCAACGACCTCCAGCCCCTTGCGCCAGGCCTCTGGGCGGGCGGCGAGCCATGTCTTGAAGGCCTGCTTGGAGCGGCCTTCGACCATGTCCAGCAGCCGCGAGGGCCCGGTCCGGTCCCGGATGGGGGTGAGGTCGATGATCACGGTGACGAACTTGTCGCCGCGGCGGGTGTGGCGCCAGACGTGCTCGTCGACGCCGATGACGGCGACGCCGTCGAACCGCCCCGGGTCGTCGATGAGGACCCTCCGGCCCTCGTCGAGGACGGCCGTGTTGGCGGTGTTCCAGGACACGGCCAGGGCCTCCGCGATGCGCGCGACCGTGAGGTGCCGGACTACCAGCCCCTCCAGGGCCCAGCGCAACGCCCGGCGGGACAGCTTCGCCCGGGGCTCGGCCGCCTCGCGGGTGTCCTGCCGCCAGACGTGCCCGCAGCCGGTGCACTTGTAGCGGCGGACCGCAAGGAGCAGCGTCGTCGGTCGCCAGCCCAGCGGTTCGTGCGCAAGCGGTCGGGTCACGCTGTCGCGCGGCGAACCTTCGCAGCCGCAGCGCCGGCACCACATGTCCGCCTCGAGGACCCGGCAGGCAAGCACCGCTCGGTCAGGTTCGAGACGCTGTCCGAGGACCTCGAGGCCGAGCTCGTCGAGGCGGCAGAACGTGGTCAGGTCGGGTCGCGCGAAGGTAGCGTCAGGCACGTCGAGGTCTTCCTGGCTGGGCTGTGTGAGAACTTCCATCCTCGGGAGGCCTCGACCTCTACCCGAGGACCGACGCGCCGCCCGCTACAACCTCAGTTTCTGACCAGCCGCATGAGGTTCGCGCTCCGCCATCTTGCGCGGCTCCACGACCAGGAGGACTCCATGTCCAGGACCGGCGACGTCATCGAGAACCCCGTGACCGGCGAGACCATCACCTTCCTCCGAACATCGGAGGACACCGGCGGCGCGCTGCTGGAGATCGAGCTGCTCCTACGCCCGGACGCGTTCCTGCCCGCTGCGCACGTCCATCCCTCGCAGGAGGAGGCGTTCACCGTCCTGGAAGGCGCGGTGCGATTCACCAGCGGCAAGGACGTCGACGTCGTACGACCGGGCGGCACGCTGGTGATCCCCGGCGGCCGTCCCCACAGCTGGGGACCTGACGGCGACGCCGGCGCGAGAGTGCGGGTCGTCTTCACACCGCCCGCGAGCACGGCGCACTTCTTCGACACCTACTTCGCGCTGGCCCGCGAGGGCAAGGTCAACGCCAAGGGGCTGGCGAACCCCGTCCGGATGGCCCAGATGGCCCGGACCTACGACGTCTACCTGGCGTCGGTCCCTGTCGCCGTTCAGCGACCCCTCTTCGCGACGCTGGATGCCGTTGGCCGCGTCCTGGGCTACCCGCGAATGCCGGCTTGAGCGCAGGTAGCGGAGGCAAGCCTCGATCAGAAACACATCCCAAGCCCGCGACGTGGTCAAAAGGCTCCCGGGCACCGGCGCTACACCCTCGACTGCGAAGAGCCAGTTTGTGCCGGCTGCGAGAGTCACCGGGTGGATGCAGTGGAGGTGGCGCGGCGCCTGGTCCGAGTGATCGACGAGCATCTGTGGGAGGAGCTGCCGCGCCTCCTCGCCTCCGACTTCGTGTGCAGGTACGTCCACACCGGGGAGGAGTTCGACCGTTCCTCCTGGGTGCGGCTCAACGCCGGCTACCCGGGGTTCCAGAACCTGGTGCTGGAGGACTGCGTGGGAGGCGGGGACCGCGCCGCGGTACGAGCGCACGTGACGGGGCTGCACGAGGGCGAGCTGCAGCACTTCGGGGTGGCCATGTTCCTGACGACGCGGGACGGCCTCGTCGCAGAGCTGACCGAGGTGTGGACGGACGTCAGCCAGGCGGCCCCGGAGCACAGGCGCCCGACGCAGCCACCCGTCGCCTGGACCGATCCTCAGCTGGTGCGAGGTGGCACGGCTCTGCGGGGGTAGCGACGTCTCGGAACGGCGCGCTCAGGCGCGGTAGGCGTCGCGGCGGTGCGCGACATCCAGGACGGACACCGTGTGCTCGTGCTCGTCGATCCGGTAGACGACGCGGTAGGTGCCGCGGCGGGCGCTGTGGCGGCCCTGCAGCGGCGCTCGTAGCTCCTTGCCGACTCGGTGGGGGTTGTCCGACAGGGGGCCGATGATGAACTCGTAGGCGGCGAAGGCCGCCGCCTCGGGCAGGGCTTCGGTCAGCTGTCGTCGGGCGGTCGGGGTGATGACCAGGGTGTAGCGGTCGCCCTCGGACGACAGGCTCACGAGGGGGCTGGGTCCCGACGGCCGCGCATGGCAGCGGCGAGGTCGGCCTCGGACTCCCCGAGACCGGCCGCGAGCTCGGTCTCAGAGGCGCTCAAGCGGGCGACGGCGTCGCCGTCGGACAGCACCGCGATCGTCTCCTCCAGGGCCTCGAGGTCGGCCGGGGCGATGAGCACGGCCGAGGGGGTGCCGTGGACGGTGACGAGTACCCGCTCATGCTGGGTGCCGACACGGCTGACGACCTCGGACAGGTGGGCCTTGGCCTCCGCGAGGGACATGGACGTCGATGGACTCATGGTCATAAGTGTGACCAGTAGCGGGCGTCTTGTCCACCGTGACCGGTAGGGGATCCCATGCAGACAGCGGCCGCGGGCCGGACGTACCCTCCGCCCATGCTGCTGCCGAACACGTACGACCTCGTCTGGTCGCTCGGCCTCCTCGCGTCCGCGCTGGTCGTGCCGCTGCTGGTGGCCGTCGTCGGCTACCGGGTCGTGCGCCTCGCGGTCCGGCACGAGCTCCGGCGCGCCGCATGGCGCGCCGGCGCGGACGCCGGGCCGGCCGCCGTCCGTCAGCGCTAGGGGCCTAGGGCCCGCGACTGCCCGGGTCAGCGCCGCCAGAACAGGTGGTGGACCACGCCGCTCGCGGCTCGGCACGACGTCGTGGTGGAAGCGGTCGTCGAGCTCCTCGGGCGAGGTCCAGAGCCTGCTGCCGGAGCCCAGCTCCAGCGGCGCCACGGCCACGTGGACCGTGTCGACGAGGTCGGCGTCGAGGAACTCCCGGACCGTCGTCGCGCCGCCCCCGAGGCGGACGTCGAGCCCGCCCGCGGCCTCGCGCGCCTGGTGCAGCACGTCCGCCGGCTCGCCGCCCACGAAGTGGAAAGTCGTCTCCCCCAGGGTGAGCGAGGGCCGCGGGTGGTGCGTGAGGACGAAGACGGGCGTCCGGAACGGCGGCTCGTCGCCCCACCAGCCCCGCCACCCGTGGTCGGTCCACGGTCCGTGCTGCGGGCCGAACTTGCCGCGGCCCATGATCTCGGCGCCGATGCCGCGCTCGTAGTCGCGGACCAGGTAGTCGTCCAGACCGCGGCTGCCGCCCGGCTCGCTGCGGTAGTGCCAGCTGGCGGTGCCGAACATCCACGCGCCGAGGGTCTGGGGGTCGGCGTGCCCGAACGGCCGCTCGAGGCTCTGGCCGTCGCCGGCGCCGAAGCCGTCGGCGGACAGCATGAAGTTCTGGACCCGCAGCAGCTGTTCCACGTCGTCTCCCTGGTAGGTGTCGAGGCGTCGACCTCGGCGGTCCTCGGAACTCATCGACGCCGGGCACGCCGGGACGGGGCGGCGTCCGGGCGACGTCAGCCCAGCCGCACCGGCAGGGACGCCCAGCCGCGGATCGTGACGCCGTCGCGGCGGACCGCTCCCCCGGCAGGACGGAGGTCCGGCAGCCGGCGCGCGAGGGTGCGCAGCGCGACGGCGGCCTCGGTGCGGGCCAGCGGTGCCCCGACGCAGTAGTGCACGCCGCCGGAGAAGGCCAGGTGGGCGGCGCCGTCGGTGCGTGAGGCGTCGAAGCGGTGCGGGTCGACGAACACGTCCGGGTCACGGTTGGCGGCCGCGATCATCACGAGCAGCGGCACGCCGGCCGGCACGGCGACCCCGCCGCCGAGGTCGACCGGCTCGTGGCAGACGCGCATGGTGGCCTGCACGGGGGGCTCCAGGCGCAGCGACTCCTGCACGACCGCGTCGGCGAGCACGTCGTCGTCCGCCTCCCCGAGGGCGCGCCACGTGGGCGGGTCGGCGAGCACCGAGGCGACGGCGTTGCCGATGAGGTTGAGGGCGGTCTCGAAGCCGGCCACGAGCAGGAGCGCCGCCAGCGAGGTGACCTCGCGGGCCGTGGCGCGCTCCCCGTCGACGGAGGTCGCCAGGGCGGTCAGCACGTCCTCGGCCGGCTCGGTGCGCCGGGTCTCCAGCAGCCGGCCGAACAGGTCGGACAGCTCGTGGGCGGCGGCGCTCACCCGGCGGGCCTGGGCGCCGGACTGCACCCCGTCCAGGGCCCGGCCGACGGTCGTCCCGATGCGGTCGAAGCGCTCCGCGTCGACGTCGGGGACCCCGAGCAGCTCGCTGACCACGCCGATGGGCAGCGGCGCCGCGAAGGAGGGGACGAGGTCGACCGGACCGGTCGCCAGCCCGGCCTCGACCCGGTCGACGAGGCCGTCGCACAGCGCCTCCACACGGGTGCGGAACGGTCGCATGAGGCTGGGGCGGAACGCGGGCGCCACCAGGCGGCGCAGGCGGGTGTGGTCCGGCGGGTCCAGGTCCAGCAGCGACCAGTCCAGCGGCGCGAAGGCGGCGTCGTCCAGCGGGGTGGCGCGCGGGGACCCGCCGTCCGCCGTCCGCACCCCGAAGCGCGCGTCGCCCAGGACCAGGGCGCAGTCCGCGTGGCCCGTGAGGGTGAGCGCCCCGATGCGGCTGGGCACGAGCCGGCCACGCGCGCGGACCCGCTCCATCGTGGCCGGGTGGTCGTCGCCCGGGCGCGCCGAGGCCCAGCGCGCCACCGGGTCGCCGGTGCGGGCGAGCAGCCGCAGCAGCGCCCGCTGCTGCGCGGCGCGGGCGACGTGGTGCCACCGGGGCGCGCCCGCGCCGGGCCGGCCCGCGGACCCGTCCCAGGGGTCGGTCGCGGTCACGGTCCGACCCCAGGTACAGCCCCGGACGTGCGCCCGGCGCCGGCCGGGACGGCGAGCAGGACCAGGAGCGCGCACGCGAGCAGCGCGCCAGGCACGCCGGACCCCGCACCGAGCACCGGGCCCGCCGCCCCGGCGAGGGCCGCCGCGAGGGTCCCCACCGCCACGGCCCCGATCGCGGTGCCGCCGTCGAAGCAGAGGTTCCACACCGCGCTGGCCGTGGGGGTGTCGACCGGGCCGACGCGGGCGAAGGCCTGGACCAGGCTGAGGTTCTGCACGGCGCCGTAGCCGGCACCGGCGACCAGGGCCGCCAGCAGGAGGGTCGCGCCGCCGGCCGAGACGGTCTCGCCGCCGAGCAGCAGGCCCGCCGCGACGCCCGTCACGCCGAGGGCGGTCAGCGCGACCGCCGCAGGCAGCAGCAGCCGCGTGCCGAGCCGGTCGGCGAGCATGCCGGCGCGCCAGCGGGCCAGGGCGGCCGTCGCCCCGAAGAGCAGCAGCACGAGCGGGGCGAGCAGGCCGTCGGGGCGCTCGATGGGCAGGAACGTCACCACGCCGCTGCCCGCGAGGGTGACGACCAGCAGCACGAGCGACGGGACGAGGACGGCCCGCACCGCCCGCCGGTGCTGGGGACCGGCGTCGGCCACGACGGGCGGGGACGCGGGGTCGTGCGCGGGACGGGCGGCGTCGGCGGCCGCCGCCCGCTCGTCGCGGGCCATCGCCAGTGCCCACGGCACGGCGACGACGGGGAGGGTGGCCACGAGCGCGACCGGCCAGAAGCCGACCGCCTGGGCCACGGCGACCGACGCCGGGACGACGCCCACCCCGGTGAGCCCGACCGCCAGGCCGTACAGCCCGGCGGTCTCGCCGTGGCGTCCGGGCGGGGCCAGCGTCGAGGTGAGCGTGGACCCGACCACGGTGAGCACCGCGAAGCCGGTCCCCCGCACCGCGCTGACCACCAGCAGCGGCACCAGGTCGGAGCTCAGCAGGAGCAGCGGCGCCGGGGCCCCGAGGGCGACCAGCCCGGCCGCGAGGGCCCGGCCGCTGCCCACGCGGGCCACGAGCGCCGGCACCGCGGCCTGGGTGAGCACGGTGGCCAGGAGCATCGCCGTGGTCACCAGGCCGGCCTGCGACAGGTCCGCCCCGCCCCGGACCGCCCACCAGGGCAGCGCCGCGAGCGTGGCCGAGAAGCCCACGAACCCGAGCAGCGTCACCCCGACCAGGCGCCGGATGGACGGGGTCCGCCACAGGGGGACCTCTGTGGCAGGAAGGGTCACCGCCAGCCCCCCTGCTTCCCGGACGAGGTCGCCCGCCGGCCGGTCGGGCCCGACGACCCTATGCGCCGCCCGCGACCCACGGCGACGCGGCGGGCCCGGCAGGACGCGGTGCACGCGGCCCGGGCCGGCGCGCCAGGCAGCCAGGTCAGGCAGCCGGGTCGGGCAACGGGTCGTCCAGCGGGAGGTCGAGGACCACCCGGGTCCCCGACCACGCGGGGTCCACGTGCACGGTGCCGCCCTGCGCCTCGGTGAGCGAGCGCACCACGGCCAGCCCGAGCCCCGAGGTCCGCCGCTCGCCGCCGGGGCGCGTGGTGACGAACGGCTCGAACACCCGGTCCAGCACGGCCGGGTCGATCCCCGGCCCGTCGTCCTCGACCACGAGGCGCGCCCGCCCGGCGCCGGAGGTGGCCCGGACACGCACCGGGGTGCCGGCCGGGGTGTGGGTGCGGGCGTTGATGACCAGGGCGAGCAACGACTGCGTGAGCCGGTCCTCGTCGCCGAGCAGCACCACCGGCGCCGCCGAGGACGTGCCGACGTCGACGCCCTCCAGCCCGAGCCCCTGCAGACGCAGCCCCAGCTGCTCGAGCACGTCGGGGACGAACACGGGCTCCCGCTCGACCGGGCCCGAGGCCGTCGCCGCGGGTCACCGCGGTGAGGTCCTCGACGATCCGGCCGAGCCGGTCCAGCTCGCGGCGCAGCACCTCGGCGGTGGTGCGGGCCGACGCGGCGTCGCCGGGCCCGAAGGCCTCGAAGACCTCGAGGTGCCCGCGCGCGACGGCCAGCGGCGTCCGCAGCTCGTGCGACACCGACGACAGCAGCTGGCCGCGCTGCTGCTCCGCGGCCGCGAGGCGGTCGACCATCCCGTTGAACTCGTGGGCGAGCGTGCCGACCTCGTCCATCCGTCGCGGCTCGGGGACCCGGGGGTGCTCGCCCGTCCCGGTGCCCCGGGCCGCCGTGGCCAGGTCGGCCAGCGGGCGGAGCGCCCGCCCCATCGCCACCAGGAGCAGCACCGCGCCCACGAGCAGCCCGACGCCGCCCGCGAGGGCGATCCGCAGCAGCGCCTGGCGGGCGGCGGCCCGGCCCTCGACGAGCGAGCCGTACACCCGGACCTCCCCGAGGGTGGTGCCGTCGTCGGCGACCAGCGGGGACGTGAGCACCCGCACCGGCCCCTGCGCCGTGCCGACGCTGGTGAGCGTGCCGCTCCTCCCGGCCGGGAGCGCGTCCGCGTCCCGCAGCCGCAGCAGCGGCGCCGGTCCCGCCGTCGTCACGAGCTCCTCGGACCCCAGCGTGAGCGCCGTCATGTGCGCGGCGGTCCCCGGCTCGCCGGTGAGGAAGCGCCGCCCGGCCAGCCGGGCCTCGGCCGGGGACAGCACGCCGTCCACCCCGACCGCGGCGGCGAGCTCCTCCGGCAGCCGGACGGAGGTGTCGGCGAGCACCTGCTCCAGCGCCCGGTCCACGTCGTCGAGCTCGGCGACCTCGATGAGCCGCCACGTGACGAGGGCGACCACGGCGAGGGTCACCGCGGTGACGGCGAGGGCCACGGCGGTGACCCGGACCTGCAGCCGGTCCCTCACGGCTCAGCCGACCAGCCGGTAGCCGGCGCCGCGGACGGTCTCGATGTGCTGGGCGCCGATCTTGCGGCGGAGGTGGCCGACGTACACCTCGACGACGTTGGAGGCGCCGTCGAAGTCGTAGCCCCACACCTGGTCCAGCAGCTGCGCCTGGCTCAGCACCTGCCCGGGGTGGCGCAGCAGCACCTCCAGCAGCGAGAACTCCCGCGTCGACAGCGACACCTGGCGCTCGGCGACCCGCACCTGACGGGTGCGGACGTCCAGGGCCAGCTCGCCGGCGACCACGAGGGTCGAGGAGGGCTGGTCGGGCTGGCGCAGCCGCGCCCGGATCCTCGCCAGCAGCTCCGAGAAGCTGAACGGCTTGACCACGTAGTCGTCCGCGCCGGCCTCCAGGCCCGCGACCCGGTCGGCGACGGCGTCCTTGGCCGTGAGCACGATGACGGGCAGGGCCGGGCGCAGCTGGCGGATCCGGACGAGCACCTGCTCGCCGCTGAGCCCGGGCAGGCCCAGGTCGAGGACCACGAGCTGCACGTCGGGACCCTGCGCCTGCTCCAGGCCGTCCCAGCCGTCCGCCGCCGTCATCACGCTGAAGCCGGCGGCCTCCAGGCCCTGCCGGACGAACGCCGTGATGCCGGGCTCGTCCTCGACCACCAAGACCGCCACCGGTCGACCTCCGCACCCTCGTCCGTGCGCTGCCGCGCACGGGTGGTCCGCGCGGGGGCCCGCGCCCGACCATGGTCCCAGCAGGCACCTGAACCGCGGATGACGCGAGGATGTCAGCCGCACCAGGTACCTGAAGGTCTGCTCAGGAGCCGCTCAGGGCCGCGTCATCCTGTCCCCGCAGGGTGGTGCTCGGCAGCGAGGACCGACCAGGTCCTCCCGATCGAAGGAGCACACCCCGATGCGAGCAGCACCCCTGGCCATCGCCACCGCCGTCGCCGTCGTCGCCGCCGTCGGCGTCGGCGTGGCCGTCGCCTCCAGCACCGACGAGGTCCGCCCGGTCGACGCCGTCGGCGTCGGGGCCGTGACCGTCGACGACAGCGCCACCTCCGCCCCGACCGACGGCGCGAGCGCCTCGCCCACCGCCCCTCCCGCCACCGGGACGCCCGCCCAGCAGGTGCAGGGCCTCGCGCAGCTGCAGGGCGTCCTCACCCGCGACGACGACAAGGACGACGAGAAGGACGACGAGGACGCCGCCGACGACCGGGCGGACTTCGAGGTCGCCGGCGTCGACCTGGACCTCGGGCCCAGCTCGTGGCTGGTCGGCGCCGGGCCGGTCGCCGACTACGACGGCGACGGCACCCTCCGCCCGGTCGTCGAGGAGCTCGAGGCCCTGCTCGGCCAGGAGGTCACCGTGGCCGGCCGCTACGAGACCGACGACAGCGGGGACGACAGCCGGGACGACAGCCGGGACGACGATCTCGACGTCTACGAGATCCAGGGCCTCGCCTTCCGCGACACGGCGGGCGGCCCCGCCCCGTGGGCGACCGCCGGCGCGAGCGGCACGGCCACCCCGGACGACGACGCCGGCGACGACGCGACGGACGACCGCGACGACGACCCCACCGTCCCGGCCGGCGGCCCGGCCCGCGAGGAGCTCGAGCGCATCGCCGTGGACGCGGTGGGCGCCGACAGCCGCGTCACCTCCTTCGACCGCGAGGACGACGGCGGCGCCGCCTGGGAGGTCGAGGTCCTCGACGCCCAGGGCGTGGAGCAGCGGGTCCTGCTCGACCCCGCGGGCACCGTGCTCGACATCCGCCCGGAGGACTGAGCGACCGCACCACCCAGGACCCCGGTCCGGACGGCCACGCGCCGTCGGGCCGGGGTCTCTCGCGTCAGGCGCGCCGGGCGCCGTCCCACGCCACCTCGTGGGGTGTGCCGGCCGAGCCGTCGGCGGCCTGCTCGACGTAGCGGACCTCGAAGCCCCGGCCGGACAGGGTCACGCTCTCCACGGTCCCCTCCCCGGCGCCGGCGAGGCCGACCGAGGTGACGGTGACGTCCTCCAGCGTGACCGTGAGGACGGTCCGGGGGCGCTCGCCCAGGGCGACGACGCGCAGCACGGCCCGGCGCACGTGGCTGCCGCGGACGCACGCCTGGAGCAGGCCGGTGCTGGCCGCGTCCACCTGGTGCACGAAGGCCAGGGCACGGACCTCGGCGCGGCCGGCGGAGGCGCCCGCCCCGCTGCCGGGACGGCCTCCCCCGGAGGTGAGGACACCCCAGTCCCAGGACAGGACCTCGACCTGGTCCTCGAAGCCCTCGACCCGTGACTCCCCCTGGATGCCGTCCACGTCCAGGAACGTCGCGACCGCCACGCCCTCACCCCGTCCTCGTCCGGGCGGGCGGCCGGTCCGCGCGCTGCCGCCCAGGAGACGCACGAGGGGCGGCTGATACGTCGGGCCGAGCCGGGCGGCGCCCCGCAGACTGGTCGTCGTGGGCACCGGGGCGTGGGACGTGGTGGTCGTGGGCGCCGGTCCCGCGGGGTCGGCGGCCGCCCTGGCCGCGCTGCGGACCCGCCCCGGCGCCCGGGTCCTGCTGCTGGACCGCGCCGCCTTCCCCCGCGACAAGGCCTGCGGCGACGGCATCGCCCCGCACGCGCTGGACGTGCTCGCCGACCTGGGCCTGCCCGGTCTGGTGGACGACCACCGCCCGGTGCGCCGGCTCCACCTCGGCTTCCCCGGCGGACCGGTCGCCTCCGACGACATGCGACGTCCCGCCCGGGTGGTGCCGCGGGCCGTCCTCGACGCCAGGGTCCGGGCCGGCGCGCTGGCGGCCGGGGCCGTCCCCGGGCGGCGCACCGTCCGCTCGGTCCGGCCGATGCCCGGCGGGCTGCTCGTGGACGGCGAGATCGAGGCCCGCGTGGTGGTGGCGGCCGACGGGGCCGGGTCCGCCCTGCGCCGCGGGGCCGGCCTCCCGGGCGCGCCGGCGGGGCACGTCGCCATGGCGCTGCGCGGCTACGCCCCCGTCCGGGAGGACCTCGCCGACGAGCAGCGGATCGTCTTCGCCGACCGGGACCAGCCGGCCTACGCGTGGTCGTTCCCCGTGGGGGACGGCCGCGCCAACGTGGGCTACGGCCAGGTGCTGCGCGAGGACCGCCCGCTGACCAGGGCGCACCTGCTGGAGCGCCTGGAGGACCTGCTGCCCGGGACGACCGCCGGCGGGACCGGCTGGCGCGGGCACCACCTGCCGCTGTCCTCGCGCCGCCCGCGCCAGCCCGACGGCCGCCTCCTGCTGGCCGGGGACGCGGCGTCGCTCATCAACCCGCTGACCGGCGAGGGCATCTACTACGCGGTGCTGTCCGGGGCGTGCGCCGGGGCCGCCGCGGTGCTGGCGACCGGGCCGGGGGCGGCCGCGGACCCCGGCCGCACGTACCGACGGATGCTCGCGCGCCGGCTCGGGGCCCACCTGGCCGGCACCCGGGCGGTGTCCGCGGCGGCCCGCGTCCCGGGGGTGCTGCCTGGCGGGGTCCGGGCCGCGGCCGCCGACCACCGCGTCTTCGACGAGCTCGTCGAGGTCGGGCTCGGGCGCGGGCTGCTGACGGTGCGGACCCTGGCCCGCACGGTCGCCGCCGCGGTCCGCTGACCGTGGCGTCACTCGTCCGGCCCACGAGATGTGACGATCCGGCTGACCGGGCATGACCGACCGTGCTGTACTTCGGCGTCCCCGCGGCCCTCGCGGGACGGGGGGCCGACGAGGGTTCCCCCTGGCACGACCGGAGGACCCCCGCATGCGAGGCACCCGACCCACCGTCCTGACCGCCGCCCTGGCGGCCGCCGCCCTGTCCGCGACGCTCTTCGCGGCCGGCACGGCCCCCGTCAGCGCGGCCCCCGTCCAGCCCGCGGAGTGCACCGCCGCGCTCACGGCCCTGGAGACCGAGTTCGGCGACGTCAACACCGACGTCGACGAGGCCGCGCTCGAGGCGCTGCTCACCGAGTACGACGAGGTCTTCGCCGCTCGCGACGAGCTCGCGGCCGGCTACGACGCCCTCGTCGACGCCGCGGACGACGCGGCCACCGCCTCCGACGCCGCCGAGGAGCAGCTCGCGCTGCGCGAGGACGAGCTCGCCGCCGCCGAGGACGACGTCGCCGCCGCCGAGGCGGCGGACCCGGTCGACCAGGACGCGCTGGACGCCGCCGTCGCCGCCCGTGACGCCGCCGCCGACGCGCGCGACGCGGCCCTCGCGACGGCCGACACCGCCGCCGACGCCGCCGACGCGGCGGACCAGGCCGTCGCCGACCGGCAGACCGACATCGAGGGGGCCGACGCCCGCCTCACCGAGCTCGAGGACCAGCTCGAGGCCCTGCTGGGCACGCTCGACGTCGACCTGGACCGCCTCATCGACCTGCTCGGCACCATCGGCACCGCCTGCGCCGAGGCCGCTGTCGCCCCGACCGCCCCGGTCGCCCCCGTCGCGAAGCCGGTGACGGCCCGCGCGTCCTTCACGGGCTGAGGCACGTGACGTCCCGCGCCCCTGCCTGCCGCCCCTCCCGGGCGGCAGCGGGGGCGCGGTTGCGTCCGGCCCCTCCCGCGCGCCGTCCTGCGGTCCGCGGCTCCCGACCTGGGCGCCGCACACCCGCGGTCCTCGAGGTGGTCGTCGCCGCGGTGCTCACGCTGCTGCTGGCCGGGTGCGGCGACGGTCCCGCCGGCACCGCTGCGGGCAGCGGGAGCGCCCGGCCCGCCGCCACCGAGAGCGCGGCCGCCCGGCCCGCGCCCAGCGTCCGCGTGCCCCGCCTGCAGCGCACCGGCCGTCCCAGCGAGGCCGCCCCGGTCCTCGACGCCTCCCAGGGCTGGGTCGTCACGCCGCTCGGCACCACCATCAGCGTCCGCTCCTCCCCCGGCGGGCCGGTGCAGGAGGAGATGCCGACCGTCCGCGAGACGGGCGCCCCGCTCACGTTCCTGCTCGACGAGGACACCGGCGACGGCTGGTTCCGGGTGCTGCTGCCGGTGCGCCCCAACGGCAGCACCGGCTGGGTCGAGGCCGGCGCCGTGTCCGTGGCCCGCGCGCCCTACCGCCTGGAGATGGACACCTCGGGCAACCAGCTGCGCCTGTTCGAGGGCGAGGACCTGCTGCGGACGATGCCGGCGGCCAGCGGCACCGGCGACACCCCGACCCCGCTCGGCCGGTTCTACCTCACCGAGCTGCTCGAGCCGACGAACCCGGGCTACGGGCCCTACGCCTACGGCACGTCCGGCTTCTCCGAGGTGCTCACCAGCTTCGGCGGCGGGCCCGGGCAGGTCGGCCTGCACGGCACGGACGACGCCAGCAGCATCGGCCGCGCCGCGAGCCACGGCTGCATCCGGCTGTCCGACGACGACATCACCTACCTCGCCGGGCTGCTCCCCCTCGGCACCCCCGTCGAGGTGCGCTGAGGCAGCCCCCGCACCACGGGCCCGCTCAGCCGTCGAGCGCCTCCATCAGGTCCCCGTCGGTCCGCACCCGCTCCACCACCTCGGACGGGGACAGCTGGGCCATGCCGTCGCCCACCTCGTCCCACGAACGGGGCGCCGCCACGCGCGGCAGCTCCCGGCCGCGCAGCGAGTACGGCGTCACCGTCGTCTTGGCCAGGTGGTTCTGGGACCAGTCGACGAGGACCTTCCCGCGGCGGAGCACCTTCTTCATGTCCGACACCACGAGAGCCCGGTTCTCCCGGGCCAGCTGCTCGGCGAGGTCCTTGGCGTAGGCGCGGGTGCTGCCGTGGGCACGGGCCAGCCGGGCCGGCCACGGCGCGTACAGCTGCATCCCCTTGCTCCCCGAGGTCACCGGCACGGTGCTCAGCCCGTCGTCGCCCAGCCGCTCCGCCACCAGGTGCGCGACGGCGGCGCACTCGTCGAGCCCGGCCCCCTCGCCCGGGTCGAGGTCCACCACGAGCCGGTCCACGCCCCGGTAGCCGCCCCGCGGCCCGACGCTCCACTGCGGCGTGTGCAGCTCCAGCGCGGACAGGTTGGCCGACCAGACCAGCGAGGCCACGTCGTCGAGGAACGGGAACTCGATGACCGTCGAGCCCTCGTCCTCGGGCTCGGCGAGCAGGGTCTGGCGCCGCACCCAGGACGGCGCCCCGGCCGGCACGTTCTTCTCGAAGAACTTCTCGCCGCCCACGCCCCGCGGCCAGCGCACCCGGCTGACCGGCCGGTCCTGGAGCTGGGGCAGCAGCACGGGCGCGATGCGGGCGTAGTAGTCGACCACCTCGGCCTTCGTGGTCCCGGTCGCCGGGTACAGGACCCGGTCCAGCGAGGTGAGCCGCACCTGCCGCCCGCCCACGTCGACCGTCGTCGCGCCGCCCACCATCAGCCCGCCACCGTCCTGCTCGCCGCCGTCCTGCTCGCCAGCGTCCTGCTCGCCGCCGTCCTGCTCGCCGCCGTCCTGCTCACGCCTGCTCCCACGGGTCGGCGACGACGTCGTCGCGCAGGCCCAGCACCACCGGGTGGCGCAGCACCCCGCCGGTGGTCCGTTCCCGGTACGCGACCTGGACCACGACCTCGGGCGCGCACCAGCGGGCGTCCCGGCGCGCCGTCGCCGGCAGCGGGTCCTCGAACGGCGGGCGCTCGGCGGGGTACGGGGCCAGCGCGGCCGCCACCCGGGTGGCCAGCGCGGCCGACAGCCCGCTGCCCGCGCGGCCCAGGAAGCGCAGCGTCCCGTCCGCGTCGCGCGCACCGAGCAGCAGCGACGCCGCGCGCGACGCCGAGGTCGCGTCGGGCCGCCACCCCCCGACCAGGGCGGTCCGGGTGCGGCGGTGGGCGAGCTTCACCCAGTCCGGGCTGCGGACGCCGGGCCGGTACGGCGAGGCGTCCCGCTTGGCCACCACGCCCTCCAGGCCCTGCTCGCGGGTCACGTCCAGCAGGGACGCCCCGTCGGCGAAGACCTGGGACCGGGTGGCGCAGGCCGGCAGGTCCAGCCCGGCCAGGACCGCCCGGCGCTCGGTCAGGGGCAGCGACGTGATCCGCTCCCCCGCCGCGACAGGCACGTCGAACACGACGTACGACAGCTGCGCGCGGGCGTGCTGCGCGGAGTCCGCGACGGCCTCGAAGCTGGGCCTGCCGTCCACCAGGGCGACGACCTCGCCGTCCAGCAGCGTGCCGTCGGCGGTCACGGCCTCCAGGCCGCGCAGCGCCGGGAAGCGGTCCACGAGCTCCTGGCCCGAGCGGGAGCGCAGCCGCAGCCGCCCGCCCTCGCTGCCCGCCATGGCGCGGTAGCCGTCCCACTTGAGCTCGTAGCTCCAGCCCGCACCCGTCGGCAGGCCGGCAGGACCGGCGGGCGAGGCGAGCATCGGGTCCATGGCCCCAGGGTCGTGCATGGGCCCCCACCAGGGCGAGAACCGACGAAGGGGTGGCGTCGGCACCATGATCGCGCCACGCTGGAGGTATGCGTGCGATGTGGAAGGGCGCCGTGGCCTTCGGGCTGGTCAGCGTGCCGGTCAAGCTGTACTCGGCCACCAGCCAGCACGACGTGCCGCTCAACATGGTGCACCGCGAGGACGGCGGCCGGATCCGCTACCGCAAGGTGTGCAGCGTCGACGGCGAGGAGGTCCCCCAGGAGGAGATCGCCCGCGCCCACACCACCGAGGACGGCGACGTGGTGATGCTCGACGACGCCGACCTCGACTCCCTGCCCACCTCGACCGGCCACGAGATCGAGGTGCACGAGTTCGTCCCCGCCGACCAGGTCGACCCGATCATGCTGGACAAGACGTACTACCTGGAGCCGGAGGCCAAGGCCACCAAGCCCTACGCGCTGCTGCGCGGCGCCCTGGAGCAGACCGACCGGATGGCCGTGGTCACGGTCACCCTGCGCCGGCGCGAGTGCATGGCCGTGCTCCGGGTCCGCGACGACGTCATCGTGCTGCAGACCATGCTGTGGCCGGACGAGGTCCGCGCCCCCGAGTTCGACATCCTCGCCAAGGAGGTCGACCTGCGCCCGCAGGAGCTGCAGATGGCGGCCTCGCTCGTGGAGTCGATGGCCGCCGACTTCGACCCCGACCAGTACGAGGACGGCTGGACCGCGGCGCTGCGGGAGCTCATCGCGGCCAAGACCGAGGGCGGGGACGTCCGCGCCGCGCCCGTGGCCGCCTCCGACGACGGCGACGCGCAGATCGTCGACCTCATGGCCGCCCTGCGCGAGAGCGTCGAGCGCACCGGGGCGAGCCGGGGCAACCGCGGCGCCCGCCCGCCCGCCGTGCAGGCCGTCGCCGACGACCAGGAGGCGGCACCCGCGGCGCGGTCGACCAGCTCGCGGCCAGCGGCGGGACGCACGGCCGGACGGACCACGGCAGCGGCGGGGAAGACGGCGGCCGCGAAGAGCGCCGGGGCCGCCACCGCAGGAAAGACCGCCCCGGCGGCCAGGACCACGGCGAAGAAGGCTGCGGCGGCGACCACCCCGGCGAAGAAGACCGCGCCGGCGAGCACCCCGGCGAAGAAGGCGGCGGCGACCGCGGCCGGGAAGAAGACCGCAGCCAAGAAGGCGACGACGAAGACCGCGGCCACCACCCGCCGGGCCGCGACCAAGGCGTCCTGAAAGCCAAGACTGCACTCACGCACGTACGCACGCACGACCGACGCCCGGCCGGGCGAGGCAGGGAAACCTCGTCCGACCGGGCGTCCGGCGGCGCGGTCAGGACCGCGGTCGAGCAGGTGGTGCGGGGCTCCTCAGGAGGCCGCGGGCTCCGTGCGCTGGCCGGGGATCCCGGCGCGCAGGGAAGCGACCTCGGAGGCGCGGTAGCGGCGGTGGCCGCCCAGCGTCCGGATCGAGGAGAGCTTGCCGGCCTTGGCCCAGCGGGTGACCGTCTTGGGGTCGACGCGGAACATGGCGGCGACCTCGGCGGGGGTGAGCAGCTGCTCCTCCTCGGTCGTCGTGCGGGGGTTGGTGCTCATCGCTGTTCCTCTCGGGGGCCGGCTCGGTGGTGCTGCAGGGGAGATGTCGGACACCGTGCGTGTCATCGGACATGAGTGTCGACTCGGCACGACCCGAACTGGAACAGTCATTCGGGTCGAGATACCACGACGACGGGACTACCCGCCCATCATCCGTTAGGGGGATCGTCCGCGCACGTGCGCCACGGCGGGCGCACGTCCGGGTGTGGGAACACCGGATCACCCGGTACCGTTGCGCCTACGAGAACCGGACGAGCACTCCGGGGGCCCCGCCGCGTGGCGCCAGCCCCCCGGACCTGAGATGAGGGGGTCGACGCCATGGGGCGCGGCCGTCAGAAGGCAAAGCAGACCAAGGTCGCTCGGCAGCTGAAGTACTTCAGCCCCGACACCGACTACTCGGCGCTTGCCAACGAGCTCCACTCCGAAGGCAAGGAAGGTCCGGCACGCCCGCCGGAGCCTGCCGCTGCCGAGGACGAGACCGGCGAGGACGAGTACGGGGACTGGCAGAGCTCCTACCGCTGAGGAGTCCCGCCGCCGACCGAGGCCGACGGTCACCGCGCCGCCCGTCCGGGCGCGGACCCGTCAGCCGAGGTAGGACCCGACCAGCCGCGCAGACCCGCCCGCGACGCCCTTGGTGCCGCGGGCGGTGTCCTGCTCGAGCGGTGCCCCGGGGTCGACGGCCTCGACCTCGCCGCACACCCAGGCCCGGGTGCCGGCCGCGTCCAGGGCGCCGACCACGGCCCGCGCACGGTCGGCCGAGACGACGGCGACCATGCCGACGCCCATGTTCCACGTCCGCTCCCGGTCGGCCGCGGGCACGCCGCCGGCCTCCCCGAGCACCCGGACCACCGCGGGCACGGACCACGTGGCGCGGTCGACGTCGGCGTGGGCGCCCACGGGCAGCACCCGTGCCAGGTTGGCGGCGAGCCCGCCGCCGGTGACGTGCGTGATGGCGTGCACGGCGCCGGGCAGCGCGTCCAGCAGGTCCACGACGACCCCGGCGTAGACCGCGGTCGGCTCGAGGAGCTCCTCGCCCACCGTGCGCCCGAGCTCCTCGACGTGCCGGTCCCACGCCCAGCCCTGGCGGGCCACGACCGCCCGGGCGAGGGAGTAGCCGTTGGCGTGCAGGCCGGACGAGGCCATGGCCACGAGCACGTCGCCCTCGCGCACCCGCTCCGGACCGAGCAGGTCGTCGGCCTCGACGACTCCGGTCGCGGCGCCCGCGAGGTCGTACTCGTCCGGGCCGAGCAGGCCCGGGTGCTCGGCGGTCTCGCCGGCGACCAGGGCGCAGCGGGCGGTGACGCAGCCCGCCGCCACGCCGGCCACGATGGCGGCCACCCGCTCGGGCACCACGGAGCCGCAGGCGACGTAGTCGCTCATGAACAGCGGCCGCGCGCCGCAGGCCACGAGGTCGTCGACGACCATGGCGACCAGGTCGATGCCGACCGTGCCGTGCAGGTCCATGGCCTGCGCGACGGCCACCTTGGTGCCCACCCCGTCGGTCGAGGTGGCCAGCAGCGGGCGTCGCATGCCGACCAGGGCGGAGGCGTCGACCAGGCCCGCGAAGCCGCCCGCGCCGTCGAGGACCGGCCAGGTCCCGGCGACGGTGGCGTGGGTGCGCCGCACCGCGGCCTTCATGAGCTCGACCGCGCGGTCGCCCGCCTCGGTGCTGACGCCCGCGTCGGCGTACGTGAGCCCGGCCGGCCCCGCCCCCGGACCGTCGGTCACGGGCTGACCGTGCCGCGGGCGCCGTCCTGGGAGCCCGTGGCCAGGGCGTCCACGCGGGCGGTCTCCACGTCGAAGGCGAACTCGCCCTGGCTGGTCGGGGCCCCGGCGCGGCTGCGGGGCGGGGCGATCGGGTAGCTGCCGGTGAAGCAGGCCGAGCACAGCTGGTCCGCGGGGCGGCCGGACGCGGCGAGCATCGCGTCGTGGCTGAGATAGCCCAGGGAGTCCGCCCCGATGCTGGCCCGGATCTCCTCCACGCCGAGCCCGGTGGCGATGAGCTCGGCCCGGCTGGCGAAGTCGATGCCGTAGAAGCACGGCCACGTCACCGGGGCCGAGGAGATCCGCACGTGCACCTCCGCCGCGCCCGCCTCGCGCAGCATCCGCACGAGGGCTCGCTGGGTGTTCCCGCGCACGATCGAGTCGTCGACGACCACGAGCCGCTTGCCCTGGATGACCTCGCGCAGCGGGTTGAGCTTGAGCCGGATGCCCAGCTGCCGGAGGGTCTGCGACGGCGCGATGAACGTCCGCCCGACGTAGGAGTTCTTCACCAGGCCCTGGGCGTACGGGATCCCGGACTCGTCCGCGTAACCGATCGCGGCGGGCGTCCCGGACTCGGGGACCGGGATCACGAGGTCGGCCTCGACCGGGTGCTCCTGGGCGAGGCTGCGGCCCATCCGCACGCGGGCGGTGTGGACGACGGTCCCGGCGATCCGGGAGTCCGGGCGGGCCAGGTACACGTACTCGAACACGCAGCCCTTCGGCTCGGCCTGGGCGAAGCGGGAGGTGCGCAGGCCGTCGGCGTCGATGGCGATGAGCTCCCCGGGCTCCACATCACGTACGACGCTCGCGCCGACGATGTCGAGGGCGGAGGTCTCCGAGGCGACGACCCAGCCCCGGTCGAGGCGGCCCAGCACGAGGGGGCGCACGCCGTGCCGGTCGCGCGCGGCGTACAGCGTGTGCTCGTCCATGAACACCAGCGAGAACGCGCCCTCGAGGTCGGCGAGGACGGAGCGGGCGGTCTCCTCCAGCCGGCTGCTGGGGTCGCTGCCGAGCAGCGAGGTGATGAGGACGGTGTCGGTGGTGTTGCCGCGCTCGAGCTCGCTGATGCCGACCCGGGTGCCGTCGGCGCGGGCGCTGGCCTCGTGGGCGACGACGCGCTCGCGCAGCTGGTCGGAGTTGGTGAGGTTGCCGTTGTGGCCCAGCGCGACCGTGCCCCAGGCGGTGGGGCCGAGCGTCGGCTGCGCGTTCTCCCACGTGCTGCCGCCCGTCGTGGAGTACCGGGCGTGGCCGACGGCGATGTGGCCCTTGAGGGTGCCCAGGCTCGACTCGTCGAACACCTGCGCGACCAGGCCCATGTCCTTGTAGACGGTGATCTGGCGGCCGTTGCTCACCGCGATCCCGGCGGCCTCCTGGCCCCGGTGCTGCAGCGCGTAGAGGCCGAAGTAGGCGAGCTTGGACACCTCCTCGCCGGGGGCCCAGACGCCGATGACGCCGCAGGCGTCCTGCGGCCCCTTCTCGCCCGGAAGGAGGTCGTGGCTGAGCAGGCCGTCTCCGCGTGGCACGCGCAGATACTCCCACCTCGCGGACGGCCGTGGGGACGGCGGCCGCCGCCGACCGGCACCCGGTCGCCCGGGCCGGTCGGGCGGCCCGGTCGCCGGGCCGTAGCCTTCCCCGCCATGACCGCTCCCTCGTGGTGGCTCGACGCCCTCGGCTGGGCGGGCTCCGCGGTGCTCGTCCTGTCGCTCACGCTGTCCGGCGTGCTGCGCTTCCGCGCGCTCAACCTGCTCGCCTCGCTCGTGCTCACGGTGTTCAACGCCCTGCTGGGGGTCTGGCCGATGGTGGCGATGAACGCCGCGATCGTCGGCATCAACGCGTGGCACCTGGCGAGGCTGCTGCGGACCCGCGACGACGAGCGCACCTACGAGGTGGTGGGCGTCGACCCGCGCGGGGAGTACCTGGCGCACCTGCTCCGCGTGCACGCGGCGGACGTCGAGCGCCACAACCCCGGCTTCCGCCTGGACGAGGTGCTCGCGCGCGAGGAGCCCCCGGGGACCTGCCGGGTGGCCGCCTTCCTCGTCCTGCGGGCCGACGAGACCGTCGGGGTGGTCGTGCTCTGCGACGGCGGCGACGGCGTCGCCCGCGTCGAGCTGGACTACGTGACCCCCCGCTTCCGGGACTTCTCGGTCGGCACGTTCGTCTACCGCGGCGACGGGCGCCTGGCCGGGCTCGGGCTCACCCGCCTGCTCGCCGGCCGGCGGATGGCCGACCGGGAGGACTACTTCACCCGCGTGGGGTTCCGCGCCGAGGGCGAGGAGCTCGTCCGGGACGTGCGGGCCTGAGCGCGCTCACCCGGGGCCGCGGCGGCCGGGACGCCGGCGCCCGGCCCGGTTGAGCAGCGACTCCACGACCACGGCGGTGGTCCCGCCCAGCAGGGTGCCGACGATGATGCCGAAGGCCGAGAAGTACCCGAGGACACCGGCACCGGTGGTCACGGTGTCGCCGCCGCCGTAGAGCGCCAGCGCCACCCCGACGACGAGACCGAGGACCGCGCCGGTGCCGAGGAACACGGTGTAGCGGGGCGTCCGGTACGGCCGTCCCGGCCGGGGCCCCGCGCCGGAGGACGCGCGGCGGGGCCGGCCGGGTCGCTGCCGGGGCTCGCGGGCTCGGGCTGGTCCGGGGGCACCGCAGCAGGCTAGCGAGGCCGGGCCTGGGCAGGATGTCCGGGTGGCCCGACGCATCGACGACAGCACCGGCCGCGCGGCGCTGTCCGCGTGGCGCTCCGGCGACCGGACCCGCACCACCGTGGCCACGGCCGTCCGCTGGACCCTGCAGCACCTCGCCCTGGTCGCCCCGGGCGGCAGCGTCGAGGTGAGGGTGCCGCCGTGGGGGGTCTCGCAGTGCATCGCCGGGCCCCGCCACACCCGGGGCACCCCGCCCAACGTGGTCGAGACCGACGCGGACACCTGGCTCGCCCTGGTGGGCGGCGAGCTCGCGTGGGACGACGCCCTGGCCGGCGGCCGGGTGAGCGCGTCCGGGCAGCGGGCCGACCTGTCGGCCGTGCTCCCGCTGGGGCGCTGAGCACAGCCCTGACGAGCCCCGGCGCCGGGTGTCCGGTCTGTCCCTCGACGGCGGCCGCGACGCGCTCCTACCCTCGACCATGGTCCGGACGACGCTCGTCGGCATCGGTGTCTTCCTGCTCGTCATGCTCGCCCTGCCGCCGCTGGACGACGGCTACTCCGCCCTGACGGACTCCGTCAGCGAGGGCGCCCTCGGCCGGTTCGGTGCCGCGCAGACGGTGGCGTTCGTCGCGCTGGGGCTGGGCTCGCTCGCCTTCGCGGCGCTCGTGCGACGGGAGCTGCCGCGGCGAAACGGGGCCGTGGCGGCCGGCCTGTTCGCCCTGTGGGCGGTGGGCATCCTGCTGTGCGCGGTCTTCCCCGTCGACGAGGGCGCGGCCGGGGCCACGACGGTGGCGAAGGTGCACCTGCTGGCGGCGACCGTCGCCTTCGTCGCCGCCCTGGCCGGCATGTGGGTGGTGAGCGTCGCCGCCCGCACCCACCCCGCGTGGGCGCTGCGGCGCGGCGGCCTGCTCCTGCTGGGCGCGGCCTCGACCGTCGCCTTCGCCGTCATGGCGGCGGCGCCGCAGGATGTGTCGTGGGGCGGGCTCGCGCAGCGGGTGTTCGTCGTCCTGGTGCTCGCCTGGATCGCCCTGGCCGCGCTGACCGCGCGCCCCCGTGGCGCAGCGCCGGGCGCACGCCCACGCCGTCGCCTGATGGGCGCGGGCCGCCGGGACCGACGCGGACACCCGGCTCGCCCTGGTGGGCGCTGAGCCGGTCGGGACGCCGACGCGAGGTCTCACTCGCCCGGCACGAGCCAGGGCAGCTCGGGCGTCGCGACGACGGCCCACACGAACAGGGCCGCGGTCGCCGCGGTGACGGCCCAGAGCAGCACGTTGAGGCCGGTCAGCCACAGCCGGGAGCGCCCCAGCTGGGCGCTCGCACGTCCGCGGACCGTCCACGTGCTGCGCAGCTCGCGGTAGGCGGCGGTCATGTAGAGCCGGTCGACCCACCGACGGACGGGACCGCGCCGGTGCCCGGCCGCGTCCAGCCGTGCCTGCTCCTGCGACACCCACCGGGTGCGCGGGAAGGCGACCACGAGCGCGACGAGGTCGGCCACCACCCGGACCGCCACCGCCCCGGCGACGCCGGCGAGCGGCGTGAACAGCGCGGCGACCAGCTGCAGGGGGTTGTCCAGGCGGACCAGGGCCACCGGGGTCACCGCGCCCGCCAGCCAGGCGTAGCACAGGCCGAGCAGCAGCAGCGGGTAGAACGAGCGGCGCACGCACCACAGCAGCAGGACGGCCACGGCGTCCTGCCTGGTGGCGGCCATGGTGTCGAGCGGGACCACCCCGCCCTGCGCGCCCGCCTCGGCACGCAGGATCCCGTCGCCGGGTCCCGTGCGTGCCACCTGCTCGCCTCAGCCGAACAGCGCCGGCAGGGTCCCCTCGTGGGCCTCGCGCAGCTCGGTCAGCGGCACGCTGCCCACCCCCACGACCTCGAGGACCGGCTCGCCGTCGGCGCCGCCGGCGTCGTCGGTCACGCCGACGCGGACGTGCGGCAGGCCGCGGGCGGTGGCCACGTCGGTGAAGCGGATCTCCTCGCTGCGCGGCACCGCGACCACGGCCCGGGCCGCGGACTCCGCGAACAGCGCCGTCGTGAGGTCCACGCCGTCGCGCTCCATGAGCGCCTCCAGCCAGACCCGGGCCCCGACGCCGTGGCGCAGGCAGCCCTCCACGAGCGCCTGGGCCAGGCCGCCGTCGGACAGGTCGTGGGCGGCGTCGACGAGGCCGTCGCGGCTCGCGGCGAGCATGACCTGGGCGAGCAGCTGCTCGGCGGGGAGGTCGACCTGGGGCGGCAGTCCGCCGAGGTGGTCGTGGACGACGCCGGCCCACGCCGAGCCGGACAGCTCCTCGCGCGTGGTGCCGAGCACGTACAGCGCGAGCCCGGCCTCGGCCCAGCCGGAGCCGATCCGGCGGTCGACGTCGTCGAGCACCCCGAGCACGCCGACCACCGGGGTCGGGTGGATGGCCGTGTCGCCGGTGGAGTTGTAGAAGCTGACGTTGCCGCCGGTGACCGGGGTGCCGAGGGTGACGCTGGCGTCGGCGAGGGCGCGCACGACCTCGGCGAACTGCCACATGGCGCCGGGCTCCTCGGGCGAGCCCGCGTTGAGGCAGTCGGTGACGGCGATCGGCACGGCGCCGCTCACCCCGACGTTGCGGTACGCCTCGGACAGCGCGAGCTGGGCGCCGGCGTACGGGTCGAGCGCGGCGAAGCGGCCGTTGCCGTCCAGCGACAGGGCGATCCCTCGGCCGGTCGTCTCGTCGATGCGGACGACGCCCGCGTCGTCGGGGGTGGCCATGCGGGTGTTGCCGAGCACGTAGCGGTCGTACTGGTCGGTGACCCAGGCCCGGCTGCACAGGGCCGGCGAGGCGACCATCTGCAGCAGCTGGGCGCGCAAGGCGTCGGCGTCCGTGGCGCGCGGCAGGGCCTCGGCGCGGTCGGCCTGCCGGGCGTCGAGCCAGCCCGGGCGGGCGTACGGGCGCTCGTAGACCGGACCCTCGTGGGCGACGGTGCGCGGCGGGACGTCGACGACGGTCTCGCCGTGCCAGGTGATCTCGAGCCGGCCGGTGTCCGTCACCTCGCCGAGGACCGCGGACTCGACCTCCCACCGGTCGGTGATGGCGAGGAACTCCTCGAGCCGCTCGGGACGGACGACGGCCATCATCCGTTCCTGCGACTCGCTCATGAGGATCTCCTCGGGACGCAGCGAGGGGTCGCGCAGCGGCACCTTCTCCAGCGCCACCCTCATGCCGCCGTCGCCGGCCGAGGCGAGCTCGCTCGTCGCGCACGACAGCCCGGCCCCGCCGAGGTCCTGGATCCCCTCGACCACGCCGGCGTGGAAGAGGTCGAGGCAGCACTCGATGAGCAGCTTCTCGCGGAAGGGGTCGCCGACCTGGACGGCCGGTCGCTTGGAGGGGCCTCCCTCGTCGAAGGTCTCCGACGCCAGCACGCTGACCCCGCCGATGCCGTCGCCGCCGGTCCGGGCGCCGAACAGGACGATGACGTTGCCGAGGCCGGTCGCGTTGGCCAGGTGGAGGTCCTCGTGGCGCAGGGCGCCGACGCACAGGGCGTTGACCAGCGGGTTGCCCTGGTAGCTGGGGTCGAAGTACGACCTCGCCGCCGATGTTGGGCAGGCCGATGCAGTTGCCGTAGCCGCCGACGCCGGCCACGACGCCGTGGACGACGCGGGCGGTGTCCGGGTGGTCGACGGCGCCGAAGCGGAGGGAGTCCATGACGGCGACCGGGCGGGCGCCCATGGCGATGATGTCGCGGATGATCCCGCCGACGCCGGTCGCGGCGCCCTGGTACGGCTCGACGTAGCTCGGGTGGTTGTGCGACTCGGCCTTGAACGTCACGGCCCAGCCGTCGCCGATGTCGACGACGCCCGCGTTCTCGCCGATGCCGGCGAGCATGGTCGTGGACCCGTTGGCCAGCGCGGCGGGGGTGGCGTCGCCGAAGCGGCGCAGGTGGACCTTGCTCGACTTGTACGAGCAGTGCTCGGACCACATGACGGAGTACATGGCGAGCTCGGCGGCGGTGGGACGGCGGCCGAGGATGTCGCGGATCCGGCCGTACTCCTCCTCGCGCAGGCCCAGCTCGGACCAGCGGCTGCTCGACGTCCGGCGTGGCCTCGGCGACGCGGACGGAGTCCACGGCCACGCGGGGCACGGGACCGGTGTCCGTCGTGGTGCTCACGCGAGCACGCCCTGGAGGGCGCCGGCGACGAGGGACGTGAAGACGGTCAGCCCGTCGGTGCTGGGGCCGTAGCCGCGCTCGACCGCGTGCTCGGGGTGCGGCATGAGGCCCACCACCCGGCCGCTGGCGTCGGACACGCCGGCGATCTCGCGGCGGGAGCCGTTGGGGTTGGGCCCGACGTAGCGGAACACCACCCGGCCCTCGCCCTCGAGCCGGTCGAGGGTGTCCTCGTCGGCGACGTAGCCGCCCTCGCCGTTCTTCAGCGGGACGACGATCTCCTGGCCGGCCTCGAACCCGGACGTCCAGGGCGTCGCGGAGGTCTCGACCCGCAGCCGCTGGTCGCGGCAGACGAAGCGCTGGGCCTCGTTGCGGACCAGGGCGCCGGGCAGCAGGTGCGACTCGCACAGCACCTGGAAGCCGTTGCAGATGCCGAGCACCGGGGTGCCCTTCCCGGCCGCCTCGACCACCGACGCCATGACCGGCGCGAAGCGGGCGATGGCGCCGCAGCGCAGGTAGTCGCCGTAGCTGAACCCGCCGGGCAGGACGACGGCGTCCACGCCGTGCAGGTCCGCGTCGGCGTGCCACAGCCGGACGGGCTCGGCCCCCGCCAGGCGGACGGCGCGCGCGGCGTCCCCGTCGTCGAGGGAACCCGGGAAGGTGACGACTCCGACTCGCACGGCCCCGAGACTAGTCGGCGCGGGGCGCGTCCCCGTCGGGCTGCTCCGTGGCCGGACGGGTGCGGGTGGCCAGCTCCAGCAGCTGCTCGACGGCGGTGCCCGAGGCCGCGGCGGCCGCCCGGCTCGCGTCGGCGTTGGCCGCCTTGACCGCGGCGTAGACCTCGGCGCGGTGGACCCGGACGGTGCGGGGGGCGTCGATGCCGAGGCGCACCCCGCCGTCGCCCTTGACCTCGAGCACGGTGACGACGACGTCGTCGCCGATGACGACGCTCTCCCCGGTACGGCGGCTCAGGACCAGCATGGGTCCAGGGTAGGGGCGAGGCTCAGGAGCGGTCCTCCGCGCGACGGCGTGGTGCGGAGCCGGCCGCGGCGGCGCGGCGCTGCTCGGCGGTCGGCAGGCCGGGCGTCGTGGGCGGTGGCGGCGCGGAACAGCACCACGCCCCCGACGGCCAGCACCATGGCCACGAGCCACACGAGCAGGGCGTCGCGGACCGGGCGCTCGCCCTGCACGGCCTGCAGCACGACGGGCGAGGCCATCAGCAGCCCCACGAGCGGCACGAACCTCATGGCATGTCCTCTCCGACGCGGGCTTCGACCTGGCGCTGCATGACGGCCCGACGGACCCGGTCGGAGTCCCGCTCGGTGAGGTCGAACTCGACGCGGACCTGGTGCCGGCCGGGCCCGAGGGTCTCCAGCGCCGACGACGGTGGCCACGGTGACCAGCGACCGGCCGCCGATGCGGACGTCGACGACGAGCGAGCCGTGCAGCTCGGTCGGCACCCGCTGCCCGGCGTCCATGACCACGCGGGCGCCGCCCTCGCTGAGGTCGGCCAGCATCCCGGAGGCGACCCAGCCGTCCTCGGGCCGGGGCGCCACCGCGGTGCCGGGCCCGCCGGACAGCGTCACCCGGGCCGAGACGTCGGCGCGGGCGAAGCGGCGCCGCTGGAGCCGGCGCAGCACCCCGACGGGACGCAGCACCCACAGCAGCGGGACCGAGGCCTCGACCTGGTCGAGCACGCACGCGGTGGACAGCAGCCCCCGCGGGGGCGCGGCCCAGGCCAGGGTCAGCAGCTCCCCGTCGGAGACCCGGAAGCCGGGGCCAGGCGAGACCGCGGCGATGACCACGTGCTCGCCGCGCACGTCCTCGACCCGGCTGGGCAGGTCGTGGTGCAGCCCGGGGACGGTGACGAGGACGGGCGTGTTGCGGCGGGGCAGGCCGGCGGAGGCCGGGCGCGCGATCACCGCGCACCTGCCCGCAGGGCGTCGAGGACGACGCCGGTCCACGTGCCGACGCCGGCGCGGCGGCCGTCCAGCAGGGCGACGGGGCGGTCGGCGTGCGCGAGCGGGGCGGAGGCGCCGTCGCAGCCGACGACGGACAGGACGAGGGGGCGCCCGGGACCGTGGGCCTCGGTGACGCGGCCGACGACCACCGCCTGCCGGCGCCGGGGGGTGTCGGCCTCGACGACGAGCACGACGACGTCGGCCCCGAGGGCGCGCAGCAGGGCGGCGCGGCCGCGGCCGACGAGCGTCGCGGGGACGCCCTCGGCCAGGCTCGCGTCGGCCACGGCGAGCACGGCCGGCAGATCCTGGGCGCGGGCGCGTCCGGCGAGCCCGGCGACGGCCCTGCTCTCGCGCAGCACCTCGCCCGCGGGAGCGCCCGGGGTGCGGCGGCCCGGCGGGTCGTCGGACCAGCGGGCCGCGAACGACGTGCCCAGCTGGGCGGCGACGTCCGCCGCGGCGGCGTCGACCCGCCCGGGGGCGCCGAGGACCACCACGACGTCACCGGCACGGGCGGGCACGGTCGGGGCCAGGTCGGTGTCGTCGGCGCCGAGGTCGTCGCTGAGGTCGTCGCTGAGGTCGGTCAGGTCGTGGTCGTGGTGGTCGTGGTCGTGGTGGCCCACCTGCTGCTCGGCGAGCGAGGCCGCCAGCAGGGGCAGGGCGTGGCGGACGGTGCGGACCCCGGAGGCGACGACCGCCTCGGCCGCGGCCCGGGCGGGCTCCGGGCCGGCCCCGACCACGGTGGCCAGGGCGACGAGCCGGTCGAGCAGGTGGCCGGGCGCCGGGGCGGGCGGGGCGGGCGGCGCGGGGTCGGCGGCCGCGGCGACGACGGGGGTGTCGGCGGCGGCGCGACGGGCGGTGGCGGCGGTGACGGCGGCGGCCGCGGGGACCTCGACGGCGGTGACCGCCTCGGCGGTGACCGCCTCGGCGGTGACGGCCTCGGTCGTGGTCACGACGGCGGCTGCGGCAGCCGCGGTGGGGACGGGGCCGGCGGCGGCGACCGCCACGGGTGCCACCGTGACCGGGACGACCTCGACCGGGGCGACGACGAGGGGGGCGACCTCCATGGGCGCGACGTCGAGGGACGCGACGACGGTCGCACCGTCGGTCGTCCCGTCCGTCGACCCGGCCGTCGTCCCGGCGGCGGGCTCGGCGGACAGGCTCGGCGGAAGGCTCGGCGGCGGGCTCGGCCGGCGGGTCCTCGAGGACGGTGACGGGCTGCCACGGGGTGGCGGCCGGGCGCGGTGCCGCGGTGCCGCCGCCGCGCACGGGCTGGGCCGGCACGCCGGCGGCGCGCCCGTCCGCGGCCGGGTGGCCGTCGCGGGCCGGGTCCTCGGTGCCGGCGCCGTCGAGCCACCCGGCCCGGTCGACGCTGCTGTGGTGGGAGGGGTCGAGGGCGTCGGTGGAGCCCGGGCCCAGCAGGTCGGCCCGAAGCGCCGCCAGCACCTCCTCGAAGCTGCGGGACTCCGTCGACAGCGAGCGACCCGGCAGGCGGGCGGGCTGTCCCTCGGGAGGTGCCGGGGCGGCGGAGGCACCGGCCGGGACGGTGACGGGGGCAGGCACCGCAGGCACACCAGCCGCAGCAGGAACGGCAGGCACGGCGGGCGCGGCAGGCGCCGGTCCGGCCGCGGGGCCGGCCGTCAGGGTCGGCTCGGCGGGGGTCAGGCCGAGGCGGGCCGAGCGGCCCGGGGCGCGGTAGACGGAGGGGGCGGACAGCACGGGCGCGGTCGCGGCGCGGGCACGCACCGCGGCCAGGGCCCCGGCCCCGTCGGCCCGGTCGGCGAGCGCGAGCAGGTCCGCCATGGTCGGCGTCCCCGCGGCGGACGGCCCGGCCGCGGGCAGCCCGGCGAGGGTCGGCCCCGTGACCGACAGCCCTCCGACGGTCGCCCCCACCTGCGACGGCAGGGAGAGCGGCGCGGGCACGACCGGCGCGGCGGACGCGGTCGGCCCGGCGCTCTCGCCGGCGACCGGGTCCGGGACCTCGATGGTCACCTCGTAGTGCTCGCGGGCGAAGAAGCCCGCGAAGCCGCCCCGGCGGACCCGGTGGGCGCCGACGACGGTGACCGTCGCTCCGTGGTCGGCCCGGGCCTGCGCGAGCAGGGGCTCCAGGGCCGGACCCTCAAGGTGCAACTGCCGTGGCATGGCTCACCGTCCCGATCGCTTCCACCCGGGGCGCCTGGCCGGCCTCGGTGTACGAGAGAACCGCGAGCGCCGGGGCGGAGACCCCGACGAGGCGGTGGAGCGCCGAGCGGAGGCCCGGCGCGCAGACGAGCACGTAGTCCACGCCGAGGGCGTCGACCCGGGCCGTGCAGGCCGCGAGCGCGTCGAGGAAGGCCTCGGTGCGGCCGGGGTCGAGCTGGACGCAGGGACCGTCCTCGGAGGGCCGGACGTGCTCGGCCATCTCGTGCTCCATCAGCGGGTCGAGGGTGACCACGCGGAGCACGCCGTCGCGGGAGAAGGCGTCGGCGACCGCGGGCCCGAGGCCGGCGCGGGCCGCCTCGACGAGCCCGTCGACGTCGGTGGAGACCCGGGCCCGCAGGCTGAGCGCCTCGAAGATCCGGACCAGGTCGCGCACCGGCAGCCGCTCGTCGAGCAGGCCGCGCAGCACCCGCTGCACCTCCCCGAGCGACAGCTGCGACGGGACGAGCTCCTCGACCACGACGGGGTGCACCCGGCGGACGGACTCCACGAGCGCCTTGACGTCCTCGCGGGACAGCAGGCGGGAGGCGTGGGCGCGGACGACCTCGCCGAGGTGGGTGATGAGGACGGAGCCGCGGTCGACGACGGTGGCGCCGGTCATCTCGGCCTGGTGGCGCATCTCGACCGGCAGCCACTTGCCGTGCAGGCCGAAGACGGGCTCGATGGTGAGGGCGCCGGGCAGGGTCTCCAGGTGGTCGCCGAGGGCGAGCACCTTCCCGGCCGGGGCCAGGCCGCGGCCGACCTCCACGCCGGAGACGAGGACCTGGTACTGGCCGGGCGCCAGCTCGAGGGAGTCGCGGGTCCGCACCGGCGGGAGCACGAGGCCCACCTCGAGGGCGACCTTGCGGCGCAGGGCCCGGACCCGGTCGAGCAGGTCGCCGCCGGCCCCGGTGTCCACGAGGTCCACCAGGTCGGTGGCCAGGACGACCTCGAGCGGGTCGACGGACATCTCCTGCACGAGCATCTCGGTGGGGTCGGCGGGGGGCAGGGCGGGCAGGTCGTCCTCGACGGGGCCGCCGACGTCGGCGCGGCGGGCGCGCTGGGCGGCCACGAGCATGACCACCCCGGCCACGACGAACGGCGGCTTGGGCAGGCCGGGCACGAGGGCGATGAGGATCATCGCGGCGCCGGCGATGGCCAGCGCGCGGGTGTTGCGGAACAGCTGCTTGGCGGCGTCGGTGCCGAGGTCGCCGTCGGTGGTCGACCGGGTGACGATGAGGCCCGTCGCGACGGACATGAGCAGCGCGGGGATCTGGGAGACCAGGCCGTCGCCGATGGTCAGCAGCGAGTAGTTCTGCAGGGCGTCGCCCCACGACAGGCCCCGCTGGGCCACCCCGACGCCGAACCCGCCGAGCAGGTTGATGATCGTGATGATGATCGCGGCGATCGCGTCGCCCTTGACGAACTTCGAGGCGCCGTCCATCGCGCCGTAGAAGTCGGCCTCCGCGGCCACGTCGGCGCGGCGCTGGCGGGCGGTCTCCTCGTCGATGAGGCCGGAGTTGAGGTCGGCGTCGATGGCCATCTGCTTGCCGGGCATCGCGTCCAGGGTGAACCGGGCGCCCACCTCGGCCACGCGGGTCGCACCGTTGGTGATGACCGCGAACTGGATGACCACGAGCAGCAGGAAGATGACGAGGCCGACCACGAGCGAGCCGCCGATGACGAAGGCCCCGAACGCGTGGATCACCTCGCCCGCGTAGCCGTCGAGCAGGACGAGCCGGGTCGAGGCCACGTTGAGCCCGAGCCGGTACAGCGTGAGGACCAGCAGCAGCGCCGGGAAGATCGAGAAGTCCAGGGGCCGGGTCACGTACATCGCGGTGAGGAGCACGAGCAGGCTGAGGGCGATGTTGAGGACGATCAGCCCGTCCAGCAGCCATGCCGGCAGCGGCACGACGAGCAGGAGGACGATCCCGACGACGCCCACGGGCACCGCGTACCGACCGATCTCCGACGGCTTCACACGACCTCTTCCGGGTCTGGTGGTCCTGACCGGCCTGATCCGTGGCCGTGCTGTCGCCGTCCTGGCTCCTGCTCTCTCGGCAGCCCCGGCCCCGAGGTTGAGCGCCCGACCGGTCGTGGTTCGTCACCCGTCCGGACCACGCGAGCACACGCCAGGGGGTGCCGGACGGTCCGGGACGCCTCGACGGGCGTGCCGTGCGCTGCTGTGGTCGGCGCGTCAGGCGGCGGGCGCGGCGGCGGGCTGGCGGCGGCGCCGGCGGCGGCGGTCCTTGCGCAGCTGCTCGCCGTCGGGGGTCGTGCCGCGGCGGCGGGTGTCGGTGTGGAGGCCGGCCGCGCTGCCCTTGGCGCGCAACGACATGACGAAGGCGAGCACGTGCGCCACGGCCTCGAACAGCTCGCCGGGGATCTCGTCGCCCACCTCGCAGGCCGCGTGCAGGGCGCGGGCCAGCGGCACGTCCTCGACCATCGGCACCCGGTGCTCGGCGGCGCGCTCGCGGATCCGGGCGGCCACGGCGTCCACGCCCTTGGCCAGCACCTCCGGCGGGCCGGAGCCCGGCTCGTAGCGCAGGGCGACGGCGTAGTGCGTCGGGTTGACGACGATGACGTCGGCCCGCGAGACCGCGGCCATCATCCGGTTGCGGCTGGCCTGGATCTGCTTGGAACGGATGGCCTGCTTGATGAGCGGGTTGCCCTCGGTGCTCTTGTTCTCCTGCTTGACCTCGTCGCGGGTCATGCGGAGCTCCTTGAGCGACTTCCGCTTCTGCACGGCGAAGTCGGCGGCGGCCATGACGAAGCCGACCACGACGGCGACCTGGACGAGCAGGGCGAGCGAGCCGCGCATGGTGCCGATGGTGACGCCGAGCGGCAGCTCCCCGGCCCCCATGAGCGAGGGCAGCATCCGGCTCACCGCCCACCACGTCACCAGCACCAGGGCGGCCGACTTGACGGTGGTCTTGACCGCCTCCCACCAGGTCATCGGCCCGAGGATGCGCTTGAGCCCGGCGAACGGGTCCAGCCGCTTGAGGTCTGGCTTGAGCTTGGCCCACGCGACATGGATGCCGCCCTGCACCGCGAAGGCCGCGACCGAGGCGACCATGGCGGCGCCGACCATGGGGACCAGGAGCAGCATGCTGGCCGCGACGGAGTCCACGAGCACGTCGATGGCCACGGCCGGCTCCGGGTCGGCGACGACCTGGTCGACCCGCAGCAGCGCGCCGGCGATCCGGTCGTGCCCGGCCGCGATGACGGCCGGGGCGGTGACGGCCATGGCCGCGATCGACGCCCAGCTCGACAGGTCCTGCGTGTGCGGGATCTGCCCCCGGTCCCGGGCCTCCTTGAGCTTGCGCGGGCTCGGGGCCTCGGTCTTCTCCTGGCCGCTGTCACCTCCGGCCATCAGGGGGCGCCCATCAGCCGGCCACCTGCAGCAGCGTCGCGCCGATGCGCTCGGCGGACCCCGCCACCAGGCCGGGCAGGGCCACGAAGGTGTAGCCGATGAGGGTGACGGTCAGCAGGATCTTCAGCGGGAAGGCCAGGGCGAAGGCGTTGAGCTGCGGCGCGACGCGGCTGGCCAGGGCGAGCCCGACGTCGGCCACGAAGAGCACGGCGATCATCGGGGCGGCGATCTGCACCGCGGCCAGCACCATCGTGCCCAGCCCCGACGTCACCGCCGAGGCGACCACCGCGGTGTCGAAGGACGCGCCGGGCGGCAGCACCTCGAAGCTGCGGAAGAAGCCGTGCCAGACCACGAGCCAGCCGTCGGTGACCACGAGCAGCGTGGAGGCGAGCAGCCCCTGGAAGCGGCCGATGACGGCGGCCTGGCTCTGGTTGAGCGGGTCGAACGCGGCCGCGAGGGCGAACCCGCCCACGGTGTCGATGATGTCGCCGGCGACCCGGAAGGCGAGGAACAGCAGGTAGCAGAGGAAGCCCAGCGCGAGCCCGACGAGCAGCTGCACGACCGCCGCGGCGAGGAACGGCCCCAGCTCCAGCGGCGGCAGGTCCTCGCGCAGGCTGGGCAGCAGGGGCAGCGCGAGCGCCACCGACAGCAGCCCCTTGACCGGCGCGGGGACCGAGCGCCCGGCGAAGGGCGGGGCGACCACGAGCCAGCCGACCACGCGCAGCGACCCGAGCAGCAGCGCCGCCAGGGCCTCGTCGGGGACGTCGAGGACCACGCTCAGCCGCCCCGGACGAGGTCCGGGATGCGCTCGTACAGCTCGGTGGTGAAGACCGTGATCTCGGTGATCATCCAGCTGCCGAACAGCAGCAGGCACAGCCCGACCGCGACGAGCTTGGGCACGAAGGCGAGCGCGGGGTCCTGCATCTGGGTCACCGACTGCAGCAGCGACACCACGAACCCCACGACCAGCGCGGACAGCAGGAGCGGGGCGGCGAGCTTGGCCCCCACGAGCAGGGCGGCCAGGCCGATCTCGACGACGGTGGAGTCGGTCACCGCGGCCTACCCGTAGCTCCCGACCAGGGCCCGGATGACCAGGCCCCAGCCGTCGACGAGCACGAACAGCAGGATCTTGAAGGGCAGGGAGATGATGACCGGCGGCAGCATCATCATGCCGACGCTCATCAGCGCGCTGGAGACCACGAGGTCGATGACCAGGAACGGCACGAAGATGACGAAGCCGATGATGAAGGCGGAGCGCAGCTCGGACAGGACGAACGCCGGCACGAGCGTGGTGATCGGCACCTGCGCGGCGCTGGCCGGCAGGTCCATGTCCGCGGCCTTGGTGATGAGGGCGAGCTCCTCGGGGCGGGTGCTGGCCAGCATGAACTCGCGCAGCGGCCCGAGGCCCTCGGAGAACGCGTCGGTGATGGTCATGTCGCCGGCCAGGTAGGGCTGCACGGCGATGTCGTTGACCTCGGTGAACGTCGGGGTCATGACGAAGAGGGTGAGGAAGAGCGAGAGGCCGATGAGGACCTGGTTCGGCGGGGTCATCTGCAGCCCGATGGCGTTGCGGGTGAGGGCGAGGACGACGGCGATCTTGGTGAACGCGGTGGTCATGAGCAGCAGCCCGGGGGCCACCGACAGCCCGGTGATGACGAGGATGAGGACGACGGCGGAGGCGGGGGTGCCGTCGGGGCCGTTGACGTCGATGCTCACGGTGCCGCCGGGGGCGGTCTCCGCCGGCGGGGTGGGCGCGACCGGGGCAGCCGGGGCGGTGGGACCGGCGGCGGGGGCCGCGGGACCGGCGGCGGGGCCGGGGTCGACCGGGCCGGTGGCCGCGTCGGCGCCGGTGACGGGCAGCAGCACGGTGAGCAGCACGACGAGCAGGGCCAGCGCACCGAGCAGGACCACCAGCGGCAGCCGGGGCGCCGCCGGGCGGCCGCCGACCCGCACGGGCACGACCGCGCTCACCGGCGGACCGTCTTCTCGCGCGCCACGGCGACGACGGCGCGCCAGGTGTCCGGGTCGACGAGGGAGCCGGCCAGGGGGCTGCGCGGGGCGGGCATCGGGGCGGGCATCGGGGCAGGCACGGGCAGCACGGGGCAGGCAGCGGAGCAGGCAGCGCGGCGGCCGCGGCGCCGGCCTCGGCCGGCCCGGCCGACGCGTCCGCGGGGACGGGCACCGGGACGGCGACGGAGACCGACACGGGTCCGGCGGCGGGCAGCGCGGGCTGCTCGGCCAGCAGCCGGACCCCCTGCTCCCCCACGCCGAGGACGAGCACCCGGTCGCCGACGTCGACGCTGACCACGCTGGCGTGGCGGCCGAGCGGGGCGCGGGCGACGACGCGCAGGCGGACGGCGGCGGACGGTCCGAGCGCGCCGGTGCGGGCCCTGACCACGCGGACGCAGACCCACAGCGTGCCGAGCACGGCGAGCAGGCCGCCCGCGGCGCGCAGCAGCACCTGGGCGGTGTCCATCAGCCGGCGTCGTCCGGCTCGACGATCTCGGTGATGCGCAGGGCGAAGTCCTCGTCGACGACGACGACCTCGCCGCGGGCGAACAGCCGGCCGTTGACCAGCAGGTCGGCGGGGCTGCCGACGGGCCGGTCGAGCTCGACCACGGAGCCGGCCGCGAGCTCGAGGAGCTCCTGGACGGTCATCTTGGTGCGGCCGATCTCGGCGGTGATCTCCATGTGGACGCCGCGGAGCATCCCCATCCCGCGGGCGACGTCCCCGGCGGAGGAGGACCGGGGGGCCGCGGCACGGTCGGAGGTCTCGCCGGCCGGGGCGCGCCGGGGGGCGGGCAGGTCGGGCACGGGCGGGGCGTCGGTGAGGACGACGACGTGCACGGCGTCGGCCGGGTCGTCGCCGAGGCGCGCCAGGTGCGCCTGCGGACCGGCGGCGCGCAGCGTCTCCAGCAGGGTCGGGGCGGAGACGGTCTCGAGCGCGGACAGCACGCACGGCCCGAGCGCGGTGGCGGCGGCCTCGAGGGCGGGCCGGCAGCACTCCGGGTCGACGGCCTCGCCGCCGGACAGCGCGAGCAGGTCCCCGCCGGACAGCACGACCGCGACGGTGCCCTCGCCGGAGCCGGAGTACCGGGCGGTGACCGCGACGTGGGCGTCCAGGCCGTCCAGCTCGGACAGCGCGGCGACGACCGGGGAGACCGGGCCGCCCAGGGGCAGGACCGCGGCGGCCGCGGCGGCCGCGACGAGCGCGGGCCCTCCGGGGGTGCCGCTCGTGTCGGTCGTGGTGGGGCGGGCGGTCGGGGAGCTGGTCACGAGCGGTCCTTCCGAGGGTCGACGATCAGGCAGGCGAGGGTGTTGCGGCGGTTGGCCGGGACGGCGCGGGCGAACGCGCGCTCGCCGGCGACCATGAGCAGGGGGCTGTCGGCGGGGTGGCCGAGGCGCACCACGTCGCCGACGGCCAGGGCGAGGACCTCGTCGGAGGACATCCGGATGCCGCGCATCCGGGCCCCGACGGTCATGGGCACCTCGGACAGGCCCTGCTCCGCGGCCGGGTTGGTCCGGACGACGCTGCGCTCGTCGCTGCCCTCGGGGTTGAGCATGGGCTGCAGGGCGGCGTAGGGGACGGCCAGGGTGGCGGTGCCGGTGACGTCGCCGACGGTGACGCCGAAGTCGATGACCACGAGGGCCTCGGCCGGCCCGACCACCTGCGCGAACTGCGGGTTGGTCTCCAGGCCGGACACCGACGGCGTGAGGCTGCCGAGCGGGGCGAAGGCGTAGGGCAGCTCGGCGACCACCCGGTCGAGCAGGCTGCGCAGCAGCGCGAGCTCCAGCTGGGTGGCGGGCCGCGCGGGCTGGTCGGCCTCGCCGCGCCCGCCCAGCAGGCGGTCCACGGCGGCCATGGCCACGTCGTGCTCGAGGTGCAGGACGAAGTCCGACAGCTCCTCGGAGGCGATGACGGCCAGCAGCGACGGCGCGGGCAGCCCGGCCACGTACTTGCCGTACGTGGTCTGCGTCACCGCGCCGGGCTCGACCTGCCCGTCGCGGAGCATGGTGGAGAACTGGGTCGCCCACTGCCGGGCGAAGGTCTCGGCGACGACCTGCAGCGCGCGGGCGTGCTCGCGCGAGAGCTTGGTGGGTCGCCGGAAGTCGTAGGGCTCGAGCTCCGCGGCGGGCGTCCTGCCGCCGCGGCGGCGGGCGCCCGTCCTGGGTCCGGTGTCTGTCGGCACGCACCCTTCATCGGCCGAACGGGTGGCACCTTGAGGGATCCGCCGTCGCGCGGCGTGGCTACTGCATGACGAACGACGTGAAGTAGATGTCGTAGACGTGCTCGTGGTAGGCCTCGGAGATCTCCGTCACCAGCTCGGCCTTGACCGCGTCGCGCTGCTCGGTGGAGGCGAGCTCCGCCATCGGCTTGCCGGACAGCTGGTGGATGAGGATGTCGAGGGCCTGGCTGCCGTCGGTCTCGGCGTGCTCGCCGCCGCCCTCGGGCACGGCCTCCTGCAGGGCGATGCCGACCTGGAGGTAGCGCCCGTCGGCGAGGTTGATGGTGATCGGCTCCAGGGGGACGACCGCGCCGGGCTCCGGCTCCACCTCGACGACCTCGGCGGCCGCCTCGTCGTCGGCGCCGCCGCCGGTGAACATGACGAACGCGCCGCCGCCGGCCCCGAGCACGGCGACGAGCAGGACCGCGGCGCCGATGATCTTCTTCTTCCGGCCCCCCTTCGGCGGGGCGTCGTCGTCGGTGCCGACGGGGGCCCCGCCCTTGCGCTGGTCGGGCACGCTCTTGCCCCCGGTCAGGGCACGGTCGGTGACGGACATCTCAGGACTCCTGGGGGTGAGGCGGGGTGGTCGGACGGCTGCGGGTGGCCCGCGGGCTCTCGGGCGCGCTCACGAGCGGGTCGCCGCCAGCGTCGGCAGCAGGGCCCGGACCTCGGCCGGGGCCGAGGAGCGGAGGAGCAGGTCGACCCGCCGGTTCGTGGTGACCGACGTCGGGTCCGAGGGCGGCACGAGGGGGCGGGTGTCGCCGTAGCCGGTCGCGTCGACCAGCGGCCCCGGCAGGCCGTTCACCTCGACGAGGTGGCGGGCGACCGCGGCGGCCCGGGCCGCGGACAGCTCCCAGTTGGAGGGGTAGATCGAGCCGGGGCCGACGGGGACGGAGTTGGCGTGGCCCTCCGCGCTCACCTCCCCGCCGGAGCGGGTGAGGACCGGGGCCAGGGTGTCGATGACCCGGTCGCCGGTGGGCTGGATGGTGGCGCTGCCGCTGGCGAAGAACACGTCGTCGGCGAAGAGCACGATGACCAGCCCCTCCTCGGTGATGCGGAAGCCGGCCCGGTCCTGGAGGCCCTCGGCGGCCAGCGCGGCCTCGGCCTCGGCCTCGACCTGGTCCAGCCGGGCCAGCTCGGCCTCGGCGGCGGCGAGCTCGGCGGCCGCCTTCTCGTGGTCGGCCTCCTCCTCGGACAGGTCCGTGGCGTCGCCGCCCGGAGGACCCACCGGCGGCACCTCGATGCTGATCGGGTCGATCATCGGCCCGGCCCCGTTGAGCGGGCTGACGGCGCCCTCCAGGGCCACGAAGCGCGGGGCGCCGAAGCCGTCGGACAGGCCGGCGCTCAGCTCGGCGAACTTCTTCTGGTCCACGTTGCTGATGGCGAACATGACGACGAACAGCACCATGAGAAGCGTGATCATGTCGGCGTAGGAGATCAGCCAGCGCTCGTGGTTCTCGTGCTCCTCCTCGTGGCCGCCCTTGCGGCCCTTGTGACCGGACACGTCACGCCGCCTTGGCCTTGGCCTTGTCGCTTGTCGCCTTGTCGCCCTTGTCCGCCTTGGTGCTGCCCGGGGGCAGCAGGCTGCCGAGCTTGCGGGCGACCACGCGCGGGCTGGCGCCGGACTGGATGGCGAGGACGCCCTCGACGACGACCTCCATGCTCGCGATCTCCAGCTCCGAGAGCCGCTTGAGGCGCGCGGCGACCGGCAGGAAGAACACGTTCGCGCTCATGACGCCCCACAGGGTCGCGGTGAACGCGGCGGCGATGAGGTGGCCGAGCTTCTCCGGCTCCGACAGCTGCTCCAGCACGTGGACCAGGCCGAGCACGGTGCCGACGATGCCGAGGGTCGGGGCGTAGGCGCCCATGTCGCCGAAGAACTTCGCGCCGACCTTGTCGTGGGCACGCTTGGCCTCGATCTTGCCGAACAGGACGTCCTGCAGGTCCTCGGGGTCGGTGCCGTCGATGGCGAGCTCGAGGGCCTCCTTGAGGAACGGGTCCTCGAGGTTCGAGGCGGCGTCCTCGAGGCCGAGCAGGCCCTCGCGGCGCGCCTGCTCCGCCAGCGACACGACCGTGTCCAGCGCCGCGCCGGGCTTGGCCGCCTTGCCGGCCATGGCCTTGACCAGGTCCTTGCCGAAGCGGCCGGCGTCGCCCATGGTGTTGCCGGCCAGGCCGACCGCGACGCTGCCGCCGAGCACGAGCAGCATGGGCGGCACGAGGAACATCGCCATCGGGTTGCCGCCCTCGAGGAAGGTCGACACGAAGATGACGGCGAACCCGAGGACGACCCCGATCAGGGTCAGCGGGTCCATCAGGCCCTCCGGGCGCGCAGCCGGACCACGGAGGCCCCGGTGCGCGGGTCACGGGGGCCGGGCTGCTCGTCGTCGTCCCAGCCGTCCGGGTCGCCGTCGGTCGCCGCGGGGACGCCCGTGAGGACCGGCCCGGAGTGGGCGGACGGTGCGGAGGCGGCCTCGGCGAGCAGGCCGGCCTCGGCGACCACGCGGGCCCGGTAGCCGACGACCAGGTCGACGAGCTGGTCCAGGCCCTCGACCACGACGTACCGGCTGCCGTCGATGAGGGTCAGCACCGTGTCGGGCGTCTCCTCGGCCCGGTGGATCAGGTCCGGGTTGAGAGAGAAGACGCTCCCGTTGAGCCGCGTCAGTCTGATCACGATGAGGGTCCGTCCGTGGAGGGGTGGCGCGCCGTCCGTGGCGCGTGGGTGCGGGGCCGTGCGTGGGGCGTGGGTGCCGAGGGGTGGCCTGGTGCTGATCGGCAGCACCGCCGGACGGATGAGGCCGGCCGGGGCGGGTGACCCGGACGGGTGAGCGGGACGCGCCCGGACGGGCGCGCCCCGCCCCCGGGGCGGGCGGTCGGGCGTGGTGCCGGGGTCAGCGCTTCATGTTGACGAGGTCCTGGAGGATCTCGTCGCTGGCGGTGATGACGCGGCTGTTCGCCTGGAACCCGCGCTGGGCGATGATGAGGTTGGTGAACTCCTGCGCCAGGTCGACGTTGCTCATCTCGAGCATCCCGCCGGACAGGGTGCCGCGGCCGTCGCCGGGGACGCCGACCTGCGGCTCGCCGGTGTTGACGCTGGGCCGGTACATCGAGCCGCCGGCCTTCTCCAGGCCCGACGGGTTGGCGAACGTCGCCATCGCGAGCTGGCCGAGGGTGTCCCGCCGGCCGTTGGAGAAGATGCCGACCAGGCCGCCGTCGGGGCCGACGCCGAAGCTGGACAGGGTCCCGGCGGCGTAGCCGTCCTGACGGAGCGCGCCGGCGGTGTTGGTCTTCGCGTAGCCGGTCATGCCGGCCATGTCGATGCTGAGCCCGCCCAGGGCCAGCGTGGCCGGCGTCGGGGTGGACCCGTCCGCGGCGAAGGTGAGCGTGCCGGTGGCCGTCGTGCCGCCGTCGACGGCGGAGACGGACCACTCGGTGGCGCTGATCTTGGTGAAGGTGACGCTGACGTCGCGGGCGGCGCCCTGGCCGTCGTAGACGGGGATGGACGTGACCACCGGGGTGGTGCTCGTCGTGTCCGCCGGCAGGTTGCCGCCCATGGTCACGGTGCTCGTGGCCGCCGGGGGCAGCAGGACGCCGATGGGCAGGGTCAGCGGGCCGAGCGGGCCGTTGGTGTCGACCACGCCGTTCGTCGCCCCCCAGCCCTGGACGAGCGAGCCGTCCGTGGTGACCAGACGGCCGCCGGCGTCGAAGCTGAAGGACCCGGCGCGGGTGTACAGCTGCTCGTTGCCGTTGTCGACCACGAAGAACCCGTCGCCGGAGATCATGAGGTCGGTGCTGCGGCCGGTGGTCTGCGCCGCGCCCTGCCCGAAGTTCGTGGAGATGCCCGCCACGCGGGTGCCGAGACCGACCTGCGCCGGGTTGGTGCCGCCCTGGTCGGACGTCGGCGCGGCGGCGCCCTGCAGCAGCTGGCTCAGGGTGTCCTGGAACAGCGTCTGGGAGGACTTGAACCCCGCCGTGTTGACGTTGGCGATGTTGTTGCCGGTGACGTCCATCATCGTCTGGTGCGAGCGGAGCCCGCTGATGGAGGAGAACATGGAACGGAGCACGGTGACCTCCTGAGGTCGTGGGCGGTGCTGGTCTGGGAGCGGTGCTGGTCCGTGGGCCCTGCAGGTGCGGGCGGTGCCGGTCGGCCGAGGATCAGGCCGGGGTCGTGGTCGTCGTGGGCGTCGTGGTCGTCGTGGGTGCCGTGGGGGGAGCCGTGGGGGCCGGGTCGCGGAGGGCCTGGACCGCGGCGAAGGGCACCTGGGTCGTGCCGGTCGGCGTGGTCACCCGGAGCACGGGCTCGTCGGCGGTGAAGACCGCGGCGGTGACGGTGCCGCTGGTCACCAGGCCGTCGGCGCCGATGTAGTCGACCTCGCGGCCGACGGTGGCGCCGGCTCCCCACCGCTGCTGCAGGGTGAGCGAGGCGGACGTGGAGTCCGCGACCTCCTGCATCTTCTCGACCTGGGTGAACTGGGCCGTCTGGGCGATGAACTCCGCGCCCTCGGCCGGGTTCATCGGGTCCTGGTAGCGCAGCTGCGCGACGAGGAGCTTGAGGAAGGCGTCCTTGCCCAGCTCGGAGCCGGCGGCCGTCGGGGTCTGCGCCGGCGGCGTCCAGGCCGGGAAGGCCGGGTTGGTGCCGGTGACGGGGACGGTCATCTCGGTCCTCCTGCGGTGGGTCGGGGGGCGGGCGGGGCTGTGGGCCCGGCGGGCGGGGCGGTGCGCGGTGCGGCGCCGGGGCCGCCCGGTGGGTGTCGGCGCGTCCGGGCCCCGGCCTGAGCCGTCCGGGGGACGCGCTCGGGATCAGGCACGGACGTCCACCCCCCGGTGGCTGCGCCCGGGCAGCACGTGGACGGCTGCGGGCCGGGCGGCCGGGAGCGGGACGGCCGGGGTCTGCGGGACGGGGCGCGCACCGGGGTGCTGGCCGCGCCCGCCGTGGCCGCCGGGCGGCGCCCAGCGGCCGTGGTCGCGGGGGTCCTGCCGGCCGGACGTGCCGGCGTCGAGCTGCTGGCGCAGCTCGTCGAGCGCGCCGCGCAGGGCCTCCCGCACGGTCTCGTCGCCGCCGGCCAGGTCGACCTGGACACCCGAGGCGGTCTGCTCCGCGGTGACCCGGACCGGGCCGAGGTCCTCGGGGGACATGTGGACGACGAGGCGGGTGATCTCGCCCATGGCCGTGGCGGCGACGCGGGCCCGCGTGGTGGCGGCGGCCGCGGCGAGCTGCGCGAAGGTGAAGGGGCCGACGGAGACGGCGGGGGCGGCGGCCGGGGCGCTGGTGCCGACGGCGGCGGTGGTGGGTGCCGTCACCGCGCCGAGGCCGGTCGTGGGCGCGGGGGCGCCGGCCGGCTGCGCGGGCGCCGGACGGCCGCCGTCGTGGGCGCCGCCGTCGTGGGCGCCGCCGTCGGACCCGGCGCCGCCGGCCTGGGCGCCCGCCGCACCGGCGAGTGCAGCGGCGCCCGTCGGCCCGGCGACGGCGGTGGCCTGGCCCTGGGCACCGGCGGCCGTGGCGTCCGTGGTGCCGGAGGGGGCCTGGAGGGCGGGCACCGGGAGGACGGGGCCGGTCGTCGCGACGGCGGTGGGGGTGGCGGTGGGGGCTTCGGTGGCAGTGGCGGGGGGCGTCGCGGTGGCAGTGGCGGGGGGCGTCGCACTGGCCGGACCGGCACCCGTCGTGCCCGTCGGAGCGGTCGTCGGGGTCTCGGCGCTGCCGCCGGCCCTGCTCGCCCCGTCGACGCCCGGCCCGGCGGTGCCGGTCGTCCCGGTGGTGGCCGCGGGGTCGACGAGACCGGCGGGGCGGGTGGTGCCCGTCGCGGCGCCGAGGTCGGCCGAGCCGTCGACAGCGGCACCGGTGGCGCCGGCAGCAGCGGGGGCGACAGCCGGCGCACCAGAGGCGGCCGAGGCGGCCGAGGCGGCCGTGGCGGCCGTGGCGGGCTGGGCCGTCGGGGCGACGGACGTGGTCCCGACGGCGCCGGCGGCACCGGCCACGGCAGCCCCGGCGCCCGCGGCGGCGAGGGTCGCGGTCGACGGGTCCGCGGTGGTCGTCGTGGCGGGGACCCCGCCGGGCTGGCCGGCCACGGGCGCCCCGTCCGCGGCGGGCCCGGAGGTCCCGGCCGGCACGGCGGCGGGGTCGCCGACGGTGGTGCCGGCGGCGTCGTGGTCGCCCGGTCGGTCGGCGTCGGGGGTCCCGCCGCCGTCGTGCCGTGCCGCGCGGGCGGTGCGCCCGGCGTCGTCCGGACGGCCCGCGAGCCCGGTGCGGTCGGGAGCGTCGGCCCGGCCCGCCTGGTCGGCACCCGTGCCGCGGCGGCCCGGGGCCGCAGCCTCGCGGGCCCCGGCGCGGGAGGCGGGCGCTGTCCTGGGGCGCGGGCGGTCGGCGTCGTCGGGGCGCGCGTCGGGGACGGCCCGGTCGGAGCGGGCGGCGGGGCGGGCGTCGCGGCCCTCCACCGGCCGGCGGCCCTGCTCCCCCGCCCAGGCGGGCAGGGGGCGGGCGAGCGCCCGGGGGCGGGGGGCCTGGTCGTCCGGCGCGGCGCCGGGGCGGCGGGCCTCGAGCAGCACCTGCGCGAACGCGCCCGCGGCGGAGCTGGCCGGGGTGCCGGGGCGGGAGGCCCGTGCGGGCACGACGTCCTCGACGCGGGGGGCCCCGCCGGGTGCGGTCCGGATGCTCATGCTGCACGTCCTGTCTGCACGGCCGAGGTGACGGCGGTGACGTAGTCGCGGGTCTCCGGGTACGGCGGCACGCCGCCGTGGCGGCGGACGGCGCCGGGCCCGGCGTTGTAGGCGGCGAGCGCGAGGTCGAGCGAGCCGAAGGCGTCGAGCTGGGTGCGCAGGTAGCGCGCGGCCCCGTCGACGGCCTGGGCCGGGTCCATCGGGTCCACGCCGAGCTCGCGCGCGGTCGCGGGCATGAGCTGCATGAGGCCGCGCGCGCCGGCCGGGCTGACGGCGTCGGTGCGCATCCCGGACTCGCGCTGGGCGACGGCGGCGAGCAGGCCCTGCGGCAGCCCGTAGCGTGCGGTCGCGCCGGCGAACAGGGCGGGCAGGTCGGTGCCGGTGCCGGCCCACGCCGGCCGGGCGGTGGTCGGCGCCAGGGCTGCGGCGGCGACACCGCCGGCGGCGGCGGGCCCGGCCGGGACCACGCGCCGGATCGCGGCGACGTCGTCCCAGACGGGCATGACGGAGACGTCCTTGCCCTTGCGGGGCGCGGCGAGCATCTGCCCGTCGCCGACGTAGATGCCGATGTGGCGCCCGCTGGGCGAGCTCGCGCTGTCGAAGACGAGCAGGTCGCCGGGGCGGGCGTCGGCCATGGAGGCCACCGCGGTGCCGGCGTGGCGCTGGTCGGCGACCGTGCGCGGCACGTCGACGCCGAGGTCGGCGAAGACGCGCTGCACCAGTCCCGAGCAGTCCAGCCCGGTCGCCGGGTCGGTGCCGCCCCAGCGGTAGGGCACGCCGAGGTAGCGGCGGGCCGCGGCGACGACGTCGCCGCCCGTGGGGCCGTCGGCGGGGGCGCCGGACGGCCCGGCCGCCCCCGGGAGCGAGGCGAGCCCGGTCAGCCCGGTCAGCCCGGTCAGCCCGGTCAGCCCGGTGCCGGGCGTCGCGGTCCCCGAGGTCAGCGGGGCGCCCGTCCCGGACGTCCCGCCCAGCCCGGCGGCGGCCTGGGTCATCTGCTCCTGGAACGCGGCGAGGGCGAGCGGGTCCACGGCGGCGCGGCGGGACGCGAGGCCGTCGATGCGGGAGGCGATGGCGGCGATGCGGCCCTGCACCTCGGCGACGCCGGTCACGGCCGACCACCCCGGCCCGCGTCCTCACGGGCGGCGCGGGCCAGCCGGATCCCGGCGACGACGTCCTCCAGCTCCAGGGCGTCGCGGCGGTCGCGCTCGAGGCGCTCCTCGGTGTCGCGGCGCTCCTGCAGGCGCTCGACGGCCTTGAGCCGCATCCGGGCCTGGGCGACGAGGACCTGCTGGCGGTCCTGCTCCGCCACGGACAGGGCCAGGGCGTCGTCGGCGCGCGAGAGGTCGGCGAGCAGGCCGGCGCGCCGGGACAGCAGCAGCCGGACGTCGCCGGCGGAGTCGAGCAGGTGGGGGTCGCCGTGCATCCGGCCGACGACGTCGGCGCGGGTGCGCTCGGCGCGGGCGCGCACGGCGGAGGCGCCGGCGAGCTCCCGCTCGACGGTGGCGCGCGCGGTCTTCCGCAGGCCCAGCAGGGCGACGAGGCTCATGCGGGGCCCGCCGCCTCGGCGATGGCCATGAGGACCTGGCTGGTCTCGTGGGCCGGGGCCGGCTCGGCGAGGCCCTGGCGGAGGAACTCCTCGACGGGGCGCTGGAGCCGCAGGGCGGCGTCCACGTCGGCGTTGGTCCCGGAGACGTACGCGCCGACCTCGACGAGGTCGCGGGCCTCCCGGTGGGCGGCGAGCATCCGGCGCACCCGCGCGGCGGCGCGCAGCTCGTCGGGGGTGCTGATCTGCGGGGCGAGCCGCGACACGGAGCCGAGCACGTCCACGCTGGGGAAGCGGCCCGAGGTGGCGATCCGGCGGTCGAGGACGACGTGGCCGTCCAGCAGGCCCCGGACCGCGTCGGCGACGGGCTCGTTGTGGTCGTCGCCGTCGACCAGGACGGTGTAGACGCCGGTGATGGACCCGGTGGCCAGCGGCCCGGCCCGCTCGAGCAGGCGGGGCAGCATGGCGAAGACCGACGGCGGGAAGCCGCGCGTGGCCGGGGGCTCGCCGGCGGACAGGGCCACCTCGCGCTGGGCCGTGGCCACGCGGGTGAGGGAGTCCATGAGCAGGACGACGTCGGCGCCCTCGGCGGCGAAGCCCTCGGCGATGCGGGTGGCCGCGAACGCGGCGCGCAGGCGCAGCAGCGGCGGGTCGTCGGAGGTGGACACGACGACGACGGACCGGGCCAGGCCCTCGGGACCCAGGTCGTCCTCGACGAACTGGCGGACCTCCCGGCCGCGCTCGCCGACCAGGGCGATGACGGTGACGGCCGCCTCGTTGTTGCGCGTGATCATCGACAGCAGCGACGACTTGCCGACGCCGGAGCCGGCGAACACGCCGATGCGCTGGCCGCGGCCGACGGGGGTGAACGCGTCGAGCACGCGCACGCCGAGCGGCAGCCGCGTGGTGATGCGCCCGCGGGCCAGCGGGGACGGGGCGTCGCCGTCGACGTCGCCCCAGGCGGTGACCAGGGGGGCGGGCAGCCCGTCGAGCGGGGCGCCGGTGGGGTCGACGACCCGGCCGAGCAGGGCGCGCCCGAGGGGGATGCGCGCGCGGGTGCCGGCGGCGCGGGCGGTGAGGCCCACGGCCAGCCCGGCCGTGCCGCGCAGCGGGGTGCAGCTGAGCCGGGTGCCGGAGGCGGCGACCACCTCGGCCTCGAGCGCACCCGGGCCGTCGCCGAGCAGGACGGTCTCGCCGACCGCGGCGCGGACGCCGTCGACCTCGACGCCGAGGCCGAGGACGGCGCTGACGATCCCGGTCCGGGACGGCGCGGCGGCCGCGGCGGCGCGGACGAGCCGGGGTGCGAGCAGCACCTCGACGCGCCGGGCGGCGGTGGTCGTGCTCACCGCTCGCCCGGGACCGCGAGGGGGCCGGCCGGCGCGCCGACCGCGTCGGCGGCGTCGGCCGTGAAGGACGCGCCGGCCGCGGCGACCGCAGGACGGAGCAGGTCGGTGACGGTGGCCGCGCCGGTGCGCACGACGACGTCGCCGGCCGACAGCCGCGCGTCGGCCACGACGGTGACCCCGGCGGGCAGGCCCCCGTCCAGGACGCCCGTGCGCTCCAGGGCGCGCAGCCCGGCCGGGTCGACCTGCACGGCCACGACCGTCCCGGGAGGGCTGCCGTCGAGGCCGCGTCGGATCCGCGCGAGCAGCGCCCCGGGCTCGGGGGCCGCGGCGAGCACGACCTGGGCCGCGAGCTCGGCCGCGCAGCGGGCGACGACCTCGGCCATGGCGACGGCCTCGACCTCGCCGTCCTCCTGGACCTGGACGGTGGCCTCGCGCAGCGCGAGGAGCACCGCGGCGGCCTGGGCCCGCAGCTGGGCGAGATCCCGGTCGACGGCGGCCTCGCGGGCCGCCTCCTGGGCGGCCACGCTCTCGGCGGCCCGGCGCAGGCCCTCGCTGTAGCCGGTGGCGTACCCGGTGACGAAACCGGCCTGGCGGCCCCCCTCGCGGGAGCGCTCGCGGGCCAGGTCGTCGCCGGCGTCGCGGGCGCGCGGACCGGTGAGGCTGCCCGGGACGAAGGGGCGGACCTCGAGCTCAGACGTACTCATCGTCGTCCCCCCCGCCCCGGCGGACCACGAGCTGGCCGGACTCCTCGAGCTGACGGATGATCTGCACGATCCCGGCCTGGGCCTCCTCGACGGCGGCCTTGCGGACCTGGCCGAGCACCTCGATCTCGTCGACGAGGTCCTGGCGGGCGCGCTCGGAGACGTTGGACAGGACCTTGTCGCGGACCACCTGGGGGACGCTCTTGAGCGCCGTGGCCAGGGCCGCGGAGTCGACCTGCCGCAGCACCATCTGCACCGCGCGGTCCTCGAGGCCGACGATGTCGGCGAAGACGAACAGGCGGGCCTTGACCTCGTCGGCGAGCTCGGGGTCGTGCTCGGTGAGCCCCTCGAGGATGGCCTTCTCGGTGGCGGCGTCGGCGCGGTTGATGACGTCGACCAGGGACTGCAGGCCGCCGGTCATGGCGTCGCCGCTGCTCTGCGGCAGCACGGTGGAGGTCCGGGCCTTGAGCAGCTCCTGCAGCACCATGAGCGCGTGCGGCTGGAACCGGCCGGTGGTGGCCAGGCGCCGGGCGACCGCGACCTGGTCGGCCGGGCCGAGCCCGGCCATGACGACCGAGGCCTGGTCGGGACGCAGGTGCACGAGCACCGCGGCCATGGTCTGGGGGTGCTCCCCGCGCAGGATCGACATCAGCTGCTGCGGGTCGACGTCCTGGAGGAACTTCAGGGGGCGCTCGGCCACGGCGGTGGCGATCCGCTTCATCACGTCGCCCGCGCCCTGCTTGCCGAGCGAGCGCTCGAGCACCTCGCGGGCGTAGCCCTCGCCGCCGGCCCCGACCACGCCCTGGCGCACGGCCATGGTGTGGAACTGGGTGAGCACCTCGCCGGCCACGGTCGGGGAGACGTTGCGGAGGCGGACGACCTGGGCGACGAGCTCGTCGAGGTCGGTGCCCTTGAGGTGCTTGAGGACGTTCGCGGCCCGGTCCTTGCCGAGCATGACGAGCAGGACGGCGGCCTTCTGCAGCCCGGACAGGTCCGGGGCGGAGGGCAGGGCCGGGGCCGGCACCGGGGCCGGGGTCTCGGCGACAGCGGTGCTCATGTGGTCCTCCGGTCGGCGAGCCAGCCCCGCAGCAGCTCGGCCACCTCGGCCGGCTCGCGGTCGACGAGGTCGATGACCTCGTCACGCTGGGAGGAGAGGCTGGCCAGCTGGGCGGCCTCGTGGTCGATCGCGGCGGGCAGGGCCTCGACGCGGGGGGCGGGGATCGCGGGCATCTCCAGCGGCTCCTCGTCGAGCGGGGCGTAGAGCCCCAGGTCGACGGGCTGGGAGCGCTTCTTGCGGCGCGCCCCCATGACCAGGGTGGCGATGACCACGAGCAGGACGAGGCCGGCGAGGACCGCGTTCCACAGCATGTCCTTCTGCTCCCCGGCGGCGGCCAGGTCCTGGGCCGCCTCGAGCTCGGCGGCCACGGCGTCGGCGTCGCCGACGTCGAAGGGCATCTGGGTCACCGACACCACGTCGCCGCGGGCGGGGTCCAGGCCGACGGCCGCGGAGACCGTGTCCTGCAGGGCGAGCATGTCGGTGCGGGCGACGGCGTCCCGGTCGACGACCACGGACACGCTGAGGCGCTCCACGGTGCCGGGGGCGGACACGACCCGCTCGGTGACCTTGCCGACCGCGTTGTTCACGGTCTTGGAGGCGGAGGAGTAGGCGTTGTCGGCGGCGTCGCCGCTGACGGTGATGTTGGGGACGACGATGTTGTCCGGGCCGAGCACGCCGGCCTCGGCCGCCCCGCCGGCGCCGCTGTACTGCTCGCCCTCGGTGGTCTCCGACAGCGGGAGGACGCCGTCCTCGGGGGCGAGGAAGCGCTCGGTGGTGGCCTCGCTGGCGTCGAAGTCCAGGGCCGCGGTGACGGTGGCGACCGCCTTGCCGGGGCCGACGACGGTGTCGAGCAGGTCCTGCAGGTCCCCGGCGACGCGGCCCTCGAACTCGGCGGTCATGTCGGCGGCCTCGCCGGTCCCGCCGGCCGAGCCGGCCGCGCCGGCCCGGGCCGAGAGCAGGGTGCCGGTGCCGTCGACGACGCTGACGGCCTCCGGGGTCATGCCCTCGACCGAGGACGACACGAGCGTGACGACGGACTGGACCTGGCCCTTGGTCAGGGTCTGGCCGGAGCGGGTCTGCACGAGCACCGAGGCGGTGGGGGCGTCGGCCTCGTCGAGGAAGACGTCCTTCTTGGGCACGGCGAGGTGGACGACCGCGGCCTGGACCCCGTCGATGGCGCCGATGGTCTTGGCCAGCTCGCCCTCGACCGCCCGCTGGTAGGCGACCTCCTGCTGGAACTGCGAGGCGGTGACGCCCTGCTCGTCCAGCAGCGAGTAGCCGCCGGTGTCGTCGCCGGGCAGGCCGGCCGCGGACATCTGCAGCCGCAGGTCGTAGACCTGGTCGGCGGGGACCATGACGGTCGCGCCGCCGTCGGAGAGCTCGTAGGCGACGCCCGCGGCCTGGAGCTGCTCGACCACGGCGCCGCCGTCGGCCGAGGAGAGCCCGGTGAAGAGCGGGCCCATGGCCGGGGTGCGCTGCCACTGGACGAAGGCGACCGCGCCGACGAGCAGCGCGAGGGCGACGACCACGCCGAGCGTGCGCTGCGCCGCGGGCAGGTCGCCCCAGGCGGCCTGGGCACGACGGGCCTGCTGCGTCGCCTTGTCGCGGGGGTCGGACTTCCGGGGGCTCACAGCTGCATCCTCATGATCTCGGAGTAGGCCTCGACGGCCTTGTTCCGCAGCGCCACGGTCATCTGGGTGGCGAGCGTGGCCTCGGTGGCGGCGATCGTGTACTGGCTCGGGTCGGCCAGCTGGCCGGTGACGGCCTTGACCGCGAGGTCGTCGGCGGTCGACTGCAGGCGCTGGAGGTCCTCGAGCCGGCCGACGGTCGAGGCGGCGACGGAGGAGCCGCCCTGGGCGAGCCCGGCCTGCTGCAGCGCCCCGGCGAAGTCGGCGCCGGCCAGGGCGTCGGGGGCCACGGGCGGCAGCGCGGCGGACAGCCCCGAGACGCCGGAGACCCCGGACACGCCGGCCCCGACCGCCCCCACGGGCTGGACGCTCACTGGCCGCGGCCGATCTGGATGGCGGCGCTGTACGCGTCGCGGGCACGGTCGACCACGCTGAGGTTCGCCTGGTAGCCGCGCTGGGCCATCATGAGCTGGGCCATCTGGCTCCCGAGGTCGATGTCGGGGAGGCGCACGTTGCCGTCCGCGTCCGCGAAGGGGTGGTCGGGCTGGTAGACGAGGCGGCCCTCGGCGCTGCCGAGCTCGATGCCGCCGACGGTCACGCCGCCGATGCCGGGCTCGAGCTGGGTGGCCTTGGCCACGACGTAGCGCGCCTGGAAGGCGTCCTCGTCCGAGCGTCGGACCGTGTTGATGTTGGCGATGTTGTCGCTGACCGCGTCGAGCCACTTGCGGTACACGGCCACGCCGGAGCCCGCCACGCCGAAGACGGGGAAGGTGCTCATCAGCGGATCGCCGAGCGGACGAGGGAGAACCGGTCGTCGACCGCGCGCAGCGCGAGCTGGTAGCGCAGGCCCGTGTCGATCGACTGCAGGGTCTCGGTGTCGAGGTTGACGTTGTTGCCGTCCAGCCGCGTGGGCTCCAGCGACAGGGCGGTGGTGGCCTCGGTGAACCCGCGCCGGCCCTTGCCCGCGGCCTCGGCGACCGCGTCCTCGAAGGCCACGCGGCGGCTCTGGAAGCCGGGGGTCTGGATGTTCGCGACGTTGTCGGCGATGGCGCGGTTCCGGGCGGACAGCCCGGCCACGGCGCTGAGCAGCGCGGACCCCGTCACGGACGCAGCGCCGGCCACGGACACGTGTGCGGTCACAGCGGAACACCTCGATCGGTCGTGGGCCGCCCCGCGCGGCGGGGCGGTGCAGGAGGCCGATCCGTGGCCGGTGGGGCGAGCAGTCCGTGCTCTGGAGAAGGCTTCGTCCCGGGGGGCTCCGGGGTGAATGGGCCGAAAGGGTGAGGGCCCGCGCCGGGCGGGTGGCGCGCCCCGGCGGTCGCCGCCGGGTGTGCTGCGGGCGGTGCTGCGGGCGGTGCTGCGGGCGGTGCTGCGGGCGGTGCTGCGGAGCAGGCCTCAGAGGGCCTGGTCGACGTACATCGGCCGGGGGTCGCCGGGGACGAGGCGCTCGACGAGCTCCAGGTGCCGGCGCGAGCTCGTCATGGCCGCGGCGAGCCGCCCGGTGACCACGAGCTGGCGTTCGAGCAGGCGCTCGGCGCGCTCGTGCAGCGTCTCGGGCAGGGGGACGCGCAGCTGCGGCGGCACCCAGGCGGTCCCGCCCACCATCGCCTCGGACAGCTCCGCCACCCGGGCGTGCTCGGCGCCGAGCAGCGCCTCCGCGCGGTCGACCTCGAGCTCGAGCTCGTCGAGGGCGCGGACCCAGGCGGCGTCGAAGCCGGCGCCGTCGAGGTCCTCGGGCCGCGCCCGCGGGGCAGGGACGGCGCGGCCGGTCACCAGGCCCATGACGTCGTCCCGGCTCAGCCGACGACGGAGGTGCGGGGGGCGGGGACGTCGTCGGCGCGACGGGCCGGGGCGACGGGCGTGGTGCCGCCGGCGGCGGCCTGGCGCCAGGCGTCGACCAGGGGCGCGACCACGAGGCCGCACGCGGCGGTGCGGGCGGCGTCGCGCTGCACGTTGGCGGTGACGAGCTCGGAGAACAGGAAGGTGTAGATGCCCAGCAGCCGCGGGGCGCCGTCCCAGACGTCGACGTCGAGGCTGCCCATGAGCTCGGACACGATGGCCTGGGCGTGGACGAGCTGCTCCGAGGCGGCCGCGTGCTCGCCGGCGCGCTGGTGGGTCTCGGCCCGGGCGACGTCGAGCTGCAGGCGCTCGAACAGCTTGACCAGCAGCTGGTTCGGGCTGAGCGTCTCCAGGGACTGCGTCGCGAACCGGGAGCGGGCGGCCGTGGCGGAGCCCCGGGTCGCGAACCCGAAGGCGGCAGCGGTGCTCACGAGCTCGACCTCTGCAGCCCGGCGATCTGGCCCGAGAGCCAGCTGCTCTGCGACTGCAGCTTGCCGAGCGCGACCTCGAGCCCGGAGAACTGGCGGGACAGGGTGGCCTGGCGCAGCTCGAGGCGACGGTCCCAGCTGACGATCTGGGTCTCCAGGTCCTTCTTGATGCGCTCGCGACCCTGGATCGCGGAGGTGATGAAGCCGGTGCCGGCGCTGGTGGCGCTGTCCACGACCGCGCTCAGCCGCTTCGGCGATGCCGGCGGTGCCGTCGGCGGGGCTGACGAGCGCGCGCACCCGGGCGGGGTCGTCCGCCAGCGCCTTGTCCAGCACCGCGCGGTCGAGCACGAGCGTGCCGTCGCGGGTGCTCTGCAGGCCGATGCTCGCGGCGCTGGCGCCGCCCAGGGCGTCGGTGACGGCCTGGACGAGGCGGCCGGCGAGGCCGCGGACCATGGGGTCGCCGGCCAGCGCGCCCCGGCCGGTCGCGGCCGCCCCGTCCACGCCGGGCGTCCCGGCCGCGGTCTGCTTCTTGAGCTCGGCGAGCGCGTCGTTGGCCGCGGTGACCAGCGCGGCGACGGAGTCGCCCGTCGCCTTCGTGTCCGACGTCACCGTGACGGTGGCGGTCCCGGACCTGGTGAGCGTGACGTCGAGCCCGGGCACCAGGTCGGCGACCCGGTTGGTGGGCGACGTGGCCGCCATGCCGTTCACGGTGAACGCGGCGTCCTGGCCGGCGGCGGCGGTGACGGCGACCGCGGGGTCGAAGCCGCTGATCGCCAGCTGCCCCTGGTCGGCACCGGTCACGGTGGAGGTGACCTGGAGGCGGTAGGAGTCCGCGCCCACCCGGACGGCGACGGCCCTGAGGCCGAGCCCGTCGGCGCCGTTGATCGCGGACACCACGTCGCGCAGGCTGCCGCTGGCCGGCTGCAGCGTGACCGCGGTGCCGTCGGCCCGCGTGACGTCGATGGCCGCGGAAGGGGCGACGACGGAGTCGAGGGAGTAGGCCGCGTCGCGTGGTCCACGTCGCGGCGGTGGCGAGCCGGGTGACGGCGAGGTCGTAGCTGCCCGCGGGGGCGCCGGCCCGGGCCGTGGCGGTCGCGGCGTCGCCGGTGGTGGTGGTGGCGCTGGCGGACCACGCCTCGTTCCTGCCCACGGCGAGCGCGGCGTCGCTGACCTTCTTGAGGATGGCGGACAGCGCCTGGAAGGCCTTGATGTCGCCGGCCTGCTTGTTGGCGGTGACCTGCAGGCGCTGCTTGGGGATCGCCTCGACCTGCATGAGCTGCTTGATGAGGGTGGTGGTGTCGAGGCCGCTGACGAGGCCGTCCACGCTGCCGCTCATGGTGCCTCCTGGGGTGCGGTCGGGGGTGCTGCGACGCCGCCCGCCGGGGACCGTGGTCGGTCCCCGGCGGGCGGGTCAGGCGGTGCCTACCGGTGGTCTGCCGGGATCAGCGGAGGAGCTGCAGGACACCCTGGGGGGCCTGGTTGGCCTGCGACAGCATCGCGGTGCCGGCCTGCGTGAGGATCTGGTTCTTCGTGAAGTTGACCATCTCCAGCGCCATGTCGGTGTCGCGGATGCGGCTCTCGGAGGCGGTCAGGTTCTCGACCGCGACGTTGAGCGACTTGATGGTGGACTCGAGCCGGTTCTGCGAGGCGCCCAGGCCGCCGCGCGCGGTGGAGATGGCGGTGACCTGAGCGTTGATGAGGTCGATCTGCGTCGTGTCGCCGGCCGTGGCGTTGGCGCCCGCGGCGGTGGTCAGGGCAGACGACGCGGCAGCCAGGTCGATGCCCGACATGTCGACGGTCAGGGTCTCGCCGGAACGGGCGCCGGTCTGGAAGTCCAGGCTGGCGGAGCCGTCGAGGAGCTGGACCCCGTTGAAGTTGGTGCGGGTGCCGATGGCGGTGATCTCGTCCGCGAGGGCGGTGAGCTCGGAGTTGATGGCAGCGAGGGAGTCGGTGTTGTTGCTGCCGTTGGACGCCTGCACCTGCAGGTCGCGGCCGCGCTGCAGGATGGCGGTGACCTCGGTGAGCGCGCCCTCCGCGGTCTGGACGACGGAGATGCCGTCCTGGGCGTTGCGGACGGCCTGCTTGAGGCCACCGACCTGCGAGCGCAGGCCCTCGGAGATGGCCAGGCCGGCCGCGTCGTCCGCAGCGCGGTTGATGCGGAAGCCGCTGGACAGCTTCTCCAGCGACTTCTCCATGCTGCCCTGGTTGACGGACAGGTTGCGGTAGGAGTTGAACGCCGCGATGTTGTTGTTGATCTGAAGACCCATGATCGTGTTCCTCCGTGAGAGTGGGTGGTGCGGCCTTCCGTGGCCAGGACGGTGATCGGCGGTGCGGGCGGTGACCTGAGCGCCGGGAGGCCCCGGCGCCCGCGTCACCCGGTCGGAGCAGCCAGGCCGTGGCCGGCGGCGGCGAAGCGCCCCGCGAGCACGGCCGAGCCGACGAAGATGCTGCTGCGGGTGTCGGCGGCCGCGGTCACCGACGCCGTGTAGGCGGCCTCGCGCCGGCCGGGCCGCGCGGGGGGACGGCCGGGAGGACGGGGGGCGTCGTCGCCGCGGCGGCCTGCTCCTGCATCACCGTGCGCAGCAGGGCCACGCCCTCGGCGCGCAGCTGGGACACGCGCGACTCGGTGATGCCGAGGCGGGCGGCGATCGCGGCCATCGGCTCCTCGTCCAGGTAGTGGCCGCGCACGGCCTCGCGGACCCGCTCGGGCAGCAGGTCCACCGCGCGCCGGAGCCGGCCGACGCGCTCGGCGAGGACGACGTGGTCCTCCGGCGACAGCCCCGGGTCGCGCACGGCGTCGGCGACGCTGCGGGTGCCGTCGTCGGTGGGCCGGGCCTCGTCGAGGCTGGTGAGGTAGGAGCGGTGGGTCTCGGCCCGCACGGCGTGCACCTGCTGCGGGTCCACGCCCATGGCGTGGGCCACCTCGCCGGTGCTGGGGGTGCGGCCGAGCACCGAGGTGAGGCGCTCCGTGGTCTCCGCCGCCTGGCGGGCCCGGGAGCGGGCGCCGCGCGAGGCCCAGTCCTGGCCGCGCAGCTCGTCGACGATCGCTCCCCGCACGCGGGTGCGGGCGTGCGCGGAGAAGGGGACGCCCGTCTCCTCGCGCCACGACCGGGCCGCCTGCAGCAGCCCCTCGACCCCGGCGCCGGCCAGGTCGTCGCGGTCCACGTGGGCCGGCAGCCGTCCCAGCAGCTCTCCCACGCAGTGGCCGACGAGCGGCAGGTGGGCGAGCACCAGGGCGTCGAGCTCGGCTCGGGTCCGCGCGGGCGGGGAGACAGGGAGGTCCGTCAGGCTGTGCACGTCCTGGACGTCGTCGGTGGGGCCGGTGGGCTGAATGCTCCGTCCGGGTGGCCCCGCTGCGCCGGACGGGTGACGCGGGAGCCGTCCGTCGCGGCGCGGGCCCGTTCCGCTCAGGTGCAGCCCAGGTCCGCCGAACCGGGACGGGACGACGGGCCGTCCGTCGTCCTGCACGGAGCCCGGTCTCGACCGGCCCGGAGGAGGTGCACCTGTGGCGCTCGCCGACTTCTGCCGCATCCTGTGGCGCGAACGGGAGCTTCTCGAGCTGCTGCTGTTCAAGCTCGACGAGGAGCAGCTCGTCCTCGCCTCCGGCCGTGCCCGCTGGCTGGCCCACGCCACCCGCGAGGTCGAGGCCGTCCTGGAGCAGATCCGTGACTCCGAGCGGGTCCGCACGCTGGAGACCGACGTCGTGGCCATGGAGCTGGGCCTCGGGCCCGGCCCCTCGCTCGTCGCCGTCGCCGGCAGGGCCCCGGAGCCCTACGCCGGCATGCTGCTGAGCCACCGCGAGGCGTTCCTCGCCCTGACCGCCGAGATCACCGAGCTCGCGCAGGCCAACCGCCGGCTGCTGCACGAGGGGATGGTGTCGCTCAGCGAGGCCCTCGCCGTCGTCGAGGAGCCCGCGCCCGTGCAGACCTACGGACCGGGCGCCGGGCGCACCCTGCCCCGCCAGGGCGCCGGCCGGCTCGTGGACGAGGCCCTGTAGATGTCGACCTTCTCCGGGCTGTCCACCGCCCTGTCCGGCCTCGTGGCCCAGCGCTACGGCCTGGACACCACCGGCGCCAACGTCGCCAACGCCAACACCCCCGGCTACTCGCGCCAGCGCGTGGGCATGGAGCCGACCAACCCCGCCACCACGGGCACGGCGCTCTTCTCCCGCTGGGACGGCCCCGGCACCGGGGTGACGGTCACCGACATCACCCGGGTCGCCGACGAGCTCGTCACGGCGCGCGTGCGCCAGGAGCGGTCCACGTCGGAGTTCATGGCCGTCGACGCCGCCGCCTGGGCCCGGCTCGAGGTCGGCCTCGGCGAGCCCAGCGCCACCGGGCTCACCACCCGGCTGTCGACCCTGTGGGCCTCCTTCCAGGACCTGGCCAACAACCCGGACTCCACCGCGGCGCGCACCCAGGTCCTGCAGGCCGGCGCCGGGGTCACCGACACCCTCGGCCAGCTCGCCACGGGCGTGGCCCAGGCCTGGACGGACACCCGCGCCGGGCTCGACCTGCTCGTGCAGGAGGTCAACGCCACCGCGGCCTCCGTGGCCGACCTCAACCGGTCGATCCGGGACGCCGGCGCGGCCGGCGCCACCCCCAACGAGCTGCTCGACCAGCGCGACGCCCTGGTGCAGCGCCTCAGCGAGCTCACCGGCGGCACCGTCCGCGCCGGGGAGCTCGGCACCGTCGACGTGTTCGTGGGCGGCACCGCGGTCGTCCGCGGCGACCGGGTCACGGCCCTGTCGGTCGACCCCGGCTCCGCGGGCACCGTGGAGGCCGTCCAGGCCGGCGGGACCGTCACGCTGCTGGGCAGCTCCGGCCTCGGCGTCGACGTCCCCGGCGGGAGGATCGGCGCCACGCTGGTGGCCCTCACGTCCACCTGGTCCGGCGTCATGTCCTCCCTGGACGCGACCGCCGTCCGGCCTGGCCGGCACCGTCAACGCGGTGCACCAGGCAGGCAAGGGCCTGGACGGCGTCACCGGCCGCGACCTGTTCACCGGGACCACGGCCCGCTCGCTGGCCGTCGCGGTCACCGACCCCGCCCACGTCGCCGCGGCCGCCGCCGGCGGCGGTGCCCTGGACGAGAGCAACGCCGACGCCCTCGCGGCGCTCGGCAAGGGACCGTCCTCCCCCGACGCCGGCTGGCGGGCCTTCGTGTCCGACGTCGGCGCGCGCTCCCAGGCCGCCACCCGCCGCGCCGGCGCGCAGGCCGTCGTCGTCAGCGACGTCATGGCCGCCCGCGAGGCCGTCTCCGGGGTCGACATCGACGAGGAGCTCACCAACATGGTCATGTTCCAGCGGGCCTACGAGGGCGCGGCGCGCATGCTGACCGCCGTCGACCAGGCCCTGGACACGCTCATCAACCGCACCGGGCTGGTGGGTCGCTGATGTTCCGGATCACGCAGCGGTCGATGGCCGACACGACGTACGCGCAACCTGCAGTCCTCGCTCGCGCGCTCCTCGCGCCTGCAGGAGCAGCTGTCCAGCGGCAAGCAGGTCGAGAAGCCGTCGGACTCCCCCATCGGCGCCAGCGACATCATGCAGCTGCGCGGCGAGCGGGCCGCCAACGCCCAGTACGTCCGCAACGCCGAGAACGGCGTGTCGTGGCTGACCACCGCGGACAGCGCCCTGCAGCTGTCCTCGGCCGCCCTGCGGCGGGCTCGCGAGCTCACCGTCCAGGGCGGCAGCACGACGATCGGCGCGGCCGGCCGCGACGGCCCTGGCCGACGAGGTGGCGGCCGTCCGCGACAGCCTCGTCGAGCTGGCCAACACCCAGTACCTCGGCCGGCCCGTCTTCGGCGGCACCACCGCCGGGGCGGTCGCCTTCGACGCGACGGGCACCTACGTCGGCGACGGCGGCAGCGTCCAGCGGCGCGTCGGCGCGGACTCCAGCGTCCGCGTCGACGTCGACGGCACGGCCGCCTTCGGCTCCGGCGCGAGCAGCCTCTTCGCCGCGCCTGGACGCCGATCGTCGCCGACCTGCGGGCCGGGCAGCACGACCGGGCAGCCACCTCGACGCGATCGACCGGTCCCTGGACCGGCTGACGGGCGCCCTGTCCGACGTCGGGTCGCGGACCAACCGGATCGAGAACCTCAAGGCCAAGGCCGACGACGCCGGCATCACGCTGCGCTCGGCCCAGTCGCAGATCGAGGACATCGACCTGCCGAAGACCATCCTCGAGCTGCAGCTGCAGTCCACGGCCTACCAGGCCGCGCTCGGGGCGACCGCCCGCGTCATCCAGCCCTCGCTGCTGGACTTCCTGCGGTGACCGACCTCCTCGCCCCTCCCCTCCACGAGAACCCGGGTGCCACGATGAGCCTCGTGACCGAGATCCCTGCTCCGACGGCGACCCACGGGCGGCACCGTCACCCTCGTGCACCCCATGCCGGGCCTGGCCGGGATCACCGGCTACCGGCTGCAGGGCCTGGACCCGTCGGGGGTGCTGTTCTCCCTGGAGTCCCTCGACGGCGCGGTCTCGCTGCTGCTGGCGGCGCCGTGGGCGTTCTTCCCCGACTACGCGCCCGTGCTCTCCGACGAGGACGTCGACGTGCTCGGGCTGGCCCGGGCCGAGGACGCGCTGCTGTTCGTGGTCCTCACCGCGGGCGACACCGCCGCGGCCACCACCGCGAACCTGCTGGCCCCGCTCGTCGTGAACTCCGTGGACGACCGGGCCGTCCAGGTCCTGCTCACCGGCAGCGAGCTGCCGGTGCGCGCCCCGCTCGCCGCCTGAGGCCGCCGGCGCCTAGACGTCGGTCCGGGTGACCTTGCGCAGGCCGCGCGGGGCGTCCGGGTCCAGCCCGAGCACGCGCGCGGCCTGCTCGACGGCCAGCTGCATCGGCACCACCAGGCCCAGCGGCGCCAGCGCCTCGGGCAGGTCCGGGCCCGGCACGGCGACGTCGACCTGGGCGGCGAACGCGGCGTCCCCGCCCACCCCGACGGTGCGGGCGCCGCGGTCGCGCAGGTCGCCGGCCAGCTCGGCCATCGCGCCGACGAGCGGGCCGTCGGGCGCCGAGAGCAGCACCGCGAGCACGTCCTCGCCGACCACCGCGACGGGGCCGTGGCGCAGGTCGGCGTAGGAGAGGCCGCGCACCGGCCGCTGGCAGGTCTCCTCCAGCTTGAGCGCGACCTCCAGGGCGGTGCCCATGGCCAGGCCCCGGGCGCTGACCAGCGGGTGGCGCGAGGCGCTGAGCGCGGCGGCGGCCTCCTCGACCCCCGCCTGCTCCCGCACCAGCCGGTCGATCTCGTCCGGGACGCGGGCCACGTCGGCGTCCAGCGACGTGGGGTCCGGGGCCAGCGCCGTGGCCAGGACGACCATCGCGGCCAGCTGCGACAGGTAGGACTTGGTGGCCGGGACCGCGAGCTCCGGCCCGGCCGCGGTCTGCAGGGCCAGGTCCGCGGTGCGCAGCAGCTCCGAGCCGGGCACGTTCGCCACCGCCAGCGTCGCGGCGCCGCGACGGGCGGCCCACAGCTGGGTGGCGACGATCTCCTCGGTCGCACCGGACTGCGACACGCTGACCACGAGGGTGTCGTCGAGGTCGAGCTCGGCCCCCTGCCCGTCGCGGGCCGTAGTGGGTGGCCAGGCTCGGGCGCGGCCATCGAGCCGCGGACGCCGGCGTGCGCCCCAGCAGGTACCGGCCGTAGACGGCCGCGTTGTCGCTGGAGCCGCGGGCCACGAACATCACGTGCCGCCGGCCGGTGAAGAGCCGCCGGACGTCCTCGCGCAGCGGCAGCAGCGCCTCGAACGTGGCCGCCACCGCCCGGGGCTGCTCGGCGATCTCCCGCGCCATGTGGGTGCCGGGCCATCGGCTCGCGGGGTCGCGACGCGCTCACGAGGCCTCCTCCTCCAGGACCCGCACCCCCACGACGTCCTCGATGACGGGGTTGGACAGCAGCGTCCCGGCGAGCTCGCGCACCGAGGCGAGCGTGGCCTCGTCGGCGGCGTCGACCACGAGCTCGAAGCGCTTGCCCTGCCGCACCTCGCCCACCCCGTCGAACCCCAGACGGCCCATGGCGTGCGTGATCGCGGTCCCCTGCGGGTCCAGGATCTCCGGCTTGGGCATGACCTCGACGACGATGCGCGGCATGCCCGCGACCCTATCGGGGCGGCGGCACCGCCCCGCGGGCCCCGGCCGCCCGGTCCCGGCCCTCGCGCGAAGAAGGCGGCGACCGAGGCGGCGTCGGGGACCTGCCCCCAGGTCCGCAGCGCACCGAACGGCGCGTCGAAGAACGGGTCGTCGACCGTGGCCGGCGCGGCCCGACGTAGGCGTAGGGCTGCGGCGCAGGAGCCGTCGCCGGGCGAGACGCCGTAGCCGACGCCGTCCACGGTGACCGCGAGGTCGAAGTGCTCGGGCCAGAGCACGGCGCGCTCGTCCGGGGCGTGCAGGAGCAGCGCGGCCGCCCCGACCGCGAACCAGTCGAGCAGCGCGGTGGCCAGGTCGGCGTCGACCTGCGAGCGGCTCGTCCAGCTCCACCCCGCGGGCCCGGTCGTACACGCCGGCGGGGGCACCCGCGGCCACGCCGACGGCGGCCCCCAGGGCCAGCGGGCTCGTGGTGTCCAGCAGGGAGGCCTGGCCGCCGGGCCCGCTCAGGCAGGTGGCCTCCAGCCGCAGCCGGGGCTCGGCGACGGTCTGCACCGCGCCGGGGACGACCGCGAGCCGGATGGTGCCGGCCGCCCGGTGCTGCGGCCCGGCGAGCACGAGCTCCGCGACCGCGTGCAGCGCCTCGCGGGTGGCGGCGAGCGCCTCGGGGGACGGCCCGGAGAGGCCCGCCACCAGGCTCGGCGGGGTCGTGGTCGTGGTCGTGGCGACGGTCGACGGCTCGGGCACGGGTGCTCCTCGGGTCAGGGCGGACGGGCAGGGCGAGGGGGTCGTGACCGGTCGTGGCGAGACATGACTCGTCGTGACGGGGGTGTGGCGTGGTGTGACGCCTCGACGGTAGGGCAGCCGACGCCCCCCGCACCAGGCCGGGCACCCGGACGCCCGTCGGCCGCGGGGCGGGCGCCTCGCGGCGTGGCGGGCAGGACGGCGCTGCGGTAGGACGGGGCATGCAGATCGAGCACCTGGGCCACGCCTGCCTCCGCGTCTCGCACGACGGCTCCTCGCTCCTGGTCGACCCGGGCGCGTTCTCCCCGCACCTGGACCAGCACCTGGCCGAGGGCCCGCTCGAGGCCGTCCTCGTCACGCACGCCCACGCCGACCACCTCGACCCCGACCTGGTCCCGCTGCTCCAGCACGCCGTCTCCGGGCGCGACGTCCTGGCCGAGGCCGGCGCGGCGGACGTGGTCCGCCAGGCCGGCGGGAGCGCGACCGTAGCTGCAGGTCGGGACCACGCTGGAGCTGGGGCCGTTCGAGGTCGAGGTCGTCGGTGGCCGGCACGCGGTCATCCACCCGGACGTGCCGCGCGTGGGCAACGTGGGCCTGCTGGTCCGCGCCGGCGGGACCACCCTGTTCCACCCCGGCGACTCCTACGAGACCGCGCCCGAGGGCGTCGACGTGCTCGCGGTCCCGCTCAACGCCCCCTGGGCGCGGGTCGGCGACACCGTCGACTTCGTCCGTGCGGTCGGGGCCCCGCTGGCGGTGCCCGTCCACGACGGGCTGCTGCGGCCGGAGCTGCGCGAGGTCTACCTCGGCCACGTCCGGCGGCTGGGCCGCGGCGACGTGCACGACCTGGTGGCCGACGGCCCCTGGAGCAGCTGACCAGCCGCCCCGGCCGAGCCCGGCGGCCCCGCGGGCGGTCAGGCCGTCGCGCTCTGGCGGGCGGAGCGCCGGACGAGCTTGTCGGCGTACATGGCCGCGTCCGCGTCGCGGACGGCGGCCGCGGTCCCGCCGGAGGGCACCACGGACGACCAGCCGAGCGAGGCCGCCACCCCGACGGCCTCCAGGGCCGTGCGCAGCCGGCGCACCGCCGGCTCGGCGTCGGCGCCGGTGCAGCCGCTGAGGAGCACGCCGAACTCGTCCCCGCCGGTGCGGGCCACGCGGTCCTGCTGCTGGACCGCGCCGAGCAGCGCCCGCGCCGCACGCCGGAGGTAGTCGTCGCCGGCCTCGTGGCCCGCGGTGTCGTTGACCGTCTTGAGCCCGTCCAGGTCCACCACGACGAGCACGGCGGGGTCCCCCAGCCGCTGGAGGCGGGCGTCCTCCTCGGCGAGCGCGCGCTCCCAGCCCCGCCGGTTGGCCGCCCCGGTCAGCGAGTCGGTCTCGGCGACCAGCGAGATCGCCGACAGCTCGAGGCGGGCGTCGGCACGGGCCCGCTCCAGGGCGAGCGCGAGGCTCAGCAGCTGGCCGAGCAGGGCGAGCACCGGGCCGGCGGCGAGGAGCTCGCGGTCGTCGGTGCGCGCCTGCGGGTCCAGCCCGCAGATCGCCCCGAACAGCGAGCCGTCGCTCTCGCGGACCGCGGCGCCCGCGTAGGCCCCGATCCGGGTGTCGTCGTTCACGCCCGCGGCGGCGTAGCGCGGGACCCGCTGCGCGTCCGGCGCGACGGCGGGCGCGGCCCCCGACGTCATGTGGATGCAGAAGCTTGGCCTCCCACGCGTGCGAGTCGCCCCGGCGCTTGCCGTAGACGTTGTCCTCGTCGAGGTAGAGGTGCGTCTGCCGGCCGCCCTCCACCCGGGTCACCGACCAGAGCGCCATGGGCAGCGCCTCGTGGAGGTAGCCCAGCACGCGCCGGGCGGCGTCGCCGAAGTCGGCGGCACCGGCCACGTCGGGCAGGGGTGTGCTCACGGACGTCCTCTCGGATCGGGCGGTCCCGGGGTGCATCGGCGCGGGCGCGCCCCGACCTGAGCCGCGCCCGCCGGACGGCTCAGAGGTCGGGGCCGGTGAGCCGTCGGTAGACCTCGCGGTAGCCGGCGGCCGTCCGCTCGACGACCTCGGCGGGCAGCGGCGGGGGCGGGGCGTCGCCGTGGCGGTCCCAGCCGGAGGCGGGCGAGGTGAGCCAGTCGCGGACGACCTGCTTGTCCAGGCTCGGCTGGGGCCGGCCGGGCCGCCAGCCGTCGGCGGGCCAGAAGCGCGAGGAGTCCGGGGTGAGCACCTCGTCGCCGAGCACGAGCCGGCCGTCGCCGCCGGGCAGGCGCCCCAGCTCGAGCTTGGTGTCGGCCAGCAGGATCCCGGCGCGCGCCGTGGTCTGCGCGGCCCGGGCGTAGACGGCCAGCGTCAGTGCGGCGCAGCTCCTCGGCGGTGTCCCGGCCCACGTCGGCCACCACCCGGTCGAAGTCGACGTTCTCGTCGTGCTCGCCGACGGCCGCCTTGGTGGCGGGGGTGAACACCGGCTCGGGCAGCCGCGAGCCCTCGAGCGAGCCCGGGCGGCAGCGGGACGCCGCACACGCTGCCGCCCTGCCGGTACTCGACCGTGCCCGAGCCGGACAGGTAGCCCCGGGCCACGCACTCCACCGGGACCATGTCCAGGGCGCGCACCACGACGGCCCGGTCGGCGACCACGTCGGGCACGGGCGCCCCGGTGAGGTGGTTGTCGACGAGGTCCTCCAGCTGGGCGAACCACCACAGGCTCAGCGCCGTCAGCACGGCCCCCTTGCCCGGGACCGGGGTGGGCAGCACGTGGTCGTAGGCGCTCACCCGGTCGCTGGCCACCAGCAGCAGCACGTCGCCGGCGGGGTGGGGCTGCTCGGGCGCGTAGACGTCGCGCACCTTGCCGGAGAAGCGGTGGGTCCAGCCGGGGACCACGGGCGGGGCCGGGCGGCGGCCGTCGGGCCGCGGCGGAGGGGGTGAGCACCCGCGCGATCGTAGGGGCCGTCCGTAGGGTGGGCCGGATGAGCACGGACAGCGACGAGACGACCGCGACCACCAGCCCCGCCGAGGACACCGGCACGGGCGCCCGCACGGACACGTCGAAGCGGCTCGTCGACGGACCCGTCGAAGGAGCCCGAGCCCACCGACCAGCTCGTCACCACCGAGCACCGGCTCCAGGTGCTCGTGGCCGACGACGGGGAGGCCACCACGCGAGCTGCGCTACCGCGCCCGCAGCGGCCGGCTCGTGGTGCGCCGCGAGACCACCGGGGACAAGGGCTTCGAGGGGCACACCGCCGTCGCGGAGATGGCCGTGACCAGCTACGAGGTGCTGGGCGAGGACGGCGAGCCCGACACCGCCCGCCCGGTGACGTTCGTCTTCAACGGCGGGCCCGGCGCCTCGAGCGTGTGGCTGCACCTGGGCGTGCTCGGCCCCCGCCGGGTCGTCATGGGCGACGCGGGCTCGCTGCTGCCGCCGCCCGGCGGGCCTGGCCGACAACGCCGCAGACCCTGCTGCGCGAGACCGACCTGGTCTTCGTCGACCCGGTGTCGACGGGCTGGTCGCGGGTCCGCTCCGGCCGCAAGGCGACGGAGTTCCACGGCTTCACCGGCGACGTCGAGAGCGTCTCGGAGCTCATCCGGCTGTGGACCACCCGCAACGACCGCTGGCTGTCGCCCAAGCTGCTGGCCGGGGAGTCCTACGGGACGCTGCGCGCGGTCGCCGTGGCCAAGCACCTGCAGGAGCGGCACCACCTGCCGGTCAACGGCATCGCGCTGGTCTCGATGGTGCTGGACATGGGCACCATCCGGTTCCAGCCCGGCAACGACCGCCCTACCCGGCGTTCCTGCCCACCTACGCCGCGCTCGGCCACTTCCACGGCGTGGCCGGCGAGGGCATCGACGCTCGAGGACCACGTCGCGGCGGCCGCGGAGTTCGCGCGCGGCGAGTACACCGCCGCGCTGGCCGCCGGGTCGCGCATCGACCCCGGGCAGCGGGCCCGTGTCGTGGCCCGGGTCGCGGAGCTGACCGGTCTCAGCGAGGACTTCGTCGACCGGGTCGACCTGCGCATCGAGCACCTGCGCTTCTACGCCGAGCTGCTGCGCCACCGCCGCCAGGTCATCGGCCGGCTCGACGGGCGCTTCGTCGGCACCGAGGACGACGCCGCGCACGAGCAGATCAGCGCCGACCCGTTCATCACCGCCACGGGCGGGCCGTACACCGCGGCGTTCCTGCACTACGTGCGACCGAGCTCGGCTACCGCAACGACCTGCCCTACAAGGTGCTCAGCGAGCTCGTGCACCCGTGGCGTACAAGGAGTTCGAGGGCCGCTCGGTCACGGTCGCCGACGACCTCGGCACCCTGCTGCGCCGCAACCCGTTCCTGCGGGTGCACGTGGCCTGCGGGTACTACGACGGCGCGACGCCGTTCGCCGCCGCCGAGGACACGATCGCCGCGCTCAAGGTGCCCGCCGAGGCCCGGGAGCGGGTGGAGACCGCCTACTACGCGAGCGGCCACATGATGTACCTGCACGAGGAGTCCCGGGTCCGGCAGTCCGCCGACCTGGCTGCGTTCGTCCGGGCCTGCCTGCCCGGCTGAGCCGGGGGGATCGCGCCAGGCCCACCGCACGACCGGGACGTTGCCGGGGTCGGAGAGCCTCGCTGACCCCCGGTACGTCCCGGTCGCGCCCGCCGCCGGCCGGGGCGCCCGCGCCTACCCGCGCGCGGCGACGTCCAGGCGGAGCTGGCCGCCCGGGACGTGGACGTGCTCGACGGCCTCGTAGGCGACCGCGCGGGCGGTGGCCACGTCGGGGCCGGTCCCCACGACGGTGAGGACCCGCCCGCCCGAGGTGACCAGGTGCCCGTCGCGCTCCTGCGTCCCGGCGTGCAGGACGTGCGCGCCGGGGACCGCGGCGGCCTCGTCGAGGCCGAGCACGGCGTCGCCGGTGCGCGGGTCCGGCCGGGTAGCCGGGCGGCGGCGACGACCACCGCGACCGCGGCGCCGCTCTCGTGCAGCCCGCCGGAGACCTCGACGTGCTCGGCCAGGCGGCCCTGGGCGGCGGCCAGCAGCAGCTGGCTGAGCGGGGCGCCGAGGCGGGAGAGCACGACCTGCGCCTCGGGGTCGCCGAGGCGGACGTTGAACTCGACCACGCGGGGCCCCTCGGCGGTGAGGGCGAGGCCGACGTACAGCACGCCGGTGAACGGCGTCCCCCGCCCGGCCATCTCGCGCAGCACCGGTCGGGTGACGGAGTCCAGGACGTCCTCGACGAACCCCTCGGGCAGCCACTCGAGCGGGGCGTAGGCACCCATGCCGCCGGTGTTCGGGCCCTGGCCGCCGTCGCGCAGCCGCTTGAAGTCCTGGGCGGGCTGCAGGGCGACGACGTCCTCGCCGTCGCACAGGCAGAACAGCGACACCTCGGGCCCGTCGAGGTACTCCTCGACCACGACCACGCCCTGCGGCACCTCGAGGCAGGCGGCGGCGTGCGCGAGGGCCGCGGCGCGGTCGTCGGTGACGACGACGCCCTTGCCCGCGGCGAGGCCGTCGTCCTTGACCACGTGCGGGGCGCCGAGCTCGTCCAGCGCGGCCTCGACCTGCGGCAGCGTCGGTGCAGACGAACGGCCGGGCGGTCGGCACGCCCGCGGCGGCCATGACCTCCTTGGCGAAGGCCTTGCTCGACTCCAGGCGGGCCGCCGCGGCGGACGGGCCGAAGCAGGGGATGCCGGCGGTGGCGCGGACCGAGTCGGCGGCGCCCGCGACCAGCGGCGACCTCGGGCCCGATGACCACGAGGTCGGCCAGGGCCGCGGTGGCGAGCTCGGCGATGCCGCTCAGGTCGGCAGGTCGACGTGGCGGCAGTCGGCGCCCTCGGCGGCCATGCCCGGGTTGCCCGGGCCGGCGACCACGGCGTCCACGTCGTCCTCGGCGAGGAACGACCGCACCAGGGCGTGCTCCCTGGCCCCTGCACCGACGACGAGTACCCGCACGGTCGGGAAGGCTAGCGCCCCTCGCCCGGCGCGGGCGGGGGCTGCCTGACGTACGGTCGGCGGGTGCGCGCCACCGTCATCCACGCCCCCCGCGACATCCGCTCCGAGACCCTCCCGGACCCCGTGCTCCAGCAGCCGCACGAGGCCCTGGTGCGCGTCCTCGCCGCCTGCGTCTGCGGCTCCGACCTGTGGCCCTACCGCGGCGAGAACGAGGTCGGCGAGCCCCACGGCATCGGCCACGAGCACGTCGGCGTGGTCGAGGAGGTCGGCGCGGACGTCCGCGACGTCGCGGGTCGGGCAGGTCGTCGTGGCCCCGTTCACGTGGTCGTGCGGGCGCTGCGCCCACTGCCTGGCGGGGGTGCACACCTCGTGCGTGGTCGGCGGGGTGTTCGGCGGCGAGCACGGCGCGCAGGCCGAGCTGGTCCGGGTGCCGCAGGCCGACGGCACGCTGGTCGCGGTCGACGGGTACGACGCCTCGTCCGTCCCCGACGGGGAGGCTGCTGCGGGACCTGCTCGCGTGCAGCGACGTCATGGGCACCGGCTGGCACGCCGCCCGCTCGGCCCGGGTCCGCGAGGGCTCGACCGTGGTCGTCGTCGGCGACGGCGCCGTCGGGCTGTGCGGCGTGCTGGCCGCGGCCCGGCAGGGCGCCGCGCGCGTGGTCGTCATGAGCCGGCACGCCGACCGGCAGGCCCTGGCCACCGGGTTCGGCGCCACCGACGTGGTGGCCGAGCGGGGCGAGGACGGCGAGCAGGCGGTGCTCGCGCTCACCGACGGGGTCGGCGCGGACGCGGTGCTGGAGTGCGTCGGCACCGAGCAGTCCATGCGGACCGCGTTCGCCGTGGCCCGCCCCGGCGCGACGGTCGGCTTCGTCGGCGTGCCCCACGGCGCGACCCCGCCCATGGGCCGGATGTTCCGCCACAACGTCGGGATGGCCGGCGGGATCGCCCCGGTCCGGGCCTACCTGCCCGACCTGCTCGCGCTGGTCGCCGCGGGCGAGATCTCCCCCGGCCGGGTGTTCGACACCGAGCTCCCGCTGGCCGAGGCCGCCCGCGCCTACGACCTGATGGACCGGCGCGAGGCGGTCAAGGTGCTGCTGCGTCCCTGACGGGACACCAGGGGCGCCCCGGTCGGGACGCCCCCGGTCAGGGGCGCCCCGGTCCGGGCGCCTCAGGCCTCGAGCGCGTCCGCCGGGTCGTCGATCGTGGTGCGCTCGGCGCGGACCGCGAAGGCGGTCGCCGCCGAGGCCGCGAACAGCAGCGCCATGAGCCCGGTCATGGACGCGGTCGTCACGCTGCCCATGACGCTGGCCAGCGGGCTGATCGCCCCGCCGACCGCGAACTGCAGCACGCCGACCAGGCCCGAGGCCAGGCCCGCCCGGGCGGCGGGCTGGCCGTTGAGGACGTGGGCCGAGGCGGCGGGCATGGCCATGCCGACCACGCCCATCGCGACCATGAGCCCGGCGATGAGGACCGGCAGCGGCGGGTCGCCGAGCAGCGACGTCGCGAACACCGTGCCGATGGCGACCGAGCCGATGACCGGGGCCGCACGGAGCACGCTGAGCAGGCCGAAGCGCTCGACGAGCAGGCTCGACAGCTGGCTGCCGGCGATGAGCGAGACGGTCACGGCGGCGAAGACCATCCCGTAGGCCAGCTGGGAGACGCCGTACTCCTGCTGCAGGACGAACGAGCTGCCGTTGATGTAGACGAACAGGCCGGCGAAGGCGAGGCTCGCGACCATCGCGGGCGCGATGAACGACCGGTCCACGAGCAGGCGGCCGTACGTGCCGGCCAGGCGCGACGACCGGCAGCGGCGTCCGCTCCTCGCGGGGCAGCGTCTCCGGCAGCACGACGGCCATGAGCAGCGCCAGCAGCACGCCCACCACCGCGAGGATGACGAACACCCCGCGCCAGCTCGTCACCTCCAGCACGAGCGAGCCGAGGAACGGCGCCACCATCGGCACCGCGCCGACGACGAGGAAGAGGCGGGCGAACGCGCGGGCGAGGTCCGGCCCCTGCGACAGGTCCCGGAGGATCGCGCGGGCGGTGACCATCCCGGCCGCGACCACGAAGCCCTGGACGAAACGGGCGGCGGTCATCCACGCCAGCGTGGGGGCGAGCGCGACCAGCAGCGACGACACCCCCCAGGCGGCCAGGCCGACGATGACCGGCAGCCGCCGCCCGACCCGGTCGGCGACCGGCCCGATGACCAGCTGGCCGAGCGCGAGGCCGAAGACGCACGCGGTGAGCGTCAGCTGCACCTGGGTCTCGGCGACCCCGAACTCCTCCGCCAGCGTCGGGTACGCCGGCAGGTACAGGTCGATGCGTCATCGGCCCGGCGGCGGTGATCGAGGCGAGCAGGAACAGCTCCCGCGGGCCGAGCCGGCTGAAGAAGCCGTGGCGGGCACGGGACGGACGGGTGACCTGGGGGGTGGCTGTCGCGCTCATATGGTGAGCAACGCTAACAGTTGCACGAGGCAACCACCCGTCGAGGGCCGTCACTCGAGCAGGTCGTGCCTCACCACGGTCTCCTCGCGGCCGGGCCCGACGCCGATCGCGCTGATCCGCGAGCCGCTCATGCGCTCCAGCGCGAGCACGTACGCGCTGGGCCGCGGCGGGCAGGTCCTCGAAGCGGCGGACGCCGGAGATGTCCTCGGTCCAGCCCTCGAAGTACTCGTAGACCGGCGTCGCGTGGTGGAAGTCCGTCTGGCTGACCGGCATCTCGTCGAACCGCCGCCCGTCGACGTCGTAGGCGACGCAGACCGGGATGCGGGGGAAGCCGGTGAGGGTGTCGAGCTTGGTGACGACGAAGTCGGTGACCCCGTTCACGCGCTGGGCGTAGCGGGTGATGACCGCGTCGTACCAGCCGCAGCGGCGGGGGCGGCCGGTCGTGGTGCCGTACTCGTGGCCGACGGAGCGCAGCTGCTCGCCGTCGTCGTCGAAGAGCTCGGTGGGGAACGGGCCCTCGCCGACGCGCGTCGTGTACGCCTTGACCACGGCGATGACCCGGTCCACCCGGGTCGGCGCGACCCCGCTGCCCGTGCAGGCCCCGCCCGAGGTCGCGTTGGAGCTCGTGACGAACGGGTAGGTGCCGTGGTCGACGTCGAGCAGCGTGGCCTGGCCGCCCTCGAACAGCACGGTCTTCCCGGCGTCCAGCGCCTGGTTGAGCACCAGGCCGGTGTCGGCGACGTACGGCTCGAGCCGGCCGGCCAGGGCGAGCAGGCTGTCGGCGACCTCGTCGACGGTGATCGCGCGGCGGTTGTAGACCTTGACCAGCAGGTGGTTCTTCTGGTCGAGGGCGCCCTCGATCTTCTGCCGCAGGATCTTCTCGTCGAACAGGTCCTGGACCCGGATCCCGACGCGGTTGATCTTGTCGGCGTAGGCCGGGCCGATGCCGCGGCCGGTGGTGCCGATGCGCTGCTTGCCGAGGAACCGCTCGCTCACCTTGTCCAGCGTGCGGTGGTAGGTGGCGATGACGTGGGCGTTGGCCGAGACGAGCAGGCGCGAGCAGTCGACGCCGCGGGCGGTGAGGCCGTCGATCTCCTCGAACAGCACCTCGGGGTCGATGACCACGCCGTTGCCGATGACCGGCACCACGCCCGGGCTGAGGATCCCCGACGGCAGCAGGTGCAGCGCGTACTTCTCGTCGCCCACGACCACGGTGTGCCCGGCGTTGTTGCCGCCGTTGAACTTGACGACGAAGTCGACGCGGGAGCCGAGGGCGTCGGTCGCCTTGCCCTTGCCCTCGTCACCCCACTGGGCGCCGATCAGCACGACTGCGGGCACGCGGGCTCCTCGGGGTCAGGGGTGGGGCGGCTCGGACGCTGCGGGGGCGACCGTCGGTCGTGACGGCCCCGAGCAGGCTAGTGCAGGTCCTGCGGGCGCAGGCCGAGGCGGCCCGCCAGCTCGGCGGCCAGCCGGGTCCCGGACAGCCACGCCGCCTCCACGCGCGACCGCTCGCCCCACGCGTCCCCGCACACCCCGACGGTGCCGTCCGGGGTCAGCCCGAACGCCGGCGCCGGGCGGTCGCGGGCGGGGCTGGCGAGCGACCAGCGGTGGGCCCGGGCCCACTCCGGCTCCGCGAGGTCCCGGCCGAGGACGCGCGACAGCTCGGCGACCACGTGCGGGACGGCGGAGGCCGGGTCGTCCAGGCGGCTGGCCGCGAAGACCGGCGTGGTGTGCACGACGAGGACGGGGGCCCCGTCGCCGCGGCGGCGCCCGTCGTCGGCCACCCACTCCACCACCGGGGAGCCGTCGACGAAGACGCCGTCGATCTCGGGCCAGCACCGCTCGGTCCACGCCGCGTAGACCGCGATGGTCGGGCGCCAGTCCCACTGGGCACCGTCCATCAGGCTCTGCGCGGTCGCGGGCGGGAGCAGGTCGACGGCCTGGGGGTCCGGCATGGCGAGCACGACGGCGTCGAACCGCTCGCCGTCGACGAGCACCCCCGTCTGCCCCGGCTCCGGCGAGGCGTCGGCGGAGGCGTCCACGGAGACGTCGGCAGAGGCGTCGGCGGAGACTCCGGCCAGGGCCCCGGCCGGGACGACCTCGGCGACCTCGCGCGGGTTCTCGACGACCAGGCCGTCGGCCAGGTCCTCGACCAGGGCGCGCAGCCCCTGGGTGCCGGCCCAGCGGACCGGCCCGACCTTGGTGCCGACCAGGCCCTCGCCGTCGGACAGGTGGAACGTGTCCGTCCACTCCCGCACCAGGCCGCGGTCCTGCCAGCGCCGCACCACCTCGGCGAAGCCCTCGTCGCGCACCGTGAAGTACGAGGCGCCGGTGTCGACGACGTGGCGCCCGACCACGGTGTCCACCGTGCGCGCCGCCATCCGGCCGCCCAGCCGGCGGCCCCGGTCCACCAGCCGGACGTCGGCGCCGTCGTCGACGAGCGAGCGGGCGCACGCGACGCCGGAGATCCCGCCGCCGACGACGAGGACTCGGCGGGGGCCGTCTGCGGAGGTCACGGCCACAGTCTGGGGGGCCGTCCGCCGGGCCGCACCAGCGGGCCGCCGGTGCGGGCCCGGCCCGCGGCGGGACCACCTGGGGGGTTGTGCTGACGGCCGCCGGGCCCAGGCGTCATGATGGTGCCGCGCCGGGCGCCGCGAGGCGGTCGGCGGGTGGTCCCGAAGGGGTCCGGGACTGCCGGGGGCCGCGGCGCGAGAGCGGACGCGGCCCCTCAGCCCTCCCCGTCAGAGCGACGGGTCGCCGTCGTGGAGCAGGTCCGCGAGCCGGCCCACCTCGTCGGTCTCGCCGACGTGGGCGGCCGCGGCACCGAGCGCGCGCACGCTGCGCAGGTAGCCCTGGTTGGGGGCGTGCGACCACGGCACCGGCCCGTGGCCCTTCCAGCCCGAGCGGCGCAGCGCGTCCAGGCCCCGGTGGTAGCCGGTGCGGGCGTAGGCGTAGGCCGCCACCGCGTGCGCGAGCCGGGCCGGCTCGTCGCCGGCGTCGCGGGCGGCGTCGGCCTGCTCGATCGACTGCTCGGCCAGCACGGCCCAGGCCAGGCTCGCGGCGGGGGCGGACGCCGCGACCGTGGCCGCCGGGGTGCCCGCGGCCAGGGCCGCCTCGGCCGGGGCGTGCAGCTGCTCGGGCAGGTACGTGGGGGCGGGGCCGGCGAGCAGGCCGGGGCCGCGGGGGTCGGAGGGGATGCTCACGGGGTCTCCTGGGGGGTCGGGCGGGACCGGGTCACGGTCAGGACTCATCGGGCGGGGTGTCGTCCCGGCCGGTGCCCTCCTCGGGGCCGCGGCCGGGCTGGAGGTGGTCGGCGCCGGGCTGGAGGTGCGCCCAGACGAGCTTCCCCGAACGGGTCGGCGACCAGCCCCAGCGGGCCACCTCGCTCACCACGTGCAGGCCGTGCCCGCCCTCGCCGAGCGGGCGGTGCGGGACCAGGCGCGGCGGCTCGGGGTTGCCGTCCTCCACCTCGATGCGCAGGCCGGGGGCGGTGTCGAAGAGCCGGAGCTGGACGATGCCCCAGCCGTGGAGGACGGCGTTGGCGACCAGCTCGGACACCACGACCTCGGCCAGCTCGACCTGCGTGACGCCCCACACCGCGCAGGCCCGCAGCGTGGCGTGGCGGGCCTTGCCCACGCTGCTGGGGTCGGACGGCAGCTGCCAGCGGCGCTGGCGCGGGGCGGCGACCCGGGGGGCGGGGACGTCGCCCACGTCGAGCGGCACGCGGAGCACCACGACGGCGGTGTCGTCCTCCGGGGAGTCGCCCAGGGCGTCGAGCAGGCGCTCGCCGATGCCGTCGGCCAGCCGGGACGTGGCCCCCTGGAGCACCTCGACCAGCGCCTCCAGCCCCTGCGCCATGGGCCGGGAACGGCGCTCGATGAGCCCGTCGGTGTAGGCCACGACCACGTCCCCGGGCCGCAGCCGGACCGTGTCGGAGAAGCGGGCGCCCTCGCCGAGGCCGACGAGCGTGCCCTGCGCGGAGTCCAGGCGCCGCACCGAGTAGCCGGTGACGGCCCCGGTGGCGGTGTCGGTGCGCGGGGTGCCGACCAGGGCCGGCAGGTGCCCGGCCGAGGACCACGACAGGTCCCACTGGCCGTCGTCGCGCCGGCGCAGGGTCATGAGCACGAGGCTCGCCATCCGGGCGATGCCCATGCCCGCGGCCAGGTGGTCCACCCGCATGAGGACGCTGCCGGGGTCCTCGAGCTCGTAGGCGTAGGAGCGCACCACCGAGCGGAGCTGGCCCATGGTCGCGGCCGCCTCGACGTCGTGGCCGACGACGTCGCCGACGACGAGCCCGGCCACGTCGTCGCTGATCGGGAGCACGTCGTACCAGTCGCCGCCGACCTGGGCGTGGTCGACGTTCGGCGCGTAGTGGGTCCACACGTCCAGGCCCGGGATGCCGGAGCGCTGCGGCAGCATCGAGCGCTGGAGGGTCTCGGCCAGGGTGTGCTCGCGGGCGTACAGCCGGGCGTTCTCCAGGCTGAGCCCGGTGCGCCGGGCGACCACGCGGACCAGCTTGCGGTGGTCCTCGTCGTCGTGGGCGGGGAAGCCGGGCCCGGCGTCCGGGCCCGGGCCGAGCCCCACGAGCAGGACGGCGATGACCGCGTCCCGGCCGGACAGCGGCAGCGCGACGTAGCCGCCCTGCACCCGGTCGCCGACGACCTCGGCGAACCAGCCGGTCACGGTGGCCGTGCGGCGGGGCACGCCCAGGTCGACCACGACCTCGCCCGTGGCCCCCTCGCACACCGCGCGCAGCGGGTCCTCCCCGACCAGGTCGGCCACCGGGGGCCCGACCCGGCGGCCGGCGCCGACCAGCTCCTCCAGCCCTGCGCCGGCCGCGGCCGACACCTGCACGGAGCGGTCGAGCTGCACGACGGCCGCCCACGGCGCGATGGTGTCGGCGAGCACCGTGGCGAGGCGCTCCATCGAGGCGGCGGCGTCGAGCTCGATGACGCCCTCGGACACCCGGTCCAGCAGCACGAGCCCGGCGCGGGCGCGCTGCTCGGCCAGCAGGGCGCGCTCGCGCTGCTCCTGCACGAGGACGCGCTCGGTGACGTCCGCCTGCACGCCGACGAAGTTCACGAGGCGGCCGTCGGGGTCCAGCGACCGGGCTGATGGACACCTGGTTCCAGAAGGCGCTGCCGTCCTTGCGGTAGTTGAGCAGCGTCTCCACGATCCCGCGACCCTCGAGCAGCGCCGCGGAGACCCGGGCCACCGCCTCCGGGTCCGTGCCGGGGCCCTGGAGGAAGCGGCAGTTGGTCCCCAGCACCTCCTCGGCGGAGTACCCGGTGGTCCGGGTGAAGGCGGGGTTGACCCAGACCAGCGGGTCGTCCGGCTGCGCCGGGTCGGAGATGGTGAAGGACAGGTCCGTGGCGATGACGGCCCGGTCCCGCACGGCGCTCGCCTGCGCGGCCAGCACCTCCTGCGCGCCCGGGGCCGGCGTGAGGCCGGGCCCGGTGAGGCGCATGAAGACCACCATGGCCCGCCCGCTCATCGACTCCCCCAGCGGGAAGCCGGTCACCCAGAGCGGGCCGACGACGTCGTCGACGACCTCGTCGCCGGCGGTGGCGTCCTCCTGCCGGCGGCGCTCGCCGGCCGCGTCCTCGGAGGCCTTGTCGGAGTCGCGGCGGATCAGCTCGCCGGCCACGGGCTCGCCCCGCGCCACCCGGGACAACGGGCTCACCGTCGCCAGGTCGGACCCGTCCGGGGCGACCAGGCCGGCGTGGTGGCCCCACTCGTCCACCCCGACGGGCAGGGCGACGTCGCCCGCCATGGCCATCGCCTTGAGGTTCGCGTACTCCACCCGGGTGCTCGCCAGGTCGACCACCAGCACCGCGGCGTCGGCCTCGTGCATGACACGGGGCAGCTGGCTCAGCGGCACGCGGTGACCTTCCTCCCTGGGGCTCCTCGGGGCGGGCCTCGTCCGTCAGGCCGCCTGCGCCCGGAGCCCCGGCAGTCTCCCCCGCTTGCTAGCGTCTCTGCAACGCGTGCCCTGGCAGCAGCCCGGCCCGCGCCCCCATGGAGCGAGCAGGAGAACGGCGTATGTCATCGGAGAACCAGGCGCCGGAGCCTGAGACGTCCGGCGGGGGCCAGACCGGCGCGGCGCCCCGCCCCGCCCCCTCGGTCCGCCCCGTCGACCCCGGGTCGGTCCACGTCCTCTTCGACCCGGACGCCACCCGCGTCGTGCTCACCGGCGAGATCGACGCCGAGCTCGGCCCGGACCTGCTCGAGGCGGCCGACGACGCGCTCTCCAGCGCCCGCCCGATCGAGGTCGACAGCCACCTGGTGACGTTCATGGACTCCACCGGGGTCGCGTTCCTGGCCCGGCTCGCGTCGCGGGCCACCCGTCGTGTCCGCCTCGTGGACCCGCCGGACCTCGTGGGGTTCCTCATCGAGACGACCCGGATCGCCTCGCTGCTGGACGTGGTGCACCGCGACGGCGGCGGGGACCACGCCACCGCCTGAGCCGTCCCGGCCGCCCGAGGCGGCACGACGGACGCACGACGGCCGCCGAGGTCTCCCCGGCGGCCGCCCTGCCTGCTCGGTGGGTCAGCGCAGCCGGTTGCCCGCGCTGCGCAGGTTCTGGCACGCCTCGACGACGCGCTCGGCCAGGCCGGTCTCGGCGGACTTGCCCCAGGCGCGCGGGTCGTAGGCCTTCTTGTTGCCGACCTCGCCGTCGATCTTGAGGACGCCGTCGTAGTTCTTCATCACGTGCTCGACGACCGGGCGCGTGAACGCGTACTGGGTGTCGGTGTCGATGTTCATCTTCACGGCGCCGTAGTCGACGGCGTCGCTGATCTCCTGCGGCAGGGAGCCGGAGCCGCCGTGGAAGACGAGCAGGGCCGGCTTGCTGCCCTTGGGCTGGCCGAGCTTCTCGGCGATGGCGTCCTGGCAGTCGCGGAGGATCTCCGGGCGCAGCTTGACGTTGCCGGGCTTGTAGACGCCGTGCACGTTGCCGAAGGTGAGGGCCGCCATGTAGACGCCCTTCTCGCCGGTGCCGAGCGCCTCGACCATGGCCAGGGCGTCCTCGGTCGTCGTGTACAGCTTGTCGTTGATCTCGTTGTCGACGCCGTCCTCCTCGCCGCCGACCACGCCGACCTCGATCTCCAGGACGACCTTGGCCTCGGCGCACTCCGCGAGGAGCTGCTCGGCGATCTGGAGGTTCTCCTCCAGCGGCACCGCGGAGCCGTCCCACATGTGCGACTGGAACAGCGGGCCCATGCCCTTGCCGACGCGCTCCTTGCTCATGGCCAGCAGCGGCCGGACGAAGCCGTCGAGCTTGTCCTTGGGGCAGTGGTCGGTGTGCAGGGCGATCTGCACGTCGTAGGCGCGGGCGACCTCGTGCGCGTACTGCGCGAGCGCGGTGGCGCCGATGACCATGTCCTTGACCGTCGGGCCGGACAGGTACTCCGCGCCACCGGTGGAGACCTGGACGATGCCGTCGGACTCCGCCTCGGCGAAGCCGCGGATGACGGCGTTCAGGGTCTGCGACGAGGTGACGTTGATCGCGGGGAAGGCGTACGAGCCGTCCTTGGCCGCGTTGAGCATCTCGGCGTAGCGCTCGGGGGTGGCGATGGGCATCGCGGGGCTCCTCGGTTCTCGGACGGGCACGTGCTGGGGCTGGGCTCGATCCTTCCACGTCGGCGGGCGGGCGGGCGGAGACGTCCAGGCCCCGCGGGCCAGGTGGTTGGATGCCCGCATGCGACTGGCGGAGTCCCTGGCGGGCAAGCGCATCCTGCTCACGGGCGTCACCGGCTTCGTCGGCGAGGCGCTGCTGCACAAGCTGCTGCGCGACGTGCCCGGCTGCACCGTGGTCGCGATGGTGCGGCCCAAGCAGGGGCAGGCCGCCGCCGAGCGCGTGACCAAGCTGCTGGCCAAGCCGATCTTCGCCGACCTCCCCGAGGGGGCCGCCTCGCGCGTGGAGACGCTGTCCGGCGACCTGTACGACGTGCCGGCGCTGCCCACCGACCTCGACGTCGTCGTGCACTGCGCGGGCGACGTGAGCTTCGACCCGCCGATCCAGTCCGCGTTCCAGACCAACGTCGTCGGGGTCCAGGGCCTCGTCGAGCGCGTCGTGGAGTCCGCCCGGCAGGCCGACGGGACCCACCGGCCCCTGCACTACGTCCACGTCTCCACCGCCTACGTCGGCGGGCGCCGCCGCGGGCCGGTCATGGAGGTCTCGGTCGAGCACACCGTGGACTGGCGCGCCGAGCACGAGGCCGCCCAGCGCGTGGCCGCCCGCATCGAGGACACCTCCCGCACCCCTGCCGTGCTCAGCAGGCTGCTGGCGAAGGCCGAGAAGGACCACGACCGCGCCGGGCCGCTGGCCGTCGCCGCGGACGCCGAGGAGCGCCGCCGCACCTGGGTCACCGACCAGCAGAAGGCGGCCGGCGGCGAGCGCGCCCGCAGCCTGGGCTGGACCGACGTCTACACGTTCACCAAGGCCCTCGGCGAGCGCGTCGTCGAGGAGGTCGCCGCCCCGGTCCTGCCGACCACGGTGTACCGGCCGAGCATCATCGAGTCCGCCCTCACCACGCCCCACCCGGGCTGGATCGAGGGCTTCAAGATGGCCGACCCGATCATCCTCGCCTACGGCCGCGGCGAGCTGCCCGAGCTGCCGGCCGCGCCGGACTCCGTCATCGACATCGTGCCGATCGACCTGGTCGTCAACTCCATCATCGCCGTGGCCGCGACGCCGCCGCCGGTGGGGCAGCCCGCGTACTTCCACCTCAGCTCGGGCTCGCGCAACCCGTGCACGTTCCGCCAGCTGTACGACTACGTGCGCGAGTACTTCGCCGAGCACCCGTTCGACATGGACTCCCGCGGCGCGGTCCGCCTGGCCACGTGGCGCTTCCCCGGGGCCCGGATCGTCGAGCGGGCGCTGACCACGGGCGAGCGCGCCTACGGCCTGGCCGAGGGGGCGCTGTCGCTGGCGCCGCGCAGCGACCGGGTCCGCTCGATCGCCCGCAACCTCGACACCCAGAAGCGCCGCCTGGACTTCCTGCGCCGCTACATGGACCTGTACCGCGCCTACACCCAGGTCGAGCTGTACTTCGTCGACGACCACATGCTCGCGCTGCACCAGGCCATGGACCCCGAGGACCAGGAGACGTTCGGCTTCGACACCGCCGTCATCGACTGGGAGCACTACCTCATCGAGGTGCACTGCCCGGCCATCACCAAGGGCGTGCGCGACTACGACGTCATCCGACGGAAGCGGAACCGCTCCGGCGGCCCCGCGCCGCGCGTCATCGCCCCCCGGGACCCCGCCGAGCCGGTCGACCCCGACGCCCCGCCGGTGCTCGCGGTGTTCGACATGGACGGCACGCTGCTCAACAGCAACATCATCGAGACGTACCTGTGGGTCCGGCTGCCCGAGCTGTCGGCCGCGGGCAAGGTCCGCGAGCTGGCCTCCACCGCGGCCCGGCTCCCGCTGTACCTGCGGGCCGAGCGCCGCGACCGCGGCGCCCTCATCCGCAGCGCCTACCGCCGCTACGAGGGCGCCGACCTGCGGGCGCTGGAGGAGATGGTCGACGAGACCCTGACCCCCCACGTGCTGGAGCGGGTGAGCGGGGCGGCCCTGCGCCGGGTCCGCGAGCACCGCGCGGCGGGGCACCGCACGGTCCTCATCACCGGGGCGGTCACCCCGATCACGCGCCCGCTCGCCCCGCTGTTCGACGAGATCGTCGCCGCCGAGCTCGACACGGACGCCCGCGGCCGGTGCACGGGCTTCCTCACCCGCCCGCCCCTGGTCGGCGAGGCGCGGGCGGCCTGGCTCAAGCGGTACGCCTCGGTGGTCGGGGCGGACCTGTCCCAGGCCTACGGCTACGCCGACTCCCACTCCGACCTGCCCATGCTGCAGGCCGTCGGCCGTCCCACCGCGGTGAGCCCCGACGTCACGCTGTACCGCGAGGCGCGCAAGTCCCGCTGGCCGATCGAGGACTGGGGCACCGCCGGTCGCAGCCCGCGCCTTCAGCTGCCCAGCATCGACACCTCGCAGGCGGCCCTGCCCCGCTGAGGCGGGGTCAGGCGCGGACCAGCGCCGGCTCGTCCAGCGTCCCGACCGGCGGACCGACCCGGCGCACCGCGAGCAGGACCCCGAGCGCGATGACCCACAGGTACCAGGCGGTGTAGACGTTGAGGCCCCAGAACTCGAGCGTCGGCAGCCCGACGGCGGTCGCGACCGGGACCAGGACCGCCCACACCGCGGCCAGCGGCACGCCCAGCACGGCGAACCAGCGCGGCAGGCCCCGGGCCCGCAGCACGACCAGCGACAGGCCGACGGCCCAGACCCCCTGCAGCAGCCAGCCGAGGTGCTCGCCGAGCGCGGCGCCGGCGTAGCCGTTGACCAGGTCGTAGGCGGCAGCCGTCGCGGCCCGCTCGGCCTCGGTGGCGCCGGGGTCGGTCCACCGGTCGGCGAGGCCGGGCAGCGTGATCGGCCAGCGCACCCAGCCGAGCATCTGCGCGAAGGCACCGAGCACACCGAACGCGGTGATCGTGCGGGCCGCGGTCTGGCCGCGGGTCAGGCCGTCCTGCACGGCGATCGAGGCCGGGATCAGGACCAGGCTGGACACGAGGAAGACGTAGAAGCCGGCGCGGACGGCCTGCTCGGCCTCGACGAACCGGTCCAGGGCGACGGTGCCGGGCTCGTCGAGCACGGCAGGCCAGCCGAACTGCGTCCCGAGGATCGCGTATCCCACCAGGCTGAGGGCGCCGGAGCCGGCGAGCAGGGCACCGGTGACGGGGAGCCGGCGCATCAGGCCGCCCGCCCCGCGGGCGCGACGGGGGCCTGGCCCCGTCCGGCGGCCAGGACGGCCCGCAGCGTGACGGCCCACGGCGTCGCCTCGAGGCCGAAGTGCCGGCGGGCGTCGCTGTCGTCGAGCACGAAGGGGGCGGCGAACTGGTACGCCACCCCGGCGATCTCGCGGACCGCAGGGACAGCGACGCCGAGGACCTTCAGCAGCGCCGGGCTCGTGCCACGCACCGTCGGGGCGGGGGCCCCAGCCAGGTCGGCCAGGTCGGTCAGGGCCTGGCGCTGGGTGCGCGGCGGGGCCGACGGCACGTGCCAGGCGCGGCCGTGGGCGGTCGGGTCCGCAGCCGCGGCGACGAGGAGCGCGGCGACGTCGGCCGTCGCGGTCCACGTGTGCGGCCGGTCGGGGCTGCCCGACCACGCGGCACGTCTTCCCGGCCAGCACGGCCGGGACGTGGCGGGACAGGTGCGAGGTGGCACCGGGGGCGTCGGGGTAGTCGCTCCCCCGGACCTCGACGTAGCGGACGCGGCCGGCGTCGTGCGCGGCCAGCGCGTCGCGCGTCATCCGTTCGCGGACCCTGCCCTTGCTGTCGCGGGAGCCGAAGGGCATGTCCTCGGTCATCGGCCGGTCGACCGGGCCGTAGAGGTAGAGGTTGCTCACCGTGGCGAGCACCGCCCCGGACGCCTCGGCCGCGGCGAGCATCGACGCGGACAGCGGCGGCCAGGCGGTGGGCCAGGTCGTGTACGCCGGGTTCACGCAGTTGTAGAGGGCGGTCGCGCCCTCGGTGAGGCGGCGCAGCCCCGGGCCGTCGGCGGCGTCCGCCGCGACGAGCTCGGTCAGGTGGCCCTCCGGACCGGAGCCGGAGCGGGTCACGACGCGGACGCGGTGGCCGGCGTGCGCGAGGCGGGTGGCGACGGCGGTGCCGACGGGTCCGGCGCCGAGGACGACGTGGAGCTGGGTCATGACGGTCTCCTGGTCTGCGAGCGGTGCTCTCTGTCGAGATCAGTGAACACGGCTCGCTGACGGATAGCAAGAGCGGCGCTCTCGTCTGCGTGCGGCGCTCGCTCGTGTGCCATGCTCGCGGCCATGGCGGAGACCACCCGGGCCGAGGGCGTGCGGGCCCAGGCCCGCGAGCAGATGCGGGGCGCGATCCTCGCCACCGCCCGGACGCACCTCGCCGAGCACGGGGCGGTCGGGCTCTCCCTGCGCGCGGTGGCCCGGGACGTCGGGATGGTGTCCTCGGCCGTCTACCGCTACTTCCCCAGCCGCGACGCCCTGCTGACCGCGCTCATCGTCGACGCCTACGACTCGCTGGGGGAGGCGGTCGAGCGGGCGGAGCGGAAGGTGCCGCGGGACGACCTGCTCGGCCGCTGGCGCGCCGTCGCCACGACGACCCGCCGGTGGGCGCGCACCGACCCCCACCAGTACGCGCTGGTCTACGGCTCGCCGGTCCCCGGCTACGCGGCCCCGCAGGACACGGTCGGTCCGGCCACCCGGGTGACGCGGGTGCTCGGGGACCTGCTCGTCGACGTCGCCGGACGCTCCGGCGGTGCGGCCGACCGGGCCGGCGCCCCTCCCCCGGCCGCCGGCCCGCTGGAGGAGGCCGTGGCCCCCGTGGTGGCGTACACCGGCGGACAGGTGCCGACCGACCTCGTCGTGCGGGGGGTCATGGCGTGGACGTACCTGTTCGGCGCGGTGAGCTTCGAGCTCTTCGGCCAGCGCCACAACGTCGTCGAGGAGGGCCGGGCGGACGTGTTCTTCGCCGAGGAGGTCCGCCGGCTGGCGGTGCTGCTCGGGATCGCCGAGGACTGACGGCTCCGCCCGCCGGACGCGGCGCCGAGGTCCGCACCGGCGCCCTCGTCGCCCCCGGACGCCGCCGTGCGGTTGGATGACGCCCGTGATGCTGGCGCTGGAGCTGTTCCGCTCGGTCCCCCGGTACGCGGCCGCCCGGGCCATCACCGCGGTGGGCAGCGTCCCCGGCCTGCTCGTGGGCCCGCTCGCGCCGGTCCGGCTGACCACCCGCAACGAGCCGGTCGTCCGGCACCCGGGCTGGGCCGAGCTCAAGGTGCACCTGTCGGGCATCTGCGGCTCCGACCTGGGCGCCGTGACCGGGTCCACGTCGCTGTACTTCGCCGGGGTCTCGTCGATGCCGTGCGTGCCCGGCCACGAGATCGTCGGCACCCTCACGCAGGACTGCGAGGACCTGCCCGCCGGGACCCGCGTCGTCGTCGACCCCGTCCTCGCCTGCGCCGCCCGCGGGCTCGAGCCGTGCGAGCAGTGCGCGGCCGGCACCACCAACCGCTGCGACCGGGTGAGCGTCGGCCACCTGCGCCCCGGCCTGCAGACCGGCTACTGCGCCTCCACCGGCGGCGGCTGGGGCGAGCGCCTCGTCGTCCACCGCTCCCAGCTGCACGTGGTGCCCGAGGGGCTCAGCGACACCCGCGCGGTGCTCGTCGAGCCCCTCGCGTGCGCCGTCCGGCTCGCCTCGCAGGCCCGCATCGCCGAGGGGGACACCGTCCTCGTGTCCGGCGCGGGCGCGGTGGGGCTGTTCGCGACGCTGGCGATCCGCTCGCTCACCCCCGCCGGGCGGATCGTCGTCGTGGCCAAGCACGGCGCCCAGGCGGCGCTGGCCCGCCGCTTCGGCGCGACCGACGTCGTGCAGCCCGCCGAGGCCCTGCGCGGCGTCCGCCGGCTCACCCAGGCGCTCGCAGTCCAGACCCGCCTCCCCGGGCTCGCGTCCCGGATGGACCAGGAGTACCTGCTCGGCGGGGTCGACGTGGCCGTGGACGCGGTCGGGTCCGCGAGCTCGCTCGACATGGCGCTGCGGACCACCCGGGCGGGCGGCCGCGTCGTGCTGTCCGGGATGCCGGCGACCGGGGCCGACCTGAGCCCGGCGTGGTTCCGCGAGCTCGAGCTGGTCGGCACCTACGCCAGCGCCGGCGAGGCGTTCCCCACGGCGCTGCGCCTGGCGCAGGAGGCCCCGCTCGGCGACGGGGTCGGCGGCGAGGGCGACGTGCTCGGCGCGGTCTACCCGCTGCACCGCTGGCGCGAGGCGCTCGACCACGCGTCGTCGGCCGGGCGGCTCGGCACGGTCAAGGTCGCGTTCGACCCCCGCCAGCGCTGAGGCCGTCCGGCCGGCGCGACGAGGACCCGCGTTCTCGAACGGCTGTGCAGCCTGCACACGTGTGCAGGTTCGCCGGTGCCCGCTCCAGCGTCGGTGCCGCCCGGGGGGAGGCCGGTCAGCCCTGCGGGGACGACCCGTCGTGGGCGGCCACGAGCGCGTCGACGCGGGCGCGCAGGGCCGCCAGGTCGCCGACGTCCTCGCCGCGGCCGGCAGCCAGCCCGGCGGCCACCCCGAGCATGAAGGTCGTCACGGGTGCGGCGGGCCGGGCGATCGTGTGCGCGGCGTCCTTGGCGAGGTCGAGGACCAGGTCGACGACGGCCGGGGCGTCCGTGCCGGTCAGCGCGGGCTCGAGGCCGAGCGCGTCCACGAGCTGCTGGGCCCAGTCGTCGAGCACGGCGCGGGTGAGGTCGGCGGGGGTGTCCACGTCCACCAGCCTGCCCCAGCCGTGCCCCGGCGCCACCTCGACCACGGCGAGCCGGGCCACGACGCCCCTGACCGACGGCCCTCGCTCGCCCGTCGCCTCGGACACCGCCGCCTCGCACGCCGCCCGCAGCGGGTCGGTGCGGTAGGCCGCCGTCAGCCACTGGGCCCGCCCGTCCGCGTCGGTGGCCACGGCCGCCTCGGCCGCGGGGTCGGCGTCCAACGAGGCCAGCAGGTCCGCGAGCACGGCCGCAGAGACGCCCGGCAGGTCGGCCGCCAGCACGAGGACGGTCGGCGCCGTGACCGCCCGCAGCCCGGCGAGCAGCCCGGCGACCGGGCCCGAGCCCGGCGGGTCCTCGCGGGTGCGGACGAGGCGCGGCGCACCGGTCGGGACCGGCACGGACCCCGGCGCGGCGGTCAGGGGCCCGCCGCGGCCCGTCGACCCCAGGTCGTCGGGCAGCCGCGGACCCACGACGACCACCGTTCCTGTCCCTGCCCCCAGCAGCGCCTGCACCGCCCGGCCCAGCAGGGACCGCCCGCCGACCACGGCCGCCGTCTTGTCCCCGCCGAAGCGCGACCCGGCGCCGCCGGCGAGCACCAGCCCGTCCACCGGCGCCCCGTCCGCCCGGGGCCCGTCACCCGTCATCGCCCGACCACCACCCGCCCATCCTCCCGTCCCCCCGCCCGCACCCGCCTCGGCGGGCGGGCGGGCGGCCCGGCGCCCGCCGGGTGGTTGGATACCCGGCATGACGCGTCCCGGTTTCGTGCTCGAGGTGGACGACAGGACCCCGCCGCTCGTGGTCCACGAGGGCGAGGGCTTCCGGCTGGAGCGCTTCCCCCGCGGCACGCGCGTGGTCTACCCGCCGGAGAGCCTGCCCGCGGTCCCGGACGTCGACGAGGCCATCCAGCAGGCGCTGCTGCACCCCGAGGACCAGGACCCGCTGCCGTCGCAGCTGTTCGCCGGCATGCGTCTGACCATCGCCTTCGACGACATCTCCATCCCGCTGCCGCCGATGAAGAGCCCGGACATCCGTCAGCGGATCATCGAGGCCGTCCTGGAGATGGCTGCCGCGGCCGGCGTGGACGACGTCGAGCTGGTGAGCGCCAACGCCCTGCACCGCCGCCTCACCCCGGACGAGCTCAGGCACATCGTGGGCGAGCGCGTCTTCCGCAGCTTCTTCCCGCAGGGCGCGCTGTACAACTTCGACGCCGAGGACAAGGAGAACATCGCCACCCTCGGCAAGACCCGCCACGACGAGGACGTCCAGATCCACAAGCGGTCGGCCGAGTCGGACCTGCTCGTCTACGTCAACGTCAACCTCGTGGCCATGGACGGCGGCCACAAGTCGGTCGCCATCGGCCTCGCGCCGTACTCCAGCCTCAAGCACCACCACAACCCCAAGACCATGGTCGCGAGCCGGTCCTTCATGGACCACAAGGCCTCGGCCCTGCACTCCAGCGCCTGGCGCATGGGCAAGGTCGTCGCCGAGCACGTCAAGGTGTTCCAGATCGAGACCACGCTCAACAACACGATCTTCCCGGACTCGTACTCGTTCCTGCAGAAGCGCGAGTGGGAGTGGAACATCGCCGACCAGGCCCGCTTCGTCGGCATCCGCCGCGGTCTGGCGATCGCGCCGGCCCGGGTGCGGCACAACGCCTTCCACTCGATGAAGTCGGCCTACGGGCTGACCGGCGTCGTGGCTGGCGAGGTCGAGGCCGTGCACGAGAAGACGATCGCCGCGGTCCACCGCCAGCAGCTCGTCCCGGTCCAGGGGCAGAGCGACGTCATGGTGCTCGGCGTCCCGTTCGTCGGGCCGTACAACGTCAACAGCACGATGAACCCGGTGCTCGCCGCCTGCATGGGGCTCGGCTACTACTTCAACTCCTACCGCGGCCAGCCCGTCGTCCGGCAGGGCGGTGCGGTGATCCTCTACCACCCGGTCGCGAAGGAGTTCAACCAGCTCCACCACCCCTCGTACGTGGACTTCTTCGAGGAGGTCCTGTCGACCTCGACGGACCCGCAGGTCATCGAGAAGCAGTTCGAGGAGCGGTACGCGACGGACCCCTGGTACGTCCACCTGTACCGGACGAGCTACGCCTACCACGGCGTCCACCCGTTCTACATGTGGTACTGGATCGCCCACGCCCTGGATCACCTGGGCAGCGGGCGCAACGTGGTGTGGGTCGGCGGCGACCGGGCGACCTGCGCGCGCATGGGCTTCCGCTCCGCGAGCACCCTGCAGGACGCGCTGGAGATGGTCTCCGACACCGTCGGCCCCGACCCGTCGATCACGTACCTGCACAACCCGCCGCACCTGGTGGCGGACGTCACGTGAGCCGGACCACCCCCGTCTCGTTCGTCCGTGACGGCGTCGCCGACGTCCGGACGGTCGCGCGCGGCTGGCGCTGGGGCGTCGGCCGGCGGGCGCTCGTGCCGCGGTCCGCGGAACCCTTCGTGCCGCCGCGCTCGACCCGGGTCTTCCCGACCCGCTGGGCGCGGGGCCCGGCCGCCCGCGCGCTGCGCGAGGTGGTGCTCGGCGTCGGCATGAACAGCCTGCTGCGCTCGCAGGTCTCGGTGCACGCGCACGGCCTGGACGTGCTCGACCGGATCGACGGCCCGGTGGTGTTCGTGGCCAACCACTCCAGCCACGTCGACACCCCGCTCATCATGAACACCCTGCCGACCGCCTGGCGCCGCAAGACGGCGGTCGCGGCGGCGGCCGACTACTTCTTCGACACGTGGTGGCGGGCGGCCGGCTCGGCGATCCTCTTCAACACCTTCCCCATCGAGCGCCGCGGCGGGTCGATGTCGGGCACGCCCGGCTACCTGCTCAAGGACGGCTGGTCGATCGTCGTCTACCCCGAGGGCACCCGGTCCCGTGACGGCTGGACCGGGCAGTTCAAGCTGGGTGCGGCCTTCATGGCCATCTCCGCCGGGGTCCCCGTGGTGCCGATCGCCATCCGCGGGACGTTCAACGCGATGCCGCACGAGCAGGGCTGGCCCTCGGCCGGGCGCCCGCCGGTGAGCATCCGCTACGGCGACCCGATCTCGCCCCGGGAGGGCGAGGGCCCTCGCGAGCTCACCGCCCGGGTGCAGCAGGCGATGGCCGGGCTGCTCGACGAGGACACGAGCGACTGGTACGGCTCGCGGCTGCGCGCGGCCGGGGCCGGCAACGCCGCGACGAGCGGGCCCGAGGTGTCGCGCTGGCGCCGGGTCTGGGAGACCAGCCGCCCGCCGCAGCGCCGGGGCCGCCGCACCGTCTGGCGCTGAGCAGGTGACCGACCCGCTGACCGACCCCCTGGCCTCGCCCGTCGCCGACCGGATGCTCGCCGCGCTCCCCGCCGGCGACCACGAGGACTTCGACCTCACCCCGCTGGACCGGGTGGGCCTGCCCGTGCGTGCGGCGTCGTCCTACCCCGCCCCGGTGGCCCCCGACGGCGTCGTCGACTCCCCGGCCGGGGGCATCGGCTACGGCGCGGACCCGCTCGCGGCCCGGCTGTCCGCGCTGGGCGAGATGACGGAGTCCGCGCAGCTGTCGCGCCACGTCCGCCGCAGCCGACCGGTCGCCGCGAGCACGGCCGAGATGCGCCGCCGCCACGGCGACGACGCCGTCGTCGACCCCGTCACCCTGCCGGTGGACGCCGGCGCCGACGTCGACCCCGACCGGCCGCTGCGGTGGCTGCCCGCCCGGCGCTGGCGCGACGGCGCCCTCGCCGAGGAGGTCTGGCTGCCCGCCGAGGTGGCCGCGGTGTCCGGGGACGACGTGCCGGGCGGTCCGCCCCCGGGCGGCTGGCTGGTCACCCCGATCACCAACGGCCTGGGGGCCGGGCAGAGCCTGGCCTGGGCCGTCGGGCACGGGCTGCTCGAGCTGCTGCAGCGCGACGGCAACGGCCTGCGCTTCCGGGCCCTGGACCCCGGCGACGTCCTCGACCTCGGGGACGGCCAGCTCACCGACCCGGTGTCGCTGCGCGCGCTCGAGGCGTTCGCCGCGGCCGGCGTCGAGGTCACGGTCAAGCTCGCCTCCCTCGACCTGGGCGTGGTCAACGCCTACGCCGTGGGCGCCGAGCCGGAGGGCGGGCCGGAGCCGGTGCACCCGCTCGTGGTGACCGCGGCCGGCGAGGGCACCTCGCCGGACCGCGAGGTCGCCGTCCGCAAGGCCCTGCTCGAGCTCGCCGCCTCGCGGGTGCGCAAGGTGTTCACGCACGGCCCCGTCGAGGCCGTCGACGCCCTCGCCCCGCCCGGCTACCGGCAGCGCTGGGAGGCCCACCACCCCTCGGCGGGCGAGGAGCGGACCCTGCGGGCGATGCGGGAGTGGCTCCGCCTGGACGCCGACGCCCTGCGCGCGGTCGTCGCCCCCACCTCCTTCTCGCACCGCACCACCACGCGGCTGGACTCCCTGCCCGCGCACCCGGACCTGCGGGGCAGCACCGACGCGGCGACCTGGGAGCGGCTCACCGCCCTCGTCGTCGACCGGCTGGCCGGGGACGGCCTCGCCGACGTGCTCGTCGTCGACGCGAGCCCCGACGTCGAGGACCTCCACGCGGTCAAGGTGGTCGTGCCCGGGCTGGAGGTGGAGACGCTGTCCTACGGGCGGGTCGGGGAGCGGAACGCCGCCCGGCTGCTGCGCCGGCTCGACGACGGCGACGAGCAGGTCCGCGGGCTGCTCGGCCGGGCCGGGACCGACGAGCCGGCCGACGCCTCCCCCGTCCGCCTCACCGCGGCCGCGACCGAGCGGCTCGGCGGGCCGCTGTGGTTCTCGCGCGCGCGGGCGGCCGAGGTCGTCGGCCCGCTGTTCGCGCTGTACCGGGAGCCCGGGCGGCACGTGGCCGGCCGCTGACCCCTCGCGTCCCGGCGCGGACGGTGCGTCCCGAGATGTCAGTGTCCGGCCCCCGGGTTACGTTCTGGCCCGAGCCGTGCCGTCGGGGCGGGTGCTCGGGACCCGGAGGTCGGCATGCCGCTCAGCAGGCGCAGGTTCGTGCAGGGGCTCGGCGCGGGCGCGGTCGGCGCCGGCCTCGCCGCGTGCGGCGACCGCGGGGGCAGCAGCTCGGACGGGGCCAGCGGCGCCGCGGGTGACGGCCTCACCCTCACCACCTGGGGCAGCGACGCCGAGATCGCCGCGTTCCAGACCATCGCCGACCGGTTCGCGGAGGCCGAGGGCGTCACCGTCACCATCGAGAACCTCCCGTACGACCAGATCCGTACGGTCGTGGACCGCCGGCTGCAGGCGGGCCGGGCGCCGGACCTGTTCCGGGTGAGCTACACCGACGTGGGCGGCTACGCCCAGCGCGGCGTCCTCGCCGACCTGTCCGGCACGCTCGACGCCTCCTACGGCGAGGAGTTCTTCCCGCCGCTGTGGGCGGCGATGCAGGCCGACGGCGTGCCGGTCGGGGTGCCGCACCACACGGACACCTCGGCGCTCGCCTTCAACCTCGACCACCTCGAGCAGGCCGGCGTCGGCGAGGTGCCCACCACGCTGGAGGACGCCTGGACCTGGGACGAGTTCGTGGCCGTCCTGCAGCAGCTCAAGGACGCCGACCTCGGCGCCGCGCCGTTCGCCTTCAACTACCAGGCCTTCGGCGCCTACCGCTGGTTCAACACCCTGTACCAGGCGGGCGGGCAGGTGCTCGACGGCGAGACCTCCGCGCTCGGCTCCGAGGAGTCGCGCCGGGCGCTGGAGTGGACGAAGGCCCTGTACACGGACGGCCTGCACGAGCCGAGCGTGCTCGTGCGCCGCCCCACGTACCCGGACGAGATCTTCCCCACGGGCCAGATCTCCATGATCCAGACCGGCGACTTCCTCATCCCCAGCCTCGAGGCGGCCATCGACGGGAAGTTCGAGTGGGGCGTCACCTACCTCATGCAGGACCGGCAGGCCGCGGCCGACCTCGGTGGCAACGCCGTCGTGGTCACGGAGGGCTCGCGCGACGTCGAGGCCGCGGCCGCCTTCGCCCGCTTCCTCGGCGAGCAGGAGCAGATGGCCTACTTCTGCGAGCAGACCACGGTGCTCCCGGTCCGCAACGACCTGGCCGACGCCGAGCTCGACTTCGGGGTCCGCCCGGACCTCATGCCCGTGTTCCAGCAGCAGGCCACGACGTTCCCCGACGACCTGGTCGCGACCACGGTCTCGCCGGGCTTCGCGGGCATCAACCAGGCGCTCGTCGACTCCCTCGACGAGTACCTCGGCAACCCGGGCTCCTCGACCGACGACGTCGTGGAGACGCTCTCCGCCGACGTCGAGCGCGCCGTCCAGCAGGGCTGAGGCGTGGCGGTCACCGCCGGGGCCACGCTCCTGCAGCCGGGAACCGCGCCGCGCCGACGCACCCCGGGCAGCATGGCCCGGGGCACGGCCCGGCGGGCCGAGGCGTGGGCCGGAGCGGTGCTCGCAGGACCCGCGGTGCTCGTCTTCGCGGTCTTCATGTTCGTCCCGCTGCTGCTCACGGCGTGGTTCAGCCTCCACGAGTGGGGCGGCTTCGGGCCGATGACGTGGGTCGGCGTCGACAACTACGTCGAGATCGCCCGCGACCCCACGTTCTGGACCGCCTTCGGCAACACGGTGCTGTTCACGGGGGTCTCGGTGCCGCTCGGGCATCGTCACCGGGCTCGGGGCCGCGCTGCTGCTCAACCGGGCGCTGCCGGCGCGGGGCCTGCTGCGCGGGCTGGTCTACCTGCCCGTCGTGGTGTCGGGGGTGGCGGCCGGGGTGATCTTCCTGCGGCTGTTCGACCCCATCCGGGGCATCCTCAACCAGCTCGCCACCACCCTCGGCCTGCCGCAGGTGGACTGGCAGTCCGACGCCACGGCCGCGCTCGTGTCGATCGTCGTCGTCACCACCTGGCAGGGCGTGGGGTTCGGCATGGTCGTCTACCTGGCCGGGCTGCAGAGCATCCCCCGCGACGTGTACGAGGCGGCGTCGATGGACGGGGCGGGGCGCTGGCGCACGTTCGCCTCGATCACGTGGCCGCTGCTCGCGCCGACGACGTTCTTCCTCGTCGTGTACTCGGTGATCCTCAGCTTCCAGGCCTTCGACACCGTCTACGTGCTCACCCGCGGCGGCCCGGGCGACGCGACGACGTTCCTCGTGCAGTACGCCTACGACCAGGGCTTCAACCAGCTGCGCCAGGGCTACGCGGCGGCGCTCGGCGTCATCATCTACGCCGTCGTCCTGCTGCTCACCGTCGTGCAGTGGCGCCTGGGCCGCCGGGGCGAGCAGTGAGCGCGCCCACCACGACCCGGCCCGGGGCGGCGCCACGGCCTCGCCCGCGGACCGCCCGCGGCGGAGGGCGGCTCACCGGCGCGCGGCTCGGCCTCGCGGTGCTCGTCGTCGCGGTGCTCATGTTCCCCGTGTACTGGATGCTGCGGACGTCCGTGGCCTCGACCGCCGAGCTCAGCACGGTCCCGGTGCCGCTGTGGCCGCAGGACTGGGACCTGTCCAACTACGTGGAGCCCTGGCGGCAGTACCCCTTCGCCCGCTGGCTGACGAACTCCGTCGTCGTCGCCGTGGTGTCGGTGGTGCTCACCGTGAGCATCAACCTCGCTGCGGGGTGGGCGTTCGCCAAGCTCCGCTTCCCCGGCCGGGACCTGCTGTTCCTGCTCATCCTGTCCACGCTCATGGTCCCCGTGCAGGTGATCATGATCCCGCAGTTCCAGGTGGTCATCGAGCTCGGCCTGCTCGACAACCCGATGGGCGTGGTCCTGCCGCGCCTGGCCGAGGCGTTCGGGCTGTTCATGGCCCGGCAGTTCTTCCTGTCCGTGCCCGACGAGCTCGTCGACGCCGCGACCATGGACGGCGCCGGCCACGTGCGGACCTTCTGGTCCATCGCCCTGCCGCTGTCGGGGCCGCTCGTCGCGGTGCTCGTCATCTTCACGTTCATGTGGCGGTGGAACGAGTTCGTCTGGCCGCTCATCGTGCTCACCTCGGCCGACAGCTACACCCTGCCCGTCGGCCTGCAGTTCCTCGTCCAGCAGTTCGGCAGCGACTACGGGCCCCTGCTGGCCATGTCGTTCCTGTCGATCCTGCCCATGCTGCTGGTGTTCGCCGTGTTCCAGCGGTACTTCGTCGAGGGCGTCGCCCGGACGGGCATCCGGTGAGCGGGGACCCCTCGGCCGCTCAGGACGCGCCCGACGACCTCGTCCCGGCCCTGCGCCGGCCGCCCGTCGACGACGTGCCCGCCTCGTACGCCCGCTACGCCCGGCGCGAGCCTCGAGCGCGAGGGGATCCCCATGGTGCTGGCGCTGCACGACGCCCGCACCGGGGCGGCTCCCGTGGTCCACGACGCGACCGCACAGGCCGAGGGGGCTGTCCTGGCCGAGCTCTTCGACGCCTACGAGGCCGGCATGGCGGAGGCGGTCGCCCTCGCCGAGGCCGCCCCCGGACCGGACCTCACCGGCGGGGCCCCCCTCATCACGGTCCTCGTGGTCCTCGCCGAGGAGCACCTGCGGGCCCGCCCCGACGGGAAGCAGGGCGACGTCGCGGGAGACGGAGCCGACGCGGGCGAGGAGGACGACGGATGAGCGTCACCGACCGGCCGTCGCACCGGGCGGCCCTGGCCGCCGGCGCGTTCCTCCGGGTGGTCAACTGGCACAACACCCCCGAGCGGGGCCGGGCCCGGCTGCGGGCCGAGCTCGTCGCCTACCTGCGCGACCACCGCCCGGTCGTCCCCGACGACCTCGACCGGCTCTTCGAGACCGGACGCTGGGGGCACGACCGGCCCGGCCTGCTCGTCGCCTTCTACGACGGCTACCGCAACGGGGCCAGCGTGGCGGCGCCGGTCTGCGACGAGCTCGGCATCACCGCGTGGTTCCTGCCGCCCACGGGGTTCCTCGACACCCCGGTCGAGGAGCAGCACGCCTACGCCGACGCCCACGACATCGACCTGCTGCCCGAGGAGCGCGAGCAGGCCCGCGTGGCCATGACGTGGGACGAGCTGGAGCAGGTGTCGCGCCGGCACGTGGTGGCCGCCCACACGGCCGGCCACGCCACGCTGGACGACCTCGTCACCGCCGAGGACGTCGAGCGCGAGGTGCTGGCGCCCGTCCGCCGGCTCGCGGAGGTGACCGGACGCACCCCGCCCGCGCAGGTCTTCCGCTACGGCCGCCCCCACGACCCGGGGTCCCCGGCCTGGCGTGCGGCGGCCGGGGCCGGGGTCCGGTACGCGCTGAGCAACACCGCCGTGGAGCGGATGGCCTGAGCGCCGTCGGCCCGCGCGGACGGCCGTCGCCTGGCAGGGTGGCGCCGTGACGCTCGGCCCCCTCGCCCTCCGCCCCCGGCTCGTCGAGAAGCCGTGGGGCGGCCGCCACCTCGGCACCCTCGGCCGCGACCTGCCGGACGACGTGCTGGTCGGGGAGTCGTGGGACGTCGCGGACCTGGACGACGACCAGACCAGCGTCGACGACCCGCTGACCCCGGTGGCGTCCGGGCCGCTCGCCGGGACGACGCTCGCCGAGCTCGTGGCCACGCACCGCGAGGAGCTGCTCGGCTCCGCCGGGCCCACCCCGGGCGGCCGGTTCCCGCTGCTGGTCAAGCACCTCGACGCCGGACAGCACCTGTCGGTCCAGGTCCACCCGCCGGCCCAGGTCCTCGACCGGCTGCCCGGGGCCCACCTGAAGACGGAGTCCTGGATCGTCGTGCAGGCCGACCCGGGCGCGGAGCTGCTGCTCGGGGTGGCCGACGGCGTGACCCTCGACCAGGTCCGCGAGGCCGTCGGCACCAGCGCCGTGCCCCCGCTGCTGCGCCGGGTGCCGGCCCGGGTCGGCGACGTCCACCACGTGCCCGCCGGGCTGCTGCACGCGCTCGGGGCCGGGGTCGTGGTCTGCGAGCCGCAGACCCCGTCCGACACGACCTACCGCCTGTACGACTGGACCGAGGAGTACGGCCGCGCGCCCCGCGACCTGCACGGCGAGCAGGCCGTGCTCTGCCTGCAGGCGGCCTGGGAGGTCAACCTGGACGTGCCGGAGCCGGTGCAGGGCGACGGCCTGCTCGTCGACACCCCGCACTACCGGATCAGCCGCACCACCCGGGTCCCCGCCGGCGACGTCGCCGTCCCGGCGCGCGGGACGGCGCGGGTGGTCGTGGTGGTCGAGGGCTCGCTCGCCCACCCCGACCTGCCGGGACCGCTGGGGCCCGCGGGGGTCTGCCTGCTGCCCGCCGCCTGGTCGGGCCGCCTGCGCGCGAGCGACGGGACGACGTGGCTCGACCTCGACCTGGTGTGACGACGCCCCGACGGGGCCGACCGGGGCAGGCGGGGTTGCCGGAGCCCGCGCCGCGGCGCACCCTGGGCCCCATGCCGCTGGTGGCCGACGACCGCATCGTCCGGGCCGGCCTGGTCGCCGCCGCGGGGGCGGTCGCCGCGTCGGTCCTGCTCGGGCTCCTCGGCGACCCCTGGCGCACCGCGGTGGCCGCCGGCCTGGCCGTCCTCCTCGTCGCCGTCGGCAGCCCCCACGGCGCGCTGGACCACCTCGTGCTGGTCTCCGGCCCGGTGGCCGACGGCGAGGTGCAGGACCCGCGTCGGCGCGCCACGCTCGCGCGCTGGCTCGACGCGGCCCGGGCGCCGCTGCGGGGGCTCGGGGCCGGGCTGGTCGCCGGCTACGCGGGCCTCGCCCTGCTCAGCCTGCTCGCCTACCTCGCGGCGCCCCGGGCCGGCTTCGCGCTGTTCCTCGTGCTCAGCGTCGCCCACTTCGCGGCCGGCGAGGCCGGCGTCGCGGTGGACCGCGGGCTCGCGCGCGGCTGGCTCGACCCCCGGGCCTGGGTGGCCGCGCTGGGCGGGGCGGTGGTCGTCGTGCTGCCGCTCGCCTCCCCCGAGGCCGCCGCCGCGGTCGCCGCCGTCGACCCGCGCCTGGCCCCGGTGCTCGGCCCGCTCGACGTGCTGGCCCCGGTCGTGGCGGCGGCGGTCGTCGTGGCGCTGCTCGGCTGCCTGGTCGCCGCCCTGCGCGGGGACCGGCAGGCCCCCGTGCTCGCCGTCGAGCTCATGGTCCTGGGCGCGCTGTCCGTGCTGGCCGACCCCCTGCTCGCCTTCGCCGCCTACTTCGCCTTCTGGCACTCGCTGCGCCACCAGGCGCGCCTGGCCCAGGTGCTGCGCGGCCCCGGCGGCGGGCCGCTCGCCCGCCACGTCGGGCGGCCGCTGCGCGAGGTCGTCAGCTCCGCCCTGGCGGGGGTCCCGGCCGCGTTCGGCGTGGTCGTCGGGGCCGGGGTGCTGGCGCTCACCGGGAGCACGCTGCTCGGCGGCCTGCTCGCGGTGATCTGGGCGCTGACCGTGCCGCACAGCATCGCGGTGGTGGTCCTCGAGGTGCGCTCGGCCCGGGCGCGCCGCCGCGGGGCCGAGCAGGTGACGGCGACGTCCGGCCGCGGAACCGGACTCCTCGCCGTCGCGTCCAAGGGCCATGACGACGACCCGACGCCCGGCCCGGCTGATGTGGGCCCTCCCCCTCCTGCTCGGTCTGGCCCTGCCGGCCTGCGCGGCTGACCCCGGCACGGCCGCGGCGGGCGCCGACGCGCCCGCCGCCGACACCGCACCCGGCACCGCGGCCGGGACCGACGACGCCGCCAGCGGCGACGTCGCCGGTGGTGCGGCGGGCATCTGCCTCGAGGGCACCGTCGACTGCGACGACACCCCGTCCGCGACCGGCACCGGCGGCGTGGAGTCCGGCGCCGACGGCTCCGTGCCCGTCGGCGAGGCCGTGGCCGCCGGGATCCAGGGGCCGTTCCTCATGAGCGGCTACCTCGTCGTCGACGCCGACGGGGCCCGGCTCTGCGAGGCCCTCGCCGAGTCCTTCCCCCCGCAGTGCGGCGGCACGGCCGTGGCGCTCGACCCGGCGGAGGCCCCCGCCGGTGCCGTGACCACCACCGAGGGCGACGTCACCTGGTCCGACGAGCCGGTGCTCGTCGAGGGCGAGCTCGTCGACGGCAGCTTCGTCGTCCGCACCGCCTGACCCGTCCGCACCAGGTCGGACCGGTCGGGGGCGGGCCGGCTCAGGCGCCGGGAGCAGGGGCGACCGGCTGGCCGAAGACCCAGCGGCGCACCCACGCGTGCATGACCACCGCGGCGGCGGCACCGACGTTGACCGACCGGGTGGAGCCGAACTGGCTGATGCCGACGACCAGGTCGCAGCCGGCGAGGGCCTCGGGCGAGAGCCCGGGGCCCTCGGCGCCGAACAGCAGGACGCACCGCTCGGGCAGCTCGACCGTCTCCAGGGCCACCGCCCCGGCCACGTTGTCCACGCCGACCACGCTCAGGCGCTCCTCGGCGGCCCAGCGGTGCAGCGCCTCCGCGTCGGGCTGGTGGCGCACGTCGAGGTACCGGTCGGTGACCATGGCGCCGCGCCGGTTCCAGCGGCGCCGACCGACCACATGGACGGTGCGGGCGCCGAACGCGTTGGCCGAGCGGACGATGGAGCCGATGTTGAAGTCGTGGACGAGGTTCTCGACCGCGACGTGGAACGGGTGGGACCGGGCGGCCACGTCGGCCGCGATCGCCTCCACGCTCCAGCCCCGGTAGCGGTCCTCGACGTTGCGGCGGTCCTCGGCCGCCGACGGCGTCGGGTCGACCGGCTCCCCGGGACCGCCCGCGCCGCTCAGCCCAGCCCCAGGTCCGACAGCCCGAGCGCCCAGCGGTACTCCAGGCCGGCGGCCCGCACCGTGTCCCCGGCGACCGTCCCGCGGTCGACGATGACGGCGACGGCCACCACCTCGGCCCCGGCCTCGCGCAGCGCCTCGACGGCGGTGAGCACCGAGCCGCCCGTGGTCGAGGTGTCCTCGACCGCCAGCACGCGGCGCCCGGCCACGTCCGGGCCCTCGATGCGCCGCTGGAGCCCGTGCGCCTTGCCCTGCTTGCGCACGACGAACGCGTCCAGCCGGCGGCCGCGCGCGGCGGCGACGTGGAGCATGGCCGTGGCCACGGGGTCGGCGCCCAGGGTCAGCCCGCCGACGGCGTCGATCTCCAGGTCGGCGACGAGGTCGAGCATCACCTCGCCGACCAGGGGGGCCACCTCGGCGTCCAGGGTGACGCGGCGCAGGTCGACGTAGTAGTCCGCGGTCGCTCCCGAGGCGAGCGTCACCTCGCCGTGGACGACGGCCCGCTCGGCGACCAGGGCGGCCAGCCGCGCGCGCGCGTCCGCACCAGGGCCGGTGGAGGTGCTCGAGGGGACGGTGGAGGTGCTCGAGGGGGCGGGTCCGGTCTCGCCGGCCGGTCCGGTGCTGTCGGTCATCAGTCTCCTCGGGAGGTGCCGGTCCGGCGGCGGCCGGAGCGGAGCAGGCGGGCGCGGTAGGTGCCCGCGGGCAGCAGGCCGAGCAGGACGGCCAGGGCGCGGTAGCGACGGCTGGGGACGCTGACCGCGCGCCCGCGGCGGACGTCGCGCAGGCAGTCCTCCACGACGTCGTCGGGGTCCAGCCACCAGCCGGAGCGGCGGGCGCCGACGTCCATGCCGGCGCGGTCGTGGAACTCGGTGCGGACGAAGCCCGGGCACAGCGCCGTGGCGGTGACCCCGGTGCCGTCCAGCACGGCGGACAGGCTCTCGGTGAACGACGTGCACCACGCCTTGACCGCGGAGTACGTGCCCATGGGGCCGAAGCCGGCGACCGAGCTGACGTTGACGACGGCCCCGCGGCCGCGCGCCACCATGCCGGGCACGGCGGCGTGGCAGAGCACCAGCACCGCGGTGCCCATGACGTCGAGCTGGCGCAGCTCCCCCGCCAGCTCGCCGCCGACGAAGGGCGCGGCCAGGCCGAACCCCGCGTTGTTGACGAGCAGGTCCACCGGCCGCGACGCGTCGCGCAGCCGGTCCGCCACCCGGTCGGCCTGGGCCCGGTCGGACAGGTCGGCCGGCAGCACCTCGACGTCCACCGCGTACCGGGCGCCGAGCTCGGCGGCGACGACGGCCAGGCGGTCCTCGTCGCGGGAGACCAGCACGAGGTCGTGGCCCGAGGCCGCGAGCGAGCGGGCGAAGGAGTACCCGATCCCGGAGGTCGGCCCGGTGACGAGGGCGGTGGGTCTGCTCACGGGTGGCCACGCTAGCGCCGTGGCCTAGGGTCGTCCGCGTGCGGCTGGCCACGTGGAACGTCAACTCCCTCCGGTCCCGGCTCGAGCGGGTCGTCGAGTGGCTGGGCACCGCCGACGTCGACGCGGTCGCGCTCCAGGAGACCAAGGTCGCCGACGACAAGTTCCCCGTCATGGCCTTCGAGGCCGCCGGCTACGAGGTCGCCTTCCACGGGCTCAACCAGTGGAACGGGGTGGCCGTCGCCTCCCGGGTGGGCCTCGCCGACGTCGAGGTCGGCTTCCCGGGCGCGCCCGGGTTCGGCGACCCGCTGGCCACCGAGGCCCGGGCCATGGGGGCGACCGTCGGCGGTGCCTCGGGCGCCGGCGTGCGGCTGTGGAGCCTGTACGTGCCCAACGGCCGCACCGTCGAGGACCCTCACTACGCCTACAAGCTGCGCTGGCTCGAGGCGCTGCGGGAGGCGGCGACCGGCTGGGCGGCCGCCGCGCCCGAGCAGCCGCTGGCGCTGGTGGGCGACTGGAACATCGCCCCGACCGACGACGACGTGTGGGACCCGGCCGTGTTCACCGGCACGCACGTGACGCCGGCCGAGCGGGCCGCCCTCCAGGCCTTCGTGGACGCGGGCTTCGCCGACGTCGTCCTGCCCGTCACGGGACCGGGCGTCTTCAGCTACTGGGACTACCAGCAGCTCGCCTTCCCCAAGAAGCGCGGCATGCGGATCGACCTCGTGCTGGCCAACCCCGCCTTCGCGTCCCGGGTGACCGGGGCGCACGTCGACCGGGAGCAGCGCAAGCCCAAGGGCTCGACCACCGGCCAGGGCCCGAGCGACCACGCCCCGGTCGTCGTGGACCTCGACCTCTAGGCCCGACGGGGCCGGGCTCCCGGTCTCAGTGGGCGACGTCCACGACGATCCGGGTCGGGTCCGCCAGGACGGTCACCCGGTAGGGCTTCTCCTCGGTGACCCCGATGTACGGGTCCTGGTCCCCCTCGAACAGCACCCCGACGTCGGCGACCGTGACGGAGCGGGTGCCCTCGGCTCGCACCTGCTTCGGTCCGGTGTAGTTCTCGGGCGAGGTCCAGTCGATGCCCCGCACGGTGCCGCGCAGACCGGTGGCCCCCGGCAGGTCGACGACCTCGCCGGTCGCCTGCTGGGTGGCCTCGGCCTGGTACGAGAACTCGTACCCCGGCACCCCGTCGCCCGCGTACTCGAGCACGACGCGGTCGAAGCCGTTCTGGGAGGCGACCCGCACGGCGACGAAGAGGACCGGCCCGCCCTGCGGCGCGGCGGACACCGGACCGGTGGACCCCGTCGGGGCGGTGTCGAGGCCCTGGGCGCTGGCGGCCGAGCCGTCGTCCTTGTCCACCGGCACCGCCTGGGACGGGGCGGGCGCGACGGACGGGGAGGCCGGCGCGTCCGGGGCCGCAGCCGCGGACGGCGGGGCGGAGGCGGTGGCGCCGGCCGGTGCGGTGGCCGGGACGGACGCCGACGTGGACGGCGCGCGCGACGGAGCCGGCGGCACCGAGGGCACGGGCGCTGCGGCCCCGCCGCTGCCGTCGCCGCAGGCGGCGAGCAGGGCGGCCGCCAGGGCCACGGCGGCAGAGGTGCGGGCGGGCGTCGTCGTCCGGCTCGTCATGGTCCGACCCTGCCCCCCAGGACCCCCGGTGTCGCCGGGAACGGCCGACTTCGGCCGATATGTCCCCGGAAGAGGGGACACCCGGGACGCACCACGGCCCGCGCCTGCCGGAGCGGGCGCGGGCCGAGGTGGTCACCACCGGGCGGGCCCGGCGGTGGTCAGGTCACCCGGTGACGGCGGGCGCGCCGTGCGAGTGGTCGTGCGAGGCGCCGCCGAGGGGGCCGGCGAAGGTGTACTCGGGACCGGCCGGGGCCGGGACCACGAAGCGACCGGGGATCCGGGCGCCCTTGACGCCGTTGACCGACTCGGTCGAGGCGGCGTAGGTGAACACCGCATAGGCCACGGCGTCGGCGTTGACCTCGAGGGCGTGCAGGTCGAGGTTGGCGATCGTGTCGCAGGCCTGGTGGTAGCACTGGTCGAAGGACTCGCCCGCGACACCGCCCCAGATGGCCTGCTGCTCCGCCGTCTTGACCTCTTCGGCCCCGGTGAACAGCCCGCCCGAGGGGATGCCGTTCTCGATGAAGGCCTGGTAGTCGCTCCGGCCGCTGAACTCCGAGTCGTCGTACCGCTCGCCGCGCAGCGTGTAGAACTCCTCGAACGTCGACTCGATGTCGATGGAGCCGTCCGGCACGACGACCGGCGCCTCGAAGCTCGACTCGTTGGCGTCGTACACGCCGAAGTAGTAGTTCGGCGAGCCGATCATGTCGAAGTTCATGTAGAGCGCGATGTCGTCGAGCTCCTCGGGGGTCTGCTGTCCGACCCACTCGGTGGACCCGATGAGCCCGAGCTCCTCCGCACCCCACCACGCCAGGCGGACGGTGTTCTGCGGCCTGGACTTCGACATCTGCTGCGCGAGCTCCAGCAGCGCGGCGGAGCCGCTGCCGTTGTCGTTGATGCCGGGGCCGGCCGGGACGGAGTCCAGGTGGGAGCCCGCCATGACGACGTTGCCGTCGGTCTTGCCGGCGAGCTCGCCGATGACGTTGTAGGAGGTGACCTCGTAGAAGTCGATGCTCACCCGGGCGGTGCTCCCCGCCGCGGCGAGGGACTCGCCGGCCGCGTAGGAGGTGCCGACCACGGGGATGCCGACGACGTCCTCGCCACCGAGCGTGGGGTTGATGGGGCCGCTGCGGTCCTCGGAGGGCAGGTTGCCCTGGTTGAAGATGATGACGGCCTCGGCCCCGGCGGCCTCGGCGTTGAGGGCCTTGTCGGCGAACGGGCAGGTGCCGCGCTGCACGAGCGCGATGTCCGCGGGGCCGGAGAAGTCCAGACCGGCGAAGTCGGACGGCCTCGCAGCCGCTGCTGTTGGCCCGGTCCCCGGTGAGGTTGACGTCCACGGGGACGACGCCGCCGCTCACGTCACCCTCGCCGGTGCCCGTGGCCGGGTTGGCCGGGGTACGTCGCCGGCGGTCGGGGTCAGCTGCTGCAGCACCACGTCGGCCGCGTCGTACGTGAACGGCTCGACCTCGGCGGACCAGCCGGCCGCCTCCAGCGTCTGCACGACGTAGTCGACGCTGGCCTGGTAGCCCGGCGTGTCCGAGGCGCGGGTGCCGCCGTTGGCGTCGGCGATGGCCTGGAGGGCCTCGAGGTGCTCGAGCACGCCCTCGACGCGGACGCACTCGAGGAGCTTGGCGGTCGTGTTGTTCGTGCGGGAGTCGCAGCCGGCCTGGGCAGGGGCGGCGCTCGCGGGCATCGCGGCCACGGAGGCGGCGACGAGGGACCCGGCGGCCACGGCGACGGCGCCGAGCCTCCAGGAGGGGGTCGTGCTTCTCATGTGGTGTGTCCTCTCGAGGGGTTCACCTGATCGGCGCAACGTAGCGCGACGCCGACCCGCGACGGAAGGATCTGCGGCGGGTCGGCGTCGTGACGGTACGTCCTGGTGCGGCTGCCCCGGTTGGCCCGGAGCGTCCGGAGTGTCAGCGGGCGGCGGCCCGCTGCCTGCCCCGTCCGGTCTCGCCGGTCATGTCCTCCAGCTCCTGGCCCTTGGTCTCGCGGACCTGCGTGAGCACGAAGAGACCGGACAGCAGCGCGAAGACCGCGTACATGCCGTACGTGACCGACAGCCCGAGGTTCTCCGACATCCAGGGGAACGAGGTGCTCACCGCGAAGTTGGCCAGCCACTGCGCGGCGGCGGCGACGGCCAGGGCCGGGGCGCGGAGCTTGTTGGGGAACATCTCGCCCAGGAGCACCCAGACGACGGGACCCCAGGAGACGCCGAAGCCGATGACGAAGAGGTTGGCGGCCACGAGCGCCACCGTGGACCACGGCGCCGCGAGGCTCACGTCCTCCCCGCTGCCGGTGGACTGGGTGAAGCTCACCGCCATCGCCCCGAGGGACAGCACCATCATCGTGGAGCCCAGCAGCAGCAGCGGGCGGCGCCCGATCCGGTCCACGAGCAGGATCGCCACGACCGTGACCACGACGTTGGTGACCGAGGTGATGACGGTGATGGTCAGGGCGTCGTTCTCCTCGAAGCCGACCGAGCGCCACAGCGTCGTGGAGTAGTAGAAGATCACGTTGATCCCGACGAGCTGCTGGAACAGCGACAGCAGGATGCCCACCCAGACGATGGGCTTGAGGCCGAGGCGGGGGCCCTTGAGGTTGGCCAGGCCGACGAGCTTCTCGCCCTTCATCGACTTCTTGATCGCCGCGATGCGCTCCTTGGCGGCGTCGCGGCTCATCAGGCGGACCAGCACGTCGCGGGCCCGGCCCTCCTGGCCGCGGGCGACCAGGAACCGCGGGGACTCCGGGATCGTGAGGGCGAGCACGCCGTACGCCACGGCCGGGACCAGCTCGGCGAGGAACATCCACCGCCACGCCGACAGACCCGCCCAGAGCTCCTCCGCGGCCCCGCCCGCGGCGCCCGCGAGGAACGCGTCGGACAGCAGCGCGACGAAGATGCCGGTGACGATGGCGAGCTGCTGCAGCGACCCGAGCCGGCCGCGGATGGCCGCGGGGGCGATCTCGGCGATGTAGGCCGGCGCGATCACCGACGCCACGCCGACGCCCAGCCCGCCCACGAGCCGCCAGACGATGAGGTCCCACACGCCGAAGGCCAGGCCCGAGCCCACGGCGCTGGCGGCGAACAGGACGGCCGCCACGATCATGACCTTGGGGCGGCCGAACCGGTCGGCGGCCGAGCCCGCGAACCACGCCCCCACCACGCACCCCAGCAGGGCGCACGAGACCGCGAAGCCCGTGAGGCCGGCACTGAGCTCGAACTCGCCGGACAGCGCGTCGACCGCCCCGTTGATGACCGCGGTGTCGAAACCGAACAGGAACCCGCCGATGGCGGCGACGACCGAGATGAGGATGGCGTGGCCGGTGTAGCCGCCGCCCTCCTGCTCCCGCTGGTCCTCGCCGCTGCTCCGCTGCGCCATGGCGTCCACCCCTCCTCGCGTGCCGACGGCTGCGCCGGCGACCCGGTGGGGACCGGTATCGGTCCCTGGAGGCGATCCAACCCGAACCTCCCCCGCGGCGCGCGGGCTCGCGGCCGGGCCGCCGGCCGTCTTCAGGTCGCGACGGCCGCGAGCGGGAGGACGCTCAGCCCGGTCCGGGCCTCGTCGACGTCCACCACGACGGTGTCGCCGTCGGCGACCTCGCCGGCCAGCAGCCCGCGCGCCAGCCGGTCGCCGATCTCCCGCTGGACCAGCCGCCGCAGCGGGCGGGCCCCGTAGGCCGGGTCGTAGCCGGTGAGCGCCAGCCACTCCTTGGCCGCGTCGGTGACCCGGAGCACGAGCCGGCGCTCGCCGAGCCGTCGGGCCAGGGCGTCGACGTGGAGCTCGACGACCCCGCCCAGCTGCTCGATGCTCAGCGGCTCGAAGACGACGATCTCGTCGAGCCGGTTGACGAACTCGGGCTTGAACGCCCGCCGCACCGCGTCCAGCACCGCCGCCCGACGGTCGTCCGAGGAGGCCGTGGTGTCCATGAGGGCGGCCGACCCCAGGTTGGAGGTCAGGACGAGGATCGCGTTGCGGAAGTCGACCGTGCGGCCCTGGCCGTCGGTGAGGCGGCCGTCGTCGAGGACCTGGAGGAGCACGTCGAAGACCTCGGGGTGCGCCTTCTCGACCTCGTCGAGCAGCACGACCGAGTACGGCCGGCGGCGGACGGCCTCGGTGAGCTGGCCGCCGGACTCGTAGCCGACGTAGCCGGGGGGCGCCCCGACCAGGCGCGCCACCGAGTGCCGCTCGCCGTACTCGCTCATGTCGATGCGGACCATGGCGCGCTCGTCGTCGAAGAGGAAGTCCGCGAGCGACTTGGCCAGCTCGGTCTTGCCGACCCCGGTCGGGCCGAGGAACAGGAACGAGCCCGTGGGCCGGTCGGGGTCGGAGATGCCGGCCCGGGAGCGCCGGACCGCGTCCGAGACCGCCCGGACCGCCTCGTCCTGCCCGACCAGCCGGCGGCCGAGGACCTGCTCCATGTGCAGGAGCTTCTCGGTCTCGCCCTCGAGCAGCCGGCCGACGGGGATCCCGGTCCACGCCGCGACCACCTCGGCGATGTCGTCCGCACCGACCTCGGTGCCGACCATCCGGTCGTCGTCGTCGGCCCGGGCCCCGCCGGCCTCGGCGGCGGCCAGCGCCTTCTCGGCGGCCGGGATCTCGCCGTACAGCAGCCGGCTGGCGGCGGTGAGGTCGTTGTCCCGCATGGCCCGGTCGTACTGGGCGCGCAGCTCGTCCAGGCGCACGGTGAGGTCGCCGACCGCGTTGAGGCTGCCCTTCTCCGCGTCCCAGCGCAGCTCCATGTCGCGCAGCCGCTCGGAGGCGTCGCCCAGCTCGGCCCGCAGCCGCTGCAGCCGGTCGGCCGAGGCCGGGTCGGTCTCGCGCTCGAGGGCCATCTCCTCCATCCGCATCCGGTCCACCTGCCGGCGCAGCTCGTCGATCTCCACCGGCGAGGAGTCGATCTCCATGCGGAGCCGGGACGCGGCCTCGTCGATGAGGTCGATGGCCTTGTCCGGCAGCTTGCGGGCCGGGATGTAGCGGTGCGAGAGGGTGGCCGCGGCGACGAGGGCGCCGTCGGCGATGCGGACCTTGTGGTGCGCCTCGTAGCGCTCCTTGAGCCCGCGGAGGATGGCGATGGTGTCCTCGGGGCCGGGCTCGCCGACGAAGACCTGCTGGAAGCGCCGCTCCAGGGCGGCGTCCTTCTCGATGTGCTGGCGGTACTCGTCGAGCGTCGTCGCCCCGACCAGGCGCAGCGCGCCGCGGGCGAGCAGCGGCTTCAGCATGTTGGAGGCGTCCATCGACCCCTCCGCGGCCCCGGCGCCCACGACGGTGTGCAGCTCGTCGATGAAGGTGACGACCTGGCCCTCGGCGGCCTGGATCTCGGCCAGCACCGCCTTGAGCCGCTCCTCGAACTCGCCGCGGAACTTGGCCCCGGCCACCATCGCCCCCAGGTCCAGGGCGAGCAGCCGCTTGTCGCGCAGGGACTCGGGGACGTCGCCGGAGACGATCCGCTGCGCGAGCCCCTCGACCACGGCCGTCTTGCCCACGCCGGGCTCGCCGATGAGGACGGGGTTGTTCTTGGTCCGGCGGCTCAGCACCTGCACCACGCGGCGGATCTCGGCGTCGCGGCCGATGACCGGGTCGAGCCGCCCCTCGCGGGCGTCGGCCGTGAGGTCGCGGGCGTACTTCTGCAGCGCCTCCTGCGTGGCCTCCGGGTCGGCCGACGTGACCTTGCCGGTCCCGCGGACCGCCGGGAGCGAGGCCAGCAGCCCGTCCCGGGTCACGCCGGCCTGGCGCAGGGCCTGGCCGGCCGGGCCGGTGTCGGCGGCCAGCGCCATGAGCAGGTGCTCGGTGGAGACGAAGGCGTCCTCGAGCCCGCGGGCCTCGTCGCCCGCGGCCGCGAGCACGGTGTGGGTGCCGCGGCCCACGCGCGGCTCGCTCACCGAGCTGCCGGACGCCCGGGGCAGGGCGTCGACCAGGGCGTCGGCCCGGCCGCGGAGCTCGGCCGGCACCGCGCCGGCCGCCTCCAGCAGGCCGGGGACCACGCCGGTCGGGGCGGCGAGCAGGGCCTGGAGCAGGTGGGCCGGCTCCACGTAGGGGTTGCCCGCGGTCGTCGCCCGCCGGACGGCGGCCGACAGCGCCTCCTGGCTGCGGGTGGTGAGCGAGAGGTCCACGGTGGCGACCTTTCCGTCGGTGCGAAGTCTTGAGCCTGACAGGCTCAAGTATCGGGAATTGAGCGACCCCGCGTCAACTTCGGTCGTCGCCGGGGCGGCCCTAGTCTCGGTCGATGGCCCAGGAGCTGGACGACCGTCACGACCACGCCGAGGACACCGACGGCTTCGTCTCGCGGGCCTGGCTCACCGACATGGACGGGGTGCTGGTGAGCGAGGGACGCCCCATCCCGGGCGCGGACGAGTTCGTCGCGGCGCTGCGGGCCGCGGACCGGCCGTTCCTCGTGCTGACGAACAACAGCATCTGGACCGCGCGGGACCTGTCGGCCCGGCTGCAGTCCATGGGCCTGCACATCATGGAGGACGAGATCTGGACCTCCGCCCTGGCCACGGCCACGTTCCTGGCCGACCAGCGGCCCGGCGGGTCGGCGTACGTCGTGGGCGAGGCGGGGCTGACGTCGGCGCTGCACGACGCCGGTTTCGTGCTCACCGACACCGACCCGGACTACGTGGTGCTCGGGGAGACCCGGACGTACTCCTTCGAGGCCATCACCAAGGCGATCCGGCTGGTCGGGGACGGCTCGCGCTTCATCGCCACCAACCCGGACCCCACCGGCCCGTCGCCCGAGGGCCCGCTGCCCGCCTGCGGCGCGGTGGCCGAGCTCATCGCCACCGCGACCCGGCGGCGGCCCTACGTCATCGGCAAGCCGAACCCGATGATGTTCCGCTACGCCATGAACATGATCGGCGCGCACTCCGAGACGACGACCATGGTCGGCGACCGGATGGACACCGACGTGATCTCGGGCATGGAGGCGGGGCTGCGCACGGTGCTCGTGCTGAGCGGGGTGACCCAGCGCGCGGACATCGACGGCTTCCCGTACCGGCCCAGCGTCGTGCGGGGCTCGGTGGCCGAGCTGCTCGACCTGGTCTGAGGCCGGCGCCCGCGGCCGCCCGGGACCCCGGTCACGGCTCGCGGTCACGGCGGAGCCTTCCTTCCTCGACGCAGCGTCACTAAGGTCCCCAGGACCCCTGAGACCGACGCCGCCCCCCACGCGAGGAGCTCCGCGATGAGCAGCACGGACCCGGCCGGACCGATCGAGCGCACCCAGGAGGCGATCGACGGCGCGTTCACGCCGCTGTCGGACGCCGTCGGGGGCGTCATCTTCTACCCGGTGACGGTGGGCACCGCCTCGTTCCCGTGGATCGTCGCCTGGCTCATCGTGGGGGCGGTGGTGTTCACCGTCGGGTTCCGGTTCATCCAGCTCCGGGGCTTCACGCACGCGATCGCCCTGGCGCGGGGCGGGTACGACGACCCCGACGACCCCGGCGAGGTCACGCACTTCCAGGCGCTCACCGCCGCGGTCTCCGGCACGGTCGGGCTGGGCAACATCGCCGGCGTGGCCGTCGCGGTCTCGGTCGGGGGTGCCGGGGCGACGTTCTGGATGATCGTCGCCGGCCTGCTGGGCATGGCCACGAAGTTCGTCGAGTGCACCCTCGGCGTCGCCTTCCGCGAGGAGCACGAGGACGGCACCGTCACCGGCGGCCCGTTCCGGTACCTGGGGGTCGCCTTCGCGAAGCTCAAGGTCCCCGTGCTGCCGTCGCTGCTCGTCGGCGTGTACGCCGTGGCCATCATCGCCTTCGGCCTGGCGGGCGGGAACATGTTCCAGGCCAACCAGATGTTCGCCCAGGTCGAGAACGTCACCGGCGGCGAGGACGGCCCGCTCGGCAGCGCGGCGGCCTCGCTGGTCTTCGGGGTCGTCGTCGCGGTCGTCGTGGGGCTGGTGATCCTGGGCGGCATCCAGTCCATCGGCAAGGTGACGAGCCGGCTCGTCCCGGCGATGGGGATCGTCTACGTGCTCGGCTGCCTCACGGTCATCGCGTTCAACGCGGAGCTCGTCCCCGGCGCCGTCGTGGACATCGTCACGGGCGCGTTCGATCCCCAGGGCGTGACCGGCGGGGTGCTCGGCGTCCTCGTCGTCGGGTTCCAGCGGGCGGCCTTCTCCAACGAGGCCGGGCTCGGCTCCGCCGCCATCGCGCACTCCGCGGTGAAGACCAAGCGACCGGTGACCGAGGGCTTCGTCGCCCTGCTCGAGCCCTTCATCGACACGGTCATCATCTGCACGATGACCGCGCTGGCCATCGTCATCGCCCAGCCGGAGTCCTGGGTCCGGGCCCGGGAGGCCTACGCCGCCGGCGAGGCCGCGAACCCGGACGGGGTGGTCCTCACCAGCGACGCGTTCGCCACCGTGATCCCGTGGTTCCCCGTCGTGCTGGCCGTGGCCGTCGTGCTGTTCGCGTTCTCGACGCTCATCACGTGGTCGTACTACACGCTGAAGGCGTGGACGACGCTGTTCGGCCGCAGCCCCGTGAGCGAGCTCGTGTTCAAGGTCGTCTACTGCGTGTTCATCGTCATCGGCACGGTGCTCACCTTCAACGCGGTGCTCGCCTTCGCCGACGCGATGCTCTTCGTCTGCGCGCTCGTCAACATCTTCGGGCTCTACCTGCTGGTCCCCGAGGTGTCGCGGATGCTGCGCGACTACCAGGCCGACCGGCGCAGCGGCGTGGTGCGGCCCGTCAAGGACCGGGAGCCGATCGGCTGAGGCGCGCGCGTCAGTCGCGCGAGCCGGGCCGCCACACGACGAGCGCGGTGGAGACCGGTCGGCGCTGCGGGCGCCGGCCCTTGGCCAGGGCGACGATGCCCCCGGGCCCGGCGGCGAAGACCCGGTCGGCCGCCGCGCGGGTGCGGCGCAGGTCCTCGGTGAGGTCGGCGACCCGGCCGCGCAGCTGCCGGGTCTCCTCCTCCAGCTCGAGGATGCGGCGGATCCCGGCCAGGTTGACGCCCTCCTCCTGCGACAGGCGCTGCACCTCGCGCAGACGGGCGATGTCGTCGTCGGTGTACCGCCGCCCGCCGCCGCGCGTGCGGGTCGGCGTCACGAGCCCCTCGCGGTCGTACTGGCGCAGCGTCTGCGGGTGCATCCCCGCCAGCTCGGCGGCGACCGAGATGACGTAGGCCCGGCGCAGCGTCGGCTCGCTCACGAGCCCGACCGCTCGCGCGAGGCCTCGGCGGCCGCCAGCAGCCCGGCGCGCGGGTCGGCGTCGCCCTCCGCGGCCCGGAGGGTCTCCACCGCGGCCCGCGCCTCGGCGGACAGCTTCTGCGGCACGACGACCTGGACCGTGGCCAGCACGTCGGTCGTCGTGCCCTTCACTGCGGGCCCGCGCCCCTTGAGCCGGAAGGTCCGCCCGGAGGGGGTGCCGCCGGGGACCTTGAGCCGGGCCACGCCCTCGAGGGTGGGGACCGGCACGGTGGCCCCGAGGGCGGCCTCGGCGAAGGTCACCGGGACGGTGACCTTGAGCGAGGTGCCGTCCCAGGAGAAGACGTCGTCGGGCTCGACCCGGACGGTCACCAGCACGTCGCCGGGGCCGCCGGAGCCCCGGGCCCCCTTGCCGCGGACGCGGACCTTCTGCCCGTCGCGGACCCCCGCGGGCAGCCGGGCGTGGACGGTCCTCGTGCCGCTCGCGGGGTCGGCGACGGGCACGGAGACCTCGGTCCCGCCCAGGGCCTGGGCCAGCGACACCCGGGCGGTCGCCGCCAGGTCGCCGCCCTTCTCCGGCCCGCGCGTGGAGGCCCCGGAGAAGCCGCCCTGCTGGCCGAGCAGGTCCGAGAGCAGGTCGTCGAACTCGGCCGAGCCGGCGCTGCTGCGCCGGCTGCTGGTCCGCGTCCGGCCGCCGCCGCCACCGGCCCCGCCGCCGAACATGCCGCCGAAGAGGTCCTCGAAGCCTGCGCCCCCGCCGCCGGGGGCCCCGCTGCCCGCGGTGAAGCGGGCCCCGGAGCGCATCGCGCGCACGGCGTCGTACTGCTGCCGCTTCTCGGGGTCGGAGAGCACCGAGTACGCCTCGCCGACCTCCTTGAACGTCCGCTCCGAGGCCGGGTCGCCGGCGTTGGCGTCCGGGTGGTGGGTGCGGGCGAGACCGCGGTACGCCTTCTTGATGGCCGCGGCGTCGGCCGTCCTCGGCACGCCGAGGACGGCGTAGAAGTCCTTCTCGAGCCAGTCCTGTCCAGTCATCGTGACGCCGATGGTGCAAGGTTGCGTCGGGTCGTGTCAAGTTTGACCCGCCGGGCGGCGCAGCCGGGTCAGCCGGAGAGCGAGGCCGCGGTCCGCAGGGACTCGCGCAGCGCGTCGAGATACTGGCGGGAGACCTCGAACGGGGTGAAGCCGTTGGCCACGACGATGCCGGGGTTGGCGCGCTCGTGCCCGACCACGGCACGCAGCGCCTGGCCGACGGCGCCCTCGCCGTGGAGCACGGCGGCGGCGATCGAGGGGTCGACGCCGCTGGAGCGCAGGGTCTCCACCGGGTCGGTGCCCAGCACCTCGGACACCGCGGACAGCAGCCCGGCGGTGTAGGCGACGTCGCGCTGGTGCGGCACGAGGCGTGCGGTGGCGCCGGCACGGGTGAGCATCGCGACGACGTGCTCGTGCGGGAGCCGGCTGGCCCCGCCGAGGACCATGAGCACGACCCAGGCACTGAGCTTGCGCGGGCCCAGCAGGACCACGGCCTGCTGGACCGAGCGCACCGGGCGGCCCACGCCGGCGGGGCTGCCGGCCATGCGCAGCACGCGCAGCGCGAGACCGGGGTCGGAGGACACGAGGCGCGACAGCTCCGAGGTCTCGGCCTCGCTGGCCAGGGCTCCGAGCAGGCGCAGGCACACCGCGTCGGAGGGGGACATGGCCGAGGTGGCGACCACCTGGGGCCGGTCCAGGTGGAAGCCCTGGAGCAGGTCGGCGCCGGCGGCCACGGCGAGCAGCCGGTCGTCGGCGTCCTCGATGCGCTCGACCACGACCTGGAGGGAGGGGTTGAGGGAGCGGGCGTGCGCGACGAGCGCGGCCAGGTTGTCCCGGCCGACCTGGCGCAGGTCGATCTTGACGATGTCGGCCAGGGCGACGAGCGGGTCCCGGGCGGCGGTGCCGTCCCAGTCGTCCGCGGCCACCCGGTAGCCGGCCGCCTTGAGCGCGACGATGCCGGCGAGGACCTCCGGGTCCAGCGGCACGTGCTCCAGCACCTCGACGACCACCTGGTCCGGCAGGTCGGGCAGGGCGATGTCGCCGACGAGGAACGCGCGGGTGACGTTGAGGAACAGCGGCCGGCTGCCGGCGATGTCGCTCACGCCGAAGTCCCCGAAGACCGAGCTGATCACCTGGGCCGTCGCGGCCTCGTGGTCGGCCTCGCTGCGGAGGACGTCGATCGGCATCTGCCGGAACAGCAGCTCGAAGGCGACGAGGCCTCCGCCTGCCGCGTGGATCCCCTGACGGCCGACGAGGACCGTGCTCAGGTTGTCGATGCTCACCGTCACACGGTCCTCGTCGGCACGCAGCCGGGTGTCCTTGACCCTAGGCGGGGCTCGCCACCGCGACCCGAGCCGGACGGAGCACCCGGTCACCGCTGCGGTAGCCCCGCTGCAGCACCTGCGTGCACGTCGGCACGTCCACCTGGGTGGCGCCGTCCTGCAGGAGCGCCTCGTGCAGGGCGGGGTCGAACGCGTCCCCGGGCTCCCCGAAGGGCTCCAGGCCCTGCCGGCGGAGGACGGCGTCCAGCTTGTCCGCGACCGAGGCGAACGGGCCGACGAGGTCGCCGTGGGCACGGGCCCCCTCGATGTCGTCGAGCACGGGCAGCAGGGCGCTCAGCACGGAGACCCGGCCCTGCTCGCCCGCGACCTCGCGGTCGCGCTCCACCCGTCGGCGGTAGTTGACGAACTCCGCGCGCTCGCGCACCAGGTCGCCGAGGCGCTGCTCGGCCAGGCCCAGCGCCTCCGCGAGCGGGTCCGGCCCGTCCCCGGCCGGGCCCGGCCCGGCGTCGGGCGACGAGGTCCCGTCCGCCTGGGCCGCGCGGGCCTCCTCGGAGACCTGCTCGGTCTCCTCGGCCAGCTCGCGCAGGTCGTCCGGCACCGCGCCGGGCAGGTCGCTGCCCGGCTCGGTGCGCGGCGCGGCGTCCGGGCCGTCGCCCTCGCCCGGGGAGCTGGTCACCGGCGCTCGTCCTCGTCCACGACCTCGGCGTCGACGACGTCGTCGTCGGCGCCCTGGGCCCCGGGCTGCTCGCCGTCGGCCGCGCCGCCCTCGGCGGACGCGCCCTGGTCGGCGGCCGCGTACATGGCGGCGCCGAGCTTCTGGCTGCTCTGGCTCACGGCCTCGACCTTGGCCTTGAGGTCCGCGGCCGGGGTGGCCTGGTCGGCCAGGGCGGTCTTGAGGTCGGCCAGCGCGGAGTCGACCTCGGTGCGGCTGTCGGCCGGCACCTTGTCCGCGTTGTCGGCGAGGAACTTCTCGGTCTGGAAGACGAGGGTCTCCGCCTGGTTGCGGGTCTCGGCCTCCTCGCGGCGGGCGCGGTCCTCCTCGGCGTGCTCCTCGGCCTCGCGGACCATGCGCTCGATCTCGTCCTTGGGCAGCGCGGAGCCGCCCGAGATCGTCATGGACTGCTCCTTGCCGGTGCCGCGGTCCTTGGCGTTGACGTGGACGATGCCGTTGGCGTCGATGTCGAAGGTGACCTCGACCTGCGGCACGCCGCGCGGGGCCGGTGCGATGCCCGTCAGCTCGAAGGTGCCGAGCGGCTTGTTGTGCTGGGCCAGCTCGCGCTCGCCCTGGAAGACCTGGATGAGAACGGACGGCTGGTTGTCGTCGGCGGTGGTGAAGACCTCGGAGCGCTTGGTCGGGATGGCCGTGTTGCGCTCGATGAGCTTGGTCATCAGCCCGCCCTTGGTCTCGATGCCGAGGCTCAGGGGCGTGACGTCGATGAGCAGGACGTCCTTGCGGTCGCCCTTGAGGACGCCGGCCTGCAGGGCCGCGCCGAGCGCGACGACCTCGTCCGGGTTGACGCCCTTGTTGGGCTCCTTGCCGCCGGTCAGCTCCTTGACGAGCTGGGTGACGGCGGGCATGCGGGTGGAGCCGCCGACGAGCACCACGTGGGCGATCTCGGACAGGGAGACCCCGGCGTCCTTGATGACGGAGTGGAACGGCGCCTTGGTGCGCTCGAGCAGGCTCGCGGTCATCTGCTCGAACTGCGCCCGGGTGAGCTGCTCGTCCAGGTGGACGGGCCCGTTCTCGGTCATCGACAGGTACTGCAGGGAGATGCTCGTGCTCGTGGAGCTCGACAGCTCCTTCTTGGCCTGCTCCGCGGCCTCGTTGAGGCGCTGCATGGCGATCTTGTCCTTGGACAGGTCGACGCCGGTCGACATCTTCACCTTGTTGAGCAGGAAGTCGACGATGGCGTTGTCCCAGTCGTCGCCGCCGAGGCGGTTGTCGCCGGAGGTCGCGCGGACCTGGATGGTGGAGAAGCCGTCCTCGTCCTTGCCCACCTCGAGGAGGGAGACGTCGAACGTGCCGCCGCCGAGGTCGAAGACGAGGATGTTCTCGTCCTCCTTGCCCTTCTCCAGGCCGTAGGCGAGCGCGGCCGCGGTGGGCTCGTTGATGATGCGGAGCACCGTCAGGCCCGCGACCTCGCCGGCCTCCTTGGTGGCCTGGCGCTCGGCGTCGTTGAAGTACGCCGGGACGGTGATGACGGCGTCGGTGACGGGCTCGCCGAGGTAGGCCTCGGCGTCGCGCTTGAGCTTCTGCAGGACGCGGGCGCTGATCTCCTGCGCGGTGTACTTCTTGTCGTCGATCGCGGTCGACCAGTCGGTGCCCATGTGGCGCTTGACGGAGCGGATGGTGCGCTCGACGTTCGTCACGGCCTGGCGCTTGGCGATCTCGCCGACGAGGACGTCGCCGTTCTTGGCGAAGGCGACGACGGAGGGGGTGGTGCGGCCGCCCTCGGCGTTGGCGATCACGCTGGGCTCGCCGCCCTCGAGCACGGCGACGACGGAGTTGGTGGTACCGAGGTCGATGCCTACTGCACGGCCCATGGGGGAGCTCCTTCTGAGGTGGGGGGTTCGCGTTCCTGCGGGCAACTGTCCGACCTGAGCGGGTGGCTGTCAAGTTGAGGAACCCCAGACCTGAGCCGGTCGAGGCTCAAGGCGCGGCGGCTGGCCGCGAGGTTGCCCCGGGGGACGGGGCGGGGCAGGGTCGGGGCCATGTCGACCCAGATGTGGCGCGCCCTCTCGCTGGCCTTCACGGTCGCGGCCGGCGCGGTGGCCCAGCGCACCATCGCCACCGGCTGGCGCATCGCCACGGGCCACACCCCGCCCTCGAAGCCCGAGAGCCCCGAGGTGGGGACGACCGAGGCCGTCGTGTTCGCGGCCCTGGCCGGGGCGCTGCTCAACGTCGCCCGGGTGGTCGCCACGCGGCAGGCTGCGGTCTACTGGGCCAAGCGGCACGGCGGGGCGATCCCCGAGGCGCTGCGCGACGCGTTCTGACCGGCGCGTCCCACCCACGCCCGCCGCGGCGGCCCGATCCCGGGAGGACCCGTGCTCCGACTGCTCCGCGGCCGGACGGCCGACGGCCAGGTGTCCCCGGCCGCCCGCCTCGTCGCCCTGCTCGTCGTGCTCGGCATGCTCGCGGTGGCGGCGCCCTCGGTGTTCGTCGCGCTGCGGTGGTTCGCCTCCCTGCTCTAGGGCTGCGGGGCCGGTCCCGCTCGGGGTTACCCGTGGGTAACATCTAGGCGTCACCCAGCAGAGGAGCTGCCCGTGGAGCCGTCGCCGGCCCTGCAGAGCGTCGCCACCGCCGTCGCGGTCGCGGTCAGCGTCACCGGTGTCGCGCTGTTCGTCGCGACCCTCGCCCGCATCGTCGCCGTGGTGCGCCTCGGCCAGCCGGACCGCAGCCGCACCGACCGCCCCGGCACCCGGCTGGTCACCACGGTGCGCGAGATCGTCGGGCACACCCGGATGCTGCGCCGGCCGCTGGTCGGTGCGGCGCACTGGTTCGTCATGGTCGGCTTCGTCGCGCTGGTCGGCACGCTCGTCACCGCCTACGGACAGCTCGGCGACCCCGGCTTCGTGCTGCCGTGGCATCGGTCACTTCTGGCCGTACGAGTGGGCCGTGGAGGCGATCGCCTGGCTCACCGGCCTCGGCATCCTCGCCCTGGTCGTCGTCCGTCAGGCCACCAGGCGCAGCGGCCGCCGCGACCGGTTCTTCCGCTCGACCACGTGGCAGGCGTACTACGTCGAGGCGACCATCGTCGGCATCGTCCTGTGCGTGCTCGCCCTGCGCGGGCTGGAGCACGCCTACGAGGCGGCCGAGGGGACGGGGACGGCGACCCTGCTGCACTACCCGACGACGTCGTGGCTGGGGGACCTCGTTCGCCGGGCTGTCCCCGCAGGCGCTCGCCGACGGGATCGTCGTCGTGGCCGCGCTGAAGATCGTCGTGTCGATGGCCTGGTTCGTGGTCATCGGGCTGACCCCCACCATGGGCATCGCCTGGCACCGCTTCACGGCGCCGTTCAACGTCTACCTCAAGCGGCACGCCGACGGCCGGACCAGCCTCGGGGCGCTGCAGCCGATCATGGTCGGCGGGGCCCCGGTCGACCTGGAGAACGCCGACGAGCTGCCCGAGGACGCGGCGCTCGGGGTCGGCAGGGCGCAGGACCTCACGTGGAAGAGCCTGCTCGACCTGACGACGTGCACGGAGTGCGGCCGCTGCCAGGACCAGTGCCCCGCCTGGCAGACCGAGAAGCCGCTCAGCCCCAAGCTGCTGGTCACGGCCCTGCGCACGCGCGCGTACGACGACGCCCCGTACCTGCTGGCCGGGGAGCCCGCGCCCGAGCGGCCGCTCGTGGGCGCCGTGGCCGGGGACGCCGACTACGTCGGCCCCGGGTCGGGGTCCGGCTCCACCGCCTCGTCGTACCGCCCGTCCGCCGCAGAGGTCCACGACGACGTCCTCAGCAACGCCTTCCTGTCCTCGGCGGCCATGACCGACGACGTGCTGTGGTCCTGCACGACGTGCGGGGCGTGCGTCGAGCAGTGCCCGGTCGACATCGAGCACGTCGACACCATCGTCGACATGCGCCGGCACCAGGTGCTGCTGGAGTCGGCCTTCCCCGACGAGCTGAACGGCCTGTTCGGCAACCTCGAGAAGCGGCAGAACCCGTGGGGCGTCGCGGCCAAGGCCCGGATGGACTGGGCCAAGGGCCTGCCCTTCGCCGTGCCGGTGGTCGGCGGCGGCGGGGCCGAGGACCCGGAGGACCTGTCCGGGGTCGACTACCTGTTCTGGGTCGGCTGCGCCGGCGCCTTCGAGGACCGCGCGAAGAAGACCACCCGCGCCGTCGCCGAGCTGCTGCACACCGCGGGCGTCTCGTTCGCGGTGCTCGGGCCGGCCGAGGCGTGCACGGGCGACCCCGCCCGCCGCGCCGGCAACGAGTTCCTCTTCCAGATGCTCGCCGCGCAGAACGTCGAGACGCTCTCCGAGGCCGGGACGACGAAGGGCGGCGGGCGCACCAAGGTCGTCGTCACCTGCCCGCACTGCTTCAACACCCTGGGCAACGAGTACCCGCAGCTCGGGACCGAGCTCGACGTCGTCCACCACACCCAGCTGCTCAACCGGCTGGTGCGCGAGAAGCGGCTGACCCCGGTGTCCGCGCCGGAGGCCGAGCGCCGCGACGTCACCTACCACGACCCCTGCTACCTGGGCCGGCACAACGGCGTCTACGCGCCGCCGCGCGAGCTCATCGAGGCCAGCGGGACCACGCTCACCGAGATGCCGCGGAACTCCGAGACCTCGTTCTGCTGCGGCGCCGGCGGGGCGCGGATGTGGATGGAGGAGAAGCTCGGCACCCGGATCAACATGAACCGCACCGCCGAGGCCGTGGCCACGGGCGCGGGCGCCATCGCCGTGGGGTGCCCCTTCTGCCGCGTCATGCTGTCCGACGGGCTGACGAGCATGCAGGCCGACGACGCCGCCCCCGCGGAGACCGAGGTGCTCGACGTCGCCCAGCTGCTGCTCGAGGCGGTCGGCCGGGGTCGTCAGGCCACGGGCCCGGTCGGCACGCCGGCGGGGACCGCGGACCCGGTGGACGTTGGTGACGGTGCGGCGTGACGGCGTGGCGAGTTGATCGAGGGAAGGCCCTTCGGGCTGGGTGGAGGTGTCTGACGCCGTCCGCCTCGCCACGAAGGGCCTTCCAGCCGTGCACGCTAACGCCCGTCTGAATCTGCATGGCCGCACGCTGCTGGTGCAGCGTGTCCGCTTCGACGCCCGCCCGGTCGCTCACGTCGCCGCCGAGCTCGGGGTGTCGCGGCAGTGCGCGCACCGCTGGGTGAAGCGCTACGACGAGCACGGCCCGAGCGGGCCTGCACGACCGCTCGAGCCGGCCCGCACCGCTGCCCGCGGCGCACTCCCGCCGCCGACGAGGACCGGGTGCTGAGCGCGCGCCGCGACGAGCAGACCGGGCCGGCGCTGCTGGCGCCCGTAGCACCGGGGTGCCCGCGCGGACGATCTCGCGGATCCTGCACCGCCACGGGGTGCCGCGGTTGGCCGACTGCGACCCGGTCACCGGGGAGGTCGATCCGCGCGACGCGGCGCAGCGACCGCCGCTACGAGCACCCCGAACCCGGCGACTGGTGCACGTCGATGTCAAGAAGCTCGGACGCATCCCCGACGGCGGCGGGTGGCGGGTCCACGGCCGCGCGACCACGCCGCCAGCGGTCACCGGGCCATGGGCTTCGACTACGTCCACGCCATGGTCGACGACCACTCCCGGCTGGCCTACGCCGAGGTCCTGCCCGACGAGAAGGGCGCCACCTGCGCCGGGTTCCTGACCCGCGCGCGGCGCCGCTTCGCCGCCGCACGGCGTCCCACGCATCGACCGGGTCCTGACCGACAACGCCGCGCCTACCGCGGCTGCCGCGCCTTCGCCGCGGCAGTGGCTGAACTCGGAGCCCGGCCAGAAGTTCATCCGGCCGCGCTGCCCCTGGACCAACGGCAAAGTCGAACACTTCAACCGCACCCTGGCCCGCGAATGGGCCTACCGCGCCCCTACAGCACAACCACGCACGCTCGCCTTCGACGCCTGGCTCGAGTACTACAACACCCGACGCCCCCACACCGCCTGCAGCCACCCCCCACCAGCGCCGGCCTAGAGCAGGTCGGGCGTGGCGAGCAGGTAGCCCTGGAACAGGTCGGCCCCGGCGTCCAGGGCCACCTGCCGGTCGTCCTCGGTCTCGATCCGCTCCACGACGACCGTCACGCCCGGGCACAGGTCACGGGCCCGGGCCACGATCCCCGGCAGCCGGGCGGCTGTCACAGCCTCGAGGTCGACCTTGACGAAGTCGGCCAGGCACAGGAGGGCGGCGCGGTCGTCCCCGCCCTCCCAGTCGTCGATGGCGATCTTGTAGCCGCGCGCACGCAGCTCGACGACGCCGGCGACCACGGCGGCGTCCGCGTCGACGCCCTCGAGGACCTCCACGACGATGCGCGCGGTCGGCGACGGCAGCGGCTGCTCACCGACGAGGAAGGCCCGCGAGGCGTTGACGAACAGCAGCCCCGTGTCCGTGCCGTCCAGGTGCATGTGCTCGTCGAGCAGGTCGACCACGGTGGTCGTGGCGAACTCGTGGTCCGCCTCGGAGGCCATCGCCGGCGCGGAGGTGGCGGGGGGCAGCCGGAACAGCAGCTCCACCCCCACCTCGCGGCCCGTGGCGTCGACGATGGCCTGCACGGCCATGGTCGGCGCCTGGGCGCGGTCGGTGAGCACGGCCTCAGTATGCGGCTCCGGCAGGGCTCCGGCAGCCCGCAGAGCCCCGCGCCGTGGACGACCTGTCACAGGTTCGGCCAGGCGCGGCGCGTCCTGACAGGCGGTCCGTCCCCCCTCACGCAGGGTGCCCGGCTGTGTGTCAGTCGGTGCTGTCACACCTGGTCTCGGTCGACGAGGAAGCCGTCGGCGTCCACCACGGCGCCCCCGCCGAGCTCGGCGAGGGTGCGGGTGATGGCCCCGATCGGCGCCCGGGCCCGCTCCCGGCAGGCCATCGCCACGCCCTCGAGGTGCTCGTCGAGGCGCCACTGCTCGTCCGGCGCCTGCCACCGCACGTCGTAGACCGCCATCGGCCCGGCCCCGAACGCCTCTCCGGCCACCGCGGGCTCCGGCCGGACGGCGACGGCCCCCTCGACCACCACCGCACCGGCCGGGCCGAGCGGCAGGTGCACGAGGAACGACGTGCCGTCGGGACGGGCGAGCGCCTCGGGCCCGGTCTCGCCCTCGACCGCGACCTCCACCCCGTCACCCTCCTGGGCGACCACGGCCGCGACGTCGCCGAGGCGGATCCACGTCGGGGAGACGACCCGGGTCTCCACGGCCCCGGCCACGTCGGGCACCAGCGCCTCCGCGGCCCCGACGGGCCGCACCGCCCCGCCCAGGCGTCGGGCCAGGGCGAGCAACAGCTCCAGGCCGGCGAGCTCGGCGCCGGTGGGCAGGCCCTCGGGGAAGCAGCGGTGCAGGCCGTCCGGGCGGCGGACCGGCTGGGCGCGCGAGCGCGGCGACGGCTCGACCTCCAGGTCGTAGGCCACCGACCAGGGGGTCGGCACCTCCGCGGTGACCGCGGCCTCCATGCTCAGCTCGTGTGGCCCGTGCAGCCCGGCGTGCCCGCCGAGGTCGGCGGTCCCGGTGCCGGCCAGGTCGCTGGCGGGGTACCAGCACCGGACCAGAGCGTCGACCTGCTCGCGGGAGACGACCGTCGGCACGAGGAGCAGGTGGCGGCGGACGAGCACCGCGGAGGCGTCCTCGGCCGTGCGGCGGCGCCTCAGCCCGGCCACGGGCTCAGACCTCGGTCCGGTGGAAGCCCTGCCAGGACCGGCTCGCCGTCGGGCCGCGCTGCCCCTGGTACCGGTTGGCCCGGCCCTCGCCGGAGCCGTAGGGGTGCCGGGCCGGGCTGCTGAGCCGGAAGAAGCAGAGCTGCCCGATCTTCATCCCCGGCCACAGCGCGATGGGCAGCGTGGCCATGTTCGACAGCTCGAGGGTGACGTGCCCCGAGAACCCGGGGTCGATGAAGCCGGCCGTGGAGTGCGTGAGCAGACCGAGCCGGCCCAGGCTGGACTTGCCCTCCAGGCGCGCGGCCAGGCCCGCCCCGAGCGTCACCGTCTCGTAGGTGCTGCCGAGCACGAACTCGCCCGGGTGCAGCACGAAGCACTCCCCCGTCGGGACCTCGACCAGCCGGGTGAGGTCCGGCTGCTCCACCGCGGGGTCGATGAGCCCGTAGCGGTGGTTGTCGAAGAGGCGGAACCAGCGGTCGATGCGCACGTCGACGCTGCTGGGCTGGATCATCTCCGGCTCGTACGGGTCGAGGGCGATCTCACCGGCGTCGACGGCGGCGGACACGTCGTGGTCGGACAGCAGCACGGGGCGACGGTAGCCCGATCCCGGGCCGCGGCGGGCTCAGGTCCCCCCGTGCGCCTGCCGATGGTCCAGCTGGGCCGGCACACGGCCCGCCGGACGGAGGTGCCGCGATGAGCAGGGCGCAGGCTCACGCGACGGCGCGCGTGGTCGGCTTCGCCGTCCTCCTCGTGCTGGCGCTGTGGCTCGGCCGCGAGACGCGGCCCGCCGGGGAGCAGCTCGCCCTGGCCTGGCCCGCGGCCGGTGTCTCGGTGTGGTGGCTCACCGCCTCCCGCTCGCGCGGCGAGACCGCCCTGGCCGCCGGGCTGGTCGTCGTCACCACGGCCGGGGTCAACATGGCCACGGACGCACCGCCCTGGATGTCGCTCGCCTTCGGGGCCGCGAACGCGGCCCACGCGCTGGTCGGCCTGCTGGTGCTGCAGCGCCTGGTGCCGGACGACGGCCTGCGCGCGCCCGGCGACGTCGCGCGCGTCCTGGCCGCCTCCGTGGCGGCCTCGCTGGTCAGCGCCTCGGGCACGGCCCTCATCGGCGCGGTCGCCCTGGGCGAGGACCCCCTGCCGGTGCTGGGGCTGGTCCTGGTCCGCAACGCCAGCAGCACGTTCGTCGTCCTGGTCACCGCCCTGGCCCTGCGTGCCCGGCACGCCCCCGGCGACCCGGCCCCCCGCGACCCGGCCCCCCGCCCCACGGAGCTGCTCGCCGCCGGCGGGGCCGCCGTCCTGCTGCTCGTCGTGCTGTTCCGGGCGGCCACCGCGGGCCTGCCCCTGCTGTTCGTCGGCATCCTCGTGCCCGTCTGGTTCGGCTCCAGGCTGGGGGTGCGCGCGACCGCCACGGCCGGTGCCGTGCTGTCGGTCCTCGCGGTGGCCATGACGGTCCTCGCCCCCGCAGCCATCGTCGGCGTGGCCACCCGCGCCGTCGTCGTCCAGGCCTTCATCGTCGTGCTCACGCTGGTCGGGCTCTCCCTGGCCACCCTGCAGCGCACCAACGACCTCATGCGCTCCCGGCTGGAGGACAGCCGGCGCGAGCTGCAGGAGGCCGCCGACGCCGCCGTCATCGGCAAGGCCCTGGTCGTCCGCGGCGCCGACGGCGGCTGGACCCTGACCAAGCCCAACCCCGCCCTGGTCCGCCTGCTGGGCCGCGACCCGTCCGAGATGCGCTGGCGCGAGCTGCTGTTCCCGGCCGACTCGCTGCTCGTGCGCGCCGCGATCGACCGCATCGCCGACGGCCTGGACGAGCTGCTGGCAGGGCGAGGTCCGTCACCTGCTCCCGGGCGGGGGCTCGGTGTGGACCCAGCTCCACGTCTCGCGGATGCCGACGGGCAGCGGGCCGCGGGCCGTGGTCGCGCAGCTGCTCGACATCACCGAGCGGCGGGCCGCCCAGGAGGAGCTGTCGCGCCTGGCGATGCACGACGCGCTCACCGGGCTGCCCAACCGCACCCGGCTGCACGCCCGGCTGGACGAGATGCTCGCCGACCCCGCGGACCCCGCCGAGGGCGGCCGCGTCGTCGTGTTCTTCGTCGACCTGGACGGCTTCAAGGCCGTCAACGACAGCTACGGCCACGACGTCGGCGACACCGTCCTGCAGGCCGTGGCCTCGGCGCTGCTCGCCGCGCTCCGTCCGGGGGACGAGGTGGGCCGGCTCGGCGGCGACGAGTTCGTCGCCTGCTGCCCCGGCCTGTCCGGTCCCGAGGAGGCCGGCCACCTGGTGCGCAGGGTGGTCACCACGCTGTCCCCCGCCCTGCTCGTGCGGGGCCGCGACGTCGGTCTGGGCGTCAGCGTCGGCTGGACCCTGTCCGGCGACGGCGACGACAGCGCGGCGCTGCTCCGGCGCTCGGACGAGGCGATGTACGAGGCCAAGCGCGCCGGCAAGGGCCGCGTCGTCGCCGACCCCACGATGCTCGCGCTGCCGTCGGGCCCCGTCCCCGCGTCCTGAGCCGGCTCAGTCAGCCAGCGGGTCGTGGCCCCAGTTCATCAACGAGTAGCGCCACCGGGTGTCCGTCACGTCGCCGTCCGGGCGCTGCGCCCCGTGGCGCGCCACGTAGCCGGCGACCTTCGTCATCGCGGCGACGTCGTCGTCGTCGTAGTCGGCCTTGCGGGTGTCCTTGAGCTCGAGGATCCGCCGGCCCATCTGGTGACCGGTCGCCTCGCCGCCATCGCTGCTCTGCCCGACGGAGCGGGACTCGTCCGTCTCCAGCCACTCGCGCAGCTGCTTCGGGGTCATGTTGACGGCCTCGGTGAACCGCTCGTAGGCCTCGTCGAGGCCCTCGGGTGCGTCTGCCATCCCCGCACGCTGCCCCGGGGCACGGGCGCCCGCCACCTGGTGCGGCCGGACCGGCGTACCGTCCTCTCACGTGGCGGGCAGCGGGGGCGAGCGCCTGCGTGCCGTCCGCAACGTCGGCTGGTCGGCGGTGCAGCGGTGGACCGTGCGCCTGGCCGGGGTCGTGACGTTCGTCGTCCTCGGCCGGCTCCTCGAGCCCGCCGAGATCGGGCTGGCCACGCTGGCCACGGCGGTCGTCGGCCTCCTCGCGGTCGTCGCCGACCTGGGGATGACGACGTTCCTCGTCCAGGCCGACCAGGCCGACCGGCGCACCACGAGCACCGTGTTCTGGACCGCGCTCGGCCTCGGGTCGACGGGGGCCGCCGTGGTCGCCCTCGGCGCCGGGCCCGTGGCCCTGCTGCTCGACGAGCCGGACGCCGCCCCGGTGCTGCGGGCGCTGGCAGGCGGGCTCGTGCTGACGGCCCTCACCGTCGTGCCGGCCTCGTTGCTGCTGCGCGGCATGCGGTTCCGCGCCATGGCCGGGCGCGGGGTGGGCGCGGCGCTGGTCAGCGCGGCCGTCGGGATCTCGCTCGCTCTCGCCGGTGCGGGGGTGTGGGCGCTGGTGGCGCAGAACCTCGTCCAGAACGCCGTGAGCCTGGTGTGGTTCGCCGCTGTCGCCCGGTGGCGCCCCTCGTTCACCTTCTCCCGTCCGGTCCTGCGGGAGGCGTGGCGCTTCGGCTCGGCGCTGCTCGGCATCAACCTCGTGCAGGCCGTCCGGGACCGCTCCGACGGTGTCGTCATCGGCGCGCTCGGCGGTCTGGACCTGCTGGGGTACTGGGCCGTCGCCACCCGCCTGCTGGGGCTGCTGCAGGAGGTGACGATGTCGGTCATGGACCAGGTCGCCCTCCCCCTGTTCGTGCGGGTGCGGGACGACATGCCGCGGTTCCTGCGCGGCTTCGAGACCGCCGGCGCGCTGAGCACCGCCGCCCTGGCCCCGCTCGTCGCCGTGCTCGCCGCGGTGAGCCCGGTCGTGGTGCCCGGGCTGTTCGGCGACCAGTGGGTCCCGTCCGTCCTGCCCGCCCAGCTGCTGGCCGTGGCCTACGGCGTGGGGGCGGTCGGCTACTTCAACCGCTCGGCGCTGCTGGCCTTCCGTCGCTCGGGCACGGCGTGGGCGGTGGCCGCGGGCAGCCTCGTCGCGCACGTGCTCGTCCTGCTCGTGGCGTCGCCGTACGGCCTGGTGGCGCTGGCCGCCGGGATGGCCGCGGCCCAGGTGGTCATCGTCGTCGGCAGCGCGCTCGTCCTGCACCGGTCGGTAGGTGTCGGGGCCTGGGTCTACGACCGCTCCGTGCGTGCGCTGCTCAGCGCCGCGGCCGCCGTGGTGCCCATGCTGCTCGTGACCCGCGCGGTCCCGGGCTGGGGCGGCGCGGTGCTGGCCGGGGCGGTCGGCCTGCTCGCGTACGCCGCCCTGCTGCTGCTGGTCGACCGCTCGCTCGTGCGCGAGGGCGTCGACGACGTCCGGGGCCTGCTGCGCCGCCGGGGCACGGACGCCCCGGCCGGCACGGCATGATCTGCGGGTGAGCGCCGCGACCCCGCCCGCGGCGGTGCCCCACGGGTACCGGCCCGCCCTGGACGGCATCCGGGGCGTCGCCATCGTCCTGGTCGTCCTCGACCACGTGTACTCCGACCCACCGATCAGGGTCGGCGGCACCGGCGTGGCCCTGTTCTTCGCCCTGTCCGGCTACCTCATCACCGGGCTGCTGCTGGACGAGCACGCCCGGACGGGGGCGGTCCGGCTCGGGCGGTTCTACCTGCGACGCGCGGCCCGCCTCCTGCCCGCCCTGCTGCTCGCGGTGCTGGTCTGCGACGTGCTGCTCCTGCTGGCCGGGGACCGGGCGTCGGTCAAGGCGTCGGTCTGGGGGCTGGCCTACGTGGCCAACTACGTCATCGCCTGGCGGGGCTACTACCTGCCCGGCTGGGCGCAGACGTGGTCCTTGGCCGTCGAGGAGCACTTCTACCTGGTGTGGCCCCTGCTCCTGCTGCTCCTGCTCCGGCTGCTGCGCGGCCGCCCGCGGCGGCTGCTGCTCGCGGCGACCCTCGCGCTCGCCGTGGGGTCGATGCTGTGGCGCGGTGCTCTCCTCGTCAGCCCGTGGTTCGACACCGGGTCCCTGGTGCTCTACACCGGCAGCCTGGCCCGGGCGGACGCGCTGCTGTACGGCTGCGCCGCCGCGGTGGCGGTGCGCGCGGGCCTGCGGGTCCCCGCCTTTCTGGTGTGGCCGGCGACGGCCCTGCTGGTCGTCCTCACCCTGCTCACCGGGGTCACGGACCTGTTCGCCACGCTCGGCCTGGCCCTGGTGTCGGTGTGCTGCGCCGGGATCGTGCTGGCCGTGGACGCCGGGACCGGGACCACCCGCGCGCGCCGGGCGCTGTCCTGGCGGCCGCTCGTGCTGGTCGGGGTGGTCAGCTACGGGCTCTACCTGTGGCACTACCCGCTCATCTACGTCGCCTTCGCCCTCGGGCCGGGCGAGAGCATGGCCGGTCGGGCGGTGGCCGGGATCCTCGTCACCGCCCTCGCCGCGACCGCCTCCTACCGCTGGGTGGAGAAGCCCGTCCGGACCTGGGTCCGTGCGCACGAGGACGAGCTGCTCGGCCGCCTGTCCCGCACCCGCGCCTGAGGGCTCCGGCGGCGAGCGGCCGCACCGCACGTCGCGCGGGCCGGGGTGCGCTCAGCGCAGGCCGGAGGCCTCGGCGCGGTCGGTGGTGTCGCCGTGCACCAGGCGCCGGAGCTCGGCCATCCCGGGGTTGGGGTAGGTGGTGAGCGGCCGCCGCTCCACCCAGCTGGCGGCGGCGTTCTCCACCGCCCGCCACGGGCTCAGCCGACGCACCGCAGGGTGCCGGTGCTCCGGCAGCCGCTCGGGGGACCACCAGTCGGTGAAGGCCTGACGGGCCGACCGGGGCTCCACGGCACCCATGCCCAGCATCGCGCCGCGCTCCTTGTGGATCCGGCGGGCGAGGCTGCGCAGGCCGGCGTCCCGGCGGTGGTTGGCCGACACCGACAGCCGCGGCGAGTAGGCGATCGTCCAGCCGGCGGCCAGCACCCGCCACGTCCACTCCTTGTCCTCCGCGGCCGGCAGGTCCTCGCGGAAGCGGTGCGTCTCCCACGTCTCCGCCCGCCAGGTCGAGCCGTGGTTGGAGAAGCCCCACCAGGCGTGCTCCACCGCGTCGCGGGGGGTCTGGTGGTAGACGTCGACGATGTCCGCCCCGGCCGGGGTGCGCTTGCCGGAGTTCGTGCCGGCCACGTCGCGGCGGGCGTAGAGCGCCACCGAGTCCTCGACCCAGGTGCGGCTGTACGGGTAGGAGTGCGCGGACACCGCACCGTGGATCTCGCCCGAGGAGGCCGCGGCACCGGTGTTGAGGGCCCCGCCGTACGTGAAGTCCTCCGGGGCGATCTCCACCACCCGGTCGGCCAGGCGCCGGGCGATCTCCAGCGTGCCGTCGGTGGAGCCGGAGTCGACGACCACGATCTCGGGACGCAGGGTCTGCTCGCGCAGCCGCTCCAGCGTCCGGGTGATGGTATCGGCCTTGTCCTTGGCGCGGACGATCACGCTGGCGGACGGGGTCACACCTCCCAGGGTAGGCGAGCGGCGGAGACGTCCGGTGGCCGTTCGGCACACCCGTCACCCGTCAGGGTGCCCGGCCTCTCGCGCGGGCCAGGGCACCCGGCCGTCGTTCTGTCGGTCCCCCCGGCCACCATCTCCTCCCGTGCGGGCACCGTGGCCCGCCGGGGAGGACGGACGGCCATGACCCAGGAGCACTCCGACACCGACGCGTTCCGCGACGCCCGCTTCTGGCGGGCCGACCTGCGGGGGACCGAGCTGCGCGACTGCGACCTGCGCGGCGTCCGGGTGGTGAGCTGCGCGGTGGACGGGATGCGCGTGGACGGCTTCGACGGCCGGGCGGCGGGCGTGGTGGTCGACGGCGTCGACGTGACGGAGTTCGTGCAGGCCGAGCTGGACCGTCGCCACCCCGAACGCGTGCAGGTGCGCGAGGCCCGCGACGCGGACGGTCTGCGCGCCGCGTGGGCCGGCCTCGAGACCGCGTGGGCGGCGACGGTGGCCCGCGCGGAACGGCTGCCCGAGGAGCAGCGCCGCCGCCGGGTCGACCGCGAGTGGTCGGTGTCCGAGACGCTGCGCCACCTGGCGTTCGCGGTGGACACCTGGGTCGGGCGGATGGTGCGGGACGATCCGCGGCCGTGGCACCCGCAGGGGCTGCCGCCCACGGACTTCGGCGCGCCCGCCTCGCGGGACATCGGCATCGACGTGGACGCGGACCCGGCGTGGGCCGAGGTCCTCGCGCTGTGGTCGTCCCGGGCGGCGCAGGTGCGGGACGTGCTGGCGGAGGTGACCGACGCCGTGCTGGACGAGGACCGCACCGCCGCCCCGGCGCCGGCCTGGGGCGAGGAGACCCACAGCGTGCGCGCGTGCCTGCGCACGGTGCTCCACGAGACGGTGCAGCACCGCCGCTTCGCGGAGCGTGACCTGGCGCGGCTGGAGGCGGCGGCCGACGGGTGAGCGCTCTGACCTGGGAGCGGATGACGGGAATCGAACCCGCACTATCAGCTTGGGAAGCTGAAGTTCTACCATTGAACTACATCCGCGACCGCCCACCAGGTGGGCGCGACGACGGCAGCATACCCGGCCCCGCAGGGGCCGGGCAGCCGCGTCCCGGTGGTGCCCGGTGCCTCAGGCGGCGGGGTGCAGGAGCACCTTGGTCCAGCCGTCGACCCGCTTGTCGAACTGGTCGTAGCCGTGCGGGGCCTCCTCGAGCGGGAGCTCGTGGGAGACGATCTTCCCCGGCTCGGCGCGGCCGGCGACGATGAGGTCGCGCAGCTCGCGGTTGTAGGACTTCACGTTGGCCTGGCCGGTGCCCATCGTCTGGCCCTTGGAGAAGAAGAGGCCGTAGTCGAGGGTGATGCGGCCGTTCTTCAGGTCCTCGGTGGGGGCGCCGGGGTCGGCGGGCAGGAACACGCCGACCACGCCGATGCCGCCGGTGGCCTTGACCGAGGCGAAGAGCTGGTTGAGCGTCATCGCCGGGTCCTCGTCGCCGGAGGAGTCGTGCGCCTGGTAGCCGACCGCCTCGACGCCGCGGTCCACGCCGAGCCCGTCGGTGGCGTCGGTGAGCTGCTCGACGACGTCGCCCGCGCTGTAGTCCAGCGGGGTGCAGCCGTACGCCTGCGCCAGGGCCAGGCGGTCGGGCTGCTTGTCGACGACGAACACCTGCGACGCACCGCGCAGCATGGCGCTGTGGGCGGCCATGAGCCCGACGGGGCCGGCCCCGAACACCACGACGGACTCTCCCGGGCGCTGGCCCGAGAGCTCGACGCCGTGCCAGCCGGTGGGGAACACGTCGCTGAGCATCGTGAAGTCGTTCTCGTGCTCGGTGCCCTCGGGCAGCACGAGCGCGTTGAAGTCGGCGAACGGGACGCGGAGCAGCTCGGCCTGGCCGCCGCGGTACGGGCCCATGGAGGCGTAGCCGTAGGCGCCGCCGGCCATCTCGTCGTTGACGGTGAGGCAGAACCCGGTGCGCTGGCGCAGGCAGTTGGCGCAGAAGCCGCAGCCGATGTTGAACGGCAGCGAGACCCGGTCGCCGACCTTCAGCGCGGTGACGCCGGGGCCGACCTCCTCCACCACGCCCATGTTCTCGTGGCCGAACACGGTGCCGACCTCGACGCCGGTGCGGCCCTCGTACATGTGGAGGTCCGAGCCGCAGATGTTCGTGGTGGTGATGCGGACGACCGCGTCGGTCGGCGCCTCCACCGTCGCGTCGGGGACGTCGGTGACCGAGACGTCGAAAGGACCGTTGTAGACGAGAGCGCGCACGAGCAACCTCCGAGAGAGCGGGTGATCTGTCCGGTTCGTCCCGGCAGTACCCCGGATGGTTGATCGCTACACGAGCCCCCGGCCCTCAGGGGGCGCTGGAGTGGCCCGGGAACACGTGGGCGCCGGGGTCCAGGTCGACCGCGAGGTTGTTGACCGCGGTCGCGGCCTCGCCGAACCCGGTGGCGATGAGCTTGACCTTGCCCGGGTAGGTGCACACGTCCCCGGCGGCGTAGACCCGCGCCCGGGACGTCGCCATGCGGGAGTCGACGACGACGGCGCGGTGGTCGAGCTCCAGGCCCCAGGAGCCGAGGGGACCGAGGTCGGCGTGGAACCCGAGCGCGGCGACCACCGTGTCGGCGGGCAGCTCGTGGCGCAGCCCGGCCGTCGCCGGCATCCGCCCCTCGACGGTCACCGAGGCCAGCCGGCCGTCGCCGTCCGCGGACAGCGAGGCGACCTCGTAGCCCCCGAGCACGGGCACCCCGAGGGCGCGGACCGCCTCGACGGTGCCGGCGTGGGCCCGGAAGGCGTCGCGGCGGTGGACCAGGGTCACCTGGGCCGCGAGCGGGGCGAGCATCAGCGCCCAGTCGAAGGCGGAGTCCCCGCCCCCGACCACGACCACGTGCTGCCCCGCCAGCTCCACCGGCCGCGGCACGAAGTGCACGAGGCCACGCCCCAGCCAGCCGTCGCCCGCGGGCAGCGGCTTGGGGGTGAACTCGCCCATGCCCGCCGTCACCAGCAGGGCCCGCGCCCGCACGCTGCGCCCGTCCGCCAGCGAGACGAGCAGGCCGTCGCCGTCCGGCTCGTCGACCAGGTCCCGGGCCTGCGAGCCCAGCAGGTACGCCGGTGCGTAGCGCGCGGCCTGCTCGACCAGCCCGGTGACCAGGTCGCGGCCGCGGACCTCGGGGAAGCCGGCGACGTCGTAGATCATCTTCTCGGGGTACATCGCGGTGATCTGCCCGCCCGGCTCGGGCAGGGAGTCCACGAGGGCGACCGACATGCCGCGGAAGCCCGCGTAGTAGGCGGCGTAGAGACCGACCGGCCCGGCGCCCACCACGAGCAGGTCGACGGTGGACGGGTCGGTGCGGACCGCGGCGGGCGCCGTCCCCGGCTCGACGGCCGCCCCCGGGTCCAGCGTGGTCACCTCGGCGGCACCGCCGACCGGCAGCGGGCCGCCCGGGGGACGCACCGAGCCGGCTGCCGGCTCGGGTGCGGTGGTGCCGTCAGCGCTGGTCGCGTCCACCCGGACAGGGTGCCCGCCGACCACGGCCGCACGGAACCCCTGCGGGGCGGTATCCGGGCAGGTCCTGGGCGTGCGATGGTTCCCGCAGCGCCTCTCGGTCGCCCTGGGTCCCCAGGACCGCCCGTCGACGCCTCCACGAGGAGGTCCACATGGCCGGCAAGAACAAGGGCGGGCGCGAGGCCAAGAAGCCCAAGGCCGCCAAGAACGTCAAGGGCACCGGGCAGACGCCCGCCGCGTCGAACCCCGCGCTGGCCGCGATCGCCCCCAAGAAGACCGCCGGACGCTGAGCGGGTTTCCTGGTACCCCCTCCCGGGGACTGCATGCCGGGAACGCCTCCGGGGCCGCGGAAACCGCCGCGCCCCCGCTGACGGCGTCCCCGTGAGCACGAGGAGGGCCCGATGACCGTCCCCACGGGCACCGTCAGCACCGTCAGCACCGTCCGTCCCCCCACCGTCCGCGCGACCACCGGCCGGCGGCCGCTGAGCGTCGCGATGGTGAGCACGTACCCGCCCACCCAGTGCGGCCTGGCCACCTTCGCCGCGGCCCTGTCCACGAACATGGCCGCGCTGCCCGAGGTCGCCTCGGTGGGCGTCCTGCGCGCGGTCGAGCGCCCGCTCCCCCGCCCGTCGGCGGACGTCGTGGGCGAGCTCGTCGAGGGCTCCGCGACCAGCACCCACGAGGCGCTGCGCACGCTGGGCCACCACGACGTGGTCGTCCTCCAGCACGAGTACGGCATCTTCGGCGGCGCGGACGGCCGCGAGGTCCTCGACCTCGTCGAGGCGCTCGACGTCCCGCTGGTCACCGTGCTGCACACGGTGCTCGAGCAGCCCACGCCCGGCCAGCGGGAGGTGCTGCTGCGCGTGGTCGCGGCGTCCTCCCACGTGGTGACCATGACGCGGACGGCGCGCGACCGGCTCCTCGCCGGGTACGGCACCCACCCCTCCCGGGTGTCGGTCGTCCCGCACGGCGCCCCCGACCACCGGGCCGTCGGCCCGTCGGTCCGCGCGGGCCTGGACCCCGCCCGCCGGCCGACGGTCCTCACCTGGGGGCTGCTCGGTCCGGGCAAGGGCATCGAGTGGGCCGTGGACGCCATGGCGTCGCTGCGGGACCTCGACCCCCGCTACCTCGTGCTGGGCAAGACCCATCCCAAGGTGATGGAGCACGCCGGCGACGCCTACCGCGACGGGCTCGTCGCCCGGGCCGCCGACCGGGGCGTGACCGATCTCGTCGAGCTCGACGCCAGCTACCTCGGCGTGGACGAGCTGGCCCGCGTGGTGGCCGCCGCCGACGTGGTGCTGCTGCCCTACGACTCCGTGGAGCAGGTGACCTCCGGGGTGCTCATCGAGGCCGTGGCCGCCGGGCGGCCCGTGGTCTCCACCGCCTTCCCGCACGCCGTCGAGCTGCTGGGCGACGGCACGGGCCTGCTCGTCCCCCGCGAGGACCCCGGCGCCCTGGCCGTGGCGCTGCGCAGGGTGCTCACCGAGCCGGGCCTGGCCGGTCGCATGCAGCGCCGCGCCGAGGCCAAGGCCCCCGACCTGGTCTGGTCCGCGGTCGCCGCCCGCTACGCCGGGATCGCGCGGTCCATGGTGGACGCGAGGGTGCAGGCCGAGCAGGCTCCGCTCGTCGCCGCCTCGTGACCTCGGTCCTCCCCTCCCCCCGCACGGGGCCGGGGCCCGGCACGCCGCCGGTCCGCTTCGACCACCTGGACCGGCTCACCGACGACGGCGGCCTGCACGAGCACGCCCGCGGCACGGTCCCTCGGCACGAGCACGGCTACTGCGTGGACGACGTCGCCCGCGGGCTCGTGGTGGCCGCCCGCGATCCCGCCCCCGACGCCCGGGCGGACCGGCTCCGGCGGCAGTACCTCGCCTTCGTCCTGGCGGCGGTCGCCCCGGACGGCGGGGTGCACAACCGCCGCGGCCGGGACCCCCTGTGGGAGGACGAGCCGTCTGTGGAGGACTGCTGGGGCCGGGCCCTGCACGGGCTCGGCACCGTGGTGGGTGCCGCCGGCGTGCCCGCCGCGGAGCGGGCGCAGGCCCTGGCCGCCTTCGAGGTCGCTGCCCGGCGCCGCTCGCCCCACGACCGCGCCACCGCCATGGCGGCCCTCGGCGCCGTCGAGGTCCTGCGCACCCACCCGGACCACCCCTCGGCCCGCGCTCTGCTGGCCGACGCCGCCGACCGCACCGGCCCCGCCGCACCGAGGGCCGCGACAACGCCGCCGACCGGGCGTCGCGCCTGGCCGTGGCCCGAGCCGCGCCTGCGCTACGCCAACGCCGTGGTCCCCGAGGTGCTCGTCGCCGCCGGCCACCGGCTCGACCGGCCCGACCTGCTCGCCCGGGGCCTGGAGCTGCTCGGTTGGCTGCTGGACCTGCAGACCCGCGACGGCCACCTGTCCGTCGTGCCCGTCCACGGGCTCGGTCCCGACGACGCGACCGACCCTCGCGACGGCGACGGCCCCGGGGCGGACCAGCAGCCGATCGAGGTCGGGGTGCTGGCCGACGCCTGCGCGCGTGCCCACGAGGTGACGGGCGACGCGCGCTGGGCCGACGCGGTCCGGGCGTGCGCGGCCTGGTTCCTCGGCGACAACGACCGCGGGACCCTGATGCTCGACCCCGCGACCGGAGGGGGCTACGACGGCCTCGAGCCCGGCGGCCGCAACGAGCAACCAGGGGGCGGAGTCGACGCTGGCCGCGATGGCCACCCTCCAGCACGCCGCCCGGCTCCCGGCCTCCCCGCCCGTGGCCCCGCCCGACGTCCTGCCCGTCCCCGCCGCCCCGGAGGTCTCCGCGTGAACGACCTGGTCCGCCGCACCGCCACCGTCCTGCACGCCGACCCCGCCCGCGTCGTGGCCCGGCTGTTCGTCCCTGGCAACGAGCTGGCCGCGGAGACCGCGTCCCGCGCAGGGGGCGTGGTGGGCCGGGTGCTCGACCTGCCCGAGGACGAGGTCGCCCGGCTCGCCGCCGACGTCCGCGCCCGGTGGGGCCCGCGGCACCGCGACCTGGACGGGATCCTGCGCGCCAGCTGGGAGCAGGTGGCCCACCGGGTCCCCGACGAGGTGAGCGAGGACCGGCGGACCGTGCTGGCCGCCTACTTCACCCAGGAGCAGGCCATCGAGGCCGCCGCGCTGTTCAACCCCTCGCTCGTGCCCCACCCCGACCAGTCCGGCGTCCCCGACGGCTCGCTGCGCGTGGTCATGAGCCTGCGCGCGGTCGGCGAGGGCCACGTCTCGTGCATCGAGCTGCGCACGGGGGTCGTCGACGCCGCCGGCGAGCTGGCCCTGGACCCGGCCGGCCGGCACGCCGAGGTGGGGACCGTCTCCCACAGCACCTACGTGCGCCCGCTGTTCGCCTCGGGCCTGCGCAGGGACGGGGCCGACGACGAGGCCGTCTCGTACCTGCTGGCCATGCTGCCCGAGCAGTTCGACCGCGCGGACCTCGACCGCGCCCTGGCCCGCCTCACCGACTCCGAGCACTTCCGCTGGACCGGGACGGCGGTCGCGGCCGTGGCCCGGCGGCTCGCGGCGGCCACGTACGTCGTGGACTTCCCGCCCGGGACGACCATGGCCGAGCGGGTGCTCCGACCGGTCAGCCCCCAGGAGTCCCACGGCCTGGAGGACGCCCGGTTCGTGCGCTTCGTCGACGACGTCGGCGCGGTGTCGTACCGGGCCACGTACACCGCCTTCGACGGGCGCGCCATCGCCCCGCAGCTGCTGCAGACCGACGACTTCCGCCGCTTCCGGGTCTCGGTGCTCGCGGGGCCGGCGGCCGTCGACAAGGGCATGGCCCTGTTCCCGCGCACCGTGGGCGGGCGGCACCTCGCCCTCACCCGCTCCGACCGCGAGACCAGCGGTGTGGCCTCGTCGCCGGACGGCTACCACTGGTCGGACCCGGCCCCGCTGCTCCGCCCGGGCCGCGCCTGGGACCTGGTGCAGACGGGGAACTGCGGCTCGCCCGTGGAGACCGAGGCCGGCTGGCTGGTGCTCACCCACGGGGTCGGGCCGATGCGCGAGTACACCCTCGGCGCGATGCTCCTCGACCTCGACGACCCCACGCGGGTGCTCGGCCAGCTCGACGAGCCCCTGCTGCGCCCGGCGGAGGACGAGCGCGAGGGCTACGTGCCCAACGTCGTCTACTCCTGCGGCGCGCTCGCCCACGGCGACGTGCTCGTGCTGCCGTACGGCTGCTCCGACGCGGCGGTGCGGGTCGGGGTGGTCGACCTGCCGACGCTGCTGGCCCGGCTCAGGGACGCGGGCCCTCGGCCACCACGCGGCTGAACAGCGCCTCGTAGGCGTCGACCATCCGGGCGTGGTCGAAGCGGGCCTCCGCGTCGGCCCGGCACGCCGCCCGGTCCAGGGCACCGACCGCGCGCACCGCCTCGACCGCCTGCGCGACCACGTCCCCGGCGGGGTCCAGCAGCCGCCCGGTCACCCCGTCGCGGAGGATCTCGGGCATCGACCCCCGGTCCACCGCGACGACGGGGGTGCCTGCGGCCAGCGACTCCACGACCGCGAGGCCGAACGGCTCGTCGAAGCCGATGAGGTGCAGCAGGGCCGCCGCCCCGCCCAGCAGCCGGTCCCGCTCCTGCGGCCCCACCGCGCCGACGTAGGAGACGCCGTCACGGCCCAGGAACGGCTCGACCGTCTCGGCGAAGTAGCCCGCGTCCTGCACGATCCCGGCCATCACCAGCGGCATCCCCACCGCCCGGGCCACCTGGACCGCCTCGCGGGCGCCCTTGTCCGGGTGGATCCGTCCCAGGAACAGCAGGTAGCCGCCGTCGCCCGCGCCGACCGGTACCGCGGCGGTGTCGATGCCGTGGTGGACCGTGGCCTCGTACGTGAGGTCCGGGTGGCGGTCGGCGTCGCTGATCGACACGTACCGGGCGACGTCGTCGAAGGCCCGGTACACCGCCACGACCTTCTCCGAGCTGAACCCGTGGACCGTGGTGACCACGGGCGTGGGCACGAGCCGGCTGTAGCTGAGCGGCATGAAGTCGAACTGGTTGCTGATGAGGTCGAGCTCGTGCGCGTGGGCGAAGGCGGTGGCGTCGTGCAGGTACTCGCAGACCTTCGCGTCCTGCCCGAGGTCCTCCTCGTAGCCGGTCGGCACCGCCGAGACCAGCCGCCCGCCGGTGAGGGAGTCGGCCGTGGCGAACAGGGTGACGTCGTGGCCGCGCGCGAGGAGGCCCTCGGCGATGGTCGAGGCGACCTGCTCCCACGGGCCGTACCCGCGCGGCGGGGTGCGGTGCGCGACCGAGGCCAGGACTCCGATGCGCACGCGTGCAGTGGAGCAGGTCGCGCCCCCCGGGGCGACCGGGGAAAACCGGTTGGCCCCGCCGTGCGGCGGTGGCACCGTCGACGTCGCGCCGGCAGCCGGGCCAGCAGGGCGCGGACAGCGGCGCCGACGGACAGCGAGGAGGCCGGCATGGGAGCGAAGAACAGGGGCGGCAAGGAAGCCCGCAAGCCCAAGGCGGAGAAGAACATCAAGGTCAAGGGGCAGACCCCCGCGCCGGCCGCGGCCGCGCGGGCCTCGTCCCGGTGAGCCTCGCGAGGACCCCGCAGCCGGTGGCGGCTGCGGGGTCCTCGTGCGTCCGGGGGGACCCGGGCGGCGTCGGAGGGCAGGGCCTTGCCAAAGTTACCGACGGGTAGCATCCTGGGTTACCGGCGGGTAACCCCCGCCTCACCAGCGACGGGACGTCCCCGTCCCGGCGAGCACGGAGGACCAGGACATGGGCCACTACAAGGCGAACCTGCGCGACATCGAGTTCAACCTCTTCGAGGTGTTCGGGCGCGGCGAGGTCCTCGGCACGGGCGCCTACCAGGACGTGGACCGCGACACCGCGCACGAGATCCTCGCGGAGGTCGGCCGGCTGGCCGAGGACGAGCTCGCCGCCTCGCTGCAGGACTCCGACGCGCACCCGCCGGTCTTCGACCCCGCGACGCACTCGGTGACGCTGCCGGAGTCGTTCAAGAAGTCCTACCAGGCCTACCTCGACGCCGAGTGGTGGCGGATGGACGTCCCGGCGGAGCTGGGCGGCACCGTCGTCCCGCCGTCGCTGCGCTGGGCCGTGGCCGAGCTGGTCCTCGGGTCCAACCCCGCCGTGCACATGTACTCCTCGGGCTTCGCCTTCGCGCACACGATGTACCGCCTGGGCACCGCGGACCAGAAGGTCCTCGCCGGGCACATGGTGGACAAGCAGTGGGGCTCGACGATGGTCCTCACCGAGCCGGACGCCGGCTCCGACGTGGGCGCCGGGCGGGCGAAGGCCGTCGAGCAGCCCGACGGCACGTGGCACGTCACGGGGGTCAAGCGCTTCATCACCTCGGCCGCCCACGACCTGTCCGACAACGTCGTGCACCTGGTCCTCGCCCGCCCCGAGGGCGCGGGCCCCGGTACCAAGGGGCTCTCGCTGTTCGTCGTGCCGGCTGTCCACGTCGACCTGGAGACCGGTGCGCTGGGCGAGCGCAACGGCGCGTTCGTCACCAACGTCGAGCACAAGATGGGCCTCAAGGTGTCCACCACCTGCGAGGTCCGCTTCGGCGAGGTCGGCGGCGTCCCCGCGGTCGGCACCCTGCTCGGCGGGGTCCACGACGGCATCGCCCAGATGTTCAAGATCATCGAGTACGCCCGGATGATGGTCGGCACCAAGGCCATCGCCACCCTGTCGACCGGCTACCTCAACGCGCTCGACTACGCGAAGACCCGCGTCCAGGGCGCCGACCTGCTGCAGATGGCCGACAAGGCCGCGCCGCGCGTGACCATCACCCACCACCCCGACGTCCGCCGCTCGCTCATGACGCAGAAGGCGTACGCCGAGGGCATGCGCGCCCTCATCACCTACACGGCGACGTTCCAGGACGCGGTCGACGTGGCGGAGCGGGAGGGCCGTACCGACGAGCTGGCCGAGCGGGTCAACGACCTGCTGCTCCCCCTGGTCAAGGGGTGCGGGTCGGAGCGCTCGTGGGTGCTGCTGGGCACCGAGAGCCTGCAGACCTACGGCGGCTCGGGGTTCCTGTCGGACTACCCGGTCGAGCAGTACGTCCGCGACGCCAAGATCGACACCCTGTACGAGGGCACGACGGCGATCCAGGGCCTCGACTTCTTCTTCCGCAAGATCGTCCGCGACAAGGGCCAGGCGCTCGGCTACGTGTCCGGGCAGATCATGGAGTTCGTCAAGGCCGACGACGGCTCGGGCGAGCTCGCCGCCGAGCGCGACCTGCTGGCCCACGCGGTGGACGACCTGCAGGGCATCGTCGGGACCATGGTCGGCGCGCTCACCGCGGCCGACCCCCGCAGCGGGGCCGACGCCGACCCGCGCAACGTGTACCTGGTCGGGCAGAACACCTCGCGCCTGCTCCTGGCCGCCGGCGACCTGGTGGTCGGCTGGCTGCTGCTGCGGCAGGCCGAGGTCGCCCTCGCCGCGCTGGGCCGCGACGGCGTGGGCGCCAGGGACCGCGACTTCTACACCGGCAAGGTGGCCGCGGCCCGGTTCTTCGCCCGGACCGTGCTGCCCCGCCTCACCGCGGAGCGCCGGATCGCCGAGACGGTGGACAACGGCCTCATGGACCTGCCGGAGTCCGCGTTCTGAGCTGACCTGCGACCACGGGCGCGCACGACGACGGGGCCGAGCGTCTGCTCGGCCCCGTCGTCGTGGGGGGCTCGCGCAGGGAGCGCGGCCCCGTCGGTCAGCTGGAGGCCTGGAGGGCCTTGACCTCGTCGCGCGCGGCGGCGACCTCGGCGTGCTGACGCTGCACGACGGTGCGGAAGCCGTCGCTCAGGTCGTCCTTGAGGGCGTCCTCGTAGACGCCGACGGTGTGGTCCTCGCCGGAGACGGCGGCGTCGAGCACGCCGGACGGGCTGTCGCCCGTGACGAGGTCCTTGAGGGCCAGCCAGCCGCGGTGCGCGGCGGCGGCCACGGAGCTGTTCTCGTCGACGTCGTCGCCGTAGGCGTGGCCCATGTCGACGATCTCCTGGGCGAACGTGGCGCGCTGCTGCGCGAAACGGTTCATGGTGGTGACCCACTCGGGGCGGTCGCTGTCGGACAGCTTCCCGGCGGCCTCGGTGTAGCCCTTCTCCCCGTCGCGGAGGACGGTGACCAGGCTCTTCGCTGCGTTCTTGTCATCGGACATGCTGCCTGGGTACCCGACCTGCCAGTCGACCAACCCTTGACCGGGTACGGCGCCGGAGGCCCGGCCTCTCAGCGCGCGTCACGGAAGCGGTCCAGCGCGGCCGTCATCGCCTCCGTCATGGCGTCCCCGCCGTGACCGGCGTCCTCGAGGACGACGAGCTCGCTGCCGGGCCACGCCCGGTGCAGGCGCCAGGCCGTGCGGAGCGGCCCGGACACGTCGAGCCGGCCGTGCACGAGCACCGCCGGGATGCCCTCGAGCCGGTCGACCCGGCGGAGCACCTCCTCGGGCCCGAGGAAGCAGCCGTGCGACCAGTAGTGCGTGACCAGGCGGGCGAAGGACAGACGGAAGGCCGGGTCGGACGTCTGCAGCCGGGGGCCGGCGCCGGGGCCGAGCGACATGTGGGTGTCCTCCCACGTGCACCAGGCCAGCGCGGCCCGCTCCCGGACGGCGGGGTCGGGGTCGGCGAGCAGCCGGGCGTAGGCGGCGGGGAGCCCGTACGGGTCGGCGAGGTCGGCGTCGGGCACGAGCGCGGCGAAGGCCTCCCACTCCCGCGGCCAGACCCGGCCGACGTCGCGGGTGATCCAGGCGATCTCGTCGGCCGCGCCGGCCGTCACGGCGCCGAGCACGAGCGCCCGGACCCGCCCGGGGTGCCGCTGGGCGTAGACCAGGGCGAGCGTCACGCCCCAGGACCCGCCCGCGACCACCCACCGGTCGACCCCGAGGTGCTCGCGCAGGCGCTCGATGTCGGCGACGAGGTGGTCGGTGGTGTTGGCGGACAGGTCGGTGAGCACCGGGTCGTCGGGGTGGGCAGGGTCGCGGGGCGCCCGGCTGCGCCCGGACGCCCGCTGGTCGAGCAGGACCGTGCGGTAGGCCTCGGGGTCGAACATGCGCCGGGTCCCCGAGGTGGCGCCGCTGCCCGGGCCGCCGTGCAGCCACAGGGCCGGGGTGCCGTCGCGGGCGCCGCCCGCCTCCCAGCGCAGCACGTGGCCGTCGCCGACGTCGAGCATGCCCTCGGCGTCGGCGGGCGGGACGGGGTGGCCGCTGCCCGTCCGCGGGAGGCTACCCACGGCCGGCGACGAACGGCGTGCCGAACCGGCCGTCGTGGGCGACCTCGGCCACCCCCCGGCGGCCGCGGCGCAGGCTGGGGGACCGCCGGTCCGGCGCGGGGTGGCCGAGGCTGACCGCCCCCACGAGCCTGCGGTCCTCCGGGATGCCGAAGGCGGCGCGCACGGCGTCGTGGCGCTCGGGCGGCACCCCGAAGAAGCAGGCGCCGAGCCCTCGGTCGACCGCGCCCAGCAGCAGCAGCTGGGCGGCCATGCCCGTGTCGACGTCCCAGTACGGGACCGGCCAGGCGGACGGGTCCCGGTCGGTCCGTCCCTTGTCCGGCTCGGCGTAGCGGTCCAGGTAGCGCCCCGGGTCGGACAGGCACAGCACGACGACCGGTGCGGTCCGCATGCCCTGCAGCCACCGGTCCGGCGGGCGGCCGGGGTCAGCGGTGGTGTCCCAGAAGCGCGCGAGAGCCCCCTCCCGCAGGACCAGCAGGTCCCGGCCCTGGCTGTGGCCGGCGGAGGGGGCTCGTGTCGCGAGGTCGAGCAGGTCGTGCAGGACGTCGTCCGTCAGCGGGCGGTCGGGGTCGTAGGACCGGACCATGCGGCGCCTGCGGACGGCGTCGGTGAGCTCCACGGGCTCATCAGACCACCCGGGCGACCACCCGCCGCGCGATCACTCGATGACGTTGTCCGAGCGGCGCACGGTCTCGGTGCCGTTGGCCGTCGCGTTGTTCTCCACGATCTCGGTGCGGCTGGTGCGGCGGGGGCCGGAACGGCGCGACAGCAGCGCGATGCCGATGACCAGGCCCACGAGGCCGCCGAGCATGAGGATGTAGCCGATGGCCTGCAGGTTGACGCCGCCGATGGTGTCCGGATCGATCCCGAAGGCGAGGATGGCACCGAGGATCATGAGGGCGATGCCGCTACCGATTGTCATGGCGCCGGGATACCCCCGCCCCGGGGCCGCCAAACCAGCGGAGCACGGCAGTACCCCGTGACCGCCCGTCTCACACCGGTCTGCCCGGATCTGTCCCTAGCCGCGGCCGCCGCTCCCCTGTCCGACGCCCCGCAGGTCGAGGTCGCACCGGTCCGCACCGTCCGGGTCCAGCACGACGGGGATGCCCCAGTCCTGCTGGTACAGGTGGCACGCGGCGTGCTCGGGCACCTCGCCCGTCTCCGGGTCGCCGTCGCACGAGGCCGCCTGGACGCTGACGTGCAGCACCCCCGTCGTGCCCGGCGCGCCGGCGAGCACGAGGCCGCGGGACAGGCCCGCCGCGCTGCCGCCGCCCTCGACGAGCAGCCCCGGCGGCGTCGAGGACACGACCAGACGGGTGGGGTCGCCCCAGCGGTCGTCGAGCTTCTGGCCGGTCGGCGGGGTGAACGCGACGCTCAGCGCGACCGGTCCGGGGGCCAGGAGCGTGGGCGGGCGCTGGGTGCGCTGCTCGCCGGTGTCCACCCGGCGCGGCCCGCGCGGGCAGGCGGACCCGCACCACCTCGTGCGCCGGCGGAGGCGACGACGAGGAGCAGGGCGGGGTCGTCGGGGTCGAGCACCACGTCGGACGGCTCGGCCAGGTCACGCGCCAGGGTGGAGACCTCGTCGGTGACGGGGTCGTACCGGCGGACCGCCCCGTTGTAGGTGTCGGCGAGCGCGACCGAGCCGTCCGCGAGCACGCCGACGCCGAGCGGGTGCTGGAGCCGGGCGCCGGCGGCGGGGCCGTCGACGTGGCCGAAGTCGAACAGCCCCTCCCCGACCGACGTGCCGACCACGTAGCCCGCGCGTGCGGCGGGCGCCGCGTTGGCCAGGCGGGTGTCGGTGACGACGGGCGTCGAGCGGTCCGGCGCCGGCCGCCCGCCCGCCGTCGGCACCGGCGTGGTCGGCGGCGTCGGAGCGCTCGAGCCAGCGCAGGGCGCTGGTCTCGGAGTCGGCCACCCACAGCCGGCGGCCGTCGGCGGACACCGCGAGCCCGGACGGCTGGGCGAACCAGGCCTGCTCGCCCGCCCCGTCGCGGATGCCCTCGGCCGAGGTCCCCGCCAGCAGGCGGACCACGCCGTCGGCCGGGTCGGGCGCGGGGTCGAAGGCCCACAGCTGGTGCAGCCCGGCCATGGCCACGACGACCTGGCCGTCGAACCAGGCGACGTCCCACGGGGTGCTCAGCGGCTGCCCGAGCGCGGGGCCGCCGCCGGCACGCTGACGCAGCTGCTCCCCGGTCCCGGCCACCGTGACCACGTGCCCGTCAGCGAGGCGCAGCCCCCGCAGCGCGTGGTCGGCGGTGTCGGCGACCACGACGTCGTAGCCGACCCGGGCGGCGACGTCGGCCGGCAGCAGGGCCAGCCCCTGGGGCTCGGCGAACCCGGCCTCCGCGGGTCCGCCGTCGACCAGGCCGCGCTCGCCCGAGCCGACCGTGCGCAGCACCGTCCCGCCGTCGGCGGCCAGCTCGACGAGGCGGTGGCGGGCGGAGTCGGTGACCAGCAGCGTGGTCGTGCCGTCGTCGTGGCGCAGCGGCAGCACCTTGCCGGGGAAGCGGAGCAGGGTGTCGTCCGCCGGGCGGGCGGGACGTAGGGGCCGTCGCCGCGGCGCAGCGTGCCCTTCGGCCTCGTGCTCGGCGACGAGCTCGGCGCAGCAGCGTGCGCAGGCCGGGGCCGTGGCCCTCGCCGGACAGCTGCGCGACCACGTACCCCTCGGGGTCGACGACGGCCAGCGTCGGCCAGGCGCGCGCGGCGTAGGCCTGCCAGGTGAGCAGGCCCGGGTCGTCGAGGACCGGGTGGTGCACCTCGTAGCGCTCGACGGCCGCGGCCAGCGCGACCGGGTCGGCCTCGTGCTCGAACTTGGGCGAGTGCACCCCGACGACGACGAGGACGTCGGCGAACTCGCGCTCCACCTCGCGCAGCTCGTCCAGGACGTGCAGGCAGTTGACGCAGCAGAACGTCCAGAAGTCGAGCAGCACGATGCGACCGCGCAGCCCGGCGAGGGTGAGCTCCTCCCCGCCGGTGCCGAGCCAGCCGCGCCCGGCCAGCTCGGGCGCCCGGACCCGGGCGCGACGGGCCGGGCGGGCGGGCGGCGCGGCGGCCGGGGCGGACGGCGGGGGCGCGGTGGTCACGGTCGGGTCCAACCGTGCTGATGCCCCGGCTATGCCCCCGGCCCCCCGGCCCCCGGCGGGCGGCCCGCGAGCGCGCCGGGCCGCCCGTCGTGCGAGGGGCGTGCCAGGCTCGGCGGATGGCCGACCTGCTGCACCTCGCCGATCCCGTCGAGTGGGCCGAGGCGCAGCGCGCCGGGTCCTACGACCGCTCCACGCGGGGTGCCTCGCTGGGCGAGGTCGGCTACGTGCACTGCGCGTACGCCGGGCAGGTGGAGCGGGTGGCCTCGTCGTTCTACGCCGACTGGACCGGGGAGCTCCTGCTGCTCCGCATCGACCCGGACAGGCTCGGGGTGCGGGTGGTCGAGGAGAACCTCGAGGGCGGGACCGAGCTGTTCCCCCACGTGTACGGGCCGGTCCCGGTCGACGCCGTCACCTCGGTCGAGCCGATGCGGAGGGTCGACGGGGCGTGGCGGCTGCCGTGAGCCCCACCACGGCCGTCGTCACCGGGTCGTCGTCCCCGACCGGGATCGGGTTGGCGTGCGCGCGGGCCCTGGTCGCGGCCGGCCACGCCGTCGTGGTCACCGGCACCACCGACCGCGCCCTCCTGCGGGCCCGGGAGCTGCGGGAGGCCGGGGCCGAGGCGGTGGGCGTGGTGGCCGACCTCACCACCGACGACGGCGTCGAGCGGCTCGTCGCCGCGGCGGCGGACCTGGGCGGCACGGTGCCCGTGCTGGTCAACAACGCCGGCATGACGTCCGTCGCCGACCCAGGGGCGGCCGGCACCCTGGCCGGCACCGGCCTGGCGGCGTGGCAGCACGAGCTCGACCGCTCGCTCACCACGGCCTACCGGGTGACCCGGGCGCTGCTGCCCCGGCTCGTCGCCTCCGGCCAGGGGCGGGTGGTCCAGGTGGCCAGCGTGAGCGGGCCGGTCGTCGCGTACCCCGGCGACGTGGCGTACCACGCGGCCAAGGCCGGGCTGGTGGGGCTGACCCGGGCCCTGGCGGTGGAGCTCGCCGCGGACGGCGTCACCGTCAACGCGGTCGCCCCGGGCTGGGTGGCCACCGGCTCCTCGAGCGAGGACGAGCTGCGCCAGGGCCGGGCGACCCCGGCCGGGCGGCCGGGCACGCCGGAGGAGGTCGCCGCCGCGGTGGCGTTCCTCGCCTCGCCGGGCGCGTCCTACGTCACCGGCCAGGTGCTCGTGGTCGACGGCGGCAACAGCGTGGCCGAGCGGCACGCCTGAGCCGTCCTGCCCGCGGGGTGCATCAGCGGGTCCCCTCGCTGCTCCTGGGGGCATGCGGGTGGTCACGTGGAACGTCGAGAACCTGTTCAGCCCTGCGGCGCCGGGCGCCGACCCGGCGGGCCGGCCGGGCCCGGAGGCCTACGCGGCCAAGCTGGAGACGCTGACGGCGGTGGTCGCCGCCATGGCGCCCGACGTGCTGGCCGTGCAGGAGGTCGGGGACGAGCCGGCCCTGGACGACCTGCGCCAGAGCCTGCAGAGCGCGACCGGCGCCGGCTGGGTGTCCCGGGCCTCCCGCGTGCCCGACGGGCGGGGGATCCGCGTGGCCGTGCTCACCACCCTGGACGTGCTGGCCACCCAGGACGTGAGCGCCCTGCCGCCCCGGCTGCGGCCGGTGCAGGTGGACGACGCGGGCACCACGACGGACCGGACGGGCCGCGGGGCGCTGCGCGTGCGGGTGCAGGGCGCCGGCGGGCCGCTCGACGTCATCACCGCGCACCTGAAGTCCAAGCTGCTCAGCTACCCCGGCGGCCGGTTCTCGCCCACCGACGAGGGCGAGCGCGCCCGGGCGGGCGCGTACGCGCTGTTCCGCCGGGCGGCCGAGGCCGCGGCGGTCCGGGTGGCGGCCGACGAGGTGCTGCGCGGCCGGGGCCGCGAGCGGGCGCTGCTGGTGTGCGGCGACCTCAACGACACCGCCGACGCCGCCACCACGCAGCTGCTGCTGGGGCCGGGCGGATCGGAGATCGGCACGGCGGGCGAGCGGACGCCTGACGCGGGCGACGCGCACCGGCTGTGGAACCTGGCCCCGCTCGTGCCCGAGGCACGGCGCTTCTCGCGGGTCTACCGCGGCCGCGGCGAGCTCATCGACCACGTGCTGGTGTCGCGGGCGCTGCTGGGCGCGGTGCAGCGGGTCGACTGCGCGCTGGACGTGCTCCCCGGCGGGGCCCCGCCGTCGGTCACCGACGACCCCCGCCCGCGGGTCGGCACCCCCGGCTCGGACCACGCGCCGGTGGTGGTGGACCTCGACCTCTGAGATTTCAGGCCCCGCACCCGATGTTGGCCGGGCGTTCACCCGGGCGTCGGGCGCAGGTCGCACGGATGTCGGGCGGTGCCTGTGAGGTCGGCGCGTCCGTCCTCCCAGCTCACGGAAGGCCTCCCATGAGCGGCACCCACGACCACGCCCACCCGCACGAGCACCCCCACGCGCAGCACCCGCACAGCCACGGCGCGACCGGCGGGCACGGCCACAGCCACGCCGCGACCCACCTCGACGAGACGACGGCCGTCGCGGTCGACACCTCGGTCCCGGACCGCGAGCTGAGCCCCTCCCAGCTGTCCCGCCGGACCATGCTCCGCGCCGCCGGGATCGTCGGCGGAGTCGCCGCGGCCGGGCTCGGGGCCAGCGCGCCGGCCGCCGCGGGCACCGTCGCCGCGTCCGCCGCGAGCCGCGCGCCGGGCGCCCCGGTCCGCGCCTGGCTGGCGGGCGACCACCACATCCACACCCAGTTCAGCTCCGACGGCATCTACACCGTCGCCGACCAGGCCCAGCACGGGAAGGCCTACGGCCTGGACTGGCTGGTCATCACCGACCACGGCAGCGCCGAGCACGTCCGCATCGGCGTCGAGGCGGTGCAACCCGGAGATCGTCGCCGCCCGCGAGGACCTGCCCGGCACCCTGGTCTTCCAGGGGCATGGAGTGGAACATCCCCGCGGCCGAGCACGGCACGGTCTTCGTCACGCCGGGCAAGGACGAGGTCGCGGTGCTCAAGCAGTTCGAGCAGGACTTCGACGGTCGGGTCAACGGCACCTCGGGCAGCAGCCCGGAGAACGAGGCGCGCGCGGTCGCGGGCGTGCAGTGGCTCGGGCGCGCAGATGGACGCCCGCCGCGTCGACAGCGCGCTCTTCCTCGCCAACCACCCCGCCCGCCAGGGCATCGACTCCCCGCACGAGATCCGCGCCTGGCGCGACGCCGACCCCCGGGTCGCGGTCGGCTTCGAGGGCGCACCGGGCCACCAGGCCGCGGGCCTGCCCGACGGCGCCGCCTCCGGGCGCGGGTTCTACGACAACCCGGGGACCAACCCCGGCCGCTTCGCCGGCCTACCCGCCCGAGTCGTACCGGACCTGGGGCGGCTTCGACTGGATGACCGCGACCGTCGGCGGGCTGTGGGACTCCCTGCTCGCCGAGGGCAAGCCGTGGTGGATCAGCGCCAACTCCGACAGCCACTCCAACTACCTCGCCACCGCTGCCCGCGGTCCCGGGTCGGACTTCGCCCGCGACGGCTTCTACCAGGACCCGGTGTACTCGGGGGCGCCCAACGAGACCGCGGGGGACTTCTGGCCGGGCCAGTACAGCCGCACGAACGTCGGGGTCACGCGGCCCGGGTACGCCGAGGTCATGCAGGGGATCCGCGACGGGCGGGTGTGGGTGGACCACGGTCGACTGGTCAAGGGTGTGGAGATGGTGGTGCGCCGCAGGCGGCGACCGCGGCCCCGGCTTCCCGCTCGGGTCCTCGGTCGTCCAGGTCAGGCGGGGCACGCAGCCTGGAGCTGTCGATCACCATCACCCTGCAGGACCTGCCGAGCTGCGGCGGGGTTCCTCCCGGCGCTCAACCGGGTCGACCTGGTGCAGGGCAGCGTCGACCTGGCCGGTCCGGCCGACCGGGACACCTTCCTCGCGCCGGACACGAAGGTCGTCCGCGCCTGGGACACCTCGGGCACGACGGGGAGGATCGAGCTGGTGCAGCCGCTCGGGGCGGTCGAGCGGCCGTTCTACGTGCGCGCCCGCGGCACCGACGCCAACCGGTCGCAGCCCGGCTACCTGGGGGCGGCCGTGGACCCCGAGGGCCCGGCGATCGACGTGGTGGGCGACGCCGACCCGTGGCTGGACCTGTGGTTCTACACCAACCCCATCTGGGTCCTGCCGGCCTGAGGCGGTCGCCGATGATCCTGGGGGTGGACGGCTGGTCCGTCCACGACGGGGACGCCGACCTCCTCGCGCACCTGGTGCGCGGGGTGGTCGGCGACCGGCTCGGCCTGGACGCGGCGCGGTCCGCCGTGGTCGCCACGCACGAGGTGCGTGGGCCGCGCGGGCACTCCTCGGTGTCGTGCACGGTCCCCGAGCCGGCCTCCGACGGGCCGGCCGGCCTCGGCGTCGTCGTGCGCGACCTGGTCGGCGCGCTCGCGACCCAGCTGCCGGCGGACGGGGCGGTGGCGGCCACGTCGTCCGGGCTCGTCGACGGCATCTGGCACGGCACCGACCCGGACGCGCTGGCCGGGGCGTGGCAGGCGGTGGCCGCGGCCGCCACCGCCACGTCCGGGCGCCTCGTCCACTTCCCCGGCGCGGAGCGGCTCACCGGGCGGCTCACCGTCGACGACGTCCTGGCCGCGTCGGCGGTGGACGAGGTCGTGGTCGTCGGCGGGTCGCCGCACCGCGGGACCACCGTGGTCGACACCCGCGGCTTCGTCCGGCCCCGGCTGGAGGCAGGCCGGGTGCGGCTGCTCGTGCAGCCGGCGGCCGGCGGGAGCCTGGTGCCCTTCGACCGGGCGGACGCGCACCGCTGCTGCGAGGACCACTGACCCCTGGGCCGTCGGCCGGCCACGGCGTCACACCAGACGGCTCGGGAGCGTGTCCGCGCGTCGGAGGATGCGTTCGGTGTGTCGCTGTGGCCGGTCGACGACGCGCTGGGCGCACGCGACGAGGGCCTGGTGCGCCACCCACCGCGGCCGGCGCAGGACGTGCTCGAAGGCGAAGCGCCGCGTCACCCAGCCCTCGGCCTGCAGGTCGTCGTGCCGGCCGAGGTCGGCCGCGAAGGCCCGCCGGGTGCCGTGCACGGCGTACCCGTCCGCCTCGAGGACCACCCGGGCGTCGGGATCACCCAGGTCGACGCACGCGAACAGGCCGGGGCCCGTCACCACGAGCTGGGGCACGAACCCCGTGAGCCCCACCTGCAGGACCACCGCCCGCAGCGCGGACTCGAACGGGTTCGCGGCCCGCTCGTCGGCCAGCCGGACCACCCGACGGGCCTTCCGGATGCCAGGGGCGCGGGTGCGGTCAGCCACGTGGCACAGCTCGGCCCGCCCCACGTCCCCGGAGCGCAGGGCGGAGTCGGCGACGGCGAGGGCCGACGCGAACGGCAGGGTCCGGGCGCAGTCGACGACGGTCCGCACGGGCGAGGTCGTGCCGGCCCGGCGCTCGCGCTCGTCCAGGGCGGTCGTGGACCAGCGGAGCCCGGGCAGGTCCGGGTGCTTCTGGCCGCGGGGGACGGCCAGGTGCAGCGCAGAGGGCCGGTGCAGCACGCCCCACCCGCGGTGGACCGCGGCCGACAGGTGCGACAGGCAGGCGCCGTGGCCGAGCGCGGTCGCGAGGTCCGTGTCGAGGCCCGGGAGGCCGTAGCGGCCTCGCCCGAGCGGCACCACGGACCCCGAGGCCACGGCCCGTCGGAGCGCAGGACGCCCGCAGGCCGCCGCGACCCGCCGGTAGGGCGCGGTGCCGCCCGACGCGAGGACGACCTGGGCGGGCGAGAGCACGGCCCCACGGTGGCCCGCCGCGGCCTCCTCCCGCGGCGCCCGTCCACAGGCCCCGGGCTGCTCCGCCCGCGACCGTCCAGTCTCGGCCGGCACCGTGACACACGCGACCGCCGCCGCGGCCGGTGGGCGGTCCGCGGGGCGTTCCATGTGTCGTCGTGGTGCGCCCGGGGAGTCAGCCCGGGGCGGTCACCAGCCGACCGTGGCCCGCCCCGCGTCGTCGACGTCCAGGTCGAGCGGCGCGGCCGCCCGCGCGCAGGCCGCGCACCGCGGTCGGACCGAAGCCCCACGGCTGCACCGGGCGGGCGTCGACGCGACCGCCGGGGACGTCGGCGTCGAGCCCCGTGACCGAGGCCAGCAGCGACACCGCGGACGCGGCGGACCACGCCTGCGGCCGGCACGCGGCCGGGTAGGGCACCGGGGCCGGGTGGGCGCTGCGCGCGTCGCCGGCGAACAGCTCGGGCGGGCGGCCGCCGAAGGCGCTCAGCGTGGACAGCAGGGCCTCCGCCACGGGCCCGACCTCGGCCCGGCCCTCGGCGGCGAGGCCGGCCAGGCAGATCGCGGTGTCGTGGGGCCAGCACCGAGCCCACGTGGTAGCCGGTCGGGGAGTAGCCGGCCGCGTCGCGCGACATGGTCCGCACGCCGAAGCCCGACAGCATGTCCGGGGCGGCGAGCGCGCGGTGGCGACGGCCTCGACCTCGTCGCCGGACAGCAGGCCGGTGCCGAGCAGGTGCCCGACGTTGCTGGTCAGCGAGACGACGGGGCGCTTCTCGCCGTCCAGCGCGATGGCCGGGAAGGGGCCCTTGGCGTCCTCCACCCAGAACCGCCGGTGGAACTCCACCCGCAGGTGCTGCGCCCAGGCGCGCCAGCGGTCGGTGCCGCCGCGGCCGAAGGCCTCCAGCAGGTCCGCCCCCGCGCGGGCGGCGGCGTAGGCGTAGCCCTGCACCTCGCACAGCGCGACCGGCGCGGAGGCGAGGGAGCCGTCGATGCGGCGCACGGCGTCGCCGGAGTCCTTCCAGCCCTGGTTGGACAGGCCGTGGCCGGAGGTGTCCACGTACTCCAGCAGGTGGTCGCCGTCGGCGTCACCGTGCTCGACGAGCCAGGTCAGCGCGCCCTCGAGCGCCGGCAGCAGGCGCTCCACCTGCTCCTCGGGCAGGCCCCAGCGCCACGCGTCGTGCAGCGTGAGCGCCCACAGGGGGGTGGCGTCGATCGTCCCGTAGTAGACCGGCGGCAGGGACCGCTCGGCGCCGGTGGGGTCGGTCTCGTCGGTGAGGGAGAAGCTCGACCCGCGCAGCTCGTGGAGGATCTTCCCGGGCTGCTGGGCGGTGCCGGGGTCGACCACGGTGCCCTGCCGCCCGGCCAGCACCCGCAGGGTGGAGCCGGCCAGGTCGGTGGAGACCGGCAGCAGCATCCGGGCCGCCCACAGGCTGTCGCGGCCGAAGAGGGTGAGGAACCACGGCGCCCCGGCGGCGAGGAACTCCTCCTCGGGGGCGTCGGCGGTGGCCAGGCGCAGCAGGCGCAGGTCGGCGAGCGCCCGGTCGAGCACCGGGGCCAGCCGGCGGTCGGCGCTGCGCACGTCCAGGCCGGACCACGAGGCGGGCCCGCGCGGGGCGACGACGACGGCGGCGGTGTCGCCCAGGCCGGCCACCAGCTCGCGGACCTCGGTCTCGCCCGGGGCCACGACGACGTCCCACGACACGAGGACGGCCTCCCCGTCGAGGACGGACCGGGCGCCGTGCGCGCGCACCGTGCCGCGGAAGCCGTCGAGGGTCCAGACCGTCTCGGCGCCGCCGACGTGGTCCGGGGCGAGCGCCGGGTGGAGCACGCCGCCCTTGACCGCGTCGAGGGCGGCCAGGTCGACCTCGACGCGCAGCTGCAGGGTGCAGGAGACCGGGGCGGAGGCGGCCGAGACCAGGGCCAGGCGCTCCCGGACGAGGCCGGGCTCCACCTCGCGCCGGCGCTCCAGCCGCACGGTCGGGTCGGCGCCGGCGTCGCCGAGGGCCCGCGGCACGGACAGGAACACGTGGGCGTCGCCGCCGGCGTCGTAGCCGGTGACCGGGGTCGGCTCCTCGCCGTCCACCGTGACCACGCAGGCCCGCACGAACCGTCGGTCGGCGTGGTGGAAACCCTGCACCCCGTCGGCCCGGACCTGCCCGTCGGCCCCGGACCAGGCCTGCGTCGGTGCGGCGAGGACGAGGGTGAGGTCGTGCACCCAGGGCTGGCGGGGGGCGACCATCGGGCTCGTCGGCGACGGCCCCGACGGGCTGGTCCTGGGTCTCGGTCCGGGTCACGGCTCCACCTTTCCCCATGCCCCTGGTGACAGCGACGTCGCGGGGGGTTATGTTTTGAGCGCTCAAAGTTGAGCGCTCAAAACGTAGCCGGTCCGCCGACCCGCTGCCAGGTCCGAGCGAGGAGGCCCGGATGACGACCGAACAGACCGCGTCCGGCCCCGCCGCGAGGGCCTGCCCGGGTGCCCCGGCCCAGCGGCGCCCTGCCGACCCTGGAGACGGTCGCCGCCCGCGCCGGGGTCTCGCGCCAGACGGTCTCCAACGCCCTGCACCGCCCCGACCGGCTGGCCCTGGCCACCCGCGAGAAGGTCCTCGAGGCGGTCCGGGCGACCGGCTACCGGCCGTCCCTGCCCGCCCGGCAGCTGGCCACCCGCCGCGCCCGGGCGATCGCCGTGCGCGCCGACCGGCCGCAGGACGGCATCTCCGGGATGGTGCTCGACGTCTTCTTCCACGGCCTGGCCGAGGCCGGCGAGCGCAGCGGCAACCGGGTCGTGCTCTACCCGCAGCAGGCCGGACGAGGCCGCCGAGCTCGCCGTGGTCGAGGACCTGCTCGGCAGCGGCGCGGCCGACGCGCGTCGTCCTCACCGCCACCAACGCCCACGGACGGCCGGCCCGCCCGACCTCATCGGCACGGGCCTCACCTTCTGCGCCTTCGGCCGCCCGTGGGGCGTGGACGAGCCGCCCCACGACTGGGTCGACGTGGACGGCGCGCACGGGACGGGCCTGGCCGTGGCGCACCTGCTCGCCGCCGGACGCCGCCGGATCGGGTTCCTGGGCTGGCCGGACGACGCCGCGACCGGCCGCGACCGTCGTCGCGGCTGGCACGAGGCGCTCGGCGCGGCCGGCGTCCCCGGCCCCCGCACCGAGGCCGCGTGCGAGAACGACTCGGCCGCCGCCCAGGCCTGTCACCGCCGCGCTGCTGGCCGGCGAGGACGCCCCGGACGCCCTCGTCTGCGCGAGCGACACGCTCGCCCTCGGGGCCCACCGGGCCGTGCTCGCCGCGGGCGCCGACGTGCGCGTGGTCGGCTTCGACGCGACCCCCGTCGCCGCCGCGCTCGGGCTGCCCAGCGTCGCCCAGCCGATGCGCGGGGTCGCCCACGCCTGCCTGGAGCTGCCTGCTCCCCCGCCTGGCCGGGGGCGACCCGCCGGCCCGCGGCGTGCTGCTCGAGCCGTCGCTCGCGCTGCCCACCTAGCCCACCGAGACCACCCGACCGCGCCCCCGGGCGACCCCGCACCCACCGCACCACCGCACGTCCACCACGAAGGAGTGACACCACCATGACCAACCCCCTCACCCGCGCGGCCCGCTCGCGCCGGGCCGCCCTCCCCGTCCTCACCCTGGCCGCCCTCAGCCTGCTCGCCGCCTGCGGCGGCGGGAGCTTCGACGAGGGCAGCGAGGCCGGCGGCGACGCCAGCGGCGCGGCCGGCGAGGGAGGCGGGGACGGCCTGACCGTCCTCATCGCCTCCAGCGGCGACGCCGAGACCGACGCCGTCACCTCCGCCGCCGAGGCGTGGGCCGAGGAGAGCGGCACCGACGTGACGGTCAACGTCGCCACCGACATCACCCAGGAGCTGTCTCAGGGCTTCGCCGGCGGCAACCCGCCGGACGTCTTCTACGTGGACGCGAGCGCGTTCGCCGACTACGCGACCGCGGGGAACCTCTTCCCGTACACGCTGGACGACAACGACGACTTCTACCCGTCGCTCACCGAGACCTTCACCCTGGACGGCGAGCAGTACTGCGCGCCCAAGGACTTCTCGACGCTGGCGCTGCAGATCAACACCGCCTCCTGGGAGGCCGCGGGCCTCACCGAGGCGGACATCCCCACCACGTGGGACGAGCTCAAGACGGTCGCCGACACCCTGACCACCCCCGACCAGGCCGGCCTGGTCATCGGCACCGGCCGCGACCGCGTCGGGGCCTTCCTCGTGCAGAACGGCGGCTTCTGGGTCGACGGCGCCGAGGGCACCATCACGGCGACCGAGGACACCAACGTCGAGGCCCTGACCTACGTCAAGGACCTGCTGGCCAGCGGCTCCGCCGTGCTGCCCCCCGACGTGGACTCCGGCTGGGGCGGCGAGGCGTTCGGGACCGAGCGCGCCGCCATGACCATGGAGGGCAACTGGATCCGGGGCGCCATGAAGAACGACTACCCGGACGTCGACTACACCGTGGCCGAGCTCCCCGAGGGCCCGGCCGGCAAGGGCACCCTGCTCTTCACCCAGTGCTGGGGCATCGCGGCGGAGTCGGCCGACACGGACGCGGCGGTCGACCTCGTCGGCGCGCTCACCTCCACGGAGAACCAGCTGGCCAACGCCGAGGCGTTCGGCGTCATGCCGAGCCGCCAGTCCGCGCAGGAGGACTACGTCGCGGCCTTCCCCGAGGACGCGCCGTTCATCGCCGGCGGTGACTACGGCCAGGGCCCGGTGACCCTGCCCGGCCTCGCGCCGGCCCTGGCGGACCTGGACTCCCAGCTGGAGCAGCTCGCGAGCTCTGACCCGGCCCAGGTCCTCGAGTCCTTCCAGACCAACGCCGAGGCCGCCCTCGAGCAGTGACGGACCGGGGCCGGCCGGACGTCTGCGGCCGTCCGGCCGGCCCCACCCGCCCCGCCCCACCGTCGGACCCCCGTCCGCTCGCCCCGTCCGACCCCCAGTCCGCCCGGTCGAAGGAGACCAGATGAGCGTCGTGCGACCCCCCGCGGAGGCGACAGCCGCCGTCCGCACCTCCCGGCCCGGCCCGGACGCCCCGCCGACGACGCGCAAGCGAGGGCGCTTCGGCCAGCAGAACGCCGCCGGCTGGCTGTTCGTGGCGCCGACGCTCATCGTGCTCGGCGTCTTCCTCGTCGTGCCCATCGTCATGGCCCTGTGGGTCTCGGTGAGCGACTGGAACGGCCGCGGCTCACCGTTCGCCGGCTCCGTCGGCTTCGTCGGGCTCGACAACTACGCGCGCCTGCTCACCGAGGACGGCCTCACCCGGTCGGACTTCATGACGTCGCTGCGCAACAACTTCTACTACGTGCTGCTCGTCGTGCCGCTGCAGACCGTCTTCGCGCTGTTCCTCGCGAGCATCCTCAACAACCAGCTGCTCAAGGCCAAGGGGTTCTTCCGGACCACGTTCTACTTCCCGTCCGTCACCAGCTCCGTGGCCATCAGCGTGATCTTCCTGTTCCTGTTCTCCGGCTCGGGGGCGGTCAACACCGCCCTGCGGGCGGTCGGCATCGACGGGCCGACCTGGTTCAACGACGCCCGGGGCCTGCTCCACGTCATCGGTGACGGTCTCGGGCTGTGGGACGCGAGCGCACCGCCCGCGTCGCTGCAGGACACGTCGATCCTCGGCCTGTCGGCGTGGCAGTGGCTCGCGGGCCCGTCCGTGGCGCTGTCCGTGATCATGATGCTCGTCGTCTGGACCACGACCGGGACGTTCATGCTCATGTTCCTCGCCGCGCTGCAGGACGTGCCGGTCGAGGTCGAGGAGGCCGCCCGGGTCGACGGCGCCAACCGCTGGCAGAGCTTCCGCGCGGTGACGCTGCCGCACCTGCGTCCCACGGTCCTGCTCGTGGTGACCCTCGGGATCATCGGGACCTGGCAGGTGTTCGACCAGGTCTACGTGATGACGCAGGGCGGGCCCAGCAAGACGACGCTCACCCCGGCGTTCCTGTCGTACTCCTACGCCTTCGACAACCAGCAGTGGGGCGTGGCCGCGGCCATGGCGTTCGTGCTCTTCCTCATCATCATCGTCCTCACCTCCATCCAGCGGTACGTGTTCCGCGACAAGGACGCGGCCGAGCAGAAGCGGCTGGTCAAGCAGGCGCAGAAGCGGCGGCGGGACAAGGACGACGACGGGGACGACCGGGCGCGCAGCCGCGAGGCGCACGCCTGGGGCCTCTCCGCCGCCTCGAACCAGAACCAGACCGGAGGGAACGTCGGATGAGCACGGCCACCACGACCAGGTCCACCTCCTCCGGGGGTGCCGCAGGCGCCGCCGAGGCCAGACGCCGAGGGCCGAGCAACCGCGCGCTGCTGCTCGTGTTCGTCGCCTACGCGGTGCTCCTCGTGGCCTCGGTCCTGTACCTCTACCCGTTCTTCATCCAGATCGCGACGTCGTTCAAGGAGCCCGCCGCGGCCACCCGGGACCCGCTCTCGCTCATCGCCGACCCGTTCACCACCGCGGCCTTCCAGCGGCTCACCGAGACGAAGTTCCCGCTCTGGTTCGCCAACTCCGTCATCGTCACGCTGTTCGTCACGGCGGGGCGGGTGTTCTTCAACTCCCTGGCCGGCTACGCGCTGGCCCGGATCCGCTTCCTCGGCCGCGAGGCGGTCTTCTCGGCGATCCTCGCCGTCCTGGCCGTGCCCGGCATCATCCTGCTCATCCCGAAGTTCCTCGTGCTCAACCAGCTGGGGATGTACAACACGTACCCCGCGCTGATCGTCCCGCTGCTGGTGGACGCGGCCGGCGTCTTCATCATGAAGCAGTTCTTCGAGTCGATCCCGGCCTCGGTGGAGGAGGCGGCCCGGATCGACGGGGCCGGCACGTTCCGCATCTTCTGGTCGGTCGTCCTGCCCATGGCGCGGCCCGCGCTCATCACCATCACGATCCTGTCGTTCCAGGGGTCGTGGAACGAGCTGCCGCACTACATCGTCGCGAGCAACGACCCGGACCTGGCCACCCTGACCAAGGGGGTCGCCTCGCTGGTCAGCGGGCAGCTGGGCTCGGGCAACCAGTACCCGATCTCCATGGCCGCGGCCCTGGTCATGACCATCCCGGTCGCGCTGGTGTTCATCTTCTTCCAGCGGTACTTCGTGCGCGGCGGCACGGCCGGGGCCGAGAAGGGCTGAGGGTCAGGCGCCCAGCCGGCTGACGGTGAACGCGGTGAGGAAGCCGACCGTGGTGATGAGGCCGGTCAGCAGGTGGGTGCGCTCGAACGCCTCGGGGATCATCGTGTCGGCGACCATGGTGAGGATCGCGCCCGCGGCCACGGCGGTGATGACGGCCGTCAGCTCCTCGCCCGCGCCCCCGAGCAGGGCGTAGCCGAGCGCGGCGGACACGGCGCTGGCCACGGCGATGCCGCCCCAGACCCCGAACACGTAGCGGGCGGAGCGGCCGGCCGCCTTCATCCCGGCCGCGCTCGACAGCCCCTCCGGCAGGTTGGAGATGACGACGGCGGCCACGACCGCCGTGCTCACGCTGCCCCCGCCGAGCAGGCTCGCCCCGAGCACCACGGACTCCGGCACGCCGTCCAGCAGCGCACCGACCGCGATGGCCCCGCCGCTGCCGGGCTGCTCGTCCTCGCCCTGCTGCAGCTCGCCCGAGCGCTTGCGGTGCCGGGCGCCGCGCCGGGCCAGCAGGGCGTTGGCCGCCACGTAGGCCAGCGCCCCGCCCAGGAACCCGGCGGCCGTCGGCAGCAGGCCCCCGCCCTCGGCGGCCTCCAGCACCAGGTCGAAGGCGAGCGCGGAGACCAGCACCCCGGCCCCGAAGGCCATGACGCCGGCCACGACCACCTGCGGCACGCGCACCGACCACGCCACGGCGGCCCCCACGACCAGCGCGGCCCCGCCGAGCAGGCCCCACAGGCCCGCCTCCAGCCATCCCGGCACCCGCTGCTCCCGTCCTGCTGCACACCGTCCGCGGCGTTCGCCGTGGCCCCGCCGATCGTCGACGTCCCCGGCGGCCCGGGCAAGCCTCCGCGCGGCTCGCGCCGTGGTCAGCGGCGCTCAGCCGCGCAGGGCCACCACGAGCAGGACCGCGGCCGACAGCCCCGACAGGGCCAGCACCGCCGAGCGGACCGCGTGCGCCCGGACCCGGGGCCGCACCCACCCGCTGAGCAGGTACCCCACCGCGACGGGCGGCACGAGCAGCAGCCCCGCCAGCAGCCGCGGCCCGGTGACCTCGCCGACCACGGCGAGCGAGGCCAGGCTGAGCAGCGCCCCGACCACGAAGAACAGGGCCAGCGTCGACCGGATGGTCGGGCCGCCCGCGTTCCGGTAGGCCAGGCCCATCGGCGGGCCGCCGATGCCCGACGTCGTGCCGCCCAGACCGCTGAGCGCCCCGGCCAGGGCGAGCGTCGTCCGGCGCACCGGGGCCGGCGCGAGGTCCGGACCCCCGGGGACGGTGCCGGTGATCTCGTCCGGGACGGCCGCGGCGCGGCTGCGCGAGTCGGCGGCCGCCGAGGCCACCACGGCGAGCGCCACGGTGCTGGCCACCAGCAGCTGCAGGCCCCGCACCGGGAGCACCGCGACCGCCAGCGCCCCCGCCGCTCCCCCCGGGACCCGGCCGACCAGGGCCCAGCCGATCCCGCGCAGGTCGACGTGGCTGCGCTCCCTCGCCGCGGTGACCACCACCAGGGGCAGGACGGCCACGAGCATGCCGACCGGGACGGTCTCGGGGGCGAGCCAGGCGAGGACGGGCACGGCGAGCAGGGCGAGCCCGAACCCGAGCACGCCCTGCACGAGCGCCCCGAGCACGACCGCCAGGGCGCAGACGAGGAGGACCGCGGGGTCGCTGCCGGTCGTCGCGAGCCACCCCACGGCCACCACGCTAGCCGCGACGCGCCGGGGGGGCTTGATCTCGGACCAGGAATGCGCCATCCTGCTTGACAGTTCAAGTGTTCAATCTTGTACGACCACCCAGGAGGCTCCCATGTCCGACACCACCTTCGACAAGGCCCCGTCCGAGGCCATCAGCGACCTGTCCGGCACCTACACGATCGACGCCTCGCACAGCCGGCTCGGCTTCACCGCCCGCCACGCGATGGTCACCAACGTCAAGGGCAGCTTCGGCGCCTTCGAGGGCACCGTCGTCATCGACGCCGCGAACCCCGCCGCCTCCCGCGCCGACGTCACCATCGACGTCTCCACGGTGACGACCGGGTCCGCGGACCGCGACGGCCACCTGCGCTCCGGCGACTTCTTCGACGTCGAGAACTACCCCACGTGGACCTTCGCCTCGACCGGCGTCGAGGACGTCGACGTCTCCGGCGGCTCCTTCACCCTGGTCGGCGACCTGACCATCCGCGAGATCACCAAGCCGGTCCGCATCGCCCTGACCTTCGAGGGCTCGGCCAAGGACCCGTTCGGCAACTACCGCGCCGGGTTCGAGGGCAAGGCCGTCGTCAACCGCAAGGACTGGGACCTCACCTGGAACGCCGCGCTGGAGACCGGCGGCGTCCTGGTCAGCGAGAAGATCAAGCTCGACTTCGACGTCTCGCTCGTCAAGAGCTGATCTGCCGTCCCGCCTCCTCGAGGGCGGGGTCCGTCACCGGCGCGCCGCGCGCGCCGGTGGGGGGCCCCGCCCTCGTGCGTGCGCACCGCGTTCGCCCGGGCGGGTGTCACGGGCGGAACGCCGGACACGGGGTGCTCCCTCTGGCCAGACTGTCGTCGTCCTCCCCGCGACCAGAGAGCAGACACCCATGTCGTTCCCCCAGGCGGTCTCCTCCGCCTTCCGTCAGTACGTCGGCTTCCGCGGCCGCGCCCGCCGGTCGGAGTACTGGTACTTCTTCCTGTTCACGCTGCTGCTGGGGCTCGTGACGGGATCGATCGACGGGCTGCTCGGCCTCGCCGACGACTTCGGCAACGGCCCGGTCGGCGGGCTGGCCTCCCTCGCGGTCCTGCTGCCCTCGCTCGCCGTCGGCGCACGCCGGCTGCACGACACCGGCCGCAGCGGCTGGTGGCTGCTCATCGGCCTGGTCCCGCTGGTCGGCGCGATCATCCTCATCGTGTTCTTCTGCCAGGACTCCGCACCGGGCGCGAACGAGCACGGCCCCAGCCCGAAGGACCCGGGCGTGGGCTACGCCGCCCCCTACGGCGCGCCGCCGGTCTACGGGGCGCCCCCGGCCTACGGGAGCCAGCCGGGCCCCGACCCCCGCTTCGGCACCCCGCCGCAGCAGGGCTGAGGAGCCACCGATGTCGTTCCGCGACGCCGTCCGCCAGGTCCTGTCCCGGTACGCCACCTTCTCGGGGCGCTCCCGCCGCGCGGAGTACTGGTGGTGGTCGCTGGCCTACACGCTGGTCGTGATGGCTCTGTACGTGCTCGGGCTGGCGCTGCTCATCCCCAGCGCGACGACCTCGGAGACCGGCGCCACCGAGCTCGGGCCGACCGGGGTGGCGGGCATCGTCGTCCTGGCCGCGATGGGTCTGCTGTCGCTCGCGCTGTTCCTGCCGAGCCTGGCCGTCGTGGTGCGCCGGCTCCACGACACCGGCCGCAGCGGCTGGTGGTACCTCGTCAGCCTGGTCCCGTTCGGGAACATCGTGCTGCTGGTGTTCCTCGTCCTGGACTCCACGCCGGGGCAGAACCAGTACGGGCCGAACCCCAAGGGCGTCGGTGACGCGTACGGCGGCCAGGGGTACGGCGGCCAGGCCTACGGAGGCCAGGCCTACGGCCAGCTACGGCCAGGCGTACGGCCAGGCGTACTAGACCGCCGCCGGGTCCTCGTCGTGCCGGACGCCGAGGGCGTGCAGCGCCTGCTCGAGGACGGACATGACCGCGAGGGTGTCGTCGAGCGGCATGGTCGGGCTCTCCGTGAGGCCCTGGGCGAGGCACCGGTGGACCTCGTCCAGCTCGTGCGAGTAGCCGGTGCCGGTGGCCGGGGCCAGGACCTCCTCGCTGCTCACGACCGACCGGCCGCCGCCGGTGCGGTGCAGCACGACCCGGTCGGGGTGGTGGAAGCGGGGCGGGACCTCGATCCAGCCCTCCGTCCCGTAGACCGACGCGCGCCCGGGCAGGGGCGACAGCAGCGAGCAGGTGGCGACGCCGTGACGCCCGTCCTCGGTGCGCCACAGCAGGGTGGACTCCGCGTCCACGCCGTTCGGCCCGGTGGCGCCGGCCACCTCGAGCGAGGCCGGGGTGCCGCCGAGGACCATCTGCAGCCACGAGGTCGGGTAGACCCCGAGGTCGAGCAGCGCGCCGCCGCCCTGCGCCGGGTCCCACAGCCGGTCGGCGGGGTCGAACGGCACGCGCAGGCCCAGGTCCGCCGAGACCGACCGCACCTCGCCCACCGCGCCGTCGGCGAGCAGCTCGCGCATCCGGACGACGGCCGGCTGGAACCGGGTCCACATCGCCTCCATGACGAAGACCCCGCGGGCGCGGGCCGCGTCGACCACCTGCTGGGCCCCGGCCAGGGTGACGGTGAACGCCTTCTCCACCAGCAGGTGCTTGCCCGACTCGATCGCCGCGAGCGCGATGCCGTGGTGCTGCCGGTGGGGCGTGGCGACGTAGACGGCGTCGACGTCCGGGTCGGCGAGGAGCTCGGCGTAGGAACCGTAGGCGGTGCGGGCGCCGTGCTCGTCGGCGAACGCCCGGGCCCGGTCCAGGCTCCGGGAGGCCACGGCGTGCAGCTCGCCGCCCGGCATCGCGGTGAGGTCGCCCATGACGTTGGCCGCGATCCGGCCGGGGCCCACGACCCCCCAGCGGACGGGGCGGTCGACGACGGGCTCGGGGGCAGCGGCGCTCATGCCACCAGGCTGTCACGTCCTCCCGGCGGGGGCTCGAGACGTCCGCGAGGACGACCGCGTCGCCGCCGTAGCGTTCGGCCGCGGGACACGGGACCATGGGCCGCCGTCGCCCGGCCTCCTCGCCCCCGTCAGCCGCCGACGAGCCTCGCGCGCGGCCGGGCGAGCACGGCGGCGACCGCGCCCGCCCACAGCACCCCGGCGGACGCCAGCCCGACGACGCGCTGCACGTCGGGCGCCTGGCGCCCCGTGAGGGCGAGGCCGAGGCCCACGACGGCGACCGCGAGCAGCCCGGCACCGACGCCGGCGTGACCGGCCCAGCGGAACGCGCGGGCGAAGGGCAGGAAGTGCAGCCCCACCACCGCGGCGATCCCTGCCGGGATCAGCTCCGGGCGACCGGTCCGCACGCCGCCCACGAGGACCGCGAGGATGCCCAGCAGCTGGGCGAGGTTGACCAGCGAGTACAGGCGCCGGTGCCGGTGGAACAGCTCGCCCTCCCCCTGCCCGTCCAGGCGGGTGCGCGCCAGCAGCACGAGCACGCCGGCGACCACCAGCCCGGGCAGCAGCAGCCCGAGCGCACCCAGCAGCCCGGTGCCGGCGCTCGCCCCGACCGCCCACCAGACGACCCCCGGCCACGGCCAGCAGCGTGCCCGTGGCGCGGAGGCCCCCCTCCGCCGGCCCGGCCCTCACCCCTCGGTCACGGCCGCCGACGTCGCCGTCCCCGGCCTCACCCTCCCCGGCCTCGTCCTCCCCGGCGTCACCGCAGGAGCTCCGGGGTCACCCACTCCTCGCCCAGCACGTGGTGGGCGAGGAAGGCGAAGACCGTCCGGTACCAGACGGTGCTGTGGTTGGGGGTGAGGACCCAGTGGTTCTCGTCGGGGAAGTACAGGAACTTGTGGGGCAGGCCGCCGTCGGCGTCGGTGTCCTTGCTGGCCAGGTCCCACCACAGCCGCAGCGCCTCGCCGATCGGCACGCGGTAGTCCTTGTCGCCGTGGATGACGAGCGTGGGGGTGACCCAGCGCTCCAGCGACCGGTGCGGGGAGTGCGCCTCGGTCATCTCCGGGCTCATCTCGCGGCTCCAGTAGTGCGCGGAGTCGGTGGTCGGCGCGAACTGGTCGAGGGCGTACAGCGAGGCGTGGGTGACGATCGCCCGGAAGCGGTCGGTGTGCCCGCCGACCCAGTTGGCCATGTAGCCGCCGAAGCTGCCGCCCATCGCGGCGGTCCGCGTCTCGTCGACGTCGTCGCGCGCGACGGTGACGTCGGTGACGCGCAGCAGGTCCGTGTAGGGCGCGTCGCCCCACCGAGCCCCAGCCCCGCTGGATGAACGCCTTGCCGTACCCGGTGGACAGGGCCGGGTCCGGCAGCAGCACCGCGTACCCGCGCGACACGGCCAGCCACGGGTTCCAGCGCCAGCTCCACGCGTTCCACGACCCGAGCGGGCCGCCGTGGATCCACAGCAGCAGCGGGGCGGGGTCCTCGGCCGAGGCGGACTCCGGCAGGCAGAGCCAGGCCCGCAGGGGGGTGCCGTCCTCGGCGGTCGCGGTGACCTCCTCCACGCGTCCGGGCACGACCGGCTCGGGCACCGGCCCGCGGAGCACGACGGGGTGCTGGTGCGGGGTGCGGGGGTCCAGGCGCACCGGCGCCGGCGGGGCGGACACCGTGGCGCGCAGGGCGTACACGTGCTCCCCGTCGGGGCTCGCGCACAGGTCGGAGTACGCCGCGTCGTCGCCGGTCAGCTGCGTCACCTCGCCCGAGGCGACCTCGACCCGGAACACCGGGGCGCGCCCGTCGGAGTCGGCGGTGACCAGCAGCGCGGTCCCGTCCGGGGTCCAGGTGGGCCGCCCCGGCCAGCGGTCCCAGCCGGGCGCGACCAGGCGCACCTCGACGGGCGCCCCGGCTCCGTCGGCAGCCGCGTCGGCGGTCGCCACGGGGGCCAGCGGGGCGACGCCCAGCCGGTACGCGCCCGGGTCGTCGGGGGTGGAGCGGTCGTAGACGAGCAGCGCGACCTGGGTGCCGTCCGGGGAGACGCGGGGGGCCTCGTACTCGTGCTCGTCGTCGGACAGCAGGGTCCGCCGGGACCCGGAGGCCAGGTCGACCGCCACGAGGGTGGACCGGGCGCTCGCGCGGCCCTCGACCACCTCCCACGTGGCCACCGCGGTCCGCCCGTCGGCGGTCACGTCCAGGACGGTGTGGTGCATGGCGTGGCCGACGTCGCCCGTCACCTGGCGCAGCTCGAGGTCGGCCTCCGCGGCCGCGTCGCCGTCGGCGTCCAGGCGGCCGGTGAGCAGGCGGGGACCGCCCGGCCCCAGGTCGTGGTCCCAGTACCGCACCGGGTACTGCTCGTGCAGGATCGCCGTCACCTTGGCGTCGGAGCGGGCCTTGCGGCGCTCGGCGTCGGACTCCGCGTCCTCGCCGGAGCCGGGCAGGGTGTCGCTCAGCACGACCACGTCGCCCGAGCCGCGCGCCACCACGAGCCCCTGGAGGCCGCCGGGCCTGCTGGCCACCACGCGGGCCTCCCCGCCGCCCGGCGGCAGCGCCCACAGGGCGCCGGCCGAGGCGTCGTCGGTGTCGGGGACGTCGGGGTCCGGGCGGGTGGAGGTGAACAGCAGGGTGCCGTCCGGGGTGAAGGCCCCGAGCTGCTCGCCCTTGGCCGAGCGGGTGAGCCGTCGGGCGGGACGGACGCCGGCCGGGTCCACCTCCCACAGGGCGGTGACGAACCGGTTGGCCTGGGGGTTCAGCGTCTGCAGGCTCGTCACCAGGCGGGTGCCGTCCACGGACAGCAGCAGCCCGCCCGCCCGGGGCAGGGCCTGGAAGGCGTCGAGGTCCTCGAAGGGGCTCCTCGGCTGGTCGGCTCGGTCTGGGCGGTCGCGTCGTCGCGTGTCCTCGCTCACCGGTCGATACAAGCACAGGGCCCCGACACAGGCCGGGTCGCGGCAGGTGGACCTGGTCAGCGTCCGGGCCCCGGGTCATGCTGCCCCCGTGAGCATCCCGTCGCCCCGCCCCGCCACCACGGCGCGGCGCGTGCACCCCGCGTGGTGGGTGGCCGGGGTGACGTTCCTCGCCCTCGTCGGCGCGGCCGCGTTCCGGGCCGTGCCCGGCGTCCTGGTCGACCCGCTGCGCGAGGAGTTCGGGTGGTCCACGACCACGGTGTCCGCCGCCGTGGCGGTCAACATGGCGCTGTACGGGCTGACCGCCCCGTTCGCGGCCGCCCTCATGGAGCGCTTCGGGATCCGGCGGGTGGTCGTCTGCGCCCTGCTCCTCACCGCCACCGGCAGCGGGCTGACCGTCGTCATGACCGCGGCCTGGCAGCTGGTCCTGCTGTGGGGCGTGGTCGTCGGCCTGGGCACGGGCTCCATGGCCCTGTCGCTCGTGGCCACCGTGACCGGGCGGTGGTTCGTGCAGCGGCGGGGCCTGGTGTCGGGGGTGCTCACCGCCGGCGGCGCGACCGGCCAGCTGGTGTTCCTCCCGCTGGTCGCCTGGACCGCCGAGGGCTGGGGGTGGCGGGCGGCCTCGCTCGGCACCACCGCAGCAGCGCTCGCGGTCGTCCCGCTCGTCCTCCTGCTCCTGCGGGACCGGCCCCGCGACCTGGGTGTCGCGCCCTACGGCGGCACCCCGGCCGACGACGCCGAGCCGCAGCGGGCGGGGGCGGCGCAGGCCGCGCTGCGCGGTCTCGGCCTGGCGGTGCGGTCCCGGCCGTTCTGGCTGCTGGCGGGCGGGTTCTTCATCTGCGGGATGTCGACGAACGGGCTGGTGCAGCCGCACTTCGTGCCCGCCGCCCACGACCACGGGATGCCGGTCACCACGGCCGCGGGGCTGCTGGCCGTCGTCGGCGTCTTCGACATCGTCGGCACGGTCCTGTCGGGCTGGCTGACCGACCGGGTCGACCCGCGCCTGCTGCTGCTCGTGTACTACTCGCTGCGCGGGATGTCGCTGTTCCTGCTGCCGCCGCTGTTCGGGCCGGACGTCCGGGCCAGCATGGTGGCCTTCATCGTCTTCTACGGCCTGGACTGGGTGGCGACGGTGCCCCCCGACGCTCGCCCTGGTCCGCCAGCACTTCGCGGGCAGCACGCCGGTGGTCTTCGGCTGGGTGTTCGCCTCCCACCAGCTGGGCTCCGCGGTCGCGGCGTTCGGCGGCGGCGTGGTCCGCGACGTCACCGGCTCCTACGACCTGGCCTGGTTCCTCGCGGGCGGGCTGTGCGTCCTGGCGGCGGGGATGTCCGTCGCCGTGCGCCGGCCGGGCCGCGAGGAGGCGGCGGGGCCGGGCCCTACTCCTCCTCCGGCGCCAGAGACGACGCCGAGCGCCGCTGGAAGGTGACCTGCTCCTGGCCGATCCCGGCGATGGTGATCTCGTCGACGGCGACGAGGGACCCGTCCTCGGGGTCGAGGTGGAGGATCGACATCTCCAGCGGGAGCGCGGTCTCGCCCTGGTCGAAGGTGCGCAGACCGGCCCCGCCCGCCGAGCCCAGCGTGAGCTCCAGGGTGCCGTCCACCCGCTGCTCCCGGCGCTCGTGGACGTGCCCGTCGAGGACGAGCGGCACCTGCCCGTAGAGGGGCTCGGCCATGGGGCGCTCGTGGACGAGGACCACGTCCACGGCCCGGCCGCCCTCGGCGAGCCCGGTGGACAGGCGTCGGCCGGCGGCACGCAGCTCCAGCCGACCGGTCTCCGACGGCTCCGCGATCCGCTTGACCGGCGTGTAGCGCGGGTCGCCCACCCCGGCCCACGCCACCCCGGCGACCTCGACGACCTCGGGACCGTCGAGCACCGTGACGTTGTCCAGCCCGGCCATGTACCGCTGGGTGGTGGCGGAGTCGTGGTTGCCGCGCACCCACAGGTAGGGGACGTCCAGGTCCTCGATGCCGTCGAGGAGGACGTTCTCGGCGGCGCTGCCGATGTCGGTGGAGTCGCCCGTGTCCACGACCGCCTCGACGTCGAACTGGCCCACGAGCTCGCGCATCACCCCGTAGGCGGCCGGGTTGTTGTGCACGTCGGAGACCCACAGCACGGTGGTCGTGTCGGGACCGGGGACGTCCGGCAGGGACCCCAGCGCGCCGTACAGCTGGGACACGTTGCCGGTGAGCTCGGCCAGCCGCGTGCCGTAGGCGCCCACCTGGCTCGCGGCCTGGCTCACCCCGCCGACCAGGGCGGGCGCCTGGGCGAGCAGGCCGTCGAACTGCGGCTCGGCCAGGGCCTGGGAGCTGAAGGTGGCCGCGGCCGAGCCGGCGGACAGGACGATCGCGAGGGCCGCGGCACCGGTGGCCTGGAGCACGGCCCGCAGGCGGCGGAACACGAGCGCGGCGGCGAGGGCGGCGGCGAGCAGCCCGACGGCGGCGCTGCGGACAGCCAGCCGGACGACGCCGTCACGGATGTCGCCGGACATGGTCTCCACGGTGGGCAGCGGGCTGCCGCCGCGGACCATCGCGGTCACCGCCTCCACGTCGACGCTGCGGACGTCGGCGCGCAGCCGCAGGGGACCGGCGTGCGTCCCCATCTGCAGCCGCCCCACGGGCGGGACCTCGACCTCGGTGCCGCCCCCGAGGGACAGCTCCACCGACAGGCGCGCCTGGACCGGCCCGACGTCCGCCTGCACCGCGCCGAGGGAGACGACAGCGGCCGCGGCCGCCGCCACCCCGACGAGGACCACGGCGAGCAGGCGCAGGGGGCGGAACCGGTCGATCACCCGGGGGACGGGCCGGGCGTGGCGGTGGTGCTCCTCGGCGCCGTGGGCGTCCGGCTGCGGGCCGGCCTCGGGCGTCCGGCCCGGCTCCTCGCTCACCGGCCGTCCCGGCCCGCGTCCCGCTCCGCGAGGGCGGCGAACATCTGGTTGTGCGCGGCGAGCTCGGCCTCGCCGTCGCGGTCGGCGCGCCGGTCCCGCCGCCGGGCCTCCCGGGTGTCGTCGCGGGACCAGCGGACCGCGACGAGGATCGCGAGCACGATGGTCGGCACCTCCCCCACGCCCCAGGCGAGCGCCGCGCCGTACCGCTGGTCGGCCAGCGGGTCCGCGCCCCAGCCCCGCTCGGCGAAGACCGTCTCGAACCAGAACGGCTGAAGCAGCGTGGTCGCGCCCATCAGGGTGACGGCGAAGAACGCGTGGAACGCCATCGTGGCCAGCAGGATGATGAGGCGCAGCGGGTAGGGCGTCGCCCGGACGCCGGGGTCGGTGCCCACCAGCGACCACACGAACAGGTACCCGCTGAGCAGGAAGTGCACGAACATCGCCTCGTGCCCGTAGTGGGTGCTGAGCGCGACCCCGAACAGCGGCGAGTAGTAGAAGACCATGAGGCTGCCGGTGAACAGCCCGGCCGCCACGACGGGGTGGGTGAGGAACCGGCTGACCGGCGTGTGCAGCCCCCAGAGCAGCCACTCGCGCGGCCCGCGCGAGCCGTCCCTGCGGGGTGCCAGCGCGCGCAGCGCGAGCGTGACCGGGGAGGCCGGCACCAGGAGCAGGGGCGCGACCATGCTCATGGTCATGTGCTGGAGCATGTGGGTGCTGAAGAGCACGCGGCCGTAGGTGGCCAGGCCCGGAGCTCGTGACCGCCAGCACGACGGCCAGGCCGGACAGCCACAGCAGGGTCCGCCACAGCGGCCAGCGGTCGCCCCGGCGGTGCAGCCGGCGCACGCCCAGCAGGTACGCGGCCGCGAGCCCGGCGGTGACCACGACCCAGAGCAGGTCGGGCCGCCAGAGCGTGACCAGCCGGCCGAGCGTCTGCTCGGGGGGCATGGCGGAACCGATGAGCGTCTCCGCGACCGTCCAGGACCGCGGGGCCTCGGAGTCCGACACCGGCGGGGCGGTCCCGGACAGCGCGACCGCCACCCCGACGGTGACGGCCATGACCAGGACCTCGCCGGTGACCAGGCGCCAGAAGCCCGAGGCCCGGCCCTCCGCGAGCGCGGGCAGCAGGGCCCGCCGGTGCCACCACCCGGCCGCCACGAGGACGGCGACGAGGACGACCTTGGCCACGACCAGCAGCCCGTAGCGGGAGCCGAGGTCACCGGGGCCGGACATGCGGGTGGAGGCGTTGAGCACGCCGGAGACCGACACCAGGACGACCGAGGCGAGCGCGAGGCCGGACCAGCGGCCGACCGCCGTGGCCAGCGCGGCACCGCGCAGGACGGGCCGGAGCAGCACCAGCGTGGCGAGCCCGCCGACCCACACGCTGATGCCGAGCAGGTGCAGCCCCATGGCCGTGACCGCGGTCTCGTGGCCCTCGGCGCTCCCGGAGTGCCCGGTCAGGGCGATCGGCAGCAGCCCGGCGACGGCCAGGACGGCGGCCAGGCCGGTGCTGCGCGGACCGGTCGCGGCCGCGGCCACGGTGGTCGCGGCGGCGGCCAGGACCACGGTGACCAGCAGGGACCGTCCCAGCTCGAAGCCGGTGAGGAACCCCCCGAGCTCGGCCCCGAAGGCCGGGTCGGCGGGCGGGGTGCCGGACACGCTGGCGTAGGTGAGCACGAGCACGCCGAGCGCCGACACGGTCCACACCGCGCCGGCCGCGGTGGCCACCTGCGAGGCCCGCGCGGCGGCCGGGGCGCCGACCGGCAGCACGAGGACGGCCAGCACGAGCGCGCCCGACGGTCACGGCGAGCGCGAGGTCGTGGACGCCCTCGACGGCCGGCAGGCCGCGCCGCACCAGCACCCCGGGGTCGGCGAGCACCGACGCGGCCCGGGGGCCCAGCAGCGCCCCCACCAGGGCGGCGAGCCCGGCGGCGGCGGCCAGCAGGGGGACGGCCCGTCCGGCCGGCGACGCCGGGGCGGCCGGGTCGCGGCCGTCCGCAGGGCGGGCGGCGACGCCCGCGCTCGCGAGGTCCGGCTGCGGGGCCACGGTCAGCCCGTCGGCGGCCGGCGCCGCAGCTGGACGAGCAGGGCCGCGGCGGCGGCCAGCACGAGGGCGGCCGCGCCGGCCACCACGACCCAGCGAGGCAGGGCGTCGCCCGCCGCCGCGACGGGGTCGGCGGGAAGGTCCGTGCCGGCGCCGGACGGCTCGTCCTGGGGGGCCGACGACGCCGTCGGGGCCGCCGGGGCCGCCGGGGCCGCCGCGGTCCCGGTCGACGGCCCGGGCGCCGGTGCGCTGGTCGTCACGCTCGGCTCGGGGGCGGCGGACGGGGGCGCCTCGGCGACGACGAAGCTCGTCGTGTGCTCGACGGGGTGGCCGTCCACGCTCACCACGCGCGCGACCACCTGCCACGTCCCGGGCAGGGCCGGCAGGTCCGCGCCGGCGAGGTCGACGGTGACGTCGGCGCCGGCGACCGAGGCCTCGGTGGGGACCGTGGTGCTGTCGGGGGCGACCACCGCGGTCTCGACGAACTGGGGCGCGATCTCCTCGGAGTAGCTCATGACCACCGCGGCCGGGAGCTCCGCGACCTGGGCGCCCTCGGCCGGGTCCGAGCCGGTGAAGGCGGCGTGCGCCGAGGCCGGGGCCGCACCCAGCAGCAGGGTGAGCGGGAGGGCGAGGAGCCCGGCGAGCAGGGCACCGACGACGGCGGCGAGCACGGTGCGGACGGCGGCCGGCCGGGCGGGCGCGCCGGCCGTCGCGCGGTCGGCGAGAGCTCGGTCAGGTCGTCGGCGCACGTCACCACGGTACGGCCACGGGCGCCGGCGTCGCCCTCCCGCCCCCGCTCGCCCGTCCGCCCCCGGTGCGCCCGCCCCCGTGCCACCGGGCCGGGGGCGCGAGGGCGCGCGGACCGTCCGGGTGGACGCGCGCGGTCCGGGGAATGTGTGCATGCTGCATACACTTACCCTCGGTGCAGCCCGCACCCACCACCCGAGGAGCCCCGTGGACGCCACGTGCACCACCCCGGCCGGACCCGACGGCGTGGGGATGCAGCTGGTCCGCCTCAAGCGGTCCATGGAGGCCTTCCGCATCCGGGTCCAGGGCTCCCGCACCACGGGGCTCGAGGGCTCCGGCCTCGGCGTGCTGCACCACCTCACGACCCAGGGACCGGTCCGCACCTCGCGCCTGGCCGAGCTGCTCGGGCTCGACCCGTCGACGACCTCGCGCCACGTGGCTGCGCTGGAGCGCAGCGGGCACGTCGAGCGGGTCGCCGACCCGGACGACGGCCGCGCCTGGCTCGTGCAGGCCAGCCCCGCGGGCCACGAGGCCTTCAGCCACGCCCGGGCCGTCCGCACCGCTCTCGTCGACCGCGTCCTGGCCGGCTGGGAGCCCGCCGAGGTCGACGCCTTCGCGGCCGCCCTGGCCCGCTTCAACGACTCCGTGCACCGCCCTCGACGACCACGCGGTCGACGAGCTCGTCGACCGCCGCACCGCCACCACCCCCACCCCTCGGAAGGACCGCCGGTGAGCACCTCGCCGACCACCCCCGCCCCCGCCGGTCCGCCCGGAGCGACGCCGTCGCCCCGCGGCTGAGCCAGAGGCAGATCTACGCCATCTTCGGCGGCCTGATCGCCGGGATGTTCCTGGCCGCGCTCGACCAGACCATCGTCGCGACGTCCATCCGGACCATCGCCGACGACCTGCAGGGGCTGTCCCTGCAGGCCTGGGCGACGACCGCCTACCTCATCACCGCGACGATCACCACGCCGCTGTACGGCAAGCTCAGCGACCTCTACGGCCGCAAGCCGCTCTTCTCCACCGCGATCGGCGTGTTCGTGCTGGGCTCGATCGCTCAGCTCGTTCGCCACCTCGATGGTCGAGCTCGCCGGCGTTCCGCGCCGTGCAGGGCCTCGGCGCCGGCGGGCTGTTCTCGCTCGCGCTGGCGATCGTCGGCGACATCGTGCCGCCGCGGCGAGCGGGCCCGGTACCAGGGCTTCTTCCTCGCCGTGTTCGGCACCGCCAGCGTGCTCGGGCCCGTCATCGGCGGCTTCTTCGCCGGGCGCCGACATCCCTGCTCGGGATCACCGGGTGGCGCTGGGTGTTCCTGGTCAACGTCCCGATCGGCCTGGTCGCGTTCGCCATCGTGCAGCGCGTGCTCAACATCCCCCACACCCGCCGGCCCGCACCGGATCGACTGGCCCGGCGCGCTGCTGCTGACCGCCGGCCTGGTGCCGCTGCTGATCCTCGCCGAGCAGGGCCGGGAGTGGGGCTGGACCTCGGCGCCGTCGGTGCTGTGCGCTGGTCGGCGGGCGTCGTCGGTCTCGTGCTGTTCGTGCTCGCCGAGCGCCGGCTACGGCGACGACGCCCTGCTCCCGCTGCGCCTGTTCCGGATCCCGACGCGTTCGCCATCGGCCTCGGCTGGCGGGCCTGCGTCATCGGCATCGGCGATGTTCGGCGGCCTGGCGTCGCTGCCGCTGTACCTGCAGATCGTCAAGGGCCAGAGCCCCACGCTGGCCGGGCTGACGCTGCTGCCGCTGACGCTCGGCATCATGATCGGCTCGATCGTCTCGGGCAGCTCATCTCCCGCACGGGGCGCTACAAGGTGTTCCCGGTCGTCGGCACGCGCGCTGCTCGTCGTCGCCGCTGCTGCTGTTCGCGCAGATCGACCGCGACCACCCCGCTCTGGCTCACCTCGATCGTCATGGTGCTGTTCGGCCTCGGCCTGGGCGGCAACCTGCAGCCGATCGTCCTGGCGCGTGCAGAACGCGGTGCCCCGCCCGGGACATCGGCGTGGCCACGAGCTCGGCGACGTTCTTCCGGCAGATGGGCGGCACGCTCGGCACCGCCGTGTTCCTGTCGATCCTGTTCGGCACGGTCGGGGACGCGATCGCGCGCGCGCTTCGCCGACGCGTTCACGCGACCCGGCCGTTCCTGGCCGCGACGCAGGACCCGGCCGTGGTGGCGGACCCGGGCAACGCGGCGCGTCGTCGACCAGCTCGCCGCGGCGCAGGAGACCATCGCCGCCGGCGGCACCCCGGTGCTGGACGGCACGGGGATCCTCGACGACTCCTCGTTCCTGGGTTCGCTCGACCCGACCCTGGCGGCGCCGTTCCAGGACGGCTTCGCCGACGCCCTGCAGCTGGTGTTCTGGATCGCCGCGGGCATGACGGTGCTGGGGCTGGTCATGCTCAGCCTGCTGCCCGAGGTGCCGCTGCGGACCAAGTCGGCCATGGAGGAGCGGGAGGACGACGCCCGCGCCGCCGAGGCGCTCGCCGCCAAGGACGCCGCGGCGTCCGGTCCCGCCGCACCGGCCGGGACGACCACCCCGGCCGTGCCGGAGGGCGTCAGCGCCGCCGCGGGTGCCGACCAGGCGCGTACCGGCCAGGCCTGACCCGGCCGACCGACCGAGGGCGGGGTCCTTCCCCGGCACGCCGTGCGTGCCGGGGAGGGGCCCCGCCCTCGCTGCGCTGCCCGGCGGTCAGGACCAGGCGAGGGCGTAGCCCGGGTCCTCCAGGAGGCGGGCGACGTCGGCGAGGTACCGGCTGCCGAGCTCGCCGTCGATCATGCGGTGGTCGAAGCGACACCGCGAGGGTCATGACGTCGCGCGGGACGACCCGCTCGTCGTCGCCGGTGCCCACGACCCACGGCATCCGCCGCACCTGCCCGCAGGCGAGGATCAGCCCGGTGCCGGGCGGCAGGATCGGCGTGCCGCCGTCGACGCCGAACACGCCGACGTTGGTGACGGTCAGGGTGACGCCCGGCCTGCTGGGCCGGCTGCAGCCGGCCGGCGCGGGCGGTGTCGACCAGGTCGGCGATGGCCTCGGCGAGGCTCGGCAGGTCGAGGGAGTCCGGCGTCGGGCGACGACCGGGACCACGAGGCCCCGGTCGGTGGCCGCGGCGAAGCCCGAGGCCGACCTGGCCGTGGACGACGATCTCGCGCGCCGGCCTCGTCCCAGGAGACGTTGACCGTGCGGGTGCCGGCGCACGGCCACGGCACATCGCCCGCGCGACCAGGGTGAACGGGCTGAGCCGGAGGTCGCGCAGGCGACCGGTCGGCCTTGAGCCGCTCGAGCAGGCGCGACGGACTCGGTGACGTCGACCTGCACCCACTCGGTGACGTGGGGTGCGGTGAAGGCGGAGGCGACCATGGCGTCGGCCGTGTGCCTTGCGGACGCCCTTGACGGGGATGCGGCGGTCGCCGACCCGTCGGCCGCGGCGCGCCGGACGACCGGGCCGGCGCCGGAGCCGTCGCCGGCGGCCGGACTGCCGCGGCGGGCGGCGCGCGCTGCTCGGCACGCGACGACGGCCTCGCGGGTGACGATGCCGTCGGCGCCCGGCGGCGGGACCGGCGCGAGGTCGACGCCGAGGTCGCGGGCGAGCTTGCGGACGGGGGGCTTGGCCAGCACCTTCGCGCCCGGCGCGACCGCGGTGGCGTCGCGGAGGAAGCCGGGTGCGTCGCGCCGCCGGCCCGTCGGCCGCGGCGCGGCGGCCGGGCTGCGGCGGCGGCGGCCGGCGCCTCCGGACGCGGCCGCGCCGGCACCGCCCCGGCCGGCGGCGGGACGCCGGGCCCGACGACGGGTGGCGCCCGCGGCCGGGCCGTAGCCGACGAGCACCGCGGTGCGGCCCGGCACCGGCGGCGGCCTGCGTGCTGGGGTGCGCGCCGGTCACCGGCGGACGGGCCGACGGGGGCGCCGTCGGTGTCGGACGGGGCGGCGTCGCCGACGACCGGGGCGGCGTGGGCGGCGTCGCGCGTGCGCGTCCGCGCGCCGGGCCGGCGCGCGGCGCCGGGCGCGACGGCGTGGCCGGCCCGGCGGGTCGGCCGGTGCGTCCCGGTCGCGGCGCCGGCCGGGTCGCGTCCCCGGTCCGGACGGCGAGGATCGGAGTGCCCACGGCCACGGTCTCGCCCTCGGCGGCCAGCAGCTCGACCACGGTGCCCGCGAACGGGCAGGGCAGCTCGACGAGCGACTTGGCCGTCTCGACCTCGACGACGACGTCGTTGACCTCGACGACGTCGCCCACGGCGACCCGCCAGGTGACGACCTCGGCCTCGGTGAGGCCCTCTCCCGCGTCGGGCATGCGGTAGTGCTCGACGGTCCCCGTGCGCCGGGGCTGCGAGCGGGCTGTGCCGGTGGTCTGGACGCTCACGGCGTCACCCTTCTCCTCGGCCCGCGCGTCAGTGCGCGAGCACCCGGTCGACCGCGTCGAGGACGCGGTCGAGGTCGGGCAGGTACTCGTCCTCGATCTTGGCGGCCGGGTAGGGGGCGGAGAACCCGCCGACCCTGAGCACCGGGGCCTCGAGGTGGTAGAAGCAGCCCTCCTGGATCCGGGCGGCGAGCTCGGCGCCGAGGCCGAGGGTGGTGGGCGCCTCGTGGACCACGACGGCCCGGCCGGTGCGGCGCACCGAGGCCAGGACGGTCGGCAGGTCCAGGGGCGACAGGCTGCGCAGGTCGACGACCTCGACGTCCGCGGTGCCGTCCTGGGCGGCGGCCTCGGCCGCGGCCAGGCAGGTCCGCACCATCGGGCCGTAGCAGAGCATCGTCACGTCGGCGCCCGGCGCGGACGACCTGGGCGGACCCGAACGGTCGGGGCGCGTCGTCGGGGCTGCGGAGCACGGCGCCGTCGGGCACCTCGCCCTTGTCCCAGTAGCGGCGCTTCGGCTCGAGGAACACCACCGGGTCCGGGCAGGCGATGGCCTGCTGGATCATCCAGAAGGCGTCCTCCGGCGTCGACGGGCTGACCACCCGGAGCCCGCCGGTGTGCACGAAGTACGACTCCGGGGACTCCGAGTGGTGCTCGACCGCCCCGATCCCGCCGCCGAAGGGGATGCGGACGACGACGGGCAGGCGGACGGCACCGGCGGAGCGGTTCCCCATCTTGGCCAGCTGGGTGACGATCTGGTCGAAGGCCGGGAACACGAAGCCGTCGAACTGCATCTCCACCACGGGCCGGTAGCCGCGCATGGCCAGGCCGACCGCGGTCCCGACGATCCCGGACTCCGCGAGCGGGGTGTCGATGACGCGGTCCTCGCCGAAGTCCTTCTGCAGGCCGTCCGTCACCCGGAACACCCCGCCGAGGGCGCCGATGTCCTCGCCCATGAGCACGACCTTGGGGTCGTGGTCCATCGCGGCCCGCAGGCCGGCGTTGATGGCCTTGCCCAGGCTCGTCGTCGTCATGCGGTCGCCTCCTGCGTCTCCTCGAAGCCGGCCCGGTAGGCCAGGTACTCCTCGCGCTCGGCGTCCAGCACGGCGTGCGGCTCGGCGTAGACGTGGTCGAACATCGACTCCGGCTCCGGGTCGGGCAGGGCCCGGCAGGTGGTCCGCAGCTCGGTGGCGATCTGCTTGGCCTCGGCCTCGACCTCGGCGAACAACGCCTCGTCCGCCGCGCCCGAGCGGGCCAGGTAGGCCTTGACCCGGGCGATCGGGTCCTTGAGCTTCCACTCCTCCAGCTCCGCGGCGATGCGGTAGCGGCTGGGGTCGTCGGAGGTGGTGTGGGCGCCCATCCGGTAGGTGTAGGCCTCGACGAAGGTCGGACCGCCGCCGGAGCGGGCGCGCTCGGTGCGCGGCGCGGGTCACCGCGAGGGTGGCCAGGACGTCGTTGCCGTCCACGCGCACGCCGGGGATGCCGAAGCCGGAGGACCGCTTGTACAGCGGCACGCGGGTCTGGCGGGTGTTGGGCTCGGAGATGGCCCACTGGTTGTTCTGGCAGAAGAACACGACCGGGGCGTTGTAGACGGCCGAGAAGACCAGCGCCTCGCTGACGTCGCCCTGGCTGGTGGCGCCGTCGCCGAGGTAGGCGATGACCGCGGCGTCGCGGTCGGGCTCGCCCGTGCCGACGGCGTGGTCGCGCTGCAGGCCCATCGCGTAGCCGGTGGCGTGCAGGGTCTGGGAGCCGATGACGATCGTGTACAGCGCGAAGCCGTGCTCGGCCGGGTCCCAGCCCGCCGAGGCTGGCGCCCGCGGTACAGGCCCGAGCAGGGCGGTCGGCGGGACGCCGCGGCACCAGGCGACGCCGTGCTCCCGGTAGGTGGGGTAGGCGAAGTCCTGCGGGCGCAGGGCGCGGCCGCTGCCGACCTGCGCGGCCTCCTGGCCGAGCAGGCTGGCCCACAGGCCGAGCTCGCCCTGGCGCTGCAGGGCGGTGGCCTCGGCGTCGAACCGCCGCACGACCACCATGTCGCGGTACATGCCGCGCAGGTCGTCGTCGGTGACGTCCTCGACGTACGGCGGCGTACTCGGCGCGGCGCCGGTGGGGTCGGGTCGCTCGCCCTCGGGGGTGAGCATCTGGATCATCGTGTCTGCTTCTCGGTCGAGCTGGGCGGCCCGATCGGGGCTCCCTGCCGGTCCGACGACGGTGTCGGGCACGTGCAACCTCCTCGCCTCGGCGGGGGATCACCCCGCCTCGCCGACCCGCGGCACCACGTGCCGCGGACCGCCGGAGCCCGGGGGATCGGCCCCGGGCAAGTGCAGACACTACCGACCGCCGCGGGCGCGGCCACCACCCCCGCGACGAGGCGGTGCGGCGGACTGCCGGCCGGCGCGACGGGCGGGGCAGGTGGCAGGGTCGGACGGCGCGGGCCGTCCTTGCCGCCGCGCGCCCTTGCGCCGCCGCCGTGGACCCTTCCCGCCGTTGCCGTCTGCCGTTGCCGCCGCCGTTGCCGCCGCCGTTGCCGCCGCCGTTCGCTCACCGCCTGGCCGTTCGCCGCCTGGCCGTGTCGCCGCCGCCGTTCGCCGCCGCCGTTGCCCTCGCCGGACCGCTGCCGGCACCGGTGCCGACGCCACCGTCACCACGTCCGGGACCGGTGCTGCGGGGCGGTGCGGGAGCGGGGGCGGGGCGCGGCGCTGGGCCTCGGGGTGGCGGCCGGGTGCGTCGGGCAGCGGGCGCGGGCGTCCGGGTGGCCGGTCCGCCCTCGCCGCGGCCGGGCGGGGCCTGACGGGTGGGCGGCGCGGGCGCGGGGGCGACCGTGCTCGGCGCGCGCGGCGCGGGGCGGGAGGGCCGGCCGGGCGTCACGGGCTTCGGGGCACCGGGACCGGGGTCCCGGGGCTCACGGTCGGCGCGGGGCCGGGGCCGCCGGACGGGCCGTCGGTGGGCCGGCTGGGGAGGTCGGTCGGCTGACCGGTCGGTCGGCTCGCCGCTCGGCTCGGGACCGGGCTCGGCGCCCGGGTCGGTCGACGGCTCGACGGACGGCTCGAGGGACGGCTCGTCGGAGGGCTCGCCGGAGGGCTCCACGGAGGGCTCGACGGACGGTCCGTGACCTCCGAGGCGGTGACCACGGGTGCGTCGGTGGACGTGTCCGTCGGGCTGGCGGTCGCCCCGGCGAGGAGCCCGTCGTCGGAGTCGCCCGACGACGGAGCCGTCGACGAGCTCGAGCAGGTCGGGCAGGGCGTCCACGAGCACCTCGACGACCGCGAGGTCCTCGTCGGTCGCGGTGGGCAGGTCCGTCGGCAGCGCGGTGGCCTCGACGCTGGCGAGCGCGAGCGCCACCCGACCGGCCTCGGCCTCGGCCTCGGCCTGCGAGCTGGACGACGCTTGCTGCGGGACGGGCGACAGCGGGACCGGCTCGGTGTCCTGGTTGGGCGGCCGGACCGGGGCGACGGCCAGCGGCGGGGCGGCGAAGGACCGGGTCTCGGCCGGCGGGGTGTACGACCAGCCGACGAGGACGACGGAGGCGACGGACGCCGTGGAGACGGCGCCGAGGGCGACGGTGGCGACCACGAAGGACGCGCCTTGGCTGAGCTTCATGGCGCCTCCTCCCGAGCAGGCTGGGTGCGGTACGGTGGTGCTCGTCCTCACGACCGTCCAGGTGTGGCGCGGCTGCGTCGGCCCGGTGACCCGACGACCGTATCGGCCGGTAGGTCCGAATTCTTTAGCCCGATCCGGTCACGCACTGCAGCGTGACCGTGACCCTGACGGTCACGCCGAGGGCGCGAACGGTGCCACGGTCCGGACCAGCAGGTCGTCGGCCTCCGGGCGTGCCGACCGAGCAGCGGACGCCCTCGCCCGCGAAGCCACGGACCGTGACCCGGGCAGCCTCGCACGCCTCGACGACCGCTGTCGGTCCGGTCGCCCGCAGCGAGCCACACGAAGTTGCCCTGCGGGTCCGGCACGTCCCAGCCGACCGCGGCCAGCGCCGCGCGCAGCCGGTCCCGTTCGGCCACCAGCCGGTCCACCCGCTCGAGCAGCTCGTCCTCGGCGTCCAGCGAGGCCAGGGCCGCCGCCTGCGCGGGGCCCGAGACCCCGAACGGGACGGCGGTCGCCCGCAGCGCGTCGGCCACCAGCGGGTGCGCCAGGGCGTAGCCCACCCGCAGCGACGCCAGGCCGTAGGCCTTGGAGAAGGTGCGCAGCACGACGAGGTTGCCGTGCTCGGCGAGCAGGTCGGGACCTGCCGCGGCCGTCGGGGTCACGGACGAACTCGGTGTACGCCTCGTCGAGCACCACGACCACGTCCGGGGGCACCGCGGCGAGCAGGTCCCGCATCTCCTGCGCGTGCACGGCCGGACCGGTCGGGTTGTTGGGGCTGCAGACCAGCAGCAGCCGCGTCCGGTCGGTGACGGCGGCGGCCATCGCGGCAGGTCGTGCCGGCCGTCGCGCGGCGAGCGGCACCCGCACGGCGCGGGCGCGCCGCTGACCCCGACGACGATCGGGTAGGCCTCGAACGACCGCCAGGCGAAGACCACCTCGTCGCCGCTCTCGCAGGTGGCCTGCACGACCTGCCCGAGCACGCCCGACGCTGCCGGTGCCGCAGACGACCTGCTCGGGGGCGAGCCCGTGCCGGTCGGCGAGCCGGCGCACCAGGTCGGTGGCGAACATGTCGGGGTAGCGGTTGATGTCGCGGTCGGCCTCGGCGAGCACCTCGAGCACCGACGGCAGCGGCGGGAACGGGTTCTCGTTGGACGAGAGCTTGTACGACGGGCCCTCGCCCGGCGGCGGGCGCCGTCCGGGGCGGTAGGCCGGGATCGCGGACAGGGCGGCTCGCAGCCGGGGCACAGGGGGCACAGGCCGACTGTAGGTCCGGCGGCGACGCGGCCGTCACCGGGGCCGCCGGGCCCGCCGGCGGCAGGGGCGCGGGCAGTGCGGCGCGCGGTGCGCGGCGGCGGCGGGCGGTGCGGCGGGCGGTGCGCGCGGGCGGCGCGGCGGTGGGTGCACCGCTGCGGGCGAGCACCACCTGGCGTGCTGGTGCAGGTGGCGCCCTCGCGGTCCAGGAACGGGGCCAGCCCGTCGCGGTAGGCCACGAGCGAGGCCGGTCGGAGGCGCGTCCACGGCCTCGGCCGTCACGACGTAGGCGCTCGAGCTGTGGGCCGGCACGGCGTCGCTGCGCCAAGGGCCGTCCGGGGCCGCGGCGCGCGGACCACGACCCGGTCGCGGCGGTCCGGGTGGGACCGGCCGTCGAGCCGCGGGACGAGGTCGTCGTCGTGCTCCAGGGCGAGCACCTGCACGCCGGGCGGCGGGGTCCGGCCCGGCCAGCGGCGAGCCTGCGGTGACCACGTGGGTGACCGTCGCCGCGCGGCGCAGCACGCGGGTCCGCGGCCAGGTCGAGGGCGGTCATGCCCGCCCTGGCTGTGCCCGACCAGCAGGACCGGCTGGCCCGGCCGGGCCCCCGCCCCGACGAGGGCGGCCGGCGACCCCGTCGGCCACGGCGCTGCGCCGTCCCCCGACCAGCGACGAGGTTGGCCGCCATGTCCATGGGCGAGCCGTGCCGTCGCCGTCCCAGTCCTGGGTGCCCGGGCACGTGCACCACCCAGGACGACCGCCCCGTCGGCGCCCTGCACCCGGTCGACGCGCACCTGGCCGGGCACGGGCCGGGGCTGACCGGGCGGCAGGGGGTCGTGCTCCCCGGCCCGCGGCGTCCGCCACGCGGCCACCGTCTGGCCGCGGCGCAGCAGGTCCGCGACCCCCGACGCCGGCGCCCCCGGGCGGTCGAGGTCGCCGCTCGCACCCCACCCGGCCCCCTCGGGACCGGCGCCCGGGTCGGCGCACGGTCCGCCTGCCGGCCGGCCGCACGGAGACGCCGGTCTCGCGCAGCACGCCGCCGGCCTGGCCGAGCCCGCCGGCCAGCCGGGCGGCCGAGGCCACGTCGGGGACGCCGAGGACCCCCGGCAGCGTGCGGACCACGCCGTCGACGAGGCCCGGCCGGGCCGACCACCGCCCCGACCACGGCCTCGCGCACCGCCCGCGGCAGGCCTGCCTCCCCGCTGCTGCGGGTGCCCCCGCTGCCGCCCGTGCCCCGGCCCCCGGTCCCCGGAGCCGGGCCGCCCCCACGCCCACCAGCCCCGCCGTCCCGGTGCCGCCGGCTGCACCCGCCAGCGCCCAGCCCACGACCGGCCCGCCCGGCAGCGGCAGGCCGGCGAGCACGGTGGCCCGCCCGCGCACGACCGAGCCGAGCAGCAGCGGCACGCCGCGGGCGAGCGCGGCGAGCGCCTCCTCGCGGGCCCGGTAGCCCGCGACGGCGGCGGCGACCGCGCGCGGACAGCGCCGCGAGGACCGCCGCGCCGCGGCACAGCGCCCCCGCCCCGCGGCCGGCGCCGACCACCACCCGGGCGACGCCGGCCGGGTCCGACGGCAGCGCGGCGACCAGCCCCGGGTCGGCGAGCGCCCGCGCGGCACGGGCCGCCAGCGCACCGGCCTCGGCCGCCGCGCGCAGCAGCGCGAGCGTGAGGGCGTCCAGGTCCTCCAGCCGCGCCGCGACCCCGCCCGCGCCGCCGGAGACCCTCAGCCCGGTCTCGTCGCTCACCCGTCACCCACCCGCCGGGCCGACGCGGCCGCCTCGTGCAGGGCGGCGCCCCCGTCGTCCAGGAGCCGGACCGCCCTCCTCACCCCGTCGCCCAGCGCGTCCGCGGCGGGCCCGGTCCACGACGGCGGCGGCAACGAGCGCACGCGGCCGGCCAGGTCGTCGGCGGCGCGCCGCCGTCCGCAGGCAGCCGGCCACCGCCTCCGGTGGTCCCCGCGCCCGGCCACGGCCCCGCCCCGTCCCCCGGTCCTGTCCCCATCCCCCGAGCCTGGGCCCCGGTCCGGTGGCGCTCCGGAGGGGTGGGCCACGTCGTGGACGACGCCCGCCGGGGGGCGGCTGTGGACACACGGAGGGGGCTGTCGCCGGGGAGGGCCCGTGGGCACACTGGCCCCCATGCCCCCGGCCCCGCTCCGCGTCTGCTTCGTGTGCTCGGGGAACATCTGCCGCTCCCCGATGGGGGAGGTGGTGCTGAGCACGATGGTCGAGCAGCAGGGCCTGGAGGACCTGGTCCAGGTCACCTCGGCGGGCACGGGCGACTGGCACATCGGCGAGCGGGCGGACAGCCGGACCCTGATGGCGCTGTCGGCGCGCGGCTACGACGGCGGCCCCCACCGGGCGCGGCTGTTCGAGCCGTCCTGGCTGCCCGAGCTGGACCTCGTGCTGGCGCTGGACCGGGGGCACCAGCGCACCCTGCGCGGCTGGACCGAGGACGAGCGGGACAAGGCCAAGGTGCGGCTCCTGCGCACGTACGACCCGGACGCCGCGGAGCTGGCCGGGCGCCTGCTCCAGGGCGCCGACATCGGCCGCTCCCTGGACGTGCCGGACCCGTACTACTCCGACCTGGACGCCTTCGGCTCCGTGCTGGACCAGGTCGAGCGGGCCTGCGCCGGCCTGCTGGACCACCTGCGCGAGCGCCTCGCCGGCGCCCCGGCGCAGGCCGTGCGGTGACGACGGCCGACGCCTCGCCCAGCAGCGGGCCGGCCCGCACCGGGCAGGACGTCTTCGTCAAGCGGCGCTCCGACGCCCCGGCCGGCTTCTTCGCCGTGGAGGCGGCGGGGCTGCGGTGGCTGGCCGCCGTCCCCGGCGGCGTGCGGGTCGTGGAGCCGGTCGAGGTGCTCGACGACCGGCTCGTGCTGCCCCGCCTGCCCGAGGTCGCCCCGACCGCCGCGGCCGCCGAGGAGCTGGGCCGACGGCTCGCGGCCACGCACGCCGCCGGGGCGCCCGCCTGGGGGTCCGGACCGGACGGCTGGGACGGGCGACGGCTGGATCGGCCCGCTCGCCCTGCCCCTGCGCACCGGGGCGTCCTGGGGACCCTGGTACGCCGAGCACCGGCTGCTGCCCTACCTGCGCCTGGCCCACGACGCGGGGGCGGTCGACGAGGACGGCTCCGCCACCCTGTCGCGCCTGCTCGACCGGCTCGTGGCCGAGCCGGGGCTGGCCGGCACGCCCGGCACCGACACCCCGTCCCGGCTGCACGGCGACCTGTGGAACGGCAACGTGCTGTGGACCGCGGAGGGGGTCGTGCTCGTCGACCCGGCCGCGCACGGCGGGCACCGCGAGACCGACCTCGCCGAGCTCGCGCTGTTCGGCCTGCCCCACCTGGCGCCGGGTGCTGGCCGCCTACGACGAGGCCGACCCGCTGGCCGACGGCTGGCAGGACCGCGTGGCCCTGCACCAGCTGCACCCGCTGCTCGTGCACGCGGCGCTGTTCGGGGGCGGCTACGGCGCCCGGGCCGCCGAGGCGGCGTCGCGGTTCGTCTGATCGACCGGGCGCCGGACCTGCGGGGCGGGCAGCGGGGCGGGCGGGGGACCGGACGGGTCCCGGCATCTGTGAGGATCGTGCCGTGAGCGAGCAGCCCCCCGCGTCCCGCACGTCCGCCCGGATCGCCGCCGAGCTCGGCGAGGCCACCCTGAGCCCGCTGGACGGGCGCTACCGCCCCGCCGTCGAGGGCCTGCTGGAGCACCTGTCGGAGCCCGCGCTCAACCGGGAGCGGCTGCGCATCGAGGTGGCCTGGCTGCTGCACCTGTCCAAGCAGCAGGTGCTCCCGGGCCTGCGCCGGCTCACCGACGAGGAGGTGCACCGGCTGCACGGCGTCGCCGCCGGACTTCGACGCCGGCACCGTGGCCGAGCTGCGCGAGATCGAGCGCACCACCGTGCACGACGTCAAGGCCGTGGAGTACCTGCTCAAGGGCCGCCTGGCCGGGACGTCGCTGGAGGACGTGGCCGAGTTCGTCCACTTCGCGTGCACCAGCGAGGACATCAACAACCTCGCCTACGCCCGCCTGGTCCAGAAGGCCGTCCGCGAGGTGTGGCTGCCCGCGGCGACCGCCCTCGCCGACCAGGTCGCGACCATGGCGCGCGCGTACCGGTCGGTGCCCATGCTCGCCCGCACGCACGGCCAGCCCGCGACCCCCACCACGATGGGCAAGGAGCTCGCGGTCCTCGCCCACCGGCTGCGCCGCCAGCTCGAGCGGGTCCGCACCGCCGACTACCTGGGCAAGCTCAACGGCGCGACCGGCACCTACGCCGCCCACCTCGCGGCGGTGCCGGGCGCGGACTGGCAGGCCGTCAGCCGCGGCTTCGTCGAGGGGCTGGGCCTGACCTGGAACCCTCTGACGACCCAGATCGAGTCGCACGACTGGCAGGCCGAGCTGTACGCCGACGTCAGCCGCTACAACCGGGTGCTGCACAACCTGTGCACCGACGCCTGGACCTACATCTCGCAGGGGTACTTCACCCAGCTGACGACCGCCGGCTCGATCGGCTCCTCGACCATGCCGCACAAGGTCAACCCGATCCGCTTCGAGAACGCCGAGGCCAACCTCGAGCTGAGCGACGGGCTGCTCGAGGTGCTCCAGCGCACGCTGGTCACCTCGCGGCTGCAGCGCGACCTCACCGACTCCACCATGCAGCGCAACATCGGCGTCGCGCTCGGGCACTCGCTGCTCGCGATCGACAACGTCGCGCGCGGCCTGACCAGCCTGGACGTCGACTCCTCGGTGCTGGACGCCGACCTCGAGCACAGCTGGGAGGTCCTCGGCGAGGCGGTCCAGACGGTGATGCGGCTGCACGGGCTGGAGAACCCGTACGAGCGGCTCAAGGAGCTCACCCGCGGCAAGAAGGTCGACGGCCCGGCGATGGCCGAGTTCGTCCGTGGCCTCGGGCTGCCGGCGGACGTCGCCGCCCGCCTCGTCGAGCTGACCCCGCAGACCTACACCGGCATCGCCGACGAGCTCGTCGACCACCTGAGCGCGTCGTCCGGCCCGGACGACGGTCTCGACTGACCCACGACGGGGGCTGCCCCAGCGAGGGCAGGGCTACTGCAGCGAGGACGTCAGCCGGGCCAGGTTGTCGGTCACCTGCTGCCAGCGCGGCCGGGCGAGCCACGCGGACAGGGTCAGCTCGCGGCTCACCTCGCGGTAGCCGTCCTCCACGTGGCGCAGCTGGGCGGCGAACGAGCGCCCGTGCACGAGCAGCGAGAGCTCCAGGTCCAGCGTGAACGAGCGGATGTCGAGGTTCGAGGAGCCGACCACGGAGATGTCGGAGTCCACGCTCATGTGCTTGGCGTGCAGGACGTACGGCTGCGGGTAGAGCCAGATCCGCACGCCGGCCCGCAGCAGCTGCTCGTAGTAGGACCGCTGCGCGTGGTGGACGAAGAACTGGTCGGCCTGCTCGGGCACGAACAGCTCGACGTCCACGCCGCGGTACCCGGCGCTGGTCACCGCGTACAGCAGCGACTCGTCCGGCACGAAGTACGGGCTGGTGATGCTCACCCGCTCCTGGGCGCCGTACAGCAGCGCGGTGAACAGGCGCAGGTTGTTCTCGGTGTCGAAGCCGGGGCCGCTCGGCACCACCTGGACGGCGAGCTCGCCGACCGGGCCGTCGGGGGCGTCGCGGGTCTCGATGCCGAGCAGCTCGTCGGTCTCGGAGAACCAGTCGGTCGCGAAGACGGCCTCGAGCTCCTGCACCGCCGGGCCGCGCAGGCGGACCATGAGGTCCTGCCACTGCAGCCCGCGCCGGCGGTTGGCGCGCTTGTTGTAGCTGCGGTCGACGAGGTTCTGCGACCCCGCCCAGCCGACGAGGCCGTCCACGACGACGAGCTTGCGGTGGTTGCGCAGGTCCGGCCGCTGGTAGCGCCCCTGGAGCGGCTGCACCGGGAGCATGAGCTGCCAGAGCACCCCCGCCTGCTCCAGCCGGCGCAGCGTCGCCCGGTAGCCCGGCGAGCCCCACGAACCGATGTGGTCCAGCAGCACCCGCACGACCACGCCCCGCTGCACCGCACGCTCGAGGGCCTCGAAGAAGGGGGCGGTCGTCGGGTCCAGGGACAGGATGTAGAACTCGACGTGGACGAACTCCTGCGCGGTGTCCACGTCGGCGGTCATGCCCTGCAGCGACTCGAGGTAGCCGGTCTCGACCACGGCCTGGTTGCCCATGAGCATGGGCAGGGCGCCCAGGTTCTGGTTGAGCCGGACGACGTGGTCGAGCCAGCGGGGCCCGGGCGACGGGTCGTCCTCGTCGAGGTCGAACTCCCGGGTGCGCTGGGTGATGAGCCGGTCGATGCTGCGCTGCTTGACCCGGCGCGAGCGCGGCAGGTGCGGGTTGCCGATGAAGAAGAAGACGACGAGCCCGACGACCGGCACGAAGAAGATCGTGATGATCCACGCCGTGGCCGAGGACGGACGGCGGTCCTTGGGGATGACGACGAGGGCGGTGAACAGGACGGCCAGGCCGAGGACGGCGAGGACGACCCCGAGCACGACGAGGACCACGTGGTCCCAGACCGCCTGGCCCACCTCGGTCCACCTCCCGCACCCCGGGAGGACCCGGACGCCGCCGAATATAGGTCCAGTCACAGGTCCAGGTGCCGGGGGTCAGCCGTCCGTGCGGACCGGCACGGCGACCGCCGCCGCCGGGCGCCCGCCCGCCGCGCGGCGGAGCCGGCCCACGGCGTCGTCGCCGGCGGTGCGGACCATGGCCCAGGTGGGCGAGGCGCTCATCACGGCCGCCTCCTGCGCGAGGGTCGTGGTGCCGTCGAGGAAGCGGAGGACCTCGGCCGCGGGACGCCGCTGGAACAGGTCGGTGAAGAAGCGGGGGCCGTCGAGGCGCCCGGCGGCGAGGGCCTGCAGCTGCACGGAGTCCATCCAGCGGTGCCGGGCGGGGTAGGACGGGGGCAGCCGGAGGGGACCGGGCCGCTCGAGACCGCCCGAGGCGACGAGGTCCGCGACGGCCCGCCCGTCGCGCAGCATCGCCGAGAACGTGTACCCGGTCGAGCCGCGGGTGGCCCCGCCGGCGGTGCCGACCCGCAGCACCCGCGGTCCGGGCCGGCGCTCGAAGCCGGCGTCGGTCATGGGGATGGCCCCGGTCTCCACGTGCTCCGGGCGGACGCCGGGGTCCACGCCGAGCAGCCGCAGGTAGGCGCGCAGGGCCCGGTCGTAGCCGGCGTCGTCCAGGCGGGCGGGCGAGAACTCCGTGTACTCGGCGAGCGCCCGGCCGTCCGGCAGGGGCAGCACGTAGCCGAAGGACAGCCCCTCGGCCGGCTGCGCGGTGCGGAAGTCCATGAGGTCGGCGACCCGGGGACCGGTCTGGGCGGGCAGCGCCCCTGCCGGCAGCGTCCAGCCGCGGAAGTGCTGCCACCACCACACCGCGCCGGGCCGGGAGGGCCGTGCGGGCCGGGAGTCCAGCACGAGCCGGGCGGTCCGGGTGCGGCCGGCGGCCAGCAGGTGGGCGTGGTCCTCGCACGAGGTGACCTGCTCGGCCGGGGCCTGGACCCGTTCCACGTGCAGCCGGGGGGCGCGGGCGACGCGGTCGGCGACGTGGGCGGCCAGGTCGTCGGAGCGGACGAGGTGGTAGCGCAGCGGGTCCAGGTCCAGCACGAGGTCCCGGTCGCCCTCCCGCACCCGGACGTGCCGCCACGTCGCGTGGACCGCGGGGCCGACGGCGCCGTGCTGCTCGCCCCAGAAGCACCAGGTGCGGTGCCGGGCGCGGACGTCGTCGTCGGGCACCGGGTCCACGACCAGGACGCGGACCGGACGGGGCAGGCCCGCGCCGAGGTCCGCCTCCGCCAGCGCGAGCAGCACCGTGAGACCGGCCCCCCCGGCACCGAGCAGCGCGAGGTCGACCTCGGGCCGGGTCATCCCCGGGCGGGCGGGCGGGGGCGCCGCGGACGGCTGGCGGCGAGGACCACGGCGGCGAAGATCACGGTGGCCGCGGCCAGCTCGACCAGGCCGGGCCGGCCGGCCCCGGTGGGGAACAGCTCGTCCAGCGTGATGGAGCCCACGAGCTGCCCGGCCGTGTTGCCGAGGCTCAGCAGCAGCACGCCGAGGCTGCGCACGAGCAGGGCCGCGAGCACGATGAACGCCATCCCGATCGGCCCGGACAGCCACAGCCACCAGTCCGTCGGCAGCGGGGCGGGCGGGACGGTGCCGACCAGGGTGGCCCGGAGCACCACGAGCAGCACGAGCCCGGCGGTGAAGTTGACCAGGGTGGCCGTCCACGGCGAGCCCGCCTGCTGCGCGACGTGGCCGTTGACCGCCTGCTGGGCCGACGTGCCCGCGCCCACGACGAGCGACAGGACGACGACGAGCACGAAGGCGAGCACGCCGGAGGCGAGGCCCGGCCCGCCCGCCAGGCTGCTCCACACGCTGATGGTCACCCCGACGACCGCGAGCAGGCAGCCGAGCACCCGGCGGACCGTGAACGGCCGGGCCCCGTTGGGCGACAGCCCGAGCCGGTCCACGAGCAGGCTGCCCCCGGTGAGCCCGGCGACGACGGCCACCGTGAAGACGGCGACCCCGAGCACGGGCACGGCCACGCCCTGCGCGACGACGAACAGCGCCCCGCCGAGGCCGCCGAGCAGCTGCCACCAGCGCAGCCGCCCGTCCCGGACCGACGCCGCCACCGCGCGCAGGCCGCGACGCCCGGCGGGCACCAGGAGCGAGGCGAGCAGCAGCGGCACCCAGCCGACGAGGAAGGAGAGCAGGGCCCCGTCGATGCCGGCGGCCACCCGGTCGGTCGCCGGGCCGCGCCACCCGCCGTCCGCCCCGGGCACGAAGACCACGGCCAGCTCGCCGTTGACCCGCGACTGCAGGGCGACGAGCACCCCGACCAGCGCGGTGCCGAGCAGGCTGAGCACGACGACCAGCCGGTGGCGGGCGCGGTGGCCGGCCGGCGGGGACGGGGGCTCGACGGGGGGCCGGGGGTCGACGGTGGTGGTCGACCCGCCTGGTTGCACGTGGCCAGGGTACGGCGGAGGGGGCGGGCCGCCTGCCGGGCGGGTGCGACGGCGGCCGACGTCGGGCGCCCGCCGCCCGGGCTCACCCCAGCGTGATGCCGCCGACCGCGGCCTGGAGCGCCACCGCGGCGACGACGGCCACGGCGCCGACCACGGCCGGCACCGGCGACCCGAGCGGGACGACCTGTCCGAGGCAGGCGGAGCGGCGCAGGAAGAACGTCGTGGTCGGCATGAAGACCGCCGAGGTCGCCACGCCCGCCAGGACGGCCACGACCACCTCGGGCGGCAGGTCGCCGACGGCCACGACGGCGTAGACGACCACGAGCAGGACGCTGCCGAGCACCCACGGCAGCAGGACCCACCGCCGGACGTCGGTGGTCCGGGCGAACCAGGGAGACAGCTCCCGCGCCGTCAGGGCCGAGAGGCCCAGCTGCCCCACCACCCCGAGCGCGGCCGCGGCCAGGTACCCCGCGGTGGGGACGCCCCAGGCCTCGAAGGCCCGGCCGGTGTCCCCGACGGGCACGACCGCGGCGATGATGAAGTAGCCGAACCCGGTCTGGGCCGACGTCAGCGCCAGCCACAGCAGCACGAGGCGGCCGTAGCCGGGACGGAGCCGTCGCTGGACGGCGTAGAGCACCGCCCCCGTCGACGAGGGAGGCGACAGGCCCGGTGATCGCCACGACCGGCTCCTGGGAGGCCGTGAGCCGGTCGAGCGCGAGGACCGCGTTGGGCAGCACGAGCGCGGGCGAGCCGTACAGCAGGTCGGCCACCGCGTGGGACAGCTCGTGGAGGGTGACGGCCAGGACCACCGCCGTCACCAGCGCGGTCGTCGACATCAGCACGACGGTCCGGGCCGTCGGGGCGGCACCGTCGACGCGGGCGTCCGGCGGTGCGGTCCCCTCTGCCACGTCCTGACCGTAGCCCGGCCCCCGGTCCCGGCCGGGGTGCGCGGGGCCGCGGGTCGCCCGACGTCGGGCTGGGCGCGGCTGCTGCGGGCGCTGTCCCGGCACGCCCCGGACGGCGGCCGGCGCCTACGCTCGGGGGCGACATGGCTCCTGACCCCGCACCGTCCCCCCAGCCGGGACCGTCCCCGCGACGGCGCGGGGGACGCGGCCGGCGGCGGACCGGTGGCGGCCCGGACGGCGGTGCCGGAGGCGCCCGCGGGGCGGACGGCGCCCCCGCGGGCCAGACCGGGGAGGACGGCCGGCGTCCGGCCGCCCGGGGTCGCCGCGGCCGTGGCTCCAGCCCCGAGCAGGCCGAGCAGCAGGCGCGGCGCCAGGCCGAGCGTCTCGCCGCCGCCCACGAGACCCTGCCGCCGCTGCGCTACCCCGACGAGCTGCCGGTCACCGGCCGCCGCGAGGAGCTCGTCCGGCTGATCCGCGACCACCAGGTCGTCGTCGTCGCCGGCGCCACCGGCTCGGGCAAGACGACCCAGCTGCCCAAGCTCGCCCTGGAGGCCGGCCGTGGGCGCACCGGGCTGATCGGCCACACGCAGCCCCGCCGGATCGCCGCGCGCTCGGTCGCCGAGCGCATCGCCGAGGAGGTCGGGACGCCGCTCGGCGAGCACGTCGGCTTCGCCGTCCGGTTCACCGACTCCACCGGGCCGAAGACCCTGCTCAAGGTGATGACCGACGGGATCCTGCTCGCGGAGATCCAGCGCGACCCGATGCTCCGGCGCTACGACACGATCATCGTCGACGAGGCCCACGAGCGGTCGCTCAACGTCGACGTGCTGCTCGGCTACCTGCACCGCCTGCTGCCGCAGCGACCGGACCTGCACCTGGTCATCACGAGCGCGACCATCGACCCGCAGCGCTTCGCCGACCACTTCGGCGGCGCCCCGGTGGTCGAGGTGTCCGGCCGCACGTACCCGGTCGACATCCGGTACCGGCCGTACAGCCGGCGACGAGGCCGACCCAGGCGACGACCGCGACGAGCCGCAGGCGGTCGTCGACGCGGTCACCGAGCTGCTCACCGAGGGCGACGGCGACGTGCTGGTCTTCTGCTCCGGCGAGCGCGAGATCCGCGAGGCGTGCGACGCGCTGCGCGACCAGCTGTCCGGCTCGGTGCTCGGCCTGGAGGTGCTGCCGCTGTACGCCCGGCTGTCCGCGGCCGACCAGCACCGGATCTTCGCCGCCCACACCGGCACCCGGGTCGTGGTCAGCACCAACGTCGCCGAGACGTCGCTGACCGTGCCGGGCATCCGCTACGTCGTCGACACCGGCCTGGCCCGCATCGCGCGCTACTCGCTGCGGACCAAGGTGCAGCGGCTGCCCATCGAGCCGATCAGCCAGGCCAGCGCGACCCAGCGCGCCGGCCGCTCCGGCCGCCTGGCTCCCGGCGTGGCGATCCGGCTGTACGGCGAGGCCGACCACGACGGCCGGCCGGAGTTCACCGAGCCCGAGGTGCGCCGCACCAACCTCGCGAGCGTCCTGCTCCAGCTGACCAGCCTGGGCATCGACGACGTCGAGGAGCTGGACTGGCTCGACCCGCCGGACCCGCGCCAGGTCAAGGACGGCCTCGCGCTGCTCGAGGAGCTGGGCGCGGTCGACGAGCAGCTCGAGCAGGACGAGCGCGGCCGGGTCACCCGCCACCGCCGCCTCACCGACGTGGGGCGCACGCTCGCCCGGCTGCCGGTCGACCCGCGGCTGGGCCGGATGCTGCTCGAGGCCGACCGCCTCGGCTGCCTGGACGAGGTGCGCGCCGTGGTCGCCGGGCTGTCGATCATCGACGTGCGGCAGCGGCCGTCCGACGACGAGGCCCGCGCCGACCTCGCCCACCGCCGGTTCCGGGTCGAGGGCTCGGACCTGCTGACCCGGCTCGCGCTGTGGCGCTACCTGCGCTCGCGGCGGGAGTCGCTGAGCAGCTCCGCGTTCCGGCGGATGTGCCTGGCCGAGCACCTGCACCACGCCCGCGTCCGCGAGTGGTTCGACCTGGACGGCCAGCTCCGGCAGGTGTGCAAGGAGGCCGGGCTCGGCCCGAACGGCGCCCTGCGCCCCGACGACGAGCCCCGCCCGGGTGCCGACGCGTCGGCCTTCGCGGAGATCGAGGCGGGGGTGGCCGAGACGGTCCACCGCGCCATGCTGCCGGGGCTGCTGTCGCACATCGGGTTCCGGGAGGGCGACGCCACCGACTACCTCGGGCGCGCGCGGGGCCCGGTTCTCCGTCGCGCCCGGCTCGGTGCTGCCGCGACCACGGCCGGCGGGGACGGCAGGGGCCAAGCGGGCCAAGAACGCCGGCCCGCGCTGGGTGATGGCGACCGAGCTGGTCGAGACGGCGCGGCTGTTCGCGCGCGACTGCGCGGTCATCGAGCCGGACTGGGTGGAGCCGGTCGCCGGGCACCTGGTCCGCCGGACGTACTCCGAACCGCGCTGGAACGCCACGCGCGGGCAGGTCGAGGCGACCGAGAAGGTCACGCTGTACGGCATCCCGCTCGTCGCGGCGCGGACCGTCGGCTACGCCCGCGTCGACCCCGGCCTGTCGCGAGAGCTGTTCCTGCGCCACGCGCTGGTCGAGCGGGACTGGGGGTCCCGGCACGCGTTCCTCTCCGCGAACGAGGCGCTCATGGCCGACGTCCGCCAGATCGAGGAGCGCACCCGCCGTCGCGACGTGGTCGTCGACGACACCACCGTCTACGCCTTCTACGACGCCCGGGTCCCGGCCGACGTCGTGTCCGCCCGCCACTTCGACGCCTGGTGGAAGCAGGCCCGCCACGAGACGCCCGACCTGCTCACCATGTCGCGCGCCGACGTGACGACGGGCGCGGGCGGCGGGCTCGGCGTCGAGCAGTTCCCCGACCACCTCGACGTCCCGCACCTGGACGCCACGGTCGCGCTGGCCCTGTCGTACGTGTTCTCCCCCGGCGCCCCCGACGACGGCGTGACCGTCACCGTGCCGGAGCAGGTGCTCGCCGCCCTCGACGGCGACGCGCTCGGCTGGCTCGTGCCCGGGCTGCGCGAGGAGCTGGTGACCGCGCTGGTCCGCTCGCTGCCCAAGGCGCTGCGCCGCTCGTTCGCCCCCGCGCCGGACCACGCGGCGCTCGGTGCTGCGCGAGGTCTCCCCCGACGGGTCTACCCCGCGCGGCCCGGTGGCCGACGTGGTGGCCCGGGCGCTGACCGGGCTCGGCGGCCCGGTCGTGCAGCCCGGCGACCTCGACGTCGCCTCCCTGCCGGCCCACCTGCGCCCGCACGTGCGCGTGGTCGACGCCGACGGGAAGGTCCTCGCCGACGGACCGGACGTCGCCGGGCTCCGGGGTCGGCTGTCGGGCCGGGCGCAGGACTCGCTCTCCCGCGCGACCGCGTCCATGGAGCGACGAGGGCTGACCGAGGTGCCCGCCGAGCCGCTGCCCGACGTGGTCGAGCGGACGCTGGCCGGGCACGAGGTCCGCGGCTGGCCGTCGTTCGTCGACGAGGGCACGACGCTCGGCGTCCGGGTGCACCAGCAGCGGGCCGCCGCCGTCACCGCCCACGACCGCGGGGTCCGGCGGGCGGTCCTGCTCGGGCTGCGCTCGCCGATCGGGGCCATCACCAAGACCCTCGACGTGCCGACCCGGCTCGCGCTGTCGTGGACGCCGTACCCGGACGTGCTCGACCATGCTCGAGGACTGCCTGGCCACCGCGGTCACCGCCCTGGTCCGCCGGCACCGGCCCGACGGCACGTGGGGCGTGCGCGACGCCGCCGCGGTCGACGCGCTGCGCGAGCTGGTCCGCGCCGACGTCCACCCGGTCACCGAGGACGTGGTCCGCACGGTGGCCCGGGTGCTGTCCGCGGCGCACGGCGTCCGCTCGCGGCTGGCCGGGCTGCGCCAGCCCGCCCTGGCCACCACGGCCGCCGACCTCCGCGCCCAGGTGGACTGGCTGGTCGGGCCCGGGTTCGTGCTCGCCACGGGCGTGGACCGGCTGCCGCACGTGCTGCGCTACCTGGCCGCGGTAGAGCGCCGGCTCGACGCGGCGGAGCTGTCACCGGCGCGCGACCTGGAGCTGCTCGACCGGGTGCTGCCCGCCTACGACGCCTACCTCGACGTGGTCGACGCCCTGCCCGAGGGCGCCCCGGTCCCCGCGGCGCTGCTCGACGTGCGGTGGATGGTCGAGGAGCTCCGGGTGTCGGTGTTCGCGCAGCAGCTCGGCACCGCGCACCCGGTCAGCGAGAAGCGCATCCGCGCCGCGCTGGCCCCCTGGACCTGACGCCCGCTCGCGCGGGCCGGGGTGGCAGCAGTCCACGCGGGTGGCAGCAGCAGTGGCTGTGATCCGACCCGCCAGGGCGCCGGATCACGACGGTCCGTGCTGCCACCCACCACGACTGCTGCCACCCGCGTGCAGGGGCCAGGCTTCCTTGGCGGTGCCGTCCCAGCGGCGGACGCTGACCGCCTCGCCGGCGCCGTCGTGCACCGCGGGGTCGAGCCCGCGCAGGGCGGTGAACGCCTGGCCGAGCTGGGTGTCGGTGAGGTGGGAGGCGAGGGTGACGTGCGGCGTCCACCGCCCGACCAGCGCGGTCTCCGGCACCTCGAGCGCGTCGGACCAGGCCGCCGCCGCGCGGGCGTGCAGGTCCAGCAGGCGCGTCGTCGGCACCACGAGCCGGGCCAGGACGTGCTTGTGGGTGCCGAACACGACGTAGCCGCCGAGCAGCAGCGGCAGCGGCAGGTCGGCGGGCGGGAGGGCGTCGGCCAGCCGCTCCTCGTGCGCGGGTCCGACCCCCGAGGCGACCCCGACCGTGACGTGGGGGGCGTTGGTCGGGCCGGTGTGGCGGCCGAGGCTGGGCAGGCCCGCGTCGACCAGCGCCTGCCACTGCGCCCGCACCCGGGCGTCGAGGCCGGCGTCCAGGAGCAGCTCGACCGACTGGACCATCCGGGCATCATGGACGCCGTGACCCCCCTCGACCACCGGACCACGGCCTCGCGAGCGTCCGGACCGCCCGCGTGACCCCGCCCCCCGGCGACGACGGCTTCCGCGCCGCCTTCGCGCAGGAGGCCGCCTCGCTCGGCCGCTTCACGGTCCTCGTCCTGGGCCGGACCGGGGTCGGCAAGTCCACGCTGGTCAACGCGGTGTTCGGGGAGAGCCTGGCCGAGACGGGGATCGGCCGGCCGGTGACGCAGACGTCCAGCCTGTACAGCCGCGAGGGCGTCGGCCTGGCGGTCGTCGACACCAAGGGCATCGAGATCGGCGAGGACACCGAGACCCTGCTGGCCGACCTGCGGGCCCTCGTCGCGCACTCCCGCACCCGCGGCGAGGACGAGCAGATCCACGTCGCCTGGTTCTGCGTCCAGGCCGCGGACCTGCGGGTCCAGGACGGCGAGCGCGCCGTCGTCGAGGAGCTCGACCGGCTCGGCATCCCGGTGCTGCTCGTCATGACCAAGGTGCCGCAGGTCGACGGGCGCAACCACCCGGACGCCGTGGCCTTCCACCACGCCATCGAGCAGATGCGGCTGCCCGTGGTCGGCGGCCGGGCGTGGCCGGTGATGGCCCTCGGCGACTCCTTCGCGGGCTGGCCCGCGCACGGCCTGCGCGAGCTGGTCGAGCAGACCCGCCTCGCCGCCCCCGCCGGGGTGGAGGCGGCCTTCGTGGCCGCCCAGCGCGTGGACGCGGAGGCGAAGGCGAAGGAGGCGGGAAAAGCCGTGGCCGCGGCCGTCGCGCAGGCCGCGGCCGCCGCGGCGACCCCGATCCCGTTCGCTGACGCCGCGCTGCTCGTCCCGATCCAGCTGCGGATGATGAGCAGGATCGCGCTGCTGCACAACGTGCCCGTCGACCGGGCCACCCTGCTCGCGCTCGGCTCGGTCGCCGCGACCACGGGCGCCGGCCGGTCGATCGCGTCCGGGCTGGTCAAGATGATCCCGGGGGCCGGGACGATCGCCGGCGGCGTGGTCGGCGCGGGCGTCGCCTCCTCGGTCACCGCGGCGATGGGCGCGGCCTGGATCACGGTGTGCAAGAGGTACGGCAGCGACGGGCTCGTCGGCACGGTGGCCTTCGACCCGGGCGTGCTGCAGAAGGCGTTCACCGAGGAGATGGGCCGGCGCCTCAAGGGGTTCGGCCGGCGCCGGTAGGGGCCGTCGCACGGCCGGGGGCACGGGCTCGGGCATCGACCACGGCGGGCTGGGTACGGACCGCTCCATGACCCAGACACCGGACACCACCCCCGACCCCGGCGCCGCAGGAGACCTCGGCACCGCCGGCGAGTCGACGCTCACCGGCGCCACCCCCGGGCGGCCCTTCGCCCTGGTCACCGGCGCCTCCAGCGGCATCGGCCTGGAGCTGCGCGGGGCAGCTCGCCGAGGAGGGCCACGACCTGCTCGTCGTCGCCGAGGACGACGCCCTGACCATCGCCGCGGACGGCCTGCGCGGCCGCGGCGCCGACGTCCTGGAGGTGCGGGCCGACCTGCGCACGGCGGCCGGCGTCGACGCGGTCTGGTCCGCCGTGACCGGCAGCGGGCGCTCGCTCGACGTGGTCGCCCTCAACGCCGGCATCGGCCTGGGCGGGCCGTTCCTCGAGACCGACCTCGACGAGGAGCTGTCGGTCATCGACCTCAACATCGTGGCCAACGTCCGCCTGGCCAAGCTCGTCCTGCGGAGCATGGTCGCGCGCGGCAGCGGGAAGGTGCTGGTCACCTCCTCGATCGCCAGCACCATGCCCGGCACGTTCCAGTCGGTCTACAACGCCTCCAAGTCGTTCCTCCAGTCCTTCGCCGAGGCGCTGCAGGAGGAGCTGAAGGACTCCGGGGTGACCATCACGCTGCTCATGCCCGGGCCCACGGACACCAACTTCTTCGCCCGGGCGCGGATGCTCGCCACCAAGGTCGGCTCGGGGAAGAAGGACGACCCGGTCGTCGTGGCCAAGCAGGGCCTGCAGGCGCTGCGCGACGGCAAGGCCAAGGTCGTCGCCGGCTCCGTGGCCACCAAGCTGCAGGAGGCGACCGCCGGGGTCCTGCCGGACGCGGTCAAGGCCAGGCTCCACCGCACGATGGCCGAGCCCGCGGACGAGGACCAGGCCGAGGCGCAGGCCGAGCGGCTCTCGGACGACGCGTGAGCCGTCCGCGGGGGCCCCTCGTGCCCGGGGCCCCCGCGGACCTCACCGGCCGAAGTGCGACTTGGTGATGACGCCGTGCACGCCGACCGTCCGGTCGACGACCTGCGAGACCCGGAAGTCGGCCGCCGCCGACAGGTAGGCGTAGGCGACCGGGCGGTCCATGCCGAGCTCCTCGACCAGGAAGTCCAGCGCGTTGACCACCGCCCGCCGCATCGCGACGTCCAGGTCGTTGCCCTGCCCGCCGAGCGACGCCGTCGGGGTCGCTGAGCCCGATCGGCACCCACGCGTCGGCGGTCTCGGCGAACGGGTAGCGGAACGCCACCGCCGGGCGCGTCGCCCGAGCCGGGCTTGCACACCGTCAGCCGGAACGTCGCCCGCAGCGAGCCCTCCATCGCGGTGAGCGCGACCTCGCCGTCGCCCATCGCCATGTGCGGGTCGCCGACGTGGAACAGCGCGCCGTCGGCGACGACGGGCAGGTAGAACGCCGAGCCGACGCCCAGCAGGCTGATGTCGATGTTGCCGCCGCCCAGGGTCGGCGGGATGGAGTTGAGCGCCGGGTCGGTCAGGCCGCCGCGGCTGCGTGGCCACGCCCATGATCCCCATGAAGGGGTCGAGCGGGAAGGCGACCTCGCCGGCCGCGCCGACGGGCATGAGCGCCGGACACGACGCCGCGCCGGCGCTCGACCGGGGTGAACACCGACACGTTGCCGTAGTCCCGCGGGTCCACCCCGGGGCCGCGGCCGTCGGTGGCCACCGGCGGCATGACCTCCTCCAGCGTGATCCCGGCCGGCCGGCACCGGCGCGGCGTCCGCGGGCAGCGCGCCCTTGCCGTGGCGGCTGGACACCACGCCGTAGGGCACCCGGGGCAGCGCGGACAGGGTCTCGACCTTGAGCACGTCGCCGGGCTGACGGCGCCGTCGACGAAGACCGGGCCGGTGACGACGTGCGGGCCGTCGACGTCGAACGACGCGCGCGGTGCGGTCGTAGCCGCGGGCGATGGCCACGGCGTCGTCCAGCACGCCGCCGCGGGGCACGCCGCGCTCGCCGAACCACGCCACCGGGTCGCGGCCCTGGTCCTCGAGGATCCCCTCGTGGCGACACCGTGTCGATGGTGACGGTGGCCCCGAGCGGCACGGTGAGCACCGGGTCGCTGCCGACGGCGGGGACGTAGCCCCAGCGGACGTCGTCCGGCGCCGAGGGCAGGTAGTGCTCGCCGTCGATGCGGCCGCGGCCCGGCTGCAGGACGGTGCGGGGCAGCTGCGCGGGCCGCCGCGCCGCCGCGGAGGCGGGGGCCGCCGCGGCCGCCGCGGTCCCGGTGCCGGCCAGCGCCGCGACGCCGGCCGCGGCGCGGATGAACCCCCGCCTGCCGAGCCCCGCCACGAGCACCTCGCGGGCCTGGGCCGCCGTCTGCTGGTCCGTCATGGGTGCTCCTCCGTCGTGCCGGTCCGGGGTCGCGGCCGGGGGCCCGGCCGCTGCCGCGATGTCTACGCGGGCGCCGGTTTCCGCCGTGTTGCCACGGTGTGTCCGTCTCCGGTCGGGCGGACAGGGCGGGACCGGGCGGGACCGGGCGGACCGGACGGACCTGGCCGCGACCCGTCAGGCGGGCAGGACGAGCCGTCCCGCGCGCCACACCTGCAGCGCGCGCAGGCCGTCGTCGACGACGAGCACGTCCCCCCGCGCGCCGGGCGCCAGGCGGCCCACGCCGTGGGCCCGGTCCAGGCCGAGCAGGGCGGCCGGCACGCGCGAGGCCGCGGCGACCGCGACGGCGAGCGGGACGCCGGCGTGCTCGACGGTGAACCGGACGACGTCGAGCAGCCTGCCCGCGCCCCCGGCGATCGCGCCGTCGGCGGTGCGCACCACCCCGTCGCGGACCCGGACGTCGACGGCGCCCAGCGTGTGGTCGCCGTCCGGGAGGCCGGCCGGCGGCACGGCGTCGCTGACGAGGGCGACCCGGCCGGGCACGAGGGACAGGACCGCGGCCATCGTGCCGGCGTCGACGTGGGTGCCGTCGGCCACCAGCTCGACGACGGCCTGGCCCCGGGCGGCGGCCGCCAGGGCGGCCGAGGCGACGCCGAGGAGCTCCGGTGGCCCCACGGGCGCATCGCGTTGAACAGGTGCGTCGTGGAGCGCGCCCCCGCGCCGAAGGCGGCGGCCGCCGTGGCGTGGTCGGCGTCGCTGTGGCCGAGGGCGACGACCGCGCCCGCCGCCACCACCGCGGCCGCGAGCCCCGCGTACCCCGGCAGCTCCGGGGCCAGGGTGACGTGGCGGACGTGGCCGGCCCCCGCCCCGAGCAGGGCGGCCATCACGCCGGCGTCCGGGGCCAGCAGCAGGCCCGCGGGGTGCGCCCCCCGCCGGGACGGGGCGAGGAACGGGCCCTCGAGGTGGACGCCGAGCACCGGGCCGGTACCGGGCCGGGACCGCGTCCCGCAGCGCGGCCACGGTCGCGCACTGCGCCGTCATCCGCTCCGGCGGTCGGTGACCAGGCTCGCGACGACGGCCGTGGTGCCGCGGCCTGGTGACCAGGCGGCGGCGGCCGCCACCTCGTCGGCGTCCGCGGTGGCCAGCGAGGCCCCGCCGCCGCCGTGGCAGTGCACGTCGACCAGGCCCGGCAGCAGGGTCCCACCGGGGCCGGGTCGCCGGTCGCGGGCGGCCCGGACGTCCCGGACCGGGCCGTCGGCGAGCTCCACGACGCCGTCGTCGAGACCCCGTCGACTCGGGCAGGACCAGCGGGGGCCACCGCAGCGGCCCCGTCGAGCCACCGGTGCCGCTGCGTCCCCGCCGACGCTAGCGAGCCGCTAGTCACCCCGCGCGACGGCCGTCCGCATAGGGTCGGCGTCTGCCCGAGCCGGCCGTGCGTCACGGGCTCAGGTCCGGGGCCGTACGAGCCGATGACAGCCGCGGAGCTATCGGCACGGACAGAGGGGACGGGATGACCTCGCTGCTCGACCACGCCGTCCAAGGGGTCCCCCTCGTGGTCCTCCTGGTGCTCCTGGCCCCGGCCACGGCCCTGCTGAGCCGACGGCCGCTGCGCCTGGTCGGCTTCGGCGGGGCGATGGTGCTGTCCCTGGACGGGGCCGCCCTCGCCTTCACGCTGTGGGTCGGCTTCCTCGCCCTGCGGCGGGCGAGGGCTCCGCGCGCGGCCTCGTCGTCATGGGCGTCGCGGTCTGGGCCGCGTGGCTGCTCGGCTACGTGGCCTCCGAGGCGAGCTACCGCGAGCGGCGCCCCGCCGTGCGCGCGTACAACGTGGGGCTGTCCGCCCTGGCCGGGGCCCTGTTCGTGGGCTCCGCCCTGGTCGTCCGCGCCGCCGTCGGCGTCGCGGTCCGCGGAGACCCCACCCCGGGTCGCGCCGGTGCGTGGGACCTGGCCGCCGTGGTCGTGGCCAGCCTCGCCTACGTGACCACGGACCTGCTGCTGAGCGCCCTGTGGGTGGCGCACGTGGAGCGCGGCACCGTGCGCGCCGCCCTCGCCGACCCGGCCGGGCTCATCGGCGGGGCCACCGTCCTGGCCGTCAACGCCACCGCGGTGCTCGCCGCCCTGCTCATGGTCGGCTCGCCGTGGTCGCTGCTGCTGCTGGCCCCCGTGGCCGCCGCCCTCGTGCACGCCACCAGGACCGGCACCGTCGCCCTCACCGAGCACGCCCGTGCCGGCGCCCTGTGGACCGCCGCGGCGGGCTGCCAGCAGGCCGCCTCGCGCGAGGAGGTGGTGGCGGCCGTGGTCGCGGCCGCCGAGGTCGCCACCGCGGCGCCCGCCACCCTCGGGGCCGACCCGCCCCGGCCGGACCAGGAGGGCTGCCGCGTGGACGAGGGGGGCACCGCGACCTGGCTCGTGGTCGGCCCCCGCGCGAACCGGCACTGCTTCGTGGACGGCGACCGCACGGCGGTCGCGACCCTGGCCGCGCTGTGCGAGCAGTCGCTGGCCCGGATCGGCGCCCAGGAGCGGCTGCGCTGGGTGGCCGAGCACGACACCCTGACCGGGGTCCTCAACCGGGGCGCGTTCCTCACCGAGGTGGCCGCGCGGCTCACGCCGTCCACGACGGTCCTCTTCTGCGACGTCGACCGGTTCAAGTCCGTCAACGACACCTACGGCCACCGCGTCGGCGACCAGGTCCTCGTGGCCGTCACGCGGGGGCTCTGCGAGGTGGTCGGGGACCGCGGGACCGTGGGCCGCCTGGGCGGCGACGAGATCGTCGTGCTGCTCCCCAGCCCCGCCCCCGGTGCGACCGACCTGGTGCGGGCCGCCGTCCTGGACTCGCCCCACCTGGAGGTGGGGCTGCCGGGACCCGGCTCCGGGTGCAGCTGAGCATCGGGGTCGCCTCGGTGGCCGACCTGGGCCCGCGCGCCTTCGACCTGGGCCCCGACGACCTGGCCGAGGCGCTGCTCGAGCGGGCGGACGCCCGGATGTACGCCGACAAGCGCGCCGGGCGGGACCGCCCGTCGGCTGACCCCCGCGGGCACCTGGTGCCGGAGCTCTAGCGGCCGAGGGCCTCGGCCTCCGCGCCGACCGTGGTGCTGCCGCCGTGCCCGGTGCGGACCACGGTGTCCGTCCGGGAGCGGCGAACAGCCGTGAGCGGATCGACGCCTCGATGGTCGGGACGGTCGCTGAGTACGAGCGGCCGGTGGCGCCCGGACCGCCCTGGAACAGGGTGTCGCCGGTGAGCACCGTGCCGAGCGCGGGCACGTGCAGGCAGACCGAGCCCGGGCTGTGGCCGGGGGTGTGCAGGACCTGCACCTGCTGCGCCGGCGACGGCGAGCACGTCGCCGTCGGCCAGGTCGGTGTCCCAGCGGCGCGTCGCCGTGGGTCAGCCGCCACAGCGGCTCGTCGGCCGGGTGCAGGAGCACCGGCGCGCCGAGGCGGCCGCCGGCCGCCGGCGCCTCGCGGCAGTGGTCGTCGTGGGCGTGGGTGAGCACCACGGCGACCACCCGTCGGTCCCCGACCAGGGCGGCGACGGCGTCCAGGTCGTGCGGCCGGGTCCACGACCAGGCACTCCTCGTCGTCGCCGAGCACCCAGACGTTGTTGTCGACGTCGTAGGTCTGCCCGTCCAGGCTGAACGTGCCCGAGGTGACGGCGTGGTCGACGCGCAGGCGTCGAGGTCGCCAGCCATCAGAGGACCACGACCGAGCGGAGCACGCCGCCGTCCGTCATCCGCGCGAAGGCCTGCCTCGACGTCGCCGAGGCCGATGGTCTCGGTGACGAAGCGCGTCCAGGTCGAACCGGCCCTGCCGGTACAGGTCGACCAGCATCGGGAAGTCGCGGTCGGGCAGGCAGTCGCCGTACCAGGACGACTTCAGCGACCCGCCGCGGCCGAACACGTCGAGCAGCGGCAGCTCCAGCGTCATCTCGGGCGTGGGGACGCCGACGAGGACCACGGTGCCGGCGAGGTCGCGGGCGTAGAAGGCCTGCCGGTACGTCTCGGGGCGGCCGACCGCGTCGATGACGACGTCGGCGCCGAAGCCGCCGGTCAGGGCCTGGATCGCCTCGACCACGTCGCCGTCCGCCGGGGTTCACGGTGTGGGTCGCGCCGAAGCCGCGGGCGAGCTCGAGCTTGCGGGGGTCGAGGTCGACGGCGATGACCGTGGTCGCGCCGGCGAGCGCGGCGCCCGGCGACCGCGGCCGCCGCCCACGCCCGCCGCAGCCGATGACGGCCACGGAGTCGCCGCGGGTCACGGCGCCGGTGTTGACCGCCGCGCCGAAGCCGGCCATGACGCCGCAGCCCAGCAGGCCGGCCGCGGTGGCGGGGGCCTCGGGGTCGACCTTGGTGCACTGCCCGGAGTGGACGAGGGTCTTGGCCTGGAACGCCCCGATGCCCAGCGCGTTGCTCAGCACCGTGCCGTCGGCCAGCGTCATCGGCTGGGCGGCGTTGTGGGTGGCGAAGCAGTACCAGGGGCGGCCGCGGCGGCAGGCCCGGCACTGCCCGCAGACCGCGCGCCAGTTGAGGACGACGAAGTCGCCCACGGCCACGTTGGTCACGCCCTCGCCGAGCGCGTGCACCACGCCCGGCGGCCTCGTGGCCGAGCAGGTACGGGAAGTCCTGGCCGATCCCGCCCTCGCGGTAGTGCAGGTCGGTGTGGCAGACCCCGCAGGCCTGCACGTCGACGACGACCTCGCCGGGGCCGGGGTCCGGCACGAGCACCGTCTCCAGCGTGACCGGCTCGTCCCTCGGCGCGGGCGACGACTCCCTGGACCTCGTACGGCATGGCGTCTCCTTCGACGGGTGGCACGGCGGGGTGCGCGCGGCGGGCGCCGCGGGCAGCTGGCCGCATCCTCCCGCACGACCGGGCAGTCAGTCCTCGCCGGGGCCCACCCCGGGGAGGCGGCCGGACCGGAAGGCGTCGACGAACAGCTGGTGGTCCTCCCGGGCGCGGTGCCCGTGCTCGAGGCCGAAGGCGACGACGTCGGCGACCAGGTCGTCCTCGCGACCCTCGACCACGGCGGCGATGGCCTCCTCGGTCTGGAAGTCCACGAGCGGGGTGGACTCGTCGTCCGCGTCGGAGACGCAGTGGACCTTGGCGGTGGCCCGGCCGAGCTGGTCCATCACCACGTCGATCTCGTCGGGCTCGGTGAGGGAGGTCCAGTCCAGGTCCGCCTCGTAGGGCGACAGCTCCTGCACCACGAACCCCACCCCGTCGTGGCGGCCGCCCTCCATGCGCACCCAGCCGAGCCACGGGTCGGCGTGGGCCTGCAGCGCCCGCTGGCTGATCGCGGTCCGGTGGCCCTGGTGCTCGAAGGCCTCCTCGGCGTGCTCGTCGGGGAACACCCGCGCGACCGCGGGGACGCCGCCCTGCTTCATGGTGAGGACGACGTCGTTCTCCAGCGCCTGCGTGTGGCCCTCCACCAGCAGGCGGTAGGCGGGGAGCCCGGCGCTGCCGATCCCGAACCCGGTGCTGCCCACGACGTCCTTGAGCTCGTAGGAGAGGCTGCCCATCCGCTTGGACTCCGGCACGGTGTCGAGGTAGGCCCGGTAGGCCGCCTCGACGACGCCCCGCTCGTCGTCGTCGAGCAGCCGGGTGGTGGCGCCCTCGCGGAACCGGCGCGCGTAGTCCTCCACCACGGTGACCCCGTCCAGCAGGCCGACCCGGGTGGCCAGCTGCGCGCGCTGCAGCGCCCCCTCCACCGCGCCCGTGGCCGTGCCGAGCCGCAACGACCACTCGTGGTCGCGGTCCTCGCGGACGAAGTGCTGCACCTGGTCCAGGTAGGAGCGCAGGTAGGTCTCGAGCAGCCGCGCGATGTCCTCGTCGGACAGCGCCTTGGTCCAGCCCAGGACGCGCGACGCTGGCCGACAGCCGCATGAGGTCCCACGTGAAGTGCCCGAGGTAGGCCTCGTCGAAGTCGTTGACGTCGAAGACGAGGCCGCCGTCCCCGTCCATGTACGTCCCGAAGTTCTCCGCGTGCAGGTCGCCCTGGATCCAGACCCGGGACGTCCGCGCGTCCGCCCACCGGTCCTCGCGGTCGGCCATGTCGGCGTAGAACAGCGGCGCCGAGCCCCGGTAGAACGAGAACGGGTCGCCGGCCATCGTGCGGAAGCGGCGGCGGAACGACGAGGGGTCGGCCTCCATCAGCTCGGCGAACGCCTCGACCAGCGTGTCGACGATGCGACCGGACCGTTCCTCGGGGAGGGCATGGCCCGGGGGTCCCCCGCGCGCCGGCCGTCGAACCGCTCTGCCCGGCGCCGCGCGCCGGGTGAGCGACCGCCGTCACACCGCCGGCGGCAGCAGCGCGCCGTAGGCCGGGTCCTGGCGCGCGGCCGTGGCCAGCACGGCGGCCAGGGCGTCGGCCAGGGACGAGCCCGAGGTCCGGGCCCGCGAGGCGACCAGGGCCGCCACCTGCGGGGCCGCGAACGACGTGCCGGTCCACCAGGCCCACGCGTCCGGGCCGAAGGCCTCGCCGGCCGGGTCGTAGGCCGGGTCCTCGGTCCCCGTCACGTAGGTCGACAGCACCGCCTCCCCCGTGGTCGAGCACGTCACCCACGGCCCGTGGGTCGACCACGGGGCCGTGGACCCGTCGGGGGCGAGCGCCGCCACGGCCACCACGCGGGGGTCGGTCTCGGCGAAGGCGGCCGGCCAGCAGCGCACGTCGCTGCCGTCGTTGCCCGCCGAGGCCACGAGCAGCACCTCGCCGGAGCGCTCGGCCTCGACCTCGCGGACGAGGGCGAGGGCGACCTCGAGCGCCACCGGCGGGCGGTCGTCGAGGGTCTCGCTGCCCAGCGACAGGTTGACGACCAGCCGGCCGCCCGGCGTCAGCCGCTCGCGCACCGTCCTCACCAGGGCGACGGCCACCTCCACCTCGTCGGCCAGGCCGTCGCTGTCGACGACGCGGACCACGGACAGGTCGAGCAGCGGGTCCACGCGCTGGACGAGCCCGGCCACGAACGTGCCGTGCCCGGCCGCGAGGTCCAGGTAGCCGTTGGGCTCGGGCCACCGGTCGAGCGGGTCGGTGTTGCCGTCGTGCTCCAGCCCGGACAGCCACCCGTCCCCCCGCCCGCTGACGGCCAGGCCGGTGTCGAGGACCACGACGGGCAGCCCGCGCTCGCCCGTGGCCGGCGGGGCGGCGGGAGGCTGCTGCCCGGGCGGCTCCGGGGTCACGGTCGACTTCATCACCACCCCCGTGGGCGTGAGCTGGACGAGCGAGCTGCGCAGCCCGGCCGCGTCGAGGCTGCGGCGCAGCGACGCCACGTCGCGGGGGGCCGCGGCGGCCGTGGCGACGCGGACCACCCGGCCGTCGAGCCCGGCGACGGGCTCGCCCACCAGCCCGGCGGCAGAGACCAGGCCCAGGGCGGCGTCCCCGCGGTCGTCGACCCGGACGAGCAGGTCCTGGGGCAGGACGAGCACGGCACGCCGGCCCGCGCGGCGGACGTCGACGCCGGCGAAGCGGCGCCCGGGCCCGCGGCGGCGGCCGGCGCGGCGGAGCAGCTCCTCCAGCGCCCCCGGGTCGCGCTGGAGCCCCTGGAGGGCGTCGCGGTGGCGGCGGGCGGTGTCGTCGCGCCGGCGGGCGCGGTCGGGCTGGCCGGACATGGGTCTCCTCGTGGACGCACGGGCTGACGGAGGACGGGCGCCACTAGCCTTCCCCTCGTCGGAGGGGCGCGCCATGGTGCAGGAGACATCGGTCGACCTGCTGATACGCGCCGCCCGGGTCTACGACGAGGCGAGCGACGACCCGGCCCGCGCCCGGGCCGCCGCGGAGCTGCTCGTCGCCGAGGGCCGGCGCGACGGTCCCCCGGACGGGCTCGTCGAGGCGCTGCGGGCGCTCGCCCAGTGCCACCGGGTGCTCCGCGACCCGGCCGCCGCGGAGCCGCTGCTCGACGAGGCGGTCGCCCTGGCCGGGCGGCTGGGCCTGGGGGTGGTGCTGGGCAAGGCGCTGGCGACCCGGGGGGCGCTGCGCCACGAGCAGGGCCGGTCCCGGCCCGCGCTGCGCGACCTGGCCCGGGCCTCGGGGCTGCTGGAGGGGCCGGAGGCCGCCGAGGTCGACCTGCAGCGCGCAGCCCTGGCCCACAACGCCGGCCGCCTCGGCGACGCCGCGGCGCTGTACGTCCGCCTGCTGCGGCAGCGCCGGCTCCCGGCCGACCTCCGCACCCGCGCCGCGAACAACCTCGGCCTCGTGGAGGCCCGGCTGGGCCGCCACGCCTCGGCCGCGTCGTGGCTGGAGCAGGCCGCGGTCTCGGCCGCCGAGGTCGGGGACGCCTACGTCGCCCAGGTGGCGGAGAGCCGCGCGTGGGCCGCGGTCCAGGCCGGCCGGCTGGGCGAGGGGGTGGCCCGCTTCGACGAGGCCGCCGGGCTGTGGCGGGCGGCGGGGCTGCCGCTCGGCGAGCTGCACGCGGAGTACGCCGAGGCGCTGGAGAGCCTCCGCCTGCTGCCCGAGGCCCAGGAGCAGGCCCGCACGGCCGTGACCGTCCTCGAGCAGCAGGGCGTCCCGCTCATGGCCGCCGAGGCCCAGCTCCGCCTCGCGCGGCTGGCGCTGGCCGCCGGGGACACGACCGCGGCCGAGACCGTGGCCGAGGCGGCGGCGGCCCGGCTGGCGCAGCAGCGCCGCCCCGACTGGGTGGCCCGGTCCCGCCTGGTGGGCGTGCGGGCGCGGGCCGCAGCCGGCCGGCCCCGCCCCGGCGACCGGTCGCTCGCGCTGCGGGCGGCCCGGTCGCTGCGCGCGTCGGGGGCCAGCGCCGAGGTCGCCGAGGCCTACCTGGCCGCCGCGCGCGCGGGCCTGGTGCTCGGGCGCACGGCCGACGCCCTCGCCGACCTGCGGCGGGCCGCCGACGCCGCGCCCGCCGCCCCGGTCCTCGCCCGGCTGCCCGGCCACGTCGCCCGCGCGCTGGCCGCCCGGCTGCAGCAGGACGACGCCGCGACCCTGCGGGCCTGCCGCTCGGGGCTGGCGGACCTGTCGCGCCACCGCGCCTCGCTGCCGTCGACCGAGCTCCGCGCGCTCGCGTCGGGGCACGGGGCGGAGCTGGCCCAGCTGGGCCTGGACGTCCTGCTGCGGACCGGCACCCCCGCCCGGGTGCTGGCCTGGATGGACCGCACCCGGGCCGGGGCCCTGCTGCCCGACCCGCCCGCGGACGACCCCGCCGCCGACCACCCCGCAGCCGAGGGCGCGGCCGCCGACGGCCCCGACCTGCTCGCCCAGGACCTCGCCGCCCTGCGCGCGCTCGAGGCGGACCTCCGGGTCGGGCCCGGCCACCCCGGTGCCGAGGAGGCGGGCGCCGTCCTGCGCGAGCGCCTCGCCGAGGTCGAGGAACGGATCCGGCACCGCTCCTGGTCGGCGGGACCGCCCGGCGGCGGGCCCGGCGGGGCCCCCGGACCCGGTCGGGCCGGCGCGGCCGGCGCCGTCGGGACGGCCGCCGTCCTGCGCCGGGCCCTGGCCGGGCGGGTGCTCGTGGAGTACGACGTGCACGGCCCGCTCCTGGTGGCCGTCGTGGTCGGTCCGCACCGCACGCGCCTGGTCCGGCTCGGCCCGGTCGCGGAGGTGGACCGCGAGGTCGAGGCGCTGCGGATCACGCTGCGGGCGCTCGCGGGCAGCGTCGAGCGGATGGCCGGGACCCTGGTCGCGGCGTCGCGGTCGCTGCTGGGCCGGCTCCACGACCTCGTCGTCGCGCCGCTGGACCTGCCCCCCGGGACCGAGCTCGTCGTCGTGCCGGTCGGCCCGCTCCAGGCCGCGCCGTGGTCGGGGCTCGTGGCCGGTCCGGTGTCGGTGTCGCCGTCGAGCGCGCTGTGGTTGCGCTCGCAGCTGCGGCCGGTGCGCCCGGGCCGCGCCGTGCTGGTCGCGGGGCCGGGGCTGGACGCGGCGGTGGCCGAGGTGGAGGCGCTGGCCGGCGTGCACCCGGGCGCCCGCGTGCTCGTCCCGCCGCACAGCACCGGCCGGGAGGTGAGGACCGCGCTGGCCGGCGCCGCGGTCGGGCACCTGGCGTGCCACGGCCGGGTCCGGTCCGACAACCCGCTGTTCTCCTCGCTCCTGCTCGCCGACGGACCGCTCACGCTGCACGAGCTCGACCGGCGTGCCGACCTGCCGCAGCAGCTCGTCCTCGCGGCCTGCGACGTGGGCGCCGGGGTGCTCTACCCGGGCAACGAGCTCCTCGGCTTCGTGGGGACGCTGCTGGCGCGCGGCGCCCGCGGGCTCGTCGCCAGCACGACGCTGGTCTCCGACGCCCACGTGCTCCCGCTGGTGCTCGACCTGCACCGCGGCCTGGCCTCGGGGGGCACGACGGCCACCGCCCTGCACGCCGCCCGCGCCCGGGTCGACCCCGACGACCCCCGCACCCACGCGGCCTGGGTCGCCTTCACGGCCTACGGCGGCGGCTGAGGCCGGGAGCCCGTCGGAACATCCGCCCCCGACGGCCGGTTGGCACCTGTCGTGAGCCTGTCCTCCTCCCCCGCCCGCGAGCCGCTGACCGTCGAGGTCTGGTCCGACGTGGTCTGCCCCTGGTGCTACATCGGCAAGCGCCGCCTGGAGGCGGCCGTCGAGCAGACCGGCGTCGAGGTCCGGGTGGTGTGGCGCTCGTTCCAGCTCGACCCCACCTCGCCCCGCAAGGGCGAGCCCGGCCACGGCGGCGACGTCGCCACCTACCTGGGCGAGAAGTACGGCGGCGGCCGCGAGGCCGGGCTGCAGATGAACGCCCGGGTGTCCGCGGTCGCGGCGGAGGACGGCCTGGAGTACCACCTGGACCGGGCGGTCCGTGGCAGCACCACCGACGCCCACCGGCTGCTCCACCTGGCCGGGACCGTCGACCCGGACGGGACCGCCCGGCTGCAGGACACCCTCAAGGAGCGCTTCCTCAGGGCCTACTTCACCGACGGGCTCGACGTGTCCGACCCCGACGTGCTGCGCGGGCTCGCGGTCGAGGCCGGGCTGCCCGCCCAGCAGGTCGACGACGTGCTCGCCAGCAGCGCGTTCGCCCGTGACGTGCTCACCGACCAGGCGCAGGCCCAGGCCTACGGCGCGAGCGGCGTCCCGTTCACCGTGGTCGACCAGAAGTACGGCGTCTCCGGCGCCCAGCCCGTCGAGGTGTTCGCCGAGGCGCTGCGTAGGGCGGCGGCCGACCGGGTACCCACCCTCGTCACGGTCGACGCGCCCGGCTCCACGGGTGCCTCGGACGGACCAGGTGCCTCCGGCGAGGCCTGCGGGCCCGACGGCTGCGCGATCTGACCGAGACCTCTGAGCACCGCCCCAGCAGTCCCCCCGCACGTCCCCCCGCACGTCCCCCAGCACCCTGAAGGAGCACCCCCGCATGCCCACGACCACCACGCTGCCCACCCGCACCATCGGCGACCGCGCCGTGTCCGCGATCGGCCTCGGCGGCATGCCGATGTCCATCGAAGGCCGCCCGGACCGCGAGCGCTCGATCGCCACGGTCCACGCCTCGCTCGACGCCGGCGTGACCCTCGTCGACACCGCGGACGCCTACCACCTGCACGCCGACGAGGTCGGGCACAACGAGACGCTGATCGCCGAGGCGCTGCGCACCTGGGGCGGCGACCGCGACAGCATCCTCGTCGCGACCAAGTCCGGGCACCTGCGCCCCGGCGACGGCTCCTGGACCCAGGACGGGCGCCCCGAGCACATCAAGGCCGCCGCCAAGGCGTCCGCGCAGCGGCTCGGCGTCGAGGCCATCGGCCTGCACCAGTTCCACCGCCCGGACCCGTCCGTCCCCTACGCGGAGTCCGTCGGCGCGCTGGCCGAGCTGCTCGACGAGGGCGTCATCCAGATGGCCGGCATCAGCAACGCGGACCCGGACCAGATCCGCGAGGCGCAGGACGTGCTCGGCGGCCGGCTGGTGAGCGTGCAGAACCAGTACTCGCCGTCCTTCCGCAGCAGCCGCCCCGAGCTCGACCTGTGCGACGAGCTCGGCATCGCGTTCCTGCCCTGGAGCCCGCTCGGCGGCATCTCCTCCGCCGCGGACCTCACCCCCGGCCTGCAGCCGTTCGTCGAGGTCGCGCAGGCGCACGGGGTCACCCCGCAGCAGGTGACGCTGGCGTGGATGCTCGCCACCTCGCCGGTCGTCGTCCCGATCCCCGGCTCCAGCCGCCCGGAGACCGCGCGCGCCTCGGCCGAGGCCGTCGCCGTGCAGCTCACCGCGGACGAGGTCGCCGCGCTCGACGCGACCGACTGACGCCCGGGGCCCTCGCCCCCGCAGCACCCAGGACCCCCGGCCGCCCCCCGACCGGGGGTCCCCCTGCGTGGTCCGGCGTGCGACGGCGCGACCTCCTGCTCGGTCGCGCCCGTGGTGACGAGGAGGAGCGATGGGACCTCGGGGCCGGCGAGCACGCTCACGAACTCGAACAGCCGTGCAGGCTGCACAGCCGTGCAGGTTCGTGGGTGCACACGCCGACGGGCCGGGCCGCGCGACGGCGGCGCCGGCCGGTCCAGGCACGCCTTCGCCGCGCCCACGGTCTCCCCGACCAGCAGGTCCAGCTCGACCGTCCCGCACGAGGGGTACGGGTCCCGGTCGGTGGACCACGACGACGCCGACAGGGGCTCAGGGGTCAGCGGTCAGGGTCCCGGGTCATGCGGGCACACCCCGCCGGCGGTACGACGACACGGTGACCGCGACGGTGTCCTCGACCTCGTCGGGCAGGGCGGCGAGGGCGGCGCGCAGCCGGGCGTCGGTGTGCCACGCGTTGGGGCCCATCCCGACGACGTCACCGACGAGGTCGCGGCCGAGGGCGACGGTCCGGACGGACGTCGTGCGCCCCACCGGCTCCCAGCCGGGCGCGAGCCGGCCGTCCAGCCGGTCGGGCTTGCCGGCGGGCACGTCGAGCAGGCCCAGCCGGTCGCGCAGGACGGCCAGGTGCTCGGTCGTGGGCGTCACGACGACGAGGCGCGCCCCGGCGCGGCGACCCGGCGCAGCTCCGCGCCCTCGGGCAGCGGCGCGAACACGGCCAGGGCGACAGAGACGGAGCCGTCCGCCAGCGGCAGCGGGCCGCGTGAGGTCGGCGCCGACCGCGGCGAGCCGGTCGTGGGCCCGGGCGGCGGCCCGCAGCGCGGGCACGGACAGCTCGAGCGCGACCCCGTGCCGGTCGGGGAAGGCGTCGAGGAGGGCCGCGGCCCAGGTCCCGGGACCGGCCCCGAGGTCGGCGACGAGCCCGTCGACGGGACCGCCGTCCGGCTCGCCGGCGCCCGGGCCGGCGGCCAGGACCAGCGCGTCGCGCACCCCGTCGAACGCCCCCGAGGCGTGGACCCGCAGCCGGGCCGCGACCATGTCCGCGGTGTCGGCCCGCAGCCTCGACCCGCCGGGCACGAGCACCACGTGCCCCTGCCGGGCCACGTCGAAGCGGTGCCCGGCCGGGCAGCCGAGCACCTGCGGCGGGCCGGCGGCCAGCGCGAGGGGCGCGGTGCAGACCGGGCACCGCAGCCGGTCGACGACGTCGGCGAGCGCGCTCAGACGATCCGCCGCTCGGCCGCCCAGCGGCTCAGCTCGTGCCGGCTGGACAGCTGCAGCTTGCGCAGCACCGAGCTGACGTGGGTCTCCACCGTCTTGACGGAGATGAACAGCTCGGTGCCGACCTCGCGGTAGGCGTAGCCACGGGCGATGAGGCGCATCACCTCGCGCTCGCGGGCCGTGAGGCGGTCCAGCTCGTCGTCCACCGCGGCCAGGTCCGCGGCCCCGGTCCCGAAGGCGTCGAGCACGAAGCCGGCGAGCCGGGGCGAGAACACCGCGTCGCCGTCGGCCACCCGCCGCACCGCGTCGGACAGCTCCCGCCCGTCGATGGTCTTGGTGACGTAGCCGCGCGCCCCCGCCCGGATGACGGAGATGACGTCGGCCGCGGCGTCGGACACGCTGAGGGCCAGGAAGCGGACGGGCTGCCCGGCCGCGGTCTGCAGGCCGGCGCACCGTCGCAGCACCTCGGCCCCGCCCCCGCCCTGGCCGCCGGGCAGGTGGACGTCGAGCAGCACGACGTCCGGCAGGGTGGAGCGGACCTGCTCGACGGCGTCGTCGACGTCCCCGGCCTCGGCGAGGACGACGAGGTCGTCCTCGAGCTCGGCGCGCACGCCGCTGCGGACCATCCGGTGGTCGTCGACCAGCACGAGCCTGACCGGGCTCATCGCGCCTCCTCCTGGTGGACCTGCTGCTGGGGGTGCTGGTGGGGATGCTGCTGCGGTGCCGGCGGGGCGAGGACGGGCAGCTCGAGGACCACCTCGGTGCCGCCCGTCGCCGGGCGCCGCACCTGGGCCGAGCCTCCCGCACGCCGCATCCGGCCCAGCACGGACTCCCGCACGCCGAGCCGGTCCTGCGGGACGGCGTCGACGTCGAAGCCGTCGCCCCGGTCGGACACGTAGGCCACGACGGCGTCGTCGGCGACCTCGACGTAGACCCGGACCGGGGGGCGGGCGTGGCGGACGGCGTTCGTGGCCGCCTCGCGCAGGGCGAGGACGAGGGCGTCGGTCCGCACGTCGGTGGCCCGGTCGCCGACCACGACGACCTCGACCGGGACGGAGTGCGTGTCCTCGACCTGGGCGACCGCCTGCTCGACCGCCGCGGCCAGGGTGAGCGGCGGCTCCGCCCCGCCGGGCAGCGCCCCCCGGGCCCGGGCGGCGCGAGGGCCGTAGAGCCACCCGCGCAGCTCCCGCTCCTGGGCCCGGGCGAGCCGGGACACCTCGGCCGGGTCGTCGCTGCGGCGCTGGATGAGGGCGAGGGTCTGCAGCACGGAGTCGTGCAGGTGCGCGGCGAGGTCCGCCCGCTCGGTCTCGCGGACGCGGGCCGCGCGCTCCGCCTCCAGGCCGCGCCACAGCCGCAGCGCCCACGGCGCCAGGAGCAGCGACACCCCGCCGAGCACCGCGACCGAGGCCAGGGCGGCGGGGCGCAGCACCGAGGCGTCCTCCCCGGTGAGGGCGAGCAGGAGCAGACCGGTCACGGCCAGGGCGAGGCCGGCGAGCAGCCGCAGGGCACCGCGGGGGGTGCCGCCGGTGGCGCCGCTCACCCAGCGCTGGCGGTCGCGCGCGTCCAGGTGCGTCCACGCCACCACCGCCCCGGTGACCGCGACCGCCCCGGCGGTCACCGTCGGCAGCGAGACGCCGGCGCCCGCGCGCTGGGCCAGGGCCGCCGCCCCCAGGGTCGTGAGGACCACCCCGGCCAGCAGCCACGGCCCGGTCTCGCCGTCCAGCCGGGACGGCCGGACGCCGGGGCCCGCTGACCGGTCGCGCCCGGACGGCCCCGCCCCGCGCAGGTCCGGCCCCTCGGAGGGCACCACCGCCCACAGGAGCAGGTAGGCCAGCACGCCCGCGCCGAGCGCGAGGCCCGCGACCACCCAGAGCACCCGCACCACCCGGACCGGCACGCCCAGGTGCTCCGCCACGCCCGCGGCCACGCCGGCGACCGCGCGCCCGGCCACGGGCCGGCGCAGCGGCGGGCGTACGGCGGGGACCACCCGACCATCCTGCCCCGGCCCGTCGCCGGGGGGACCAGGGACGGACCCTGGTCCTCGGCCCGGCCGGTCCCGGGCAGGACCAGGGTGGGACCAGGGTCATCCCCGATGCCCCGGCACCCCCGCCGCGAGCAGGCTCGTGCCATGAGCGAGACGACCGACCAGCCCCCCGCCGGCCCCCCGGCCGGGACGCCCACCGACCCGACCACCGACCCGACCGCCGACCCGGCCGCCGGCCCCGACGCCGGCCCCTACGCCGGCCCTCCTGCGGCGGGGCCCGCCGCCGGACCGCACCGGCCCCCGCGGACGCCGGGCTTCGACGACGTCTGGTCCGCGGCCCGGCGCACCGGGGTCCGCCGGCCGACGGACGACCGCTGGCTCGGCGGGGTGTGCTCGGGCCTGGCCCGCCGCCTCGGCGTGGACCCCGTCCTGCTGCGGGTGGCCCTGCTCGCGACCGTGCTCCTCGGCGGGGTCGGCCTCGTCGCCTACGCGCTGGCGCTGGTCCTGCTGCCCGACCACGACGGGCGCATCGAGCTGGAGCGGGCCAGCCACGGCGACCTCACCGGCACGACCGTCGGGGCGGTGGCGCTGCTGCTGGCCGGGATCGTCGCGCCGAACCCCTGGGAGCTCGTGGCGGGCCGCGACCTCGTGAGCGGCGGGGAGCTGCTCGGGGCGCTCACCGTCGGCACGCTGCTGCTCGTCGGCCTCGCCCTGCTGCCCCAGCTGCGCGCCGCCGCCGAGCGCAGCGGCGCCCGGTCCGCGGCCGCCGGCACGACCGGCCCCTGGACCGGCCCCGCCGCCGGGACGGCCTGGTCGGCGGGCCCCGCCACGAGCCCGGGCACGGCCGGCACGTGGGAGCACGCGACCCCGTGGGCGGGCACCCAGACGTGGGACGCACGCGCGTGGGACACGGACCCCGCGTCCGTCCCCGCCCGCGCGGTCCCGTCCTCCGGTCCGCCCCCGGCACCGGGGCCCCTGCGCCCGGTCCGGCCGGTGCGCCGGGGCCCCGGGCCGGCGCTGTCGGCCGCGGTGACCGGGCTCGCCCTGGCCGCCGCCGGCGCCGCCTGGCTGGCGTCGGCGACCGACGTCCTGGCCGGCCGTCCGCAGGTGCTGGCCGCCTGCGCCGCCCTGGTCGTGCTCGGCCTGGCGCTGGTCGGCCTCGGGGTCGCCGGCCGCCGTGACGGCGGCGTCGGGTTCACGACGTCCGTCGTCCTCGTCGCCGTGCTGGCCTTCCTGCTCGTCCCGAGCTGGCGCACCGCGCAGGTCGCCGGGGACTCGACGTGGACCCCGACCAGCACCGCCGAGGCCGGGCGCGGCGGCTCCGTCGGGCTCGGCGACGGCACCCTCGACCTGACCGCCCTCGCCGACCTGCCCTCCGGCGCCGAGGTGCGCGTGCCCGTCCGGGTCGGGATCGGCGAGCTCACCGTGCTGGTCCCCGACGGCATGGACGTCCGCGTCGACGCCGGCGCCCTGGTCGGCTCGACCGTGGTGGACGGCGGCGAGCAGCTCGACGGGATCGGCTTCGAGCGCCGGCTCGTGTCCGACCGGGACCCGCAGGTCGTCGTGGACGCCCGCGCCCTGGTCGGCACCGTCCGCGTGGACCCGGTCGGTGCCCCGTGACCGACGGCCCGACCGCAGACGGACACCCCACCGCCACCGCACACCGCCAGGAGGACGCCATGACCGACGACCAGACCGACCGGACCGACCTCTCCACCCCGACCGACCCCGCCGCCCGGACCGACCTCGCCGCCCCGCCGGCCGGCCCCGCGTTCGGCACCCTGGTCTGGGGGTGCGTGGCCCTCGCGGTCGCCGCCCTGCTCGGCGCCTGGGAGCTCGGCCGGGTCCGGGTCGACCTCGGCCTCGTCGTGCCGGCCGGGATGGTGCTGCTCGGGCTCCTGCTCGTGGTCGGCGCGCTGGTCACCCTCGTGCGCCGGCGCCGGTGACCCGGCGCCCCGCCGCGGCCCGTGCCAGGGTTGCCCCCGTGCGCACAGGGCTGGTCGGGACGGGGTACTGGGCCGCCGAGGTGCACGCCGCCGGGGTCGCCGCCGTGGACGGGGTGGAGCTGTCCGCCGTGTGGGGCCGTGACCTGGCCAGGGCGGAGCAGCTCGCCGCCCGCCACGGCGCCACCGCCTACGCCGACGTGGACGAGATGTTCGCCGCCGTGGACCTCGTCACCTTCGCCGTCCCGCCGCACGTGCAGGCCCCGCTCGCCGTGCGCGCCGCCGCCGCCGGCTGCCACCTGCTGCTGGAGAAGCCGGTCGCGCTCGACGTCGCGCAGGCCGAGGCCGTCGTGACGGCCGTCGAGCGGGCCGGGGTGGCCTCCGTCGTCTTCGTCACCGCCCGCCACCAGGAGCCCGTCGAGCGCTGGCTGGCCGAGGTCGTCGCGCAGGGCGGCTGGACCGGGGCCGTCGCGGTGTGGATCGGCTCGATCTTCCACGAGGGCAACCCCTTCGCGCAGTCCCCGTGGCGCCAGGAGCAGGGCGCGCTGTGGGACATCGGCCCGCACGCCCTGTCGATGCTCGTGCCCGCCCTCGGACCGGTCACCGGGGTGACGGCCACGGCGGGGCCCGCCGACACGGTCCACCTCGTCCTGCGCCACGCGGGCGGGGCGTCGAGCACCGCCACGGTGAGCCTCACCGTCCCGGAGCAGGCCGCCACCCTGCGCTTCGACCTGTACGGCGAGCACGGCTGGGCCTCGATCCCCACCGACCACGGCACCGACCCGGTGCAGGCCCACTCCTCGGCGGTCCGGTCCCTGGTCTCCGCCGCGTCGGGGGGCCCGGCCCACCCCGCCGACGCCCGGTCCGGCGCCGACGCCGTCCGGGTGCTCGCCGAGGCGCAGGCCCAGCTCGACCGTGCCGCGGGGACGGCCGGTCAGTCCGCGCGTCGCCGTCCCCGGTAGGCCCGGGCCTTCATCACGTCGCCGCACTCGCCCATCGCGCACCAGCGGCCCGACCGGTTGCGCGAGGAGTCGTAGAAGACCCACCGGCAGGCGGGGTTCGCGCACTCCTTGAGCCGGTCCCACGACCCGTCCGCGGTCGTCCGGTGCAGCAGGGCCAGCAGCACCGCGACGGCGGCGGGCTCCCCCGCCAGCCCCGGCGCCGGGACCAGCTCCGTGCCGCCGGACGCACCGACGGCCACGACGAGCGGGTGGCGCGCCGCGACGGCGGCCAGCCGTGCCGCCGGCTCGCCCGCGGACCCGCCCGGCCCCTCGCCGGCGTGCTCGCGCCCGGCGCCGACCAGGTGGGCCCGCAGGGCGTCCCGGACCTCGACCAGCGCGGGGGGGCCCTCGGCCAGCCCGTCGTGGTCGTGGAAGCGGTCGTCGGTGTTGAGCAGGGACCGCAGGAGCTCCAGCGGTCCGGGCGCCACCCCGGGGACCGTCCCGGGACGCACCCACGCGGCCAGCGCCTCCGGGACGACGGGCCGGTCGACCGGTGGACCCTTGACCTCCGACACGACGGTCACCATAGTCGTCACCAGCGTTCATCGATAGCCGGTGACGCTTGACCGTCGAGGAGACCCATGACGAACCCGGCCCCGAGCGCGACCACCACGCCCAGCGCAGCCCCCGCACCGCCCGCCGCCTCGGCGGCCTCCGCCCCGACGGCGGCCCGGACCCACCGGGTCGTGACGTCCCTGGGGGTGGTCGCGGTCCACGAGCACGAGGGCCCGCACCCCGACGCCCCCGTCGCCGTGCTCTGGCACAGCATGTTCGCCGACTCCTCGTCGTGGTCGGCGGTGGTCCCGCTGCTCCGCCCCCACCGGCGGCTGCTCGTCGTGGACGGGCCCGGCTACGGCGCCAGCGACCCGCTGCGCCGCCCGAGCTCCGTCGGCGAGGGGGCCGTGGTCGCGGAGGAGCTGCTGGACGGTCTCGGCCTGGACGAGGTGGACTGGGTGGGCAACGCCTGGGGCGGGCACACCGGCCTGCACCTCGCCGCCACGCGACCGGGCCGGGTCCGCACGCTGGTGACCATCAGCTCGCCGGTCAACGCGCTGTCCCCGGCGCAGCTGCGGCAGGTCCGGCTCCTCACCACCGTCCTGCGCGTGCTCGGGCCGGTCCGGCCCGTGCGCGACGCCGTGGCCGGGGTGCAGCTGGCCGAGCCGGACGGGCGGTGCCGCCCTGTCCTCGACGCGGTGCTGCGGGCCACGCCCCGGGGCAGCCTCGTGCAGACGGTCAGGTCGTTCATCACGCGGCGCACCGACCTGTCGTGGGCGCTGCCCCGGATCACGGTCCCGACTCTGGTCGTGGCCACCGACGACCGCTACGACTGGACGCCGGAGCTGGCCGAGGCGGCCGCGGCCCGGCTCCCGGACGGCGCCTTCGCCACCGTGCACGGCGCCACGGTCGTGGCCCCGCTGGAGCAGCCGGGGCGCACGGCCGAGGCCGTGCTGTCGTTCTGGGCCGACGTCGCCGCCCGACCGGACGGCGGGGGAGAGGTCGACGGGCCCTCAGCGGTAGGTGGCCACCGCGTCGACGAGCAGGTCGAAGAACCCCTCGACCTCCAGGTCGAGCCCGACGGTGGCGTTGTCCGGGCGGCCGGAGTAGCGGTCCAGGTCGACCACGGTCGCCCCGGCGGTCCAGCGGCCCTCGGTCTCGACGACGACGTTCGCCCGGACGGTGCGGACCAGCGCCGGGTCGGCGACCATCGCCACCACGACCGGGTCGTGCAGCGGCGGGTCGGGCATGCCGAAGACCCGGTCGTACGTGTCGCCGAAGAAGGTCATGAGCTCGGCGCACAGCGTGGCCACGGGCGTGCCCAGGCCGCGGAACCGCTCGACGACCTCGGGCGTGACGAGGGCCTGGTGGGTGAGGTTGAGCCCGACCATGGTCAGCGGCAGCGCGGCCAGCACCTCGGCCACGGCCTCGGGGTCGTTGGCCGCGTTGGCCTCCGCGTAGGGCGAGATGTTGCCCCGCACCGTGGACCCGCCCATCCACACCACCTCCCGGACCCGCTCGCGCAGGCCGGGCTCGGCCCGCAGCAGCAGGGCGACGTTGGTGAGGGCCCCGGTGGCCAGCACGGTGACGGGCTCGTCGGCCGCACGCAGGGTGTCGGCCAGGAGGGTCACGGCGTCCCGGTCGTCGGCCCGGACCGTCGGCTCGGGCAGGAGAGGGCCGTCCAGGCCGGTCTCGCCGTGGATGTCCGGCGCCACCCGCAGCGGGCGGACCAGCGGCCGGTCCGCGCCGCGGGCGACGGGCACGTCGGTGATGCCGGCGACCGTGCACAGCGCGAGGGTGTTGCGCAGGCACTTGTCGACGGTCTGGTTGCCGTGGACCACCGTGACGGCGCGCAGGTCGAGCCGGGGGTCGGCGTGGGCCAGGAGCAGGGCGAGCGCGTCGTCGTGGCCGGGGTCGCAGTCGAGCACGACGGGCACGGGGCGGGCTCCGGGGGCGAGGGCAGGAAGCGGCACGGACCGATCCTCGCCGGTCGTGGCCGGGTTCTGTCGGAGGGGGCGGTGATGCTGGCGCCGTGATCACGCCACGGGAGGTCGGGCTGCTGCGGCTGGCCGCGCTCGGCCTGGTCGGCGCCCGGCCCGCGACGGGCCCGGACGGACCGGCGGCGGATCCCGGACCCGGTGGTGGAGGCGGTCCGTCGGCTGCTGGCCGTGCAGGCGCAGGACCTCCCGGGGGCGCTCACGTCGGTCGCCCTCCGCACGCCCGCGCGCGGGCGGGCCGCCGTGGTGGACGCGCTCGACCGCGGCGCCGTGGTCCGGAGCTGGCCGGTGCGCGGCACGCTGCACCTCCTGGCCGCCGACGACCTGGCCTGGCTCCTGCCCCTGGCCGGCCCACGGATGGAGGCCCGGTCGGCCGCGCTGCGCCGGGAGCGCGGGCTGGACGACCGCACCCTGGGGCGGGCGCGGGAGCTCGCGCTGGAGGCCCTGGCCGACGGGGCGCTCAGCCGGGCGGAGCTCGCCGCGGCCTGGGAGCGCGGGGGCGTCGGGACGGCCGAGGGGCGCGGCTACCTGCTGCTCGTCCACCTGTCGCAGACGGGGGCGGTCTGCCTGGGCCCGACGGCGCCCGACGGCTCCGGCGAGCAGCTGGTGGTCGCCGCCGACGCGTGGCTGCCCGTCGTCGAGCCCGTCGACCGGGACGAGGCGCTCGCCCGGCTCGCGTGGCGGTACCTCAGCAGCCACGGCCCCGCCACGGTCGCCGACCTGGTCCGCTGGTCCTCGCTCACCGTCGGGGAGGTCCGCCGCGGGGTGGCCGCGGTCCGGGACCGGCTGGTGGCGGTCGAGGTCGAGGGCCGCGACGGCGTCGAGCACCTGATGGACCCGTCGACGCCGGACCGGCTGGCCGCCTGCCGCGACGAGGCGGAGGGCACGCTGCTGCTGCCCGGCTTCGACGAGTACCTGCTCGGCTACGCGGACCGCGACGCCGTGCTGGCGCCCGAGCACGCCGAGCGGATCGTGCCCGGGCGCAACGGCGTCTTCCGCCCGACGGTGGTCGTCGGGGGGCGGGTGCTGGCCACGTGGCGGCGCACCCCCGCCCGCCGCGACGCCGCGGCCGGCCTGGCCGTGGAGTGGTTCCAGGACGAGGGTCCCGGCGCGGCGGAGGCGGTGGCCCGCGCCCACGCGCTGCTGCCCTGACGGGGCCTGGCAACCTTTCGCTGCCCTGGTGGCTCTGAGGGGGTGACGGGGAGGACCCCGTGGACGACGGACGGGGGACGGATGCCGGCGCGGGAGACCTCGCACGACGAGCAGGCGGTGGACGCGTTCGTCGCGGTCGCCTGGTCCCGGCTCTACCGGACCGCGTACCTGCTGACCGGTGACCCGCACGAGGCCGAGGACGCGGTGCAGACCGCGCTCGCGGTGGTGGTCGAGCGGTGGTCCACCATCCGGCGCACGGACGACCCGATGGTCTACGCCCGCCGCGTGCTGGCGACCACGGCCTACCGGCGCACCCGCCGCCGCCGCGAGGAGCTCGCCCGGCTGCTGCGGGTGCGCACGGCGGAGCGCCACGACGAGCCGCAGGACCGCAGCGGGCCGACCACCGACGGGATCGTCCGGCGGGAGGCCCTGGTCGTCGCGCTGCAGGAGCTGCCGGCCCGGATGCGGGCCACCGTCGTCCTGCGGTTCTACGCCGACCACTCCGAGCGCGAGACCGCCGAGCTCCTCGGCTGCTCCGTCGGCACGGTCAAGAGCCAGACGTCCAAGGCGCTCGCGCGGCTGCGCGCCGGGATCGACAGGGAGGCGCTGCGATGAGCACGAGCGACGACGACGACGGCGCGACGGCGCGCACGACGACCTCCGGTCCGCGCTGGCCCGCGCGGCCGAGGCGGTGACCGCTCCCGGCGACCCCGTCGGGCGGGTCCGCGGCGCGGTCGCCCGCCGCCGGCGGCGGCGCGCGCAGGTGCGCCTGGCCTCGGCGTCCGCGGCCGCGGCCGCGGTGCTCGTCGCCGCGGTGGTCCTCGCCCCGGGGCAGCTGGCCCCCGACGCCGCGCCCCCCGCCACCGCGCCCAGCGCGGGGCCCGACGAGGTCGGGGTCCTGCTGTCGCCCGAGGGGTTCCCGGGGCTGGAGCTGGGGTCCGAGCCGGACCTCGGTGACCTCGACGAGACCCAGCTGAGGCCCACGGCGTCCGGGTGCGTCGCGGTCGAGACCTTCCTCGCCGGCCTCGAGCAGCTGCACCCCGAGGGCATGGTCGGCACGGGCCTCACCGTCTGGCTCAAGGACGGGGTCGTCGTGTCGCTGGTCGCGCTCGCCCTGCCCGACCGGGTGCGGGTCCCCGGTGACGTCCCCCGGACCTGGCTCGGACCGACGCTGGGCTCGCCCGTGGCCACCGCGCTCGAGGTCCCCGGCGCGCGGCTGGTCAAGGACCGGCCGCTCGGGGAGACGGGGCCGGAGGTCAACGACGTCGTCGTCGACGCCGGTGACGGCACCGAGCTCGTCCTGTCCGACGTCGCGCTGGTCGAGGGCACCCCGACCCCGGGGCGCATCACGGCCCTGGTGCTGCGCACCGAGGCCGGCCGGGACTGCCGCCTCGTGCCGGGCGAGGACTTCCTGGCCGCCGGGCAGGCGCTGCCGGACGGGCCGCCCGGCCCTGTCGCTGGAGGCCGGGGGCACCGCGGAGCTGCGGCTGGGCGGGTCCGTCGCCCAGGCCGAGGCGGACGGCCTCGTGGTGCCGCAGCCGGACGACCTCGGCGGGGACCCGCTGGACGGCCGGGGGTGCACCACCTGGACCGGCACCGGCGCGTCCGAGGGGCTGACCCTCTGGGCGGACCTCGACACGATCGTCGGGCTGGCCGCCGTGCCGGGGACGGCGTTCCGGGTGACGACCGACCCGGCGGTGGCCTCCGGGGCGCCCTTCGACGCGGTCCGGTCCCGCCCGGCCGCGGTCCGCGCGGCCCCGGGCCCCGGGCTGGGCACGGAGGCGGTGGACGTCCAGCTCGAGGACGGTCTGCGGGCCAGGGTCGCCGGCAGCCCGGTCGAGGTGCCCGCCAGCGCCACCGGGGTGTTCGTCCGCGGCGCGGACGTCGTCACGGGGGTGGTCCTCTACGAGGGCGACGCCCCGGCGGGGTCCCTCTGCAGCTTCCCTTGACACCGGACCACTGACGCATAACCATATGGTTATGCAAACGGCGGAGATCGACCTCGACCGGGCCTTCGCGGCCCTCGCCGACCCGACCCGCCGGGCCATCGTCGCCCGGCTGGCCCGCGGCGAGGCCGGCGTCCTGGAGCTGGCCGAGCCGTTCGCCATGAGCCAGCCCGCGGTCTCCAAGCACCTCAAGGTGCTGGAGACCGCCGGCCTGGTGAGCCGCCGCCGCGACGCGCGGCGGAACCTGTGCCGCCTGGAGCCCGAGCCGCTGGGCCGGCTCTCCTCCTGGCTCGGCACGTACCGCGAGTTCTGGGAGGCCAGCTTCGACCGGCTGGACGCCTACCTCGACGACCTGCAGCAGAGCCCGAGCACGCCCAGCACGACGTCCACCGACCAGCCCGACCCTCACGGAGGAGACCGACCATGACCACCCTCACGCTCGACGTCCCGACCGACGAGCCCGTCATCCGCTTCGAGCGGTTCGTCGCCGCCCCGCCCGAGCTGCTCTTCGCCGTCATGACCGACCCGCAGCACCTGCCGTCCTGGTGGGGCCCGCGCGGCGGCGAGATGACCACGTGCGAGGTCGACCTGCGCGTCGGCGGCGGCTACCGCTTCGTGCTCGCCTCCGGTGGGCGCGAGGCCGCCTTCCACGGCACCTACCGCGAGATCGACCCGCCGCACCGCGTCGTGCAGACCTTCGTCTACGAGGGCGCCCCGGACCACGAGGCGGTGGAGACGATGGTCCTCGAGCCGGTCGAGGGCGGGACCCTGCTGCGCGGTGAGACCCGCCACGCGAGCCTCGCGGCCCGGGACGGCCACGTCGCCTCCGGCATGGAGGGCGGGATGCGCGAGACGTACGAGCGGCTCGACGAGCTCGTGGCGTCCCTCCGCACCCCCGCCTGACGGCACGAGGACCGTCCGGACGGGCTCTCAGGCCGCCGAGGCGGGCTGGGCCGGACCTAGTCTCGGCGGGTGCGAACCGGTGTGGTCATCCTCCCGCAGCAGCGCTGGTCGCAGGCGGCCAGGACGTGGCGGCGGGCGGAGGAGCTGGGGTTCGCGCACGCGTGGACCTACGACCACCTGTCGTGGCGCTCGCTGCGCGACCAGCCGTGGTTCGCGACCGTGCCCACGCTGACGGCGGCCGCGACCGTCACCACGACCATCCGGCTCGGCACCTGGGTGGCCAGCCCGAACTTCCGGCACCCGGTCCCGTTCGCCAAGGAGCTGATGAGCCTGGACGACATCAGCGGCGGGCGCTTCGTGCTCGGCGTCGGCTCCGGCGGTGCCGGCGCGGACGCGACGGTCCTCGGCGACCCGCCGCTGCCGCAGGCCCGGCGCACGGCACGCTTCGAGGAGTTCGTCGCGCTGCTGGACCGGCTGCTCACCCAGCGCTCGACCACCTGGCGCGGGGAGCACTACGCCGCCGACGACGCCCGGATGCTGCCCGGCGGCCCGAGCGTGCCCCGGCTGCCGTTCGTCGTAGCCGCGAACGGCCCGCGCGGGATGCGGCTGGCCGCCCGGTACGGGCAGGGCTGGGCCACCACCGGCCCGGCGGGCGGGGGCGCGGCCGAGGACTGGTGGGCCGGCGTGGAGCAGGCCCACCGGACCTTCACCGAGACGCTGGAGGCGCAGGGCCGCCACCCGGACGAGGTCGACCGCTACCTCAGCGTCGACGCCGGCACCTACGCGCTGTCCTCGGTCGAGGCGTTCCTCCGCGCCCACGAGCGGGCCCGGGCCATCGGCTTCACGGACCTGGTGACCCACTGGCCGCGTCCCGAGGGCGTCTACGCCGGCGACGAGCGCGTGCTCGAGGCCGTGGCGGAGCGGCTGCCGGGCCTGGGCTGACCCGGCGCGTCTACCCGTCCCACGCCGCGGCGCAGCCCGCGGAGCGGTACGCCTCGCGCAGGCGCGGGTACACCTCGGCCCGGTAGCGCTGGGCGAGCGCCGTCGCCTGCGCCGGGTCCGCGCCGAGGAGCTCGGCCATGGCGGCGTCCTGCTGGACCGCGAGGCACTCGGCCTCCGCCTCGACCGTGTGCCCGGCCACGTGCATCGCCTCGTGGGTGAGCACGTGGACGGCGACCACCTGCTCGAGCGTGGCGTCCTGGCCGCGGTCCCGCATCCACGCCCGCAGCAGGCGGCACTGGCCCCACGCGAGCACCGCCCGCCGCCGCGGGACCCCGTCCGGCCCGTAGGCGACCTCCCCGAGGTGGCTGCTCACCTCGAGCGAGGCCTCGCCGAAGCTCTGGCAGTGCACCTCCATCGGCACGCCGGCGACCTCGGACCCCGCCGCGGACAGCCGCCGCTCGGTCCGGTCGTCCACCGCGACCGGCCACGCCGCCGCGGCGGCGAGGACCACGCACAGCCCCACAGCCAGGAGCGGGAAGCCGCGGTCACGGCCGAGCGCGTCCACCCGGCGCAGCCACCAGCGCACCACGAGCACGCCCGCCAGCACGAGCAGCGCGGTCGCGACGTACCGGAGCACCCCCTCGGCATCGACAGCTCCGGCGCCCGGCTGGAGCGCGCACCGTCACGACGGCGCCCGACCCAGCCCGACGGCGCAGCGACCGGGGCCGGACGACGTCACGCCTTCAGAGGTTCGCCGGGTCGGCGGGCGCCGGGTCCACCCAGGCGCCGAAGACCGACCAGCACAGGTGGTCGCGGCGCCTCTGGTCGTCGAGCACCAGCTCGCGGACCTGCTCCGGCAGCCGGTCCTGCTGCCAGAGACGCTCGGAGCGCCCCGCGTCCTCGCCCCGGCCGTCCGGCGCCGCGGCCCGGACGGCCTTGATGGCGTACGCCGCGGCACCGAGGTCGTGGGCCGCGACGTGGGCGACGCAGGCGGCCTGCCCCGCGGCGTACGCGGCGAAGCGGGGCGCGCCCCGCAGGGCGCGGGCCGCCGCCATCGCGTGGCCGCCCGCCGCGCGGGCCGCCATCATCCGGACCTCGCCGCGGGCCCAGGCCCGGGCGTGCGCGACCGCGTCCCTCGGACGCGGGTCGTCGGGGCGGGCCTGCGCGAACAGGGGCAGGACGTGCTCCGCGCAGTCGGCCGCCCACACCGCGAGCAGCCGGTGGTCGTCGTCGGTGAGCGTGCCGCCGCGGCGCACGGTGACCAGGCGCGGGTCGGGGACCGGCGGCAGGATCACGGCGAGGTCGTCCTCTCCGTCGGCGACGAGCGTCCTCCGCGCGAAGTCTGCACCTGGTCGCGCCGCGGGGAAGTGACGCCGGGCACGCGACGTTGTAGATTGTGCACCGCTTCACAAGCACCCGAGCAGCGTCGCTCCCGACCGTCACCGCAGCGGCCGGGGCCTGCGCCCCGGCTCGGGAAGGACACCGCATGAGCGCCACCACCCCTCGGACCGCAGCCCGCCACCAGGTCGTCGTCGTCGGCTCCGGGTTCGGCGGCCTCTTCGCCGTCAAGAAGCTGGCCCACGCCGACGTCGACGTCACGCTGGTCAGCCGGACCGTGCACCACCTGTTCCAGCCGCTGCTGTACCAGGTGGCCACCGGCATCCTGTCCGAGGGCGAGATCGCCCCGGCCACCCGGGAGATCCTCCGCGGCCAGCCCAACGCCCGCGTCCTGCTCGGCGACGTCCTCGACGTCGACCCCGACGCCAAGACCCTCACCTTCGCCGGCGAGGGCACCACGACGACGCTGCCCTACGACAGCCTGGTGGTCGCCGCCGGCGCCGGGCAGTCGTACTTCGGCAACGACCACTTCGCCGAGTTCGCCCCCGGCATGAAGACCGTCGACGACGCCCTCGAGCTGCGCGGCCGCATCTTCACCGCCTTCGAGCGCGCCGAGCTGGCCTCGACGCCGGAGGAGGTCGCCCGCGCGCTGACCTTCGTCGTCGTCGGTGCCGGCCCGACCGGCGTCGAGATGGCCGGCCAGATCGCCGAGCTGGCCCACCGCACCCTGCGCGGGGAGTTCCGCAGCATCTCCCCCTCGACGAGCCGGATCATCCTCGTCGACGCGGCCGACCGGGTGCTCCCGCCGTTCCACCCCGCGCTCTCGCAGGACACCCACGACCGGCTGCGCCAGATGGGCGTCGACGTCCGCCTGAAGACCCGGGTCACCGACCTCGACGGCTCGGGCCTCACCGTCGTCACGCCCGACGGCGCCACCAGGCGCATCGAGGCCGAGACGATCATGTGGGCGGCCGGGGTCGAGGCGAACCCGCTGGGCCGCCTGGTCGCCGAGCGCACCGGCGCCGAGACCGACCGCGCCGGCCGCGTGGTCGTCGCCCCGGACACCAGCGTCCCCGGCTACCCCGACGTGTTCGTGGTCGGCGACCTCATGGCGCTGGACCGGCTGCCCGGCGTGGCGCAGGTCGCGATCCAGTCCGGCCAGCACGCCGCGGCGACCATCGCCGCCCGTCTCGAGGGCCGGCCCGTCCCGGGCGCCTTCCGGTACAAGGACAAGGGCTCGATGGCCACCATCAGCCGGTTCGCCGCGGTCACCCAGATCGGCCGGGTCCGGCTCACCGGGTTCGTCGCCTGGGCCGCCTGGCTGTTCGTCCACCTGCTGTACCTCATCGGCTTCAAGAACCGGGTGACCACGCTGCTGCACTGGGCGATCAGCTTCGTCGGCCGGGGCCGCACCCAGCGCGCGGTGACGAAGCAGCAGATCGTCGCGCGGACGGTCATCGAGAAGGCCGAGAAGAGCGCCGGGGACGTGCGCGAGCACGACGCCGCCGGGACCACCCGCGGCGCTGAACGGCGCCGCCCTCGTGCGCGCCGATGAGTCCGCTCCCCGGGTGGTGTCATGACGGCATGACCACGCAGACCCTCGCCCCGACCACCACGGGCCACGTCGACGTCGACGGCCAGCACCTGTACGTCGAGACCTACGGGACCGGCGCGCCGCTGGTGCTCCTGCACGGCGGGATGCTGTCCATCGACCTCGACTTCGGGGCGCTCCTGCCCGGTCTGGCCGAGACCCGCACCGTCGTCGGGATCGAGCTGCAGGGCCACGGCCGCACCCCCGACTCCGAGCGCGACATCACCTACGCCAACCACGCCTCCGACGTCGTCGCCGTGCTCGACCACCTGGGTCTCGGGCGGGCCGCCGTCATGGGCCACAGCATGGGCGGCGGGGTCGCGCTCGAGCTGGCCGTGCACCACCCGGACCGGGTCGAGGCGGTCGTCGCGGTGTCGGCGAGCGTCCGTCCCGACGGCCTGCACCCGGACCTCGGCGACCCGTCCACGTACGCGACGTCGACGATCATGCCGACGGCCGACGACTTCGCCGCGATGCGCGCGGAGTACGAGCGGCTGTCGCCCCACCCGGAGCGCTTCGACGCGTTCATGGTCCGGCTCAGCGGCTTCCAGGAGGCGTTCTTCACCGGCTGGACCGACGAGCAGCTCGCGGGGATCAGGTGCCCGGTGCTCCTGGTCCAGGGCGACCGCGACTTCACGACGGTCGAGCACGGGGCGCTCATGAGCGAGCTCATCCCGGGCGCGCAGCTGCGCGTGCTGCCGGGCACGACGCACATGAGCGTCACCCGTCAGGCGGACGTGCTGCTGCCGGTCCTGCGGCGGTTCTTCGAGGGGGCCTGACCGGGCGACGGAGGCTCCGCGACCCTGGCCCTCCTGGACGTGTCTCAGGGGGCACCGCGGGCCTCATGAGTGGTGTATCACGCGTGATACGCTCTGCCGATGGGTGAGACGACGGTTCGCGACCTCCGCAACCACGGCGGCCGGGTGCTCGACCGCGTCGCCGCCGGAGAGCGGGTGGTGATCACGCGCGACGGCACACCGGTGGCGAGGCTGGAACCCCTCCCTGGCGCAGGGCTCGGCGCGGCCGCTCTGGTAGCGCGCTTCGCCCGTCTGCCGACGGTCGACGGCGACCGTCTGCGTCAGGACCTGGACGCCGTGGTCGACCAGCGCCTGTGAGCACCCACGGCACGGGGCTGATCGACACGAACGTCGTCGTCCTGCTGGGTCAGCTCGATCCCGACGACCTCCCGGCCGCGCCGGTCATCAGCGTCATCACCCTCGCGGAGCTGTCGGTCGGACCGCTCGTCACGGACGACGCCCGCGAGCGCGCCGCACGGCAGGCGCGCCTCCAGGAGGCAGAGGCAGTGTTTGACCCGCTGCCGGTGGACGCGGCGGCCGCACGCGCCTTCGGGCGGATCGCCGCGGACATCCGGAGGAGCGGCCGCACCGTCCAGCCCCGCGCCTTCGACGCCCTCATCGCAGCCGTGGCTGTGGCGAACGCGCTGCCGCTGTACACGTGCAACCCCCGCGACTTCGCAGGGATCGACGAGCTGGAGCTCGTCCCGGTGCCGCACCCCTCCACCTCCAGCGGCTGAACCGCTCGGTCGACGCAGACGCTCAGCCCGCGAGCGGCGACCCCGCGTCGGCGTCGGGCTGCACCGCGGCCCGCACCGGGAGCCGGACCTGGAACCGGGTGTCGCCCGGCTCGCTGCGGACCCGGAGGTCGCCGCCGTGCCGGTTGACGACGATCCGGAACGAGATGTCGAGGCCGAGGCCGGTGCCCTCGCCGACGGGCTTGGTGCTGAAGAAGGGCTCGAAGATGCGGCGCTGCAGCTCGGGGGGCACGCCGGGCCCGGTGTCGCCGACCTCGACCAGGACGCTGTCGCCCTCGCGGGCGGTCCGCACGGTCAGCGTCCCCTGCCCGTCCATGGCGCCCGCGGCGTTGTCGAGCAGGTTGGTCCACACCTGGTTGAGCTCGCCGGGGAAGCCGGGGAGCAGGGGCAGGGACCGGTCGAAGTCCGTGACCACCTCGAGGCCGGCGAGCTTCTTGCCCATCATCACCAGCGTCGCCTCGAGCCCGTCGTGGACGTCGAAGGTCTGCTGGGCGGAGCGGTCCATCTGCGAGTACTGCTTGGCCGCGCCGACCAGGGCGGAGACCCGGCCGGTGGCGTCCTCGATCTCGGACATCAGCTGCTCGGTCTCCAGCGAGTACACGATCCAGCGCAGCCCGGACTCCAGCAGGTGCGCGGGCACGCGGTCGGCGAGCTGGTCGAGCCAGCCGGTCCCGATGCCGGCGGCGACCAGGGGCGGCGCGAGGTCGGTGGGGCGCTGCACCTCGCGCTCCTCCATCCAGTCCAGCAGCTCGTCCTCGGCGTCGCTCGCGGCCAGCGCGGACAGCTTCGGCCCCTTGCCGGCACAGGCGAGCGCCTCGTCCTGCAGGCCGGCGAGCGCGGTGAGGACCTTGGGCTCGATGGTGGAGTCGGCGAGCATGCCGAGCTTGTGGTGCATGGCCCGCACCCGCTCGCGCAGCGCCGACGTGGCGCGCACGGCAGCGGCGGCGGGGTTGTTGAGCTCGTGGGTGAGCCCCGCGGTGAGCGAGCCGAGGGCCAGGAGCCGCTCGCGCTGCCCGATGACCGCCTGGCTGTTCTGCAGGCCGAGGAACAGCCCTTCGAGCAGGTGCACGGCCATGGGGAACCACTCGCGCACGAGGGCGGCGAAGGCCGTGCCGGGCAGCGCGAACAACCGGCAGTCCGTCACCGCGGTGAACGTCGCCGAGTAGGTCTTCTCCTCCTCGGGGCGCACGTAGGCCTGCGTGGCCCCGCCGTAGGAACCGACGTGGTCGGTGCGCGTGACCTCGACCTGGTCGCCCTGCACGGTGCGGGTCATCGACACCGTCCCGGACAGCAGGACGTAGAAGCACTCGGCGGGCTCGCCCTCGCGGAAGACGGCCGTGCCGCCGGGCACCTCGACCACGTCACCCATCTGGGCCAGGGCGTCCAGCCGCTCGTCGGACAGCGCCTCGAACAGGAACAGCTCCCGGAGCTGCTCCCGGGTCAGGTCGGTGCTCATGCCTCGCTCACGACTCCTCCAGGTACCGGTGCGCCAGGGTGACGGCCATCGCGCCCTCGCCGACCGCCGAGGCGACCCGCTTGACCGAGGCGGCCCGGACGTCGCCGGCCACGAACACGCCGGGGACCGAGGACTCCAGGTACAACGGGTCCCGGGGCTCGTCCCATCCCGCCGGGCGCCGGCCGTCCACGAGCAGGTCCGGGCCGGTGAGCACGAACCCCTTGTCGTCGCGGGCCACGACGCCGGCGAGCCACTCCGTCCGGGGCGCGGCCCCGATGAACACGAACAGGTGGCCGGCCTCGACCTTCTCCGACGCGCCGCTCACGCGGTCGCCCAGGGTCAGCGCCTCCAGGTGGTCGCTGCCGTGGGCCTCGAGCACCTCGGTGCAGCAGCGGACGTCGAGGTTGTCGATGGCCTCGACCTGCTCGATGAGGTAGCTCGACATCGACGCCTGCAGCGAGCTGCCCCGGACGAGGATCGTCACGCGGTCGGCGAAGCGCGAGAAGAACACCGCCGCCTGGCCGGCGCTGTTGGCGCCGCCCACGACGAACACGTGCTGGCCGACGCACGCGTCGGCCTCGGTCGACGCGCTGCCGTAGTAGACGCCGCGACCGATGAGCTCCTCCACGCCCGGCGCGGGCAGGCGCCGCCACTGGACCCCCGTCGACAGCAGGACGGCGCGGGCGCTCACCGAGGTGCCGTCGGTGAACCGGACCCGGCGGGCGCGGCCGTCCACGTCCAAGCCCTCGACCGCCCGGGCGGTGAGCACCTCGGCGCCGAAGCGGACGGCCTGGCGGCGCGCCCGGTCGGCGAGCTGGCCGCCGGACACCCCGTCGGGGAAGCCCAGGTAGTTCTCGATCCGCGACGACTGGCCGGCCTGGCCGCCGGTCGCGCTCTTCTCGACCAGCACGGTGCGCAGCCCCTCGGACGCGCCGTAGACCGCGGCGCCCAGGCCGGCGGGGCCGCCGCCGACGATGAGCAGGTCGTAGAAGTCCTCGGCCGGGGTGGTCGACAGGCCCGCGACGGCGGCGACCGTGGCCAGGTCGGGGCTGATGTGAGGGGTCCCGTCCGCCTCGACCAGCAGCGGGACGTCCTTGGGGTCGCACGAGGCCGAGGCGAGCAGGCGGGTCCCCTCGGGCTCGTCGGCGGGCACCCAGCGGTACGGGGCCGCGTTGCGGGCGAGGAAGTCGCGGACCACGTGGCTGGCCTGCGACCAGCGGTGGCCGACCAGGCGCAGCCCCTCGGTCATGTCCTCGTGCGAGGCCGCCCAGGACTCCAGCAGGGCGTCGACGACCGGGTAGAGCTTCTCCTCCGGCGGGTCCCACGGCTTGAGCAGGTAGTGGTCGACGTCGACGACGTTGATGGCGCGGATGGCGGCGTCGGTGTCCGCGTAGGCGGTGAGCAGGGCGCGCCGGGCCCGCGGGAACAGGTCCATCGCCTGCTCGAGGAACGTGATGCCGTCCATGTCCGGCATCCGGTAGTCGGCGAGCAGCGCGGCGACCGGGGTGCCCCGCAGGCGCAGCTCCCGGAGGGCCTCCATGGCGCTCTCGCCCGACTCGGCCCGGACCACCCGGTGGGTCTGGGAGTAGCGGCGGCGCAGGTCGCGGGCGACCGCCCGGGAGACGGACGGGTCGTCGTCGACGGTGAGCAGGACGGGCAGGTCGCTCACCGGGCGGCCACCGCCGGCTCGTCGGCGGCGCCGGTCTCGGAGTCCACGTAGCACCACAGCCAGGCCTCGCCCGGCTCGTAGGAGCGGATGACCGGGTGCTCGGTGCGCGTGGAAGTGCTTCGTCGCGTGGGTCTGCGGGGAGGAGTCGCAGCAGCCGACGTGGCCGCAGGCGGTGCACTGGCGCAGGTGGACCCAGCGGGTGCCGGCGGCCAGGCACTCCTCGCAACCGTCCGGCGTGGCCGGCGCCGGGACCGGCGCGGTGCTGGCGAGGTGCGTGCAGGTGCTCATGGGTCCTCCCGCGGACGGCCGGCGTGGCCGGGGCCCCGGCGGGGGCCCGGCTGCGCGCCGATCCTCACCCCTCCCCCGTCCCGGGCGCCAGGGGCTGCCCCGTCCGTTCACCGAGGGCGGACCCTCGGCGGACCACCGTGTGCTGACAGGGGGCCCCGGGCGCTCGTGCGGCGGCCGCGGTCCGCGCGCCGGGGCAGCCCCTGCGGGCGGGCGGGGCCCCGGGGGTCGATGATGGTCCGCATGAGCGAGCCCGGCGCCGCGACGACGCGGCACGACGTGCGCGGCCGGCGCGCCGGGCGGGCGGCGCGGGTCACCCTGCGGCCCTACCGCCGCTCCGACGACGCCGGGCTGGCCGCGGTGTGCCTGGCCACCGCCGCGGACGGCGGGGACGGGACCGGCCTGTACGCGAACCCGGGCCTGCCGGGCGACGTGTACGCGGTGCCCTACGTGCGCTTCGAGCCGGACCTGTGCCTCGTCGTGGACGACGGGACCCGGGAGGGCAGGGTCAGCGGCTACGTGCTCGGGACCAGCGACACCGTCGCCTTCGAGGAGTGGGCCGGACGGGCCTGGTGGTCCGGGGTCCGGTCCCGCTACCCCGTCGCCGCGCAGGAGCCCGGCTCCGCCGACGCCCGGCTCGCCGCCATGGCCGCCGACCCGCCGACCACGCCCCGCACGCTGACCGACCGCTACCCCGCCCACCTGCACGTCGACCTGCTGCCGCACGTGCAGGGCCACGGGCTCGGGCGGCGCCTGGTCGAGGCCTTCGGCGCCGCCGCCCGGGGTGCCGGGGCCACGGGGGTGCACCTGGGGGTGAGCACCGCCAACGAGCGCGCGGTCGGCTTCTACGGCCGGCTCGGCTTCCACCTGGTCGAGCAGCAGGAGGGCGCGCTGCTGATGGGGAAGCTGCTCCGCTGACCCTGGCGCGCCCCACCCCAGCCGCCCCGGGACGGGCCTGGCAGGCCGGATGGTCGTGATCAGGGGCGCGCAGGGCCTCGATCACGACCATCGGACCTGCCACGCAGGGGGTCGGTGCGGCTCAGACCTCGAGCGCGTCGGCGACCCGGTCCTGGCCGGCGGCCTCGTCACGGCGCGACAGCCGGCGCAGCGTGCGCGCCAGGCCGCGGCGGGCCCAGACGTCGGTCGGGTCGAGGTCGACCAGGGTGCGGAAGGCCTGCTCGGCGCGACCGAGCTGGGCGGAGTCGAAGCAGGCCTTGGCCAGGTCGGTGTGGACCGCCCGGTCGCTGGGTGCCAGGGCAGCGGCCTGCGTGAGCATGCCGGCCGCCGTCGTCGGGTCGCCTGCGGCCAGGAACATCCGGCCGCGGGTGACGACGTCGTAGAGGTCAGGCTGCGTGGTCATGCCCGCTCAACCGGCCTCTGACCTGCTTTCTTCCCGAGACCTGAGCCGACAGCGCTCAGGTCCGCAGGACCCCGCGCGACAGCACGATCGCGCTCTTGGTGCGGACCACGGCGGGGTCGGCGCCGATCCGCTCCAGCACCCGCTCGAAGTCGTGGACGCTCGTGGCGCGGACGTGGACCAGCGCGTCGGCCTCGCCGGAGATGGTGGCGGCGCTGACGACCTGCGGGTGGCGGGCGGCGACCTCGAGCACCGGCCGCCGGGGTCGAGCTCGGCGCGCACCACAGCTCGACGTAGGCCTCGGTCGTCCAGCCCAGCGCCTCGGGGTCGACGACGGCGGTGAAGCCGGTGATGACGCCGGCGTCGAGCATGCGGTCCACCCGTCGCTTGACCGCCGAGGCGGACAGACCCGACCGTGGCGCCGACGGCGGCGAAGGAGGCCCGCCCGTCGTCTCGGAGCCGGACCACGATCTGCTCGTCGATGTCGTCCATGCGCACGAACCCATCATGCACGCAACGAACAGAGGCTCGATGTCCGATCAGACGCACCGATCGTGCGTCAGATCGCACCGACTGGCCCTGACGGTTGCGTCGGCGGCGACCGTACCGTCATGAGGGTGACCGCTGTGATGCCCGGGGAGCGCCTGTCCCCCGACCCGATGTCCTCCGAGCGCGTGGCCGTGCGCCGCCGGTTCCTCATGTGCTCCCCCGTGCACTTCGCGGTCGAGTACGCGATCAACGCGTGGATGACCCCGGGCGTCGCGGTCGACACCGCCCTGGCGGTGCGGCAGTGGGAGGTCCTGCGCGACACCTACCGCGCCCTGGGTCACGAGGTGCTCGAGCTCGAGCCGGTCCCGGGCCTGCCCGACATGGTGTTCGCCGCCAACGGCGCCTTCGTCGTCGACGGGGCCGCCGTCGGCGCCCGCTTCGCCCACCCCGAGCGCGCCGCCGAGGCCCCCGCCCACGCCGCGTGGCTCCAGGCCCACGGCTTCGGCGAGGTCGTCGCCACCGCCGACGTCCACGAGGGCGAGGGCGACCTCACCGTCGTCGGCGACCTCGTGCTCGCGGGCACCGGCTTCCGCACCCAGCGCGGCGCGCACGCGGAGATCCAGGAGCGCACCGGCCGCCCGGTGATCGGGCTGGACCTGGTGGACCCGCGGTTCTACCACCTGGACACCGCGCTGTTCCCGCTCGACGAGACGACCGTGGCCTGGTTCCCCGGCGCGTTCTCGCCCGGGTCGCAGGCCGTGCTCCGGCGGCTGTTCCCGGACGGCGTGGAGGCCTCGGAGGCCGACGCCCTGGTGCTCGGGCTGAACTCCGTGAGCGACGGCCGGCACGTGGTCGTGCCGGCCGCCGCCACGGGGCTGGCCGCCCAGCTCGCCGAGCGCGGGTTCGTGCCCGTACCGGTCGACCTGTCCGAGCTGCTCAAGGGCGGCGGCGGCCCGAAGTGCTGCACCTCGGAGCTGCGGGGCTGAGCCAGCCTGGGTGAGCCCGGTGGCGGTGGTCCCAGGGCTGCAGGAGGTGCTCACGGGCTGACCGGCTGGCACGGTGGCATGGCACGGTGGGCCCGTGCGCGTCGTGGTGCTGGGGATCGGGGCGGTGGGCGGGACGCTCGCCGCGAGGCTGTCGGACGCGGGCACCGAGGTGCTCGCCCTCGCCCGCGGGGCGCACGCGGCGGCGGTCCGCGCGGACGGGCTGCTGCTCGAGGGCCCGGACGGGTCGGTGACCGCGCGGATGGAGGTCGTCGAGCGGCCGGAGGACCTCGTGCTGCGCGAGGACGACGTCCTCGTCCTGGCCACCAAGTCCCAGCACACCGCGGCCGTCCTCGACGCCCTCCCGCCCGCGGCCCGCGACCTGCCGCTGCTGCTGGCCCAGAACGGGGTGTCGAACGAGCGCGAGGCGGCCCGGCGCCACGCGGACGTGCACGGCGTCTGCGTCATGCTCCCCGCCCTGCACACGGAGCCCGGCCGGGTGGCGGTGTTCTGCCGGCCGTCCGCGGTGCTCGAGGTGGGGCGCTGGCCGGGCGGCCACGACGGGACCGACGACCGGGTGGCCGAGGTCTTCACCGCCGCCGGCCTGCTCACCCGGGCCCGCGACGACGTGATGGCCTACAAGCACCGCAAGCTGCTCACCAACCTGGGCAACGCCGTCGAGGCGCTGCTCGGGCGCGCGCTCGACGAGGCCGGGCAGGAGGCGATGACCGCCCTGCACCGTCGAGCGGTCGCCGAGGGCGAGCGCGTCCTGGCGGCGGCTGGCAGCCCGCTGCTCGACCTGGCGGGGTGGCGGCGGGACGTGGCGGCGCACCTGGAGCTGGCCGAGGTACCCGGGGTCGAGCGGGGCGGGGGGTCCACGTGGCAGTCCCTCGTGCGCGGCGCAGGCAGCGTCGAGGCCGACCACCTCAACGGCGAGGTCGTGCTGCTGGCCCGGCTGCACGGCACCACCGCACCGGTCAACGAGGCCCTCCGCCGGGCGGTCACCGACGCCGCGCGCACCGGGCGCCCGCCGGGCTCCACGACGCCCGAGGAGCTGACGAGGCTCGTGGACGCGGCCGAGGCTTCCGCCGGCTGAGGTGGCGGCTACCAGGTGGCGCCCGGAGGCAGGACCGTGGACGACCGCGCCGCGCCGGGCCGCCCCTGGAGGGCGTCCCGGCGCGGCGGTCGGTGCGGTGGGCGGTCAGCCCGACCGGCTCACGGCCGGCGCGTGGCCAGGGTGAAAGCCCCGGACCCGCTGTAGGCACGGACCTGCCAGGTGTAGTAGCCCGAGGTGCCGCTGTAGGTCACCGTCTCGGTGGACGACGAGCCGGTGCCGCTGGCCACGGTGGCCCAGGCCCTGCCGTTCCACTTCAGCAGGTACAGGTCGAAGTCCGTGCCGGACGGGCCGGTCAGGCAGCCGGCGTGGGTGCCGGACACCGTGGAGGTGTAGTAGCTGCTCGGCCGCGTGGTGGAGGCGCCGGCGGCGAGCGAGCCGGTGAACGTCTCCGTGGCCGGGGTGCAGCCGGTCGGTGCGGGCGTCGGGGTCGGGGTCGGGGTGGGGGTGGGGGTGGGGGTGGTGCCGCCGCCCAGGTAGGCCGAGTACAGGAGCCGGTTGGGCGACCCCGTCCCGGCGCCGGTCACCAGCCCGGTGGTCGCGTTCCCCGTGATCGAGCTCGCGACCGTGGCGGGCGTGGCGCCCGGGTCGGTCTGCAGGTACAGCGCCGCGACCCCGGCCACGTGGGGCGAGGCCATCGACGTGCCGCTGATGGTGTTGGTCGCGGTGGTCCCGGTGTACCAGGCGGACGTGATGTCCGAGCCCGGCGCGAACACGTCGACGCAGGTGCCGAAGTTGGAGAAGCTCGACCGGGCGTCGGTGCGGGTCGTGCTGCCGACGGTGATGGCGTTGACCGCGCGCGCGGGCGAGACGTTGCACGCGTTCTGGTTCTCGTTGCCGGCGGCGACCACCATGGTCACGCCGCGGGCGACCGCGCGCTGGACCGCGTCGTCGGTGGCCTGCGAGGCCCCGCCGCCGAGGCTCATGTTGGCCACCGCGGGGGCGACCCGGTTGGCCGCGACCCAGTCGATGCCGGCGATGACCCCGGAGTTCGTGCCGGAGCCGTTGCAGCCGAGCACCCGGACGGGGACGACGGTGGCCTGCTTGGCGACGCCGTAGGTGGTGCCGGCGACGGTGCCGGCGACGTGGGTGCCGTGGCCGTTGCAGTCGGTGGTGCCCCGGCCGTCGGAGATCGCGGTGTACCCCGCGGCGGTGCGGCCGGTGAACTCGGCGTGGGTGCCGAGCAGGCCCGTGTCGATGACGTAGGCGCGGACCCCCGAGCCCGTCGGGCCGTAGGTGTAGGAGCCCGACAGCGGGAGGCCCCGCTGGTCCGTGCGGTCCAGGCCCCAGGTCACCGGCGACTGGGTGCCGGACACGGTGACGACCTGGTCGGCCTCGACGTAGGCGACGGCCGGGTCCTCGCGGACCTTCTTCAGCTGGCCGGGGCTGAGCTGCGCGGCGTACCCGGCGACGGCGGTGTCGTAGGTGTGCAGCACCCGGGCCCCCATGCCCCGGGCCTTGTCGGCGGCCCGGCTCCCGGCGCCGCGCTGCGCGACGGGGTCGGCGTCGAGGACCACGACGTAGCTGCCGTCGACGGCGGCCGCGGTGCCGGCGAGCAGGAGCGGGGCGGTCTGGTCGGCGGCAGCCTGGGCGGAGCCGGCCAGCCCGGCGACGACGAGGGAGGCCGTGGCGAGCACGGCGGCGCACCGGGGGGCGCGCCGGACGGATGGGTGCATGGGGACTCCTCGGGTGGCGTCCGGGGCGTGGTCGGCCCGGTGCCCGGACGCTAGCCGTGAGTCATGGGATCTGTCATGAAAAGTGACAGGTGCGAAGTCACGATCTGGTCACGGCGTGCGGCGCAGGGCGGCCGGCCGCAGGACGAGCAGTGCCGCTGCGAGGCAGACCACGTGCATGACGGCGAGCAGGGCTCCGGTCCAGGCGTCCTCCGCGGCCCCCAGGGGCGAGGCGATCGAGCCCGAGCCCGACCACGACCGCCAGGACCGTCCACGCCGTCACCCCCCACGGGAACGCGGGCCAGGAGCCACAGGGCGAGGGTGCCGGCCGCGAGGCCGCACGAGGCTGGCCAGGGCGGGCAGCACGACGAACACCTCCTGCGAGCGGCCGCCGGGGCTCACCAGCCACGTCGCCGGCGTCAGCTGGCCGACGAGCCAGACCAGCGTGTTCGCGGCCGCGGCGAGGAGGGCGGCACGGGCCCCGGCCCCCCAGACCCGCCGGCCGACGGTGCGCGGGCGGACGCTGGTCCCGGTGGTGCCGGTGTTCCCGCTGGTGTCGGTGCTGGACATGGACGGCTCCTGCCGGTCGGGCGCCGGCGACCCAGGCCGACCACTGACGCTTGAAGTGTCATGCATCGTGCCCCTGCGGCGGTGCCAGGGCAAGCCCCCGGCGGGGATGACCGCGGGCCGCGACGGTGTTGCCGACTGCGGTGCCCCTCCGTGCGGCGCCGACCGCCTGTCCCCTCCCCCTTGGAGCGCTCGTGTCCTCCCCCCTGCTCAGCCCCGTCACCCTCGGCTCGTTCGTCCTGCCCAACCGCCTGGTCATGGCCCCGCTCACCCGGACCCGCACCGGTGAGGCCCGGGTGCCCGGCGCGCTCAACGCCGAGTACTACCGGCAGCGCGCCGGTGCCGGCCTCATCGTCTCCGAGGCGACCGCCATCACTCCCGAGGCCGTGGGCTACAAGTGGACGCCGGGCCTGTGGGACGACGAGCAGGTCGCCGGCTGGCGCACGGTGACCGACGCCGTCCACGAGGAGGGCGGCCGCATCGTCGCCCAGCTGTGGCACGTCGGCCGGATCAGCCACTCCAGCTTCCACGCCGACGGGCTCCCGGTCTCCTCCACCGACCGCGCCGCCGACGCGAAGTCCTTCACCGCCGACGGCTACGTGCCGACCTCGACGCCTCGCCGCCTGCGGACCGACGAGCTGCCCCGGGTCGTCGAGGACTACCGCCGCGCCACCGAGCGCGCCATGGCCGCCGGCTTCGACGGCGTCGAGGTCCACGCCGCCAACGGCTACCTGCTCGAGCAGTTCCTGGCCGACGGGGTCAACGACCGCACCGACGGCTACGGCGGGTCGGTCGAGGGCCGCGCCCGGCTCACCCTCGAGGTCGTGGACGCCGTCGTGGCCGCCGCGGGCTCCGCCGACGTCGTCGGCATCCGGCTCTCGCTGGGCAACGGCACCTCTGGCACCGACGACACCGACCCCGCTGCGGTCCTCGCCCACCTCGGCGCGGGCCTGCAGCAGCGCGGCCTCGCCTACGTGCACTACGTGGAGCCGATGACCGAGGACGGCCGCCGCACCGACCTCACCGACGCGCTGCGCACCGGGTGGACCGGCCCGCTCGTGCTGGCGCAGGGCTTCACGCCCGAGACCGCGGAGCAGGTCGTGGCCGAGGGCCGCGCCGACGCTGTCGCCTTCGGGCGCGCCTTCATCGGCAACCCGGACCTGCCCGAGCGGGTCCGGCTCGGCGCCCCGCTGGCCGACGCCGACCCGTCGACCTTCTACGGCGAGGGGCCCGAGGGCTACACCACCTACCCCGCCCTCAGCACCGAGGCCCGCGAGGGCTCCGCGGCCTGACCCTCGCCCCGCCCGGCACCGATCGCTCCGGTACCGACCTCCGGATCCGGCACCGCCCCGCCCTACGGTGGGGCGGTGCTGAGCGTCGACAGGACCACCGGCGTGCCGGCCTCGGAGCAGCTCCGCCGCCAGGTGGTCGACCACGTCGCCTCCGGCACCCTGGTCCCCGGCGAGCGCCTGCCCCCGGTGCGCCGGCTGGCCGCCGACCTGGGGATCGCGGCGGGGACGGTGGCCAAGGCCTACCGCGAGCTCGAGGCCGCCGGGGTGGTCGAGACCCACGGCCGCGGCGGCACCGTGGTGGCGACCACCGGAGGAGGCCCCGAGCAGCTCGCGCAGCGGGCGGCCCTGGCCTACCTGGCCGAGCTCGCCCGCCTGGGCGTGGGGACGGAGGAGGCGGCGCGGCTGGTCCGTCAGCTCGGCGCGGCGGACGGCTCCGGCTCGCGCGCCTGACCGGACCTGACCAGCAGCCGGTCCAGCCCGTGCGCGCCGGCGGCGAGCAGCACGAACAGCACCGCCACGACGCCGCAGTTGAGCAGCACCTGCCCCAGGCCCAGCTCGTCGACGTCGACGAACGGGTAGGGCCAGAACCCGCCGACCAGCCCGCCGCGGACCAGCGTGACGACCAGCCACAGCACGGGGAAGACCACGCTCAGCCCCACCACCCGCCACGACGTCCGCCCGCGGGGACCGAAGGCCAGCCAGCCGACGACGGCCAGGAGCGGGACCACCGTGTGCACGAGCAGGTTGGCGAAGGCGCCGGCCGGGCTCAGGTCCACCAGGCCGGCCAGCACCAGGTGGTAGACGACGCCGGTCACGGTGATGGCCACGAGCGCGGTGAGGCGGAGCACCCGTCGCAGCAGGGTGTCCACGTCGGGCTGCAGCGCGGTGAGCAGGGCCGACAGGGCGACGAGGAGGTTGCTCTGGATGGTGAAGAACGCGAACACGTTGAGCGCCCGGTAGACCGGCACGTCGAAGAAGCCGCCGGTCTCCGCGGCCGAGTCCGGCAGCTGCACGGCGATCGCGACCACGACGACCACGGCGGTGAGCAGGAACCAGGCACGCGCCAGCGCCGGGGCGCGCAGGGGGGCGATCACGCGCTGACGGTGGCACACGGGCGCCGGCGCGTCGACACCCCCTCGGGGCGCACCGTCACCGGGTCTGCCGACGACAGGCCCGACACCTGCGACGATGCCCCCGTGGCCCTGGGCAACCAACGCGGTGAGGCGGACGAGTACGAGTGGGTCCGTCTCGCCGACCTGCCCGCCCCCCGCGAGCGCCTGCCCGAGCCGGAGCCGGCCCCCGCCGGACGCCGCGCGGTCGTGGCCGAGGAGGCCGTGCCCGCCGCACGCACCCGCCGGAGGGCGGGCCGGGGCAGCACGACCACCGCCCCGGGCACCCGGTCGGGCACGCGGACCTCGGGGACCGTCCAGGCCTCGGCTCCCGGCGACCCGCTGGACGACGCGGGCGACGGCGACCCCGGTCCCCTGGCCGAGGCGCTCGCCGGCTGGGTGGAGGCGAACCCCGTCTGGCACGACGGCGTGGGCGACCGCGTCCTGCTCGTGGACCTGGACAACCTGCGCGCGGGAGCCGTGCGCTGGCGGGCCCGGATGGGGCTGGTCGTGGCGCTGGCCCGGACCGCGGACCACGTCGTCATCTCCGGCCAGCACGCCGCGGTGGAGCGGGGCCGGCCCTACCTCGCGGAGTTCGGCCGGATCGCCCAGCCGGTCCCCGACGGCGCCGACCTGGCCGACTTCGTCCTCCTCGAGGGCGCGCAGGCCGTGACCGCCGAGCGGCGACAGGTGGTCGTCCTCAGCAACGACGGGATCTTCGCCGAGCTCGCCGACCGCGGCCCGGTGACCGTGCTGAGCCCCGGCGCGGACGCGCTGTCGGACCGGCTCTTCGACGCCGCCCGGGTGGTCATCGACCTGTACACCCTCGAACGGCGCCTGGCCCCGGCGTAGCCTCGGTCCATGACGGCGACCTCCGCGGCTGCTCCTCGTCCCACCCCGCCCCTGCGGGTGCTCCTGGGGCACGTGCTGCGCCGGCACCGGGTCGCGCAGCACCGCACCCTGGCCGACGTGGCCCGCGACGCGCGGGTCTCCACCCAGTACCTGTCCGAGCTGGAGCGGGGCCGCAAGGAGGCCAGCTCCGAGGTGCTCGCCGCGCTGTGCCGCGCGCTCCGCCTGGACCTCACCGACCTGCTGGCCGAGGTCCGTGACGACGTCCTCGTGCTGCGGAGCACCGCGACGGTGGAGGGCACCCGCGTGCTGGGCATCGCCTCGCGCCGGGCCCACCCGGTCGGGCGGCCCGCCGGCCCGCAGCCGGTGCTGCGCGCGGCCTGACGCGCCTCCCCCGCCCTGCTCGTCCGCCTCCCTGTAACGCCGGCGTCCCGGCCGGACATGGGTGGGTCGTAGGCAGGGGACCGGAGGCGGGAGACGGCGTGACGACGGACCGGGAGCGCTTCGAGCAGCTCTTCGACCGCTGCTACGAGGCCCTCATGGCGTACTCGGTGCGGCGGACGCCGTCGGCGGAGGACGCGGCGGACGTGGTGTCCGAGACCTTCACCACCGCCTGGCGCCGCATCGGCGAGCTCCCGGCCGGCGACGAGGCCCGGCTGTGGCTGTACGGGACGGCACGGCGGACCATCCGCAACCAGCAGCGGGGCGTGCGCCGGCGGGCCGCCCTGGACGACCGGCTGCTCGCCCACGCCCGCACCTCGCACGCCCGGGCGTGGCCGTTCGCCGCCGACGGCCGCGACGACGAGGTCGTGGACGCCGTCCGCACGCTGTCCCCGGACGACCAGGAGCTCCTCCGCCTGGTCGCCTGGGAGGGGCTCGACGGGACCCAGGTGGCCGTCGTCCTCGGCATCTCGCCGACCGCGGCGCGGGTGCGGCTGCACCGGGCGCGGGGACGGCTCCGCAGCCGGCTCGCCGCCGGGTCGGTCCACGGCAGCACCGGGCCCGGAGCCGCGTGGTCCTCCACCGGCACCGCTACCGACGTCTTCGCCCCGGTCGCCCGGGGCACGCGTTCCGAGGAGGGGACATGACGGCTGACCACGACCAGGACCGGCCGACCGACGACCGGGGCGACAGCGGGCAGGACCGGCTCGCGCTGCTCGACCCGCTGGCCCGTCCCGGCGCGCGCGGGACGGTCGCGCTGCCTCCGCTGTCCCGGGCCGACCGCGACCGGCTCGTCGACCACCTCCTCGGCGAGGGGACCGTCGTCGCGCTGCACCGTCGGCGCCGCTCGCGCGGGCTGGCCGGGCTGCTCGTCGCGGCGTCGGTCGTCGCGCTGGTCGTCGGAGGAGGGGTGCTCGTCGAGCGGACCCCTGGCGGTGCCGCCGGCGTCCGGGCCGCGGCGCGGGCGCTGGTCGACCCCGGCAGCGTGGACCGGTACGCGGAGCGCGCCGCCTACCAGGCGTGGGTGGACGACACCGTGGCCTGCCTGCGCCGCCAGCACGGCCCCGCGGTCCAGCCGGTGCCCGGCGGGTTCCACGTCGAGCAGTCGCTGCTGCGGCCGGACGCCGAGGGCAACCGGACCTTCGGCACCACGGCCTGCGCGTACGAGGTGGGCGAGGCCCCCCGTCCGGAGCCGCTCACCGACGCCGAGCTCGGGCGGCTCTTCGTCGAGCAGGTGGCCGTGGCGGCGTGCCTGCGCGGGACCGGGCTCACCGTCGGGCCCGGCCCCTCGGCCGAGCGGTTCGCCGCCGGGTGGCGCGACCCCTCACCGGCAGCCCCGCCGTGGACGCCGTACGCCTCGGTCGACCTGGCCGACCTGCAGGAGGCGCAGGAGGCCTGCGGGACACCCGACCCGCCGGCGCCGCCGGCCTGGGCCCGCGGCTCCGGGCCCCGGCTGGAGGACGCCCGGGCCGGTGCGACGGGCGCGACGGCGACGCCGGCCGTGGCCTTCGTGGACGCCGACGCCGCGGGTGCGGTCGCCCGTTCCTGGGCGCGCTGCCTGAACGGGCTCGGGGTCTCGGCCGTCGTCGACGGCGAGCGGCTCAGCACCCAGAACGACGACCCCGACCTCGACGCGCTGTGCTTCGCGCGCTACCCGCCACGGCCACGGCCGGAGAGCACGGGCACGGCCGTGGAGTCCCTGCGACGGACCTGGGAGCACCGGGCCGACGAGGTCGCCCCGTGCCTGCGCGAGGAGGGCGTGGACGTCCCGGAACCTCCGACGTTCGAGGAGTTCCTGCTCCAGGGCGACAGCGGACGGGCATGGGACCCGTGGTCCTCGGTCACCGCCGCCGACGCGGGCGACCCGCGGGCGATGGACCGGCTCCGGGACACCTGCCCAGGACCGGACCCGACGGACCCGTGACGCACCGGCGCGCGGGGGTCAGCCCCGGGTGCGGCGCTGCCCGGCGTCGGTGCCCGTGGCCTTGCTGTCCGCCGCCTCGGCCCCGCGCGAGCCCACGGGCTTCTCCGGCCCGGTGGTCGTGTCCTTGAGGGTCTGGCGCTCCGCCTCGGCGTTGACCTCGGCGCCGAGCAGGATGATGTAGGCGGTCAGGTAGAGCCACAGCAGCAGCACGGCGACCCCGGCGATGGCGCCGTAGGTCTTGTTGTAGCTGCCGAAGTTGGACACGTAGAGGCTGAAGGCGATGCTGCCGACGATCCACAGCACCCCGGCGACCACGGCGCCCTGGCTCACCCACGACAGGCGGGCGTCGTCGCGGTCGGGGGCGAAGCGGTAGACCACGGCGAGCGCGACGGCCACCAGCACGACCAGCAGCACCCACCGGGCGACCTGCGCGGCGACCGTGCCGACGATGCCCAGACCGAGGTTGTCCAGCACGGGCGGCACGACCGCGACCAGGCCGACGGCGACCACGACGAAGACGATGGCACCCAGGGTGAGCAGCAGGGCCAGGCCACGGGTCTTGACGAAGCCCCGGGTCTCCTCCTCGTCGTAGGCCAGGTTGACGGCCTTGACGAGGTTGGCGGTGCCTCCGGAGGCGGACCACAGGGCCAGCAGCACCGACACGGCCAGGCCGATGCCCAGGCCGCTCTGCTGCGAGCCGATGGTCTCCATCTGGTCGCTGATGAGCGCACCCGCCTCCGGGGGCAGGTTCGAGGTGAGCTGCTCCGCCTGGCGCGCCGCGCGCTCGCCGCCGCCGACCGCGAGCCCCCAGAGGCTGATGAGCGCGATCATCGCCGGGAACAGCGCGAGGAAGGCGAAGAAGGCCACCCCGCCCGCCAGCATCGGGACGTTGTCCGCCTTGGCCTCCTTCCAGGCCCGCAGGGCGACCTGCTTCCAGCCGGCGGCGGGGATGTCGGTCGGCTTGTCGGCCTGGGCGCCGGGCGCGTCCGCGGCGCCGCCGCCGGTCGTGTCCCGCTGGGTCGTGGTGGTCCGCTGCTCGCTCACGCCGCGGGCGTACCCCGTGACGCCCCGTGGCATGCCCGTACGCGGACGAGCGCCCGGGCCGGGCGAGCAGCACGGCCGCCGACCTGTGGCACCGTGCCCGTGTGAGCGGTCCCGGTCCCGTCGCCCGCTCCGAGCGGGTGCTGGCGCCCGACCTGGCGCGCGGGCTGGCCCTGCTGGGCATCGCCCTGGCCAACGGGGTCACGTACCTGACCGGCCTCGACGTAGGCCCGCTGCTCCGCCCCGTGCAGGCCGGGACCGCGGACCGGGTGGTCGACGCGCTGGTCGGGCTCTTCGTGGACAACCGCGCCTTCCCGGTCTTCACCATGCTCGTGGCCTACGGCTACGTCACCGTGCTCCGCCGCCAGGCGGCCGCCGGGGTGCCGTGGCCCCAGGCCCGCCGGCTGCTCGTGCGCCGGTCCCTGGCCCTGTGCGGGTTCGGCGCCGCGCACCTGGTCCTGCTGTTCGCGGGCGACATCCTGCTGTCCTACGGGCTGCTCGGCCTGGCGCTCGTGCTGGTGGTGCGCGCCCGTGACGCCGCGCTCCGGCTGCTGGGGTGGGCCACGCTGCCGGCCTTCCTGCTGCTCGGGGCGCTGGACGGCCTCGGGTCCGCCGCGACCCCGCCCGGCACCTGGGGCGAAGACATGCTCGCGCGTCTCGGGGTGGGGCTGACCACGCTGCTCACGGCCCCGGTCGGTGTGGCGGCGCTGCTGCCGGCCGCCGTGGTCGGCGTGCTCCTCGCCCGTCACCGGGTGCTCGAGGACCCGGCCGCCCACCTGGGGTGGCTGCGGCGGGCCGCCCCGGCCGGCCTCGCCGTCGGTGTGCTGGGCGCCGTGCCCCTCGTGCTCATGGCCACCGGCGTCGTGGCCGCGCCGGTGGGGGCACGGGTGGCGGCCGGGGTCCTCCACGGCGGCACGGGGCTCCTCGGGGCCGGCGGGTTCCTGGCCGGGGTGGCCTGGGTGTGCGCCGTCCGTGACCGTGGGCCCGGGGCCGGCACGCCCCGTCGGGGCGTGGTCCGGGCCCTGGCGGCGGTGGGCGAGCGGTCGCTCACCTGCTACCTGCTCCAGTCCGTCCTGCTGGTCCCCCTGCTGTCGGCCTGGGGCCTCGGGCTGGCCGACGGGACCGGGACGGCCCTCGTCGCCGTCGTGTCCGTCGCGGTCTGGCTCCTCACCGTCGGGGTGGCGGCGGCCCTGGACCGGGCGGGGCGGCGGGGGCCGGCAGAGCTGCTGCTGCGCCGGATCGTGTACGGCCGGGGTGCCACGACCGGGGCGCGGACGCGTCCCTGACCCGGGCGCAAGGCGCCGGACCTGCCCCGGTGTGTCCGGTTCTGCCCAGGTGCCTCAACGCAGATGATCACCAGAAGGTTTCACTTCCGGGGGGCCGGGTATCTGATCGTCGGCCCACGGGCCGCCCCGCCGTCCCGCTGCGGCCGGGGACCCCTCAGACAGGAGCACACCATGGGCATCATCGGTTGGATCATCCTCGGCCTCATCGCCGGTCTCATCGCCAAGGCCATCATGCCGGGCAAGGACCCGGGCGGCATCATCATCACGATCATCCTGGGCATCGTCGGTGCGCTGCTCGGTGGGTTCCTGGCCTCGGCCCTCTTCGACGTGAACCCCAACGACGGGTTCTTCGACATCAGCACCTGGCTGTCGGCCATCATCGGCGCCCTGATCGTCCTGGGGATCTACCGGGCCGTCGCCGGTCGACGCTCCCGCGTCTGACCCACGCCTGACAGAGCCCCGGCGACCCTCGAGGTCACCGGGGCTCCGTCATGTCCGGGGACCCGTCAGGAGGCCGGCTCAGCCGCGCAGGCTGTCGAGGACCTTCTGCACGCGTCCCCGCCGCGTCGCCTCCGCCTTGGCCCCCTCGACCTGCACGACGTGGTTCTTGCGGTAGCCGGGCGCCAGCGCGTCGAAGGCCGCGCGCAGCCCGGCCGCGTCCAGCGCCTCGGCCAGGTCCGCCGGGACGGCCACCTCGCGGGGCCCCTGCTCGCGCTCCAGCGTCACCTCGACCTGTTGGCCGACCTCGATACCGGCCCGGCGGCGGTTGTCGGTGCTCATCCCGAGCAGCGTGCGCCCCCCCATCACCGCGGTCGTGCTCGCCCAGCTGTGCTCCCCGACGGTGACGAGGACGGGGACCCGGCGCCCGCCGCCGAGGGCCTCGAGCACCTCGTCCGGGACCTCGATGCCCGCCTTGGTGCCGCCCGCGCTCAGCAGGGTGGTGGTGAAGCGGGTGGGTCCTGGGGTGCCGGTGCTGCTCATCGCGCCTCCTCGGTCGGTGGCAGCAGTCTGGCCCGGGCGGGCCTCAGCCGTGGGCCATGTCGCCGAAGCGGGAGTAGTGGCCCTGGAACACCGTCGTGATGGTGTCGGTGGGGCCGTTGCGGTGCTTGGCCACGATGAAGTCGGCCTCGCCCGGACGGTTGTCCTTGTCGTAGATGTCCTCGCGGTGCAGCAGCATGATCATGTCTGCGTCCTGCTCGATGGCGCCGGACTCGCGCAGGTCGCTCATCTGCGGCTTCTTGTCCGTGCGCTGCTCCGGCCCGCGGTTGAGCTGGCTGATGGCGATGACCGGGACCTCGAGCTCCTTGGCCAGCAGCTTGAGGGCGCGGCTGAACTCGCTCACCTCCTGCTGGCGGGACTCCACGCGCTTGCCCGAGCTCATCAGCTGCAGGTAGTCGAGCACCACGAGCTTGAGGTCGTGCTGCTGCTTGAGCCGGCGGCACTTGGCCCGGATCTCGGGCAGCGTCATGTTGGGGCTGTCGTCGATGAAGAGCGGGGCGTCGTTGGTCTGGCCCAGGACGCGGGCGATCTTCTGCCAGTCGGTGTCCTGGAGCTTGCCGTTGCGCAGGGCCTGCAGCTTGATGCCCGCCTCGGCGGAGATCAGGCGCGTGGTGATCTCGGTGCGGCTCATCTCCAGGGAGAAGATGACCGTGGCCATGTGGTGGTGGATGGCCGCCGAGCGGGCGATGTCGAGCCCGAGCGTCGAGTTGTGGGTCGGCACCATCGACCGGGTGGCGAGGTAGAGGTGCGAGTCGTGCGCGATCTCGACGCACCGCACCGGGACCGACGGCACCGGCCGCGCGGAGACGACGTACCGGCGCCGGAGGCGGGGGGTCCCGGCACCCCTGCGCTCCTTGTGGACGAGCTGCTTGCGGCTGAGGAGGAAGACGTCGTCAGCGGTGGTGAAGGTGACCGTCCAGCACGTCGATGTGGCCTCGCTCCTGTCGCGCACCCGCCTGGAGGAGGTGCCGCTGCGGTAGCCGAGGCTGTGACGAGCTCTCGGAACCCTTCGGCGAGCGCCGCGCTGGTCGCGGCGAACTGGACGCTCCCACCGGCGGTCACCGTGCCGTCGCTGTCGAGCAGACCGGCCAGCAGGGCTCGCCTCTGCCTCTCCGAGGCCCGCAGGTAGGCGGCGGGCACGTGCTTGTCCCCGAGGACACCGAGCCCGCGCAGCAGCGACGTGAAGGTCCCGTGGTCGGCGTGGCAGGCCGCGCAGCGGCGCAGGCCCGCGGAGGGGCCGCCGCAGTCCGGGCACCGCGGCGACGAGAGCGCGCGGTCGGCGGGCACCTTTCCGCCGCACGACCGCCCACAGGTACGGACCTGCGACGTCTGCGGCACGAACTCTGCCCCGCAGACCGCGCAGAGCCTGCTGCTGACGGGCTCGGGTTCCGCCAGACGCACCGTGTAGCCCATCGACCCTGACGGGCGGAGCCGGAGGCCCGCCGCCTCCAGGCGCATCACGACCTCCTGGTCGGCCGTGGTGATGCGAGCACCGGCGGAGTGGCCGTCCCCCAGCCAGATCCCCAGCACGTAGGGGTCGATCGGCAGCGACGCCGGCGGCAGCTCCAGGGGAGCGGCGACGTCGACCGAGTGGTTGAGCCGCCCGTCGGCTGCGGTGTGCCGGAGCGTCGCTGCGATCTCCTCCGTCGTGCGCACCGCCGGTGCGGCGTGGCCGCGGCGGGACTGCCGGGTGTCGGTCACCCACTCGTGCAGGGCGTCGGTGACGACGCTGGTCCCGTCGTCGAACGCGACCTCGAAGCACGGCCGACCCGTCATCACCTCGGTCGCACCCACGACTGTCGTCGGGGTGCCGTCGACAGCGAGGAGCCGGTCCCCCACCTGGACCTCTCCCATGGTCGTCCACCCGGTGGGCGTCGGGAGCGGCGTGTCGAGCGCCAGGGCCTTGCCCACGGCCGGCCTGGCGGCGATGACGATCATCTGGCCGGGGTGCAGGCCGTTGGTCAGGGCGTCGAGCTCGCGGAAGCCCGTGGGGACACCGTTGAGGCCCTCCGGGCGGGCCTCCATCTCCTCCAGCTCGGTGACCGTGTCCTGCATGACCTCCGACAGCGGCCGGTAGTCGTCGCGGGCCTGGCGGTCGGTGACGGCGTAGACCTCGGCCTGGGCGGTGTTGACGATCTCGTCGACGTCGCCGCCCTCGCCGGCGTAGCCCAGGCTGGCGATCTTGGTGCCGGCCTCGACGAGGCGGCGCAGGACGGCCTTGTCGCGCACGATGCGCGCGTAGTAGGCCGCGCTGGCCGCGGTGGGCACGGTGGCCACGAGGGTGTGCAGGTACGGGGCGCCGCCCACGCGGTTGAGCTCGCCGCGGCGGCCGAGCACGTCGGCGACCGTGACCGGGTCCGCCGGCTCCCCCCGCCCGAACAGGTCGAGCACGGCCTCGAAGATCATCTCGTGGGCGGGCCGGTAGAAGTCGACGCCCTTGAGGTTCTCGCTGACGTCGGCGACGGCGTCCTTGCTCAGCATCATGGCGCCCAGGGCGCACTGCTCGGCCAGCACGTCCTGCGGCGGCATCCGCTCGAAGCCGCTCGGCCCGCCCTGCTGGCGGGGTGCGGACGTCCCCAGGTCCAGACCGCTCTCGGCGATGCTCATGCGTCCCCCACCTCTCTCCGGTCCGTCCGGCAGAGGCTCCCGGACAGGTACCGAGGTTGTAGCGAGGACCCCGGACAGAGCCGGACGCTAGGGCGCACCGGGCCGACACGCCAAGCCGCCTGTCGCCGGTTGTCCACAGGGCCTGTGGACGGTCTGGGGACAGCCGACGGCCGCGCGGGACAAACCGCAGGACGCGCGCCGAGGGCCTGTGGACAGGGTTGGGGACGACGCGCCCGGGATACCGGTCCGGAGACCGTCGCTCCCCCCTCTGACCTGCGACGACGGGCGGGAAGGGGGTGTGGGTAGAAACTCGTGGCACAGTGGACGGCAGATGTCCGGCGTGTGGCGGGGGGATGACGGTGCCTGACCCCTCGCGGCCTCGCACCCCGCACGGACGACGGGCCACCGAGCAGCCCCCGGCCTCTGTCCACAGGTTGTCCACACCCCTGGAGGGCACGGCCGGAGCACCCGCACCCGCTCCCACCAGCACGTCGACCCCCCGGCGGGCCGGCTGGCGCCTACGGCGGCCCGACGCCCAGGCCCGGGAGATCCTCGCCCTGGCCGTGCCCGCGCTCGGGGCCCTCGTGGTCGAGCCGCTGTTCCTGCTCACCGACACCGCCATCGTCGGCGCGCTGGGCGCCGACGCCCTGGCGGGCCTCGGGCTGGCCTCGGCCGTGCTGTCGACCCTGGTCGGGCTGTTCGTCGTCCTCGCCTACGGCACCACGGCCTCGGTGTCCCGCCGGCTCGGCGCCCAGGACCGTGCCGGAGCGCTGGCCGTCGGGGTGGACGGGCTGTGGCTCGCGGCCGCGGTGGGGACCGTCCTGGTCCTCGTCGGCGTGCCGACCGTGCCGCGCCTCGTCGGGCTGTTCGGGGCCGGCGCGGGCGCCTCGGAGGCCGCCCGGTCGTACCTGTCGGTGTCGTTGCTGGGGATCCCTGCGATGCTCGTGGTCCTCGCGGCCACGGGGGTGCTGCGGGGCCTCCAGGACACCCGCACGCCCCTCGTGGTGGCCACCGTGGGCTTCGGCTCCAACGCCGTGCTCTCGTTCGTCCTGGTCCACGGGCCGGGCCCGCTCCCCGCGCTCGGGGTGGTCGGCTCCGCCTGGGGCACGGTGGTGGCGCAGCTGGGCATGGCGGCCTGGCTCGTGGCCCTCGTCGTGGCGGGTGCCCGGCGCGAGGGGGCCCGGCTGCGCCCGCACGGCGCGGGCGTCCGCGCAGCGGCCGTCGCCGGCGTCCCGCTGCTGCTGCGGACGGTGACCCTGCGCGCGGCGCTGCTCGGCACCGTGTGGGCCGCGGCCGGCACCGGCACGGAGTCCCTCGCCGCCCACCAGGTGGTGTTCACCGTGTGGACCTTCGCGGCGTTCGTCCTGGACGCGCTGGCCATCGCGGCGCAGGCGCTCACCGGCCGCAGCCTGGGCGCGGGCGACGCCGAGGGCACCCGCGCCACGACCCGGCGGATGGTGCGCTGGGGGCTCGGCGGAGGTGCGGTGCTCGGCGCGCTGCTCGCGGCCGCCTCGCCGTGGCTGCCGTGGCTGTTCAGCACCGACGAGCAGGTCCGCGCCGGGATCACGGTCGGCCTGGTCGTGGTCGGGCTCACGGCCCCGCTCGCGGGATACGTGTTCGTGCTCGACGGCGTCCTCATCGGCGCCGGGGACGGGCCGTACCTGGCCCGGGCCGGCGTGCTCGCGCTGCTCGGCTACCTGCCGCTGCTGGCCGTGGTGCCGCTGGCGGGGCTGCGGGGCACGACCGGGCTGCTCGTGCTGTGGCTGGCCTTCGCGGGGGGCTACATGGCCGCCCGGGCGCTCACCCTGGGGCTGCGCGAGCGCTCGGGGCGCTGGGTCGTCCTCGGCGCCTGAGCTGCCCACCGGCTGGTCCGGCTCCTCAGTGACGTGGAAGGCCCGCTGAGGTCATCATCGTCGACTGACACGCTGCGCCCGTGATGGCGCGATGGCACGGCGAACCGACCCGGCTGCGCGCCACGGTGCTGGTCTTCGTCGGCCTGCTCGCCTACGGGACTGTCGTGCACGTCGTGCAGCTCCTCGCCGGCGACGGGCGTCCGTACCCGGACGTCCCGGCCTGGCTGGGTGCCTTCTTCGTCTCGCTGACCGTCCTGGATCCGTTGGCAGCGGTTCTGCTGGCCCGCCGTCACCGCAGCGGCGTCGCCCTGACCGTTGCGGTATCGGTCGCCGACGCGATAGCCAACGCCGCGGCGAACTACGCCTTCGACGGTTCGGCGGGCGTCACGCTCGGGCGGGTCGGCCAGGTAGTGATCACGTGCGTCGCTGTCGCAGCAGTGGCCACCGCTCCGGCGATGTGGCGAGGTGCCGGCCGCGGACCGACCGGCTGACGCCGCCGCATGACGATCCCCTGCGGGACGTCTACCGCATGTGGGCAGGACAGCCCCGACGCGTCAGAGCCCCGCACCCGGTAGGGTCCGCGACCACGGCTCCGACCGTCCGGTCGTGTCGTCGAGGAGCGCAGATGCCCCAGGTGAGCCTGTTCTTCGTCGCCGCAGGACTCGTGGTGTGCGTCGGGCTGCTCTCGAGCTGCAGCGACGAGCCCGCCGAGAACACTGTCGGGGTCGTGTACTGCACGTCCCCGCTCCTCGACGAGGGCCGCGTGGAGCAGGTCGAGTACCGGCAGGACGGTGAGGTGATCGCCAGCACAGAGCTCGAGGTGGGGACGACCTACCGCGCGGAGGTCCCGGCTGACGGGCTGACGGAGATCTATGTCGACGGCCGGCTCGCGGGCTCGTCGGGCAACGACGACCCCGAACCTGAGGGAACCGTGACCGGGGGCCACACCGCACTGCTGGGAGAGGGCTGCCCTGACTACATCGAGCCCTGAACCGTCCGGCTGACCGATCGGTCACTGGCCCGTTCCGCGTGCCGGTCGTCATGCGAGTCGTCACGCTGTCACCTTCTACGGCGCCGCTGACGGACTCGTCTGCTCGACCTTCGGCTGCCGACGCAGCTCGTGCCGCAGCGTCGCCCATGCCGTCGCTGCGACCACGGCGGCCGCCACCGCCTGTAGGGCGCAGACTGCCGTCAGCAGCTGCAACCCGGGCTCCTCGGTGGCGTAGGGCAGCACCTCCAGCACGAAGGCGGCCCGCCAGAGCACCGCCACCGGCGCCGCGAGTGCCAGTGCGGCCGACCACGCGAGGGCGTCCCGGGCGTCCTTCCGGCGACGCACCCGGAGGACCACAGCCACGCTCAGGACCAGGAGGCACAGGAGGCCGGCCCTGTCCCACACGACGGGGAGGCCGAGGTGGGCCGGCAGGTTGAGCGCACCGACGACCCCGACCACGGTCGGGAGGGCGACGAGCCACCTGCGCGAGGGCGGGGCGGCGTCGGCGTGCCACGCGACGAGGGCCAGGACGGGCACGGCGAGGGCGACCGCCTCGACCACGGGGCCGGCAGCCGGATCGCGCCGGCCCACCACCCCCGCTGTCCAGACGAGGACGACGGCGGCCCACGTCGCGGGGGCCAGGACGAGCGCGGCCCGCCGCCAGCCGCCAGCCAGGGCGATGTAGGCCAGGACCCAGCCTCCCTGTGGCAGGAGGTCCCTCAGCGCGAGGTCGGACGAAGCCGGGGGAAACGGCGACGACGTCTCGATCAGCTCGAACACCACGGAACCCACCAGCTCCACGACGACCAGGGCGGCCGGCACGAGCAACCCGAGCAGCGCGACCCTGCGCACGGCCTCACCTGCGACCACGGCCCGCGCGGAGGCCCCCGGCGTCGCGGGCGCGGCCAGGCGGAGCCGGACGGCGAGGACCGCCACCGCGACGACCTCGCCTGTCGAGGGGTGCCGCAGCCCGGCGAGCTCGTCGTCGACCAGGTCGCCGTCGTCCCTCTCGGCGTCCGCGGCGTCCAGGAAGGACCCGACCATGTCCTCCTCCCAGTCGTCCCGGTAGCCCGCCGGGAGCAGCCGCAGCACGCGTCGGTAGCGACGCTCGAGCGGCGTCACAGCGCACCGCCGACGACCGGGCTGTAACGCGCGAGCCGGGCAGATGCCGCCCGGGCATTGGCCGCCTGCCGGGCTACCTCCACCTCGAGCGCGGTCCGGCCGTCCTCGGTGAGGCGGTAGTAGCGGCGCCGTCGTCCCTGGTGGACCTCTTCTCGGTCGTGGCCCACGAGACCCTCGGCGACAAGGCGGTCCAGGAGGCCGTACAACGTGCCGACCTTCATCTCCACACGCCCCTCGGACAGCTCGCGGACCTCCGCGAGGAGCCCGTACCCGTGCCGGGTGACGCCCACGAGGGCCGTGAGCGTGAGGAACGCCGGCTCTGTCATGGGCGATGGCATGCGTCCCAAGATAATGCGTGGCAAGGCATGACGCCAGAACCGCTCCCATCGCCGTCCCTCTGCAGTAGCAACGCGGTAGCATCCTGGTATGAAACTGAGCGTCAGCCTGAGCGAGGAGGACGTCGCCATCCTCGACGAGTACGTCCGCACCGAAGGACTGCCCTCACGGTCCGCGGCTGTACAGCAGGCACTTCGTCGACTGGCTCAGAAGGATCTGCAGCATGCCTACAGCGAGGCCTACGCCGAGTGGGACGCCTCTGGCGAACGAGCGTGGTGGGAGACGAGCACCGCGGACGGCCTCGACGATGCTGCGCGGTGAGATCCGCCTGGTCGGTCTCGACCCCGTGCTGGGTAGCGAGGCCAACAAGCGCCGCCCCGCCGTGGTCGTCAGCAACGACTACGCCAATGCTGCGGCGGCGCGTTCGGGAAGAGGCGTCGTCACGGTGGTGCCGCTGACGAGCAACACCACTCGGGTATGGCCGTTCCAGGTCTTGCTGACGGCCGAGCGCACGGGTCTGGAGAGGGATTCCAAGGCCCAGGCCGAGCAGGTGCGGTCGGTCGCCGTCCAGCGGGTAGGCGCCGCGCTGGGGAAGCTCGGCGGGCAGCAGATGTCCGAGGTCGACGAGGCGCTCCGTCTGCATCTGGCGCTCTGAGCCGGCTCCCGTCAGGATCACGCCACCCCATCGCCAGAGACGATCCCCAGCTGACAAGGGTCGATGGGACTGCTGCACGAATAGGTGACACCTGACCTGTGGTGCCTGTGGGCGCCGCTGGAAGGATCACCACCGTGCCCAAGCCCCACCCCAAAGAGTTCCGCGACGACGTCGTGGCGGTCGCCCGCCGCGGCGAGGCGCCGGTCTCGAAGATCGCCAAGGACTTCGGGATCAGCCGAGTCCTGCCTGCGCAACTGGCTGCATGCCGCCGACGTCGAGGACGGCCGCCGCGACGGCCCGACCGCGACGAGTCCGCCGAGCTGCGGGAGGCGCAACCGGCGGATCCGGCTGCTCGAGCAGGAGAACGAGGTCCTCCGCCGGGCCGCGGCCTACCTGAGCCAGGCGAACCTGCCGGGAAAAGGCTCTACCCGCTCGTGAGAGAGCTCGCCGCGCGACGGGATCCCCGTCGCCCTCACGTGCCGGGTCCTCAAGATCGCCCGCCAGCCCTACTACCGCTGGCTCGCCGCCCCTGTCACCTCGCGCGGAGCTGGAGCGAGGCCTACCTCGCCGACGCGCTGTTCGACGCCCACCGCGACGACCCCGAGTACGGCTACCGGCTGCTGGCCGACGAGGCCCGCGAGGCCGGCCACGACCGCTGCGACCGGACGGTCTGGCGGGTCTGCCGCCGACAACGGCTGGTGGTCGGTGTTCGGCAAGAAGCGCGGCGGCAACGGCAAGAAGCCCGGCCCGCCTGCCCACGACGACCTCGTCCAGCGGCACTTCGTCGCGGCGGCGCCGAACACGCTCTGGCTGACCGACATCACCGAGCACTGGACCGGCGAGGGCAAGCTCTACCTCTGCGCCATCAAGGACGTCTACTCCGGGCGGATCGTGGGCTACTCGATCAGCGACCGGATGAAGTCCCGCCTGGCCGTGGACGCCCTGAACAGCGCCGTCGCCCGCCGCGGCGGCGTCAACGACGTGGCCGGCTGCATCGTGCACTCCGACCGAGGCTCGCAGTTCCGGTCCAGGCGATTCCTGGCCGAGCTGCGCCACCACGACCTGGTCGGATCGATGGGCCAGGTCGCCTCCGCCGGCGACAACGCGGCCATGGAGTCCTTCTTCGCCCTGCTGCAGAAGAACGTCCTCGACCGGCGCCGCTGGGCCACCCGCGCCGAGCTCCGGATCGCGATCGTCACCTGGATCGAACGGACCTACCACCGCCGACGACGACAAGCCCGACTCGGCCGACTGACCCCCATCGAGTACGAGACCATCAACGCCCCTCAGGTCGCACTCGCCGCCTGAGACCGACTGTCACCTATCCGTGCAGCAGTCCCTGCAGCAGTCCCGTCGGCCCCGGTCAGGCGCTGCTGTTGGGTCCCGCCTCGGGAGGCCGTGGCCGGCCCTGCGGGTGGGCGCGACCGCGAGGATGGCGCAGTCGTCGTCCGGGGCCTCCCCGACCAGCTCGGTGACGACGCGGTCCAGCAGGGCCTCAAGGGCGAGGTCGGCATGGCCGGACAGGACCCGGCAGAGGTCGGCGATGCCGTCGTCGAGGTTCCGTCCGCGGTGCTCGATGAGACCGTCGGTGAACAGCAGCAGCGTGGCGCCCGGCGGGATGTCGTGGGTGTGGTCACTGCGGGTGGTGTGCGGCCGGAGCCCCACCAGCACCTCCGGGGCCGTCGCAAGGACCTCCGTGCTGCCGTCGAGGTGCAGCAGGATCGGCGGTGGGTGCCCCGCGTTGGTCCAGCGCAGCCTGCGCAGACCTGCCGCCTCGTCCTCGTGGTCCTGCTCGATCTGGGCGAGGACGAGCGTGGCGAGGGTGTCCGGGCGGAGGTTCGCCACGGCCCGGTCAAGGCGTGCCACGACCTGGCTGGGGGTTCGCCCGGTCGAAGGCGTAGGCGCGCAACAGCCCCCGGACCTGTCCCATGGCGGCGGCTGCGGCGATATCGTGGCCGGTGACGTCGCCGATCATGACGGTGGGGGGCCTCGGGCTTCTGGACGACGGCGTCGTACCAGTCGCCGCCGACGTGCTCCTCCGCGGCGGTGACGTAGCGGGCGCGCAGCTCCAGGTGGTCCGGCTCCGGCAGGCGGGTGAGCAGGGACTGCTGCAGCACCTGCGCGGCGGTGCGCCGTTCGGTGAGAGCAGGGCGCGCTGGACGGCCTGCGCGGTGTACCGGGCCAGGCCGACAGGACGGCCTGCTGGTGCTCGAGCACGACGTGCGGCCGCTCCCAGTAGAGGAACACAGCGCCGACGACCTCCCCGCCGGAGACCAGCGGCAGGCTGGCGCTGGCTCCCATCGCGGGTACCTGCGCCTGGTCGGTGATGGCCGGGTGGGCGGCGAGCATCGCGGCGGTGTCGGGGTAGAAGATCGGTCGCCGGGTGCGGGCCGCCGCGGCCAGGGGTGCGTCGGCGTCCCAGGCGATACGGGACCACGACGTGTCGGTCTCGCCCGGCATCTGCTCCAGGGTGACGAAGTCCAGGTGGGTGCGGGTGGGGTCGGCGAGCAGCAGACCGCCGCCGGCGGCGCCCAGCTCGGTGGCCACGACGTCGTTGATGGCGGCCGCGATCTGGTCCACGGTGGTGGTGACGGTGAGGGCGTCGCTCAGGGTCAGCAGGAGCCGCCGAACCGGCCGACGTCCTCTGCCTCAGCCTGCGCACGCTCCGCTCTCGACGCCAGCGAGAGGGCCTCGTCGCGCTCACGGGCGACGTCCATCCGGGCGGTGACGTCAGTCTGCACGCTCACGCGGTGGGTGAGCACCCCGGCGGCGTCGAACACCGGGGAGACGACCAGGTGGTTGTAGAAGGTCGAGCCGTCGTGGCGGTAGTTCAGCACGGTCACGCTTACGGTCTGGTCTGTCGACCTGGCTTCCCGGAGCCGGCGCACCGCCTCAGGGTCGGTCTCCGGCCCTTGGAGGAACCGGCAGTTGCGGCCCAGCACCTCCGCGGAGGTGTATCCGGTCAGCTGCTCGAAGCTGCGTAGACCCAGACCAGGGGGTCGTCCTCCTTGGTGGCGTCGCTGATGGCCATGGCCAGTCCGCTGACGATCACCGACTGCTGAGCCCGCCCCGCGACCGTCGCCGCCTGGACACCCCCCACGGCCTCAGGGAAGCGGACGGGCATGAGGACGAGCAGCGAACGAGACCGCAGCGGCTCCGGCGGGTCGTGCAGCGGCATCCCAATCGCCCATAACGCCTCCCGAGCCTCGCTGGCCCTGGAGTGCAAGGCGGCGCTGACCTGCCGCCCCGACACCGGGTCCCCCGCCGCGATGTCCCTCAGCGGGGTGATGCTGTCACCCAGCGCATCGCCGGACGTCGTCAGCAGCCCAGCCGCCCGCGACCAGTCCTCGACCCCGACCGGCAGGCTCAGGCCGGGCGCCAGCTGAGCGGCGAGGTCGTTGGTGAAGACGACCTGGTCCGCATCGGTGTCGACCAGCAGGACCGCCGCCGGATAGTCGTGCGCCACGCTGGGCAGGAGGAGTACCGCCGGGTCCGTCATCGACGGCCCCGCCCCTGGTCTATCGCCGGCAGTCCCCATCGACACCTCAGAGCCATCTGCACGTACCCATCGTCGTGGACGACGGGTGTCGCCGCGCACGCGCGGCAGAGAGACCTACGGCCCGGTTGGCGATCCGTCTCCGGACAGCCGGGTCAGGATGCGACCCTGTGCTTGACGTGCCACCGCGGCACGGTGAGGCGGGTGACGTTCATGGCGAGCCAGGAGGCCCCCGAACCCGCCTCACGCCCGTCGAGATCCGTTCCTTTTCTTCGCCTGAGGATGCTGCTCACGCTTCGCGCCCTGAGGATTCCGCTGGCGCTGCTGCTGGTGGCTGCGGTGCTGCGCTTGCTCCAGCCTGATGCGATCCAGCCGTGGGTCTGGGGACCCCTGCTTGCGCTCTCTGCTGCCGCCTGGCTCTGGGACGCTCGATCGCAGGACGCAGGGGCTCACTTTGCCCCTCACGAGGGCGAGGAAACGGACCGGGCAGCGTCCTGAACTGCGCTTGGCGCACGAACGGGCGCACCAGGGCCGTGTCTCGACCAGCGATGTCCTCTTCAGCGACCGCCCGTCCGTCAAGTCCTACGGCTGCCGCCGACGTCGGCAGCGCTGGTCCTGACCGTCTCGCCGAGGATCGGCACGCGGAGCATGCCGATCGACCTATAGCACTGGACCGCTGCCGCCCACATCAACGACACGAAACCTGTTCGTGAGCACGAGCGGGCACCCCTTGTGGTTGTCTGCTCGGGTGCCAGAGACGCCGGACGTTCAGGCCGCTCGCGAGGCTGGCGGCGTCGCTGACGGAAGAGTGGACGCCAGCCCTTTCGGCAGCGGGGGTGAAGTTCAGCTGAAGTGGACCCGCGAGTGGGGTCTCAGCGGCCAAAGAGAAGGTCTGGTCCTCTTCGTGACGCCTGGTGGGGGCGTCGACTACGTCCACTTCGAGCGGCTTCGGAAGCGGCCGTGGCGCGGCGAGTGGGTCGACGTCGTGCCCCTGGCCGACGTGGCGCTGCGCCTCAGAGCCAGGTTGGCCGACTACGCCAAAGGCGCAGGCCACTAGCGCACCCACCAAGTCTCGGTCACGCGCACGTGGGTCCCCTCTCCAGGCTGGCTCGAGCCGTCAAGGCCCGGGTCATGCCGCATCTCCGTCGTCACTCGGGGTGGTTGCCCCTCCTGTGCCTTCGTCGACGTTCCCCTCTTCTGTGCAGCAGTCCCACGAAAGCGCCCCAAGCGTCGCGACGCTCCGCCCGCGAGCCCGGGATGAGGTCGATGAACGGCACGACGAGGAGCACGACGACCACGTACAAGATCCAGGTCAGCATCACGAAGGTGCCGATCACGAACCCGCCCCAGAAGGAGTCCTCCAGCGGCCGGTCCGTTACTACCCCCACGGCAGCGCCCGCCACCCCGGCCCCGACGCACACGAGCAGATAGACCACGAGGAACGACCAGGGGACGGCGCCTCCTGCGCGAACGCCGGCGTCGTAGTAACGGAACGGGGCAGAAAGAAAGACGAAGGTCGCGAAGTCCCTCAGCCCACCAAGCAGACGGCTCGCCACGACACCTCCCTGCCTCTCTGCTGCCCCACCACCCTGACCAACCCATCGACCGCCTGCCCGCGGTCCTACACCGAAAG
>CAVVQD010000011.1:0-893638 GCA_963750335.1 uncultured Actinomycetota bacterium
TGGCCGTGGGCCTCGCCTACGTCCGCGCGAGCCGGCGCGACCCCGCCGAGCTCGCGAGGCAGCCGTCACTCGGCCCCACCCCCACGACCGGGACCACCGGCCTCCCCTGACCGCCCGACCGACGGGCTCGCGGGCCCGTCCCCCCACGACTGGGACGAACCGGGGCCTCCCAGCCGCTCTTGACGCTCGGAACGTCCCGGTCACGGGGGCCCGCGGCCGGTCGCGCCACGACCGGGAGCGGACGCTCCTCCCCAGCCGTCTCTGGCGGCCGCCAGGTCCCGGTCGCGAAGCCGGCACGGGCTCAGCCCGCCGTGGACTCCGGCTGCTCGGCCCACCAGCGCAGCAGCTCGGCCTCGGCGGCCTCGAGGTCCGAGGGGGCCGGTGTCCATGCGGACGGCGAGCATGTGCGTGTAGGCCCGGCCGACCAGGGGGCCGGGCGGCAGGTCGAGCAGGCGCATGATCGCGGTGCCGTCGAGGTCGGGGCGGACGGCCTTGAGCGACTCCTGGGCGAGCACCGCCTCGATGCGGCGCTCCAGGTCGTCGTAGGCCAGCCGCAGGCGCTGGGCCTTGCGGGCGTTGCGGGTGGTGGAGTCCGAGCGGGTGAGCCGGTGCAGCCGCGGGAGCAGCGGGCCGGCGTCGGTGACGTAGCGGCGCACGGCCGAGTCGGTCCACGCGCCGTCGCCGTAGCCGTGGAAGCGCAGGTGCAGCTCGACCAGGCGCGCGACGTCCTTGGTCGTCTGCTTGTCGAAGCGCAGGGCCTTGAGCCGGGCCGCCGTCATGCTTGGCCCCGACCACCTCGTGGTGGTGGAAGCTCACGCCGCCGCCGGGCTCGAAGCGGCGCGTGGCCGGCTTGCCGACGTCGTGCATGAGGGCGGCCAGGCGCAGCACGAGGTCCGGGCCGGGGACGACGCCTCGGGGTCGCGGTGGTCGTCCTCGAGCGCGATGGCCTGCTCGAGCACGGTGAGGGTGTGCTCGTAGACGTCCTTGTGGCGGTGGTGCTCGTCGACCTCCAGGCGCAGCGCCGGCAGCTCGGGCAGCACGTGGTCGGCCAGGCCGGTGTCCACGAGCAGCGTGAGCCCGGCCCGCGGGTCGCGGCCCAGGAGCAGCTTGACCAGCTCGTCGCGCACCCGCTCCGCCGACACGATGCCGATCGAGCCGGCCATGGCGCGCATGGCCGCGAGCGCGTCCTCGTCGGGGAGCATCCCGAGCTGGGCGGCGAACCGCGCGGCGCGCATCATCCGCAGCGGGTCGTCGCCGAAGGACCGCTCGGGCGTGCCCGGGGTCCGCAGCCGGCGGGCGACCAGGTCGTCCATGCCGCCGAAGGGGTCGACGAACTGCAGGTCGGGCAGCCGCACGGCCATCGCGTTGACCGTGAAGTCGCGCCGCTCGAGGTCCTCGCCCAGGGTGTCGCCGAACACGACGACGGGCTTGCGGGTCTGGCCGTCGTAGGCGTCGGTCCGGTAGGTCGTGATCTCGACGGTCGTGGTCGCCGCGGCGGGCCCCGATGGTGCCGAAGTCGCGGCCCATGTCCCAGGTCGCGTCCGCCCAGCCCGGTGAGCACCCGCTCGATCTGCTCCGGCCGGGCGTCGGTGGTGAAGTCCAGGTCGTTGACCTGCCGGCCGAGGAAGGCGTCGCGGACCGGACCACCGACCAGCGCGAGCTCGTGACCTGCGGCGACGAAGCGTCCGGCGAGCTCTCCGGTCAGCGGGGCGAGGCCCATGAGGGCCGCCGTGGCACGACGGAGCGCGGCGGGACGGTCTTCGGGCACGGCGGTCAGGGTGCCACGGCCCGGCGCGTGCTCGCCGTACGCTGCAGGGATGACCCCGCCGCCCACGAGGACCGAGGTGTCCTCCGGCGGCCTGGTGGTCGACATGGCCACCGACCCGATGCGGGTGGCGGTGATCTGCCGCAAGAACCGGTCCGGGCGGCTCGAGTGGTGCCTGCCCAAGGGGCACCTCGAGGGCGCCGAGACCCCCGAGGAGGCGGCGGTCCGCGAGATCGCCGAGGAGACCGGGATCGACGGGAAGGTGCTGGAGCCGCTCGGCGCGATCGACTACTGGTTCTTCGCCGACGGGCACCGGATCCACAAGACCGTCCACCTGTTCCTGCTGCAGGCCCTGGGCGGCGAGGTCACGGTGGAGAACGACCCGGACCACGAGGCCGTCGAGGCGGCGTGGGTCGGTCTCGACGTGCTCGAGGACCGGCTGGCGTTCCCCAACGAGCGCAAGGCGGTCCGGCTGGCGGTGGAGCGGATCAACGGCTCCGTCGGCGCCCGCTTGCGCAGGAACGGGTGAGGCGGCCGCACCCCGCGACCCCGTGCCGCCCTGGCCCTCGCGGCCGTCGTGCTGCTGGGCGCCGGTGCGACCTCCGCCGCCGCCTCGCCCACCCCCGTCGGCCCCACGACCGGGCCCCCGGGCCGCGGGACGACCGGGTCCTCCGGTCCCGACGACCGCCGCGGACGACGGCGCGCAGGGCGACGACCCCGACCTCCAGGTGGTGTCGGTGCTGCCGGCCGAGCTGCGGCCCGGTGGCCGGGTGGTGGTCCGCGGGCAGGTGCGCGCCGGTGCGCGGGCCCTGACGGGCGCCCGGGTCGAGGTGCGGCGGGCCGGCAGCCGCAGCTCGTCGGTGTCGTCGCTGGAGCGCTGGACCGCCGTGGTGGACGAGCGACCCGGCCCCACGGCCGACGGCCCACCGTTCGAGGACCCGGCGGGCTCGGCCCGGACGGTGCTCACGGTCCAGGTGGGCGACGTCCCGGCCGGCTCCTCGGTGCCCTTCGCCGCGACGATCGAGGCCGACGGCACCGGCCTGCGCGAGCGGGAGAGCGCGGCCGGCGCCTACGGCCTGCAGCTGGTCCTCCTGGCCGGGGAGCCCGACGAGGGCGACGGGTCGGTGGACGGCGGGGCGCTGGACGACGAGCGCGGGTTCCTCCTGTGGTCGCCGGACCTCGACGTGGCCCCGACCCGGCTGAGCACCACGGTCACGCTCCAGGGGCCGCCGCCGACCACCGCGACCGGCCTGCCCGACCCCGCGGGGCTGGCCGCGCTCACCGGCGCCGACGGTCGGCTGACCCGGCTGCTCGACGCCGCCGGGACGCTGGACGCCGACTGGGTCGTCGACCCCGTGCTGCTCGCCGGCCTGCACGTCGCGGCGGACCCCGAGGCGGCCGCCGCGCTCGGGCCGGTGGAGGGCGACGACGGGGCGACCCCCGGTCCGTCGGCGTCGGGGGACGGCTCCCCCGGCCCGACGACGGCCGCGGCGGACGGCCCGACCGGCGAGGCCATCGAACCCGTCCTCCCCCAGGGGTCGGGCGCGTCCGGCGCCCCGACCGGTGAGGGCTCCGGCGCGACGACCGGGCCCGCCGAGGGGACGACGGACGGCGAGGCGACCAGCGGCACCACCGGCGGCACCACCAGCGGCACCACCGGCGGCACCACCGGCGGGTCCACGGGCGAGGCCACCAGCGAAGCCACCGGCGGGGCCACCGCGCAGGACCCGGCGCAGGACCCGGCCGCAGGCCGCGGCCCGCTGGCTCGAGGCCCTGACGGCGGCCCGGGGCGGGCGCGAGGTGGTCCTCGACGACTGGGCCGACCCCGATCCCGCCCGGCTGCGGTCCGCCGACCGGGTCGAGGACGCGTGGGAGACCCTGCGCACGGCCGAGGCCGCCGCCCTGCCGGACGAGCTGGCCGAGGAGCTGCTGGGCGGGCGGGCCCGCACCGACGTGCTGGTCGCGCTGGACGGCACCACGACCGCCGACGACCTCCTCACCCTGGCCCAGGGACGCAGCTCGGTGCTGCTGCCGGAGCAGCAGGTCCCGCTCGCGGACCCCTTCGCGCTCACGTTCACCCCCGACGCCGTCACCGAGGTGGAGGCCGGCAGCCGCACGCTGACCGCCGTGCTGCCGGACGCGTCCCTGTCCGCGGACACGGCCGCCGCCGTCGAGGGGTCGCCGCTGGCCCTCACCCGGGTCCTGGCGCGCCTGGCCACCACGACGCTGCAGCGGCCCAACGACCCGCGGCTGCTGGCCGTGGCCCTGCCCGCGGACCTCGACCCTGCCCCCGGCGCCGCCGGCGGCGGTCGCCGAGGCGCTGGAGCGGACCGGGTGGGCCGCGACCGTGCCGCTGACCACCGCCCTCGGCACGCCGCCGTCCGACGCGGCGCGCGACGGGCTGCCGCGCGGGCCGGACCCCACGGTGCCCGGCGTGCAGGACCTGCTCGACGCCGTCGCCGACGGCCGCCGGGTCGCCGCCGCGACCGCGGCGCCCGAGGAGCCCGTCGTGGCGGCCGCCCTCGACCTCCGGGCCGCGGCCACGCTGTCCCGCTCGGCCGACGCCGGGGCCGCCGCGGAGCTGGCGGGTCGGCTGCGGGAGCAGACGTCTGGCACCGTGGAGGCGGTGCGGGTGGTCCCCGGGTCCCGCGTCACCCTGGTCGCGGCCGAGGCCGCCCTGCCCGTCACGGTCGTCAACGACCTCGACACGGAGGTGAGCCTGGTGCTGGAGGTCCGCTCCCGCTCCCCGCGGCTGCAGGTGCCGCAGACCCGCATCGCGGTCACGGTCGACCCCGGCCAGGGGGCGGTGGTCGACGTCCCCGTCGTCGCCGTCGCCTCCGGACCGGCCGAGGTCAGCGTCGCAGCTGGTGACCGCCGACGGCCGCTCCTGGGGGCCAGCCTCCGCCGTGTCGGTGACGGTCGCGACCCAGGCCGAGGGCCGGGTGCTCACGGGCATCGGGGTCGGCGTGGCCGTGCTGTTCGTGCTCGGGCGCCGTGCGGGCGTTCGTGCGCAACCGCCGCGGCCGCGAGCTCGAGGGCGCCGGACCGGTGGAGCCGTGAGCGCCCCCGCCGCGCCGCGCGCCCGGTCCGGGCTGGCGCGCGCGACGGCCGTCATGGCCTCCGGGACCCTGGTCTCGCGCGTCCTGGGGCTGGCCAGCAAGTCGCTGCTGACGGTGCTGCTCGGCGCCTCGGCCGCCAACCTGGCCGCGAACGCGTTCGACGTGGCGAACAAGATGCCCAACCTCATCTACGCCCTCGTCGCCGGGGGCGCGCTCAACGCGGTGCTCGTGCCCCAGATCGTCCGGGCGGACCGGGACGGCGCGCGCGGCCGGGAGTTCCTCGACCGGCTGTTCACCATGGCCACCGTCGGGCTGCTCGGGCTCACCGTGGTGCTCACCCTCGCCGCGGCCCCGCTCGTCGACCTGTACACCGGCGGGGAGTGGGACGCCCCCGAGCGGCGACCTGGCGGTCGCGTTCGCGCTGTGGTGCATCCCGCAGCTGTTCTTCTACGGCGTCTACACGCTGTTCGGGCAGCTGCTCAACGCGCGCGGCTCCTTCGGGCCGTACACCTGGGCGCCCGTGGTCAACAACGTGTTCGCCATCTCCGGGCTGGCCGCCTTCCTCGCCCTGTACGGCCCGCAGCGGGTCACGGAGCTGTCGACGTGGACCCCGACGATGGTCGCCCTGCTCGCGGGCAGCGCGACCCTGGGCGTCGCGGCCCAGGCGGTGGTCCTCGTGCTGCCGCTGCGGCGGATCGGCTTCTCGTGGCGGCCCCGCTGGGGGCTGCGCGGCGTGGGTTTCCGGGCCGCGGGCGCCGTGGCGGGCTGGACGTTCGCCGGGATCGTGGTCAGCCAGCTCGTCTTCGTGCTCGTGTCGCAGGTCGCCTCGCGCGCCCAGACCGAGACCAAGGACACCCCGCTGGCCGAGGTGACGGCCTCCAACGCCTCGTGGAGCCTGGCGTTCCTGCTCTACATGCTCCCGCACGGGCTGCTCGCGGTCAGCCTGGTCACCGCCGTCTTCACCCGCGTCTCCCGGGCGGCCCACGCCGGCGAGACGGCCGAGGTCGCCGCCGTCACGGCCAAGCAGATGCGGGTGCTGGTCGTCGGCATGGCGCTGCCCGCCGCGGGGCTCATCGTGTTCGGCCCGCCGATCACCGCGCTGCTGTTCAACCAGACCGCCGAGCAGGCCGCCGTCGTCGGCCAGGTCGTCGTCGCCATGGCGGTCGGGCTGCCGTTCTTCAGCGTGCTGTACCTGGTGCGCCGCGTGTTCTACGCCTTCGAGGACGGGCGCACCCCGTTCGTCGTCACCCTCGTCACGGCCGGGGTGTGGGCCGCGGGCACCCTGCTGCTGCCCACGCTGCTCCCGCCGACGCAGTGGGTCCCGGCCGTCGCGCTGTCCATGAGCGCGGGCGAGGTCGCCGGCCTCGCGGCCGCGCTGCTGCTGCTGTCGCGTCGGATGGGCGGGGGCCTGCAGGTGGGCCGCTGGCTGTGGGTCGTGGCGCGCGTCGCGGTCGTGCTCGTGGTCGTCTCGTTCCTCGCCGTCCAGGTCGGCGGGCGCGCCGGCGGCGTCGAGGACGCCGGCCAGGCCCTGGTGACCGTCGTCGCCGGCGGGGCCGTCCTGGTCGTCGGCTACGTGCTGGGGACCCTGCTGCTGCGCGTGGCGGAGACCCGAGAGCTCGTCGCCGCCGTGGGGTCCCGGTTCGGCCGAGCGGGTGGCAGGTCCTCAAGGACGGGCTGAGCCCCGCCGACCCACAGCCATGCGTCTACCCATGGCCGGAGACACCGGCGACATCGTCGTCGGGTGGCTGGTGAGGCTCGTCGCGAGCCTGGCCGTGGTCGGCGTGCTCGTCTTCGACGGCGTCTCGCTCGGCGTCGCCCACCTCGAGGTGTCCGACGACGCGGCCACCGCCTCGCGCGCCGCCTCCCGGGCCGCCGAGGCGGGCGCCACCACCCAGGCCGCCTACGACGCCGCCTGGCGGGCCGTCGCGGAGGACGAGGTCGGCGTCGAGCTGCCGGTGGACGGGTTCGCCGCCACCGCCGACGGCACGGTCACCGTGACGGTGCAGCGGACGGTGCCCACCCTGGTCCTGCAGTACGTGCCGGGGAGCGACGACTGGCTGACCGTGTCCGCCACGTCGACGCACACCCCGGACTGAGCGTGCGCACCCCCGCCCCGCGCCGCCCCGGCGCGGCCCTCGCCCGCGCCGCGGCCGTCCTGGTCGCGACCGCCGCGCTCGTCGTCGGCACCCTCCCGGCCGAGGCCTCCCCGCGCCCGGCCGCCCTCCCGACCGTCCCCGCCGCCGCGCTCACGGCCCCGGCCGCACCGCTCACGGTCCCGGCCGCACCGGACCCCGCCGTGGACCCCGCCGTGGACCCCGCCGTGGACCCCGCTGTGGACCCGGCTCTGGACCCCGCCGCGAGCAGCGACGAGCTGCGCGCCCAGGTCGCCGCCCTCACCGCCCAGGTCGACGAGCTCGACGTCCGGGCCGAGGTGGCCTTCGAGGACTACAACGAGGTCCAGGCCGAGCTCGACGCCCTCATCGCCCAGGAGGTGGAGGCGCAGGTCTCCCTCGACGAGGCCGGGCGGGTGCTGCGCAGCGACCAGGCCCACGCCACCCGCCGGGTCCGGGCGCTGTACCGGACCGGCGGCACCACCGAGATCGCCTGGACCGCGCTGGCCACGTCGGGCGCGGGGTTCGCCGAGGCGGCCCTCGGGTTCCAGCAGGCCCGGGTCGTTCTGGGCTCCGACGCCGCGTCCGTGGCCCGTGCCCGCGAGCGGGTCGACGTCGCCGTCGCCTCCTCCGCCACCGTGCAGGACGTCCGCCGTCGCCGTGCCGGCCTGGAGACCGAGGCCGCCCAGCGCCACCGTGACGCCGAGGCCGCCCTGGTCGCAGGGCAGCAGCTCCTCGCCGCGTCCGGCACCGCGCTGGCGGACGCGGTCGAGCGCGAGCGGGTCGAGGCCGAGCGCGTCGCCCTGGAGCAGGCGCTCGCCGAGGCCGCCCGCGCCGCCGCCGAGCGCGCCGCCGCCCAGGCCCTCGTCGACCCCCTGGCCGGCCTCGGCCCCGAGGCGCGCGCCCAGGCCCTGGCGCAGGACTCCGCCGGGGCCGCCGGCCCGGGCGGGGGCTCGGTCGGCGCCGGGACCGTCGGCGGGGACCTGCAGGCCGTCCTGGACCGCGCCGCCGCCGGCGCCTCCTCGCCCACCGCTGCTGCGGCCATCCGGGCCGCCGGCTCCAAGCTGGGGCTGCCCTACACCTGGGGCGCGACGGGGCCGAGCACGTTCGACTGCTCGGGGCTGACGATGTGGGCCTACGGCCAGGCCGGCGCCCGGCTGCCCCGCACCTCGCGGCAGCAGTACGCGGGCCTGCCCCGGGTGCCGGTGAGCGAGCTCCTCCCCGGTGACCTGGTGTTCTACGCCCACGGCAGCGACCCCGGGTCGATCCACCACGTGTCCATCTGGCTCGGCGACGGGCTCATCCTCACCGCCCCGAAGACGGGCGACGTGGTGAAGATCAGCCCGGTCTGGAAGCAGCCGCTGTACGGCGCCGTCCGCGTCCCGGGCTGAGGCGCCCCGCCTGCCCACCTCCCGCGCGGCGCGCGACGCGCACGCCGTGCACCCGGTCGGCTCGGCCCTACAGTGGTCCGGCGGCAGCCCGGCGTCGGCCCGCGTCGGCCCGACGGCCGGCCCGCCGACCCGACGGACGATCAGGAGGCGCGTGGTGGACCGCATCGGACCGGGCACGCTCCTCGCGGGCCGGTACCGCCTGCAGGAGCAGGTGGCCGCGGACACGGTGACGGCCCTGTGGCGCGCCGAGGACCTCACCCTGGAGCGCCCCGTCGCCGTCCGGGTCCTGTCGGCGACGCACGCACGGGTGCAGACCACGCTGGACGCCGCCCGCCGCGCCGCCCTGGTCGACGACGCCCGGCTCCAGCGGGTCTACGGCGTCGGGGTCGAGGCCGGCAGCGGGTACGTGGTGCTGGAGTGGGTCACCGGGCAGGACGGGGCCGCCCTGGCCGGGAAGGTCTCCGAGCAGGAGGCGCTGCGGATCACGGTGGAGGCCGGCGAGGCGCTGCGCACGGCCGCGTCCCGGCAGCTGCACCACGGCCGGCTCGGCCCCCGGCAGGTGGTCCGCGCCTCCGACGGCCGCGTCCGCGTGGTCGGCACCGGCATCGACGTGGCCGCCTCCGGACAGGCCACCCCGGCCGCGGCCGCCCGGCCCGAGAGCCGCGACGTCCGGGACCTGGCCGGGGTCCTCTACGCCCTGCTCACCGGGCTCTGGCCCTTCGGCGTGACCGAGGGCCTGCTCGCGGCCCCGACCGAGAAGGGCCGCCCCGTCGGCCCGCGGACGCTGCGCGGCGACGTGTCGGCGCCGCTGGACACGCTGGTCGCCGAGGTGCTCGGCGGGACCGGTCCGGAGACCCTCGACGGGCTGGTCCAGAGGCTGCACGCGGTCCGGGCCGACGGCGGGCCCGCCGCCGGCGGCCCCGCTGCGGGCGCGACCGTGGGCGACGACGACCGACGTCGCCGACACCGACGTGCTGCCGGTCGTCGCTCCGGCCGGTGCGGCCGGGCCGGTCGACGGCCGGCGCCGGCGGCGCCGGTGCTGCTGCCGGGGCCGGTGCTGCTGGCGCCGGTGCTGCTGGTGCCGTGCTGCGGCGCCGGTGCTGCTGGCCGGCGTGGCGGGTGCTGCCGCACGGACGTCGGCTGCCGGTGCGGCTGCCGCCGGCCTCGCCGCCGCGGGCGCGACCGCCGCGGGCGCTGCGGGTGCTGCGGGTGCTGCGGGTGCTGCGGGCGTCGCAGCAGGCCTGTCCGCCGGCGCGCCCCGCGGCCCGCGTGCCACCGGTGCGGCCGGTGGTCCCGCCGCCGGGCCCGCGACAGGTCCCGCCACAGGTCCGGTCCCCGTCTCCGCGGCATCCGGCGCTCCGGCCCCGGGCGCTCCGGCCCCGGTGCTGCGGCCCCTGGTGCTGCGGTCCTCGGTGCTGCAGTCCCCGGAGCCGGAGCCACGGCACCCGGGACGGCCCGGCCGCCGTACGGCACCCGTCCTGCGCCGGCCGGTCCCTCCCCGGACCGCTCCGGCCGCGGCCCCGTGTGGGAGCAGGAGGAGGACGACGGCTGGGACCTGCTGCCGGTCGGCGAGCAGGCCTGGGACGAGGAGGACTGGGAGGCCACCCAGACCTGGGACGAGAGCCGCCAGCCCTGGGACGACGAGCCCTGGGACGACGGCACGCAGCCGGGCGACGGCGGCGACGCCCGGGGCGGGACGCTCCTGCCCGCGGGCGCGCCGCGCCGCAGCGGTCGCCGGCCGGCCGGGGCGGGCACCGGGGTCGCGGTCGTCCTCGTCATGGGCGCCGTCGTGGTGGGGACGGCCGTCTTCGCCCTGGACCGGTTCCAGACCGTCGACGAAGCCGCCGCCCCCGCCCCCGTCGTCACCGAGACGGTCCAGCCGCCGTCCGCCGAGCCCTCCGCCCCCGAGGCGTCCGCCCCGCCGCCGTCCGTCGCGGCGCCCACCCTGGTCAGCCCGGCCGGGGTGCAGGCCCTGGACCCGCAGGGCGACGGCGAGGAGAACGACCAGGACGCCCCGCGCGCCATCGACGGCGACCCCGCGTCGTCGTGGACCACGCAGCGCTACAACTCGCAGGCCTTCGGTGGCCTCAAGACCGGGCTCGGCCTCGCCTTCGACCTCGGCGCGCCCGCCGAGGTGCAGTCGGTGACCGTCACGGCGCCCGGGACGGGCGGCACGTACGAGGTGCGGACGGCCACCGGGCCCCAGTTCGACGGGTCCACGGTGATCGCCACCGGCCAGACCGGCGACGCCCCGAGCGTGCTGGAGCCCGAGACGCCCGTCACGACGCAGTTCGTCATCGTGTGGTTCACGGCCCTTCCCCAGCATCGACGGGGACCCCCGTGGCGCGGTGAGCGAGGTGCAGGTGCAGGTCCCGTGAGCGGCGGCGCCAGCGACGCGGGGCTCCTCGACGCGCACCTCGCGGGGGACCCCGACGCGTTCGGCGAGCTCGTCCGGCGCCACCGCGACGTGCTGTGGGCGGTGGCGCTGCGCACGACGGGCAACCCGTCCGACGCCGAGGACGCGGTGCAGGAGGCGCTGGTGTCCGCGCTGCGCTCGGTCGAGCGGTTCGAGCGACGCTCCGCCGTCCGCACCTGGCTGTACCGGATCGTCGTCAACGCCTCCCTCGACCGGCTCCGGCGCAACGCCGCCCGTCCCGCCGGCACCCTCGACGGCGTGGACGTGCCCACGGGCGTCGACGAGGCGGACCGCACCTCCACCCGGATGGACGTCATGTCCGCGCTGCAGACGCTGAGCCCCGGCCAGCGCGCCGCGGTCGTGCTCGTCCACATCGAGGGGATGTCCGTCGCCGAGGCCGCCGAGGTGCTCGAGCTGCCCGAGGGGACGGTCAAGTCGCGCTGCTCACGCGCCCGGGCGCAGCTGGCGCTGGTCCTCAGACCGGGGAACCCGACGGGCGACCCGCGCGTCGAAGAGGGCGACCCCACGACCGGGAGGGCGGGTGAGACCGCATGACTGACGACCACGACTGGGTGGCCCGCCTGCTGGCGGCCTCCGGTCCCGCGACCATGCCCGAGGACGTGGCCGACCGGCTCGCCCGCGCGCTGCAGGCCGAGGCGTCGGGGTCCGCGACGCCCGAGAGGCAGGCCGGGTCCGACGCGGCCGCGGCCGCCGCCGTGCCCGTCGACCAGCCGGAGCCCTCTGCCCCCACGGGCGGGACCGCCGGTGCGTCGAGCCCGCCGGTGGTGGCCGCCGGTACCGACCCGTCCCCCGTCGACGACGGCCCTACCGACGCCGACACCGGCACCGAGGACGCGGACGGGACCCTCGGGACCCGCTCCCACGGCTCACGTGATGCTGTGGGTAGTCCCTCCGTCACGGAAGGTGATATCACGGACGACCCCGGTGCGCCCTCGACGGACAGCCCGTCCGCCGTCGCGCCGGGCGACGCGTCCCCGGGCGCCGTGGTGCCCGGCACGGACCTCCCGGTCGCGGCCGGCGGGGTGCCGCCGGCCGCGTCGACCTCCACCACGGGCGCCCTCCCGCGCCTGCGCAGCGTCCCCACCACCGGCGGAGCCGACGCCGGACGGCCGGGGAGCGGCAGCTCCCGCCGCGAGCTGCGCGAGGAGGACCAGGGCGAGCGCCGACGTCGGACCCTGCTGCGCTGGGCCCCGGTCGCCGCGGGCGTCGTGGTCCTCGGGGGGGCCGGGATCGCCGTCGCGTCCCTGTTCGGCGGCGTGGACGGCTCGTCCCCGGTCAGCAGCGCCGACTCCGCCGCGGGGGCGGCGCAGGAGCAGGCGGCCCCCAGCACGCTGCTCGCGAGCGGGGCCGAGTACTCCACCGCCGACCGTGAGGTCTTCGACGCGCAGGTGCGGGAGCTGGTGGCCCTCGCCTCGACCGGCGCCGGCACCGCCTCTGCCGCTGCCGGGGGGGCTGCCGACGCCGCGGACCCGTCCGTCGCCGCCCCGGAGTCGGCCGCCCAGGAGAGCGCCCCGGCCGACGAGGCCTCGGCCACCGCCCTGGCCGCCCCCGCCGACGCGCGCGCGGCCGCGGGGAGCAGCCCCCTGGCCGACCCGCAGGCGCTCGCGGACTGCGTGGAGGACGTCACGGAGGGCACCAGCTCGACCGCCGCCGCCGTGGACCTGGCCGTGGTCGACGGGCTGGAGTCGACGGTGCTCGTCGTCCCCGACGCCGCCGGCCTGACCTACCAGGTGTACGTGGTCGGGGCGGACTGCACCGAGATCGACACCCGCTTCGACTTCTTCACCGTGACACCCTGACCCGAGCGGGCCCTGCCGCCCGGCCGCGGAACAACGGCACCGGCCCGCCGGTTGACGGGTCTGGACCACACGAGGAGGAACAGGGCATGAGCACCACCACGACGAACGAGGACGTCCGGCAGGTCGTCGTCGTCGGATCCGGGCCTGCGGGCTACACCGCAGCCATCTACGCCGCCCGTGCGGAGCTCTCGCCCCTGGTGTTCGAGTCGTCGGTGCAGGCCGGCGGCGCCCTGATGAACACCACGGACGTCGAGAACTACCCCGGCTTCCCGTCCGGCGTCATGGGGCCCGACCTCATGGACCAGCTGCGCGCCCAGGCCGAGCGCTTCGGCGCCGAGCTCGTCGCCGACGACATCGTCGAGATGCGTCTCGACGGCGAGGTCAAGGAGCTCGTCACGGGCTCCGGCGAGACCGTCCGCGCGCTGGCCGTCATCATCGCCACCGGCAGCGCCTACCGCGAGATCGGGCTGGAGAACGAGAAGCGCCTGTCCGGGCGCGGGGTGAGCTGGTGCGCCACCTGCGACGGCTTCTTCTTCAAGGAGAAGGACATCGTCGTGGTCGGCGGCGGCGACTCCGCGGTGGAGGAGGCGACCTTCCTCACCCGCTTCGCCCGCACCGTCACCCTCGTGCACCGCCGTGACGAGCTCCGCGCCAGCAAGATCATGCAGCGTCGCGCCTTCGCCGACCCCAAGATGCGCTTCCGCTGGAACACCGAGGTGGTCGACGTCCTGGGCGACAGCTCGGTGACCGGCCTCCGGCTCCGCGACACCGTGACCGGCGAGGAGTCCGAGCCTCGACGTCAGCGGCCTGTTCGTGGCCATCGGCCACGACCCCCGCACGGACCTCGTCCGCGGCCAGCTCGCGCTGGACGAGAACGGCTTCATCGAGGTGGACGGACGCTCCGGTCGCACCTCGCTGCCCGGGGTCTTCGCCGCCGGCGACGTGCTCGACCACGAGTACATGCAGGCCATCACGGCCGCGGGCTCCGGCTGCGCCGCGGCCCTGGACGCCGAGCGCTACCTCTCGGCCCTGGCCGACACCGAGGACGTGATGGAGGCGGCCACGACAGCCTTCCCCGAGGCCACCGAGGACAACCCCACCGTCCCCCACCTGGCCACCGTCGACTGACCCAGACCGACCAGCCCGAACCCCCGACAGAAACGGAGCACCACCTGATGGCGACCAAGGCCACCACCGACGCCGACTTCGACCGCGACGTCCTGCAGTCCGACAAGCCCGTGCTCGTCGACTTCTGGGCGCCCTGGTGCGGCCCCTGCCGTCAGGTCGGCCCGATCCTCGAGGAGCTCTCCGAGGAGTACAAGGACAAGATCACCGTGGTCAAGGTGAACACCGACGAGAACCCGCGCACCGCGGCCGCCTACGGCGTGGTGAGCATCCCGACGCTCAACGTGTACTCCAACGGTGAGCTCGTGAAGAGCCTCGTCGGCGCCCACCCCAAGCCGCGCCTGGTCAAGGAGCTCGAGGACTTCGTCGGCTGACGAACGTCCCGCGACGACCCGGCACGAGGGTCGTCGCACGTTTCACGTGAAACAGGAGCCGTCCCGCCCCCCGGGTGGGACGGCTCCGTCGTGCGGTGCCCGTGCGAGACTCGCTCCGACGGGGTCGGACCGACCTCGGCACCCTCGGGGCGGGCAGGAGACGGGCGATGTCCGGGACACGGCTGGACCGTTGGCACGGTGCGTACAGCCGCCGTGCCGTCGGCATGACCGCCTCTGAGATCCGGGCCCTCTTCGCCGTCGCCAGCCGGCCCGAGGTGGTCAGCCTCGCGGGCGGGATGCCGACGCTCGACGCCCTGCCGCTGGGCGAGGTGGCCGAGATCGTCCGCCGGTGCGCGGCCGAGCAGGCCGCGACAGCCCTCCAGTACGGGTCCGGCCAGGGCGACGAGCGCGCGCGCGAGCAGATCGTCGACGTGATGACGACGGTCGGCGTGGCCTGCGACCCCGACGACGTCGTGGTCACCACCGGCTCGCAGCACGCGCTCGACCTGCTCGTCCGCATCCTCGTCGACCCCGGCGACGTCGTCCTCGTGGAGTCGCCCAGCTACGTGGGCGCCCTCGGCGTGCTGCGGAGCTACGAGGCGGACATCCGCCACGTCGAGACCGGCCCCGACGGTGCCGAGCCGGACGCGGTCGCCTCGGCCGTCGCGCGGGCGCGCGCCGAGGGGAAGCGCGTCAAGGCCCTCTACGTGGTGCCGCACCACCAGAACCCGAGCGGGGCCACCACGAGCGCCGCCCGCCGCGTGGAGCTCCTCGAGCAGTGCCGCCGGGACGGGGTCCTCCTCATCGAGGACGACCCCTACGCCCTGCTCGGCTTCGACGCGGAGCCGCTCACCGCCATGCGCGCCCTGGACCCGGACGGTGTGGTCTACCTGGGGTCGTTCTCCAAGACGTTCGCCCCGGGCCTGCGCGTGGGGTGGGCCGTCGCCCCGCCGGCCATCCGGGCCAAGCTCGTCCTGGCGGCCGAGGCGTCCGTGCTGTGCCCGTCGATGTTCAGCCAGCGGGTCGTCGCGACCTACCTCGCGAGCAGCGACTGGCGGGCCCACGTCAAGGTCCTCCGGTCGACGTACCGCGAGCGCCGGGACGCCCTGCTGGACGCCCTGGCGCGCCAGATGCCGGAGGCGTCGTTCACCCGCCCCGACGGCGGGTTCTTCACCTGGGTGCGACTGCCCGAGGGCATCGACGCCGCAGCCATGCTGCCGCGCGCCGTGGCGGCCCGCGTGGCGTACGTCCCGGGGACCGCCTTCCATGCCGACGGTCGCGGCGCCGACCACGTCCGGCTGTCCTTCTGCTTCCCCACCCCGGAGCGTCTCGTCGAGGGGGTGCGCCGCCTGAGCAGCGTCGTCGCCGCGGAGCAGGAGCTGCACCGCACCTTCGGCAGCAGCCTGGGGACCGGCCCGGCGACCGCGCCCCTCGACGCGGACCGCCCCGCCTCGGACACGGCATGAGCCCTGACCTCGACGTCCTCGTGCTGGCGGGGGGCCTGTCCGCCGAGCGCGAGGTGTCGCTGGCCTCGGGGCGCCGGGTCGTGGCTGCCCTCCACGAGGCGGGCGTCCAGGCGCGGGCCGTGGACGCCGGCTCCGACCTGGTGGACCTGCTCGAGCAGCACCGGCCCGACGTGGTGTGGCCCGTCCTGCACGGCGCGGGCGGGGAGGACGGCTCCCTGCTCCAGGTGCTCGAGCTGCTCGACCTCGCCGTGGTGGGGTCGTCCGCCTCGGCCGCCCGCCTGGCCTGGGACAAGACGTCCGCGGCGGCCGTCGTCGGCCGCGCCGGGCTCTGCGTGCCCCCCAGCGTGACCCTCACGCACACGGTGCTCCGCGACCTGGGGGCGGACGCTCTCCTCCCGCGGGTGTCGGGCCGGCTCCCCGGACCGGTGGTGGTCAAGCCGGTCCGTGGCGGGTCCAGCCTCGGTGTGACGGCGGTGCACGAGGACGCCCTGCTGGCCCGCGCGATGATGGCCGCCCTCGGGCACGACAGCGCCGTCCGGGTCGAGCGGCTCGTCCGTGGCACCGAGGTCGCGGTGGGCGTCGTCGACGACGGGTCCGGGCCGCGGGCCCTGCCCGCCGTCGAGATCGCCCCCGACTCGGGTGCCTACGACTACGAGGCGCGGTACACGGCCGGGGCGACGGAGTTCCACTGCCCGGCCCGGCTGCCGGCTGCCGTCCTGGCGCAGGTGGGCGAGGAGTCCGTCACCGTCCACCGTGCGCTGGGCCTGTCGTCGCTGAGCCGCAGCGACTGGATCGTGGACGGCGACGGGACGCCGTGGTTCCTCGAGGTCAACACGTCTCCGGGCCTGACCGGCACCAGCCTGCTGCCGCAGGCCGCCGTCGCGGCGGGCGAGAAGCTCTCGACGCTGTACCGAGACCTCGCCGTGGGTGCCCGAGCCCGGCTCTGACCGAGCGTGCGGGACCTCCGAGGCCCATCTCCGGCCGACGAGGGCGGACGACCGGCTCCGACGGGGGCTCAGGACGCTCTCAGCACGCTCTGCGGGCCCCAGGAGCCGCTGCGGCCGGCGCGGTCAGAGCCTCTGAGGGCTTCTGGGAGAAGACACGCACCCTGCAGACGGGTCTCGATGGGTGCCGCAGGACGGGGTCGCACCTGCTCGGAGGACCGTCAGGCTGCCCGAGACATGCCGCCCGACGCGTGTTTCACGTGAAACACCCGACGGGCGCCCATCAGCCGCCGAGGATCAGCTCTCGCCCTGCGCCGGTCCGGGCACGGGACCGCTGGAGCCGCGCAGGACTCCCGGGCCACCGGGGTCGAGCACGGACAGGATGCGGTCCAGGTCGTCGACGGTGGCGAACTCCACGGTCAGGCGGCCTCGCGTCTTGCCCAGCGCGACCTTGACCCGGGTGTCGAGGCGGTCTGACAGCCGGCTCGCGACGTCGTCGAGCAGGGGCAGGTGCCTCCCCGCCCGGGGCGCTACCGTCCGCGCCGGCCGGGGACCGTGCGAGGCCACGATCTCCTCGACGGTGCGGACGGAGAGCCCCTCGGTCACGATGCGCTGGGCCAGCTGCTCAGCCGACGCCGCGTCCTCCAGGCCGAGCAGCGCCCGGGCGTGCCCGGCAGACAGGACACCCGCCGCGACGCGACGTTGGACGACCGGGGGCAGCCGCAGGAGGCGCATGGTGTTGGAGATCTGAGGGCGGGACCGCCCGATCCGCTTCGACAGCTCGTCCTGGGTGCAGCCGAAGTCGTCGAGGAGCTGCTGGTAGGCCGCCGCCTCCTCGAGCGGGTTGAGCTCGCTGCGGTGGAGGTTCTCCAGCAGGGCGTCCCGCAGCATGACGTCGTCGTCGGTGGCCCTGATGATCGCGGGGACGGTGCTCAGGCCCGCGGCGGTGCTCGCCCGCCAGCGGCGCTCACCCATGATGAGCTCGTACCGGACGTCCCCGTCCGGCTCCGCCAGCGGCCGGACCACGACGGGCTGCAGGACGCCGATCTCCCGCACGCTGTGGACGAGCTCGTCCATGGCGTCCTGGTCGAAGACCTGACGCGGCTGCCGCGGGTTGGCCTGGATCGACCCGACGGGAAGCTCGGCGAACTGGGCGCCGGGCACCTCGACCAGGCCCGCGTCCTCGGACAGCGTTTCACGTGAAACATCAGGCGCGTCACGACGGGCCGTCCGCTCGCTGCGGAGCGGCCGGCCCTCGTCGCTGCGGCGGGACAGCAGAGCGTCCGCGCCACGGCCCGGGCGCGTCGTCCCCGGCTCCGTCCCGTCCGGTCGACCACCGGTGCCGGCGGGGAAGAAGACGTCCACCGGTCGGCTCGACGGGTCCGTCCCCGGCGCCCCCTGGGCGGGCGGAGCCGGCGGGATCAGGGCCCCGATGCCGCGTCCGAGCCCCCGTCGCTTCTCACTCATGGCTGGCTCCTCGCGTGGCGATCTCCTGGGCGGCCTCGAGGTAGGAGAGGGCACCGCTGGAGGTGGGGTCGTACGTCATCACCGTCTGCAGGTGGCTGGGCGCCTCGCTCACCCGGACCGAGCGGGGGATCGTCGAGGCCAGCACCCGGTCGCCGAACACCTCGCGGACCTGGTCCGCCACGTCCGCGGACAACCGGGTACGCCGGTCGTTCATGGTCAGCAGGACCGTGGAGACGGTCAGCTCGGGGTTGAGGTTCTGCTGGACGAGCTCCACCGTGCGCATGAGCTGCGTGACCCCCTCCAGGGCGTAGTACTCGCACTGGATCGGGATGAACACCTCCCGGGCCGCCACCAGGGCGTTCAGGGTCAGCAGCCCCAGGCTGGGCGGGCTGTCGATGAGGACGTAGTGCGGGGGCTCGTCGAGCTCGGCGACGTAGCGGTCCAGGGCCTTGCGCAGCCGGTACTCGCGGGCCACCACGGGCACGAGCTCGATCTCCGCGCCGGACAGGTCGAGCGTGGCCGGCGCGCAGGTGACGCCCTCCACCTCCCGGCAGGGCTGCACGACCTCCGCCATCGTCGCCTCGCCCATGAGGACGTCGTAGATCCCCAGGACGTCACCGTGGTGGTCGATGCCGAGCGCGGTGCTGGCGTTCCCCTGGGGGTCGGCGTCGACGACCAGCACCCGCAGGCCGCCCTGGGCGAGGGCCGCGGCGACGTTGACCGCCGTGGTCGTCTTGCCCACCCCGCCCTTCTGGTTGGCGACCGTCAGCACCCGGGTGCGGGTGGGCTCGGCGAAGCGCCGCCCGTGCAGCGCGAGCCGACGACGGGCGTCGGTGGCGAGCTCCTGGGCCAGGGGCGTCTCGTCCCCCGCCGTCGGCAGCGCCGAGGCGATCTCGGTGCGCCAGTCCTCGTCGGTCAGCTTCTCGCCCGGCTCGCGGGCCGGCTCCACGGCCCCGCCCGACGGCGCGCCGGCCGCCTCCACGACCTCGGCCGCCTCGACCGCCTCGACGGCGCTCGACGGGCTCGACGAGCTCGACGGCCTCGGGACGGACGTCCGATGTCGTCGGGACCGACGGCCGGGTCGGCTCCGGGGAGCCGGTCTGCGCGTCGATGACGTCCACCTGTCTGTCCGGGTCCGATGTTTCACGTGAAACGGCGTCCGCGACCGGTTCCTCGGTCACGGGCAGGTCGACCCGCGGGTCCAGGAGGTCGGTACGCACGGTCCGGGCAGGTCCGAGGCCGCTGGACGAGGTGCGAGTCGTGGTGGGGTCAGCCGGACCGACGTGCAACGACGACCGTCGTCTCCTCTGCCAGAACCCCACGGCCGCATCGTGCCACGTCGAGGGAGGACACCCGCCACCGTGACGCCTGCCGGTGGACGGCCTCGACCTCGGCCTCGGCCTGTTCCCCCTTGAGCGCCAGGAGCACGCCGCCGGGCCGGAGCAACGGCATGCACATGGGCAGCAGACGCTCGAGCGGGGCGACCGCGCGGGCCGTGACGACGTCGACCTGCCGGCTGCCGATCACCGCCACCTTCCCGCGCGTGACCACGACCGTGTCGCCGAGACCGAGCGCGTCGACCGTCTCGTCGAGCCACGTGGTGCGGCGGAGCAACGGCTCGACCAGCTCCACCTGCAGGTCGGGCCGCGCCACCGCCATGGGGATGCCCGGCAGGCCTGCGCCGGACCCGACGTCGAGGACACGGGACCCCGGCGGCACGAGCTCCGTGACCACGGCGGAGTTGAGCACGTGCCGGTCCCAGAGCCGGTCGGCCTCGCGCGGGCCGACGAGACCCCGCTCGATCCCCCCGCCGGCGAGCAGCTCGACGTAGCGCTCCGCCAGCCCGAGCCGGTCCCCGAAGACCGCCGAGGCGACGGCGGGGGTGCCGGGCACCGTCGTGGGGCTCAGGAGGGGTGGACGACGACGAAGCGGTTCGGCTCCGCACCGTCGGACTCGCTGCGCAGGCCCGCCTCGGCCACCGCGTCGTGGACGGCCTTGCGCTGGTACGCGGGCATCGGCTCGAGCTCGACGCTGGCCCCGCTCTCGCGGACCCGGCTGACGGCCTCGGCGGCGACGGCGGCCGCGGTGGTGCGCCGGTTCTCGCGGAAGCCGGCGATGTCGAGCAGCAGACGGCTCCGCTCCCCGGTCTTGGCCTGGGCGGCGAGCCGGGTGAGCTCCTGGAGCGCGTCGAGCACCTCCCCGTCCCGTCCCACGAGGACCTGCAGCCCGGTGGGGTCGGCCTCGTCGGCGAGCACCGCGACGCTGGCACGGCCGTTCTCCACGAAGATGTCGATGTCGCCGTCGAGGTCGGCGATGTCGAGCAGCTCCTCGAGGTAGTCGGCGGCGGCGTCGCCCTCGGAGTCGAGCAGCTTCTGCTTGTTCGACGGCTCGCCCGGCTCAGCGGCGGAGCCGCCCGCCGGGGCCGCGGCCTCGGAGCCGTCGCCGCTCTCGGTGACGGCCGTGACGTCGTCCGACGCGGCGTCGAGGTCGGGGGCGGCAGCCTCGGGGGCGGCGGCGCCGGTGGTGCTGTCGGCCGTGGTGTCCACGGTTCCTCCTCAGGTACCCCCGCGGGGGCGGCGGGCCGTCGGGGCGACGGCGTCGTCATCGGTCCCCGCCTCGAGAGGTGCGACCGGGCCGGGGGACGGGACCCCGGTCCGGGCTGGGTGGCTCAGGCGGCGCCGGGACGTCGCTTGCTCTTGGGCTGGCGCTTGGGCTGCGCCCGCTTGACCGGGTCGACGGCCGCGGCCGCCACGGGCTCCGGCCTGCCGAGGATCTCGTGGACCGGGCGGCCCGTGCGGGCCGACTTCCGCTCCGCGGCCCGCAGCCGGCGCGCCTCGTACTCCTTCTCCGCCGGCGACCCGGGGGCGGGGAGGTTGCGGATGACGATGGTCTGCTGGACCGCCGAGTACAGGTTGGTCACGCACCAGTACAGGAGCACCCCGAGGGGGAAGCCGACGCCGCTGACCGCGAACACCACGGGGAGGATGTACAGCAGCATCTTCTGCTGCTTGAAGAACGGGCTGTCCAGGGCGGCCTGCGACATGTTCTTGGTCATGAGCATCCGCTGCACGTAGAACTGCGACGCGGACATGATGACGACGAGCAGGGCGGCGACCAGGTAGGTCCAGGGGCCGGTCGGCTCGAGGAACGTCGCCGAGAGCTCGGAGCCGAAGATCCGGGCCTCGCGGGCCTGAGCGACCAGGGTGTCGTCGAACGGACCGATGCCCCGCCCGCTGCGGATGCCGTTGAGGACCCGGAACAGCGCGAAGAAGATCGGCATCTGGAGCAGGATCGGCAGGCACGAGGCGAACGGGTTCGTCTTGTGGTGCTTGTAGAGCTCCATCGTCTCCTTGGTCATCGCCTCCCGCGACGCCTGGTCCGACTTGCCCTTGTACTTGTCCTGCACCTTCTTCAGCTCGGGCTGGATGATCTGCATCTGCCGCGACGACTTGATCTGCCGGACGAACAGCGGGATCAGCGCCGTACGGATGACGAGCACGAGCGCGATGATGGACAGCACCCACGCGGGCCCGCCGTCGGCGGCGAAGCCGATCGCCGTGAGGCCGCTGTGCGCGGTCACCATGATCCAGGCGACCACCCACTCCAGCGGGAACAGCAACGTCGTGAACAAGTCGCCCATGCGGTCCAGGTCCTCCTCAGGACGTCGTCGTGCTGTGCGTGTGCCGTCGCTCGGGGACCGGGTCCCAGCCCCCGTCGTTCCAGGGGTGGCACCGGGCGAGCCGTCGTGCCGTGAGCCACCCGCCGTGCAGGACCCCGTAGCGGCGGAACGCCGTCACAGCGTACGACGAGCAGGAGGGCGCGAACCGACACACCGGCCCGAGCATGGGCGACAGGGTGAGCTGGTAGACCCGCAGCAGGAGCACGACCGCCTCGCGCGGGGCCAGCCACAGCAGCCGGAGGCCGCGACGGGCCACCTCGCCCGTGGTCACGCCGGCTCCGGCACGAGGGCACCGAGGCGGCGCAGCGCCGCCCGCGAGCCAGCCGGCCAGCTCCGTCGACCCGGCCACCGTCGCCTCGGGCAGGAACCGGACCACCAGGTCGACGTCCACGGGCAGCCGGCCCGCGGCGGCGAGGTCGCGGAGCTGCTCCTGCACCCGACGCCGGGTCCTGTTGCGGCGGACGGCGGGCCCGCAGGTCCGGGGGGCGACGAAGGCCACCCGGGGACCAGGTGCGGCGGTGCTGCCGGCCGGGCGGACCAGGCCGTGGACGACCAGGCCGCCGGCGCGCACACGGCGGCCGCGGCGCACGGCCGCGCTGATGTCGGGGCTCCGCCTCAGGCGGAGGTCAGCGGGCAGGCCCACGCGGGCACCCGCCCCACGACGACGCCCCCGCACCGGCTCCGCAGCAGGGCGGGGCGGGACGGGGGCGGGCGGCGGTCCTGGTCAGGACCGCACGGGCCGGGGCGCTCGAGGACGCCACCGTGGCTCGACCGGTCAGGCCGAGAGCTCGACGCGGCCCTTGGCGCGGCGGGCGGCCAGGATGGCGCGGCCGGCGCGGGTCGACATACGCAGACGGAAGCCGTGCGTGCGGGCACGCCGACGGTTCTTCGGCTGGAACGTGCGCTTGCTCACTGGAACCTCTCACCGATCCTCGGGGGACTGCGGGCAGCCGGCCGGGGCCGGGACAACCGCACAAAAGTACGTGACCTGCGACGACGGGTCAAACCCGGGGGGCACGGTCCAGCCCAGGGTATCGGCTCCCGACGGGTGCCCGGGACGCTCGGCGACGCCGCCGAGAACTGTCCCCAGGATGGCTGCGCAGCGGACCCCGAACCCTCTACAGTCTCAGAGCGCCGACGACCTAGGGGTGAGGCGCGCGGGACGGACCAGGTCCCCGGAGCCCACCCGGCACCGGGTGCCTTGCACGGAGAGCGCCGGGCAGGTTACGTTCCGTGCGCCTCCCGTCCGTCGCAGTCCACACCTGTGGACAAGGGTGTGGACGACGACTTCCGGAGGGACCGCCGATGACGGACGCAGGGCGCCGGGCCCCCCACGAGGAGCTCGCCGCGACCTGGGCCTCGGCCATCGCCGCCACCCCGTCGGACCTGTCTCCGCTGCACCGGGGCCAGCTGCGCTCGGCGCGGCTCGTGGCCATGGCGGGCGACACCGCGCAGGTGTCGGTGGCGAGCTCGTTCGACCGCCAGCTCATCGAGACCAAGCTCCTCGACACCGTCGTGGACGCCCTGCTCGAGGTCACCGGCCAGCAGTGGCGGCTCGAGGTCGTCGTGGACCCCGGCCTCGGCGGCCTCGACAGCGGGCACGTGCTGCAGTTCGACCGTCACGTCGTCGACCTCACCGACGCCGACGAGGACGACGACGACGGGCGCTCGTCCGTCGGGCCCCGCGGCCGCCACAGCGACCGCAACGGCGGCGGCCGGTCCGTGACGCGCCGGCGCACCCTGGCCGAGGAGGCCGAGGCCCGCCTCAACCCGCGGTACACCTTCGAGACGTTCGTCATCGGCGCCTCGAACCGGTTCGCGCACGCCGCGGCGGTCGCGGTGGCCGAGGCGCCGGCCAAGGCCTACAACCCGCTGTTCGTCTACGGCGACTCGGGGCTGGGCAAGACGCACCTGCTGCACGCCATCGGGCACTACGTCCAGAGCCTCTACGGCGGGATGCGGGTCCGGTACGTGAACTCCGAGGAGTTCACCAACGACTTCATCAACTCGATCCGCGACGACCGGGCGGCGGCGTTCCACAGCCGCTACCGCGAGGTCGACGTGCTCCTCATCGACGACATCCAGTTCCTGCAGAACAAGGTGCAGACGCAGGAGGAGTTCTTCCACACCTTCAACGCGCTGCACAACGGCAACAAGCAGGTCGTCATCACCAGCGACGTCCCGCCCAAGCAGCTGCAGGGCTTCGAGGACCGGATGCGGAGCCGCTTCGAGTGGGGGCTGCTCACCGACGTGCAGCCGCCGGACCTCGAGACCCGGATCGCGATCCTCCGCAAGAAGGCGATCGTCGACTCGCTCAACGTGCCCGACGAGATCATGGAGTACATCGCCTCGCGGATCTCCACGAACATCCGCGAGCTCGAGGGCGCCCTCATCCGGGTGACGGCCTTCGCGAGCCTGCACCGCCAGCCGCTGACCACCCAGCTCGCCGACGTGGTCCTCAAGGACCTCATCCCGGCCGCGGACCAGCCGGCCATCACGGCCTCGCAGATCATGGCCGAGACGTCGAGCTTCTTCGGGGTGACCGTCGAGGACCTCCACGGCAGCTCGCGCTCGCGGGTGCTGGTCAACGCCCGTCAGATCGCGATGTACCTGTGCCGGGAGCTCACCGAGCTGTCCCTGCCGAAGATCGGCCAGGCCTTCGGCGGCCGCGACCACACCACCGTCATGCACGCCGAGCGGAAGATCCGCGGGCTGATGAGCGAGCGGATGGCCGTCTACAACCAGGTCACGGAGCTCACGAGCCGCCTCAAGCGGCAGTCCAGCACCCGCTGAGCCCGTCCGCCCCGGTCGACCCCGCGTCACTGTCCACAGCCTTGTCCACAGCCTGTGTGTCTACTGACGCTCCGTATGCCTGATCTGTCGGAGAGTGCTGTCCACAGGTTCTGTGGACAAGATGTGGATCACCGACGGTCCGCTGTGCGGTGCACCCGCTCGCGACGGGTGCCGCCGGGGACGGACCGGGGACGACGGGCGCGGCTCCACACCCGGTGCCGCTGTCCCCACCTGTCGTCCACAGGCCGTCCACCGGTCCTCGACGGAAGGCTGGACGGTGTCGTCGCACGTGGGCCCGGCGTGGCGGGGCAGCCGGCCGCGGCCGTCCACAGAGTGCACAGCCCCTATGACGACGACCACTCTCTCCATCTCAGGGACGACGGCCCGGCGCACACCACTGTGGACGGCCGCGGACCCAGGACAGGAGCACCCACAGATGCCTCGGAGCGCTGGCCCCGGACCTTGAGGTTCCGACTAGTCTCGGCCTCCCGCCGTGGCACACCTGTGTCCCGGTCGCGCCACGGCATGCACACCAGGAGGACCCGTGAGACTGACGATCGACCGTGACGTGCTCGCGGAGGCGGTCGCGTGGACCACGCGCGTCCTCCCGGCCCGTCCGCCGGTCCCCGTCCTCACCGGCGTCCTGCTGGTCGCGGTGCCCGACGGGCTCCAGCTCGCCGCCGTTCGACTACGAGGTCTCCGCACGGATGACCGCCCCGGCGCAGGTCAGCGACGAGGGCCGGGTCCTCGTCCAGGGGCGGCTGCTGTCCGACATCGCCCGCACCCTGCCCAACAAGCCGGTGACCCTGTTCCTCGACGGCTCCAAGCTGCGCGTCGAGGCCGGCAGCAGCCGCTTCGCCCTGCCGCTCATGCCCGTGGAGGAGTACCCGCAGCTCCCGCCGCCGCCGCAGCGCGTCGGCACCATCCCGGGCGAGGTCTTCGGCTCCGCCGTGTCCCAGGTGGCCATCGCCGCCGCGCGCGACGAGACGCCGCCCGTCCTCACCGCGGTCCGCGTGGAGATCGACGGCCGCTCCCTCAGCCTGGTCGCCACCGACCGCTACCGCCTCGCGCTGCGCGAGGTGGAGTGGGACGGCGACGACGCCGGCGACGAGCGGGCGTTCCTGGTCCGGGCCCGGACCCTCAACGACATCGCCAAGAGCCTGGGCGCCGGCAGCGACGTGGAGATCGGGCTGTCCAGCGGCCCCGGCGAGCTGCTCGGCATCTCCGCCGGCGGGCGCCGCACCACCGTGCCGCTCATGGACGGCGCCTACCCGCCGGTGCGCCGGCTGTTCCCCGAGTCCTCGGACACCACCGTGGTCGTGGAGACCGCCGCCCTCGTCGACGGCGTCCGGCGGATGGCGCTCATCGGCGACCGTGCGCCCGTGCGCCTCACGGTCACCGAGAACGAGATCGTCCTGGACGCGGGCACGGGCGAGGACGCCCAGGCCAGCGACGCCCTCGCGGTCGAGGCGGTCGACGGCCCCGGCCTGTCGATCGGCTTCAACACCGGCTACCTCATCGACGGCCTGCAGGCCACGGGCGCGAAGTACGTGCGCCTGGCCTTCACGCAGCCGTCCAAGCCGGTCCTGCTGTCCGGGCACGACAGCGCCGACGCCGCCGACACCCGCGGGTACACGTACCTGCTCATGCCGACCCGCGTCGCAGGTCGCGCCGACGGCTGAGCCGCACCAGGCTGAGGACGGGGCCGGCGGTCCCGGACAGCACGGACAGAGCGGACGGACGAGAGGGGACACATCGTGCACATCGGCCTGGTCGGTCTCGGCAAGATGGGCGGCAACATGCGGACGCGGCTGCGGGCCGCGGGCATCGAGGTCACCGGGTACGCGCCGGACCCCTCGACCACGGACGTGGAGTCGCTCGAGGCCCTCGTCGCCGCGCTGCCGGCGCCGCGAACGGTGTGGGTCATGGTCCCCAGCGGCGACATCACCCGGCAGACCGTCGCCTCGCTCGGCGAGCTCCTCGAGCCCGGCGACATGGTGATCGACGGCGGCAACTCCCGGTTCACGGACGACCGCGTCCACGCGGCCGCGCTGCACGAGAAGGGCATCCGCTACCTGGACTGCGGGGTCTCCGGCGGGGTCTGGGGCCTCACCGAGGGCTACGGGCTCATGGTCGGCGGCGCGGACGAGGACGTCGAGCGGGCCATGCCCGTCTTCGACGCGCTGCGCCCGGAGGGCGCCCGCGAGGAGGGCTTCTCCCACGCCGGCCCGGTCGGCGGCGGGCACTACGCGAAGATGGTCCACAACGGCATCGAGTACGCGGTCATGCAGGCCTTCGCGGAGGGCTACGAGCTGCTCAGCGCCTCCGACGCCGTGACCGACGTGCCGGCGATCTTCGAGGGCTGGCGCCGCGGCACCGTGGTCCGCTCCTGGCTGCTGGACCTCATGGTCACCGCGCTCAAGGAGGACCCGGGCCTGGAGAAGGTCGCGGGCTACGCCGAGGACTCCGGCGAGGGCCGCTGGACCGTGATGGAGGGCATCGCGAACGCCGTCCCCACGCCGACGATCGCGGCCGCGCTCTACGCGCGCTTCGTCTCCCGCCAGGAGCAGAGCCCGGCGATGAAGGCGATCGCGGCGCTGCGCAACCAGTTCGGCGGGCACGCGGTCCGCAGCACCACCGTCGGTCCCTCCTGAGCCCGGGCGCGCCGCACCGCCCGATGCTGCGACCCTGACCCGGTGCACGTCGAGCACCTGTCGCTGACCGACTTCCGGTCCTACCCCACGGCGGAGGTCCCGCTGGGGCCGGGCGTCACCACGCTCGTCGGCGACAACGGGCAGGGCAAGACCAACGTCGTCGAGGCGCTGGCCTACCTGGCCACCCTGGGCAGCCACCGGGTGGCCACCGACGCCGCGCTGGTCCGCGCGGGCGCCGAGCGGGCGGTGGTCCGGGGCCGGCTGCGCCGCGGCGGCCGTGCGGCGCTGCTCGAGCTGGAGATCACGCCGGGCAAGGCCAACCGGGCGCGGGTCAACCGCTCGCCCACGCGGCCGCGCGAGGTGCTGGGCCTGCTGCGCACGGTGGTGTTCGCCCCCGAGGACCTGGCGGTGGTGAAGGGCGAGCCGGACCAGCGACGCCGGTTCGTCGACGACCTGCTCGTCGCGCTGAGCCCGCGCTACGCCGGGGTCCGCTCCGACTACGAGCGCGTCGTCCGGCAGCGCAGCGCGCTGCTCAAGAACGGCCGCGGCCTGCGCGGCGAGGCCCGGGACGGGCTGATGTCGACCCTCGAGGTCTGGGACAGCCACCTCGCCCAGACCGGCGCCGACCTGCTCGCGGCCCGGCTGCGGACCCTCGAGCAGCTCGCCCCCTACGCCGAGCAGGCCTACGCGGACGTCTCCGGCGTGCCCGGGGCCCTGCGGACCGCCTACCGGGCCCGGGGGCTGCACCCCGGCGTCCGGTCCGAGGCGACGGGCGCCCTGCCGCCCCCACCCACCGACCGGCAGGAGCTGCACGACGCCCTGCTCGTGGCGGTCACCCAGGCGCGCCAGGCCGAGCTGGACCGCGGGACCACGCTGGTCGGGCCGCACCGCGACGACGTCGACCTGGTCGTCAACGGCCTGCCCGCCCGGGGCTACGCCAGCCACGGCGAGTCCTGGTCCGCGGCGCTCGCGCTGCGCGTGGGCTCGTTCGACCTGCTGCGCGACACCGGCGGCGAGGACGGCGAGCCCGTGCTCGTCCTCGACGACGTCTTCGCCGAGCTCGACGCCCGGCGCCGTGCGCACCTGGTCGCCCGCGCGCTGGCCGCCGAGCAGGTCGTGGTCACCGCGGCGGTGGCCGAGGACGTGCCCGCCGACCTGGCCGGACGGGTCCTCACCGTCCGCCGTGACCCGGCGACCGGCCACAGCTCGGTGACCGGCGCAGGGCCGGAGCCCGGGGACCCGTCGAGGGCGGACCTGCTCACCGGCACGCCCGGCGCGCCGGAGGAGGACCCCGCCCTCGGCGCGGTGGAGCCCGCATGACGGGCCCCGGCCCCGGCGGCCCCGGCGCCGGCGAGCCCGGCCCCGCCGACGAGCCCGACGCCCTCACCCTCGCCTGGTCCCGCGCGCTCGCCGCCGCGCGCGCCCGCGGCATGCGCCCGGGGATGCCCGGCGGCGCGCTCGGCGGCCGCGCCCGCACCGCGGCCCGCTACCGCGCCGGGCAGGAGGTGACCCTGTCGGGGGCGGGCAAGGACGGCCGCGACCCGGTCGGGCTCGCCGACGTCACCGGCTCGCTGGTCGCCCAGGCCGGCTGGACCGACGCCGTCGCCGTCGGCGGGGTGATGGGGCGCTGGCCGGAGGTGGTCGGGGAGCACGTCGCCACCCACTGCGTCCCGGTCGGGTTCGCCGACGGCACGCTGACGGTCCGCGCCGCCACCACCGCGTGGGCGACCCAGCTGCGCATGCTCGTCCCGGACGTCCGCCGCCGCCTGGACGAGGTGGTCGGCGAGGGCGTCGTCGCGCACATCGAGGTGCTGGCGCCCGACGCCCCGTCGTGGAAGCGCGGCCGGCTCAGCGTGCGCGGCCGCGGCGCGCGGGACACCTACGGCTGACCCCGCGGCCCCGGCCGGGACCGACGGCGCGGCGCGGACGCCGCCGCGGCCGTCGAGGCGGTCGCACCCCCGGTCCTGAGGGGCCCCACGCGCGCGGGGGTCCGTCGGCCCACAGGCGCCGTCACGGGCCGATACGCACGACCTCCCGGCCGGTCGGGTCGGTCCGGACGCCCAGGACGGGTAGGCTCACGGGGTTGTCCAGCCACCAGAGGAGCCTTGCCGCGTGACCGACGGGACCAAGCCCGAAGAGTCCACCCCCCGCACCTCCGCCGACGGGACCGCTGCCACCGACCCGGTCGCCGACGACCAGGCCGCCGTCGGCTCGGGAGGCGGGTACGACGCGAGCAACATCTCGGTCCTCGAGGGCCTGGAGGCGGTGCGCAAGCGTCCCGGCATGTACATCGGCTCCACCGGCCCCCGCGGGCTGCACCACCTCGTGCAGGAGGTGGTCGACAACTCCGTCGACGAGGCGCTCGCCGGGTTCTGCTCGGAGATCGAGATCACGCTGCTCGACAACGGCGGCGTCCGCGTCGTCGACGACGGCCGCGGCATCCCCGTCGACATGCACCCGGTGGAGAAGAAGCCGGCCCTGGAGGTCGTGCTCACCGTCCTGCACGCCGGCGGCAAGTTCGGCGGCGGCGGGTACGCCGTGTCCGGCGGCCTGCACGGCGTCGGCGTGAGCGTGGTCAACGCCCTGTCCACCCACCTGGACGTCGAGGTGCGCCGGGAGGGCTACCACTGGCGGATGTCCTTCGCCGACGGCGTCCCGACGGGCCCGCTCGAGCGCGGCGAGGCCACGGAGGCCACCGGCACCACGGTGACGTTCTGGGCCAACGCGGAGATCTTCGAGACCGTCGAGTACGACGCGGAGACCCTGCGCAGCCGGTTCCAGCAGATGGCCTTCCTCAACAAGGGCCTCCAGCTCACCCTCGTCGACGAGCGCCGCGCCCACGTCAGCGACGACAGCGACGACGTGGACGCCGGCGACGCGGCCTCGACCCCGACCGTGTCGCGGACCACGTACCGCTACGACGACGGGCTCGTCGACTACGTCAAGCACCTCAACAGCTCGAAGAAGTCCGAGCCGGTCCACGACGAGATCCTCGCCTTCGAGGCCGAGGCCGAGGACAAGCACATCAGCGTCGAGATCGCGATGCAGTGGACCGGGGCGTACTCCGAGTCCGTCCACACCTACGCCAACACGATCAACACCCACGAGGGCGGCACGCACGAGGAGGGCTTCCGTGCGGCGCTGACCTCGCTGGTGGGCCGGTACGCCCGCGACAACAACATGCTCAAGAAGGACGAGCAGATCACGGGCGACGACATCCGCGAGGGCCTCACCGCCGTCATCAGCGTCAAGCTGTCCGAGCCCCAGTTCGAGGGCCAGACCAAGACCAAGCTCGGCAACACCGAGGCCAAGGGCTACGTGCAGAAGGTGCTCGGGGACTCCCTCGGCGACTGGTTCGCCAGCCACCCGCGCGAGGCCCGCGACATCATCCGCAAGGCGCAGCAGGCCGCGGCCGCCCGGGTCGCCGCCCGCCGCGCGCGCGAGGCCACCCGGCGCAAGGGCCTGCTGGAGTCCAACTCCATGCCCGGCAAGCTGCGCGACTGCAGCTCCAACGACCCGGCCCGCTGCGAGATCTACATCGTCGAGGGCGACTCGGCCGGCGGCTCCGCGGTCGACGGGCGCGACCCCGAGACCCAGGCGATCCTCCCGCTGCGCGGCAAGATCCTCAACGTCGAGAAGGCCCGCCTCGACCGGGCGCTCGGCAGCGAGGCGATCCAGTCCCTCATCACCGCCCTGGGCACCGGCATCGGCGAGGACTTCGACCTCGCCAAGCTGCGCTATCACAAGATCGTCCTCATGGCCGACGCCGACGTCGACGGCCAGCACATCCAGACGCTGCTGCTCACGCTGCTGTTCCGCTACATGCGCGGGCTCGTCGAGGCCGGCCACGTCTTCCTCGCCCAGCCGCCGCTGTACCGGATCAAGTGGAGCAACGCCGAGCACGAGTACGTGTTCAGCGACCGCGAGCGCGAGGTGCTCACCGCGGCCGGGCTGTCGGCGGGCAAGCGCCTGCCCAAGGAGCAGTCGATCCAGCGCTACAAGGGCCTCGGCGAGATGAACTTCGACGAGCTGTGGGACACGACCATGGACCCGGCCACCCGGACCCTGCTGCGCGTCACCCTCGACGACGCCGCCGCCGCCGACGCGATGTTCAGCGTCCTCATGGGCGACGACGTGGAGTCGCGGCGCTCGTTCATCCAGCGCAACGCCAAGGACGTCCGGTTCCTCGACATCTGAGGCGCCCGGGCCGCCAGGCCCCGACGCCCGCCCGCACCGCCCGAGAGCCCCACCCTGACGGAGGCCCGCACCTGTGACCGACATCGTCGACACCCCGCCCGGCGACCGGATCGAGCCGGTCGACATCCAGCAGCAGATGCAGCGGTCCTACCTGGACTACGCGATGAGCGTCATCGTGGGCCGCGCGCTGCCGGACGTGCGCGACGGGCTCAAGCCCGTGCACCGCCGGGTGCTGTACGCGATGTTCGACGGCGGCTACCGGCCCGACCGGCAGTTCTCCAAGTGCACCCGCATCCTCGGCGACGTCATGGGGCAGTACCACCCCCACGGCGACGGGGCGATCTACGACACCCTCGTCCGCCTGGTCCAGAAGTGGGTCATGCGCTACCCGCTCGTGGACGGGCAGGGGAACTTCGGCTCCCCCGGCAACCTGGGCGCGGCGGCCCACCGGTACACCGAGTGCCGGCTGGCCCCGCTGGCCATGGAGCTGGTCCGGGACATCGGCGAGGAGACCGTCGACTTCGGCGACAACTACGACGGCCGCACCCAGGAGCCGCTCGTCCTGCCCGCGCGGTTCCCGAACCTGCTGGTCAACGGCTCGGCCGGGATCGCGGTCGGCATGGCCACCAACATCCCGCCGCACAACCTGCGCGAGGTGTCCGAGGCGGTCCAGTACGCCCTGGCCAACCCCGACGTCAGCGGCGGCGACCTGCTCGAGGCGCTCATGCAGCGCATCCAGGGCCCCGACTTCCCCACCGCGGCCACGATCATGGGCCGCTCGGGCATCGAGGACATGTACCGGACCGGTCGCGGCTCGGTGACGATGCGCGCGGTCGTCGAGGTCGAGGAGCTCCAGGGCCGCACCTGCCTGGTCGTCTCCGAGCTGCCGTACATGGTCAACCCCGACAACCTCGCGGAGAAGATCGCCGAGGGCGTCAAGGAGGGCCGGCTGGCCGGCATCGCCGACATCCGGGACGAGACGTCCGGGCGCACCGGGCAGCGGCTGGTCATCATCCTGCGGCGCGACGCCGTCGCCAAGGTCGTCCTCAACAACCTCTACAAGCACACGCAGCTGCAGTTCAACTTCAGCGCCAACATGCTCGCGCTGGTCGACGGGATCCCCCGCACGCTCAGCCTGGACGGCTTCATCACGCACTGGATCGAGCACCAGCTCGAGGTCATCCAGCGCCGCACCGCCTACCGGCTGCGCCAGGCCGAGGAGCGCCAGCACCTGCTCATCGGCTACCTCAAGGCGCTGGAGAACCTCGACGACGTCATCGCGCTGATCCGCCGCTCGGCCACGGTCGAGGACGCCCGCAACGGGCTCATGGAGCTGCTCGAGATCGACGAGACGCAGGCGCGCGCCATCCTCGCGATGCAGCTGCGGCAGCTCGCGGCGCTGGAGCGGCAGAAGATCGCCGACGAGTACGCCGAGCTCACGGCCCAGATCGAGGACTTCCGCGACATCATCGCCCGGCCCGAGCGGCAGCGGGAGATCGTCTCCACCGAGCTGGCCGCGATCGTCGACAAGTACGGCGACGACCGCCGGACCCGCATCGTCCCCGCCGCCGGGGAGGTGTCGATGGAGGACCTCATCCCCGAGGAGGAGGTCGTCGTCACCATCACCCGCGGCGGCTACGCCAAGCGCACCCGGGCCGACGCCTACCGCGCCCAGCGCCGCGGCGGGCGCGGGATCCGCGGGGCGTCGCTGCGCGGGGACGACGTGGTGGAGCACTTCTTCACCACGAGCACCCACCACTGGCTGCTGTTCTTCACCAACCTCGGCCGCGTCTACCGCGCCAAGGCCTACGAGCTGCCCGAGGGCGCGCGCGACGCCAAGGGCCAGCACGTGGCGAACCTGCTCGCCTTCCAGCCGGACGAGACCATCGCCCAGGTCCTCGACATCGAGGACTACGAGCAGGCGCCGTACCTGCTGCTGGCCACGCGGCAGGGCCTGGTCAAGAAGTCGCGCCTGCCCGACTACGACTCGCCGCGCTCCGGCGGGCCTCATCGCGGTCAAGCTCCGCGACGGCGACGAGCTGGTCGCCGCGCGCCTGACCAGCTCCGAGGACGACCTGCTCCTGGTCAGCCGCAAGGGGATGAGCATCCGCTTCCGCGCGGACGACGACCAGCTGCGCCCGATGGGCCGCGACACCTCCGGCGTCCGCGGGATGGGCTTCCGTCCCGGCGACGAGCTGCTCGCCGCGTCGGTGGTGCCGGCCGGCTCGACCGGCGACGTGGTCGTGGTCACCGACGGCGGGTACACCAAGCGGACCCCGGTGAGCGACTACCGGGTGCAGGGCCGCGGCGGCTTCGGCATCAAGGTGGCCAAGGCCAGCGACGAGCGCGGCGACCTGGTGGCCGCGCTGATCGCCGGCGAGGCGGACGAGCTGCTGGTCATCATGGGCTCCGGCCGGGTGATGCGGACCCGGGTGTCCGACATCCGCTCCAGCGGCCGGGACACCTACGGCGTCATCCTCACCAAGCCCGGCGAGGGCGACGCAGGTCCTGGCCGCGACGCTCAACAGCGAGGTCCGGATCGACGACGAGGTCGGGGTCCAGGCCCCCACCGGAGACCCCGGTCGAGACGGCCGAGGTCACGCCCGTCGCCGCCACCGGCGACGAGGTCGCCGACGAACCGGTGTCGCGTCCCCGGACGCTCGGGTGCCCGGCGCGGACGACGAGCAGGTACCGTCGTCGGGTACGGGGCCCGAGGGTCCGACAGGCGACGACACGGGAGGTGACGGGTGAGCACCACCGATCCCGGTCCCACGTCCCCCACCACGGTGGGGTCCCGTCCGGCCGGCAGCGAGCCGCGACCCGGGGCCGACGGCGGCCCCCGCGCCGCCGCGCCGACCCGCGACCCCTGCAGCTCCGGCCCGCCCGAGCGGTGACGGCGGGCCCCAGGGCTCGGGCTCGCAGGCCCCGGCGCGACCGGCCCCGAACGTCACGCCGCGCCCCGGCCAGACCGCTCCTGCCGGTCCGTCGGCGCCGTCCGGTGCGCCGTCCCGGGCCAGACCGGGTCCGGCCCGGTGCAGCGGGGCGGCAACGGCCGCATCCTGCCGCCGCCCGCCCCCGGCCAGACCCGTCCCGGCCAGTCCCGCCCCGTCCAGGGACGCCCCGGTGCGGCCGGTGCGCAGCCCCGCCCCGGCCAGCCCGGCGCCGGGCCGCGCAGGCCCGGTGCAGCCCGGCGGCCGTCCCGGCCAGCCCCGTCCTGGCCAGGCGCGCTCTCCGCGTCCCGGCCAGCCCGTGGCCGGCCCCGCCCGCGGCCGGCCGTCCCGGTGTGCGCCGCGGACCGCGCAAGGCGCGGCTCTCGCTGGCCCGCCTCGACCCGTGGTCGGTCCTCAAGCTGTCGTTCCTGCTCTCCGTCGCCCTCGGCATCGTGGGCGTCGTGGTCACCGCGGTGCTGTGGAACGTCGTCAACGGGATGGGCGTCTTCAGCGACATCAACGAGGTCGTCTCGCAGGTCCAGGGCGACAGCGCGCTTCGACGTGTACGCCTTCGTCGGCTTCGAGCGGATGCTGTCGGCCGCGGTCGTCATCTCCGTGGTCAACGTCGCGATCATCACCGCGCTCGCCACGCTCTTCGCCTTCGTCTACAACATCTCCTCCGGCCTCGTCGGCGGGCTGCACGTCACCCTCACCGACGAGTGAGCGGCCCGCACCGCCGCTCCTCGCCGGTTTCGGCGGGGGTCCGGCGGTCGGGTACCCTCGCTCCTGCGCGTCCGCGCACCGGGCCTATAGCTCAGTTGGTCAGAGCGCTTCGCTGATAACGAAGAGGTCGGTGGTTCAAGTCCACCTAGGCCCACCCTGAGTCCACCTGACGCCCTCCGGCCCACCGGGGGGTGTCCGTGCGTCCCGGACCGGTCAGAGGTGGTCCGAGACCCGGGTCGCCGTGCGCTCGATGTGGACCGACATGATCTCGGTGGCCCTGGCAGCGTCGCCCTCGCGGACGGCCTGCACGAACGACAGGTGCTCCTCGGCCCCACGGTGGCCCATGAGGGGCTCGGCGACCTTGGCCTCCTTGAGCGACATGAGCAGCGGCCCGTGGAAGCTGCGCACGAGCATCTCGACGGCCGGGTTGTGCGTGGACGAGGCGATCCGGACGTGGAACTCCGCCGACATCTCCATCGTGTAGCTGCCTGCCTCCAGCGCCTCCTGGCTGCTCGCGCACAGCGCCTCGAGGTCGTCGAGGTCCTGCGCCGTCGCCCGCTCCACGACGAGCGGCACGATGCCGATCTCCACCACCCGGCGCGCCTCGGTGACGTTCGCGGCGGTCAGCTCGCTGAGGACCATGAGGTCCGCGAGACCCTGGCCGAGCTTGCGGGGGTCGGGCGAGGTGACGAACGCGCCGCCGCGGGCCCCGACCCGGATGTCGACGAGCCCGCCGGCCTCCAGGACGCGCAGCGCCTCGCGCACGGTCACCCTGCTCACGCCGAAGCGCTCGCAGAGCTCGCGCTCGGACGGCAGCCGGTCGCCGGGGACCAGCCGACCCTGCCGCAGCAGCAGCCGCACCTGGTCGACGATGACCTGCGAGACGCGGCCGACGCTCACCGGGCTGAACAGGTCGATGTCGCCTGCGGTCACGGCTGGGCTCCTGCGGTCGGGTCGGCGGTCGACCCTGGGGTCTGACCAATGGAATGGGAGGCTACCGCGCATGGTCGTGGAGGAAGCCTCGCCCCGAGGACGCTCGTGGCCAACGCCTGCCGGGTGCTGGCCGCCCGGGGCCTGGCCGAGGACGTCCTGGGGCACGTGAGCCTGCGGACCGCGCCGGACACGCTGCTCGTGCGCTGCCGCGGGCCCCGCGAGGAGGGGCTGCTGTTCACCCTGCCGGTGGACGTCCGCGAGGTCCACCTCGACGCGGAGGCCGGGGCGCCCGACGACGAGGGCTGGTCGACGCCGTCCGAGCTGCCCATCCACACCGAGGTGATGCGCGCCCGCCCCGAGGTGGACGCGGTGGTGCACTGCCACCCGCCGTCGGTGCTGCTCGCCGGGCTCGAGGACGTGCCGCTGCGGCCGGTCTTCGGCGCCTACCACCTGCCCGCGGCCCGGCTCGCGCTGGACGGCGTCCCGGTCCACCCCCGCTCGGTCCTGGTGGCCCGGCCCGACCTGGGCCGCGAGGTCGCCGGCGCGCTCGGCGCCTCGCCCGTCCTGGTGCTGCGCGGGCACGGCGTGGTGACCGTCGGCAGCGGGCCCCACGCCGTGGAGCAGGCGGTGGCCCGGGCGCTGGCCCTGGACGTGCTCGCGCGGGTGTCCGTGGAGTGCCACCGGCTCGGCGGCCGGGCCCGTGAGCTCGACCCCGCCGACGTCGCCGAGCTGCCGGACCTGGGCGGCGCGTTCACCGACGTCATGATGTTCCGGCACCACCTGGCGCGGCTGCGCCACGAGGGCCTGCTCGTCGACGGCTGACGCTTGCGTGGAATGGCTAATGGTCCTACCTTCGGGGCGGGTACGCAGCTGTGCCCAGGACGGTGCCCGGACGGACCGGGTCCGGCGCAGGCACCGCAGCCGCGCCCGATGCAGGAGGCCCCGCACATGGCGAAGGACGCGCTCGTCACCGACGAGCTGGCGAAGAAGTTCGCGACCGAGAAGGACACCCCGTACGTGCGCTGGGTGCGCGGACGAGGGGCTGGACATCATCGCCGCGCACTGGGTGCCCGACCTGCGGACCGTCGAGCTCAAGCCGTGGGCGCGCCGCGGCGGCGCCGGCGTCTTCATCAACCACGAGGCCTCGCGCACGTCCAACGACTGCTACGTGGCGAGATCCCGGCCGGCGGTGAGCTCGACCCGCAGCGCCAGCTGTTCGAGGAGATGATCCTCGTCCTCGAGGGCCACGGCTCGACCCCGGTGTGGAACGACGCCGGCGACGAGGTGACCTTCGAGTGGGGGCCGGGCTCGCTGTTCGCCATCCCCCTCAACGCCTGGCACCAGCACTTCAACGGCTCGGGCAGCGCCCCGGCCCGGTTCGTCTCCTCGACCAACCTGCCGCCGATCATCAACCTGTACGAGGACGCCGGACTTCGTCTTCGGCACCGCCCACGACTTCCCGTCCCGCTTCGCCGGCGAGGCGGACTACTTCGCCGACGGCGGATGAGCAGGAGGGCCTGCTGCTGCGGACCAACTTCGTCGCCGACGCGGTCGGCCTGCCGCTGATCCCCGCCAAGGAGCGCGGCGCGGGCGGCGGGCACATCCGCTTCTCCATGGCCCGGGCTCGATGAACAGCCACATCACCCAGTTCCCGACCGCGACGTACAAGAAGGGCCACCGGCACGGCCCCGGCGCCCACGTCATCGTGCTGTCGGGAAAGGGCTTCAGCCTGATGTGGCCCGAGGGCGAGGAGCCCCGCCGCTACGACTGGCACGCCGGGCTCGATGATCGTGCCGCCGAACATGTGGTTCCACCAGCACTTCAACACGGGCACGGAGCCGGCTCGCTACCTCGCGTTCAAGCACGAGGGCGTGTCCATCCGCAACGCCCAGGGCGTGCCGAAGGCCTGGATCAGCCAGCGCGTCGGCGGCGACCAGATCGACTACGCCGACGAGTCGCACCTGGTGCGCGACACCTTCGCCGGGGCGCTGGCCGAGAACGGCCTGAGCCCGAAGATGGACGAGGCGTACGAGGCGAGCTGGCGGACCTGCCCCCCATGCCTGGCCCGTGGCGGAGTCGGACCACGGGCACGACCACGACCACGACGCGGGCGAGCACGACCACGACCACGTGGACGACTCCGCCGGCGACCTCGCGGACAACCCGATCTGGCAGCAGGACAACGTCGACCCTGGCCAGCGTCGGGGTCGACGTGGGGTCGGCCGGCACGCAGGTGGCGTTCTCGCGGCTGCACCTGCGCCGCCGCGGGGACGGCCTCACCACCCGGTACGTCGTGGTCGAGCGGAGACCCTGTTCGAGTCCCCGCTCCACCTCACGCCCTACCTGCCGGACGGGCGCATCGACGCCGAGGCGCTCGGCGGGCTCGTGGACCAGGCCTACGCCGGAGCCCGGCAGCGTCCGGAGGACGTCGACACCGGGGTCGTCATCCTCACCGGCGAGGCGCTGCGCCGCCGCAACGCGGAGCCATCGCCACCGTGCTCGCCGAGCGGGCCGGCGACCTCGTGTGTGCCACCGCCGGGCACCACATGGAGGCGATGCTCGCCGCGTACGGCTCCGGCGCCGCGCTGGAGTCGTAGGCCAGGCAGGGGCGGGTGCTGGCGGTCGACATCGGCGGCGGTACGACCAAGCTCGCCGTCGTCGACCGCGGTGAGGTCGTCGCCACCGCCGCCCTGGACGTGGGCGGCCGGCTGGTCGTGGTCGACGACGGGTACCGGGTGGTGCGGCTGGACCCCGCGGGCGCCGCCCACGCCGCCCGGGTGGGGCTCTCGCCCGCCGTCGGGTCCGTGCTGGACGACGTGGCCCTGGACGCCGTCGCCGACGCCATGGCCGAGGCCGTGGTCCAGGCGGTCGCGTCCGCGGCCGGCCTCGAGGGGGAGCCGGTGCCGTCGGACGTGCTCGACCTCTACGTCACGCCGCCCCTGCCCGCCACGGGCGAGCTCGTCGGCGTCGTGTTCTCCGGCGGGGTCGGGGGAGTACGTGTACGAGCGGGAGGACCGGGACTTCGGCGACCTGGGCCGCCGGCTCGGGGCGGCGCTGCGCCGGCGGGTTGACCGGCTGCCGGCGCCCCTGCTGCCGGCGACGGAGTGCATCCGCGCCACCGTGCTCGGGGCCTCGCAGCACAGCGTCCAGCTGAGCGGCAGCACGTGCACGATCACGGCGCCGGAGCGCACCCTGCCCCTGCGCAGCGTGCCCGTGCTGAGGCCGCGCTACGACCTGCCGCCGGTCGACGAGCCCGGCGGTCACGAGGAGACCCGGCGTCGCGTCGGCGAGGCCGTCCGTGTCCGGCTGGCGGCGCACGTCACCGAGGACCGGCACGACGACGACGTCGCGCTCGCCCTGCACTTTGGCGGCCTGCCGCTGCACGCGCGGGTGCTCGCCTTCGCCCACGGCGTGGTCGACGGCCTCGGCGGCAGGGTCGAGCGGGGCCTGCCCCTGGTGCTCGTGCTGGACGCCGACGTGGCCCGCACGCTGGGCCACGTGCTGCGCGACGACGTCGGCCTCACCAACGACCTCGTCGTGCTCGACGGGGTGCGCCTGGACGACTTCGACCACATCGACCTCGGCCGGGTGCGGCAGCCGTCCGGGACCGTGCCGGTGACGATCAAGTCCCTGGTGTTCAGCGGGGTCCACGTGCGGGCGCTGCGGGCGGGCTAGGCACCCAGCGCCTCGAGCACCTGCGCCACGGTCCGCACCCGGCACAGCCGGGGGAACACGTCCTCGGCGAAGAAGTCCCGCTGGGGCTGCCGCCCGGTCAGGCCGTCGCGGACGACCACCACCTGCAGGTCCCGGTCGCGGGCGTCGTACACGGTCGAGGCGACCCCCACGTGGGTCGACCCGCCGACGACGATGACGGTGTCGATGCCGCGGGCGGTGAGCTGCACCTGCAGGTGCGTGCCGTGGAAGGCCGAGAACCGGTGCTTGGGCACGTCCACGTCGGTGTCCCGCCGGCCGAGCTCGGCGAGCGGGGCGTAGCCGGGGGACCCGCCGCCGTGCGGCGGCTGCGTCGGGCGCGGGTTGTCCGGGCCCCACGGTCGGTGCCGGGGGTCGACGTCGGTGAGCGTGCGCGCCAGGTCGCTGCCGTCGGCGGCGTGGTCCGCCCGCGCCCAGAACACGGTGACGCCCGCGGCGCGGCAGCCGTCGACCAGGCTCCGCACCGGCCCGATCACCCCGGCCTCCTCGGCGGCGGCGCGGTAGTGCTCCAGCAGGTCGAACACGACGAGCCCGCAGCGGGCGGGCCGCAGCGCGAGCTCCTCGCTCACGCGTGCACCGTCGTCGCGCTGCCGTGCCGCACCGCGGCCTCGACCGCCGTGCGCAGGTCGTCGGCGGAGAGGTCCTCCGGCGACGCCGCCAGCGAGGGCCGCAGGGCGAGCGAGGCGAGCACGGTCTTGCGGGCCCGCCGGCCGTCGAAGCCCGCGCAGGCGTCGGCGAGCTGGGCGTGCAGCGCGTCGTCCTGGGCGAGCGGGGCGAGCCCCGGCCACTGGACCGCGAGCTCGAGCAGGGAGTGCCGGAGGATCTGCTGCAGCACGGTCACGCTGGGCAGGGCGAGCTCCAGCACGAGGTCCGCGCGGGAGACGACGGCCTCGTCGACCGCCTCGGGGAAGTTGGTCGTCGCGAGCAGCAGGACGTGCGGGGAGCTCGAGCGCAGCTCGTCGAGCCCGGACAGCACCGCGTCGGTGGCCCGGTGCACGTCGACCGGGTTGGCGCCGAACGACGCGGTGCTCCGGCGGACGGCGAGCGACTCCACCTCGTCGACGACGACGATCGTGTGGGGGCGCCGGGCCGCGAGCTCGGGCAGCGTCTCGGCGAACAGCCGCCGCACGGCGCGCTGGCTCTCCCCGAGCATCTCGCTGGGGAACGCGTGCGGGTCGACCTCGACCAGGGTGGTCGCGCCGCGGTCGGCGACGGCCAGCGCCGCGGTCTGCGCGAGCCCCTGGCACAGGGTCGTCTTGCCCGTCCCGGGTGGTCCGGACAGCAGCACCAGGCCGTGCGGGCTGCCGGACAGCTGCTGCAGCCGGCGGCCGTGCCGCAGCACGAGCGCCGCGGTGCCGAGCAGGCGGTCCTTCACCCCGCGGCACGAAGACCGAGTCCCACGGCCCTCGTGGTGGTCCGCGGGCAGCACGTGCATCCCCGTGATGCCCGGGGGCAGGCGTGGGGCGGTCACGACGTCATCACGTCACGGCCACGTGGGCCGGGTCAGTTCCGGCCAGTCGATCGTCGACGGGTCGCCGGCCTGCGCGTCGCGGACGTGCTCCGGCGGCTCCTCGAACAGGACCATCGGGTCCATCAGCGCCCGCATGGTCTCCAGCAGGCTGTCGAACATGTGGATCCGGACCACCTTGGCGGTCCCGGTCGCGGAGTCGTTGAAGTGCTGGTGCCACAGGAAGTGGTCGACGACGATGAGGTCGCCCTTCTTCCAGGGGTGGTCCACGCCGCCCTCGGGCTCGGTGCCCAGGTAGCTGTGGCCCTCGCCCTCCACCACGTACAGCCACGCCTCGCCGGGGTGGCGGTGCATCGATTGACCGCGGCCGGGGCCGATCTCGAACATGGCCATGGTGATGCCGGAGGCCTGGTACCCGATCGCCGTGTCGAGCAGGAAGGTGGTCCGGGTGCCGCGGGGGGTGTTGAGCAGCTCGAGGGAGTCCCAGCTCGTGTGCAGCCGGCCGTTGCGGCGCCGGCCCTGCTCGGCGGACACCCGGCGCAGGCGCCGGGCGTAGGCGTCGTCGCCGGTCGGGTCGTCACGGGCGGGCGGCCCGGCAGGGTGGCTACGCGGCACGGCCGGCGTCCTCGAGGACCGACATGCCCATCGTCGCCAGGAGCGGCTCGGAGGAGAAGGTCATGTACCGGGTGGTCACCTCGCCGTCGTTGCCCGAGCGGTGCCAGGCCCAGGCCGGCAGGTGCAGCGAGTCGCCCGGGCCCCACTCGACCCGCTCGCCGTCGACTCGGTCCAGCCCCACCCGGCGACGACGAAGACCATGGCGTCCCAGCTGTGCCGGTGCACCGTGGTCGAGGTCCCGGGCTCCATCTCGTGACCAGGGCGTCCATGGAGCGGGTCGGGTTGTCGCCGTCCTCGCCCATGTACACCCGGTCCGCATGCCGCGCGCGGTGTCGGCGAGCGCCACGTCCTCGTGGCGGACGACCGTGCGGTGGTTGGCGCGCCAGTCCTCGAGGAACTGCGCCCGCCGCCGTTTCTGCACGTGGTAGTGGGTGACCTCGGTTCTCGTCGTCGTCGACAAGGGGGCTCCTCTGAAAAGGTCTGACCTTCAGACCGTTGCGATGCTGCCAGTCCGGGGCCCCTGGGGCAAGGCCCGGGTCGGGAGCCAGCGGGGGACCGTGGCGGCGTAGGCGTCGTACTGCTCGCCGAAGCAGCCCGCAGCCTCGCCTCGTCCGCGGCGACCCGGTGCCGTACCAGGGGCCGGACGCCGCGAGCAGGGCCAGGGCCACGGGGGAGCGGGTCAGCAGGGCGAGACCGGTGAGGAACACCATGTGCCCGGCGTACATCGGGTTGCGGGTGACGCCGTAGACCCCGTCGGTGACCAGGCGCTCGGGCACGCCCTGCGACATGCCGGCGGGCCGCCCGCGCGGGGCAGCCGGTAGCCACCGGCCAGGCGGTACGCGCGGTACCCGGCGGCGAGCAGGGGTGCGGCGACGGGGTGCCGACGGCGCGACAGCAACTGCTCCACCGCGACGGCGGCCGGGTAGAGCACGAAGACGCGGGTCGAGGTCGAGCGGGGCGAGATCCTCACGAGGCCTCCGAGGTGGTGACGGTGGTGGTCGGGGCGGTGGTGGGCTGCGAGCGCACGTGGGCCCGCAGCCGGCGGGTGAACAGCACGGGGGCGCCGGCGACGAGCCCGCCGACCACGAGCGCCACGGCCACGGGGGCGACGGTCGTCACCGCGGCGGCGCCGAGGGGGGCGACGAGCAGGGCGGCCGCGCGGAACGTCCCGGTCGCCGCGATCACCTCGCCGCGCTCCTGCGGGTCCACCGCCTCGGTGGCCACGGCCGGGCCGACGGTCTGCAGCAGCCCGGCGCCGAGGCCGGACACGGCCAGCGCCACCCCGGCCGCGACCGGCTGGCCGGCGAGCAGCCCGACCGCCGCGGTGCCGAGGCCCGCCGCGAGCGCCCCGGCGGCGAAGGCCGGGGCCAGCTGGCGCTGCGACAGCCGGCCCGCACCGCCCGAAGCCACGAGCTGGGCGAGGTTGGCCACCGAGACGAGCACGCCGATCGTGGTCGAGGACTGGCGCGCCTCCTGCAGGGCGACCGGCACGTAGGAGCCGAGCAGGCCCAGCCAGGCGCCCCCGGCCACGCCCGCCCAGCACCCGGCGTCCACGCCGGGGCGCCGCCAGATGCGCCCGGGGACGCGGTCGGTCGGGCGGACGAACGGGGGGAGCCGGTCGAGCAGGGCGGCAGGCACGACCGTCGCGAGCGCGAGCGCGGCGCCCAGCACCATGGCGGCGACCAGCGAGCGCTCGCCGACGAAGCCGGCCACCACGGGGCCGATCAGCAGCCCGGCGGCCGAGGCCAGGTTGATCCGGGCCAGGCCCTTGACGGCGGGCTCGTCGCTGCGGACCACGTGGGTCTGGCTCCCCGGTCCAGAAGAACGCGCGGGCGACCCCCTGCGCGGCGTGGGCCAGGCCGAAGACGACGAGCGCGGTGCTGAGGACCGGCAGGGCGTTGCCGAGCACGAGCAGCAGCGCCGCGGCGACCACGAACGTCTTGTCCGGCAGGCGCCGCATCCAGGCGCCCATGCCGATCCGGGCGAGCATCTGCGCGAGGGCGCTGAGCGCGACGAGCAGGCCGACCTCGGTCGCGGAGTAGCCGACGTCCAGCGCGAGCAGCGGCAGCGCGACGCTGGCCAGGCCCAGCCCGACGGCGAACAGGACCGCGGCGACGACGCCGGCGGTGGCGTCGAGGGCGGGACGCCGGCTCCTCACCGGCGTCCCGCCCCCACGCGCGTGGCTCAGGCCTGGCCCGCGAGCTGGGCGCGTGCGTGACCTCGGCCGCGGAGTCCGCCGCCTCGTCCACCGCGGCGGTCTCGAAGAAGTGCACCGCGTCGTACCCCAGGTGCTTGAACACCCGGTTCTGGGCGTGAGCACGCGCAGCGGCGAACCGTCGGCGGCGAACAGCTGGCAGACGTGGTTCTGCGGGACGTAGAGCAGGTCGCCGGCCGCCAGCTCGAGCCGGCGCGGCTCGTGGGCGACCCGGGCGTAGTAGCGGTCGGCGATCTCGGCCTCGACCTCCCACTGCAGGGCGTGGCCGCCACCCTCGAGCACGTAGAAGACCTCGTCGGCCATCTTCCAGTACCGGCCCGAGCTCCCCCCGGGAGGGACGAGCAGCTCGTAGCGCGTCGACGCTGAAGACTGGCGACGGTCGGTCGCTCGGGGACGAGATCACCCGGACCCGGCCGAGAGCGGTGTCCTCCCACGAGGTAGTCGGCGGCGGTGACGACCTTGCTCCGGGCCAGCACGCCCGCGGTCCAGATGGCTACCAGTCGAGGCGCGGGCCGAACCGCTCCTCGCGACGGGCCGGTCGCTTCCCCTGCTGCAGCAGCCCCAGGAACATCCAGGTGCACTTGGCCTTGATGACGAGGGCGACGGCCTTCGCGTCGTAGGGGTTGAAGTGCCGGTGCACGGAGTCGGTGTGCACGAAGACCAGGTCGCCGGTCTCCCAGTCGTAGCGCCGGCCGTCGTGGATCTCGTAGCCCGCCCCTCGAGGATGTAGAAGGCCGCCTCGTTCTGGTGCCCGTGCCCCTCGTTGGAGCCCGGGCCGGTATCTCCACGAAGTGGACCTGCACGGTCTGGGTGAGGAACGGGTCGTCCCCGGGCCAGATCGCGCCACCAGGTTCTGCTCTCTCGCTGACCCGGAGTGGCCGACGTTGGCCGTCGTCGACGACGACGCTGTCGTCCCGGACCCGGTCCACGGCCAGCTGTGCCTTGCGGTGGTGGCCGAGCCCGTACGTCTCGGACGTCAGTTCCCTGACGAATACCCGTCCCTTGCCCATGCGCTGCACGCTCCTTCGCGGTGTCATTGTGGTCTGACGAATGGTATGACCTTTCTGCTCCCTTGTGTAGCAGAGTCCGTGTGGCGCGCGCGATCACCTCCTGGTCTAATGGTCAGTCCAAGCCGGCCGGCGTCGTCCGAGTCGTCCGGTGCTGCGCGACCTGCCCGGCTGGGCGGAGAGGACACGCGACGTGCCGAAGGTCGTGTACGTAGGAAGTGACGGGCGAGAACGTGCCGTCGATGCCGACGTCGGTGACTCGGTCATGGCCACGGCCGCCAACGGCGTCCCCGGCATCATCGGCGAGTGCGGCGGCAACGTGTCCTGCGCGACCTGCCACGTCTGGGTGCGCGAGGAGTTCTGGTCCGCGCTGGGCGAGATCGGCGAGATCGAGGAGGACCTGCTCGACATGGCGGTCACCGAGCGCCGCGACGGAGCCGGCTGTCCTGCCAGATCCGCGTGACCGCCGACCTCGACGGCCTGGTCGTGGACATCCCGCCCGAGCAGCCGTGACGGGGCCCCGTTGACACGCGCACGGCAATGGCCTGACCATTAGCCCCAGTGCACGGGCCGCGACGGCCTGCCCCCGGAGGGAGACTCGTGCTTCGACCCGAGATCAACGAGCTGCTGACCCAGACCGGGCCGGGCACCCCGATGGGCGAGCTGTTCCGGCAGTACTGGATGCCGGCGCTGCTGGCCGAGGAGCTGCCCGAGGACGACTGCCCGCCGGTGCGGGTCAAGCTGCTCGTCCGAGCGGCTGATCGCCTTCCGCGACAGCGAGGGCCGCTACGGCCTGATCGACGAGTTCTGCGCCCACCGCGGCGTCTCGCTGTGGTTCGGCCGCAACGAGGAGGGCGGCCTGCGCTGCCCCTACCACGGCTGGAAGTACGACGTCACCGGCCAGTGCATCGAGGTGCCCTCCGAGGCCGACAACAGCAGCTTCTGCGCAGAACGTCAAGCTCACGTCCTACCCGCTGGTCAAGATCGGCGACATCCTCTGGACCTACATGGGCGACCCGGCCACGCAGCCGCCGCTGCCGGAGTGGGAGTTCGCGCTCGGTGCCGGCGGAGCAGACCTACACCTCCAAGCGCTGGCAGGAGTGCAACTGGCTGCAGGCCTTCGAAGGCGGCATCGACTCCAGCCACGTCACGTTCCTGCACTCCGGCGGGCTCAAGACCGACCCGCTGTTCAAGGGCGCCAAGGGCAACGAGTACAACCTCAACGACACCAAGCCGTTCTTCGAGGTCGCCGACAGCCGAGGGCGGGCTGTTCGTCGGCGCCCGCCGCAACGCCGAGGAGGGCAACTACTACTGGCGCATCACGCCGTGGGTGATGCCGTCCTTCACGATGGTCCCGCCGCGCGGCGACCACCCCATCCACGGGCACTTCTGGGTCCCGATCGACGACGAGAACTGCTGGGCCTACAGCTTCGACTACCACCCGGTGCGGGCGCTGACCGCCGACGAGCGGCAGGCGATGATGGACGGCCACGGCGTGCACAGCGAGAACATCCCCGGCACCTACCGCCCGGTCGCCAACAAGGACAACGACTACCTGATGGACCGCGAGGCCCAGCGCCGGGGCGAGTACTACTCCGGCATCAAGGGCATCGCGATCCAGGACTCGTCGCTGCAGGAGAGCATGGGCCCGATCGTCGACCGCACCAAGGAGCGCCTGGTGCCCGCCGACAGCGGGATCATCAAGGCGCGGCAGAAGCTGCGCAAGGCCGCCGAGGCGCTGCGCGACGAGGGCGACGACGCCGCCCGGCGTCGACCCGGCGCACCACCACGTGCGCTCGGCCGCGGTGGTGCTGCCGCAGGCGGAGGCGTTCCTGGACGCCTGCCGGACGCGGTCCGCGTCAACCCCGGCATGCCGGTGGCGTCGGTCTGATGCCGATGCCGTCCGACTCCCGTGCACCTCGCTCAGCAGCTGCGCCCGGGCGGCGACGCCGGCCGAGGGCGCGGTTCCGGATCGACGCCCCGGTCGCGAGCGCGCGCGGCGGCCCGGGTCATCGCCCTGGACGCCGAGGCGGCGGACGTCGTCCGCCGCGGCGGCCGCAGCGAGCTGGGCCAGCGCGCGCTTCTTCGTCGTGCCGACGGCACGCTCGACGCGGCCGGCGGGACGTCGTGCTGCGCGACCTCGACGGCGCCCCGGCCGCGCTGGCCGACGAGCTGGAGGCGCCGACGTGGTCGTCATGGTCGCGACCGAGGACGCCGGCGCCGGCGCGGCGCACGCGATCGGGCGCGCCTGCTGGGAGCGCGGCATCATGACCGCCGGCCTGGTGCTCGGCGACGGCGCGCGACGCCGGCGCAGCGCCGTCGCCGCGCTGCGCCCGCACGCGCGGGTGCTGCTGCCGTCCGCCGACGAGGCCGACGTGGTCGACCTGCTGACCGCGCTGCGCGCCTGACGCGGGGCCGGACCCAGGTCGTCATGGACACGGTCACCCTGCCGAGCTGCAGCGGATGAAGCGCGACGGCCGCAAGATCGTCGGCGTCGTGGCCTGGGACTACCAGATGGCCCGGATCGTGGACCGGGCCGGCGTCGACATCGTCTCGGTCGGCGACACCGTCGGCGTCAACCTCTGGGGCCACACGCAACCCGCTCGAGGTGACGATGGACGAGATGCTCGTGGTCACCCGGGCGGTCCGCCGCGGCGTGCACGCGGGCGCTGGTCAGCGGGGACTTCCCCTTCGGCCCGCTGCAGGAGGGCCCGGCCAGCGCCGTCCGCGGCCGCGATCCGGCTGGTCAAGGAGGCCGGCGTCGACCTGGTCAAGCTGGACGGCGCCGCCGACCACCTCGACGCCGTCGAGGCGGTCACCCGGGCCGGCATCCCCGTCTTCGCCCAGTTCGGCATCACGCCGCAGACCGCGCTGCGCTACGGCGTCGAGTACACGCGATCCCGTCGGCCGCGGACGCCGGTGCCGGACGGAGATGCTCGACCAGCTGGTCGCCGAGGCGAAGCGGCTCGAGGCGGCCGGCGCCGCGCTGCTGAACTTCACCAACTCCGGGCCCGTGGTCGGCGCCGCGGTGGCCGAGGCCGTGTCCGATGCCGGTGCTCGGCGGCTTCGGCGGCGGCCCGTGGCTCGACGGCCGGATGCGGATGGCGAACGCCGCGATCGGCTACGCCGCGTCGGCGATCGACGACGCCGCCGGACACCTACGCCAACGTGGCCCAGCATCGCGCTGGACGCGATCACCCGCTACGCCGAGGACGTGCGGGCGGGCCGCCAGCTGCCCGGCGGCATCCCGGTCCCCCGACCGCGACCTGTCCGACCCGTCCCTGAGAGGACCTGCCGTGCCCACTGCCGTCGTCGACGGGATCGCGACCCGCTACGAGGTCGACCGGGGCCGGCCCGCCGCTGCTGATGTTCTCGCCCGGCGGGTTCGACTCGACGCTGGAGAGCTGGCGGACCGTCGGCGTCTACCGCCGCCTCGGCCTGCTGGCGCAGCTCGAGCGGGAGCTACACCTGCATCACCTTCGACCGGCGCGAGTCCGGCCGGTCCGGTGGGCGGGTGGAGCGGATCACCTGGGCGGACTACGTCGCCCAGGCCGTCGGCCTGCTCGACCACCTCGGCGTCGAGCGCGCCCACCTGATGGGCGGCTGCGTCGGCTGCTCGACGCGCGCCGGCGTCGCGGTGGCGCACCCGGACCGGGTGCTCAGCATGGTGCTGTACTCCCCGGCCGGCGGGGTGCAGTACCGGCTCAAGCAGCACGCGCGCTTCGCCGAGCACCTCGCGTTCGTGCGCGAGCACGGGCTGGCCGGGGTGGTCGACCTGGTCGCGAGGTCGACGCCGGGCTTCACCGCCGACCCCCGGGTGGGGCCGTGGAACAGCGTGCTGCGCGGCGACGCGGACTTCGCCGCGCGCGTACGCGGCGCTGGACCCCGGGCGGTACGACGTCATGGTCGACGGCATGGCCCGGCTGATGTTCGACCGCGACACGGTGCCCGGCGTCGAGCCGGAGGACCTGCTGCCGCTGGACGTGCCGGCGCTGGTCGTGCCCGGGCCAGGACGAGTCGCACGCGCCGTCGGCGGCGCGGTACCTGCAGGAGTGCCTGCCGCAGGTGCGAGTACTGGGACGTGCCGGTGGTCGAGCAGACCGCGGAGACGGCCCCGGCGCGGATCCTGGAGTTCCTCGCCGGGCCGAGGGCGCTGAGCCTCCCAGCGGCCGGCAGCGGCTCGCCGCGCTCCAGCGCGGCGATCTGGTCGAGCCGGCGCGGGTGCACCCCGCCGGTGAACGGGGTCGCCAGCCGAGGTCGAGGCGCCTCCGCCTGCTCGGCGGCGACGACCTTGGCGCCGAGGACCAGCACGTTCGCGTCGTTGTTGGCCCGGGCGACGCGGTGGGAACCGTCGTGGCACAGGCCGGCCCGGATGCCGCGGACCTTGTTGCAGGCGATCACCTCGCCCATGCCGCTGCCGCCGACGACCACGCCCGCGGTCGGCCGGCCGGACACACCTGCCGGCAGACGTCCTCGCACAGCGGGGGGTAGTCGCGACCTCGGCGCCCGTCGGGTGCCGCGGTCGTCGACCTCGTGGCCCCGGCGCCCGCAGCCGGTCGACGAGCCGGGCCTTGAGCGCGACCCCGTTGTGGTCGGCGGCGATCGCGATCCGCACGCGGCGCCGTCAGGCGATCAGGTCGCGGGTGCCGGGGGCGAACAGGTCCTCGAGCGCACCGGGCGGTCGAGGATGTGCTGGTCGACCGCGTGCCCGCAGCAGCTCGCTCGAGCACGGCCCGGTTCGGCTCGATGCCGTAGGGCAGCGGGTCGCTCGCCGGTGCTCGGCCAGCACCTGGGCGCAGCCGGTCGGTGGCGTCGGGGCTCGACGCGCCGGCCCGCAGCGCGGTCGACGTACGGCTGCTTGGCGCGGGCGAAGGCGTCGAACAGCTGCGCGCCCAGGTCGGGGTGGGCCGCGAGCAGGTCGTCGCGGACCACGACCAGGTGGTTGATCGGGTAGAGCCCGCGCGTCGCGCAGCGCGCGCGAGCCCGGCCCGGTCCGCGTCGGGGACCAGCGGCACGACGTCGGGGTGCGTCGACGTCGACGCCGATGACGGCGGCCGAGCTCGCCGTCGCGCAGCAGGTCGTCGAGCGTCGCCGGCCGGCCGGGGCCGGCACGACGTTCGCCGGCGGGCCGGTACGCCTCGCACGTGCTCGTCGCCGGACAGCACCCAGGTGACCGCGTCGAGGTCGACGCCGTGCTCGTCCGCGCAGGATCGACGCGCGCCCAGACGCCGGTGGTGACGGTGTAGCCGCGGTTGACCCCGACCCGGCGGCCCGTCCAGGTCGCGCGGCCGCGGATGTCCGACGCCGGCGAGCGACGGATCGCGCCGTGGTGGAAGCCGCGGACCAGGAACACCGGCAGCGCGGTGAACGCGACGCCGTGCGCGCGGGCGACCAGGTAGGTGGTCAGCGCCATCTCGCAGACGTCGAACTCCAGGCCGCGCACCATCCGCCGGAACCCCTGGACCAGCACCGGGACCTCCTCGAAGTCGAGCGCGGAAGCCGCGCGGCTGCGACCGTCGCCGTCCTTGAGGGCGGCGTTGTTGCCCTGGGCGGTCACGGTGCAGCAGGGTGGGCACGGTGGGCTCGGCATCGCGGCGGCCTCGTCCGAGGAGTGGAGCTGAACGTCATGGTCAGACCAATAGACCTCAGGTACGTGAGCGTCGACCGATCGAGCGACGGAGTCGAGCATGGCGGAACAGGTGCTGGCGGCGGTCCGGACGGCGCCCGGGCACGACCGAGCTGCGCGAGCTCGCGATGCCGGAGGTCGCCGGACGACGCCGCCCTGCTCAAGGTCGAGGTCGCGGGCATCTGCGGCACCGACGTGAAGATGTACGCGCAAGCCGCCGTTCGCCGACCCGGTGATCATGGGTCACGAGAACGTCGGCGATCGTCGAGCGGGCCGGGCACGCGGTTCCTCGAGCGCCAGGGCCTGGCCGAGGGCGACCGGGTCTTCGTCGAGCACTACGTCGGCTGCTTCCACTGCGCTGGTGCCACGCGGGGGAGTACCGCCACTGCGAGCTCACCGACTGGCGCACCAACCCCGACGCCCGCCGCTACGGCTACACCTCCGCGGAGAACCCGGGGACGCTGTGGGGCGGCTTCGCGCAGTACATGTACCTGCCGTGGAACGCCGTGATGCACAAGGTGCCCGACGGGGTGTCGGCCGAGCTGGCCGGCCTGGTCACGCCGCTGTCCAACGGCATCGAGTGGGCGCTGAACGCCGGCGGCGTCGGCTACGACTCGACGGTGCTCATCCAGGGCCCGGGGCAGCAGGGGCTGTCCCAGGTGGTCGCCTCCAAGCAGGCCGGCGCCTCGCTCGATCATCGTCACCGGCACCACCCGGGACGCCACCCGGCTGGCGCTGGCCCGGGACCTCGGCGCCGACCACGTCATCGACGTCAGCACCGAGGACCCGCTGGCGCGGGTCCTGGAGCTCACCGGCGGCGTGGGCGTCGACGTCGTCCTGGACTGCACCGTCGGGCGCCGGCACCGCGCCCGTGCTGCTCGGCATCGACGCGCTGAAGCGGCGCGAGGGCGTGATGGTCACCCAGGGCGAGCTGGCCGCGTTCCCCGACTTCCCGCTGAAGAAGATGACCGAGAAGGCGATCGCGACTGCGGAGCGCCCGCGGCCACAGCTACCGCGCCGTCGAGCTGGCGCTGGCAGCAGCTGGCCTCCGGCCGGTTCCCGCTGGAGCGGCTCGGCACCCACACCTTCGGGCTCGAGGACGTCGACCACGCGATCCGGGCGCTCGGCGGCGAGACCGGCGAGGACGTCATCCACGTCTCGCTGCTGCCGTGGGTCGAGGGCACGGGCGCCGCGTGAGCGTCCGTCGTCCGCGGCACCCCGCGCGCCGACCGCGCCGCCGTCGACGGGCTGGCCCCGTTCGGCGTGTCCACCGTGCACGAGGCGCAGGGCCGCACCGGCCTGCTCGACCCCGCGCTGCGCCCGGTCTACCCCGGCGCCCGCGTCGCCGGCACCGCGGTGACGTCAGCGTGCCGCCCGGCGACAACTGGATGATCCACGTCGCCGTCGAGCAGTGCCGCGACGGGCGACGTGCTCGTCGTCGCCCCGACCTCGCCGTCCCAGGCCGGCTACTTCGGCGACCTGCTCGCCACCTCGCTGGCCGCCCGCGGGGTGCGCGGGCTGGTGATCGACGCCGGCTGCCGCGACGTCGCCGAGCTGAGGCGGATGGGGTTCCCGGTCTGGTCGCGGTGGGTCTCGGCGTTCGGCACGGTCAAGGAGACCCTCGGCGAGGTCAACGTGCCGCTGGTCTGCGCCGGGCCAGTGGTCGAGCCCGGGCGACGTGGTGGTGGCCGACGACGACGGCGTGGTCGTCGTGCCCGCGGGCCGACGCCGCCGCGGTGCTGGCGGCCGCGCGGGCGCGCGAGGAGAAGGAGGCCGGCGCGCGCGAGCGCTACGCCGCGCGGCGAGCTCGGCCTCGACGTCAACGACATGCGCGAGCGGCTGGCCGCGCAAGGGCCTGACCTACGTCGACCACGACGGCTCCGAGGAGGCCACCGCGTGATCATCGACTGCCACGGCCACTACACGACCGCGCCGCCGCAGCTCGGGCGGTTCCGCGACGCCCAGCTGGCCGCGCCTCGCCGACCCGGCGCGGCGCCCGCGCCGCTCGCCGGCACGATCAGCGACGACGAGATGCGCGAGAGCGTCGAGGGCAACCAGCTGCGGGTCGCTGCGCGAGCGCGGCGGCGACCTGATGCTGTTCTCGCCGCAGGCCTCCGCCATGGCGCACCACGTGCCGGACCCGCGACGGCGGCGGCCTGGGCCGCGCGCGAGCAACGACCTCGTCGCCCGCGTCGTCGAGCTGTTCCCCGGACACTTCGCCGGCGTCTGCCAGCTGCCGCAGACCCGCCGGACGGCGGCGCTGGACGACGCGCGTCGCCGAGCTGCGCCGCTGCGTCGACGAGCTGGGCTTCGTCGGCGTGCAACCTCAACCCCGACCCCTCCGGCGGCTACTGGACCTCGCCGCCGCTGACCGACCCGTCCTGGTTCCCGCTCTACGAGGCGCTGGTCGAGCTCGACGTCCCGGCGATGGTGCACGTCTCGAGCTCGTGCAACCCCGCCTTCCACGCCCTCGGGCGCGCACTACCTGAACGCCGACACGACCGCGTTCATGCAGCTGCTCGAGGGCGACCTGTTCGCCCGCTTCCCCACGCTGCGGTTCGTCATCCCGCACGGCGGCGGCGCGGTGCCCTACCACTGGGGCCGCTACCGCGGGCTGGCCGAGCGGCATGGGCTGGCCGGACCCGGCCGAGCTGCTGCGCAACGTCTTCTTCGACACCTGCGTCTACCACCAGCCCGGCATCGACCTGCTGCCGCGGGTGGTCCCGGCGGAGAACCTGCTGTTCGCCTCCGAGATGCTCGGCGCCGTCCGCGGCGCCGACCCGGACACCGGCGTCGAGTGGGACGACACCAAGCGCTACGTCGACGCGGCGGCGCTGACCGACGACGAGCGGCCGCGGTGTTCGAGGGCAACGCCCGCCGCGTCTACCCGCGGCTGGACGCGCGGCTCGCGCGCGGCAGGGGCGCGTGACGTGACCCGGCTGCGAACTGACCTTCGCCTGCGGCGACTACGACCGCACCCGCGCCCTCGCCGAGGGCACGGTGCGGCCCGACGGCATCGACCTCAACTACCTGCGGCTGCCGGTGGAGGAGACGTTCTTCCGGATGATGCGGCACCGCGAGTTCGACGTCGCCGAGATGTCGCTGTCGTCCTACGTCGTCTCGCTGCAGCGCGGACCCGCGCCGCCGTTCGTGGCCCTGCCGGTCTTCACCTCGCGGATGTTCCGCCACGGCGGCATCTTCTGCCACGCCGGCGCCGGCATCGAGCGGCCCGAGGACCTGCGCGGCAAGGTCGTCGGCACCCCGGAGTACCAGCTGACCGCCGGCGTGTGGATCCGCGGCATCCTCGCCGACCACCACGGCGTGCCGGTCGACTCGGTGCGCTACTTCACCGGCGGCCAGGAGACGCCCGGGCCGGATCGAGAAGGCCGCCGTCGACCTCGGGCGGCCGGGCGCAGGTCGCGCCGATCCCGGCCGGGCGCGACGCTGTCGGCGCATGCTGGCCGAGGGCGAGATCGACGCCCTGTACAGCCCCGCGCATCCCGTCGCCCGTTCGCCGCCGGCGACCCCCGGGTGCGCCGGGTCTTCGCCGACGTCGTCGGCCGCCGAGAAGGACTACTTCGCGGCCACCGGCATCTTCCCGATCATGCACGTCGTCGTCGTCCGCCGCGACGTCTACGAGCGCCACCCGTGGGTGGCGCAGTCGCTGACCAAGGCGCTGCTGCTGGCCAAGCGCGAGGCCGACCGCCGGAGCTCTACGACACCTCGGCGCTGCGGTTCATGCTGCCGTGGCTCAACCAGGACCTCGAGGAGGCCCGGGCGCTGCTCGGCGAGGACTACTGGTCCTACGGGCTCGAGGCGAACCGCACGTGCTGGAGACGTTCCTGCGCTACCACCACGAGCAGGGGCTGTCGGGGCGCCTGCTGACGCCCCGAGGAGCTGTTCGCCCCCGAGTCGCTGGAGGCCTTCGTCATCTGAGCCGTCCGCTCAGACGGCCGCGGCCTCGGCGAGCAGCGGCTTCAGCGGCACGACGGCGTCCGCGGCCGCGTCGGCCGGGATCGAGCGCGCCCGCGTCAGCGCCTTGCGCACCACCAGGTAGTCCGCCGGGGTGTTGACCGCGTCGACGGCGAGCAGCTCGCCCTGCGCGGTAGTACAGGACCGAGAACTGCTCGGTGTCGGGGTCGCCGCGCACGACGTGCTGGTCGTAGCCGGCGGACAGGCCGGCGATCTGCAGCCGGAGGTCGCCCTGGTTGGACCAGAACCACGGCACGCTGCGGGTGTCGGGTCGTCGCGGCCGAGCAGGGTGGCCGCGGCGACGCCCGCCTGGGCGACGGCGTTCGGCACCGACTCGAGCCGCACCCGGCCGACGCCGGTCAGCGGGTGGGGCAGCACGGTGCAGTCGCCCGCGGCGACGACGCCCGGGCGCGCTGGTGCGGGCGCGGGCGTCGACGACGATGCCGCCGTCGCAGCGCGAGGCCCAGCTGCTCGGCCAGCTCGGTGCGCGGGACGACGCCGATGCCGACCACGACGAGGTCGGCCGGGCAGCTCGCGGCCGTCGGCGAGCACGGACCGCGCTCCGGCCCGGCCCCGTCGCCCTCGAACCCGGCGACGGCGGTCCGCAGCAGCACGCGGGTGCCGCGGCGCTCGTGGGCCTGCCGGTAGAACTCCGACACCACGGGCGCGACGGCGCGGGCGACCAGGCGGTCGGCGGCCTCGACCACGGTGACGTCCGCGCCCTGGACGCGGGCGGCGGCGGCGGCCTCCAGGCCGATGAAGCCGCCGCCGACGACGACGACGCGGCGGGCGGCCGCGAGCCGGGCCCGCAGCTGCACCGCGTCGTCGAGGTCGCGCAGGTAGCGGACGCCCGGCGAGGTCGGCGCCGGGCAGGTCCAGCCGGCGCGGGCGGGCGCCGACGGTGAGCGCGAGCCGGTCGAAGCCAGCTCGCGGCCGCTGCGGTGCGGGCCGTCCCGGCGCCGCGCGGCCCCGCGCAGCGCCACGTCGACCACCCGCTCGCCGCAGACCAGGTCGATCGCGGCGTCGGCGTAGCAGGCCGGGGTGCGCAGGGCGCGACCCCGGCGGCCGCCGCTGCAGGAACTCCTTGGACAGCGGCGGGCGCTGGTAGGGGGCGTGGGGCTCGGCCCCGACGAGGGTGATCGGGGCCGGTGTCGCCCAGCTCGCGCAGGGTCGCCGCGAGCTGCAGCCCGGCCTGGCTGGCGCCGACGACGAGCGTGCCGGGATCGTCCATGGTCCCCTCCCTCATCGAAAATCGTCTGACCTTTGTACCAATACTTGGTGACCGGTGTCTGCCCCCCACGGGCGGCGGCGTAGCGGCGCGGCGACGCAGCGCGAGCACCACCGCCAGCGCGGGGCCGAGGCCGGAGACCAGCGGCCCGGTCCGGGCCCACCACACCTCCAACCCGGCCCACCAGCGGGGCGCCGAGCAGGGTGCTGCCGAGGAACATCCGTCGCGTGCAGGGCGATCACCCGGCCCTGGAGGAACGGCTCGGTCCCCAGCTGCAGCATGGTCCGGGCCAGGGTGTTGAAGGTGATGTTGGTGACGCCGAGCGCGACCAGCAGCACGAGGGCCACCTCGAGGCCGGGCGTACCGGCCAGCAGCAGGGTGACCACGGGGGAACGCGGCCCTCCCACAGCAGCAGGGCCAGGGCCGTCACGTGCTCGCGCGCGGCGGTCATGAGCGCTCCTACGACCGCCCCGGCCCCCATGGCCGAGGTCAGCCAGCCGTAGGTCTCGGCTCCCGCCGCCGAGGGTGCTCGCGCGCCAGCAGGGGCAGCACCACCCGGAAGTTCTGGCCCAGCAGGGCGACCACCTCCGACCAGCACCATGCAGGTGCGCAGCTCCGGGTGGCCCCAGGACGTAGCGCAGGCCCTGTCGAGCACCTGGCCGCGGCCCGCGGGAGCACCTGCGGCCCGGCGCAGGGGCCCAGCGGTCCAGGCCGGGTGAGGCTGACGAGGACGGCGGCGAACGACACCGCGTTGACGGCGAAGGCCCAGCCGACCCCCACCCCGGCGATCAGCAGGCCGGCGACGGCCGGGCCGAGCAAGGCGGCCGAGGTTGTGGACGGTGGACCTCAGCGACTGGGCGTTGACGTAGTCCTCCGGGGCCGACGAGCTCGGTGACGAAGGTTTGTGCCGGGCGGGGACGTCGACGACGGTGACGAAGCCCAGGGCCGAGGGCGAGGGCGTAGACCATCCACACCTCGACGACGCCGGACAGCTACGACGCCGGCGAGCGCGGCGGCCATGAACCGCCGAGACGGCCTGGCAAGAGGATGACGCTGTGGCGATGGTCCAACCCGGTCCACGAGCAGCCCCGCCCCACAGGCCGAGGAGCAGGGGCTCTGCAGGAACTGCAGCGACACCGCGACCCGACGGCGACGGCGCTGTCGGTGAGCTTGAGGACCAGCCAGCCCTGGGCCACGCGCTGCATCCACGTGCCGATGACGCTCACGGACTGGCCCGAGGAACGACGTCCGGTAGTTGGGGACCCGGAAGGAGCGGAAGACCCGTGACCCCGGCCGCCCGCGCGGCTCCCGGCGGCGCGTCCGTCTCGCCACCGAGCCTCCTTGACGTTTGGACGATGGTATTACCTTCGACCTTAGCGGTCGCCGAGGACCGCCGGACAGAAGGAGCTCTCGTGGAGCCAGCCCCCGACGCACCCGCAGGACCCGCCGGGCCCGTCGCCGTGGTCGGCCTGGGGGCCATGGGCGCCCCCGTCGTCCGCTACCTCCGCGAGCGGCCTCGGCGTCGGGGTCCACGACCGACCCCGCGGCGCGCCTGCGGCGGGCGCTCCGGCGCCGAGGTCGCCGGGCTCGGCCGGCGAGCGGCCCGGGCGAGCGCGTCCGTCGCGGCGTTCGTCCCCAGCGACGACGACGTCCTCGCGGTCTGCCTGGGCGAGGACGGGGTCCTGGCCGGTGCGGCGCCGGGCGGTGGTGCTGCTGTGCTCCTCGGTGCGCCCCGAGACGTGCGCGGCCGTGGCGGACGCGGCCCCGGACGGGGTGGACGTGCTCGACGCCGCCCTGACCGGCGGGTCAGGGCCGCCGACGCGGCCAGGTCAACCTGCTCGTGGGCGGGGACGCCGACGTCCTCGACCGGGTCCGGCCCCTGCTCGCGCCCTGGACCCGGGCCGTGCACCACCTCGGCCCGCTCGGGTCGGGCCAGGTGGGCAAGACCGCCAACAACCTCGTGGACCGGGCCCGGATCGCCGCGATCAGCGAGGCGCTCGAGCTGGCCCGTCGGGCGGGGTCTCGGTCCCGGTGCTCCGCCGGGCCCTGATGGACGGCCCCACCGACCGGGACCCTGCGCGAGCTGGAGCAGATGCGCCTGACCTGGCACGTCAAGGACCTGGCCAACACCGCCGACCTGGCCGCCCGGGTCGGCCTGGAGGTCCCGGTGGCCGAGACCGCGCGCGAGGTCATGCTCCGCACCACCTGTCCACGCTCGCCCGCCTGCTCGACGACCAGGACCCACGGGCGGCGGAGCCCGACGTCACGGTCGTATAACAATCCTGCGTAATGGTTAGACCTTAAGTCCGTTCCGATGTTCAGTCAGACCTTGCACCCGCCGACCCCGGTGGTCCGTCTCGATGGAGAGGCACATGAGAAGCCGACCCCTGGCCCTGCTCGTCGCCACCGCGGTCACGAGCATGGCCCTGGCCGCCTGTGGCGGATCGCCGACCGCGGCCCCCGCGCCGCAGTCGTCGGGAGGCGGCGAGGAGGAGACCAACGAGCTGGCCACGTCGGCGGCCGAGGTGTACGACACCCTCAACGGGCTGTCCGGGCAGGAACCCACCGACGAGCTCGTCGGCTGGCCGAGGAGGAGGGCGCGCTGAGCGTCTACACCTCCAACAGCGACATGGACGACCTCGTCGACGCCTTCAGCGACCTCTACGACATCGACGTCAGCGTGTACCGGGCCAACTCCGAGTCCGTGCTGCAGCGGATCCTCCAGGAGGACGAGGCGGGGTATGACGGCGCCGACGTCTTCGAGACCAACGCCCTGGAGCTCGGTGTCGCCGACCAGGAGGGCCTGCTCTACCCGTACGAGAGCGAGCTGCGCGACACCGCGCGCGAGGCCGGGCGCCAGTCCGACGTCTGGACCGCGACCGTTCGACTCCTTCGTCGTCGGCTGGAAGACGACCGCGTCCCCGCGGCACGAGCCGAAGACCTTCGAGGAGCTCGCCGAGCCCCAGTGGGCGGGCCGGATCTCGATGGAGGTCGGCGACGTCGACTGGTTCACCGCGCTGCACGACTACTACGTGGAGGAGCAGGGCTGGACCGAGGAGGAGTACACCGAGCGATGACCGGCATCGCGGCCAACGCCAAGATCGCCAAGGGCCACACGGTCCAGGGCGAGCTGCCTCGGCCGGGCAGTTCGACGTCGCCATCTCTTCCTACAGCCACACCATCGACAAGGCCGCCGCCGACGGTCGCCGGTCATGTGGCGCCCGGAGGCCGGCGAGCCCGTCCAGCCGGCCGTTATCCGGCCCAACGGCATCGGCCTGGTCGCGACCGCCACCAACCCGGCGGCCGCCATGCTCTTCGTCGACTTCGACGGAGCGGCGGCCAGGAGGTCTTCGCCGAGAAGTTCCGCGTCGTCTTGATCGAGGGCGGGGAGGACCCGCTGGCCGGCCTGGAGACCTACCCGGCGCCCGAGGAGAAGCTCCTCGAGGACCCGACCACGTGGAACGCCCTGTACGAGGAGATCGTCCTGAACGGTCAGGACATCTCGTGAGCACCCCCGTCCGCACGCCCCGTCCGACTAGAGGCACCCGCGCCATGCGACCCACCCGCACCTTCGCCGCCACGGCCGTGCTCGCCGCGACCGCCCTGCTCACCTCGGCCTGCGGCGGCTCGCCCACCGCGGCCCCGGTGGAGGAGGAGGCGGCCTCCGAGGCCGCCGCTCCCAGCGGCCCCACCGAGGCCGAGGCCCTGTACGAGGAGGTCGGCGCGCTCACCGGTCAGGAGCGTCGCGACCGCCTCGTGGAGCTCGCCGCCGAGGAGGGCGGCCTCGACCTGTACACCTCGATGACCACCGACGTGGCCGACGCGGTGACCGAGGCGTTCTCGGACGAGTTCGACATCGACGTGAACCTCTACCGGGCCGGCTCCGAGACCGTCCTGACAGCGCATCCTGCAGGAGCAGGACGCGGACTTCGCCGGCAACGACGTGGTCGAGACCAACGCCACCGAGATCGTCGCCCTGGACCGAGCAGCTGCTCGCCGACTACGCGGCGAGCGCCGGGACAAGGTGCACGAGGCCGGCACTCCGACGGCTGGACGGCCACCCGGTTCAACATGTTCGCGCCCGGCTGGAACACCGAGCTCGTCAAGGGCGACATCGTCCCGACGTAGCTGGGAGGACCTCGCCGACCCGAAGTACGACGGCCTGCTCTCCATCGAGCTCGGCGACTACGACTGGTACATCACCCTGTACGGCTACTTCCAGGAGAAGGGCATGACGAGGACGAGGTCGACAAGCTCTTCGCCGACATGGTCGAGGGCGCCAAGCTGGCCAAGGGCCACTCCGGGCAGGGCGAGCTGCTCTCGGCCGGCGAGTTCGGCGTCGCGGCCTCCAACTACACCTACCTCGTCGAGCAGGCCAAGGCCGACGGCGCCCCGGTGGACGACCAGCCCTTCGTGGAGCCGGTCATCGCCCGCCCAACGGCGGCGGCCTGATGAAGAGCAGCGAGCAACCCGGCGACCGCGATGCTGTTCATGGACTGGCTGCTCGAGGACGGCCAGCAGATCCTCCTCGACAAGTCGGCCTCACCCCGCCATCGCCGGCGACGCAGGACCCGCTGGCCGATGAGGTCGTCCCCGTCGACGTGCAGCAGCTCATCGACGAGGGCAACGAGTGGTCCGACCGCTACGACCAGCTCGTCGCAGGGCGGCGAGTCATCGAGTAAGTCACCCTCCGCCCCGCGGGGCCCGGACCACCGACCGTCGGCCCCGCGGGGCTGCCTGACCCGGGCCGCGTCGTGCCCGCGGATCCGCCTGCCGAGACGAAAGGACACCCATCGCCCTTGCGCCCCCCGCCGCGCGCCCCGTCGACACCCCGGCACCCCCGGGCCGACCCGCCCGCCCCCTGGCGCCGTTCTCCCGGGTCCAAGCGGCACGCCCTGGGCGTGGTCGCCCTGCGTGGTCGGCTACCTGGCCCTGGTGCCGCTGGTGCTACCTGCTGTGGACCACGTTCACCGACGCGACCGGGTTCACCCTCGGGGGGTTCGCGCGGGCCTACGGCGACGCCCGCATCGGCGCGCTGGTGGCAACTCGCTGTGGTTCGCCGTCGGCGCGGCGGCGCTGTCGCTCGCGGTCGGCACGGCGCTGGCCTACTTCAACGTGCGCACCGACGTGCCGTTCAAGGGGCTGTTCTTCGCCGCCTCGATCATCCCGCTGATCATCCCCGGCATCCTCTACACGATCGCCTGGATCTTCCTGGCGAGCCCGTAGATCGGCCTGATCAACAGCGCGCTGGAGCCGGTCTTCGGCCGGGCACCTTCGACATCTTCACCGTCTGGGGGATGATCTGGGTCGAGGGCCTGCACCTGTCGCCCGATCGCGTTCCTGTTCATGGTCGCGGCGTTCCGGTCGACGGACCCCTCCCTGGAGGAGTCCGCGCTGATGAGCGGGGCGACCCGGGTGCAGACCTTTCGCCGGGTGACCCTGCCGCTGGTCCGGCCGGCGCTGCTGAGCGCGGCGCTGATCATGGTCGTGCGCAGCCTGGAGAGCTTCGAGGTGCCCGGCGCTGCTCGGCCTGCAGAACGGCACCTACGTCTTCACCAGCCGCATCTACTAGGTGCTGCGCAGCTACCCGACGGACTTCGCCGCGGCCGGCGCGCTGGCCATCGGCCTGCTGGCCGTCGCGGCCGTCGGGATCTGCCTGTCCCCGGTTCAGCGCGCGGGCAAAGACTACGGGACCATCACCGGCAAGGGCTTCCGGCCGCGGCCGATCGACCTCGGGCGGTGGCGGCCCGTGGTCGGTGCGGGCGATCCTCCTCTACTTCTTCGTCACGGTGCTGCTGCCGCTGATCGTGCTGCGTCTACACCGCGCTGCTGCCCTACTACCGCGCCCCGTCGATCGAGGCGTTCCGGTCGATGAGCTCGACAACTCATCGCGGTGTTCGCAGCTGCCGCTGGCCGCCACCGCGCTGGTGAACTCCCTGGTGCTGGGCGTCGGGTCGGCCACCGATCGTGATGGCCCTGATGGCCGTCGCCGCCTGGGTCGTCGTCCGGTCCCGGATCCCCGGCCGCCAGGGTGCTGGACCAGATCGCCTTCGCGCCGCTCGTCATCCCCGGGCTGGTGCTGGGCCTGCGCTATCGCTTCGTCTACCTGCGCAGCCCCATCCCGATCTACGGCACGATCTTCATCCTGCTGATCGCCTACTGCACCCGCTACCTGCCCTACGGCATGCGGTACGCCGTCGACGGCGATGAGCCAGATCTCGCGGGAGCTGGAGGAGTCCGCCCAGGTCAGCGGGGCGAGCTGGTGGCAGACCTTCCGGCGGGTCCTGCTCCCGCTGATCGCGCCCGGGCTGCTGGCCGGCTGGATCTACATCTTCGTCGTCTCGTTCCGCGAGCTGTCGAGCTCGATCCTGCTGTACAGCCCCGGCAACGAGGTGCTGTCGATCCTCATCTTCGAGCTGTACGAGAACGCGCGGTTCGCGTCTCGCCGCGCTCGGCGTCGTCATGGTGCTCGATCCTCGTCGTCCTCGTCGGCATCGCCTACAAGGCTCGGCGCCAGGGTCGGCCTAAGCAGGACTGACGCGGCCGCACCCGCACCCGTCTCCCGCAGCCAGAGAGGACCACGCCCCGCCATGCTGACCATCGACAACCTCGTCAAGACCTCAGGGCGAGCCAGCAGAAGCGGCGCCAAGGCCCGCCGACAGAGGCCGGGTGTTCGCCGTCAACGACGTGAGCTTCGAGGTCCGGAGGGCGAGATGTTCACCCTGCTCGGCCCGTCCGGCTGCGGCAAGACCACGACGCTGCGCTCGATCGCCGGCCTGGAGCAGCCCGGACTCGGGCCGCATCACCGTCGGCGACCGGCCGCTGTTCTCCGCAAGGGTAACGGCGTCCGCGCGATCGACGTCCCGGCCAACCAGCGCGGCCTCGGCATGGTGTTCCAGTCCTACGCCATCTGGCCGCACATGACGGTCTTCGACAACGTCGCCTTCCCGCTGCAGGTGCGCAAGCGCTGCCGAGCGCCCCGGCAAGAAGGAGATCGGGAGCGCGTGCACCGGGTGCTGGAGACGATGGAGCTCGCCACGTACGCCGAGCGTCAGGCCACCAAGCTCTCCGGCGGCCAGCAGCAGCGCCTCGCGCTGGCCCGGGCGCTCGTCATCGAGCCGCCGCTGCTGCTGCTCGACGAGCCGCTGTCCAACCTCGACGCCAAGCTGCGCGAGTCGCTGCGCTACGAGCTCAAGCGGCTGCAGCGCGAGCTCGGCATCACCTCGATCTACGTCACCCACGACCAGATCGAGGCGCTGGCGCTGTCCAGCCACATCGCGGTGATGCAGGACGGCAGCGTCGTCCAGCTCGGCAGGCCGCGCGAGGTCTACGAGAACCCGAACAGCCAAGTTCGTCGCCGAGTTCATCGGCACGTCGAACTTCATCCGCGGGACCGTCGCCGCCCGGGAGGGCGACCCACACGTGGTGGACACCACCACGGCCGGCTGCTACCTCGATCCGCCGGCCGACGTGGCGGTCGGCGAGGAGGTCGTGGTGTCGATCCGTCCCGAGGCGGTCGACCTGGCCCTGGACAGCTCGCTCGGCGCGGTCCGCAACGAGTGGCACGGCACGGTGGTCACCCGGGCGTTCCTGGGTGACGCCGTGGACCACGTGGTCGCGGTCGGCAAGCAGGAGCTCCGGGCCCGGGTGAACCCGAGCGTGTCGATCGAGCCCGGGACCCAGGTCTACCTGCGCCTGGACCCGTCGAAGATCTCCCTGGTCCCGGTCGGCTGAGGGGCGCGGAATGGCGGGGGTCCCCGACGTCCTGCGCAACCGGGACTTCTCGCTCTCTGGTCCGGGTGGTCCTGAGCCAGATCGGCACGCGGGGCACCATCGCGGCGAACTATTACCACGTCTACGCGCTCACCGACTCCATCGCCATGACGGGGCTGGTGGGCGCCGGGCAGGCGGTCGCGCTGCTCCTGCTGTCGCCGCTGGGCGGGGCGCTGGCCGACCGCTACGACCGGCGTCGGCTGCTGCAGCTGGCCCAGGCGGCGGCGCTCGCGGTGGCCACGATGCTCACGGTGGTCACGCTCACCGGCGTGGTGCAGGCCTGGCACGTCGTGGTCTCGGTGCTGCTCACCACGGCGGCCGCGACGTTCGACCAGCCCGCCCGGCAGGCCCTCATCCCGGCCCTGGTCCGCCGCGACCAGATCGGCGAGGCCATCGCCCTGCTCAACCCCTCGCGCGAGGTCGCGATCCTGCTCGGTCCGCTGCTGGCCGGGGTGCTCATCACCCTGGGCGGGCCCGGGCTCATGTACCTGGTCGACGCGCTCACTTACGCCGCGCTCATCGTCGTGCTCGCGTTCGTCCGGGTGGCCCGGCTGACGCCGACCGGCGCGGCCGCCGGCCCGGTGTTCGCGAGCATCGCCGAGGGCGCCCGCTACGTGGTGCACCGTCCCCTCATCACCAGCCTCATGGGCCTGGACCTGGTCCGCGACGGTGTTCAGCGCCTACCGCGTGCTGCTGCCGGCCATCGCGGCCGACGTGCTCGGGGGTGGGGGCCACCGGGGTACGGGCTGCTGTCGTCGGCGCCGTCTCGCGGGCGCGCTCCTGGCGACGTACACGATCTTCCGGGTGGCGAGGGCTTGCGGCGGCAGGGCAAGGCGCTGCTGGGGGGCCACCGTCTGCTGTACGGCGGGGGCCGCTGCTGCTGGCCAGGTCGACCACGCGTGTGTTTGCGCCGGCGCTCGCCCTGCTGCTCGGCGCGTTCGACGCCATGGCCACGACCATCCGGCACGCCGCCGTCCAGGTCGACACCCCTGACGAGATCCCGGGGCCGGGTGACGGCGTTCTACCAGATGTCCTCCCGCGGTGGCCCGGCCGTCGGTGACGCGGTGGTCGGGGCGATCGCCGGTCCGGTCGGTCCGGTGGTCGCGCTGTCCGCGGGGGCGGCGGGGCCGGTCCTGGTGGCCCTGGCCTTCGCGGTCCGCCCCGACGTGGTGCGCGGGTACCAGGGCGTCGTGGCCGACGACGGACCGCCCGTGCGGCCGTTCCTCCGGACGCCCGCGGCACCGCGGGGAAGACGGGCCTCGACGACCCGGACCACGAGGCCCACCCCGGCCGCCCTCGTCCCGAGCGCGCCGAGCGTCCGCGGGCCCGCAGGCCGGACGCCGCGCCGGGCACGAGCGGCGGTCGCGTGGGGCTCAGTCCGGACGTCCTGCAGGAACCACCCCGTCGGCAGCTCCCGGCCCAGACCCCGCTCGCGGGCGAGCTCGTAGACCAGGCCCGCCACGGCGTGGAACTGCGCGCCCTGGATGTTGCCGCGCTCGGAGAACGTCACCGGCGTTCGTCCGTGCGGACCGCAGCCCCGGCGAGCACGTCCTCGAGGGTGACCACGCGAGGCCCGGCGGTCGGCGGCGGCGGCCGCGGCCGTGACGTGTGCTGCGCCCACACCGGGTCGTCGGGCCGTGCGACGTAGGCGAGGTACTCGTCGGTGGGCCGCCACGTCGGGTCGTCCACCGGGCGGGCGCGGTGCCCAGGCGCAGCCACACGTCGAGCCGCGCACGGGCCCGGGCGTCGAGCCTTCCGCCCACGGCCGTCACGTGCGTGCCCGGCTCGAGCCAGTCGCCGACGACGATCTCGGCGGCGGAGTCCGTGCACGCCATCAGCACGTCCGCGCCGCGGAACACCTCGCGCGGCTCCTCGACCGCGAGGACCTCCAGGCCGTGGGCCGCCGACATCTGGGCCGCGTAGGCCTCCCGGTTGGCCCGGGTGGGGCTCCACACCTGCACCCGCTCCAGCGGCCGCACGCCCAGCACCGCCTCGAGGTGGCTGCGGGCCATGCCGCCGGAGCCGAGGACCCCGAGCACGCGGGCGTCGCTCCGGGCGGCGCACCGCACGCCGATCGCCGCGTCCGCCCCCACGCGCATGTGCTGCAGGACGCCGTCGTTGAGCAGCGCCAGCGGCTCGCCCGTGCGGGTGGAGAACAGCAGCACCAGCCCGCAGTACGACCCGGGCCGCACGCAGAACTTGTCCTGCGTCCGGTTCCCGTCGTGCTCGGTCTCGCTCAGCACGTCGGACTTGATCCGGATGGCGTGGTAGCCGGACGCCGCGGACCCGCCCTCCATCGTCCCGAGCTGGTAGCACCGACCGCCCGTCGCCGACCGGGTAGCGCAGGTCGATGCGCGGGCGGCAGAGCCCGTCGCCGGTGGCGAGCTCGCGGTAGGCCCGCTCCAGCACCGTGACGACGTCCGGCATGCGCAGCACGGCCGCCGTCACCGCGTTGTCGATCAGGAGCACGGGATCACTTCGGCTGGCAGACCACGTCGACCAGCGCCGGCTGCCGGCGTGCGCACGTGCTCGGCGGCGCGACGGACGGCGTCCACGACGGCGGCGGGGTCCTCGACCGGGCCTTCGGCGTACCAGCCGAACCCCTTCGCGATCGGCGGCGAAGTCGGGCCCGGGGTCGGCGATCGCCATGCCGATGTGCGCCCGGTCCACGGGGGTGCCGCGCTGGCCGGCCAGCCGCTCCTGGTGCTCCCAGTCGTTGTAGTAGGCGCGGTTGTTGTACATGACGACCAGCAGCGGCAGCTCGTACCGGCTGGCGACCCACAGCGCGCCGGCGTCGAACATCAGGTCGCCGTCGGGCTGCAGGTCCACGACCAACCGGCCGGTGCCCTTGTGCGCCAGGGCGACGCCGAGGGAGATGCCGATCTGGGTCGCGGTGCCCAGCTGCTTGCCGGGGTGGCGGTGCGGCTGGTCGAAGTCCCACGAGCGCAGGGCCCAGTCCGCCGCCGTGCCGGCGGTGAGCACCCAGTCGTGTCCTGGATGACCTCCCAGACCGCCTGAGGCGAGCTGGGCGGTCGCACCGGGGCTCGTCGGCCGCGCCCGGGCCTTCTCCGCCAGCGGCCCAGGCCGTCGTGCGGCTCGGCCACCTCGCCTTCCACCTCGCGCTGCCGCCCGGGCCAGGTCGTCACCGGCGACGAGCCGCCGGCACTCCTCGAGCAGCAGCGGCAGGGCCACGGCGGTGTCGGCGACGACCTGGAGGTCGGTGGGGATCAGCTGGGCGTAGTCCTCGCTCCAGGAGGAGATGCCCATGTCGTTGAAGCCGATGTCGAGGACCCGGCAACCCGGCGCCAGCCGGGACATGATCCAGCGGGTGGCCGGTCCGAGCTCTGGGTCGGCTTGCCCATGTCCTTGACGTCGACGAACAGCACGCAGTCGGCGTCGTCGGTGACGCGGTGTCGCTGACGCACAGCGGGTGCCGGTTCGGGAAGTTCAGCCGCCAGTGCGTGTCGACGCCGCGATGCCGACGAGCTCGGCGAGCTCGACGAGGGTGTCGAAGGATGCCGGGTCGCGGCCGGCGTAGCCCAGCACGATCACCGGGCGGGGGCGGTGCACAGCTGCTCGGCGAGCTCGCGCAGCCCGGCGGGTCGGGTGCCAGGGGGACGGGACGGCGGCCAGCCGCGGAGGTCGTCGACCGGGACCGGCTGGGTCGCCGGCGCCTCCTGCAGCCCGGCGTCCAGCGCGATGTAGATCGGGCCGGGGGGCCCGCCGTCGCGATCCGGTAGGCCCGGGCCAGCACGTCTGCACCGAGGGCCAGGGACCGCGGCTCGTGGTCCCACTTGGTGTAGTCGCGGATCGCCTCGCCCTGCACGTTGGCCGAGTGGATCCAGTCGATGTTGGGCCGGCGGCGGTAGTGCTCGGCGGGCCCGGAGCCGCCGAGGACGAGCACCGGGGCGCGGTCGATGTAGGCTGTAGTAGACGCCCATCGTCCCCTGCAGCAGGCCGACCAGGTCGTGCAGGACCACGGCCATCGGTCGCCCGGAGGCCTTCGCGTAGCCGTGGGCCAGCGCGACGGCGATCTTCTCGTGCGGGCACTCGATCATCTGCATCTCGTCGCCGCCGTAGTTGACCAGCGAGTCGTGCAGCCCGCGGAAGGAGGAGCCGGGGTTCAGCGCGAGGTAGGGCAGGCCGAGATCCCGCAGCACGTCGACCATCACGTCGGAGCCCCAGAGCGGCGCCTCGTACGGCGCGAAGTTGGTCATGGTCGGGGGGGTCCTGGTGCTCCTGGGGGCTGCGTCGCAGCAGCGTCACGTGACGGTCTTCTCCCGGGTGTGGGACAGCAGCTCCTCGGGACCGTTCTCCTTGCCGATGCCGCTGGGCTTCCAGCCGCCGAAGGGCGAGCCGGGGGCCGCCTGCCGGTGCCGTTGACGTAGACGTAGCCGGCCTCGAGCGGGCGCGGTCCGCAGCGCGCGCCAGGTCGCGGGTGCAGACGTTGGCGGTCAGCCCGAGGTCAGTGTCGTTGGCGCGGGCGACGACGTCGTCGAGGTCGCGCCAGCCGAGCGGGGCTGACCGGGCCGAAGACCTCCTCGCGGGCCAGCGGCATGTCGTCGGTCGACGTCGGTGAAGAGGTCGGCCGCACGAGAAGCCGCGGTCCCGGCCCGGGCCGGCCCCCGCCGTAGCGCGAGCGGTCGCCCCGCGCGGCGGGCGCCGGCGATGAGGCCGAGTGACGCGCTCGTGGTGCGCGGGGAAGGACAGCGGGCCGATCTCGTTCACCTCGTCCAGCGGGTCGCCCACCCGCAGCGCGTCGAGCCGCGCGACCAGAGCGCGTCGGGGAAGGCGCCGCGGATGTCGTCGTGCACGAAGATCCGCGAGCTGGACCCGCAGGACTGGCCGTTGCTGCGGGCGATGTTCATGCCCGCACGGCGGCCGGCGGCCGGCCTCGGCGTCGACGTCCGGGAAGACGATGAGCGGGTTCTTCCCGCCCAGCTCCAGGCTGACGTGCTTGACCGTCCGCGGCCGCCGTGCAGATCCGCCGGCCGGTGGGCACCGAGCCGGTGAAGGCGACCCGGGGCACGCCGGGGTGGGCGACGAGCGCGTGCGCCGACGTCGGCGCCGGTGCCGGTGACCACGTTGAGCACGCCGGGCGGCAGCACCCTCGGCGATCTCGGCGAGCTCGAGCGCGACAGCGACGTCTGCTCGCCGGGCTTGACACGACCGCGTTGCCCGCGGCGAGCGGGGCGGCGGACTTGCCGGCGGCGAACTTCAGCGGGTGGTTGAACGGCACGATCCGCGACGACGACGCCGTAGGGGTGCGCGCAGCGTGTAGGTCACGAGCCGGCGTCCGGGGGGGCGGTGACGCCGCGGGTCTGCGCGGCGAGGCCGGCGAAGTACGGCGATCTCGGCCGCGCCGCAGTCGACGTCGGCTGCGCATCCCGGCGAAGGGGTTGCCGCCGTCGCTCGGTCGAGCCGCGCGAGCAGCTCCCGCGTCCTCGGCGCACGCCGCCGCCAGCTCGCGCAGCAACCCGGCGCGGCGGGTCCAGCCCAGCGCGGCCAGGCGGGGGCGGCCTCGCGGCGGCGGCCACGGCGACGTCGGCGTCCGCGGCACCGCCGGCCGGAACGTGCCGAGCGAGCTCCTCGGTGGTCGGGTCCTCCGCCTCGAGGACCGCCGCCGTCGGAGGCGTCGCGCCACTGGCCGCGACCGACGAGGCGTGCACCGGTGGACCACGGCCGGCGCCCGGAGCGGGTCGCACGGGCCGGTCATGCCGGGGCTGCCGTCCGACGTGCACGACGGCGACCGCGCCGTCGAGGCGGCCGCCAGGGCGCGGCGAGCGCGGCGGCCAGGTCGTCGGGGTCGGTGACCGTGCCCGCCGTCCAGCAGCCGTAGGAGCGGGCCAGGGCGGCGATGTCGACCGCCGGGTCGGCGATGCGCATGCCGATCCAGCTGTTTGCCGGGCCGGCCCCGGTCGCGGGCGACCTCGGCCTGGTGCGGCTCGTCGTTGTAGAACGGGAGTTGTCGTTGACCACGAGCAGCGCGGGGACGCGGTAGTGCGCCGCGGTCCACAGCGCGCAGGCGGCCATGAGCAGGTCGCCGTCGCCGATGATGCCCGACGCCGAGCGGCCCGCGGTCGCGGGCCGCCAGGGCGCCGCCGACGAACGCGCCGGGGCCGTAGCCGACCCCGCCACCCCCGGAGTGGCCCAGGTAGCTGCCGGCGCCGGGGAACTCCCAGACCCCCTCGGGCCAGCTGCGGGTGTTGCGCAGGCAGAGCAGGTTCGGGGCTCGCGGACCGCGGCCCAGAGCTCGGCGACCAGCCGGGCGGGGGAGACCGGCGGTCGTCCCAGCGGGCCCGCGACCGCGCCGCCCGCTGGCTGCGGCAGGGCGCGGACCCGCGCGCTCGATCCCGGCGGCGACGCGGCGGCCGCGTCGGCGTCGACCCGCCCGCGCAGCGCCTCGAGCAGCTGCCGAGGCCCCGGTGAGCGGGTCGGCGAGCAGCTGGGCGCCGCGGGCCACCGGGGTGCCGAAGGCGTTGGTCCAGGAGGGCTGGCCCAGGTCGCCGGTGGAGAGGTCGACGACCGGGCGGGCCGGGGCGCGTGCCGATCGGCATCACTCGTCGGCGGCCGCCCGCGGTCGGGCGGCGCAGCGGGCGGACACGTCGACGACGTCCATCGGCGAGGACGACGTCGGCGCGTCGAACCAGCCGTCGGGTCGCCGGTGCAGTTCTGCGGGTGCCGGTCGGCAGCACGACGGTGTTGCGGTCGTCGCGGTAGCCGGCGCCGAGCAGCTCGACCAGCTCGGCGACACGGCGGTCCTCGCCGGGTCCACCGACGCGGCCGGCGACGACACGGGACGGCTCGGCGCCGGCGAGCAGTTCGGCCGCCGCGGGCGAGCGAGACCGGGTCGGCGGCCATGGGCGGGGCGGGGGCGTGGCGGGCCAGGTCGGGCAGCCGCACGGGCGCGGCGAGCCGCGCCTCTTCCTGCACCCCGGCGTCCAGACTCACGTAGGCCGGGCCGCGCGGGGCGGACATCGCCCGCTGCCCGCCCGGCGCGACGTCGGTCACGAACGCGCGCCGCGGTCGGCTCCGCGTCCCAGACGGTGAAGTCGCGGACCAGCTGCGCCTGCGTGGTGGCCGAGTGGATCCAGTCGATCGGACGTCGCTGCGCGGGGTCGGCCGGGCCGCTGCCGCCGAGCAGGAGCAGGGGCGTGCGGTCGCAGAAGGCGTCGTAGACCGCCATGGAGCCGTGCATCAGCCCGACGAGGTCGTGCACCGCGGCCACGCCGAGCCGGCCCGTCGCCTTGGACCAGCCGTGCGCCATGGAGACCGCGACCTCCTCGTGCAGGCAGAGCAGGAGCCGGGGGTCGGGGTTGCCGCCGTGGTTGACCAACGAGTCGTGCAGCCCGCGGAAGGAGGAGCCGGGGTTCATCGGCAGGTACGGCACGTCGAGCGCGGCGAGCAGGTCGACGACGGCGTCGCTGCCGTACGCGGCCGGGGCCCGCTCGGCCGGCAGGCCGTCGGGCGTCTCGACGCGCGCGGTGGGGGCGCTCATGCCGCCTCGGCTCCTTCGCCGTCCGTGGACCGCCCTCAGGCGTTGGGCTTATGGACTGACCATTCGGATCGTGCCACCGCCGGTCGGTGGTCCGCAAGATCCCCGGACCCCGGGCGAGGGCTCCCCGGACCCGTCTGCCACAATTGGCCTGCCGGTCAAACCAATCGGTATGTCACGCGCGGTCGACGTCGCCCCCGCACCCACCCAGGTGCCGCGGTGCTCCCGCGGCCTCACGCGCGGAGGTCCACGTGCACCAGCTCCCCGACCAGCTCTTCGTCTCCGACGGCACCGGCCCCGGCATGGTCCGCGCCGGCGAGCCCCGGCTGCGCCGCTACTCCCGCCCGGTCGGCGACGGCCTGGCCCGTCCCGCCCAGCTCGGCGCCGCGCTCGCGCGCCTGGTCGCGGCCCTGCGTCTGCCCGAGTCCGTCCGGGTGGCCACCAGCCGCTGAGCGGCTGCGCCCCTCCGGGCGGCTGTGGTGGAATGGTCTGACCGTTCCACCACGCGCCCGAAGGAGGTCGCATGGCGAGACCTGCAGCGGCGCCCGCGCGAGGGGCGGTCGTGCCGCCCCCGGCGACCGTCCAGCCGCTGCTCGTGCCGGGGTACCGGTCGACCCTGCTGCGGGCCCCGGCGGCCCGGCCTCTGCCGATGCCCCTGGGGCCGCTGGAGCTGGCCGCGCCCGTGCTGGGCGAGGCCGAGCCGCTTCCTGGCGAGGACGACCTCACCCGCCAGCACGCGGGCGAGCCCCTGGGCGAGCGGATCGTGGTCAGCGGGCGCGTCGTGGACGCGGCCGGCCGCGGCGTCCCGGGCACCCTGGTGGAGGTCTGGCAGGCCAACGCCGCGGGGCGGTACGCCCACGACGGCGACCGGCACCCGGCCCCGCTGGACCCGTCGTTCACCGGCACGGGCCGGGTGCTCACCGGCCCGGACGGGTCGTACAGGTTCACCACGATCAAGCCCGGGCGCCTACCCGTGGCGCAACCACGACAACGCCTGGCGCCCGGCCCACATCCACTTCTCGCTGTTCGGGCGGGCGTTCCCGCAGCGCCTGGTCACCCAGATGTACTTCCCGGGCGACCCGCTGTTCGACCAGGACCCGATCTTCCAGGCCGTCCCCGACCCGGTGGTCCGGCAGCGGATGGTCTCCCGGTTCGACCTGGCGACCACGGTGCCGGAGTGGGCGCTCGGCTACCGCTTCGACCTGGTCCTCGCCGGGCCGTCCCGCACCCCGGTCGAGGGGCGACGACGGGCTCTCCGACGATGACTGACCCCGGGCCCTCCCCCGGCCGGGCCCACCCCGTCCCAGACCGTCGGGCCGTTCTTCCACGGCGGGCTCGTGCGCGAGGGCGGCCACCACGCCGTGGCCGCCGGGCACCCGGACGCGCTGAGGCTCACCGGGCGTGTGGTCGACGGGGCGGGCGAGCCGGTCACCGACGCGCTCGTCGAGGTCTGGGGCCTCGACCCCGACGGCCGCCCCGGGCCCGACAGCGACGTCGACGGGTTCACCGGCGCGGGCCGGGCGGCCGCGGACGCCACCGGCACCTACCGGGTCCGGGTCCTCGCCCCGCCGGCCACCACGACCGTCGACGGTGTCCCCCAGGCCCCCCACCTCGACGTCGTGGTCCACGCCCGCGGCCTGCTGCGGCACCTGGTCACCCGGGCCTACGTCCTGCCCGCCGACCCCGACGAGGCAGCGGCGACCCGCGCCGCGGACCCCGTGCTCTCGGGGCTGGACGCCGCCGGCGACGGCCGGGCCGAGCGGGTGCTGGCCCGGCGCGGGGACGGCGTCCTGCGCCTGGACATCCACCTGCAGGGCGCGCACGAGACGCCGTTCTTCGATGTCTGACCCCGAGGTCGGCACGGACCTGGGCGACTCGATGACCTCGACGCCCGCGGTCCTGGCGGCCACGTCGACCACCGCCTGGGTCCGGGCCATGGTCGAGGTCGAGGTCGCGCTGGCCGCGGCGGGCGCCGACGTGGGCTGCGTGCCCCCGGCCTCGGCCCACGCCGTGGCCCGCCGGCTCGGCGGGGACGCGCTGGACGCGGCCGCGCTCGACGTGGCGGGCGTGGTCGCCGAGGCGCCCGCCACCGGCACCCCGGTCGTCCCGCTGCTGCGCCGCCTCCGGGCGGTGCTGCCGGCCGCGGTCCGGGGCGACCTGCACGTCGGGGCGACGAGCCAGGACGTCGTCGACACCGCCCTGGTCCTGCTGCTGCGCCGGGCGGGCGACCTCGTCCTGGTCGACGCGGCCGCGGCCGCCGACGCCTGCGCCGACCTGGCCGCGCGCCACGCCCGCACCCCCGCCGTGGCCCGCACCCTGGGCCAGCACGCCTCGCCCACGACGTTCGGCCGGCGCGCCGCCGGCTGGCTGTCCGCCCTCGACGCGGCCGTCGAGGAGGTCCTCCGGGCGCGGTCGCTGCTCGTGGTCCAGCTCGGCGGCGCGGTCGGCACCACCGCCTCGCTCGGCGACCACGGCCCGGACGTCGCCCGGCTGGTGGCGCAACGGCTCGACCTGGCCGCGCCCGACCTGCCGTGGCACGGGGACCGGCTGCCCGTCGTCCGCTTCGGGGCCGCCCTGGCCCTGCTCGCGGGGACGGCGGAGAAGGTGGCCCGAGACCTGCTCCTGCTGGCCTCGGGCGACGTCCGCGAGGTGCGGCTGCGCACGGGCGGCGCGAGCTCGGCCATGCCCCACAAGCAGAACCCGGTCCCGCTCGTGCTCGCTGCGGCCGCCGCGCACCGGGTGCCCGGGCTGCTCGGCACGCTGGTGTCCGGGATGGCCGGCGAGGGCGAGCGGGCCACGGGCGCCTGGCAGGCCGAGGGCGCGACCGTGCTGGACCTGCTCCGGTGCACCGGCGGCGCCGTGGGCCACCTGCGTGCTGGCCTGGACGTGCTCGAGGTCGACACCGACCGGATGGCCGAGGGGCTCGCGGTCCTCGGCGACCTGCTGCTGTCCGAGGCCGCGGTGGCCGCCCTGGCCCCCGAGACCGGCTGGACCACCGCCCGCCGCGCGGTCGAGCAGGCCGCCCGCTACGCCGCCCGCCAGGGCCTGGGCCTCGAGCAGGCGCTGCTGCGCGACCCCGACGTGTCCGGCGCGCTGTCCCGCTCACGGCTGCACGCCGCCATGGACCCCGCCCGCCACCTCGGCTCGGCCGAGGCGCACGTGGCGGCGGCGCTGCGGCGCCACCAGGACGCGCGTGCCGCCGGGGGCGCGGCCGTCACCCCGGCCGCCGCGCCGTGACGCCGGCGGGGACCTCCCGGCTGCCCACCCCGGCCAGCGGCCTGCACGCCCGCCTGAGCGGTCCCGCAGGCGCCCCGCTCGTCGTGCTGGCGGGGGCGATCGGGACCGACCTGCACCTGTGGGACGGCCAGGTCGACGCCCTCGTGGCCATCGGCCTGCGGGTGCTCGCCTACGACCACCCCGGCCACGGGCAGAGCCCGCCCGCGCCGGCGGGCGCCCGCGTCGCCGACCTCGGGCGGCAGCTGCTCGCCCTGCTCGACGACGCGGGGGCGGAGCGGGCCCACCTCGTCGGGCTGTCGATGGGCGGGGTCGTGGCCCAGCAGGTCGCGGCGCACGCCCCGGACCGGGTCGACCGGCTCGTGCTGCTCTGCACCGACGCCGCCCTGCCCCCGGCGCAGCGCTGGACCGACCGAGCGGTCCAGGTCCGCGCCGAGGGCACCGGGTCGCTGGTCGCCGCCTCGCGCGAGCGCTGGTTCGCCCCCGGCAGCGGCGCCGGCGCGTCGCCCGCCGGCCGGGCCCAGCTCGGCGCGCTCGCGGCGTGCGACGACGAGGGGTACGCCCGCTGCTGCGAGGTGCTCGCCGAGGCGGACCTGCGAGGCTCCCTCGACCGGGTGCGGGCCGCCACGCTCGTGGTCGCCGGCGGGCAGGACCAGGCGCTGCCCGTCGAGCGGCTCCGGGCCCTGGCCGACGCGCTGCCCGACGCCCGGCTGGAGGTGCTGCCGGGTTGCGGCCACCTGCCGCCGGTCGAGGCCCCGGACCTGGTCGCCGACCTGCTCGCCGCCCACCTGGCGGGGGCCGCCGGATGACCGGCGGGGACGACGAGCGCCTCGCCCGCGGGATGCAGGTGAGGCGCGAGGTCCTCGGCGACGCCCACGTCGACCGGGCGGTCGCGCGCACGACGGCCTTCACGGCCCCGTTCCAGGACTACGCCGTCTCCTCGGCCTGGGCGGACGTGTGGACCCGCCCCGGCCTGGCCCGCCGCGAACGGTCCGTGGCGACGCTGGCGGTCCTGGTCGCGCTCGGGCACTGGGACGAGCTCGCGATGCACGTCCGCGCCGCCGTCCGCAACGGCCTCACGGACGACGAGGTCGCCGAGGTCCTGCTCCACGCGACCGTCTACTGCGGGGCCCCCGCCGGCAACAAGGCCTTCGCCGTCGCCCAGCAGGTCCTCGACGCCCTAGGCCCCGAGGACCGCCCGGCCCGCTGAGGCGCGGGGCCGGTCAGTCCGCCGTGGGCGGGACCCGCCACCACCAGCGGCCGCGCCGGCGGGGCCGGCGCCCCGGCTCCGGCGCGGTGGCCGGCGGCGCACCTCGCCTCGCCCGTCAGCGAGACCAGCCCGTCCAGCAGCTGCTCCCGCTCGCGGCGCAGCCGCAGCGGCACCGGCAGGGCGGCGACGAGGTCCACGCCCTCGCGTCGGACGAGGTCGGCCACCCGGCGCTCCGCGGACCAGGGCCGGTCGAGGTCGGGGATCGGCCGTCCCGCGCCGGGCAGGTCGTCGTGCTCGCCGCGCTCCTGCGCCTCGCGGACCAGACGCTCGGTCCAGCTCTCGAACGACTCGTCGACCGGCTTGCGTCGCGTCACCGTGCCAGGGTCCAGCGCCCCCCCGCGGACCGCCCTGCGGTGCTCGGCCCCGCGTGTAGCCTGGCCGCGCCGGCGTCGAGACGACGTCGGGGGTCCGCACGGACCACCAGAGGCACCGCTCAGGAGGACACGACGTGAAGCGCATCCTCGTCGCAGCGTTCGCCAGCATCGCGGCCTTCGCCGCCTGGCGCCGGTGGACCGACCGCAAGAACGAGGCCGAGCTCTGGGCCGAGGCCACCGACCCGGTCTCGACCGACCCGTCGGTCGATCCTGGGGTCGCCCAGCCTGGGCTCCTGCGGCGCGCGGCCGGAGCCGTGGCCCGGCTGGGCTACCGTTGACCCGGACGGCCTCCGGGGGCGTGGCGCAATTGGTAGCGCACCTGCTTTGCAAGCAGGGGGTTAGGGGTTCGAGTCCCCTCGCCTCCACCCAGGCCGGGGTCCCTCTCGTCTCGCCGCGAAGGGGTCCCGGCCTGTCCCGCGTCCTGGACGCCGCGGCCGGCGAGGGCGCTGTTCCAGCACCCACTGGTCCTGCACGAGCCGGAACCCGAGCCGCTGCAGGTTGCGGGCGCTGTCGGACCCGACCGAGGCGGTGGCGCCGACCAGGTCGCAGCCCTGCGCGCGGGCCAGGTCGACCCGGTGCGCGACGAGGGCCGCCTGGACCCCTCGGCGCCGGGCGCCGGCGACGGTGCGGGCGGCGCCGAGCCAGGCCGTGCCCGCCCACCACGGTGACCGAGCCGCACCCCACCGCCCGGCCGTCGAGGCGGGCCAGCAGCTGGACGGTGCCCTCGCCGGCGAGGTCGGCGGCCATGAACTCGTCGGAGGTCGTGCGGTCCGCGGTCGTCGCCGGCCATGACGTCCCGGGCCTCGGCCGCGGTCGCCGACGTCCACCGGCCTCGACGCCGATGCCGGTGCACGGCGGGGGCGCGCGGGGTCGGGAGCGGCCGTCGGCCGGACCAGGACGGAGCGGCTGCTCTGCGGCACGAACCCGGCCGCGGCCAGCGCGGCCACCGTCCCCGCCGGTGCCCAGGAGCTGAGCTGGACGGCCGGCACGAGCCCGCGGCGCGGCGTACCACGCGACGAGGCGGTCGACGGCGGCCCGCCCCAGCTCGTCCAGCGTCACGCCCACGGCGCGGTTCACGTAGCGGCCGGGCCCGGTGGCGACCAGCACCCCGGCGCCGAAGGGGTCGACGGCCACGGCCGGGTCGCCCGTCGTGCCGGGCGAGCGCCGCGGCCAGGCGCACGGCGACCTCGGCCTCGACGGCCTCCAGGCGCCGCACGAGCTCCCGGGTCACGAGCACGCGACGGCCGGGTCCTGCGGGGCGAGGACGAGCCTCAGCCCACGCTCACGTGGACGTGGTCGTAGTGGTTCGCGGTCGTGCTGCCGCGGTCCTCCATGTGCTCCCACGCGCCCGCGGAGCTGCCGACCGGCCAGTACTGCTGCTCGAAGATCAGGTAGGTGATGCCGAGCTCGCCCGCGTGCTGCTGGAGGTAGCCGCGCGATCTCCCAGCCCGCGGACCCGGACACCATGATGTCGACCGCGTGACCGCTGCCGTGGTCGCCGTCGTCGCCGGGGCGGAAGCCGCCGAAGGCCGACACGGACCCGCCGTAGGCGGCGCACACGGCGCGGTACACGGCGCGGGCGTTGCTGCTGAGGCTGCCCTCGATGCTGGAGCTGATCGAGCAGGAGGCGTCCGAGGTCCCGGACGGTGCGGCGGCCGCCGCGGCCTCGGGCTCGGGCGCGGCGGGGACGGGCTCGGTCTCCGAGAGGTACTCGCCGTTGACCCAGCCGACGACGCCGTCGAGGACGACCTGCTGCCAGCCGTCCTGCGTGGCGCCGGTGACGCCTGCCTTGGCGAGCGCCTCGAGGGACCCGACGCGCTCGGTGCCGGCCGACGGGCCGGAGCGGACGTTGACGGCGGTGGTGACCCAGAGCTCGCCCACCACGGCGGGGGGCGGCGGCGGGGGCGGCGGGGCCGGGGCGGCCGAGGGGGCGGGGGCCGGTGCGGCGGCCGAGGGCTCCGGGGTGGCGGCGGGGGCCGGGGTCTCGCGGACGACACCGCGGCTGGCCTGGGCCTCGTCACGGGCCACGAGCGCGCTCTCCAGGGCCGACAGCCCGACGGCCTCGACGGAGGGGGGCGTCACGGGGGCCTCCGGGGCCGCCGTGCCGGCGGGGACCGCGGCCAGCAGGAGGGGTCCGGCGAGCATCGTCGCGGCGACGGCCAGGCCGACCACGGGCGGTGCGAGGGGTCGCCGGACCTGCACGGTGCGGTGACGGCCTCGGGACACAGGCACTCCGGGGATCGACGGCAGGACCGCGAGACCCTACCCGGCCCGGCGGGCCGAGGTCGAACCCGACGACCCTCTGCGACGGCCCCTGAGCCGAGCGTCAGCGGCCCGGTGGCACCCGCGCCGCCTGGCCACCAGCGGTCGGACCGGCACCGGGGCGCGTAGCGTCGGCCCCGCGCCGGGCGGCGCACGGAGGAGGTCGTCATGGCGTCGAGGACGTGGCTGGGCCGCCGTGGGACCACCGGCGGGCGCGACCCGCAGGCGCCGCACGCCGACCCGGGCGGGTCCCACCACGGCGGCCCGCAGCACGTCGCCGCGACGCCCGGGGCCACCGACGTCGAGCGCGCCATCGGCGACTGCGCGGTCTACACCCGCGGGGGGCGCGCGGCCGGGCGGCTGCCCCTGCACCGCGCGGTCGGCGAGGCCGAGGAGGCCGGCGGGTTCGTCTGGGTGGGGGTCCAGCAGCCCACCGCGGAGGAGTTCGCCGAGATCGCCGCCGCGTTCGGGCTGCCGCACCTCGCGGTCGAGGACGCCGTCCAGGCCCACCAGCGTCCCAAGCTCGAGGTGTACGACGACGTCCTGTTCGCCGTGCTCAAGCCCATCCGCTACGTCGACTCCGAGGAGGTCGTCGAGACCGCGGAGATCGCCGTCTTCGTCGGGGCGACCTTCGTGGTCACGGTGCGGCACGGCGTGAGCGACGTCCTGGCCGGCGTCCGCACGGACCTGGACCGGGCGCGCGAGGGCCACGACCTGCTCGCCCACGGCCCCGCCGGCGTCCTGTACGCGGCCGCGGACCGGGTGGTCGACGCCTACGACGAGGTGGCCGACGCCATCGACATCGACATCGAGCAGATCGAGGCCCAGGTCTTCGGCGGGGACGAGGAGGACCACGCCCAGCGCATCTACAAGCTCAAGCGCGAGGTGCTGGAGTTCCGCCGCGCCGTCGCCCCGCTCGACCGGCCGCTCCAGCGGCTGCACGACACCGAGGTCCCGCAGGTCCCCGCGGCGCTGCGCCCGTTCTTCCGCGACGTCCACGACCACGCCCTGCGGGCCGCCGAGCGCGTCGAGGGCCACGACCGGCTGCTCACCGACGTCCTGTCCGCCGACCTGGCCCAGGTCAGCGTGCGGCAGAACCGCACCGCGGTCCGGCAGAACGAGGACATGCGCAAGATCAGCGCGTGGGCCGCCATCGCCCTGGTCCCGACCGCGATCGCCGGCATCTACGGCATGAACTTCGACTACATGCCCGAGCTCGGCTGGCGCTACGGCTACCCCGCTGTCCTCGTCGGCATGGTCGCGGTCTGCACGGTGCTGCTGGCGGACGTTCCGCCGCAACGGCTGGCTCTGAGCGGGCCGCGGCAGGGCCGGTCGGGTCGTCCTGACGGGTCCCGGACGGCGAGAGCCCCGGACCGGCAGGAACCGGGCGCGCGGCGGTGGCATCGTTGTCCGTCGGGCCTGCGCACGGTCGGCCCCGACGTCCGCCCCCAGAGAGCCGGTCGATGATCACCTCGGACTGCTCGGCCATCCCGGTCAGCATCCCCACCCCCCGCAAGGGCCGTCCCGCCGTCCACCGGCCCTCGCGCTGGCTGCTCAAGCACCGCGTGCAGCCCGTCGGCCCGGAGAGCGCGGGCGGCCACGAGCCGCAGGCCTGGTGGAAGGTGATGTGCCTGACCGGCGTGGACTACTTCTCCACGCTGTCCTACCTGCCCGGCATCGCCGCCCTGGCCGCGGGCGCGCTGTCCCCGCTGGCCACCCTGCTCATCGTCGGCCTCACCCTGCTGGGCATGCTGCCGATGTACCGCCGCGTGGCCCAGGAGAGCCCCGGCGGGCAGGGCTCGGTGGCCATGCTCGAGCGGCTCCTGTCGTTCTGGAAGGGCAAGCTCTTCGTCCTCGTCCTGCTCGGCTTCGTCGTCACCTCGTGGATCATCACCATCACGCTGTCCAGCGCGGACGCGACGGTGCACCTGCTGGAGAACCCGTACGCGCCGGCCGCGCTGTCGGGCCACGAGGTCGGCATCACCGTGGTGCTGCTGCTCGTGCTCGGGGCCGTGTTCCTCATGGGCTTCACCGAGGCCGTCGTGGTGGCCATCCCCGTGGTCGCGGTGTTCCTCGTGCTCAACGCCGTGGTCGTGGCCGACGGCTTCGTGCGCATCGTCCGGGAGCCGTCCGTGGTGTCCGGCTGGACCGACCGGCTCGCGGCGGGCAGCAGCGGGCCGGGCGACGTGCTGCTCACCGCGGTGCTCGCCTTCCCCCTGCTCGTGCTGGGGCTGTCCGGGTTCGAGACCGGGGTGAGCATGATGCCGCTTCTCGCCGTGGACGGCGCCACCCCCGAGGAGCGGCTCGCCTCCCGGGTCCGCAACACCCGGAAGCTGCTCACCACCGCCGCGGTGATCATGAGCGGGTACCTGCTGACCACGAGCCTGGTGACGACGCTGCTCGTGCCTCCGGCGGAGTTCCAGCCCGGCGGCGAGGCCAACGGCCGGGCCCTGGCCTTCCTCGCCCACGAGAACCTCGGCAGCGGGTTCGCCACCGTGTACGACGTGAGCAGCGTCCTCATCCTCTGGTTCGCCGGCGCCTCGGCCATGGCGGGGCTCATCAACATCGTGCCGCGCTACCTGCCCAGCTACGGCATGGCCCCGGAGTGGTCGACCGCCGTGCGCCCCGTGGTGCTCGTGTTCACGGGCCTCAGCATCGCGATCACGGTCGCCTTCGGCGCCGACGTCGACGCCCAGGCGGGCGCCTACGCCACGGGCATCCTCGCCATGATGGTCTCGGCCGCCGTCGCGGTGACGATCTCCGCGGGCCGGGGCGGCCGGCGTCCCGCCGCGCTCGCCTTCGGGCTGCTCACCGCGGTCCTGCTCTACGCGCTGGTCGACAACATCGTCGAGGCCCCCGACGGCATCGCCATCTCCGCCGGCTTCATCGCCGGGATCATCGTCGTGTCGCTGGTGTCCCGGGTGCTGCGGACCACGGAGCTGCGGGCGGACCGGGTGGAGCTGGACCAGACCGCCCGGCAGTGGGTCGCGGACTCCCTCTTCCACGACGGGGCGCTCAACCTCGTGGGCAACAAGCGGGAGACCGGCAGCCCGTCGGAGTACGCGGACAAGGAGCGCACCCAGCGGGCCGTCAACCCGTTGGCGTCGGCCGACGACGTGATCTTCCTGGAGATCGAGGTCGTCGACCCCTCCGGCTTCAGCGACGTGCTGCGGGTCCGTGGCGTCGAGGTCGAGGGGCACCGGGTGCTGCGCGCCTCGAGCCCGGCCGCCCCGAACGCCATCGCGGCCATCCTGCTCGCGCTGCGCGACGCCACCGGGGTGCGGCCGCACGCCCACTTCCAGTGGACCGAGGGCAACCCCATCGGCCACCTGCTCCGCTACCTGCTGCTCGGCCGGGGCGACACGCCCCCCGTGGTGCGCGAGATCCTCCGCGAGAACGAGCGCGACCCCGAGCGGCGGCCGATCGTGCACGTCGGCGGCTGACCGGCCCGCCGGTCCCCTCACGCACGAGCGCCGCCCCCGTGGAGGGGACGGCGCTCGTGGCGGCCGGGGAGCCCGGCCGGGCGGGTCAGGCCTTGTGGTCCGTGGCGCCGTCGTCGGTCACCGAGTGCTCGCCGGGCGCGATGTCGGCGATGTCGGTCTCGGGGCGCTGCTCGTCGTCCTCGTCCGGCGACCCGGCCGGCTCGTCGGCCCCGTCGCCCACCGGGCCGGGCTCGACCGGCTCGACGCTGGAGGGGTTGACCGCCGCGGTGGTGGCGGGCGAGACGGTCGGCTGCACGGGCGCCGGCGGGTAGGTCGGGTACGGCTGGGCCCACGGGTCGGTGCTGTCGTCCTGGCGGCGCAGCAGCACCGCGACCACGGCGCTGACCGCGGCGGCGATGCTGAGGAAGACGAGGAAGCGACGGCCCCTGCGGCTCTTGCGGGCCGCCTTCGGCGTGGCCACGGCGTCGCCCTTGAGCACGTGGACGGCCCCCGCGCCGCGCTCGCCGGCGGTGGCCCGGGCCGCGGCGGCGGCCGTCGCGGCGGTCCCCACGGTCTCCACGACCTTGGGCAGCCAGCCGTCGACGATCGTGTCGCGCGCCTGGTCGACCGCCGGGGCGATCTTCCCGGCGGCGGCCTCGACCTTGGGGGCGGCGTAGGCGGCCGTCGCGTCGGCGGCCTGGCGGAGCTTGGGCTCGGCCCACTCGCCGGCCTGCTTGATCTTCGGCTCGGCCCACTCGCCGGCCAGCTTCACCCGTGGCTCGGCCCAGTCCGCGGCGTGCTTGACCTTCGGCTGCGCCCAGTCCGTCGCGGTCCGCACCTTGGGCTCGGCCCAGCCGCGCGCGGCCTCGACCCGCAGGCGGCCGGCCGCCTCGGCGGCAGCAGCGGCGGCGGAGGCGGCCGCGGTCGCCCTGACGGCGGCTCGCGTGGCGTCCTTCTCGGCCTTGCGAGCCTTCGTGGTCGTCCTCGACATCGGACCTCCCGAAGAAGTTGGTGGTGCGCAGGACACGGTGCCCCGGCGTCCATCCTGCCCGTCACGGACCCGCGGCGCACGGGCTGCCGGGCACCGGACGGGCCTGCCGCCCCCTGCAGTCCGGGGCACGCCGCCCGTCCTGAGACACTGGGACCATGCTTGCGACGCAGACTGCGACCATCAAGACGACCCAGGGTGACATCCGGGTGGAGCTGTACGGCAACCACGCCCCCAAGACGGTGGCCAACTTCACCGGTCTGGCCACCGGCGAGCGGGAGTGGACCGACCCGACGACGGGCGCCACGCGGAACGACCCGTTCTTCGACGGCCTCGCCTTCCACCGCGTCATCGACGGCTTCATGGTGCAGGGCGGCTGCCCCCTCGGCACCGGCACCGGCGGCCCCGGCTACACCTTCGACGACGAGATCCACCCCGAGCTGACCTTCGGCGAGCCGTACCTGCTGGCCATGGCCAACGCCGGCAAGCGCATGGGCAAGGGCACCAACGGCTCGCAGTTCTTCATCACCGTGACGCCCACCCCGCACCTGCAGGGCAAGCACACGATCTTCGGCAAGGTCGCCGACGCCGAGTCGCGCGCGGTCGTCGACGCGATCGCCACGACGGCCACCGACCAGCGTGACCGCCCCCTGCAGGACATCGCCATCACCGGTGTCGACTTCTCCTGACCCCGCCGGGCCGACCGGGACCGACGGTCCCGGCCGGCCCTCCGGGGCGCCCCCGGTCTGCCCGCGCCACCCCGACCGGGTGAGCTACGTCCGCTGCCAGCGCTGCGAGCGGCCGGTCTGCCCCGCGTGCCAGCGGCCCGCCGCGGTCGGCGTGCACTGCGTGGACTGCGTCCGGGCCCAGCCCTCCGTCGCCGCCCGCACCGTGGCGGGCGCCCGGGCCGGGGACGGCCGGCCGGTGGTGACCCAGGTCCTGCTGGGGCTGCTCGGCGTCGTCTGGCTCGGGCAGCTCGTGCTGCCCTGGCTCACCAGCACCCTCGGCTTCGTGCCGATCCTGTCCCGCGCGGAGCCCTGGCGGTTCCTCACCGCCGGGCTCGTCCACTCCCCGGGCATGCCGTTCCACCTGCTGCTCAACGGCTTCGCGCTGTGGGTCGTGGGCCGGGAGGTCGAGGCGGTGCTGGGCCGCTGGCGGTACGTGGCGCTGCTCCTGCTGTCCACGCTGGCCTCGTCGGTCGGCGTCCTGTGGCTGACCGGCCTGACGGCCGGGGCCTGGGACGGGACGACCGTCGGGGCCTCGGGCGCCGTGTTCGGCCTGCTCGGGACGGGCGTGCTGCTCGAGCACCGGCGCGGACGGCAGGTGGGCCAGCAGGTGGGCGTGCTCGTGCTGCTGGCCGCCGCCGGCTTCCTGGTCCGGGGGATCTCCTGGCAGGGCCACCTGGGCGGCCTGGTCGGGGGCCTGCTCGTCGGCGCGGCGCTCGTGCTCGCCCCCCGGGCGCACCGCACCCGGTGGCAGGTCCTGGGCCTGGTGGCCGTGCTGGCCCTGCTGGTCGGGGCGACGGTGCTCCGGTGGGCCGTCGTGGGGTCCGCCTACCTGCTCTGAGGGCGCCGCCGCCGGGTCCGCCGGAGCGTCATCCACACTGTGGACAACCGCTGGGGACAACTTCCACCGGTGTAGTTCCGCAGGTCAGGACGATGCGGCCGGGCGGGGACCGTCTGGTCCGGGGCTCAGCGCCAGCGCGTGGTCATGAGGAAGCCGACCATCGCGATGGCGAACCCGATACCCAGGTTCCACAGCCCTATGCCGGGGACGGGGTACTGCTGCTGGGTGATGTAGAACACGACGATCCAGATGAGCCCGACGACCATGAGCCCGACCATGACGGGCGCGTACCAGCCCGGGTTCGGCGCCGGGACCCCCGGCGCGGCCGACGTCGCGGGGGAGGTGGACGCCGGCTTCTTGCGGCGGCGGGACTCGGGCACGACGGCTCCTCGGGGCTCTGGTGCGCTGTGGCGGGCTGTGGCCCGGAGGGGTCCCCGGGCGGTCGGGCCCCAGGGTACGGCGACCGGAGGGCGGTCGTCGGGTGACAATGGCAGGGATGGACGACATCAGGGGGACCGGGCCCGCGGGGGACGACGCGCCGCACGACGCGCAGCACGACGCGCAGCACGACGCGGGGAGCGACGCGGGGACGGACGTGGAGCCGGACCTGCAGCAGGACGGGGGGCGGGGCAGCCTGCTGTCGCGGCTGCGCCAGGGACCGGGCGCCGGGGTCGCGCTCGTCCTGGGCGCGGCGGGCCTGCTCTTCGTGGCCTCGGGGAGCACCGCCCAGGGCACCGACCTGCGCGACGACAGCGCCGACCTCGCCTCCCTGGTGGCCGACGAGCGGGACCGGGCGGCCGGCACCACGACGCTGGTGGAGTCCCTGCGCGCAGAGGTGGAGCAGCTGGAGGAGGGGGCCCAGCCCGCCGACCCCGAGCTCGAGGCCACGCTGGAGCGGATGAGCGAGGCCGCGGGCATGCAGGCCGTCACCGGCCCTGCGGTCCGGGTGGTGCTGGACGACGCCGACCCCACCACCCGCCGGGCCGCCGCGGCCCGCCCCGACGAGATCGTCGTGCACCAGCAGGACGTCCAGGCGGTGGTGAACGCGCTCTGGCTCGGCGGGGCGGAGGCCATGCAGCTGATGGACCAGCGCGTCATCTCCACCAGCGCGGTCCGCTGCGTCGGCAACACCCTGAGCCTGCAGGGCCAGCCGTACTCCCCGCCGTACGTCGTCACCGCGGTCGGGGACCCGGACGCGCTGCTGGCCGCGCTGTCCGCCTCCGACGACGTCCGGGCGTACCGGGCCGCGGTCGAGGCCTTCGGCCTGGGCTACGACGCGGACGCGGTGGGCGAGGCCGAGCTGCCCGCCTACTCCGGGCCGCTGGAGCTGCGCCACGCGCGCGTGCGGACGACGTGAGCCGCCCGGGCACCGTCGGCGGCACGGTGCGGGCCGGCGTCGGGGTGCTCGGCGAGCTGCTGGTCACGACCGGGGTCCTCCTGCTGCTGTTCCTGGCCTGGCAGCTGTGGTGGACCGACGTGGTCGCCGAGCGCGCGCAGGACCGGACCACCGACGCCATCGAGCAGGGGTGGGACGGCGCCGGCGGGGCCGACCTCGCCGGCGAGGAGCCCGACGACCCGCAGGCACAGGTCCGGGCCGCCGTGCTCGACGACCTGCCCGCGGAGGCCGTCGCCCTGATCCGCGTCCCGGCCTTCGGCGAGGGGTGGGTGCGCCCGGTCCTCGAGGGCACCGGCACCGAGGTGCTCCGGCAGGGGGTCGGCCACTACGCCGGGGCGGCGGGCCCCGGCGAGGTCGGCAACTTCGCGGTCGCCGGCCACCGCACGACGTACGGCGCCCCGTTCGGCCCGATCGCCGAGCTGGTGGTCGGCGACCCCGTCGTGGTCGAGACCGCGACCGAGTTCCACGTCTACCGGGTGACCGGCAGCGAGGTGGTGCGGCCCGGCGACGTCGAGGTCGTCGCCGCGGTCCCCGGCCGGCCCGGGGAGCAGCCGCACGAGGCGGTCCTCACCATGACGTCCTGCCACCCGCGGTTCTCCGCCCGCCAGCGGTACGTGGTGCACGCCGTGCTCGAGCGGTCCACGCCGCGCGCCGACGGCCCGCCGGCCGTCCTCGCCGCCGGGACGGCCTAGGTGTACGGGCCCCTGTGGCGGGCGCTGCCCGGCCCGCTCGCGGTGCGGCTGCTGCTCGCGCTGCTGCTCGCGGCCGCGGTCGTGGTGGCCTGCTTCATGTGGGTCTTCCCGGCCGTGGCACCGTACGTGCCGTTCAACGACACCACCGTGGAGGACACCGCGCCATGAGCACCGCCCCAGAGCAGACCGTCGAGGCCCGGGCCGACGGGCCCCCGCGTCCTCGTCGTCGACAGCTACGACTCCTTCGTGTTCACCCTCGTCGCCTACCTGCGCCAGCTCGGCGCCCACGTCGACGTGGTCCGCAACGACGAGGTCGGCCCCGAGCACGCGGACGGCTACGACGGCGTGCTGCTGTCGCCGGGTCCCGGGACCCCCGGCGAGGCGGGCATCCTCGTGGCCACGGTGCGCCGCGCCGCCGAGCGCGGCCAGCCGCTGCTCGGCGTCTGCCTGGGCCACCAGGCCCTGGCCGAGGCGTTCGGGGCCACCGTCACGCACGCGCCGGAGCTGCTGCACGGCAAGACCAGCCCGGTCCTCCACGACGGCCGGGGCGTGCTCGCGGGGCTGTCGTCGCCGTTCACCGCCACCCGCTACCACTCGCTGGCGGTCGTGGACGAGACCGTGCCGGACGAGCTGCAGGTCACGGGGCGGACGGCGGGCGGCGTGGTCATGGCGCTGCAGCACACCTCGCTGCCGCTGTACGGGGTGCAGTTCCACCCCGAGTCGGTGCTCACCGAGGGCGGGCACCTGCTGCTGGCCAACTGGCTCGCCGTGCTCGGCGACACGGACGCCCCGGCCCGCGCGGCCGGGATGAGCCCGCTCGTCGCGCGGTAGGCCGGCCCGTCGCGCCGGGCCGGCTCAGCCGCCCTCGCCGGTCGGCTCCCCGCTGGGCTCCGGGGACGGCTCCGCGGACGGCTCGGGCCGACGGCTCGGGCGTGAAGGTCTCGGTGACCGTCGACGGGGCGGGCGGCGGGGCCACCGCGACGGTCAGCGTGACCGTCTCGCCGATGTCGAGCCGCCGGTCCTCGGTGCCGCCCTGCGCGAGCACCGTGCCGGGGGCCTCGGGGCTCTCCTCGTTCTGCGTGGTGACGTCGAAGCCCGCGTCCTGGATGGCCTGGATCGCCTCGGCGGTGGCCTGCCCGACGACGGAGGGGACGGTGTTCTGCCCCGAGGCCAGCACGAGGGTGACGTCGCTGCCCTCGTCGACGGTGGTGCCCTCGGCCGGGTCGCTGCTGAGCACGAGCCCCCGCTCGGCCTGCGGGTCGTCCTGCTCGGTGGTCCCCGCGAAGGTGAGGCTCGCGGCCACCAGGGCGTCCCGGGCCTCGGCCTGCGAGAGCCCCGTCAGCCGGGGCACCGCCACCTCGCCCGGCCCCGCGGCCACGGTCAGCTCGATCGGCGTGGTGACGGGGACGGTGGTCACGGTGTCGGACGGCGCGGGGTCCTGGGCGGTGACGATGCCGGCCTCGGCGTCCGCCTCGGTGTCCGTGGTGACCTGGACGTCCTGGAAGCCCGCGGCGTTCAGCGTCTCCGTGGCCTCCAGCTGCTGGAGCCCCACCACGTCGGGCACGCGGACCTGGTCGACGAGGTCCTCCTCGCCGCGGCCCAGGAACAGGTACAGCAGCCCGCCGATGGCGGCGAGGGCCAGCAGCACGAGGAGCACGTAGAGCCAGGTGCGGCGGGGCTCCTCCCGCTCGTCGACCGCGTCGTCGTGCCGGTCCTCGACCTGGCCGGGCCAGCCCGCCCCCGCCGCGACCACCGGCACCGGGGCGGTGCGGGGGACGCGGGTCGTCATGGCGGCCGTGTCGACCGCGGCCGCCGCGGCGGCGCCCGCGAGCGGGACCGCCTGCACCGGGAGCCCGGTCGCCACCCGGTCGAGGTCGGCGATGAACGCCGACGCGTCCTGGTACCGGTCCTCGCGGGCCTTGGCCAGGGAGTGGAGCACGACGGTGTCGAGGTCGGCCGGCACCTCGGGGTTGAGCCGGCTCGGCGGCTGGGGCGTCTCGCCGACGTGCTGGTAGGCCAGGGCGAGCGCGTTCTCGCCGACGAACGGCGGGCGGCCGGTGAGCAGCTCGTAGAGCAGGCAGCCGGCGGAGTACAGGTCGGAGCGCTCGTCGACGGTCTCGCCGCGGGCCTGCTCGGGCGACAGGTACTGCGCGGTGCCCATGACGGCGTTGGTGCCGGTCATGGTGGCGGAGGTGTCGGCCATGGCCCGGGCGATGCCGAAGTCCATGACCTTGATCTCGCCGGCGTCGGTGACCATGACGTTGGCGGGCTTGATGTCGCGGTGGATGATCCCGCCGCGGTGGCTGTACTGCAGGGCGTCGAGCACGCCGACCGTGATGCGCATGGCGTCGTCGATGTCCAGCGGCGAGGACTCCTGGAGGATCTGCTTGATCGTCCGGCCGTGCACCTGCTCCATGACGATGTACGGCTGCGGGGCGGGGGCGCCGTAGGGGTCCAGCGCCGTGTCCTCGCCGGTGTCGTAGACCGAGACGATCGCGGGGTGGTTGAGCGAGGCCGAGGACTGCGCCTCGCGCTTGAACCGGGCCTGGAAGGACGGGTCCCGGGCGAGGTCGGTGCGCAGCAGCTTGACGGCGACGTGCCGGCCGAGCCGGGCGTCGTGCGCCGACCAGACCTCGGCCATGCCGCCGCGGCCGATCTGCTCGACGAGCTGGTAGCGCCCACCGACGAGCCGGGGCTGTCCTGTCGTCTGGTCCGTCATCGTCCGTCCTCGTGGTCCGTGGTCCCGGGGGAGCCTGTCACATGCCGTGCGGGGGGCGGTGCGGCCGCCGGGTCGTCGGCCCCGCCCAGGAGACCGGCCTGCTGGAGCGCGGTGGCCAGCAGGAGCAGGGCCAGCAGCGCCAGCAGGGCCACCACCGGCGCGCGCAGCGGGGACCGCCACCGGCGCCGGCGCGCGGGCCGCGGCGTCGGGCGCGCCGTCAGCGGGCACCGGCTGGGTGGCGGGGGTGGCCGGGGTGGCGGGGGTGGCCGGGGTGGCGCCGGCAGCGGCCGGGGCCCGGACGCCGGCCGCGGGGGGGTCCGGCCGGGCCGGCTCCAGCGGGGCGGGGTCCGGGGCGGGGTCCTGGGCCGGGCCGGGCGGGACGGCCGCGGTGTCCGGGCCCGCCGACCAGGGCGTCGGGGCCGTGCCGGCGGCGACGGCGCGCAGCCGGGCGGCCAGCTCCTCGGCGCCGGGCCGGGCCGCGGGGTCCTTGTCCAGGCCGCGGGCGACCGTGTCCCGCAGCGCGGCGGGCACGGTCGCGGGCAGCGGGGGCGGGGGGTCCTGGACGTGGGCGCGGGCGACGTCGGCGGGGCTGTCGCCGGTGAAGGGCGGCCGGCCGGTCAGCAGCTCGTGGGCCACGACGGCCAGGGCGTAGACGTCGGAGGCGGTGCTCGCGCGCTCGCCGCGGGCCTGCTCGGGCGACAGGTACTCCGCCGTGCCCATGACCAGCCCGGTCCGGGTGACGGGCACGGCGTCCGCGGCCCGCGCGATGCCGAAGTCGGTCACCGTGACCTGCTCGGGCACCTCCCGCGACAGGACGAGGTTGGCGGGCTTCACGTCGCGGTGCACGAGCCCGGTCCGGTGGGCGGCGGCCAGGGCGTCGGCCACCTGCGCGAGCAGCCGCGCCACCCGGTCCGGCTCCAGCGGGCCCTCGGCGGCGAGCAGCGTGGCCAGCGTCGTGCCGGTCAGCAGGTCCATGACGAGGTACGCGGTCGCCGCCCCGCCGGTCCTCGCCCCGGCGTCCTCGCCGTAGTCGTGCACCGCGGCCACGTGGGGGTGGCGGACGGAGGCGGCGTGCCGGGCCTCGGTCCGGAAGCGGTCGCGGAACCCGGCGTCGTCGGCCAGCTCGGGCCGCAGGACCTTGACCGCGACGTCCCGGTCGAGCCGGTCGTCGTGCGCGCGCCACACCTCGCCCATCGCCCCGACCGCGACCCGGTCCAGCAGCCGGTACCGCCCGGCGAGCACGCCCGCCCGGTGGCGGGGGAGGCGGCACGGTCGGCGGAGGCGGCCCCGCCGGCCGTCGCTCCCGGGGGTCCGGCGCTCACCGGCCCAGCACCGCCTGCATGACGGCCCGGGCGATGGGGGCGGCGACGCGGCCGCCGCTGGCCTCGCTGCCGGCGCTGCCGCCGTTCTCCACCACGACCGCGACGGCCACACGGGGGTCGTCGGCGGGCGCGAAGGACGTGAACCAGGCGTGCGGGTCGGTGTCGTTGCCGGTCTGGGCCGTGCCGGTCTTGCCGGCGACGGAGACGCCCTCGATCTGCGCGGCCGTGCCCGAGCCGTCCTCGACGACGCCCACCATCATCTCGGTGAGCGCGCGGGCGGTGTCCGCGCCGACCGGCCGGCCGAGCTGCTCCGGCTGCACGTCGTCGACCACCTGCAGGTCCGGGCCGCGCACGGTGCGCACGAGCTGCGGCCGCATGAGCACCCCGTCGTTGGCCACGGCCGCGCTCACCATGGCCACCTGGAGCGGGGTGACCCGGACGTCGAACTGCCCGATGGCCGACTGCGCGGCCTGGGGCGGGTTGAGGCCCTCCGGGACGGTGGACTCCTCCACCCGCAGCGGGACGCGCAGCGGGGTGTCGAACCCGAAGGCGTCCGCCTGCTCGCGCAGCGCGTCCCCGCCCAGGTCGATGCCCAGCTGCCCGAAGGCGGTGTTGCACGAGATGCGCAGGGCGTCGGCCAGCGACACCACGTCGCCGGGCCCGCACGGGCCGTCGAACACGTTGGGCAGGGTGGCCGTGGTCTGCGGCAGGTCCAGCTCCGCCGGGCCGGGCAGCTCGGTCTCGGGCGTGTAGTCCCCGCTCTCCAGCGCCGCGGCCGCGGTGACGACCTTGAACACCGAGCCCGGCGGGTAGGTCCGCCCCGCGATCGCGCGGTTCTCCAGCGGCCGGGCCGGGTCGGCGTTGAGCGCGGCCCAGGCGTCGCGGACCGCGCCGAGGTCGTGGCTGGCCAGCGTCGACGGGTCGTAGGAGGGCCGGCTGACCATGGCGAGGATCCGCCCGGTCGACGGCTCGATGGCCACGACGGCGCCGCGCTGGTCGCCGAGGGCGTCCCAGGCGACCTGCTGCACGGCCGGGTCCAGGGTGAGCTCGACGGAGCCGCCGGCCGGGTCCTCGCCGGTCAGCAGCTGGCCGACCCGGCTGTAGAACAGCGAGTCGGCCGTGCCGGCGAGGACGTCGTTCTCCACGTCCTCCATCGCCGGACGTGCCGTAGACGATGGAGAAGAAGCCCGTGGCGTGCGCGTACGGCGGGCCGCCGGGGTAGGTCCGCAGGTACTGGTAGTCCCCGCCCACCTCGGTGCTCGTGGCCACGGCGTCGCCGCCGACGACGATGGGCCCGCGCTCCCGGCCGAACTCGCCGGTACACCTGGCGGACGTTGCCCTGGCCCGCGGAGACCGACGAGGCCCCGACGTACTGGATCCACGAGGTCGACAGCAGCAGGCTGGCGAAGAGCAGGGCGATGACCACCGACAGGCGGCGCAGCGGGGCGTTCACGGCAGCCTCACCACCTGGGTGCGCGCGTCGTCGGCGGGCAGCGTCGGGCGGGCGCGTCGTGGGCAGGTCCGGGCGGCGGGCGAGGTCGGAGACGCGCATGCAGCAGCGCGACGACGACCCAGCTGCCCAGCACCGAGGAGCCGCCGTAGGCGAGGAACGGCATGGTGAGGCCGGTGAGCGGGATGACCCGCGTCACGCCGCCGGCCACGACGAAGACCTGCATGGCGATGGCGAAGGACAGCCCGCAGGCCAGCAGCTTGCCGAAGCCGTCGCGCACGCCGATCGCGGTGCGGATCCCGCGCTGCACGAGGATCGCGTAGAGCATGAAGATCGCGAAGAGCCCGGCCAGGCCGAGCTCCTCGCCCAGCGCCGCGACGATGAAGTCGCTCTCGGCGAAGGGGACGATCTCGGGGCTGCCGCGGCCGAGCCCGGTGCCCAGCAGCCCGCCGTCGGCCATGCCGTACAGCCCCTGCACCACCTGGTAGGACCCGCCGCGGGCCTCGATCCGGGCGGGGTCGAACGGGTCGAGCCAGGTCGACACCCGCTGCTGCACGTGGTCGAAGAGCCGCCACGCCACCACGCAGCCGCCGGCGAACAGGGCCATCCCGATGACGATCCACGACACCCGCTCGGTGGCCACGTAGAGCATCGCGACGAAGATCCCGAAGAACAGCAGCGACGTCCCGAGGTCCCGCTCGAAGACGAGGATGCCGACCGAGGCGGCCCAGGCCACGAGGATCGGGCCCAGGTCCCGGGCCCGCGGCAGGCGCAGCCAGAGGACCTTGGGCCCGACGAGCGAGAGCGTGTCCCGCGCCACGACCAGGTAGCCGGCGAAGAACACGACGACGGCGATCTTGCCCAGCTCGGCGGGCTGGAAGGTGGTGACGCCGAGGTCGATCCAGATCGTCGCGCCGTTGACCGTGCGGCCGATCCCGGGCACGAGCGGCAGCAGGAGCAGCACCAGGCCGACGACCATCGCGGTGTACGTCCGCGCCCGCAGCCGGCGGTGGTCGCGCAGCACGACGAGCACCACCGCGGCCGCCACGATGCCGACGGCGCTGGCCCCCAGCTGGCGCACCGCGAGGGAGGTCGCGGGGTCCTCGGCCAGGTCGAGGCGGTGGATCATCACCAGGCCGATGCCGTTGACCAGCAGGGCGATGGGGAGCATGACGGGGTCCGCGTAGGGCGCCACGAGCCGGACCACCACGTGCAGCGCCAGGCCCATGCCGAGCAGCCCGCCCGCCACCTGGAGCAGGGCCACGGGCAGGGCACCGCCGACGGCCAGGCCGACCAGCGCGTACGCCCCGGTGCAGATGCCGACGGACAGCACGACGAGCAGCAGCTCGAAGCCGCGACGGGTGCCGGGGGCGAGCGCGGTGACGACGGTCGTCATCGCCTCACCCCGTCTCCTCGCCGCCGGCCAGCTGGCCGCGCAGGTCCTCGACGATGCGGTCGGCCTCGGCGCGGTCGTCGGCCTGGATGCCCTCGGCGACGATGCCTCGCTGGAAGAACGGCAGGTCCGCGACGGCGAGGTCGGTGGTGTCCACGACCGTGGACAGCGGGACGGGCCCGACGTCCTGGGGCAGCCCGCGGAACACCGCGACCATCTCGTCCCCGCTGTCCTGGGTCGTGGTGACGCCCACGAAGTACTGCCCCTGCGACCAGGTCCAGGCCGCCCACGCGGCGCCGCCCAGGCCGAGCACGACGAGCAGGACGACCGTCCAGGGGACCCAGCGCCGGACCGGGGAGGGGGTGTCGTCCTCGCCGTCGTCCGGCGCGGCCCTGCGACCGAGCGACGCGGCCCGGGCGGCCGGGCTGTCGTCGGCGGGGGTGGTGGGCCGGGTGCCGCGCGTGCGGGCGGCGGCGGCGCCGACCACCTGGGGCGCGGTGGAGGGCGGGGAGTCCAGGTCGACGACGTCGGCGACGATGACGGTGACGTTGTCCGGTGCGCCGGAGCGCATGGCCAGGCGGACCAGGTTCTCCGCGGTGGTGCCGGGGTCGTCGCCCGCGGCGAGGGTGTCGTGCAGGGTGTCGAGGCTGACGAAGCCGGACAGGCCGTCGGAGCACAGCAGCCACCGGTCGCCGGGACGGCCCTCGCGCACCGACAGGTCGGGCTCGTCGCCGTGCTCGCCGGTGAGCACCCGCATGACGACGTTGCGCTGCGGGTGGTTCTCGGCCTCCTCCTCGGTGATCCGGCCGGCCTCGACGAGGCTCTGCACGTAGGTGTGGTCGGTGGTGACCTTGACCAGGCGGCCCTCGCGCAGCAGGTAGGCCCGGGAGTCGCCGATGTGGGCCAGGACGATCCGGGAGCCGGCGCGCAGCAGCGCCGTCACGGTCGTGCCCATCCCGGCGAGCTCCGGCTCGGCCCGGACCCGGTCCTGCAGCGCGGTGTTGGTCTGCCGCAGCCGCTCGGCCAGCCGGCTCTGCGCCTCGGCGCCGCCGAGGGCCTCGCCGTCGAGGTCGGCCAGGACGCCGACCGCCAGCGAGCTGGCCACGTCGCCGCCGGCGTGCCCGCCCATGCCGTCGGCCACCACGAGCAGGTGGGGGCCCGCGTAGCCGGAGTCCTCGTTCTTGGTGCGCACGAGCCCGACGTCGCTGCGGGCGGCGTACCGGAGGGCGACGGTCACTAGGCCCTCAGCTCCAGCACGGTGCGCCCGACCCGGACCGGCACCCTGACCTGGAGCGGGACCGGACCCTGGACCTGCTCCTTGCGGACGAAGGTGCCGTTGGTGGACCCGAGGTCCTCGACCACCCACTGGCCGTCCTGGCGGCTGATCCGCGCGTGGCGGCCGGAGGCGAACTCGTCGTCGATGACGAGCGTGCAGTCCGCGGCCCGGCCCGACCGTGATCGCGGACGTGCCCAGGGTGATGGTCGTGCCCTGCAGCGAGCCCTCGGTGACCACGAGCTGGCGGGGCAGGGCGGGCGGGCGCGGCTCGGGGGGCTGACGGGCACCGGGGGTCCGCGCGGGCGGGCGGGTCGCGGGCGCGGTGGGCCTCGCCGGCCGCGCCGGGGGGCGGACCGCCACGCGGGTGCCGTACAGGTCGCCCCTCAGCACGCCGACGACCCCGAGCACGAACAGCCAGAGCAGCACGAGCAGGCCGAGCTGGAGCACCGTGAGGGTCAGCTCGCTCATCCGGCGTCCTTGACGACGATGCGGGTGTGGCCGAGGGAGACCACGTCGCCCGCCCGCAGCGCCTGGTGCCCGACCTGCTGCTCGCCGACGAAGGTCCCGTTGGTGGAGCCGAGGTCGAGCACCGACAGGACCGTCCGGCCCGAGGAGGTGTCCACCCGCAGCTCGGCGTGCCGGCGGGAGACGCCGTTGTCGTCGAGCACGATGTCGGCGTCCGAGCCGCGGCCCAGCGTGGTCACCGGCCCGGTGAGGACGTAGGCGCGGCCGTCGACCTCGATGACGGGCCGGCCCTGGGTGGAGGTGCGGCTCGTGGCGGGGGCCACGGCGCCCTTGACGGTCTGGCTGGAGACGTCGAAGAGGCCGACCTCGAGGGAGTCGTCGCGGCCGAGGGTGACGCTGACCGGTCCGACGAAGGCGTACCGCTGCTTGTCGGCGTGGTCCATGGCCGCCGCGGCCAGCTCGTCGGCCAGGGCGTCCTCCCACTCGGCGAGGCGGTCGTGGTCGTCCGGGCTGAGCGTCACGGTGAAGGCGTTGGGGACCAGGGTGCGGTCCCGGCCGAGCACGGCGGCGCGGTCGTCGAGCTCGCGGCGCAGCGCGGAGGCGATCTCCACCGGCTGCACGCGGGAGCGGAAGGTGCGGGCGAAGACGCCGTTGACCGCGCGCTCCACGCCCTTCTCGAACCTGTCCAGCAGGCCCATGCCCGACCACCTCCTCTCGACTCCGCCCGGTGCGGGTGGTGCTGGTCCGGCCCGTGCCCGACGGGCAGCACAGCACCCCGGGACGTGCCCGGTCGAACGGCAATGTACCGGCGGGGCCGTCGAGGTGCGGAGACGGCGTGCGAGGGGTGGGCGGGCGCGTAGTAGGCTTCCCGCTGCGCGCGAGTGGCGGAATAGGCAGACGCGCACGGTTCAGGTCCGTGTGTCCGAAAGGACGTGGGGGTTCAACTCCCCCCTCGCGCACGCACGCACGACCAGGAGCCCCCGACCAGCAGGTCGGGGGCTCCTGTGCTGTGCGGCGACGGGGTCAGGGCGGGGTCAGGGCGGGGTCGGGCCGCCCTCGGCGGCCAGGTGGCGGAGGGCGGCGAGGACCCGGCGGTTGCCGTCCTCCGGCTCGAGGCCCAGCGTGCGGAACACCGAGGCGACGTGGGCCTCGACCGTCTTGACCGACAGGTGCAGCGCGCCGGCGATCCCGGCGTTCGACCTGCCTTCCGCCAGGGCGGCGAGGACGTCCGTCTCGCGGCCGGTGAGCCGTCGCAGGGGGGCCGTCAGCCGACGGCCCGCGACGAGGACGGCGACGACCTCCGGGTCCAGGACGACGCCGCCGGCCGCCACCCGCCGCAGCGCCTCCAGCAGCGCCGCCGCGTCGTCCACCCGGTCCTTGACCAGGTACCCCACCCGGTCGGGGACGGCCTCGAGCAGCGACGCCGCCCAGCGCGGGTCCACGTACGTGGACAGCACGAGCACGCCCACCTCGGGGAGCTCCTGCCGGACGACGACGGCGGCCCGGATGCCCTCGTCGGTCCGGGTGGGCGGCATCCGCACGTCGACCACCGCCACGTCCGGGCGCAGCTCCCGCACCGCCGCCAGGAGCGACGGCACGTCCGCCACGGAGGCCACGACCCCGACCCCGAGCGTGCCCAGGAGCAGCCCGAGGCCCTCCCGGAAGATGCCCGAGTCGTCGCAGAGGACCACGCGCAGCGCAGGGACGTCCGCCCGGGTCCGGGTGCCCTCGTCGGCGCTCACGCCACGGCCGGCCCGGCGGGCAGCAAGGCGTGCACGGTGGTGCCGCCGCCGGCCGGGCTGTCCACGGCGAGCACCCCGCCCAGCGCGCGCACCCGGTCCTCCAGCCCGGCCAGGCCGCCGCCCGGCCGCACCGTCGCCCCGCCGGCCCCGTCGTCCTCGACCGTGACGGACAGGGTGTCCGGGCCGGCGACCACGCGGACCCGGGCCCGCCCGCCCGCGTGCCGCACCGCGTTGGCCACCAGCTCCGCGACGACGAAGTACGCCGTGGACTCCACCGCGGCCGGGAACCGCCGTCCGCCGGCCACGCCTGCGTCCAGCTCGAGCAGGACGTCGTCGCTCCCGGCGGCGAGCGCGCGCAGGCCCGAGGCGAGCCCGCCCTGGCTGAGGGCGGCGGGGTGGATGCCGCGCGCGAGGCCGCGCACCTCCGCGAGCGCCGCGGTGAGCCCGGCCCTCGCGTGGTCCACGGCGGCACGCATCCGGTCGGTGTCGGGGGCGAGCGTGGCCCGCGACAGCGACGCGCTGACCGCGAGCAGGCTCTGCTGCGCGCCGTCGTGCAGGTCCCGCTCGAGCTGGCGCCGCTGCGCCACGCCGGCCTCGACGATCCGGGCCCGGGAGGCGCTCACCTCTTCCAGGTGGGCCTGCCGCTCCATGGTCAGGCGCGCGTTGTGCACGACGACCGCGGCCGCGGCCAGGGTGACCCGCAGCATGGCGGGGTCGCGCAGGACGTGGTCCTCGGCGTCGACCTCGACCACCGCCCGCCCGTCCTGCGCCCGCAGCAGGACCTGCACCGTGCGCCCGTCGCCCGGCGCCCCGCCGGGGCGGCCGTCGACCCCCACCCAGCCTCGTCCCACGGCGACCCTCAGCCGCAGGGTGGGGTCGGCGAGGACGTCCTGCAGGACCGCCTCGACCGCCCGGGGGTCACCCCCCGCGCCGAGCAGCCGCTCCACGACGACGCCTCGGTGCGCCGCCGCGCGCACGGCCACGGCCACCAGCGCGCCGCCGGCGAGCGCCCCGCTGATGCCCTGGACACCGGCCACCCACTCCGCGGCCGCCTCGCCGGCCGGCACGGTGAACATCCCGGTCCAGGCCACGTAGCCGAGGCCGACCCGCAGCAGCTGGCCGAGGGCCAGCAGGACCCCCGCCAGGGCGACGAGCACGACCGTCGGCCGGCTCGCCCCGCGGGCCCGGCGCCAGCGGGAGACCTGCACGACGACGAACCAGACGACGAGCGGGGCGAGGACCGCCCCGGACGCCCGCTCGACCCACAGGGAGGCCTCCACGGCCGTCACCACGTGGACCCACCGGACGGGGTCCTCGGCCCCGGCCGCCACCGGGTCCCACAGCAGGGAGGAGACCACCCGCAGCCCCACCGCCCAGAACCACAGCAGCCCGACGAGGAGCCGGAGCCCGCGTCCCCGCAGGCGGTCCTCCGGATAGGCCAGCAGCACCGTGGCGATGAGCGGGGCGGCGGACCACTGCAGGGTCCACTCCACCTGCAGGAGGCTCCCGACGCCGTCCGGCGCCCACCCGCTGTCGAGGTTGCTGGCCCCGAGGCAGACGCCGGCCAGCAGCAGCCGCACGGCGTTGCCGCGCAGGCCGCCGCCCCACCAGAGCAGGGCCCCGGCCAGGGTGACCATCACCTGCAGGAGCAGGAACGGCCCGGCCGGGAACCAGCCGTCGTGCTGCACCGCGGCCAGCGTGGGGACGGTGGCCGCGAGCACCAGCGCCCCGGCCGGCACGCCCGCCCGCAGCCCCGTCAGCGCGCGGGGCGCGGGCCGTGCGGGGCGGGTCGGCGACGTGGCCACGCGGCGAGTGTGCTCCTGGGCGGGGGGCGGTGTCCCCGGGGAAAACCCTCGACGACAGCAGGGGCAGCCCGGGTCCGCGGACGCCCCCGGCGGAGCAGCGTCGTCGCATGGTCACCCTCACGCTCCCGTCCGCCTCCCGCGCCGTCCACCGTCCGGCCGCCGCGCCGCGGCCGCTCCTCACAGGGCACCGGTCCGCGCTCCTGCTCGCCGCCGTCCTCACGTCCACGGCGCTCCTCGCACCGGAGGTGGGCAGCCTGCTGGTCGTCGACGTCCCGCCCGGCACGGTGCTGCCGGTGCCGACGCCCCGCCCCGGGACCGAGCCCGTGCCGCCCCCCGGCTGAGAGGGGGACGGCCGGTCAGGCCCGGACGTCCTGCGCGGTCCCCGCCGGGGTGGTGTCTCCCTCCCGCTGCTGCGGCACGTCCGCGGCCGCCGCGTACGCCGCGCGGAGCCGCCGGTACGGCCGGCTCACGAGCGCGGCGAGGGTGAAGAGCAGGCCGAGCACGCCCGTCACCACGAAGACCAGCGCGATCCCGCGGTCCGCGCCCGTGCCGAACCACCCGCCGATCAGCCGGGCCGCGGCGCCGTCGGTCATGGCGGGGATGACCACCAGCTCGGTGAACGGCGCGACGAGGAACGCCGTCAGGGGCGAGGCCGCCTGCTCGACGGACTGCGCGAAGCCGAACACCCGGCCCTGCCGCTCGAAGGGCACGACGCGCTGGAGGACCGTCTGCTCGGCCGCCTCCGCGAAGGGCGACAGGAGCATGAAGACCATCATCCCGGCGGCCAGCAGCCAGATGCTCGACCGCAGCGGGAACAGGACCATCACCGTCCACAGGACGAGGTTGACCACGAGCAGCGTGCGGACGGGGCTGCGGCCCAGGCCGACCCGGGCCACCACGAGGCCGCCGACGATCACGCCGGTGCTGAGCGCGCCCCACAGCAGCCCCCAGGCCTGGACCGACACCATCGAGAGCCCGTAGGCGTCCATGAGGGCCATGAACGAGCCGCCGAGCACGTTGTTGATGCACGAGAAGACGATGAGCGCGGGCAGCCCGGGGACGCCGCCGACGATGCGGAGGGTGCCGCGCAGGTCGATCCCGTGGCCCTCGTCGCCGGCGACCGTCCGGGCCGGCGGCGGCTCCGGGACCTCGAGGCGGGCCAGGTGGACCACCGAGGCCACGAGCACGACCAGGGCGAGCACGAGGACCGACCGCATGCCGTCCCAGCCGACCAGGAGCCCGCTGATGACCGACGTGACGAGGAACGACACCCCGGTCGCCGTCCCGACCAGCCCGTTGGCCCGGTCGCGGGCCGGGGCCGGGACCAGCAGGGTGACCAGCGTGGGCAGGGCGATGCTGCGCAGGTTCCCCGTGATGATCCCGGCCATGAGCAGCACGACCAGCACCCAGAGCAGCGGCTCCGACGGGTCGCGGAAGGTGCGGTCGGGCACGAGCAGGTACAGCGCGAGGCACGCGGAGTAGACCGCGAACGACGCGAGCGAGGAGGCCTGCATGACCGCGGCCTTGCGGTGGTGGTCCACGAGGCTGCCGAACCAGATCCCGGTCAGGGCGGTGGCGCCGAGGAACAGCCCGGCCACGAGGCCGGTCGCCAGCACCGAGCGGGTCTCCAGGTACATCCAGAAGGTCACCGCGAAGAAGACGGTGAAGTGCACGACCGACACCAGCAGGCTGCTCACGAGGACGTGCACGAAGACGCGCTGCCGGGGCTCGCGCAGGTCGAGCCGCTGTCCCTCGGTGCCCGGGGTGACCGTCATGCAGGTGCCTCCTCCCGGCCCGGCGGCGGTCCACCCGGCAGGGGGGTGGACCGGGACGTCGCACGGGAATCATCGCCGGGGCGGCAGGACGGCGGACGACGGAGCTCTCGCCGGCCGCCGTGCGACCTCGGTGCACCCTGCTGAGGGACCTGTCCGCCGCCCGAGGCCAGGGACGGCGCGCACACCGCCCCGCAGGCCTACGGTGGCCCCGTGGCCAGCGCGAAGGCACCGGCGATGGAGATCGACGTCGACGGGCTGGCCGTGCGCCTGTCCAGCCCGGACCGGGTGTACTTCCCCGCCCGCGGCGAGACCAAGCTCGACCTGCTCCGCTACTACCTGTCGGTCGGCGACGGGATCGTGGGCGCCCTGCGCGAGCGGCCGTGCATGCTCCACCGCTTCCCCAAGGGCGTCGCCGGGGACAAGGTCCACCAGAAGCGCGTCCCGGCCGGGGCGCCGCCGTGGGTGGAGACGGTGCAGCTCCGCTTCCCCCGCTGGAACCGGACCGCGGACGAGCTGTGCGTCACGCACCTCGCGCAGGTGGCGTGGGCGGTGCAGATGTCCACGGTGGAGTTCCATCCGTGGAACAGCCGCCGCGCCGACACGGAGAAGCCCGACGAGTGGCGCATCGACCTGGACCCCGGCCCGCTGTCGGACTACGCCGTGGTCCGCCGGGTGGCCCACGTGGTCCACGAGGTCCTCGACGAGCTCGGCGCCGTCGGCTTCCCCAAGACCTCCGGCGGCAAGGGCATGCACGTGTACGTCCGCATCCCGCCCGAGCACGGCTTCACCGACGTCCGCCGGGCCGCGCTCGCCTTCGCCCGCGAGGTCGAGCGGCGCGCCCCGGACGACGTGACGACGACCTGGTGGCGCAAGGACCGCGACCCGCTACGCGCTGTTCGTCGACTACAACCAGAACGCCCGCGACCACACCGTCGCGGCGGCGTACTCGGTGCGCGGCAACCCGGAGGGCACGGTGTCCACGCCGATCAGGTGGGACGAGGTGGACGACGCCGAGCCGGGCGACTTCACCATCGCCACCGTGCCCGCCCGCTTCGCCGCGCTCGGCGACCTGCACGCCGACATCGACGACCACGTGTTCGACCTCGCGCCGCTGCTCGCGTGGGCGGATCGCGACGAGGCCCAGGGCGCCGAGGTCCCGCCCGAGCCGGAGCCGGCGCCGGAGTGAGCGCGCACCCGACCGACCGTCCTGAGGAGGACCCCGTGGCTCGACCTGACGACGAGAACACCGACGAGACCACCGCCGAGACGGTCGGCCCGGGCGAGGACATGACCGGGCAGGACCCGCTGTCCAGCGCCGCCGAGGGCGACGACGACCCCGGGACCGCCGCCCTCGCGGGAGCCGGGACGGACGGCCTCGACGGCGCGGACGGCCCCGGTGGCGCGAGCAGCCGCGACGACGTCGACGGTCCGTCCTTCGCCGAGGCGGGCCCCCCGCCCGAGGCCGCGGACGACGAGCCGGTGACCGACGCGGTGCCGGAGACCTACCTGGGTGGGCCCGACCCCTCCTGAGCCGGTCGATGACGGGTCGATGACCGTGTATCCAGGCGTCTGCACCAGGGGCTAGACAGCGGCATACCCGCCTGGCGTCGCCTCCCGACACGCCGATGGCGCTCTCTGCCCACGTCTGCCGTGCGCGCTAGACACGCCGATACGGTCCTGGCATGGACCCCGTCCGCAACCCCTACGCCCCGGGCGCGGGCCAGCGCCCGCCCGAGCTCGCCGGCCGTGACGGCGAGCTCGAGGCCTTCGAGGTCATGCTCACCCGGGTGGGCCGGGGCCGTCCCGAGCGCAGCATCGTCCTCACCGGTCTGCGCGGGGTGGGCAAGACCGTGCTGCTCAACACCCTGCGCTCGCAGGCCGTGCGGCGCGGCTGGGGGACCGGCAAGGTCGAGGCGCGGCCCGAGCAGTCGCTGCGGCGCCCCCTGGCCGCCGCCCTGCACCTGGCCGTGCGGGAGCTGAGCGCGCCGGCGAGCGAGACCGAGCACGTCCTCGGTGTGCTCAAGTCCTTCGCCCTGCGCCACAACTCCTCCGACACCAAGGTCCGGGACCGCTGGCAGCCGGGCATCGACGCCCCCGTCGTGGCGGGCCGCGCCGACTCCGGCGACATCGAGATCGACCTCGTCGAGCTGCTCGTCGACATCGGCGGGCTGGCCGGGGACTGCGGCCGCGGCGTCGCGGTGTTCATCGACGAGATGCAGGACCTCGGGACGGAGGACGTGTCCGCGCTCTGCGCGGCCGCCCACGAGATCAGCCAGACCGGCCTGCCGTTCGTCGTGGTGGGGGCGGGGCTGCCGCACCTGCCCGCGGTGCTGTCGGCGAGCAAGTCCTACAGCGAGCGGCTGTTCCGCTACGCCCGCATCGACCGGCTGGACCGGCGAGGCCGCGGACCGCGCCCTCACCGCCCCGGCCAAGGAGGAGGACGCCGAGTTCACCCCCGAGGCGCTGGAGGCGATGTACGAGGCGACGGCGGGCTACCCGTACTTCGTCCAGGAGTACGGCAAGACGGTGTGGGACGTCGCCACCCGCAGCCCGGTCACCGCCGACGACGTCCGGGTCGCGGTCCCGATCGCCGAGGCCGAGCTGGCGGTCGGGTTCTTCGGCTCGCGCTTCGAGCGGGCGACCCCGGCCGAGCGGGAGTACCTGCGCGCCATGGCCGACGTGCTCGCCGGCCGCGCGAGCCGGTCGGGACGGACGGGCCCCCGCGCGCCGACGGCGACGAGGGCGTCCCCACCGCCGCCGTGGCGGCCCTGCTCGGCGCGCAAGCCGCAGTCGGTGTCGCCCGGCGCGGGACGCCCTCATCAAGAAGGGGCTGGTCTACAGCGCCGAGCGCGGGCCGCATCGCGTTCTCGGTGCCGCACTTCGGCCGGTACCTCCGGCGCCAGGACGTCTGAGCCGGCTGTGGACCACGGTGGACCTCCCCGCCGGCCCCACCTTCAGCGGCGCAGGTCGCCCAGCAGGTCGGTGAACGAGGGCGCCGAGGCGAACTCGTCCACGACCTGCTTGGGCTCGCGGGCCGCCACCAGGTCGGCCAGCTCTCCGCGGCCCGACGGACGCGGCCGGCCAGCGCCCCCGCCGCGTCGCCGTCACCGCCCCAGTCCTCGCTCGCGGCGAACACCCCGGTCGGGACGGTGAGCGCTCGCAGGTAGCTGAACAGCGGGCGCATGCGCGTGCTCGATCGCCAGCGAGTGCCGGGCGGTGCCGGCCGTCGCAGCCAGCAGCACCGGGGTCCCGTCGAACGCGGCCTGGCCGAGCAGGTCGACGAAGGACTTGAACAGCCCGGTGTAGCTGCCGCTGTAGACCGGCGTGGCGGCGACCACGCCGTCGGAGGCGAGCACCAGGTCGAGGTCGGCCTGCAGCGCCGGAGCGGCGAAGCCCGTGAGCGTGGCGTTGGTGATGTCGTGCGCGCGCTCCCGCAGGTCGATCACGGTGACCTCGGCCTGGCTCGCCCCGGTCGCTGCAGCGCCTCGGTCGTCGCGGCGGCCAGCCGGTCGGCCAGGCGGCGGGTCGAGGACGTCTCGCTCAGGCCGCCGCTGACGACGGTGATGCGCCGGGTCATGCGGGCACCTCCTGCGGTCTCGGCGTGCTGGTCTGCGCGCTGCTCGCGCGCGCGGCGAGGCAGCGAGGCGTGGGTCGGGGCGTCCGGGCACGTGCGCCGGGCGGCCCTGGGCGAAGCCCTCGCGCAGCGCGGGCAGCACGTGCTCGCCGAGCAGGTCCATCTGCTCCAGGACGGTCTTAAGCGGCAGGCCGGCGTGGTCGAGCAGGAACATCTGCCGCTGGTAGTCCCCGACGAGCTCGCGGTGGGCCAGGGTGCGCTCGATGACCTGCTGCGGCGAGCCGACGGTCAGCGGGGTCTGCTCCATGAACTCCTCCAGCGACGGGCCGTGGCCGTAGACCGGCGCCACGTCGAAGTACGGCCGGAACTCGCGCACCGCGTCCTGGCTGTTCGGGCGCACGTACACCTGGCCGCCGAGGCCGACGATCGCGGTCGTCCGCCGGGCCGTGGCCGTAGTGCTCGAAGCGCTGGCGGTAGAAGTCGACCATCCGCCGCACGTGCGCTGGACGGCCAGAAGATGTGGTTGTGGAAGTAGCCGTTGCCGTAGAAGGCGGCCTGTTCGGCGATCTCGGGGCTGCGGATGGACCCGTGCCAGACGAACGGCGGCACGCCGTCGAGCGGGCGCGGGGTGCGACGTGAAGCCCTGGAGCGGGGTGCGGAACTTCCCCTGCCAGTCCACGACGTCGGTGCGCCACAGCTGTGCAGCAGGTCGTAGTTCTCGATCGCCAGCTTGCATGCCGTCCCGGATGTCCTTGCCGAACCACGGGTAGACCGGGCCGGTGTTGCCGCGGCCGAGCACCAGGTCGACACGGCCGTCCGACAGGTGCTGGAGGAACGCGTACTGCTCCGCCATGAGCACCGGGTCGTTGGTGGTGATGTGGGCGATCGAGGTGGAGAAGACGATCCGCTCGGTCTGGGCGGCGACGAAGGCGGCCAGGGTGGTGAGCGCGGAGGGCACGAAGGGGTGGTCGTGGTGCTCGCCGACCGCGAAGACGTCGAAGCCGACCTCCTCCGCCTTCTTCCCGATCTCGACGAGCCCCTTGATCCGCTCGTGCTGGGTCGGGGTCCGGCCCGTCGTCGGGTCGGGCGTGATGTCGCCGACGCTGAACACGCCGAGCTGGATGCCGCTCACCGGGTGCCTCCTGGGTAGTTGAACGTTCTCGTAACCGTGAACGCCGGCGTCGTCCGCGGTATGCCGGGGGTCCCGACGGCGTGGCCCGCGGCCGACAGGGGTAGGAAGGGGGCCCGACGACGACGGAGGCTCCCGTGACCGACAGCACCGCACCCGACCGCGACGCCCCCGCCCCCGACCCGCTGGGCACCGCGGCCGCCGCCCCGCCCGGTCCGGCCTGGGACGACCCGGTCGAGGCGCAGGGCGCCGCCTTCGCCCGGGAGGCCGACGAGGACCTCGGTGACCGGCCCGGTGGCGACGCCGGCCGCGGGCGACCTGTCGCCGGACTTCCTCGCCCCCGAGCAGCCCGCCTGACACCTCAGGCGCCCCCGGGGCGTCCGGCAGCATCTCGATCACCAGCACCCGGTGCAGCCCCCGGCGGCGCAGCGCCGCCAGCAGCCGGGCGTCCGGCCCCACGACGAGCAGGCCGGCGCCCTTGGCCCGGGCGAGCCGGTGCAGCCCCAGGAGCAGGCCCAGCCCGGCGGCGTCGAAGGCCACCACCCGGTCCACCCGCAGGCCGACCAGCGCGTGGTCGCGCGACAGCTGGGCCACGGCGCGGCGCAGCCGGACGGCCTCGGCCGGGTCGAGCCGCGGGACCGGCGTCGAGCTCGGCCATGCCGCCGGGGAGCAGCGGCAGGGGCGCGCGGTCGTGCACGTCGGCGTCTCCTGACCTGGGGGCCGTCCCCGGCCGGGGCGGTCGGCCAGGGGTACCCCGCCACGGCCCCCTCAGTCCTGGCACGGGGTCGGCCGGTCTCGCGCGAGCGGCCGGCGGTGCGGTTGCCTGGTGCCCGTGCGCACCCGTGGAGGTCCCCGTGGCTGACCGTCCCGACGTCGTCCTGGTCCGCCACGGCGAGACGGCGTGGAGCCGGACGCACCGGCACACCGGCCGCACCGACGTCCCGCTCACCGACGTGGGGCGCGACCAGGCGGCCCGCGCGGGGCGGGCCCTGGCGGGCCGGGAGTTCGCGCTGGTGATGACGAGCCCGCTCGGCCGCGCCCTGGACACCTGCCGGGCGGCCGGCCTGGCGGAGCAGGCGGAGGTCAGCGACGACCTGGTCGAGTGGGACTACGGCGACGCCGAGGGGCTGAGCACCGCGCAGCTGCAGGAGCGCACCCCCGGCTGGACCGTGTGGACCCACCCCGTCGGCGGGACGGGCGAGAGCGCCGCCGAGGTCGGCGAGCGCGCCGACCGGGTCGTCGCCCGGGTCGAGCAGGCGGGCGGCGACGTGGCGCTGTTCGCGCACGGCCACGTGCTGCGCATCCTCACGGCCCGCTGGCTCGGGCATGCCCGCCGAGGGCGGCCGGCACTTCGCCCTCGGGACGGCCACGATCAGCGTGCTGTCGTGGGAGCACGCCAACCGGGTCGTCGAGACCTGGAACGACGGCTCCCACCTGCGCTGAGCCGGGACCCGGCCGGGCTCGGCGGTCAGAGCCCCAGCCGCCGGCAGGGGTGGCAGAACGTCGACAGGCCGACGTAGGAGAACTCCGGCCACAGCTCCGCCCACGGTGCGACGGGACCGCGGCACAGGACGACGGCCGTGCCCTGCTCCTCGTTGGGCACGCCCACACCGTTGTCGAGGCGGGCCCGCACCGAGCAGCCGTCGAAGGAACGGCGCAGCAGCTCCTCGCTCACGTGCCCCTGGCCGTGGCCCTGGACGAGCACCACGGCGGTGGTGGTGCCGTCGGCCGGGCGGGCCAGCCCGTGCAGGGCGTTGTGGCCGCTCACCACCGGCGGCAGGCCGAGGGCCGGGACCGTAGCGCTGCAGCGCCCCGGCCTCGCCGTAGTTCTCGGCCACCACGACGGTGCGGGCCCGTTCGGCGGGGACAGCTCGTCGGTGACCGCGGCGACCTGCGCCGCGTAGCGCGGCCAGCCGACCTGGTCGCCGACCGCAGGGTTGAGCAGCGGCACGGGGGACGCCGCCAGCGCGGTCACCGGCAGCAGGGGCAGCGCGACCAGCGCCGAGGTGACGGCGTTGATGACCAGGAGCCGTCGTAGCCGGACCGTGCGCAGCCGTCGGGCCGCGCCGCCGACCTGCTCGAGCCACGCCTCGGCCACGACCGCCCCCACCGCGAACAGCACGAGCAGGAACCCGGTCGTGTAGTAGAACTGGCCGGCCACGAGCAGCAGCAGCGCCGCCGCCACCAGGTAGGCCGCCGCGAGCGCCCGCACCGGACGCAGCCGGGGGCTGCACCACAGCGCCACGAGGCCTGCGCCCCACACCACGGCGGCGGGCGGGCCGAGGGCCAGGAGCTGGCCGGGCACGAAGACCCACCGTGCCGCGGCCCCGGTGAGGGACCCGGCCATCTGCAGCTGCGGCAGGCCGTGGGCCAGCTGGTAGACGAGGTTCGGCGCCCCCACGAGGCACGCGGTGCCGGCGGCGAGCCACGGCCAGCGGCTGCGCAGGACCGACCGCGGGCCGACCGCGAGGAGCCCCGCGGCCAGGCCGAGGAGCAGCAGGAGCACGAGGTGCTTGTTGTACAGGGCCGCCCCCGCCACGACGCCGGCCAGCAGCCACGCACGCGGCCGGTCGTGCAGCAGCGCCCGGGTCACCAGCCACGCGGTGAGGACCCACAGCGGCCAGTCCAGCGACGCGGTGAGCAGCAGGTGCCCGCTGATGAGCGGGGTGGCCCCGGCGGCGCCGGAGGCCGCCACGAGCTGGGCCGTCCGCCCGCCGCCGAGCTCGCGGGCCAGCAGCGCGAGCAGCAGGGCCAGCAGCCCGGCGGACAGCGCCGCGGGCACCCGGAGCGCCCAGACGTGGTCGCCGAGCAGCGCGAGGGCCGCCCGGGCCACGAGCGGGGTGAGCGGCGGCTGGTCGACGTAGCCCCACGACAGCGAGGACGACAGCTGCCGGAAGTACAGCTCGTCGCGGTGGTAGCCGTACCGGCCGGCCAGCGCGAGCAGGACGAGGACCAGGCCTGCGGCGAGCGCGGCGACCTCGCGCAGGGCCAGGTCGGGCAGCGGGGCGCCGGGGCGGGGACCGACCGCCGCCCACAGGCCGGCCCGGCCCGAGGACCCGGGAGCGGGCGTGCGGGAGCGCCCCCCGGTCACCGACGTCACCCACGGGCCCTACCCCGCCGGGGGCCGCCTCATCCGTCCGTGGCCCGGCGGACGCTCAGGCTCAGGGCGCCGCGGTCGATACAGGACGGGTGGACCGAGGGCGTCGTCGTCGTTCGCAGGCAGCCGTCGTGGCGCCCGCGACCGTCGGCGACCGTCCCGGCACCCCGCCGCTGCTGCTCGCCCTCACCGGGGCCTCGGTCGCCGTCGGCCTGCTGGCCTGGGTCGTGGTCCTCGTCGCGCCCCTGCCGGAGCGGGCCTACGGCGCCCTCACCGGCCTGGTCATCGCGGCCGCCTGCGTCCCGGCCGGCGTCGGCCTGCTCCGCGCCCGGCGGGCCGCCCACCGCCGCCGCCGGCTGAGCCTCGGCCTGCTCGGGGCGGCCATGGTGGGCTACGGCCTGGCCCAGGCCCTCAACGGCGCCCAGGCCCTGGCCGGCACGCGCGGCTTCCCGTCGCCGGGGGACCTGCTCGCCTCGGCGGTGACCCCGCTGCTGCTCGTCGCCTTCGCGGTCGCGCCGTCCCTGTCGCGCGCGGCCCTGCCGATGACCCGTCTGCTCGTCGACGCCGCCCTGCTGGGCGCGGTGACCGCCCTGCTGCTCTGGGAGCTCGTGGTGCCGCTCGCGGCGCAGGACGGGCCGGGGTGGCCGCTGCTGCTCGTCGTGGTCGTGGCCACCGGGACCGCGGTCACGCTCCCGCTGACCGCCGCGGTCCGCGACGGGGGGCTGCTGCTGGCCGCCGTCGCGCTGTCGGTCGTGCTCTTCGCCTGCGTCGACGGGGTGGTGGTGGTGTCCCGCCTGGGCGTGGACGTCCCGCCCGCCGTCCTGGCCGTCGGTCTCGTGGTCCACCTGGCCCTGCCGGCGCCCATGGCGCTCGGCATGCGGGCGTGGGGGCGGCGCTCGCCGCGGCCCCCGGACCTGTCGGCCCCGGACACCGACGCCCGCACCACCACGCTGGTCTCCACCGTCGCCGGCGTGCTGCTGGTGGGCGTCCTCCTCGGCAGCGGGATGCAGGAGATGGACGCCGGCGCCCTCGGCCTCTGCATCAGCGTCGTGGTGCTCGTCATGGGGCGCGAGGTGCTCCTGGTCAGCACCCAGCGGCGTCTCCTGGCCCAGCTCACCCACCAGGTGATGACCGACCCGCTGACCGGCCTGCGCAGCGCGCTGGCCCTGCGCGCCGGGACCTCGGCCGAGGTGGACGGCGTCGTGGTCCTCGACATCACCGGCCTGGACTCGGTCAACCAGGTGTACGGGCGCGCGGTCGGCGACGACCTCGTCCACGCGGTCGGGGCGGCCGTCGCCGCCGCGGCGCCGCGCGGCTCGTCGTGCTACCGCGTGGGCGGGGACGAGATCGCGGTCGTGCTGCCCGTGGGGGCCCGCGACGACGCCATGGCGGTCGCGGTCGCGGTCCAGGCCGCCGTGGCCCGCGGGGTCCGCATCGGCAGCACCGACCACGGTCCCCGCCTGGCGGTCGGGGTCGCCCGGGCCGGCGAGGGCGACCGGCTGCTCGGCGACCGTCCTGGAGGACGCCGTCGGCTCCATGCACCTGGCCCAGCAGCGGCGCACGAGCGCGCCCGTGCTGCACGACCGCTCCCGCAGCGTGGTCCGGCAGCGTCGCACCTCGCTCGAGCAGCGCCTGCCCGGCGCCGTGGCCGACGGGGCCGTCACCGTCCTCGCCCAGCCCGTGATCGACCTCAGCACCGGGGTCGTCGTCGGGGTGGAGGCCCTGGCCCGCTGGCACGACGAGCAGCTCGGCCACGTCTCCCCGGTGGAGTTCGTCGAGATCGCCGAGCAGTGCGGGGCCATCGACGCCCTCGGCGAGCACGTGCTGCGCCGCGCGGTCAGCTCCGCGGCCTCGACCGGGCTGCTGGACCGCGGTCTGCGGCTGTCGGTCAACGTCTCGCCCATCCAGCTGCGCAGCGCCCGCTTCGTCGGGATGGTCGCCGAGGTGATGGCCGAGCACCGGTTCGCGCACGGCCAGCTGACGCTCGAGGTCACCGAGTCCGTCCTGCTGGACGAGGACGGTCCGGCCGTCGACCACCTCCACGCCCTGGTCCGGGCCGGCGTCGCGATCGCCATCGACGACTTCGGTGCGGGGCACGCCTCGCTGGGCTACCTGCGCCGGGTCCCCGCCCACCTGCTCAAGCTCGACCGGTCCCTGGTCGTCGCCGCGGGGACGGACCCCCGGGCCCGGGCCGTGCTGCAGGCCAGCCTGGAGCTCTGCCAGGGCCTGGGCATGGTGAGCGTGGTCGAGGGCGTGGAGACCTCGGACGTGGCGCTGGACATGACGCGGCTCGGGGCCGACCTCGGCCAGGGCTGGCTGTGGTCGCCCGCCGTGCCCTTCGACGCGGTCACCGCCCTGCTCGACCGCTCGCAGGCGGTCGGCGCGAGCGCCTGAGAGCGCTCAGCCCCGCCAGGCGCCGACGACCTCGTGGCGCACGGCGGACATCACGCCCTCCGTGCTGCACAGCACGACGAGGTTGGCCTCCTCCTGCGGCCAGCGCAGCACGACGGCCTCCACGCCGGGGTCCCCGCCGTCGTGCCCCGTGCGGCCGTCCGGCCAGAGGTAGACGCCGTAGCCCATCCGCAGCCCGGAGGTGCCGGGCAGGTCGGCGTGCGGGGCCGTCGCCGTGCCGTGCAGCGGGCCGAGCAGGGTGCCGTCGCCGTGCGCGGTGAGGAAGCGGTCGAGGTCGCGGGCGGTGGCCAGCATGCCGCCGTCCCCGCCCCCGACCACCGGCACCCGGTAGACGTTGGAGCGCCACGGGTCCTCGGTCGAGCGGCGGGGGAGGTAGGCGACCGCCACGTCGGGGTGGGCCTCGTCGAGCCGGAGGAAGCCGCTGTCGTGCATGCCCGCGGGCCCCAGCACGTGCTCCCCCACCACGTCGGGGAACGGGCGTCCGGCGACCTCCTCGACGAGCAGCGCGAGCAGGACGAACCCGGCGTTGCTGTACTGCCAGCGCTCGCCGGGCGCCCGGTACGGCGGCAGGTCGCCGAACATCGGCAGGAAGTCGGCCGGGGTCAGCATCCGGTAGGACGGCCGCTCGTCCCACAGCGAGCCGTAGTCCTCGACGTAGCCGGGCGAGGCCTCGTCCTCCTCGCAGTAGTCGGCGATGCCGGAGGTGTGGCAGAGCAGGTGGTGCGCGGTCACCCCGGGGTGCAGGGTCGAGGGCCGCCGTCCTGCCGGGAGCAGCTCGACCAGCGGCCGGTGCAGGTCCAGCAGGCCCTGACGGACCAGCCCCAGGACGGTGGCGGCCGTCACCATCTTCGTCACCGACGCCAGGCCGAAGCGGGTCGCCGGGGTGACCGGGGCGCCGGAGGACCGGTCGGCCGGGCCGTAGCAGCCCTCGAAGACCGTCCGCCCCCGCTCGGTGAGCAGCACCGTCCCCGCGAGGTCGCGCTCGTCCACCCAGCGCCGGAACGTCTCGTGGAGCCGGGCAGCCGTGGCCTCGTCGATCACCCGGCCACCGTCCCAGCCGGCCGCAGGCGGGCGCAACGGCGTTCTCGGTCGTCCCGACCGGCGCGCTCCGGCGCCCGTGGGTACCGGACGGTGCCGGCCGGCGGCCCGTCGTCCCCGCGGCGCCTACGAATCGTCTACGCGTCGTCTACGCGTCGGCGGGGAGCCGCTCCGGCAGGCCGAACCGGGCGAACAGCCGGGTGTCCAGGAACGACGTCACGCCCGCGATCCGCCCCCCGCTCACCTCCAGGACGTGCACCGCCCACGCCTCGTGGCCGTCCCCGTCGTCGGCCGGGCGGTACTGCGCGAAGGCCGGGCAGCCGTTGGCCCCCTCGGTCCGCACGATCCGCGACCCGCGGCAGCCCGCCCCCGGCCCGAGCATCCAGGCGCCCACGTCCTGCGCGCCCCGCAGCCACATCGCGAACGGCGGCATGTTCTGGGTGGCGTCGGCGTGCAGCAGCGCGACGAAGGCGTCGATGTCGTAGCGCTCGAAGGCGTCCACGTACCGCTCGAGGAGCTCACGGTGCGCGTCGTCCAGCGGGTCGAGCGGGCGGGGGTCGCGGTGGTGCTGGGCCATGGTCGCGCGGGCCCGCTGCAGGGCGCTGTTCGCCGAGGCCACCGTGGAGCCGAGCAGCTCCGCGGTCTCCTCGGCGGAGAAGCGCAGCACCTCGCGGAGGATGAGGACGGCGCGCTGGCGCGGGGGCAGGTGCTGCAGGGCGGCCACGAAGGCCAGCCGCACGCTCTCCCGCTCGCCGGCGAGCTCGGCGGGGTCCGTCACCGCGGGCGTGGTGCCCCGCCAGGGCAGCGGCTCCAGCCACTCCTCGTGGGCCCGGACGTCGCGCAGGGACTCCGCCCGCGGCGCCGACGGGCCGCCGATCTCCAGGGGGGTGGCCCGGCGGCGGCGGCTGCTCACCGCGTCGATGCAGACGTTCGTCGCGATCCGGTACAGCCAGGACCGCACGCTCGAGCGGCCCTCGAAGCCGTCCTGCGCGCGCCAGGCCCGGACCATCGTCTCCTGCACGGCGTCCTCGGCGTCGTGGACCGAGCCGAGCATCCGGTAGCAGTAGCCCGTGAGCTCCCCCGGTACGCGGCGAGCGCCGGATCGACGTCGGAGGCGCCCTCCCTCGCCGTGCCGGTGGTGCCGGTGCTGCTGCTGGTCGGTGCCGTCGTGCTCTCGGCGAGCTGCGTCATCGTCGTCCTCCCCTGGTGGAGCCCACGACGCTAGACCCGGGCCCCGACAGAAGGCGAGGGCCGGACGTGCCGTCGACGGGGTGGCTCCGCCGACGTCGAGCCGGGACGATGGACCGTGCCCCTCCACGACACGCACCGTGCGCGCCGCTCGGGCACCGGCCGGCCGGTCGTGCTGGTCCACGGGCTCGGGGCCACCTACGACTGCTGGCGCTACGTGGAGCCCCTGCTGCGCCCCCACCGCGAGGTCGTGGTCCTCGACCTGCCCGGCTTCGGGGCCGCCGAGCCGCTGGGCGGCGGCGCCACGGTGGACGCCTTCGCCGACCACCTCGCGCTGCTGCTGGCCGAGGAGGACCTGCTCGGCGCGGACCTGGTCGGCAGCTCGATGGGCGGGGAGGTGGTGCTGGAGCTGCTGCGGCGCGGCGTGGGCAGCGGCGACGTCGTCGCGCTCGCCCCGAGCGGCTACTGGGGCCCGGGCGGGCTGGTGTGGTTCCGGGTCGTCGCGTGGACCGCGACGGCGCTCGTGACGGCCCTGCGTCCCGTCGCGCACCTGGTGATCGGTCACCCGTGGGGCAGACGGCTGCTGCTGCGCCCGCTGTCGCCGGTGCCCGCGCTGCTGCCCGAGGTCACGGCCGACAGCACCCGCACGTTCGGCAACACCCGCGCCTTCCTGCCGGCGCTGCGCCACCTGGGCCGCCGTCGCCCGCCCGTCCGCGTCCCGGCCGGCGCCGCGGGGGACCGTCGGACCAGCATCGTCTGGGGACGCCACGACGGCCTGTGCCTGCCCGGGCAGGCGCTGGCCGCCCTGCGCTCGGTCCCCGACGCCGGCCTGTACTGGCTGGAGCGCTCCGGGCACCTGCCCCCGTGGGACGAGCCCGAGGCCACGGCGGAGCTGCTCCTGCGGCTCACGGGCGGGGCCGGGGCGCGGCCCGTCCCGGGGGCGGCCGGGACCTGAGCCCGGCCGGCGGTGCCACGGCCGGTTGTGTCCCGCCCCGGTGACACGGTGTCCCCATGGAGCTGGACACGGTGAGGACCATCAAGCAGGAGTGGCTGGGCCGGGTGCGCCCGCTCGACGTGGCCGACGAGGACCGTCCGTCGCGCGACGGGGCGGGCGCGGCCGCCCCCCGGCGGGCCGGGGTGCGGGTGCCGCCGGCCGGGCCGGTGGCGCTGGGGGCCGCACCGGCCGGTCGCGGCTACGCCCTCGCCGTCCGCTACCGCCACGACGGCCCGCTGGTGGCCGGCCTCGTCGAGCGGCTGCGCGAGGAGGTCGGGGACGGCGAGATCGACGTGCGCGGCATCGGGGCCGTGCGCCCGCTGCCCCCGGCCGCCCCCTCGCCCGGGCGGCTGCAGGGCCGGCTCCGGCCCCTGGTGCCGGGCTGCTCGCTCTGCCACGAGGCCGACACCGCCGGCACCCTCGGGGCCGCCGTCCGGCGGGGCGAGGAGCGCCTGCTCCTCAGCAACGCCCACGTCCTGGCCCGCTCCGGCCTGGCCTCGCCGGGGGACCCGGTGCTCCAGCCCGGGCCCGCCGACGGCGGGACCGCCGCGGACCGGGTCGGCTCGCTGGACTCGTGGGCCCCGCTCGTCGCCGGTTCGGCGAACCGGGTGGACGCCGCCCTCGCGCGGCTGGACGACGGCGTCGAGGTCGACGTCTCGGGCTCGCCGGCCACGGTGGCGGAGCTCGAGGGCGACGAGCTCGTCGAGAAGCTCGGCCGCACCACCGGGGCGACGGCCGGCCGGGTCACGGCCATCGAGGTGGACGACGTGGTCGTCGACTACGGCGGCGAGGTGGGGCTGCTCGGCTTCGACGGGCAGGTCGAGGTGACGGGCACGGGCGGGGCGTTCTCCCGCGGCGGGGACAGCGGCTCGCTGGTGCGCCTGGCCGGCGGCGGGGCCGCCGTCGGCCTGCTGTTCGCGGGCAGCGAGCGGGGCGGGCCGGACGGCACCGGTCTCACGTTCTGCAACGACATCCGCACGGTGCTGGAGGCCCTGGGGGTGGTGCTCGAGGGCAGCGCCTGAGCCGCGGGGCTGCCACGGCGGCCGCGGCGGGGTCACAATGGCGGGGAACGGACGCCGGGCGGACGGCGACGGACGACGTCGCCCGGCCCGGCCGAGGAGGCCCCGTGACCGACCGCAGCTCCGCCCGCGCCGCCAAGGAGAACCTCCGCACCGTGCTGCGTCCGCTGCCCGGGGTGGGAGGCATCGGCATCGGCCGCCGCGACGGCGGCTACGTGGTCACGGTGGACGTCGCCCACGAGCACGACTCCGCCCAGGTGCCGGGCACCTGGGACGGGGTGCCGGTCGAGGTGCGCGTGGTCGGGCGGGTCGTGCCGCTGCCGGTCGACGTCCCGGCCGCCGGCCCCCGGACGGACGGCGGCGCCCTGCCGTGGGGCCCCGCCCGCGAGGCCGAGGGCACCGCCGGCTGACCGGCCCCGGGCCGTACCCGCGTGCGGCCCCGGCCGGGGCCGCGCAGGATGGCGGGGTGCTCCTCGACGACGCGGTCTCCTTCGCCACCGACAACCGGCGCAGCATCCTCATCACCCTGCGGCGCGACGGCCGCCCGCAGTCGAGCAACGTCATGCACGTGGTCTCCGACGGCGCGTTCGAGGTGTCCGTGACCGACGACCGGGCCAAGACCCGCAACGTCCGCCGGGACCCGCGCGTCTCGCTGCACGTCAGCGCCCCCGACTTCTGGAGCTACGTGGTCGTGGACGGCACGGCGGCCACGACGCCGGTGGCCCGGGAGACCGACGACGCCACCGTCGAGGCCCTGGTCCGCTACTACCGGCAGGCCGCGGGCGAGCACCCCGACTGGGACGAGTACCGACGCGTCATGGTGGAGGAGCACCGCCTGCTGCTGCGCATCACCCCGCAGCGCGCGTACGGGATGCTGGCCCGTGGCTGAGGGCGGGGTCCCGCCGACCGAGCGGCCGGACGCCGAGCACCGGCGCCCGGACGGGGTCGACGACGCCACGGTCGAGGCCCTCGGCGCGCTCAGCGAGGCGCTGGAGACCGTCGAGCACGCCCGCGGCCTGCTGTACGGGTTCCACCAGAGCACCGGGCGGGCCGACATCCAGCTCGGCGGGGCCATCGAGAAGCTGCGCCAGGCCGGCGCCACCGCGCTCGCCGACCGGCTCGAGACGGAGCTCCGCGGCCGCAACGTCGTCGCGGGACGCTGGACGTTCCAGGTCGTCGAGGACTACGACGACGGCTACTGGTCGCTGTTCCGGTCGCTGGAGAGGGCCGCCCGCGAGGAGCTGGCCGGCGGTCGCCGGCACCTGCTCGAGGCGGAGACGAAGGAGTCCGAGCGGACCCGGGGCCTCCCCGGCCACGAGGCCCGCCCCGCGCCCGGGGGCTAGGCCCGGGACGGGCCGGACGGCGGCTCAGACGTCGGCGGCGAAGGTGTCGCAGGCCTCGAGGGTGCCCTGCTCGTAGCCGGTGGTGAACCACTGCTGGCGCTGCTCCGAGGAGCCGTGCGTCCAGGTGTGGGGGTCGACCTGGCCGCCCGAGGCCTGCTGGATGTGGTCGTCGCCGACGGCCTCGGCCGCGGACAGCGCGTCGGCCAGCTGCTGGGCGGTGATCGGCTCGAGGAACGTCGTGCCGGTGTCGGGGTCGACCGTGGTCGCGGCCTCGCCGACCCACATCCCGGCGTAGCAGTCGGCCTGGAGCTCGACCTTGACGGAGTCCGAGCTGGCGCCGGTGGCCGAGCGGTCGGACTGCTCCATGACGCCGGTGATGTTCTGCACGTGGTGGCCGTACTCGTGCGCGGTCACGTACATCTCGGCCAGCGGGCCGTCCGAGGCCCCGAACTGGCTCTCGAGGACGTCGTAGAAGCCGAGGTCGAGGTAGATCGTCTGGTCGGGCGGGCAGTAGAACGGCCCGGTGGAGGCGGAGGCCTGCCCGCAACCGGTCGTGGTGGCGTCCTGGAACTCGACGACGTCCGGGACCGGGACCTGCTCGCCGCCCCCGCCGAGCTGGGCCGCCCAGTAGGTGTCGAGGGCCTGGGCGGTGGCCGACAGCCGGCAGGCCCGGTCGGTGTTGGCCTCCTCGGCGGTGCACTCGCCCACCGTGCCCTCCTGTTCCTGGCCGCCGGAGCCCTGCTGCGCCTGTTGGATCACGGGGGTCGGGTCGAAGCCGGTGAACTGGAAGATGAGGAAGCCGACGATGCCGAGCAGACCGACGCCGCCGCCGGCCGCGGCAGCCCCGCCGCGGCGGCTCTTGACCCGGCCGCCCTCGAAGCTCCCGCCCTGGTTGAACGTCATGCCGCCATGATCCCCGGCGGGCGGGAATCCACACCTCGTGCCGGCCGTTCGACCGGTCATGAAGGCAGAGTGGAACGGCACGGTCATTGCACGCTCCGACGACACCGTCGTGGTCGAGGGCAACCACTACTTCCCGGCGGAGGTCCGTCGTCGCCGAGAACCTGGCCCCGAGCGACGCCAGCAGCGTCTGCCCGTGGAAGGGCACCGCCTCGTACTACGACGTGGTCGTCGACGGCCAGGTCAACGCGGGCGCCGCCTGGTACTACCCCGCCCCCACGGAGGCCGCGGCCCAGATCAAGGACCACGTGGCCTTCTGGAAGGGCGTCACCGTCAGCGAGTGAGCTCCGGCTCGCCGGGCGTCTCCACGTGGGGGCGCCCGGAGGTCCCCGGCTCCTTGGCGGCGTCGGCGTCCGGCTCGTCGGCCGGCGGCTCCTCCTCGGGCGGTCCGTCCTGCGGGTCCGGCATCCGGTCCGGGTCGCCGGACTCCTGGTCCAGCCAGCGCATGAACGGCGTGGCCGTGGTGCCGTGGACGACGACGGACAGCAGGACCGTGAACCCGACGGTGGCCCACAGCTCGGACTCCTCGGAGAACGCGCCCTGGTTGGTGGCGTAGGCCAGGTAGTAGAACGAGCCGATCCCCCGCACGCCGAAGAAGGCCAGGGCGAACCGCTCGCGCCGCGGGGCCGAGCAGCCGAGCATGGCCAGCCAGCCCGACAACGGGCGGACCACCGCCACCAGCAGCACCCCCAGGACCGCCCCGCTCCACGTGAGGGAGTCGAGCAGCCCCCGGGCGCAGGCCACCCCGAAGAGCAGCAGCAGGACCATCGTGAGGATCTGCTCGACCTGCCCGATGAACGAGTGCAGGACCTCGTGGTACTCGTTGTCGCGCTCGTGGGTGCGGATGACGACGGCCGCGGCGAACACGGCGAGGAAGCCGTACCCCTGGAGCGTCTCGGCCGCGCCGTAGGCCAGCAGCACCGCCCCGAGGGCCACCACCGCCTCGCCCGCCTCGGCGAACCGCAGGGCCGGCTTGCGCGCGCGGAACGCGGCCCGGGCCAGCAGCCAGCCGACCCCGGCGCCCACCGCCAGACCGACGACCACCTTCCCCACGAGCTCCCACGCCACCCAGCGCAGGCCCCACTCCTCGATCCCCGCGCTCGCCCCGACGAACAGCGCGAGGTAGACGAAGGGGAAGCCCAGCCCGTCGTTGAGGCCGGCCTCGCTCGTGAGGCCGAAGCGGACCTCGTCCTCCTCGCCGCTGTTGGGCCCGCCGACCTGCACGTCGCCGGCCAGGACGGGGTCGGTGGGGGCGAGCACCGCGGCCAGCAGCAGCGCGCTGGGCAGCAGCAGCCCCATCATCCCGAAGGCGAGGCCCGCGACGCCGAGGACGAACACCGGCATGGAGATGGCCAGCAGCCGCCACGTGGTCCGCCACGCCTTCCACGACAGCGGCCGGTCCAGCGACAGCCCGACCCCCATGATCGCCACGATGACCGCGACCTCGGTGAGGCGTTCGGTGAGCTCGCCGTGCGTCGCGGGGTTCACGTCGGGCAGCGGCAGCGGGAGCAGCCCGACGAGCACGCCCACCGCGGTGAAGCCCATGGCGACGGAGATCGCGCGCCCCCGGAGCAGCCGTGGGAGGACCGCGGCGACGAGCAGCCCGATGCCCCCGACGACGTAGACGACGTCGGCGCTCGTGACCTCCGGACCGGGCAGCTCGGCGGTCACGAGCGGGAGCAGGGTCACGACCGGAGGATGGCATCCGGACGGGGACCTCGCGCGCGCAGGCGCCTACGGTGGGCCGATGACGGACCGCGAGCTCGACCTGGTCGTGCACGGCGCCACCGGCTTCGCCGGGGAGCTGGTCGCCGCCTACCTGGCCGAGCACGCCCCCCACGACGTCCGGGTCGGCCTGTCGGGACGCTCGCCGGAGCGCCTGGCCACCGTGCGGGAGCGGCTCGGCGAGCGGGCCGCCGGCTGGGAGCTGGTGGTGGCCGACGCCGCCGACGAGCCGGCCCTGCGTGCGCTGGCCCGGCGGACCCGGGTCGTGGCCAGCACGGTGGGGCCGTACCAGCGCCACGGCCTGCCCCTGACGCGGGCGTGCGCGGCCGAGGGCACCGACTACGTCGACCTCACCGGCGAGGTCCTGTTCATGCGGGCCAGCATCGAGGCCAACGACGAGGCCGCCCGGGCGTCCGGGGCGCGCCTGGTCCACGCGTGCGGCTTCGACTCCGTGCCCTCGGACCTGGGCGTCCTGCTGCTGGCCCGCACGGCCGCCGAGCACGGGCTCGGGGAGCTCACCGACACCCGGTTCGTCCTCACCGGCGCCCGGGGCGGCTTCAGCGGCGGCACCGTGGACTCCCTGCGGGTCCAGGTCGACCAGATGCGCACGGACCCGGCCGCCCGGGCGGTGGTGGCGGACCCGTACTCCTTGAGCCCGGACCGGGCGGGCGAGCCGGACCGGACCGCCGACGCCCCCGGCGACCGGCGCGACCGCTGGGGCGTCCGCTGGGACCCCGAGAGCCGCCGCTGGCTCGCGGCGTTCGTCATGGGACCGGTCAACACCCGCGTGGTCCGGCGCAGCAACGCCCTGTCCGGCTGGTCGTACGGGCGGCGGTTCCGCTACCAGGAGTCGGTCGGCGTCCCGGGCCGGGTCCTCGGGGCGCCCGCGGCGGCCGCCCTCACCGGGGGCACCGCCGGGCTCGCGCTCGGGATGGCGGTCCCTCCCGCGCGGCGCCTGCTGGACCGTGTCCTGCCGGCGGTCGGGGACCGGTCCGGACCAGGCGGCGCGCGAGAAGGGCTTCTTCGCCGTCCGCCTGCACTCCCGGACCACGACCGGGCGCCTGGTGCAGGCGAAGGTCTCGGCCCAGGGCGACCCCGGGTACGCGGCCACCGCCCGGATGCTGGGCGAGTCGGCGCTCGCGCTCGTGCTGGACCGGGACCGGCTCCCCGACCGGGCGGGCGTGCTCACGCCGGCCACGGCGATGGGCGAGGTGCTCGTCGAACGGCTGCGCGTCGCGGGGATGACGCTGCAGCCGCTCTGACGCCGGCTCCGGCGGCCGCTCCGCCGGGCCGGTGCGGCGGGCTCAGACGACGACGTCGCCCTGGCTGCCGGTCTCCTTGCCGAGCGCCTTGGCGGCCAGCTGGAGCAGGGCGCCCACCCGGCCGTGCGGGCCGTCCCAGTACTCGCCGTAGGCCACGTCGACGTCGAGGACGCGGACCTGCGGGTCCTCGGGGCCCTCGAAGTACGCACCGGCGCCGGGGTTCCAGAGCGCGGCGATCCGGGCCCGGTCGTCCGCGGTGCGGGCGGTGCCCTGCACGGCGACGTACGTGTTCTTCGACGGGTCGCTGAACGTCACCGTGGTCGGCGAGCCGGTGACCTCGAGGGCCTCGACCCAGTCGGCCTGCACGCTGACGAGGAACGACAGGACGTCGGCCTCCTGGCCGGCGAGCGACAGAGGGCGGGCGCGCCAGGTGCCGGTGTCGTCGGCCGTGGCCACCATGGCGAAGTCGAGCCCGTCGAGGACGTCGGACAGGGTGCGGTCGGTGCTGTCCTGGTTGTCGGTCATGCTCCGATCCTCGACCGGTGCGCCCGGAACCGCACCTGCTGCCCGGGTCGTGCCTGGGCCAGCCGGTCGACGTCGGAGCCGCGCACCGGGTCGCGGACGTAGGCGAGGACGGGGTAGCCGCCGGTCACCGGGGCGTCGGCCAGGAACACGACGGGCTCGCCCGACGGCGGGACCTGGACCGCACCGCGCAGCACGCCCTCGCTCGGCAGCTCCGCGCCGTCCCACCCCGGGGCCGGCTCGAGGCGGCCCCCGCCGAGACGCACGCCGACCCGGTCGCTGTCGGTCCCCACCGTCCAGGCCGTCCCGAGCAGCCGCTGCCAGCCGGCGTCCCCGAAGCGGTCCAGCCGGGGACCGGCCTCGACGTCGAGCACGACCGGGCCGGCGGCCGGCGCGAGGACGGCCGCCTCGTCGACGCCGGGCATCTGGTCCGTGGCCCGCCCGACCGGCAGCAGGTCACCGACCCGGACCGGGGCCGGTCCGAGGCCGGACAGGGTGCAGGTCGAGCGCGACCCGAGCACGGGCGGGACGTCGATGCCGCCCCGGACGGCGAGGTAGGTGCGCAGCCCGTCGGCCGGCGCCCCGAGCCGCAGGACCTCGCCGGCGGCCAGGTGCACGGGGGCGTTCCACGGCGCCCCCGGGCCGCGGGCCCCGGTCACCGCGACGACGAGCGGGCGCAGGGCGCGCACGGCGAGCCCGCCCAGGGTCACCTCGAGCGAGGCGCGGCCCGGGGTCGTCCCCCACCAGCCGCAGCCCGAGCCGGTAGGCCCCGCGGTCGCAGGCGCCCGAGCGCGGGACCCCCCACGAGGCGTACCCGGCACGGCCCTCGTCCTGCACCGTGGTCAGCGGGCCGGTGGCCAGCACCTCCAGGCTCACCCGGCGCCCGCCTCGACGAAGCGCACCCGCACCCCGGGCCGCAGCAGCGCGGGCGGGTCCCGGTCCAGGTCCCACACCGCGGCCGTGGTCCGGCCGAGGAGCTGCCAGCCGCCCGGCGACGCGGTCGGGTAGACGCCGGTCCAGCCGTCGGCCAGGGCGACCGACCCGGCCGGCACGCGCGTGCGCGCGGTCTGCCGCCGCGGCACCCGCCACGCCGGGCCGGTGTCGGCGACGCAGTAGCCGAAGCCGGGCGCGAAGCCGCTGAAGGCCACCGTCCACGTCGTCGCGGTGTGCCGGGCGACCACGCCGTCGGGCCCCCACCCCGTGAGCCGGCCCAGCTCGACCAGGTCCTCGCCGTCGTAGACCACCGGCACGGTCACCGTCTCCGTCCGTGTCCGTCTCCGTCTCCGTCACGGTCTCGTCTCCGTCTCCGTCGGCGCCGCCCCCGGGCCGCCCGGGGTCAGGACGCCTGACGGCAGCGCGGCCACCGCGGCCGACGTCTGCGCCGGCGTCACGACCGACGGGTCGAGCACGAGCAGCACCGTCCGGGCCGCCGGGACCAGGTCCACCACCCCGGGCAGCGGGGAGGCCCGCAGGTGCGCGGCCAGCGCGAGCACCTGCTCGAGGTCGTCGACCTCGACGAGGACGCCCGCGCTGCCGGACGGCAGGACGCGCATCAGGCGAAGGCCGCCACGCGCACCCCGGCGCCCTCGAGTCCCGCGCGGACCGCCCGGGCCACCTGCACCGCGCCCGGGGTGTCGCCGTGGACGCAGAGGGAGCGGGCGGAGACGTGCAGCGGGGCGCCGTCGACGTCGGCCACCGTGCCGCCGGTGGCCATGGCCACGCAGCGGGCGACCACGTCGTCGACGTCGTGCAGCACCGAGCCCGGGAGCCGGCGGCTGACCAGCGTGCCCTCGGGGGTGTAGGCCCGGTCGGCGAAGGCCTCGGTCACGGTGCTCAGCCCCTCGGCGGCCGCGAGGTCGAGGACGAGCGAGCCGGGCAGCCCCACGAGCGGGAGGCTGCGGTCCACCGCCGCGACCGCGGCGACCACGGCGGCCGCCTGCTCCCGGTGGTGGACGACCGCGTTGTACAGCGCGCCGTGCGGCTTGACGTAGCGCACCCGGGCGCCCACGGACGCGGCCGTGCCGACCAGCGCGGCCAGCTGGTAGACGACGTCGTCGCGCAGCTCCTCGGGGGCGACGTCGACGAACCTTCGCCCGAAGCCGGCCAGGTCGCGGTAGCCCACGTGCGCGCCGATGCTCACGTCCCGGACCAGGGCGGCCTCGCACACCCGCCGCATCGTCGACGGGTCGCCGGCGTGGAACCCGCACGCGACGTTCGCGCTGGTCACGGTGTCCAGCAGCGCCTCGTCGTCGGTCAGGCGCCACTGACCGAAGCCCTCGCCCAGGTCGGCGTTGAGGTCCACGGTCGAGAGCGTCATGACGGCGATCGTGCCCTGTCCGGTCCTGCTCAGGCCGTCGCCGCGGCGTCCGGCCGGGAGTCGAAGCGCTCGCGGGAGCCCTGGACGTCGTCGCGGTGCTCCAGCGCCCAGGCGGTGAGGGCGTCGAGCGGGCCGACCAGCGAGACCCCCAGCGGGGTCAGCGCGTACGACACCTGCGGCGGCGTGGTCGGCACGACCGTGCGCCCGACGAGGCCGTCGCGCTCGAGCAGCCGCAGCGTCCGCGTGAGCATGCGCCGGGAGATCCCCTCCGTGCCCCGCAGCAGCGCGGAGAACCGGACCGGTCCCTCCCGCAGCTGCACCACGAGCAGCACCGACCACTTGTCGCCCACCCGGTCGATGACGTCGCGGACCGGGCAGGTCGCCCTGACCTGCAGGGTCACACCGCTGTCCCCAAGGACCACAGGAGTGCCTCCTTCCGCCCCCGACCAGGGGCACCGACGATGACCAGGTTCTCATCAGTAACCACTGATGACCAGGACCAGGAGGACACGATGGATCTCACCACCACCACGGTGCTGGCGCTCGGCACCGCCGGGGCGCAGGGCTCGGGCCTGCTCGACGCGCTCGCCGCCCGCGGCGCCCGGGCCGTCCGGGTCACCAGCGACCCGGCCCGCGCCGACGCCTGGCGCGCCGACGGGCACGCTGTCGCCAGGGCCGACCTCACCGACCCCGCGTCGCTCGTGGCCGCGGCGCGGGGGACCGGCGCCGCGGCGGCCGTGCTCCATGTCCCGCTCGGCCTGGGGTCGCCGGAGGGCGTGGCGGCCGTGGTCGCCTCGGTCGCCGCGCTGCGGGACACCGGGGTCGCCGTGGCCGTCAACGCCGGGGGGCCGGCGCCCGCCGAGGGCGCCCCTGACCCCACCGGTCGCCGCGCCCTGGTCGACGCGCTCGCCGGTGCGGGGGCAGCGGTGGTGACGCCGACCGCCTACCTGGAGAACCACCTCGCGCCGTGGGCGACAGGGTCGCTGGTGCAGGGGGAGCTGCTCTACCCGCGCCCGGCCGAGGACGTCATCGCGTGGGTCGCGGCCCGGGACGTCACGGCGGCCGCCGTCGCCGCCCTGGTCCACGACCGGGCGGGGGAGGTGCTGCGCCTCGCCGGTCCGCAGCGGCTGACGTTCACGGCGCTCGCCGAGGAGGTCGCGGCGGGCCTGGACCGGCCCGTGCGCTTCCGCGAGGTCGCGCCCCAGGAGTACGGCGCCCTGCTGGAGCCGTACCTGGGGGCGGAGGCCGCGCAGGGGGTCGCGGGCTCCTACGGGGCGATGCCGCGCACGCCGGAGCCGTCGATGAGCCCGGACGCGGACGCGGTCTGGGACGGGCTCGGCGTCGTCCCGACCACGGCGCGGCGGTGGGCGGCGGAGGTGCTCGCCCCGGTCCTCGCGGCCCCGGCGCGCTGAGCGGGACGGACCGCCGCGCGGACGGGCCCCCGACGTCTCTACGACGGCGGGGGCCCGTGCGGGCTCAGGAGGCGGCGAGGCCCGTCTTCACGGCCCGGCCGATCTGCACGGCGCGCGTGGCCTGGAAGGCGACCGAGGCCAGGGCGGTCTCGTCCGGGGGGACGGTGCCGTTGTTCGAGGTGTGCGAGGCGCCGTAGGGGTTGCCGGCGGCGAACTGGACCGGGTCGGCGTAACCGGGCCCGACGATGATCGAGCCCCAGTGGTAGAAGGTGTTGTTCATCGCCAGGACGGTCGACTCCTGGCCGCCGTGCGCGGTCGCGGTCGAGGTGAACGACGTGCCGACCTTGTTGACGAGCTTGCCGGCGCCCCACAGGGGGCCGGTCTGGTCGAGGAACTGCTTGAGCTGCGCGGTGGGCAGGCCGTAGCGGGTCGGGCTGCCGAGCATGATGACGTCGGCCCACTCGAGGTCGTCGAGGGTGGCCTCGGGCACGTCCTGGGTCTCCAGGGCGTGGGCGGACCAGCCCTCGTTGCTGCTGATCGCCTCCTGCGGCGCCAGCTCGTGCACCTTGTGCAGCCGCACCTCGGCACCCGCCTGCTCGGCGGCGCGCTGCGCGGCCTGCGCGAGCGCGTACACCCCGCCCGTGGCGCTGTAGTAGACGATCGCGACGTGGACATCGGCCATGGTGGAGCCTCCTGCGTGGTTGACGGTCGAACGACCTCCACCGTCGCAGCGCGCGACCGTGGTCGCACCTCGGCGCCGGCGCCCGGGCGAGGCGTCAGGTCCAGTACAGGACCCGCAGCGCCGGCAGCCGTCGCTCGAGCTCGGCGGTGAACCAGCCCCGCATCTCGGCCATGACGTCTGTCGGGTAGACGTACTTCAGCGAGCCGAACTTCCCGCGCTTGGTGGTGCGGCGGCTCTCGTCCATGTCCAGGCGGGTCCTCGGGTACCAGCCGAGCAGGACCTCCTTGCTCCCGGGCGTGAAGCGGTGCGTGATGAGCTCGGCGGTGAGGTCGAGGTCCGGCACCCCGTCCACCGCGGTCTCGACGAGGTCGAGCAGGTGGCCGTAGTGCTCGCGCCAGCCCTCCAGCGGCATGAGCGGCGCCATGGTCAGGCCGACCGGGTAGCCGTCCAGCGCGAGCCGGCGCAGCGCGGCCAGGCGGTCCTCGACCCTCGACGTGCCGCCCTCCATGCGCTCGCTCACCGGCAGGCAGTTGACGCTGAACCGGACCCGGGTGCGCCCGGCGTGCGGGAGGCCGACGAAGCCGCCGACGTCGTCGTACTTGGTCGTCCACCGCAGCTGCACAGGCGCGTCCCAGCCGCCGAAGTGCTCGACCGCCCGGCTCCAGCTGCCGGTCAGGTGCTCCAGCGCGAGCGGGTCGGTGTAGCAGGACGCCTCGAACGTCGTGCCCTCGTGCGCGCGGCCGGCCCGGCGGCTGGTGATCGTCCCCCGGCCCAGGTACGGCTCGAGCCCGGCGAGGATGTCGTCGAGGTCGGCGTAGACGCGGGTCACCGGCGGCCCGCTGAGCGAGCCGGCGAGGTAGCAGTACTGGCAGTGCGCGGGGCAGCCCTCCGCCAGGTCGACCCGCCAGTCGGCGCTCGGCGCGATCGGCTGCAGCGCCCGGCGCGAGGGGGGGCTGACGACGATCGCCATCGTCGACTTGGCCAGCGCGTACGTCTCCCGCTCGGTGGCCCCGCGCACCCCGGTCAGCCGGTTCGCGGCGAGCCGCTCCACCTCGATGCCGCGCGCCTCGACCCGCTCGACGATCCGGTGGGCGTGCGGGTGGTCGAGGGCGGCGGGCGTGATGACGACCCGCTTCGGCGTCCAGCGGCGGGCGGGCCGGGGCGGCGGCGCCAGGCCGGACAGGTCGCGCGTCGGCACCTGCTCCCCGCTCGCGCTGTGCGGGGCGGGCGGGACGTCGGGGGCGAGGGGCTCGTCGAGGTCGACCGCCGGGTCGTCCGTCGCGGGGGTCCGGGGTGCGGTGCTCACGGCTCCACGGTGAGGTCTTGCCGGGGGACCGGCACGCGGACGCGGGGACCGCCCGGTCGGCGCGTCACCGGGTCGGAGGGCCGAGGAGGGTCAGCCGCGGTCCGCCGGGGACCGCAGGTGCCCCGCCAGCTCACGGACCTGCTCCGGGCCGACCCGGCAGCACCCGCCGACGAGCCGGGCGCCGCCGGCGACCCAGCCGTCCACCGCGGCCAGGTCGAGGTCCGGGCGCCCCACCCAGCCGCGCCTCCCGGCGTCCCACGTCTCCCCGCTGTTCGGGTAGACGACCACCGGCAGGCCCGAGGCCTGCGAGGCCACCGCGACGGCCGCCTCGACGCCGGCCGGGTCGCAGCAGTTGACGCCCACGGCGAGCACGCCCTCGACCCCGCGCACGGTCGCGAAGACCTCGGCCGCGTCCTCGCCGCGGCGGGTCCGGACCACGCCCTCGCCGTCCAGGACCGTGGTGAGGGAGACCCACACGGGCAGGCCGACGTCGGCGGCCGCGAGCAGCAGCGCCTCGACCTCGGCCCCGGCGGGGACGGTCTCGCAGGCCAGCACGTCCGCGCCGGCGTCGGCCAGGGCCTGCATCCGCTCGCGGTGGAAGGCCCGCAGCGCCGGCACGGTCATGGTGGGGCCGTCGGTCCAGGCGGGGTCGACGTAGTCGCCGGTGTACTCCTGGCCGCCGGCGAGCACGGCGCCGTACGGGCCCACGGAGCCGGCCACCCAGGCGTCGACGCCGGTCTGCTCGCAGGCCTCGCGGGCCACGTCGACCGAGCGCGCGAGCAGGGCGAGGGCCTGCGCGCGGTCGAGGCCGACGTGGGCGAACCCGGCCACGGAGGCCTGGTAGGACGCGGTGACGAGCACCTCCGCGCCGGCCCGCAGGTAGTCCGCGTGGGCGTCGCGGACCGCGCCGGGGTCGCTGGTGAGCAGGGCCGCCGACCACAGCTCCCCCGACAGGTCGTGCCCGCGCGTCTCCAGGTGCGTGGCCAGGCCGCCGTCGAGCACGACGGGCCGCTGCGCGAGGGCCTGGGCGAGGGTGGTCACGGGCGGGCCTGCCCGGTCGCGGCCAGGACCGCCATGGCCGCGGAGCGGCCGGGGATGCCGCTCACCCCGCCGCCGCGCCGCGCGCCCGCGCCGCCGAGCAGCACGCGGTCGTGCACGGTCTCCACGCCCCACGTGCCGACCTCGTCGTCGGTCTCGGCCCAGGGCCACTGCAGGTCGCGGTGGAAGATGTGCCCGCCGGGCAGGCCGACGTCGCCCTCCAGGTCGACCGGGGTGCGCACCTCCAGGCAGGGCCGCCCGTCGGGCGCGGTCATCAGCACGTCGGCCAGCGGCTCGGCGAGCACCGCGTCGATCGAGGCCATGGTCGCGGCCAGCGCGCGCTCGCGGGCGCCGTCGGGGTCCTCGCGGAACAGCCGGGCCGGCATGTGCAGCCCGAAGAGCGTGAGCGTCTGGGCCTCCGAGGCGGCGAGCGCCGGCCCGAGGATCGACCGGTCCGACAGCGTGTGGCAGTACACCTCGCACGGGGGCAGGTCGGGCACCTGCCCGGCCGAGGCCTGGGCGAAGGCGGCGGCGACCTGGGACGCGGTCTCGTTGACGTGGAAGGTGCCGGCGAAGGCGTCGCGGGGGTCGACCGAGGCGTCGCGCAGCCGGGGGAGCCGGCGCAGCAGCATGTTCACCTTGAGCTGGGAGCCCTCGGGCGCCGGCTGCGCCGCGCGGGAGTGCGGCTCGGCGCCGCCGGCGGCGAGCGCGGCGTCGAGGCCCGCCGGGGACCCGGCCCAGACGACGCGGTCGGCGCTCAGGGTCCGCTCGGTGCCGTGGGCGTCGACCACGAGGCGGCCGTCGGGGTCGAGCGAGACCACCCGCGCAGAGGTGATGGTGCCCGCCCCGGCCGTCTGCGCCGCCGCGGCCAGGGCGCCGGAGACGGCGCCCATGCCGCCGACCGGGACGTCCCAGTCCCCGGTGCCGCCGCCGACCACGTGGTAGAGGAAGCAGCGGTTGGCGAGCAGGTCGGTGTCCGTGTCGGCGAAGGTGCCGATGAGGGCGTCGGTGAGCACGACGCCGCGCACCACGTCGTCGGCCACGGCCTCGGCGACCGACAGCCCGACCGGCCGCCCGACGAGCAGGTCCCACACCGCGTCGTCGCCGACGAGCTTGCCGGGCCCGCTCCTGCGCCACGAGCGGCTCGGTGACGGTCGGCCACAGGGCGCGGGCGGCCACGGCGGTCCGCGCGTACAGCGCGTCCCAGCCGGCGCGGTCGCGCGCCGGCCCCGACCCGGGCGAAGGACGCCGTCGTCGCGGCCTCGTCGTCGGTGACCAGCAGCCCCACCTCGCCGCCGCGCCGCGGGTCCGGGGTGTAGGAGGACACCCGGCGGCGGACCAGGCGCAGGTCCAGCCCGAGCTCGTCGCGGACCTGCTGCGGCAGCAGGCTGACGAGGTAGGAGTAGCGGCTGAGCCGGGCGTCGACGCCGGGGAACACCGCGGCGCTCACCGACGCGCCGCCCAGGTGGTCCGCCTGCTCGAGGACGACCACCCGCAGGCCCGCGCGGGCGAGGTAGGCCGCGGCGGTCAGGCCGTTGTGGCCCCCGCCGACGACGACGACGTCGTGGTGGCTGTGGTCTCCGTGGGGCACGCGGCCATCCTGCCGTGGGTGTCCAGCGCGGCGTGCTCGCGGGCGCACTCGCCGTCGAGGCGGGCCAGGACCTTCTCGCAGGCCTCGCCCAGGACGCGCACCTGCTCGGCGTCGAGGTCCTCCATGACCAGGCGCAGCACCTCCGAGGCGTGGCCGGGGGCCGCCCGGCGCACCACGTCGAGGCCCGCGTCGGTGAGGCGGGCCAGGGTGACCCGGCCGTTGCCGGGGCAGGGGGTGCGGACCACCCAGCCGGAGCGCTCGAGCCGGCTCACCGCGTGGCTGAGCCGCGACTGCGAGGAGCTGGACCGCCGCGCGAGCTCCGACATGGGCAGCGTGCGGTCGTCGGCCTCGCTGAGCATGGCCAGCACGAAGTAGGAGAAGTTGGTGAGCCCGCCGTCCCGGCCGAGCTGCGCGTCCAGGGCCGTGGGCAGCCGGAGCATGACCCCGGCCAGCGCGCGCCAGGACCTCTGCTCGTCGTCGTGCAGCCAGCGAGTCGTCACGAGGACCACGGTACCCGCTTGCTTGATCTCTCAACCATTGCCGGCCGCCGCACCACCAGGTCCCGGCCCGCCGCACGACGGACGGGTTCGGTCTCGTCACGCTGGGTACCGTCAGGCCGTGACCACCCCCACCCGCCCCCCGAAGGCCCGTTGGCAGGACGGCTTCGGCGGCGTCGCCACCCGCTGCGCCCAGGTCCTCCTCGTCCTCGCCGTCGTGGTGATCGCCGCCTACGTGGGCATCACGCTGAAGCTGGTCGTCGTGCCCGTGCTCATCGCCGTGCTCGTCGCGGCGGCGGCCAGCCCGCTCGTCGACCTGCTGGCCCGACGGATGCCGCGGCTGGCCGCGGTCTGGATCACGCTGCTGCTCGGTCTGGTCCTGATCGGCGGCGTCGGATACCTCGTCGGCAACGCCGTGGCCGACCAGTGGGGCCAGCTGCGCGACGGCGCCGTCCAGGGCTTCCAGCAGCTGTCGGACTACGTGGAGAGCGGTCCCTTCGGGCTGCCCTCCACCGACATGGACCAGCTCGTCGCGCAGGTCGAGGAGGTGCTGCAGGGCTCGGCCGTGCAGTCGGGGGCGCTGACCGGGGCGGCCGCGTTCGCCCAGGTGGTCACCGGCGTGCTGCTCGCCGTCGTCGTGCTCTTCTTCCTGCTCAAGGACGGCCGCGTGATCTGGGGCTTCTTCCGCGAGCAGCTCCCCCAGCGGGAGCACCACCGCTTCGACCTGGTCGGCCTGCGGTCCTCGCGGGTGCTGGGCGGCTACGTCCGCGGGACGGCCGCGGTGGCCTCGGTGGACGCGGTCCTCATCGGGGTCGGGCTCGCCGTCGTCGGCGTGCCGCTCGCCCTGCCGCTGGCCCTGCTCACCTTCGTGTCCGCCTTCGTCCCCATCGTCGGCGCGGTCGCCGCCGGGGCCGTGGCCGTGCTGGTCGCCCTGGTCTCCAACGGTCCGGGGGCCGCGCTCATCGTCCTCGGCATCGTCGTCGCCGTGCAGCAGATCGAGGGCAACGTGCTGCAGCCGATCCTCATGGGGCGGTCCCTGTCGCTGCACCCGCTGGTCATCCTGCTGGCCCTGGCCGCGGGCTCCATCGTCGCGGGCGTCATCGGGGCGGTCCTCGCGGTGCCGTTCGCCGCCGTGGCCTGGGCCGCGGTCCAGGCGTCCCGCCAGGCCCACGCCGACGAGGAGCACGACGAGCGCGAGCGGCAGGCCCGCGAGCTGCACCCCGTCGAGCGGTCCGGCGCCCGGCGCGCGGGCACCACGACGGAGCGAGCTGGTGCGGTCGGCAGCGAGAGCACCGCCGGTCGGGAGGCGCAGGACGGGCCCGGCCCGGACGCGTCCTCCTCGCCGGCCCCGGACACGTCCTCCTCGCCCGCTCCCGACGGTGCGCGCGGGGGCAGCCTGGCCCGTGACGCCGACGGCACCTCGGTGCGCCAGCGGGCCGGCGCGCTGGTGCGCGGCCTGCGGGACCGGGGCGGCCGCGGGGCCTGACGCTCAGCCCTCGCGCAGGGCCTCGCCCAGCAGCGTCGACGGCGCGCACCAGCTGCTCGTCGCGCAGGTAGGGCGCCGGGCCGAGCCGCAGCACGTCGCCGCGGTGGTCGGTGAGCACCCCCCGCCGGCGCAGGGCCGCCTGGAGCGCCCCCGGCGCGCGGGGTGCGCAGGGCGAGGAAGCCGGCCCGGTCCTCGACCGGGCCCTCCAGGACCCGACGGACCACGTCCGGGTCGGCGCCGAGGGCGTCGAACGCGTCGGACAGCACGCCGACCTGGTGCAGGCTCACCGCCCGCAGCCAGGCCGGCGTCATGCCCTGGCTCTCGAAGAAGTCGAGGACGGCGGCCGCGCGGTGGTGCGACGTCGGGTCGTACGTGGACCCGGCGAACCGCTCGGGCCCGTCGCCGTAGGCCACCCCGCCCGCGGGCGGGGCGTGCACCGCCCCGAACTCGGCGTACCAGCCGGTGACCACGGGGCGCAGGGGCGTCCCCGCCGGCCAGCGCAGGAAGCAGACCCCCTCGCCCTGCTGGAGGTACTTGTAGCCGCCACCCACGACGAACGCGTCGTGCAGGTCGTCCTCGGCCAGCGACCAGTCGAGCGCCCCGAGCGCGTGGTAGCTGTCGACGACCAGCGCCGCACCGTGCGCGCGGCAGGCCTGGGCGAGGACGGCGAGGCCGGGCACGACGCGGGCGGAGCCGAACAGCACCTTGGAGACCAGGACCATCGCGGTGCGGTCGTCCACCCGGGCCGCGAGCCGGGCGGCGAGGTCGTCCGCCCCGGTCGTGGGGTCGCCGACCGGGACGCGGTCGACCGTCAGCCCCGCCTCCTCCAGCCGGTCGAGCTGCCGGCGCGCGGAGTGGAACTCCGAGCCCGTGGTGACCACGCGCGGCCGGGCGCGCAGGTCCAGCGCGGACAGCAGCCGCACCAGCAGGGTGTGGGTGGAGTCCGCGAGCGTGAGCACGCCGCGCCCGTCGTCGCCGAGCATCGCCGACAGGCCGTCCCGCACCCGGTCCCCGGCGGCCAGGGCCCGGTCCCACTTCTCGTCCAGCAGCTCGGTGGCGTCGGCGAAGGCTCGCAGCTGGCCGTCCAGCGCCGCGTCGGGCCAGGCCTGGTGGCTGTGCCCGGTCAGCGGGAGCCGGTCGGCCACGCCCGCGCGGGAGTAGCAGCGGGCCAGCGCGGCGGGGTCGTGGCCGGCCGGGGCCGCCGGGGCGGTCGAGGAGGCGGGCGCGGCCATCAGAACCGGCTCCGGATCGACCAGAGCAGCGGGAAGGCCGGGCGCAGGGTGCGGCGCAGGTACTCCGCCCCCGCCGAGCCGCCCGTGCCCATCTGCGCGCCGATCGTCCGCTCCACCATCTTCACGTGGCGGTAGCGCCACTCCTGGACCCCCTCGTCGAGGTCGACGAGGCTCTCGCACAGCCCGGCGGCGTCGGGGTCCTCGCGGTACAGCCGGACCAGCACGTCCTCCACCGCGGCGTCCTCGACCGGGGCCGGGTCGCCCGCGCCGACGGGGTGCCCGGTGCGGCCGAGGTGCGCGAGGGTCGCGTCCCAGAGCGACGGCGCCTCCAGCCGGCGCCGCAGCCGGTCCCGCGTGGCGTCGGTCTCGGCCCGGCGGACCGCGGCCGGGTCCTTGAGGCCGAGCACCATCTCGACCTCGCGGAACTGGGCGGACTGGAACCCCGAGCCCGACTCCAGGTGCGCGCGGAAGCTCGCGAACTCCAGCGGCGTCATGGTCTCCAGCACGTCGAGCTGGCTGACCAGGACCTTGACCACCGAGCGGACCCGCTTGAGGGAGTGCTGCGCCCGGGCCCGGTCGTCGACGTCGAGCAGGGCGACCGCCCGGTCGAGCTCCCAGAGGATCTGCTTGAACCACAGCTCGTAGACCTGGTGGATGGTGATGAACAGCAGCTCGTCGTGCTCCGGCGGGTCGCTGCTCAGCCGCTGCAGCTGCAGCAGCTCGTCCACGCGCAGGTAGGTGCCGTACGTCAGCGGGGGGTCGGCGGCCACGCGCCCATCATGGCGCGCGGCCGCCGCCCGTCACCGGCGCGCCGGTGGTGGCCTGCGCCCGGTCAGCGGATGCGCTGGTGGGAGCCGTCGCGGTAGGTGCCCAGGCTCGCGCGGGAGAACTCGCCGGCCTCGTCGTCGAAGACCATGGGCCCGATCCGGCCGGTGATCGTCGCCTCGCGGCGGACGGAGCGGTTCCGGTAGGTGAAGGAGGACCCGTCGAAGTCGGTGTAGCGGCCCCGGTCGTTGCCGGTGGCCGTGCCGCCGAACCCGGTGAGCGTGACGTCGACCGGGGGGGTGCCCAGGCCGGTGCCGTCGTGGTCGGACACCTGGAGGGTGCCGGTGAGGCGCGCGGTCGTGATCTTCTTGTCCACCACGAGGCTCACCTGGCCGCCGTCGATGAACCGGCTGCCGACGAACTCGCAGGGGAACTCCTCCTCGCCGCCGTGGCCGCCGCCGTAGGGGTTCTCGGGGACGAAGCCGTCCTCGCACTGCAGGTCGTCCACGTAGCCGAAGACGAAGGTCTCGCCCGCGGTCTGGGCCTGCACCGACAGGTACCCGAAGTGGATGTTGCCGGCGACGCCCGGCAGCGGCCCGACCTCGAGCCACTCCGCGTCGACCAGCTTGCCGGTGGTCCGCGACGACGACGAGGAGCCGGGCGGCTCCCCCTGGGCGGGGGCGACGCCGAGGGCGAGGCCGAGGGTGGCGACCAGGGCGACGGCGGCCCCGGTCCTGCGGACGGTGTGACGGGACATCAGCACTCCTTCGTGGTGCGGCTCGCCGCGGGCGCGGGGTGCCGTGGGTGGCGGGCGGTGCGGAGGGGTCTGGTGGGGCCGCGGGGCCTCGTGGCGCTGGGGGCCCTCGTGGCGCCGGTGGCGCCGGTGGCGCGGGGCCGGCTCAGCGGCGGGTGCGCAGCCGGTCGACGGCGATCGCGCCGACCCGCCGGCCCTGCTCGAGCCCGGCCTCGATGCCCCACGGGTAGTGGATGCCGCCGAAGAGCCGCGAGCCCGCGGCCTGCAGCGCGGCCGCCTCGAAGGAGGCGAACGTGCGGGCCGGGTAGCCGAGGTGGGCCTGGGTGTCGTCGACGAAGGGCCGCTCGCCCAGCAGGTCGGTGAGCACGACGGACGCCGCGGCCGAGGAGACCGAGTGCCCGGAGGTGTGCTCGGGGAACTGGGGGGTGTTGACGAACGACGTCCACGTCGGGTCGATGTACCGGTTGATGTACGTGATCGGCCGGAGCAGGTTCGAGCGGTACTTGGCCGTCCAGCAGGCCAGGAACGCGTCGTGCGTGGCCAGCCCGAGCCGCACCAGCGCCTCGAGGGTCTCGTCCAGCGGCAGGCCGCGCTGCTCGGTGGCCTGCGACGCGATCCGCATCCAGTGCCCGGCCGGGAGCCCCGTCGCGGTGCCGAGGGGCGGGGTGAAGGAGCCCGGGTTGTCGGTCCAGAAGCGGGCCGTGGCGCGCTCCGCGTCGCCGTTGGCGCGCGACTGCTCGAGGACGGCCACCGCCTGGGCGTGGAACGCCGAGCCCGGCTCCGTCGAGAACGGCACGGGCGGCGCCGGCTCGACCTCGTCGGTGGAGCGCAGCAGGAACGGCCGCACGTCGGCGCAGTACGGCTCGATGGCGGGACGGAAGTTCGGCGGCGTCGACACCCAGAGCCAGGGCTGGCCGCTCGGGGGCGTGTACGCCCGGGCGGACGCCTCCGCGTGGCCGTCGGCCAGGGCCCGGCCGAGCACCCGGGCCGCCGCGGCGGAGCCGTGCTGCTGGGAGGCGATCACGAGCCGGGTCCCCGCGCCGGCGGCCAGCCGCCCGGCCACCAGGGCCGCGTGGGCCTCCTGCAGCAGAGGACGGGTGCGGGGGTCGCGGTGGGGCAGCAGGGCGTCGAGCAGGTCGTGCGCGGCGGCGGACACGGCCACCGACCAGTCCAGCGCCCCGCGGCCGGCGCGGGGGGCCGGGCCCGGGGCCGGCCCGAGGCCCTGCACCGACCCGGCCAGGGAGCGGTGGTGGGGCATGCCGTCGACCGCGGCCTCGTACATGGCCAGGGCGGCGTGGGCGTAGGCCCGCGCGGCGGTCGGCGGGGTGAGGTTCTCCAGCTGCACCGCCCGGTAGGCGGTGCGCACCCAGGCGTGGGCGGAGGAGGCGTCGGTACGGGCGGCGGTGGCCCCGGGCAGCGTGGTCGCTGCTGCCCCGGCCGTGGCCGTACGGGCGCTCGCGGGTGCCGCTGCCGCGACGAGCCAGGCCCCCGCGCCCGCGGCGGCGCCGAGCCGCAGCACGTCGCGCCGGCCGGCCGTCGCCCCCGGGGCGCCGTCGTCGGTCGTCCCGCTCCCCCGTCGTCCTGCCTGCGAAGACCCCATGACTGCCGCCCCTCGTGCGTCCCCCGGAACCGCGCTCCGTCGCGCTGGCCAATGGGACCGCCTCCGGGGGCCCACGGATCCCCGCGCCAGGAACCGTTATCGGATCGTGACCCAGAAGTGGTTTAAGGCTGGACAGGTCGGTGAGCGGGACAGCGTCGGGGCGGGCGCGACGACGGGCGGCAGGATGGGCGGGTGAGCGCACCGGAGCTGGACCGAGACCTCGTCGTGGGGGCCGCCGCCTACGTGGACACCTGGTGGGCCTACCGGCGCCGCCACCACCGCGTGCCCGGGGTGCAGGGGGCCCTCGCCCTGGACGGGGAGGTGCTCCTGGAGACCGCCCACGGCCTGGCCGACGTCGAGGCCGGCACACCGCTGACGACGTCCTCGGTGTTCCGGGTCGCCTCGCACTCCAAGACCTTCACGGCCACCGTCGTGCTCCAGCTGGCCGAGCGGGGCGTGCTCGCGCTGGACGACCCGCTCTCCCGGTGGGTGCCCTGGACCAGCGGCTCGGCCGACGGCGTCGCCGCCCTCACGCTGCGCCAGCTGCTCCAGCACACCTCGGGCCTGACCCGCGACGGCGCCGACGGCGACCACTGGCAGCTGCGCCGGCCGTTCCTCGACGAGGAGGGCCTGCGGGCCCTGCTCGCGGACCCGGCGTCGCTGGTCACCGGGGCCGAGGTCCGGTTCAAGTACTCCAACATCGGCTACGCGCTGCTCGGGCTCGTGGTGGCCGCGGCGAGCGGCACGACCTGGGCCGACGCGGTCCGGGCGGGCGTCCTCGAGCCGCTCGGGTCTGTCGTCCACGGCGCCGGACCTCCAGCCCGGCGACCCCCTCGCCGACCGCGTCGCCACCGGGTACTCCTCGCTGGCCTACGCCGACGCGCGGGTCCCCGTGGACCAGGTGGGCACCGCGGGCATGGCGGCGGCCACCGGGTTCTGCTCGACCGCCGGGGACCTGGTCCGCTACCTGTCCGCGCACGCCGGGCGTGCCCCGGACCCGCTGCTCACGGCCCTGGGCCGACGTCAGATGCAGCACGGCGGGTGGGACGTCGACGGCGCCCCGGGAGAGGCCTACGGGCTCGGCCTGGGCGTGAGCACGGTGGGGGAGCGGCGCCTGGTGGGCCACGGCGGCGGCTGGCCCGGCCACATCACCCGCAGCCTGCTCGACCCCGTCGCCGGGCTCGCGGTCTCGGTGCTCACCAACGCGGTCGACGGCCCGGCGCAGGAGCTGGCGCAGGGGGCGGTGAGGATCCTCGACCTGGCCGCGGCGCCCCCGGCGGGCTCCGTCCCGCTCTCCGGCGGGGCGCTGGCCACGGCGCAGGCGGCCTGCGGGCGGTGGGCGACGCTGTGGGGCGTGCAGGACGTCGCCCTCCTCGGGGGCCGGCTCGTGCTGCTGACGCCGACGCTCGCGGACCCGACCGCCTCGGTGCAGGAGCTCGAGGTGGTCGACGAGGGCACGCTGCGGGTGGTGAGCGGTCCCGGCTACGCCTCGGTCGGGGAGCCGGTCGTCCTCGGCCGTGACGGTGCGGGCGCGGTGCGGACGCTGCGGGGCGGCAGCGGGATGACGACCTGGCGGCTGGAGGACCTGCCGCTGCCGGACCGCGTGACCACGGGGAGCCTGTTCGGCTAGGGCGCGTCGACCTGGTCGGCCCGCTCGCGCGGGGCGGCCTGCGGTCGGGGGCGCTGGCGGGGCAGGCCGTGCGCCTCCGCCCGGAAGAGCACGGCGCGTCCCTTGCCCTGGGCCTTGGCCGCGTACATCGCGGTGTCCGCGTCGCGCATGAGGTCCTCGGCGGTGCAGTCGGGCGCCCCCAGGACCACGCCCACGCTGAGGCGCACGCTCACGTCGTGCCCGTCGACGGGGATCGGCCGTGACACCAGGGCGACGAGCCGGTCGGCCAGCGCGACGGCCGCGACCGGGTCGGCCGTGCGCGGGCAGAGCACGACGAACTCGTCGCCGCCGAGCCGGGCGACGGTGTCGGTCGCGCGGACCGCCGAGGCGACCCGGTCGGCCACCGTGCGCAGCACCACGTCGCCGGCGGCGTGGCCGTCGAGGTCGTTGACCTGCTTGAAGTCGTCGAGGTCGAGGAAGAGCAGCGCGGGACCGACGCCCGAGCGCCGGGCGGAGGCCAGCACCTGCACGAGCCGGTCGGCGAGCAGGACCCGGTTGGCCAGCATCGTCAGCGGGTCGTGCAGGGCGAGCCGCGCGAGCTGGGACTGCGCCTCCCGGCGGTCGCTCACGTCGACCAGCTGCACGCTGACCACGGCGTCGTCGGGCTCGGAGGTCTCCCCGGGCAGGACGGACACCGCCATCTCCACCCAGGTCTCGACGGGCCCGGCGGTGCGGACCTCGTGGCGCCAGCCCAGCGACCGCCCCCCGAGCAGGTCGCGCAGCGCCTCGCGCAGGCCGCGGCGCTCGGACGGGTCCAGCAGCTCGGCCAGCTCGCGGCCGAGCAGGTCCGTCTCGTCGAGGCCGAGCAGCCGGCACGCCACGGGGTTGGCCCGCACCACGCGCAGCACGCCGTCCCGGTGCTCGAGCATGAGCATGCCCAGCAGGGACTCCGTGAAGCCGCCCCGGAACAGCGCCTCGGAGGCCGAGACCCGCACGACGACGGCCTCGCGCTGGCTGACGGCCAGGGCCAGCGTGAGCCCCACGAGCACGTAGCTGACGGCGAAGACCTGCAGCAGCAGGGTGGACGTCTGGACGGACACCTCCGGACCGGCCGCGAAGGGCCCGTGCCCGTCCGAGGACAGCAGGGTGACGACGACGACCAGGGCGAGGAGCTCGACGGCCACCGCGCGCACGCCGAGCCGCACGGCGCCCCAGACGACCACCGTCAGCGGCACGAACGCCAGCGGCAGGCGCCCCAGCCCGAACACGAGCTCCGCGACCAGCAGCAGGAGGCCCGCCTGCACCGTCGCCTCGCCCGGGCGGCGCTGCCGGGGGCGGGTCCGGAGGGTGAGGACCACGGGCACGACGAGCAGCTGGGCGGCGGTGTGCGACGGGGTCACCGCGACGAAGGTCTCCGTGAAGGGCACCCCCATCTTCACGGCCACGGTGAGGGAGGTGAGCACGCCCAGCACCGATGCCCCGGCCACCACGGCCCCGCCGAGCCGGGCGACGTCGGCCATCTCGGTCAGCCGCGCCCCGCGCCCGCGGGCGAGCAGGGCGCTGGTGACGGCGACCTCGACCACGTTGAAGACCGCGAACAGCATCGCGACGTCCGCGGGACGGCCGCCCTCGAGGTTGCCGGTGGTGCTGCCCAGCAGCACCGCGAGCAGCACGAGCGGACGGCGGGAGGGAGCGACCACCGCGGCCAGGCCCGTGCCCAGCCCCGCGGCGGGCCACCAGGAGGCGACGACGGAGCCCTCGGGCGCGAGCTCGACGGCGCCGACGCTGAGCAGGTGGATCCCCAGCACCGCCCCGACGAGCAGCACCAGGTCGACCGAGCGTGCGGACGCCCCGCGGCCCGGCCGCAGCAGGCTTCGCAGCTGTCCCGGCACGGGATCAAGATCGGCCCGGTCGGGCCCGCACTTGAGGTCTCCGGGGGCGGGTCCACAGGCTCGCCGAGAACGTCCGTGCCGCCGACGGCCGCTGTGCTTGACTGCGCTCGCGGCCGACCGGTCCGCCGGTCGGCAGGGGGTGTCGGATGACGGTCTTCCTCGTCCTGGGGGTCGTGGGGCTGCTCCTGCTGCTGGCGTCCCTGGTGCTCGGCGACGTGCTCGAGGGCGTCCTCGACGGGGTCGAGCTGGGCGGCGACTGGCTGTCCGGGACCGCCGTCGCCGCCTTCCTCGCCGCGGTCGGCTTCGCCGGCGCGCTGGCCACCCAGGCCGGCCTGGGCACCCTCGGCGCCACCGGCGTCGGCGTGGCGGCCGGCGTCGCCGCCGGCGCCCTCGCCGGCCTGCTCACCCGCGCCCTGACCCGCGAGGACGACGACGTCACCCCGCGCAGCGGCGCCCTGGTCGGCGCCACGGCCACCGTGGTCTCCGACGTCCCCGCCGACGGCTACGGCACGGTCTCCCTCGTCGTCGCCGGCCACCCCACGCGCCTCAACGCCCGCAGCGCGACCGGTCTGCGGACCGGCCAGCAGGTGCGGGTCAGCGCTGTCCTGTCCTCCACGGCCGTCCAGGTCGACCCTCTGACGGCGTCGGGCGACGCCGGGATCGGTGGCACCCCCTCATGATCGAGCTCACCTCCGGACTGCTGGCGATCGTCGGGCTGGTCGTCCTCGTCCTGCTCCTGGTCGTCCTGGTCCTGCGGCGGTACAAGGTGGCCGGGCCGGACCAGGCGTTCATCGTCACCGGGCGCCGGGGCAGCGGCGCGACCGTGCCCGGGCAGGCCGACGTCTCCGGCCAGAAGGTCGTCCTCGGCGGCGGGGTGTTCGTGCTGCCGCTGGTGCAGAAGCTGCACACGATGGACATGTCGAGCCGCCGCATCCCGGTGCAGATCCGCAGCGCGGTCTCCGGGCAGGGCATCAAGCTCAACGTCGAGGGCGTGGCCATCGTCAAGGTCGGCGGCAACGAGGACTCCATCCGGGCCGCCGCCCAGCGGTTCCTGTCCCAGCAGGACGACATCACCCCGTACACGCAGGAGGTGCTGGCCGGCGCGCTGCGCTCCATCGTCGGGGCGCTCAGCGTCGAGCAGATCATCCGGGACCGGGCCGCGTTCGCGCAGCGGGTGGCCGACGAGTCCGAGAACTCCCTGACCGGCCAGGGCCTGGTCATGGACACCTTCCAGATCCAGGACATCAGCGACGACGGCACCTACCTCGCCGACCTCGGCCGGCCCGAGGCCGCCCGGCTGCTCCAGACCGCCTCGGTGGCCGAGGCCAACGCCCGGCAGGAGGCCGAGCAGGCCCGGATCCGCGCCGAGGAGCAGATCGCGATCTCCAACCGCGCGCTCAACCTCAAGCAGGCCGAGATCAAGGCGGAGATCGACGCGGCCGCCGCCCAGGCCGCCGCCGCCGGCCCGCTCGCCCAGGCCGACCGCGACCAGGCCATCCTCCTGGAGCAGGAGAAGGTCGCCGTCCGGCAGGCCGCGCTCAAGGAGCGCCAGCTCGACACCGAGATCCGCCGCCCCGCCGACGCCGAGCGCTACCGGGTCGAGCAGGAGGCCGAGGGCCGCCGCAACGCCGACATCTCCACCGCCGAGGCCCGCAAGGCCGCCTCCATCGCCGCGGCCGAGGCCAAGGCCGAGGAGACGAAGCTGTCCGGCGTGGCCGAGAAGGGCCGGCGCACGGCGCTCGCCGAGGCCGAGGCCATCGAGGGCATGCGGACCGGTGAGGCCGAGAAGGCCCGCCGCGTCGCCATCGCCGAGGCGGTGCGGATCGAGGGCGAGTCCGAGGCGGCCGCGGTGCTGGCCCGGGGCGGTGCCGAGGCCCAGGCCATGCAGCAGCGTGCCGAGGCGTTCAGCCACTACAACGAGGCCGCCGTCCTCGAGCTGTTCGTCAAGATCCTGCCCGAGGTCGCCCGCGAGCTCGCCTCCCCGATGGCCGCGATCGACTCCCTCACCGTGCTGTCCACGGACGGGGCGGCGGCCCTGCCCCGGCAGGTGACGGAGAACCTCGCGCAGACCCTGCAGATGCTCAAGGGCGCCACCGGGGTGGACCTGCAGCAGCTCGTCCAGCGGGCGACCGCGGCCACCACCGGCGGCTCCCCCGTCCCGCCCGCCCGGACCGCCGCGCACGGGCCGACGACCGCCGGGCCCACGACGTCCGGACCTTCGACCTCCGGGCCCGTCCCCGGGGCGGACGGCGGGGTGCCGACCCCCGCGGTGGACTGAGCCGAGGGGCTGCGTGGACCCCGCGCCGGCCGCGCGGCCGAGCACCTGCTCGCCCAGGCCTCGGCCTGCGACCGGCTCGGCTCCCCGCTGTACGCCCGGCTGCTGCGGGGCTGCGCGGCCGACCTGCGGGCGGGCGGTCCGGTGGCCGCCGTCCTGGCCGACCACCTCGACGCCCCCCAGGACGACCTGGTGGGGCTGCGGGTGCTCGGCGGCGTCCACGCGCTGGTGCTGGCCGGGGACGCCCCCCGGCTCGCGCGGCAGTACCCGAGCACCGGCGGCCGCCCGGACGACGACCTCGTGCCCGCGTTCCTCGAGGTGCTCGCCGAGGACCGGGAGCAGGTGGTGGCGTGGCTCGCCCGGCCCCCGCAGACCAACGAGGTCGGCCGGGGCGCGGCCCTCGTCGGCGGCCTGCTGCGGGTGCTCGGCGGGAGGGACCTGCCGGTGCTGCTGCACGAGGTGGGGGCCAGCGCCGGCCTCGGCCTCAACGCCGACCGCTACCGCTACGGGACCGGCGCCGACGGTCGGTGGTGGGGCCCGGCCGCCTCCCCGGTCGCCCTGGCCGACGCCTGGCGCGGGGCGGCCCCCGACCCCGGCGCCCCGCTGCGGGTGGTGGAGCGCCACGGCAGCGACATCGCCCCGCTCGACCTGGCCCGCCCCGGCGCGGCCGAGCGGCTGCAGGCCTACGTCTGGCCCGACCAGACCGCGCGCCTGGCCCGGCTGCGGGCGGCGCTCGAGGTGGCCGCCGCCCACCCCGTGACCGTGCGACGGCTCGGCGCGGCCGACGCGGTCCGGGAGCTCACGCTGCGGGACGGGCACCTGACGGTCCTGTGGCACTCGATCATGTGGCAGTACGTCCCCGCCGAGGAGCAGCGCGCGGCCGAGGACGCGCTCGCCGCCCTGGGGTCCGGTGCCAGCGGCGAGGCGCCGCTGGTCCGGCTCTCGCTCGAGCCCGCCGCCGCGGACCAGGGCCCCGCCGGCAGCTTCGTCGTCGCGGCCACGCTCCTGGCCCGGGGGGACGACCCGGGTGCTCGGCCGGGCGTCCCCGCACGGCCCGCCGGTCGACTGGCTGCCCTGAGGCACCCGCCGCGCGGGCGCTGCCTACCCTGGGGCCATGCCTCGCGCCGTCGACCCCTCGCCCGGTCCCGTCGACGCCCCGTCCGGCCCCGTCGATGCCTCGTCCGGTCCCGTCGACGTCTCGCCCGGCCCCGCCGGCCCGTCGTCCGGTGGCGCCCGGCCCGCCCGGCCGGTCGTCCCCACGGCGGCCGTCGCGGCGGGCTCGCTCGTCGTCGGCTTCGCGGTGGCGCAGGCGACGGACGTCCGCGCGCTCGGCGGCGTCGTGCTCGTGGCCGGCGCGGCGTGGTGCGCCCGGCACTGGGTGCGCCGGCAGGGTCCCGTCACGGCCGCCGCGCTGGTGGCCGCGTACGCCGGCGGCTTCGTCGGCAGCCACCTGCTCGCCCGCGAGATCGGCGCCTGGCCCTCGGTGCTCGCGGTGGCCGGGGCGGTCGGCGCGGCGGCGTGGGCCGCCTCGGACCGCCGGGGATGACCCGGGTCCTCGTCGTCGGCGGCGGGGTCGCGGGCCTGCTCACGGTGCAGGCGCTGCTCGACCGCGCCGACGACCTGGGGGTCCCGGTGTCCGTGGTCCACGCGGTGCACGCGCCGGGCCACGCCACCGCCTCCCGCAGCGGCGGCCTCGCCCTGCGCTACGCCTCCACCGACCCGCGGGCCGACGGCTGGGCGGCGCGGTCGGCCGTGCTGGCCGGGTCGCTCGCCCGCCGCCACCCGCACCTGCGGGCCCGCGTCCGCACCGCCCGCGCCGTCGTGGTCTCCCGCCGCGGCCCGGTCCTCGGCCACGCCGGGGACCCCGTCGACCCGGCCGCGCTCGGCCTGCCCGCCCACCGCTGGGCCCTGCGCGCCGCGCCGTCGCCGCAGTGGGACACCTGCGGTCTGCTGCCGCTGTGGCCGGCCGCCCTGCACGCCGACCCCCGGGTCGAGGCGCAGCCGCTGCCCGCGCCGCTGGGCTCGCGCCACGACCTGGTCGACCTGCACGAGGCCCACCGGGCCGACGTCACGGTGGCCTGCCTCGGCCTCGGGGCCCACGTGCTGGGCGACACCCGCCTGCACGGCCGGCTGGGGGTGCTGCTGCGCGGGCCGCTCCCGGTGGGCACGGTCCACGCCGAGGTCGCCGTGGTCGACGACGACGACACCCTCCGTCCCCGCTACACCGTGCCGCACGCCGGCGGCACCGGCGAGGACCACCTGCACGTGGGCGGCACGTACCTGCCGGTCGACGACCCCGCCGACTGGGACGACCCCGCCCGGCTCCGCGCGCAGGCCCTGGCCGAGGTGCCGGGGCTGCTCGCCGACGCCGCCGAGCGCTTCCCCGCCCTGGCCGGCTGGCGGCCCGACGCCGAGCCGTGGTGGCACCTGCGCCCGGTGCGGGACACCGTCGCCCTCGCCCGGGTGGACCCCGGTCTGGTCGGTGGCCACGACGTCGTCGTGTCGCACGGCTGGGGCGGGTCCGGCTGGACGATCGGGCCCGCCGTCGCCGAGGACACCGCCCGCGCCCTGCTTCCTGGTGGCGGTACGCCCGACCCGGGGTCCGCGCCGGGGTCCGACCCGCTGTCGGTCGACGGGTGGTGGCGGCCGTGAGCCGCGGCCGGCCGACGCCGGTCGAGGGCTCCTGGCCCGTGGCGGGGGGCACGGCGACGCTGACCTGCACCCCGGCGGGGTCGTCGGGCTGGCTGCTCGCCGTGGACGGGGTCCCGCAGTCCCACGTCGACCTGGCCGACCCCACCGTGCTCGTCTTCGAGTACGTCCGCTGGATCGGCAGCCTCGTCGACTGCCTCGCCCCGCCGGGGGAGGAGCTGGCGACGGTGCACGTCGGCGGGGGTGCGGGGACGCTGGCCCGCTACGTCGCGGCCACGCGGCCCGGCTCCCACCAGGTGGTGATCGACCCCGACGCCGCCCTGCTCGACGTGGTCCGCGAGCAGCTCGGCCTGCGCAGCGCCGGCCGGCTGAAGGTCCGCCCGCTCGACGGCCGCGCCGGGCTCGCCACGTGCCGCCCCGCCTCGTTCGACCTCGTCGTGCGGGACGCCTTCGCCGACGCCGGCGTCCCCACGTCGTTGCTCAGCACCCAGTGGCTGGACGAGGTCCGCACGGTGCTGCGGCCCGGCGGGGTGCTCGCGTGCAACCTGCCCGACGCGGCCCCCTTCTCCGGCACCCGCGCCGAGGTGGCCACCCTGCGGACCCGCTTCGCCCACGTCCTGGTGGTGGCCGAGCCCGCCACGGTCCGGGGCCGTCGCACGGGCAACGTCCTGCTCGTCGCCTCCGACGCGGCGCTGCCCGAGGCGACCTGGGGGCGGCGGCTGGCCGGGGACGCCGTGGCCCCGGTGCGGCTGATGGACGCCGGGCAGGTGCGGGACCGGTTCGGCGGCGGCACCCCGATCGACGACGCCGGGCCCTTCCCCGCCCCGCCGCCCCGGCCCCGGTTCCGCTGAGCACCTGCTGCCCCACCCGTCCCCGACCTACAGTCGGCCCGTGACGAGGTCGCTCGGGCGGTCCGGGGCAGCCGGCTCTGCGTGGCTGCGGTTCTGCTGCTCGGGGTGGCCGCGTGCGCCCTGCCGGCCGACGACGGCGCCGGCCGCGGCACGGCCGCCGGGGCGGCCGACCCCTCCGGGGGGCCCACCGCCGCCGCTGACGACACAGCCACCGCTGACTACACAGCCACCGCGCCGGCCGGTCTATCGGCGTCGGTCGTGCAGTACCGCCGCGACGCCCAGCGCGGCGTGCTCCAGGTGAAGGTCCGCAACGACGGCGACGCGCCCGTCCGGGTCACGCACGTGCGCCTGGACACCCCGACCTTCACCGGTCCGGTCGAGTCCGACAAGGACTCCCTGGTCGGCGCGGGGGTGGCCGCCGACCTCACCGTCCCCCTGGGCGAGCCGGCGTGCGCCACGGACGACGGCATGGACGACGGCGCGGGCGCCTCGGTCGTCCTGCAGGTCGACGGCGCCGAGGTCCGGCTCCCGGTGGGCGACGAGGTCCTGGCCCCGCTCGCGCTGGAGCGCTGTGCCGCCGCGGCCGTGGCGCAGCAGGTCACCCTGGCCACCGCGCCCGGAGTGGGTGGACGGCGGGGAGGTCCGCGGCGAGCCGGTGCTGCGGGGCACCGTGGTCGCCACCCCGCAGCCCGGGGCCGGGGACCTGCGCCGTGGCCGTGGAGGGCGCGACGACGCTGTTCACCGTGGCGGAGCCGTCGAGCGCCGAGCTGCCGGCGGGGACCACCGGTCCGGTCCGGCTCGACGTGGTGCTGTCGGTCACCCGGTGCGACCCGCACGCCGTCGCCGAGGACAAGAAGGGCTACCTGATGCCCGTCCGCGTCTCGGTGGACGGAGCCGACGAGGTCCTGGTCGAGGTGGCGGTCCCCGTCCCGGAGCGACCGCCGCTCCAGGACCTCATCGACCGGACCTGCGGCTTCCCCTGAGCCCCCGTCCGGCGCACGGTGCGCGCCGGACGGGGGCCCTGTGGTCGTGCTGCGCCGCTCAGTCGCGGGCGCGGCTCCGCGGGGAGCAGACGTTGCCCACGTCCACGGTCTCGCCGCGGGCGACGACGACCTGCTCCACGGAGCGGACCTTGCCGCGCCGGTCGGTGCAGGTGAGGACCCACGCCTCGGGCTCGTTGACCACGCGCGGCGTCGGGCCGCGGAAGCCGACGGTGCCGGACCAGTCGTTCAGGCTCCCGCCGTCGTAGTTGAAGGCCATCACCGTGTACGTCCCGGGGACCGGGTCGGCCAGGGACAGCACCTCGGGCTGGTCGCCGGTGGCGGCGCTGCCCACCTCGTTGCCCTCGTCGTCGAAGACGTAGAAGTCCCAGTCGGTGGCCGCCCCGTCGGCCCACGAGAGGCGCAGGTCGGCGAAGGCGTTGTCGAAGCCCTCCTCGATGGTGAACGTCGTCGTCTCCTGCGCCTTCGACGGGTCCAGGTCCGGGTTCTCGGCCGGGACCCCGGCCGGGTTGGCCAGCGTGACGCCGGCCTGGGGCGGACCGGTGGGGTCGCGCCCGTCGCGCCCGGCGACGATCGGCCGGGTCGAGGGGTTGACCGCGAAGGAGAACTTCCCGCCGCGGGAGTCGTAGCGGCTGGACAGCGAGTCCTCGAACTGGATGACCTCGCCGCCGCGCCCGATGACCGGGGAGGTGGAGGTGAGGAACTGCTTGCTCACCTCGAGCGACCAGCCGGAGGGAGCGGTGCCGACGATGGTCGAGTGGTACGCCGGGTCGGCGGTGGCCCGCTGCATCTCGCGGTAGGCGGCGCTGTTGCCGCCCTGGCCGGCGCCCGCGGCGGTGCCGAGGCCCAGGTACTCCCCGACCACGGCGCGCTCGAAGGCCGGGTGGAAGTTCTCGTCCCCGATCTCGGGCGTGAAGCCGATGGTCCCCGCCGTCCAGAACGCCCAGTCCTCCGTGCCGCCGGTCGTGTCGTACAGCTGGTACGACGGGGATGTTGGCGTAGCCGTTGTGCGCGGCGGCGCGGGCACCGAGGGCCTCGTACATCGGCTCCTCGAGCGGGGCACCGGTCGCCTGCACGCCCGGCGGGCGCAGCCACAGGTTGGAGAACGTGTGGTTGGTGATGAGGGTCGTCACCGAGCGCGAGGCGATGAGCGACTGCACGGCGCGCGTCTCCGGCTCCGAGAAGGGCTCGTCGCCGCGGTAGGTGTCGTTGGACCAGTTCGTCGAGGCCCCGGGACCGCCCCACAGCCCGCCGTAGTTGCGGTTCAGGTCGGTGCCGCGCAGGCGCCCGGCGGGGTTGGCCACGCAGGTGCCGGTCGTGTAGTCGACCGGTGCCGTCGGGGTGTTCACCGAGACCTTGCAGTTCTTCCGCTTGTTGTCGTAGCTGAAGGTCCCGAAGGTGTCCGTCGTCGCGGCCTCGCGCGAGATGGTGAAGCCGTCGACGTTGACGACCGGCACGACGATCGTGCGGGTCGAGCGGACGAGGTCGGTGAGCTCGGCGTCGGTGCCGTAGCCCTCGAGCAGCTCGTAGGCCCACTCCATGGCGTGCTCGGCCGAGGGCCACTCCCGGGCGTGGTGCGCGCCCATGTGGAGGAAGACGGGCTTGCCGTCGTCGACGCGGTCGACGTCGGTGGTGATCTCGATGCCGTTGATGGTCCGGCCCTCGACGGTCGGCTCGTCGAGCGTGATCGGCGCGGACCAGGTCCGGGGTGCTCGGCCACGAGGGCCTTCATCTCCGCCTCGTAGTCGGCGAGCCGGCGGTACTCCGTGCGGCCGCTCGGCAGCTCGGTCCGGTCCACGGCCGCGGCGAACGCGGCGTCGGCGCGGCGGTCGGAGGCGGACCGCGCGGCCATGTCGGCGATCTCGACGTCGTAGCTGAAGCCGGCCTCGGTGAGCAGCTGCTCGTCCTCCTCGCCGTAGGTGACGACGGTGACGCTGTCGGGGGTGGCGTGCTCGGTGAGGTCCAGGTCGAGGCCCTGGAGCCGCTCCTTGTCCGCCCGGGTCGGGGTGCTGACCTCGACCAGCGACGACGTCTCCGGCTGCCCGGTGATCTGCAGGAACGACAGGTCGACGGTGACCGTGCCGCCCTTCCCCGAGAGCAGGCAGCCCTGGACCGTCGAGCTCCGTGCCGGCGTCGACGAAGCCCGTCGCGCGCTCGGTGCCGGTGAAGCCGGCGCTGGCCGCGACGACCGCGCCGGCGGCGTCGAACACGGCGAGGTCCCAGTCGCCCGCACCGTCGACGGCCGCCTCGACGAGGCCGGAGGTGGGGGCGGTGACGCGGTAGGAGTCGACGCCCTTGCCGCGGGCGGGGCCGTCGGCGCACGTGCGGGCGCCGGCGGAACCGACGGTGAGCGTGCCGGTCTGCTCGGCCTGCGCGCTCGGCAGGGCGACGAACGCCCCCGCGGCCACGAGGGCGCCGGACAGGCCGAGGGCGGAGAGCGCGGTGGTGCGGTGACGGCGCGGGGCCGGACCCCTGGTCGTGGTCATCGGGTGCCTTTCGGTGGGAGGTGCCCGGAACCTATGCGGGCCCGTGCGAGAGTCACAAGGGCTGGAGCGCATCAGTTATAGGTGATGTGTCAACCATCCCGACCGACCGGTCGTGTTCTCCGGCGGGCCCGCGACGACAGGGGTGGCACGCTTGCGCCATGACCGACCGCCAGTTCGGGTTCCGCACCCGGGCCCTGCACGCCGGGGCCGGCCCGGACCCCACCACGGGTGCCCGCGCCGTGCCGATCTTCCAGTCGACGAGCTTCGTCTTCGAGGACACCGCCGACGCCGCCAACCTGTTCGCGCTGCAGAAGTACGGCGTCATCTACTCGCGCATCGGCAACCCGACGGTCGCCGCGCTCGAGGAGCGGCTGGCCAGCCTGGAGGGCGGGCTCGGCGCGGTGGCCACGAGCAGCGGCCAGGCCGCGGAGTTCATCACCTTCGCCGCGCTCGCCGGGGCCGGCGACCACGTCGTCGCCGGCGCCAGCCTCTACGGCGGCACCATCACGCAGCTCGACGTGACGATGCGGCGCTTCGGGGTCGACACCACCTTCGTCCGCGGCACGGACCCCGCGGCCTTCGCCGCGGCGATCACGGAGCGGACCCGCTTCGTCTTCACGGAGGTGGTGAGCAACCCCGGCGGCGAGGTCGCCGACATCGCCGGCCTGGCCGAGGTCGCCCACGCCGCCGGGATCCCGCTGGTCGTCGACGCGACCACGGCCACCCCCTACCTGTGCCGGCCCATCGAGCACGGCGCGGACATCGTCATCCACTCCACGACGAAGTTCATCGGCGGGCACGGCACGACCATCGGCGGCGTCGTCGTCGACGCGGGGACGTTCCCGTGGGACAACGGGAAGTTCCCCGCCATGACCGAGCCCGTCGCCTCGTACGGCGGCCTGCAGCTGGTGGGGCAACTTCGCCGAGTACGGCTTCCTCACCAAGCTGCGCAGCGAGCAGCTGCGCGACATCGGCGCCACGCTGAGCGCGCACTCGGCGTTCCTGCTGCTCCAGGGCGTGGAGACCCTGCCGCAGCGGATGCGCGAGCACGTCGCCAACGCGCGGCACGGTGGCGCAGTGGCTGGACGCCGACCCGCGGGTGTCGTGGGTGCGCTACGCCGGCCTGCCGAGCAGCCCCCACCACGAGCGGGCCGCAGCGCTACCTGCCCGAGGGGCCGGGCGCGGTGTTCGCCTTCGGTGTCGCCGGCGGGCGCGAGGCCGGCGAGGCGTTCATCAACTCCGTCGAGCTGTGCAGCCACCTGGCCAACATCGGCGACGCCCGCACGCTCGTGCTGCACCCCGCCTCGACCACGCACCAGCAGCTCAGCGAGGACCAGCTCCGCCGGGCGGCGTCGACCCCGACCTGGTCCGGATCAGCGTGGGCCTGGAGGACGTCGAGGACGTCCTGTGGGACCTGGACCAGGCGCTCGGGCGGGCCACGGGCCGCACGCGCGACGGCTCTGCGGAAGGAGCGGTGGCATGACCGAGACCGAGGTCGGCGGCCGTGCCGGCGGGGCGGCCGAGGTGCCCGCCGCGACGACCGGGCGCGGCGGGAGCGGGACGTGGGTCGGCCCGACGGCCCAGGAGCGGCTGGCCATCCTGCGCCGCACCCGCACCGTGGCCGATCGTCGGCGCCAGCGACAACCCGTCCCGCGCCAGCTACTTCGTGGCCACGTACCTGCTGTCGACGTCGCCGTTCGAGGTGTGGTTCGTCAACCCCCGGCTCACCGAGGTGCTCGGCCACCCGGTGTACCCGACCCTGGCGGACCTGCCCGGCACGCCCGACCTCGTCGACGTGTTCCGCGCCCACGACGCGCTGCCGGGCGTGCTCCAGGAGACCGTCGACGTCGGTGCCCGGACGCTGTGGCTGCAGCTGGGGCTGCGCCACGAGCAGGTGGCCCGCGACGGCGAGGCGGCCGGGCTCGAGGTCGTGATGGACCGCTGCCTGAAGATCGAGCACGCCCGCTTCCACGGCGGGCTGCACCTGGCCGGCTTCGACACCGGGGTGATCAGCTCCCGACGTCGGCACGCCTGAGGCCTACCTCGGGCCCGGTCGGGGCCGGCGGCCTAGGGCGCGTCGACCTCGCGGGCGTAGGCGACCTCCTGCGCCACCGAGGCCAGCGCCGCCAGCAGGGCACGGCCGCGCGGCCCGTCCTCGCCGGGCGGTCCTGCGCTCACGGAGACGACCACGGGCGGCCGGGCGCGCAGCAGCAGCTGGGTGACGCCGTCCGCGCGCTCGACCGCGGCCAGCTCGGTGAGGGGCGGGGTCGGCGGCAGCGACGCGGACCGGGCCGGGTCCTGCGACCAGAGCAGGGTGGCGTCGCCGGGCACGTAGGAGTGCGGCCAGGCCACGTACGACACGCTCTCGACGTGGACCAGCAGGTCGCCGGCCCGCGCGGTCGGCACCACCGCCCGCACCGACACCACGCCGTACGCGTCGCGCAGGATCTCCCCGGTCACCTCGCCCGGCCGCAGCCCGGCGGCCTGCGCGCCGTCCCGCGCGGCGCGCACCAGGGAGTCGGCCGCGTCCAGGGGCACCGGGCCGGGCGGCGGGACCTCCACCGGGTCCGCCACCACGAGGACCGGCACGTCCTCGTCGCACCGCCGGCGGGACCCCGCCCCGGTCCACCTGACGGGCCGGGCCGCCGGGCTCGCTCTGCTGCGACGGCCAGGACCCCGTGGCGGGCATCCCGGCCAGCCGCACCGGGTGCCCCACGTCGACCAGGTGCTCGCCCAGCACCGCCCCGGGCGGCCCGTCGACCCAGCGCACCGACCCCGCGGGGAACACGGGCACCCAGCGGGTCAGGCCCTCGACGACGTAGACGCACCCGTCGTCCTCCAGGAGCACGCCGTTGACGTCGGGGGTGCGACCCGTGGTGCTCAGCACCCAGCCGGCGTCCGGGTAGACCGCGAGGGGACCCTCGGGGCCGACGGGGGCAGGGGCGAGCCGGGCCCGCCACTCCGCCGCGGTGACCGGGTCGTGGGGCCGGGTCCGGCCGCAGCCGGCCGCCGACGGCCAGGCCTCGCCGGCCCCCCAGCCGGGGCCGGAGACCAGCAGCCGCCGACCGGGGGCGACCCTGTCCCCGGCCGCCTCGAGGAAGCCCACGGTCTGCGGGGCCAGCCTGACGCCCACGAGGTCCAGCGGCGGGCCGCGGAACCACTCCTGCACCTCCAGCTCCACCACGACCGGCGCCCCCGGGTCCGCCGGGCGGGTGACCGACAGGACCGTCCCGTCCAGGGCGAACCCGGTGGACGCCTCCAGCGCGGCGGGCTGCTCGCGGCAGCCCTGCTCCACGGCGTCGGCGTAGCGCTGCAGGTCCCCCGTGGTGGCGGGCCCCCCGCCCGCGCCGCCGCGGACCGTGACGACGGCGCCGACGAGGACCAGGGCCAGGACGACGACGAGCACCGCCCGCGCGGGGCGCCGCGCAGCGGGCGTGCCGTCCGGCGAGGCCTCCATCGACCCTCCTCGTCCGCAGGTATAGCACCGCGCCGCAACAGGGTCGCCGCCATCACCGCCAAGCTCGACGTCCGCGACCGCGCCGCCCGGATCACCGGGCGTGGTCCGCCCGCTCCCACCACCAGGCGACCGCGACCGCGCTCGCTGCCCCGGTGACGAGCACCCCGAGCACGGCGCCTGTCCCCGCACCGTGGTCCGGTCCGGCCGCCCCCGACAGCAGCGCCGGGACGGCGGGAGGGAAGGCGGCGCCGTAGCCCAGGACCGCGAGCACCTGCGAGAGCACGACGACGCCCACGAGCACCGCGACGCCCGGCAGGTAGCCGCGGCCGAGGCTGGCGGCCAGCGCGTACAGGCCGGTCAGGCAGACCGTGAGCGCGCCGCACATCAGCACCGTGCCGGTCCCGGGCACCACCACGTCCGCCGACCAGCCCGGCAGCCGCAACCACGCCCCTCCCGCGAAGGACACCGCGAGCAGCAGGACGACCAGGCCGCAGCACCAGAGCGCACCGAGCAGGAGCTTCGCCAGCACGGTCGCCGAACGGGACGTCGGCACGGCGAGCAGGTCCTTCTGCGTCCCGTCGGCGAACTCCCGGCCGAACAGCCACACCGTGACCAGACCGAACAGCACCCCCCCGCCGGTCGCGGCGACCTGCGCCGTGAGGGCCAGGTGCCCGGTCCAGTCCGCGCTCCCGCCGCTGAGCTGGGCCTTGGCGCCCAGCACCCCGAGCGCGCGCGCCCGGGCCGGGTCCTGAAGCACGAAGCCGAACAGCGTGACCACCAGCCCCGCCGCCACGAACGCCCCGGCGCTGACGGCGGGGACCAGGGACCGCCGGGCCTTGAGCAGCTCGGCCCCCAGGGCGGCGGGGACGTCGGCCAGGAGGCCGCCACTCCGTCCGACCGGACGGCGGGCCGGCTGCCCGGCGGGACGACCGGGAGAGGTGCGGGTGACCGGGTCAGCGCGCACGTGCGGCCTCCGTCCGGGGACCGGCGGCCGCGCCGCTGCCGACCAGGTGCAGGAACCAGCCTCCCAGATCCTCGCGGACCACGCCGAGCCGGGTGGGCGGCTCGTCACCGCCCACCAGGAGCCTCGCCACGGCCCCCGGGTCGGCCACCAGGTCGGCACGGGTGACGACCAGGTGGTCGCCGGAGCGCTGGGCGGGGACCCCGGAGGTCGCAAGCAGGTCCTGGGCCCGGCCGAGGTCGGCGGCCACCACCTCCAGGTGCGCGGGGACGCGGTCCGCGAGCTCGTCGGTGCGCAGCTCGTCCAGCAGGCGGCCCTCGTGCAGGACGCCGAGCCGGCTGGCGGTGCGCGCGACCTCGCCGAGCAGGTGGCTGGACAGCAGCACGGTCACGCCCTCGTCCCGCGCCAGGGAGACCAGCAGGTCGCGGACCTCGACGACGCCGGCCGGGTCGAGGCCGTTGACCGGCTCGTCGAGGACCAGCAGGGAGGGCCGGTGCAGGAGGGCCTTGGCCAGGCCGAGCCGCTGGGCGTTGCCCAGCGACAACGAGCCCGCGCGGCGGTCGGCCCAGGGTCCCAGGCCGAGCCGGTCGATCACCGTGCCGACGCCCCGGCGGTCCGGCAGCCGGTGCAGCCGGCGCACGACGTCGAGGTTCTCCCGCACCGTGAGCGACGGGTAGGCGGTCGCGCTCTCGACCAGGTGACCGACGTCCGCCCACGGTCGCCGCGCCCCCGGGCCGACTGGTGCCCCGAGCACCCGCACCTCGCCCGAGGTGGGGCGGACCATGCCCAGCAGCACCCGGATCAGGGTGGTCTTGCCTGCACCGTTGAGCCCGAGCAGGGCGTAGACCTCTCCCGGCCGGACCTCGAGGCGGACGTCGTCGAGGGCGAGCACGTCGCCGTACCGCTTGGTGACCCCGACGACCTCCATGGCGGCCCGCGCCACGGTGGCGCTCACGCCCGGCCACCACCCTCGCGGACGAGGTCACCGAGGGCGTCGAGGGCCTCGTCGACGTGCCCTGGGAGGGCCCCGCCCCGGTCCGCCCACCGCTGCACCGCCACCTGCAGGGCGCCCGCCACGGCGGTCGCCGCCACCTGGACGAGGATGCCGTCCGCCGGCCCGTGGCCGCGGGCCGCGAGGGCGTCGACCAGGTGGGTGACGAGGCTCTCCTGCTGCTCGCGCGACCGGGCGCGCAGGGCCGGGACGGACAGCACGAGCGCGGTCCTCTGCCGGATCTGCTCCAGGTCCCGCTCGTACACCTGGGCCAGCGCCTCGCCCAGCGCCTGCCGCACCGCCGTCAGGGCGCCCTCCGACGGCGGACGGGCCAGCACCGCCCGGGCGATCATGGGGTCGTAGACGTCGTGCAGCACGAGGTCCTCCTTGGTGGGGAAGTGCCGGAACAACGTCGCGGGGGAGACCCCGGCGGCGCCGGCGACCTGCTCGCACGTGGTCGCGTCGTACCCCTGGTCGGCGATGAGCCGGAGCGCCTCGCGCTGGAGAGCCTCCCGGGTCTGCCGCTTCTTGCGCTCGCGGAGCGGCAGAGCGCCGGACCCATCGGTGATAGTCACTCTCATATGAGAGCGTCTCTCGCAGGGCGCGTCAAGACCTCCGCCGTCGACCGGAGCAGGACGTGTCCGGGGGGTGCGGCACGATGGTCCGGTGACGACGCAGACACCGCCCGCCTCGCCCCTGGAGCACGCCGACCCCGCGGTCCGGCCCCAGGACGACCTCTTCCGCCACGTCAACGGCCGCTGGCTCGCCACCGCCGAGATCCCGGCCGACCGGTCCTCCCACGGCTCGTTCTACGTGCTGCGCGAGCAGGCCGAGGAGCACGTGCGCACGATCATCGAGGAGGCCGCGGCCGCGGAGCCGGAGCCCGGGACGGTCGAGCGCAAGGTCGGCGACCTGTACGCCAGCTTCATGGACACCGGGCGCGTGGACGCGCTGGGCGCGGCCCCGCTCGCGGAGGTCGTGGCCCGCGTGGACGCGGTGACCTCGGTCGAGGAGCTGCTGTCCCTGCTCGGCACGCTGGAGCGCGAGGGCGTCGGCGGCGCGTTCGGCTCCTACGTCTGGGTCGACAAGGGCGACCCCACCCGCTACCTGCTCTACGTGAGCCAGGGCGGGCTGAGCCTGCCGGACGAGTCGTACTACCGCGAGGAGCAGCACGCCGAGGTGCGGGAGGCGCTGCCCGCCCACGTGGCCCGCATGCTGGTGCTCGCCGGCGTCGCCACCCCCGAGCAGGCCGACCGGGCCGCGGCCACGGTGCTCGCCCTGGAGACGCGCCTGGCCGCGTCGCACTGGGACACCGTGGCCACCCGCGACGCGGTGCGGACGTACAACCTGACGACGCGGCGCGCGAGCTCGACGCCCTGCTGCCGGGTCGCGCGCGCGTGGGCCGACGGCATCGGGCTGCCCGGGGCCGGCCGGGCCGAGGTCGTCGTCGGCGAGCCCGACGCCCTGCGCGGCCTCGCGGAGGCGCTGGCCGCCGAGCCGCTGGAGACGTGGCGGACCTGGTTGCGCTGGCGCGTGGTGACCTCGCTCGCGGCCTACCTGTCGCAGCCGCTGGTGGAGGAGAACTTCGCCTTCTACGGCACCCGGCTGTCCGGGACGCCGGAGATGCGCGAGCGCTGGAAGCGCGGGGTCTCGCTGGTCGAGGGCGTGCTCGGGGAGGCCGTCGGTGAGCTGTACGTCGCGCGGCACTACCCGCCGCAGGCCCACAGCCCGCATGCTCCAGCTGGTCGACAACCTCATCGCCGCCTACCGCGAGCGCATCGAGGGCCTGGCGTGGATGACGCCGGAGACCAAGCAGCGCGCCCAGGACAAGCTCGCCGCCTTCACGCCCAAGGTCGGCTACCCCTCCCGCTGGCGGGACTACTCCGCGGTGCACATCGACGCCGCCGACCTGCTGGGCAACGTCCGCCGGGCCACCGCCGCCGAGACCGACCGCGAGCTGGCCAAGCTCGGCGCCCCGGTGGACCGGGACGAGTGGCTCATGACGCCCCAGACGGTCAACGCGTACTACAACCCCGCGATGAACGAGATCGTCTTCCCGGCGGCCATCCTCCAGCCGCCGTTCTTCGACCTCGCCGTGGACGACGCCTACAACTACGGCGGCATCGGCGCGGTCATCGGCCACGAGATCGGCCACGGCTTCGACGACCAGGGCAGCCGCTACGACGGCTCCGGGCTGCTCAGCGACTGGTGGACCGACGAGGACCGGACCCGCTTCGAGGAGCGGACCCGGGCGCTGGTCGAGCAGTACGACGCCTTCGTGCCGGCCGAGGCCCCGGACCGCCACGTCAACGGCGCCTTCACCCTGGGCGAGAACATCGGCGACCTCGGCGGGGCCGAGGTGGCCCTGCACGCCTACCGGCTGTCCCTGGGCGGGCAGGAGGCGCCGGTCGTGGACGGCCTCACCGGCGACCAGCGGTTCTTCCTCGGCTTCGGGCGGATCTGGCAGCAGGTCACGCGCCCCGAGGAGGTCGTGCGCCGCCTCACGGTCGACCCCCACTCGCCCGCGGAGTTCCGGGCCAACGTCGTGCGCAACGTCGACGCCTTCCACGAGGCGTTCGGCACCGCCGAGGGCGACGGCCTGTGGCTGGACGACGAGCGGCGCGTCCGCATCTGGTGAGCCTCCGGTCCGCGGTGCCGCTGCCGGCCGTCGCCGCGACGGCCGGCCTGCTCGCGGGGGCCGGCGGCAAGCTGGCCGACCTGGCCTACGCCACGCCGTGGGGGTGGCTCGGGGTCCTCGGGAGCGGGCTGGCCCCGTGGGTGCTGCTCACGGTGGCGCTGGGCCGCCGATCGGGCGGCGCCCGCACGGCGGCCGCCTCCGGCGCGGTCATGCTCCTGTCGTCCCTGGTCGGGTACTACCTGGCCTACGCGCTCCTGGACGGACGGGTCGACCTGCTGGTCGTCGTCTTCTGGGTCCTGGCGGCGGTGACCGCGGCGCCGCTGCTCGCCCTCGCGGCCCACCGCACCCGGCGAGGCGGCCGGCTCGCGGGGCTGCTCTGCGCCGGGCCGGCGGGCCTGCTGCTCGCCGAGGCGCTGGTCCAGCTCACGTACCCCGACCCGCTGTCCCGGTGGCCGCTCGTCGTGGCCGGGGCCGGGGGGTGCGCCGCCCTGCTCGTCCTGCTGCCGGCCGACCGGTCCGTGCGGCGGCACGCGCTGGCCTGGTTGCCCGTGGCCGTGCTGGCGGGGGCGGGGCTGCTCCGGCTCCCCCGGCTCGTCGTCGGTGTCCTGCTCGGCGGCGGCTGAGCCGCCGGTCCGCGCCCCGGCTCCTCAGCGGCCGGCCAGGTCCTCCAGCAGGTCCAGCCCGGCCTGGGTGATCTCCGTCTGGGCCTGCTCGCGGCCGACCGTGGCGGTCCCGTCGCCAGGCTGCTCGCCGTAGTCGCCGAAGAACGCGTGGGTGCTGCCCTCGACCTCGACGTACGTGGTGTCCGGGGGCAGGTCCGCACGCGAGGCGTCGATGTCGGCCGGGGTGCTCAGGCCGTCCTCGGACCCGCTGACGCTCACCACGTCCAGGCCGGAGCCGCCGATGTCGCCGAGGGGGTAGGAGCCCCACAGCAGGAGCCCGTCCACGCCCTCGTCCCGCAGGGACACGGCCTCCGAGGACGCCACGACACCGCCCAGGGAGTGCCCGGCCAGCACCCACGAGCGCACCTGCGGGTGGGAGGCGACGACGTCGGCCGCGGCCCCGTCCGCGGCGAACGCGATGCCGTAGGGCTGGGCGACGACCACGACCAGGTGCCCGGCCTCGGCGTACGGCGCGAGCAGCCGGGTGTACGCCCGGTGGTCGACCCGGGCGCCCGGCTGGAAGACCAGGCCCACCCCCGACGGCTCGCCGGCCGGCAGCAGCTCCAGGGTGCGCGCCGTGGTGACCACCTCCACGTCGCTGCCCGGCTGCTGCAGCCGGTCCAGCTCGGCCAGGGCGTCGGCGTCCGCGCCGAAGGGCCGGAGCCAGACCAGGACGCCCGCCAGGAGGACGCCGAGCAGCGCCACGCCCCACCTGGCCACGGCCCCGCCTACGCTTCGTGCCACCGGACGAGTGTGGGGGACGCCCCGCGCCGCGGTCGACGGCGAGGAGGGGCAGCCCGTGCAGGGTCGTCGCGTCCGGTGGTGGCTCCTCGTGCCCGCCCTCGCCCTGGTGCTGGGCCCCGCCTGGGTGCTCGTGACCGCGTGGGGCCCCGTGCTGGCCGGCCACCCCGCCTACCTCGTCACGCTCCTGGCGGCCCTGGCCGTCGGCCTGGTGGGGCTGGTCCCCTCCTTCCCGCCCCGCGGGGAGACGGCCTACCGCCGGGTCGCCCGGTAGGCCTCAGCCGCCGAGCGCGGCGGACACCACCTCGCGGGCGGCCTCCTGGACCTGCTCCAGGTGCTCCTGGCCGCGGAAGGACTCCGCGTAGATCTTGTAGACGTCCTCGGTGCCGGACGGGCGGGCCGCGAACCACGCCTGCTCCGTGGTCACCTTGAGCCCGCCCAGCGGGGCGCCGTTGCCGGGCGCCTCGGTGAGGACGGCGGTGACCGGGTCGCCGGCGAGCTCGGTGGCCCGGACGTCGTCGGCGCTGAGGGCGGCGAGCTTGGCCTTCGCCTCCCGGTCGGCCGGGGCGTCGACCCGGGCGTAGACCGGTGCGCCGTACCGGCGCTCGATGTCGGCGTAGGCGGCGCTGGGCGAGGCTCCGCTCACGGCGGTGATCTCGCTGGCCAGCAGGGCGAGCAGGATCCCGTCCTTGTCCGTGGTCCAGACCGAGCCGTCCGTGCGCAGGAACGAGGCGCCCGCGGACTCCTCGCCGCCGAAGCCGACGCTGCCGTCCAGCAGCCCCGGCACGAACCACTTGAACCCGACCGGCACCTCGAGCAGGCGCCGGCCCAGCCCGGCGACGACCCGGTCGATGATCGAGCTGGACACGAGCGTCTTGCCGACCGCGACGTCCTCGCCCCAGCTGCGGTGCGCGAACAGGTGCTCGATGGCGACGGCGAGGAAGTGGTTGGGGTTCATGAGGCCGCCGTCGGGCGTGACGATCCCGTGCCGGTCGGAGTCCGCGTCGTTGCCCGTGGCCACGTCGAACGGGGCACGCCCGTCCTCGCCGGTCGCGCTCATCCGCTCCCGCAGCGACGCCATGGCCCAGGGGCTCGAGCAGTCCATCCGGATCTTGCCGTCGCGGTCCAGGGTCATGAACCGCCACGTCGGGTCGACCGTCGGGTTGACGACGGTGAGGTCGAGCCGGTGCGCCTCCCCGATCCTGCCCCAGTAGTCGACGGCCGCCCCGCCGAGCGGGTCCGCCCCGATCCGCACCCCGGCCTCGCGCACGGCGTCCAGGTCGAGCACCGAGGGCAGGTCGGCGACGTAGGTGCCCGTGTAGTCGTAGCCGGTCGCGGCGGCTCGGGCGCGGGCGAACGGCACGCGCGCCACCGCGTCGGCGCGGCCGCCGCCCTCGCGGAGGATCTCGTTGGCGCGGCGGGCGATCCAGCCGGTCGCGTCGGAGTCCGCGGGCCCGCCGTGGCTGGCGTTGTACTTGAAGCCGCCGTCGCGGGGCGGGTTGTGCGACGGGGTGACGACGATGCCGTCGGCGCGCGAGCGGTCGTCGGCGGCCTTGCCCCGGTTGTGGCGCAGGATCGCGTGGCTCACGGCGGGGGTCGGGGTGTACCGGTCGGCGTCGTCCACGAGCACGGCCACCCCGGCGGCGCCGAGGACCTCCAGCGCCGTGGTCCACGCCGGCTCGGACAGCCCGTGGGTGTCCCGGCCGAGGAACAGCGGGCCCTCGATGCCCTGCTCCGCGCGGTACTGGACGATCGCCTGCGTCGTGGCCACGATGTGCTGCTCGTTGAAGGCCGTGTCCAGGCTGGAGCCGCGGTGGCCCGACGTGCCGAACACCACCTGCTGGGACACCTCGGCCGGGTCCGGGACCAGCGCGTAGTACGCGGTCACCAGGTGGGCGACGTCGACCAGGTCCTCGGGGAGCGCCGTCTGGCCGGCGCGCGGGTGTCCGCTCATGCTCCGATCCTGGCCCGGCCCGCTCCCGGTGACCAGGCGGCGCCGCGAGCCCGTACCGTCGGGGCATGACCGATGCATCGAGCACGACCCCGTCGAGCACGACCGGACCCCGTGGCGCCGGCGCGCCGGACCGGGCCACCACCGCCTCCCGCGCCGCCGAGCTGCAGCGCCTCCACGCCGACCCCGAGCTCCTCGTGGTGGTCAACGTGTGGGACGTCATCACCGCCACCACCGTCGCCGCCACCCCCGGCACCCGCGCCCTGGCCACGGCGAGCCACTCCGTCGCCGCCTCGGCCGGCTACCCCGACGGCGAGGTCATCCCCGTGGAGGAGATGCTCGCCGCCGTCGCCCGGATCGCCGCCGCGGTCGACCTGCCCGTCAGCGCCGACCTGGAGGCGGGCTACGGCGACGCCGGGTCGACGGTGTCCCGCGCGATCGACCTCGGGATCGTCGGGGCCAACCTCGAGGACCAGATGGCGCCGCTCGAGCAGTCCGTCGCCGCCGTGCGGGCCGCCGTGGCCGCCGGGGAGCGCGCAGGCGTGCCGTTCGTGCTCAACGCCCGCACCGACGCCTTCCTCAAGGCCGGCGACCGCGACCCCGCCGACGTGCTCGCCGAGGCCGTCCAGCGCGGGCGCGCCTACCTGGACGCGGGCGCGAGCACCTTCTTCGCCCCCGGGAAGCTCGACGAGGCCCAGGTGACCACCCTGGTCGAGGCGCTGGGCCCGCAGAAGCTCAACCTCATCGCCGTCCCGGGGTCGCTGCCCCTGCCCCGGCTGCAGGAGCTCGGCGTCGCCCGGGTCTCGTTCGGGCCGTGGAGCCAGAACGTCGCCCTCACCGCCCTGGCGCAGCTGGCCGAGAGCGCCTACGCCGGGGGCGGCCTGCCCGAGGGGACCCGGAAGCTCAACTGAACGGACGGCACCGACCCGACGGCGCTCCCGGCCCGGCCCTGACGCCGGTCCGGGGGCGCCGCCCGGGCGCCACGTACGCTGGGGCCGTGCAGCCGACCACGACCGACCCGGCCCTGGACGACATGCTCTGCCTGGCCCTGCACACGGCGGCCCGGTCCATGACCGCGCGCTACCGGCCCGCCCTGTCGGCACTCGGCCTCACGTACCCGCAGTACCTCGTCATGGTGCTGCTGTGGCAGGAGGGACCGAGCAGCGTCGGCGGGATAGGCACCCGGCTCGACCTGGAGTCCAGCACCCTGTCGCCGCTGCTCAAGCGGCTCGAGGCGGCGGGGCTCGTGAGCCGCGCCCGGTCGACGTCCGACGAGCGGTCCGTCACGGTGGCGCTCACGGCGGCCGGCGAGGGCCTGCGCGCGCGAGCCGCCGGCGTGCCCGCCCAGGTCTGCGACGCCGCCGGCCTGGACGAGGCCGCCCAGGCGGACCTGGTGGGACGGCTCCGGGACCTGGCGGACCGGCTCGACCGGGGGACCGCCGCCTCGCGCTAGGTCCGGGTCCCCGGCCCTGCCCCGGTCTGCTGCTGGGGCTCAGCCCCGCACGGCCGCCCCGAGCGCGGCCACGTCGGCCAGCACCACGTCGACGTCGTGCGGGCGGGGCGGCACGAGCACCACGCAGTCGGCGCCGGCGTCGTGCCGGGCGGCCACCCCCGCCCGCACGGCCTCGGCGTCGCCGCGCACCACGAGCAGGTCGAGCGCCTCGTCCGACAGCTCGGCGGTGCCGTCGGCCACCGCGGCCAGGTGCGCGCGCACCGGCTCCGGCAGGTCGGCGACGTGGGCCTCGATCCCGCCGTGGCGCAGGGCGTCCAGGCACCGGGCGCGCAGGACCGTGTCCCGCTCGGCGGTCCCGACGTGGTCGCCGGTCAGGGCCCAGGTGTAGCCGGTGACCCGGCGCCGCCCCGGCACCGCGGAGCCCTCGGCCGCCGCGTCGAGGCGCGCCCGGGCGGAGGCCACGTACGCCGGCGGGACCGGCTCGGCGAGCACGAGCCCGTCCGCGTGCGCGCCGGCCACGGCGACCGAGCGGGGCCCGCGGACTCCGAGGCTGACGAGCGGGGGCTGCTGCGGCGGGAACTCCAGGGCTACCCCGTCCAGGCGCACGTAGTCCCCGGACGTCGTCACCGTCCGGCCGTGGAGCAGGTCGCGGACGGCGTCGGTCGTCTCGCGTATGGAGGTGATCCACGACGCCGGCGCCGCGCCGACCTGGTGCATCCACGAGGCCACGCCGTGCCCGATACCGGCGTGGACCCGGCCGGGGAAGGCGCCGGCGAGGGTGGCCAGCTCCATCGCCGCGAAGGCGGGGTTGCGGACGACCGCGGGCAGGATCCCGATGCCGACCGTGATGGTCGACGTGCCGGCCAGGGCCAGCGCGGCCGCGGTCGTCCCGCCGGTGAAGAAGCAGTCCTCGACGACCCACACCTCGTCGAAGCCGGCGTCCTCGCAGGCGCGCGCCACCCGGACCACGTCGGTGGGCGGGACCTCGCGCGGCAGCATGACGCCGACCGCCCGCTGGACGGGTCCGGGCGGGGGCGCGGCGGGAGTCATGGTCAGGGTCTACCAGGCCCCGACGACGTCCGGGCCCCGCCCGGCGGGGCGCAGTCCGCGTAGCGCCTCGGCAGGGCGAGCGCACTGAGGCCGCCGGCGACGAGCAGCCCGGCGCAGACCAGCAGCGCGGCCCGGTAGCCCGCGGTCAGCGCCTCGGGGTCGGCGTACTCCTGGGCCCCCAGGCCGACCAGCGCGGGCAGCGCGGCCACGGCCACCAGCCCGCCGGCGCGGCTCACCGCGTTGTTGACCCCGCTCGCCGTCCCGCTCAGCCGGTCGGGGGCGGCGGCCAGGACCGTCGTGGTCAGCGGGGCCACGAGCAGCGCGAGCCCGGCGCCGAAGAGCAGCACGCCGGGCAGCACGTGGAGCAGGTACGAGTCGCCCGCGGACACGGAGGACAGCAGCGCGACCCCGGCCGCGGCGACGAGCGGGCCGACGAGCAGGGGGACCCGCGGACCCGTGCGGGTGGCCAGGTCCCCCGCGCGCGAGGACAGCAGCAGGAGCAGCACGCTCGAGGGCAGCGCCGCCGCCCCGGCCAGGACGGGCCGGTAGCCGAGCGAGGTCTGCAGCTGCAGCGCGAGGAAGAAGAACAGCCCGGACAGCGCGGCGTAGACGACGAGCGTCAGCAGGTTGGCGACGGTGAACGTGCGGCTGGCCCACAGCGACGGCGGCACCATCGGGGCGGCGGCACGGCGCTCCCACCAGACGAACCCGGCCCCGGCCAGGACGGCGACGACCCAGCCGGCCGGGACGACGGCGGCCAGCACCCCGCCGCCCTCGCCGCCGCCCGCGCCGACCAGCGCCACGGTCAGGCCCGCGAGGGCGAGCACACCGAGCACCGCCCCGCCCGCGTCGAGCCGGCCGTGCGCGGAGGCGTCGCGGCTCTCGGGGACGAAGCGCACCGTGAGGACCAGCGCGAGCGCCGCGATCGGCAGGTTGACGAGGAACACCAGGCGCCAGTCGACCTCGGCCAGCCACCCGCCCAGCGGCGGCCCCAGCGCCGGGGCGACCGCGCCGACCCCGGCCCACGTGCCGATGGCCCGGCCGCGGTCCTCGGGCCGGAAGCTCGACTGGATGACCGCCAGCGAGCCCGGCGTCAGCAGCGCCCCGGCGACGCCCTGCAGCACCCGGGCCGCGACGAGCGCGTCGGCCGTCGGCGCGAGCGCGCACAGCAGGGACGTGCCCGCGAAGCCCGCGATCCCCCAGACGTAGACCCGGCGACGCCCGAGGCGGTCGCCGAGCGAGCCGCCGACGAGGATGAACGCCGCCAGCGTGAGCGTGTACCCGGTCACCACCCACTGCAGCTGCGCGAAGCTGGCGTCGAGCTCGCGCCCGATGGTCGGCAGGGCGACGTTGACCACGGTGGAGTCGAGGAACGCGACCGCGCTGCCGAGGACGACCGCGCCCAGCAGCCCGTTCCCGCGGCGGCTGCCGTAGACCACGGTCCCTGCGTCGGTGCTGCTCGTGGGCTCCGGCGCGGGGACAGACGTCACGGCCCCAGCATCGCTCCTGCTCGCCGTGCCGACCACCGACGCCCGACGTAGCGTGACGGTCGTGACCGAGACCCCGAGCACCACCGCCCAGAACCCCCACCAGAACGTCTCCTTCCCCTCCGGCGAGGCGACCGCCCACGGCTACCTGGCCCTGCCGCCGTCCGGCTCGGGGCCCGGCCTGGTCGTCATCCAGGAGTGGTGGGGCCTCACCGAGCACATCAAGGACGTCACCGACCGCTTCGCCGCCGAGGGCTTCGTCGCCCTGGCCCCCGACCTGTTCGGCGGGCCCACGACGCACGACTCCGACGAGGCCGGCCAGCTCATGCAGGACCTGCCCGTCGACCGGGCCGCGCGCGACCTGTCCGGCGCCGTCGACTTCCTGCTGGGCCACGACGCCGTGACCTCCTCGACCGTCGGCACCGTCGGCTTCTGCATGGGCGGCGGGTTCGTGCTCGTCATGGCCGCCCAGCAGGGCGACCGGGTCGGCGCGGCCGTGCCGTTCTACGGCGTCGGCGGCTACGACCAGGTCGACCTGTCCGGCATCACCGCCCCGGTGCTCGGCCACTTCGGCAGCGAGGACGGCTTCGCGCCGCCGGAGCAGGTCGACGCGCTCGAGGCCGAGCTGCAGGCCAAGGCGAAGGGCCCGGTCGAGATCGTCCGGTACGAGGGTGCCGGCCACGCGTTCTTCAACGACGAGAACCTGCTCGGCACCTACCAGCCCGAGCTGGCCGCCCAGGCCTGGTCGCGGACGGTGGAGTTCCTGCGCGCGAACGTGCGCTGAGCCGTGCCGGAGCTGCCCGAGGTCGAGCTCGCGCGCTCGGCGATCGAGGCCGCCGCGCTCGGCCGGCGCATCGCGGACGTCGACGACACCGACGACTGGGTGTGCCGGCCGCACCCGCCCGGGCAGCTCCGTGACGCGCTTCGTCGGGCGCACCCTCACCGCGGCCCACCGGCGCGGCAAGACCATGTGGTGCGACACGTCGGGCGACGGTGCCGACGGTGACGACGCCGGCGACGGTGAGGGGGGCCGGAGCGACGGACCGGTCCTCGGCCTCCACCTCGGCATGGCGGGGCGCATCGTCGTCACCGCTCCCGGCGGTGACGTGGTGGAGGGCGGCGACCCGGTCCGCGGCGCCGGGGCCCAGGCGGCCGGGGCCAAGCCGGAGTGGTTCCGGTTCACGCTCACGTTCGAGGACGGCGGCTCGATGCGGCTGTTCGACAAGCGCCGGCTGGGGCGGGTCCGGCTCGACCCCGACCTCACGGACCTCGGCCCGGACGCCGCCGAGATCGGCGTCCGCCAGTTCCGGGAGCGGGTCGGCCGCGGCACCGCCCCGGTCAAGGCGCGCCTGCTCGACCAGTCCGTCCTGGCCGGGGTCGGCAACCTGCTCGTCGACCAGACCCTGTGGCAGGCCCGGCTCGACCCCCGCCGCGCCGCGGGCGACCTGGCCGCGGACGAGCTCACCGCCCTGCACCGCGAGCTGCGGCGGGCCACCCGCTCGGCCGTCGCCCACGGCGGCGTCCACACCGGCAGCGTGGTCCGGCACCGCCGCGCGGGCGGCCGCTGTCCCCGGTGCGGGGCCGAGATGGCCGTGGGCGTCGTGGGCGGCCGCACGACGTGGTGGTGCACCGCCGAGCAGGGGCCGGCTCAGCCGACCCGCTCGTAGGCCGAGCGGTACCCCTCGGCCTGCTGCTCGAAGGCGGTCTCGTCGCAGGTGTACGTGACGTCGCCGGTGCCCGGCTCGATCGGCTTCTCCTCGGCCACCTCGCCGTCGGGCCCCAGCACCTGCACCGTGCCGGTGGCCTCGACCACCTCGAACGACATCGTCCCGCCGGCGGTGGTGGTCCGGTAGACCACCGAGCCGTCGAAGACCGCGGGCAGCGCGCCCTGCTCGGTGGTCACGGTGGCCTCGGAGGCGTCGTAGGTGATCGTCTGCGTGCCGTCGGCCATGAACACCATCGTCCGGTCGAGCCCGGTGAGCGACGCCTCGCCCTGCTCGGTGTCGTAGCGCTCCTCGTGCTCGGTCGTGCGCCAGGTCCCCACGAGGCACGGGTCCAGCGACCCCGCCGCCGGGCCGGCCGGGTCGGCGGGCCCGCTCGGGGCCGCCGGGTCGACGGGCTGCGCCGGGTCGACGGGCTGCGCCGGGGCGACGGGCTCCGCCGGGTCCGCGGGCACCCCCGGTGCGGCGGCCGGGGCCGGGTCGGCCGCACCGGTCCCCGCGGCCCAGAACCCCACGCCGACGCCCCCGACGAAGGCGAGCAGCACGACCACCACGCCCGCCAGGGTGAGCAGGACGACCACCCAGGCCGCGGGGCCGCGGCGCACGACGGCCGGCTGCGGCGCCTGCCCCTGGCCCGTGCCCGGTACGTCCGACATGGCCCGACCCTAGCCCGGGGACCCTCGCCCCGGCCGGGCCCGGCCCGGGCCCCCGGGCCCGTCCCGTCGCCGGCCGCCGCCGATAGGGTCTGCGACCGGCGGCCCGGCGCGGGCCGCGGCGCGGGCCGCCCGCGCCCGGTCGGCGGAGGGCGGGGCCCGTGCAGGTGGGCAACGGCACGGCGCTGCCGCGGGCGGTCGGCCACGTCGCCCTGACGGTCCTCGCGGCGGTCCTCGGGCACGGGGCGGCGACGGTCCTCGCCTACCTCATCGCCGGGCCGTCCGGCAGCGTGCAGACCTTCGTCGTCGTGCAGGGCCTCGTCGGCCTGCTCGCGGTCCTCGTGGTCACGCGGTGGCGCACCGGCGCCGGGCTGGCCGCCGGTCTCCCCGCGCTGCGGTGGTCCGGCGCCCCCGCGCTGGCGGCGTTCCTCGTGGTCCCGGCGACCTGGGTCGGCCGCACCCTGGTCGGGTGGCAGGTGGTGGGCGTGCCGCCCGTGGCCGCGCTGCTGGACGCCGTGCTGTGGGGCGTCGCCGTCGCCCTCGGTCTGCTGTGGGCGACCTCCCAGGTCGCGCTCCGGGAGCGCCCCCTCACGCCCTACGGGTGAGGGGTCCGGGACCCGTCCGGCCTGGGACCACAGGCCCACCGCGGCGGCCGTCGCCGGTGGTTCGCTGCCCGGGTGCGGAGGCTTGGTGGACGACGTGTCCACGGCGAGAGCGGGCAGGCGACGGTCGAGCAGATCGGCGTGCTCGCCCTCGTGGCGCTCGTCCTCGGCACCGTCCTGCTCGCCTTCGGGCTCAGCTCCTCGATCATCGGGGCGGGGACGGCCCGCCTGGTCTGCCAGGTCCTCACGCTCGGCGCGGGCGACTGCGGCGGCAGCACCGACGCCGCGGACCGGGAGCCGTCCACGCCGTGCCTCGTGGCCGGGGAGAGCGACCGCGTCCGGGCCGGCATCGGCTTCACCTTCGCCCAGGTGGGCGCCGACCGCGGCTTCTCGTGGGAGCAGCTGAGCGACGGCCGGTACCGGGTCAAGCAGACGAGCGGCGGTGACGGCGGGGCCACCGCGGGCGTGGGCGCCACGTTCGCCTTCACCGTGGCCGACACCGACGTCGGCGCCGGCGCGTCGGCCTCCGTCGCCGGCGGCGTCCGCTTCGAGGGCGGGCAGGAGTGGGTCGTCGGCTCCCGGGAGGACGTCGAGCGGCTCACCAGCGCGGAGAACTGGGACCGGGTGGACTCGGTGGTCGGCGCCCTGCCCGGCGGGTCCGCCCTGCCCTGGGTGCGCGACAGGCTCGGCATCGGCGAGCAGTTCCCCCCGCCGGACCGGGTCTTCGTGTCCGGCGGGCTGTACGGCGAGGGCAGCGCCTACGCCGGGGCGGGCGCGGTGGCCAAGGCCAAGGGGTCGACCTCGCAGGTGCTCGGCTACAGCTACAGCCCCGACCGGCCCGACGAGCACACGTTCTACTACCGGACCACGACCACGGGCGAGGCCGCCGCGAACCTGGGGCTCGACGGGGCCGCGCTCAAGGGGTCCGTGGAGACCCTCGTCTCGGTGACCGTCCGCGACGGCGAGATCGTCCGCGCCAGCCGGACCGGGCTCGCCACCGGCAGCAGCGGCGGGCTGACCAACGTCCTGTTCGGGGAGGACCTCACCACCCGCACCGGCGACGACGTCGGCACCGGCGTGCAGTACGACGCCACCCTGGAGGTGCGGGACGACGCCGACCGCAGCGCGGTGGAGTCCCTGCTGGCCTCGGTGGGGATCGGTGCCGCCGGTCTCGGCGTCGACCGCTTCGACCCCAGCGGCAGCGTCGACGCGCTCGGCAGCGCCTACACCGACCGTGTGCGCGACGCCGGCGACCTCACGCGGACCGACGTCACCGCCGACGACAGCACCCCGTTCGCCGGCGACGTGTCGCTCGAGGCGGGCGCCGTCGCCGGCATCAACGGGGAGTACACGACCCGTACCATGCAGTACGCCAACCCCGAGTACTTCGACGGGACCGCCTTCGCCCCGAGGACCAGCTGTTGACCCGACCGACCCAGCTCCTCGTCGGTGCGGCGCTCGGCGCGCTCGTGCTGACCGGCTGCACCGTCTCCGGCGGCACCGGAGGCTCCGTGGACGCTGAGCCCGAGCGGTTCGAGCCCGCGCCGACCGCCTCCGCCGAGCAGGTCGTCGAGCCCGTGCTCGTGGCCCCCCGCGACAGCCGGGAGGTCTCCGGCGGGGTGTTCTCGCTCTTCGCTCCGGCGGAGTTCCGCCAGACCGAGCGGCCAGGACCCGGGGACGTGACGATGCTCGTCCTCGAGGGCGCCGCGGCCGAGCCGGGCACCGTGGTCGAGGTCGTCGCCTTCAGCGACCCTGCGGCCACCGTCCCGGTCCAGGAGCAGATGGCGGCGCTGGTGGTCGAGCTCAACGACGTGCGCGGGGCCAGCGACGTCGTCCGCGAGAGCGTCACGTGGCCCGCGACGTCCGACGCCGTCCTCGTCCGGTGGACCGAGGACACCGCGACCCCGGACGGGACCGTCACCCAGACCTTCGCGCAGCTGGCCGTGGAGACCGAGGACGGGGTCAGCGCCACGGTCATCGCGGTCGCCCCGGCCGAGCAGTTCGAGAGCTCCGGCGTGCTCGACGTCCTGCGGTCGTTCAGCGTGGACCCCGGGTGAACGGTCGGTTCTGGCTGGTCGCGACCGGTGGCGGCGTCCTGGCCCTGCTCGCTGCCGTCGTGGCCGTCGTCGTGGGCGCCGGGCTGCTCCAGGTGCAGCCGTCGGCCCCCGAGCCGCTGCCGGCGGCCGGGCTCGTCGTGGACGACCCGGCCCTGACGGGCAGCCGTCCGGTCCTCGTCTACGCCCCCGAGGGCTCCGGCGGGCGCGACGTCGCCGCCGCCGACCTCGGCTGCGTGGTGCTCGAGCCGTCCGGGGAGCAGCGCAGCCGGATGGACGACTTCCTCGACCCCGACCTCACCGCGGGCGGCACCACCTACCAGGCGCTCGTGTCCAGCGGCGACGTGCTCGCCGGCGACAGCGTCCGCTGCGACGGCCCGGCCGCGGGACAGGTGGACGGGCTCGCGGTCGGCGTGGGGGCCGGCGGGTCCCGGACCGGCGGGGTCGTGGCGGTCGGGTTCGGCGTGCTCGCCGCGGCCGCCGGCGTGGCCTTCCTCGTCGTGGGCCTCGCGCGGCGCCGCGCGTCCCGCCGGTGAGCCGGTCGTGGTGAGGACGCGCGCCTCGCGCGCGGAGCGGGCGCAGCGCTCCCGCCGCGGGCTGTGGGTGCTGTCCGTGCTGGCGCTCGCGCTGGGGACCCTGGCGCTGGGTCTCGGTTCTCTCGTGCAGACGACCCCGGAGGACCGCACCGCCCGGCCGCTGGCCCTGGACCAGGCGTTCGAGGTGGGCCCCCGGGTGCCGTTCGTCGGGCCGCTGGTCGTCTACGGGACCCCGCCGGCCGGGGAGCGCCCCGCCCTGGAGGACCTCGGGTGCGACGTCGTCGAGGGCGGCGGGCGCTGGTCGAGCGAGGCCGCGGCCCGGCAGGACCGGGTCGTCGTGGAGGGCCGGGGCCTGGTGCCCCTGGCCCAGCTGCCGGGCCGCGAGGGGTACGCGTTCGCCTGCACCGGTCCGGCCGCCGCGGCGGCCGCGCCGCTGTACGTCGTGCCGGGGGCGACCTCGCGCGACCTGGTCCCGCTCGCGGGCTACTGCGCCGCGGCGCTGCTCCTGCCGCTCGGGCTGCTCGGGGTCCTGCGGCTGGTGGCCTCGCGGGACTGACGCGTCCCCGGGCTCAGCCGACGGGCAGGCCCGTCAGCCGGAGGTCCGTCCCCGCCAGGCTGAGGTCGACCGTCGTGGTGCCCTCCGGCAGGGCCGGGAACAGGGCGTTGACGACCTGCGGCTCCGGGCCGACCTCGAGCGGCTTGTAGGGGCACACGCAGGCGGCGCGCGAGTCCTCGAACTGCAGCGGCAGGAAGCGGGTCCCGCCGGCGACGTCGTCGAGGTACATGTCGCGGACGAAGTACTGCGTGCCGAAGCGGCCGCTCGCGAAGGTCGTCGGGCCGACGTTGTACGCCCCGTCCGGGGCGGTCAGCCGCAGCCGGACGAACGTGCCGTCCTCGACCCGGCGCACCTCGAGCACGTCGAGCGTCGTGGCGACGTCCTGCGGCGGCACGGGGGCGCTCACCGATCCGAGCGGCTCCTCCTCCTGCGCGGCGGCGGCCAGGAGGCCCGCGGAGATCTCCTCGGGGGTCGGGCCGTCCGGGGTGTCCTCCTCGGTCGGGGCCGGAGCCTCGTCGCTCGTGGTGACGGGCGGGGCGGCGTCCCCGGTCGGCTCCTCGGGGTCGGCCCCGCCCACGGTGCAGCCGGAGACGGCCAGGGCCGCGGCGGCCGCGGCGATCGCCGCGGCGAGACGGAGCGCGCGGCGGGGGCGTCGCGGGACGGGGCGGACGGCGGGGACGCAGGCGGTCGGGCTCACGGCTGCGCCTCCTCGGCGACGTCGAAGGTGACGGTGACCCGGCGGTTGGCCTGGCGGCCCTCCTCCGAGCCGTTGTCGGCGACCGGCTCGCGCTCGCCCCGGCCCTCGACGACCACCTCGAGGCCCGCCTGCTGCGCGTAGGGCGCGAGCACCTGCGCCGCGGCCTCGGCCCGGCGCCGGGACAGGTCGTCGTTGTAGGCGTCGCTGCTCTGGGAGTCGGTGTGCCCGACCACCCGCAGCTGCCCGCCCGCGGCCCGGGCGACCACGTCGTCCCCGACCCGCTGGAGCGTGGACGCGGCCTGCGGGGTCAGGTCGGCGGAGTCGAAGGCGAAGAGGACGTCGGCGGCGACGTCGATGCTCACCTGCTCCGTGGTCTCGGTGGTCGTCGTCGACTGGTCGAGGGCCTGGACCACCTCCACGAGCTGGTGGACCGAGCGCTCCGGCTCCGGGGCCGCGGCCACGTCGGCGAGGGAGACCTCGGGCCAGCCCGTCCCGAGCGGGACGACCTCCTCCGGGGGCAGCCCGGGCTCGAGCAGACCGTCGCCGACCGGGACGTCGGGGACGGTGAGCCCGAAGCCGACCTGCACGTCGACGGTCTCGGTGGCGGGGTCGAGCTCGGGCACGACGGCGTACAGGGCGGCCATCTGCCCCGGCTCCTGCTGGTAGGCCGACGCCTTGCTGGCGAAGGCCCCCTGGGTGCCCGGGCCCTCCGGCTCGAGCAGCGTCGACAGGACGCGGCCGGTGTCCTGCTCGACCACGCGCAGGTCGGTGATCCCGCCCCCGCCGCCGAAGCGTCCCCCGGTCTGGGTGGCGACCAGCTCGCTGAAGCCGACAGGGCGCGCGTCGCGCCGCTCCTCGCCCCAGCCCACGGAGTAGTAGACGACGGTGCCGCCCTCGACCCGCTGCACGCCGTGCACCGCGAAGGTCACCGGGGCCTCGCCCTGGTCCTGGTACGGCTTGACCTGGAACACGCCGTAGGTGGTGACCTCGACGCCCTCGTCGCTGGTGACGGTGCTGGGGAACGACGTGGGGCCGGACGCACCCGTGGTGCCGGACGCACCGGTGCCGGCGCTCTCGGACGGGGCCTCGGACGCTCTCCGGCGCCGGACCCTGCCTCGGACCCTGCCTCGGAGACGGTGCCGACGGCGGGCCCGGCCAGCGGGAGGGCGACGAGCACGGACGCGCCGGCGACGAGCGCCAGGCGGCGTGCGGACCTCGAGGTGGTCATCGGTGGTCCTTCCGGATCGGTCGCGCCCCCGGGCGCCGGTCGGGCCCACCCTAGGCGAGGTGCGGCAGGGCCCTCGTCCCCCGTCCGCCGGGGGGAGCGGACGTCAGTCGACGAGCCGGGGCTCGAGGTCGTCGTACAGCGCCTTGCGGGTCAGCCCGACGGCGTACCCCTGCACCTTGAAGAGCGCGACGGAGGAGTTGACGACGACGTAGTCCGCCTCCCAGTCGCCGCACGTGAGCGTGGCGGTGAAGGTCGGCGGCCCCGGGGGCGTGGACTCGATCGTCGGGTCCGTGGGCAGGCGTCCCTCCCAGCGGCAGCTCCGGAAGTCGATGTCCGTGCGGAACTCGGCCGTCGCCGAGCTGCGGGCCCGGCCGCGGTCCTCGTAGGCCTGGTAGGTGTTCTCCACCGTGGCCTCGACCTCTCCCTGGCCGGGGACGACCTCGTACCGCTCGAGGGTGGCGTCGTTGAGCCGCGCGTAGTCCGCGGCCGCGAGCCTCCCGTCGCCGCGCAGGACCCCGAGGTGGAGCCCCACGCCGCCGCCGCGGCCCGGGTCGTCGTCGTAGAACAGCCGCCCTGGGGCGGTGTCCTCGTCGACCCACCGCTCACGCACCGCCTGCGCCCCCGCCAGCGCGGCCGCGTCGGCCGCGGTCTGGCTGCGGGTCTTCTCGTTCGTGGCGGCCCCCACGGGCACGACCGCGACCACGACGACCGCGAGCAGGGTGAAGGCGAGCCCGATGACCAGCGCGGTCATCATCTGCCCGGACTCGTCGCGGAGACGTCGCACGGCGGTCCCTCCTCCTCCTGCTCGCGGGACACGGACGGGCGGGACCGCGTCGGCGGTCCCGCCCGTCCGTGCTCGGTGCGGTGTCACTGGGTGCAGCAGGTCACGCCGGGCCGGCGGTGAAGACCTTCTCGACCAGGTCGGCCACGCCGGTGCTGATGGCGCCGCCCGCGTCGGTGAAGGCGGTGAGCGCGAGGCCGATGACGAGGGCGACGACGGCGAGGATGCCGATGTACTCCAGGGCGCCCTGGCCCTGGTCGCCACGGGCGGTCTGCTGGAGGCGGACGAGGTGCTTGGTCATGATGGTGTCTCCTTCTCCGGCAGGGCCGGGGATGTGGTCTGTGCCCCCCGCTGGGGCGGTGTTCCCTCACCGGGTGCTCGGTGTGAGAGGAACCTATGGCGGGGTCCGGCGGCCGCAGCGGGCCCGTGGGCCCAACTCCGGGCCCACGTCCGGGCCCTCGTCCGGACCTTCACAGCGGGGACAGCCGGTCCGCGGTGGTGCCGCCCAGCCACAGGGCCACCGCCTCGGCCCGGCTCCGCACCCCGAGGCGGGCGAAGATGTGGTTGATGTGGTTCTTCACCGTCTTCTCGGCGAGGAAGAGCGCCCGGGCGATCTCGGCGTTCGGGTGCCCGGCGGCCACCAGCTCCATGATCTCGACCTGGCGGTCGCTGAGGTCGTGGGCGGGCCGGACGGGGACGGGGACGGGGCGCCCCGTGCGCAGCGCGGCCAGCGCCGGCGCCCCGAAGACCCCGTTGCCGGACGCGGCGGCCAGGACGCAGGCCACCAGGTCCTCCTCGGCGAACGTGCCGTGCACGAGGTAGCCGACCGCGCCGGCGTCGACGGCGGCGTGCACGACCTCCGGGGTGTCGCTGAACGTCGTCATGAGCACGGCCGTGAGGTCCGCCAGCTCGGCCGCCGCGCTGATGCCGTCCCGCCGCGGCATCTGCACGTCCATGAGCGTGACGTCCGGGCGCAGGCTGCGGGCCATGGTCACCGCCTGCTCCCCGTTGCTGGCCTCGCCCACGACGCGCAGCCGGGCGTCCAGCCCCAGCAGCGCGAGCAGGCCGGACCTCACCACGGGGTTGTCGTCGACGACCAGCACGCTGACCGGGGCGACGTCCCCCTCCGTCCGGGGTGCACTCATCCGACGACCTCCTCGACGGCCCGCTCGGGCCGCACCTGGACCTGGTAGGGCACGTACAGCCGGACCTGGGTGCCGTGCCCCAGGGCCGAGCGGACCTCGGCGGTGCCCCCGGCGGCGGCCAGCCGCTCCCGGATGCCGGTGAGCCCGTAGTGGCCGTCCGCCACGGCCTCGTCCTCCCGGCCGGGCGGGAAGCCCGGCCCGTCGTCGACGACCGTCGCGCTGGCCCCGTCCCCCTCGTCGCGCAGGCGCAGGGCGACGCGGGAGCCCGGGGCGTGCCGGGCGACGTTCTCCAGCGCCTCGGACACCGCGAGGACCAGCTCGTGGCGCCGGCCGGGGTCGATGCCCTCGACCGGCTCGAGGTCGCGGTCCAGGTCGAGGCCGCGGTCGGCCTGCCACCGGCAGGCGAGCTCCTCCAGCACCTCGGGCAGGGGCCGCTCCGGGTCGTCGAGGCGCAGCGACGTGAGCAGGTGCCGGGTGGCGACGACCGCCTCGCGCGCCCCGGTGGCGACCGCCCGGGCGTGCTGCCGCGCGGTGTCCGGGTCCCGCTCCATCCACCCCGGGATGGCCGCCGCGGTCAGCGCGATCCCCTGGACCGACTTGGCCACCGTGTCGTGCAGGTCGCGGGCCAGCCGCAGCCGCTCGTGGGCCGCGGCGGCCGCGGCCCGCGCGGCCGCGCCCTCGGCCTCCACCTCGCGCCGCTGCTCGGCCATCCGCCGGAAGGCCAGCCCGATCGCCGCCACCGAGAGCAGGACGACGGGGAAGGTGAGACGGTCGAGGACCCCCGCGCCGTCCTGGGGGGCCAGGGCGAAGGTCGTGCACAGCAGCAGGGCCAGCGGGGCGCTCGTCCGCGGCACGAACAGGACCCCGACGAGCAGCGCCGAGCTTCACCGCGACCACCGCGAGCGGGTCGTCCCCGCCGACGAGGAACGGGATGAGCGAGACCAGCACCACGTCGGGCAGGGCGAGCGCGGGGTGCCGGACCACCGCGGTCGCGGACGCCGGGCCGCTGCAGGCCCAGGTGGCTGGTGACCACGAGCACGCAGAACAGCACGGCCGCCCGCAGGTCCGGCTCCCCCAGCGCGAGGCCGAGCACCCCGAAGGACAGCGCGAGCAGGCGGACGAGGAACGCGATACGGACCAGCGTCCCGACGACGTCGCCGGCGGGCCGGGCCGCGGCGCGCGCCGGCGGACGGGTCGTGGCGGGCCGCCGGCTCACGCCGTCCCGCCGAAGACGGCGTCGAGGTTGAAGTCGATGCCGAGCACGAAGCCGACCACGAGGATGGCCAGGGCGCCGGGGACCAGCACCATCGAGGTGACGAGGGTGACGCGCGGGGCGACGCGGGCGGCCTTCTGCCGCTGCCGCTGGGCGCTGTCGCGCCGCATGTCCTGCGCGATCCGGTTGAGGGTCTGGGCCAGCGGCGCGCCGAGCTCCTCGGACTGCAGGTAGGCGGTGACGAACGACGAGAGCGGCTCGGAGTCGTTGCGCTGCCGCAGCCGCTGGAAGCCGTCGCGCAGGGAGGCGCCGTTGCGGATCTGGTTGAGCGTGAGGGTGACCTCCTCGGCGAGCGGGCCGCCGAAGCGCTCGCTCACCGTGGCCAGCGCCGAGCGGAAGCCGACCCCGGCGGTCACGGTGACGGCGAGCACGTCGAGGAAGTCGGGCAGGTCCAGGTCGATGCGCTCCTGGCGCAGCCGGCGCTGGCGGGCGATCCCGGCCAGCGGGAGCACGACGATGACGACGGCCCCCACGGGCAGGCCCCACCACGTGCCGCGCAGCGCGAGCAGGACCGACAGCGGGCCCACGAGCACGAGCCAGGTCGCCATCCGCAGCAGGACGGTGTCCTCGTCGACCCCCTCGGGCCGGCCGGCCAGCTCGATGGTGCGCCGCAGCCGGGCCAGCAGCGACGGGCCCACGAGGCGCCGGAGCAGGGGCACCAGCGGGCGGGCCAGGCGCGACAGCGGTCCGAGACCGGCCGCCTCGCGCCGCTGGGTCTCCCGGAGCAGCACCAGGTCGTCGACCTCGAGCCCGTCGACGGGGTCGGCCCGCAGCGCGCGGAGCCCGGCGACGAAGAGCACGAGGCAGCCGACGACCACGAGCGCCGGGACCGCGACGAGCAGCGCGCTCATGTCTCGATCCGCGTCATGCGGCGGATGACGAGGAACCCGCCCGTGAACAGGGTCCCGGCGAACAGCAGGGCCGCCTGCCCGAACGGGTTGCGGGTCATGGTCTCGACCGTGCCGGGGTTGATGACGTTGAGCAGCAGCAGCAGGCCGAACCCCATCCCGATCACCGTGTAGCCGGTGGCGACGGACTGGGCGAGGACGGACCGGATCTCGCGCCGGGTCTCGCGCCGCTCCTCCAGCGTGTCGGCGATCGTGCGCAGCGACGTGACGAGGGACCCGCCGGCCCGCGCGCTGACCAGCAGCGTCGACATGAGCACGGCGACCTCGCGGGAGGGCAGGCGCCGCCGGACCTCGGTGAGGGCGGTGTCGATGTCGTTGCCGAAGGTCAGGCTGGTGGAGACCAGGCGCAGCTCGCCGCGCGCGGGCTCGTCCAGCTCGTCGGCGGCGATGGCGATGGCGGTCGGGATGGAGAGCCCGGCGTTGGTGGCGTTGGCGAGCACGCGCGCCAGCTCCGGCATCTGGGCGATGAAGGCCTCCTTGCGCCGGTCCTGGCCGCGCCGCAGCCAGCCGCGCAGGCCGAGCGCCCCGAGCAGCAGGCCCACCACCCCGAACGCGGGTGCGAAGAGCGACCACAGCACCGTGGCGAGGACGACGGCCACGCCGGTGCCGGCGAGCAGGACGACGAGCGGGGAGCGCCGGGAGCCCGCGAGCTGGAGCTGGCGCTGGAGCCAGCCGCCGGGGCGGGTGGCGACGAGGCGCCGCTCGAGGCGGGCGAAGCGGTCCTGCCGGGTCCGGCCGCTGTCGTCGAGCACGGAGCCCATCGCGCGGCGCTGCGCCACGGGCCCCGAGGCGACGTCGAGCAGGCCGGCGACGAGCAGGCACAGCGAGCCCGTGAGGAGCAGGACGGTCAGGAGGACCACGTGACGCCGCCCCCCTCGTCCCCGTCGTCGGTGGCGACCTCGAACCCGTCGGGCAGCCCCTGGTCGCCCGCGGCGAGCTTCTGGACCATGGCCGCCGGGACGGCGTGCCGGACGAACCCGCCCCGGCCCTGGGGACCGCCGCGGGCGTCGAAGTGCATGACGCGGGCGAGCCGGAAGTCCTCGCGCCGCCGCGAGGTGAGGAAGTCCACGGCCACGGTGCGGCGGGTGCCGTCCGCGGTGCGCAGCAGCTGCACGACCACGTCGACCGCGGCGTTGACCTGGTCGTGGACCGCGGCGAAGGGCAGCTCCACGTCCGACATCGCCGACAGCGTCTCCAGCCGGCTGAGCGCGTCGTCGGTGCTGTTCGCGTGCACGGTGGCCAGCGAGCCCTCGTGGCCGGTGTTCATGGCCTGCAGCATGTCCAGGGCCTCGCCGCCGCGGACCTCGCCGACGATGATGCGGTCGGGGCGCATGCGCAGGGAGTTGCGGACGAGGTCGCGGATCGTCACCTGGCCGTGGCCCTCGACGTTCGGCGGTCGGGTCTCCAGGCGGACGGTGTGCGGCTGGACGAGGACGAGCTCGGCGGCGTCCTCGACGGTGATGATGCGCTCCTCGTCGGGGACGAACGCCGACAGGGCGTTGAGCATCGTCGTCTTCCCCGAGGCGGTGCCGCCGGAGACGATGATGTTGAGCCGCGCCTTCACGCAGGCCCCGAGCAGCTCCGCCGTGGGGGCGTCGATGCTCTTGTACTGCAGCAGCTCCTTCATCCCCAGGGCCTTGGGGAACAGCCGGATGGTCACCGTGGGGCCCTTGAGCGCCAGCGGCGGCAGGACGACGTTGACGCGGGCGCCGCGCGGCAGCCGGGAGTCCGGGGGCAGCCGGGCGTCGACCATGGGGCTGGACTCGTCGACGCGGCGGTTGACGGTCGAGACGATCCGGTCGATGGTCTGCAGCAGCTGCTCGTCGCTGGTGAAGCCGCTGGTCAGGCGCTCGAGCCGGCCGAAGCGCTCGACGAAGATCTCGTCGTGGCCGTTGATCATGATCTCGCTGACGGCGGGGTCCGCGAGCAGCGGCTCCAGCACGCCGAGGCCGATGGACTCGTCGACCACCCGGCGCACGAGCCGGTTGCGCTCGCGCGTGGTGAGGATGAGCCCCTCGCGCGAGATGAGGTGGGCGATGACGCGCTCCAGCCGGAGCCGGCGCTGGGCGACCTCGAGCCGGCCGAGCTCGTGGAGGTCGACCTCCTCCAGGAGCATCCGCTTGAAGCGCTCGACGAGCGGCTTGTCGACGTCGCCGGCGAGCGCCGAGCGGGCCCGGCCGGCCGCGGGCTCGCTGGTCCCGAACTCGTCGAAGGACCTCACGGCAGGAACGCCTCGCGCGTGATGCGCACGTCGGGCACGTAGTCGGTCACGGCGCCCACCACCGGCACCCGGACGACGAGCCGGACGCTCGACCCCGTGCCGAGCTCGCCGCCCTGCTGGGTGCACACGGCCTCGAGGCTGTCGCTCATCACGGCCTCGGCGGCGCCGCAGCCGTCCCGGCCCAGGCTGACCGCGCGGGCCCCGCTGCGGACGGCCTCGTCGGCGGCGGTCACGGCGACCATGAACGCCGCCACCTGCACGACGACGACCGCGAAGACCAGGGCCAGCGGGACCATGCCGAGCAGCTCCAGCGAGGCGACGCCCCGGTCGGACCGGCGCCCGGACCAGCGCCCGGACCGGCGCCCGGACCCGCCCTGGGACCGGAGGTCGGGGCGGCGGGCGGCGCGGCGCGGGGCCCGGCGGGTCACCGTCCCGGCTCCGGGACCACCGTGCGCGTGGAGGACACCTCGGTCGGGATCCCGGGGACCCCCTCGACGACGCCGGGGACGTGGAGGGTGACGGTCACCCGGTCGCCCGAGGTGTCCACGGCCACGGAGGAGCCCATGTACCCCGGCAGCGTGTCCCGCGCGGCCGCGAGGGCCGCGGGCTCGGAGGAGGTGATGGCGTACTCGCGGGCGGCGGCCGCCGCCGCGTTGGACTGCAGCACGTAGCCGCCGCCGATCATCGCCATGTGCCACACCACCGCGGCCACGGCCCCGAAGAGGGGCAGCAGCGCGATCGACTCCAGGGCGACGGAGCCCTCGTCGCGGCCGCGGCGCCGGCGTCGGCCGCCGCCGGCCGTCACGGGCTCGGGGGACGGGGCCGTGCCCGGGGTCTCCCGGGCGGCCGCCGTGACCTTGCGTCGGGTCTCCCTGCTCTGGGGCACGAGGCCCACCTCCCGTCCGACCTGGCGCAGGTCGCTCCACCACTGGGGGTTGCGCAGCTCGAAGGGGTCGCGCGCGTTGAGGGCCGGCTCGAGCTTCCGGAACCCGGACTGCAGGCCGACCGGCAGCACGGAGGCCCGCGTGAGCTGGCGCACGGTCTCCATGGACACCGTGACCTGCTTGGAGGTCCGGTTGACCAGGACCCGGACGTCGGTCTCCTTGCACACGCCGAGGGACTCCCAGGCGTTGATCGTGCGGCGCATGCCGCGCAGCGAGGCGACGTCCGGGGTGACGACGACGACGACCTCGTCGGCCAGCTCGATCGCCGTGGCCTGGACCGGGGTGACGTGCGCGCCCGCGTCGATGATGACGAGGTCGTACTGGCGCCGCAGCGCGGCCACCACCTGCCGCAGGGCGCGCGGGGTCACGGCCTCCACGTCGCGGATGTCCAGCGGCGCGAGCAGCAGGTCGACGCCCGAGGCGTGCTGGGTGACCGCGTCGGCGACGGTCCCGGGCGACAGGTCGTCGGCGACCTTGGCCAGGTCGGAGACGCCGATCCGGTGCCGGACCTCCAGGACGCCGGGGACGTCGCCCTTCTCCAGGTCCAGGTCGATGAGGCAGACGTCCAGCGACGACACGCTGCGGGCGACGTCGACCGCCAGGTGGGTGGCCACGGTCGTCGTGCCCACCCCGCCCTTGGCCCCGGCGAGCAGCACGACGCGCGCGCGGCCCTCCTCGTCGCCGTCCCCGCCGCCGGCGGGGCCGCTGGCCAGCAGGCGCCGCATCTGCGCGGACCACGCCGCCGCCGCGAGCAGCCGGCCCTCGAGCTGGCCGAACGACAGCGGCAGCTGCACGAGGCCGCGGGCCCCGGCCTCCATGGCCTCGGTGACGAGGTCCGCGCTCGCGTCGGTGGCCATGAGCAGCATGGCGCTGGCCGGGCGGCGGACGCTGAGGTCGCGGATGAGGAGCAGGGCGGGCTCGGGGCCGAGGTCCTCGTGGACGAGCACGACGTCGGCGTCCTCGCGCAGGACGGCCTGGACGAGCTCGTCGCTGCTGGCGGACATGGCGACCACCTCGGCGTCGCCGCCCTCGAGCACGCTCGACTGCACCTGCTGGGCGAGCGCCTGGTCGGCCGCCCCGATGATGACCCGGCTCACGGCAGCAGCCCCTCGATGTCGGGCAGGCCCTCGAGCCCTTCGGGGACCGCGGTCCCGCCCAGGTTGCCGGCGTCGAAGGAGTCGACGTCGTCGGTGCGGTCCGTGCCGACGTCGGTGGGCAGGGCGACCAGCCGGACCTCCTCGGCGAAGGCGTTGGCGTAGGTGACCGAGAGCGAGTCGTCGGGCTCCAGCGCCAGGGTGACCGGCAGGACCTCGTTCTCGCTGACCCCCTCGTCGTCGGAGCGGGTCACGGTCTGCTGGCCGCCGATGGTCACCACGCGCACGTCGCGCACGAGGACCCGGACCTGGGCGGGCAGGCCGGTGACGTCGGCGAAGACGGCGTACATGTCGACCCGGTCGCCCGGGCGGACCCGCCCCGCGACGCCCGTCACGGCGTCGACGTTGATGGCGATCTCGCGCTCGGTCGGGCTCAGCGCGGAGGGGGGGATGAGCATGTCGCGGGACACGACGGTCCCGGTCTGCAGCGCGAAGCGGCACGCGCCGGCCGTCGAGGTCGGGCAGCTCCAGCTGGGACGCGGGGGCGGCCCAGCGCACGGGCACCTGCCGCGGCTCGAGGTTGGCCTCGCTGAGCGGGGTGTAGGGCGCGATCGGCTCGACCGCGGCCCAGACCGTGGTGGACGGCCCGACCTGGCTGGCCACGCCGCGCACGTAGCCGGTGAGGATGACGAACACCGCCGCGGCGACCAGGACGCTGAGGACCATGAGGATGACGCCTCGTCGCTGTCGCGGGTTCACGCGGTCCTTCCGGAGGGGGTGGTCGCAGGACGCTCGAGGTCCTCGTGGTGGTCGGGCCGGACGTGCTGGTCCTGCTGGTCCTGCTGGTGCTGCTCGTCGGCGAGCGACGACGGGGGCGCGTCCGCGCCGGCCGGGGGCAGGCCGCGGCCGCGGCGGACCGGCGGGGGCACGGGGGGCGCCACGGTGCGGGTGCGGCAGAAGGCGCACACGGTGCCCGCCGCGGCCAGGCCGCAGCCGGGGCAGGTGGTGCCGCGCGGGCGGAGCACGTCGCGCACGTCGGTAGGGACCAGGGCCAGCTGGAGCAGCTCCCGGCGGCCGAAGACGGAGTCCCACGCCGGGGGCAGCGAGACCGTGCGGAGCGAGGCCGGGGCCAGCGTGGTGGTCAGCCGGCGGACGAGCTCGTCCTGCGCGCCGCCCTCGGTGACGACCATGTCGTGCTGCCCGCGGCCGAGCCCGGCGAGCACGGCGGCCGGACGGTCCGCCCGCTCCGACAGCGGCTCGGGCTGCAGCCGGACCAGGAACCGGCTGCCGGGCAGCCACGAGCGCACGTGCTGCGACAGGGGCGGGTCCGGGTGCGTGAGCCCCGCCACCGACGACAGCAGCACCCCGGACCAGGTGGCGTCGAGCAGGTCCGACCACACCGACACCCCGTGGCCGGCGTCGGTGCTCAGCTCCCGGGCGGCGGCCAGGCACACCAGCGCGGCCAGCGGCGCGTGCCGCGTGGTGACGTGGGCGGCGAGCCGGTCGGGCCGGTGGGCCTGGAGGAAGGAGGCGGCGACGGCGGCCGCGTGGCCGTCGCCCGCGTGCGCGGCCAGCACGACCGGGGTGTCGTCGTCCTCGAGCGCGAGGGCCAGGGCCGCGGGGTCGGTGACGTCGAGGACCAGGACGTCGGCGGCGGTCTCGCGCAGCCCGGGGGAGCCGGTCGTCGCCAGCACGGCACGCCACACGGTGGGTCCCCCTCGCTGTCGTGGTGCCTCGGCGGTCGGTGGTGGGCCGGTCGGTGACCGTCCTCGTCACCCTCCGTCGCTCTGCCGGTGCTGCGGGGCGGGCCCGACGGACACCGGCTCGCGCACACTAACCGGACGGATGGGACCGAGAGGGGCCCGTGGTCCCAAGATGTGGGCCGTCCGGGTGGGTGAGGATGCCCTCCGTGCCCGACCCCGTCAGCTCGTCGTCACGCACCGTCAGCCCGGGCGTGCGCCTCGTCGTGGACGGGGTCGAGGTGGCCGACGTCCTCGTCGCCGACACCTACGGCCTGCGGGCGCGCGGGATGCTCGCCCGCCGGCCCCTGCCGGAGGCCCTGCTCCTCGTGCCGGGCGGGAGCGTCCACGGCGTCGGCATGACCGCCTCGCTCGACGTGGCCATGCTGTCGCCGATCGACGGCGGACGCACCCAGGTGCTCGGGGCGCACCGGGTGGTGCGGACCGCCCTGCTGCGGCCGTTCGGCCTGGTCGGGCCCCGGCGCGGGGTGCGCTCGACGCTGGAGGCGCCGGCCGGGTCGTTCGCCCGCTGGGGCCTGACGACCGCGTCCGCGGTGGCCTTCCGGGCTCAGTAGTAGGTCGGGGGCGGCGGGGCGTCGTCGCCCGCGGCCCGGCGCCGCCGCCACCACAGCAGCCCGCCGCCCGCGGCGACGGCCAGCAGCACCACCACGACGACGACGCCGGCGCCGGCCCCGCCCCGGTCCGGGGGCGGCGGCAGGGCGACGTCGTCGGCCGGCGCGGAGGCAGCGTCGGACGGGTCCTGACCGTCGGTGCCGGCCCCCGACGCGGTGGGCCCGGCGGTCGGGTCCGGCGTGGCGGAGGGCGCGGCGGACGCGCCCGGCTCGGAGCCGTCGAGGACCTCGAGCACGAACTCGTGGTCCACGTCGGGCGGGAAGCCGGCGGTCCGCAGCGACAGGTAGTACCGGCCCGGGGCGCGGACGGCGCCGAACGGGGAGCGGGACCCGTCGGCCGGACCGGTGGACAGGGCCAGCGTGGTCGCCTGCCCCCGCGAGATCCGCTCGCGCGCCTCCACCGACACCCGCTCGGAGGAGCCGTCGGAGAACTCGAGCGCGAGGGCGGCGTCCGTGGGCACGTCCGCGGTGCGGATGGTCCAGCGGGCGGTGACCTCGCCGTCCTCGGGCACGTCGACGGCGAACCACAGCGTCTCGCCGTCGAGGATGGAGTCGGCGTAGGTGCCCGGCGAGAGCGGGGTGGCGTCGATGAGCGACGGCCCGCCGCTGACCGGCTCCCCGCGGACCTCGAACGTGCGCAGGGAGCGGTTCTGCGCGGCGGCGATGGCGTCGGCGAGCAGCCCGGCGTCCTCGACGGAGGTGAACTCGCCGCCGCCGGCCTCGGCCATGCACCGCAGCTGCTCCGCGCCGGCCGGCTCCACCTGCAGCCCGATCGTCTCCAGCCGCAGGTCCACCCCCTGGGCGACGAGCGCCTTGGTCACCTCGCACGGCTCCGGGCCCAGGTCGGGGAAGCACTCGTCCTCCCCGTCGGAGACGAGGATGACCGTGCCGGGGACGTCGTCGGGCAGGTCGGCGGCCGCCTGCTGCAGCGACAGCCCGATGGGGGTCTCGCCGAGCGGCTGCAGCCGGTCGATGGTGCTGAGCAGCAGCTGCCGGTCCAGCGGGCCGACCGGCACGACGAGCTCCGTGTCCTGGCAGGCCGCGGCCTTGTCGGCGCTGGGGACGCGGTGCCCGTAGGCGCGCATGCCGACGTCCAGCTGCTCCGGCAGGGCCTGGACGATGGTGCGCAGCGCCTGCTCGGCGCTGTCGATGCGGCTGCTGCCCGTGCCGTCGGGCTCCTTCATCGAGCCGGAGTAGTCGACGATGAGCAGCAGCGCCTCGGAGGCGGGGCGGTCCGGTGGCGTGGTCCCGGCCGGGGGCGGCGAGCCGGCTGCGGCGGGCCCTGCGGCGAGGAGCAGCGCGAGCACAGCACCCAGGGCGGCAGCGGCACCCCCGACACGCACGCGCCGCAGCATACGCAGCACCGTCGTCCCCGGTCCGGTCGTCCGGTGGCCGTCCGCCCGGCCGGCGACCTGGGACGATGGGTGCACCGCACCGCCCCCGTCCGCCGCCGGCCCCCCGTCACCGCCCCTGGAGCCGCATGCGACCCGCCCTCGCCGACGTGCTCGTCCCCGACCCGCAGACCTGGTGGTGGGGCGTGCTCGCCGCCGCTCCGGCCCTGCTCCTCGCCGCAGGCCTGGTCTCCCTGGTCCGGGTGGTCCCGCCGCTGCGCCGCGCGCGCGACGCCGAGGGCGTGGTCGTCGACGTCGGCCGGCCGGGGGAGGGCGCGGGCCCGCGGCTGTGGCGGCTCACGGTGGAGTACCGGGACGAGGGCGGACAGGTGCGGCGCGGGGTGTGGCGGGGCGACTCGCGCCTGGACCGCAGCCTCTACACCGTGGGGATGCGGGTGCCCGTGCGCTACGACCCGCGGCGGCCCGGCTGGCTGCACGTGCCCGGCGGCTCCCGCCCGCACCCGCTGCTGGTGCCGCTCGGCCTGCTCGTCGTCGGGCTGGTCGCGCTCCTGCCGGTCGTCGTGGCCGCCGGGGTCGTCGGGTCGCTCTAGGGACGGGGCCGGGGGGTGTGCTCGCGGCCCGGGTGGGGCACGATCGGCCCGTGCCCGAGCTCCCGGAGGTCGAGGCGCTCGTGCGGTTCCTCGACGAGCGCGCGGTCGGCCGGGTCGTCGCCCGGGTCGACGTGCTCGCCCTCAACGTGCTGAAGACGTTCGACCCGCCCCCCTCGGCGCTGCAGGGCCTCGCCGTCACCGGGGTGAGCCGCCACGGCAAGGTCGTCGACCTCGACGTGGACGGCCTGCACCTGCTCGTGCACTTCTCGCGCGCCGGCTGGGCGCAGTGGCGCGACCCCGCCCCCACCACGCCGGCGCGCCCCGGCAAGGGCCCGCTGGCCCTGCGGGTCCTGCTCGACGACGGCGAGCAGGTGGCCGCGCTCGACCTCACCGAGGCGGGCACGCAGAAGCGCCTCGCGGTGCACGTCGTCCACCGGGCCTCCGACGTGCCCTACGTCGCCGCGCTCGGTCCGGACCCGCTCGCCCTGGACGCGCGCGGCTGGGGCGAGGTGCTGGCCGGCACCCGGCAGCGGCTCAAGACCGTGCTCACCGACCAGAAGGTCGTCGCCGGCATCGGCAACGCCTACTCCGACGACATCATGCACGCGGCGCGGATCTCGCCCTTCGCCCCGGCGGGCGGCCTGGACGAGGACCGGCTCGAGCGGCTCGCCGCGGCCACGGCGCTCGTGCTCGGGGGCGCGGTGCAGCAGGCGGTCGGCCTGCCGCCGGACAAGCTCAAGGACGGCAAGCGGACCCGGATGCGGGTCCACGGCCGCACCGGCCAGCCCTGCGACGTGTGCGGCACCGCGGTGGCCGAGGTCTCCTACACGGACACGTCGTTCCAGTACTGCCCGACCTGCCAGACCGGCGGGCAGGTGCTCGCCGACCGGCGCCTGTCGCGCCTGCTCAAGTAGCCCCGCGGCTCACACCGTCCCGTTCACACCGTGCCGCGGAACGGGGCCAGCACCGCCCCCATCGCCTCGAAGCGGCCGATCTGGCAGCCGTCGGTGAGCGTGTAGGTCCCGGCCACGTCGACCGGGGCGCCGTCGGCGGCCAGCACCGTCCCGCTCACCTCGACCACGGCGTCGCCGCCGTACTGCTGGGTGCACATCGCGTCGGGGGCGACGGGGGCGAACGGGTCGCCCGCCGACAGGGCGGCGAGCAGGTCCGCGCACGCCTGCGCGGCCTGGGGGTGCGAGCCGCCCGTGGTGCCGCCCGCCCAGTCGCAGGCCAGGGTCACCGGGGGCTGCTGCGCGCCGGGCGGGCCCGCGACCAGGACGAGGTCGGCCCCCGCCGGGTCCGCGGGCAGCGTCGTCCCGCCCGCGGCGGGACCGGACGGCACGGTCGAGGGCGCGCCCGACGGGGCCGTCGACGCCCCGTCCGGCAGGCCGGCCGGCGAGGAGGCGTCCGGGGCGGGCGCGGCGTCCTCGGAGCCGCCGACCCCGGACGTGCCCTGCCCGCAGGCGGCGAGCAGCAGGAGGACCGGCACGAGCAGCGGCACCAGCACGGGCAGACCGGGACGCGGAGTCATGACCATGCGACGATCCCACCACGCCGGCGGTTCCCCACCCGCGGACCCGCGCCGCCCCAGCCCACCCCAGGGAGGACCCGTCGTGACCGAGGTGCCCCAGGTCGCCCCCGCCCAGCTGCCCGCCGACCCGCCGCCCGGCACCCCCGGGGGCGTGGTCCTGCTCGACGTCCGCGAGGACGACGAGTGGCAGGCCGGGCACGCGCCGGGCGCGCTCCACGTCCCGCTGGGCCAGGTCACCGGCCGCCTCGACGAGCTGCCCGAGGGCGAGCTCTACGTCGTGTGCCGGTCCGGGGGGCGCTCCCAGCAGGCCGCGGCCTGGCTCTCGCGCAACGGCTTCGACGCGGCCAACGTCGCGGGCGGGATGCAGGCGTGGGCGGAGGCCGGCCTGCCGATGGTCTCCGAGACCGGGGACGAGCCCGTCGTCCGGTGAGGCGCCCGCCCCGTCCGCCGTCGCCCCGTCCCCTGGTCATCGCCCACCGGGGGGCGCGCGCGCACGCCCCCGAGCACACGATGGCCGCCATGCAGCGGGCGGCCGACGACGGCGCGGACGCCGTCGAGTGCGACGCCCGGCTGACCCGCGACCGGCAGGTCGTCTGCCACCACGACGCCGACCTCGACCGCACCTCCGACGCGACGGGCCCCCTGCACGCCCGCAGCCTGGCCGAGCTCGGCGAGGTCGGCTTCGGCGACGGCCGCGGCGTGCTCACCCTGCGCGAGCTCGTCGCGTTCTGCCGCGACCGGCCCCGGCCGCTGGGCCTGCTCGTGGAGACCAAGCACCCGAGCCGCTTCGTCTGGCAGGTGGAGCGGGCCGTGGTCGCCGAGCTCGTGCAGGGCCTCGGTCCCTACCTGGAGGGGCTGCCCCTGCTCGCGGGCATGTCGTTCTCGCCGGTCGCGGTCCGCCGCTTCGCCGCGCTGGCCCCCCGGCTGCAGCGGGTGCGGCTGCGCAGCAACCGGGCGCCGGTGCCCCAGCTGAGCACCTCGCACGCCTCCGGCCTCGACATCCGCCTGGTCCGGGCCGACCCCACGGTGGTGCGCGACTGCCACGAGCGGGGGCAGCTGACCTACGTCTGGACGGTCAACAAGCCGGCCGACATGGCGCTGTGCGTGGACCTCGGGGTCGACGGGATCATCACCGACGACCCGGCCGCCGCGCGGGCCGTGGTGGACGAGGGCCGGCCGTGAGCGGACGGTCGCTGGTTTCGCACCCTGCGCAGCCGGGTACCACCGCCGCGACCGAGAGGCAAGACATGACGGAAGGCGACGACATGGTCTCCGCGACGGCGGTCCGGACCGAACGGCGGTGGGACCTCCCGCACGCCGCCTCCGCGGTCCCCGCGGCCCGCGAGGAGCTCGTCGACCTCCTGGCCTCGCTGGGGGTCTGCGAGGAGACGGTGTCCGAGACGGAGCTGGCCGCCAGCGAGCTGCTCGGCAACGCCGTGGTGCACGGGCGCCCCGGCCCCCGCGGCACCATCAGCCTGCGCGTCCGCGTGCGCGACGAGGTGGTCGAGGTCGCCGTCACCGACGGCGGGCCCGCCGACGGCCAGGTCGTGGACGTCCGTCCCCGCCGCACCTCGGTGGTCGCCACCCGCGGCCGCGGCCTGCGCATCGTCCGCAGCCTGGCCCACGAGTGGGGCGTCGTGGTCGACCCCGACGCCGGGGACACCACCGTGTGGGCGACCATCGGCGGCCCCTCGCGCCGCCGCGCCGTCTGAGGCGTCCCTTCACGCACGACGTGCTGAGCAGGCGCTCGCGCCGGCCGCGGTCGGCCGCGGACCGGGGCGCCCGCGCCGGCTGGCATCCTTGTCGCCCGTGAGCAGCAGACGCCGCGGTCCCGCCGCCGCCACCAGCACCGTCGACCCGGGCACGCCGATCGAGGCCCCCCGCGGCGGCCTCCGCGCCCCGTGCCCCTGCGGGTCCGGCAAGCGCTACAAGCAGTGCCACGGCCGTGCCCGGGCCGGTGCCGCGTTCGTCGCCCGCCCCTTCGAGGGGCTCGCGGCCGAGACGGACTGGGTCGCCTTCCGCGAGATCGTCCCCGCCGCCACCATGCGGGTCCGCACCACCGAGGGCGTCGAGGTCGTGTTCGCCACCGTCCTGCCCGTCGCGTGGCCGGCCCTGCGCCGGGCCGACGGCACCGTGCTGGTGGGGATCCAGGCGGCCGACGCCTCCGCCGACGCGAGCCGCGACCTGGCCGCCGCCATGGACGCCGCGCTCGCCGCCGAGGGCCCCGGCCCGATCACCCACGTGGACGCCCGGCAGTCCACCGCCCGGCTGCAGGACCGGCTCGACCCGGACGTCGCCCCCCAGATCACGGTGCACGAGGGCTTCGACTTCTGGCTCGACGGCGTCCTGGACACCGACCCGGGCGACGCCTCCGACCCGGCCGACCCGCTGAGCGCGCTGGCCCCCCAGGTCCGGGCCTCGCTGGAGCGCGCCAACGAGGCGGTCGTGCCGACGGAGAAGCTCACCAGCGCCCCGAGCGCGTACTGGGCCCAGATCGGCGAGAACACCCACCTGCGCTGGATCATCGACACCCCGGAGGACGAGTTCCTCGACGCGCTCGCCCGGCTGCACGCCCGCCGCGGCGAGGACGGCGAGCCGCTGTCCACGCTGGGCGCGGGGACGAAGTTCGCCGGGTTCTTCCGCGCCTACGGCCTCGTGGTCCCGGTGTGGGACCTGGCCGACGACGCCACGGCCGAGGCGACCGAGGAGCCCCTGGCCGCCCTGGCCGAGCGCTTCCGCGGCGCGCTGGCCGAGACCTCGCCCCTGGACGCCGACGCGCGCCGGGCCCGCGCGGGCCTCAACTCCCGGCAGGTCACGCTTCGCTGAGGCGCAGCCGTGTCCCGCCGCACCCTGTCCCGTCGCACCCTGTCCCGTCGCACCCTGTCCCGTCGCACCCTGTCCCGCCGCACCCTGTCCCGCCGCACCCTGGTCCCGCCGGACCCTGGCGGCGGGCCGGGCGCGGGTGCCACGATCGGCGCGCCGTCGTGCGCACCGACGCAGGACGGGGCCGCGAGGAGGCTGCTGTGCCCGACCTGGTGCTCACCGACAGCGGCCTGGAGACCGAGCTGCTGTTCCTCGACGGCACGGACCTGCCGGAGTTCGCGGCCTTCCCGCTGCTCGACGACCCCGTGGGCCGGGAGCGGCTCGCCCGCTACTTCCGCGAGCACGTCGCCCTCGCGCGCGACGCCGGGGCGGGCACGGTGCTGGAGACCCCGACCTGGCGCGCCTCGTCCGGCTGGGGCGAGCGCCTCGGCTACGACGCGGCCGCGCTCGCCGCGCTCAACGCCGACGCGGTGGCGCTGGTCCGCGAGGCCGTGGCCGCGGCGGGGCCGGACGTCGCGGTCGTCGTGTCCGGCTGCCTCGGGCCCTGCGGCGACGGCTACGACCTGACGACGCGGACGACCGTGGAGGAGGCCGAGGCCTACCACCGGCCCCAGGTCGCGGCGCTCGCCACGGCCGGTGCCGACCAGGTCGGCGCCCTCACCATGACCCACGTCGAGGAGGCCGCAGGCGTCGTGCGGGCCGCGGTCGCGGCCGGTGTCCCCGTCGTCGTGTCGTTCACGGTGGAGACCGACGGCCGGCTGCCCTCGGGCGACACCCTCGCCGAGGCCGTCGCCCGCCTCGACGCGCTCACCGACGGCGCGGCCCTCCACACGGGCATCAACTGCGCCCACCCCGACCACGTCGAGGCGGCGATGGCCGGGCTCGGGGACCTCGAGCCGCGGGTGCGGTCCTACCGGGCCAACGCCTCGCGGCTGAGCCACGCCGAGCTCGACGCCGCCACCGAGCTGGACGACGGCGACCCGGCGGAGCTGGGGGCCCAGGTGGCTGCGCTGCGCCGTCGCTACCCGTACCTGCGGGTGGTGGGCGGCTGCTGCGGCACCGACGCCCGGCACCTGCGGGAGATCGCGCGGGCCGTCACCGCCTGAGGCGCCGCGCCCGGGTGCGGCGACCCCGGCTCAGCCCAGGGGGTCCCGGCGCACCGGGCAGCTCATGCACCGGGGGCCGCCGCGGCCCGAGCCGAGCTGGTCGCCCGGGATCTCCAGCACCTCGATGCCCGCCTCGCGCAGCGCCGCGTTCGTGCCGGTGTTGCGCTCGTAGGCGACCACGACGCCGGGGGCGACGGCCAGGGTGTTGTTGCCGTCGTCCCACTGCTCGCGCTCGGCGGCGACCGGGTCCAGGCCCGTGTCCACGTGGCGCACCTCGGCCAGACCGAGCGCCTCGGCGACGGACGGCAGGAACGGCCGCGGTGCGCCGACCGTGAGCTCGACCGAGGCCGGCGGCACGTGCGCGTCCCGGCTGCCGCCCGTGCCGTGCGCGGCGGTGAGGGCGTACGCGACCAGGCTCTGCGCGACGTTGGGGTAGATGACCACGGCGTCGGTGTCGACCATCGTGCACACGGTGTCCAGGTGCATGGTCGCCCGCTCCTGGGCGATCGGGACCGCGAGGACGGTGTGGGCCAGGCCCCGCCCGATGGCCGTGCGGGCGAGCCGCTCGACGCCCGCGGGGGTGGTCCGCTCGCCCGTCCCGACCGCGAGGACGCCGGGACCGACGACGAGCACGTCGCCGCCCTCCACGTGCTCCCAGGTCGGCTCGTACGCGGTGACGACCCCGGCGAAGCGCGGGTGGTGCGCGTAGACCAGGCCGAGCAGGTGGGTCTCACGGTCGCGCGCCGGCATGGCCAGGCTCGTCACCGCGACCTCGTCGCCGATCCACACGCTGGAGTCGCGGGTGAAGAGCAGGTTGGGCAGCGGGTCCACGACGAAGTCGTCGTGGGCGAGCATCGCGGCCACCAGGCCGGAGCGGCCGGGCAGCTCGTCGATGCGGACGCCGGCCACCAGGGCGTCGGTGAGCGCGTCGGCGTCGAGGTCCTGCAGGTAGCGACCGGACGGTGGCGCGCAGGGTGTCGCCGAGGCGCAGGTGGGCGGGCGAGCCGTCGACCACGACGTCCTCGATGGCCTGCTCGCGCACGTCGGCGGCGCCGAGCACCTCGCGGAGCAGGTCGGTGACCAGGTGGACGAGCACGCCGCGCCCGCGCAGGGTCTCGGCGAAGGCGTCGTGCTCGTCCTGGGCCCGGTCGACCCAGGGCAGCCCGTCGAAGAGCAGCCGGTCGTTGTTGCGGGGGGTGAGCCGCCGCAGCTCGGCGCCGGGCCGGTGGAGGATCACCTCCCGCAGGGTGCCCACCTCGCTGTCGACGAAGCCGGCCGGGAGGGAGGTCGCGGTGTCCACGGGCGTATCGAACCACCCGGCGCCCGGCCGGTGCGCCCGGCCGGGTGAACCCACGGGGTCAGCACTTGTCAGGCCCGGCTGTCAGGCGTACCGTCGGCGGTGGGTCGAAGCGGCTGGGGAGCCGTGGCGCGGCCGGGTCCCACGGGGGTGACCCGGCCCCGCCGCCCCCGCCCGGTCCGGGGTGGTCGGACCCTCAGGCCTGGTCGAGCTGCTGCGCCAGGGCGGACGCCCGGGCCAGGACCTGCTTGGCCGGCGCCCCGGTGCGGGCGGCGGCCACCGCCACGTCCTCCCACTCCGGCTGCACGTTGACCACGCGGCCCTCGAGCCAGGCCCGCTTGACCCGCACCCGGTCGCCGTCCACGTGCACCTCCACCTCGTCGCGGGGCAGGGCGTGCTTGGCCACGGCGTGGACCCTCATGCCGATCGCGCTGGTCTCCCGGACGACGACGTCGCGGACGGCCTGCGCTCGGCCGGGGTCGCTGAGCACGTGCAGGGTGTGCGCCGGGCGGCCCTTCTTCATGAGGATCGGCGCCAGCCACGCGTCCTGCGCGCCGACCTCGAGGAGCCGGGCCAGCACGCGGGGCCACAGCCGCGGGTCGAGGTCGTCGACGTTGGTGCTGGTCACCAGGGCCACGTCGGGGCCGGTGTCGCCCAGCGGCCCGACGGGTGCGCCGAGCACCACCCGCAGCGCGCCGAAGCGCCCGGGCGTCTCGCGGGTGCCGGCCCCGGCGCCCGAGGGCCGCGGGCCGCAGCGGGGGCAGGGCGCCCCAGGCGTCCGCGAGGGTGACGAGCAGGGCCATGCCGGTGGGGGTGCACGTCTCGCCGGAGCCGGGCCCGGCGAGCACGGGGGCGCCGGCCGCGGTGGCCAGGTGCAGGACCGCGGGCACCGGGGCGGGCACCCGGCCGTGGCCGAGGGTGCCGGCGGCGTCCTCGCCGCCGCCGACGCCGACGGGGGTGCACACGACGCGGGTGACCCCGAGCTGCTCGAGGGCCGCGACCACGCCCACCACGTCGGCGATCGAGTCGTGCGCGCCGACCTCGTGGAAGTGCACCCGGTCCACGTCGGTGCCGTGGATGGCGGCCTCCGCCTGCGCGAGCGCCGCGAAGACCGCGGTGGCCCGGTCCCGGACCCGCGCGGTGAGCGGGGCGGTGGCCAGGGCCCGGCGGATGTCGGCCCAGCGCCGGTCGGGACCGGAGGCCGCGTCGTCGGCGTCGGGGACCACCTCGGCCCGGGCGACCCGGAACCCGTCGCGCACCTCGTGCCGGAAGGTGACGTCGGCGGGGACGACCGCCCGCACCGCGGCCCGGACCGTCGTCGGGTCGGCGCCGGCGTCCCAGAGGGCCGCGAGCAGCATGTCCCCGGCGGCCCCGCGCCCGGCGTCGACCCACAGCGTCGTCACGACGGGACAGCATGCCCGTCGTGGGCCGGGCGCGCCGTGCCGGGCGCCGCGGCGCGGGCGCTCGCCCGGGCGACCCGGGCGGCGTGGACCCCGGCGCCGTAGCCGTTGTCGACGTTGACCACGACCACCCCCGGGGCGCAGGAGTTGAGCATCGACAGGATCGCGGCCAGCCCCCCGGCGCCCGTGCCGTAGCCCACGCTGGTGGGCACGCCGACGAGCGGCACCCCGACGAGGCCGGCGACGACGCTGGGCAGGGCGCCCTCCATGCCGGCCACGACGACGAGGCAGTCGGCGTCGGCGAAGCGGTCCTGCACGGCGAGGAGCCGGTGGATGCCGGCCACCCCGACGTCGTCGATCCGCTCCACGGCGGCCCCGTGCACGCGGGCGGTGACCGCGGCCTCCGCGGCCACCGGCCCGTCGGAGGTGCCGGCGGCCACGACCTGGACCAGCCCCCGTGCCGGCGGCATCGGCCCCAGCACGGCGGTGCGGGCCAGCACGTCGGTGACCGCGCCGGGCAGGCCCGCGGCCACGGCGGCGAGCGCCTCGGGGCTCAGGCGCGTGGCGAGCACGGCGGTGTCCGGGTGCGCGGCGTGCAGCGTGGCGAGGATCTCCACCACCTGCTCCGGGGTCTTGCCCGCCCCGAAGACCACCTCGGGGTCGCCGGTCCGGGCGCGGCGGTCGACGTCGATGCGGCTGTGGCCGAGGTCCACGCTGCGCTCGGCCTGGCCCTGGTCGGCGGGCTCGATGGGGTCGTGGCGGTGCACGGGCCGAGCGTAGGCGGGCCGGACGGACGCGTGCGCCCCCAGGTCTTGTCGTCTCACACTAGTTTGCGATACAAAGTGCCCATGGAGCTCAGGGACGACGCCGCGGCCGCGCTCGACCCGGCCGGCCGGCTGCGGCTGGTCGCCGAGCAGGAGGCGCGCACCCGCGCGGCGCTGAGCCCGGACGCGAGGCTGCTGTTCGGGGCCTGGGGCACGGCCTGGCTGGTCGGCTTCGGGGCGCTGTGGGCGGCGTACCCGGGGCGGGACGGCGGGCCCCTGCTGGCGGTCCCCGGCTGGTCGGTGGGGCTGCTCTTCTTCCTGCTCTTCGTGGCCGCCGCCGCGGTCACCGCGGTCCACTCGGCCCGTGCCGGACGGGGCGTCTCGGGGGCGTCGGCGCGGGCCGGGGCGATGTACGGGTGGGGCTGGGTGCTCGGCTTCGCCATGCTGCCCGTGATCGTCCTGGGCGCGCAGCGCCTCGGTGCCCCGGCGGAGGCGACCGCCCTGCTGTGGCCCGCGGTGTCGGCGCTGGTCGTCGGCCTGCTCTACGTCGGCGGCGCCGCCGCCTGGGACGACCCGACCCTCTTCGTCATCGGGGCGTGGATCATCCTCACGACGGGGGTGGGGTGCCTGCTCGGCCTGCAGGCGCTCTACCTGGTGATGTGCCTGGCCGGCGGGGGAGGGTTCCTCGCCGCGGCCGCGTTCTTCGCGGTGCGCCGGGGACGCGGCCGCGCCGACGCAGCAGCAGGAGCCGCGTGAGCGCGGACGCCGGCGCGCGGCCCGTCGAGCTCGACCCCGTCATCCACGCCCAGGCGAGGCTCCGGCTGACCACCACCCTGGCCGCGCTCGCCGAGGGGGACCGGATCGCCTTCCCCCGGGTCCAGCAGCTGCTCGACATGACCGCCGGCAACCTCGCGACGCACCTGCGCCGGCTCGAGGACGCGGGCTACGTCGAGGTGACCAAGACCCACCGCGGCCGCTCGCCCGTCACCTACCTGGCGCTGACCCGCACCGGCCGCCGCGCCTACGACGACTACCTGACCGCGCTGCGGGCCCTGCTCGACGCGGCCGGCCCCGCCCTGCCGACCCACGAGGAGGACCGACCGTGACCGAGACCCTCGCCCGATGGTCGGGGGTGACGCGCCGCTACGGCGACGTGCTCGCCCTCGACGACGTCACCCTCGACGTGCCGGCCGGGCAGGTCCTCGGCCTGCTCGGACCCAACGGGGCGGGCAAGTCGACGCTGCTCAGCCTCCTGCTCGGGCTCCGACGGCCCGACCGCGGCACGGTCGAGCTGTTCGGCGGCGACCCGCGGGACCCCGCCCGCCGGGCCGGGCTCGGCTGCACCCCGCAGGAGACCGCCCTCCCGGCGACCCTCAGGGTGCGGGAGGTCGTCGACTTCGTCGCCGGGCACCACGCCGACCCGGTCCCGACCGCCCGGCTGCTGGCGGACCTCGGCCTGGCCGATCAGGCCGGCCGCCAGACCGGCGGCCTGTCCGGCGGGCAGCGCCGACGGCTGTCCCTGGCCCTCGCGCTGGTCGGCCGGCCCCGGCTGCTCGTGCTCGACGAGCCCACGACGGGCCTCGACGTCGAGGCGCGTCACCTGCTGTGGCAGCGGGTGCGCGACTTCTCCGCCGAGGGGGGCACCGTGGTCGTGACGAGCCACTACCTGGAGGAGGTCGAGGCGCTCGCCCAGCGGGTCGTGGTCGTCGCCTCGGGCCGTGTCCTGGTGGACGGCCCCCTGGACGTCGTGCGGTCCCGGGTGCGGCAGCGCCGCGTCAGCCTCCGGGCGGGCGCCCTGCCCCCGCTGGCGCACGTCGTGCGCGCCGAGGCCGGCCCGGACGGCCGGCAGACCCTGTACACGCACGACTCCGACGCGCTCGTGCGCGAGCTCGTCCGCGCCGACGTGCCCTTCGCCGACCTCGAGGTGGCCGCCGCCTCGCTCGAGGAGGCCTTCCTCGCCCTGACCGCCCGCGGGGCCGTGCCCGCCGGCCGGGCGGGGGTGCCGGCATGAGCCTCGTCGCGCTCCACACCCGCTACGTCGCCCTGGAGACGCTCCGCGTCCCGATCGCGGTCGTCGGGACCGTGATGTTCCCCGTGCTGTCGATGCTGTTCTTCGTGGTGCCGTTCCGGGCGGTCGCGGGCGACCCGGTGGCGGCGACCGCGGCGACGTCCCAGCTGGCCCTGTTCGCCGTGTTCTCCGTGTGCCTGTTCAGCTTCGGCGTCGGCGTGGCCGAGGACCGCAGCACGCCCTGGGAGCCGTACGTGCGGACCCTCCCCGTCGGGGCGGGCCCGAGGATCGCGGCCCGGCTGGTCAACGGCGTGCTCTTCGCCCTGCTCGGCCTCGCGCCGCTGCTGCTGGTGGCGGCCCTGCTCACCGAGGCGACGGTGAGCCCGGTCGAGGCCCTGCTCGGGCTCGCGGCGCTGGCCGCCGCAGGGACGCCGCTGCTGTTCATGGGCGTGGCGGTGGGGTACTCCCTGCCGGTCAAGGCGGCGGTCCCGGTGGCCCAGGTGCTGCTCTTCCCGCTCGCCTTCGGCGGCGGCCTGTTCATCCCGCCCGACGGCTTCCCCGCCTGGCTCGACGCGGTGTCGCGGGCGCTGCCCACCCGGGCCGGGCGCGACCTCGTCGTCTCCGCCACCACCGGGGCCGGCCTGCCGGCCACGACCGTGCCCGTCCTCCTCGTCTGGGGCGTGCTGGCCGCGGTCGTCGCCGTGCGCGCGTACCGGCGCGACGAGGGCCGCCGCTTCCGCTGAGCCGGCGGCCCACCGCGCCCGCACGGTGATCCCCTAGCCTCGCGAGGGTGCACAGCGAGCGCTTCGCCTACCTGGGGCCGGCCGGCACCTTCACCGAGACCGCCCTGGCCGGCGTCCTCGCCTCCCGCGGGGAGGCGGGCGCCGCGGCCGAGCGTGTCCCGCTGGCCACGGTCGGGCGGTGCTTCGAGGCGGTCCGCTCGGGCGAGGTCGACGCGGCCGTCGTCCCCATCGAGAACTCGCTCGAGGGCGGGGTCAACGCCACCCTCGACGCCCTCAGCGGCAGCACCCCGCCGCTGGTCATCGTCGCCGAGCACCTGGTGCCGGTGACCTTCGTCCTGGCCGCCGCACCGGGCACGGCGCTGGCCGACGTGCGCCGCGTCGCCAGCCACCCCCACGCCGAGGCCCAGTGCCGCGCCTGGCTCAGCGACCACCTGCCCGGGGTCGCGGTCGAGCCGGCCATGTCCACCGCGGCCGCGGCGGCCGGGCTGGCGCACGACGACCCCGCCTACGACGCGGCGATCTGCGCGCCCGCGGCGGCCGAGCGGTACGGCCTCGCCGCCCTGGCCGAGGACATCGGCGACCGGCCGACCACCACCCGCTTCGTCGCGGTCCGGCTGCCCGGCGCGGTGCCCGAGGCCACGGGCTCGGACCGGACGAGCGTCGTGGCGTACCTGCGCGAGAACCGCTCCGGGGCGCTGCTGGAGCTGCTCGAGCAGTTCGCGGCCCGCGGCGTCGACCTCACCCGGATCGAGTCACGCCCGACCGGCGCCGGGTTCGGCGAGTACTGCTTCTCCATCGACCTCGACGGCCACGTGCGGGAGCCGCGGGTGGCCGAGGCGCTCAAGGGCCTGCGCCGGCTGAGCCCGCACACCCGGTTCCTCGGGTCCTACCCCCGGGCGGACGGCGCCGCGTCGAGGGTGCCCGGCTGGACCGCGCGCCGAGGAGTTCGCCGGCGCCGAGGCCTGGCTCGCGGGGCTGCTCGAGGGCTGAGCCGCCGGCACGGTGAACCGGCCGAGCGCGAGCTGCACGAGCGGCCCGATCGCCAGCGCGTACAGCACCGTCCCCACGCCGACCGTCCCGCCGACCAGCCACCCGACCGCCAGCACCGTGAGCTCGATGCTCGTGCGCACCACCCGGACCGAGCGGCCGGTCCGTCTCACCAGGCCGGTCATCAGCCCGTCGCGCGGCCCGGGTCCGAGGCCGGCCCCGATGTAGAGCCCGCCGGCCACGCCGTTGCCGAGGATGCCGAGGAGCAGGAAGGCCACCTGCAGGAGCAGGTGCGACGGCTCGGGCACCAGCCACAGCGTCGCGTCGGCGGCCAGGCCGACGACGAAGACGTTGGCCACCGTCCCGACGCCCGGACGCTGACGGAGCGGGATCCAGGCCAGCAGCACGAGCACGCCCACGAGGATCGTCACGGTGCCGAAGGTGAGCGGCGTGAGGCCGGCGATGCCCTCGTGGAAGACGTCCCAGGGGTCCAGGCCGAGCCCGGACCGCACCATGAGCCCCATCGTCACGCCGTACAGGACGAGGCCGAGCACGAGCTGGACGAGGCGGCGGAGCACGGGACGCGGGATCACGCTGGAGACAATGGCGGGGAATGGCCTTCCATTCCAGAGCCACTCTGGCCACACTGGCCGGGTGCAGACCCGTGTCGGAGCCCTCGCGCTGGGCCGCCTGCTGGGCGAGCAGTGGCGGACCGGTGGTCCGAGCTACCTGGGCCTCGCCCAGCGGCTGCGCGCCCTCGTCCTCGACGGCCGTCTCCCGCTGCAGGTCCGCGTGCCCAGCGAGCGCCAGCTGGCCGAGCAGCTGCACGTGAGCCGGACCACCGTGACCGCCGCGTACGACTGGCTGCGCGAGGCCGGCTTCCTGCGCTCGCGGCAGGGCTCCGGGTCGTGGACCGCGGTGCCGGGCGGGGTCCGCCCGACCGGCGGGGCCATCGCCCCGCCGTCCCCGGTGGACACCGCCGCCGACGTCATCGACCTCGCCGCGGCCACCCTGCCCGCCGACGGGGTCGCCGTCCGGGCGGCCTACGAGGCGGCCCTGCTGGAGCTGCCCCGCCACCTGCCCGGCGTCGGCTACGAGGCCGCGGGCCTGCCCGAGGCGCGCCGTGCCGTCGCCGCGTCCCTCACCGCCCGGGGCCTGCCCACCGACCCGGCGCAGGTCGTCGTCACCTCCGGGGCGGTCGCGGCCTGGGCGCTGGTCCTGCGGGTCCTGCTGCAGCCCGGCGACCGGGTGGTCGTCGAGCAGCCGTCGTACCCCAACGCCCTGGAGGCGGCCCGGCGCGCCGGGGCCCGGCTGGTCCCGGTGCCCCTCGGCGAGGTGGGGGACCGGCTGTGGGACCTCGACGCCTGGCGGACGACGCTGCGGCAGAGCGCCCCGACGCTGGGCTACGTCATCCCGGACTGCCAGAACCCGACGGGCGGGGTGCTGGACGACGACGGCCGCGCGGCCCTGGTCGCGGCGGCGGACGCGGTCGGGACGACGCTGGTCGTCGACGAGACGCTCGTCGACCTCCGCCTGGACGGCGGCCCCCCGGCCCGTCCGCTCGCGGCCTTCTCGGGCTCCGTGGTCACCGTGGGCGGGGTGAGCAAGAGCGCCTGGGCGGGCCTGCGGCTGGGCTGGGTGCGGGCCTCGCGCGACCTGGTCGACCGCCTCGTGGAGGCGCGGCTGTCGTGGGACCTGGGCACCCCCGTCGTCGAGCAGCTCGCGCTGGCGCACCTGCTGGACGACCCGGACCGGGCCGCGCACGCCGCCGCCCGCCGGCTCGACGTGGCCGCCCGCCGCGACGCCCTCACCGCGGCCCTGCGGCGCGAGCTGCCGGGCTGGCGCTGGCGGGAGCCGCAGGGCGGGCTGTCGCTGTGGGTGGAGCTGGTCGAGCGCTCGAGCAGCTCGATGGCCGAGATGGCCGCCGCCCACGGCCTGCGCCTGGCGGCCGGGCCGCGCTTCGGGGTCGAGGGCGCGCTGGAGCGCTTCCTCCGGCTGCCGTTCGTCGTGCCCCAGGACCGGGTCGACGAGGCGGTCGCGCGCCTGGCCCGGCTGGCGGAGGCCGCCGACGCCCGCCGTCCCAGCCGCCTGGTGGTCTGACCCGCCCTACGGGGCGCCCGGTCTCAGCCCGTCAGGGCGACAGCACCGTCAGCACTCCGGGCCGGAGCGTGACCTCGATCCGCGTGACGTCCCCGACGGGGTCGCCGTCGATCTGCGCCACGGTGCCGCGAGGACACTCGACGACCATGTTCCTGCGCGAGCGGATCACGTCGACGTTGGGCCCGCGGGCGTCGCGCCGGGCGATGAGCCGGCCGAGCTGGAGGATCAGCTCGAAGCGGCTCTTCGGCTCCGCGACGACCGTCTCCATGATCCCGTCGTCGGGCTCGGAGTCCTCCAGCAGGCGCAGGCCGCCGACGAGCAGGCCGCACGTCACCACGAGGATCGACCGGGTCTTGCGCACGGGCGCGCCGCCCCCGGCGAGCGACCTGCCGGGGTCGTCCACGTCGCCGGCCACCCGGGCCCGCACGGCGTGGGTGCGGATCGCGCGGACGCCGGAGACGACGTAGGCGAACCAGCCGGTCCGCTTCTTCAGCGCCTCGTCGGTCCCGGCCATGAGGTCGGCGTTGTAGCCGATCCCCAGCCCGACCACCGAGGTCTCGGTGAACCGGCTCCCGTCGGGGCGGACCATGTCCACGCGCATGATGTCGATGGCCCGCTCGCGGCCCTCGGTCAGCAGCGCGAGCGCGGCGGTGCGGCTGTTGTGGCTCACGCCGACGGCGCGGGCCAGCAGGTTGCCCGTCCCCGCGGGCAGCAGCGCCATGGGGACGCCGGTCTCGGCGAGCACCTCGGCCACGGCGCAGGCCGTGCCGTCCCCGCCGGAGGCGGCGACGATGGAGGCGCCGGCCTCGAGCGCCTCCTTGGCCTGGCCGCGGCCCGGGTCCTCGACGCTGGTCTCGTAGAAGCGCGGCGGCCCCCACCCGGCCTGCTCGCTGATCGTCGTCACGGCCTCGCGCAGGGCGTCCATGTCGGACTTGACCGGCTGGGCGACGACGGCGACGAACTTCTGCTGGGGCGACGCGTCGCCGGCCCCGGAGGGCACCTGTTCCACGTCCCGAGCGTAGTGGCGGCAGGCGGCCGGGCCGGTGTCCCGCCCGTACGCTCGGGGCGTGATCGACATCAGGGCCCTGCGGGAGGACCCGCAGACCGCGCGGGACAGCCAGGTCGGCCGGGGGGCGGACCCCGCCACGGTGGACGCCGCGCTGGCCGCGGACACCGCACGTCGGGAGGCCGTCGCGCGCTTCGAGCAGCTCCGTGCGGAGCAGAAGGCCTCGGGCCGGCTCGTCGCGCAGGCCCCGAAGGACGAGAAGGCGGCCCTGGTCGCCGCGGCCAAGCAGCTCTCCGACGACGTCAAGGCCGCCCAGGCCCGGGTCGACGAGGCCGAGGCCGCCCTCGACGCGGCGCTGCGGCGCATCGACAACATCGTCCTGCCCGGCGTCCCCGCGGGCGGCGAGGACGACTACGTCGTGCTGCGCGAGGTCGGCGAGGTCCGCGACCTCGTGGCCGAGGGCGTCGTGGGCGCCGACGGCGCCGTCCCGGACCACCTGGCGGTGGCCGAGGGGCTGCGCGCGATCGACGTGAAGCGCGGCGCCAAGGTGTCGGGCAGCCGGTTCTACTTCCTCACCGGGGTCGGGGCGCGCCTGGAGCTGGCGCTGCTGTCCCTGGCCATGGACACCGCCCTGGAGGCCGGCTTCACGCCGATGATCACGCCGACGCTGGTGCGGCCGGAGATCATGGCCGGCACCGGCTTCCTCGGCGCCCACGCCGACGAGGTCTACCGGCTGGCCGCCGACGACCTGTACCTGGTGGGCACCAGCGAGGTCGCGCTCGCCGGCTACCACTCCGACGAGATCCTCGACCTGTCCGACGGGCCGCTCCGCTACGCCGGCTGGTCGGCCTGCTACCGCCGCGAGGCGGGCAGCCACGGCAAGGACACCCGCGGGATCATCCGGGTGCACCAGTTCCACAAGGTGGAGATGTTCGCCTTCTGCGACGCCGCCGACGCGGAGACCGAGCACGAGCGGATGCTCGCCCTGGAGGAGGGCATGCTCACCGCCCTCGGCCTGCCCTACCGCGTCATCGACGTGGCCGCGGGCGACCTCGGCTCCAGCGCCGCCCGCAAGTTCGACTGCGAGGCGTGGCTGCCGTCGCAGGCGCGCTGGCTGGAGCTGACCTCCACGAGCAACTGCACGACCTTCCAGGCGCGGCGCCTGGACATCCGGGTCCGCGGCGAGGGCGGCACGACCCCGGTGGCCACCCTCAACGGGACCCTGGCCACGACGCGCTGGCTGGTCGCGCTGCTGGAGAACAACCAGCAGGCCGACGGCTCCGTCCTGGTCCCGCCGCCGCTGGCCGCGCGCCTCGGCACGGACGTGCTGGTGCCGGTGTGACGGCGGGCGCTCCCGGGCCCCGGCCCCGCCGCGCGCTGGTCGGCCTCGACATCGACGGCACGATCGTCGACCACGACGACCGGCTGTCCGAGCGGGTGCGGCGCACCGTGCGCGCGGCGGCCGAGGTCGCCCACGTCGTCATCGCGACGGGCCGCAGCACCGACGGGACGCTCGAGGTCCTCGACCGCCTCGACCTGCTGACCGGGACCGCCGTGGTCTCCAACGGGGCGGTCACCCTCGGCCTCGACCCGTCCCTGCCGGGCGGCTACGAGGTCGTCGAGGCCGTGTCCTTCGACCCCGGCCCCGCGCTGGCCGTGGTGCGCGAGCACCTGCCGACCGCGCTCTACGGCGTGGAGACCGAGCAGCTGACCAAGGTGCTCACGCAGGCCTTCCCCGAGGGGGAGCTGAGCGGCCCGTACCGGGTGGCGTCGTTCGAGGAGCTGTCGCGGACCCGGGCGCTGCGCGTGATCGTGCGCAGCCTCGACCACAGCCCCGAGGAGTTCGAGCAGATCGTCGGGCGGATGGGGCTGAACTCCGTCGCCTACGCGGTCGGCTGGTCGGCCTGGCTCGACATCGCGCCGGAGGGCGTGTCCAAGGCGAGCGCGCTGGAGGCGGTGCGCCGCCGGCTGGGCGTGGAGCCCGAGGACACCTACGCCGTCGGCGACGGCCGCAACGACATCGAGATGCTGCGCTGGGCGGCGCACTCCGCCGCGATGGGCAACGCCCTGGACGACGACGTGCGCGACGCGGCCACCGAGACCGTCGGGGACGTCACCGAGGACGGTCTCGCGGTGTTCCTCGAGCGGGTGCTCGGCCTCGACGCCGCGGCCTGACCGGCCGGCGCCGGTGGCGCTCCGCCGGCGCCGCCCCGCCGACGCCTCGGGGACGACGACGGGGTGCGCCCGGTCCGGACGCACCCCGCCGTCTGCTCGTGCCCTGGGTCAGGGCAGCGGCGTGACCCGCGTCGGCGACGGGGGCGCCACCGGGCTGCCCGCCGTCAGGTAGGCGGTGAAGGCGTCGAGGTCGACACCGCCGCCCGTCCGGTTGTCGCCGTTGCGCAGCACGGTGAACCCGTCCCCGCCGTCGGCGAGGAAGGCGTTGACCGTCACCCGGTACGTCGCGAGCGGGTCGATGGTCACCCCGTCCAGCTTGATCGTGGCGGGGTCGATCTTGTTGCCGACCGGCCCGGACGCCGACCACGAGTACGTGACGCCGTCGGACACGCCCAGGTGGAGGAAGCGGACGCTGCCGTCGGTCTGGGTCGTCCACTGCTGCTCGAGCATCGTCTCGATCTCGGCGCCCGAGAGGTCGAGGGAGACGAGCAGGTTGCCGAACGGCTGGACCGTGAACGCCTCGCCGTAGGTGACCTTCCCGTCGCCCTCGCCGGCGGGCGAGCTGGCGTAGGTGAGGTCGGCGCGGACGCCGCCCGGGTTCATGAACGCCATGACCGAGCCGCCGTCCGCCGGGGCCGTGGTGGCCGCGAGCTGGGCGTCGGCGATGAGGTCGGCCAGGCTGGACTCGGTGTTGCGGGTCACGCTGCGCGTGATGTCCGCGGTGACGGACCCGACGACCCGGTTGGCGATGGGGCCCGAGAGCGACTTCCACTTCGCGATGGTCGCGGTCTGGTCGGCGGCCGGGGCCACGTCACGGGTCACGGCGTGGTTGGTCGAGACGACCGAGGACCGGATGACGTCCCTGGTGCGGCGGTCCAGCTGGAGGTTCGTCTCGGTGATGACGCGGCCGTAGGAGAAGGCGCTGGTCACGTAGCGGTCGGCGCCGGCCGGGTCGGGGATGTTGCACACGTAGGGCTGGTGGGTGTGGCCGGTGACGACCAGGTCCACGGCGGGGGTGAGGTTCTCGGCGATCTGCACGATCGGGCCGCTGAGCGCCGTGGCGGCGTTGCCGTCGGTGCACGAGTAGTCGAACGTGGAGCCCGCCGGGGGCAGCCCGCCCTCGTGGAGCAGCACGACGATGGCGCGGACGCCCTGCTCGCGGCGCAGGTCCTCGGCGGCGAGGTTCGCGGTGGCGACCTCGTCGGCGAACTCCAGGTCGCGGATGCCGGCCTGGGCGACCAGCTCGGGGGTGCCCTCCAGCGTCATGCCGATGAAGCCGACCTTGATGCCGTCGACCTTCTCCACCCAGGTGGGGGGCAGCACGGTGCGCCCGGTCCGGTTCCCGAACCAGGAGCCGTACCTCTTCGCGCCCTGCGGGGAACGGGCCTGCGCGCCGTCGGCGTAGGTGACGTTCGCGGCCAGCCAGCCGAAGCCGGCGCCGGAGTAGCCGTCGGCGTCGAAGCAGCCCTCGACGGGGTGGCAGCCGCCGTACTGCATGCGCAGCAGCTCGTCGACGCCCTCGTCGAACTCGTGGTTGCCGACGCTGGACACGTCCAGCCCCATCGCGTCCAGGGTCTCCACGGACGGCTCGTCCTTGAACAGGCCGGACAGGAACGGGCTGCCCCCGATGAGGTCGCCCGCGGCCACCGTGAGCGTGTTCTCGTTGCCTGCGCGCAGCTGGCGCAGGTGGGTGGTGAGGTACTCCGACCCGCCGGCCGGCACCGCCCCCGCGGTCGTCGGCACGGTGCCGTCGGTGCCCGTCGGGGGCTCGAGGTGCCCGTGGTAGTCGTTGAACGACAGGATCTGCAGGTCGACGGGACGGGGCTTGGCCACGGCGGGGGTGCTCGTCGCCCCGGCGACGAGGGCGCCGGCCGCGACGAGGCCCACGACGGCGGCGACGCTGCGTCGGGGTCGGGTGAGGAATGCGGGCATACGGGGTCTCCTGAGGGCGGTGGGTGACGCGGCCTGGGACCTCGTGGGCCGGGCGCGCCCGTGCGCGGGGACTGTCTCACGCCAGGGCCCGTTCCGGGAGGGTCAGGACATGTCGGTCGCGCACCGTCCACCGACGGTGACCGGACGCTCATGTGCGCTCGTGCTCGAGCCGCTGGGCCCCGGCCTGGGCGTCGGGGCCCGGCCGGTCCGGGACCGCGCCCTCGCCGCCCGTGGGGGAGGATGAGCCGTGCGCCTGATCGCCAGCGACATCGACGGAACCCTGGTCCCCCGGCTGGGGCCGGTGACCGACCGCACGGTGGCCGCGCTCCGGGCGGCGGAGGACGCCGGCGTCCACGTGGTCCTGGCCACCGGCCGCCCGCCCCGGTGGATGACCGAGATCGCTGCCCGGACGGGCCTGCGCGGGCACGCGGTGCTGGCCAACGGCGCCGTGGTCGTCGAGCTCCCCCGCGTCGGCGACCCCGACCACGGGGTGGTGCGGACGTCCACGATCTCCCCCGACGACGTGCTCCGCATCGCCGCGGACCTGCGGGCCGAGCGGCCCGACGTGTGCTTCGCGGTGGAGTCCGTGGCGGCCTTCGGCGTCGAGCCGGGCTGGCCCCAGGCGGTCGAGGCGGAGCTGCCGCGCGCGTCGCTGGTCGAGCTGCTCGAGCGGACCGGCCCCGTGGTCAAGCTGCTGGCCAAGCTGCCCGGCGGCGACCCCTTCGCGGGGGAGGACGTCGCGGACCCGGACGGCCCTGCCGCCCACGCCTCGTCCTCCCGGGCCGGGGACGACTTCCTCGCCCTGGCCCGGCGCGTGGTCGCCGGGCGCGGTGAGCCCACCCACTCCGGGGCCACGGTCCCCCTGGTCGAGATCGGCCCGCCCGGGGTGACCAAGGCGTCCACCCTCGCCCGGCTGGCGGCCGACCTCGGCGTGGACGCCGCGGACGCGGTGGCCTTCGGGGACATGCCCAACGACGTGGCCATGCTCCGCTGGGCCGGGACGGGCTACGCGATGGCCGACGGCCACCCGGACGCCGTGGCCGCCGCCGACCGGACGGCCCCGCCCTGTGCGGAGGACGGCGTCGCGCAGGTGCTGGAGCAGCTGCTGGCCCGCGCCGCCCGGCGTCCCGCATGACCAGCAGCACGGTGCCGGGCCCGGCGCCGACGGCGGCGCCCGGCGGCCCGGACCCCGACGAGGGCGCCGACGGCACGGACGGCGGCACGGACGGCGGCACGGGCGCGGCCGGGACCCGCGGGCGCCGGCTGTGGCCCCGGGTCGTGGCCGTCGTCCTGGCCCTGGTCGTGCTCGCGGCGGCCGGCACGGTGGCCGGCGTCGCGTGGGTGTTCTCCGGCCTGGCCCTGTCCGTCGACCGCGGCGGGAGCCCTCCGGTCTCGGTGCTCGCCGGGGTCGGCGAGGACGGCGACGCCGACGGCACCGTCGTGCTGCCGGACACGCCCGGCACGGCGACCGGCGGCCTGCACGGCATCCGCTGGCAGGAGGGCGAGGAGCAGGGCTGGGGCGTGACCGGCGACGTGCTGGAGCAGGCCGACGGGCGGGTGGTCCGGGAGTGGGAGGACCGGCAGGGCGTGCTGCCCGAGGCCGGGGCCACCGGCCAGGTCGACCAGGACGTCTTCCTCGGCGACCCGGGCACCGTCGGGCTGGCCTTCGAGGAGGTCGTCCTCGACGGCGAGCTGGGCGAGCTGCCCGCCTACCGGGTGCCGGCCGCCGTGCCCTCGACCCCGCAGCAGCAGGCGTCCGCGGGGACCTGGGTCGTGTTCGCGCACGGCCGGGGCGGGCAGCGCGAGGAGGCCAACCGCTACCTGCCGCTGTGGCACGAGCTCGGCTACGAGGTGCTCGTCCCGTCCTACCGCAACGACGTCGGCGCCCCGCAGGACCCGTCGGGCCGCTACGGCCTGGGCCTGACCGAGTGGCGCGACATCGACACGGCCGTGGCCTGGGCGCTGGACCAGGGCGCCGAGCGGGTCGTCCTGGCGGGCTGGTCCATGGGCGGGGCGATCCAGCTGCAGGTCATGGCCCGGTCCGAGCACGCGGACGCCGTCGTCGGGCTCGTGCTCGACGCCCCGGTCGTGGACTGGCGGGACACCCTGCGCGCGCAGGGCGACCTCGCCGGGCTCCCGCCGTGGCTCACCGCGCTCGCCCTGCGCTTCGTCGAGCTGCGCGGTGACCTCGACCTCGACGAGCTGGACTGGACCGGCCGCGACGACGCCGAGGAGGTGCTCGACGTCCCGGTGTACCTCGTGCACTCCCAGGACGACGCCTTCGTCCGGTACGGCCCGAGCCGGGAGCTCGTCGAGCAGCTCGGCGACCGGGCGACCGGACGGTTCGACGGGCCCGGCGACCACACCCGCGAGTGGAACGTCGACCCGGACGGCTACGACGCCGACATGCGGTCCTGGCTCACCGAGACCCTGCCGACGGGCTGAGGCCCAGGGCCGCGGCCGCCTCGTCCGCGCGCGCCGTCGCCGTGGCGGCGGCGCGCGCGGCGGCGGCAGGGTCGTCGGCCGCCATGACCAGCGCCTGGGCGACCTGGGCCATCGCCGTCGCGGCCCGGGCCATGGCCCGGTGCGCCGCGGCGAGCGCGTCGTCGCCGGGGACGTCCCGGTCCGCCCCCGGGTCCCGCACCACGGCCTCGGTGCAGCAGCGCCACACCGTGTCCCGGCACGCCTGGACCCGCACGAGCAGCGGGGCGTCCTCGCGCTGCTCGTGCTGGAGCACCTGCAGCACGCGGCGGCTCGCGCGGTCCACCCGCTCGAAGTCGGCCCGCCACAGCCCGTCGCCCAGCGGGTGACGGCCCCGGAGCCGGTCGAGCAGCCGGCTCAGAGGTACTGGCCCGTGGCGGTCGGCGGGCCCTCGTGGCCGGGGGCGGGCACCGGTGCGGCGGGCAGCGCCTGCCGGCGCATCTGCTCCAGCTGGGCCCGGGCGGCCATCTGCTGGGCGAAGAGCGTCGTCTGGATGCCGTGGAACAGGCCCTCGAGCCAGCCGACGAGCTGCGCCTGCGCGATCCGCAGCTCCGCGTCGCTGGGGGTGGAGTCCGGGGAGAACGGCAGCGCGATCCGCCGCAGCTCCTCGACCAGGTCGTCGGCCAGGCCGCTCTCCAGCTCGGCGATCGACCGGGCGTGCACGTCGGCCAGGCGGGCGCGGCCGGCCTCGTCCAGGGGCGCGCTGCGGACCTCTTCCAGCAGCTGCTTGATCATGCTGCCGATCCGCATCACCTTGGCCGGCTGCTCGACCATGCCGGCCAGCCCCTCCTCCGAGGAGTCGGTGGTCACGCTCATCCCCTGCGGGGTGACCACGACGACCCGGTCCTCCGACGGGGCCGCCGGACCGCTCCTCGGGCAGGGGCTCGGACGGGGTGGTCGGCGCGGCGTCGCTCACCGGCCCATCGTGCGCCATCACGGCACGAGCAGCACCTTGCCGACGTGCTCGCCGGCCTCGAGCACCCGGTGGCCCTCGGCCGCCTCGGCCAGCGGCAGCACCCGGTCGACGACCGGCCGGACGGCGCCGCGGGCCACCAGCGGCCACACCTGCTCGACCACCGCGGCGCACACCGCGGCCTTCTCGGTCCACGGCCGGGCGCGCAGCGTGCTGCCGTGGACGGCGACCCGCTTGGTCATGAGGGCGGCCATGTCCAGCTCGGCGCTGCGGCCGCCCATGAGCCCGATGACCACGAGCCGGCCGCCGGTGGCCAGCAGCCGCAGGTGCAGGTCCAGGTAGCGCGCGCCGACCGGGTCCAGCACCACGTCCACGCCCCGGCCGTCGGTGAGCTCCATGACGCGGGCGTGCAGGTCGTCCGCGCGGTAGTCCAGCACCGCCTCGGCCCCGAACGGTGCGGCGGCGGCCACCTTGTCCGGGGAGCCGGCCGTGGCCAGGGCACGGGCCCCGAGCGCGGCGACCAGCTGCGTGGCCATCGTGCCGATCCCGCTCGTCGCGCCGTGCACGAGGAACGTCTCGCCGGGCTGCAGCCGGGCGGTGCTGACGACGTTGCTGTGCACCGTGGCCGCGGCCTCGGGCAGCGCGGCCGCCTCGACGAGGTCGACCCCGTCGGGGACCGGCATCACCTGCCCGGCCCTGACCGCCACCCGCTCGGCGTACCCGCCGCCGTCCAGCAGCGCGCACACCCGGTCCCCGACGGCCAGACCGGTCACGCCCGCGCCGACCTCGCTCACCGTCCCCGAGCACTCCAGCCCCGGCCAGGCCGGCGTCCCGGGCGGCGGCGAGTAGCGGCCCTCCCGCTGCAGCAGGTCGGCGCGGTTGAGCCCGGCCGCGGCGACGTCCACCACCACCTGGCCGGGACCGGCGACGGGGTCGGGGACCTGCTGGACGACGAGGGCCTCGGGCCCGCCGGGCGTCGGCACGAGGACGGCTCTCACCCGGCGACCGTATGGCGGGGCGGGGGACGACCGGCAGCGACACGCCCTCCGGCCTGCGCCGATCGGGTGAGGGGGGACCCCCGGGAGTTCACCCGGCGGCCCCCGGTGCCGAACGAGGACAGGACCGGCGTCTCGGCGGTCGTTCGTCGTCGTCTCCTGGAAGGCTCGCCATGCTGCGTTCTGCCGGTATCCGGTCGAAGATCCTCGCGGTCCTGGTCGTGCCCCTCGTGCTGCTCGGGATCACCACCGGGCTGCTCGGCACCTCGCAGGTGCTGCGGGCCCGCGAGGCCTACGAGGTGGAGGAGCTGGCGGGCGCGGTCGCGCTGCTGCCCCAGCTCACGGCGGACCTGGCGCTGGAGCGGTCGACGACGAAGTCCGCGCTGCAGGGCGACGACGCCGCGGCCGCCGCGCTGCCGGAGCGCCGCTCCCAGGTCGACGCCGGGCTCTCCTCCTTCGACGCCGCGCTGTCCGAGGTCGACCTCAGCCGGCTCCCCACCCGTGTCGCCCGGGCCGTCTCCGACGCCGAGGCCGCGCACGAGGAGCTCGCTGCGCATGCGCACCGGGGTCGACGACGGCAGCCTGCTGCTCGGTTCCAGCTCCGCCGCGTTCGACGAGGTCCTCGACGCGCACCTCCAGCTGCCGGGCCGGGTCGGCTCGAGCGTCTCCGACCAGGAGACGGCCGCCGGCCTCATCGGCCTCGGCCACCTGCTGGTGACGCGCGACCTCTACCTCGACGAGCAGGAGACCGGGCTGCGCCTGCTCAAGGGCTCCGCCACCACCGGGGACATCGCCGACTTCCGGGCCCTCGGCCGCGCGCAGACCGCCGAGCTCGCTCGCTGGGCGTTCGTGGTCGGCGCCCCCGACGGCAGCCTGGAGGAGCTCGACGCGGTCGGTGACCTGGGCGGCACCGAGTGGTCGGTCGCCTCGGCCCGCACCACGCTGTCCGGCGCCGCGGCCGTGACGGGCCTGACCCCGGAGATCTGGCTGGGGACCACGGACGGCCGGGTCGCGCGGCTGGACGGCACGGTCGACGACGCGGTGACCTCGGTGGTCGACCGCGCGGCCGAGGTGTCCACGGACGCCACCGTGCTCGCGGCGGTCGCCGTGGCGGCAGCCGTGCTCGGCGTCGGCGTCACGCTGCTGCTGTCCCTCGTCCTGGCCCGGCGGATCGCCCGCCCGCTGCGCGAGCTGACCGAGGCCGCCACCAGCGTCCGCGAGCAGCTGCCGGTCATGGTCGAGCAGATGCGCAGCCCCGGGTCCATGCCCGACGTGCAGCTGCCCCGGATCGAGGTGGACGGCAGCGACGAGGTCGGCCGGCTCGCCGCCGCCTTCAACGCCGTCAACGACACCGTCGTCCAGGTCGCCGAGGAGCAGGCCGCCCTGCGCGGCTCCATCGCCGAGACCTTCGTCAACGTCGCCCGCCGCAACCAGGTCCTGCTCTCGCGCCAGCTGTCGTTCATCGACCACCTCGAGCAGCGCGAGGAGAACCCGGACACCCTGGAGAACCTCTTCCGCCTGGACCACCTGGCCACCCGGATGCGCCGCAACGCGGAGTCGCTGCTGGTGCTGGCGAACATCGACGCCGGCCGCCGGCTGCGCCAGCCGCTGGCCCTGTCCGACGTGATCCGGACCGCCGCGTCGGAGATCGAGCAGTACGAGCGCGTCAACCTCGCCCTGCAGGTGGACCCGCCGACCATGGGCCACCTGTCCCTGCAGCTGGCCCACCTGCTCGCCGAGCTGCTGGAGAACGGCACCAACTTCTCCGAGCCGCACACCCCCGTGCTCGTGGCCACCAGCCGCACCTCGACCGGCATCCGCATCACGGTGACCGACGAGGGCCTGGGCCTCACCGACGACGAGATCGAGACGGCCCGCGCCAAGATCTCCGACTTCTCCGCCGACGACGTCGTCACCTCGCAGCGGCTCGGCTTCTTCGTGGTCGGCCGGCTGGCCCGCCGCCTCGGCGTCACCGTCGCGGTCCGCCGCGGGTCCGCCAAGGGCCTCGTGGTGACGGTCGACCTGCCCCCCAGCCTGTTCGTGCCCGGCACGGTGAAGGTCGCCGCCCCCGAGCCCGGTGCGGTCGAGGCCGTCCGGGACCGCCCGGCCGTGGCCGCCGCCCCGATCGTGGCCCCCGCCCCCGGCGCGCCCGCCCCGGGCGCCCCGTCCGCCCGCCCGCAGGTCCCCGCGGCCCGCCCGGGCCGCGCCCCTGCCCGTCCGGACGCCCCTGTCGCGGCCGGTCCCGGCGCCGCGCCCGGCCTGCCCCAGCCCCGCCCCGCGGTGCCGGTGGCCCCGCCCGCCCGCCCCGCGCTCCCCGTCCCGGCGCACCCCACCGGCGTGGCCATCCCCCTGCCGAGCGCGTCCGAGGCTCCCGACGCGAGCCAGGCCGTCACCGTCGCCCCCGGCGGCAGCACCCTGCCCCGCCGCGGGCACGCCGCCGAGCCGGCCGCCGCCGCCCCCGCTGTCCCGGCCCCCTCTGTCGCCGCCCCGGCTGTCCCGGCCCCCTCTGTCGCCGCCCCGGCTGTCCCGGCCCCCTCGGTCGCCGCCCCCTCTGTCCCGGTCCCGGCTGCCGCGGCCCCGGCCGTCGCGGCCCCCGCTCTGCCGGTGCCCGCCGTCCCCGCGCCCGCTGTCCCGGTGCCGGCCGCCCCGGTGCTGGCCGACGCGGTGCTCCCGGCCCCGGCGCAGCCCGTCGGCCCCGCGCAGCCGGCGCCCTCGGCCGAGGTCCCCGTCACCGCCCCTGTCGCCCGTGCGCGCCCGTCGCCCCGGTCGCCCCTCGCCCCGGTCGCCCCGGTCGCCCCGGTCACCCCGGTCACCCCGGGGGCGCCGGTCGCCCCGGTCGCCGCCCTGGCTCCCGCCGCTCCCGCGCAGCCCGTCACGGGCCCGGCGTCCGACGCCGCCCTCTCGCCGGTCGTGGTGGCAGGGACCGGGTCCCTGCCCACCCGCGCCCGTCGCGACCCGGCCGCGCCCGCGGCTCCCGCGACCCCGGCCGTCCGGCCCGCTGCGGGGAGCCACTCCGCCCCGGCCCCGGCTGCTGCCGCCACGTCGGCCGCCGCGCCCGTCCCGGCCCCCGCCGTGCCGGAGCTGCTCGACCGGGCCCCGGCCGCGCACCTGCCCAGCAGCGCGGACGCCTCCGCGCCGCCGCGCCGCGCCGGCCTGTTCGGTGCCTTCCGCGCCCGCCGCGAGGACGCCGAGCCGCCCGCCTCGCTCGGTCGCCCCGTGGTCGACCCCGCCCCCGCGCCCGCCTCCCGTGACGACGCGTCGTTCGAGGAGCTCTACGACCCGACGGCGCTGCCGACCCGCCGCAGCGAGGCCTCCCCGGCGAGCCCCGCCCCGGCGAGCGCTGCCCCGGCGAGCGCTGCCCCGGCGAGCCCCGCCCCGGTCTCCCCGGCCGTGGCGGCGGCTGCCGCGGTGCCCGCCGCGGCGACGCCCCCGCCGTCCCTCGTCCCGCCCCGCGCCGCCGTCCCGCCGGTCGCCGCCCCGGCCCCGGTCGCGCCCCCGGTCGCCGCCCCGGCCCCGGTCGCGCCCCCGGTCGCCGCCCCGGCCCCGGCCCCGGTCAGTCCTCCGGTCGCCGCCCCGGCCCCGGCCCCGGTGAGGCCCCCGGTCGCCGCCCCGGCCCCGGTCGCCTCTCCCGTCGCGGCCCCGGCCGCCCAGGCGGCCCCGGCAGCGCCCGCCGCGCGGCCGGTCGTCCCGCCCGCCCCGGCTCGCCCCGGCACCCGAGCCCGCCCCGCTCCTCGCGGCCCCCGTCAGCATCCTGCCCGGGGGTGCCGGCGCCCGCCGTCGCGGCCGCCGCAGCCTGTTCGGCGGCAGCAAGGCCCCGGCCGCGAGCGCCGCCCCGGTCGTGCCCGCGCCCGCCGTCGTGCCCACCGTGGCCGCGGTGCCGTTCCCGGCGCCCGTCCACGCCCCGGCCCCCCGGCCCGCCGGACCGCCCGTCCCGGCCCAGAGCACCGGCCCCGCCCGTGCGGTCCCCGCCGGTCCCGGGGCCCCGTCCCCGGCCGGCCCGCCCGCCGCCCCGGTGCCCGCCTCGGGGTGGGCCGGTGCGCCGCGCCCGACCGCGCCCGCGGACGGCCCCGGGCTGCCCGCCCGTCCGGCGCCCGCCCCCGCCGGCGCGCCCGCCACGGTCGGCGGCGTCCCGGTCGTGCCCGCCCTGGCCGACGGCGAGGCCGTCCGGCAGCGCTCGATGCTCGCCTCCGAGGCGCTCAGCGAGCTCAGCCGCCTGTCCTCCTACAGCCCGAGCGCCGTGGGCGGCGGCAGCGGCCCCGCCCCGCTCACCCGCCGCCAGCCGGCCGCGACCGAGGCCGCCCGGCTCCCCGAGCCCCCCAGCGGCCCCGCCCCCGAGCGCCGCCCGCGCAGCGCCGCCGACGTCCGCAGCATGCTCTCCGGCTTCCAGTCCGGGGTCACCCGCGGCCGCGCCGGCAGCGACGGCGCGGACGACGCCGGCGACACCGAGGTCCCCGGGGCACGCGTCCCGCCGCCCTCCCTGACCACCACCCGCAGCACCACCGACACCCGCACCACCGACTGACGGAGGACCCGGACCGTGACCACGATGAGCACCGAAGCGACCAACTTCAGCTGGCTGCTCGACAACTTCGTCCGCAGCGTCCCCGGCGTCTCGCACACCCTCGTGGTGTCGGCCGACGGCCTGCTGATGGCGATGTCGGACCAGCTCGACCGCACCCAGGGCGACCAGCTCTCGGCCATCGTGTCGGGGATCTCGTCCCTGACCCGCGGCGCCGCCCGCCAGCTCGGCGCGGGGGAGGTGCGGCAGGCGATCGTCGAGATGGACACCATGTTCCTGTTCTCGATGGTCGTCTCCGACGGCTCCGTCATCGCCGTGATGGCCGACTCCAGCTGCGACGTCGGGCTGATCGGCTACGAGATGGCGCTGCTGGTCAGCCGCACCGAGCAGACCCTCACCCCCCAGCTGGTCGGCGAGATGCGCTCGCGGCTGCCGATCTCCGGGGCGACCCGGACCCCGGTCGGCTGATCCCGGTGGACGAGCGACGGCCCGCCCCGCCGGGTCCCCGCCACTCCGACGGCGACGACTTCCACGTCCGCCCGTACGCGCTGACGCGCGGCCGCACCCGCTCCGCCGGCACCGTGAGCCTGCCCATCGAGGCCCTGGTCCAGGCCGTGGCGCGCCCCAGCGTCTCCGACACCATGGAGAAGCGCCGGATCCTCGAGCTCTGCGCGGACAGGTTCGAGTCCGTCGCCGAGATCGGCGCCCACCTGCGGCTGCCCGTCGGGGTGGTCCGCGTCGTGGTCGGTGACCTCATGGAGTCCGGCCAGGTCCGTGTCCACGGCCTGAGCGCGGCGTCCAGCTCCTCCTCCTCGTCCTCCCCCTCGTCGTCCTCGATCTCGCTGAGCGTTCTGGAGAGTGTTCTCGATGGCATCTCATCCCTCTGACCTGGCGGCGCCCCCGGCGCCCGCGGCGCCCGTGGTCGCCCCGACGGTCGTCAAGATCGTCGTGGCCGGCGGCTTCGCGGTCGGCAAGACGACCTTCATCGGGTCGATCTCCGACATCGAGCCGCTGTCCACCGAGGCCGCGATGACCGAGCACAGCCTCGGCGTCGACGACGCCGGCGGCGTGAGCGACCGCAAGACGACCACCACGGTCGCCATGGACTTCGGCCGCATCGGCCTGCCGGGCAACCTGTGGCTGTACCTGTTCGGCACGCCCGGGCAGGACCGGTTCCTGTTCATGTGGGACGACCTCGTCCTCGGGCGCGATCGGCGCGGTCGTCCTCGTCGACACCGACCGGCTCGAGCAGTGCTTCCCGGCCATCGACTACTTCGAGTCCCGCGGCATCCCGTTCGTCGTGGCGGTCAACTGCTTCGACGGCGTGGCCAAGCACCACCTCGAGGACGTCCGCGAGGCGCTGCAGGTGCCCGCGCACATCCCGCTGCTCTACACCGACGCCCGTTCCCGTGCCGCGACCAAGCACGCGCTGGTCAACGTGGTCCGCCTGGCCATGGAGCGCGCCCGCACCCCGGAGCCCGCACCCGTCGGCTGATCCGCGCCGCCGCCCCTCGCCCGTCGCGGGCGCACCGTCCGACGGTGCACAATCCGTGGCGAGGCGAGGAGGCTGGACGTGGCGTCGATCGAGGACGTGGCCCGGGCCACGGGGGTCTCGACGGCCACGGTGTCGCGGGCCCTGCGGGGGCTGGCGTCGGTCGCGGAGCCGACCCGTGCGCGGGTGCAGCTGGCTGCGCGGTCCCTGGGCTACGTGCCCTCGGCCGCCGCGGCCAGCCTGGCCAGCGGGCGCACCAAGGCCGTCGGCCTGCTCACCCCGCACGTCTCGCGCTGGTTCTTCGCGGTCTGCATCGAGACCGTCGAGGCGGTGCTCCGCACCCACGGCTACGACGTGCTGCTCGTGCAGCTCCCGCCCGGCGGGCGCACCAGCCCCGGGCCGTCACGCACCCTGCCGCCGTCGCGGCCGATGCTCAGCGCCGACCTGCTCCGCAAGCGCGTCGACGCGACGATCGTCCTCACCCTGCCCCTGGTGCCCGACGAGGTCACCGTCCTCCAGGGCCTCGGCCACGACCTCGTCTACGTCGGCGGCGTGGTGCCCGGGCTGCGCTCGGTCGGCATCGACGACGTCGCCGTCGGCCAGGCGGCCACCGAGCACGTCATCGGCCTCGGCCACACCGACGTGGCCTTCGTGGGCGGCTCGCTCAGCCCGGGGGACTGGGCGCCCCCGCAGGAGCGGTTCCGCGGGTACCAGCGGGCCATGGCGCTGGCCGGCCTGCCGGAGAAGGACGTCCTCAGCGCCGACCTCACCGTGGCCGACGGGCGCCGCGTGGTCCGGGACCTGCTGCGGCGCGACCGCCTGCCCGGGGCCCTGGTCTGCTCCTCGGACGAGCTGGCCATCGGCGTGCTGCACGAGCTGCGCCAGGCCGGCGTGCCGGTGCCGGGGCGGGTCTCCGTGATCGGGGTGGACGACCACCCCCACGCCGAGCTGCACGACCTCACCACCATCGCCCAGCCCGTGGCCGAGCAGGCGGAGCTCGCCACGCGCTGGGTGCTCGCGTCGCTGCACGGCACCGGCGGCCCGGACGACGGGCTCTCGGGGGCGCCCCCCGAGGCGCAGCGCCTGCCCACGCGGCTCGTCGTCCGCGGGTCGACCGGGCCGGTGCCGGGCTGAGCCGTCGAGACCCGGCCCTCGTCGTCACGGAGCGTGTGAGCGCTCCCACTGGGAGTGCACCTTTCGTCCCCGTGCTGGTCAGGCCGTTGCCGGATCGTTACGGCTGTGTGACACCACGCCCTTGTATGTGCATGGTGCAAGCGTTTACATGCTCCTAACGTCGAAGCAGGCCCACGAAGGTGTGGCCGGACGAAGCCACAACGAGGAGGCACACCCATGCGCAACCGCCTGAACAGGCGCGTCGCGGCCGCGGCCGGCGCCGGCATCAGCCTGACGCTGATGCTCGCCGCGTGCGGAGCGGACCAGATCGAGGGCAGCGGGAGCAGCGGCGGCGAGTCCGGCGAGGCTGCCGGTAGCGGCACCGGCGTCGACCCGGCCGCCGAGATCGACTGCGCCCCGTACGAGGAGTTCGGCGACATCGAGGGCACCGAGGTCTCGCTGTACACCTCGATCCTCGCCCCCGAGGACCAGCCCTACATCGACGCCTTCGCCCCCTTCACGGAGTGCACCGGCGTCGACGTCACGTACGAGGGCTCCTCGGAGTTCGAGGCCCAGCTGCTCGTCCGCACCCAGGCCGGCAACCCGCCGGACATCGCGCTGTTCCCGCAGCCGGGCCTGCTCCAGACCATCGTCCGCGACACCGGCACGGTCGTCCCCGCCCCCGACCAGGTCGAGGCCGCCGTCGACGAGTACTACGGCGAGGACTGGAAGGACTACGGCACGGTCGACGGCGAGTTCTACGCCGCCCCGAACTCGCGCGAACGTCAAGTCCTTCGTCTGGTACTCGCCGTCCGCCTTCGAGGAGGCCGGCTACGAGGTCCCCGAGACCTGGGACGACATGCTCGCCCTGTCCGACCAGATCGTCGCGGACAACCCCGGCGGCGAGGTCAAGCCCTGGTGCGCGGGCATCGAGCTCCGGTGACGCCACCGGCTGGACCGCGACCGACTGGATGGAGGACGTCATGCTCCGCACCGCGGGGCCGGACGTCTACGACCAGTGGGTCAACCACGAGATCCCCTTCAACGACCCGGCCGTGGCCACGGCGCTCGAGCAGGTCGGCGGCATCCTCAAGAACGAGGAGTACGTCAACGGCGGCATCGGCGGCGTGCAGTCCATCGCCTCCACCAGGCCTTCCAGGACGGCGGCCTGCCGATCCTCGACGGCAACTGCTACATGCACCGCCAGGCGTCGTTCTACGCCGCCAACTGGCCCGAGGGCACCGAGGTGGCCGAGGACGGCGACGTCTTCGCGTTCTACCTGCCCCCGATCAACGAGGAGTTCGGCAACCCGGTCCTGGGTGCCGGCGAGTTCGTCGGCGCGTTCTCCGACGAGCCCCAGGTGCAGGCGTTCCAGCTGTACATGACGTCCCCGGACTTCATCAACAACCGCGCCAAGGGCGGCCAGTTCATCCCGCCGCACTCCGGCCTGGACACCGCCAACCTGACAGAACCCGATCGACGAGCTGTCGGCCGAGCTGCTCAACGACCCCGAGGCGACGTTCCGCTTCGACGCCTCCGACCTGATGCCGGGCGCCGTCGGCGCCGGGACGTTCTGGTCCGAGATGACGGCGTGGATCGCCGAGGACAAGGCCAACGCAGAGCCGTCCTCGACTCCATCGAGGCCTCCTGGCCGACGTCCTGACCGACCGCTGACGGGCCCGCGGCGCGTCTCCTCCGGGGGGCGCGCCGCGGGCCTTCCCGCAGCCGGGACGCGCGAGTAGCGTCCCGGGCACCCCGGCTCCCCCCGGCCCCCCGTGCGTCAGCGGGGCCGGTCCGACATCACGACGAGGAGATGCGCGGACCATGGACTTCTTGCTCTCGGCCGACTCCACCGGCGACAAGCTCGTCGCCATGGTGGCGGCCATCATCCTGTTCGTGGCGGTGATGGGCGTCCTGCTCTTCGCCGTCGACCGACCGAAGAACGTCCCGTCGTGGGTCGTCTTCCTGGCCTTCGTCGGCCCCGCCGGCGCCCTGCTGCTCTTCGGCCTCATCCGGCCGGCGATCATCACCATCTACCAGTCGTTCTTCGACCGGACCGGCGCGAACTTCGTCGGCTTCGACAACTTCGTCACCCTGGCGACCACCAACGACCTGCGCACGGTGCTGATCAATACCTTCATCTGGGTGCTCATCGTCCCGATCGCGGCGACGTTCCTGGGCCTGCTGTACGCGGTCGTCGTCGACCGCTCGCCGGTCGAGGCCCTCGCCAAGGCCCTCATCTTCCTGCCGATGGCGATCTCGCTCGTCGGCGCCAGCATCATCTGGCGCTTCGTCTACGAGTACAAGGCCGACATCGGCGACATCCAGCAGATCGGTCTGCTCAACCAGATCCTGGTCTGGCTGGGGCAGGAGCCGTACCAGTTCCTGCTCAACGGCCCCTGGAACACGTTCTTCCTCATCGTCGTGTTCATCTGGGTGCAGACCGGGTTCGCCATGACGATCCTGTCTGCGGCCATCAAGGCCATCCCCGACGACGTCACCGAGGCCGCGCGCCTCGACGGGGTCACCGGCACGCAGATGTTCCGCCACATCACCGTCCCGGGCATCCGCCCCGCCCTGGTGGTCGTGCTCACGACGCTGGCCATCGGCACGCTCAAGGTGTTCGACATCGTCCGCACCATGACCGGCGGGAACTACGGCACCTCGGTCGTGGCCAACGAGTTCTACACGCAGGCCTTCCGCCAGTCCAACGACGGGCTGGGGGCGGCGCTGGCGACGGTGCTCTTCGTCCTCGTCGTGCCGATCGTCGATCTACAACGTCCGGCAGATGCGCATCTCGGAGGAGGTCCGATGAGCACCACCGACCGCGACGCAGGGTTCCAGCCGAGCGCGGGCTCGGCCCCGGCGGTGAAGCAGGAGGACTTCGTCGACCCGGCCGTCGCCGGCGGTCGTCGCTCGGGTTCCGTCCCGCGCTCCGCCAAGACCAAGAAGCGGCTGACCAACCCCGCCGCCTCGCTCATCGCCATCGTCCTGGCGGTGCTGTGGACGATCCCCACGTTCGGGCTGGTGCTGAGCTCCATCCGTCCCGAGATCCAGACCAAGACCACGGGCTGGTGGACGTTCTTCGGCGACCCGCAGGTCACGGTCAACAACTACAACCTCGTGCTGTACGGCGGGCAGAACAACTTCGCCTCGTACTTCATCAACTCCCTCGTCATCACGCTGCCGGCCGTGGTCATCCCCATCACGCTCGCGCTGCTGGCGGCCTACGCCTTCGCGTGGATGGACTTCCCCGGGCGCGACTGGCTGTTCGTGGCGGTGTTCGCGCTGCAGATCGTCCCCATCCAGGTGACGCTCATCCCGCTGCTGTCGGACTACGTGAGCTGGGGTCTCAACGGGTCGTTCTGGCCCATCTGGCTGTCGCACTCGATCTTCGCGCTGCCCCTGGCGATCTTCCTGCTCCACAACTTCATGAAGGACATCCCCAAGTCCCTCATCGAGGCGGCCCGCGTCGACGGCGCCGGCCACGTGAAGATCTTCTTCCAGGTGCTCATGCCGCTGCTCACCCCGGCCATCGCGGCCTTCGGCGTGTTCCAGTTCCTGTGGGTGTGGAACGACCTGCTCGTCGCCCTCACCTTCGGGGCGCCGGACACCTACCCGCTCACCGAGCGCCTGGCCAGCCTGGTCGGCTCGCGCGGCTCCGAGTGGCACGTGCTCACCGCGGGCGCGGTCATCTCGATCATCGTCCCGATGATCGTGTTCCTGTCCCTGCAGCGCTTCTTCGTCCGCGGGCTGCTCGCGGGCAGCGTCAAGGGCTGAGCGCCCGCACCACCGGCACCACCAGCGCACGAGCGAGGCCCGGGGCACCTGCCCCGGGCCTCGCTCGTTAAGGTCCGGGCACCCCCTGCCGATCCGTACGAGGTCGTGACCACCGCGGTCGCGCACGAGCTCGTAGGAGGCGCCGTGAGCGCTACGGACAGTTCCGACGGCATGGACGAGATCGTCCAGGAGTTCCTCGTGGAGAGCCACGAGAACCTGGACCAGCTCGACCGTGACTTCGTGGAGCTCGAGCGCGCGCCCGAGTCCCGGGAGCTGCTCGCCAGCGTCTTCCGGACCATCCACACCATCAAGGGCACCAGCGGGTTCCTCGGCTACGGCAACCTCGAGAAGGTCACCCACGTCGGGGAGAACCTGCTGGCCCGCCTCCGGGACGGCGACCGCGTCCTGGACGCCGCCACCACCGACGTGCTGCTGCTCATGGTCGACGCGGTGCGCGCGGTCCTGGCGGCGATCGAGGAGACCGGCGTCGACGCCGGCTGCGACGTGAGCGGCGCGGTCGAGGCCGTCCGCCGGGTCCTCGACACCCCGCAGGGCGTGCTCGCACCCGTCGACGCCGAGCCGGAGGTCGAGCCCGAGGTCGCGAGCCGGAGGTCGCCGAGCCCGAGGTCGTCGAGCCCGAGCCGAGCCCCGTGGCCGTGGTCGTCGAGCCGGAGCCCGTGGTCGTCGAGCCCGTCGTCGAGCCGGCCGTCGAGGCCCCGGTCGAGGAGATCGTCGACGACGGCCGGAACTCCCTCGACGAGATCCTCGTCGACACCGGCGCGGTGAGCCCCGAGATCGTCGGCGCCGCCCTCGGCGTGCAGGTCGCGGGCGACAGCCGGCACCTGGGCGAGATCCTCGCCGCGGCCGAGGTCGTCAGCGACGACGTGCTCAGCCAGGCCCTGGAGCAGCAGCAGAAGAAGCGCTCCGCGGTCGACTCCTCCATCCGCGTCGACGTCGACGTCCTGGAGAACCTCATGCAGCTGGTCGGTGAGCTCGTGCTGTCCCGCAACCAGGTGCTCCAGCTCGCGGCCGACTCCTCCGACCCGGACCTGGTCCGCTCGGCGCACCGCCTCGACCTCATCTCCTCCTCGCTGCAGGAGGCGGTCATGAAGACGCGCATGCAGCCCATGGACTACCTGTGGGCCAAGCTGCCCCGCGTCGTCCGCGACCTGTCCGCCCAGTGCGGCAAGGAGGTCGACCTGGTCATGCACGGCCGGGAGACCGAGCTCGACCGCACCCTGCTCGACGCGGTCAAGGACCCGCTCACCCACGTCGTGCGCAACTCCGTCGACCACGGCATCGAGACCCCCGAGGCCCGCGAGGCGGCCGGCAAGCCGCGCCGCGGCACGCTGACCCTGCGGGCGTACCACGAGTCCGGCCAGGTGGTCATGGAGATCGCCGACGACGGCGCCGGCATCGACCCGGCCCGGGTCGGCCGCAAGGCCGTGGAGAAGGGCCTGGTCACGCCGGAGGAGCTCGCCGCCATGAGCCGCCGCGCGGTCCTCGACCTCGTCTTCCGCCCCGGCTTCTCCACCGCGGAGGCCGTCACCAACGTGTCCGGCCGCGGCGTGGGCATGGACGTCGTGCGCACCAACATCGAGAAGATCGGCGGCAGCGTCGACCTCACGTCCACGCTCGGCCACGGCACCGTCATGCGGGTCACCATCCCGCTGACCCTGGCCATCATCCCCGCCCTCATCGTCCGCCAGGGCGAGGAGCGCTACGCCATCCCGCAGGCCAACCTGCTCGAGCTCGTCCGGATGAGCCCCGACGACCCCACCAAGGGCGTGGAGTACGTGGCCGGCGTGCCCGTGCACCGCCTGCGCGGCCGGCTGCTGCCGCTGCATCGACCTCGGCGCGCAGCTCGGCTCGGGCGTCGGAGAAGCGGGCCGCGGCCACCATCGCCGTGCTCCGCAGCGACAACAACGAGTTCGGCCTGGTCGTCGACGAGGTCCTGGAGACCCAGGAGATCGTCGTCAAGCCGCTCGGTCCGGCCCTCGGCTCCCTGGCCCTGTTCGCCGGCGCCGCGGTCATGGGCGACGGCCGGATCGCGCTCATCCTCGACGTCCTCGGCCTGGCCGGGGCCGGCCGCGTGCAGCACGCCTCGGCGAGCATCAGCGCGACCGCGCACGCCGACAGCGACCTGCTCACCGCGAGCTCCACCTGCGCAGCCTGCTGGTCGTCCGCACCGACGGGGACCGCAACGTCGCCGTCCCGCTCGAGCTCGTCGCCCGGCTGGAGGAGGTGCCGCTGTCCGCCCTGGAGCGGGTGGGCTCCACCACGGTCGTGCAGTACCGGGGCGACCTGCTGCCGGTCATCGAGGTCGACGGCGGCTACGGCGGCGGCTACCCCGGCGGGTACGGCGTGCCCGGCCAGGGCGGCGCCCCCGACCTGGAGCAGACAGGGGTCCGGCCCACCGTGACCCTCGTGGTCTACCAGCACGGCCCCCGCCTCGTCGGGCTGCGGGTCAGCGAGATCGTCGACATCGTCGAGGTCGAGCTGGTGCTGTCCCCCATCGGCGCCCGCAGCGGCAGCCTCGGCTCCCTCGTGGTCAACGGGCACATCACCGACGTCCTCGACGTCGCCGCGCTCGCCGCGCCCTTCGGACCCGTCGACGACCTCGTCGACGGCTACCCCTCGGACCTCGGGTCCGACCTCCCCTCCGACCTGCTCGAGGAGTTCGACCGTGCCCGCTGACCTGCTCTCCCCGGCCTCGCCGGAGGCCGCCCTCGACGCCGTCCAGTACTGCACCTTCTGGGTGGACGAGCTGTACCTCGGCATCGACGCCCTCACGGTGCAGGAGGTGCTGCGCAACCCGGGCCTCACCCCCGTCCCGCTCGCCCCGCCGGCCGTCCGCGGCCTCATCAACCTGCGCGGGCAGATCGTCACGGCCATCGACCTGGGCGCCCGGCTCGGCCGCACGCCCACCGCGCGGCGGATGAACGTCGTCGTCCGGTCCCGCGAGGGCTCGGTGAGCCTGCTCGTGGACCGGATCGCCGACGTGGTCCAGGTCCCCCGCTCCGGCCACGAGGACGTCCCCACCACCCTCACCGGGATCGCGCGGGAGCAGCTCAGGGCGACCTGCCCGCTCGAGGACTCCCTGCTCCTCATCCTCGACGTCGCCCGCGTCACCGCCGTCCGCAAGGACGGCTGAGCCGCCGCCCGTCCCGTCCCTCCCGCCCGCTCTCTTCCTCGTCCCGCCTCATCCTCAGGAGCCCTCCCGTGAGCACCACCCCCTCTCGTCCCGTCGGCCGCGGCGGCCTGCTGGCCGACCTCAGCCTCGCCGCCAAGATCGGCGCCATGGTCGGCGTCGTCGTCCTCACGCTCCTCGCCGTGGCCATCAGCAACCAGGTCATGAGCAACCAGCGCACGGCCGTCAACGCCAGCTACCGCCAGGACGTCGCCGCGAACCTCGCGATGCTGCGGCTGGCCAACCGCGGCTCCGAGCACAAGTCCACGACCTTCATCGCCGCCCTGACCGGTGACGGCGCCGAGGCGCGCGCCGGGTTCACCGAGGACACGGCCACGGTCGACGGGCTCTTCACCGAGATGGCCGGCCTGGACCTCGTCCCCGAGGTGCACGACTCGATCCTCGAGCTCCAGGACGCCTTCGACGTGTACCAGTCCGCCGTCGACGACGCGATCACGCAGATCGAGGACGACCCCACCTCCGGCGACGAGGCCTGGCAGCAGGTCGACGAGGCCGAGGACGTCGTCGGACGAGCAGATGGACGTCACCTCCGCGGTCCTCGAGGCCTCGCTGGCCACCAAGCTCGCCGCCGCCGGCCGGATGGGCGACACCACCGCGCTGGTGCTGTGGCTCAGCGCCGGGCTCGGCACCCTGCTCGTCGCCGGTGCCGGGTTCCTGCTCTTCCGCCTCACCGCCCCGCCCCTGGCCGGCGTGGTCACCGCGCTGGAGACCCTCGCCAGCGGCGACCTGCGGGTCCAGGCCGCCACCGGCCGCAAGGACGAGGTCGGCCGCATCGGCACCGCCGTCGACGCCCTCGCCACCAAGCTGCGCGAGTCCCTCGGCGCGGTCCAGGCCGGCGCAGGCGAGCTGCTCGGCTCCGCCGAGCAGATGAACACCGCCTCCAGCGAGGTCGCCGCCGCGGCCGAGGAGTCCAGCCAGCAGGCCAACGTCGTCGCCGCCGCCGCCGAGCAGGTCACCCGCAACGTGCAGACCGTCGCCGCCGGCGTCGAGGAGATGGGCCAGTCCATCCGCGAGATCGCCCAGAACGCCCAGGAGGCCGCCGCGGTCGCCTCCGACGCGGTCACCGTCGCGGGCCAGGCCAACGAGATCGTCACCCGCCTCGGCGAGTCCAGCCAGCTCATCGGCGAGGTCGTCCGGGTCATCACCTCCATCGCCGAGCAGACCAACCTCCTCGCCCTCAACGCGACCATCGAGGCCGCCCGCGCCGGCGAGGCCGGCAAGGGCTTCGCGGTCGTCGCCACCGAGGTCAAGGAGCTGGCCACGCAGACCGGCAAGGCGACCGAGGACATCGGCAAGCGGGTCACCGCGATCCAGTCCGACTCCTCCGACGTGGTCTCGGCCATCGAGCGGATCGAGGCCACCATCGCCCGGATCAACGACATCCAGACCACCATCGCCTCGGCGGTGGAGGAGCAGACCGCGACCACGAGCGAGATGGGCCGCTCGCTGGCCGAGGCCGCGGCCGGGTCGGCCGAGATCGGCGCCGGGATCGTCGCGGTGGCCGCCGCGGCCGAGGAGTCCTCGGCGCAGGCGCAGACCAGCGCCGACGCCACCCGCGGGCTCAGCGGTCTCAGCGAGCAGCTGCACGCCACGGTGCGTCAGTTCACCCTCTGACCGGCCCAGCCGGGCCGCCCCCGTCCGTGTGAACCCTGCGGGCGGGGGTGCCCTGGCGGCCGGTCCCGGGGCGAAGATGCCCTGTGGCCTACCGCCTGACCGACGCCAGCGCCCTCGGCCTCGACCTCGCCCGCACCCCGGGCGGCGTCGAGGCCGCGGGCGTGCTGCTGCGCCTGCTCCTCGTGCACCCCGACCAGGCCCTCCCGCCGGTCCGGGCGCGGGCCGACCTCGTGGTCGCCCGCGTCCGCGCGCACGACCTCCTCGGTCCGGCCGGGCCCACCGTGGTGGACCTCACCGCGGCGGACCCCGCTGCCGTGGACCTGACCGCCGTGGACCTGACCGCCGTGGACCTGGCCGCCGTCGAGGACCACGTCCGGGGTCGCCGTGACGGCGTGGCCGACCAGGGCGCCGCCGCCGCGCCGAGCGAGGACGTCCTGCTGCGCCGGCTGCGCCGGATGGCCCGACGCCTCGGGGCGGTGAGCTTCGGCACCGTCGCCGACCTGCTGGCCCTCGGCGAGGAGCTCGCGCGCGACCTCGGTGCGGTCCCGCGCGCCGGGTCCACGGAGGACCTCCGTCCCGCGGGCGACCCCGCCCGCCTGCTCGCCCTGCCCGAGGTGGTCGGCGACGCCCTGCTCGCGGCCCTGCTGCGCGGCCGGGAGCCCCACGGCGCCGCGACCGAGGTGCTCGCCCGCTCCCTGGAGCACCGCCTCGACCCGCCGCCGCCGGCGTCGCCGGCGCTGCCGCCGCTGCTCGCCCCCGGCCGGGCGCTGCGCGCGGCGGGGCCCTCGCCCGTCGTGGCCGGCGTGGCGTCCCTGCTCGAGCGGGTGGCCGCGGGCGGCGGGGCGCTGCTGCGGCTGCAGGAGGGCGACGCCCGGCCGGCCTGGGCCGAGCAGATGCACAGCGCGGCCTGGGCGGTGCAGACCACCGGCCGGACCCGGCTGGCCGGGGCGGCCCAGCTGGACCTGCTGCGCGCCCTGCACGCCGCCGGCGTCGGCGGCGACGCGTGGCTGGCCGGGGTGTGGAACGCGTGCAGCGGCGCGGTGCAGGCGCAGGTCGTCGCCGACGTGCTCCCCGGAGACACGGCCGAGGCGCTGTCCGCGGACCTCCGGGCGGTCCTGCCCGGCTGAGCGCCGGGGCTCAACTCGGGCCCCGCCGTGCCGATCACTCCCTGAGCGGCAGCCCGACCGGGCGGCCCGACTTCAGCGGAGGCCTCGGTGGGACCCACCACGGAGCGGATCAGGGTCGTCGTCGTCGACGACTCCGTCGTGGTGCGCCGGCTGCTGTCGGACGTCCTGCAGAGCGACCCCGAGGTCGAGGTCGTGGCCACCAGCTCCAACGGCCGCCTCGGCGTGGACGCCGTCCGCCGGCTCAGGCCCGACGTGGTCGTCATGGACATCGAGATGCCCGTGATGACCGGCATCGAGGCCGTGCGCGAGATCCGGACCACCGACCGCCGCACCCCGATCATCATGTTCTCCACGCTCACCGAGCGCGGCGCCCGCGCCACCTTCGACGCCCTGGACGCCGGCGCCACCGACTACGTCACCAAGCCGGGCCAGGCCTCGGCCGTCGGCTCCGGCCTGGAGCAGGTCCGCGTCGAGCTGCTGCCCCGCGTCCGTGCCCTGGCCGGGCGCCGTCCCGCGACGGCGGCGCGCCCCGGTGCCCCGGCCCCCCGCACCGCCGGGCCGACCGGCACGGCGCGCGCCACGACGCGCGCCACGACGCTGCCGGACGCCGCCTCCCGGCTGGCCCGCGCGGCCCAGCTGGGCTCGGCCGCCCTGTCCGGCGGCCTGCGCGCACGGCCCGCCCCGGGCTCCGGCGGGGTGCCCAGGTCCTCCCGCGTGCCCGGGCGCCGGCCGTCGCTGCTGGCGATCGGCTCGTCCACCGGCGGGCCCGAGGCGCTGGCCCGGGTCCTCGGCGCGCTGCCCGCCTCGCTGTCGGTCCCGGTCGTGGTCGTGCAGCACATGCCCGCGGAGTTCACGCAGCTGCTGGCCGAGCGCCTGGACCGCACCTGTGCCGTCCACGTCCAGCACGCCGTCGACGGCGAGCCCCTGGTCGCCGGGACCGTCGTCATCGCCCGCGGCGGCCGGCACCTGGAGGTCGTCCGCGACCAGGGCAGGCTCCGCGCCCGCCTCACCGACGCCCCGCCCGAGAACTTCTGCCGCCCGGCGGTGGACGTCATGTTCCGCTCGGTCGCCCGCGTCCGTCGGCGGCGGCGTGCTCGGCGTCGTCCTCACCGGCATGGGCTCCGACGGCACGGCGGGGGCGGTCGACCTGGCCGCCGCGGGCGCGACCTTCTGGGCGCAGGACGAGGCGTCCTCGGTGGTCTGGGGGATGCCCGGCAGCCTGGTCGGCGCCGGCCTGGCCGACGAGGTCCTGCCGCTGGACGCCATCGGGCCGGCCCTGGCCACGGCCCTCCACGGGGCCCGGGAACCGGGCCCCCTGACCACGACAGGAGGTGCCGCCCGTGCCTGAGCCCCGGACACCCTCGACCGCCCCGACGCTCACCGTGAGCCCGACCGGGACGGCCACCACGGCCGGCAGCGCCGCCCGGCCGCTCGGCCAGCGTCCCGCCGCGGTCGCCATGGCGCCCGCCGACGCGCTGTGGCTGCGCGACCTCGTCCGCCGTCGCTCGGCGATCGTGCTCGACGAGTCCAAGCAGTACCTGCTCGACACCCGGCTCGCCCCGCTGGTGCGCTCCGAGGGCTTCGCCTCGGTCGCCGACCTCGTCGCCCGCGCCCGGGCCGGCGACCGCCGCGTCGTCGACCTCGTGGTCGACGCCATGACGACGAACGAGACGTCGTGGTTCCGCGACAGCGGCCCCTTCGAGGCGCTGCGCACCGCGGTGCTGCCCGCCCTGGTCCGCGACCGCGCCGCCGAGCGCCGCATCCGCATCTGGTCCGCCGCCTGCTCCTCGGGGCAGGAGGCGTACTCGATCGCGATGATCTGCAGCGAGGTCGTCCCGGCCGGCTGGACGGTGGAGATCGTCGGGACCGACCTGTCCCCGGCCATGGTCGAGCGGGCCACCGCCGGCCGGTTCTCCCAGCTCGAGGTCAACCGCGGCCTGCCGGCCTCGCACCTGGTCCGCTGGTTCGAGCGGGACGGCTCGCACTGGCAGGTGTCCGCGCAGCTGCGGCGGATGACGCGGTTCCGCGAGGGCAACCTCGCGCAGCCCTTCACCGACCTCGGCCGCTTCGACGTCGTCATGCTCCGCAACGTCCTCATCTACTTCGACGGCGACACCAAGGTCGACATCCTCCGCCGCACCCGCGCCGTGGTCCGCCCCGACGGCTACCTGTTCCTCGGTGCCGCCGAGACCGCCCTCGGCATGGACGTGGGGTGGACCCGCGAGCAGCTGAGCGGCACCTCCGTGCTCCGCCTGGACGGCGTCGGCCCGACCGTCGCGCCGGCCGCGGGGCTGCGCAGCACCGGCTTCGCGCCCGGCACCCGTGCCGGCGCCGCCGCGCCCCTCGCGGGCGCCGCCCCCCTGCGTCCCTCCGTCCCGCCGCTGCGCCCGCCCGCCCCGGGGACCGCCGGCGCCGGGGTCCGGGCACCCGTCCCGCCCGCCCGCCTCCCGGTCGTCCCCGCCCGCACCGGCACCCCGCCCGCCCGGGCACCGCTGCCGCGCAGCTCGGCCCCGCTCAGCGCGGTCCCCCCGCTCCGTACCGCCGGCCCGGCCGCCGCCGCGCCCGCCGCCACCACGTTCCCCGGCCCGGCCCTGCGCCGGACGCCGCCCCCGTCACCCACCGGAGGAAGATGATGTACGCCCTCGTCGTCGACGACTCCCGGGCGATGCGCCGCATCGTCTCCGGGATCCTGCACACGCTCGGGTTCGAGACCGTCGAGGCCGACAACGGCGCCACGGCGCTGGCCGAGCTGCACCGGCTGCACGCCGCCGGGGTCGTCCCCGCGCTGGCCTGCATCGACTGGAACATGCCGGTGATGGACGGCCTGCAGCTGGTGACCGCGGTCCGCTCCGAGCGCGACTGGCGCGACGTCACGCTCATGATGGTCACCACGGAGAGCGAGCACGGGCAGATCGTCCGGGCGCTCGCGGCCGGCGCCCACGAGTACCTCATCAAGCCCTTCACCGCCGACGCGATGGCCGACAAGCTGCGCTACCTCGGCCTGGTCCCCGCGGGGGTCGGGGCATGAGCGTGGACAGCGGCACCGTCGACGACCTGGCCGGGGTCGTGGACCCGGAGGTCCTCGTCGAGCTGACCCAGGCCGTCTGGGCGTCGTTCGTCGACGCCGACGAGCCCCTCGTGGACGTCGGTCCCTGGGCGCCGGAGGACGGCCCCGACGGCGTCGTCGTCGGTCGCGTGAGCATCGAGGGGCCGACCCCCGGGGTGCTCACGGTGTCCCTGCCCGCGCCGGCGGCCTACGAGGTCGCGGCCCGGATGTTCGACATCGACCCGGCGGTCGTCGAGCCCGCGGACGTCCACGACGCCACGGGCGAGATCGCCAACATGATCGGCGGCAACGTCAAGGCGCTGCTGACGGCCGAGCACCGGCTCGGCCTGCCCTCGGTGGCCGAGCTGGCCGCCACGCCCGACCCCGGCGAGGCCCTCGCCCGGGTGACCCTGCTCTGGGGCGAGCACGCGCTGCTCGTCACCCTCGACCGCGCCCCCGGAGGTGCACAGTCATGAAGGTCCTCGTCGTCGACGACTCCCGCGTCATGCGGCAGATCGTCGTGCGCACCCTGCGCCAGGCCGGCTTCGACGGCCTCGACATCGTCGAGGCGACGAACGGGGCCGAAGGGCTCGACGTCGTCGCCGCCGAGGGCCCCGACATGGTGCTCTCGGACTGGAACATGCCCGAGATGACGGGCATCGACTTCCTCACCCACCTGCGGGCCCGCGGCGACTCCACGCCGTTCGGGTTCGTCACCTCCGAGGGCTCGGCCGAGATGCGCGAGCGCGCCGCCGGCGCGGGCGCCCTCTTCCTCATCGCCAAGCCCTTCAACGCCGACACCTTCGCCGACACCCTCAGCCCGATCCTCGGCTGAGCCGGACCCTCCAGGAGCACCCCCGTGGCCTTCGTCATCGCCCCCACCGTCCCCGTCCCGAGCCTCAAGGCCGTGCGCGACCTGCTGGGCGACCTCACCGGCAAGGAGATCGAGGTCTCCAGCGGCGCCGAGCCCGTCGGCGTCGGCGGCACCTCCGGCTCCGTGGTCGGCCTGTACGTCGACGCCGAGCTGCGCAGCCGCGCCGTGGTCGTCTTCGACCTCGCGCTCGCCGCCTACAGCGGCGCGGCGCTCGGGCTGGTCCCGCCGGCCGGGGCCCAGGACGCCGTCGCCGCCGGTGCCCTGCCCGAGAACCTCGTGGAGAACTGCCTCGAGGTGCTCAACATCATGGCCTCGCTGTTCAACCTGCCGAAGGCCCCGCACCTCAAGCTGTACGCGACCTTCTCCGGGGACGAGCCGGTCCGCGCCGACGTCCGCGAGCTCGCCGTGCGGCTCGCCCCCGGGACGACATCGCCGTGGACATCGCCCGCTACGGCGCCGGCCGGATGTCGGTCGTCGTCGTCCCCTGACCTGCTCTGCGTCACTGATGGCGTCAGCGCGGCGTCAGTCTGACACCATTCTGACGTCAGAACTGCTTGACGTGACGTCAGTCTGACGCCACCATGGCGTCATGGAACTCAGCCCCTTCGTCGACAGCCTCCGCCGCGACCTCGCCGCCGCGGCGGGGGCCGTCGGCGGGACCGGGCCCTCGGGCGAGGTGCCGGACGACGTCCGCGCCGCGTCCGAGCGCCTGCTCTTCGCCCTCGACCCGTCCGTGCGCCTGGTCCTGCTGGACGCCCTCGGCTCCGCCGCCGCCGAGGTGGGCGCCCAGCTGGACGACGCCGCCGTCGAGGTGCGTCTGCGCGGCCGCGACCCCGAGCTCGTCGTCCTGCGCACCGAGCCGGCTGCGGCCCCCGGCGGCGGCTGGGCGGACCAGGTGAGCGAGGCCTTCGACGCGGCCGCGGCCGCCTTCGGCCCCGGACCGTCCTCCGGCGCACCGCCGGCACCGCCGGCACCGCCGACGGCTCCGGTCCCGCCGCGTCCCGCCCGAGGCGCCCGACGAGGACGGCACCGCCCGCCTCACGCTCCGCCTGCCCGAGTCGCTCAAGGCCCGGGCCGAGGCCGCCGCCGCGGCGTCCGGACTGTCGGTCAACGCGTGGCTGGTGCGCGCGGTCGCGGCCGCCGTGGACGCCCCGTCCGCCCCCCGGGCCCGGCCCCCGGCTCGCGCCACCCCGGCCGACGGCTGAGCGGGTGGGCCCGATGAGCGGGCGAGAGCTCCCCGGTTCCTCTCCGGGGGCTGTCCCCGGTCCTGTCCCCGGTCCTGTCCCTGACCCCGGCCCCCTCCCGACCCAGGAGCGACCCGTGCCCCCCACCCCCGGAACCCTCCCCTTCACGCTGCAGGCCGACGGGCCGGTGGAGCTGCACGTGCACGCCGGCGGCGGCACGGTCACCGTGCGCGCCGAGGACACCCCGACGGTGTCGGTCGACGTCTTCCCGGCCGACCGGTCCGCCCGCTCCGTCGAGGCCGCGGCCGGCACGACCGTGCGGCACCGCAGCGGCACCGTCGAGGTGCACGTGCCCCGCGGTACCGGCTTCCTGGCCCGCGACGGCGTCGTCGAGGTGACCGTGGTCGTGCCCAGCGGCTCGACGGTCGAGGTGAGCAGCCGCTCCGCCGACGTCCGCACCAGCGGCGAGCTGGGCCGCCTGGCGGTCGCCTCCGGCTCGGGCGACGTGTCGGTCGACCGGGTGAGCGGCCGCGCCCGGGCCACCACCGGCTCGGGCGACGTCGGACTGGGCCAGGTGGGGGCCGCCCAGGTGCGGTCGGGCTCGGGCACCGTGCGGGTGCGCCAGGTCGACGGCGCCCTCGAGGTCGGCACGGGCTCCGGCGACGTCCGCTGCGGACCGGTCGGGGGCGACGTGCTCGTCCAGACCGGGTCCGGCGACGTGGAGCTGGCCCGCACCTCGGCGGACGTCACCGTCACCACGGGCAGCGGCGACGTCGTGCTCGCCGGGGCGGTGGCCGGCCAGGTCGCGGTCAAGACCGCCTCGGGCGACGTGAGCGTCACCGTCGCCGGCGGCGCCCCCGTCCTCCTGGACTGCTCGACGGTCTCCGGCCGCCTGAGCAGCGACCTGCAGGCGGCCGACGAGCCGGGGCAGGGCGAGGACCGCCTCCTGCTGCGCGCCCGCACCGTCAGCGGCGACCTCGTCGTCCGACGGGGCTGACCAGCCCCCGTCCGCCGCACCTCGGCGTGCCCGAGGGCAGGGCCCGTCCCGCGCCTCGTCCTGTCCTCGTCCTGCCCTCGTCCTGTCCAGGTCCTGTCCTCGTCCTCGCGCACCGCCCACAGGTCCACCGTCCCGGTGGTCCCTGTCCCGACCGACCCGTCAGGAGACCGCCATGCACCCCGTCCTCGACTGCGACCTCGCCCGGCTCCGCCACGCCGACCTCCGCGCCGCGGCCACCGGGCCGCTCCCCGCCCCGGTCGGCGGCGTCGGTCGTCCGGCCTCCCGCGTCTCGACCGAGGTGGCCGCCCTGGTGCTGCGCCGCAGCATCGCCGTCGCCGAGCGCCGCGCGGCCCGCCTCGAGCGCGAGACCACCCGGCTCGCCGCGGCCCTGGCCGACGTCGAGGCCCGCGCCCGCAGCACCCGCGCCCGCCTGGCCTGACCCCCGCTGGGCGCTGCCGCCCGGCACCCACCTCCGTCAGGCCTGCGACGACGGTCTCGCCGCGGGGGCCGCGGCGGTGCGCCTGGTCCTGGCCCGGGCAGCGTGGGACCGGCGGTGAGCCACCGGGCCCACCGGCAGCGACCGGACCGGCACAGGGTGTGCGCGTGGGTCCTTCTCCAGGCGCGGCCGGCCGTGCACGGCGTCAGTTCCTCTACGGGCTGAGGGGTGAGCGCGCCTCGGCGGGCGCGACCACCATCGAGTACATCGGCGTGCTGCTGGTGCTCGCGCTGTTCGTCGTCATCGCCGTGGTGGCCTCGCCCGCCGTGGCCGAGCAGGTGACGTGCGAGACCGGACGTGCCGTCGCCCGCGTCCTGTCACGCCCCGCCGGGGAGGACTGCCCGACCCCGGGCGGCGGCACGCAGGACCCCGACCCCGACCCCTCCGGCGCCCCCACGGTCGTGCCGTCGGGTGAGCCGTCGGGCGAGCCGTCGAGCGAGCCGTCGGGCGAGCCGTCGAGCGAGCCGTCGGGCGGGCCGTCGGGCGGCGCCACCGGGTCGCCGTCGACCGGTCCGTCCACCGAGCCGTCCGGTGAGCCGACGGGCGGTCCGGGCGGGCCCTCGGCGGACCCGTCGTCCCAGCCGTCCGCCGACCCATCCGCCGACCCGTCGACCGACCCCTCCGACGACCCGTCGGTGGACCCGTCGGTGGAGCCGTCGGCGGCCGTCGACCGAGCCGTCGACCGGGCCGTCGACCGGGCCGTCGACCGAGCCGTCGACCGAGCCGTCGACCGAGCCGTCGACCGAGCCGTCGACGGAGCCGTCCACGGAGCCGTCCACGGAGCCGTCCACGGAGCCGTCCACCGAGCCGTCGGAGCCGGCGCGCTGCCCGGACCCCGCGCGACCCGTCTACGACGAGGCGACGTCGACCTGCCTGGCCACCGCTGTCGTCGAGGGCTGCGACCCCATGACGGGGGAGCTGGTCCGGCGCGAGATCGGGGAGCTCGTGTCCCCCACCAAGGACGGCCCGACGCCGCAGTACGTGCGCGACGACGGCAAGGGCACCATCGGGACGCTGTGGACGCCGTCCTGCGAGCCGACCAACACCACGGGGAACGGGTCCTGCATCATCGGCGAGCTGCAGACCGTCCTCACCGCCGCGATCGGCCAGGAGTTCGGTCGCTGGCTGTTCCCCGACCTGCCCGTCGGGGTGGAGCTGCAGGCCACGTGGGTGGTCGTGGCCCAGGAGAAGAACGACGGGACCACCGACTTCACGACGCTGTTCCAGGTCTCGCCGAAGCTCGAGGTGGGCCAGGACTCGAGCCTCACCGCGGCCTACTCCAAGGCGTTCTTCGCCCTGTACCGCGTGCTCAACGACCCGCCGGCCGGCTCCGGGCTGCCCGGTCCGACCCAGGTCAACGCCATCCTCTCCAGCTACGGGCAGTTCCTCGTCGCGGGCGGCGTCGGCGACGACACCACCTCCGGGCTCCCGAAGCCCTTCCTGCAGGGCCAGCTGGACGGCGGCTCGCTGGCCGCCTCGGCCGGCGGGGTCGGGGGCGGCCTCGACGTGCGGCGGGGCACCTTCGGCATCGACCTCAACCAGACCGACCCCACCAACCAGGGCGCGGCCACGGGTCAGCCGGGGGCGCCGGGCTCGGTGCCCCCCGAGGAGGCCGTGCTGCCGGCCGACATGATCAAGCTGCAGCCCACGGGGCCCACCGGCGAGCGCACCGGGCCGCTGACCCCCGGCGCCCGGCAGCTGCTCAGGGGCAGCGCGTTCGGCTGGCTGGCGGAGGCCGGCGGGGCGTCGGGGGTCGAGCTCGACGCCCTGGACCTCAGCGTGGTCAAGGACCCGGCAGGCAACCCCCAGGTCGGCTCGATCGAGATGGTCGTCCGTGTCCCGGTCGACGTCATCCTCACGAACGCCCCGGAAGGCGACCCGGTCCGGGCGGCCGCGACCAGGGCGCAGGACGGCTTCGTCGGGAAGAAGGGCGCCGGCCTCAAGGGCGGGCCGTACGTCGCGATCCGGTACACGAAGAAGGTGGACCTGAAGCCCGGCCGGACGCCCGACAGCGCGGCCAACCTCGAGAAGTGGGACAAGGTCTGGGACAGCAACGGCCTCCGTGCCCCCGAGGAGATCGCCGACCTGTTCGGGGCCGACGGCGACGCCGCGATCCAGATGTACGTCGGCGGCAAGGGCACCGCCACGGTGAGCGGCGGGTCCGGTCGGCCCGGCGGGCAGACCACGGCGGAGGCCTCCGTGCAGGTCAACGGCCACGACCTCGTCGGGTCGTGGCACAACCGGGCCGGCCAGGGCGGCACCAGCTGGAAGGAGTGGGACTCCTGCAACGAGGGCCGCTACACCAACCCCAACCGGGCCGTCTACGGCGAGCAGCACGGCGAGCAGTTCACGCCCAAGCCCTACGACATCGTCGGCGCCGCCACGGGCACGTCGACCGGCACCGCGGCGGGGACGTCGACCGGCACCGCGGCGGGGACGTCGACCGGCACGACGACCGGCACGACGGGCGTGTCCGGTCCGTCGGCCGACGTGGTCACGGGTCTCTCGAGCAGCGGCGGCCCGGCCGTGCTGCTGCGGCTGCCGCAGACCGGTGCGGACGTCGTCCGGGCCGCGTCCTGGGCCGTGGCGCCGCTGTGGGGTGCGGCCGTCCGCGCGGGCGTGCCCGCGGTGTCGGTCCCCGGGGTGCCGACGCCCGGCATCGGTCTGCCCGAGGGGCTCGACCTGGGGGGTCGTGGTCGGTGCGGCAAGCAGCCGCCGCGGCCGAACCCGCCCGACACGCCGGAGAACCCGGCGCCGGAGGAGCCGCCCGGCGGGGGTGGTGGGCCCGTGCCGCCCCCGCCGCCCGTCCCTCCGGTGCCCCCGGTGCCCCCGGTGCCCCCGGTCCCGTTCCCGCCCGGAGGCGGGGACGACGACCCCACCGACGACCCCACTGACGAGCCCGGTGACCCGACCGGCGCACCCTCGGGTGAGCCGTCGAGCGACCCGTCGAGCGAGCCGACAGGCGACCCGTCGACCGAGCCGTCGACCGAGCCGTCGACCGAGCCGTCGACCGAGCCGTCGGGCGAGCCGTCGACCGAGCCGTCGACCGAGCCGTCGGGGGGCCCGTCAGGCGACCCGTCGACCGAGCCGTCGGGCGGGCCGACGGCACCCCCGTCCGCGGACCCGAGCGCGCCGGCCCCGTCGTCCCCGCCCCCGGACCCGTCGGTGCCTGTGCCGCCGGACCCCTCGGCCGGCCCGTCGTCGGAGCCGACGGACCCCGGTGAGCCGCTGCCGCTGCCGCCGTGCCCCCTCGGGCCCGCCGGCCCGGACCTGACGTCCGGGCCGTGCTCGGTGGGTCCGTGCCTGCCCTCCCTCGGGCGGGTCGACCTGCGGTCCGGCCCCCTGTTCGGGTTCTGCCAGCCGCAGCCCTGCGTCCCGTGGTCGTGGGACGGCGGCCTGCCAGGTCCCTGCCAGGTCCCGTGGCCGGGCGACCCGTGCCCGGTGCTCCCCTACTCGGCCTCGCCCCTGGTGCTCCGGGCCGGGCCGTGCGGCCCCCTGCTGCCCGAGGCCCCCCCGGTCGACCCGGGCCCCGTCTGCGGGCCCGAGCAGACGGCCGCGGCGTGCGACGCGGCGGTCGCCGCCTCGGCCGACTACCTGTTCGGCAGCCTGTTCCTGGGCGATCCTCCCGCCCTGGCCCGCAGCCAGGGGGACCCCGACAACGCCCCGCTGTTCTGGGGTGGCGGCCTCGCCGAGGCGGCGTACCGCGCCTTCACCGAGCAGGTGGGCCCGTGCGAGGCGTTCGCCGGGGCGTTCGTCGGGGACCGTGGCGGGCGCCCCGTGACCCGGGACGCCGTCGTCGCCGGGCTCCGGGACGCCTGGACCGCCTGCGGGGTCCCGCCGTCGGAGCCGGCGCTGGCCCAGGCCGAGCAGATGCTCACCGGTCTGCCGTCGAGCACCGACCCCGGTCTGGCCGCGACGGGCTTCGCGATGGTCTGGACCCGTCCGACCTGGCCGTGCGAGGAGGGGAGCACCGACGAGCTGTGCATGGTGTCGGTCGGGGGCGTCGGTGAGCAGGCCGCCTCGGCGCTGACGAACGCGCTCTTCTACGCCGGCCTGCCCTTCGACGAGCAGGAGGTCCTCGACCGGTACGCCGAGGTCTACCTCGACCTCGTGGACCCGGGCACGAGCACGGCCTGCGAGGTCTTCTGGCCGTTCAGCCTGGTCTCCTCCGACTGCCGGCGGGAGCCCGAGAGGACGGGCGAGGCCGCCGCCAGGGCCGTGGAGCAGGTGGCCGCCGAGCGGGGCCTGAGCGCGGAGGAGGCGGCCGGGCTCGCCGAGCAGGTCCGCGCCACGGGGCTGGACCGGTGAGGCCCGCCCGGCCCGGTCACGGCGGGGAGCTGCCGGCGCGGGTCTGCTCCAGCGCGGCCACGGCCTCGGCCGCGACGGCGAACATCTCCGTACGGGCCTGCTCCGGCGGCAGCCCCGGTGCCGTGACGGTGAAGATGGTGAGGCCCCGGCAGACCCAGAGCTCCTCCTCCTGGCCGCCCGCCACGGGCGACAGGAAGGCTTCGTCGCCGATGTCGGAGACCGGGCGGCGCAGGGGCAGCAGGTACTGGTAGCCGGCCCACGCCTCCTGCACGTCGGTCGTGACGATGACCACCCGCAGCGAGCGCTCCGTCTCCTCCTGCACCCAGGAGCAGCCGCGTGCCCCGGGGAGCGGCGTCCCGTCGGGGAGCGTCCCGTCCTCCGGCCGGACGTCCGTGCTGCCGGGGCCCTGTGGACCGGACGGCCCTGCGGCCAGGTCGCACGCGTCGGGCCAGGCGTCGGCGGCGACCACGCCGGCCGCGTCGGCCTGCACCGGCCTCACCACGGTGGACGCTGCCTCGGGGTCGGAGCCGCACGCGGTCACGAGCACCGCGCACACGAGGCCGAGGCCGGCACCCGGGCGCAGACGTCGTCGCGGGCCGGCGGCGACGGGCGGCGGGCCCGGGCGCGCCGGGAGGGACCAGGGGAGGGAGGAGGCGGTCACCTCCCGCACGCTAGGCACGCCTCCGACGGCGCGGTGGGGCTGCGGACCCAGCGAGGCCACCCGGGCGGCCGAGCAGGTCAGGGAGCCCGCCACCTCACGGCAGCGGCAGCAGCTCGACCTCGTCCCCGCCGGCCCAGCCGGGAGCCACGACGGCGACCGCGTCGGCGGCTCCCAGCCCCCGCAGCTGGGCCGACCCGGAGGGACCGGACGGGACCACGGCCCCGTCCTCGCGACGACGGACCGGCACGAGCGCCGTCGCCGGACGGCCCCGGTGCTCCCACCCGACCAGCGGCGCCCGGGCCGGGACCGCGTCCACCGTCACCGTCATCCCCGAGAGCAGCGGTCCCAGCAGCGTGAGCAGCGCCGCGACGGCCGCGAGGGGGTTGCCGGGCAGCCCGACGAGCGGCCGGCCGTCGGGCAGGCGCGCCAGCACCATCGGGTGCCCCGGCCGCACCACCACCCCGTCCACCACGAGCACGGCTCCGCTCCGGTCCAGCCACGGGCGCAGGCGGTCGGCCGGCCCGGAGCCGGCCATGCCGCAGGTGAGGAGCACGTCGCAGCCGGTCGGGGCGAGCCGCGCCAGCGTCCGCGAGAGCTCGTCCGGCCCGTCGCCGCAGCGCTCGAGGGCCACCAGGTCGCCCCCGAGCGAGGTGACCGCACCCGGCAGCAGCGGGCCCACCGCGTCGCGGACCTGTCCCGGGACCGGCAGGCCCGAGGTGACGAGCTCGTCCCCGGTGAGCAGCGCGGCCACCCGCGGGCGCGCCCGCACCAGCAGGGTGTCCGACCCGGTGCTCGCGGCCAGGCCGAGCACGCCGGGCCCGACCCGGCGGCCCGCCGCGAGCAGCAGGTCGCCGGCGGTGCACTCCTCGCCGCGGGGGCGGACGTGGTCCCGGGCGGGGGGTGCGCCGGCCAGCCGGACCGTGCCCTGGGCGACGTCGACGACCTCCACCGGCAGGACCCGCTCCGTGCCCGCGGGCACCACCGCCCCCGTGGCCACCTCGACGGCGTCGCCGTCGCCGAGACCGGGGGCCGGCGCCCCGCCGGCGAGCACCCGCCCCCGGACCGCCCACGGTCCCGGCCCGCGCACCGCGTAGCCGTCCATCGCCGAGGCGTCGGCGGCGGGGACGTCGCCGCGCGCGTGCAGGTCCTCGGCCAGCACGGTGCCCAGCGCGTCCGCGAGGGCCAGGCGGACCGGCGCCGCCGCCAGGTCGCGGCCGAGCCCGGCGGCAGCCGACCGCGCCTGGTCGTAGGGCACCCCGTGACCGTCGCTCCTGCCCACGGCAGCATCCTCCCGGCCCCCGGTGGCGCCGGGGGCCGGGACCGGCCTCGTGCTCAGCGGGCGGCGACCGGCTGGGCGGCCCGGACCTCGTCCGGCACCGGCGCGTCGGCCCGCGGGACCAGCCGCACCACGAGCGACTTGCTCGCCGGCGTGCCGGAGATGTCCGCCTTGTGCCCGAGCGGGACGAGCACGTTGGTCTCGGGGTAGTAGGAGGCCACGCAGCCGCGCGCGGTCGAGTAGGACACCACGCGGAAGTTCTCGGCCACGCGCTCGCCGTCGTCGAACTCGCTCACCAGGTCCACGTGCTGGCCGTCGACCAGGCCGTGGGCGGCGATGTCGTCGGGGTGCACGAACACGACCCGGCGGCCGTCCTTGATGCCGCGGTAGCGGTCGTCGAGGCCGTAGATCGTCGTGTTGAACTGGTCGTGGCTGCGCAGGGTCTGCATGAGCAGCCGGCCCTCCGGGACCTGCGGGTACTCCAGCTCGTTGGCGGTGAAGGTGGCGCGGCCGCTCTCGGTGTTCCAGCGGCGCTCCTTGGCCGCGTGCGGCAGCACGAACCCGCCGGGCTGCGCGATCTTGGCCTCGAAGTCGTCGAAGCCGGGGACCACGCGCTCGATGCGGGCGCGGATCGTCGAGTAGTCGTCCTCGAAGGCCTGCCAGTCCGCGCCCACCGAGGTGCCGAGCAGCTCGCGCGCCAGCCGGCAGACGATCGCCACCTCGGACAGCAGGTGCTCCGAGGCGGGCTTGAGCCGGCCCCGGGTGGCGTGGACGGCGCTCATGGAGTCCTCGACCGTGACCACCTGCTCGCCGGTGCGCTGCCGGTCCCGCTCCGTGCGGCCCATGGTCGGCAGGATGAGCGCGACCTCGCCCGCGACTACGTGCGAGCGGTTGAGCTTGGTCGACACCTGCACGGTCATGGCGCAGCGGCGCAGGGCGGCCTCGGTGACGTCGGTGTCCGGCGTGGCCCGGACGAAGTTGCCGCCCATGCCCATGAAGAACGTGGCCCGGCCGTCGCGCATGGCCTCGATGGCCTTGACGGTGTCGTAGTCCGTGCTCGCGCGGCGAGGCGAAGGCGAACTCCCGGTCGAGGGCGTCGTGGAAGGTGGACGGCATGCGCTCGAAGATGCCCATCGTCCGGTCGCCCTGGACGTTGGAGTGCCCGCGCACCGGGCAGACGCCGGCGCCGGGGCGGCCGATGTTGCCCTGCAGCAGGAGGAGGTTGACCACCTCGCGCAGCGTCTTCACCGAGTGCTTGTGCTGGGTGAGGCCCATGGCCCAGCAGACGATGGTGCGGCGCGAGGCGGCGAAGCGGGCCGCGAGGCCCTCGATCTCCGACCAGGGCAGACCGGTCGCGGCCACGACCTCGTCCCGGTCCAGGGCCTCGAGCGAGCTGCGGTAGTCCTCGAAGCCGCTCGTGTGCTCGGCCAGGAACGACTGGTCGAGCACCGAGCCGGGGTGCTCGGCCTCCATGTCGAGCAGCAGCCGGCCGACGGCCTGGAACAGGGCCATGTCCCCGCCGATGCGGACCTGGAGGTAGTCGTCGCTCAGCTCGGTGCCCGCGAGCACGCTCACCGGCGACTGCGGGTTCTTGAACTTCATGAGCCCGGCCTCGGGGAGGGGGTTGACCGAGACGACGACGGCGCCGTTCTTCTTGGCCTTCTCCAGCGCGCTGAGCATCCGCGGGTGGTTGGTGCCCGGGTTCTGGCCGGCGACCACGATGAGCTCGGCCTCGTGGAGGTCCTCCAGCGACACCGAGCCCTTGCCGACGCCGATGGTCTCGCCGAGCGCGGAGCCCGAGGACTCGTGGCACATGTTGGAGCAGTCGGGCAGGTTGTTGGTGCCGTAGCCGCGCACGAGCAGCTGCCAGAGGAACGCCGCCTCGTTGGAGGTGCGGCCCGAGGTGTAGAACACCGCGTCGTCGGGGCTGGGCAGGGCCTTGAGGGTGTCGGAGACGGTGCGGAACGCCTCGTCCCAGCCGATCTCCTCGTAGTGGTCGGACCCGGCCCGCTTGATGACGGGGTGGGTGAGGCGTCCCTGCTGGCCGAGCCACCAGTCCGTCTTCCCGGCGAGCTCGGTGAGGGAGTGCTCGGCGAAGAACTCCGGGGTGACCCGGCGCAGCGTCGCCTCCTCCGCGACGGCCTTGGCGCCGTTCTCGCAGAACTCCGCGGGGGAGCGGTCCTTCGGGTCCGGCCAGGCGCAGCCGGGGCAGTCGAAGCCGTGCTTCTGGTTCAGGCGCAGCAGGGTGCGGCCCGTGCGGACCGCACCCATCTGCTCGTACGACATCTCCAGCGCCTTGACCACGGCGGGGACGCCGGCGGCGTAGTGCTTGCGCTCCTCGATGGCGATCTCGGTGTCGTCGAAGTCCTCGCGCGGGGCCTTGGTCGCCATCAGGGGTGTGCTCCTCGGTGCTGGTGCCGTGTGTGACGTGTGGTCGTGCTGCGGGCGCCGTCGGTGGTCCCGCGTGACCGATGGTGCGCTCAGCCGAACAGCGCGGCCACCCGGACCGCGGTCTCGCTGATGCCGTAGACGAGGGCCGCCCCGACGATGACCCAGAGGGTGATCGCCGCGGTGCGCTCGGCGGTGCCGGCCTCGCCGGTGGTGTCGTGGCTCATGGTGGGCTCCTGTGCTCGGACGGGCGGGGGAGGGTCGGGTCAGCCGCGGGAGGCCGCGGAGGCGGGTGCGCGTCCGCTCGGCTCGTGGAAGCGCGGGTCCACCGGCCGCACGAGCAGGTTGGCCACGAAGCCCACGACGAGCACGCCGACCATGATGAACAGGGACAGCAGGTACAGGTCGGCCCCCTCGGCGCCGCGCCCGGTCTGCACGTCGAGGATGCCGCTGACGATGTAGGGGCCGGCGACACCGGCCGCCGACCACGCGGTGAGGAGCCGGCCGTGGATCGCGCCGACCTGGAGACCGCCGAAGAGGTCCTTGAGGTAGGCCGGCACCGTCGCGAAGCCGCCGCCGTAGAAGCTGAGGATCACGACGGTCAGCAGGACGAAGAGCACCAGCGAGGCCTGGCCGAGCACCGCGACGCCGAGGTAGGCGACGGCCCCGACGCCCAGGTACATCACGTAGGTGTTCTTGCGCCCGATGACGTCGGAGAAGGACGACCAGACGAGCCGTCCGGCCATGTTGGCCAGGCTCAGCAGACCGACGTAGCCGGCCGCCTCGGCCGGGCCGACCGAGGTGAAGAACGCCTGGACCATGGGGGAGGCCTGGGCGAGGATGCCGATGCCCGCGGTGACGTTGCAGAACAGGACCGTCCACAGCAGCCAGAACTGGGGGGTGCGGATGGCGTTCTTGGCCGTCACGTCGTCGGTGGTGCGCATCGCGGACGTCTCGCCCTTGACCGGCGGGGTCCAGCCGGCGGGCGCCCACCCGGCGGCGGGGACGCGCACGACGTAGGCGCCCAGGGTCATGAGCACCGCGTACACCAGGCCGAGGGTGACGAAGGTGGCCACCAGACCGTTCTCGGGGGTGTCGGCGCCCCCGTAGAGCCCGAGCAGGCGGTTGCTCAGCGGCGAGGCGAACAGCGCCCCCCCGCCGAAGCCCATGATCGCCAGACCCGTGGCCAGGCCCGGGCGGTCGGGGAACCACTTGATGAGGGTGGAGACGGGGGAGATGTAGCCGATGCCGAGGCCGACGCCGCCCAGCACCCCGTACCCCAGGTAGACCAGCCAGAGCTGGCCGCTGCTGATGCCGAGGGCGGCCACGAGGAAGCCCAGGCTCCAGCAGGTGGCGGCCAGGGCCATCGCCTTGCGGGGGCCGTTGCGGTCCACCCAGGCCCCGCCGAAGGCGGCCGACAGCCCGAGGACCACGATGGCGATGCTGAACACGGTCGACACGGCGGTGGCCGAGGAGTCGAAGCGCGTCTGCAGCGGGATGTTGAAGACCGACCAGGCGTACACCTGGCCGATGGACAGGTGGATGGCGAGCGCGGCGGGCGGGACCAGCCATCGGTTGAAGCCGGGACCGGCGACGGTCCGCTCACGGTCGAGCAGTGCGAGCATCGTTGCTCCTCAGGGGTCGGGCGCGGGGACACGCGGGACGTTTCGTACGTCTCCTTAAGCCTTCAAGCAACCTCAGACCCGCATCTGCGGCGTGCCAGCACGACGAACGGTAGCCCTGGTGCGACGAACGGTCGTCGTGGGCGGACACCTGTCCGCTGGGGGACGATGGGGCGGTGGCGATGACGACCCGACGGCGCGTGGTGCGCCACGACACGACGACCGGCCTGACCAGCGCCCGCCCGGACTCCCTCGCGGTCGAGGAGCCGCTGGAGGTCCGCCTGTCGGGCAAGGCGTTCACCGTGACCATGCGGACCCCCGGCCACGACATCGACCTCGCGCTCGGCTTCCTCGTCGGGGAGGGCGTGGTCGGCGCGCGCGAGGACGTGGTCACCGTGCGCTCGCTCGACGCGGCGGTCGACGTGGTCCTCGCGCCGCACGTGCCGCCGCCGGACCCGTCGCTGGAGCGCCACGTCTACACCTCCTCGGCGTGCGGGGTGTGCGGCAGCGCCTCGCTGGAGGCGGTGGAGAAGGTGGCCCGCTTCGACGTCGCGGCCGACCCCGTCGTCGTCGCGCCGTCGCTGCTGGCCGCCCTGCCCGACCGGCTGCGCGAGCAGCAGGCCGTGTTCGAGTCCACGGGGGGCCTGCACGCCGCGGGCCTGTTCGCCCCCGACGGCACGTGCCTGGTCGTCCGCGAGGACGTCGGCCGGCACAACGCGGTGGACAAGGTCGTCGGCTGGGCGCTGCGCGAGGGGCTGGTCCCGCTGGCGGGTCACGTGCTGCAGGTGAGCGGCCGGGCCTCCTTCGAGCTCGTCCAGAAGGCTCGCCTCGCGGGGATCCCGGTCCTGGCCGCCGTGTCGGCGCCGTCGTCGCTGGCCGTCGAGCTCGCGGCCGACGCCGGCATGACCCTCGTCGGGTTCAGCCGCGGCGGCCGCTTCACCGCCTACACGGGGGAGCACCGGATCGACCTGCCGGCCTGAGGCCCTCGTCGCAGGCCCCCACCCCCCGGCCGGCGGCGCGCACGGCGCACCGGGTGGGCCTCCACGGCGAGCACCGACGAACTCGAACGCATGTGCAGCCTGCACACGTGTTCGAGTTCGTGTCGGTGCGGGGTGGCGAGCCGCTGTGCCCACAGGCCCGTCGGTTCGTCACCGTCCCCAGGTCGGGGAGCGGCTCCGGCGGCGCGGCTCCCGGGGGCGGGACCTGGGGTGGTGAGGAGCGCGGGGTGGTGAGGAGCGGCCCGTGGCGGGTCCCGACCCGGGGCGAGCTGTCCCGCGACGAGCTGCTGCGCTGCGGTGTCGACGTCCTGCTCGACGAAGGCTGGGCCAGGCTCACCGTCCGCGGGGTCGCGCGGCGGGCCGGGACCAGCCCCAGCCTCCTCTGCTACCACTTCGGGGGGGTCGACCGGCTCAGGAGGGCGGTGGTCGGCGAGGTGGTGCTCGACATGCTCCTGCCCTTGCTCCGGCTGATGTGCACGCGGTCGACGTGGCACGAGGGTGTGGTGGCGGTCCTCGAGCACGTGCAGGACGAGTCCACCCGTCAGGCGGACGTCGTGGCGGCGACGTCGGAGCACGACGACCTCGTGGGGTACGGGGCCGCACCTCCGTCCCAGCGGCACGTGCTCGCCGAGGTGGTGGTCGCCTCGCTGGAGGACGCCGTGGTCCGCGAGGTGGTCGAGGAGTCGCTCGACCTGGCCCGCGAGCACCTCCTCGACTGGTTCGAGGACATCGGCGTCGCCGCGGAGCACCGGGACGGCGCGGCCGTCCTGACGGTCGCCCTCCTGGACGGCCTGCTGCTGCACCGCGTCGTCGACCCGCGGCTGGACCTGCCCCGGGCGGCCGCCGCGCTGGCCGCCTGCTCTCCTCAGAGCGCCCGCAGCGCGGGGACGACCTCCTGCTCGAACAGCTCGATGCCGCTGGTGTCGTAGGCGGCCTCGGGGAAGTACAGGATCGGGTAGGTCATGCCCGCCTCGACGAGGGGCCGCAGCTTCTCCACGACCTGCTCGGGCGTGCCGACGGCGGGCATGTCGGGGGAGTACGAGCCGACCTCGCGCTCGAGCGCCTCGGGAGACACCGAGCCCTCGAGCTTCGAGCGCCGCTGCGCGACGCGGTCGGCGACCTCGGCCTCGTCGCGCCCGACCACCACGTTGTAGTTGGCGCTGCGGGTGATGGAGCCGAAGTCGCGCCCGAGGTCGCGGCAGTGGCCCTCGAGCACCTCCGACTTGTGGGTGAAGCCCTCGAGCGTGCCGTCGAAGTTGGTGTACGCGGCGTGCTCGGCCGCGATGCGCAGCGTCTTCTTCTCCCCGCCGCCCGCGACCCACAGCGGGATCCCGCCGTCCTGCAGCGGCCGCGGCCAGCAGCGGGCGCCGTCGGTGACGTAGTGCTCCCCGGCGTACGTCGAGGACCCGGTCTCCCACATCTGGCGCATGATCTCCACGCCCTCGCGGAGCATGGCCAGGCGCTCGCCCGCGCCGGGGAAGCCGTAGCCGTACGCGCGCCACTCGTGCTCGTACCAGCCGGCGCCGATCCCCATCTCGACCCGCCCGCCCGAGACCAGGTCGACGGTCGCGGCGACCTTGGCCAGGTAGGCCGGGTTCCGGTAGCCCATGCACGTGCACATCTGCCCGAGCCGCACGCGCGTGGTCACCGCCGCCAGGGCGGCCATGAGGGTCCACGCCTCGTGCGTGGCCTCCTCCGTGGGCTCCGGGACGGTGTGGAAGTGGTCGTAGACCCACACCGACTCCCACGGCCCCGCGTCGGCGCGCTCGGCGAGGGAGCGCACGACCGCCCACTGCTCGGCGGGGTCGATGCCGACCAGGTCCAGGCGCCACCCCTGGGGGACGAAGAGGCCGAAGCGGAGGGAGTCGGTGGTCATGCGAGCGACCGTAGACGCGTCCCCGCCCCTCGCACGCTCCCCGCACGCGACCGTCAGGCGGCGACGGCCACCGGTACCGGGACCACCGCGGGCGTCCGCACCGCGGAGGGCCGACGACGGCGGGCGAGCGCCGCACCCACCCGGCGACGGGCGCCGGTGGCGGCGCTGCGGGCGAGCAGGCCGGCGGTCTGCGCGGCGGTCGTGTCGTTGGGCAGCGACAGCCTGATGACCTGGCGCCAGGCGGAGGCGACCTGCTGCGGCAGCGTCCCCGTCGTGTAGCTGATGCCGTAGCGCTCGCAGATGTCGCGGATCTGGGGCGCGATCTGGTGGTACCGGTTGCTCGGCATGTCCGGGAACAGGTGGTGCTCGATCTGGTGGCTCAGGTTGCCGGTCATCACGTGCATCGCCTTGGAGCCGCGGATGTTGGCCGAGCCCATCATCTGGCGCAGGTACCACTCGCCGCGGGTCTCGCCCTCGATCGACTCCTTGGCGAAGGTCTCGACGCCCTCGGGGAAGTGCCCGCACATGATCACCGAGTGCGTCCACACGTTGCGCATGAGGTTGGCGACCGCGTTGGCCCCGATCGTGTGGACGAACGACGGCCCCGACAGGACGGGGTGGACGAGGAAGTCCTTGGTCATCTGGCGGCGGATCTTGCCGACGACCTTGCGGGCGTTGGCGCGGAAGTCGGCGTCGTCGGTGGTGCCGTCGCGCAGGTGCTTGCCGAGCTCCAGGTCGTAGGCCGCGATCCCGTACTCGAAGAAGCACGCGTTGAGGAAGTTCCACAGCGGCTGCAGGACGAACGCCGGGTACCAGCGCTGGTCCTCGTCGACCCGCATGATCCCGTAGCCCAGGTCGTTGTCGCGGCCCAGCACGTTGGTGAACGTGTGGTGCAGCTCGTTGTGGCTGTGCTTCCACAGGTCGGAGGGGGACGCGTTGTCCCACTCCCACTCGGTGGAGTGGATCTTGGGGTCGCGCATCCAGTCCCACTGGCCGTGCATGACGTTGTGGCCGATCTCCATGTTCTCGAGGATCTTGGCCACCCCGAGACCGGCCGTGCCGACGAACCACGCGGGCGGGAACAGCGAGAACAGCAGCACGGCCCGGCTGCTCATCTCCAGCGTGCGCTGGACCTTGATCACCCGGCGGATGTAGGCGGCGTCGGCCTCGCAGCGGGAGTCCATGACCTCCGCGCGGATCGCGTCGAGCTCGCGACCGAGCGCCTCGACCCGGGCGGCGTCCAGGTGGGCGGTCGGGTCCGGCTTGCCGGAGCGCTTGGCGACGAACGTGCGCTCGGTGGTGACGGTGGACAGTCGCGTGCTGGTGGCCATGGGGGCTCCCGGGGGTCTGGGGCGGTGCTGGGGTGTCACTGGGGTGTGACGGGGCGGCTCGCGGGACGAGCAGGTCAGAGGTCGATCTCGCAGGCGCCGGCCGCGGCGGAGACGCAGGTCTGGATGCGGATGCCGTCCTCGGGGACGGCGGTGGTGAGCTCGCCGGAGCGCAGGTCGCGGACGCTGCCCTCCCGCAGCCCGACCACGCAGCCGAAGCAGATGCCCATCCGGCAGCCGGACGGCATGAGGACGCCGGCGTCCTCGCCGGCGTCGAGCAGCGTGGTGCCGCCGTCGGCCTCGACGACGGTGCCGCTGACGGGCGAAGGTGACCGCGCCGCCCTCGCCCTCGGCGACGACGGTCGGGCGGAAGCGCTCGGTGTGCATCCGGTCGGCCAGGCCCGCGTCGGACCAGGCCGCCTCGACGTCGTCGAGCATCGCCGTCGGCCCGCACGCCCAGGTCTGCCGCCCGCGCCAGTCCGGGACCAGCTCCTGCACGTCGGCGACGGAGAGGGTGCCGTCGGTCGCGGTGTGCCGCTCGACCAGCCGGAGCCGGCCCTGCGCCGCCAGGCCGCGGAGCTCGGCGCCGAACACGACGTCGGCGGGGCGCGGGAGCGGAGTGCACGAGGACCACGTCGTCGAGCTCGTGGCCCAGGCTGCGCAGCATGCCCATGACCGGGGTGATGCCGGAGCCGGCGGTGAGGAACAGGGTCGGGCCGCGGTGCGCCCCGAGGGTGAAGTCGCCCGTGGCCTGGTCGAGGTGCAGCAGCTGCCCGGGGCGCAGCCGGTGCGCGACGTGGCCGCTGACCACGCCGTCCGGGATCGCCTTGACGGTGACGGCGACGAGGCCGTCCGCGCGGTCGGGGACCGAGGTCACGGAGTAGGCGCGCCAGCGGCGGACCCCCTCGACGTCCACCCCGATGCGGACGTACTGGCCGGGGACGTGGCCGGCCCAGTCGCGGCCGGGACGCAGGACGACGGTGGTGGCGTCGTCGGTCTCGCGGACCAGCCGGACGACCCGGCCGCGCAGGGGTGCGCCCGAGCGGAGCGGGGCGAGCAGGTCGAGGTAGTCCCCGGGGACCAGCGGCGTCACCGCGGTGGCGGCGAGGCGGCCGAGCGCGGACGCCAGCGCCGGGCGTCGTCGCGGGCCTGCGGCGTCGCCGCGGGGAGGCGTGGTGAGGAGGGGCACGTGCCGACGGTAACCTACGGTTCCGTAACTTACGACACCGTAGGGTGTGGCACAGCCCACGTCGCGCGGACCCGACGGGTCCGGCGGCACCGTGGTCGAGGTCCACCCATCCGGTCCGGCGCCGGTGCCGTACGGGGTGTGTCCCGGTCGCTGACGACCGGGAGCGCGTCGCACGTCGCGCCGCGCACGGCGGTCCTCCCGGGAGCAGACATGCAGCACCAGCCCTCCTCGACCGAACCACGACCGGACGTCCTCGTCCCGGTGCCCGACGCCGGCTCCAGCCGGCGGTTCTTCCTCGCGGGCTCCAGCGCCATGGCCCTCGCGGCTACCGCCGGCGCCTCCACCGCGTGGGTGCACGGCGGCAGCCTCGCCGCCGGCCCGGACGCCCCCGACGGGGTCGTCCAGGGCGACCTCGAGAACGGGACCGTCGTGGCCTACATCCGCCCCGGCGAGTCCGAGGTCACCGTCATGTCCGACGACCGCGAGGTCGTCGTCCAGGACGCCGCGCTCGTCCGCGCCATCGTCCGGACGCTGGGGGCCCGCTGATGTCCTCCCACCGCGAAGCACCCGAGATCTCCAAGGACCCGGTCGCCGACTCCACCGACGTCTACGCCTTCGTCAGCCCGGACCGCCCGGACACCGTGACGATCATCGCCAACTACGTCCCGCTGCAGGACCCGGCGAGCGGGCCGAACTTCTTCGAGTTCGGCGACGACGTCCAGTACGACATCCACATCGCGCCGGACCTCGGCGACGCCCGCGACGAGATCGTCTACTCGTTCCGCTTCAGCACCCGGGTCCCGAACCCCGACACGTTCCTGTACATCACCGGGCCGGTCACCTCGCTGGACTCCCCGAGCTACAACCGGCCGCAGACCTACTCGGTGACCCGGCGGTCCCGGCAGCGCAGCCGCACCCAGGCCACCGGGCTGCGGGTGCCGCCGTGCAACGTCGGCCCCCGCTCCACCCCGGACTACGCGGGGCTGGCCGAGGACGCCTACTACGACCTGCCCGAGGGCGGCCGCGTCTTCGCCGGGCAGCGGGCCGACCCGTTCTGGGTCGACCTGGGCTCGGTGTTCGACCTGGGGACGCTCCGGCCGTTCCAGAACGCGCACCTGCTGCCCTCCGGCGCGATGGCGGGGATCAACACGCTGGCGAAGGTCAACGTGCACAGCATCGTGCTGCAGCTGCCCATCAGCTCCGTCACGCGCAACCGCAACAACCCGTCCGACCCCATGCGGGCGGACGCGGTGATCGGGGTCTGGACCTCGGCCAGCCGGGCCAAGAACCGCATGTTCGACGACAAGCTCGACCGCTACGTGAGCACGGGCCCCATGGCGCAGGTGTCGCGGCTGGGCAACCCGCTGTTCAACGAGGTGCTCGTCCCGATGTCCCGCAAGGACTCGTTCAACAACTCCACGCCGTGGGGCGACTCGCAGTTCGCGGGCGGGGTGGCCCGGCCGGAGCTCGCGGGCCTGCTGCCCGTGCTCTACCCCGGGGTGTTCCCGAACCTCGCGGCCTATAAGAAGGAGCGGGCGGACCTGCTGGCGATCCTGCTCACCGGCATCCCGGCGGGGGTGGTCCCCGGCTTCCAGAACTACACCGGGCCCACCCAGGCGGACATGCTGCGCCTCAACGTCGCGGTCCCGCCGTCGGCGAACCCGAACCCGCTGGGCATCGTCGGCGGCGACCTCGCCGGCTTCCCGAACGGGCGGCGGCTCACCGACGACGTGGTGACCATCGAGCTGCGGGCCCTCGCCGGGGCGACCATCCCGCTGGTGGACCCGTCGTTCACGCCCGACGGGGCGGCCGCGGCCGTCACGGACGGGAGCACGCCGAGCCCGGTGCTCGCCGAGTTCCCCTACGTCGCCGTGCCGTACAGCGGCTACGACGTGCCGGCGGCCTGAGCGGTGGCCGGCACGGCGCACGACCACGCGCACGGGGGTGCCCACGTCCACGACCACGGGCACGACCACGGCGACGGTCACCCCGAGCACCACGCGCACGTGTCGGCCCACAACCCGGGTGCGGGCCGGGGCCCGTCGTCCTCGACCTCGGTGAGGACGTCGGGGCGCTGGTCCTGCACGCCCGGGCGGACATGGTGGGCCGGGAGATCGACATCAGCCCGGCCGACCGGGACGACGACCGCCGCCACGTGGAGGTGCTGCCCCGGCGGACGCCGTCCGGCGCCGTGCGCCCGACCGCGGTGTTCGGCGGCCTGACCGAGGGCCGGTGGACCCTGTGGGGGACGGACGGCGTCCCGGCGCTGGAGGTGGCCGTCCGGGGCGGCGAGGTCGCCGAGGCGGTGTGGCCGGCGAGCGCCGCCTGAGCGGCTGAGGACGGAGGACGACCGGCGGACCTGAGGGGGTCCGCCGGTCGTCCGCTGTCCGTCCGGGGTCCCTACCGAGGACGGTCGGCGTGGGTGCGCAGCTCGAGGTCGACGAACCCGGCCACCATCGCCCGCCACACCCGGTCCGCGACGTCCACGTCCAGACCGGCGGCCTCGGCCCGGGTGCGGGCGGCCGCGAGGACCTGGGCCTGGCGGTCGGGCGCGCGCACCGCGGCCTCGTCCCGCTTGTGTCCGGCGGCGAGCCGGACCTGCGTCTGGCGGCGGGCGAGCAGCTCGACCAGGCGGGCGTCGATCCGGTCGATCTCGGCCCGCACCTGCGCGAGGCCGGGCACCTGGTCCTCCCCGGACTTTGCGTCGGTCCCCTCGTCGCTGCCGGCGTCGGCTCCGGCCTCCGCGACCACCTCGGGCTCGTGCCGGACCGGGAAGCCCACGGACGCGGCGATGAAGCACCGCGCGCTCGCCTCCGCGTGGAGGTCGGTCGCCGGCCCCACCATCGACACGTCGGCCACGGTCACGCGTGGCCGTAGCACGGCCCCGGTGAACCGCCCGCCCCCGCGCCCGTCCTCGGCCATCGTCGCGCTCGCCTCGTCGCGGTAGGCGGTGACGACGACACCGGCCTCCACGCAGACGTGCAGGTACGACAGCAGGTGGCACTCGCCGAGGGCGGCGAGCAGCAGCAGCTCGGGGTTCCACCGCGTCGGGTCGCCCCGGAACGCCGGGTCGCTGGAGCCGGGCAACGTCTCGCGGCCCGCCGTGCTGACCTCGAGGGCGCGGGTGTAGTCCCGGTAGCCCGACGTGCCGCTGCCCGTGTTGCCCGTCCACGTGGTCGTCACGTCGTAGGAGTGGCTCCGCATGGCGGGACGCTACCCAGGCACACTGTCTGTCCTGGAGGGCTGTCCGAGCGGCCGATGGAGACGGTCTTGAAAACCGTTGGGCGGGTCACCACCCGTCTCGTGGGTTCGAATCCCACGCCCTCCGCTGACCAGCGGAAACGCGCGTTTGACCTGCGGAAACGCGCCGACGCGGTGACGTCTTCCGGTCGGCCTGATGTCCGGCCGTGAGTGGCCATCGACGGCCAAATACGGCTGCCAGTGCCCTATGCGTGCCCTCGGAATCGGTCTCCGAGCCAGGGCAGCGCTCTGTGTCGGAGGCGCCCCGGGGGGGTCTCGTAGGGGAGTGCGGGCGGAGTCGTAGGACGTGGCAGTGACAACGAATGGGTCTGCCGCTCCGACGCGCGGGGCTGGGGTGCCGGCTGACGCACAGCTCCCAGCCTCACCCTCCTCCGCACGGGGTGCCTGGCGCGGTGTTGGGTCGAGGGACAGGAGGCCCGCCGAAGGCCTCGCGCTCACGGCACCCTGGGTAGCGTGGCGGTGTGAAGGAGCTGCATCGCCGACGCAGCCGCACTTGCTGCGCGCTGGTTGGCGGACAGCGGAGACCGCTGGCAGCACGTCGAGGCGGTCGGCAGCCGAGCGGACGCCTTCGCCCGGGACACAGGGGTCGTCTCGGCCACCGTCACTCGCGCCGCATGGCTCCACGACCTCGGGTACGCGCCGGCTCTCGCGACGACGGGTTTCACCCCGTCGACGGCGCTCGGTTCCTCGCGGACCAAGGCGAGAGCGACGCGGTCGTGGCGCTTGGTGGCGCACCACTCGGGTGCCCGGTACGAAGCCGAGGAGCGGGGCTTAGCTGATGCGTTGGCCGAGCTCCCCCATGCCGTCGGCCGACGACCTCGACCTGCTCACGTTCCTCGATCTGACCACTAGCCCCCAAGGGGTCGTGGTCACGGTCGAGGAGAGGCTCGAGGAGATCCTCTCCCGCTACTCGGAGGCGGACCCGGTGCACCGGGCGGTCACTCGCTCACGGTCCGAGCTGATCGCCTCCGTGCAACGCGGGCGATGATGCTCGAGTCAGCCGATGTGCGGCCGGCCATCGACTCGTAGCGCGTCAGCGACCCGTTGACGCATGGACGGGTGCATCGGCGAGTTCGTCGAGGCGGGATGGGTCTACCCACTCGACGGCCTTGCTCTCGCTGCTGGTCCGCGCCTCCCCGCCGACGAGCTTGGCGCGGAAGCAGATGGAGAACTGCTGGCGGACTTCCCCGTCGTCGTAGGCCATGACGTGCCCTGGGTTGGTGTACGTGCCGACGATGTCGGTCGACCTCGACGTCGTATCCGGTCTCTTCCTTGACCTCACGAACGACCGTCTCGCTGATGGACTCCCCGATCTCGTGACCACCGCCCGGAAGGGCCCACATGTCGTTGTCGGTCTTGTGGATCAGCAGGAGCCGGCCGTCCTCGTCCGTCACAGCTGCGACCACCGAGGGGACGACGCTGTTCGCGGCGGGGGCGTCGGGGTCGTCGATGTAGTCGACTCTGGCCATGGGCCGAGGGTACGGGCGACGGCGAGACGTGGCTCTAGTCGGTGGGCACGTCAGTCGCCAGATCCCATGCCCGGTCGAATGACTTCATGTAGGTGGTGAACAGCCGGCCCCCAGGCAGGCGCCGCATGTGGAGCACCGGGGAGTGGCTCGCCGCCGCGCCATATGTGTGCGGGTTCGCGAGCAGGGTCTCGTCGAAGCGGAACACCGACGCGTACAAGGTGGTGTCGTGCTGGCGAGCCGTCAGACCGGGCGTGCCGAGGATGCCCTGAAGGTAGTTCCACGTCAGCCGGCAACGGGCCGCGAGAAGGTCACCGATGCCCTCTTCTGCGCCTCTCCGGGCAACAGCCTCCCCTGCCGGGTCGCCGAAGAGGAGCCGGACCTGTACGCCTCGTCTGGCGGCGGCGGCGATGCGTTCGTCGAACTCGGGGATGGCGTCGTGAAGGAAGCTTCCGGCGAAGGCAAGAACGTCGATCGCTTCCGTGGCGTTGTCGATCAGTGACGCCCAGGTGTCGATGCTGACCGACCCGCGGTTGGGGTAGAGGGCGACGAACTCGGCCTGGCTGGCGGACTCCGCCCGTTGGCTGCTGGCCGTCTGCGGCCACAGGAAGAGGTCGTCCTCCCCGAGGAGCTGCGCGACGGCGACCCGGTGTCTGTGGTGCGGCACCCGACCCGCGCTCACCCAGCGCTCAACGGTCTTGCGGTCCACCCCGACCGCCTCGCCGACAGACATCACCGACAGCCCGCTTCCCGTGATCGCGGCTCTCAGTCTTTCGTTGCTGGTCCCCTGGGATTGCATAGGACGTTTATACCGCGCCAGGACGTCCCAAAGCGTCCCCTTGGGGGGTGTGGACGTCCCATAGCGCGGGGGTGTCATGGCTGTCCGACGGGCGTCGACAGTCGCGCCCAGGCCACGGCCGACAGCGACCGACACGTGACGAGATCCACCGTTCAGGAGGCGACGATGCATCAGCCCACCAAGTACCACCCTGGCCAGCCCCGCCACGGACACCTGTGCTCGAACGGGGCTCGACGTTCGCTGCCGGCCCTGCGGGCATGCCCCGGGTGCCTACGAGTGTCGGAGGTCCGGGCGTGAAGGGCGCGACGCCTGCGATGTCGCTCGATGCTTCAGCCGAGGGCTTCCGCTGGCCGGACCGCCGTGTGCCCCCGATCGGCACAGGGGAGCTGGACAGCCTGGCCCTCTTGCGCTTCGAGACCCTCGACGCCATCGTCCTGGCCGAGAGCGTCCTGTCGGAGACCCGTGCCTTGAGGGACTGGGTGCAGGAGGCTTCGGGGCCGCCTTCCGGCCAGGTTGTCGCCGGCTCCTGCCCTCGCGGAGCGGGTCACTGCCGTCGCAGCGGTAGGTCTCTCGAGCGAGACGGTCGAACGGCTCCTGTCGACCCTGGACGAGCTGCTCGGTCATCTGAACGCCGAGTGCGGCTCCCGGGTCGACGCGGAGCCGGGGCGATGAGACAGACCCCTCTTGGCGGGCCCGCGGCTGTACCGGTGTGGGACATGCGGGTCCGCCATCACGACTCCTTCGCCCTGTCCCCGGTGCGAGCCCCGCCCGGGTGTGGCGATAGTGGGGTGCTTCGACTGTCGGCGGTGCCGGACGTTCGCGTCGGACGTGGCGCCCGAGGTGGCGCAGAAGCACGTGCGGGCCACCGCGCACCGGACATGGGTGGTGCCGGAGCAGTCCGTGATGGCCCCGGGCCAGCCGGTCCAGCGCCGGTGAGGCAGCCATGGCCATCCGACTGATGACCGCCGTCTGGGACGACGAGTCGCTCCCCAGGGGCGACGTCCTGTTGATGCTCGCTCTCGCCGATCACGCGAACGACGAGGGGGCGTGCTTCCCGTCGATCAACCGGCTGGCCCGGCGGACCCGCTCCTCGCCGAGCACCGTGCGCCGACACCTTCGATCTCTTCGAGAGGCAGGCCGGTTGACCGTGGACCCACGAGAGGGGACGTCGAACGTCTACCGCATCGTGCTCCGGGGACGGGGGTGGGAGTACGTCCCTCATCGGCCCGAGACCCCCGGTCAGCCTGACACCCCCCAGCAGTCCGGCACCCCTGTCGTTCTGGCACCCCTGCCACCCCGTGACGGGGGTGCCCCTGCCACGGCTGTGCCAGGTGGGGCTGTCACAGCCGTGGCACCCGAACCATCCCTAAGCGTCAGAAGAACCGACCGGTACCCGCTCCGGGCGCCCTCGTCTGCTCCGTCGTCGGACTCACCGCTTGAGCCGCCCGCCTCCAGCGGCGGCGTCATGAAGCCCACGACCACGTCGCCGTCGGCCGCGTGGTCAGCCACGAGGGCGGAGCTCGTCGGGCGCTTCCCCGAGGTGGCTTGGCGCGGCTGGACGACGTCGCACGACGCAACGGCCGAGCACCACCTCGAGCGTCTCGGGGCCGACTTGATGATCCGGGTGGCCGCACGTCCCACCCGCCCCGACCTGTCGGTCGCCTGGCTGCGCCGCTGGGAACGGGAGCCGGCGCCCAGCGCGCCGAGACCGTCGCAGCGGTGCCCCGAGCACCACACCACGCACCACGGCACCTGTCCCGGCTGTCGCGCCGACCAGCTCGCTGCTCGTTGACCATTTCCTGCCCACCCGAAAGGACACCCCATGAGCCGCAACACGCACCTGTCCATCGCAGAGGTCGAGTGAGTCCCTGGACGTGGTGTAGGTCGGGCCCACCTGAGTTCGTGTCGTTGACCGACGCGAGAGGGCCATCGCGTGAGGCTCTGTGAGAACCCGCCAAGGAACTCACGAGAAGGACACCACGCGATGGCCCTGGACCAGTCTGCCCTGCTCGAGCTCACCGAGGCACTGAAGGCCGGCGACGGCGCGAGCCTGATGCGCACCGCCCTGCAGACGATGCTGCAAGCCCTGGTCGAGGCCGAGGCGACCGCCCACATCGGCGCCGAGCGCCACCAGCGCAGCGAGGCCCGCACGACCCAGCGCAACGGCCACCGCGACAAGCTGGTGACCACCGCGACCGGTGACGTCACGGTCCGGATCCCGAAGATCCGGACCGGGTCGTTCTTCCCCGCGCTGCTGGCCCCGCGCCGGCGCATCGACGTCGCCCTGCACGCGGTCGTCATGCAGGCCTACGTCGAAGGCGTCTCCACCCGCCGGGTCGACGACCTCGTGGTCGCGATGGGCGGCACCGGGATCAGCAAGAGCGAGGTCTCGAGGATCTGCGCCCAGCTCGACTCCGACGTCGCCGCCTGGCGCACCCGCCCGCTGGACGATCACGAGTTCCCCTACGTGTTCCTCGACGCGACCTACTGCAAGGCGCGGATCAACCACCGGGTCGTGTCCCAGGCCGTCGTCATCGCCACCGGTGTCTCCGCCGACGGGCGCCGGGAGGTGCTGGGCTGCGACGTCGGCGACAGCGAGACGCAGACGTTCTGGACGGACTTCCTGCGCGGCCTGCGAGACCGCGGCCTGGGCGGGGTCCAGCTCGTCATCAGCGACAGCCACCGAGGTCTCGACGAACGCCGTCGACGCGGTGTTCGCCGGCGCCTGCTGGCAGCGCTGCCGGGTCCACTTCATGCGCAACGCCCTGGCCAGGGTCGGCAAGGGCCACGCCGAGATGGTCGCCGCGACGATCCGCACGATCTTCGCCCAGCCCACCCCCGACGCCACCCGCGCCCACGTCGACGTCGTCGCCGACATGCTCGCCGCCCAGTTCCCGGCCGTCGCGGAGCTGCTGCTGGACGCCAAGGCGGACCTGACCGCCTACGCCGACTTCCCCCACGCCCACTGGCGGAAGATCTGGTCCACCAACCCGCTGGAGCGGCTGAACAAGGAGGTCAAGCGCCGCACCGACGTGGTCGGGATCTTCCCGAACACCGAGGCGCTGCTGCGGTTGTCGGCCTGCGTCCTGATCGAGGCCCACGACGAGTGGCAGGACTCCGACCGCCGCTACCTCTCCGAGGCCTCAATGGCCCTGCTCAAGCCACCCGCACCCACCCCGCTGCAGCCACGCTCGATCACCTCCGGACAAGCCCTGGACCCCGCCGCTGACGCGGCGGCATCATCAGCCTGATCGCAGAGCAGCACGCGACGAGCTACACCACGTCGAGGGACGCGATCTGCACCGGGTCGCCACCCTCGCTCCCGCCGTGTGACTGCCCGTACCCGGAAGGCCCGGGGCATCGCCGACATCACCCGTGCGGCCGCCCGCCGTGCGGGTGTCGAGGGGCTGTGTCGTCACTGCCGGACTGTCAGTCTGACTGTCGGTAGACAAGTCCTCGACTATCAGTAAGGAGACCCACGGATGGGTCGACACACCACCGCACGGGTCGGCGTCGCCGCGCTGAGCTCGTGCCTCGCCGCCACGCTGCTCGTGGCGTCCCCGGCCGCCGCCGGCAAGCACGACACCCCCGCCCCCGGCACCGAGTGGGGCGACGCGAAGACGGACAGCAAGTCCATCGACACCTGGACCGGCGACAACGACCCGAAGAAGGACCCGGGGTCGCTCTACACGATCACCGCGGCCATCGGCGCGCGCGACGTCTGGAAGAGCAAGGACTCCGCCGGCCGCGCCGTCACCGGTCGCGGGGTCACCGTCGCGGTCGTCGACTCCGGGGTCTCGGCCGTCGCCGGCCTCGACGCCCCCGGCAAGGTCGTGCAGGGCCCCGACCTGTCCTTCGAGGTCAACGCCCAGCCGGCCGTCACGGACACCGACACCTACGGCCACGGCACCCACATGGCCGGGATCATCGCCGCCAAGGACCCCGTCGAGGTCGACGCGAAGACCGGCGAGCCCAAGCCCTCCAAGGCGTACCAGCAGCTCGGGGTCGCCCCCGACGCGCAGGTGCTCGGCCTCAAGCTCGCCAGCACCGACGGCAGCACCGACGTCAGCCAGGTCATCGCCGCCCTGGACTGGGTGGTGCAGCACCAGGACGACAACGGCATGGACGTCCGGGTGGTCAACCTGTCGTTCGGGACCACGTCGCTGCAGGACTACCAGGTCGACCCGCTCGCCGCCGCGGCCGAGAACGCCTGGCACGCCGGTCTGGTCGTCGTGGTGTCCGGCGGCAACGACGGCAGCGCGGACGGTCGTCTGACCGACCCGGCCATCGACCCCTACGTGATCGCCGTCGGGTCGAGCGACCCCAACGGCAAGGTCGACGGCTGGCACAAGAACACCCGGGTCGCCGACTACTCCTCGTGGGGCACGGACGCCCGCCCGGTCGACCTGCTGGCCCCCGGGAAGTCCGTGGCCTCGCTGCGCGACCCCGGGTCGTTCGTCGACACCCGGCACCCCGAGGGGCGGGTCTCCGGCGACGACACCGGTCGGCTGTTCCGCGGCAGCGGCACCTCGCAGGCCGCGGCCGTGGTCAGCGGGGCCGCGGCGCTGCTGCTGCAGGCCCACCCCGAGCTGACGCCGGACCAGGTCAAGGCTGCGCTCGTCGGCAGCGCGTCGGAGGTCAAGCACGCCGACCGGCGCGCCGCCGGTGCCGGCCAGGTCGACGTCCGGGAGGCCCTCAAGGACATCGACGACGCGTACAAGGCCAAGGACCGATCCACCACGCTGCTCGCCGCCGACCAGCAGCACCCGCTGGCGACCGCGACCGGCTCGCTCGAGGCGGCCCGCGGCGGGGCGACGCTGCTCGACCCCGAGACGGGCGCACCGCTGGTCGGCGAGGTCGACGTCCAGGGCGTCGCCTGGGACGGCCCCGCCTGGCTGGCCCAGGCCCGGGCCCGGTCGGCCTGGTCGCAGGGCAGCTGGAACCGCGCCCGCTGGTCGGGCGAGGGCTGGACCGGCTCGGGCTGGTCGCGCGCACGCTGGAGCGGCGAGACCTGGCAGCGGGCGCGCTGGTCGGACAACGGCTGGGAGCGTGCCCGGTGGTCCCGGGCCCGCTGGAGCGACAGCGGCTGGACGGGGAACGGCTGGTCCTGATCCCCGCACCACCCGGACGCCGTAGTGCAGGTGGCCCCCGACCCGCCGTCAGTCGGGTCGGGGGCCGTCCGTGTGTGGGCTCGGGCAGACCTCGAACCACCCGTCCCGAGCCACCCGCCGCCGTCCGGACAACGCTGAGGCGCCGCACGCCGCAGATGCCTAAGGAGCTGGTACATCTCAAGCGTCGAACGTCGGAGGGACCTGGCGGTGACGCTCACGGCTGGACGGGGACCTCGAACCACACGCTCTTCCCGCCGTCCACGCGGTCGACGACTCCCCACGAGCAGGTCACGGCATCCACGATGAGGAGACCACGGCCGCTCTCCTCGGTGTCCTGGACGCCGAGGGCCCGGACGAGGTCGCTGCTCGTGGGGCGACGTGAGCCCTCGTCGCTGACCTCGACCCTGACGGTGCTCGAGCCGGTCTCGATGCCGACGTCGATCTTCCCCTGTCCGTGCAGCAGAGCGTTGGTCACGACCTCGCTGGTCGCCAGGACGGCAGACTCCTCGCAGGCAGCACCCGTGGACGCGTCACGACACGCCTGGGAGACCGCTCGCCGGGCCGCGCCGGGCAGCCTCTGCCGGTCGAAAGACATCACTCGCACGCCCGCGGGGTGCCCTCGTGGTGCCACCTGCATTCGTCGGCCCGCGGTCGGGTCCGGCTGGTCGTGCCGGCGGTGCCTCGCGTCCTACGGGGAGGCTGGACCGTGCCAGTCCAGGCAGATCACCGTGGCGTCGTCGTGCAGGCGGGGGGAGTAGGCCCTGAGGGTGTGCAGGACCTCCGCCACGCACTGGTGGGGCGTGAGGCCGATGGTGGCCAGGAGGAGCCCCTCGAGCCTCTGCTCCCCGAACTCCTCCTGCGGGGCGCCGGCCTCGAGCACCCCGTCCGTGACGACGACCAGCCGGTCGCCCGGTTCGAGCTGGAACGCCTCGGCGACATAGGTCGTCGCTTCGAGCATGCCCGCAGGCAGGCGGGGGTCCAGGGGCACGGGGGAGGCGCGCCCTCCCCGCAGCAGCCAGGGCGCGGGGTGACCGGCGTCCACCAGGTCGAGCCGACCCGTACGCAGGTCCAGGCGCATGGCGAGGACGGTGACGAACTGCGCGCCGCCGAACTGCTCCAGCAGGTGCCGGTCAGCCTGCGTGACCTGCTCAGCAGGCGTCCCGCCCGCGCGCCGGGTGTTCCGCATGACTGCGGTGGCCAGCGCAGCGAGCACGCTGGCCCGGACCCCGTGTCCCATCGCGTCCATGCTGGACAGGTCGAGGTGGGTGCTCCCGACGTCGTAGTCGTAGCAGTCGCCTCCGACGTCGTAGGACGGGATGAGCTGGCCGGCGACGGAGAACTCCGCCGCGCTGAAGGCGCGCAGGGGCTGGAGGTTCCACTGCATCTCTGCGGCCACGGACAACGGCTCGGCACGCCGGACGGCCTCGATGGCGTCGGAGAAGGTGCCGCAGGCGACCAGGACGTACGAGGTGGCGAGGGCCACGTCCTGCAGCGAGCGGAGCCGTTCCGCCGAGACGGGCGAGTCGAACAGGACCTGCAGGACGCCCAGACGCTCGGCGCGCAACGACAGGGGTACCAGCACGAGCGTGCGTTCTGCCCCGGCATCGTCGGGTGCGGCCGGACCAGCACCGGTGTCGACCAGGCCGCCCCGTCGCGGGTCGAGGAGCATCACCTGGTCGTCGAAGCACCGGCCCTCGACCGTGCCGGTCACCTCGACCCGCTCGCCCTCCCCTCCGCGCGGGGAGAGGCGACGGAGCTGTGCTGAGCTCGTAGTCCGCCAGCAGCACGCCGGCGTCGCTGGCGCCCTCGGACACGAGGAAGTCCCGTAGCACCGGGACCAGCCGGTGGGGCATGGCCTCGTCCAGGAGGGGCAGCAGCGCGGCTGCGCGGCCGGGCGGGGTGTCGGAGCTGGGCGATCGAGTCATGGCGGTGCCGTCCTGGCACAGAGGTGCCGTGTCCCTCCCGCGAGGGGGCGGTTGCGGACCGTTGTCTCGACCGCAGGGGGGTCAACGTAGCGCCCGGGCGGCCCCCACCCGGACGGGCCGCCCCCGAGCCGATCAGCTGGTCCGGTCAGGCCTGCCGCGGGGCGGAGGACGCAGAGGCGCCCGGAGGAGGTGGGTCAGGGGTGCGAGGGCCCCGGGCGACGGTCCTGCACCTCCGGTGTCGCGCCGGTCGCCTCGCGGCCTGCGCCCGTGACGGGGTCGAACCATGCGAGGTACAGGCGTCGGCCTCCCAGCGCCGCAGCCTGCTCGATGCGGACGGCGCACCCGACCTCGGTGCCGTCGGCGTGGAGGACCGGCAGGTGCAGGGTCATGCCCAGCAGCTTCGCCTCGCCCGTGCTCAGGTGCCGGCTGAAGCCGGCCACGTGACCCTCCCGCAGCCTCGGGGGGATCAGGGTGACGACACGGCGCCCGACCAGCTCGTCCCGGTCCCAGCCCACGAGGTCTGCCATCGCGGGACTGAGCGCGATGATGCGGTTGGTGTCGTCGGCCGCCACCACCGGTCGTCCCGCCGTCCGCACGCTCGTGACCTCCCAGGACGACGCCTCGTCCGGTAGGTCCTCGCGAGCCAGGAACCTCTCGTGGTCGGTGCCCGACCACGGGCCGGCGGGAGCGCCGCTGCCCTGGGCCAGCACCTGCTCGCACGCCCAGTCGCGGACCGCCACGACCTCGGGGAGCCCCGGTCTGGCGAGCAGGCGGCCTTCGACCGCGAGCCGTTCCGCGAGATCGAGGGTGTCCTGGAGCGCGGCGAAGCGGGACGCCGTGCCCGTCGGCACGACGAGGTCCGCGTCGACCCGGTCCGGCACGTCCGGCAGGTACGCGGGGTGCCCCTCGGGCAGGGGGCGACGCGCGAGACCAGACGCCCGACCGTGCTCGACGGAGGCCCCCACGGCGTCGCTGAGCGCTGTGCTCGCCGCGTCCGACGCTTCCAGGTCCACCTCGTCCGCGGGGTGCTCGGCGAGGTACAGGACGAGCTCCCGCAGGATCGTGCGGTGGTGCTCCTCCGCGGCCAACCACAGGCTCGACGGCACCCCGAGCAGGCGCACCACGGGTCCGCCCGCACGATCGTCGGGGTCCGCGGCGGCCGAGGGTGGTGCGTCGATGTCCTGGTCGCCGCGGTCCGAGGCCCGGTCGGTCGCAGCGCCGGGTGTGCGGCCCGGGCCTGGCTCTTCGTCGTCCGTCCACGTGGACAGCAGGTCGTCGACAGAGGGTTCGGCCGTCTCGCCCGCCACGGTCGCGTCGATGACGAACCAGACCGTCTTCCCCGACGCGTCGAGGGAGACGCCGTGGGAGGAGGTCAGGCGCGCCACGATCGACATGCCGCGTCCGGTGGTCGCGCGGCCGTCGCCGGCACGCTGCCGGGGCAGGTCGGCGCTGGTGTCGTGCACCCCGACGTACAGCTCTGCCGCGCGGACCTCCACCGTGAGGGTGACACCGCTGTGCGCGTGGAGCAGGGCGTTCGTCACCAGCTCGGTGCAGGCTGCCTCCGCCGCGTCCGTCCACGACGAGCGGCCCCCCTCGACCAGCAGCTGCCCCACGAAGCGACGGGCCGTCCGAGCGGCGACCGGGTCGGCCGGCAGGTCCAGCACCCGCCGCAACCCCGGAGTGCTCCCGGCGTCGGACCCAGGACCGACGCGCGCGCCACCTCCCCGGCGTGACGGCAGCATGCTCGATCCTCTCACGCGCCGGCCACGTACAGCCTCCGCTCTGTCGCACGACGTGAGGATGAGGCGGGTGCGCTCACCCGGGGCGTGGACCGAGAGCACGACCGTCTCCCATGGCCTCTCTCCGCCGCCCGCGTCCGCTGCCAGCTGGTGGTAGCACGCCTCAAAGGTCGGTGCAGGCCAGGGACGTCTGGCGACGGACGTGAGGTCGTGCGTTCAGCCGCCGGTCGCGGGCTCGGGCGGCGGGCCGACCAGCTCGACGCCGTAGGTCTGCAGGACCCGGGCGAGCTCGCCCATCTGTTCCTCCGACGGAGGTCCTGCCGGCGCCGGAGGCAGGTCCAGCGACCCGGCCGGCTCGCCGGTCTGCCGGAAGAAGTCCTCCAGGCCGGCGGGCGTCGAGAGCGTCAGGCACCGGCCGGTCGCGCTGTCCACGGCGAAGCCGTGCGCGACGTCCCGGGGGCCCCAGGCGAAGTCGCCCGGCTCGAGCGTCCGCACCTGGTCGCCGAGGACGAACGTGAAGCGACCCTCGAGCACGTAGAACGCCTCGTCCTCGCGCGAGTGCACGTGCATCGGCGCACCGGGTCCGCGGCGGAAGGTCTGCTCCATCATCCACAGCTGGCCCGCCGTGTCCGCGCCGGTCGCCTTGAGGACGTCGAGGGCCCCGAGGTGCCACAGCGGCTCCCCTCCCTCGTGCGGCACCACGAGGCCTCCGCCGCGCGTCGTCGTGGCTGGCTCGTCGGTCGTCATGTCGTCCCTCTCCGTACCTGTGCCTGCGGTGCAGACCTCTGGGACGCGAGCCTCACCCTGTCGAGCCGGCGTCGACAAGGGATCTAGGTCGGGTCGTGGACGAGGACCGACGCGCCGCGACGGGGCGTACCCCACCTAGGTCGGGTCTTCCGCGCTTCTCGCGACGCCGGTGCCTTCCTGCCCTCAGGGTGAGCGTCGGACGACCGTCCCCGCACCGACGACGAAGGAGACCTCGTGCCCCGAGACGTGAACCCGATCTTCGCCGACATCGACGCCCTCGACGTGGAGGGGTTCGTCAGCCACCTGACGCCCGACGCGGTCTTCGTCTTCGGCAACGCCGAGCCCGTCGTCGGGCACGACGACATCGCCGGGGCCGTGCGGGGGTTCTTCGCCTCGATCGACGGGGTGACGCACCACCTGCGCGAGGTGTACGAGATCGGCGACACGGTCGTCGTCAAGGCGGACGTCGAGTACGTGCGCAAGGACGGCAGGCACGTGACGGTCCCCAACGCCGACATCCTCGAGCTCGAGGGCGACCTGGTGCGCAGCTGGCAGATCTACATCGACGTCGCGCCCGTGTACGCGTAGGCGGGGCCAGGCCGCGCCCCCGCAGCTCGACCGGGTCGGCGTGAACTTCCGGTTCGTCTCATCTCATCAAGGAGGTCTTCTGTGTTGACCAAGCGTGGGGATCTGTTGCGCGCCGAGCTGGCCGGGCAGGTGCTCCAGCCCGGCGACGACGGCTACGACGACGCCCGACGGGTCTGGAACGCCGACATCGACCGCCGTCCGGCGCTCATCGCGCGGTGCACCAGCGCCCAGGACGTCTCGGCCGCGGTGCGCCACGGCGTCGAGCACGGGCTGGAGATCGCGGTGCGCGGCGGCGCGCACAGCATGAGCGGCCAGTCGGTCGTCGACGACGGGCTGATGATCGACCTGAGCCGGCTCGACGCCGTCGACGGTCGATCCCGAGGCCCGGCGTGCCCGCGCCGGCGGCGGGGCGCTGCTGGGTGGTCTCATCGAGGCGGCGCAGGAGCACGGCCTGGCGCTCCCGGTCGGGGCCATCAGCCACACCGGCGTGGGCGGCCTGACGCTCGGCGGGGGCATGGGCTGGCTGACGCGCAAGCACGGCCTGACCGTCGACAACCTGCTGAGCGCCGAGGTCGTGCTGGCCGACGGTCGGGTCGTCCGGACGTCCGCCGAGGAGCACCCCGACCTCTTCTGGGCGCTGCGCGGCGGCGGCGGCAACTTCGGGGTCGTCACCGAGTTCGAGTTCGCGCTGCACCCGGTCGGGCCGATGGTCGACTTCGGCATGCTCTTCTGGGGCCTGGAGCAGGGCCGCGAGGCGCTGCGTGCCGCTCGCGACGTCATGGGGTCGCTGCCGCCGGGAGTCAACGTCATCCTCGGCGCCCTCAACGCCCCGCCGGCACCGTTCGTGCCGCAGGAGCACCAGCTCCAGCCGGGCTACGCGGCCGTCGTCGCCGGCTTCGACGGCAGCGACGAGCACCGCGAGGTCCTCGAGCGCCTCCGCTCCGCGGTCCCGCCGCTGTGGGAGGTGGTGACGCCGATGCCGTACGTCGCGCTGCAGCAGCTGCTCGACGAGCCGAACGCCTGGGGCCACCACAACTACGAGAAGAGCGTGTACCTCGAGGAGCTCGGCGACGACGTCGTCGACGCGCTGCTCGAGCACGTCCCGCAGAAGGCGTCACCGCTGTCGGTCGTGCTCGTGTACCGGCTGGACGGCGCGTACAGCGACGTCGCGGAGGACGCGACGGCGTTCAGCGGCGGCCGCTCGCCGCGCTACGCCGCGTTCGTCATCGCCAACGCGCCGGTGCCGGAGCTGCTGCCACCGGACCGTGCCTGGGTGCGCGCGCTGCACGGCGCCCTGTCGGCGCAGGCGCCCACGGAGGGGACGTACGTCAACGCCTTCGACGACGACGGCACGGAGGGACGCGTACGGCGCGCGTACGGCGCGGAGAAGTACGACCGCCTGGCCCGGATCAAGCGCGAGTACGACCCGGGCAACGTCTTCCACCGCAACGTCAACATCCGTCCTGCGGCCCAGGCGCCGGCCCAGCGCGGCCCGGTGCCGGACCGGGCTCCCAGCGAGGTCGGCTCGGACGCCGGTACCTGAGCGCGCCGTCGTCGACCTGGACGACCCGTCCGGCAGGCCGGTCGGGTCGTCCAGGTCCCCGGTGGGGTCATCACTGCGAGAGGTACCGGAGGACCGCGAGCACGCGGCGGTGCTCGCCGCCCGTCTGCGGCAGCCTGAGGGCCCCGTAGACCTTCGAGACGTGCTCCACGACGGACTTCTCGGTGATGACGAGCTCCTCCGCGATGGCGGCGTTGCTGAGGCCTCGCGCCAGCAGCGCCAGCACCTCCGCCTGCCGGGGGGTCAGACGGGACACCCGGTCGTCCGTGCGACCGGCACGGGCGACGGCCGCGGCGGCGATCTCCGGGTCGAGGACCGTGCCGCCGTCGGCCACGCGGCGGACGTCCGCCGCGAAGCGCCGGGCATCGGCGACACGCTGCTTGAGGAGGTAGCCGACGCCCGCGCCGCCCGAGGTGCCCGTGTCGAGCAGGTCGAGCGCGTACTGCCGGGACAGGTGCTGCGAGAGCAGCAGGACCCCCGTCCCGGGCAGACGGGTCATGATCGCGACAGCCGCCCGCACGCCGTCGTCGGTCCGGTCGGGGGGCATCCGGATGTCGGTGACGACGACGTCCGGCCGGTGCTCGAGCGCCGCCCGCCGGAGGCCGACCGCGTCCCCCACGGCGGCGACCACCTCGAAGCCCGCCCGCTGCAGCAGGAGCACGAGCCCCTCCCTCAGCAGGACCTCGTCCTCCCCGATGACTACGCGCACGGCAGGACCGCCTGGAGCCTCGTCCCGTCGGGGCGGCTGTCGACGGCCAGCGTGCCGCCGAGGACGTCCACCCGGTCCTGCAGGCCCCTGAGCCCCGTGCCGGGCCCGTCCGGGTGCGCCCCGCCGCGTCCGTCGTCCGCCACGTCGATCCTCAGCAGGCCCCCGGAGCGGCGGAGCACGATCTGCACGTCCGTGGCCCGGGCGTGCTTGACGACGTTCGTCAGGGCCTCCGCCACGATGAAGTAGGCCGTGCTCTCGACCGTGGCGGGGAGCCGCGGCGGTCCGTCGTCGAGGTCGAGCCTGGTCCGCACCGGCAGGTCGTAGGCGAGCTCCCGCACCGCGGCGGCGAGCCCGCGCTCCACCAGGGGTGGCGGCACCACGCCGTGCACCAGCGCCCTCAGCGCCGTCGCCGCCTCGTCGACCTCGGTGGCGAGGCGGGCGACCAGCGGGGCGACCGGGGCGGCCGACGGCTCCTGGCCGAGGCGCCCCACCTGCAGGGAGATCCTCACGAGCGAGACCTGGAGACCGTCGTGCAGGTCCCGGGCAAGACGTCGCCGTTCGTGGTCGCTGTCCTCGAGCAGGCGGGAGGAGGCCTGACGGAGGGCGGCGCGGCTCGACGCGACCTCCTCGGCGAGGCGCTCGCGCTCCAGCGCGATGGCCGTGACCCGGCCGACCGCCGACACGGTCACCGGGTCGATCCCCAGCTCCGGGTCGTAGACGACCGCGCCGCTGGGGCTGTCCCCGGTCCCCAGGTGCAGCGTCACCCGGCCCTCGACGGGCAGCGGGGTGGGACGGCCGTCCGCGTCGAGGTACGTGCGGTCCGCCGGTGACCAGCGCAGCAGCAGCGTGGACGGGTCGCCGAGGGTCGTGGCGACCGCGTCCTGGAGGTCGCGCGAGGACAAGGACGAGGACGTCAGGGCGGTGACGAAGGCCGCGAGCTCACGGGTGCGGGCGAACCCCCCGCGCAGCACCACCGCGAGGAAGCCGAGCGGGACCGTCGCCACGGCGAGGAGCTGGAGGGCGACCGCCGTCATCGGCCCGAACCCGAGCAGGGGCTGGAGCACGTCCGCCACCAGCGGTACCGCGACCACGGCCAGCACGCCGACGGTGAACAGCGGCGCGAGGGCGGAGCGCTGCCGGGGTCCGTACCGGAGGAGCCGGCGGACGAGGACCCACACGGTCACGACGACCACCGCCGCACCTGCGGCCTGCTGGGCCCGGTCCCCGGCGAGCACCAGCTCCGGGCGGTCCGCCACCACGACGAGGTCGTACGGCGCCTCGGCCGCCTGGAACAGGTACTGGGGCGCCTGGAGGACCAGGCCGACCGCGTACGCCGAGGCCACCGCGAGCCGCGAGGTCGTCCCCTCGAGCCGCCCGGTGGGGCAGGCGAGCAGCAGGTGGAGGACCACCGAGATCGGCAGCACGGCGGTGACGGTGCCGACGGCGATGAGCAGCGGCACACCCGTGTTGGACAGGGAGACCAGCAGCAGGGCGAGGCCGCCCCACACCAGCAGCGCTCCGAGCCGGTTGGCGGGCCGGCGCCACCACGCGAGCATGCCCGCTGCGCCGTAGAGCGCCCCGAGGGCCGGGAACGCGTACGCGAGGTGGACGTCACCGAGCGGGCCCGCGTGCACCAGGGCGACCACGAGGCCGGCCGCGAGCACGAGCACGACGCCCAGCAGGGCGAGGGCCCGGTCCACGGGCGCGCCGACCGTGGCCGCAGGCATGCGCGCAGCCTCGCCTAGTTCGGCCGGGCACGCAGCCGTACCGATGGACGGACCCGACGCAGATCGGGTCCTGCGTGCGTCGCCGCCCGTGTCCACGGCCGGCGACGATCCGTCTCTGAGGTGACGCGCACGTCGGAACGGGCAGCCGGGAACGGCGTGCAGCACGGGACGCACCGCGACGACCACAGCGTCGGCAGACGCCAGGACCGGCGGGTCACGGTCCTGGTGCCGTCACGGCCCTGCTGAAGGACCCGTCCCGCTCGTCGGGACCAGGGCGCCGCCCCTCTCGGCGCCGCCGGTGCTGCTGGTCCCCGTCGGTGCCGTCCGTGGACGCGGGACGGCAGGGCCTCGTCGTCGGCGCCTGCGGTCCCACCCCGCTGCCGCGACACCGGCCGCCACGAGGACGCAGGTCGCCACGGCGGCTGCCGACGACAGGCCGGTCTGCGCCACGAGCAGCGGGAGCGCGGCCGTCCCCGCCGCCGAACCGAGCGCGCGCCCGGCGGTGACCGAGGCCAGCGCACCGGTCACCCGGTCCGGCTCCCGGCTGGCCGCGGCGTTGTCGAGCAGCCCCTCGAGCAGCGTCATGCACACCCCCGACATCAGCTGGGCGACGCACAGCAGGGGGACCGAGACCGGGGCCACGACCCAGCCCAGCACCATCCCGGCCGCCACGAGGCAGTACAGGGTCGACGAGGACCCCAGCCGTCTCAGCACGCTGGAGGCGACCGTGCCCGCGACGAGGGAGCCGACCACGAACGACACGGCGGCGGCCGCCACGGCTGTCCTGCCGTGCGCCTCCTCGGAGAGGGCGACGTAGAGCAGCGTCGGTGCCGATCCCACGAGCATGAGGAGGCCACCGGCCACCGGGAGGTACGACAGCCGTCCGCGCCGCCCCTCCACCGCCGCCGCACCCCGGGGTACGCGCGAAGCCCGGGCGACCAGCAGCGTGGGTAGGAGCCCGAGGACGTTCGTGACCATGAGCGCCACCAGCACGCCCTGCCGGGCCGCGGGGTCCACGGTGAGGAAGGCGGCGAGGGCGACCCCGCCCGCCTCGACCGCCGCCACGCCGGTGCCGTACCAGGTGAGCGCCGCGGGGCCGGGCCGGACGGCGGTCACCTCGGCGCGCATCGCGGCGTAGCCGGTCCATGCGCTGATGTTCATGACGCCGACGCACACGACCAGCAGCGGGAGCGGTGCCTGCGCCAGGACGAGGACGGCCAACGTGAGGCGCAGGCCCAGCTCGACGACCGTCACCGTCCCCAGCAGCCGCCGGCCGTCCAGGCGCGCCGCGACCCGCCCGGCCACCGGTGCCGACAGCGCGACGCCCACGAGCATGGCCGCGCTGCAGACTCCGACGGCGGCCAGCCCGTGCTCCTCCGCGACCCAGAGGACGACCACCGTCCAGGCCATGGACAGGCACAAGGAGTCCAGCAGCCCGGCCCCCATGAGCGCCGTCAGCCGCCGCCGGTCGACCTGCCCGAGGGCGCCCGGCCGGGCCGGCACGGGGCTCACCCGCCGACGAAGTGCGTGCTGGGCGGCGGGAAGCCGTTGAACGACGAGGCGTAGCTGAGGGTGTACGCGCCGGCGGAGGCGATGTAGAGCCGGTCGCCCTCGTTCATGGTCACCGGCAGCGAGGCGCCGTAGAACATGGTGTCGGAGCTGTCGCACGAGGGACCGGTGATCGTGAACGGCATGTGCTCCACGGACCCGTGGTCGCTGCGCGAGCTCCACAGCGGGAACCGCCACTGGCCCACGGTCTGCTGGGTCTCCATCAGCCCGTTGTAGGCACCGACGTCGAGGTAGAGCCACTCCTCCCCGGCGCGTTCCTCGCGCCCCAGGACGCTCGCCGCCATGACGGCCGTCTCGGCCACCATGTGCCGGCCGGGCTCGGCGGCGATCAGCGACGGCTCGTAGGGGAGCAGCTCGTCCAGAGCCCGCTCGACGACGTCACCGATCTGCTCGATGGACGGCACCGGGTCGCCGTAGCGCGCGGGGAAGCCCCCGCCGATGTCGAGCATCTCCACCCGCACGCCGTCCGAGCGGAGGTTGCGCATGATGCGCCCGGCCGAGGCGATCGCCTGCCGCCAGGCCGAGGTGGCAGCGCACTGGGACCCGACGTGGAACGTCAGCCCGTAGGGCTGCAGGCCGAGGCGGGCGGCCTCCTGGAGCAGGGCCCGCGCGTGGTGCGCCTCGGCGCCGAACTTGCGCGAGAGCGGGAAGATGCTGCCGCTGTCGTCGACCCTCACCCGGATGTAGACCGCGCTCCCCGGGGCGACGCGCGCGATCTTGTGCAGCTCGCCCTCGGAGTCCGCCGCGAAGCGCCACAGGCCCGCGCGGGAGGCCTCGAAGACGTGGGAGGCCGGCTTGACGGTGTTGCTGTAGAGGACGTCCGCGGGGTCGACCCCGATGGACTGCAGCAGCCGCAGCTCACCGAGCGACGCGACCTCGAACCCGGCTCCCTGGGCTGCCGCGGTGCGCAGCACCTCCGGGGCGGAGTTGCACTTGAGCGCGTAGTGGGCACGCACCCGCGGGAGGGCCGCCGCGAACCGCTGGAAGCGCTCGGCGAGCATGTCCAGGTCGCAGGCCAGGAAGGGCGTCGGCAGGTCCAGAGAGCCCAGGACCTCCGGCGAGAGGCCCTCCGGCCAGGCGGAGGGGTGCTCGAGGTGCGGGCCCAGGCCCATCACGGACGTCGTCATCAGATCTCCTTGTCGGCGGGGCACGGCCGAGGCCCCTCAGGAGTTGTCGGCCGTTCGTGGCCGTCGTTGAGCCGGGTCGCCCGCACGGGTGAACGGGACCTCACGTCGTGGACCTGAGGCTCCGGCGGTCGATACCACGACGGTGACCACGCGAACAGCCCCGGGACGACTGCGCCTGCTCCTGGCGACGGTCGTCACCGTCGTGCTGCTCTGGGCCGCCGGGCTCGCGCTGCTGTCGCCTGCCTCCGCCGTCCACCTGTCCAACGTCGGCCTCATGCTCTTCTCGTTGGCCTCCGCGGCTGCGGCCGTCTCGCGCGGACGCCGCTACACGGGTCGCATCCGCAAGTACTGGTCGCTCCTGGGCGCGGCGTCCGGGTCCTGGTCCGCCGGCATGGCCGCGTGGACCTGGTACGAGTCCGTCCTGGGTGTCGAGGTGCCGTTCCCCTCGGTGGCCGACGTCGGCTACCTGGCGCTGCCCCTGCTCGCTGGGTGGGCGCTGCTCAGCCTCCCGCTGGCAGCCCCCACGGCGGCAGGTCGCGCGCGTACGGTGCTGGACGGTCTGATCGTCGCCAGCTCGCTGCTGCTCGTGAGCTGGATGCTGGTCCTGGACTCGATCGTGCAGGCCGGCGGCAGCGTCGTCTCGCAGGTGATCTCGCTCGCGTACCCGGTGAGCGACATCGTCCTCATCACCACCGTCGTCTACACCTGGATGAGGGCCCGGAGCCGGCACACCTCGCTGCCGGTCCACCTGCCCCTGATCGGCGTGGGTCTGCTGGCGCTCGCCTTCTCCGACTCCGCGTTCGTCTTCCTGACCACGTCGGCGTCGTACAGCTCCGGCACGTGGGTCGACCTCGGCTGGGGCGTGGGGTTCTGCCTGCTGCTGCTCGCTGCGGCCTGGCCCGGTGGTGACGCCGCGGTCGAGGCCGGCGTCGACGAGGACGTGGTCACACGTCCGCTCGGGAACCTGCTGCCGTACGCGGCCGTGGGGGTGGCGCTGTGCACGTCGTCGGTAGAGGTCCTGCAGGGGCAGACCACCGGCGACGTGCACTTCTGGATCCGGACGGCGATCATGGTCCTGCTCGTGGCCCGCCAGGTGCTCACGCTCCTGGAGAACCACGAGCTGACCCGAGACCTGGAGCGTCGGGTGGAGTCGCGGACCGCCGAGCTGCGCGCCAGCGGCGAGCGCTTCGCCGCGCTGGTGCAGCACAGCTCGGACCTCGTCACGGTGGTCGACCGCGCCGGCACCGTCATGTACCAGAGCCGGTCGAGCCGCCGGCTGCTCGGGTACGACGAGCTGGAGATGGTCGACCGGCCCCTGGCCGACTTCATGGCGCGGTCAGCGGCCGACGAGCTCGCCGCCGTGCTCGCAGGGGTGGCGGGCGACGTCGACCGGGTGCAGACGGTCGCCAGCACGTGGCGCCACGCCGGCGGCCGGGAGTGCGAGATGGAGGTCACGGTCACCAACCTGCTGGGCAACCCCGCCGTCTCGGGTCTCGTGCTCAACTCCCGCGACGTCACCGACCGGGTGAGGCTGGAGAAGCAGCTGACCCACCAGGCCTTCACCGATTCGCTGACGGGCCTGCCGAACCGACCGCTGTTCAAGGACCGGCTGCAGCACGCCTTCGCCCGCTCGAGCACGTCGTCCTCGGCGCTCGCCGTCTACTTCCTCGACCTCGACGGGTTCAAGGGGGTGAACGACACGTTGGGGCACAGCGCAGGCGACCACCTGCTGATCGAGGTGGCCGCCCGGCTCCGGTCGTTGGTGCGGCCGATCGACACGGTCGCCCGCTTCGGGGGCGACGAGTTCGCCGTCCTGGTCGAGGGCGTGCCCGACGGCGACGGCACGGCGCTGGCCCGACGGGTGTGCGACGCCTTCGAGGCCCCCTTCGTCCTGGGCGGGGACGAGGTGCACGTGTCGGTCAGCATCGGCATCGCCTACCGGGACGACCCCACCGTCGATGCGGAGCAGATGCTGCGCAACGCGGACCTGGCCATGTACCAGGCCAAGGCGGGCCCCGAGGGCTTCGCGGTCTACGCCCCGCAGATGCACGAGGGTCTGGTCGCCCGCATGCGGCTCGAGGCCGATCTTCGCAAGGCCCTCGCCGAGGACCAGTTCGTCGTGCACTACCAGCCGATGATGTCGATGCGCACCGGCGAGATGACCGGCGTGGAGGCTCTCGTGCGCTGGCAGCACCCGGAACGAGGGCTGATCCCCCCGAACGACTTCATCCCCCTGGCCGAGGCGACCGGTCTCATCCGTCCGCTCGGTCTGTGGGTGCTGCGCGAGGCCTGCCGGCAGGCGGTGGCCTGGGTGACGGAGGGCCGGACCTCCGGTGGGTTCAAGCTCAGCGTCAACGTGTCGGCGCGGCAGCTGCAGCAGGAGGACCTGCTCGAGCAGGTCGTCGGGGTCCTGGAGGAGACCGGCATGCCGGGCAGCGCCCTGACGCTCGAGATGACCGAGAGCGTGCTGCTCGACAAGGGCGACGAGACCCTGACCACGCTCCAGGCGCTCCGTGCGCTCGGCATCAAGCTGGCGATCGACGACTTCGGGACCGGCTACTCCTCGCTCAGCTACCTGCACAGCTTCCCGGTCGACATCCTCAAGATCGACCGCAGCTTCGTCGAGCGGCTGTCCACCGGCGGTGACGGGGGCCTGGTCAGCACGATCCTCCGTCTCGGGCGCACCATGAACCTCGAGACCGTGGCCGAGGGGGTCGAGGACCCGCAGGAGCTGCTGACCCTGCGACGGCAGGGCTGCACCACGGGGCAGGGGTACCACTTCTCGCCGCCCGTGCCGCCGGACGGGATCGAACGGTTGCTGCAAGACCGCGAGGGCGGCGACAGCGCGCCTGTCCCGGCGCCGCGCGGCCGACGGGGTCAGGCGGTCACCCGGCCATAGCCCCGGGCCTTGGGAGACGCGAGGCACCGCGCCGCCACGAGCTCCACCACGTCGGAGGACGTCATCGAGGGCGGTCAAGTCCCCGGGGCGTGGTGTAGCAGGGCTGCTTGATCCTTCTGCTGGTCAGGCCGTGAGGGCGGTCAGGCCGGTGCTCACCTCCTTCGCGGGGGTCGACGGGGACGCGTCGGCGGCGCCGTCGACGAGGGTGACGCGGGAGCGGGCCAGGACGGGACTGCTGCACAGATCGATGACACCGGGCCTGTGTCGCCTGGGCATTGCCGGACGACAGCGTGACCCACCTCCACCCCCTGCACGGGTCGGGCGAGGGCCAGGCCAGAGGTGGCGCGCGCGTCGGTGCTATCGTTGGATATCACGTGGAGGTGTGGCCATGACCGACGTTCTCGTCCGCAACGTGCCCGACGACGTGATCAGCGCGCTCGACGCCCGAGCGGCGAGCCTCGGGCTGTCCCGGAGCGACTACCTGCGCCGACGGCTCGCGCAGGAGGCCACAGGTGGCGCCCACCCGGTGACCGCGGCGGACCTCGCCGTCTTCGCGGAGGCGTTCGCCGACCTCGACGACCCGGAGGTCATGAAGGGCGCCTGGGAGTGACGTCCTGGCTCATGGACACCTCGGCCCTGGCGCGGCTGTCACGGTCGCCCGAGGTCGAGACGTGGGCGGAGCGGATCGAGCGGGGGCTGGTCCGCCTCAGCACCGTCACACGCCTGGAGATCGGTTACTCGGCTCGATCCGGCGCGGACCTGCGGGCGGCGACGCGTCGCCCGCCGCTGGCCTCGATGCCCCTGGAGTACCAGACACCGGCCATCGAGGACCGCGCCATCGAGGTCCAGATGCGGTTGGCCGAGCGCGGGCACCACCGTGCGCCCTCCGTCGCAGACCTGATCGTGGCCGCCACCGCGGAGCTGGCCGGCCTGACCGTCGTCCACCTGGACAAGGACTTCGAGCTGATCGCCGAGCTCACCGCGCAACCGCTCGAGCGATTGGTCGTCACGGCGGGATGAGATCCGTCGCCGCGCACGTCGTCCCGCACTGCTCGGCGTCGCCCAGGGCTGGCGGCTTCTGACCTGATGCCGTCCGGAGCCCCGACGGTCGTCGCCGACATGCGTCCTTCCGGCACGACTGGCCGACGCGCGTGAGAACGTGTCCGGCCATCACTGGTGGGCGTGGCTGTCACCAGGATGTGGCGAATTCCTGAACCCGTCGGCTCTCCATGTCCTGGGGGGGCGCAGCCTGGGCCGTCAGCCCCGGGACGAAAGTCGTGGACGCGGCACCAGCACGCCGGTGGCGAGCAGAGCGAGGACGCCGGCGACCGGAACGGTGAGCAGGGCCGCACGCAGGCTCGTCGCGTCGGCGACGGCCCCCACGAGGACAGGCGAGGCGAGGAAGCCGAGGCGCAGCGCCGAGCTGACGACGGTGATCCCCGAGCCCGGCCGGCAGACCGGGAAGCTCGTCGGCGGCGTGGAGGGCGGCGGGGACCAGCGTGGCGACCCCGAGGCCGGCGAGGGCGAAGCCGGCCAGGGTCGTGGCGGTCGAGGGCACGGCGAGGGCGAGCCCGGCACCGACCGCCACCGCGGCCCCGCCCAGCCGGCCGACCAGTCGCTGACCGAGCCCGTCGAGCACCCGGTCGCCGGTGAGCCGACCCACGGTCATGGCCACCTGCAGGGTGACGAAGGCGAGGCCGGCCGTCGCTGCGCCCGTCCCGATCACCTCGCGCATGAACAGCGCGCTCCAGGAGGCGGCCGCGTCCTCGACGAACGCCGCCGACGCAGAGAGGACCCCGGCCGCCAGCAGCAGGAGGACGGTCCGTCGCGCCACCCCGCTCAGGCCCCGTCGCACGCCGGCGGGGTCGGCGGGGTCGGCGGGGGCCGGTTCGCGCTCCGCGTCCTCCGGCCCGGGGAGCAGGAGCCGGCGGGTGGTGAGGGCCAGGACGGTGAAGACGACGGCGCAGGTGCTCAGGTGGACCGGCAGGGGAATCTGCAGGCCTGCCGCGGCTGAGCCGAGGACCCCGCCGACGACCGCGCCGACGCTCCACAGGCCGTGGAAGCCGTTGACGAGCGAGCGCCCGTAGCGCCGTTGCACGCGGAACCCGTGCGCGTTCTGACCGGCGTCCACAGCGGCGTCCGAGGCGCCGAAGGCGAACATGCGCACGGCGAACGTCGCCCACGCCCCGGACAGGGGGACGGCGACCAGGGCCAGGGCAGGCACCACGAGCCCGACAGAGGCGACCGTGGCCGACCCGAGACGCTGGATGAGCGGCGGGACCAGGAGCCCGCCGACCAGCCCCCGAGCGGCATCGCGGCGATCGCCGAACCGAACGCGACGTTGCTGAGCTCGAGCGCGTCCTTGAGGTCCGGCAGCCGCGGCACGAGGTTGGCGTACAGCACGCCGTTGACGAAGAAGAGGACGCTCACCGCAGCGCGAGCCCGCCGGAGGCTCTGGGGGACCGCGCCGTCGCGGTCGCCTGCGGCCCCTCTCGGCTCAGCACGGGATGCCCGCAGAGGGCGGGCAGAGGTCGTCGCACGCATGAGCACCCGTGGCGGGCGGACGCCGAGGCAGGGAGTCCCCATCAAAGGGTGTACCAGCAGGGCATCCCTCGACAAGGCGGGCCCGGCTAGCGTCGGACGACTCCCGCCCGATGACAAGAGGAGCACAGGTGCGCACTCCTCACGCGCCGACGCGGCCTTCGGCGTACGAGGTCGACTGTTCTGAACCCCGTCGCGGCCGCCTCGCGGCGCGGCTGCCGCTGTCGCTCTCCTTCGCCGACGCGGGCGGCGTGGAGAAGGTCGCCCGTCTTCGAGGAACCCCTCGAGGTCCAGGTGTCCGGGACAGCGACGAGCCCGGGCCCGGTGAGATCGGAGCATACGACGCGCGCTCCAAGAACCTGGTGCTCTACTCGGACCCGGGCTGGTGGCCTGGCCTGGTTCGGCTCGGGCGTGTCCACGTGGACCTCGACCAGCTCCGCAATCTGCCCGACGGCACCGTGCTCCGGCTCGCCTCCGCGTAGACGCCTGACCAGACGACCGTAAGTCAGGTCCGACCGGCCGTGCGGTCCGGCGATACCGCGGGGGTGAGCTCGCTGGCGGCCCAGGAGGTGAGCAGCGTCAGGGCGTCGGCGGTGGGGAGGCCGGCTCGGCGGCGTAGACGTGAGCGAGAGCCGGGGCTCGGAGACGAGGTCGACGCGCTCGTAGGAGAGGTCGAGGTGGCCGACGGCGGGGTGGTGGAAGCAACTTGACGCCGGCGCCGTGCAGTGCGGACGTCGTGGGAGCTCCACGGCGTGCGGAAGTCGTGGCTGCGGGTGGACAGCTCGCCGACCAGGTCGTGCAGCGCCTTGTCGTGGGGGTCGCGTCCGGCCTCGGTGCGCAGGATGGCCACGCAGGTGTCGGCCGCGGTGTCCCAGTGCGGGTAGAAGCGGTAGGAGTCCTCGTCGAGGAAGGTGTACCGGGCGAAGTTGGGCGGCCGCCCGTCGCGCGCCGCTCGTAGATGTCGAGGAGTGCATGGCCCGGCCGAGGAAGTTCGTGGCGAGCAGGTCCATCCGGCCGTTGCGGACCAGGGCGGGGCCGGTGGTGATCGGTGTCGAGCACCGATTGCAGGCTGGGGGGCGGGGTCCACGTGCGGGTGCTGCGGCGGCGGGGCCGGGCAGGGCGGCAGTGCCGTTGGCGGCCTGGGCGAGGTCGAAGCAGGTGGGTGCGCTCGGCGTCGTCGAGGCGCAGCGCGCGGGCGAGGGCGTCGAGGACCGAGGCGGAGACCCCAGCGAGGCGCCGCGCTCGAGCTTGGAGTAGTACTCGACGCTGACGCCGGCCAGGGCGGCGACCTCGGTGCGGCGCAGGCCGGGGACGCGGCGCTGGCCGACGTCGGGCAGCCCGGCCGGCCGCGGTGATCTTCGCGCGTCGGGTGACGAGGAACTCGCGGACCTCGGCTCGGTTGTCCATGGTCACGAGGTAGGCCGGGCCGCGGCCGGCAGAGAGGCCCTGCCGGTACACGCCCCGGCCGTGCGTCCCGGGTGGACGTAGGTGCGGCCGGTGCGTCAGGCGCCCGCGCGCAGGGTCGCCGTGAAGTCCTCGGTGGGGCGACGACCGGACCGAGTCGTCGAGGCGGCCGAGCGGCACGATGCCGCCGAAGGTCCCGACGTCCTCGTAGTACAGGACCAGCGACTGCGACGGGGAGTGGTGGTAGCCGATCGTCAGCGCCGGGGCGTCGCTGCGGGCCGGGCCCGTCCAGGGACAGCGGGGCGGGCAGGGCCGCGATCTTCTCCTGCCCCCCGGGGTCGCGGAAAGACAGCCCCAGCGGCAGCTGCTCCAGCAGCGACCGTGCCGTGGCGGAGCCGTCCAGCTCGCCGCTGACCTCGGTGCCGTCGCCGAGGTCGACGACGACGCGCAGGGCTCCTGTGACTGACGTGACGGTGGTCGGTGCTGGCTGGCCGGGGGGCGCGACGGTGCGGCGGGGGTCGATACCGAGGCTGTCCCCGCCGGAGGCTCGTCGACGAGGAGGAGGTCCCCTCGGTGGCCGGACCCGAGACCGGGCTGCCTGAAGCTCTGCCACCGGTGCTGCAGGCGGACAGGGTGAGCACGGCGAGGGCGAGCAGGCCCGGTCGGCGCGTCACCGTGGGTCCTGGGCAGCAGTGCCGGCGGGGGCGTCGAGCGGGGCCGCGAAGACGCGCAGGTCGCCGCGCTCGACGTGCATGCGCCACAACATGTCGGCCAGGGCGTCCGGCTCGTGGGCGGGGTCGCCGCCGCCGATGCCGAGCGGGACCACCAGCTGGCCCACGTGCACACTGTCCGGGGAGAGGGCGTCGTGCAGCAGCTGCGCGTACGCGCTCTGAGCCGCGAACGCGACCGACGTGCCTGCGACCCCGGGGGCCGGGTCGCACGGCGCTGGCCCCGTTGACGAACAGCACCGACCCCCGGCCGAGCGCACGCATCCCGGGCAGCACCTGCCCTACCGCGGCCGCGGGCCCGTAGACGGAGGTCTCGACCGGACCGACCAGATCGTCGGCCCCGGTCTCCAGCACGGGCCGCAGGAACTCCGGGGCCGGCTTGGGGCTGTACTGCAGCACCTCGACGGGGCCGAGGTCGTGGCCCGCGGCCTGAAGCGCCTGGCTGAGAGCCGCCCGGTCGCGGACGTCGACGGCGTAGGCGCGGGCCTCGGTGCCGTCGGCGCGCAGCGAGGCGAGGAGGTCGTCGAGCCGAGACGGGTGCGGGCCAGGAGGGCGACGGCGAACCCCGGCGGCGAAGCGGCGGGCGCGGCGGCCCCGAGGCCGGGCCCGGCGCCTACGAGGGCGAACGTCGTCCCGGTCGAGGTTACGGACGGGGTGGTCTGGCTGCTCATGCGCTTCGCCTCCGGTCGGGGCACCCTGCGGTGCCGGGACCTCAGTCGACCTCACGCGCGCGCAGGCCGACAGACCCTGCGCAGGGGTGTACCAGCAGGGGTCGTCTGAGCGACGGCGACCGACGAGCGCTGCTGCCCGGCCGGACGAGCAGCGTCCCGGCCCGGGCACCGCGCCGCCGCGGGCCGACCACCGGCCGCCGAGCGGCCCGGTCGCGCCCGTGCGAGCTGTTCGACCGCTGTCCCGCAGCCTGGGCGCACCTGTCTGTGCCGCCCCCGAGAGGACTTCCGTGACCACCCGCACGCTCCCGCCCGCCGGGCCGTCCGCGCCCCGGCCCCCCGCCCCGGCCGACGCCGACCGGCTCCCGCTGCTGTCCCTGCTGCTGCTCGCGGCCATGGGCTTCGTCCTCGTCGCGGCGGAGACCATGCCGGCCGGCCTGCTGCCGGTCAGATCGCCGAGGGGCTCGGGACCAGCGAGGGCACCGTCGGCCTGCTCGTCAGCGCGTACGCCTGGGCACGGTCGTGGCCACGGTCCGCCATCGCCCTCACCCGCGGCTGCGGCGCAAGCCGCTCCTGCTCGCGACCATCGCGGGGCTCGTGGTCTCGAACACCGTCACCGCCTGTCCGACGACGTCGCTCTCTCGCTGGTCGTCCCGCTTCTTCGCCGGTGCCTGCTCCGGCGTCATCTGGGGGATGCTCGCCGCCTACGGCCGCCGCATCAGCCCCGCCCCGGTACGCCGGTCTGTCGCTGGCGGTCGTGTCCACCGGCGCCCCCGTCGGTTTCGCCTTCGGCACGCCCCTCGGCTCCTGGCTCGGCACCACCTCTGACTGGCGCTGGTCCTTCGGGGGGCTGAGCGCTGGCGGCGCTTTCCGTCCTCGTGCCTCGTCGCGCTGCTCGTGCCGGACGCCGAGGCGCCGGAAGGCGCCGGACGGCTCCCGCTGCGCCACGTGCTCCGGACCCGGGGATCGTCGTGATCCTGACGGTCATCGTCGCCTGGATGCTCGCCCACAGCACCGCCTACACCTACGTCGCGCCGTACCTGCGCGCGGGCGGGACCGGCCTGTCCGTCGACCTCGTGCTCCTGGTCACCGGGGTCGACGTCCGTCGCCGGGATCGGCGTGACCGCGCTCCTGCTCGACCGCCGCCCGCGCCCGCTGCTGCACGGCAGCGTCGGGGTGTTCGTGCTCGCGGCCGTCGTGCTGCTCGTCGCGCACCGCTCGCCCGCGGCGGTGCTGGTCGCGGTCGCGCTGTGGGGGCTCGCCTTCGGCGGCGCGTCCGCGCAGCTGCAGGCGGCCCTGACCACCGCCGGCGGCGCGGACGCCGACATCGCGAACGCGTTCCTGCCGGTCGCGTTCAACCTCGCCATCTTCGGTGCGGGCGTCGTGGGGGCCGTGGTCCTGGGAACGGCCGGCGGCCTCGCCCTCCCGGTCGTCATGGCCGCCCTGGGCCTGGTCGCGCTGGCGCTGACCGTCTACGGCCGCCGCAGCGCGTTCCCCGCACGTCTCTGACCCGCCGCCCCGTGCCCTCCGCCCCGTGACCGCAGCACGCGACCGCAGCTACCGACCGCACCACCGACCGCACAGAGGAGACACCCGTGATCGTCACCCGCAGCTCGACCGCCGTCCCCACACGCAAGGGCCCCGCCGAGTGGTTCACCGGCGACGTGCACATCGACCCCGTGGCCGACCAGAAGACGGCTCCCGTGTGCTGGCCAACGTCGTGCACTTCATGCCGGGGGCCAGGACGGCCTGGCACAGCCACCCGCTCGGCCAGACCCTGTTCGTCACCGAGGGCATCGGCCTGGTGCAGCGCCGCGGCGCCCCGGCCGAGCTCGTCCGCCCCGGCGACCGGGTCTGGATCGAGCCCGACGAGGAGCACTGGCACGGGGCGGTCTCCGGCCGCCTCATGGTCCACCTCGCCCTCAACGAGGTCGACGACGAGCACCCCGCCGCCCGCTGGGCGGACCACGTCACCGAGGCGGAGTACTCCGCCGCCCACCCCCCGAGAGGAAGAGACAGCATGAAGGCCACCCTGATGTACGGCGCCGGCGACGTCCGCGTCGTGGAGGTCCCCGACCCCGTCCTCGAGCAGCCCACCGACGCCCTCGTCCGCGTGACCTACGCGTGCGTGTGCGGCTCGGACCTGCACCCGTACCACGACCTCGCCGGACACCCCCGAGGGCCGCCGGATGGGCCACGAGGCCATCGGCGTCGTCGAGGAGGTCGGCGCCGAGGTCACGACCGCTCGCCGTCGGGCGACACCGTCATCGTGCCGTTCGCCTGGTCCGACGGCACCTGCGCGTTCTGCCGCGACGGCATCACGACCTCCTGCGTCCACGGCGGCTTCTTCGACGGCGCCCCCTCGGCCACCCAGGCCGAGAAGCTCCGCGTCCCGCAGGCCGACGGCACCGCCGTCGTCATCCCCGCCGGCACCGACGAGGCGCTGATGCCGTCCCTGCTGACCCTGTCCGACGTCTACCTCACCGGCTACCACGCCGCCGTCCAGGGCGGGGTCGGCGCCGGGGAAGACCGTCACCGTGATCGGCGACGGCGCCGTCGGTCTGCTCCGCCGTCCTCGCCGCGCCAAGCAGCTGGGCGCCGAGACGATCATCCTGATGGGCCGCCACACCGACCGCACCGACCTCGGCCGGGAGTTCGGCGCCACCCACGTCGTCGCCGAGCGCGGCGAGGAGGGCGTCGCGAAGGTGCTGGAGATCACCGGCGGCGAGGGCTCGCACGTGGTGCTCGAGGCCGTCGGCCACATGCCCGCCTACGAGCAGGCCTACGGCGTCGTCCGCCCGGGCGGCGTCATCTCCCGGGTCGGCGTCCCGCAGTACGAGGACGCCCCCGTCGGCTTCGCCTCGCTGTTCGGCAAGAACGCCACCCTCACCGGCGGGCCCGCCACGGTCCGCGCCTACCTCGAGGCAGCTCATGCCGCAGGTGCTCGACGGCACCATCGACCCCGGCCGGGTCTTCGACCGCGAGCTGCCCCTCGCCGAGATCGCCGAGGCCTACCGGCTGATGGACGCCCGCGAGGCCCTCAAGGTGCTCATCCGCCCCTGACCGGAGCGCGATACAGCCGCTGTTCGGCAGCGGGAGGGGGTGGGGTCGGGCCGGTCGCAACCGACGAGTCGACCGCCGGAAGCCCGACGATCCGACCCCGAGACGGTGCCGTCCTCGTGCGGACCTTCGCTCTTGCAGACATCACCGCAGGTCACACGCGGTACATCGGACGGTCTCTGGGTGCGACCAGCTCGTCCGCAGCTGGGGCCGTCTATCGGGACGTCTCCTCGTCGTCTCCTCGATCCGCTGCGCCGTCGAGCGGCAGTCCTGCGTCCCACCACGCGAGCACGCGTAACGCATGGAAGGTGAGCCACCTCGAAGGCTCCCCAGGAGGGCCGTCGACCTCGAACCAGGCGCGGCCTTCATGGCGCAGCTGCTGGCGCCACGTGCCATCAGCGTCTCTGGCGGACCGGACGAGCTCGACGGCACCGGCCATGCGCACGTCTGGACGACGCCCGTCGTGCAGGGCCGCCGTGCGGAAGCAGTCCGCTGCTCGCAGCACGCTGTAGAACCATCGGTAGGGGTAGGCGAAGTGCGTGGCCCAGGGCGCGTGAACCTGCCCCGTGCTCAGTCGTCGCATCAGGCCGCGCTGGAGGAGGTACTCCTCCCCGCGATGGCGCGCCTGGCGCAGCGCCGACGTGCCGCCGGTGCGGACCTCGTGGTCGAGGATGCCGGCCAGGCTGTTCAGCGTCGAGTGGAAGGAAGACCGCTCCGAGCCCTGGACCCACCTGCAGTTCCACCCCCCGTCTGTGAGCTGGTGCTCGACGAACCAGTCGGCGATCGACGACACGTCGGCTCCGAGCCACGCCCCGTTGGCCAGGGTGTAGCCGTTGATGCACGCGTCGACCTCCCCGCCCCAGTAGGGCAGCTCGTCGTACTCCCAGCGCGCGTTGCGCTCGAGCAGTCCTGCGGTGTCCGGCCGCAGGGCGGCAGCCTCGACACCCCACTCACGCAGCGCGTTGAGCGACCAGGTGGTCGCTGTCCATGGCTGTCCCGGTTCGTCGTCGCGCGCGTCCGCCGGGAAGTACGCTCCCCCGGCCCACCGGCCGTCGTCGTCCTGCTGCGAGAGCAGCTGCGCCCCGAGACCCTCGACCGCCACCTGGGCCCGCGTGGCCTGCCAGACGTCCTCCGGTACCCCGGCCAGGTCGCGCTCCACCTGCCAGCGCAGGCCCGGGTCTGAGTCCAGCAGCCAGACGAGCAAGGAGCGCTCCACCATGCCGGGACGGTAGTCCTCGGGTGCACCGCCGTGGCAGTCGCCGTCTGCTCTCGGCAGTCGTTCGGCTACCTGTGCGAGGACTTCGTCGCCGACGAGCACACCCACCTTGACCCTGCGCGAGGTCGCCCGTCGCGGTCGCTGAGCCCTGGCCGACACGGGTTGGGGGCAGCTGATCGGCCACGGACATCGGCTGACGGACGGGTCACCCAGGCGTCGGCCGCGATGTCCCGCGAGAGGGTCCCCGGCGGACGCCTCTCGGCTCGCCGCCCGTCGCCACTCTCCGCATCGACGGCTAGAGGTGGCTCATGACCAGCAGGGCGACGTCGTCGCTCGCCCCGTCGGCCGTTCCCGTCGTGCGCAGGACGTGGTCGGCGACCGCCTCCGGGGGTTGCCGGAGCTCCGAGACGGCGGTCCGGAGCCGTTCGAGGCTGGCGGTGAGCGACTCGTCTCGTCGTTCGATGAGCCCGTCGGAGAACATCACCACCGTGCTGCCGCGCGGCAGGTCGACGGTCCGCTCCTCGTAGTCGGCGGTCGCTACCCCGACGGGCGGCCCGGGCTCGAGCGCGACGTAGTACGGCTCCCCGGTGAGGGGGGCCACCAGGGGCGGGGGGTGACCGGCTGTGGCCAGGGTGAGCCGACGCGACGCCGGGTCGTACGCGCAGACGAGCAGGGTGGCGAGCTCGAGGTCCATGAGCTGGTCGATACCTTCCGACAGGCGGCCCAGCAGCTCGCCCGGTCCGAGCCCTTGCAGTGCGAGTGCGGCGACGAGGCCGTGGAGCTGTCCGGCGCGCGCGGCCGACGCCGTGCCGTGGCCCATGACGTCGCCGAGGGCGCTGACGAGCGTGCCGCCTACCACCACGGTGCGGAAGAAGTCGCCGCCGGCCAGGGACTGCTCGGCTGCGGGCAGGTAGCGGGTGGCGACGACGACGCCTGGGACGTCGACGCTGTGCTGGGGCAGCAGGGCTCGCTGGAGGAGCGTGGCGGCCCTGTCCTGGCGGGCGTAGGAGAGGGCGTTCTCCAGGGCGACTGCGCCCCTCGCGGTGAGTTCGACGACGAGGGGCTCGTCCAGGGTCTGCCCGGCGGTGCCGGCCACCGTCAGGGCGCCGAGGGTCCGGCCCGACCCGATGATCGGAACGGTGAGCTGTGCGCCGGTGTTCAGCCGACGCATCGCCGCCAGATGCATCTCGTCGTCGGCCCGGGCGGCGAGCAGCTCGTCGGGCATGAGGTCGACGTGGCGCGGCCGGCCTGTGCTGACGGCGTGGCCCAGCCCGCTGCTGGCCCCCGCCCGCAGGTCGAGCCGCTCCAGGATCCCTCGCAGGTCGGCCTCCCGGTCGGGGTCGACGTGGCTGGCGTGCACGACGTGCAGACGGTCGGGCTCGTTGCCGCGGGCGGCCCCGAGCAGGTCCGCGACGGCCTGCGTGACCGCGACGGTCACCGAGCAGGCCAGGGCGGGCACCAGCAGCGCGGCGAGGCGGTCGAGCACCTCCGTCGGCTGGAGGCTGCCGGACAGCCGGGTTCCGGCCGCGGCCAGGACGGCGAGCCGGTCCCTTGTCTGGGACAGCGCCAACGCGGTCCGGGCCCTCTCGCTCACGTCGTGGTTGAACAGCGTGAGACCATCCTCGTCGGGCCAGATCCGTACCTCGAACCAGGCGTCCAGCGGCGGGAAGTAGTCCTCCACCGTGGCCTGTTCGCCCGTGGCCATGGCCGTCGCGTACGCCCTGCCGAAGACGCTGTCAGCCAGCCCGGGGACGACGTCGTGGATGTTGCGCCCCACCAGCTCGTCGCTCGGGTGACCGAGGATCGTCTCGGCGTGGCCGTTGACGTAGGAGATCGTCCAGTCCCGGGACAGGCGCACCAGCGCCGCCGGCATCGTCTCCATCAGCCGGTACAGGTCGTCCCGAAGGCCCTGCTCCGTGGTGGCGTCGTACGCGGTGCCCTCGATGCTCGTGGGACGTCCGAGCATGTCGGCCGTCACCCGGCCCCGCGCCCTGAGCCACCGTTCACGCCCAGCCGGACCGGCGGTGCGATAGGCGACGGTGAGCTGGCCCCCGCTGCGCCTGGCCCGTGCGACCGCGGACCGGAGCCGGGGGAGGTCTCCTGGGGCAATGAGCCGTTCGAACGCTTCGACGCTGCCGTCGAACTGCTCGGGCGACGTGCCGTGGAGCTCGCACATCCTCGGGTCCCAGCGCAGTCGCCCTGCGCCCTCCAGGTGCAAGGTGAAGGTGCCGAGGTCTGCGGCGTCCGCCGCGAGCCCGTCACGTCTCACCACCTCCTGGTGCTGCACGGCCGTGTGCTCGTCCAGCTCGGCCGCCACCAGCTCTGCGACCGCGTCGAGCTGGCGGACCTGGTCGCGAGTCCAGCTGCGAGGCTGGGGCCCGTAGGCGCAGAGTGAACCCACCACGTTGCCGTGACGGTCGGCCAGGACCGCGCCGAGGTATGCGCCGACAGCGCCGCTGGTCACCGGCGGGAGGTGGCGGACGAGCCCGTCCGACCGCGCGTCCTCGACGACGAGAGTCTGGCCACCGCGGACGGTGACGGTGCACAGGCTCCCGCTCGCCGGCTCTGACCAGGCCTCGCCGTCGGGGCTGACAGGTAGCCCGTACGTGGCGGCCACCACCTGCTCGGTGTCGCTGATGAGGCTGATCTGCGCATGCGGGGCACCGACGAGGTGCGCCGCGTGCGCCACCAGCCGCTGCACCCTCTCGCCGAGGGGACCGGCCGCGACGAGCCGCTGCACCGCTCCTACCCGGTCAGGCGCGTCCGGGGTCGCGGCCCCCAGCGGGTCTCGCCTCGGCGGCTGCCCGGTCAGCTCACCGATCACGAGGGGGGCCTCGATGCTGAGGTCCTCCGACATGGACCGAGCCTATGGCGGACGTCGAGGTCGGCAAAGGTATGGCGCGTTTCGCGAGCTCGAGCGGACCTGCCACCACCGTGAGCGCTTCTCGGCCGCGCACTGACGGGCTCGACGCACAGGCGACCCCGCCGCGCCCGTCCGCCGGACCCGGGTCGCAGACCTCGCTCCGCACCGGTGCGTGGCGGTGGTGCCGCACACCGTCCGTGCCTGTGCCCCGGACGTGCACGACGACGCCGCCGTCGTCTGCGGGTACCGGACCGGCTCGTGACCGGCTCGTGAGCGGGCGCCTGGTCCGGCGCGTCGACGGCGGGAACGCCACACCGGTCTGTCGTCGAACGACCAGCCCGGGACGACACCCGCAGGACCAGAGCCTTTCTTCTCGCGAGGGAGGCCGTCGAGCTCCTCCGGCTCGCGTCCGCGTCGAGCGGCGAGGGCGCGTACATGGATGGGCACGACACGGGTAGCGGCCTCCGTGGGCGATGGGCCAAGAAGCCGGACCTGACGCCTGGACGGTCCCCCCTCGCGATAGGAGGGGGGACCGTTCTCGGGCACCATCACACGCCGACGGCCCGGACGCACCCCGCGCACGTAGCCGCCCCTCTCTGCCCGCAGCCGGTCCAGCCACCCAGCCGGTCCAGCCACCCAGCCGGACGTCCTCGCTCGTGCACGGCACCACCCGAGCGCTCTCAGGACCGGGCGGGGAGGCCTTGCTCGCGCCGGATGCGTGCGGCCCGCAGTGCTGCAGCAGGTCGTACCGCGCACGGGGTGCCGAGAACACACAGCGGGTTCTCGCTGCGGCTTGCTTCGGTGATGTCTGTCGGGCAGCTGCGGTCGGGGGCGCGGGCCGCCGACCTCGAGGCCGCGTCCCACCGCGACGGCGGCGGCGCCCCTGAGCGAGGGGCGGTCCGGCCAGCGGCACCCGCTCCCTGAGTCCCGGCTGGACCGCAGCCCCGGAAGACCGTACGTCCGCTTCGGCGGTCGGGTCGGGTGCGGGAGTGGGCGCCGCCCCCGGGGGTACCGGGCGTGCAGCAGCGGTTCACGACACCCAGGCGGTCGCGGTATGGACGTGGTGACGACGGTCTTGCGGGTGCTCGCCTCCGAGCCGGCTCCCGACGTCCTGGACCGGGCGTGCCGGCAGGCAGCGGAGCTGCTCGGTGCGGACGACGCGACCGTGACGGTCCTGCGGCCGGGGCAGCACCGGTACGTCGTCGCGGCCTCGAGCGAGGCGGTCGTCTCGGCCCTGGACGACGAGGTCGTCGTCGGTGGCGGTCCGGCCCACGACGCCCACCGCCGAGGGACCCCGGTAGCGGTCCACGACGTCCTCGCCGAGGAGCCGGGCCGGTGGCCGCTCCTAGCCGTCCACAGGAGCCGCCGCCCCCCGCAGGACCGCTACGGGAGCACGCTGGCGGTGCCGGTCCTCGCCGCGGGCTGCCCCTTCGCGGTCGTGGCCCTCGCCTCCCGCGCGCGGTCCGCCCTGGCGCAGGTGCCCGTCGGAGCCCTCGAGACCGTCGGTCGGGCCGTCGTCCTCTGGGCGCCGCGGACGCTGCCGGTGCTCGGCCTGGACGAGGCGGGCTGGTGCGCGCGCGAGCCGACACCTCTGGGTCGGTGGGCCAGGCACTGCCTCGTGTCACAGGCCACCGGGATGGTCTGCGTCCAGGCCCGCACGTCTCCCGGCTCCGCCTACGACCTGCTGCGGGCCGCTGCCCTCGCGGCCGGACGGAGCCTGGACGACGTCGTCCGCGACGTCGTCGACCGGCGCCTCAGGCTGGCGCCCTAGGTCTGGCCGGCCCGGACGGCGCGCAGGCGGGCGCCCCGGGTCGCCGGTGCCTAGCCTGGGCGGAGGAGCCCTGCGCCTCGCCGCAGGGCCCGGACCTGTCCGGTCGGGGGCTCGCCCCGACGGGCGCGAGAGGTGTGTCGATGAGCGCAGGCGCGGCGGACGGCCCTGAGGGTCCGCTCGGTTCCGACGACCGCGGGGACCTGGTCGACCCCGAGGTCGACCCTGACCTCGGTCTCGACCTCCGGTTCGACCTGGGCGACGAGGCGGCAGGGCAGGGGCGGCCGGTCACCGGTCGGGGCGGGGACCCGGGTGGGACGCGCGCGAGGACCGTGCCGCCGATGGGCCTCCCCGAGGCGTTCGCGGAGCTGGGAGCGATCCGGCTCGGGGAGATGTCGCTCACGGACGTGCTCGTCCGCGTCGCGGCGCTCGCGCAGGCGAGCATCCCGGGGGCGGACGAGGTCTCGGTGACCATGATGGAGGGCGAGCGGGCGGGCACGGTGGCGTTCACCGGCCCGCTGGCGGTGCAGCTGGACGAGCGTCAGTACGAGGACGGGTTCGGCCCGTGCCTGGACGCCGCCCGCGGGGGCGGGACCGTGCCGCTGCTGGACCTGGCCAGCGAGCATCGGTACCCGGACTTTGTCTCCGCGGCCGTCCGCGCCGGCGTCGTGGCGACGGTCTCGGTCGGGCTGCCCGTCCCGGGCCGGGTGGTCGGCGGGCTCAACGTCTACCGGCTGGGCAGCGGCAAGGCGGGGCAGGACCTGGACGAGGCGTCGGTGCGTGCGGCGGAGCACTTCGCCGGCTACGCGGCCGTGGCGGTCGGCAATGCCGGGCTCGTGCGCTCCGCCCAGCAGTACTCGGAGCAGATGCGCGAGGCGATGGCGACCAGGGCCACCATCGAGCAGGCCAAGGGGGTGCTGGTGGCGCGCACCGGCTGCACCCCGGACGAGGCGTTCGCCCTGATGAGCGGCGAGTCACGGCGGACCAACCGCAAGCTGGTCCTCGTCGCGGTGGAGCTCGTCGCCCGGGCCCAGGGCGGCCGTCCGTCGCCATGATGGTGCTGCGGTGTGCGCGTCGCGGTCGTGGGGAGCCGAGCCCGCCGGCAGCGCCTGGACCCGCGGCGTCCGGCTCTGGTGCCCGTGTCCACCCGCGGACTCTCGCGCTCGAGGAGCTCGACCCAGCGAGCGTGCCCCCCGCGTCACCGTCCCGCAGGTGGGTGCAGACCGGGACGGGGACGGGGGAGACGCAACGGGGTCGTCGACGTGCTTGCCCTCACGGTCGACGGGGGTGGAGGATCGTGCGCCCCGAGGCAAGGGAGCGCGGATGAGTGCGGTAGATCCCACGGCTCCGCCCGCGGGCACCGACAGACCGTCCGGATCCACGACCGGCTCCTCAGGGGTTCCCCGGCTCCAGCCCCTGCGGCTGAAGGTCGGGCGTGACCTCATCGGTCTCGGGTTCCTCCTGGTCCTGGCTGTCACCGTGGTGTCGGTCGCGTTCTTCGACACCGCGGCCGAGGTGAGCACCGTCGTAGGGCCGGTCACCACCCTCGTGGGAACCCTGGTCGGCACCATCTTCGGCGTCCAGGCGACGACCCAGGCCCAGGCCGTCCAGGGCGCGCAGCAGCAGCAGTCGAACGTCACGACCGTTGCTGCAGCGCTGGTCAACCCGGGCGACCCCGAGGCGCTGAGGCAGTTCGGCGAGATCCTGCGCAGGTCGCAGGGAGACTCTTCTCCGGACGGCAATCCCGTGGACGGGGACTTCTGATGGCCGGACCAGCCAGGTCATCGGCATCCAGGGACTCGAAGCACGTCGTGCTCGGGATAGCGGTTCTCATGACGCTCATGGTCGTCATCGCCCTGCTGGTGGGGCCGGCCGCCGATCGGTCGGGTCCCGCAGCTCCCACGCCGTCGCCGAGCGTGGGTCCCGTGGCGACGTCCACGACCACCTGAAGCACGTCGGAGCGGGCTCCGCGACGAGGACAGTCCCGGCGAGGTCGCCACAGGGAGGCACCATGGAGAAGCTGCTCGGCTTCGGCGTCTTCATCGCCGTGGCCGTCGTGATCACGCTTCTGCTCGAGGCCATCGTGCCGGGCACGGCCACGAACCCGTTCGCCGGCGCAGGCATCGGCGCCGTCGCGGGCTGGCTGGTGACGAAGGCGCTCGGCGACGACTGACAGCCGACGGCCCCTCCGTACCTTCCGTCAGCTGCAGAGATGCTCCTGACGGTCGAGACCGGCGGCCATCCAGCGGCAGCGCGGCCGGCCCTCCCTGTCACCGGAACCTCGACCTCGACATAGGTCGCCGCCGAGCTGCACGAAAACGCGCGGGTTTCTGCGCGAAAGGCGCGATCCGTCGACATTTCTGCTCGACAGAGCGCACAGGGCCGCTTAGGTTCGGGCCGAGGCACGCGCGAGCGGACAACGAGGTCGCCGAACGTGCAGTCGAGCACGAAGGAGTGACGCGACATGCACAGCGGACTTCTCCCCGCCTCGGCCACGGGTGCCGCTGGCGACCCTGTCGCCGGCTGGGCGATCGACCGACTTCTCGTACCCCACGACGCGACGGAGGAGCACACGTGATGAACACCTTCTCGGTGACCGCACTCAAGGTCGGGAACCTCGAGGTGCCCAAGGCCGCGATGACCTACATGTCCGGCTTCGACCGGACGGTCGTCCTGCCGGTCTGGGCGGTCGCTCTGGAGGGAGGCGGGCAGAAGATCCTCGTCGACACCGGCATCCGCGACCACGACCGCTGGGACCGGGACCTGCACCCGGTCTGGGCGGAGCCCGACGAACACATCGAGGCCGCTCTCGCCCAGATCGGCTGGAAGCCGGCCGACGTCGACCTGGTCATCAACTCCCACCTCCACTACGACCACGCGGAGAACAACCTCCTCTTCCGCAACGCGACGTTCGTCGTGCAGCGGACCGAGTGGGAGTACGCCAAGGCGCCGATCCCCAGCCAGACGGCGTTGTACGACTTCGCGTGGACCGACGAGGTCGTCACCCACATGAGCTACCAGCTCGTCGCCGCGGACGACGTGGACGTGATGCCCGGGCTGCGGCTCATCCAGACCCCGGGCCACAGCCGCGGGCACCAGTCCGTCGTGGTGCAGACCGCCGAGGGCCTGGTCTGCGTGGCCGGGGACGCCGCCTGCCTGCCGGAGAGCTTCTCCCGGCCGTCCCCTCCTGGCGGCGCCACCTCCATCGAGGAGGGCTTCGCCTCGCTCGAGCGGATCAGGACCAGCGCCCCTCGCGTGCTGATGAACCACGACCCCAACATCGCCAAGTACCAGAGCGACGGCTTCCCCCTGGTCCCCGACGTGGGCAGCACCCCCCTGCCCGGCGACGTCGACACCCTGCCGCCCCGGGCGGTGAACCCGACCGCCTGAGCCGACCCCGTCCTGCCTCCCCGCACACGTGAAGGACCCCACCATGACCGGACCGACCCGCACCCGTACCGCTACCGCAGTGCTGGCGATGAGCGTCGCGCTCGCCCTCGCCTCGTGCTCCGCCCCCGCAGAGGAGAGCACCCCCGGCACAGACGCGGCGGCGCCGTCCGACGACGCCATGACCGACGAGGCCACCGGAGCTCCGGCCGGCGGCGACTATGCCGCGATGCTCACCGCGGCGACCCAGCTCGCACCCGGTGACGCCTGGGACGGCCCCACCGAGCCGGCCAAGGCGCCCGAGGGGCTCAAGATCGCCGCCATCACCTGCTACAGCATCCTCGAGGGCTGCGTCATCCCGGCCGAGGGCATCGCCGAGGCGGCCGAGGCCATCGGCTGGGAGTCGCAGATCTTCGACGGTGGCGGGACCCCAGCGTCGCAGAACGAGCAGATCCTCAACGCCGTCTCCTCCGGTGCCGACGTGATCGCCCTGATCGCCATCAGCCCGGCCACGGTCCAGTCCGGGCTGGAGGCCGCCGAACGGGAGGGCATCGTCGTGGTGTCGGGGTCCTCGGGCATCAGCGAGCCGAACGACACGTTGGAGCCCCCGGAAGGCGCCGTGTGGCCTTCCGTCGACGTGTCCCCGGACTACGAGCAGCTGGCAGCCAACATCGGCAGCTGGGTGATCGCGGACTCCGAGGGCACGGCCAACATCGCCCTCTACGGCGACAAGGAGTTCGACTCCATCAACGCCCAGGAGCGCGGCATCGTCCCGGCCCTGCAGGCGTGCGACGGCTGCACCGTCTCCGAGGTCATGTACTTCACCGCTTCGCAGATCGGGTCCACCCTGGGCCCGCAGGTGGTCAGCTACCTGCGCGCCAACCCCGACGTGAACTACGTCTACATGCCGTACGACCCGCCGGCGGTCGCCGTGGTCACCGCCATCGCCAACGCCGGGATGGGGGACCGCGTCAAGGTCGTCAGCGCGCTGGGCAACTCCCAGAACCTGAACTTCGTCTCCGAGGGCGACGTCCAGGCGGCTGACGCGGCCTACGACAACACCTACATGGGCTACGCGATGGTCGACCAGGCCATCCGGGTCCTCAACGACCAGGCCCTGTCCGAGCCGCTGGGGGAGAACCTGCCTTACCAGCTCCTGGTCGCCGACAACCTGCCCGACGACCTGGACAGCTGGAACGCCCCGTTCGAGTACAAGGAGGAGTTCCTTGCGCTCTGGCAGTGACGCACCGGAGCAGGCCCGCCTGCAGCTCCTCGACGTCACCAAGAGCTTCAACGGGCTGGCGGCGCTGGACGGTGTCGAGCTGGCGCTCCACCCCGGGCGCGTGCACGCCCTGCTCGGCGCCAACGGAAGCGGCAAGTCGACACTGGTCAAGGTGCTGACGGGCGTGCACGAGCCGGACTCGGGCCAGGTGGTCTTCGACGGGGAGGTGACCAGGCTCAGCCCCCCCGCCGTCGCCGCCGGGCGGGGGGTGCGGGTCATCCACCAGGAGGCCCCGCTCGTCGACCAGCTGACCGTCCTGGAGAACGTGGCGCTGGTCCGCGGCTACGGCGCCACGGGTCTCGCGCCGGTGCCGTGGCGGGCACTGCGCGCCCGGGTGCGCACTCTGCTGGACGCCATGGACGTGCCCGTCGGTCTGGACCAGCGGTGCGGGACGGTCGGGCCGGCGGACCGGGCGGGCCTGGCCCTGGCCATCGCCGTGGGGGACAGCAGCACCGGGCCCGGCGACGGCGCTGGTCCGACGGTGTCGGTGCTCGTCGTCGACGAGGTCACCGCGGCCATCCCCGACGCGGAGACCGGCCGTCACCTGGACCGGCTGCGCCGCGTGGCCGACTCCGGGGTCGCGGTCGTCATGGTGACCCACCGCCTCGCCGAGCTGCGCATCGCCGACGAGGTCACGGTGCTGCGGGACGGCAGGGTGGTGCACCGGGAGTCCGGGGGCGTGAGGTCCGAGGTCGCCGAGCTCGTCTCGGTGATGGTGGGCGCACCCGCGGTCGTGGAGCCGACGTCGGCGCCCGCGACCCGGGCGGCCGCTACCCGGCACCCGGTCGCGGACATCTGGGCCAGCACGGGCGGCGGCGAGGCTGTCCCGGCCGGTCGGCCCTCGGACCCCTCGGTGCCCGCACTGGTCCTGTCCGGCCTGGCCGGCGGGTCCGTGCACGGCCTGGACCTCACCGCGGTGCCCGGGGAGGTGGTGGGGTTCTCCGGGCTGCGCGGCAGCGGAATCGAGGACCTCCCCCGCCTGCTCTCCGGTGCGCTGCGCGCCTCGGCGGGTTCCGTGACGGTCGGGGGCGCCGAGGTCCCCACCGGTGTGCCGTCGAGAGTGATCGGTGCCGGGATGACGACGGTCCCGGCCGACCGGCTGCGGGACGGCGGCGTAGCGACCCTGTCGGTCACGGAGAACGTCGTCCTGCCCCGGATGCGTCGCTACTGGCACCGCCCCGCCCAGCGGGACCGCCTGGTGGCGTCGGTGGTGACGGCGTTCGACGTCCGTCCACCCACCCCGGGCGCCCGGTTCGGGACCCTGTCGGGGGGCAACCAGCAGAAGGTGCTCCTGGGCAAGTGGCTCGCCCTGCGACCACAGGTCCTCGTCCTGGACGACCCCACCTACGGGGTGGACCCCGGTGCCCGAGAGGCGATCTTCGAGGCCGTCCGCGACGCCGCCTCCCTGGGCGTGTGCGTCCTGTTCTTCTCGACCGAGCCGGAGCAGCTCGTCAGGGCATGCGACCGCGTCGTCGTCCTCAAGGAGGGCCGACAGTCCGTGCAGCTCGACCGACCCGATCTCACCCTGGAGGACGTCATGTCGTGGAGCGCCCGATGAGCAGCTCGTCCATCGGCTCCACCGGCCGGCACCTCCTGCGCAACTACGCGACGGTCGTGCTGCTCGTGGTCCTGGTGCTGGTGTTCTCCCTGGCCAGTCCCCAGTTCATGACCCTGGGCAACATCCAGAGCCTGCTGCTCGTGCAGGCGATCGCCATGCTGATGACCTTCGGGGTGATGTTCCCGCTCATCGTCGGTGAGTTCGACCTCTCCGTCGGCAACCTCGTCGGGTTCCTGGCCATCTTGGGCGCCTACCTCGCAGGTCGCGGCAGCGGCTGGGTCGTCGTGGTGGTGGCCATGATCGTGACCGGCGTGGTGGTCGGTCTGGTGAACGGCCTGCTGACCCAGAAGGCGCACATCAGCTCCTTCATCGCCACCCTGGCGACCGGCATCATCCTGCTGGGGCTCACGCAGGGGCTCAGCGGCGGCCAGGTCCTGTTCAGCAACATCCCGCGGGAGATCACGACGATCGGCGCCGGCTACCTCGGCCCGCTGGCGATCTCGGTGTGGAGCGTCATCGTGGTGGCGGGCGTGCTCTTCTACCTGCTGGAGCACACCCCCCTCGGTCGCTCCCTCTACGCCGTCGGCGGCTCGGAGCGGGTGTCGTTCCTCGCCGGTCTGAGGACCAGCCGACTGAAGGTGCTCGCGTTCACGGTCAGCGGCTTCTTCGTGGGGCTGGCAGCCATCGTCGCCCTCGGGCAGAGCGGGAGCGCCAACCCCGGCTTCGGCCCCGACCTGCTCCTGCCCGCCTACGCGGCCGCGTTCCTGGGGGTCACGACGTACCGGGCGGGCTTCTACAACGTCATCGGCTCGGTCGTCGGCATCCTGCTGCTGTCGGTCGGGTTCAACGGGCTGTCACTGCTCGGGGTGCCCTTCTGGGTGCAGCCGGTCTTCAACGGCGGCGTGCTGCTCGTCGCCGTGCTCGTGGCCCGGGCGGAGGCCAGGACCGTGCGGGTGGGTGGGTGACGGTCGCCGCCGCAGCCCCGGCCGTCACGTCGGCCGCCGACGAACGCCGCCCGACTGCGGCGGCTCCTTCCGACCCGCCCCCGGCCGGGTCTGCCGGCCCGCCCAGCAGCAGCTGGAGAGCGATCTCACCGCGCGGCGCCCGCATGCGCGGGACCAGACGGGTGCCGTGGAGGCCGCTGCAGAGCGCGAGGCCACGGTGACGGCGGCCGTGGCTGCCGCGGCGGTGATGGGTCTGGCGTCGTAGCGCTGCTCCTGTGGATCACGTCGAGGGACGTGGACGAACCCGCTCGTCGCGACACAGCGATGTCTCCTGGATCCGCTGTGCCGCCTCGCGTCGGCGCTGGCGCGACTCGACGACTTCACCAGCCGGGGCCGCACAGCCGCGAACCCGTACGGGTAACCTGGCAGTCGTCCGAAGCTCCCTGGAGGCTATGGTGTCCGATCAGGTCCCTGCCCCGCACCCGGTCGACGCCGAGCGGGTGGCGCACGCGCAGGCGCGGCTGCCCAGCCGGGACGACGCGGCGCGGCTGACCGGCGTGCTGAGCCTGATCGCGGACCCCACCCGGGCGCGGGTGCTGTACGCGCTGGACCTGGTCGAGGAGCTGTGCGTCGGCGACCTGGCGATCGCGCTGGAGGCCAGCGAGGACGTCGTGGGCTACGCCCTGCGGCTGCTGCGCACCGCGGGCCTCGTCGCCACCCGCAAGGCGGGCCGCGTCGTGTACTACCGGCTGGCCGACGGCTTCCCCGAGCCGCTGCGGGACCACTGCCTGCGCCAGCTCATCGCCATGTCACGCACGACGGCCCCCGACGATGCCTGAGGCCACGGACCATGGCTGAGGCGCCAGCGGGCCGCGGCCGCCCGCAGCAGGGCGAGGAACCCGGGGAGCCCTCGACGACGGCGAGGCCGACCGACAGCCGTGACTCACAGCTGCGGGCGACGCGGCTGCGCTGGGCTGGGCTGACCGCCGTGGCCTGTGCCACCACCGCAGGCGTGCTGGCCTACCTGCTGTCGCCCGGCTACGGCATCGCCCCCGAGCCCGGGCTGCGCCAGCTCGACCTGCTCTACCTCGACGAGCCCGCAGCCGGGCTGGACCAGCTGGGCATCGGCGCCGGCCGTCCGGCCGTGGTGGTCTTCTGCGAGGCGTGCGGCACGCCCCAGGTCGAGGACGCGCAGGTCGTCCGCTCCGGGGACCCCGTCCTGGCCGGCCGATACGCCCTGACGACGGCCGACGGGAGCGTCGGTCCCGGCTACGCGCTCGTCGACGCCGACGGCAACCTGCGCTACCGCACCTTCGACCCCGCGCCCGGTGACCACGGCGCCGAGATCCAGGTCCTCGTCGACGCCCTGGACGAGTCGTCGTGACCCGTCGTGCGGCCGTCAGCGCCGTGCTCGTCCTGCTCGTCGAGGGCTGGCTGTACTACCGGTACGCGCAGCTGGACGCGCAGTTCCACTTCTGGCTGCACGCCCTGCTCGGCGGGGCCCTCGGTCTGGCCGCGCTCACCGCCCTCCGCCTCGCCCTGCCCGCCCGGCTGGCCCGCAGGCCCCCGGGCGGCACGGCGCCGTGGGCGGCCGGCCTGGCCGGGCACGCCTACAGCGCCCTGCCCGACCTGCTGTTCCTCGGCTTCGGGGTGCTGCACATGCTGTGGATGGACGTCTTCGCCTTCCACATCAGGATCCACTTCATCCCCGCACCGCTGGTCACCATGCTCGTCGTCTTCCTGCTGACCCTCCTCGGCTACGGGCTGGCCATGTCCCGACGTCGGGTCCTGGCCGTCGTCACCCTCGTCCTCGCCGGGGCCGTGCTGGTCGCTGCCCTGGCCATGGCCGACCCCATCCCCGCGCACGTCCAGGACCTCCTCGTCGACCGCGGTCTGGCCCTCTGCCCGGTCGACCACACCAGCACCGAGCACTGAGGGGTCCTGCCCTCCGTCCGCGCTCAGGCGGGAGGGACGGTCACCCCGCCGGGGGTGCCGGGCAGCAGGTCGGCGAGCAGCGCCTCGACGCGGCGGCGGATCTCGTCGCGGACGGGGCGGACGGCCTCGATCCGCTGGCCGGCGGGGTCGTCGAGGAGCCAGTCCTCGTAGCGCGTGCCGGGGAAGACGGGGCAGGCGTCGCCGCAGCCCATGGTGATGACGGCGTCGGAGGCCTGGACGGCGTCGGTGGTGAGGACCTTGGGCTGGGCGGCGGTGATGTCGATGCCCACCTCGGCCATGGCGGCGACGGCGGTGGGGTTGATCCGGTCTGCGGGCGCGGAGCCGGCGGACCGGACCTCGACGGCACCGCCGGACAGGGCGGTCATGAAGCCGGCGGCCATCTGGGACCGGCCGGCGTTGTGGACGCAGACGAACAGCACGCTCGGCGGGCTCGTCGTCGGTGTGGTGCTCATCGGGTTCCTCCGGTGCTCGGGGCAGGGTCGGCGGGGGCGCTCGGGTCGCCCGGGAAGAAGCGGCGTCCCGCCCACAGGGAGACGTAGACCAGGCCGACGAGGACGGGGACCTCGATGAGCGGGCCGACCACGCCGGCGAGGGCCTGCCCGGAGGCGACGCCGAAGGTGCCGATCGCCACGGCGATGGCCAGCTCGAAGTTGTTGCCCGAGGCGGTGAAGCTCAGCGTCGCGGTCTTCGCGTAGCCGAGGCCCAGGGCGCGGCCGAGCAGGAACGCGCCGCCGAACATCAGCACGAAGTAGGCCAGCAGCGGCAGCGCGATCCGGGCCACGTCCCACGGCTGAGAGGTGATGGCGTCGCCCTGCAGCGCGAACAGCATGACGATCGTGAACAGCAGCCCGTAGAGGGCCACCGGGCCGATCCTGGGCAGGAACCGCTCCTCGTACCAGGCACGGCCCCGGGTCCGCTCGCCCAGCGTGCGGGTGAGGTAGCCGGCCACCAGCGGGATGCCGAGGAAGACCAGGACGCTGACGAAGATGGCCAAGACGGAGAAGTCGGCGCTCGTGGTCGACAGGCCGAGCCAGCCGGGCAGGACCTGCAGGTAGAACCAGCCGAGGCCCGCGAAGGCGACGATCTGGAAGACCGAGTTGATGGCCACCAGCACCGCGGCGGCCTCGCGGTCCCCGCACGACAGGTCGTTCCAGATGAGGACCATCGCGATGCACCGCGCCAGCCCCACGATGATCAGACCCGTCCGGTACTCCGGGTGGTCCGGCAGCAGGAGCCACGCCAGGGCGAACATGAGCGCCGGGCCGACGACCCAGTTGAGGACCAGCGAGGCGACCAGGAGCTTGCGGTCGCCGGTGACCCGGCGGGTCTCGGTGTAGCGGACCTTCGCGAGGACCGGGTACATCATCAGCAGCAGACCGAGCGCGATCGGCAGGCTGACCGAGCCGACCTGGACTGCGTCCAGCGCCTCGTCGAGGCCGGGGACCCAGCGGCCGAGGGCGAGGCCGAGGGCCATCGCGGCGACGATCCACACCGGCAGGAACCTGTCGAGGGTGGACAGTCGCGCGAGGACGGGCCCGTCGGCGCGGACCGGGCTCTCGGTGACGACGTCGCTCATGCGACGAGCTTCGTCGCGCGGACGACCGCGCCGTGCAGCCCGGGTGCCACCTCGTGGGTGAAGGTCACCGACGCGTCCACGAACCCGGCGGCGGCGAGGCCGTCCAGGTACTCGGTGCGCGACAGGGCGCCGGCGATGCAGCCGACGTAGGAGCCGCGCCCGGCGCGCTCGGCCGGGCTGACGTCGTCCTCGGCGACCACGTCGGAGATCCCGACCCGCCCGCCGGGCACGAGGACCCGGAAGGTCTCGGCGAGGACGGCCGGCTTGTCGGTCGACAGGTTGACCACGCAGTTGGAGATGACGACGTCGACGCTGGCGTCCGGCAGCGGCAGGTCCTCGATGGTGCCGAGCAGGAAGTCCACGTTGGTCGCGCCCGCCTCGGCGGCGTTGCGGCGGGCCAGCTCGAGCATCTCGGTCGTCATGTCCACGCCGTAGGCGAACCCGGTCGGGCCCACCCGTCGCGCGGACAGCAGCACGTCGATGCCGCCGCCGGAGCCGAGGTCGAGGACCCGTTCCCCCGCGTGCAGGTCGGCCACGGCCGTCGGGTTCCCGCAGCCGAGGGAGGCGAGCACCGCCTCGGTAGGCAGGCCGTCGGTCGAGCCGTCGTCGTACAGGTCCGCGCCGAAACGTTCGTCGACCTGGATCACGGCCGCGGGGCTGCAGCAGGAGCCGCTCCCCTTCTCGCCCACGGCGACCGCCGCCTGGGCGTATCTGGCCCGCACCTGCTCGCGGAGCGCCTCGGCGTCGACCGGGTCACGGTCGGTGGTGGTCATGGTGGCTCTCCTGTCATCGACGTCCGTCGATGCAGCCTGGGGCGAGACATCGACCCTTGTCAACATCGACGGAGGTGAATGCCTGGTGCCATGCTGTGCGGATGACGGAGACCGTGCTGAGCGTGCCGGGCGTCGGCACCGCGCCGGGCGTCGTCACCGCGCCGGGGGTCGTCACCGCGCCGGGCAGCTCGACGGCCTCCTCGTCCGTCGCCTGCTGTGCACCCTTGGTCCGGGAGCCGCTCAGCGCCCAGGACGCGGCCGCCCTCGCCCGCACGCTCAAGGCCATCGCGGACCCCGCCCGCCTCCGGCTGCTGTCGCTGGTGGCCGCCCACGACGGCGGCGAAGCGTGCGTCTGCGACCTCACCGAGCCGGTCGGGCTGTCGCAGCCGACGGTGTCCCACCACCTGAAGGTGCTGGTGGACGCGGGCCTGCTCACCCGGGAGAAGCGGGGCGTGTGGGCCTACTTCACCCTCGTCCCGGGCGCCCTGGACGCCGTCGCCGACGTGCTGAGGACGCAGACCGCCGTCTGACGCAGGCGGCGCCATCCCCGAGGATCGCCGCCGGCGACGCCGGTGCGGGCGTGCCCCCGACGCGCCGGCCAGGCCCTCGACGGCAGGTCGTGCTGCGGCAGGATGCTGCCGTGGGCGCCGGGGCGACGAGATCGGTCGCCCGCCTGGGCGTGAAGCTCGCGGTCGTCCTCCTGCTGGTCCTGGCGGGAGTTCTCGCGGTGCTGGGGTCCGGGCTGTCGTTCTACCTCGAGGCGGAGGGTTTCGGCGTCCCCGTAGAGACGGGGCCGCGGGCGGGCTACCTCCTGGCGTACGCGGTCGGCGCGCTCCTGGGTGTGCTGGTGCCCGCCGTCGTGGCCTGGAGGCTCCTGCCCGGATCCGGGCGCTGGGTGGCGCCGGTGGGTGGCGTGCTGGCGCTCGTGGTCGGGGTGGCGCTCCTGGGCCTGGTGCGGTGACGCTGCGGCGCCTGCTCACCGGGCGACGCACCTGCGGCTGCCACCGGCTCACGGAGTCCGAGGGGTCAGGACGAAGAGGTTGGGGGTGAGGGTCATGACGTCGCCGGAGAGCAGGTTGTCCGGGATACCCGATCGAGCAAGGATCTGGGTGACGTCCGTGCTGGCGGCCTCGTGCAGGTGGTCCGGCAGCAGCAGGACCGTGATGGACGCGGAGGGGTCGTCCGTGCCGTCGCCTGTGCCGACCCAGACGCCCCGGGCGTCGAACTCTGCGAGCGGGGCGCACGCCGAGCCGTAGCCGGCCTCCACCCAGCCCACGGCGAGGCACACGTCTCCCTGGGCGTCGGTGCCGGCGTAGTACTCGACGCCGTCCACGGAGGTGATGAGGCGGCTGCTCGACCGCAGCACCGCCTGGTCGTCCGGCGCGTCGGCGGTCGCGGCGAGCGGGGACATCCGGTCCGCGTCGGTCTGGGGCCGTCCGAGGACGGCCAGGACATCCGTCGCCCCGGTCTCCCGGGCAGCGGGTGCGCCGGTCGTCGGTGCGTCCGTCCTGCTGGCGACGAGAGTCGTGGCGGACACGAGGACGAGCGACGCGACGCCGGTGACGGCTGCTGTCGTGGCTCGCCGCCGGCGCCTGCGCCTGGCCTCGCCCCTGTCCATCACGGCCGTCACATCGACGTGGTGAGGGCTTCTCTGCTCGGCGTAGGCGCGAGCCACCAGGTGACCGGCCGCCTCGGGTGTCATGGTCATGAGGTCCTCCGTGGGCTCGTCGGTGCCGGGTGCCCTGCCCGCTGGCGGAGCAGGTTGAGCGCGTCGAAGGTCCGTCGCTTGACGGTGCCCTGGCTGACGCCGAGCAAGGAGGCGACCTCGGCGACGGAGCGGTCCTCGCCGTAGCGGAGCACCAGGACCGCTCGCTGCTTGACCGTCAGGGAAGCCAGCAGCGCGGTGAGGTCGAGCCGGTCCACGGCCGAGGCCTCGAAATCGCGACGGTCCAGGTCGGGCACCTCAGCGGTGGTCTGCTCGCGGCGCCAGCGTGAGTGCCGCTGCTCCCTGAGGGCGAGGCGGACCAGGACCGTGCGCAGGTAGGCGCCAGGGCGCTCCAGCCCGTGCACCCGCGGCCAGACGACGTAGACCCGCTCCAGTGCTGCCTGGACCAGGTCGTCGGCTCGCGTCGGGTTCCCCGCGACAGCGACGGCGAAACGGTGGAGCCCCGGCACCTCTCGGGCGCACATGTCGGTGAACGACCCCCGGAGGGCGTCCGACATCTGTCCCGCAGCCACGTCCACGCTCCTAACAAGCACCCGTGGCGCCTCTGAGGTTGTGTGCCACACCGGACAGATCTCGAAGGGCGGCTGCCTCCAGCTCCGCCCCGGCGTCTTCGGGGGCCACCGGGTCGGGAGCGGGCGGCACGGCCTGGCGATGCTGCTGCTGGAAGGACCCTTGCGACACGTCACCGGACACGACCGGGACGTCCTGGTGCGCGAGGTCCTGGCCTTCGCCGGGCGAGGACTGTGAAGGCGTGGGGCGCCGGCCCCAGGCTCCCGCTCAGGGGGCCTGCCGAGGTGCGGCCGGCCCGCCGGCCAGCAGGGCGAAGCCGGCCATGTAGCTGTCGAGGTCCAGGTCGCCGAGCAGGAGCCGTTGCAGCAGGAAGCCCGGCATCGCCCCGAACAGGAACTGGCCCCCGGCCTCCACGTCCGCCTCGGCCGGCAGGTGCCCGGCGTCCCGCCAGATCTCCAGGAGCCGGACGAAGTCCCCCCGGAGCGCCCGGTACATCGTGCCGACCTCGCCCAGCAGCACCGGGTCGCGCAGCGCCTCCGCCCAGGCGGTGACGCCGACGCGGGTGAGGTCGAGGTCGTCCTTCACCGCGTAGGCGAGCAGCTGCTCCAGCAGGTGGTGCAGCGCCTCCGCCGGGGACGCCGGGTCCGGGCGCTCCATGAGGTCGGCCAGCGCACCGCGGGCCGCGGCGAAGATCCCTGCGGAGCCGGCCTGGACCAGGGCCGCCTTGCTCGGGAAGTACCGGTAGACGGAGCCCGCCGAGAGACCGGACTCCCGGATCACGTCGGCCATCGTCGTGGCGTGGAAGCCCTGGTCGGCGAAGCAGCGCAGCGCGGCCTCCAGCACCTGCTCCCGGCGCATGGCCATGTGTTCCCCGCTGCGTCTCGGCACCACGTCACCGTAGCAAAGCGAACGACCGTTCTTGACGCCGGGTGACCGCGAGGTCATGCTGCTCTCATGACGAATGAGCGTTCTTTTTCTATCACCCCCTGGCGGCGGGTCCTCCTCCTGGCCGCCGCAGCAGCAGCAGCCACGACGCTGTTCCTGCTGGCCTTCGCCTACCCGGCCACCAGCCTGGCCCCGCGGCACGTGCCTCTCGCCGTGGCCGGCCCGGCGCAGGCGGTGGAGCAGGTGGAGCAGCGGCTGGACGCGCAGGACGACGGCGCCTTCGACGTCGTCAGGGTGGCCGACCGTGAGGAGGCCGTGGCCGAGGTGCTCGACCGGCGTGCCTACGGAGCCGTCGTCCTCGGCCCGCAGGGCCCCACCGAGGTGCTCACGGCCTCTGCGGCCTCCCCCGCGGTCGCGCAGCTGCTCGGCCAGCTGGCCGCAGGCCTGGGCGCGACCGGAGCGCAGGCCGGGCTGCCCGTGACGGACATCGCGCCCACGCCGGCCGACGACCCCCGGGGCGCGGGCCTGGCCGCCGGCTCCCTGCCGCTGACGATCGGCGGCGTCCTCACCGGCACGCTGATGGCGCTGCTGGTCCGAGGGTCCCGGCGGCAGGTGCTCGGCGCCCTGTCCGGGGCCACGCTCGTCGCGTCGGTCACGGTCGCCGTCCTGCACGGCTGGTCCGGTTCCCTCGAGGGCAACATCTGGGCGGAGGGCGCAGCCGTCGCGGGCGGCGTCACCGCCATCGCCGTGCTGCTGATCGGCGCGAACGCCCTGCTGGGTCGCGCCGGGCTGGTGGCCGTGGACCTCGCCCTCGTGCTGCTCGGCAACCCCCTGTCGGCGGCCACGTCGGCCCCCGAGCTGCTCCCCGCCGGATGGTCGACGGTCGGTCGATGGATGCCGTTGGGCGCCACGGTCGACCTGCTGCGCGGGATCTCCGGGTTCGACGGTCACGGCACCCTGCTCCCGGCACTGGCGCTCGTGGCCTGGGCGACGTTCGGGCTCGCCCTGCTCTGCGTCGCGTCCGTCCGGAACGGCACCAGGACGCCGCCGTCAGCGGCCGAGCCCGAGAAGGTCCCGGCGTAGCGGTGCACCCGCCCGCCCGCCTCCGGACGCTCGGTCCGGGGGCGGGGTGCTAGGGGTCCCGGTGCGCCCAGGCGTCGAGCACCTGCTCGGCCCACCGGCGCTCGACGGCGTCCAGGAGGGGCACCTCGTAGCTGCTGTGCATGAGCGCGGCCCGGGAGGAGCGGACGGCCACCCCCTCCGGGCCGAAGCACCCGTCGGGGACCAGGTCGACGCGCACCTGGCTCCGCACCACCTCGGCCTCCTCGGGGGCCAGCGGGATGCCCTGGCGGTCGTAGGCGGCGAGCCACTCCTCGACGGACGGGTCGGTCGTGCCGACCAGGTCGCCGAACCAGTCCTGCGCCTGCTCGGGCCCGGACGCGCAGGACGGGTAGGCCGAGCGGACGGGGCCGTCGGTGTCGCCGCCGGAGACGTCGAAGACGTACGTGTCGGGCAGGCCGTAGAGCGCGTGCCCGAGCTCGTGGGCCAGCGTCGCCGCCTCGGTGCGCAGCGACCGGTCCTCCAGCTCGCCGTAGACCGGCAGGGTCACCCCGCCGAAGTACCTCCCGAACCAGAGGGGGGTTCGCCCCGGGCAGCTCGGGGGGCCGGAACCGTGCGGGCTCGGCGTAGGCGTTGCTCGTGGCGGTCCAGGACAGGGTGACCAGCACGGGCTCGGGCAGCCCGGCCAGGGGGTCGTCCTCGGGACGGACGAAACCCTGCTCGTCGGGCACGGGCTGGTCGAGGTACCAGACGTTGACCATGTCCCGGCAGGAGACGAGCGGTTCCAGGGCGAAGGGTCCCCAGGCCAGGTCAGCGACCTCGTCCGGCGGTGCGGCGGTGCGGCCGTCGAGGGTCAGCGGCACCGGACCGTCCCAGGTGAGCAGGTCGAGGGCGTGCTGCGGCCACGCGACCCCGTCGGGCGCCGCGTGGGCGCCGAAGACCAGGTTGATGCGGTCGGCCGCCAGGTCGTTGTGGCCCGGGACCAGCGGGTGCAGACCGGCCGGGACACCGGGCTCCTCCCGGGGCGCAGGGACACGGGGCCCCGGGGACGCCCGTCCGGGGACGGGGGGCGCGGTGGGGAGCGGCGGTGCGGCGGGGGTCGTGGGCCGCGAGGTCGGGCGTGGCACCGGCGTGGTTCCCGCTGCGGTCGTCCCCCCGGAGGCCGGCGGACCGTCCTCCGTGGCGGGCGGTCGCTGCGGGGCGGGGGCGGCCTGATCGCCGGGGGAGGGCCCCCACGACCCCCAGGGCGAGCACGCGGCGAGGGACGCGAGCAGGAGCAGGGCGGCGCCCGCCCCGGCCGGGCGGGCGAGGGACCTGCGGCGAGAGCTGGGGACCGGGTTCTGCATGCACCCTGGACGCACGACCTCGGCCCGACGTTGCACGCGCTGCCTGAGCAGGGCCGCTCGTGCAACGCGCCGGCGTGAGGGAGCGTCCTGACGGCATGACTGCGCCCCGCTCTCCAGGGAACGACCCCTCGCTCGAGCACCTGCTCGAGGTCTCGCTGCGCCCGGGTGCCGACCGTGAGCCGGCGCTGTCGGCCGGCCAGATCGGCGAGGGCGCCCGCCGCCGGGCGGGACAGCTGCGGCGGCGGCGCTCGACGGTCGCCACCGCCTTCGGGACGGGGGCGCTGATCGCGGTCACGCTGGTCGCCGTCCCGACCCTGCGGGGCATCGCCTCCGACGACACCCGGACGACCCTGCCCCCTGCCGCGCAGCCGTCCGTCGGGGGGTCGCCGACGGCGGGGGCCCCGCCGGGGCCGTCGGCGCCGCCCGGGAGCGGCTCGGCCGAGCCGTCGGTCCCGCCTGACCCGTCGGTCTCGCCCGACCCGTCGTCGGGGCCGGTCGCGCTGGGTCTCGCGTCCGACGGCTACCTGCTGGTCCCCGACGAGGTCGAGCCCTCCGCGGCGGACCTGCCCGACGGCCTGGACCCGGCGATCAGCACCACGGACACGCAGGCGGGGGCGTTCCTGCAGAACGTCGTGCCGGCCTGCGCCGAGAGCAACGACGACGGCGCGACCAGCCGGCTCGGGAACGACGTCCGGGGGGCCCGGACGTGGACGCACCCGGGACCGGCGACCGTCGAGGCCGGGTCGTACGCGGAGGCACGGGTGGACCTCTTCGTCGCGGGCGGCGCCACCGGTGCGCTGCAGGCGCTCGCCGACCGCGCCACCGCCTGCCAGGGGGCCGGTCTGGGCCTCACGGCCACGACCACGGGGGGAGAGGAGCAGCCGGGGGCCGACGGGTATCTCCTGGTGACCGGGACCGTGCCGGGGGTCGAGGGGAGCGCCGAGGTCGCGGTGCCGCCGCAGGCGTCGGCCCTGGTCGTGGTGCGGGTGGGGGACGTCCTCGTCCGCGGCTACGTGAACGTGTCCGGGGGGGGCGCCACGCAGGTGGAGCCGGAGCAGGTCGGACGGGCCCAGGCTCTGGTCCGTGCCTACGTCCAGACCCTGGGCGACACCCGCACCGGTGAGCGCCTGGCGGCGACCCCGTGAACGGGGAGGTGATGACGAGCAGCACCGTGACCACCTTCGACGCCTTCGTGGCCGCCCACGGCGCGCGCCTCACGGGGCTGGCCCGCCGCACGCTGCGGGACCCGCACGCGGCCGAGGACGTCCTGCAGGACGTGCTGGCCCGGGTCTACCTGCGCTGGGACCGGATCGCGCGCCTGGACCAGCCGACGGCCTACGTCAACCGCATGCTGCTCAACGCGTGCACCTCGTGGTGGCGCCGCGCCGCGCGCCGCGAGAGCCCGTCGAGCGACCCGACGGCCGGTGTCCCGGCGCCCTGGCAGCGCGCCGAGGACACGGCGCTGGTCGAGCGCGACCACATGCTCGCCCTGCTGCGCCGGCTCCCCGGCCGGCAGCGGGTCGTGCTCGTCCTGCGCCACTACGAGCGGATGGACGACGCGGAGATCGCGGGTCTGCTCGGTGTCGCCCCGGGCACCGTGCGCTCCAACGCCCACCGGGGCCTGGCCCGGCTGCGCCAGATGATGGCCGACGGCGCCCGGGACGGCTGAGCGCACCCCCGTGACCGGTTCGTTATGTGGGGTCTCTTGTTAACTTCACAATCAGAGTGTTAAATCTCGCAGGTAGGACGACGACGTCGACCCGACGAGGTGAACCCGATGACCGACAGCGGCAGCCCCACCGCCGGTGCGTGGCTCGGCGTGGACGTCGGGACCCAGGGCGTCCGTGTCGTGGCCCTCGACGACGACGGCACGCTGCTGGCGCAGGCCGCGTCCGGGCTGGAGCCGGGCCGCCGTGACGGCCGGTCCCACGGCCAGGACCCCCGGGACTGGTGGCGGGCGGTGTGCGAGGCGACCCAGGCCGTCGTCCGGGACCTGGCGGGGCGGCCGGTCGCCGGGCTGTCGATCGACTCCACCTCCGGCACGCTCGTGGTGCAGGACACCACCGGTCTCCCCGCCGGGCCCGCCCTCATGTACGACGACACGACGGCCGCCCCGTACGCGCCGGGCGCCCAGGAGGCCGGGCAGTCGCTGTGGACGTCGCTCGGCTACCGGGTGCAGCCGTCCTGGGCGCTGCCCAAGGTCCTGCTGCTGGTCCGCGAGGGCCACCTGGAGGCCGGGCAGGTGCTCGCGCACCAGGGCGACCACCTGCTCGGCCGGCTCGTCGGCCACCGGGTGCCCAGCGACACCGCGTCGGTGCTGAAGACCGGCTACGACCTGCGTGAGGAGCGCTGGCCCGCAGAGGTCCTCGAGGCGCTCGGGGTCCCGGCCGGCCTGCTGCCGGACGTGGTCCGCCCCGGCACGCCGGTCGGCGTCGTCTCCGCCGCCGGGGCCGAGGCCTCGGGCGTCCCCGCCGGCACCCCGGTCATGGCCGGCACCACCGACGGGTGCGCCGCCCAGGTCGCGGCCGGCGCGCTGGAGCACGGCTCCTGGAGCTCGCGCGCTGGGGACCACCCTGGTCGTCAAGGGCTCGACGCCCGGGCTGCTCCTGGACCCCGACGGCGCCGTCTACTGCCACCGCAACCCCGACGGCGGCTGGCTCCCGGCGGGGCCTCGAGCTCCGGCGCGGGCGTGCTGTCCCGCGACCTGCCGGGCCGCGACCTGGTGGCGCTCACGGCCGCGGTCCTGCGCGGCACCCGTCCGGCTTCCCCGTGGCCGGGACGGTCTACCCCCTGCTGGGGCAGCGGCGAGCGGTTCCCGTTCGTGGCGCCGGACGCGGTCCCGCTCGTGGAGCCCGCGCCCGGCCCGGCCGGGCGGGACGACGTCGACGTCCTCGCCGGTGCGATGCAGGGCGTCGCCTTCGTCGAGCGGCTCGCCTACGACGTGCTGCGCGGGCTCGGCGCCGACACCTCCGGGCCCGGTGACCCTGAGCGGCGGGCCCACCCGCAACGCCGTGTGGAACCAGCTGCGCAGCGACACCCTGGGCCGCCCGGTCCGGCTGCCCGGCTCGCGTCGAGGCCGCCGTCGGCGCGGCCGTGCTCGCCGCCGCGCCTCCCGGTCGCCTCGCGGCCACCGCCGCCCGGATGGTGCGGACCCGGCAGGAGCTCGCGCCCGGACCCGGTCGCCGGCGCCCGGCTGACCGAGGCCTACCGCGGCTTCGTGGCCCGCCTGCTCGCGCTGGGCTGGCTGGACGCCGGGCGCCTGCCGGCCGACCTCCGCGACGGCACGCCCCCCTCGGGCGGGTGGGCGCATGAGCGGCACCCGGCTCGTCCTGTCGCGGCACGGGCAGACCGTCTGGCACCGCGAGAACCGCTACGCCGGCACCAGCGACGTCGACCTCACGGCCGAGGGACGCCGCCAGGCGGACCTGCTCGCGGCCTGGGCCCTGGTCGAGCGCCCCGACTCGGTGGCCAGCTCGCCGGTGCGCCGGGCCGTCGAGACCGCGCGCCCGGTCGCCGCCGCGCTGGGCCTGGAGCCCGAGCTGCGCGAGGACCTGCGGGAGGTCTTCTTCGGGGTCGCCGAGGGCCGCACGATCGCCGAGCTGGACGCCGCCGACCCCGACATGGTCCGGGCCTTCCGCGCCGACCCGGTCACCCACCACTTCCCCGAGGCCGAGGACCCGCTGGCCGCGGCCGACCGCGCCGCCGGCGACCTGCGCGCCCTGGCCGCCGCGCACGACGGCGCCACCGTGCTGGTGGTGGCGCACAACACGCTGCTCCGGCTCGCCCTGTGCCGCCTGCTGGGCATCGACGTGCGCCGCTACCGGACCGTCTTCCCCCGCCTGGACAACGGCACCCTCACCCATCTCGTCGTGGGCGCCGCCGGGGACCAGGACGCGTCCCTCGTGTCGTTCAACGTCCCCCTCTGACCGCACCGTCCCCGGCACGTCCCGTGCCCCGCCCGACGCACCACCCCTGCACCCCCACCCGAAGGAGAGCTCGATGAGGAGTACCCGACTGCAGACCACGGTGCTCGCGGCGACCGCCGCGGTCACCCTGCTGCTCACCGGCGCCTGCGCCGCGGACGACGGCGCCGGCAGCACCGACGCGGGCGCCGGCGGCGGCGCCAGCGCCGAGGAGGACGCCGGGGCCGGGGAGGGCGGCGGGGGCGAGGCGTTCCAGATCGCCTTCCTCATGCCCGACCTGGCCTCCACCCGCTACGAGCAGCAGGACCGGCCGCTGTTCGAGGCGAAGATGGCCGAGCTGTGCCCGGACTGCGAGGTCCTCTACTCCAACGCCGACGCCGACGCGGCCCAGCAGCAGCAGCAGGCCGACTCGGCCCTGGCCCAGGGCGCCGACGTCATCGTCCTCGACCCGGTGGACTCCGCCGCGGCGGCCGGCATCGTGGTCAACGCCCAGTCCCAGGACGTCCCGGTCATCAGCTACGACCGGCCCATCCCGGACGCGCCCGCCGACTACTACGTCTCCTTCGACAACGAGGGCATCGGCGCCTCCATCGCCCAGTCCCTGGTCGACCACCTCGACGAGATCGGGGCCGAGGGCGGCATCCTCCAGGTCAACGGCTCGCCCACCGACGCCGCCGCGGGCCTGATCCGCGACGGGGTCAGCGGGGTCGTGGACGCCAGCGGCTACGACGTCCTCGCCGAGTTCGACACCCCCGAGTGGGCGCCGCCGGAGGCCCAGGAGTGGGTCGGCGGGCAGATCACCCAGTTCGGCGACCAGATCGTCGGCGTGGTGGCCGCGAACGACGGCACCGGGGGCGGCTCCATCGCCGCCTTCAAGTCGGCCGGGACCGACCCCGTCCCGCCCGTCACGGGCAACGACGCCGAGGTGGCCGCGATCCAGCGGATCATCGCCGGCGACCAGTACAACACCATCTCCAAGCCGATCAGCATCGTCGCCGAGGCCGCCGCCGAGATCGCCTACGCCTTCGCGACCGGCAACCCGCCCGAGGCGGAGACCACCCTGTACGACACCCCCTCGCAGCTGTTCACCCCCGAGGTCGTCACGCAGGAGAACCTCGTCGAGGTCATCTTCGACGGTGGCATCTACACCGTCGAGGAGGTCTGCACCGGCGAGTACGTCGCGCCTGCACCGAGCTCGGCGATCGAGTGACCGGCGCCCGCTGAGACGCGGCACCGCAGCCAGCCGCACCACTGACGCGGCCGGTCCCCTCCCTCCCGGGCGGGGACCGGCCGGCACCGCCCGCACGTCCTCCACCGCCCACAGCCCGACACACCGACGCACCCGACGAGGGGTCCCATGTCGACGCCGACAGCACCCGTGACGCCACCGGTCCCGACCCCGCAGGGCGGGCCGCCGATCCTCGCCCTGCGAGGGCATCAGCAAGTCCTTCGGGGCGGTCGCCGCCCTCACCGACATCACGCTGAGCGTGGCCGAGGGCGAGGTGGTCGCCATCGTCGGCGACAACGGCGCCGGCAAGTCGACGCTGGTCAAGGTCCTGTCGGGGGTGCACGCCCCCGACCGCGGCAGCATCACCTTCGGCGGCCGCGAGGTGAGCGTGCCGTCCCCGGCCGCGGCCATGGACCTGGGCATCGCGACCGTCTTCCAGGACCTCGCGCTCTGCGAGAACCTGTCGGTGGTCCAGAACCTGTTCCTCGGCCGGGAGACCCGCCGCCTGCGCCTGGACACCGTGCAGATGGAGATGCGGTCCTGGGAGCTCCTGCGGGAGCTGTCCGCGAAGATCCCGACCGTCCGGATCCCGGTCGCCGGCCTGTCCGGCGGGCAGCGCCAGACCGTGGCCATCGCCCGGTCCCTGCTCGGCGACCCCAAGGTCATCATCCTCGACGAACCGACGGCGGCCCTCGGCGTGGAGCAGACCGCCGAGGTCCTCAACCTCGTGGAGCGCCTGCGCGACCGCGGCCTCGGCGTGATCATGATCAGCCACAACATGGCCGACGTCCGGGCCGTGGCCGACCGCGTCGCGGTGCTGCGGCTGGGCCGCAACAACGGCGAGTACGACGCCCGCTCCGTGAGCTCCGAGGAGATCGTCGCGGCCATCACCGGCGCCACCGACAACGTCGTGACCCGCCGCGCCGGCCGCAGCAGCACGGGCCGCGGCCCCCGCCGCCGCGACGGACGACCCACGCGACACAGCCGTCGCGAGCGAGGACCCCTACCAGGAAGGCGGCACGCCGATGAGCGGCACCCGCGCCCCCGCACGACCCGCCGGCGACCGCCTCGACGAGCGCCTCCAGGACCGCTCCGGCGTCCGAGGGCTGCTCGCCGGCTTCCTCGACCGCGTCCGCTCCGGCGACCTCGGCGTCCTGCCCGTGGTCCTCGGCCTGGTCGTCATCTGGAGCGTCATGCAGGCGCTCAACCCGATCTTCCTGTCCCGCCAGAACCTCGTGAACCTCGCGATGGAGTGCGTCCCCGTCGGCGTCATCGCGCTGGGCATCGTGTGCGTCCTGCTCATCGGCGAGATCGACCTGTCCGTGGGCTCGGTGAGCGGGCTGTCGGCCGCCGTGGTCGCCGTGCTCTTCGTCCAGCAGGGCCTGCCGGTCGTCGTCGCCGTCGTGGCCGCGGTGCTGGTGGGCACGGTCATCGGCTTCGTCTACGCGCAGGTGTACGCCCGCTTCGGCATCCCGAGCTTCGTCATCACGCTGGCCGGGCTGCTGAGCTTCCTCGGGGTCCAGCTGTACGTGCTGGGCACCCAGGGCTCGATCAACCTGCCCTTCGACTCCCCGCTCGTCGCCTTCGCCCAGCGCGCTTTCGTGCCGGCGTGGCTGTCCTACGTGCTGGCGGTCCTGGGGGGAGCGGCCCTGCTCGTCACGGGCCTGCGCCACAGCCGGGAGCGGGTCCGTGCCGGCCTGTCCGGCGAGCCGGTGGGGCTGGTGGCCGCGCGGTCGCTCGCTGCTCGCCGCCGCGCTGCTGTTCGCGGCCTGGTACCTCAACGGGGCCCGGGGCGTGGGCTGGATGGTCGTCTTCTTCGTCGCGCTCGTGCTGGCGCTGAACTACGCGCTGACCCGCACGCAGTGGGGCACGTGGATGCTGGCGGTGGGCGGCAACAAGGAGGCGGCCCGCCGCTCGGGCATCGACGTGCGGGCGGTCGTCGCGTCGGCGTTCGTGCTGTGCTCCTCGCTCGCGGCGCTCGGCGGCGTGCTCGGCCGCGTCCCGGCTGGCCGCGGCCAACCAGGCCAGCGGCGGCGGTGACGTCAACCTCAACGCCATCGCGGCGGCGGTCATCGGCGGCACCAGCCTGTTCGGCGGCCGCGGCAGCGCGTTCTCCGCCCTGCTCGGCATCGTCGTCATCCAGTCCATCTCCAGCGGGCTCACGCTGCTCAACCTCGACAGCTCGCTTCCGCTTCGCCGTGACCGGCGTCGGTGCTCCTGCTCGCGGTCGGCGTGGACTCCGTCGCCCGCCGCTCGCGCAGCAGCCACGGCCGCGCCTGAGCGCAGCGGCCACCCGTCGGGGGTGGCAGCAGAACCCGTCGTGACCATGGCCCGCTGGAGCCGCGTCCACGACAGGGGCTGCTGCCACCCCCTCGGCGCGTCCGGCGGTCGCCAGGCCCAGGAGGGCGGCGCGGACGCGGGCGGGACAGGCTCAGGCGCGGTGGGCGCCGGCGGCGCGGGCGGACAGCAGGCGGGCCAGGTCGGCGTCCCAGCGTGCGGCCGCGGCAGGGTCGGGCGCGAACGTCCGCCCGCTCTCCAGCCGGCGCGCGCACGCGGTCCGCAGGTCCGGCTCGACGCCCACGGCGACCAGGCCGGTGAGGACGGCGCCGAGGGCGCCGGCCTGCTCGGTGCCCGGGCGGGTCACCGGCACCTGGAGGGCGTCGGCGAGCATCGCGCACCAGAGGTCGCTGCGGGAGCCGCCGCCGCACACCGCGAGCGTGGCCGGCGCGGTGCCGGAGACCTCCAGGCAGTCGCGCACGGCGAGGGTCAGGCCGCGCAGCACGGCCGACGCCACGTCGGCGGGGGAGTGCTCGAGGTCGACGCCGACCAGGGCGCCGCGGGCGGCCGGGTCGCGGAACGGGGCGCGCTCGCCGGCCGGCGACAGGTAGGGCAGCAGCAGCGGGCCGTCCGTCCTCGTGGCGGAGGCGGCGAGCGCGACCAGGCCGGGCGCGCCGTCGACGCCCAGGAGCCGGCCCCACCAGTCGAGGACCTGGGTGCCGGCGAGCGTGGCGTAGGCGAGCAGCCGCTCGCCGGGCACCCCGGTGGCCAGCGACATCCCTGCGGGCGGGCGGGGGAGCCCGGTCCCGGCGACGAGGGTCTCCACGCACAGGGTGGTGCCGAGCACGGCGACGCCCTGCCCCGGCTCGGCCGCGCCCACGCCGGCCGCGGTGGCCACGACGTCGTAGGGGGCGAGCACGACCGGGGTGCCCGCCCGCAGCCCGGTGGCCGCGGCCCCGCGTGGCGTGAGCGGCCGCACCCGGTCGGCGCCGGAGACCACCGGGGGCAGCAGGTCCGCGGTCCAGCCGACGCCCATGCCGGCCAGCAGCGCGTGGGCCACCGTGCCGTCGTCGGCGCGCAGGAAGGGGTTGCAGGCGTCGGAGACGTCGAGGACGGCCGCCCCGGTCAGCTCGTGGAACAGCCAGCTGCCGCAGCTCAGCAGGTGCCGGGCCCCGGCCGCCCGCGCGGGCTCGTGCTCCCGCAGCCAGGCCAGCTCGGCGTGGGCCAGGCCGGCGTTGCCGTAGGACCCGGTGACCTCGAACGCCTCCTGGAGCAGGCCGTCGGCCTCCCAGCGGGCGACGACGTCGCCGGCCCGGCCGTCGTTCCACAGCAGGGCCGGCCCGGTCGGGGCGCCGTCGTCGTCGACGAGCCAGCAGCCGTCGCCCTGGGCGGTCACGGCCACCCCGTCCACGCGGCCGCCGACCGGCGCGACCTGCGCGAGGACCTGCTCGACAGCCCGCGCCACGGCGCGCATGTCCTGCTCGGAGGCCCCGGTGACCGGCCGGTCGACGGGGACCACGGCCGTGGCCACCGTCTCGGCGACCAGGTCGTCGTCGAAGCGCACCGCCTTGACCATCGACGTCCCGGCGTCGACGCCGATCCACGCCACGGCTCAGCGCGCCGCGGTGCCGGTACCGGTGCCGGTGCCGGTCAGGACCTCGGGGTTCGCGCAGTGAGGCAGGGTGCCGGCGCGGTACAGCTGGGCCACGGCGGCCGCCACCTTGTCCGCCGAGCCCAGCGCGACCTGGCGGCTCGCGCCGGCCAGGTGGGGGGTGGCCACGACCGACGGGTGGCTGCGCATCGGGTCGTCGACGGCGGGCGGCTCGGGGTCGAACACGTCGAGCGCGGCGCCGCCGAGGTGGCCGCCCACCACGGCGTCGCGCAGGGCGTCGGTGTCGACGAGCTCGCCCCGCGCGGTGTTGACGAAGAACGCGCCGGGCCGCATGGCGGCGAAGGCGTCGGCGTCGAACATCCGGCGGGTGTCGTCGGTGAGGCGCGCGTGGACGCTGACCACGTCGCTGCGGCCGAGCAGGGTCTCCAGGTCGACCAGCTCTACCCCCGCTGCGGCGGCGACGGCGGGGTCGGCGTACGGGTCGTGGGCCAGGACGGTGCTGCCGAACGCGCGCAGCAGCTCCGCGACGCGGGCGCCCACCGCCCCGAGGCCGACGAGCCCGACGGTCGCGGCGGACAGCTCCGGTCCGCACCGCTCGTAGCGGAAGTAGGAGCCGTCCCAGACGCCGTCGGCCATCTGTCGCGACGCCGCCCCGATGCTCCGGAGCCCGGTGATGGTGACGCCGACGACGAACTCGGCGACCGCCCCCAGGTTGCGCCCGGGCAGGTACGCGACCGGCACGCCGAGCGCGGTCGCCGCGGCGACGTCGATGTTCACGGGGCCGCCGCGCACGCTGCCGACGACCCGCAGCGACGGGGCCGCCGCCTGCAGGACCGCGGCGGTGACGGGGGCGAGGTGGGTGAGCAGGACGTCGCACCCGGCGGCCGCGCGGGCCAGCTCCGCCGGGTCGCCCGCGGCCTCGCGCACGCCGTCGACCGTCGCCGAACGGCTCGTCCGGCCACCGCGACGCGTGCTCGACGACCTCGACCGACGACACCGGGGGCAGGGCCGCCAGGTGCCGGCGGGCGGCGTCGGCGAGCGTGGACGGGGTGATGAACGCGTCCCCGGCGCAGAGCACGCGCAGGGGGGACGTCGAGGCGTCTTCGCTCACGACCGGTTCTCCTGTTCACTCAGCTGGGATGTGAAATCTAACAGCACATCTCACAACGGAACAGGGGTCAGGCGGTGGCCACCCTGACCTCGACGTCGTGCTGGCGGAGCTCGTCCAGGTCCTCGGGGTCGATGCTCGCGTCGGTGATCACCAGGTCGAAGTCGTCGACCCGGCAGAGCAGGTGCGGGGCCGGGCGGCCGAACTTCGCGTGGTCGACCATGAGCACGCTGCGCGAGGCGTGGGCCATGAACGCCCGCTTCACCAGGACCGTCGTCTCGGAGCGGTGGAAGCAGGCGCCCCCGCTCACCGCGGTGGTCGACATGAACAGCACGTCGGCGTGCAGCTGCGCGATGGCGTCGACCGTCTGCAGCCCGAAGCAGGCCTCCTGCCGCGGGTGGTAGCGGCCGCCGAGGAGGGTCACCTCCACCCCGCGGACGTCGGCCAGCCCCGCGAGGACGGGCAGGAAGTTGGTCGCGACGAGCATCGGGGCGAACGCCCGCCAGGTGGGGGACCACGCCGAGCGCGGTGGTGCTGTCGTCGACGAACACGGTCTGGCCCGGCCCGAGCAGCTCGGCGGCCGCCCGGGCCATCGCGGACTTCTCGGCCGCCAGCGCGCTGCCCCGCTCGCGGACGCCGGCGTCGACGAGCGCGGACGGGTTCGCCGTCGCGCCGCCGCGGATCTTGGTGAGCCAGCCCTCGTGCTCGAGGGTGTCGAGGTCGCGGTGCACGGTCATCACGCTGACCCCGAGATCGCGCGCCAGGTCCTCGATCCGGGCGAAGCCCGACTCGATCACGCGCCGGCGCAGCTCGTCGCGTCGTCGGACGGGGCCGCCGCGGGGGGCGGTCTCGGGCACCGTGCTCGCGACGTCGACCATCCGGCAACGATATCCACGGGGCGTCCGGGCCGCGGTCGGGTCGCGGGGACGCGGGCGAGCGGTCGGCAGTGTCCGCCGGTCCCTGGTCTCGACGAGCGTGTGGTCCGGTGGACGCCGTGGCCGGCGCCAGCCGCCTCAGCTCGTGGGCACCTGCAGCACGAACATGCTCCAGGACGCGGGCGGCAGCTCGGCCTGCAGCGTGCCGTCGACGACCGCCGCGCTCGTGTGCTCCCGCGGGACCACCCGGTCCGGGTCGGCCTCGGTGTTCGCCGCCCGGTAGTCCTCGTCGGAGATGCAGGAGCGCCTCCACCAGCTCGCCCCCGCCGAAGCCGGTCAGCTCCGTGCTGAAGGCGAGCGGCTGCGCCGGGTCCCGGTTGACGACGAACACCGCCAGCCGGCCGCTGCCGGCGTCGTACGTCGCCACGGAGTCCACCAGGGACACGTCGCCGTAGGTGGGTGTGGACAGCGTCGGGGCGTCGACCCGGAGGTCGAGCACCGTGCCGACGGCGTGCTCCGCGGTCTGCGCGAAGGGGTGGAAGATCGACTGCCGCCACGCCGGGCCGCCCGGCTCGGTGCGGATCGAGGAGATCGTGTTGACCAGCTGCGCCTGCGACGCGGCGGTGACCCGGTCGGCGTGGCGCAGCAGGGTGATGAGCAGCGAGCCGACGACGACGGCGTCGATGACGGTGTAGGCCTCCTCGCTCGTGCGAGGGGCCTCGACCCAGTCCTCGGGCAGTCCTCCCTGCCCGGCCTGCAGCTCCTCCAGGTACCAGACGTTCCACTCGTCGAAGGAGATGTTGATCGTCTTGTCCGACTGCAGCCGCGCCCCGACGTGGTCGGCGGTGGCGACGACCTGGTGCACGAAGCGGTCCATGTCCACCGAGCAGGCGAGGAAGCTCGCGTAGTCGTCGCCGTGCAGCTGGTAGTAGGCGTGCGCGGAGATGTAGTCGACGACGTCGTAGGTGTGCTCGAGGACCGTGGCCTCCCACGCGCCGAACGTCGGCATGACCCGGCTGGAGGACCCGCAGGCCACCAGCTCGAGGTCCTTGTCGAACTGGCGCATGGCCCGCGCGGTCTGCGCGGCCAGGCGGCCGTACTCCTCGGCGGTCTTCTGCCCCAGCTGCCAGGGGCCGTCCATCTCGTTGCCCAGGCACCACATCCGGATGTCGTGGGCCTCCTTGGCGCCGTGCTCGATGCGCAGGTCCGACAGGGCCGTGCCGTCCGGGTGGTTGGTGTACTCCAGCAGGTCGATGGCCTCCTGCATCCCACGGGTGCCCAGGTTCATCGCCATCATCGGCTCGATGTCGGCCTTGCGCGCCCACCGCATGAACTCGTTGAGCCCGAACGCGTTCGTCTCGATCGTGCGCCACGCCGGGTCCAGCCGTACGGGGCGGTCCTCCACCGGGCCGACGCCGTCCTCCCACCGGTAGCCGGACACGAAGTTGCCGCCCGGGTAGCGCACCGTGGTCACGCCGAGCTCGCGCACCAGGGCCAGCACGTCGCCGCGCAGACCGTCCTCGTCCGCGGTGGGGTGACCGGGCTCGTAGATCCCCGTGTAGACGCACCGGCCCATGTGCTCCACGAAGGAGCCGAAGACCCGGCGGTTCACCGGGGCGACGACGAAGGCGGGGTCGATCGACACTCGTGCGTGCTGCATGCGGGAGCCTCCAGGGCAGTCATGGCAGGGACCGGCGAGAGGGCGGGCGACGAGCGGCCCCGCCCGAGGAGCGCGCCGTGGCGAGGCGGCCCGGCTCCGTCGCCGGTGGCGTCATTGCAACGTTGTAAACGAACAGTGCCCGAGCAGGTGCGCTACGCGCAAGGTCTGCCTGCCGACAGGCGGCGTTGTAACGTCCCAGGGTCCCGCTGCCTCGTCCCGCGGCGGCCGGACCAGCGCTGGAGGAGCCGTGTCAGCAACGATGCACGACGTGGCCCGGGTGGCCGGCGTCTCGATCAAGACGGTGTCCAACGTCATCAATGACTACCAGCACGTCAGGGCCTCTACGCGTGAGAAGGTCCTTGCTGCCGTGGCCGAGCTGGGGTACCGACCCAACATGTCCGCGCGCAACCTGCGCCGCGGCCGCACCGGGGCCATCAGCCTCGCGGTGCCCGAGCTCAAGATCACTTACTTCGCGCAGCTGGCGGACCAGGTCATAGAGAACGCCCGGGACAGAGGACACGTCGTGCTGATCGAGCAGACGGGCGGCGACCGGGCGCGCGAGCTGGAGATGCTGCGCAGCCCGCGCCGGAGCTCCACCGACGGGCTCATCTTCAGCCCGCTGGGCATGGAGAACGCCGACGCCGCGCTCCTCGACATCGGCACCCCGTTGGTGCTGCTGGGGGAGCGGATCTTCCACGGTCCTGTCGACCACGTGGCCATGGACAACGTGGAGGCCGCCGTGGCAGCCACCCGCCACCTGCTGGAGCGCGGCCGTCGCCGCATCGCCCTCCTCGGCGCCCACGAGGGTGAGGTCATCGGGTCTGCCGGGCTGCGGACGCTTGGCTACCGGCGGGCGCTGGAGGAGGCCGGGGTCCCCTACGACCCCGACCTCGTCGGCTGGTCCGACCCGTGGCACCGGGCGAACGGCGCTACGTCGATGGAGCAGGTGCTGGCCCGGGGGGTGCGGCCGGACGGGGTGTTCGCGATGAACGACGAGCTGGCGCTCGGCGCGCTCCGCCACCTCCAGCAGGCCGGCCACCGCGTTCCTGAGGACGTCATGATCATCGGCTTCGACGACCTGGAGGAGGCACGGTTCTCGCTCCCCAGCCTCACGTCGGTGGACCCGGGGCGCGCAGAGATCGCCCGCAAGGGGGTCGATCTGTTGCTGGACCGGCTCGAGGGGACGTACGTCGGGGAACCCCGCGAGGTGCTCACGAAGTTCCGCGTCGTCGAGCGCGAGTCCACGGCCACCGGTCGCTGACAGCCTCTTGACATGCCGCCCGGCGGCACCCACACTCCCGTTTTACAACGTGGTAAATACAACGTTGTATCGGCAGTGCGGCCGGCGCTCCCAGGGGGCGGTCGTCGCCCGACCCCATGAAGGGACCTCGATGAAGAGCACGATTCTTCCTGCGATCACCGCCGTCGCCCTCGCCGCGACGCTGCTGGCCGCCTGCGGCGACGACGTCGGCTCCGGCTCCGCGGCGGGCGCGTCCGGGGCCGCCGGGGGCGGGGGCGGCAACGACAGCCTCTCCTGCACCAACGAGATCATGGTCGAGGACGTCCCCCAGGTGACCGCCTGGGCCTGGTACCCCAACATGGCCACGGTCGTCGACAACTTCAACGGCTCCCACGACGACGTCCAGGTCTGCTGGACCAACGCCGGCCAGGGCGGCGACGAGTACGACAAGTTCCAGACCGCCATCGCCGCCGGGACCGGAGCCCCGGACGTCGTCATGCTCGAGGCGGACCGCATCCCGAACTACGTCATCCAGGACGCCCTCGTCGACATCAGCGACTACGGCTACGAGGACGTCAAGGACAACTTCAGCGAGGGCGCCTGGAAGGACGTCTCGGTCGGCGACGCCGTGTACGCGGCCCCGATCGACGGCGGCCCGATGGCGATGATCTACCGGACCGACGTCTTCGAGGAGTACGGCATCACGCCGCCCACCACGTGGGAGGAGTACGAGCAGGCCGCCCGGACCGTGAAGGAGGCGGGCGGGCCGCTGTTCGGCGACTTCGGTGCCAACGTGCCGGCGCCCCTGATGGCGCTGCAGATCCAGGCCGGCGCCCAGCCGTTCGAGTACGACCCGACGAACCCGACCGAGATCACCATCAACCTGGACGACGAGGCATCGGCCAAGGTGCTCGAGTACTGGGCCGGCCTCGTGCGGGACGGCCTGGTCGGGACCCAGGACCAGTTCACGCCCGAGTACATCTCCGGCATGGTGGGCGGCGACTACGCCACGTACATCTCTGCGGCCTGGGCCCCCGGCTACCTGACCGGGGCCGGCGTCGGCGAGGGCGAGGAGGCCGGCACGTGGGCGGTCGCGCCCCTGCCGCAGTGGGCGGGCGAGGAGCCCGTCCAGGTCAACTGGGGTGGCTCCGCCTTCGCGGTGACCTCGCAGGCGAAGGACGCCGAGCTGGCGGCGCAGGTCGCGTTCGAGCTGTACGCCGACGAGGAGTCGCTCGCCGACGGGTGGAAGAACCAGGTGATCTTCCCGCTCAACCAGAACGTCCTCACCTCGGAGGAGTTCGTCGAGCTCGAGGTGCCCTTCTTCGACGGCCAGCAGGCCAACAAGGAGGTCTACGTCCCCGCGGCGGGCGGCTACCAGGGCTTCACCTACGCCCCCTTCGGCCAGTTCTACTACCAGACGATGACCGAGCAGATCGGCGACATCAACGCCGGCGAGACGACGGGGGAAGAGGCAGCGGCCGCGATCCAGGAGACCGTCGCCGCCTACGCCGAGGAGCAGGGCTTCACGGTCACGACGGACTGACCCCCGGTCGGTCCCTCCGGGCGCGCCGGCTCCTCCTCGAGCCGGTGCGCCCCCCTCGTCGGAACCCAGCAGGAGTCCTCATGACGCTCGCTCCCCCCGCCGCCACGGCGGTGCCCGTGAAACCCACCAGGCGCCGGGCGGCGTCCCGTCGGCGGGACTGGCTCGGCCTCGTCTTCGTCGCGCCGTTCGCGGTCGTGTTCCTCGTCTTCCTCGTGGCGCCGATGGCCTACGCGTTCTACCTCAGCCTGTTCAGCAGCGGTCTGGCCACCGGCACCCGGTTCTCGGGGCTGGCCAACTACGCCAAGGCGTTCAGCGACGACAACTTCCTCTCGGGGGTGTGGTTCGTCGTCCGGTTCTCCCTGGTGCTCATCCCGCTGCAGATGGCGGTGTCGCTGGCGGTGGCCCTCGTCGTCGACGGGATCACCTCGCGGTTCGCCCGCTTCTCCCGCCTGATGATCTTCCTGCCGTACGCGATCCCCGCGGTGATCGGTGCGCTGATGTGGGGCTTCCTCTACAGCCCCAACTTCGGCCCGCTGGACGACATCTTCGGCGCGTTCGGCGCCGACGCCCCGTTCCTGCTCAGCCGGGACCTCGTGTTCTACGGCCTGCTCAACGTGGTGACCTGGCAGTGGGCCGGCTACTACATGATCATCCTGTACGCGGCCCTGCAGGGCATCGACCCCAGCCTCTACGAGGCCGCCCGGATCGACGGGGCGAGCTCGTGGCAGATCGTCTGGCGCATCAAGATCCCGCTCGTGCTCCCCGCGCTGTTCCTCATCCTGGTCTTCGCCCTCATCGGGACGCTGCAGTTCTTCAACGAGCCGCAGATCTTGCGCTTCCTCGCCTCGGGCTCCATCGGCGGGGACTTCACCCCGAACATCTACGCGTACACGCTGGCCTTCAGCCAGGGGCAGTTCAACTACGCCTCCGCGGTGTCGTTCGCGCTCGGCTTCGTCATCTTCGTCGCCGTGTACCTCTTCCTGTTCCTCACCCGCCGCCGGGGGAGCTTCCTGTGAGCACTGCCACCTCGACCCGTCCCGACACCGGCCGCCGCGCCGCCGGCACCCCCCGGAAGCGGCCCACGCAGCGGCACCTGCTGCCGCACCTGTTCCTCGCGGGGCTGATGGTCTACTTCCTCGTCCCGTTCTGGTGGGTGGTCGTCGCGGCCTCCAAGGACGCCCGCGGGCTCTTCGGCGGCAGCAACCCGCTGTGGTTCTCCGACGAGATCGACTACCTCGGCAACCTCACCCAGCTGTTCACCTTCGACGGCGGCATCTACGCCCGCTGGCTCGGCAACTCCGCGCTGTACGCGCTGGCCGGCGGGGTGGGGGCGACGGTGCTGGCGGTGCTGGCGGGCTACGGCTTCGCGAAGTTCAGGTTCCCGTTCCGGCGGGCGTCCTTCGCCGTCCTGCTCGGCTCGGTCATGGTGCCGCTGACGGCCCTGGTGATCCCGACGTTCCTGCTGATGTCGGAGCTGAGGCTGACGAACACCATGTGGGCGGTCATCCTGCCCTCGCTGCTCAACCCGTTCGGGGTCTACCTCATGAACGTCTACGCCCGTGACGCCGTGCCGGACGAGCTGCTCGACGCGGCCCGGGTCGACGGCGCCGGGGAGCTGCGCACCTTCGTGCAGGTGGCGCTGCCGCTCATGCGGCCCGCCGTCGTCACCGTGCTCCTGCTGTCGTTCGTCGGGACCTGGAACAACTTCTTCCTGCCCCTGGTCATGCTCAACGACAACCGGCTGTTCCCCGTGACGGTCGGGCTCAACCTGTGGCAGGGGCTGGCCTCGGCCAACAACGCCGGGACCACCTCGCTGTGGAGCCTTATCATCATCGGGGCCCTGGTGTCGATCGTCCCGCTGGTCATCGCCTTCGTCTGCCTGCAGAAGTACTGGCAGGGCGGGCTGACCATCGGCAGCCTCAAGTAGCACGGCTCCCGGCCTGCCACCCGTCCTCCACAGCGCGGTCGGCGTCGAGACCGGGGGGCTACAGCGCGTCGATCGCAGCCCGCTCGACCGGCAGTCCCGAGCGGTACCTGTCGAGGAACGAGGCGAAACCCCGGGCGTCGTCGGCGTCCGGGGGTCGCGCCGACGGCCGGTCGCCCACGAAGACGTGCTCCTCGAGGTAGGCGGCCAGGCCGGTGCCCTCGGGGGCGGCCAGGAAGCACGCGAGCAGGGCGATGCCCCAGGCGCCCCCTTCGGCCGCTCCTCGGCCGACGGCCACCGGGATCCCCAGGGCGGCGGCGAGCAGCCGCTGCGCCACCCCCTCGGTCCGGAAGAGCCCGCCGTGGGCGACCATCACGTCGAGCTCGACACCCTCCTCGGCGAGCGCCTCCATGCCGATGCTCAGGGTGCCGAAGGCGCTGTAGACCAGGGTCCGGGCGAAGTTGCCGAGCGAGAGGCTGCTGTCCGGGGTGCGGACCACCAGCGGACGGCCCTCCTCGCAGCCCGTGATGGGCTCGCCCGACAGGTAGTTGTAGGCGAGCAGACCGCCCCCGTCGGGGTCGCCCTCCAGGGCCGAGCGCAGCAACGTCCCGAAGACCTGGTCCGGCTCGCTGGGGTGCCCCAGCGCGGCCGCGAACTCCCCGAAGAGCGTCGCCCAGGCCCCCAGCTCGCTCGCCCCGTTGTTGCAGTGGACCATCGCGACCAGATCGCCCACCGGGGTCGTGACCAGGTCCACCTCCGCGTGCGCCCGGGACAGGGGACCTTCCAGCACGGCCATCGCGAAGATGCTCGTGCCGACGCTGACGTTGCCCGTCCGCGGGGCGACGCGCGTTCGTCGCGACCATGCCGGTGCCGGCGTCGCCCTCCGGCGGGCACAGCGGCGCACCGGCCTGCAGCGTCCCGCTCGGGTCCAGCAGGGCGGCGCCCTCGGCGGTGAGCCGGCCGGCCTCCTGTCCCGCGGTCAGCACCTGCGGCAGCAGCGGCCGCAGGCCCGGGCCTGCGCCGCGACCGTGGAGGGCCTCGTCGTACAGGGCGAGCAGCCGGCTGTCGTAGTCCCGGGTCAGGGGGTCCACCGGGAACATGCCGGAGGCGTCACCCACGCCCAGGACCCTCCGACCGGTCAGGCGCCAGTGGACGTAGCCCGCCAGCGTGGTGAGGTGGTCGACCCGGGTCAGGTGCGGCTCGTCGTCGAGCACCGCCTGGTAGTGGTGGGCGACCGACCAGCGCAGCGGGATGTTCTGGTCGAACAGCTGCGTGAGCCGCTCCGCCGCCGTGCCGGTGGTCGTGTTGCGCCAGGTGCGGAACGGGACCAGGAGCTCGCCGTCCGCGTCGAGGGCGAGGTAGCCGTGCATCATGGCGGAGACGCCCAGGGCGGCCAGCCTGGTGGGGGCGGCGCCGTGCCGTCGCTCGGCGTCACGGAGCAGCGCGGAGACCGAGGCCTGCAGGCCCGCCCAGACGTCGTCCAGGGAGTACGTCCACATCCGGTCCACCAGCTGGTTCTCCCAGGCGTGCCCGCCGGCGGCCAGCACCTCTCCGTCCGGGGCGACGAGCACCGCCTTGATGCGCGTGGAGCCCAGCTCGATGCCCAGGACGGCGTCGCCGTCCGCGATCACGGTGCGGGCGGTGGGGTGGTCCTGCTGCGTGCTCATCGGTGCTCCGTCTGCGCGTCTGCGGGGGTGGTGGTCCGGGGAAGCGGTGGCCGGGGTGGCGGGGCGGTGCTCGCTCGCACCACCAGGACCGGTTCGACGGTCCGGTCGGGGGTCCTCCCCGCGGGCACGTCGACGCCGGAGACGAGGTCGAGCAGGGTGGTGACGGCGAGCTCCCCGAGCTGGGGGAACCCCTGACGGACGCTGGTCAGCGCGGGGCCGTAGAAGGGTGCCTCGGGGACGTCGTCGAAGCCGACCACGGACACGTCCTCGGGGACGCGCCGGCCGGCGTCCTGCAGGCCCCTGACGATCCCGAGCGCGGTGGGGTCGTTGGCCGCGAACACCGCGGTGACGCCCGGGTCCGCGGCCAGCCGCCGGCCTGCCTCATGACCCCCGCGGGCGGTCCAGCCGCCCTGCAGCGGCTCCGGCACGGGACGCCCGGCCCGCCGGAGCGTGTCCCGCCACCCGGTGACGCGCTCCTCGGCCTCCAGCCAGTCCGTCGGCCCGGCGACGTGGTGGACGGTCGCGTGCCCCAGGTCGAGCAGGTGCTGCGTCGCCAGCGCGGCACCGGCGGCCTGGTCCGCGCGCACGATGGGCAGGTCCGCGACCAGCCCGCCGTCGACGGCCACGACCGGCAGGTGCTCGGGGAGGGCCAGCATGGCGTCGGCCGCGGTGCGTTGCGGCGCCACGACGACGATCCCGGCGACGCGCAGACCCTCGAGGTAGGCGAACCCGTCGGCGATCGACGACGCCTCGAGGTCCGGGAGCAGCGCGACGTCGACGACGCGACCACGGCGGCGCGCGGACTGCTCGATGGACAGCAGCATGCTCGCCGGCCCGAACAGCGTGGGGTCGGCCACCAGGACGCCGATCGCGGGGGAGAGGGCCGTCACCAGCGCCCGGGCCGCGGCGTTCGGCCGGTAGCCGAGGTCGTCTATGGCCGCCTGGACCCGCTGTCGGGTCGACTCGCGCACGGCGGTGCTGCCGTTGAGCACCCGGGACACCGTCTGGTGGGAGACGCCCGCCGCGCGGGCCACGTCGTGCATGACCACGGCGCGGCGCGGGGCACGCGCGGTCGCGGCGGGACCCGAGGACGTGGACACCTTGACGATGGTAGCGCCGTTAACGTTAACTGTGAACGCTAACAAGCGCAGCGCCGAACGACGAGGGAGCCACCGTGCCCGCACCCGACCTGTCCCGGCCCGCCCTGCCCCCGGACGACGTGGCGGACGGCCCGGACCTGGCGAGCCGGCTGGCGCGGACCCGGGCCGAGGTCGCGCGCCTGCACGCCGAGCTGGTGCGCTACGACCTGGTGGCGTGGACGGCGGGCAACGTCTCGGGCCGCGTCCCCGGGGCCGACCTCTTCGTCATCAAGCCGAGCGGTGTCTCCTACGACGAGCTGACGGCCGACACCATGGTGGTCTGCGACCTGGACGGCACGCTGGTGGAGGGCGGGCGCTCACCGAGCTCGGACACGGCGGCCCACGCCTACGTCTACCGCCACATGCCGCAGGTCGGCGGCGTGGTCCACACGCACTCCACCTACGCCTGCGCCTGGGCCGCGGTCCGGGAGCCGATCCCCTGCGTGCTGACGGCCATGGCCGACGAGTTCGGGGGCGACATCCCGGTCGGTCCGTTCGCCCTGATCGGTGACGACTCCATCGGTCGGGGCATCGTGGAGACGCTCGTCGGGCCACCGCTCCCGGGCGGTCCTCATGGCGCAGCACGGCGTCTTCACCATCGGCTCCGACGCCAGGGACGCCGTCAAGGCGGCCGTCATGTGCGAGGACGTCGCCCGCTCGGTGCACGCCGCCCGGCAGCTGGGGAAGCCGGAGCGGATCTCCGCAGGACGACATCACCCGGCTCTACGACCGCTACCAGAACGTCTACGGACAGCCCGGGCAGGGCACCGAGGGAGACCCGCGATGAGCACCACGGACAGCGCCGGCCGGACGGCCGCGACCGCACGCGAGGTCTGGTTCGTCACCGGCAGCCAGGGCCTCTACGGCGAGGACGTGCTCGCGCAGGTGGCCGAGCAGAGCCAGCAGGTCGCCTCGATGCTCCGTGACGCGGGCGCCCTGCCCGCGGACCTGGTCTGGCGGCCGGTGGTCACCTCCTCCGAGGGGATCCACCGTGTCGCCACCGACGCGAACGCCGACCCGTCCTGCGTCGGGGTCGTCGCGTGGATGCACACGTTCTCGCCGGCGCGCATGTGGATCCGCGGCCTGGACGCGCTGCAGGTGCCGCTGCTGCACCTGCACACCCAGGCGAACGAGTCCCTGCCGTGGTCGACCATCGACATGGACTTCATGAACCTCAACCAGGCCGCCCACGGCGACCGGGAGTTCGGCTACATCCAGTCCCGGATGGGGGTGGTCCGCAAGACCGTCGTCGGTCACGCCTCCGACCCCCACGTCACCGGACGGCTGTCGGCGCTGGGTGCGGGCGGCGCTCGCGTGGCACGAGGGCCGGCACCTCACGGTGGCCCGGTTCGGCGACACCATGCGCAACGTCGCCGTGACCGAGGGCGACCGCACCGAGGCGCAGTGGCGCCTGGGCGTGACGGTGAACGCGTTCCCCGTGGCCGACCTCGTCGCGGCGGTCGAGGCCACCGCGGACGCGGAGGTCGACACCCTGGTCGCGGAGTACGAGGACTCCTACGACGTGGTCGCCGAGCTGCGCCGTGGGGGCGACCGGCACGAGTCCCTCCGCTACGGCGCCCGGCAGGAGCTCGCGCTGCGAGGCCTGCTCGCCGAGGTGGGGGCCCAGGCGTTCACGACGAACTTCGAGGACCTCGCCGGCCTGCGCCAGCTGCCCGGCCTCGCGGTCCAGCGGCTCATGGCGGACGGCTACGGCTTCGGCGGCGAGGGCGACTGGAAGACCTCGGCCCTGCTGCGGATGCTCAAGGTCGCCGGCGAGGGGCTGCCGGGGGGCACCTCGTTCATGGAGGACTACACGTACCACTTCGGGCCCGGCGAGCCGCTGTCGCTGGGGGCCCACATGCTCGAGGTGTGCCCCAGCATCGCCGGCGGCACCCCGCGGGTCGAGATCCACCCGCTGGGCATCGGCGACCGGGAGGACCCCGTCCGGCTCGTGTTCGACGCCGAGCCCGGGCCGGCCGTCGTCGCGTGCCTGTCCGACCTCGGCGACCGGTTCCGGATGGTCGCCAACGAGATCGAGGTCGTCACCCCGCCCGAGCCGCTGCCGAACCTGCCCGTCGGGCGGGCGGTGTGGAGGCCGGCCCCGGACCTCCGCACGTCCGCCGAGTGCTGGATCGTCGCGGGCGGCAGCCACCACACCGTCCTGTCGAGCCAGCTCGGTGCCGAGACCCTCGCCGACCTCGCCCGCATCACCCGGACCGAGCTCGCCCTCATCGACGCCGGCACCGAGCCCCGCCGGTTCGAGCAGGAGCTGCGCTGGAACGAGGCGTACCACCGCCTCGTCCGCTGAGGCCGAGGCGCGGGAGGCCTCCCGGCGTCACGACGACGGTCTCGGGGCAGGGGATCGCCCCAGCGGTCGGTGTGCCGGTCAGCCGGGGACCTCGCCGAAGCGGAGCATCACCTTCGTCGAGGCGCGCGCGTCGGAGGCGAGCGCGATGGCGGACACCGCGTCCTCGGCGGGCCGCTCGTGGCTGATCACGGCCTCGACCGGCAGCCCTCCGGCGAGCAGGTCCACCGCCTCACGGATGCCGTCCACGAAACGGAAGGAGCCGACGAGGGTGAGCTCGCGCACCGCCGCCAGCCCCGCCGGGACGGCGTGCGAGCCCGGGGGCAGCAGCCCCAGCAGCACCACGACGCCCCCGCGGCGGGCGGCGTGCAGCGCCATGGCCAGACCGGCGGGTGAGCCCGAGGACTCCACCACGACGTCGGGCGGGGCGGTGACGACGTCGTGCACCGCGGCCGCCGCGCCGGCCGCGTCCAGGCCGGACACGTCGAGGCAGTGGTGCGCGCCGACCGCCGCGGCCACGGTGAGGGCCCGCGCCGACAGGTCCGTCGACGTCACCCGGGCGCCGGCCACGACCGCCGCGGCGGCGCTGAGCGCCCCGATGGGGCCGGCGCCGACCACCAGCACGTCCGCGCCGGCGAGCGAGGGACCGGAGTCCAGCACCCCCGCCGCCCGCCTCAGCGCGTGCACGGCCACCCCGAGCGGCTCGGCGAGGGCGGCGGTCCGCAGGTCGAGCGAGCCCGGGACCGGGACGAGCTGGTCGGCGCGCACCACGAGCTCGGTGACGAAGCCGCCCTGGGTGTGGGGCTGCGAGGCGGCCGAGCCGAGGTAGCGGGCGCTCGTGCACTGGTTGGGGTGCCCGGCCCGGCAGCGGGGGCACGTGCCGTCGACCGTGGCCGGGTGCACCACCGCGCGGTCGCCCACCGCCGCGGAGGCCACGTCCGGGTGGACCTCCAGGACGACCCCCGACACCTCGTGCCCCAGGACCAGCGGCTCGCGGATGCGGAAGTCGCCGACGGCGCCGTGGCGGACGTAGTGCACGTCGGAGCCGCAGACCCCGCCCCACCGCACCCCGAGGCGCACCTGCCCCGGACCCACAGGGACGTCCGGCAGCTGCTCGACCCGCACGTCGCCGGCGCCGTGGGCCACCACCGCGGTCCGCGGCACTCAGACCACCGCCGTCATGCCGCCGTCGACGAAGACGACCTGGCCGTTGACGAAGTCCGAGGCGGGCGACGAGAGCCACACGCACGTCCCGACCAGGTCCTCCACCTGTCCCCAGCGCCCGGCCGGGGTGCGGCCGCGGACCCACGCGTCGAACGCCTCGTCGGCCACGAGGGTGCGGGTGAGGTCGGTGACGATGTAGCCGGGCGCCAGGCCGTTGACGCCGATGCCGTGCTGCGCCCACTCGGCGCACATGCTGCGGGTGAGGTTCCGCAGGCCGCCCTTGCTGGCGGTGTAGGCGGCGATGCCGGGCCGCGCCAGGTCGGTCTGCACCGAGCACACGGTGACGATCTTCCCCGTGCCCCGGCGGACCATGCCGCGCGCGACCGTCCGGCCGACGAGGAACGCCGCCGTCAGGTTGGTGCGCAGGACCCGCTCGAAGTCGGACGCGGCCACCTCGAGGAGCGGCTCCCGGTGCTGCACGCCGACGTTGCAGACGAGCACGTCGACCGGGTGCTGCGCCTCGATCGCGCGATGCCGTCGAGCACCGCCTGCTCGTCGGTGACGTCGAAGCCCGCGACCAGGGGCGGCGGGGCACCGGCCTCCCGTGCCGCCGCGGCCACGGCGGGCAGCCCCGCCCTCGCGCTGGTCGGGACCTCGCCCGTGCACGACCACCCGGGCCCCGGCCGCGGCGAGCCCCGCGGCGAGCGCGTTGCCGATCCCGCGCGAGCTGCCGGTCACGAGGGCGGTCCGGCCGGCGAGCGAGAAGAGGGAGGGCCCGGTCGGCCTGGTGGTGGTGCTCATCGTTCCTCCGTGGTGGTGGTCTCGGCTGCCGTCGCCCGGCGGTCCCGCGGTCGCCCGAGAGCAGCCGCACGATCTCGACGACGCCGGAGTGGTCGAGGTCGCCCCGACCGGTCCACCGCATGGCCCCGAACAGCTGGTCGACGAGCGCGGTCACGGGTACCGCGACCTCGAGCTCGCGGGCGGCCTCGAGGACGAAGCCGAGGTCCTTGTGCTGGAACGCGGCGGCGCCCCCGGGCCGGAAGTCGCCGTCGACGTAGCGGGGCGTCTTGTCCTGCAGCGCCCGGCTGCCGGCGAGCCCGCCGCCCAGCAGCTCCAGCAGGTCGGCGGTGTCCAGGCCGGCGTGCTCGCCCAGCGTGACGGCCTCGGCGAGCAGCGCGAGGGTGCCGGCGACGACGGCCTGGTTGCACGCCTTGGCGACCTGGCCCGCCCCGAGGGGACCCAGGTGGCGCACCGTCGTGCCGAGCGCGCTGCAGGACCGGGAGCAGCCCGGTCGACGTCCTCCGGCTCGCCGCCGACCATCACCGACAGCTCGGCGGTCCGGGCGCCCTCGACCCCGCCGCTGACCGGGGCGTCGACCACCCGGTGCCCGCGGTGCACGCACGGTCGTCCGCCCAGTCCCGCAGCCGTGGCGGGGACACGGTGCCCATGACGACCACGACCGTCCCCGGGGCGGCGTCGGCCAGCAGCCCGCCCTGGCCGTCGGCGCCGTCCACGACGCTCGACGACCTCGGGCAGGTCGGGGAGCACCGTGAGCACGACCGGGCAGGCCCGGCCCAGCTCGGCGAGGGCTGTCGGCGTGCTCGACCCCCGCCGGCGACCGAGCTCCGGCGGCAGCGAGCCCGACGCGGGTCCACACCATGACCCGACGACCGGAGCGGGCGAGGTTGGCGGCCATCGGGGCACCCATCCGGCCGGCGCCGACCAGACCGACCCGCGGGCGACCGGGGCGGTGCCCGCGCCGCGCGTGGTGCCGTCGGCCCGGTCATCGTCCGGCCGTCGCGGACGCGGCCCCGCCCGCCCAGCGCGGGTGCTCCAGGACGGAGCGGTCGACCACGTGCGCGGGTGCCCGCCAGGCGGCGGCCGCCAGGACCGCCGCCATGGCGCTGCGGCCGTTGCCGAGGGCCATCTCGTCGGTCCACGACAGGGCGTGCGGTGACAGGACGACGGTGTCCATCGCGATGAGCGGGTGGTCGGCCGGGAGCGGCTCGACCTCGAAGACGTCGAGGCCCGCACCGGCCACCGGCCCGGTGGCCAGGGCCGTCGACCAGGGCGTCGGTGTCGACCAGCGGGCCCCGCGCCACGTTGACCAGCAGCGCCGTCGGCTTCATCCGGCGCCAGGGCGGCCGCGTCGATGATGTGGTGGGTCTCGGGCGTGAGCGCAGCGGTGAGGACGACGACGTCGGCGCGGTCCAGCAGCTCCTCGCAGGCGCACCAGGCGGGCCCCGGCCGCGTCGGCGTCCTCGACGCTGCGCCTCGGGTCGTGGGCGAGGACCTCGACCCCGAAGGGCCGCATGAGCGCGACGGTCTCGGTGCCGATGTTGCCCAGGCCCGACCATCCCGACGCAGGCCCCGCTGAGGCCCCGCCCGTGCCAGGACGGTCTTGTCCTGCCAGCGGCCCTGGCGCACCAGCCGGTCCTTGACGACCAGGTGGTGCTGCAGCGCGAGCACCATCGCCAGCGCCGCGCCGGCGACCGGGCGCCGGGCCCCGTCGGGGGTGATGGTGACCGCGACGCCGGCCGCGGTGCACGCGTCGACGTCGACGCTGTCGTAGCCGACGCCGAAGCGGGCGACGAGGCGCAGCCGGTCGGAGCCGCGCACGGTGCCGGCGTCGACCGCGGGCGACCCGACGACGACGGCGTCGAGCCCGGCCACGTCCTGCGCGCGCAGGCGTCCGCCCTCGTCCTGCGAGGAACCGCCAGCCGACCCCGGCGTCGGCCAGGTCGCCCAGGCCGATGTCGCCCCAGCTGGTCGCCCGCGCGTCCGGGCACGGGCCGGAAGTCGGCCGTCAGGCCGACCGTGAAGCCGGACGGCGCGACGGCCTGCTCGCTCACAGCACGGCCAGCGGGTTCACGGGGGACCCGGTCCCGCCGGGGACCACCAGCGGGGCGACCACGAGCATGAACTCGTACCGGCCCTCCTCGCGGCACGCGACGGAGAGCCGTTCGAGGTCCAGGTTGTCCAGCAGCGGGACGCCGAGCGCGGTCAGCGAGAGCACGTGCACCGGGGAGGAGACGCCCTCCACCGGGGACGGGCGGACGTCGGAGTCCCCGTCCCCGCCCAGCAGGGCGATGTCGAGCGCCGCGAGCGCGCGCATCGCCCGTGGGTGCAGCCCGGCCCCGGCGAGGTCGGGGTCCCAGGGGCCCAGGGCCGCGCGGCGGGCCTGCTGCCCCGAGCGCAGGAGCACCGCGTCCCCCGCCCGCAGCTGGACCCCGTGCGCCGCGGCCGCGGCGAGCAGGTCCTCCTCGTGCACCGCCTGCCCGGGCTCCAGCCAGTCGACGCCCGCGGCCGCGGCCAGGTCCAGCAGCACGCCGCGCAGGACGAGGCCGTCGGCAGAGCTCCGAGACCGGCAGGTGCCGTGAGCCGTGGGAGCCGACCACGTCGGCGCTCACCGCGCCGCCGAACAGCTCGCCGCGGTAGGCGATGTGGCACAGCGCGTCGAGGTGGGTGACGGCCTTGCCGTGGTAGTCCAGGCCGATGAAGTCCTTGTTCGCGGTCGGCTCCGGGGACTCGACGTCGCCCCGGTCCACCATGTGGTGCAGGGCGGGTCGGGCGTTGTCCGGGGCCGGGTGACGGTTGACCGGCAGCGACAGGCTCACGCTGCGACCGCTCCTCACCAGCGTGGCGGCGTGCGCCCGGTCGGCGGGCCCGGTCCGGGCCAGGGCCCCGTAGCCGGTGGCGCCGGCGACCGGGGCGGCCTGCGCGCGCAGCTCGTCGTACAGCTCGTCGAACTCGGCACGGGTCATCGCGGGACCGTTGTCGGGCGGGCCCGGGTGCTGCCCGTCGCTGCCGGGTCCGGGGCGGTTCAGGTCGAAGGGCACGGGGCGGCCTCTCTGCCGGGGGCCTGGAGCCGGCACGCCGTCGTGTCGCTCGCGTACCGGGCACAATGCTGCGGAAGTCGGCTGCGTGCCGGCTGCCGCGCAGAACGTACCACCCTCTGGACATGAGCCAGTAGGTTGTCCGCAGGAGGTTCACCGTGATGATCGACGACGCCGAGGACGTGACCCGCGCCGGGAGCACGGCGCCGGCGGTGACCCGGGCGGCGGCGATCCTCGACGTGGTCGCGGCCGCGCGGGCGGCGGTGCCGCTGTCCGACCTGGCCCGCAGGCTCGGGCTGCCGAAGTCCTCCACGGCGAACATCTGCCTCGCGCTGGTGGACGCCGGTCTGCTCGTGCGCTCCGACGGCGGGTTCTCGCTGGGTCGCAAGACCGTCGAGCTGGGCGGCGCCTACCTGTCGGGCGTCGACGAGGTGCGGCGCTTCTACGAGCTCTGCTCGACCAGCCCCTTCCTGTCGCAGGAGACGGCCCGGGTGGCCGTCATGGACGGGCTCGACGTGCTGTACCTCGCCCGCTACGACGGCCGTCAGCCCCTGCGTCTCACGGCCGGTATCGGCGACCGGTTCCCGGCCTCGTGCACGGCCACCGGCAAGGCCCTGCTCGCACGGCTGCCGGACGACGTCCTCGACGACCGCCTGTCCGGCGTGCACGCCCTGCCGACGCTCACGGCCCGGTCCCTGGCCACGCCGGCCGCGCTGCGGGCCGAGCTGCAGCGCACCCGCGAGCGGGGCTGGGCCGTGGACGACGAGGAGACGACCCCCGGCGTGACCTGCCTCGCGGTGGCGGCGCCCGGGCAGCGCACCGACTCCACCGCCATGGCGGTCAGCGTGACCGTCCTCACGGCACGGCTGGACGACGGCACGCGGACGGCCCTGCTGTCCGAGCTGCCAGGCGATCGCCGCCGGGATGGGCAACCCCCTCATCCCCACGACCTGAGCGATCCGGGCCTCTTGCCAAGATACTGAACGCCGTCCATAGTGCTGTCCATGAGCGAAGGCGCTTGGGGCGAGGACCGGTGACGGCCGCGGTGAGCATCCGTGGCCTGTCCAAGCGGTTCGGGGCCACCCAGGCGCTCGACGACGTCGACCTCGACGTGGCGCACGGACGTGTGCTGGCCCTGCTGGGGCAGAACGGTGCCGGCAAGTCGACCGTGATCAAGGTCCTCGCCGGGGTCCACACCCCCGACTCGGGCACCGTCACCGTGTGCGGCCTGCCGCTGCAGGCTCCCGGTGCCCGGGCGAAGATGGCCTTCATCCACCAGGACCTGGGGCTGGTCGCGGAGCTGAGCATCGCCGAGAACGTCGCCCTGGGCACCGGGCTTCCCCCGCTCGCGCGGGCTGATCTCGTGGACCGCCGTCCGGCGCCTCGCCGAACGGGCGCTCGACGGGGTGGGCGCCGACCTCGACCCGGGCACGCTCGTGGCGGACCTGTCGCGGACCGAACGCTCGCTGGTCGCCATCGGGCGCGCGCTCGTGGTCGACGCGGAGGTCCTGGTCCTCGACGAGCCGACCGCCAGCCTGCCGGTGGACGAGACGTACCGGCTGTTCACCGTCATCCGCCGGCTGCGGGACTCCGGCCTGGGCATCGTCTACGTCTCCCACCGCCTCGACGAGGTCTTCGAGATCGCCGACGACATGGCCGTGCTGCGGGACGGCCGCCTGGTCGGGGCCGGGCTCATGGACGAGCAGACCGCCGACGGCGTGGTCCGGCTCATCGTGGGGCGGACCCCGCCCGCACCGCGGTCCACGGCGGCGGCCACCGACTCGGGCACGGCCCTGACCCTCGAGGAGGTGGTCGGCGAGCGCGTCGGCCCGGTGTCGCTGTCGGTCGCGCGCGGCGAGGTGCTGGGCCTGGTCGGCCTGGCCGGCGCCGGGATGACCGAGCTGGGCCGAGGCGTCGCCGGGGTGCTCCCCGTCCACGCCGGGCGCGTGCTCGTCGGGGACCGGTCGCACCGGCCCGGGACCCTCCGGGCGGCGGTGCGCGCCGGCATCTCGTTCGTCACGAGCAACCGGATGGAGGAGGCCCTCGGCCCCACCATGACGGTCCTGGAGAACCTGGTCCCGAACCCGCAGATCCGTGGTCACGGCATGCTGCGGCCGATGTTCGCCCGCGCCGCAGGAGCGGGAGGCCCGGGACCTCATCGAGACGTTCGGCGTGCAGCCGGGCGACCCGGACCTCCCGGTGACCGCGCTGTCGGGCGGCAACCAGCAGAAGGTCGTCCTCGGCCGGTGGCTGTCCACCGACGCCAAGGTCCTGGTCCTCGAGGAGCCGACCGCCGGCGTCGACGTCGGCGCCAAGGCCGACCTGTACGCGTTGCTGGACGACGCGCTGTCCCGGGGGGTCGGCGTCCTGCTGATCTCCACCGACGTGGAGGAGGTCGTCAACGTGTGCCACCGGGCCCTGGTCTTCAAGGACGGACGGGTGGTGGAGGAGCTCACCCGCGACCAGCTCTCCGTCGAGCGCCTCGTCGCGTCGTCCTCGGGCGCGAGGGACGTCGCGTGAGCACCGCCGCCCCCGCCGCGACGTCGTCCAGGCGCAGCGTCGGCGCCGTCGTGGGGACCTGGGGCATCCCGGCCCTCGTGGTGCTCCTGTTCGTCGCCTTCTCGCTGCTCCGGCCGGACACGTTCCCCACCTTCGCCAACGTCCGCTCGATCATGGCCAACCAGTCGATCCCCGCGCTGCTGGCGCTGGGCGCCACCATCCCCATCGTCACCGGCCGGTTCGACGTCTCGATCGGCTACGGCTTCGGCCTGGCGCACGTCCTGTGCCTGTGGCTCATCGTCCAGCAGGGCGTGCCCTGGCCCGTCGCGGTCGGGGCGACGCTGGTCCTCGGCCTGGTCGTGGGGCTGGTCAACGGCTTCCTCGTGGAGCTGGCCCAGATCGACTCCTTCATCGCCACCCTGGGCACCGGCAGCGTCCTGTTCGCGGTCTCCGGCGCCATCACCGGAGGGGGCCGGATCGTGCCCGGCACCGAGGGTCTGCCCGGTGCCTTCACGGACCTGGTCAACTCCGAGCTGCTCGGGCTGCCCGTCGCCTTCTGGTACGTGGTGGTCCTGGTCGTCGTGCTCTACGTCGTCCTGGAGCACCTGCCGCTCGGGCGCTGGCTCTACGTGGTCGGCGCGAACCCCCGGGCTGCCGAGCTCGTGGCCATCCCCAAGCGACGGGTCGTGGTCTACGCCTTCGTCGGCTCCGGCGTGGTGACGGCGGCGGCCGGGGTGCTGCTGGCCAGCCAGCAGCGGATCGGCAACCCGAGCGTGGGCCTGGACTACCTGCTGCCGGCGTTCGTCGGGGCCCTGCTCGGGTCCACGACCATCCGCCCCGGCCGGGCCAACGCGCTGGGCACCCTGGTGGCCGTCACCGTGCTGGCCGTCGGGCTGTCCGGCATCCAGCAGCTCGGCGCCGAGTTCTGGGCCACGCCTCTCTTCAACGGCCTCACGCTGCTGGCCGCGGTGGGGCTCGCGGGGTACGCCGCGCGACGCCGGGCCCGGTCCGGCTCGTCCGTCGGCGCCGGCTCCCGCGCCACCGGCGGTCCCTCGACCCCCGGCGCGGCCGGCCCCGGACCGTCACCCGACGGTGCCCCTCCGACCGGCCCCGCAACCGGGGCCCAGCGCACGGCTCCACCCCTCACCCCCGCCCGCGGCGACGTCGCCGCGGGCCCAAGCAAGGAGTCCTGATGTCCCTGGTCCCCCCTGCCCGGCGCTCGCGCCGGACCGCCCTCGTCGCGGGTGCGATCATCCCGCTCGCGCTGCTGGCCGGCTGCTCGCGCGGCTCCGACACCGAGGCCGCCGCCGATCCCGAGCCGGCCGCGTCCGCCGACGTCGCGCCCTCGGGCGACGCCGACCCCGCCACCGACGAGGCGGCACCCGTCGCGGGCAACGGCCGCGCCGACGTCGAGGCGGCCTGCCCCGACGTGCTGGCGGAGGCCGAGACCGCCGTGGCCGCGGCCCGGGACACGAGCCCGGAGTGGAGCGGCCCGACCGAAGGTCCTGCCGCCCAGGAGGGGAAGTCGGTCGTGTACGTGGCCGCGGACCTCACCAACCCGGGGGTCACCGGGGTGGCCGACGGCGTCGAGGAGGCCGCCGGCGTCATCGGGTGGGAGGCCCGGGTCATCGACGGGCAGGGCAGCCCCGCCGGGCAGCAGGCCGCCTTCAGCCAGGCGCTGACCCTCAACCCGGACGCCATCATCATCGGCGGCTTCGACCCCCTGACGACCCAGGCGCAGCTCGACGAGGCGGAGAGCAAGGGGATCCCCGTGGCCGGCTGGCACGCCGTGGGGACCCCGGGCCCGAGCGAGGACCCCAAGCTGGTCACGAACGTCACGACCCGGGTCGAGGACGTCGCCCTCATCAGCGCGCAGTGGATCATCGTCGACTCCGGCGGGACGGCGGGCGCGGTGATCTTCACCGACGCGAGCATCCCGTTCGCCAAGGGCAAGTCCGACATGATCCAGGCCGGCCTGGAGTCGTGCGAGTCCGTCGAGGTCCTCACCACCGAGAACATCCCGATCCCGGACGCGGCGACGCGGACCCCGCAGGAGGTGTCCACCCTGCTCGGCGAGTACGGCGAGGACTGGACCCACTCGGTGGCCATCAACGACCTCTACTACGACAACGCCGCCCCCGCCCTGCGCGCCGCCGGCCGCGAGGGCACCGGTGCCCCCTTCAACGTCGGGGCCGGTGACGGCTCGTCCGCCGCCTTCGACCGGATCCGCAACGGCGAGTTCCAGACCGTCACCGTCCCGGAGCCCCTGAACGAGCAGGGCTGGCAGCTCGTGGACGAGCTCAACCGGGCGATCGCCGGCGAGCCCGCGACCGACTACTACGCCCCGGTCCACGTCACCGACACCACCAACGCCGAGGACGGGGACCTCTACGACCCCGACAGCGGCTACCGCGACGTCTACACCGGGATCTGGGGCGGGTGACGAGCGCACCCGAGGACGAGGCGGGGCCCGGTCAGGACGACCGGGCCCCGGCTCGCGAGCTGGTGGTGGGGGTGGGGACGCCCCTGGCCGACGGTCTCGCCGAGCGGCTGGAGGCCCTGGACGGCGTACGCCTGGTCCGTCCCTCCGACCTGCTGCCCGCGCAGCGCTTCGTCGCCGACCACGCCGGCGCACCCGACGCCGCGCGGCAGGCGGCCCTCGTCGACCGCCTGCGAGGGTGCGAGGTCGTCCTCGGCATCCCGGGCGACACCCCGGCCGGTCTGGCGGCCCTGCTCGCCGACGGCACGGCCGTCCGGTGGGTGCAGGGCACGGCCGCCGGTACCGGAGAGCAGCTCCGTCGCGCCGGGCTCGCCCCCGAGACGCTGCGGCGCGTCGTCGTGACCTCCAGCGCGGGCGTGCACGCAGGGCCGCTGGCGGAGTTCGCCCTGTTCGGCCTGCTCGCCTTCCACAAGGACCTCGACCGGTTGCTCGAGCTCCGCCACGACGGCCGGTGGCCGGCGCGCTGGCCCATGCGCCAGCTCAGGGGTCGGCGCCTGCTCGTCCTCGGTGCCGGCAGCATCGGCCGGGCGGTCGCCGAGCTCGCGTCGGCCTTCGGCATGGTCGTCACCGGGGTCCGGCGGACCAGCGGTGGCGACCTCCCTCCCGGGATGACCGCCGTGCGCCCGCTGGCCGAGCTGGACGGGGCGCTCGCCGAGACCGACGACGTCGTCCTGGCGCTGCCCGGGACGACGGAGACGGACGGCGTCCTCGACGCCCGCAGGCTGTCGCTGCTGCCGCCGGGCGCGGTGGTGGTCAACGTGGGGCGCGGGTCGTGCATCGACGAGGACGCGCTCGTGCAGGCGCTGTCGACCGGCCACCTGCGGGGCGCGGTGCTCGATGTGGCGTCGCAGGAGCCGCGACCGCCGGACCACCCGCTCTGGGGGCTCCCCCACGTCCTGCAGAGCCCGCACACGGCGGCGCTGTCGGAGCAGGAGGACGCCCGGATCGTCGACCTCTTCCTCCGCAACCTGTCCGCCTACCGCTCCGGGACGGGTCTGGAGAACGTGGTGCGCACGGACCTCTTCTACTAGCGGCGGTCAGCGCGGGCGCGCACCAGCCGCACGCCGGTGACCAGCAGCCACACCAGCCAGGCCGCCAGGCCGGGCAGCCCGACGAGCACCAGCGCCGACCCGTCGGCGATCGCGAGGCAGGCCGCGCCGGCCACGAGCAGGAGGCCTCCCCCGGCCACGCCGAGCGCGCCCTGCCAGCGCGGTGCCAGCCCGCTCGCGCAGGCGGCGAGGGCTGCGGCGACGAAGGCGGTGCCGAGCGCCGGGAGCGTCAGCGCGAACGCTGCGGCGTGCAGCTGCCAGGCCAGCTCGAACGCCGGGCCCGGTCCGTCGAGCCCGGCGGCGGGCAGCACGGCGCCGACCCAGAGGACGGCGTAGAGCGCGGAGACCGCCGCGAAGGTGGCACCGGCGGCGACCGCGAGGCGCGACCAGTCCGCCCCCGCACCCCCGCGACGCGTGACGAGCCCGTGCAGGCCGGTCAGGAACCCGAGCAGCAGCGGCAGGTGCAGCGCCTCCTGGCCCACCGCGACGGCCACCACGACACGGTTCTGCGCGTGCCAGGCGAGCACCTCCGGGAGGGGGTCCCCGTAGCCGGGGGCCTCCGCCCACGCGAACATCGCGTTCTGGGCGGCGATCGACGCGGCGAGCACGATCGCCGTCGCCCCGACGACCCGCACCGTCGTCGCCCCCGCCGGGCCCGGCTGCGGCGCCGCCGGGCGATTCCCCGGGGCTGGTCGCTGTCCTGTCGTCACGAGAGCCTCTTCTCCTCGTCGGGGCGTGCCACGGCGCTCTGCCGGGCCCCGGTGCCTGGTCCCACCGTCACGGACACCGGTCGTGGGCACATCGGCCCCGGGGCCCGTCCCGACCTGGCCGTCGGTACGACCCGGTCCTCGTGCTCCGGGCGGAGGGAGCGGGCTGGTGGCCCGCGCCCGCCACGCGCGGGCAGCCGGTCCCGGGCACCGGCCGGCCGTGACCACAGGGCGCGGACGCCATAGCCTGCGGCGCATGGACGTGCTGGCCCGCAACCACGTCACCGTGAGCGGGACCCCTGACGGCCCCCCGGTGGTCTTCGCGCACGGGTTCGGCTGCGACCAGGGCATGTGGCGGCACGTGGCCCCGGCGTTCGAGGCCGCGCACCGGGTGGTGCTCTTCGACCACGTGGGCAGCGGCGGCTCGGACCTGGCCGCCTACGCGGGCCGCCACGACCGGCTCGAGGGCTTCGCCGAGGACGTCGTGGAGGTGCTGGACGCGCTCGACCTGCCGCCGGCGGTCTTCGTCGGGCACTCGGTGTCCTCGATGATCGGGCTGCTGGCCGCGGCGGCCCGCCCGGACCTGTTCGACCGGATGGTCCTGGTGTGCCCGAGCCCCCGCTACGTCGACGACGAGGGGTACCGCGGCGGCTTCTCCCGGGAGGAGATCGACGAGCTGCTGAGCACGATGGAGGGCAACTACCTCGGCTGGTCGGCCGCCGTGGCGCCGGTGATCATGGGCGCACCCGACCGGCCGGAGCTGGGCGAGGAGCTGACGGGCAGCTTCTGCCGCACCGACCCCGAGCTGGCCCGCCGCTTCGCCCGCACGACGTTCCTGTCGGACAACCGTGCCGACCTGGCCCGGGTCCGGACACCGTCCCTGGTCGTCCAGTCCCGGGTCGACTCCATCGCGCCGCCCGAGGTCGGCCGCTACGTGCACGACCACCTCGCGGACAGTGAGCTGGTCGTCCTGGACGCCACCGGTCACTGCCCCAACCTCAGTGCCCCGGACCAGCTGGTGGCCGCCGTCCGGGCGTACCTCGACGGGGCGTGACCGCGGTGACCGAGCCGTCGGACTGGGACCGGGCGCCGGTCGGGCTGCTCCGTCTCGACCCCGGCGGTCGCGTCCTGGACGCGAACGCCACCGGCCTGGGCTGGCTCGGGCGCGACCGTGACGACGTGGTCGGCCGCCCGGTCACGGACCTGCTCGTCGTGGGCGGGCGGATCTACTGGGAGACCCACCTCGCCCCGATCCTCCACGTCGAGGGCCGCTTCGACGAGGTGGCGCTGGAGCTGCGCGTCCCCGGCGGTCGTCTGCCCGTGCTCGTCAGCGCGGTCGTGGGGGCGGGCGGCACCGACCTCGCGCTGACCAGCGCCCGGGACCGGCTGCGCTTCGAGCGCGACCTGCAGCTGGCCAGGTCCGCCGCGGCCGCCGCCGAGCGCCGGATGACCGGGCTGCAGCAGGTGACGGCCGCGCTGTCCGAGGCCGTCGGGGTCGACGGCGTCGTCCGGGCGCTCCTCTCGGCCGTGCAGGCACAGCTGGGAGCGGCGGCCGGGAGCGTCTGGCTCGTGGGGAGCACGGGGGGCCTCGAGCGGGCGGGCAGCCGGGGGGACGGCCTGCCTCCCGGCCCGCCCCGGCTGCACGAGCAGGTGCCCGGACGGCTGGTGCTGCCCGTCCAGGGCCAGCGCGGCCTGCAGGGGGCCGTGGTCCTCGTCCCGTCGACCGACCCGGGCGCGGACCCCCTCGACGTGGACATGTGCCGCGGCGTCGCCCAGCTCGCGGGGACGGCACTGGAGCGGGCCGGGGCCTACGAGCACAGCGCGTCGGTGGCCTCGCAGCTGCAGCGGGCCCTCCTCGCCGCGGACCCCCCCGGGGACGACCGCTTCGAGGTCGCGGCGGTCTACCGCCCGGGCGTGGAGACGCTCGAGGTCGGGGGCGACTGGTGGGACGTGTTCCTGGTCGGTCCCGGCCTGCTCGCCGTCGTGGTGGGCGACGTGGTCGGCCGGGGCCTCGGCGCGGCCACCGCCATGGGGCAGCTGAGCAGCGCCGTCCGGGCGCTCGCCGCCGCCGACCTGGGCCCGGGGCGCCTGCTGTCCCGGCTGGACGAGTTCGCCGAGCGCACGCCGGGGACCGGGATGGCGACCCTGGCCTACGCCGAGCTCGAGCTGGCCACCGGGCGCCTGCGCTACGCCTGCGCCGGCCACCCGCCGCCCGCGCTGCTGGAGCGCGGCGTCCCCGCCCGGCTGCTCTGGCCCGGCCGGTCCACCCCGGTCGGCGCGTTCGCGGCCCCTGCCGTGCGGGCCGAGGCGGAGGTCGTCCTGCGACCGGGCGACCGGGTGCTGCTGTGCACCGACGGTGTCTTCGAGCGCCGCGACCGCGACCTCGAGGAGGGCCTCGACCGGCTCCTGGCCACCGTGGACCGTGTGGGGCGGGGCCGGCTGGGCGACGACGTCACGGCGCTGACCGACGCGATGCTCGAGGACGAGGGCGTGCGTGACGACGCGTGCACCGTCCTGCTCGAGTTCTGCGGCGAGGGGTTCGAGCACCGGGTCGCCGGCGACCTGGGCGGGCTGTCCGCCGCCCGCCGGGCCCTGGGGCGGTGGCTGGGGGAGCGCGGCATCGAGGAGGCCGTGCGCGACGACCTGGTGCTCGCCGCGTCCGAGGCGGTCGCGAACGCCGCGGAGCACGGCCTGGCCGGGGACGCCGCACGGTCGGTCCGGCTGCAGGCGCGGCTCGTGCCCGGACCGGGCGAGGACGAGGTGCACCTGGAGGTGCACGACGGCGGGCGGTGGCAGGACGGCGGGTCCGCCCCGGACCGGGGCAGGGGGCTGCCCATCATGCGGGCGCTGGTCGACGAGCTGGACGTGCAGAGCGGTGACGGCACCACCGTGCGGATGCGCCGCCGGCTGGCGGTGGCGTCGTGACCGCGGGCCCCGTCCGCGTCGAGCCGCACGACGGCGTGTCCGTGGTCGTGCTGTCCGGGGAGGTCGACGCGACGGTGGCCCCCGGGGTGGCGGGGCTGCTGGGAGACGTCGTCCAGGACGCGTCGGCCGTCGTCCTGGACCTGGCCGCCGTCGGGTTCCTCGACAGCGCCGGGGTGCGCCTGGTCGACCAGCTGGCCCGCGGCTGCGCCCGCCGCGACATCGCCTGGCGGGTGGTGGCCCCGACCGGCTCGTCCGCGCGGCGCGTGCTCGGGCTCGTCGAGATGGTCGGTCCCGAGGTCGTCGAGGACCGGGTCGCGGCGCTGTCCTCGCTGCGCGCCGCACCCGTCGACTGAGGCCCGCGACGGGCGCTCGAGCACCCGCGGCCGTCCGCGAGGACGCGTGGTCACCGTGGTGCGCACCCGTGACGGGGAGACAGGGGCTCGGGCCGTGGCGAACCAGCTGGTGAGCTGGTCGGCGGGCTGCGGGCGGGCGAGGTGGTAGCCCTGGGCCAGGTCGCAGCCGGTGGCCGTGAGCTGGTCGAGCACGGCCTGCGGTCTCCACGCCCTCCGCGATGATCTGCATGTCGAGGGAGTGGGCGAGGCCGACGGTGGAGCTGACGATGGCGGCGGAGCGCGGGTCCTCGGCGCTGCGCATGACGAAGGACCGGTCCAGCTTGAGGTCGTCGACGGGCAGGTCCTGCAGGTAGGCCAGCGAGCTGTAGCCGGTGCCGTAGTCGTCGACCGCGATCCGGATGCCGAGCGCCCGGAGCGCGTGCAGGACCTGGTGGGCGCGGGTGGGGTCGGCCATGAGCACGGTCTCGGTGATCTCGACCTCGAGCAGGCGCGCGGGCAGGTCGAGCGCCTCGAGCAGCAGCTCGGACCTGGGCGGGGAGCTGGGCGTCGAGCAGGTTGGACGCGGACAGGTTGACCGCGACGGTGAGGTCGAGGCCGGCGCGCGCGCCAGGCGCCGGCCTGGCCGAGCGCCATCTGCAGGACGGCCAGGGTGATGCGGCGCATGAGCCCGCTCTGCTCGGCCAGCGGCAGGAACGCGTCGGGGTAGACCAGGCCCCGGGTGGGGTGCTGCCAGCGCACGAGGGCCTCGACCCCGGTCACGGTCCGGGTGCGGAGGTCGAACGTGGGCTGGTAGTGCAGCACCAGCTGGTCGGCGTCCAGCGCGCCCCGCAGCTCCTCGAGGGTCTGCAGGCGCTGCCGGTCGGCGCCGTCCAGGTGCCCGGTGCTGAGCTCGTAGCCGCCGCCGGCGGCCTTGGCCCGGTACATGGCGATGTCGGCGTGCTGCAGCAGCCCGCTGACGCCGTCGGCGTGCTGCGGGCACAGCGCGACGCCGATGCTCGCGTCGACGTGCATGGCCATCCCGGCCAGGTCGAACGGCTCCCGCAGGGCGCTGAGCAGCAGCCCGGCCGTGCGGGCGGCCGCCTCCGCGTCGGCGTCGGGGAGCAGGACGGCGAACTCGTCGCCGCCGAGGCGGGCGAGCATGTCGTGCTCGCCGAGGACCCGCGCCAGACGCGGGCCGAGCTGGCTGAGCAGGTCGTCGCCGACGTGGTGGCCGAGGCTGTCGTTGATCTCCTTGAACCGGTCGAGGTCAGGAGCAGCACGGCGACCTGGGCGCCGGGACGCGCGGTCGTCCGGGCGAGGGTGCCGGTGAGCGCGGTCCGGAAGTGCCGTCGGTTCGGCAGCCCGGTGAGGTCGTCGGTGTGCGCCAGCCTGCGGGTGTCGGCGAGCTCCGCGACCTCGCGGAAGGTGATGGCGGTCCGCACCACGACGCGACGACCGCTCCCGCGGCCAGCAGCTTGGCCACCGCGGGCACCTCGACCTCGACCACGTCGGCGAGGAGCACGAGCAGCGCGACAGCCGTGGTGAGGGCCGGGACGGTGAGCAGGGACAGACCGGTGCGGACCGGCGCAGGCCGGGGGCGCTGCCACGCCGCGGCGGCCGTCAGCACGGCCGCGGCCGGCCAGACGACGTCGAGCAGGGTGCCGTCGACGTACGTGCCCCTGGCGGCCAGCAGGAGGTAGAGGACGTCCGCGCCGCTCGACAGGGCGAAACCGAGCGCGAGCATGCCCCAGGGGCCGCGCAGCGGCCAGCCCAGGGCGGCCAGCACGCCGAGGCAGACGGTCACCACGAGCAGGTCGCCGGCCGGGTAGGCCAGGCAGCGTGAGGACGGCCGCCCGGCTCCCGGTGGCGGTGGCCATGACGGGTCCGAAGGAGAGGGCGGCCACCGACGCGGCGCCGAGGCCCGCGACCACGGCGTCCAGGGCCGCGCTCCGCCGCAGGCGGGAGATCTCGCTCCGCGCGACGAGCAGCACCCCGGCGGCCTGCACCGGGTAGGCCGACAACCACAGCAGGTCGACCAGGTTGGGGCTGGGGACCAGGGTCGTCGCGTAGCCGGCCACGGCGTACGTGAGGTTGCCGGCGGACGTCAGGAGGAGACCCCCCGCCACCAGCAGCCAGCCCGCGCGGGCCGTCCTGCGCAGCGCGGCCCGCGCCAGCACCAGCCCCGCGGCGCCGAGGATGATGCCGGCGTAGCCCCAGTTGTCCCACCAGTAGGCCGACAGCAGCCCGCGGTCCAGGACGATCGCCGCGGTCAGCGGGACCAGCAGCGCGGCCAGCGCCCACAGGGCGGGCCGTACCAGGCGGGGTGCGTCACGAGCTGCTGTCACCCCTGTCGCATCGGCCGGCGCCGCCGGGGGCTGCACCCGCCGATCGGGTAGCCCTCGCGGCCAGCCGCACGACGGTGGCGGCCAGCACCCAGCCGCCGAGGACGTCGGTCAGCCAGTGGTGACCGAGGTAGAGCCGCGTGGTCCCGACGGCGAGCGGGACCAGAAGCGCCAGGACGACGGCCGTGGTGCGGGCGGGGCCCGGACGGAGCGAGCGGAGCAGGGCGAGGGCGAGCATGCCGAAGGCGATCCCGGCGAGGGTGCTGTGGCCGGAGGGGAAGGAGCGGCCGACCAGCGCCAGCCCGAGCTGGTCCGCCGACGGCGGTCGGGCGCTGCCCGCCGCGGCCTTGGTCACCGAGCTGACGAGCCAGCCCACGACGGGCGCGAGGAGGACGGCCGCGCGCAGGCCGCCCCCCGCGCCGCGGCGACCGAGGACGGTGAAGGTGGCCAGGCTGACGAGGACGACCGCGGTGTACCCGCCGAGCCGGGTGACGGCCCCGGCGACGACGCTCAGCAGCGGTGTCCGGTGCTCGACGAACCACAGCAGCACGGGCAGGTCGGCGCGGCCGAGCCCGACGTCGTCCCGTCCCTGCCACCACAGGCCGGTGAGCAGCAGGGCGGCGGACAGGAGCACCAGCAGGACCGCACCGGCCGGGGCGCGGCCGGGCGGGCGCAGCCGCATGCTCCGCCCCCGCCCCGGCCGGACGTCGCTCACGGGGTGGCGTCGCCCTCGCGCCGCCTCTGCTGCCGCACGAGGTACCCGACGAGCACGAGGACGACGAGCAGGAACACCCCGCTGGTGCTGATGGTGCCGAGCCCGAGCCCGCCGTCGGCGGGGGCCTGGGAGAGCAGGTCCCCGACGGAGGCCCCGAGGGGGCGGGTGAGGACGTAGGCGGCCCAGAAGGCCGGGACCGCGGCGAGGAGCCTCCGGCCGTAGGCCAGCGCGACGACCGCGATGGCGGCGGCGAAGACCCCGAGGGCGACGCCGTAGCCGAGGTCCAGGCCCTCGGAGAGCAGGTCGCCGGCGGCGGTCCCGAGGGCGAAGGTGAACAGGATGGCCGCCCAGTAGAACGCCTCGCGGCGGGTGGTGTGGATGGTGTGGATCGACAGCGTCCGCTCCACCGCCCACCACGCGGTGAAGGTGGCGGCGAGGGCGACGGCGAAACCGACGGTGGTGACCCAGAGACGGACCCCGAGGCCGTCGACCAGGCCGTCGGTGATCAGGGTCCCGACGATGCTGATGAGGACGACCGCGAGCCAGTACAGGGCGGGGCGGTACCGGCGGGCCCGGAACTGGGCGACGAGGGCGGCCACGGTGAGGGCTCCCATGATGAGCGTGGTCCCGGTGAGGCCCAGACCGAGGGTGACGGCGAGGAGGTCCGCCGCGGTCTCCCCGACGGTGGTGGCGAGGACCTTGATCACCCAGAAGGCGACCGTCACCTCGGGGACCTTGTTGAGCATCACCCGCAGCACGTCGCTGCGAGGTGAGGCGACGGCGCTCACGCGGACACCGGCCCGGGGGCGGCGGCGGAGGTGCGGGCGCCCAGCGGTGCGCGTCCGGCGGTCCTCGACACGGCCAGCGCGGTGACGGCGACCACCAGGAGGGAGGCCTCCACGACCATCGACGCGACGCCGAGGGTCTCGCCCCAGTTGCCGACGTCGTCGGTCGCGCCCGGCAGGCCGACGCTGCGGCTGACGACGATGCCGAGCAGGGGTCCGGCGGCCACGCCGGCGGCCAGGAGCCAGCCGAGCCGCTGCCTGCCCGCGAGCAGCAGCACGGCGCAGACGACGGCGGCGACCTCGAGGGCGCGGTAGCCCCAGCCGAGGTAGGCGGGGTCCTTCAGCCCGAGCAGGCCGCCCTGGTCCATGAGGTGGATCCAGGCGACGGCCAGGGCCAGGGCGGCGCCGGCAGCCAGCCCGGCCCGGGCCAGGCCGGACGAGGCGGCGCCCGTGGTCTCGGCGTCCGTGCGGGTGCTCGTGTCGCGGGACGTGATGGTCATGACGGTTCCTCTCGGGTGCGGGGCGCTGTGCCCCGGTCGGGCACCACCGTGCCGGGACCTCGATGAGACGACGATGAGGACCGAGGGCCGGGGCCGGAGGGTGCCGTGGCTCCGGGTCACGCCTGGGACGGCGGGGCTGACGGCGGGGCTACTGTCCGGGGGGTGCGGCTGCTCGTCGTCGAGGACGACACCGACCTGGCGGACCTCCTGGGGCGGGCGCTGCGCCGCGAGGGGTACGCCGTCGACGTGGTCGGTGACGGCAGCGAGGCGTCGTGGGCGGCCCAGGAGCACCCGTACGACGCGATCGTGCTCGACGTGTCCATCCCCGCGCCGGACGGGTTCGCCGTCGTGCGGGCCCTGCGTGCGCGGGGCTGCTGGACGCCGGTGCTGATGCTCACGGCCCGCGACGGGGTGGAGGACCGCGTGACGGGGCTGGACGCGGGGGCGGACGACTACCTCACGAAGCCCTTCGCCGTGACCGAGCTCGCGGCCCGCGTCCGTGCCCTGGTGCGCCGCAGCCCGGTCGAGCGTCCCGTGGTGCTCCAGGTGGACGACCTGCGGCTCGACCCCGCGGCCCGCACGGTGACCCGGGCCGGGCAGGAGGTGCCCCTGTCGCCCAAGGAGTTCGCGCTCCTGCACCAGCTCATGCGGCACCCCGGCGAGGCCCTGTCGCGGACCCACCTGATCGAGCACGTCTGGGACTTCGCGTACGACGGCACGTCGAACGTCGTCGACGTCTACGTCGGCTACCTGCGCGACAAGGTCGACCGGCCCTTCGGGCGGCGCTCGATCGCGACGGTGCGCGGCGCGGGCTACCGCATCGACCCCGGACCAGGTGCGGACGGCGCGACCGGCCACGGCTCCTCGACCGGTCCCGCATGAGCCGCGGGCTCCGGGCCCGGATGACGGTCCTGGTCAGCCTGCTCGCCTTCCTGCTCGCCGCCCTCGCCTACGGCAGCCTCATGCTCGTGGTGCCCAGGCTCGTGGACGCGGCCGTGGACGACGGCCTGCGGCAGCGTGCGGGCGAGCTGCAGGCCGACCTCGAGGCGGGGGAGACGGTCGAGGACCCCCTCGCCCAGGTCCTCGCCCCGGACGGCTCGGTCACCGGGGGGCTGGCCTCCGGCCCGCTGCTGCGCCCGGCGCAGGTGCGCGCCGTGGCACCCGACGGGCTCGTCACCGAGGGGGACGCGCCGGGGGTCGGGGAGGTGCGCCTGCTCGCCGTGCCGCTGGCGACCGTCGACGGCGGTGTGCTCGTGGTCGCCGCCCGCCTCGCGGCCCTCGAGGCGCTCACCGTGCGCGTCGCTGCGGTGCTCGCCGTGGTCTCCGGGCTGCTGGTGGTGCTGTCGTCGGCCGGGGCGTGGTTCCTGGTCGGTGCGGTCCTGCGCCCCGTCGCCTCGATGACGTCGGCCGCCGCCCGGATCGGGGCCCGGCCCGGGTCGGGCCGGCTGCCCCGCCCGGGCACCGGGGACGAGGTGGACCGGCTGGCGCTGACCTTCAACGACCTGCTGGACAGGCTCGAGGCCGGCAGCAGGCGGGAGCGTGCCTTCGTCGACGACGCGTCCCACGAGCTGCGCACCCCGCTCACCGTGCTCCGCGGCGAGCTGGAGCTCGCCGCCGACGAACCCGACCCCGCGCTGGCCCGGTCCGGCGTCGTCGCCGCGCTCGGAGCCGTGGACCGTCTGAGCCGGCTGTCGGACGACCTGCTCGTCCTGGCCCGCCTGGACGACGGCAGCGTCCACCGTCCGGCCCGGACCAGCGTCGAGGACCTCGCCCACCAGCTGCGGGAGACCGCCGACGGCGCCCCGGGTCTCGTCGTGCGGATGGAGACCGTCCCGGCGCCCGGGCCGCCCGGTGTCCTCGTCGACCCGGCCTCGCTGCGACGCGCGGTGGGCAACCTGCTGCGCAACGCGCAGGCGGCCGGGGCCGGGGAGGCCCTGGTCCGCCTGTCGCGGCAGGCGCCCGGAGCAGGCCTGGTGGTCTCGGTGGAGGACGACGGGCCCGGCTTCCCGGAGACCTTCCTCCCGCGGGCCTTCGAACGCTTCGCCCAGCCGGAACGCTCACGCGGCGGGCGCGGCAGCGGCCTCGGTCTCGCGATCGTCCAGGCGTGCGCGGCCGGCCACGGCGGCTCCGCGCACGCCGACAACGCCTCGAGCCTCGGCGGCGGTCGTGTCGTCATGCACCTGCCGGGTCTCTCCGGCCCGTCGTCGCCCGAGGAGGGCTGAGGCAGCCCGCTCCCGGGTGACCGGCCCGCTCTCCTGTCGCCGTCCTCTCCGGCCAGGTACCGGGCCGCGCTCTCACCGCGCTCTCATCCGCGGCCCGTGATGCTGCTGCCACCCCGTCCGTCCGTGCCGGGGCGCCGCCGGGAGGACCGATGACCGCCGTCCGCGGGCAGGGCGCGACCGGCCCCGGTCGGGGGACGACGGCCCGGGGGTCCCGGTCCGGCCCCGTCGTGCCCCCGGGCGCCGGCCTGGGGACGTGCTGGGGGACCGTCACCGCCCTCCTCGGCCTGCACCTGCTGGTCCTCGCCACCCGCCACGCGCTCCCGCCCCCGCTCGGCCGGGCGGCGGCGGTCACGGGTGCGGTCGTGCTCCTGGCCGCCTCCCCGCAGCTCTCCCGCACGGTCCGGCGGCACCTCGGCCGGGTCGAGGTCACGGCCCTCACGGCGGCCGGCGCGGTGGCGTCCGCAGCGGTGGTGGTCACGGTCCTGCTGTCCGGCACCACGGGCCTGCCCGGCCACCACCCCGCAGGGACGGGCTGGCCGGGCCGCGTCGCGGCCGTCCTCGCCGGCGCGGCCCTCCTCGTGCTGGCCGTCGGGGTGGGCCTCGACCAGCGGCACCTGGCCCGGCCCGAGCGGTGATCGACGACGCCGTCCTCGCCCCGTGCCGACGAGCGCCGGCCCGGCTCCCGGGGCGTCCGCTCCTGCTGGTGGTCGCGCTCGGGCTCGCGTCGCTGCTGCGCAGCGACAGGGCACCCGACTGGGTGGTCCTCACGCAGCCCGGCCTGCGCACCTGGGGGATCGAGGCGGCCGGCGGACAGGCGGCGCTCTCCGCCGGCTACCGCCTCGCGGCCCGCGTCGGCACGGACACCGTGTACCGCCGTGCTCCGGCAGGTGCCGCGCGGTCGGGCGGCGCCTGACGGCCCGGATGTCCGGCGGCGCTGCCCGCACGCGCCGAAACCGTCGCCGCCGGAGGATCAAGCCGGTGGTCCGGGCTGCCGACATCACGGGGCGGACACCTGCGCCGACCTCACGGCCTGCGGGTGCGGCTCGGTGATGGAGGACGACGTGACCCGGTTCTACGACCTCAAGGTCCGCACGAAGCTCATGGCGCTGCTCGTGGTGCTGCTGGCAGCGTCGCTGTCCGTCGGGGCAGCCGCCCTGGTCGGGCTCGCCTCGGTGGGCGCAGGGGCGGCGAGCATCTACTCGGAGGGCGCCGTGCCCCTGCAGCAGCTGTCGGAGGCGCGCGACGCCAACGGCAGCATGCGCCAGAGGGTGCTGCTGCACCTCGTCGCCACCGAGGCGGACAAGCCGAGGCGTGCGCAGCAGATCGCGGAGTTCGACAGCCAGTTCGACACCAGCGTCGAGGCGCTGCGGGCGGAGGGGACGGACGTCGAGCTGCTGGACCGCTACGTCGCCGCCACCGAGGCGTACCGGGCCTTCCGTGACGAGACCATCCTCCCCGCCAGCGACCGCGGCGAGACCGACATCCAGCAGATCCTCGCTCGCTGCGACGAGCTCTTCGCCGAGGTGGTGGCGGCCGGCCAGGAGCTCGGGCAGTCCCAGGTCGACCGCGCCGAGGGCCAGAACGCCGCCGCCGCGCAGGCGGCGGCCACGGCGCGGACCGTCCTCGTCGTGGTCCTCGTGCTCGGCGCCCTCCTCGGCGTCGCGCTGGCCCGGCTGGTCACGCGGGCGATCGTCGAGCCGCTGCGCAAGGTGTCCGCCGTGCTCAAGGGCATGGCGGACGGCGACCTCACCGGCGAGTCCGAGGTGCGGTCCAGGGACGAGCTGGGGGAGATGGCCGGCGACCTCGAGCGCGCCCTCGTCGCCATCCGCGCGACCGTGCGCACCCTCGGCAGCAGCGCCGGACACCTCGGGGCCAGCGCCCAGGCCCTCACGGCGGCGTCGTCCGACATCGCCGGCAACGCCGACCTGGCCTCCGAGCAGGCCACCGTCGCGTCGGCCTCCGCCGAGCAGGTGTCGCTCAACGTGCAGAGCGTCGCGGCCGGGGCAGAGGAGATGGGTGCGTCCATCCGCGAGATCGCGCGCAGCACCAACGAGGCCGCCCGGGTCGCCGAGACCGCCGTCGACCTCGCCGAGGCCACCAACCGCTCGGTCTCCGTGCTGGGTGCCTCGTCGGTCGAGATCGGGAACGTCGTCAAGGTCATCACCGGCATCGCCGCGCAGACCAACCTCCTGGCGCTGAACGCGACGATCGAGGCCGCGCGGGCCGGTGAGTCCGGCAAGGGGTTCGCCGTGGTCGCCAGCGAGGTCAAGGAGCTCGCCCAGGAGACGGCGCGGGCCACCCACGACATCACCCAGCGCATCGAGGCGATCCAGGCGGGGACCGCCGAGGCGGTCGACGCCATCGCCCAGATCAGCGCCGTCATCGGGCGGATCAGCGACCACCAGTCCACCATCGCCAGCGCCGTGGAGGAGCAGACGGCGACCACCGCGGAGATGGCCCGGTCCGTGCAGGAGGCCGCCAGCGGCAGCAGCGCCATCGCCGACAACATCAGCGGGGTGGCAGCAGCCGCCGGCGCGACCACGCGGGGCGTCCAGGACTCGCAGCGGGCGGCCCAGCAGCTGGAGGAGATGAGCACCGAGCTCAACCGCCTCGTCGGGCAGTTCACCGTCTGAGGGCGCCGTGGCGCCGGTGGGCGCCCGGTCGCTCAGCCGTCGTCGACGCCGACCACCACGAACCCGGCCCCGGCGTGGCGGCCTCCGTGACCGTCGAGCGACCGGGCGGCGGCGGCGACCGCGGCCAGCACGTCGGGGGGCTGCTGGAGCGGGGGCTCGTCGGGCTGGTAGGTCGTCCCCGCCGGGTACTCCCGGCCGCCGGTGTCCAGCTCGACGTGCGCACCCATGACGTGGCTGACCGGGTGCTCGGCGGCGAACCGCACGAGCCGGTCGATGCTGGCGGTGAACGCGTCGACGTCGACGACGTAGAGGCGTCCGGGGTAGACGGTGTCGCCGGTGAGCAGGATCCCGGTCCAGGAGTCGTGGACGGCGATCGCGGACCGCTCGTGCCCCGGCGTCCCGATCACCCGTAGCAGCCGGCCGCCGCCCAGGTCGAAGGGGACGACCGCGTCCGGCCAGGTGCCGAAGCCGAAGAAGGAGCGGACGTCCTGGACCGTCGTGCCGACGACCACCGTGCCCGGGCGGCCGGCGAGCTGGGCGTCGGCGGCGACGTGGTCGCCGTGGGCGTGGCTGTGCGCGACCACCAGCTCGTACCCGGGGCGGGGACGGTCCTCCAGCCAGCGGCGCACGAGCGTGTCGACGGTGTCGCGCAGGGGGAAGGCGGCCGGGTCGGCCGTGGCGCCCGTGTCCAGGAGCAGGGCACGGTCCGCACCGAGGAGCAGGTAGAGGAACGGGCCCTCGTGGTGCACGGTCTTGTTCTGGCGCAGCACGTAGGTGTGGGCGTCCAGACGGTGGACCTGGACCGGGGGGCCGGCGGCCGCGAGGTCTTCCGGGTCCTGGCTGCGGGCGCCGTGGACCCAGCGGACGTCCAGGTCGAGCTCGGTCGTCGTGCCGGTGAGGTCGAGCACCGCGCAAGCCTACGGACCCCCACCCTCGGGCTCGTGCTCAGCGGGAGCCGTCGTGCCCGTCGCGCCCGACGCCGGCGACGACCTTCCGGCGGCCCTCGGTGGTCGGGTCGTGCGGGCTGGGGGCCCCGGCCGCTACGCCGGAGGCTCCGCCTCGGCGGCCCGGGCGCGGGCGCGGCGCTTCCCCTCGTGCATGGCGTGCACCCGGGCGACCGGGATGCCGTGGCCCTCGGCGACCAGGTCGGCGGGCAGCTCCTGCGGCTCCGGCAGGGCCTCGGCCCAGGGGTCGGCGACCCCGAACCGCCCGGCCGCGGTCCGGACGGTGACGTCGCCGGGCCGCACGTCGGCCAGCGCGTCCCAGCCGACGGGCGCCGACACCGGCAGCCCGGGCCGCACCCGCGGGCTGTAGGCCACGGCGACCGTGCCCCGGCCCGACCGGGTGGAGTCGACGAAGACCCGGCCGTCCCGCTCGGCCACCACGTAGGCGGTGGTCGCCAGGTCCGGGTCCAGCGCCTCCGTGCGCGCGGCCAGCGCCCGGGTCGCCGCGGCGACGTCCCCGGCCGAGGAGCCGTGCACCGGGACGACCACGTGCACGCCCTTCGAGCCGCTGGTCTTCACCGCCCCGTCCAGGCCTGCGTCGGCCAGCGCCCGGCGGCACAGCAGCGCGGTCGCGACCACGACGTCGAAGGGGGCGCCGTCGGGCGGGTCGAGGTCGAGCACGAGACCGGTCGGCTCCTCCGCCCCCACCCGGCTGAACGGCACGTGGAGCTCCACCGCCCGCTGGTTGCCCAGCCACAGCAGGGTGCGGCGGTCCTCGACCAGCACCTGGTGCACCTCGCGCCGGGTCCGCTCGGACCACGTGGGCACGGTGCGCACCCACCCCGGTGCGCCCTTGGGCACGTCGCGCTGGACGAACGGCTCCGCGCCCGGCCGCACGCGCACGAGCGTCAGGGGCCGGCCCGACAGCAGCGGCACCAGCCGGTCGGCGAAGGCGTCGAGGTGGTCGACCAGGTCCCGCTTCGTCACCTCCAGCCCGTCGCCCAGCGGCGAGCCCAGGCTGCTCAGCCGGACGCCGTCCCGTTCCTCCTCCGCGGCCACGGCGTCACCGTGCCGCCTGCCGGGGCGCCGGGCAAGCCGTCCGGACGGCGCCGTCGCCTACTCCTTCAGGCCGCGGTCGCTGCGGTAGACGCGTTCGTACGTCGCCTTCGCGGTGCCGTAGAGCCTGCGCATCCTCGGCAGGTCCGACTCGGCGACCGCCTCCTGGACGTCGGTGACGAACAGCTCCCACTCCATGTGCGACCGCATGTAGGCATCACGCTTCTCGGCCGTCGGCACAACACCCACGAGCGCGGCGACCAGACCGCCGAGGAAGAGCCACGCGACGGTGTCGCCGTCGCGGACGAGGCTCGCGTCGACCAGTGTCGAGATCCCGGCACCACCGCTCGCAAAACCGAAGAGGGCCAGATAGGCCACCTTGATGACGTTGACCCATTTCCAGCGCTTCGACTTGCTGAGACGGTTCGTCCCACGGTGCTCCGCCAGCCGCTGCCACTTCTGGAGCTGGCTGATCTTCTGCTGGTCCGTGGGGTCCAGCTTCCCGTCCTGCGGTCATCCGTCACGCTCCCTCCGTTCTCGCTCGTGCACGGACACGGTCCTGACGAGCGAGGGGTCCCGCCCCGCTCCTGCAGCCAGGACGTCGCACGAACGCCTCAGATACACGTCCGCACGTCGTGTCGTCTACCCGCCGAGCTCGACCGCGTAGGACGTGATCGTCGTCAGCAGACCCTCGCTGTCGAACTCGTAGACGTCGGCCGAGGAGACGGTCGTCGCGCTGCCGTCCTGGCTCCTGTACCTGATGGTGGCGTCGACGGCCGCCACGCGGTCCTCGGCGACGGACAGGAAGCGCAGGACGTCGGTCCCGGCGAGCTGCCGGAACCCCGCGGCGGCCTGCTCGCACGCGGCGACCACAGCCGCCTTCCCGTCGATGGGCGCGCCACCGGGGACGACCCAGCGCACGGTGTCCGCGAGCCGGTCGTACACCTCGTCGAAGCGGTGGCCGGAGAACGCCTCTGCTGTCTGCCTCGTGCCCATGCGGTCCTCCGTCGTGGTGGTTCGTGTGCGTCCGTGGTGCTGGAGACGCCGACCGCGGTGCCGGCTCATCGGTCCACCCGTCGCGCCCGCGGTCCCACCGGCCCGGCGGTGCCTCGCGCGCGAGGCGGGACGGCGTCCCCGCCGTGCGCCGGGTCAGCTCGCGAGGGCGGTCGGGACGGGCCGGGAGGGCCGTCCCCCGCGCGGGTCGGACGCCGGGCGGCGCCGGAGGCGCAGCCACGTGACGACGGAGAGCATGAGCAGGACGCCCAGCATCTCGGCGCCTTCCTCCACGGCGACGACGACGGCGTACGGCATGGTGTCCACGAGCCCCTGCGTCCACATCCAGGCGCCGACCATCTCCACGCCCACGGCCCCACCGACGTAGAGCACGCCGGCGAGCACGACGAGGCGCCCGGCCGTGCCGGGCAGGCTGAGGACCCAGCGGAGGCTGAAGGCGGCCACGACGAGGGCGACGGGCACGTACAGCACCACCCAGGAGAAGAAGAGCGCGCCGCCGAGGTCCAGGGCGGAGCGGAGGGGCGCGATGGTGAGCTCGTGCAGCGCCGTCGCCTCGTCGATGCTGAGGTAGACGAAGACGCCGGCGATGACCCGCTCCTGCCGTGCCCACCGTCGCCGCCCCAGGGTGCTGTCCTGGTCCGCCAGGAGCCACAGGGCCTGGGCGACGAGCAGGAGCAGCACGCTGCTGAACCACGCGGGCAGCCCCATCTCCTCGTTGAGGGCGAGCAGGCGCACGGCCGGGTCGCGACCGGGGAAGTCGCCCACGGTGGTCCGCAGGGCGCTCACCGCCAGGTGGGCCAGGAGCAGGGAGGCGATCACGCCCGCGCACGCAGGCGTCCACCGCCCGGGCAGGACCGCCGGGGCCCACCACGCCTGCCTCGACGCAGACCTCGTGAGGTCGCCGTCATGGCTGTGCTCGGCATCGAGGGGAGGATGGGTCGGCGCGCCCGGTGCCACCGGGGCCTGACGCCCTGCGTCGCTCATCGGGACGACCCCAGGGCGGGGGGTGCCTGGCGGCTGGACGGGGTCATGAGCTCCCTGCTGAGGTGGCGGGCGAGACGGGCGGCGAGGGCGACCAGGGTGAGGGTGGGGTTGGCGGCACCGCTGGTGGGGAAGACCGAGGACCCGGCGACGTACAGGTTGCGCACGCCGTGGACGCGGCAGCTCGGGTCGACGACGCCGTGCCGCGGGACGGCGCTCATCCGGGTGGTGCCCATGTGGTGCGCGCCGCCCTGGGGGCGCGGCTCCCCGTCCGGGCCGAGCAGGGTGACCACGCGGCCGCCGAGCAGACCGCCCAGCGACGCCGCCACGAGGTGGTGGCCCTCCACCATCGAGCGGACGTCCAGGTCGCTGAGGCGCCAGGTGAGCTCGGCGTGGGGCACGCCGAGGCGGTCGGTCGTCCGGGCGAGCACGAGGCGCGAGGCGGCGGACGGTTCCTGCTCGCCCATGACCCGCACCCGGAAGGAGGTGTGCGGACCCTGGCCGGCGGGTGCCCGCCGGGAGGCGCGGACCAGGGCGGGGGCGGCGGCGGCGAGCCGGGTCAGCTGGGCGGGGCTGACGTCCCCCGGGGCCCGGCGCCGCACGGCCGAACGGAGCGCGGCGTAGGCGTCGACGACAGGCTGCGCGACCCGGCCGTCGTGCCCGAACCGGGGCCTGGCGCCCCTCGGTGTGCAGCTGCACCTTGTACGCGGCGTTCAGCAGCCCGCGCTGCCGCAGCACGTCGGGGTGGACGGCGTACTTGTCCTGGGCGGGGTGACCGGCGCGGGACACGAGGTCCCACCGGCGGGCACCGAGGGCCAGGTCCTGTCCCCGCGCCGGGACCAGGACGCCCGCGAGGTAGTGCGGGTGCTCCATGAAGTGCCGGCCGACCTGGTCGTGGGCGTTGCCGAGACCGGCCGGGGACCCGGTGCGGGAGGCGAGGAGCAGGCGGGCGTTCTCGATGCCGCCGCCGGCCAGGACGTACGCCCGCGCCCTGACGGTCGTGACGCCCTGCTCGTCGGACCAGCAGCGCAGGTGGTCGACCTGGTCGCCGGCGGCGTCCGGCACCACCTCCGTGACGGTCCGGCCGGCCAGGAGGCGGACACGGGGGTGCGCGGCGAGGGCGGCGGGCAGCTCGGTGGTGAAGACCGCCCTGCGCCCGAAGGAGTAGGAGCGACGGACCAGACGGTCACCGACCACGCCGTCGCAGGCCGGGTCCGCGTCGGGCACGCCGAACAGCTCACGGGCACGTCGGTAGTGCGGCGCGAGGTCGGCGGGACCCAGCGGCCAGCCGGTCGTGGACCACAGCCCGCGGTCCTCGAGGTCGAGCTCGTCGAGCTCCTTCAGCCGCACCCGGTCGGGGCCCTCCGGCGTCTGGATGTCCCACAGGACCGCGCTGCCGCCCACGCCCGCGCTGCGGGTCGTGGCCGGGTCGTACGGCAGCCCGGCGTTGCGCGTGGAGGTCACCGGGACCCCCGTCGCGGGCGGGCGGGCCGGGCCGGCCTCGAGGACGAGCACGTCGAGCCCGGAGCCCGCCAGCTCGTGCGCGACGGTGAGCCCCGCGGGGCCGGCGCCGACCACGCAGACGTCGACGCGCAGCTCAGGGCTCATGGCCACCGCTTCTCCATCGACGCAGGACTACCCCAGGAGGTCCCGCCCCGTGACCCTGACGGCCGGACGATACCCAGGCCGCCGGGCCCGCGTCATCCCGTCGCCCGAGCCGGTGACCCAGCGTCAGGGACGGCCACCGGGGAGCGCGGCGCGGGACCGGTGCGGCGGGACCCGGTCAGGTGCCGATGTCGCGCCGGTCGAAGGCCAGGGCCCCCAGGGCCAGCACGACCACGGCGACCCCGTACAGCAGCAGCAGCGAGGCGGCGCCGTCGAAGCCGTTGCGCAGCGGCTCGGAGCCGTACGCCCAGCAGAACGGTGAGACGTCCTCCAGCCAGGGCAGCTCCGCGATGTCGCCGAGCACGTCGGCGAGATAGCCCCCCGCGCCGACCACGGCCGCCGCCCCGAGGGCGAGCCCCCGGCTGCCGGTCGCGGCTCCGACGGCGAGCCCCACGGAGCCGGTGAGCACGCCGATGCCGAGCAGGCCGAGCCCCGCCGCCAGCACCTGGGCGAACGAGAAACCCAGGCCGGCGCCGGGCGTGAGGGCCGCGAGCAGGACGACGACCACCGTGGCGAGGACCGTGAGCTCCAGCAGCAGGTGCAGCGACCGCTCGACGAACAGCCGTCGGCGGGAGACGCCGTGGGAGAGGTACAGGTCCAGCAGGCCGGCGTCCTCCTCGGCCGCCACGGCACGTGCGCCGGCCGTGATGGCGAAGACCAGCACCAGCACCGCGCCCAGGAGCCCGAACACGGTGGACTGCACGTAGCCGGGGGCGTCCATGACGCTCATGCCGAAGGCCTCGGCCATGCCGTCGGGCAGCGCCGCGACCTGCTCGTCCAGGCTGCCCTCCAGCGACGGGTAGAGCGGTGCGTACAGGAGCACCACGGCGCCCGTCCCGAGCGACCAGAAGAACAGGCCGCGGCGACGCTGGCGCGTCGCGGCCGCCAGCAGGGGCAGCCCGGCGGGACGTGGACGACGTGGACGCGACGACGGGTCGTGGTCGGCGGCGGGGGCGGTGGTGCTCATGCGGGCTGCCCCTGCCGGGAAGGCCCGTAGAAGGCCAGCACGGCCTGTTCCAGGTCCGGTTCGGCCACCACGAGGTCCACCACCTGATGACGCCAGGGGGCCCGGGCGAGCCGGGCGAGCAGGTCGGCCGGCTCCCCGGGGAACGCCCCGGTGGTCCGGGTGCCGCCGCCGCGGCCGGGGGCGTCGACGGCGCCGGCCAGGGCGAGGTCGTGACCCACGTCCGCGACGACCACGGGGCCACCGTCCGGTGACGCCGCGCCCGGGGCGAGCTCGACGGTCACCTGACGGACCGACCGGGCGCGGAGGTCCTCGACCGACGACACCGACAGCAGCCGGCCCTCGCGCAGGACGGCGACCCGGTCCGCGGTGTGCTCGACCTCGCTGATGATGTGCGGCTCATGAACACGGTGGCGCCGTCCACGGCCGCCTCGCGGACCAGGGCGTGGAAGGTCTGCTGGACCAGCGGGTCCAGCCCGGACGTGGGCTCGTCGAGGACGAGCAGCTCGGGCGCGTGGGCGAAGGCCTGGACGATGCCGATCTTCTGCCGGTTGCCCTTGGACAGGCTCCTCGTGGGCCGGGAGAGGTCCAGGCCCAGCCGTCCGGCGAGGACGTCCGCGCGGGCCCGGGCGAGCGGGTCCTGGCCGGCCCCCGACAGCGTGAGCAGCAGGTCGACCGTCTGGCGCCCCGTCGTCCGCTCGGGCAGGACCAGGTCGCCGGCGAGGTAGCCGATCCTGCGCCGGAGGGCCGCCCCACCCGTGCGCGGGTCCTCGCCCAGGACCTGCACCGAGCCGGCGCTCGGCCGCAGCAGGTCCAGCAGGAGGCGGATGGTGGTGGACTTGCCCGCCCCGTTCGGGCCGATGAACCCCATCACCTCGCCCGTGCGGACCTGGAGGTCGAGCTCCACGAGCCCCCGGTGCCTGCCGTAGCTCTTGGACAGGCCCTCCGTGCGTACCGCGTGGTCCGAGCCGGTCATCGCTCCTCCAGCTGGGCGGTCATGGCCGCGACCACCGACGGGTCGGCGAAGAGGCCGTGCGTGTAGATGTCCAGGGCCGGGCGGCCGAGGTGCTGGTCCACGCCCGGACCGTCCGGGCGTCCGAGGTGCCGGGCCACCAGGGGGCGGAGCACGAGCAGCCCCAGCGACGTGGCGGTGAGGTAGAGCGCCCGGTCCGTCGCGGAGATGCCGTCCGGCGCGGCACGGACCAGCCCGTGCTCCTCCCACCGGGCCAGGTACGTCTCGGCGTCGGCCGCCAGCTCGTGGAGCAGCGCGACCGCCAGGTCGTCGGCGTCGGTCAGCGCCCGCGCGAGGTAGTCGCGCAGCGGCTCGAAGGCCTGGACCTTGTCCAGCCACGAGGTGACCCCGGCCATCGGGTCCTCGGCGACCTGCGTCTGGTACTCCCGGATGGTCCGGGCGACGAAGGCGTCGCACTCCCGGCGCAGCCCGGCCTTGCTCCCGAAGTGGTGCAGGACCAGCGCGGGCGAGACCCCGGCGTCTGCCGCGATGGCCCGCACCCCGCTGGCCGCGAACCCGTCGCGGCCGAAGCGGCGGAGGGCAGCGTCGCGCAGGCGGGCCCGGGTCGTGAGGTCGTCTGATCGCACGTTCAGGATGCTAGCCGAACGATCGTTCAGCCGTCGAGGCCCGAGACGTGGTGACCCCCATGTCCTGCCGCGCCGTCAGTGGCTGCCTGCCAGCTGACCGGCGAGGCGGTCGCGGATGCGGGCGCTGCCCGCGTCGAGCCCGGTGATGGTGACGGTCTTGCCGCGACGGGAGTACGTGGTGACGACCGCGTCCAGGGCCGCGACGGACGAGGCGTCCCAGACGTGGGTGCCCGCCATGTCGATGACGACGTCGTCGGGGTCGGCGGCGTAGTCGAACTGGTAGACGAGGTCGTTGCTGGAGGCGAAGAACAGCTCCCCGTGCACGGTGTAGACGACCTGGGTCCCGTCGGGGTCGAGGACCGAGGTGACCTCGGCGAGGTGGGCGACCCGGCGGGCGAACAGCACCATGGCGGTGAGGACGCCCGCGCCGACGCCGTAGGCGAGGTTGTGCGTGAGGAGGACCACGGCGACCGTGACGACCATGACCGTGGTCTCGCTCTTCGGCATCCGGCGCAGCGTGGCGGGCGCCACCGAGTGCCAGTCGAAGGTCGAGACGCTGACGAAGACCATCACCGCGACGAGCGCGGCCATGGGGATCAGGGCGACCACGTCTCCGAGGGCCAGCACGAGGACGAGCAGGAAGACGCCCGCCAGGAAGGTCGACAGCCTCGTGCGGGCGCCCGACCTGACGTTGATCATGGTCTGGCCGATCATGGCGCAGCCGCCCATGCCGCCGAAGAAGCCGGTGACGACGTTGGCGACGCCCTGCCCCCAGGACTCACGCGTCTTGTTCGAGCGGGTGTCGGTGATGCCGTCGACCAGCTTCGCCGTGAGCAAGGACTCGATGAGCCCGACCAGGGCCACGCCGAGGGCGTACGGCGCGATGATCCGGAGCGTCTCCACGGTGGGCGGGACGGCGGGGACGCCGGGGAACGGCAGGGTCGAGGGGAGCTCGCCCATGTCGCCGACCGTCGGGACCCGGACCGCGGCGACCACCGTGAGGGACGTGAGCAGGACGATCGCGACGAGCGGGGCGGGCACGGCGGTCGTGAGGCGGGGCAGGCCGTAGATGACCAGCAGGCCGGCGCCGACCAGCGGGTAGACCAGCCACGGCACCCCGACGAGCTGGGGGACCTGGGCCAGGAAGATGAGGATGGCCAGGCTGTTGACGAAGCCGACCATGACGCTGCGCGGGATGAACCGCATGAGCCGGGCGACGCCGGCCAGGCCGAGGGCCACCTGGAGCAGGCCGCCGAGCACGACGGCCGCGAGCAGGTACTCCAGGCCGTGCTCGCGCGACAGGGGCGCGAGCACGAGCGCGACCGCACCGGTGGCGGCGCTGATCATCGCCTTCCGGCCGCCGACGACGCTGATGGTCACGGCCATGGTGAAGGAGGCGAAGAGCCCGACCCGGGGGTCGACGCCGGCGATGATCGAGAAGCTGATGGCCTCGGGGATGAGCGCGAGCGCGACGACGAGGCCGGCGAGCACCTCGGTGCGGAGCACGCGGGGCGACAGCCAGGTCGGACGGCCGGGGCCGGGGAGCGGTCGACGCCGCAGGGCGGCGGGGGCGGCTGCCGCGGGCAGGGTGGGCTCAGGGGGGATCGACATGTACCTGGTCTCTGTCCGGGCGTCGGGGCGCCGCAGGGCGGGACGCGGGCCTGGCCGGGGGGCCGTGGGCGTGCGCCGGGGATCGGGGTGTGCGGGTGGGGCTCGGGCGGACCCGGAAGCTGGTGGGCAGTGGGCGCGGGACGACGGCGGCTCGCACTGGACCCCGCAACTCTACCCTGACGTCAGGGTCGGGTGTCGAGCTCGCCCAGCTGCTCGCCGAGGAACGCCCCGAAGTCCTGCGCGTCCGACAGGCGCTCGCGCATCCTCGCCGTGCGGGCGTCCACCTCGTCCCGGAAGCGCTGGACCAGGGCCCGCCGCTCGCCCTGGTCGGCGGGCACGGGCTCCTCCCCGGGGAAGGGGTCGATGGCGTCGAGCAGCTCCTTCATGTCCGCGAGGGAGAAGTCGAGCGGCTTCATGTGCATGATCAGCAGGATCCGGTCCACGGCCCGCTCGGAGTACAGCCGGAAGCCGCCGACGCTGCGCCGCGACCTGAGCAGGCCCATGTCCTCGTAGTAGCGCACCGACTTCAGGCTGAGCCCCGTGCGGGCGGAGACGGCGCCGATCTGCAGCGGGCCCCGGACGTCGTCCCCCACGGTGAGCGCCTCCTTGTCCACGGGTCATCGACCCTACCCGCGCGGCAGGGACAGGGCCCCGGCGAGCGCTGTGTGCGGGCCGTCTCGTGGGTCACCGGCGCGAGTCCACGGTCTGCCGCGCCGCCGGCCTCAGACGGCGGCCGCCGGGACCGTCTTCCGCATGACGGTCTTGCGCTTGCCGATGTGGCGCTCGAACGTGAATCCGGCCTTCTCGAACATGGCCCGCGTGCCGTTGTGGAGGAACGAGGACGACGTCTTCTTGTCCGGGACGAGCTCGTTGGGGAACGAGACCACCTCGCCGCCGCCGGCCTGCGCGATCAGGGCGAGCGCACCGTCGAGCGCCTCCCGCGCGACGCCGGAGCGTCGGTGGTCACGGTCGACGAAGAAGCAGGTGATGCGCCACGGCGCCGGCCTGGTCTCGCCCGCGTCGTACTGCTTCCGGTGGTAGATGCCAGGGAGCTCCAGCGGGCTGCCGTACTCGCACCACGCGATCGCGTCCTCGCCGTCGAAGACGAGCGCGGCGTGCGCGACCCCTTCCTCCACGAGCCGCCGCTTGAACGTGGGGCCGTCGTGCTCCTTCTTCACCGTCTTCTCGGTGTCGCCGTGGAAGTACGAGCACCAGCAGCCGCCCCACACGCCGTTGTGCTTCTGCGCCAGCGCCAACCACGCCGGGTAGGTCTCCGGCGTCAGCGGCCTGATGACGTGGCCGGCCCTGCCGCTGGTCGTGGTCTCGTCGGTCATGGCGACCCCCCCGTCGGTGTCCTCAGTCTGCCCAGCCGCGAGGACCTCCGACAAGGTCCTCAGGTCGGTCCGGTCGGAGCCGGACCCTGGCGCCCGGCCCCCCGACACCATCGCGCCATACCTCGGACGAGGTCCACCCGGCCGATGACTTCCCGTCGGTGCCGCGGTCCGACGGACCGGGGCTCCTCGAGCCCTGGGTGCACCTCAGGAGGAGGGGCACCACGGAGCGCAGAGGCAGGCAGCGCATGTCGATCACCATCACCCCGGTGCACGTCGCCGACCTCGTGGCCGAGGGCGAGCTGATGCCGGTGTACGTGCACCTCATCGACCACCCGGACGCCCGGGTGCTCGTGGACACCGGGCTCACCCGGCTCCACCCGGCGGTCGAGGACCTCGACCCTCGCCTGCGGCCTCCGACCACGGAGGAGCTGGACCTCGCGAGCATCGACATGGTGGTCAACACCCACCTGCATTTCGACCACTGCGGCGGCAACCATCTCTTCGCCGGCACGCCGGTCAACGTGCAGCGCACCGAGCTGGAGGACGCACGCACCCTGGACGACTACACGATCAGCGACTGGGTGGACGCGCCCGGCGTGCAGTACGTGCCCGTCGACGGCGAGCACGTGCTTCTCCCCGGCGTCCGCCTGGTCCCGGCCCCCGGGCACACCCGGGGGACCCAGGTCGTCGTCGTGGGGACCGGCGGGCGGCCCACCGTCATCGCGGGCGACGCCGCGGTCTGGTCCGGAGAGCTCGACGACCCCCGGACCGAGGGGCAGCGCCTCGTCGTCGACATGGACCCCGAGCTGGTCTGGCTGAGCCACGCCCACGAGCCGTGGCGACCCGGGCGAGGGTGACCCCCCACCCCCGCGGGGGGACCGCGCGCACGGGCAGCGGCGCGTCCGTCATGGCGACGGTGCCGTCGCGGCGCCTACCGGGACGGCGGCCACGGCGCGGGAGCCATAGGTCAGCCGTCGCAGCAGGACCTCGAAGGGCCCCCGGCGACCGGTGACGGCCAGCGACCACGCGACCGCCACGGTGAGCAGCCACACGGCGACGGCGATGCCGTAGGCGGTAGCGGTGCTCATTCCCTCTCCCAGCCCGAGTCCCCACGGAGACAGCAGCGGCGCCAGGACGATCGACTGCAGCAGGTAGCAGGTGAGGGAGCGCTCGCCCACGGCCGCCAGGACCGCCGGGGCGCCGCGACGGGGTGCGCGGCGCTCGTGCAGCCGGGCCGCCCAGAGGGCGAACAGGCAGACGTAGGCCACCCCCATGGCCAGGCCCGTCACCCCGTGGACGGCGGCGAGCGCTCCTGAGGTGATGGTCCCCGGCTCCCAGACGCGGGCCACCACGAGGGCGTGCGGCAGGCCCCCGCCGACGCCGACGAGCGAGCCGCTCACGGCGAGGTGCCGCAGCAGCCGGACGTGCTCCCACGGCCGGTCGAGGAGACCCGCGCGGGCCATGGTCACCCCCACGAGCATCGGGGCCAGCACGACCAGGATGGCCGTGGCGATGACGATGCCGAGGACGAAGATGGTCAAGCGGTCGAGGATCGACGCGAGGTAGCCCGACGGCTCGGACGAGAGGTCCGCACCAGGGGAGGCCAGCGCGAAGAAGACGGCGAGCAGGACCAGGCTGGCGGTCCCCCAGGCCATGAGGACGCGGGGCCGACGGTTCATCAGCAGCAGGACGAGGAGCCCCGTGGCGCCGTAGATGCCGAGGATGTCGCCCTCGAACAGGAGGCCCGCGTGGACCCCGCCGAAGGCGACCAGCAGCAGCTGGCGCCTGAGCAGGACCGCGCGTCGCCGACGCGGCTCGGTGCCGGTGTCCTCCAGCCGCCGTGCCATCGTGACGAGGCCGAAGCCGAAGAGCAGGGCGAACATCGGCCGCGAGCGCTCGTTGACCAGGAGCGTGACGACGAAGTCCAGCGCCCGGTCCAGCGGGCTCCCGTCGTCGGGTCGCCCACCAGCGCCCATCTCGGTGCCGTGCAGGTACAGGCCCACGTTCGCCAGGGCGATGCCGAGCAGCACCGCGCCCCGGGCGAGGTCCGGGGCCCACGACCGTTGCGACTGCGGGACCGGCCCGGGACCGCTCATGGCCGGCACCTACCGTCCGACCGAGGTCTGCGCCCGGGCGTGCTCGAGGAGACCCGGCGCCGCCGGCGGGACCGCGCGCGGCCAGGTCCAGGCCGACCGCAGGATGAAGGCGAGGATGAGCAGCTCGAGCCCGATGGACAAACCCAGGAAGTACGAGTACTCCCAGGACTCCTCGCCGCTCACGTTGTAGACCGTGAAGGGGACGTACAGCGTCGCCACGACGAGGGTGACGGTGCGGGCGGCGCGGGCGGGCAGCGTCGCGGAGAGCACGACCATGAGGATCGGGACGGTGAGCGCCGTGAGCGCGAGCGACACGAACGTCGGGCCGGTCTCGAACTCGTGCACGACGCCGGCGAGGATCTCCTCGACGTGCCCGGGCCGGTAGAAGCCCAGGATGTCGACGTAGGCGTACAGGAACATGAAGCTGGTCCAGGCCGCGACGAGCGTCGTCCGGACCGGCACGGGCGCGTCCTCGAGCGCACCGATCGTTCTGTCGTCTCTGGTCATGGCTTCTCCTGTGTGCCTGCGCGGGCCAGGTCGGCTCGCTCGTGCACCCACCATCGCCACCCTCGACCGGGGGCCACATCCGCCCGGGGGCTCCGGCTGCCCTGGCCGCAGGGCCGGGACGGGCCCCGTACTTTCGGCCGATCCGCCGGGCCGGGCGGCCGCCTAAGGTGGCCCGGGAGGGGTGAGCATGCCTGCTGGGATCTGGGCCGAGCCTCGTCCCGCGCGTGCGCCGGTGCGGGTCTGGCGGGACTGGGCGCTGGTGGCGGTCCTCGTCGTGGGCTCGTTCATGGAGCTCGCGCTCCGCGACGACAGGGCGTGGGCGCCCGTGGTCCTCGGCGTCAGCCTGGTCGTGGCGGCGTGCACGCTGTGGCGGCGCACGAGCCCGCTGGCCGCGGTCGCCGTCGCCTTCGGGACCCTCCTCGCCTTCGACGTCGCGAGGATCGTGGGTCTCGACGCCACCGGGCTGAACACCGTCTCCGGGGTGCTCGTGCTGCCCTACGCCCTGCTCCGCTGGGGGGCCGGGCGGGAGGCCGTCCTCGGGCTCGGCATCATCCTCGCGTGGCTGCCCGTCACCCTCGCCGCGGTTCCGACCACGCCTGCGGAGTGGGTCGGCGGCTTCGGCTTCTTCCTGTTCTCGGCCGCGCTGGGCGCAGCGGTGCGCTACCGCGCCCGGAGCCTGGACCGCGCCATCGAGCAGGTGCGCCTGCGCCAGCGCAACGAGCTCGCCCGCGAGCTGCACGACACGGTCGGCCACCGCGTCTCGGCCATCGCCGTCCAGGCGCAGGCAGGGCGTGCGCTCGCGGCCGCCGACCCGGAGCGTGCGCTGGCCACCCTGGTCACCATCGAGGAAGAGGCGTCCCGGACCCTGACGGAGATGCGGGCGCTGGTGGGCGTGCTGCGCGACGGGACGGACGGCGACCTCGCCCCCCGCCGGGGGGTGACGGACATCGAGCGGCTCGCCCGCCCCGGCGGCGACGTGATGGGCGTGCGCGTCCAGGTCCCGGACGACCTCGGGACCGTCGACCCAGCGGTCAGCACGGCCCTGTACCTGATCGCCGCCGAAGCCGTCACCAATGCGACCCGCCACGCGTCCGGGGCCACCCACGTCACCGTGGACGTCACCGCGCCCCGCGGCGAGGTGCGCCTGCGGGTGCACGACGACGGCGCGGCGAGCACGGCCGCCTCCTCGCGCGCCGGCTTCGGGCTGCGCGGCATGTCCGAGCGGGCGAGCCTGCTCGGCGGCACCTTCCGGGCCGGACCCGACCCGGGCGGCGGCTGGAGCGTCGACGCCTCGCTGCCCCGCGAGGTGCGGGCGTCATGACCGTCCGCGTGCTGGTCGCCGACGACCAGGACATCGTCCGGGCGGGGCTGTGCCTGATCCTCGACGCCCAGCCGGGCATCACCGTCGTCGGCGAGGCCGCCGACGGTCGACGGGCCATCGCCCTGGCCCGGTCGCTCCGCCCGGACGTATGCCTGCTCGACATCCGCATGCCGGACGTGGACGGGATCGAGGCCACCCGGCAGCTCGCCGGGCCCGACGTCGTCGAGCCCCTGGCGGTCGTCGTCATCACCACCTTCGACCTGGACGAGTACGTCTACGGCGCGCTGAAGGCAGGCGCGCGCGGGTTCCTCCTCAAGGACGCCGGCGCCGAGCTGCTCGCCCAGGCCGTGCACGCCGCCGCGCGGGGAGACGCCCTGATCGCCCCCAGCATCACCGCGAGGCTGCTGTCCCGCTTCGCCGAGGACCGCTCGCGCCCGGTCCCGCCCGAGCCCGTCGAGCCGCTGACCGCCCGCGAGGAACAGGTCCTGCTCGCGGCCGCCCGCGGGAGGACCAACAGCGAGATCGGCGAGGAGCTGTCGATCAGCCTCAGCACGGTCAAGACCCACGTCGCCGCCCTCATGCGCAAGCTGCAGGCCCGCAACCGCGTCGAGATCGTCATGTGGGCCTACGAGACCCACCGGGTCGACACCTGAGCCGGCAGGGGCGGTCCGCCGCCATCAGGTGAGGAGCAGCCCCAGGACCACGTGCCCGGCGGTCCCGGCCGCGAGGGCGGGCAGCAGCCAGCGGGCGAGGCCGGCGTACTGACGTCGGTGCCGGCCCAGCCCGACCGCCAGGAGCACGGCGACCGCGCCGAACAGCCACGCCGAGGAGCCGTAGCCCAGCCGGACCAGGTAGACCACGACGGCCTCGCTGGCGTAGGCCGCCACCAGCAGGGCCGCCCCCAGACCGGCAGGAGCCGCGCGCCACCAGACGTGGCCCGCGGTCCCGAACAGCGGGCCGCCCACGAGGGCGCACGCCGACCACAGCGCCACGTAGGTCATCGAGACGCCGAACCCGCGCAGGTCGGCGGTGACGTAGTAGGCGACGACCTCCAGCGTCGTGGCGGCGACGCCCACGAGGATCGCGGTGCGGAGCCCCGGCTGGAGGGCGCCCGCGACGAACGCCGTCGTCAACCACGGGCTCGCGGCGTTCACGAAGGCCAACCAGGGGTAGTCCAGGTACGCCTGCAGGAGCGAGGTGAGCACCCCGACGGCGACGCCCAGCGCGAGGGCGACCAGCACCGGGCCGGGGCGGGTCCGTCGACGGAGCGAAGAGTCCTCAGGAGTCACGAGCCGCCCGCACGGGACGAGCCTATGCCGGTCGGGGCCGGACCAGCTGCACCGTCCGGACGAGCCACCACGCGACGACCGCGGCCGCCGCGGCCGCCGCCAGGGCCGCGCCGGCGCCCTTGGCGGCGTCGGCCAGGACGCCCTCGAGCACCGCGCCCGAGGTCAGCCCGTCGCCCTCTCCCCGCCACCACCCGCGCGAGGCGAGGACCGCCCCGACGGCGCAGGCCCCGACCGCCACCGTGACCGCGCCGGCCAGCCGACGCCTCGCGGCTGCGTCGAGCGGTCCGAGCAGGTCGTGGCGGTGGTGCCGGCCGTAGGCGGCCAGGGCCGCCAGCCCGAGGACGAGCGAGAGGGCCAGCCAGGCGCAGCGCGCGGCCCGACGGCCCCAGGTCGTGCTTGCCCCTGCCGGGTCGGCGGCCCCGGAGCGGCACCAGGGCGGCAGCCGGCCGACGGGCGGACAGGTACGCGAGGTACAGGGCGGCGGCCAGAGGGAGGCCGACGGTGCCGGCGCCGGACACGCTGTGGGACGCGGTGGCGTTCGTGAAGGGCTCGTACCAGGACTGCGCGCTCACCGGGACGCCGGCGGCGCGCAGGACGTACGGCACGTCCGGGGCGAGGGCCCCGGCCACGAGCGCGGCAGGGACGAACGGCTCCCGCACCAGCGGGAGGACCGCGGCGGGATGGGCGAGGGTGAACGGCACGGCTCAGGAGGGCGGCACGTCGGGCGGCGGCCACCGGGGGCGCAGCGCCGCGCGCCTGACCTCCGACCCGGGGCTCACCACCAGTACGGCGGCTGCGTCGTGTACGGCTCCTCCATGCGGCGGACCTCGTCGTCGGTGAGCCGGAGGTCGAGGGCGGCGGCGGCGTCGGCGAGGTGGTGGGGCCCGGTCGCGCCGACGACCGGTGCGGAGACCACGGGCTTGGACAGCACCCAGGCCAGCGCGACCTGCGCCATCGGCACGCCCCGCTCCTGCGCCACCTGCTGGACCGCGTCCACGACGGGCCGGTCGGCGTCGGTGTCGAAGCTCCTGGCCACCACGTCGCTGGACGAGCGGGAGGTCTGCTCGCCCCAGGGCCGGGTGAGACGGCCCTTGCCCTGCGGGGAGTAGGGGACGCACCCGACGCCGGTGTCCAGGCACATGGGGAGCATCTCGCGCTCCTCCTCGCGCTTGATGAGGTTGTACTGGTCCTGCATCGCCACGAACGGGGTCCAGCCGTGCAGGGCCGCGGCGTGCTGCATCTTGGCGAACTGCCAGGCGTACATCGACGAGGCTCCGAGGTAGCGGACCTTGCCGGACCGCACGACGTCGTGGAGGGCCTCCATCGTCTCCTCGACCGGCGTCCGGTCGTCGAAGCGGTGGACGTACCAGAGGTCGATGTGGTCGGTCCCGAGCCGGACCAGGGAGGCGTCGACCTGGGTCATGACGGCCGCCCGCGACAGCCCCTGGCCGCCGGGACCCTCGTGCATCTTCCCGGACAGCTTGGTGGCCAGGACGATCTCCTCCCGGCGGGAGAACCGGGTGACGGCCCGGCCGACGATCTCCTCCGAGCTGCCGCCCTGGTAGACGTTCGCGGTGTCCCAGAAGGTGATGCCCAGCTCGACGGCCTGCCGGAAGAAGGGCTGCGACGCCTCCTCGTCCAGCGACCACGAGTGCATCCCGCGCCCCGGGTCGCCGTACGACATGCACCCCAGGGCCAGGCGCGGCACCTGCAGTCCGCTGCGGCCCAGCCGGGTGAGGTCCACGCCGTCACGCTAGCCCTGCGCGACTGCGGCCGTCAGGCGTGCGCGGCGCCGGCCCGCCGCGGCCTCAGGTGCATGACGGCGACGACGACCGCCCCGACCACGAGGCCGACCAGGGCCGAGGCGAGCGTGCCCGCGAGCCACGCGAGGACGCCGCCGACCGCAGGCACCGCGTGCACTGCCTCCTCCAGGGTGTGGACGAGGTCGTAGGGCGGGTGCCAGCCCAGCTCGTCCGTCCCGACGAGGAGGATGTGCCCGCCGACCCAGAGCATGGCGACGATCCCCACCGTGGACAGGACCGACAGCACCTTCGGCATGCCCTTGACCAGGAGGCGGCCGGTCGTCGCCACCGCCCCGTTGCGGGTCGCGGCCAGGCGCAGGCCGATGTCGTCCGTCTTCACGATGAGGGCGACCAGGCCGTAGACGAGCACGGTGATGCCGATCGCCACCACCAGCAGGATGATCGCGCGCGACAGCAGGGGCTCGTCGGCCACCTCGTCGAGGGCGATGACCATGATCTCGGCCGACAGGATGAAGTCGGTGCGGGTGGCGCCGCGCACCATGGCCCGTTCCTGGTCCTCGCCCTGCGCGCCCGCCGGGAGGGCCTTGTCGTCCTTCACCTTGGAGTGGCCGGTCAGGACCTCGTAGACCTTCTCCGCCCCCTCGAAGGCCAGGTACGTCCCGCCCAGCATGAGGACCGGGGTGAGCAGCCACGGGAGGAACTGGCTGAGCACGAGGGCCGCAGGGAGGATGAACAGCACCTTGTTGCGCAGCGAGCCGACCGCGATCTTGCGCACGATGGGCAGCTCGCGGTCCGCGGTGAAGCCGTGCACGTAGCGCGGCGTCACGGCCGTGTCGTCGATGACCACGCCCGCGGCCTTCGCGCTCGCCCGGCCGGCCGCCGCGCCCACGTCGTCCACCGAGGCCGCCGCGAGCTTGGCGAGCACGGCGATGTCGTCGAGCAGCGCGGCCAGACCCCCGGGCATCAGGCTCTCCCCGTCCGGGTCACGGCGCCCGACAGGGTGACCGGACGGCGTCGCCCGTCCGAGCTGCTGCCTGCCGCCGCCGCCGCCCCGCGGGGCTGTCTGTCCACGCGTGGAGCGTAGGGGCGGGACATCCGAGCCCCGGAGACCGTTCCCAGGTGGCTCTCAGGTATGTAGTGTGCGACATGCCGTGACATCCCGACGGTTGCTCTGCCCTGTGGCCGACCGGTCGTGGGGGTGTCCGAACAGAAGGAACTCCCCGATGAGCTCAGCACCTCGCTCCTCTCGGGCGCAGCGCGCCGGCACCGTCGTCGTCGCCTCCGCCCTCGCTGTCGGAGGCTCGGCCCTCGCGCTCGGTGCCACGGTCGGCTCGGCCTCCAGCCACCGGGAGGCGCCGATGATCGCCGCCGACCCCGCAGCCGACAACACGGACACCTACGCCTTCCTGAGCCCGGAGGACGACGGCGAGACCACGACGCTCATCGCGAACTGGTACCCGAACCAGGAGCCGGGCGGCGGACCGAACTTCTACCCCTGGGCCACCGACGACGAGGCGCGCTACACGATCAAGGTCGACAACGACGCCGACGCGGTCGCCGACATCACCTACGTCTGGGAGTTCCAGAACGTCGACGTCCGTGGCGACGCCGACTACCCGGACGGCAGCCCCGACGCCGTCCCGCCGCTGCCGGCGGACGGCTCGTTCCTCTACAACAACGGCCCGGTCACGTCGTTCGACGACGCGACGCTGCTCTTCAAGCAGACCTACACCCTCACCGAGATCGTCGAGGGTGGCGACACCACCGTCCTGCTCGACGGTGCGCCCGTCGCGCCGTCGCACGTCGGTGACGCCTCCATGCCGGACTACCAGGCGCTGCGCGACGAGGCCGTCGTCCCCCTGGACGGCGAGCCCGGCACCTCGTTCGTCGGCCAGGCGGAGGACCCCTTCTTCCTCGACCTCCGCGTCTTCGACCTGCTCTACGGCGGTGACCTGTCCGAGGTCGGCTACGACACCCTCGCCCCGTTCAACGTCAACTCGGTGGCCCTCCAGGTCCCGACGGCGTCGCTGCTCGGCGCCGCGACGTACGACGACGACGACGACGTCTCCACCCCCGAGGTCGTCGACCCCACGATCGGCATCTGGTCCACCACGGACCGCGCCTCGGTCAGCACCCTCGACGGCGCCGGCAGCAAGGTCTCGACCGGACCGTTCGTCCAGGTGTCGCGCCTCGGCAACCCGCTCGTCAACGAGGTCGTCATCCCGGCCAACCTCAAGGACGGCTTCAACGCCCTCGCGCCCGCGAACGACGCGACCGTCGAGCTGGCCGTGAACAAGGTCCTCAACCCGGAGCTGCCCTACCTGCTCGACGCGGTCTACGGCCTCCCGGTGAAGGAGACCCCCCGCAACGACCTCTTCACGATCTTCCTCACCGGGGTGACCGGCATCAACCGGCCCCTGTCGGACACCGCCCAGCCGTCTGAGGTCCTGCGCCTCAACACGTCGATCCCCGTCTCGGCCGAGCAGGACCGGCTCGGAGTGCTCGCCGGCGACGCCCAGGGCTTCCCGAACGGCCGCCGTCTCACGGACGACGTCGTCGACATCGCCCTGCAGGCGGTCGCCGGTGCCGTGGACGTCGACGCGGACGGTGCGCCGACCGGCGTCAACCCGGTCGCGGCGCTGGCTGCCGGTGACGCGGTCGACGCCAACAACGTCGAGTTCTCCGACACGTTCCCCTACCTCGCGCTCCCGAACTCGGGCTCGCAGGAGCGGGCCGTCGTCGAGGTCCCCGGCCCGACGACCACGGTGCCCGGCCCGACCGTGACCGTGACGACCGGGGCGGTCGCCCCGACCGCCACCGCCACGGCCACCACCACGGTCCGTCCCGGTAGCGGTCCGACCGGTCCCGCCCCCCGCGGCGGCATCCAGACCGGCCTCGCCAGCACCGACGGCGGCCCGTCCGCCGGCGGCCTCGCCCTCATGGGCGTCGCCGTGCTGGCGCTCGGGGCGGGCGGCTACGCCGCCGTGGCTCGCCGGCGTCGCCAGGCCGGCTCGGCCTGATGCGTCACGCTGACGGCGGGGACCCGGTCGAGCCCGACCAGGACCCCGCCGTCGGCGGTGACGACCTGTTCGTGACCGCCGACGAGGAGGTCCGGCCCCGCCGCCGCGCCCCTCGCGCCCCGCGCCGCTGGCTGCTCGTGGCCGCAGCGGCGGCAGTGCTGGTCAGCCTGGGCGCGGGCGTCGGCCTGGGCCTGTCGATGGCCGGCCCCGACGCCCCGGCCGCGGCACCCGTCCCGGCGCCGACCGTCACCGTCACGTCGGAGCCCGAGCAGCTGCTGGCCGCCTCCGGTCCCGTGCCCGACCCGGCCAGGGTCGAGATCCCCAGCCTGGGGATCGACTCCCCGCTCATCGACCTCTTCGTCTCCGAGGACGGCACCATGGGCGTCCCGACGACCGCCGAGCAGATCGGCTGGTGGGAGGACGGTCCCGTGCCGGGCGAGCCGGGGGCGTCCCTCATCGCGGCGCACGTGCAGCTGGGCGGGGCGGACGGGGCGTTCCTCGAGCTGGGCACGCTGGCCGTGGGGGCCGAGGTCGTGGTCGACCGTGTCGACGGCAGCAGCGCCACGTACGCCGTGACGTCGGTCGAGCAGTTCCCCAAGGACGACTTCCCCGACGAGCGGGTCTACACCTTCGACGGGCCCAGCCGGCTGCACCTGGTGACCTGCGGCGGCACCATCGACCGGGACACCGGGCACTACGACGACAACATCGTCGTCTTCGCCGACCTCGTCTCCGACACCCGCGCGCCCGCGAGCACGTGAGCACGGACCTGCAGCACCGGCCCAGCGACGCCGTGCCCCAGGAACGGCGTCGCCGGCCGGCGGGGTGGCTGCTGGCGGGGGCGCTGCTGGCGCCGGTCCTGCTCGTCGGCGGGGGCATCCTCTTCACCGGCGACGGCCCGGCCCCGGCGGCGCCGTCCCCTGTCGGGGTGGTGGACGCGGCGGTGGCCGGCGACCAGACGGCCGCCATGGCCGCGCTGGAGGAGCGGGTCCGACGGCTCCCGGACGACGACGCGGCCTGGGCGTCGCTCGGCCTGGTCTACCTCGGGCAGGCCCGGGTCACGGCCGACCCCTCGTTCTACGCGCGGGCCGAGGAGGCGCTGGCCCGCTCCCTCGAGGTGCGCCCGGAGGCCAACGTCGACGCCCTCGCCGGGCAGGCCGCCCTCGCCGGGTCCCGCCACGACTTCGCCGGCGCGCGCGAGCTCGCCGCCGCCGCGGTGACGGCCGACCCCTACAGCTCGACCGCCCGGGGCGTGCTCGCCGACGCCCAGCTGGAGCTGGGCGAGTACGACGCCGCGGCGGCGACCCTGCAGGAGATGGTCGACCTCCGCCCCGGCGTGCCCTCCTTCACCCGTGTCTCGTACCTCTTCGAGCTGCGGGGGGAGACCGAGCAGGCGCGCACGCTCCTGCGAGCGTGCGCTGGACCAGGCCGGCAACCCCGCGGACGCGGCCTTCTGCCTGTACCACCTCGGCCGCCTGTCCGCCGGTGCCGGTGACCACGCCGCCGCGCTCGAGCGGTACGACGAGGGGCTGGCCCTCGTCCCGGGCGACGTCGAGCTGCTGTCGGGGCGGGCGACGTCGCTGGCGGCGCTCGGCCGTGACGACGAGGCCGCCGACACCTGGGCGGACGTGGTGCAGCGACGCCCGCAGCCGGTCTACCTGGTCGAGTACGCCGAGCTTCTCGAGAGCATGGACCACGGCGAGGAGGCCGACCAGCAGCTCGCCGTGGCCGAGACCGTCCGGACGCTGTACGACGACGCGGGCGTCGTCCCCGACGTCGAGGTCGCCCTCCACGAGGCGGACCACGGGGACCCGGCCCGTGCCCTGGCCGTCGCCGAGGCCAACGCCCTCACGCGCAGCAGCGTCCAGGTGGAGGACGCCCTGGCCTGGGCGCTGCACGCGAACGGGCGGGACGAGGAGGCCCTCGTGCACGCCGAGGCGGCCAGGGCGCAGGGCACGAGGACGGCCCTGTGGGACTACCACCGCGGCATGGTGCAGCTCGATCTCGGCCTGGTCGCCGAGGGCAGGGCGTCGCTGGAGCTGGCCCTGGAGACCGACCCCGCGTTCTCGCGCCTCCACGCACCGCTGGCCCGCGAGGCGCTGGCCGCCACCGCGCCGTGAGCGCCCTCCTCCGCAGCGGCCGTGCCCTGTCCGTCGGGGCCGTGCTGGTGGCCACGGTCGCCCTGGCGTCGCCGGCGGCGGCGCACCCGCTGGGCAACTTCACCGTGAGCCACTACGACGGCATCCTCCTGACCGCCGACCGGCTGAGCGTGCTCAGCGTGGTGGACAGCGCCGAGATCCCCACCCAGCAGGCGCGGCCCGGCATCGACAGCGACGACGACGGCACGCTGTCGGAGACGGAGCTGGCCGCCGACGCCGCCGCCCGGTGCGACCAGGTCCGCGACGCCACGATCGTCCAGGTGGACGCCGCGCCCCTCGCGCTGCAGGTCGACTCCGCCCAGCAGGCCGTCCTCCCGGGCGCCGCCGGCCTGGACACCCTGCGCCTGGAGTGCCGGATGTCCGCGGCCGCGGACCTGGCCCGGCCGGCCGTGGTCGAGTACGAGCAGACCTACAGCAGCGACCGGATCGGGTGGCGCGAGATCACCGCGAGCGGGGACGGCGTCGCGATCCTCGACCCGCCCGTGCCGGCGACGAGCGTCAGCGACCAGCTCCGCGCCTACCCCGAGGACCAGCTCCTCGACCCGCTCGACGTCCGCTCCGTCCGGCTCGAGACGCGGCCCGGGGACGGGGCCTCGACGCCGGGCGGCCCGGCCGGCGGCGGCACCACCACCCGCGACCCGTTCTCCCGGCTGGTCCAGGCGGGCGACGCGCTGCTGGCCTCCTACGTCGGACAGGCCCGGCTCACCCCCGTCGTCGGCGTGCTCGCCGTGCTGCTGGCGGCGCTGCTCGGGGCGGGGCACGCGATGCTGCCCGGCCACGGCAAGACCGTCATGGCGGCCTACCTGGCCGGACGACGGGGTCGGCGCCGTGACGCCGTGCTGGTCGGCACCACGGTCACCCTGACCCACACCGTGGGCGTGCTCGTGCTCGGGCTGGTCCTCACCGTGGCCAGCAGCGTGGCCGGCGAGCAGGTGCTGCGCTCCCTCGGCGTGGTCAGCGGCCTGCTCGTCGTCGTGGTGGGGGCGTTCCTGCTGCGTGACGCCCTCCGCGACCGACGGCCCGTGGCCCCGGCGGAGATGGCGCTGGTCGCCACCGGCCCCGGCGGCGAGGGCACGGCCACCCATCCCGGGCACGACCACGCCGCAGACCCTCACCACGGGCACAGCCACGGTGACGGGCACGGTCACGGGCACAGCCATGGGCACGGGCACGGCCACGACCACGGTCCTCACGGAGGGCCCGGGAGCGGCGGGTTCAGCCGCCGGTCGCTGGTCGGCATCGGGGTGGCTGGTGGCCTCGTGCCCAGCCCGTCGGCGCTCGTCGTGCTCCTGGGGGCCATCGGACTCGGCCGGACGGTGTTCGGCGTGCTCCTGGTCCTGGCCTACGGGCTCGGCATGGCCGGCGTCCTCACGGCGGTGGGCCTGCTGCTCGTGCACGGCCGGGCGCGCCTCGACCGGATGGGCCCCCGCGGCGACCTCTCCGGTGTCCTGCGCACCGTGCGCCGCCAGCTGCCGGTCGTGACCGCGGGCCTGGTGCTCGTCGTGGGGCTGAGCCTCGTGGTCCGTAGCCTGCTCGCATGAGCCCGACCGTCCCCCGGCTGTCCGCCGCGCCCCGGCGGGCCGTCGCCGCCGCGCTGGTGCTGGTCCTGGGCGGGCTGCTGGCCGGGTGCACGGACGCCCCGCCGGAGGGCGCGACGTTCGTGCTGCCGGGCGACGACGTCGTCGACTGCCAGGAGCACCAGCCGGAGGAGCCGTCGGACGCGTACGCCGGGGACGCGGGCTCCGACACCGTCGCCATGCTCGACCTGCTGCGCTACTGGACCGAGAACGGCGACAAGCCCTACTGCGACGGGGAGCCCGCGACCGAGACGGACCTCCTCTGGCAGGAGACGGTCGTCAGGCTCCAGGGCGGCTGACCGGAGCCCGCGGCGTGCGGCAGGTCCACAGGCTCCGTGCACGGCGCGGCGGCAACCGGCGCCGATGCATGAACCGCGAGCCGGTGGGGACCGTGCCGGGACAGCCCCTGCGCCGCAGCCCGCCCGCCCCCGCCGTCCTGGAGCCCACCATGTCCTCTGCCGACCACCTCGACCACGGGCCGCTCTCCCCGCACCCGCAGCGACGTCGGGCCGGGTGCACGGACCTGTCGGGCGTCTGGCGCTTCGCCTACGACGACGACGACGCGGGGCGTGACGCGGGGTGGCACCTCGGGCTGCCGGCGTGGCGTGACGTCGTCGTGCCGTTCCCGCCGGAGTCCCCGGCCTCCGGGGTCCACGACACCGGGGCCCACCCGGTCCTCTGGTACGAGCGGGACCTGGACGTCCGGCCCCCGCCGCCGGGGCAGCGGCTGCTCGTCCACCTCGGTGCGGTGGACCACGCCGCGTCGGTGTGGGTGGACGGCGTGCACGTCGCGGACCACGTGGGCGGGCACACCTCCTTCACCGTCGACGTGACCCACGCCCTGCACCACCAGACCGGCCCGCACCGGCTCACGGTGCGCGCCGTGGACCGGGAGGACGACCTCACCCAGCCGCGGGGCAAGCAGGACTGGCGGCGCGAGCCGCACAACATCTGGTACCACCGCACGAGCGGGATCTGGCAGCGGGTGTGGCTGGAGACGGTGCCCGACCTGCACCTGGAGGACCTCTGCTGGATCCCCGACCCGGCCGGGGCCCGCGTCCGGCCTGCAGGCCCGGCTCTCGCGGCAGCCGGCGCCCGGGACGACGCTGCGGGTCGTCCTGTCGCTGGCCGGCGCCGAGCTGGCCAGCCACACCGTGACGGTCGTGGGCACCGAGGTGGACGAGACGGTGTCCGTCCCGGCCGCCCGCAACCCGCAGGAGCTCGAACACCTCACCTGGTCCCCCGAGTCACCCGTCCTCCTCGACGCCGACCTCACCCTCGACAGCCCGGGGGGCAGCGACGGCGGGCCGGCGTGCTCGGACCACGTGCGCAGCTACGTCGGCCTGCGCAGCGTGAGCACGGCGGACGGCCGGTTCCTGCTCAACGACCGGCCCTACTTCATGCGGCTGGTCCTGTCCCAGGGCTACTGGCCCGACTCCCACCTGGCCGCGCCGGACCGCGGTGCGCTGCGCCGTGAGGTCGAGCTCATCAAGGCGCTCGGCTTCAACGGGGTCCGCCTGCACCAGAAGGCGGAGGACCCCGAGCTCCTGTACTGGTGCGACCGCCTCGGGCTGCTCGTGTGGGCCGAGATGCCCAGCGCCTACGCCTTCTCGACGCGGTCGGTCGAGCGCGTGAGCAGGGAGTGGACGGACGTCGTCCTGCGCGACCGCAGCCACCCCTGCATCGTCACCTGGGTGCCGCTCAACGAGAGCTGGGGCGTGAGCCACCTGGCGACGGACGCCCAGCAGCGGCACCACGCGACGATGCTCTACCACCTGACCAAGGCGCTGGACCCGAGCCGGCCGGTCATCAGCAACGACGGCTGGGAGCACACCCGCACCGACATGATCGGGGTGCACGACTACGGGCCGGACCCCGAGGCGCTGCGCCACCGCTACGAGGACGAGGCCGCGACCGGCCACCAGCTGCTGGGCGGTCGACCGGGCCTGCGGCGGGTGCTGCTCGACATGGCCGACCACCACGGGCAGCCCGTGGTGGTCAGCGAGTTCGGCGGCCTGTCGTACCGTCCGGGCGCGTCGGAGGAGTGGTTCGGCTACGCCACGGTGACGACGCCGGAGGAGCTGCTGCGCACGTTCGAGCAGCTGGTCGGCGCCCTCCTCGCCAGCCCCACCCTGGCCGGCTTCTGCTACACCCAGCTCGCCGACACCGAGCAGGAGACCAACGGCCTGGTGGACGTGCACCGCACCCCGAAGGTGCCGGCGGAGCGGGTCCGCGCCGCGCTCGGGCGGGCCGCGCGCTCCCACCCCTTCCAGCTCGTCGAGGCCGAGCGGGCCTCGGCGCAGCGCCGCTCGGCGGTGCGGGCCGAGGAGGGCCGGGCCCCGGCCGGCTGACCGCGCGCGCCCACCCCGCGGCCGGGACGACGTGCCGGGCGGGTCAGGCCCGGGGGGCGGCCGAGACCTCCGTGGCGCTCGCGACGCCCACCCGGGTGTCCTGGTCGTCGCCGCCGCGACGGCCCGCGAGCCGGTGGGCCCGGTCGTGGGTCGCGGTCGGCGTCGTGGCCGCGACCTCGACGACGCGCCGCCACAGGTCCGGGTCGCCGTGGCGCGCGGCCTCGGCCACCACCGGGTCCCGTCCGACCAGCTCCGCGACGTGGCGCACGGCGTGGGCCACGACGTGGTGCAGGTGCAGCAGCTCGGGCTGCGGGCGCACGGCGTCGCCGGAGGACACGATGCATGGGTCGACGAGCGCGACGGCGGGCGCGCCCGGGTCGGGGTCCGGCAGCGCGGTGTAGGTGAGGACCAGCTCCTGCTCGTCCTCGTAGCGCCAGGACGTGGAGTGCAGGAACGTCGCCCGGCCCGGGCCCCCGCAGAGCCGGAGGGCCACCTCGTGCGGGCTCGTGCCCTGGGGGACAGGACCGTCGGCACGCCTCCAGGCGACCTCGCCGTCGTCGTCGAGCCGCAGGAAGAGCACCTCGACCCGCACCGCGGGGCTCGTCGTCACCGGCTCCTCCTCCGCGGCAGCACGCGGTCGGACCGCTGGGCAGATTGCGACCGTATCGCAGTCTGGGTCTCAGAGGAGCACGCCTCAGGACGGCGACGGCCCCTGACCCCGGCCGGCCTCGAGGCGGCCGTGGCCACGACGGCCGTCGGGCGCTGCTACTCCTCCAGCTGGGTCCGCAGCCGCACGAGCGCCCGGCTGATGAGCCGCGAGACCTGCATCTGGGTGACGCCGACCTCCGCCCCGATCTCCGACTGCGTCTTGTCCGCGAAGAACCGCAGCGCGAGGATCCGCTGCTCCCGCGCGGGCAGGGTGGACAGGGCCTGCTGCAGGGCCAGCCGGTCCGGGGTGGTGGCGAGCGTGGTGTCCGGGTCCGCGACGGTGTCGGCCCAGGAGCCGCCGTCGCCGTCCGGCGGGGCGTCCAGGGACGCCGTGGCGTAGCCGTTGCTCGACACCAGGGCCTCGACGACGTCCTCCTGCGACACCTCCAGCGCCGTGGCGAGCTCCTGGACGGTCGGGGCGCGGCCGCTGTCCTGGGACAGCGCCTGCGTCATCGAGGAGACCCGGACGCGCAGCTCCTGCAGCCGCCGGGGGGACGGACCGCCCACCCGGTGTCGCGGAAGTGGCGCTTGATCTCCCCGGTGATGGTCGGCGCCGCGTAGGCCATGAAGTCGTCGCCCCGGTCGGTGTCGAAGCCGTTGGCGGCCTTGACCAGGCCCAGGGCGGCCACCTGCACGAGGTCCTCGACGGGGACGCCCCGCTCGCGGTACCGCATGGCCAGCGAGCGGGCCACGGGCAGGTTCAGCACGACGATCTCGTCCACCAGCCGCTGCCGCTGCGCCTCGTCGGGCTCGCCGCACCTGAGCCGCTGGATCACGGCCGAGGTCTGCTCGGCCACGAGGTCGCGGGCCCTGGGGGCCGTCGCGTGCTCCGCCGGTCCTGCCTGCACCGTCGCAGCCATCCGCCCTGCCGATCCGTCGAGGGTCCCCGTCGTGCCGGTCGCGCTCGGACCGGCCCGGGCCAGGTACCCGTATGTCCGGGATGTCAACCGCCGGGGGGGGGCGCCGGGAAGAGCCGGCTGTCGACCGTGAGGACAGGGAGACGGCCAGGGCGGCCGCCGGGGCTCCTGCCTCAGCGGCGACGACCGAAGCGGAAGGGGACCGGGATCCCGCCGCAGCAGCAGACGCCCTGCACCCTCTGGTGCGGGGTGAGCAGCGCCACCGCCTGCCAGCAGGCCGCGAGGCGCACGACCGTGGGGACCGCCGACCCCACGAGGCCCCGGTCCAGCAGCGAGCGTCGGACCGCCTGGGAGCAGGAGCTGCCGCCGTGGGCGACCCGGTGCGCGCACGCGTAGCCCTTCCGGGGCGAGAGCCGGACCTGGTACCAGGCCACGGCCCGGTCAGCCAGGCGCGCGGCCCACGACGGGGTCACCGGTCCGCCTCCTCCGCGGCGGGCCGGACAGCCGGGCCCGGCGGCTGCACGCACCCCGCCTCGCAGGTCCCGGCCGCCTCCATCGGGTTGCCGCAGGTCGTGCACGTCGAGCCGTCCTCGGTCCGGGTGTCCTGCTCCGTCATCGCGCGACCGTGGCACAGCGGCTCCGGCCGGGCGAGAGGTCGCAGCCAGCGACCTCGGCGGTGCCGGTCGTGGGAGGGGAGGCCGGCGAGCTCTCACACCTCGTCGACAGCCCGGGCACACCGCAGGCACAGGCGCGAGGGCGAGCGTGGTCGCGACCCGACGTCCGTCCGACACCCGCTGGAGCACCCGTGCCTGTCCCTGCGCACCGCGTCGTCCTGGTGACGGCCACCCTCGTCGGCCTGTGGGCCGGCCTCGCGGCCCCCGACGTGTCGCCCGTCCTGCCTGCCGGGCCGCCCGCCGCGGTGGCCCTGGCGACGGACGGCGCGGGGACGCTCCCCGGGGGTCTCGTCGACAGTCCTGACGCTCCCGACCGGCTGCGGCAGGACGGGGCGCGCCGGGACGGGCGCGGCCGCGGATGACGAGGTCGTCGTGGACCCCCGGCGAGGCCCTGGCCACGGTGTGGCTGGGAGCCCTGTCCGTCGCGACCTGGCCGCTGCTGGTCGGCCCCGCCGGGCCGGGGACCCCGCTGGTCGGGCTGGTCGCCCACGTGTCCGGCATGCTCGCCGGGTACGGCGTCCTCGTCCTGCTCGTCCTCACCGCGCGGGTGCCCGCGGCGTGGACGTGCTGACCGGGACGTGGCAGGTCCTCGCGATGCCGGGCCTCGTCGCCGCCGCGGTGGCCACCGTCATGATGCTGGTCGTCGCGGCGGTGTCGGTCCGCCGGGCCCGGCGCCGGCTCGGCCTACGAGCGCTGGCACGCCCTGCACCTGCTCGACGTACGTCGCGGTCGCTCTGGCTTCCTGCCACCAGCTCGCGGGCCCGGACCTGGCGGGGCACCGCTGGCTGCAGGTCGCCTGGGCGCTGTCGTACGCCCACGTGCTCGGCCTGGTGGTGCGCCACCGCGTCCTGACGCCGCTGCGCCAGGCGGCCGGCACCGGATGCGCGTCGCCGCCGTGTACCCCGAGGGCCCCGGGGTGGTGTCGATCGTGGTCGAGGGCAGCACCTCGACGAGCTCCGCGCCGAGTCCGGCCAGTTCTTCCGGTGGCGGTTCCTCACGCCCGACCACTGGCGGACCGCCCACCCGTTCTCGCTGTCCGCGCCACCGACCGCGACGGCGCTGCGGCTGACCGTCAAGGCGCTCGGCGACGGCAGCCGCGACCTGCAGCGCCTCGCCGGTCGGGACCTGGGTCGTGGCCGAAGGACCGTACGGCGCGATCACCGCCGCCCGTCGGACCCGCCGCCACGTGCTGCTCGTCGCCGGCGGCGTGGGCATCACCCCGATGCGGGCGCTGTTCGAGACGCTCCCGCTCGCTCCCGGCCAGGACCTGCTGCTGCTCTACCGGGCCCGCGCGGCGGGCGACCTGCTGTTCCGCGGCGAGCTCGAGCACTCGCCGGCCGTCCGGGGCGGCCCGGGTCGGCTACGTCCTCGGGGACGACCCCGGCTCACCTCCGCCGCCGCGCTGCTGCACCGGCGGTGCCCGACCTGCGCCGAGCGCGACGTCTACCTGTGCGGGCCACCGGGCCTGGCCGACGCGGTCCGGGCGACCCTCGCGGAGGCCGGGCTCCCCCCCGCCCAGCTGCACGAGGAGCGGTTCGTCTCCTGAGGCGCGCCGGGTCGGCGCCCGGGTGCCGCGACGCTCAGACCGAGGCCGGCTCGGTCGAGCAGCGGACGCACCTCCGGTACTCCGTCTCCACACCGCACAGGAGCCTCAGCCGCTCCCGCTCCCACCTGTGGCACCCCAGGATGCACAACGCCCTGCCCATGACAGCCCCCTCGCTGCTCGGCGTCCCCACCTGCTGCTCAGCGTGGGGCACGGGAGCCGGAGGTGCCATCCACCGAACGGGCCGGCCTGTCGGGGGCCGTGGGCCACGAGCACCCGTTCGGTCGCCACCCGTGCGGGTGCCGACCGCTTCCGGTCCGTCGGGCGCGCTGTCACGATGACTGCAGGTTCAACAACATCTACTCACAGTAAGGAGACCCACGGATGGGTCGACACACCACTGCCGCGGGTCGGCGTCGCCGCGCTGACCTCCTGCCTCGCGGCGACGCTGCTCGTCGCCTCCCCGGCGGCCGCGCGGCAAGGACGACGCCCCGGCGCCCGGCACCGCAGTGGGGCGACGCGAAGGCCGACAGCCAAGTCCATCGACACCTGGACCGGCGACAACGACCCGAAGAAGGACCCGGGTTCGCTCTACACGATCACCGAGGCCATCGGGGCGCGGGACGTCTGGAAGCGCAAGGACGCCGCCGGGCCGGGCCATCACCGGGCGGGGCGTCACGGTCGCCGTCGTCGACTCCGGCGTCTCGGCCGTCGCCGGCCTGGACGCGCCGGGCAAGGTCGTGCAGGGGCCGGACCTGTCCTTCGAGGTCAACGCCCAGCCGGCCGATCACCGACACCGACACCTACGGGCACGGCACCCACATGGCCGGGATCATCGCCGCCAAGGACGCCGTCGAGGTCGACGCCAAGACCGGTGAGCCCAAGCCGTCCAAGGCGTACCAGCAGCTCGGCATCGCCCCCGACGCCCAGGTGCTCGGCCTCAAGCTCGCCAGCACCGACGGGAGCACCGACGTCAGCCAGGTCATCGCCGCCCTGGACTGGGTCGTGCAGCACCAGCGACGACAACGGCATGGACGTCCGGGTGGTCAACCTGTCCTTCGGGACCACCGTCGCTGCAGGACTACCAGGTCGACCCGCTCGCCGCCGCGGCCGAGAACGCCTGGCACGCCGGCCTCGTCGTCGTCGTGTCCGGCGGCAACGACGGCAGCGCCGACGGTCGTCTGACCAACCCGGCCATCGACCCCTACGTCATCGCCGTCGGGCTCCAGCGACCCCAACGGCAAGGTCGACGGCTGGCACAAGAACACCCGCGTCGCCGACTACTCCTCGCTGGGGCACCGACGCCCGCCCCGTCGACCTGCTCGCCCCCGGGCAAGTCCGTGGCCTCGCTGCGCGACCCCGGGCTCGTTCGTCGACACCCAGCACCCCGAGGGGCGGGTCTCCGGCGACGACACCGGCCGGCTCTTCCGCGGCAGCGGCACCTCGCAGGCCGCGGCCGTGGTCAGCGGCGCCGCCGCCCTGCTGCTCCAGGCCCACCCCGAGCTCACGCCGGACCAGGTCAAGGCCGCGCTCGTGCGGCAGCGCGTCCGAGGTCAAGCACGCCGACAGGCGCGCCGCCGGCGCCGGTCAGGTCGACGTCGAAGGAGGCGCTCAAGGACATCGAGGACGCCTACAAGGCCAAGGACCGCTCGACCACCCTGCTCGCCGCCGACCAGCAGCACCCGACGGCGACCGCGCGCGGCTCGCTGGAGGCGGCACGCGGCGGGTCGACGCTCGCTGGACCCGGTGACCGGCGCCCCGCTGGTCGGCGAGGTCGACGTCCAGGGCAGCGCCTGGGACGGGCCCGCCTGGCTCGCGCGGGCCCAGGCCGGGACCGCGTGGAGCGAGGGCAGCTGGAACCGCGCCCGCTGGTCGGGCGAGGGCTGGACCAGCACGGGCTGGTCGCGCGCCCGGTGGAGCGGCGAGACCTGGCAGCGCGCCCGCTGGTCCGACAACGGCTGGGAGCGGGCACGGTGGTCGCGAGCCCGCTGGAGCGACGCGGCCTGGACCGGCAGCGGCTGGTCCTGACCCGCGGTACCACCCGGACGACGCAGTGCAGGTGGCCCCCGACCGTGTCGATACACGGTCGGGGGCCGCCGTGCGTGGCGGTCCGCACGGTGGTGCCCACCGTCCGGCCAGCCAGAGGAGGAGCCGTGTCCCGGTCGTCCGGACGTCTGCTCCTGCGGCTGCGGGACCGCGCCACGTCCCCCACCGCGGCGACCCTGCTGCTCAGCCTCGGCCTCGCCGCCGGCGCGACGCTGCTCCTGCGGGTCCTGCCCGTCCACGGGGCGCCGCTGCCCGGGCCGGGCGGCCCCCTCCTCCCGCTGGCCGCGCTCGGCCTCTTCGCCGGTGTCCTCGCCGCCGAGCTCAACCCGGCGCACGTGGACATCCGCCGGCAGTCGTACTCCTTCTCGCTGGTCTGCCTGCCGCTCGTGCTGGGGATCCTCTTCCTCCCGGCGCCGTGGGTGGTCGCGGCCCGGCTCGTCGCCGCGCTCGTCGCCTTCCGCATCCAGCGGTCGGCCCCCGTCAAGGTCGCGTACAACATCTCGGCCTACCTGCTCGACGTCGCCCTCGTGCTCACCGTCGTCCGCTCCTGGTCCGTGCCGGGCGACGAGCTGACCGCCCGGACCGCGCTGGTCGCCTACCTGGCGCTGGCCGTCGTCGACGCCCTCATGACCGCCCTGGTGCTGGTCGTCATCCGGGTCAACAGCGGCCCGCTGGGCGTGGAGGACCTGCGCGAGTCCTTCGGGCCGGCCTTCGTGACCGTCAGCGTGGCCACCGCCCTGGGGCTGCAGTGCGCGGTGCTCCTGCAGGCCGGCAGCGTCGGGGCCGTCCTGCTCGGGCTGGTCGCCGGCATCAGCGCGGTGGCCTACCGGGGCTACCTCGTGCTGCGCCGCCGGCACAGCGACCTGCGCCGGGTCCAGGGCTACATGGGCGGCGGCCCCGTGGAGGAGGGCCGCGGCACCGACGCGACCGACCTCGTCGACGGCATCCGCGACCTGCTGCGTGCCGACACCGTGCGCCTGGCCTGGAGCAGCCGCGACGGGGAGCGGCAGTGGCACGTGAGCAGCGAGACCCCGGCCGCGCTGTCGGGCGGCATGGTCCCCCCGCCGCCGGGGACCCACGGGCTGGTGCCCGCCGGGACCACGGACCCCGCCCTGCGCACCTGGCTCGGGAGCCTGCCGGCGCGCGAGGCGCTGGTCGTGGGGCTCGACGAGCTCGGCGGCAACGGGCTCCTCGTGGTGACCGACCGGCTGGGCGGGGAGGTCAGCAGCTTCACGGGCGAGGACGCGGCCCTCGCGGAGGCCCTGGCGGCCCACCTCGTGGTCCGGCTGCGGAACACCGAGCTCGTGGACCGGCTCCGCTGGGAGGCCACCCACGACGCCCTGACCCGGTTGCCCGACCGCCGCGTGCTGCTCGCCGCGCTGGAGCTGCACCTCCCGCCCCCCGGTGACCCGAGCAGCACGGAGCCGCCCGCCCACGGCACGGTCGTGGTCGTCGTCGGCCTGGACAACCTCCACGAGGTCAACGACGCCCTCGGCCACGCGGTCGGGGACGAGCTCCTCGTCGAGGTGGCGCGACGGCTGGCCCACCTCCCGGAGCCCGGCGCGGCGGTCGCCCGGCTGTCCGGGGAGTACTTCGCGGTCAGCCTCCCGGTCGTGCGTCGCGGCGAGGCCGTGGCGACGGCGCACCGCATCCGTGCGGCGGCGTCCGGGCCCGTCACGGTGCCCGGGGCCGTCGTGAGCGTCAGCGCGCGGGTGGGCGTGGCCGTGACCGACGGCACGGCGGACGCCGCGGAGCTGCTGCGGCGGGCCGACGCGGCGCTGGCCTGCGCGCGCAGCGACGGGCGGCCGGTCGCGGCCTACGAGCCCTCCATGGACAGCGGCCGGTCCGAGCGGCTGGCCCTGCTGGGCGACCTGCACCGCGCCCTGGAGGACCGGACGCTCACCGTGCACTACCAGCCCAAGCTGGACCTGGTCGCCGGACGGGTGAGCGGCGCCGAGGCCCTGGTCCGCTGGAAGCACCCCGTGCTCGGAGCCATCAGCCCCACCGTCTTCGTGCCCGTCGCCGAGTCGGCCGGGCTGGTCGACCAGCTCACCGACCTGGTGCTGGGGGAGGCGCTGGCCCAGGCCGCGTCGTGGGCGGCCGAGGGCCTCGACCTCAAGGTCGCGGTGAACCTGTCGGCCCGGAGCCTGGACGACGAGCGGCTCCCGGAGCGGGTGGCCGCGGCCCTCGCGCTCGCCGGGGTGGCGGGCGACCGCCTCGTCCTGGAGATCACCGAGACCTCGATCATGGGGTCGCCGGAACGCACCCTGCCGGTGCTGCACCGCCTGGTCGCCCTCGGCCTGGAGCTCTCGCTCGACGACTTCGGGACGGGCTACTCCAGCCTCGGCTACCTCCGTCGCCTCCCGGTGGACGAGCTCAAGATCGACCGCTCCTTCGTCATGGCGCTGGAGGACCCGTCGGACTCGGACGGGCTCGCCCTCGTGCGCACCGTGCTCTCGCTCGCGGCCGGCCTGGGGCTGCGCGTGGTGGCCGAGGGCGTGGAGTCGGCCCGGGCCATGGCGGTGCTCCGTGCAGCTCGGGTGCGGGCACGTCCAGGGCTACCTGGTCTCCCGCCCTCTGCCGGCCGCGGCCCTGCCGTCGGCCGTCCGTGCCATCGACGCGGACCCCTCCTTCGCGGCGGGCCTGCCCCGCCAGCGGGGGCCGGTCGCGCTGACCACCTGACCCGCACGCGTCAGGCCGTGCCGCCGGCCGTCCGCCGGCGCGGCGGCGCTCAGCCGGTCGGCCCCGGTTCGACGACCACGAGCACCACGAGGGCGACGAGCACCACGAGCACCACGAGCACCACGAGGGCGACGACGAGCGCCGTGGTCGCGACGAGCGGGAACCGCAGGCGGGGGACCCCCGAGCGACGACGGGCGGGATAGCGCGCACGCGGCCACGTACGGTCGCGGCGACGGTGAGGAGCCCGGGTGCGCGGTCGGTGGGTGGTGACGGGGGCAGGGCTCGCGCTGCTGGTCGGTGTGCTCGTGGTGCGCCCCGGCAGCCAGGTGCCGCCCGAGGCGGTGGTCCTGCCGCGGCCGGCGCCGAGCACCGCGGCGGCCGCCCCGGGCGCGGCGGTCACGGGACCGGACGGCCTCGCGGGCGCACGTCTCGCCGAGCTGGGCGTGTCCGCCGCCGGCATCGGGCCGCTGGTGCTGGGCCGCGGCCGGACGGATCTCGCCGACGGCGGCTGGGGCCTGCTGTACGGGTGGGGCGACTGCGTCCGGGTGGCGCCGACCCTGCTGGGAGAGGTGGTCCTGTCCGGCTGGGTGGTGGACGACGTCCTGGTGACGGCCCAGGTGGAGGTCGCGGCGTCCCGGGCGCCGGCCGTGCCCACCGGGGCCGGGTTCTCCTTCGGTGCACCGGTGGAGGCGGCCGAGGAGTTCCGTCAGTCCCTCCTGGTCGCCGGCTCCGGACGGCCCGGCGGAGGCACCGAGGTCCGGGTGGGGTCCCGGGAGGACGGCGCCGCCGTGCGTCCTCGTCTCCGACCTCGGGTCGACGTCGGGCGTCCGGTGGGCGGAGGTCCGCGCGTCGGGTGCCCCGGACTGCGAGGTGGAGCCGGGGCAGACCGGGGGGGCGGAGCTGCCCACGGCCCGGGCGGCGGGCCTGGAGTGGGTGCGGTCCCTGTCGCCGCACGAGGTCGGGCCGGTGGAGGGCAGGCTCGGGCAGAGCGTGGGGACGGTTATCGCCGCCGGTCCGCCGTGGTCGGACGCGTTCCCTGGGGCCGGCGCCCGGCGCGGACCAGGCGGCGGCCGGCGGCTGCGACGTGCTGCGTGCGCAGACCCCGCCCGGCGGCGACCGAGCTGTTCCTGCGGGACGGTCGGGTCGTCGGCCAGAGGTTCACCCTCGAGGGGTACGAACCGGTCACGCCGGCCGAGGCCGCCCGGGACGTCGGCCGGTTCCTCCCCGAGGCCGGGGTCCTCGTGGGCCGCCCCGAGGTGTCGTACGGGCGTGCGGGACCCGACCAGGCCCCGGACGCGCGCGGGGTCTCCGGGACGTACGGCTACGTCGCCGAGCTGCTGGCCCCGCTGGACACCGGGGTCCTCGTGGAGGGCCCGTCGGTGCTGGAGGAGCGCGTCGGCGACACCTGCGGCTGACGGGCCCCGGGCCGCCGGCCTTCGCGCGCCGGTGCTCGACCGGCTCGTGGTCGTCGTCTGGACGTGGCCCGCGGCCCTGCCGGCCGCCCGCCGGGGGAGCGGCTGACGGCGTCCCGGGACGCGGGCCGCAGCCTCGCAGGAGCGCCGGAGGAGCACCCCCCGGGGCCGGTCAGTCGCTGCTGTCGTCCGGCGGCGGCCCGCCCTGGGCCTGCGCCACGGCCTCGGCGGCGATGCGCGCGACCTTCCGGCCCCGGGTGCGCGAGCGCCGGACCAGGGTCGCGAACGCCTCCTCGGGCGTGCAGCCGGTCGTCGCGACCAGGACCCCCTTGGCCTGCTCGATGACCGCCCGGGTGGCCATCGCCTCGCGCATCTGGTCGGCCAGGCGCTGGGTGCGCTCCAGCAGGGCCGCGTTGGCCACGGCGACGGCGGCCTGCGCGGCGAAGGCCTCCCCGACCGGGACGGAGGCCTCGTCCAGGGGCACCGGCGAGCCGTCGCGGCGGGCGTAGACGTTCAGGGCCCCTCCGACGCGGCTGCGCACCGGCAGGGCGATCGAGAGCGTCGCCACGACGCCGGCCCGGCGTGCCGCGGACACGAAGCCCGGGTACCGCCGCTCCGCCTCGAGGTCGAACAGGGGGATGGTCGCCCCCGTCCGGGCCGCGTCGGTGCAGGGTCCCCAGCCGTCCTCGTACTGGCGCTCGTCCAGCCGGAACGCCAGGTCGCCGGTGAAGGCCACCGTCGTGGCGCTCCCGCCGTCGAGCAGCGTCACCGACACCTCGTCGGCCCCAGGGATCGTGGCCTGCGCCAGCGTGGCCACCCGTCGCACGACCTCCTGCAGGGAGGTGTCGGCGAGCGAGATGCCGCCCAGCTCCGCCCGTGACTCGACGAGCCCCATCGGCGGCCGGGTCGCCGCCCGGCGCGCGGGGACGGGCACGGCCTCCACGGTCTGGACCACGTCGTCGGCGAACACCTCGCCCGTGGGGACGACGGGTCCGGGCACCGCGTCCGGGGGGACGGGTCCGCCGGTCCCGGTGCCGGCGGACAGGTGGGGGCCGCCCGGGGGACCGGGTCGGTCGTCGTGCATGCTCGTCGAGCCTCTCGCCTCGGCGCGCGGACCTCCGCGTCGTGCAGGTGCGGTCGGGTCGTGCGGCCCCCCGGGTCGCCGTGGACGGCGCGCCCGAGGACGTCGAGCCACCGATCTGCTTGGGCGGCGCGCGGGACGATACACGGGGCGCCGGGCACCTGGGCGGCGTGCCCCCGCTGCTCGGGAGAAGATGGAGCGCGACCGGCACCAGACCAGCCGCCCCCAGACACCGCCCGGTCCCACCGAAGGAGCCCCATGCTCGTCCACGCCTACGCCGCCCCGGCCGCCTCCGCCCCGCTCGAGCCCACCCAGGTCGAGCGTCGCGAGGTCGGCCCCACGGACGTCCTCATCGCCGTCACCCACGCCGGCATCTGCCACTCCGACATCCACACCGTGCGCGGCGAGTGGGGCCCCCAGCCCTATCCGCTGACGCCGGGCCACGAGATCGTCGGCACGGTCGCCGATGTCGGCGAGGAGGTCACCCGCCACCGGGTGGGCGACCGGGTCGGCGTCGGCTGCATGGTCAACAGCTGCCGGGAGTGCGTGAACTGCCTCGCCGGCGACGAGCAGTACTGCCTGCGGGGCAACGTCGGCACCTACGGGGCGACCGACCGGGACGGGACCGTCACCCAGGGCGGCTACTCCACCCACGTCGTGGTCGACGCGGACTTCGTCCTGTCCGTGCCCGAGGGCATCGACAGCGCCGCCGCCGCCCCGCTGCTCTGCGCGGGGATCACCACGTACTCCCCGCTGCGCCACTGGGGCGCGGGTCCCGGGAAGAAGGTCGCCGTCGTCGGCCTCGGCGGGCTCGGGCACATGGGCGTGAAGATCGCGCACGCCATGGGCGCCGAGGTCACCGTGCTGTCGCAGTCGCTCAAGAAGCAGGAGGACGGCCTGCGCCTGGGCGCCGACGCCTACTTCGCCACGAGCGACCCCATCACCTTCGAGGAGCTCGCCGGCCGCTTCGACCTGGTCCTCAACACCGTGAGCGCCGCCATCGACGTGGACGCCTACCTCGGCCTGCTGGCCGTGGGCGGCACCCTGGTCAACGTCGGTGCGCCCGCCGACCCCCTGAGCCTGGACGTGTTCTCGCTCATCGGCGGCCGCCGGTCCTTCGCCGGGTCGATGATCGGCGGGATCGCCGAGACCCAGGAGATGCTCGACTTCTGCGCCGAGCACCACCTCGGGGCCGAGGTCGAGGTCATCTCCGCCGAGCAGGTCAACGAGGCCTACGAGCGGGTCCTCGCCTCCGACGTCCGGTACCGGTTCGTCATCGACACGGCCACCATCGGCTGACCGCTCGGGGGGCGGGGGGTCGCGCCTCAGTCCTCGGCGGCGCTCTGGCGGGAGGTCCCCGACAGGTACCGCGCGGGGTCGCTCGCGGCCCGGGCGCCGGCGGCGAGCCACGCCGCGACCGCGTCGGGGTGGCGGCGCTCCAGCTCGTCGAGGTAGTGCTGCCGCTCGGCGGCGAGACGGTCCAGGGTCGCCGGGTCGGTGGCGCGGTGGACGTGGAGGTAGGCTCCGCCGCCAGGACCGGCACAGCTCCGTGTCGCTCAGGTCCTCGGGGGCTGGGCGCGCGGCGGCCGCGGGCGTCCCGCCCCCCGCGACCGACGGTCCGTGCGCAGCCTGGTCCTGTGCGGTCCCTCGCTCCGCGGGGACGCTCCGTGGCCGCGTGGCCCGGTACCAGCAGCCGACCAGGGCGGCGAGCCACAGGACGAGGCCCGGGAGGTCCGCCACCGCGAGGACACCGACACCGGCCACCAGCCCGGCCGCGACGCTCGCCGTGCACCGCGTCCAGGCCAGGGGTCCCTGGTCCTGTGCGGGCCACCGGTGCTGCACGCTGCCGCAGGCCGAGGCGGCCAGGAGCACGCAGACCAGGACCAGGACGACGAGGACGCCCGGGTGGACGCGCGCCACCGCCCCCAGCAGGCCGAGCCCCACGAGCGCGACGGACACCCGCCGCGGCCACCGCGCCGGCGCGGGCGGGGCGGGCTCTCCGGTGCCGGGTCGGGTCATGGGCTGCTCCAGCAGGACGGTGGTGCGGGCCTGGACGGGCGCCGCGGGGCGGGCCCCGCCGGGACCCGGCTGGCCCCTACCCGGGCCGGGGCCCGTCACACCTGTCCTGCCCCTGGGCTGTCGATCCTGGGCCGGCCCGTTCGACACGGTGGTGTCATGCACACCCGCCGCCCGCGCGGCGACCACCGGAGGAGACGCCCGTGCCCAGCTACCTGTTCCTCATCTACGAGACCGAGGCTCCCTACGAGGACATGGCCCCCGAGCGGTGGGAGGAGATGATGGGCGCGCACCGCCGCTTCTCCGCCCAGGTGAAGGAGGCCGGCGCCCGCATCGTCGGCGGCGAGGCGCTGCAGCCCACCGCGACCGCGACCTCGCTGCGCGGCGGGCAGGTGAGCGACGGCCCCTTCGTCGAGACCAAGGAGGCGCTGGGCGGCTACTACGTCGTCGAGGCCGCCGACCTCGACCAGGCCCTCGCGCTGGCCGCCCTGTGCCCCGCCCCCCACGGCGGCGTCGAGGTGCGCCCGGTCCTGGACACGGCGGGCTGAGACGGACCCCGCCCTGCTCGCGCTCGCCCAGGTGCACCGCACCGCCTGGGCGGGCGTCGTCGGCGCGGTCGCGCGCAGCGTCCGCGACCTCGACCTGGCCGAGGAGTGCGCCCAGGAGGCGTTCGCGACCGCCGTCGACCGGTGGCCCGTCGACGGGGTGCCCGCGAGCCCGGAGGGGTGGCTGGTCACGGTCGCCCGGCGGCGCGCGGTCGAGCAGCTCCGCCGCCGGCAGACCCTGCGCCGGCGCCTCCCGCTGCTCCTGCTCGACGAGGCCGACACCTCCGCCCAGGGCGAGCAGGAGCTGGTCGAGGAGCGGGCCGACCGGGCCCGGGAGGGGACGGCGGACGTGGACTTCGTCAGCGACCGGCTCCGGCTGCTGTTCACCTGCTGCCACCCGGCGCTGGCCCCGGAGCAGCAGGTGGCGCTCACCGCGCGGCTCGTCTGCGGGCTGACCACGCAGGAGGCCGCCCGGGTCCTGCTCGTCGGCGAGGCCACCATGGCGGCCCGGATCACCCGGGCCAAGAAGAAGATCGCCAGCGCCGGGATCCCGTTCCGGGTCCCGACCGGTGCCCAGCTGCCGGAGCGCCTCGACGTGGTCCTCACCGTGGTCCACGTCCTGGCCACGGCCGGCCACATGGCCCCGGCGGGCCCCGGCGTGGTCCGCGAGGACCTGCTCGAGCGGGCGCTGGAGCTGAGCGGGTCGCTGGTGCGGGTCATGCCGGACGAGGCGGAGGTGCTCGGCCTGCACGCGCTGGTGCTGCTGTGCTGGGCCAGGAGCCACGGGCGGCAGGACGCGGACGGCCGCCTGCTCCTGCTCCAGGAGCAGGACCGCTCGACCTGGGACCGCAGCGCCGTGGACGAGGCCGACCGGCTGGTGCGGCGCGCCCTGCGCCGCCGCCCGCCCGGCCGGATGGTGCTGCAGGCGGCCGTCGCGGCCTGCCACGCCACCGCCCCCGCTACGAGGCGACCGACTGGCGGGAGGTGGTCGGCCTCTACGACCTGCTGCTCGCCGTCTGGCCGTCCCCCGCCGCGGAGCTGGCGCGGGCCGTCGCGACCGGCATGGCGGACGGGCCGGCCGCCGGGCTCGCCGCGCTGGACCGCATGGCCGTGCAGCCGCCCGGACCGTACGCGCCGGCGGCCCGCGCCCACGCCCTCGCGGGCCTGGGCCGCCTCGGCGAGGCACGGCAGCAGTACCTCGCCGCCGCGGCGGCGACCACCAACGGGCAGGAGCGACGCCTGCTGCTGGACCGGCTCGACGAGCGTCATGGAGGACGGGTAGCCGACGCGCTCGGCCCTCCGGAGGCGCGGACGGTGCAGGCGGCGGACCGCCCAGGCCCGGCCCGGTGCTGAGGCGGCGCCGGTGCGGTGGCGCGCGGCCGGGACACGCGCAGGTCCTGGCAGCCGGCCGCACAGGCCCCGGCGCCGGGCGGCACGGGGCTCCCGCAGCAGGGGCACGTCATCCCGCACGCGCGCGGCGGTCGGTCGTCCTCGGTCGTGCGTCGTCGGACGAGCGCGTTCCTGGTGGTGCCCAAGAGGCCGGGGCCCGACGCGCAGGTCGGGACGCGCAGCCGCCACCTCACGACGCCTCGTCGGGCGGACGGTGCTGGGACGCTCACAGCCGGCTCCTCGTGGCCAGGCGCGGTGCGGCGGCGCCCATGAGAGGGGCCGGCCGCGGGGGCCGTCTGCTCCAGCCCGCAGCCAGGCTAGGCACGCCGGCCAGGACGGCCCAATCGGTGCACGGGGGTGCGGGGCGGCCTCAGCGCCGGCGGCGGTCCAGCAGGGCCAGCGCGGCCCGGCGGACCTCGGGGACCGCCACGGCCAGGGACGCCAGGGAGGCGACGGTGGCGGCCTGGCAGTAGGCGCAGAACGCCCTGTTCTCCCGCCACTCCTCGCGCCCGAGCACCACCGTGGTCGCGACGTCGGCGGCGAGCTTGGCCCCCATGAGCACCGGCAGCAGCGGGCGGGTCGACGGGCGGTCGGGACCGCCGGTGCCGGCGAGCAGCGCGGTGAGCCCGTACGTGACGACCATCATCAGGCCGTCCGCCGTCTGCATCCGCCGGTACGCGTAGTCCGAGGCGTCCACCCGGTCGGAGCTGAAGGGCCCGGGAGGGTCCGGCAGGTGGCGGAGGAGGCCGGTCTGGTAGGCGGCGACCACCTGCCCGGCGGCCATGCCCAGCAGGGACAGCCCGACCACCGCCCGGCGTCGCCGGAGGTCGGGGTCGCTCCCTTCGCGCAGGTAGCAGCTGCCCCATCGTGCCCGCGTCCCGGGGTAGGGGGCCGGGATGACGACGAGGTTCGAGGGCAGGTCGGTGCTCGTGACGGGCGGCAGCAGGGGCATCGGCGCGGACGTCGCCGTGGCGTTCGCGCGCGAGGGGGCGGCCGTCGCGGTCAACGGCAGGTCGGAGTCCGACGCCCTGCGGGACGTGGTGCGCCGCTGCGAGGAGGCCGGCGGCCGTGCTGTCATCGCGGTCGGTGACGTGTCCGACGCCGAGCAGGCCGTCGCCGTCGTCCGGTCCGCACGCGAGCAGCTCGGCGGGCTGGACGTGCTGGTGAACAACGCCGGGTCGCTGGACTCCTCGCCCCTGGTGGAGATGGCGGTGGACCAGTGGGACTCGATGGTGGCCAGCGACCTGCGCAGCGTGTACCTGTGCACCCACGAGGCGCTGCCGGGGATGATCGAGCAGGGCTGGGGACGGGTCATCAACATCACGTCCCAGCTCGCGGTGAAGGGGGCCCCGGGCATGGCGCACTACAGCGCCGCGAAGGCGGGGGTCATCGGCTTCACCCGCTCGGTCGCCCGGGAGGTCGCCCAGCAGGGGGTGCTGGTGAACGCGGTCGCGCCGGGACCGGTGGAGACCGACATGACCGACGACCTGGACGAGCTGGCGCGAGCAGAAGACGGCGGAGCTCCCGCTCGGGCGCTTCGCCCGGGTGGAGGAGATCACGCCCAGCGTGCTCCTGCTCGCGGCCTCGCCCGACGGCGACGCCTACGTGGGCCAGACCCTGCACCCCAACAGCGGCGACGTCATGCCCTGAGCCGGCGCCCTGGTGCCCGGCCGGGAGCATCGCCGGCCCCGGCCGGGGTACGACCGGGGCATGGCTGCACATGCGGGAGAGAAGGCGCAGAAGACCGGGGACTTCTACTGCGCGCACTGCGACGAGAAGGTCCACGTGACCTCGGGCGACACGATCCCGGAGGCCCCAACGGGCACTCGGAGTTCGGCGCCCGGCGCACCGAGCCCGGGAACAAGGGTGACGATGGACGCCGCGGAGCTGCTCGTCGGACGCTTCTCACGCGTCCACGACGGCGTCGCGGACGTCATGGACGGGACGGCCGACGACGAGCTGTCCCGGCGCCCGGGTGCTGGCTCGAACCCGGTGGGCTGGCTCGTCTGGCACCTGCTGCGTGGTGGACGACTCCTACGACCCGCCGGTCACCGCCGGCCAACGGCTGGTCAGCGTCCTGTCGGACGACCTGCAGCACGTCGGGCAGGCGGCGTACGTCAAGGGCCTGCTGGAGCACCCCGGACGTCCGCCGCCCGCACGACCGGTGGTCAGGACGGGTCGAGCGCGACCTTGGTCCAGCCGCTCTCGCGGCGGTCGAAGGTCTTGTAGGCCTCCAGGACCGACGGCAGGTCGCTCGACCTGGGTGAGCACGTCGTGGGGTCGACCGCGCCGGTGCGCACGAGGTCGAGCAGGTCGCGGGAGGTAGCGGCGGTGGTTGCAGTTGCCCATCTTGACGGTGAGGTTCTTGTTCATCGCCGCGCCGATCGGGAAGCTCGTCATCTCGCGGCGGGTAGACGCCGATGATCGCCGATGCGTGCCGGCCTTGGCGACGGCCTCGACGGCCCACTGCAGCGCCTGGCTGGGCGCGTCGCCGGGGACCCAGTTGTCGCCGTCGGGGTTCTGCTCCGGCGCGACCTGGTCGCGCTCCTGCTCGAACTGCTCGCGCCTGCTCCTCGGCCTGCCTCCGCGGCCGGGCCGCGCTTCGGGCCGCTGCGCGTCGACGCCGACGGCGTCGATGACGCGGTCGACGCCGATGCCGCCGGTGAGCTCCTGCACGACCGCGACCGGGTCCTCGGCGTTGAAGTCGATCGACCTCGGCGCCCTGCGCGCGGGCCTGCTCGAGCCGGCTGGCGATGCCGTCGACGCACAGACCCGGCCGGCGCCCTGCTGCTGGCGCTGGTGACCGCGAACTGGCCGACCGGCCCGGCGCCGAGCACCAGCACGGTGTCGCCCGGGCCCGACCTCGGCGAGGTCGGCGCCGAACCAGGCCGTCGGGAAGATGTCGGACAGCAGGATGGCCTGGTCGTCGGTGACCTCGTCGGGCAGCCGCACCGGCCCGACGTTGGCGAACGGGACGCGCGCGTACTCGCGCCTGCAGCCCGTCGACCGGGCCGGTCGGTCTGCGGGCCGCCGAAGAAGCAGGTGCCCGCCGCCGGGCCGTTGGGGTTGGCGGTGTCGCACTGCGCGTAGTAGCCGGCGCGGCAGTACGAGCAGGTGCCGCAGCCGATCGTCGACGGGATGACGACGCGGTCACCCGGCGCGGAGGTTGCGCACACCGGGGCCGACCTCCGCGACGACGCCGACGGCCTCGTGGCCGAGGACGGTGCCCTCGACCATGCCGGCCATCGTGCCCGCGCACGAAGTGCAGGTCGGTGCCGCAGATCGCGCTGGCGGTGATCTCGACGATCGCGTCGGTCGGCTCCTGGATCGTCGGGTCGGGCACCTCGTCGAGCCGGATGTCGCCGACGCCGTGCCACACCACTGCCTTCATGTGCCGCTCCTCCGCTCGATGGGCCTCAGGCCTACCCGTGGGGCCGGACCTCACGCCCCGTCGCACGCGGTCTGCCGGGACCGGGACGGGCCGCTGCTGCGGCCAGGTCACGCCAGCAGGTCGAGCACCGCGCCGGAGGCGACACCCAGCAGCAGGCTCGCGGCGGCGGCCGCGACGGCGGCGACCTCCGCGAAGGGCCGCCGCCCCGGCGCGTCACCGCCCGGCCCGTCGCCGGCGGGCGCGAACACCGGCGCCAGCCAGCGCAGGTAGTAGACGAGGCTCAGCACCGTGTTCACCACGACGGCGACGGCCAGCCAGGGCAGGCCGCCGTCCCAGGCCGCGCTCGCCGTGGTCAGCTTGCCGACGAACACGGCGGTCGGCGGCGTGCCGACCAGGCCCAGGAGGCTCACCAGCAGCGCGCCGGCCAGCCAGGGCCGGCGCCGGGCGAGGCCCCGGTAGCCGCTCAGGTCCCGGTGGTCGGGCAGCGCGGCCACCACGGCGAACGCCCCGAGGTTCGTGACGGCGTAGGCCCCCAGGTACAGGAGCAGGGAGGGCACGGCCAGGTCGCTGCCGCCGACGACCGCGACCGGGACCAGGAGGTAGCCGACCTGGCTCACGGTCGACCAGCCGAGCAGCCGCCGGGGGTCGGTCTGGGCGAGGGCGGCGAGGTTCCCCAGGGTCATGCTGAGCACCGCGACCACCGCCACGAGCAGGCCCGCCCCTGTCCCGCCGGGCAGCGCCTCCACGAGCCGGTAGGCCGCGACCAGCGCCCCCACCTTGGGCACCGTCGTGACGAACGCGGCGACGGTGGTGCCCGCGCCCTGGGCGGCGTCCGGCACCCAGAAGTGGCCCGGCACCGCCCCGGCCTCGAAGGCCAGCCCGGCCAGGACGGCCACCACGCCCAGCGCCACCGCGGCGCGCGGGGCCCCGGCCAGCCCGGCCGCGAGACCCGTGTACGTCGTCGTGCCCGCGACCCCGTACAGGACGGTGACGCCGAGCAGCATGGTGATCCCGAGCACGGAGCCGAGCAGGTACGTCTTGAGCGCGGCCTCCGCCGCCCGAGGCGTGCGGGTCATGCCGATCAGGCCGTACGTCGGGATGCTCGCCAGCAGGAAGCCGACCGCGAGCACGAGCAGGTCTCCCGCCCCCGCCATGACGACGGCCCCCAGGGACGAGAGCAGCAGCAGGGCGTAGGTCTCGCTCTCCTGCCGGCCGCCGGCCAGCTCGTCGACGCCCAGGCCGAGGACCAGCAGCGCGGCGGCCACGACCACCAGCCGGGCGGCGGCGGTCGTGCTGTCGACGACGAAGGTGTCGGTGTAGACCAGCCGCGCCGCGCCGGCCGCCGCCACGGCGGCGGCCGCGCCCGCGGCGAGCAGGGCGGCGGCGGCGGCGAGCCGGGCCGCCCACTGGCGCCGTCGGGGCAGGAACGAGCCCCCGAGCAGGGCGACGAGCGCGCCGAGGAGGAGGCAGACCTCCGGCAGCAGGGCGGACGGCTGCATCGCCGTGCCCATGCTCACCTGCTCACCGACCGACCAGCCGGACGACCACCTCGGAGGCGGGCTCCACGACGTCCAGCAGGGTCCGGGGGAGGACGCCGACGAGCAGGGCCAGCGCGAGCAGGGGGACCACGGACCACGTCTCGGCGGCCCGCAGGTCCCCGAAGCCGACGGAGGCGCCCTGCGTCGGCCCGGTGAGCAGCCGCTGGACCGCTCGCAGGAACAGGGCGGCGGTGAGGAGGATCCCGGGCAGGGCCACGGCGGTGACCGGGGCGGCGGCGACGCTGCCGGCGAAGACCTGGAACTCCGCGACGAACCCGCTGAAGCCCGGCAGCCCGAGCGAGGCGAACGCGCCGACCGCGAAGAGCGCGGCGAAGCGGGGCGCGGGCCGGGCGAGCCCTCCGTAGGCGCCCATGTCGTAGGTGCCGGCGCGGTCGTGCAGCACCCCGGCCAGCAGGAACAGCGCGCCGGTGATGAGGCCGTGGCTCACCATCTGCGTCACGGCACCGGTGACGGCAACCGTGCGGGCCTGCTCGTCGCTGCCGGAGACGAGGCCTGCGGCGCCGACCGCGAGGACGACGTAGCCCATGTGGTTGACCGAGGTGTAGGCGACCATCCGCTTGAGGTCGGTCTGGGCCATCGCGACCAGCGCCCCGTACAGCACCGAGACCACGCCGACCGCGACGCACCACCCAGGCCCAGTCACGCCAGGCCGCGGGGAGCATGGGCATGGCGATCCGCACGAAGCCGTACGTGCCCATCTTGAGGAGCACTCCGGCCAGCACAGCCGAGCCGGTCGCGGGCGCGTCGGTGTGGGCCGGCGGGAGCCAGGTGTGGAAGGGCACGGTCGGCGTCTTCACCGCGAGACCCAGCAGCACCGCGGCCAGGACCAGCCCGCCCGCCAGGCCGTCGTCGAGCAGCGGGGGGTCGGCGGCGAGCTCGACCATGTCGAACGTGCGGGGCGACGACGCGACGTACAGCCCGATGAAGCCGAGCAGCAGCGCCAGCGAGCCGAGGAACGTGTAGAGGAAGAACCTCAGCGCCGACCGGGCCCGGTCCCCGTGCCCCCACCCGGCGATGACGAAGTACATCCCCACGATGGACAGGTCGAAGAAGACGAAGAAGAGGATCAGGTCGGCCGCGACGAACAGGCCCAGGCACATCGACTGCAGGAACAGGAACAGGGCGGCCTGCAGCCGGGGCCGGTCGTCCTCGCGCAGCGCGTACACCGAGCACGCGGCGAACACCACGGCGGTGAGGGCCACCAGCGGCAACGACAGCCCGTCGACGCCGACGTGGTAGCTGCTGCCCACCCCCGGGATCCAGCGGCACCTGCTCCTCGAAGGCCAGCGCGCCGGCCGCCGGGGTGGCGTAGCGCGGCCCAGACCACCCCGACCAGGACCAGCTCGACCGAGGCTGACGCCGACCCACGCCCAGCGGGCCGGGCCGGTCGCCCAGCCGGGGGACGGCGGCCAGGACCACGGCCGCGAGCAGGGGCAGGAACACGAGGACGCTGAGCACGTCTCACCTCACCAGCAGGAGCAGGAGGAGGCCCGCCGCGAGCGCCGCGGCGAGCTGGAGGTAGTACTGGTGGAGCTGGCCGGTCTGCGGCCGGCGCGCCAGGCCACCGAGGCGCCGGACCTGGCGGACCAGGAGGCGGACGGTCCCGTCCACGACGCGGTCGTCGGCGCGGGCCGGCCACGGCGGCCGACGACCGCGCGCCGCGGGCGACGGCACGCACGGCGCCGTCGACGTCGCGGTCGTCGACGGCCGCCGCCGCGGCCGCCGCGGCCAGGACCCGGCCGGCGGCCAGGTCCACCGTCCGGTGCAGGACCCGGTCGTCGAACCGGGCCAGGCCCCCGACAGGCGGAGCACCGGACGGACGACGACGGCGTCGACCAGGCGGGGCAGGTACAGCCAGTCCCGCAGCAGGGCGGGCTCGGGCACGCCGCCACCGCGCCGTGGCGGCCAGCACGGCGAGCGCGCAGCACGGCGGAGACCACGAGCCCGCCCGGCCCCGCGCCCGGGCCGGAGCCGGCCCTCCGAGCGCGACCGCGGACCACGTCGTCCACCGGGGGCAGGGCCAGCACCCCGAGCGGCGCCGCCCCGGCGGCGAGCACGACGAGCGGGACCGTCGCGGCCCGAGCGACGTGCCTGGTGCCCGGCTCCTCGGGGTCGTACCCCCGCTCGGCGTCGGCCGGCGTCGGCGCGCCAGACAGGACGAGCAGCACCTTGCCCGCGTAGGCGGCCGACAGGGCGGCGGCGGCGAGGCCCGACCAGGTACAGCGCCGGCGAGGAGCGCAGGGCCGCGGCGAGCACCTCGTCCTTGGTGGCCCACAGCGACAGCGGGGCCACCCCGGCCAGGGCCAGCAGGCCCACCGTCGCGCTCACGCCGACGGCCGGCCACCGGCGTCCGACCCCGCCCAGCGAGGACAGCTGCCGGGTCCCGAGGGCCGACAGCCAGGCCCCCGCCGCGAGGAACAGCAGCGCCTTGGTCGCCGCGTGCGCGAGGAGGTGCGCCGAGCCGGCCGCCACCGCGGACAGCCCGGCGGCGAGGACGACGAAGCCGAGCTGGGCGGCGGTCGACGCGGCCAGCAGCTGCTTGAGGTCCCGCTGGGCGACGGCGACGGCACCGAGCAGCAGGGCGGTCAGCGCGCCCGCCCAGGCCGCGGTGGTCCCGGCCCAGCCGCTGGCCGCCAGCAGAGGGGCGGTCCGCAGGAGCAGGTAGCCGCCCATCGCCACCATGGCCGCGGAGTGCAGCAGGGCGCTGACCGGGCTCGGGCCGTCCATGGCCCGCGAGAGCCAGGACGAGAACGGCAGCTGGGCGGCCTTGCCCAGGGCGGCCACCAGGACCCCGCGGCCGCGACGTGCAGCCAGGGGCCCTCGTCGTCGGGCAGGTCCGCCAGGCGCATGCCGCCGGTGCCGGCCAGCGCGGCGGCCGCCGCGACGTACAGCCCGAGGTCGCCGGAACGGGTCGTGAGGAACGCGACGGTGCCGGAGGACACCCGGTGCTGCTCGTGCCACGCGTGGCCGATCAGCGCGTACGAGGTCGCGCCCATGACCTCCCAGCCCAGCAGGAGCGCGGGCAGGGTGGTGGCGGTGGCGGTGAGGACCACCGCGGCGGCGAACACGAGCACGAACCCGTGGAACCGGTGGGGCCGGTCCTGCCCCTCGGTCGCGGCGAAGAGCAGCACGAGCAGGGTCACGACCGCCACGGCCACCACGACCAGCGCGGACAGGGCGTCCACGGCCAGGCCGAACCGCCGCCGGCGACGAACGGCACCGCGACGGCGGGCCGCTGCCACGCGACCACCGCGGCCAGCGCGACCAGCGCGGCGGCGACGGCCAGCGCGACGGGCGCCGCGACCCGGTCGGTGCGCCGCCCGGCGAGGCACAGGGTCGCGCCCGCCGCGACGGGCAGGCGACAGACCGCGGCCCACAGGGCGGCCTCCGCGGCGCTCACCCGGACAGGTCCGTCGCCGCGTCGGTCATGTCGCTGCCGCGGGAGCGGTGCACGAGCGTGGCCACCCCGAAGCCCATGGCCATCTCCAGCGTCATCGCCGCGACCACCACGAGCAGCAGCACCTGCCCGGTGGGGTCGGGGGACAGGAACCACCAGAAGCCGGCCGCGGCGAGGACGATGCCGTTGAGCATGAGCTCCAGCCCCATCATCACCATGACCACGACCTGCTGGGAGACCGCGCCGTAGAGCCCGACGGCGAACAGCGCAGCCGCCACGACGAGCACGGCCTGCAGCGTCACCGTCCGACCCCGCCGGGCTGCGGGTCGTCGGCCGGGCGGCGGTCGAGCTCGTCGCCGAGCCGGTCGTAGCGGCCGCGGGCGCGGCCAGCACGACGCCCGCGACGATCGTGGCGACCATGGCCGGGCTCAGCGGTGAGCATCACCAGCATGTGCGGGCCCATGACCGCCTCGCCCAGGGCCCGCGTGGTGTCCTCCGGCGGTACGCCCCGGCGGACGGGCCACGGGACCAGCAGCGCACCGCCGGCCAGCACGAGGAACGCGACGGTCGCGGCGGCCGCCGCCCAGCGCTTGTCGTGGACCATGTCCATCGGCATGAGCGCCGGGTTCATCCCCATGAACATCACCATGTAGACCGCCATGACGGCCATCTCCATGACCATCATCAGCACGGTGATGACGCCGACGTAGTGCAGGTCGACCAGCAGCAGCGCCAGCCCGACGGCGACGAAGGAGACCGCGAGCGCGTACGTGGCCCGCGCCATGGAGTCCACGCGGAACACCGCGACCCCGGCGGCGACGGCGACCACCGCCAGCACCCAGAACACGACCGCCTGGACCACCGCGCACCTCTCGACCACGTCAGGACCTCCGCCCACGTCACGACCGCACACGAGGACGGACACGACGAGCACCTGCAGCAGCACGGCGGGCAGCAGCACGAGCCAGCCGACCTCGACGAAGCGGTCCGGTCGCAGCAGCGGGACCCGCGCGCCGCAGCAGCGACGAGCGCGGCCAGCAGGAGCAGCGTCTTGAGCAGCGACCACGACCCAGCCGGGCAGCACCGGGCCGGCGCCGCCGCCGAGGAACATCGGCACCGCGAACGCCGCCCCCGCCGCGAGCAGCGCGTAGCGCCCGGCCAGCACGCAGCAGCCGGTCCACCCCCGACAGCTCCGCCAGCACCCCGCCGGCGAGGTCGGCGCCGGCGGGCGCCGACGAGCGGGCCCCACACCGAGAACGCGACGACGCCGAGGCAGTAGACGCGAACGCGACCGGCAGCCAGCAGCACGAACCACAGGCCCGTGCTGCGCGGCGGCGACGTCGCCCACCCGCAGGCTGCCCGCCGCGACCGCGGGCGCGGTCAGGGCGAACATCAGCGGCAGCTCGTAGGCCATCGCCTGGGCCAGGAACCGGTACCCGCCGACGAGGGCGTGCGCGCAGTTCGCGCCCCACCCGGCCAGCCAGACCGCCGCCCAGACGAGCGACGTCCATGGCGTTGAACCACACGACGCCGACGGCCAGGTCGGCCACCGTCCACGACCCCAGCGGGACCACGACGACCATGAGCAGCGCGACGACGAGCAGGCCCGCCCCGCCGGCCCGCCACAGCAGCCGGTCGGCGGCGACGAGCGTCCGGCGCCGCTGACGCAGCAGCCGGGCGGTCTCGGCCAGGGGAGCGGTCCGCCCCTGCCGCCCGGACCCGCGTGCGGCCAGGGCGCCGTCCAGGCACGCCGCCGCCAGGGCGAGCGCACCCAGCCCCGCGGCGACGGCGACGACCCAGCCGGCCGGCGCCGTCGCTCAGCGGCCCGCTCACCGCGTCCGCCGTCCCGGGCCGCGGTCCGTCGTCCGGTCCGCCACGAGCGCGAGACCCGGTGCTCGTGACCGGCGCCAGGCCGGCGACGACCAGCCGGACGGCCGCGAGCTCCAGGCCGACCACCAGCCCGGGCAGCGAGCCGGCCGTGACCGGTCGCCGCGGGGCCACGGCCGGGGACGCGCTGGCCGACGAGCGCGGCGTCGGCCGGCCGTGCAGCGGTCGCCAGGAGCCGGTCGTGCGCGTCGCCCGAGCCGCGGACAGGTGCGTCCGGGCCGAGCGGGTCCGCAGCCCCCGCAGGGACCAGCGCAGCACCCGGGACCGGCGAGACCCGGGCCGTCGCCTGCTCGCAGCCGCCGACGGCAGGCGTCGAGGTCGTCCTCGCCGAGCAGGTCGTCCCTCACCCGGGAGAGCCGGTCGGCGGCCGTCCCAGCCGCCCGCCAGCCGGAGCACCTGCGCCGCCTCGTCGCACCGCCGGGCGGCGGCCGTGCGGCGGTGAGTGCCCGGAGCCGGCGGACGCCGACGCGGGCGGCGAGCACCTCGACCTCGCGTCGCACGACCACGTCGCCCTGCAGCGTGCAGCGCAGCACGAGGCCGGCGGGCCAGCGCGGGAGCACCGGTCCGAGCGGCACGTGCAGGACGTCCATCTCCAGGCCGTCGCGGTCCGGCCCGCCGCCGGCCAGCGGGATGCCGCCCGGCGCCATGTCCATGTCCATGTCGTCGTCCATGTCCATGTCGCCGTCCATGTCCATGTCGTCGCTCTCGTCGCTCGCTCGCCGTCGCCGTCGCCGTCGCCGTCCGGCTCGTGCTCGGGGGGCCCCTCGTCCGGCTGGTCGCTCGCGCTCCCGCGCGTCCGCGCGCTGGGCGGCGGTGTCGCGCAGCGCGGCGGCCGCGGTCGTCGAGCGCGCCCGGCACGCCCCGGGACGCGCGGCCACGGACCCGGGCGCGCGGGCCCGGCAGCTGGTCCCAGACGAGGTCGACGGCGCGCGCGCCAGCGGCCGCCCCGGGCTCGCCGCAGACGAGGAGCACGTCGGCGTCGGCCGGGGACGGCGGCCGTCGCGCCAGCCGCGGGCGGAGAGCGCCCGCTCGGCCGCCGCCCGGGTCGACCACCAGCCGGGGACCTCGACGAGGAGCACGTGGGCCCGCCGGTGGCCGCCAGCGGCGGCCAGGCACTCGCTCAGGCCCACCGCAGCGCGCCTTCGCGCCAGGCCCACACGACGCCACCATGAGGACGCCCAGGAACGCGAACATCTCGACCACCGCCGAGCCGCCCACGCCGGCGACGACGACGGCCCACGGGTACATGAACAGCATCTCCACGTCGAAGGCGAGGAAGAGCAGCGTCATCGGGTAGCAGCGGCGTGGAACCGCGACAGGGCGTGCTCCTGCGGGCGGGTGCCCCGACAGGAACGGTCGCGAGACGGCCGGCCGCACCTCGATCGTCGTCAGGCGGTGCACGAGGCGGGCAGCCAGCACGACCAGCACGGCGAGGGCCAGCATGGCGACGACGCCGGTGTACTGGCTCATCGCGGACCACCTCGCCGGCTCGGGGCCGGGCCGTCCGGTCCCTGCGCTGTGTCGACCCTGGCACGGACCTGCTGGGCCCGCACCCGTGAGCGCCTGAGGCGCCTGCGCGGGCGTGGTCAGCCCAGCTGGTCGGCCAGGTCGGTGAGCGAGGAGGCGGTCAGGTCGGGAGCGGAGAAGTACGTCGGGTAGGCCGTGCCCCGCCGGTCCAGCCAGGCGGTGCGCGCGCCCGCCCGGGCCGCGCCGTCGATGTCCCAGGGGTGCACGGCCACGAGCATCGTGTCCGCCAGGTCGACGCCGCACCGTTCGGCCGCCCACCGGTAGGCCTGCGCGGCGGGCTTCCAGGCCCCTGCGTCCTCGACGCTCAGCAGGTCCTCGAGCTCGTCCCGCACCCCGGCCCGGTCCAGCAGCCCCGCGGCGACGGAGGTCGCGCCGTTGGTCAGGGTCACCAGCCGGACGCCGCTGCGCCGCAGCCGGCGGAGCCCCTCCGGCACGTCCGGGTGGACGTCCAGCTCCGACATGCCGGCCAGCACGTGGCCGACGGCGTCGTCGACGTCCCGGTCGAGGGCCACGCCGTCGAGCACGGACCGGAGCACCCCGTCCGCCAGGACGGCGAACCTCTCCTGGGCGCCGGCCGCGGTCAGGGCGAAGCCGTCCCGGAGCAGGGTCGCGAACCACAGCCGGGACAGCTCGGGCGGTGCGCCGACGTCGGCGAACCGCTGCGCCATGGGTCCCATGTCGCTGAGCGTCTCGTTGACGTCGAGGACGATCAGGTCAGGTCGGTGCGGCATCCGTGCTCCTCGGGGTGTCGTGGGTCGGGGTGGTCTCGCCCTCGCCGGCGTCCGGGACGGCGGCCCGGTCCCGACGGGCCTCCGCACGTGCGAAGGCGTGCGCGATGGGGACGTCGGTCGAGGAGTGGGCGAGGATCGAGGCGAAGATCACCAGCGCGACGAGGTGGAACAGCTGGTCGGACCGGTCGAGCCCGGCCTCCAGGACGATGAGCCCGTAGACGACCGAGGCGAAGCCCTTCGGGACCGAACCAGGCGGCCACCGCCTGCTCGGCCAGGGGCAGCCGGCTGCCGAGCAGCGAGACGAGGATGGCCACCGGACGGGCGAGCAGCAGCGCGAGCAGCGGCGAACAGGTAGCCGCTCGACAGCGGGATCTCGGCCAGGAAGGCGGGGGAGATCAGCGCCCCGAAGACGAGGATGGCGGCGAGCTTGAGCAGCTCGGTGACGAGCTCGCCGAACTCGCGGAAGCTGTCCTCGACCTCCGGGGCCACCGTCGCGATCGTGATGCCTGCGGTGAAGGCCGCCAGGAACAGGTTGGCGTGGGTGAGCTGGGCCAGGCCGAGCACCATGAGCCCGATCGACAGCCCGCCGAGGGACGGCGTAGAGCGGGGTGGCGGAGGTGAAGCGGCTGCGGATGCAGCAGCACGGCGACGGTCGGCACGACGACCCCGAGCAGGACCCCGAGCCCCAGCTCGCCGGCCAGCCGCCAGCCGGACACGTCTCGCGCCGCCGAGCACCGCGAGCAGGACGAGGACGACCGGGAGGGCCAGCCCGTCGTTGAGGCCGCTCTCGACGTTGAGCAGGGAGCGCAGCCGGGCCGGGACCTCCGCGCGGCCGACGATCGCGGAGGCGAACACGGGGTCGGTCGGGGCCAGCACCGCGCCGATGAGCATCGCCTCGGTCCACGGCAGGCCGGCGACCCAGTGCCCGAGCACCGCCGTCACGCCGAAGGTGAGGGGCATCCCCAGGATCAGGGCGCGACCGGGCAGCCGCCACGCCGAGCGCAGGTCCCGCAGGCCCACGCGCATGCCGTCGGTGTAGAGCACGCTGAACAGGGCGAGCTCGGCGAGCCCGACGACGAGCTCGTCGTCGGGCCGCAGGTCGAGGACCCCTGTCACCCCGTCGCCGAGCACGAAGCCCGCGAGCAGGAACAGCACCGCGGTGGACAGGACGGTGCGGTTGGCCAGGCCGGACAGCAGCACCCCCGCGAAGAGGACGACGGCGAAGGCGAGGAGCAGCTGCACGCCCGGAACCTACCCACGCCGCCGCCGGGCAGCCGCACCCGGCGCCCAGGGGCTCTGCGAGGGCGTGCACCGGCGGACGGCGGAGGACAGGGTGGCTCTCGTCAGCCCGGGTGGTGCACCGGGCACCCGAGGACACGCTCCAGGAGGACCCATGACGTCCGACTTCCGGCCGCTGAGCCAGGACCGTTCCGCCCCGCCGCCCGTCCCGGTGACGCTGGAGGTGGACGGCCGGAGGATCGCCGGGGCCGACGGGCGCCCCCTGGTCGAGGCCCTCACCGAGGCCTGGGAGACCCGGCCGCGGTTCCCGTCGGTCTGCTACCAGCCGAGCCTCGGGGCGCTGCAGACCTGCGACACCTGCCTGGTCGAGGTGGACGGCGAGGTGGTGCGCTCCTGCGTGACCCCGACGCGCGACGGGATGCAGGTCGGCACGCTGGGCGACAGCAAGGCCGCCCGCGAGCAGGCCGGCCAACGGCTCGTGCGCAAGCACGTCCTGTACTGCACGATCTGCGACAACAACAACGGCGACTGCGGGCTCAAGCACGGCGTGGAGGCCAGCGGCGTCGAGCACGAGACGATCGGCTTCGAGCCCAAGCCGTACGAGGTCGACGACTCCAACCCGTTCTACCGCTACGACCCCGACCAGTGCATCCTCTGCGGGCGCTGCGTCGAGGCCTGCCAGGACGTCCAGGTCACCGAGACCCTGTCCATCGACTGGGAGCCTCGGAGAACCCCCGCGTGCTGTGGGACGGCGGCGCCCCGATCGGGGAGTCCTCGTGCGTGTCGTGCGGGCACTGCGTGACCGTCTGCCCCTGCAACGCCCTGATGGAGAAGTCGATGCTGGGCCGGGCCGGGCTGGCCACCGGCTGGCCGGAGGAGGTGCGCGAGCAGGCCATCGACCTGGTCAAGGCGGTCGAGCCCACCACCGGCTACCTGCCGCTCTACGTCCTGTCCAAGGCGGAGGCGGCCGCCCGCCGCGCGGCCTCGAAGGTCACCAAGACGGTGTGCACCTACTGCGGCGTCGGGTGCTCGTTCGACGTGATGACGCGCGGCCGCGAGGTCCTCAAGGTCCAGCCCCAGCAGGAGGGCCCGGCCAACGCGATCTCCACCTGCGTCAAGGGCAAGTTCGGCTGGGACTTCGTCAACGCCGAGGACCGGCTGACCAGGCCGCTGGTCCGGGACGGCGACCGGTTCCGCGAGGCCGAGCTGGGACGAGGCGCTGGACGTCGTCGCCGAGCGGATGGGCGCCGTGCTGCAGAGCCACGGCCCTCCGCCATCGCGACGATCGCCTCGTCCAAGGCCAGCAACGAGGACGCCTACCTGACCCAGAAGCTGGCGCGCCAGGTGTTCGGCAGCCACAACATCGACAACTGCTCGCGGTACTGCCAGTCCCCGGCCACCCAGGGCCTGTTCCGCACCGTCGGCTACGGCGGGGACGCGGGCTCGATCAGCGACATCGAGCGGGCCGAGCTGGTGCTGTGCGTCGGGACCAACACCGAGCAGTCCCACCCGGTGATCAGCGCGCGGATCAAGCGGGCGCAGAAGCTGGGCGGGCACCAGGTGGTCGTCGCCGACCTGCGCGAGCACGAGCTGGCCCAGCGGGCCGACGTCTTCATCCGGCCGAACCCCGGCACCGACCTGGTCTGGCTGAGCGCGGTGACCAAGCACATCATCGACTCCGGCTGGCAGGACGAGGCCTTCCTGGCCGAGCGCGTCAACGGCTGGGACGACTACGTCGCCTCCCTGCAGCCGTTCACCCTGGCCTACGCGGAGGAGCGGACGGGGATCAGCGAGGCCGAGCCTGCGCGACGTCGCCGAGCGGGTGGCGCACGCGGGGTCCGTGGTCGGGCTGTGGGCGATGGGCGTGACCCAGCACTCCGCCGGCTCCGACACCTCGACCGCGATCTCCAACCTGCTGCTGGTGACGGGCAACTACGGCCGCCCGGGCACCGGCGGCTACCCGCTGCGGGGGCACAACAACGTGCAGGGGTGCAGCGACTTCGGCTGCGTCAACGACTACTACCCGGGCTACCAGAAGGTCGACGACCCCGAGGCCGCGGCGAGGTTCAGCAAGGCGTACGGGGTGGACCTGCCCACCGAGAAGGGGCTGGACAACCACACGATGATCCCGGCCATCCACGACGGGAGGCTGCGCGCGATGCTCGTCGTCGGCGAGGAGCTGTCCCTGGTGGACGCCAACGCCGCCTACGTCCAGGAGGCGCTGGAGAAGCTGGACTTCCTCGTGGTGTCGGAGCTGTTCTTCTCCCGCACGTGCGAGTTCGCCGACGTGGTGCTGCCCGCGGCGGCCTCGCTGGAGAAGGACGGCACCTTCGTCAACACCGAGCGGCGGATCCAGCGGCTGTACCAGGCGATGGAGCCCGTCGGGGAGTCCCGTCCCGACTGGAAGATCCTCACCGACATCGCGTCCCGGATGGGCCACGAGTGGGGCTACGAGCACCCGAGCCAGATCATGACCGAGGTGGCCGGGCTGGCCCCGATGTTCGCCGGCGTGCACGCTACGAACGGCTCGAGGGGTACGCGTCCCTGCAGTGGCCCGTCGCCGAGGACGGCACGGACAGCCCGCTGCTGTACACCGAGCGGTTCCACTTCCCCGACGGCAAGGCCCGGCTGTACCCGCTGGCGTTCACCGAGCCGAGCGACCAGACGGACGAGGAGTACCCGCTGCACGTCAACAACGGGCGGGTGCTCGAGCACTTCCACGAGGGCAACCTCACGCTGCGCTCGCAGGGGCTGTCCGACCGGGTGCCGGACACGTACGTGGAGCTGACCCGCAACGACGCGGCCCGCTTCGGCGGCCTGAAGACCGGGGACTGGGTGCGGCTGGAGTCGCGACGCGGGTCGATCACGGTGCGCGTGCTGCTCTCGGAGCAGGTGCGCGACGGCGAGGCGTGGGTGCCGATGCAGGCGGTGGAGTTCAACATGCTGACCTCCAACGAGGCCGACAAGGACTCCCACACGCCGGCCTACAAGGAGGTCGCGGTCAAGGTCTCCCGCGCCGACGGGCCGCAGGAACGGCGCGGCGGTCGACGACGCGGTGCCGACCGGGGCCGGCACGGCGACCGCGACTCCCTGACCTTCGGCGGCTCGCCGCTGCCGCGCACCTACCACCGCTACGGCCACCCCACCCCGCAGGACGGGGTGCAGGTCGAGCGCAAGTGGGAGCGGGAGGACTACGTCTTCCCGACCGAGCCCGAGCCCGACGGGGCGACGGCATGAGCCTCGTCGCCCGGACGCCGGTCGCCGGTGCTCCCGCCCCAGGCCCCACGAGCAGGAGGCAGCCATGGCCCGACCGCTGAGCTACACCCCGCCGACGCCGCCGGACACGGCGGCCCGTGACGAGCTGGACGACCTGGCGCAGGCGCTGCACGAGAGCGGCCTGACCCGGGTCGTGGCCGGCGCCGCCCGCGCGTACCCGGACCTGCTCAGGCTCGTCATGGACAGCGTCGAGCCCGGCACGCTGCGCTCGGTGGCGGCCCTCGGCGGTGCGGCGAAGGGGCTGGACCCCGCGACCGCCCAGCGGCTGGCCGACGGTGTCCGGCAGGCCCGCAGCGACGCGGTCGCGGCGTCCGCCGGTCGTCCCCCCGGACCCGTCGCGCTGCTGCGACGGCTCCTGGACCCGGACACCCGACGCGGCCTGGCCGCCGTGCTGGCCGCGCTGCGGGCGGTCGGGGCGGCGCTCCCGCCGCGGTGAGCACGCGGCCGGGCGCGGTCGGCCCGGCCGGCCGGCCGGGGCCCGCGTCCTTCCCTGACGTCCCCTCCGGTGCCGCCCGGTCGCGCTACCGCCGGATGTCCGGGTCGCCGAGCAGCTCCTCCAGCACACCCTTCCTCGCGCTCGCCCGGTCCGACGACCCGACCTCGGGGTGGTGCAGGTCGAAGGCGGCGCGCTCGGAGCGGATGCGGGGCAGGCTCGTGAAGCGGGCGTCGAGCGTCTGCCGGCTGTCTGCTTCAGCCGTGGCGACCACGCTAGGCAGCAGCGGGCCCCGGACCAAGCCTCTGCAGGATGTCCGCGGCCGACGGGCAGAGGGAGGTCGTGCCGCTCCTCAGCGGCGCTCGTCCCCCCGCAGGAAGAACGCCCCCAGCGACCCGGCGAGCGTGGCGAACACGACGACGGAGTAGGTGGCGAGGAGCACCTCGACCACACGGGCGAGGCCGCCCTCGGCCTCCAGGGCGTCCCCGGTCACGGTGGCCATCGCCGTGTCGTGCAGGGCGGTGGCGTAGCTGTCGTAGAGGCCCAGCAGCTGCAGCAGCTGGCTGACCGCGAGCACGACGATCGTGGTCACCACGCCCAGCCAGCCCAGCCGCCCGCTCAGGAGGCGGCCGGCCGAGCGCGAGCCGCGGACCGCGGAGGACAGGATGCCGCCGAACCGCGCCACCCGCGCCACCCGCAGCGTGCGCAGCAGCACGAGGGCGCGGACGAAGCGGAGGAACGGCAGGGCGAGGAAGACCACCTGCCACCAGTTCCGGCGCCAGAACCGGCGCCGGTCCTCCGCCAGGTAGGCCCGCAGCAGCAGCTCGGCCACGAACGCCGCCCACAGGACCCAGCCGAGGACGGACAGGGCGACGACGACACGGCCCTCGGTGGCCACGGTCTGGCCGAGGACGACGAGCAGGAACACGAGCCCGAGCGCCCCCATCGGCTTGTCCAGGCGCCGGGCGAGCTCCTCGTTGCGCGTCTCCTCCTCCGTCTGAGCGGCGGGGCCCGTCCGGTCGGTCGTGGTCCGGTGCGGGTGGTCATGCCCGCCACGATGCTGCAGACCGGCGACGGGCGCACGAGGCGGAGCAGGGCCCGGATGCGTGGACGACCCGGTCGCGGGCACAGCACCGGTGTGACGGACCTCGTGCTCGCAGCGGTCGGCGTGCTCGCCGTCGTGGTGACGGCCCTGTCGGCCCGGCTCCGGCGGCTGCCGCTGACGGCCCCCCTGCTGGCCCTGGCGGCGGGGGTGGTGCTGGGCCCCGCGGTGACCGGGGTGCTGCCGGTGGCCGGGCTGCTGGAGGACCACGCCCGCTTCCACGAGGGGGCCCGGGCCCTGCTAGCCGTGTCGGTGATGGCCGTCGCGCTGCGGTACCCGTGGCGCGACGTGCGCCGCCACGCCGCGCCGCTGGCCCTCCTGCTCCTGCTCGTCATGCCCGCGATGGCCCTGCTGAGCGCCGGGGTGGGGATGCTCGTCCTGGGGGCCGGGGTGACGACCGCGCTGCTGCTCGGTGCCGCCGTGGCCCCGACGGACCCTGTCCTGGCCTCGAGCACCGTCACCGGCAGCCGGGCCGAGCAGACGCTGCCGGCCCGGGACCGTCAGCTGCTGTCGCTGGAGTCCGGCGCCAACGACGGGCTCGCCCTCCCGCTCGTCCTCCTCGCCGTGGCCCTGGCCGGACCCACGGGGGTGGGGGAGGCGCTGCTGGAGTCCCTGTGGCAGGTGGCCGGCGCGGTCGGCGTCGGCGTGGTGCTCGGGTGGCTCGGGGGCAGGGCGCTGAGGGCCGGGGAGGCGCACGGCTCGACCGAGCCGGGGCCGGTGCTGTTCTTCACGGTGGCGCTGGCCCTCGGCACCCTGGGCGTGGCCGGGGCCGCCCGGACGGACGGGGTCCTCGCCGTCTTCGTGGCCGGGCTCGCGTTCAACCTGGTCTCCTCCGGCGGTGACCGCAGGACCGAGGTCCCGGTGGACGAGGCGGTCAACCAGTTCCTCGTCCTGCCGCTGTTCCTGCTCCTCGGGGCGAGCCTGCCGTGGCGGGAGTGGGCAGACCTCGGGTGGCGGGGACCCGCCCTCGTGGTGGGCGTGCTGCTGCTGCGCCGGCTGCCGGCGGTTCTCGCTCTCGCGCGGCCCCTGCGCCTGGCCCGGCCCGACGCGCTGTACCTGGGCTGGTTCGGGCCGGTCGGCGTGTCCGCGCTGTTCTACCTGACCCTGGAGGCGGACCGCCTGGGCGTCGACCCCCTGGTGCTGTCGGCCGGCGCGCTGGTCGTCGCAGCGAGCACCGTGGTCTACGGGCTGACGGCCTCGCCCGGCCTGGCGCTCTACCGCAGGGTCACGTCGCGGTCCTCCTGACGTCGGTGAGCGCGGAGCGGTCGCCGGCCTGGGAGCTGCTGATGACGCTCAGGGTGCCGTCGGACTCCAGCACCACCGCCGCCACCTGCGCCAGGTCCCCCGTCCCGGTCGAGCGGACGGCCTGTCGCACCTCGGTCTCGGTGAGCCGCTGCTCGCGCAGGGCCCGGTGCAGGATCTCGCCGTCGTGCAGCAGCAGGGTCGGCCGGGCCGTCACGACCGACCGTCCGCCGGGCAGCCGCGACGTCGTCGCCGCCACCACGAGCTGGAGCAGGGCCAGCAGCCCGAGCGCGACGGCTCCCTCGGCGAAGGACACGTCGGCGCTGAGGAGGATGGTGGCCAGCGTCGAGCCCAGCGCCACCGTGACGACCAGGTCGAAGGCGTTGAGCTTGGCCAGCGTGCGCTTTCCGCTGCCCCGCAGCACCACGACGAGCGTGACGTAGGCGGCGCTGCCGATGAGGAGCACGCGGAGCAGGTCGTGCCAGGTGTCGAACCACATGTCCCACACCTCCCACGTCCGGGCGGGCGGGGCAAGCCCGTGGTCGCTCAGGGGCCGGCGGCAGGAGCCAGCACGGCGCTGCGCGCGGCACGGACGTGCTCGGCGAAGCGCGCCTGGTCGTCCACGTGGTGCCCGGCGTCGACGAACGCGTCCTCCAGGAGCCGCAGGTGGTCCAGCAGGACCTGCTGCAGCCGTGCGCGGGTGGCGCGGTCCCCGTCCTGCGAGCGGCGGCCGACCCGCTCGACCAGCGTCAGGCACGCGTGCATGACCGACGGCGCGCCCGAGGCGTACCAGCGGAGCTGGTCCAGCGCCGTGCCCACGAGCCGGGCGGCGTCGACCCCCTCCGCGTGGACCCGCAGCACGCCGTCGTCGTCGCGCCGCCAGGGGGAGGGGGTCGGCCGGGAGGCCAGCAGGGCGAGGCCCGCGGACAGGTCGTCCACGGCGTTCCGGGCCGTGTAGGGGTCGTTCGTGCCGGGGACAGCGCCCGGACCGCCATCTCGACGAGCTGCTGGGCGGCGAAGCCCACGTCCTGGTACGGGGTGCGGGTGTCGGTGACCAGCACGGCCCGGCGCAGACCGCGCTCCAGCCGCTCGCCGGTCGCGCCGCCGCCGTGGACCAGGAGGAGGACGTCGCCGGGGAGCACGTAGTCCCCGGGGCCCACCCGCATCTGGAGCAGCACGTCGTGGTGGCGTGCGGTCCGGACCAGGCGTTCCTGCTCCACGGCCTGCACGTACCCCGGGCGGTCGGCGAGGACCGGCCGGCCGCCCGACGGCAGCGGCGGCTCGGCCCCCGGCGAGGGCGGCCCCCCCAGGTGCTCCGGGTAGAGCCGTCCCACGGTCGCGAGCAGGTCGCGCCGCACCCCGCCCGCGAGGGTGGCGACCTGGACGGAGTCGCTGATGTGGTGGATGAAGTAGACGAGGACGCCCACGTCGGCCACCGCGAGCAGGACGGCGCCGTTGACGGCCAGGTGCGGCACGAACACCTCGGCGCCCTCGACCCCGGGGTCACCGAGCACGCGGACCGAGCGCAGCACGAGCAGGCAGTACAGGAACGTGGCGACGTAGACCCCGAGGACGGTCTGGTTCCCCCGGTCGGCCATGAAGTTGCGGACCAGCCGCGGGCCGTAGGACGAGGAGGTGAGGGCCAGCACGGCCATGGTGATGGAGAAGGTCGTCCCCGCGACGGCGAGGCTGGAGGTGGCGATGGCCCCCAGCAGGTCGCGGCTGCCGTCCGAGCCGACCCGGTAGAGCAGGAAGTCGGCCCAGCCGGGCGCGATCCGGTCCCTGGTCGCCCGGTCGACCGCGACCAGGCCCAGCGCCGCGGCCACCGCGAGGACGCACAGCACCGTCGGGAGGAACCAGAAGCGCTCGGTGAGCCGTCGCCACAGAGCCATGGGGGGAGGGTCGCAGGCGCGGGGCCCCACGGCGAGGCGGACCGGCCGCGCGCAGGACCTCAGAGCTGGTTGCGCACGCCCGCCGCGTGGGGCAGCGACCCGATCTGGTCGTCCAGGTCCCCCTCGAGCGCCTGGCGGGCGGGCCCCCGGCGCAGCAGGGGGAGGCGCGCACCACGAGGTGGGTGGGCAGCCGGACGTGCTGCGGGGCGGGCTCGCCGCCGACGAGCGACGCCACCAGGGACTGCGCCATCCGTCGCCCCAGCTCCTCGATGGGCTGGTGGGCCGTCGTCAGCTGCGGCTGCGTGGCCCGGGCGAGGGGGACGTCGTCGAAGCCCGCGACGGCGACGTCGTCTGGCACCGAGAGGCCGCGGTCGGCCACCGCCTGCAGCGCTCCCGCCGCCATCAGGTCGTTCGCGGCGAACACGCCGTCGACCCCGGGCTCGCGGTCGAGCAGGGCCAGCATGGCGCGGTGGCCGCCCTCGACGGTGTAGTCGCCGGTGACCACGTCGTCCTCGCCCGGCGTGCGCCCGGCCGCGGTGACCGCGGAGCGCCAGCCGGCCAGGCGGTCCATGGCGCCGGCCATGACGACCGGCAGCCCGAGGGTCGACAGCCGGGCCGGCATGTCCTCGCTGCCGTGCAGGGAGACGAACATCGCCGCGTCCAGGCGGCCCCCGGCGGCGAAGCGCTCCAGCTGGTCGCGGTCCCCGTCCGTGGCCACGACGACGAACACCAGCTGCAGCCCGTGGGCGGCGACGATGCGGTGCGCGCCCTTGAGGACGGTCGCGAAGAACGGGTCGGAGAAGAACTTCTCCTCCGGCTCGCACACGACGAAGGCGACGGTGTCGCTGCGGCGGGTGACCAGGCTGCGGGCCGCCGCGTTCGGGGACGTAGGCCAGGCTGCTCGCCGCCGCCAGCACCTTGTCGCGGGCGGCCTCGCTCACCCGCGGCGAGCCCGTGAGCGACCCGGCTGGCGGTCGCGCGGGAGACGCCGGCCGCCGCGGCGACCTGCTCCAGCGTCGCCGGGACGCGGCCCACCGACCCGACCATCGCGGTCTGCCCTCCTGCGGGACCGCCCGTGGGGGGCGGCGGAGGCCCAGGGTAGGGGGGCGGGCGACGGTCGCCGTCAGTTGTCGGGGCAACCGACGGCGATAGGCTCGGCGGGTGGCGACCCGGTGGCTCGACGACGAGGAGCGCGCGGCCTGGCTGCGGCTCATCGCCGTGGTCGAGCTCCTGCCCGGCGTGCTCGACTCCCAGCTGCGCCACGACTCCGCGGTCACCCACTTCGAGTACTACGTGCTGGCCGTGCTGTCCGAGGCGCCGGGCCGCACGCTGCGGATGGCCGCGCTCGCCGGGCGCACCAACGCCACCCTGCCCCGGCTGTCCCACGTCGTGCGCCGGCTCGAAGGACGTGGCCTGGTCGAGCGGTCGCCCTCCCCGGACGACGGACGGGCCACCGACGCGCGGCTCACCGCGGCGGGGTGGGACGCCGTCGTCGCGGCGGCGCCGGGCCACGTGTCCACGGTGCGCCGCCACGTCCTGGACCCGCTGACCCGCGAGCAGCTGCACCAGCTCACGGCCATCGGGGAGGCGCTGCTCGGCAGCCTCGATCCCGACGGACGGATGAGCGCCGTGTACGCCCCCGAGCGGGACGCCCGCCGGCCAGGCGCTCCGACCGGACCCTGACGGCGGGCGTCGTGCGTGGGAGCATCGCCGCGTGCTCACCGCCATCGTGCTGATCAAGACCACCGCCGACCGCATCCCCGAGGTGGCGCAGGAGGTCGCGGAGATCCCCGGCATCAGCGAGGTGTACTCCGTGACCGGCGACACCGACCTCGTCGCCATCGCCCGCGTGCGACAGCACGAGGACCTCGCCGACGTCGTCGCCGACCGGCTCTCCAAGGTGGTGGGGGTGGTCGAGACGAACACCAAGATCGCCTTCCGCACCTACAGCCGCCACGACCTCGACGCCGCCTTCGCCATGGGGCTGGAGTAGGCGCGGGGACGGTCGGAGACCTGGAGGTCGGTCGTGCGCAGCGTGACCTGCTCGCTGGCGGTGTCGCTGGACGGCTTCGTCGTGGGCCCGGACGGAGGCTTCTCCTGGGCGGCACCGGACGAGGAGGTGTTCGCCTTCGCCACCGAGGAGGTGCGCGGCCTGGGGGTGCACCTGCTCGGACGGCGGCTGTACGAGACGATGCTCTACTGGGAGACCGCGGAGCAGGACCCCGGGACGGTGCCGCTGGAGCGCGAGTTCGCGGCCCTCTGGAACGGGCTGGAGAAGGTGGTGCTGTCCCGGACGCTGACGTCGGTCCAGGGCAGCTACCGCCTGGCCGGGGCCGGCCTGGCCGCCGAGGTGGAGCGGTGGCGCTCAGAGCCCGGGGACGGCGCCATCGGGATCGGCGGCGCAGAGCTCGCGGGCGAGGCGGCCGCGCTGGACCTCGTCGACGAGTACCGCCTGCGGGTCTGCCCGGTGCTGGTGGGGGGCGGGCGGCCCTTCTTCCCCCAGCACGGGCGACGCACGGACCTGGAGCTCGTGGGCACGCGGACCTTCGCCTCCGGCGTCGTCCACCTCCGCTACCGGGTGCTCCGCCGGGCCTGAGGCGCAGGCGGACCTCCCGGCCGGCAGGCATCACCGGGTCGGTCCGGGGTAGGGCCCCAGGGTGCAGGCCCAACGCCTGGTCGGGGCCGTCGCCCGGCTCTCCCGGGTGGCCACCGGCCCCTTCGACGTCGACGAGCTGCTCCGTGCGCTGGCGGTGACGGCCGCCGAGGCGCTCGACGTGGACGCCGCCGGCGTCATGGTGCGCGGCGACCACGAGGACCGCTTCGTCCACGCCACCTCCGAGGAGGTCGCCCCGCTGGAGCGGCTGCAGGAGCTGCTCCAGACGGGGCCGTGCGTCGACAGCCAGGTGGACGGGCAGGCGCAGGTCGTGGCCGACGTCCAGGTCGAGGGCCGCTGGCCGGTGTACCAGCAGCTCGCGGCGCGGCTGTCCGTCGGTGCGCTGGTCTCGGTCCCGCTGTTCTCCCGCGGGCGGGGCTGGGGCGCGCTGGACCTCTACCGCCGGGCGTCGGGGCCGTGGCCGCCGGACCTCGTGGACGCGGCCCGGGCGCTCGCGGACGTCGCCGCCTCCTACGTGGTCATGGCCCACGACCGGGACGAGATCGTGCGGGCGCACGAGGAGATGGCCCACCGTGCGGTGCACGACGAGCTGACCGGCCTGCCCAGCCGGGCGCTGCTCATGGACCGGCTCGAGCACGCGCTGGCCGTGGCCGCGCGCAGCGGCTCGGGCGTCGCGGTGGTCTTCCTCGACCTCGACCTGTTCAAGCCCATCAACGACACCTACGGCCACGGCGCGGGCGACGCGGTGCTGGTCGAGGTGGCGCACCGGCTCCGGAGGGCGGTCCGGTCCGGGGACACGCTCGCCCGGCTGTCGGGCGACGAGTTCGTCGTGGTCTGCGAGGGCCTGCCGGGCGACGAGCCGGACCTGCTGGTGGCGCGGGTCCGCGCGCTCACCGTCCGGCTCCGGGCCGAGCTGAGGCAGCCCATGCGCGTGGGCGCGGCCGAGGTCGTCCTCACGGCCAGCATCGGCGCCGCGGTGACGCACGTGCCCGCCGAGGCGCGCGACGTGCTCGCCGCGGCCGACGCCGCGATGTACGCGGCCAAGCAGTCCGGCCGGGGTGCGGTCGTGGTCCGCGAGGTCGGGGGGCACGGGGCCGTCACCACGGACGCCGAGGTGGAGCGGCTGCTGCCCGGCGCCGTGGACCGCGGCGAGCTGCGGGTGCACTACCAGCCCATCGTCAGCTCGTCCTCCGGGGGCGTGGTCGCGGTCGAGTCGCTCGTGCGCTGGCGGCCCCCGGACGGCGAGCTGCTCGACGCCTCGCGGTTCGTGGACCTGGCCGTGCGGACCGGGGCCATCGCCGAGATCGGCCGCTGGGTGCTGGAGGAGACCTGCCGGCAGATGGCCAGCTGGCGCGCGGTCCTCGACGGCCGGTCGCCCCGGACGGCCTTCGTCAACCTCAGCGCCCGCGAGCTCACCGACGCCACGCTGCCGGGCCGGCTGGACGACGCCCTGGGGCGGCACGGCCTGGACGCGGACGCGATCGGGCTGGAGATCGTCGAGGACCACCTGGCCGACCCCGCCATCCTCCGCAGCCTCGAGGGCTACCGGCTCGCCGGGCACCGGCTGTCGGTCGACGACTTCGGCACCGGCTACTCCTCCCTGGCCCGGCTGGTCGACCTGCCGATCGACCTGGCCAAGATGGACAAGGCGCTCGTGCGCGGCCTGCCGGACGACCCCAGGCGCAGCCAGCTCGTCCAGGGCGTGCTGCTCATGGCGAGCGCGCTCGGCTTCGAGGTGGTCGCCGAGGGCGTGGAGACCGCGCCCCAGGCCGCGCACCTGGCCGCGGTCGGCTGCCACCTGCTCCAGGGGTTCCACGTGGGGTCGGCGCTGCCGGGGGAGGAGCTCACCCTCGTCCTGGCGGGCCCGGCGCCGGGTCTGTGACCAGCCGGCCCGCTGCTGTCGCCCTCAGGTCCCCGTGACCAGCTCGAGCTCGTGGCCCTCGGGGTCGGCCAGGGTCCGGCGGCCCGGCTGCTCCCGCAGGGCGCGGCCGCCGGCGGCGAGGACGGCGTCGGTGCGGGCGTCGAGCTCCTCGACCGGCACGTGCAGCTCGGGCCGGACCCGGTCGGGCTGGCGCAGCCGCTCCTCGTCGCCGGCGTCCATGGCCTGGACCATGACGACCGGGCCGAGCCAGCGGGGGTCGTGGACGTCGCCGACGCCTTCCCGCCCGTCGATCCGGTAGCCCAGCGCGCCGGCCCAGAACGCGCGCGAGGCCGGCACGTCGACCGCGTCGACGCCGAGCTGGAGGAAGCGCGCCCCGTCGGTCCGGGCGAGGAGACCGAGGCCCCGGGCGGCGGCCTGTGCCCGCGCCGCCAGCTCGAGGAACCGGCCCCCGCCGGACGTCTCGTCCTCCCAGCGGTCCTTGCCGCTGTCGAGGGTCACCCCGTCCGGACGGACGTCGACGAGCAGCGGGAACCCGGCCTCGTCCGCGAGGCGCGCCACGGCGACGACGAGGTCCGCCGCGGCGGCGGCGTCCGCGGGGTACCGCGCCACCGCGCCGAAGAGGGCCAGCCAGTCGGAGGTCGCCGGTCCGTCGCCGAGCCGGTCACCGGGGACGAGGTCGACCTCGTTGCCGTCGGGGTCGGCGAGCGCGAGACCGTACGGACCGGAGGGCCGCAGCCCGGTGGCCGACCGGGCCGCGTCCACCGCCGCCGCGGGACGGACCACGTCGACGTGGGTCCGACCCCGTAGCGGGCGGGGCTCCGCGACGGTGCGGAGGGTGACCCGCGGCCAGCGGCGGTCCGGGTCCTCGAGGCGTCGCGCTCCGACCGTCCCGTAGCCCGTCGTCGCGCGCCAGAACGGCAGCAGGGCGTCGGGGTCGGGGGTGTCGACCACCAGGTGCAGCACCTGCAGCCCTGCGGGGTCGGCCGTGAGGCCCAGGTCGCGCGCGGCCCGCGAGAGCGAGGCGGCCACGTCGTCGTCCGCCGGGGTGCCCGCCGGCCGCTCCAGCCGCAGCCGGACGCCGGTCGGGCGCAGCTCCGCCCCGAGGAGCCGAGCGCCCGCCGCGTCGACGGCCCGCCGGACGAGGTCCGCCCCCGCGGCGCAGGAGGGTGCATCGAACCAGGCGCACAGCGCCCCGTCGAGCTCGCGCCAGTCCGCCGTCCCCGCCATCGCCGACCCCCGTCGCGCCGCACCCCGGGCGCCGCCGGCCCAGGGGAGGTGCGAGCCTGCCCCACCGGCCGCCCGGGGGAAGGGGCCCCGCGGCCGGGCGCCCGGCTCCGCCGCAGCGCCCTCCCCAGAGCCCGCCCGAGAGCCGCCCGAGAGCCGGCCTCAGAGGGCGAAGACCCGCGCAGGCCCTCCTGCAGCCCGACGGGGTCGCGGCCGAGCAGGCGCGCGAGGTCGTCGCCGGTCACGTCGAGCTGGCCGTCCCGGACGTCGTGGAAGAAGCCGAGGAAGCGCCGTGCGAGGTGGTCGGGCACGCCGCGCGCCGTGGTCTCGGCCAGGGTACTCCTCGTCCTCGACCGGGTCCCACCGGACGGTCGTGCCGGACACCCTGGTGAGCCCCGCCGCGACGTCGGCGAAGGTCCACGCCGATGCTCGCCGCGAGGACGTGGACCGCGTCGGCGCCCGCGTGGTCCACCATCCCGTTGGCCGCGGCCTCGCCCAGCTCCCGGCGCAGCACGTACGCGACCGCGCCGTCGCCCGTGGGCAGGCGGACGCGGCCGGCGGCGAGGACGTCCCGGCCGCCGACGTAGAGCGGCACGGTGTCCAGGTACAGGGCGTTGCGGAACATCACGTGCCGCAGGCCGCTGGCCCGGATCCGGTCCTCGGTCTCGAGGTAGTCGCCCATGAGGCCGTTGCGCGAGGCCTCGGTGTCCCGCAGCGCGCGGCTCGCGAAGCCGAGCAGCTCGACCCCGGCCCGCACGCAGGCGTCGACGACGTTCTGGTGCTGCTGGACCCGGTGCGCGGGGTCGTTCCCCGGGACGAGCAGCACGCGGTCCACCCCGACGAGGGCCGCGTCGAGGGAGCCCACGTCGTCGTAGTCGCCGACCCGGACCGAGACGCCGAGGTCCCGCAGGTGGCCCGCTCGTGCGGGGTCGCGGACCAGGGCCGCGACCGACCCGGGACCTGATCTGAGGACGAGCTGCGCTCGCTGCCGCCGACCCGAGAGGCCCGGTGGCGCCGGTGACGAGGTACATGTGGTCTCCTCCAGTAGGATAGCGCCCTATGGATATGGATAGCACACTATCTGACCGGGCGGGCGGCCTCGACCTCGACGACACGGGAACGCAGGTGATGCTGGCCGCCCGCGCGCTGACCCGGCTGGCGGAGCAGCGGCTGCGCCCGCTGGGGCTCGGCGTCGCCCACGTGCCGGTGCTGCTCGCCCTGTCCCGGGAGGGGTCGCTGAGCGTCGGCCAGCTGGCCCGCAGCGCCCGGGTCGAGCAGCCGACGGCCACGGCGCTGGTCCAGCGGATGGAGGCCGCGGGCCTGCTCGAGCGCGGCCCCGACCCGGACGACCGGCGGTCCACGCGGGTCCGTCTCGGCGCTCGCGGTCAGCAGGTCGTGGAGCAGGCCCTGGAGCTGCGGCGCCAGGCCGTCGCGGCCGCCACCGCAGACCTGACCGCCGAGGAGGTCGCGCAGCTCGACGGGCTCCTTCGGCGGGTGCGGGCCGCGCTGGACCGGACCCTGTCCGACGGGGCGGGGGCCGGCGGCTAGGGCCTCAGTCGTCCGGGGCGGGCGCCAGCGCGCCGGTGCAGGCGGCGAGCTGGGCCAGCAGCCGTCGCCGGTCCTCGGGGCCGAGCGGCGCGAGCATGCGGTCCTCCACCGCGCGGACCTCGGCGCTGGCCGCGCGCAGCGCCCGCCGTCCGACCGCGGTCAGCTCGGTGGGCAGGGCCCGGCCGTGCGCGGCGCTCGCGGGCCGGGACAGCAGCCCGCGCTCCTCCAGCCCGCGCAGCACCCCGTGCATGGCCTGCGGCGTGACGAACGTCGCCCGGGCCAGCTCGGCGTTGGACGCCCCCGGCTGCTGGGCGAGGACCTCCAGGCAGGAGTGACCGTGACCGGCCCCGACTTCGTCGCCCTGCAGGTCCGCGACCTCGAGCGCTCCGCCGCCTTCTACGAGACCCACCTCGGGCTGCGCCGGGTGCCCGGCCCGCCCCACGCGGTCGTCTTCGCGACGGCGCCGGTCGCCTTCGCCGTCCGGGAGCCCCTGCCCGGGGTGGACCTCGACGCCGTCGTCCCTCACCCGGGCGCCGGCGTGGCGCTCTGGCTGCTGTGCGACGACGCCCAGGCGCTGCACGACGTCCTGGTCGGGGCGGGCGCCCCGGTCCTCGCGCCGCCCGTGGACGGGCCCGTTCGGCCGGACGTTCACCTTCTCCGACCCGGACGGCTACGCCGTCACGCTCCACGACCGGGCTGCCGCCGCCTGAGGACCCCGGGGGCCCCGCCGCGGGCCTGCTCCCGCCGGAAGCGGGCCCGCGCCAGCCGGCGGGCGAACGGCCGGGCGAGGTCGGCGGCGCCGACCACCCCGGCGTCGTTGCCCAGGCTGGCGGCGACGATCTCGGCCTCCGGCCGGAAGCCGCGCCCGGTCAGCGACGCCCGGAAGGCCCGCCGGGTCGGGCCGAGCAGCAGCTCGCCGGCCTCGGACACGCCGCCGCCGACCACGACCCGGCCGGGGTCGTAGGCGGCGACGAGGTTGGCGACCCCGACGCCGAGCCACTGGCCGACCTCGGCGAACAGCTCCCCGGCGGCCGGGTCGCCCGCGGCGGCGACCTGGGTGACCAGGGGGCCGGTGATGCGGTCCGGGTCGCCCCCGGCGGCCTCGAGCAGCGCGTGCGCGACCGGGGAGCCGCTGGCCGCGAGCGCGCGCGCCTCGCGGACGAGCACGTTGCCGCTGGCGTACTGCTCCCAGCACCCGCGGTTCCCGCACTCGCACCGGTGACCCCCGGCCACGACCTGCATGTGCCCGAACTCGCCGGCGATGCCGAACCGGCCGCGCTGGAGGACGCCGCCGAGGACCACGGCGCCGCCGATGCCGGTGCCCAGGTTGACGACGAGCAGGTGGTCCTCGCCCCGCCCGGCGCCGAAGCGCCGCTCTCCCCAGGCGCTGGCGTTGGCGTCGTTCTCCACCACCACGGGCAGGCGCAGCCGCCGGTACAGGGCGTCGCGCAGCGGCTCGCGGCGCCAGGACAGGTGCGGGGCGAACAGGACGGTGCGCCGGTCGGCGGCCACGAACCCGGCCGCCGCGATGCCGACCGCGTGCACGCGGTGCCGGCCGGCGAGCTCCTGCACCGCGTCGACGATCGTGTCCTCGACCACCGAGGGGGCCGTGCTCAGCCCGGGCGTGCGGCGGCGGGTGCGGTCCACGACGACGCCGTCGGCCCGCACGCACCCGGCCGCGATCTTCGTGCCGCCGATGTCGACGCCGACGGTGAGCAGCTCTCGCCCCGGAGCGGCGGCGCGGCCCCCGGGGGCGGTCGCGTGCCGCTGCTCGGTCGACCATCCTCGGGAACCTAGCGCCCGAGGGAGCAGCGGGGCGACGGGATATGCCGCCAAAGTGAGACAGTGTCTTGACTTTGAGGTTGCGCTCCGTAGGATCGTCGTACGCCGAGCGCCCGGGACCGCTTCTCGATGACGAGAACGCCCGACCAGGACGACCAGGCCACCGTCCCACTGATGCACCGATCGAAGGAGATCTGAGATGCACAGCTCACGTCGTGCCGCAGCAGCCCTGGTCGTCGCGGGGGCCATGGTGCTCGCCGCCTGCTCCGGGGACGGGGGGGACGCTGCCGAGGAGGGCTCGGGCGGGGGCGCGAGCGAGGGGGCCGCCGAGCCGGTGTCCCTGACGATGGGGATGGCCGCCGAGGACACGTACACCGCGGAGTGGTGGGGCTGGCTCGCGGCCGACAACCTCGGGTACTACGAGGAGCTGGGCCTCGACGTGGAGTTCGTCGCCACGGGTGGCTCCGGCGACGTGATGGAGCAGCTGGCTGGCCGGCAACGTCGACGCGGGCAACCCGTCGGCGCCTGCCTTCGGCGAGGCCGCCCTGGTCGGTCTCGCCGTGGTCAACATGTTCACCTACTCCAGCGGCGCCATCTTCGGCATCTTCGCCCCCGAGGACTCCGGCATCACCGACATCGCCGGCCTCGACGGGCAAGAACATCGGCATCTCCGAGCCGGGCGGCGGCGAGGTCGCGTTCCTCGAGGCCGCGCTGCGCGACGAGGGGATCGACCCGATCACCGGGGTCCAGCTGATCCCCGTCGGCGACGGCGGCCCGGAGACCCTGGCCGCGCTGGACAACGGGTCGATCGACGCCTACTCCACCGCGTACAACGACATCTTCGCGCTCCAGACGGCGGGCTACAGCCTGGACGACCTCACGCCGGACATCTACAACACCTTCCCGGCCCGCGGCATCATCACCACCCAGGCCGTGCTCGACGAGAAGCCGGAGGCGATGCAGGACTTCGCCCGCGGCACCGCGATGGGCATGTACTTCTGCCTGCAGAACACCGAGGCGTGCCGCGACATGATGAAGACGGCCATCCCGGCGGCCTTCGAGCCGAACGCCGACGGGGTCTCCCAGGGCGACCTGCGCTTCGAGCTGTCGCTGGAGCAGGTGTCGCCCGGACCCGGACAACATCGGTGCGCACGACGTCGAGGGCACCCAGGCGTTCCTCGACCTCATCCGCTCCACCTCCGACGAGTACCAGGAGGTCGAGGCCGAGGCGGTCCTCAACGACGACTTCATCGACTACGCCAACGACTTCGACCGTGAGCGCGTCGAGGAGGACGCCGCCGGCTACGAGCTCCAGAACGACTGACGCACCACGCCGGAGACCCCGAGGAGATGCAGGCCATGATGACCACGCAGCGCACGAGCCTGGTGTCCACGTCCGGGATCACCAAGGTGTTCGGCTCGGGCGAGACGAGCATGGTGGCCCTCGAGGGGCTGGACCTCGAGGTCCACGAGGGGGAGTTCCTCTCGCTGCTGGGGCCCAGCGGGTGCGGCAAGTCCACCGCGCTCAACATCATGGGCGGCCTGCTCAGCCCCACCTCGGGCGAGATCACGTTCGACGGCCGGGCGCTCACGGAGCCCCAGCGCGACATCGGGATGATGTTCCAGCAGGCCGTGATGTTCCCCTGGCGGACCACGCTGCAGAACGTGCTGCTGCCGATCGAGATCTTCGGCGAGGACAAGAAGCAGTACGTGCCCAAGGCCATGGAGCTGCTGGGGATGGTGGGGATCGCGGAGTTCGCGGGCTCGCTATCCCTGGCAGCTCTCGGGCGGCATGCAGCAGCGGGCGGCGCTGTGCCGGGTGCTGCTCAGCGACCCCAAGCTGCTGCTGCTCGACGAGCCGTTCGGGGCCCTCGACGAGTTCACCCGCGAGTCCATGAACCAGGAGCTGCTCCGCCTGCAGGCCTACTCCGGCAGCACGGCCGTGCTCGTCACGCACAACATCACCGAGGCGGTCTTCATGTCCGACCGGGTGGCGGTGATGAGCGCGCGGCCGGGCCGGCTCGTGGGCATCCTCGAGATCCCCTTCGACCGCCCCCGCACCCCCGACCTGCAGACCACGACCGAGTTCGTCCGCGTGGTCGCCGAGGCCCGGCGCATGCTGGAGCTCGGGTGACCGTCCTCGCGCCGCGCCCGGCGGTGGGACCGGCCCCGCCCGGCCTGCTGCGCCGGGCCGGGCGGGGCCCCGCGGCCCTCGGGGCCGCGACCGTGGCGGTCCTGGTCGTGGCCTGGGAGGTCGTGCCGCGGCTGCCGTCGGTGAACCGGGTGCTCTTCCCCACCTTCTCCGACGTCGCGGCCGGCTTCGTCCAGCTGCTCGGCACCGGCTACTGGTGGGGCGACCTCGGCAAGACGATGTACGCGGTCGCGGTGGCCTGGGTGGTCGGGGTGTCCTTCGGCTTCGCGATGGGGGTGCTGCTGGGGACGTCGCCCTTCGTCCGCCAGGCCATCACGCCCTACGCCATCGCGGTGCAGGCGCTGCCGAAGGTGGTCCTGGCCCCGCTGCTCATCGGGTGGCTGGGCTTCGGCTCGGAGAGCAAGATCGCGCTCGCGGTGATCATCTGCTTCTTCCCGGTGTGGATCGACACCATGGTCGGGCTGGCGCTGCCCGCGGCCAACGAGTTCAAGCTCATGCAGTCGCTGCAAGGCGTCCCGACGGCAGGTGTTCTTCAAGCTCCAGCTGCCCTCGGCCGTCCCGATGATCATGGTCGGCGTCAAGCACGCGCTGCTGCTCGCCTTCACCGGCGTACTCGTCGCCGAGATCCTGTCGGCCTCCGAGGGCGGGCTGGGCAAGCTCGCCGGCGAGTTCGCCTCGCAGCTCAACATGCCCCTGACCTACTCCGTGGTGCTGGTCGTCGTCGCCCTGGCGGTCGTGCTGGTCTCGGTGGCCGACCGGGTGGAGCGCCGCGTCGTGTTCTGGTCCGACGAGTCCCGGGCGAGGCAGCGATGACGACCCCTCGCCTCGCGTCCGCCCCGGTGGCGCCGAGGTCGCTGCGGTCGCCGGGGGCGGGCCGGCGACGCCGCTTCCCCCCGAGCATCCTCACGGTGCTGCTGCTGCCGGCCATCCTCGCCGTCTGGTGGTGGGCCACGTCGTCCGGCGCGGTGCCGAGCATCCTGCTCCCCTCGCCCCGGGCCGTCCTGGACGCCGCTCCCCGGGTGGTCGGCGCCGAGGGCTTCGCCCTGCAGGCGCTGCGCACCCTGGGCGAGATCGCCGGCGGGTTCGCCCTCGGGGGCACCGTGGGCTTCTTCCTCGGGGTGCTGCTCAGCTCCTCGACCCGGCTGCGCGCGGCGTACCTGCCGTTCCTGTCCGCGCTGGAGGCCATCCCCACGGTCATCCTCGCGCCGATCATCATCGCCTCGGTCGGCTTCGGGGTGGAGGGCAAGATCATCCAGGCGGCGATCGCCTGCTTCTACGCCGTCTTCATCACGACGTTGTCGGGTCTCGGCCTGGCCGAGCCGAACGCGGTCAACCTCATGCGCTCCCTGCGGGCCACCCGCTGGCAGACGATGGTCCGCCTGCGCATCCCGACGGCCCTGCCGGTCATCTTCGGCGGCCTCCAGCTCGGCGCGACCACCGCCATCATCGGCGCGATCGTCTCGGAGTTCATCGGCGCCACCGGCGGGCTCGGGTACCTCATGCTGCGCTACCGCTCAGGGTTCGACACCCCTGCCTACTGGGTGATCATCTTCATCTTCCTCCTGATCGGGCTCGCCACCTACCTGCTCATCTGGGCCGTCGAGAAGCGGGTCGTCTTCTGGCGCGCCGCGGCCATCACCCGCCCCGACCTGGAGAAGCCATGACCCTCGACATCCACGCCCACACCGTCCCCGAGGGCTTCGTCGCCGAGATGCGGAGCGCCGTCCCCGCGGCCGCGCCGCAGCTCGTGCAGCGGGACGGCGCCTGGTGGCTGGACTACCCGGGCGGACGGGTGAGCGGACCGGTGCCCGCCGGGATGTTCGACACCGCGGCCCGCCTGGCGGACATGGACGCCGCCGGCGTCGACGTCCAGGCGCTCAGCGTGCCGCCGCCCCACTTCGGCTACCGGCTCGAGGCCGAGGCCGCCGCGGTCGCCGCCCGCCTGCACAACGACGCCATGGTCCAGATGGCGCGCGAGGTGCCCGACCGCTTCGTCGTGCTCGGTCACCTGCCCATGCAGAGCGTGGAGCACGCCCTCGCCGAGCTCGAGCGGCTCGTGGCGCTGCCGGAGGTGGTCGGCCTGGAGCTCGGCACCAACGTGGCCGGGGTCAACCTCGGGGCGCCCGTCCACGAGGCCGTGTGGGAGGCGGTCGACGCCACCGGCCTGGCGGTGGTGCTGCACCCGGGGGCCGACGTGGCCGGCGCGGACCGGATGCAGGAGCACTACCTGCACAACTTCGTGGGCAACCCCACCGACTCCACGGTGGCCGCCGGCTCGCTGATCTTCAGCGGCGTGCTGCAGCGGCACGCCGCGCTGCGGATCGGGCTCCTGCACGGAGGCGGGTTCCTGCCCTACCAGATCGGCCGGTTCGACCACGGCTGGGCGGTGAGGCCGGAGGCCCGGGAGCACCTGGACGTGGCCCCGTCGAGCCTGCTGGGGCGGTTCTGGTTCGACACGCTCACCCACGACCCGCTCTCGCTGCGCATGCTGGCCGACCGGGTCGGCGACCAGCGCCTGTGCCTGGGCAGCGACTACCCCTTCGACATGGCCGACCCGGACCCGGTCGGCTCGCTGCGCTCCGCGCTGGAGGACCGTCCCGACGTCGTGCGCCGGGCGCTGGAGGACAACCCCGGGGAGCTGCTCACCCGCCGCCCCGCCGTCGTCCCCGCGACGGGCTAGGGCGCCGCCCCGGTGGCGGTGGCAGCCCTCGTCGCCGTGGCGGTGCTCGCGGGGGCCGTCGCCCAGCGGGTGTCCGGCATGGGGTTCGCCCTGGTGGTGGCGCCGGTGCTGGTGCTCGTCGTCGGTCCGGTGGACGGCGTCCTCATGGTGAACATCTGCGGGGCGCTGTCGGCGTGCCTCGTCATCACCCGGGTGTGGCGCCTCATCGACTGGCGGCAGTACCTGCTGCTCGTGGTGCCGGCGCTGGTGGCGATCGTGCCCTGGGGCCCTGGTCGCCGCCCGGCTGGGCGGTCCGGTGCTGCAGGTGGTCGTGGGGGCGCTCGTGCTGGTGGCCCTCACCCTGTCGCTGGTCGTCACGCGGGCCGACCGCGTGACGGCCCGGCTGCCGACCGGTCTGCTCACCGGCGCCGCCTCGGGCTTCATGAGCGCCACCGCCGGCGTGAGCGGTCCGGGAGCGAGCATCTACGCGGTCCTCACCCGCTGGGAGCACCGGCAGTTCGCCGCCACGGTCCAGCCGTTCTTCGCGACGCTCGGTGCGGCCGCCTTCGTGGGCAAGGTCCTCGCGCTGCCCGACGGGCTGCCCGACTACGACTGGTGGCTGTGGCCGCTGATCCTCGGCTGCACCGTGGTCGGCCTGACGGTCGGGGAGCGGCTCGCGCGGGTGGTGAGCGCCCGGGCGGCGCGGCGGTCGGTCGTCGCCCTGGCGTACGCCGGCGGGGTCGTGGCCCTGCTCGACGGGGCCTACGAGCTGTGGCGCTGAGCGGCCGCGGCCCGTCAGGCCGGCGCGACCACCGGCGTCGTGACGGAGCCGACGCGTTCCACCTGCACGCTCACGGTGTCCCCGGGGCCGAGGAGACGGGGCGGCGTGCGGACGTACCCCACCCCCTCCGGCGTGCCCGTCACCAGCACGTCGCCGGCGTGCAGGGTCATGGTGCGGCTGAGCCAGGCCAGCACCTCGCCGAGCTCGAACACCATGTCCGCCGTCGTCGCGTCCTGCACCACCTCGCCGTCCACGAGCGTCCGCAGCCGCAGCCCGTCGCGCAGGTCGCCCACCTCGTCCGCGGTCACCAGGTCGCCGATCGGCCCCGACCCCTCGGCGTTCTTGCCGACGGTCCACTGCGAGGTGAGCTTCTGCGTCCGGCGGGCGGTGAGGTCGTCGAAGGCGGCGTAGCCCAGCACGGCCGCCCGGGCGCTGGCCGGGTCCGCGTGGCGCAGCGGCCGGCCGAGCACCGCGGCCACCTCGCCCTCCCAGTCCAGGCCGTCCTCGTCCACCGGGACCGTCACCGGCGTGCCGTCGGTCACCAGGGAGGCGGTCCAGCGCCCGAACACCAGCGGGTGCTCCGGCGGCTCGAAGCGGCCCTCGCGGGCGTGGGCCCGGTAGTTCAGGCCGAGGCAGAGCACGCGCGCCCCGTCCGGGACCGGGTGCGCCAGGCGGGCCGTGCCCGCCGCCAGCGCGGGGCCGGCGTCCCGGCCCGACGCGCCGGCCCGGGCCAGCGCGGCCGCCGGGTCGGCCCAGAACTCCTCGACGCGACCGAGGGGGACGAGGTCCGCGCCGGCTCGCACGGCGACCGACCGCCCCCCGTCCGACTGCACACCGACCAGCTGCACGACCGCCTCCGCCCTCCGGCGCGAGGCGGTCGCGGGTGCGCCGCCCGGGCGGCCGGGGTGCGGGCGAGCCTGCCGCAAACATCCGAACCTTTGCAACCGTCGGCTGGTTCTGGCCGCTCGCCGCTGCTACCGTCCCCGGGCATGACCACCGGCGCTCCCGCCACCCGTGCGCAGGCGCTCGCCGCCACGCTGGAGCAGGACATCGCCGCCGGGGGGCTCCGGGCCGGCCAGCACGCAGGGACCATCGAGGGCTGGCGGGCCCGGTCCGGCTTCGGCCGGGCGACGGTGAGCGAGGCGGTGCGGCTGCTCGTCGACCGCGGCGTGGTCGAGGTCCGGCCCGGTCGCGGCGGCGGGGTGTTCGTCGCGGGCACCGGCCCCGTGGTGCGGCTGCGCCACACGCTGCTCCAGGTGCACGGCGAGGCGACGACGCTCGCCGACGCCCTGGCCGTGCGCGAGGCGCTCGAGCCGCTCGTGGTCACGGACGCCGCACGGTCCCGCACGGCGGCCCAGGTCCGCGGTCTCCGGCGGTCCCTGCGGCAGGTCGCCGGGGCCGCCGGGGCCGAGGGCGACCACGACGCGTTCGTGCGCGCGGTGTGGGCGCTGCACGAGGGCATCGGCGCCCTCACCCCCAACGGGCTGCTGCGCGCGATCTACCTCGCCACCCTCCAGGTGGTGCAGGAGCACGCCGAGCGGGCCACGAGCGAGGAGACGGACCCCGCGGCGGCGGCCGGGTACCGGGCCGAGCGGCTCGACGTGCACCGCGAGCTCGTGGACAGCATCGCCGACGGCGACCCGGCTGCCGTCGCGCGGGCGCTGGCGCGGCACCGCGGGGAGGGCTCGTGAGCCCGCCCGGCACGGCGCCCGGGCCCGGTGCCCCGCCGGGCGACGGGCCGCTGCACGGCCTGCTCGTGCTCGACCTCGGCCGGGCCCTCGCCGCCCCGCACGCCGCGATGGTCCTCGGGGACCTCGGGGCCCGCGTCGTGAAGGTCGAGGCCCCCCGCGGCGACGACACCCGGGGGTGGGGCCCGCCCTTCGTCGGGCCCGAGGACGCCCGGGAGTCCACGTACTTCCTGTCGTGCAACCGCGGCAAGGAGTCCGTCACCCTCGACCTGCACGACGACGACGACCTCGCGGTGCTGCGGGCCCTGGTGGTCGAGGCCGACGTGCTCGTCGAGAACTTCCGGCCCGGGGTCATGGACCGGCTGGGCCTGGGCACCGCCGAGCTGGCGGCCCTCAACCCCCGGCTCGTCGTCCTGTCCGTCTCCGGGTTCGGCCACGACGGCCCCGAGGGCGGGCGGGCCGGCTACGACCAGATCGCCCAGGGGGAGTCCGGCCTGATGTCGCTCACGGGGTCCGGCCCCGGCGACGTGCAGCGCGTCGGCGTCCCGGTCGGGGACCTGCTCGCCGGCGTGCACGGCGTGGCCGGCGTCCTCGCGGCGCTCCTCGAGCGGGCCCGGACCGGGCGGGGCCAGGTGGTGCGCACGTCCCTGCTCGCCTCGCTCGTGGCCGTCCACTCCTTCCAGGGCACCCGGTGGACCGTCGCCGGACAGGTGCCCCGGGCGCAGGGCAACCACCACCCGTCCATCGCGCCCTACGGGCTGTTCCGCACCGGCGACGGCGCCGTCCAGGTGGCGTGCGGGTCCGAGCCCCTGTGGCGGGCGTTCTGCGCCGCCGTCGGCATGGACCCGGACGCCGCGGGGCTGGCCACCAACGAGGAGCGGGTGCGCAACCACGAGCGGCTCGTCCGAGAGGTGGAGGAGGCCCTCGCCCCCCTCGCCTCCGGGTCCGTGCTGGGACGGCTGGCCGAGGCCGGGGTCCCGGCCGGGTCGGTGCGGACGCTGGACGAGGTGTACGCGTGGCCGCAGACCCGCTCCCAGGGCCTCGTGGTCACCGTCGACCACCCGGTGCTCGGCCCGACCGAGCTCCCGGGGTCCCCGCTGCGGTTCTTCGACGCGGACGGCACGGAGCGCACGCCCCGGGAGCACCTCCCCCCGCCGACCCTGGGCCAGCACGACGGGCCGGTGCGGGCCTGGCTCGCGGCCGCCGGCGTGCCGCCGGCGCCCCCCGCGTGAGCGCCACGCCGGCGGCCCCCGCGCCCGGGCTGCACCCCGGTGCGCTGGACGTGCACGGGCACGTGTACCCGCCCGGCTACGTGGATGTCGTGCGGGAGGTCGCCCAGGAGGAGGGCGGGCACGGCGACGTCGCCCGTGCGTTCCTCCGCCACCCCGTCATCACGCGGGTCCCCACGTTCCTCGGGGACACGGACCGGCGGCTGCGGCTGATGGACCTCGCCGGCATCGGGGTGCAGGTGCTCGGCTTCGCCTCGCTCACCGTCTGGCACCCGGACCCCGTGGTGCGCGCGCGCCTGGTGACCGCCTACAACGACGGGTGCGCCGAGCTGGTGCAGGCCCGGCCCGACCGGTTCCGGTTCCTGGCCTCGCTGCCCCTGCCGCACGTCGACGCCGCGGTCGACGAGGTCCGGCGCGCACGCGGGCTGCCCGGCTGGGTCGGCTTCAGCGTCCCCACCCATGTGCAGACCGTGCCCCTGGACGACCCGCGCTGGCGCCCCGTGCACGCCGCCATGGCCGAGCGGCCGTGCCTGGTCATGGCCCACCCGGACGGGTTCTGCGCCCCCGGCACGCTCGCCGACCACGGCATGGAGTGGGCGCTGGGAGCCCCGTTCGAGGACACCGTGGTCGTGGTGCGCCTGCTCGCCGGCGGCGTCCTGGCCGACTTCCCCGCCCTCACCTGGGTGGTCCCCCACCTGGGCGGCACGCTGCCGTTCCTGCTGCACCGGATGCGCTGGCGCTGGCAGCTCGAGGCGGAGCACATGGGGCTCCCCGTGCCACGCGTGGACCTGCTCGAGCGGCTCCTCGTCGACACCGCCGGCTGCTCGGGGCCGACCCTCCGGCTGGCCGAGGAGGTGCTCCCGGCCGGGCGTGCGGTGTTCGGCACGGACTTCCCGTTCGTGGACCCCGACGACCTGCGCCGTCCCGTGGAGCTCGTGCGCCGTCTCGCCGGCGACGGCCTGGACGTCGACGGGATCCTCCGCGACCGGCTCGCGCCCCACCTGTCCCCGCCCGCCCTCGCCCCCGGGAGCCCCGGATGACCCACGACCCCGACGACCCCGACGACCCCGACGACCCCGACGACCCCGACGACCCCGACGACCCCGACGACCCCGACGACCCCGACGACCCCGACGCCCCCGACCTCGTGGCCCGGCGGCGCGACGGGCGCCCTGGTCGTCGACGTCATGTACGAGCAGTGGGACCCCGGGGTGGCGCCCGGGCTCGGGCCCATGGGCAACCCGCTCCCGCCGGGCGCCCTGGACCACCAGGCCCTGGGCTGGGCCGGGTACGGCTGGCGCACGGGGGTGCGTGCCGCCCTGGACCTGCTGGCCCGCGAGGAGGTGCGGGCCACCTTCTACGTGAGCGGGATCCTCACCGAGACCGCCCCCGCGACGGTCGAGGCGGTGGTGGCGGGCGGCCACGAGCTCGCCGGCCACGCCTGGGCGCAGAACCGGGTGCCCGCGGTCCGGGGCCGCGAGGAGGAGGTCGACGACGTCGGTCGCTGCGCCGAGGCGCTCGAGCGCGTCGGGGGCCAGCGACCGCGCGGCTGGGTGAGCCCTCGGTGCACGCCGAGCGCCAGCACCGCCGAGATCCTCGCGGCGGCCGGGTTCGACTGGTTCGGCGACGTGTTCGACGCCGACCTCCCGTACCCCCTGCGCACCCCGGCGGGGACGATCACGGCGCTGCCGTTCGGGCTCGAGGTCAACGACCTGCCGATGACGGTCCGCTACGGGCGCCCCACCGAGGACCTGGTGCGGGCCTTCGAGTTCCAGGCCCGCGAGGTGGCGCAGGGCCGGCGCCTGGCCTACGTGGACGTCACCGTCCACGCGCACGTCGGCTGCCGGCCGGCCGGTCTGCTCGCGCTGGCCGACATCGTCGCCACCGCCCGGCACCACGGCATGTGGGTCGCCACGCGGGGCGAGGTCGCCGAGCACTGCCTGCCGCGCGGCGGCTGAGGCCGGCGCCCGGGCGAGGAGGGCTCAGACGGCGACCCAGCCCAGCCGCGCGGACATCCCCCGGGCGGCGTCGCGCACGGCGAGGCCCACCTCCTCCACGGACATCTGGGCCAGCCGGTCCGCGGGGCACGACAGCGTGATCGCCCCCGCGCACCGCCCCCCGCGTCGCGGAAGGGGGCGGAGATGCCGGCCCCGTTGGGCACCCACCGGCCGGGGCTGTAGGAGTAGCCGAGCTCGCGGTCGCGGGCGACCTGGGCCCGGACCTGGTCGGCGTCGGTGAAGCTCTGGGGGGTGCTGGCCAGGAAGGGACGGGTGAGCACCTCCTCCAGCTCGTCGTCGGTGAGCCCGCAGAGGATGCCCATGCCCGAGGCGCCGCTGACGAGGGGGAAGGGCTTCCCCATCTCGATGACGTAGCGGATGGTGTGCTCGCAGTCGACCTTGGCCCGGAACACCAGCTGGTCGCCCTGCCGTGCCGCCATGTAGCAGGTCTCGTTGAACCTCTCGACGAGCCCGTGCAGGAACGGCCGGGCCGCCCGGGACAGCGAGTCCCGCTCGCCGAGGGCCGCGACCAGCGAGAAGAGCTGCGGCCCGGCGCGGTACAGGCCCCGCTCCCGCTCCTGCTCGATGTAGCCCATCTCCTCGAACTGGGTGAGGATCCGGCTGACCGCGCTGCGGTCGATGCCGGTGCGGCGGGCCGCCTCCCGGACCCCGATGCCGTCCGGCTGCATGGCCACGAGCTCGAAGAGGGTGAGCGCCCGGGCGAGCATGCCGGGGCGCGCGGCGGCGGTCGTGTCGGACGCGGTCATCGGCGGCTCCGTGTCGCAGGGCCCGGCGCGGCGCGTCGTCGTGCCGGGTCGTCGCCCTCCTGGGCCGGGCCGGCCGCCGGAGGTGGACGGATGGTACCCGGGGGACAGGGACGGTCACGGTGACTTGACACCCGTCGCAGACCAGCAGCAAACTGATGAGACGACGTCTTACGCGGTAAGACAGTCGGCGAGCAGGCTCGACGACGAGCCGGCCAGGACGACACGAGGCGGTCACATGGGCGAGACCACTGCGGCGCGGTACCTCGCCCGCTCGCTCGACGCCTACGGCGTCACCGCGGTGTTCCTCGTCCCCACGGTCCTCAGCGCCACCCTCGTCGCCCTGGAGGAGGAGACGTCCGTCCGCCGGGTCGTGGCGCACGGCGAGAAGGCCGCGGCGTACATGGCCGACGGCTACGCCCGGGCCACCGGCCGGCCCGGGGTCTGCATGGCGCAGAACATCGGCGCGGCCAACCTCGCCGCCGGGCTCCGGGACGCCTACCTGGGCTGCTCGCCCGTCCTGGCCCTGACGGGCGGGCCGTACGAGCACAGCCGCGGCCGGAACTTCTACCAGGAGATCGAGGACTTCCCCCTCTTCAAGCCGGTCACGCGCTCCAGCCGTCAGGTGCACGACGCCGCCCGGCTCCCGGACCTGCTCGACCAGGCCTTCCGCGACGCCACGGTGGGCAAGCCCGGCCCCGTGCACCTCGAGCTGGCCGGCCACACCGGGGACGTCCTGGAGGCGCAGACCCTCGCGGCCGAGGCCCCCGGGCCGCAGGAGCGGCGGGTCCCCGCGGTGCGGACGGCCCCGGACCCGGACGCGGTCGCCGCGGCGGTCACCGCCCTGCGCGGGGCTCGGCGGCCGGTCGTCGTGTCCGGCGGCGGGGTGCGGGCCTCGGGTGCCGCGGCGGAGGTGCGGGCGCTCGCCGAGCGGCTCGGCGCCCCGCTCGCGACCTCGCTCAACGGCAAGGACACGGTCCCCGCCGACCACCCGCTCGCGATCGGCATCCCGGGGCTGTACGCCCGGGCCAGCGCCAACCAGGTGCTGCTCGAGGCGGACCTCGTCGTGTACGTCGGCAGCCAGACGGGCAGCCAGCTCACGCTCTCGTGGCAGGTCCCCCCGCCTGGCACCCAGGTCGTCCACGTGGACATCGACCCCCGTGAACCGGGTCGGCACTATCCGCGCACCCTGCCGGTCGTGTCCGACGCCCGGCTCGGCGTGCAGGCGCTGCTCGACGGGCTCGGGGACGTCGACGCCGGGGCGACGCAGGCCTGGCGCGACCGGGCGGCCGCGCTGACGGCGCGCTGGCGCGACGAGGTCGAGGACCGCGTGAGCTCCCCGGAGGCGCCGCTGCGGCCGGAGCGCCTGGTCGACGAGCTCGGCACGCTGCTGCCCGACGACGCGCTGGTCGTGGCCGACACCGGTCACGCGGGGATGTGGACCGCCGGCCACCTCGACCTGGCGCGCCCCGGCCAGGGGTTCCTCCGGGCCGCGGGCTCCCTCGGCTGGGCGCTGCCGGCCGGGATCGGTGCGCAGATCGCCCGGCCCGACGCCTCCGTCGTCGTGTTCACCGGCGACGGCGGCCTGTACTACCACCTGAGCGAGCTGGAGACCGCCGCCCGGTGGCAGGTCCCGCTCACGGTGGTCGTCAACGACAACCAGTCGCTCAACCAGGAGATCAACCCCTACACCGTCGCCTACGGCGGCGAGCTGACCGGCCGGCACGCCGAGCTGTGGCACTTCCGCGACGTCGACCTGGCGGCGGTCGCCGAGACCCTGGGCGTCACCGGGATCCGGGTCACGAAGCCGAGCGAGCTGGGCCCGGCCATGGAGCGGGCGGCCGAGACGCCGGGTCCCGTGCTGGTCGACGTCACCACCGACCGCTCCGCCGTGGCCCCGAAGGGGTCGGCCACCCGTGCCCCCGCCTGAGGTCCGCGCGGGCCTGTGCCCGCACTGCACCGGACCGCACCGCCGAACCGCCTCTGGAGGACGACGATGAACCGCCGTGACCTGGACGTCCGCTCGTTCCTCGAGGACGCCGTCGAGCGCAACCCCACCGCCCCGTACCTCATCTGGGAGGACGAGGAGCAGTCGTACCAGAGCTTCGACGCCGCGGTGGACGACGCCGCCGCCTACTGGCACGCCCTCGGGGTGCGCAAGGGCGACCGCGTGGCGTTCATGGCCGACAACAGCCCCGGCTTCCTGCACGCGTGGCTCGGCCTCGCCAAGATCGGCGCCGTCCTCGTCGCCGTCAACACCGGCTTCAAGCACGAGGAGGCGCGCTACCTCGTCGAGCACTCCGAGGCCCGGTACGCGCTGGTCGACCCCGCCCACGCCGAGCTGTTCCGCCGCATCGGGGAGCAGTCCACGACGCTGCGCGAGACCCTCGCCCTCGGACCGGCGGACGGGATGGCCGACTTCGCCGCCGAGGCCGCCGAGCTGCGCGGCGCCGTCCCCTCGGTCGACATCGACGGCGACGACCTCATCAGCCTCATCTACACCTCGGGCACCACCGGCAAGCCCAAGGGCGTGATGCAGCCCCACCGCAACTACGTGCTCACCGGGCAGGCGTACCCGCACTGGATGCGGATGGAGAAGGGCGACCGGATCTACGCCTGCCTGCCGCTGTTCCACATCAACTCCCAGGCCTACTCGACCATGGGCGCCATCGGTGCCGAGGGCGCGATGGTCCTGGCCCCCCGGTTCAGCGCGAGCCGGTTCTGGCCCGACGTGCGCAAGCACCGGGTGACGGTGTTCAACTTCATCGGCGCGATGACGGTGATCCTGTCCAAGAGCACCCCGACGCCCGAGGACCGCGACCACCACGTCCGCGTCGCCTACGGGGTGCCCGCGCTGCCCCACGAGGTGCGCCTGCAGGTCGAGGAGCGCTTCGGCCTGGCCTGCGTGTCCGGCTTCGGGATGAGCGAGACCACCTACGGCCTGCTGGAGCCGATCGACGGCGAGCGCGTCCCCGGCTCGATGGGCGTCCCCCGCTCCCACCCCGACCCCGAGGTCCCCCGCACCGAGGCGAAGGTCGTCGACGAGGACGGCCAGGAGGTCCCGCGCGGCACGGTCGGCGAGCTGACCCTGCGGAACCCCGCGCTGATGCTGGGGTACTTCAAGGACCCCGAGAAGACCGCGGAGGCGCTGGTCGACGGCTGGCTCCGCACGGGCGACAGCGCGTACCAGGACGAGCAGGGGCGCTTCTTCTTCGTCGACCGGCTGAAGGACATCGTCCGCCGCCGGGGCGAGAACGTGTCCTCGCTGGAGGTCGAGATGGTCATCAACCGCCATCCCGACGTCCTGGAGTCAGCGGTCATCGGGGTGCCGTCCGACCTCACCGACGAGGAGCTCTGCGCCTTCGTCGTCCCGCGGCCCGGCCACAGCGTGGACCCGGCCGCCGTCGTCGACTGGTGCGACGAGCAGCTGGCCGCCTTCAAGGTCCCCCGCTACGTCGAGGAGATCGAGCTGCTCCCCAAGACCCCGACCTCCAAGCCCGAGAAGCACCGTCTCCGCTCCGGCGACTACGTCGCGGGCCCCAGGTACGACGCCGGCGTCCGTTCGACGCGCCGCGCACCCGTCTGACCGACCCACCCATCGAAGAGACGAGACACGCATGAACGAGCAGGTCCCGAGCGTCGACACCGTCCGCGAGCTCAGCGCGACGTACTCCAACTGGGGTCGGTGGGGCGCCGACGACGAGCGCGGCACCCTCAACCACGTCACGCCCGAGCACGTGGCGCGGGCGGCCGGCAGCATCCGCTCCGGCAAGCGCATCTCCATGTCGCTGCCGATGGACGCCACGGGGCCGCAGGTCAGCGGCGGCTTCGGCGGGCGCTTCAACCCGATCCACCTGATGTTCCGCGACGGCGGCGACATCTCCATGGGCACGGTGGTCGACGAGTTCTACGGCGGCAACGACCGCCACCTGCGGGGCACCGACGACCTCATCATCATGGCGCTGCAGTCCTCGACCCAGTGGGACGCCCTCGCGCACATCTTCTTCGACGGTCACATGTACAACGGCCTCACCCCGGACACCGTGACGAGCAAGGGCGCCCGCCGCGGGGCCATCAGCGTCGCGACGGACCAGATGGCCGGGCGCGGGGTGCTGCTCGACGTCGCCCACGTCAAGGGCGTCGACGCTCTCGACCCGGGCTACGCGATCACCGCCGACGACCTGCGCGAGGCCGAGCAGGCGCACGGCGTCACGGTCGGCCAGGGCGACTTCGTCATGGTCCGCACCGGGATGATGGGCCAGCGCAAGGGGGCCTGGGGCGACTACGCCGGCGGCCCGGCGCCCGGCATGGGCCTGGAGAGCGTCCCGTGGGTGGCCGAGCGCGAGATCGCCGGCCTCGCGGTGGACACCTGGGGCATGGAGGTCCTGCCCAACCAGACCCCGGACGTCTTCCAGCCCCTGCACTGCGTCTTCATCGTCGGCATGGGCCTGTGGGTCGGGGAGATCTTCGACCTGGAGGAGCTCGCCGCGGACTGCCGCGAGGACGGGCAGTACGACTTCTTCTTCTGCGCCCCGCCGCTGCCCTTCACGCGGGCCGTCGGCTCGCCGGTCAACCCCATGGCCGTCAAGTGACCCCAGCCGCCCGCCGGCGGTACTCCGTCGCCGTCGTCGCCGGCGACGGGATCGGGCAGGAGGTGGTGCCCCCGGCCCTGGAGGTGGTCGAGGCCGTGGGCACGGGCGCCGGCTTCGACGTGGCCTGGACGGAGCTGCCGTGGAGCTGCGCCTGGTACCACGAGCACGGCGCGATGATGCCCGCCGACGGCCTCGACGTGCTGGCCCGGCACGACGCCATCCTCCTGGGTGCCGTCGGCGACCCCTCGCTGGCGGACCACGTCTCGCTGTGGGGGCTGCTCATCCCCATCCGCCGGGCGTTCGACCAGTACGTGAACCTGCGGCCCGCGGTGCTGCTGCCGGGCGTGACCAGCCCGCTGCGGGACACCTCGCGCGGCATCGACGTGCTCGTCGTGCGCGAGAACACCGAGGGCGAGTACTCCGAGGTGGGAGGCAGGATCGGCCGCGGCACGCCGCACGAGACCGCCGTGCAGGAGGCCGTCTTCACCCGGCGCGGCACCGAGCGGGTCATCGAGTTCGCCGTCGAGCAGGCCCGCGCCCGCCGCGGGCTGCTCACCTCGGCGACCAAGTCCAACGGGCTCGTCCACTCGATGACCTTCTGGGACGAGGTCTTCACCGAGGTGATGGCGCGCAACCCCGACGTGGAGGGTCGGCTGGTGCACGTGGACGCGCTCGCCGCGCGCCTGGTCAGCCACCCGCACGAGCTCGACGTGGTGGTCGGCTCGAACCTGTTCGGGGACGTGCTCTCCGACATCGGGGCCGCGGTCGTGGGCAGCCTCGGCATCGCCCCGTCCGCGAACCTCGACCCCTCCGGGCGGCACCCGTCGATGTTCGAGCCCGTGCACGGGTCCGCCCCCGACATCGCCGGACGCGGGGTGGCGAACCCGCTGGCCCAGATCTGGTCGGCGGCCATGATGCTCGAGCACCTCGGCGAGGCCGACGCCGCCGCCCGCGTGCTGCGCGCCGTCCGCCAGGTGCTGGGCGAGACCGACGTCCGCACCGCCGACCTGGGCGGCACCTCGACCACCGCCGAGGTGACGGCCGCCGTGCTCGACGCCGTCCGTTCCGGCACCCCCGACGCCGCCGACACCCCCGACGCGGCCGGGGCCGGACGGTGAGCCCGCGACCGTCCACCCCCCGGGGGGAGGAGAAGGTCTTCTACGACCGGCTCGTCGCCCACGAGCTGGTCCACCAGCGCTGCGACCGCTGCGGCGCGGTGGTCTTCCCGCTGCGCACCGTGTGCCCGGCCTGCTCCGGCGAGCACCTGTCGCTGCGGCCCTCGTCCGGACAGGGTGTGGTCCACTCCTTCACCGTCCAGCACCGGGCCGCCGACCCCTCGTTCCCCGTCCCCAGCACCCTCGCCCTCGCTGACATGGAGGAGGGCTTCCGGCTGCTCGCCTCCGTGCCCGAGCCCGACGGCCTCGCGGTCGGCACGCCGGTGCAGGCGGTCTTCGACGACGTCGAGCCGGGGCTCACGCTGCTGCGGTTCGTGCAGCAGCCGCACGAGCAGACCGAGGAGGCGCGCGCATGACGCTGCGGGGGAGCGCGGCGATCGTCGGGGCCGCGCAGGTCGACACCTGGAAGACCGAGGGGCGCTCGCCGGTGGGCCTGATGGGCGTGGCGTCCGTGCGGGCCCTGGCCGAGGCCGGGCTCACGCTGGACGACGTGGACGGGCTCTTCACGTCGTCCTCGTACTACGCCATGCCGACGCTCACCCTCGCGGAGTACCTGGGCGTCCGGCCGACCTTCACCGACTCCACCGCGATCGGCGGGTGCGCCTTCGTCGCCCAGCTCGCCCACGCGGCCGCGGCGATCCAGGCGGGCCTGTGCTCGGTGGCCCTCGTCGCCTACGGCAGCACCCAGCGCAGCGACGCGGGCTCGCTGGTGAGCATGGCCGAGCAGTCGCCCTACGAGTCCCCCTACGGGCTGCTGCACCCGGTCGGGGCCTTCGGGCTGATCGCCCAGCGCCACATGTCGCAGTTCGGGACCACGAGCGAGCAGCTCGCCGAGCTGGCCGTGGCCGCGCGCGCCTGGTCCCTGCTCGTGGACGACGCGCCCTTCGACGTGCCGCTCACCGTGGAGGACGTGCTGGCCTCCCGGATGATCTCCAGCCCGCTGCACAAGCTCGACTGCTGCCTGGTCACCGACGGGGGCGGGGCCGTCGTGCTCACCTCCGCCGAGCGGGCCCGCGACCTGTCGACGCAGCCGGTGTACCTGCTCGGGTCGGGTGAGGCGGTGAACCACCGCAACGTCTCGCAGATGCCGGACCTCACCACCACGGAAGCCGTCGCCAGCTCCCGGCGGGCGCTGGCCTCGGCCGGCGTGCGCCTGGACGAGATCGACACCGTGCACCTGTACGACGCGTTCACCATCAGCCTGCTCGTCCTCCTGGAGGACCTCGGGTTCTGCGCCAAGGGGGAGGGCGGCGACTTCGTCACCGGGGGCGCCGTCGCCCCGGGCGGTCGCCTCGCCCTCAACACCAACGGCGGCGGGCTCTCGTACTGCCACCCGGGGATGCTGTCGATGTTCCTCGTCATCGAGGCCGTGCAGCAGCTGCGCGGCACCGCCGGCCGGCGCCAGGTCGAGGGGGCCCGGCTGTCGCTCGTGCACGGCATGGGCATGACGCTGGCCGCCCACGCCACGGCCGTCCTGTCCAGCGCCCCGGAGGCCTGAGCCCGCCGCCGCACCGCTGCCCACCGTGCCCGCCCCGACCTCCGAGGAGCCCCCGTGCAGACCTGCGACCGCCTGACGATCACCGTGCTCGTCGACAACTACATCGACATGCTCATGCAGAACACCCCCACCGTCCGTCGCCAGGGGATGGCCGAGCACTTCCTCCCCCGGCGCGGCACCCCCCTCGCCGAGAACGGCATCTCGTTCCTGCTCGAGGCCTCCACGGCCGGGCGCACGACGAGGATCCTGTTCGACGCCGGCATGAGCGGCATCCCGATCCTGCACAACGCCGACGTGCTCGGCATCGACCTCGGCGAGGTGGACCAGGTGGTCCTCAGCCACGGCCACCCCGACCACTTCGGCGGGATCTACGCCGCCCTCGGGGCGATCGGGCGCCGGGTGCCGCTCGTGGTCCACCCCTCCGCGTTCCACCCGCGGTCGATCCGTCGGCCGGACATCATGATCCAGTACTTCAACCGGGGCCTGACGGAGCGCGAGCTCACCGAGGCCGGTGCCGGCGTGGTGGCCGTGCGCGAGCCGCTCGACCTCGCACCGGGCGTGACGACCAGCGGGGAGATCCCGGTCTCGGTCGAGTTCGAGCAGGAGGTGCCCGTCGGGCGGGTCTCGGTGCGCGACGGTCACGTCGGCCCTGACCCGATCGACGACTACCTCACCCTCGTGGTCGACGTCACCGGCGTCGGGCTGGTCGTCCTGGACCCGTGCGGGCACTCGGGCGTGCTCAGCTCCCTGGACCACGCGCGGGCCCTCACCGGCAACGACCGTGTCCACGGGGTGCTCGGCGGGTTCCACCTCGGCCACGCCGGCATCACCGCGGAGAAGATCTCGCGCACGGTCGACGGCCTCGCCGAGCGAGGGCTCGGTCTCGTCGCCCCCATGCACTGCAGCGGGTTCGCGGCCCAGCGGGCGGTGGCCGAGCGGCTCCCCGACGCCTTCGCGCTCATGACGGCGGGCGCGCAGGTGACCATCGAGGCCGGATGAGCGAGGGGCTGCCCGTGGACGAGTTCGTCCGCGCGCGCCTGGCCGAGGACGAGATGCTCGCGCGGGAGGCCGGGACCGACGTGTGGCAGCCGGGGGACCGGTGGCGGCTCACCCCGTGCGGCCGGGCGTGGTCGGCCCAGCGGGACGACGACGTGCTGGAGCCGGCCGGGGGCGGGTCGCCGGCCGTGATGGCCCACGTCGTGCGCCACGACCCCGGTCGCGTGCTGGAGGACGTGGACGCCAAGCGCACCGTCCACGACGCCTACCGCCGGGCCAAGCCCGGGTCGGTGAACCGGTCGGGCCTGGGCATCGCGCTGCGGGCGCTGGCCTGCGCCTGGGCGGACCACCCGGACTTCGACCCCGCGTGGCGGGGCTGATCCCGTGCGGTGGGCTCGAAAAGCCGTGGCGTGGCGGTCCCGCCCAGGGCTACCGTCGCGCCGTCCCTGCCCCAGGGCCTGCACCAGTCCCTGCACCAGTCCCTGCACAGTCCCGAGGAGGTGGTACCCGATGCGCGCACCGTCCCCGACGGGTGCTCCCAGGTCCCGGGTCCCACGAGGAGCCTGACCGCAGCAGGGAGCGCCCCCCGCACCTGTGAGAGGCGACCCGATGGACACCGCACCCGCACCTGCTCAGGACCACCTCCAGGACCACCCCCAGCACCACGCCCGGCGCGACCCGCTGCCCGGCCGCGCGCTCGTCCTCGGGGGCGGCGGCTCCACCGGCAACGCCTGGCTGGTCGGCGTCATGGCCGGGCTCGCCGAGGGCGGCGTCGACGTCACCCGGGCCGACGTCACCGTCGGCACGTCGGCCGGGGCCACCGCCGCGGCCCAGGCCGCCGGCAGCGACCTGGCCGCCCTCTTCGCGGCCACCCTGGTCCCGCCGCCCGGCCGGGCCCGGCCCCCGGCCGCGGCACCCGGGCCTGCGTCCGGGGCCGCCGCCCGGCCGGTGGAGGACCACCTGGACCGGCTGCGCGCCACGATCGACCGGGCCGAGGACGCGGCCGGGATGCGCCGGGCCCTCTGCCGGGCGGCGTTGGGGCGGGACACGGCCTCGGACGGCTCGTGGTCCGCGCGGTGGCGGGAGACCGTCGCCGCCCGGCTGCCGCTGGACCGGTGGCCCGAGCGCCGGCTGCTCCTCACCGCCGTCGACGTGCGCACCGCCGAGCCGGTGGTGCTCGACCGCGACAGCGGGGTCGACCTCGTCGACGCCGTCGCCGCCAGCTGCTCCAGCGGGCTCCCGTACCGGGTCGACGGACGGCTGCTGCTCGACGGCGGCTTCCGGCGCAACGAGAACGCCGACCTGGCCGCGGGCTGCGGCACGGTGCTCGTGCTGTCGCCCTTCGGCGGCCGGTCGCTGACCCCGCCGTCGTGGCGGCTGCAGCTGTCCGCCCAGGTGGAGGAGCTGCGCGCGGCCGGGAGCGAGGTGGAGGTCGTGGGCCCGGAGGCGGCGTCGGAGCACCTCTTCGGTGCCCGGGCCATGGACCTGTCGCTGCGCCCGGAGGCTGCCCGCGCCGGCCACGCGCAGGGCGTGGCGCTGGCCGGACGGCTCGCTGCGGCCTGGGACTGAGCGCGGTCCGGGCGGGGCCCGGGCGGGGTGCGGGCGGGGCGCGGGCGCCGGCTGGTGCGCGCAGGGCGCCGGGTCGGCGAGACTGGGGGTCCTGTCCCGCCTCTGCCTGGAGCTGCTGTGCCCGAGGGAACTGTCCGCTGGTTCGACGCCGAACGGGGCTTCGGGTTCCTCGCGCTCTCCGACGGCGGCGAGGACCTCTTCGTCCACGCCTCCGAGATCGTCGGGGACGGGGGCGCCCGCCTGCTGCGCGAGGGACAGGCCGTCGAGTTCGAGGTCGGCGAGGGCGACCGGGGCCCGCAGGCGCGGCAGGTCCGCGTCACCGGTGACGCGGCCCCCGGCACACCGCTCGGCGTGCTCGGCACCGTGGCCTGGTACGAGCCCGCCAAGGGCTACGGCTTCGTCACGCCCGACGACGGCGGCCCGGAGATCTTCGTCCACAGCTCCGCGGTCGTCGGCGGCGGCGTGGTGTCCGAGGGCCAGCGCGTGGCGTTCATGGTCGGCGAGGGCGAGCGGGGCCCGCAGGCCGAGCACCTGCTGCCCCTCGGCGACGTCGGCGCCCCGGCGCCCGGCGCGGCCGCGCCCCAGGCGGTCGACGACGGCGCCGACGGCACCGTGGCCTGGTTCGAGGAGGGCAAGGGCTTCGGGTTCATCACCCCGGACGCCGGCGGCGAGGACGTGTTCGTCCACGCCCGCGCCCTGACCGGCGGGATGACGTGGCTGTCCGAGGGCGACCGCGTGAGCTACGGCACCGTCCAGGGCGACAAGGGGCCGCAGGCGCGCGACGTCCGGCTCGCCCGCGGCGGGGGCGCGGCGCCGAGGTCCTCCGCCGGCCCCTCCTCCTCCCGGTCCTCGTCCCCGAGGACCTCCGGCCGGACCGACGCACCGCGCTCCGCTGCTGGCCGCTCGTCCGGCCCGCGCGGGGGCGGCGCACCGGCCCGGGGCGGCGAGGGCGTGGTCGCGCGGTACGACGCGGACCGCGGCTTCGGCTTCATCACCCCGGACGCCGGGGGCGCGGACCTGTTCGTGCACGTGTCGGTGCTGTCCGGCGACGCCTCCCTGCAGCCGGGGGACCGGGTCCGCTACACCGTCCGCCAGAGCGACCGCGGCCCGCAGGCCGACCGGGTGGAACGGACCTGAGCCCGGCGGCGGCCGGCGACGGGGGTCGCCCACCGGCGCCGTCAGGGCAGCAGGACCAGCCCGAGCGGCAGGTCGCCCGGGAGCCGGTGCAGGGTGACCCCGCCCAGGGTCGCCTCCGCGATGCCCGCGGCCCACAGCGTAGGGACGGAGGCGGCCCGCAGGAGTTCCCCGCTGGCCGGCGTCCCGGTGCCCGCGACCACCCGCCCCTGCGCGTTGACCAGCGCCGCGGGGCGGGGCAGCGACAGCAGGTCCTCCAGGTGCGGCTCCAGGCTGCGGACGGCGACGTCGGCCCCGACGATGCCCGCGAACGCGCCGTCCACCTCGACCGGGGTGCTGAGGGTGAGCGTGTACTCGTCGCTGCACACGTAGTCCACGTACGGCCCCGTCACCAGGCGCCGGCGGGTCTGGCGGGGCGTCACCAGCCACGGCTGGCGGGAGTAGTCGAGCGTGGCGCCCGGCTCCTCGACCCGCGCCTCGAGCCGACGGACGTGGCCGTCCGCGACCGTCCACCACTCCAGCCAGCGCTCGGCGTCGGCCAGGAAGCCCGGCTCGGCGACGTAGCCCGCGCCGCCGACCAGGCCGTCCGGGCGGCGGAGCAGCGTCGCGGCGAGCGGCCCGACCCCGCCCAGCGCGCTGCGGCGCCTCTGGTCGGCCAGGGCGTGCGCCGCCTCCGCGCGCACCGGCTCCAGGTCGGCGAAGACGCCCTCGAGCAGCCCCGCCAGCTCGGACGTCAGCCGGCGCACGACGTCCTCGGCCGGGCGCCGTGAGGTCAGCACCGCTCGACCGTACGCCCCGCCCGGCCCGCGCGGGGCAGGGTCCGGCACCCTCACCGTCCCCGTCCCCGTCCCCGTCCCCGTCACCGTGCCCGTCGCAGCTGCAGGTGCAGGTCGAGCACCCGGGCCCGCGAGCGCGCCACGTGCCCCTCGGTCGCGGCCCGGGCCGCCCCGCCGTCGCCCGCGCGGACCGCGGCGAGGACGTCGCGGTGGTCCCGGTCCGCCTCCGGCAGGACGGCCGGGTCGCTGTACGGCAGCCACAGCAGGGGGCCGAGCTGGGTCTGCAGCGCGATCTCCTCCCGGGTCAGGCGCGGCGACTGGGCGGCCGCCGCCACCTCGGCGTGGAACCGGCCCTCCGCCCGGCGGCGCGCCGGCACGTCCGCGCCGGCGACGAGCGCGTCGGCCCCCTCGGTGGCGCGCCGCACGTCGTCCTCGTCGGCGCGGTCGGCCGCGAGCCGGGCCGCGGTGCCGGCCACGGCGGCGTAGTGGTCGCACAGGTCGCGGAAGTCGGCCGGGCTGAAGCGGCGCAGCCGGGCGCGCAGCACCGACAGGGTGGGGTCCCCCGGCGAGCGCACGAAGCTGCCCCCGCCGCGCCCGCGCCGGGTCTCGACGAGCCCCTGCTCCCGCAGCGTGGCCAGGGCCTCGCGGACCGTCGTCGTCGCCACCCCGAGCCGTTCGGACAGGTCGGTCTCGCTGGGCAGCTGCTCGCCGTCGCGCAGCAGGCCCAGGGCGATGCCGTCGGTCAGCCGCTCGGTGACCAGCGCAGCACGCCCGGCGACCTGGAGCGGGGCGAACACCGCCGCCCGGGCCCCCAGGGGCCCCGCGCCCGACACCGGTCCGGTCATCCGTCTCCCTCTCGCCCGGGGTCGACCCAACCACAGGTGGCGGCTCTTGTGCCATGACAACTGTTCCCATAGGTTCCAGCCACCCGGCGTGGCCGGGGCCCACCAGGACAGGAGCAGCCCGTGACGTCCGCCGCCGCACCGGCTCCGCCGCCGCCCGGGCCGCACGGTCACCCGACCGGCCCGGCCGCGGTGCCGGCCGTGCAGCTCGTCGGGCTGCGCAAGGAGTTCTCCAGCGGGGGGGCGCCCGTCGTCGCGGTCGACGGGATCGACCTCAGCATCGCCGAGGGCGAGTTCGTCACCCTGCTGGGGCCGTCGGGCTCGGGCAAGACGACCGTGCTGCGGATGATCGCCGGGTTCGAGCGGCCCAGCGGCGGCTCCGTGCTGCTGCGCGGCGACGACGTCACCGAGGCCCCGCCGTTCGAGCGCGACGTCAACACGGTCTTCCAGGACTACGCCCTCTTCCCGCACATGGACCTGCTCGCCAACGTGGCCTACGGGCTGCGGGTGAGCGGCGTCGGCCGGGCCGAGCGACGCTCGCGCGCCGAGGAGGCGCTGGCCTCGGTGCGGCTGGAGGGGCTCGGCCGGCGCCGCCCCTCCCAGCTGTCCGGCGGGCAGCGGCAGCGCGTCGCCCTGGCGCGGGCCCTGGTCAACCGCCCCGCGGTCCTGCTGCTCGACGAGCCCCTGGGCGCGCTGGACCTCAAGCTCCGCGAGCAGATGCAGGTCGAGCTCAAGCAGATCCAGCGCGACGCCGGCATCACCTTCGTCTTCGTCACCCACGACCAGGAGGAGGCCCTGGCCATGTCCGACCGCATCGTCGTCTTCGACCGCGGCCGGATCGAGCAGACCGGCACGGCGCGCGAGGTGTACGAGCGACCGGCCAGCCCGTTCGTGGCCGGTTTCGTCGGGACGTCGAACCTGCTGCCCCCGGCGCTGGTCGGCGGCACGGACGCTGACACCGGAGAGGCCGCGGTCAGCGTCCGGCCCGAGCGGATCGTGGTGGCCGGGCCTGGGCAGCAGCCCGGGCCGGGGGAGCGGGGCGCGGGCGGGACCGTGCGCGAGGTGGTCTACCTCGGTGCCGGCACCCGGGTGCTGGTGGACCTGGACGCCGGCGGGTCGCTCGTGGCGCTCCAGCCCGCGGGCGGCGCCCTGGTCGACGCCGACCGGGGCCGGCAGGTGCGGCTGGTGTGGCGCGAAGAGCACGAGTACCGCGTGCGGTGAGGCAGCACAGCGCCCGCCGCGTCCGCGGCGGGCGGCGACGACCGAGGGAGAACGCATGAAGGCACGACTCCGGCTGCGGCACCTCGCCCTGCTCGGCGCGACGACGCTCGTCCTGGCCGGCTGCGGCGGCGACGACGCGGCGACGGCGGACGGGTCCGGCGACGAGGCGCGGGGCGGCCCGGTCTACGAGGGCCCCGTCGGCGACGGCGAGGGCGAGCTCAACGTCCTGGCCTGGCCCGGCTACGCCGAGGACGGCTCCACCGACCCCGCGATCGACTGGGTGACGCCCTTCGAGGAGGAGACCGGCTGCGAGGTCAACGTCAAGACCTTCGCCACCTCCAACGAGGCGGTCCAGCTCTTCGAGAGCGGCGACTACGACGTGGTGTCTGCCTCCGGCGATGCGTCGCTGCGCCTGGTCTACGGGGAGAAGGTGCAGCCCGTCGACGTCGGGCTGGTCCCCAACTACGCCGACGTCATCGACGACCTCAAGGACCAGCCGTGGAACACGGTGGACGGCGTGAACTACGGCGTCCCGCACGGCCGCGGCGCCAACCTCCTGCTCTACACCGCGAGCGAGTACCCCGAGGCCCCGACCTCGTGGTCGGACATGTGGGAGACAGGCTCGCCGCTGGAGGGCGCGGTCATGCCCTACGACGACGCCATCTACATCGCCGACGCGGCCCTGTACCTCATGGCCACCCAGCCCGACCTCGGCATCGAGAACCCCTACGCGCTGGACCAGGAGCAGTTCGACGCCGCGATCGCGCTGCTGGAGCAGCAGAAGCCGCTGGTCGCCGAGTACTGGGGCGACGTGGTCAAGCAGGGCCAGGCGCTGGCCAACGGCAGCGTCCGGCAGAGCCAGGGCTGGCAGCTCACCGCGAACATCGCCAACGCCGACGGCGAGGTGGTCGCCACGACGAAGCCCGAGGAGGGCGCGACCGGCTGGTCGGACACCTGGATGATCAGCGCGGACACCGAGCGGGTGAACTGCGCGTACCAGTGGCTGGACCACGTGCTGTCGCCCGAGGTCAACGCCCAGATCGCGGAGTACTTCGGCGAGGCCCCGGCCAGCTCCGAGAGCTGCGCCCTGACCGAGAACCCGGACCACTGCGACCTCTTCCACGCCGAGGACGACGCGTACTGGGAGGACGTCTGGTACTGGACGACGCCGACCGAGGAGTGCCTGGACGGGCGCACCGACGTGGACTGCGTCGGCTACGACCGCTGGGTCCAGGCCTGGTCGGCGCTGCGCAGCGCCTGAGCCGACCTGTCGCTGCTCGGCACGGCCTCCCCGGCCGTGCCGAGCGGCCCCCCGCCACCCCAGGAGCCCCCGTGACCGCCCTCGCCCCGCCCGCCCCGCCCCGGGCGCCCGTCCGTCGCGGCCCGGTGCGCCGGGTGCAGGTCGCCCTGCACCGGCGGGCCTGGCTGCGCCTCGCCATGGTGCTGGGCCTGCCGCTGACCTGGCTGGTGCTGGTCTACCTGGTGCCGCTGGGCCTGCTGCTGCTCACCGCGCTCTGGGGCACCGACAGCTTCACCGGCCTGCTCGTGCGCGAGGTGTCGCTGGACAACTTCCGCCTGCTCCTGCAGGAGCCGGCCTACCTGCGCACCGTCGCGCGGACGGTCGCGGTGGCCGCGGCGGTCACCGTGCTCTGCGCCCTGCTCGCGGTGCCGATGGCGCTGTTCATGGCCTTCGTGGCGCCCCGGCGGTGGCAGGCCGTGCTGGTGGCGCTCGTCCTGACGCCGCTGTGGGCCTCCTACCTGGTCAAGGTCTACGCCTGGCGGTCGATGCTGGCCCCGGAGCGCGGCCTGGTCGACACGGTGCTCGGTGCAGTCGGTCTGCAGGGACCGGGCTACGGCTGGACGGCCCTGGTGCTCGTGCTCACCTACCTGTGGCTGCCGTACATGGTGCTGCCGGTCTACGCCGGCCTCGCCACGATGCCGCGCTCCTACCTGGACGCCGCCGCCGACCTCGGGGCCCGTCCCGGGCGCACCTTCCGCACGGTGGTCCTGCCGCTGGTGGTGCCGAGCCTCGGCGCCGGCTCGATCTTCACGTTCTCGCTGAGCCTCGGCGACTACATCAGCGTCCAGCTCGTCGGCGGCACCGCGCAGGTGCTGGGCAACGTCGTCTACACGAACTTCTCCGTCAACCTGCCGTTCGCGGCCGCGGTGGCCACGCTGCCCGTGCTGGTCATGGTCGGCTACCTGCTGGCCGTCCGCCGCACCGGCGCCCTGGACAACCTGTGACCCCCGCCGGGAGCCCCCGATGAGCCTGTCGCGCCCGGTGCGCTGGCTGCTGGGCGCCGTCATGGTGCTGGGGCTGGCCTTCGTCTACGTGCCGCTGCTCCTCGTGGTGGTCAACAGCTTCAACGCCAGCAGCACCTTCGCCTTCCCGCCCACGGGGCTCACGACGCGGTGGTGGGAGGCGGCCGCGGTCAACGGCGGCGTGCGCGACGCGCTGCGCACCTCGGTTCTGGCCGCCGCCGCGGCCACCGCCGTCTCCCTCGTGCTCGGCACGCTGGCCGCGATGGCCGTGACCCGCTACTCCTTCTTCGGCCGGCAGTCCGTGTCGCTGCTCCTGGTCCTGCCGCTCGCCCTGCCCGGGGTGGTGACCGGGATCGCGCTCAACACGCTGTTCACCGGCTTCCTCGGCGGGCTGACGTTCATGACGCTGGTCGTCGGGCACGCGACCTTCTGCCTGGTCATCGTGTTCAACAACGCGGCGGCCCGGCTGCGGCGGACGGCGGGCAACCTCGAGGAGGCCTCCATGGACCTGGGGGCCACCCGGCTGCAGACCTTCCGGCACGTGACCTTCCCGGCCCTGCGCAGCGCCCTGGTCGCCGGGGGGCTGCTGGCGTTCGCGCTGTCGTTCGACGAGATCGTCGTCACGACGTTCACCGCTGGGCCCGGCGTGCAGACCCTGCCGCTGTGGATCTTCCAGAACCTGTTCCGGCCCAACCAGGCGCCCGTGGTCAACGCCGTCGCGGCGCTGCTCGTCGTGGTCTCCGTGCTGCCGGTCTACCTGGCGAACCGGCTGTCCGCGGACACCACCGCCGGCTCGAGGATGTGACGGGGCGCCTCAGGCGGCCTGGAAGGACCGCCGCGACAGGCCCAGGCCGTAGCCGTCGAGCGTCGTGACCACCGGCGCGGTCGCGTCCGTGGCCGCGCCGAGCGTGACGAACAGCGGCGTGAAGTGCTCGACCGTGGGGTGCGCGTAGGGCATGCCCGGCGCCTCGCTGCGGTACCGGGCGAGCTGGTCCACGTCGCCGCGGTCCAGCGCGTCGGCGGCCCAGGCGTCGAAGTCGGCGGACCAGCCGGGGACGGTGCCGTTGGCGAAGTTGTCGCGCGTGAGGTACGGCAGCCCGTGGGTCATGTGGCCGGAGCCGACCACGAGCACGCCCTGCTCCCGCAGCGGGCGCAGCCGCTCGCCGAGGGCCAGGAGCCGGTCGGGGTCCTCGGTCGGGAGCGAGAGCTGGAGCACGGGCACGTCCGCCGCCGGGTACATGATCTTCAGGGGGACCCAGGCCCCGTGGTCGAGGCCGCGCCGGGCGTGCTGGTGGACCTGCTCCGTCGCGGGCACCACGCCCACCACCTGCCGGGCCAGCGCGCCGGCGTCCGGGGTGTCGTACCGGAAGCCGTCGTACAGCGGGTCGAAGCCGCCGAAGTCGTAGACCAGGTCCGCAGGACGGTCGGCGCTCACGGACAGCGGCGCGGACTCCCAGTGCGCCGAGACCACGAGGACCGCCCTCGGCCGGGGCAGCGACCGGGCCCAGGCGTGCAGCGGGTCGAGCCAGCCACGGTCCGCGAAGGGCATCGGGCCGCCGCCGTGCGACAGGTACAGGCTCGGCAGCGCGCCGTCCTCCGGCGTCCACGCACGGTGCGGCTGCTCCGCCTCCAGGGCCGCGACCCGGCGCAGGTGCTGGGCGAACGGGTGGTCCGCCGGGATGCGGGCGTCCGCCTCGGCCGTGCGGGTGCTGGTGCCGGTCATGGGGGCTCCTCGGTCTGCGCTGGGTTGTCGCTACAACGACACTAGCGACAAGAGAGTTGTAGCGACAAGTATTCCGGCCGGGCGGTCCGGCGTGCCGCGCGTAGCCTCGCCGTCATGACCGCCCCCGCACGTGCCCTGGTCCTCGTCGACGTCCAGCTGGAGTACTTCGGCGGGCCGCTGGAGATCCAGCACCCGCCCCACGCCGCGTCCGTGGTCCAGATCGCCCGGGCGATCGACGCCGCCACGGCCGCAGGCCTGCCGGTCGTGGCCGTGCAGCACTCCTCGGGCGAGGGGGCCGGCGTCTTCGACCCCACGACGGAGCGGTTCCGGCTGCACCCCGAGGTCGAGCGCCGGCGCACGGACGGCTGGATCGGCGCGGTCAAGGAGTTCGGCACCGTGTTCGCCGGGACCGACGTCCTCGAGCGGCTGCAGGAGCGGGGCGTCGACACCGTGACCTTCGTCGGCTACATGACCAACAACTGCATCCTGGCCTCGGCCGCGGAGGCCGAGACCCACGGCCTGGCCGCCGAGGTGCTGTCCGACGCGACCGGCGCCATCCACCTGGCCAACGAGGCCGGCGCCGTGGACGCCCGCACCCTGCACACCACGCTCATGACGCTGCTGCACTCCAACTTCGCCGCCGTGGCCACCACGGCGGCCTGGTGCGGGGCCGTCGAGGCCGGGACGGCGCTGCCCGGCAGCGATCTCGGGGCCTCGGCCGGCGAGGGGCTCCGCAGGGCCGGGAACACGGCCTGACCAGGAAGTTTCTGCCGGCCGCGGACGCTGTAGAGGGTGTGACGAGCTCCTGGGACACCCCGACCACCACCCCTCCCGCAGCCCCTCCCGCAGCCCCTCCCGCCGCCCCCTCCGTCGGCCGGCTCGTCGTGCTCCCGGCCGAGGACGTGACCGTCGTCGACGAGCGCACGTCCGAGCGCCACGGCACCGACCGGGCCGACCGGGGTGCCGCCCAGCGGGTCACCACGGCCCGCGGCTCGCACGGCGACGACGTCGCCCGGCGGATGCGCACCTACGCGATCAGCATGGGTGTGCGCACCGCCTGCGTGCTCGCGGCGGTCCTCTCGTTCCCGCACTGGTTCGCGTGGCTGTTCGTGCCCGGGGCCGTCCTGCTGCCCTACGTCGCGGTCGTCCTGGCCAACGTCCACGGGGAGCGGTCGCCGTCCGCGGTCGTGGCCGCGGACGGCCCCGGGGCGCCGGCCCTCACCGTCGGCTGAGGCCGGCCCGCGCCGGCGACGGGGCACGTCGTGGCCCCGGACGGTCCCTGACCGGCGAGGCTCAGCGTGCGGGGAGCTGGTCGAGCAGCGCCACGAGGTAGCGGCGCCGCACGGCCCGGACCTCGTGCTCGGGGGCCTCGCTGAGCAGCAGGCCGCGCTCGGACCAGCTGTCGGACCGCTCGAGGATGTCGAGGTAGTCGCCGAGGACCCGCGCCGCGTCGTCGTCGACGGACAGGACGAGGTCGAAGGTCCCGTTCCCGGCCCGCACCGCGGCCAGCACCTGGTTGCGCACCTGCTGGCGGCCGTCGGCGAAGGTGGCGAGCACCTCGCGGGCGCGGCGGGCGAGGTCGGCGACCTCGGCCTCGGGGCCCGTCCCCGGGTCCTCGGCCAGCGCGAGCAGCGTCAGCTCGCGCAGGACGTCGTCGTTGTGGGTCTTGACGGCGAGCATCGTGGCCGTGGGCAGGCCGCGGACCACGACGGGGGCGTCGTCGGACCGCTGCAGCGGGGTGAGCTCCTCGTCGGACCACATGGACAGCAGGGCGTCCACGTCGAGCTCCTCGTCCTCGTCCGCGCTGCTCGAGGGCTCGCCGGACATGCAGGCCCACACGACCTTGCCGTCGGGTCGGGGGTCGACGCCCCAGGTCTGCGCCACCGCCGCCACCATGAGCAGGCCCCGTCCGGACATGGCCTCGGTGCTCGTGAGGCCCGAGGAGGGCAGGACGGAGGAGCCGTCCACCACGTCGACGCAGACGCCGTCCGCCCCGCTGCGCAGGCGCAGGGTCATGGCGGTGTTGGCGTGGAGCACCGCGTTCTGGACCAGCTCGGTGACGACCAGCTCGACGGAGTCCGTGACGTCCGCCGGCACGGCCCCGGACAGCAGGCCGCTCGCCCACCGGCGGGCCGAGCCTGCGGCACCGGGCTCGGGCAGCAGCTCCAGCGTGACGTCCAGCACGGTGGTGGTCCTCCGCTGTCGGGTCGAGGCCGGGGTGGGCGGCGGGCGGCGGCGCTCGGGACGTGGGCTGCGCCGGCGGCCTGCGGGGACCGCTGGCCCAGGGTAGACGTGGCCGGGGCCCTCGCGGGTCCGGGGACCCTCCAGGCGGATCAGGCCCAGGCGTCGTCGACCGGTCGGTACCCGAGCAGCTCCTCGGTCCGTCGGAGGTCGGCCCGCCCGTGCCGGTTGCGCGAGGTGCCGTCGGCGACGACGAACCCCGAGCCGGGCGCCTCCACGGCGGACCTGACCAGCTCGGCGGCGTCCCTCGGGCTCAGCCAGGACGAGCGCTCGAGCAGCGACGCCGAGCCGGGGTCCGGCCGGTCCTCGCCGAAACAGCCGATGCGCAGCGCGACGGTGCTGGTCCCGGAGGTGCTGGCCACCCAGCTGCAGAGCGCCTCCGCCCACGCCTTGGTGGCGCCGTACAGGTTCGCGGGGCGCGGCGGGTCCTCGGGCCGCACCTGGACCGTCCCGGGCACGGCGCCCACCGCCTGCAGGCTGCTGGCCACGACGAGCCGGCCGACCCCCGCGTCCGCCGCCGCCCGGGCCACGTGGTGCGCCCCGACCACGTTCGGCCCGAGCAGGTCCTCCCAGGACGCCTCGGGGTCCGGGTCGGCCGCGAGGTGGACCACCGCGTCGGCACCGGCGAACGCGGCCCGGCAGGCGTCGAGGTCCTCCACGTCGAGGGCCTCGCACCCGTCGCCGGCCACCCGGTCGGTGCGGACGAGGTCCCACCGGTCCGGGAGCAGGGGCGAGACCGACCGCCCGATGCGGCCGTCGGCCCCGGTGAGGACGACGCGCAGCCGTCCGGTGCTGTCCACCCCAGGAGCGTAGGGACGCACCCGGCGCGCCACCCCTGCTCGCGAGGTCGGGCCGCGGGCCGGTCGACCGTGCCCGCGTGGACGGTCGACGGCGTCCGGTGCCAGGGTGGAGCGGTGCCCCGCAGCCTGTCCCCGGCCGACGCGCTGCTCCCCGGCCCGGCCGTCCCCGCGTGAGACCGCCGCGACGCTTCCCGGCCTGGGTCTACAAAGTGGGCACCGAGCCCGACGTGCGCGTCTCGCTGGCGAACGAGCGCACCTTCCTCGCCTGGGTGCGGACCGCCCTGGCCCTGGTCGCCGGCGGGGTGGCGCTGGAGGCGTTGGGCGTCCCGCTCGAGCCCCGGCTGCGCCTGGCCGCGGCCCTGCTGTGCCTGCTGCTGGGCGTGGCCGTGCCGCCGCTGGCCTGGCTGCGGTGGGGCACGGTCGAGCGCGCCGTCCGGCTGGGCGGGCCGCTGCCGGGCTCGCTGCTCAGCCCTCTGCTCGCCGTCGGGGTGACCGCCGTCGCGGTCCTCGTCGGGCTGGCGACGGTGCTGGCGTGAGCCGGTCGTGACCGTCGGCACCGACCCGGGCCGGCAGCAGGAGCGGACCGACCTCGCGTGGCGCCGGACCTGCCTGGGCCTGGTGACCGGGGCCGTGGTCGGGGTCCGCCTGCTGCCGGAGGTGCTCGGCGCCGCCGGGCTCGCCGTCGCCCTGCTCGCGCTGGTGGGGGCCGGCGCCCTGGCCGTCCTGGCCGGGCGCCGGCGCCGGCGCTCGGCGAGAGCCGTCCGCGACGGGGTGCCCGGACCGGGCGGGGGGACGCTGGCGCTGCTGGCCGCGGCCGTCTCGGCCGCCTCGCTCGTGGCGGCGGGGGCGGTGCTCGCGGCTCTCGCCTGATGGGGGTCGGGCGCCTACGCCTCCCGGCGGGTGAGCACGCGGGGGCCGTCCTCGGTGATGGCGACCGTGTGCTCGCTGTGCGCGGTCCGGCACCCGGTCGCGCTGCGCAGGGTCCAGCCGTCGGCGTCGGTCACCAGCTCGGCGGTGTCCCGCATCACCCACGGCTCGAGCGCGAGCAGCAGGCCGGGCCGCAGCACGAAGCCGCGGCCGGGGCGGCCGGAGTTCGCGACGTGGGGGTCCTGGTGCATGGTCGACCCGACGCCGTGGCCCCCGAACTGGGTGTTGACCGGGTATCCCGCGGCCGTGAGCACCTCGCCGATGGCGTGGCTGACGTCGCCCACCCGCGCCCCGGGCACCGCGGCGGTGATCCCCGCCTCCAGCGCCTCCTCCGTGGTGCGCACCATGGCGAGGTCCTCCGGCGCGGTGGTACCGACGACCACGCTGACCGCGGAGTCGGCGACGACCCCGTCCAGGGAGACCGCGAGGTCGAGGGTGAGCAGGTCCCCGTCGGCCAGCGCCCGGTCGTGCGGCAGGCCGTGGAGGACGGCGTCGTTGAGCGAGGTGCAGACGTGGTGGCCGAAGGGACCCCGCCCGAACGACGGGGCGTAGTCGACGTAGCAGGACAGGGCCCCGGCGTCCTCGATCATCTCCCTCGTCCAGCGGTCGAGGTCGAGGAGGTTCGTGCCCACCGTCGCCCGCGCCGCGAGCGTCTGCAGGATGCGCGCGACCAGCGCCCCGGTCGCCCCGGCGCGGCGCAGCTCGGCGGGGCTGAGGATCTCGATCACGGTGGCCTCCCGGTGGTCCCGACCTGTCCCGGCCGGGCTGTGGCCGGCACGGGTGCCAGGACCGGTATCCCACCATGGTCCGGTTCGCGCCGTCCCCGGCCCCGACGTCCCCGTGGAGCCCCTGCGGTCCGGGGCCGTCCGAGGGGGCCGGGGTCACGCGGGCGGGGGTCCCACCGACCCGCGCCGCACCACCGGCATCCGCAGCCGCACGACCTCGCCCGCGTCGGGCTGCCCGCGCCCCTCGACCACGTCGCACAGCAGGTCCACGGCGGCGCGCCCCAGGGCCTGGTGGGGCAGCGCGACCGTGGTGAGCCCGGGACGGAGCCAGCCCGCGAGCGGGACGTCGTCGAAGCCGACCACGGACACGTCCTCCGGCACGCGCAGGCCGGCCTCGGCCAGGGCCTGGTAGGCGCCCATGGCCAGGTGGTCGTTGAAGCAGACCAGCGCCGTCGGGCGGTGCTCCGACAGCAGGCTGCGGGTGGCCGCCAGCCCGTCCGGCGGCTGCCACACGTCGCACCGCGCCCCCGCCCGCAGGGTCCGCCCGGCCTCGGCCAGCGCCGCGGTGATGCCGCGCAGCCGCTCGACCCCGGCCAGCGCACCCGGCGGGACGTCCTGGGGCCTCGGGCCCACGCCGACCAGGGCGATGCCGTCGCCGTGGCCGGCCTCCAGCAGGACCCGGGCCGCCGCGGCGCCGGCCTCGACCTCGTCGGGCAGCACGCTCGGCCAGCGGCTGCCGCCGGGCGTGACCGCGTTCAGCAGGACGACGGGCACGTGGAGGTCGCCGGTCGGGTCGTCGCGCTCCCGGGTGTACATGCTGGCCAGCACGAGCCCGTCGACCTGCCGGTCGCCCATCGAGCCGAGCAGCCGCCGCTCGTCGTCGTCCTGGCCCCCGGACTCCCCGATGAGGAGCATGAAGTCGCGCTCGCGGGCCCGCTCGAGCGCCCCCTTGATCATGTTGCCCGCCAGCTGGGACGTGGCGACGGTGTCGGAGACGAAGCCGAGCGTGCCGGTCCGCCCGGTCCGCAGCCCCACGGACACCGCGTTGCGGCGGTAGCCGATCTCGCCCGCGGCGCGCAGCACGCGCTCCTCGACGTCGGTCGAGATCCGGAGCTCGCGCGCCCGTCCGGACAGCACGAGCGAGGCCGCGGTGGAGGACACCCCGGCCGCGCGCGCCACGTCGGCCAGCGTCGCCCGGGCCACAGCGCCTCCTCGTGGGTGCCCTGCGCGGCGGGACCCCGCAGATGGTTGACGGTAACAGGACGTGGGTGCAAGCATTCCCCTGCTAATACGATTTAGCAAGGCACCCGCCCTGGTGTGCCGCCCCGCTCGATGACGAGAGGAAGGCCCTCCCCATGGCCCGACGACCCACCCCCTCCCGACGGGCCGTGCTGCCGCTGGCAGTGCTCGTCGGCCTGCTCCCGCTCGCCGCGTGCGCGGCGCCCGGAGGCTCCACCACCGACGACGAGGCCGCCCCGGCCGTCGAGGACAGCGCCGCCTCCGACGACGCGTCGGGCGCGGCGGCCGCCGCGGACGTGTCCTGCGGCGAGGACCCGGTGACCATGGAGGCCTACTTCGAGACGGGCTTCCCGGTGGCGACCGCCCTCACCGACGCCTTCACCGAGGAGTACCCCAACGTCACGTGGGAGGTGCGCGAGGACCAGTTCGCCGTCCTCACCCAGAACGCGCCCCGGGTCCTGCAGGACGACCCGCCGGACCTCATGCGTCTGCCCCAGGTGTCCGAGCTGGCCTCCGACGGCCTGCTCCTGGACCTGGACCCGTACGCGGCCGCCTTCGGCTGGGACCAGTGGCCGGAGTCGCAGCTGGAGCAGCTGCGCGTGGACGACGAGGGCCGCCGCGGCGAGGGCCCGCTGTACGCCATGGGCATCAACGCGAGCATGACCGGCGTGTTCTACAACAAGGAGCTCGCCGCCCAGGTCGGCATGACCGAGCCCCCCGCCACGCTGGCCGAGCTCGACGCGGTCATGCAGGCCGCCAAGGACGCCGGCATCACCCCCAGCGTGCAGTTCAACGGCGGCGCCACCGGCGGGCTCGCGTTCCCGCTGCAGAACCTCATGGCCTCCTACGGCGATCCGGCCGAGATCAACAGCTGGGTGTTCCAGCAGGAGGGCGCCTCCATCGACACGCCCTCCAACCTCGAGGCCGTCGAGCACCTGCAGGGCTGGATCGAGTCGGGCTTCTTCGCCGACGACATCAACTCCCTCGACTACTCGATGATGATGTCCCGCTTCATCGAGGGCGACAGCCTCCTCATCTTCGACGGCGACTGGGAGTCGGGGAACCTCGACACCCAGATGCCGGGCAACGTCGGCTTCTTCCTCATGCCGCCGGTCGAGGAGGGCGGCACCCAGGCCGCGATGTCCGCGCCGCTCACCTACGGCATCAGCGCGAACGCCGAGAACCCGGACTGCGCGGCGTTCTTCCTGGACTGGACGGCCACGAGCGAGACCGCACGCGACCTGCTCGTCGAGGTCGGCGGGTCGCGGCCGATGGGGCCCGCCGACGCCTACATGCCCGAGGTGGACCCGGACTCGGTGACGTCGCAGACGCTCGCGGCGGGCGCGACCGTGGCCGAGGACGACGGCGCGATGGACTTCATCGCCAACGCCACCGGGTCGATCTACGCGCAGAGCTGGACCCCGCAGCTGCAGCAGCTCGTCGGTGGCCAGGTCGAGCCGGCGGACCTGCTGGCCACCGTGCAGGCCGACTACGAGGCCGAGGTCTCGGGCGGATGACCCTCGACCCCCGCCCGCCGGCTGCCCCGGCGCCCAGCCGCGCCGGGTCCGCCCCGGCGGGCGGGGGCCGCACCGCCGGCCGGGCGCCGTCCCGCACCACGCTGCGCCGGCGGCGGCGCCGCGACGCGCTGGTCGGCTGGGCGCTCGTCGCCCCGGCTGCCCTGTTCTACGGCGTGTTCGTGCTGCGCCCGCTCGGCATCACCGCCCAGTACTCGCTGTACGAGTGGGACGGGGTCGGTCCCTCCACCCCGGTGGGCCTGGACAACTACGTCCGCGTGCTCACCGACCCGGACCTGTCCGCATCGCTCGTGCACGCCTTCACGCTCATCCTCTTCTTCTCCGGCATCCCCGTGCTGCTGGGGCTGGTGACCGCGGCGACCATCCGCCGCATCGCCACCACCCGGCTCGCCGCGGTCGCCCGCACCGTGGTGTTCCTGCCGCAGGTCATCCCCCTGGTCGCGGCCGGCATCACGTGGAGCTGGTTGCTCAGCTCCACCGGAGCGGTCAACCAGCTGCTCCGCGTGGTCGGGCTGGACGGCGTCACCCGCGCCTGGCTCGGCGACTTCGACGCCGCGCTGCCCGCGGTCGGCGTCATCGGCGCGTGGGTCCTGCTCGGGCTGTGCACCCTGCTCCTGCTGTCCGGCATGACGAAGATCGACCCGGCCCTGTACGAGGCGGCCCGGATCGACGGGGCCGGTCCGGTCCGGGAGTTCTGGTCCGTCACCGTGCCCGGGGTGCGCCAGGAGATCGGCATCTGCGTGACCGTCACCGTCATCGCCGCCCTGGCCAGCTTCGACATCGTCTACATCTCCACCCAGGGCGGCCCGGGCGGGGCGACGACCGTGCCCGGCCTGCAGATCTACTACCTCGCCTTCGCCCAGCGCGAGATCGGCCTGGCCTCGGCCCTCGCGGTCGTCCTCGTCGTCCTCGTCCTGCTCTGCGTCCTGCCCGTGCAGTACCTCGTCCGGAGGGGGGAGCGGTGATCGTCGGTCGCGGCGAGGCGCTCCTCGGCCGGGTCGTCCTCGTGGCGCTCATGGCCGTGACGCTGCTGCCGTTCGTCAGCCTGTTCCTCACCGCCCTGCAGCCCTCGGGCAGCTACCCGCCCGGCATCGCGTGGCCGGACGACCCGCAGTGGGGCAACTTCGCCCGGGCCTTCACCTCGGCCGACATGGGCCGGCTGCTGGTCTCCAGCGTGCTCATCGTGCTGGGGGTGGTGCCGCTCTCGCTGGTCATCGGCACCCTGGCCGGGTTCGCGTTCGGCCAGCTGCGGATGCCCGGCTCGGGCGCGGTGTTCCTGCTGTTCGTGCTCGGGCTCACGCTGCCCTTCGAGGGCATCGTCATCCCGCTCTACTACCAGATGCGCGACCTCGGGCTGCTGAACACCCGGTGGGCCATCGTGCTGCCGCTCGTCGGGCTGTTCATGCCGTTCGCGGTGCTGTGGATGCGGGCGCACTTCGTGAACGTCCCCAAGGAGCTCGTCGAGGCGGCCCAGCTCGACGGGGCCGGCCTGCGCCAGCAGCTGCTCCGGATCCACGTGCCGCTCGCGGTGCCCGCGCTGTCGTCGCTCGCGATCCTGCTGTTCCTGTGGACGTGGAACCAGTTCCTCCTGGCCATCGTGCTCGTCGACGACCCGGGCCGCCGCACCATGGCCGGTGCGCTGGGGGCGTTCCAGGGCCAGTGGGGCACCGACATCCCGCTGCTGTGCGCGGGCTCGCTGCTCATCCTCACGCCCACCCTGCTGGTGTTCGTGGTGTTCCAGCGGCAGTTCGTCTCCGCGCTGCTGCAGGGCTCGGTGAAGGGGTGAGCACGGTCGGGACGAGCACGGCCACGACCCGTCCCCGCCCCCCGTTCGACCCCGACGTGGCGCTCGCCCTGGCCGCGCGCGCCGACGACCTGGTGACCGCCATGACGCCGGAGCAGGTGCTCGAGGTCCGGGGCCGGGCGCCGCTCGCCCCCGACCCGACGGACGGGGACCTGTCCCGCGGCGGGCAGCGGGTCGTGACGACGGTGCAGGTGCCGGGCCCGGCCGGTGCTCCGGACGTGCCGCTCGTCCTCTGCCTGCCCGGGGCGGCCGCGGTGGGTCCGGTCCCGGTCGTCTACTACCTGCACGGCGGCGGGCTGGTGTCGGGCAACCTGCGCCGCGACCTGCCCGCGGTGCTCGACCTCGTCGACGGTCTCTCCCCCGGTGCCGGTGGGGGTCCTGCTGCGGAGGTCGCGGTCGTGTCCGTCGGCTACCGGCTCGCGCCCGAGACCCCGTACCCGGGAGCGGTCGAGGACAGCTACGCCGGGCTCGTGTGGCTGGCCGCGCAGGCCGCCGGGCTGGGCCTGGACCCGGCCCGGGTCGTGGTGGCGGGGACGAGCGCCGGCGGCGGGCTGGCCGCGGCCACGGTGCTGCTCGCGCGGGACCGGCGGGGCCCGGCCGTCGCGGCCCAGCTGCTGCTGTGCCCGATGCTCGACGACCGCAACGACACCGTCTCCGCCCACCAGATGGCCGGGGTCGGGGTGTGGGACCGCGCGGCCAACGCCACGGGCTGGGCGGCCCTGCTCGGCCCCCTCGCCGGGACCTCCGGGGTGCCCGCCTACGCCGCGCCCGCGCGCGCGGACGACCTGTCCGGGCTCCCGCCGACGTACGTCGACGTGGGCTCGGCCGACACCTTCCGCGACGAGGACGTGGCCTACGCCTCGGGCATCTGGGCCGCGGGGGGCCAGGCGGAGCTGCACGTGTGGCCCGGCGGCTGCCACGGCTTCGACGGCCTCGCACCGGGCTCCGCCCTGGCCCGCGACGCGGTCGCCGCCCGGCGGGCCTGGCTGCGGCGGGTGCTGCGGACCTGACCCGGGGGTCGCTGTGCCGGGCCCGCCCGCGGCGGTCCGCTCCGTGGGTCGTCCTCGTCCTCGACGTCGACCTCGATGGTGATCCGGTGTCCGCCGAAGGGGGGACAGCCGGGCCCGGTGCTCACCCCGGGTGACCCTGCCGCCGATCTGGACCCCATGGTGGCCCTCGGACGTCGCGCGCTCGGCCCGGCCGACGCACTCATGGGCAGGCTCAGCTTCCCCGGCAAGATCGGGGCGATCACGGTCCTGCTGCTCGTGCCGCTCGTCGTGGCCGGCACCTCCTACGTCGACCAGCAGGGCGGCCAGGTGGGCTTCAGCGCCAAGGAGCGCACCGGGGTCGCCTACCTCCGCCCGGCCCTGGAGGCGATGACCGCGGCGGCGGTGCTGCGCGTCGAGGCCGCCTCGCCCGGCGACCCCGGGGCCGACGGCGCCCGCACCGACCTCGGGTCGGCGTGGGACGCCCTGGCCGAGGTGCACGCGGACCACCAGGGCGAGCTGTCGGTGGACCCGGCCTTCGACGAGGCGGGCGCCGCCGTCGCCGCCCTGCTCGGGGCGGACGCCCCCACGGACGCGCTCGCGGCCGAGGCCGTCGGCTCGCTCCAGGGCCTCGTGACCTCGGTGGGGGACGGCTCCAACCTCATCCTCGACCCGGACCTGGACTCCTACTACGTGATGGACACCCTGGTGACCAAGGTGCCCGCCCTGCTCGCCGCGGTCGCCGACCACGGGGTGCAGCAGCTCGGCGCGACCGGCACGGACGAGGAGCACGACGCGGTGTCGCTCGCCGTCGCCCGCAGCACCGTGGTCTCCCTGGGCGGGCTGGTCGGCGACGGTCTCGCCACCTCCTACGACCAGACCGCGTCGCCGGACCTCGAGGCGGCCCTGTCGGGCCCGGACGAGGCGCTCGCCCAGGCGCTCGCCGGCCTGGACGCCCCGCAGGACGCGGCCGGTCCGGCCCCGGACCCCACGGCGACCACCGCGGCGCTGACGACCGCCGGGGACCTCGCCGTCGTCGGTGCCGACCAGCTCGACGCCCTGCTCGCGACCCGGGTCGGCGGCCTCGAGCGGCACCTGGCCACCACCCTCGCCACGGTCGCGGCCGGCCTGCTCCTGGCCGGGTACCTCACCGCCGGGGCGGTCGTCGGGGTGCGCCGCAGCCTGCGCGAGATGCTCGACAGCCTCTCCGCCGCCGAGGCCGGCGACCTGCGCCGGCTGCCGCAGGTCCGCACCCGCGACGAGGTGGGCCAGATGGCCGCCGCGCTCGGGGCGGTCCTGTCCTCGCTGCGCGAGGTGGTCGGCGACCTGCAGGTGCGCTCCGGCACGCTGGAGGAGACGTCCGACCGGCTGAGCCAGGTCGCCAGCGACCTCACGGCGTCGTCCGAGGCGGCCAGCGCCGGTGGGGCGCGCACCGCCGAGGTGGCCGCGGCCGTCGACGAGGACGTCCAGCTGCTCGCGGCCGCCGTGGAGCAGATGCGGGCCTCGATCGCCGAGATCGCCCACGGGGCCTCCTCGGCCGCCGACGTGACCCGCGCCGGGATGGACGACGTCCGCGCCACCGAGGCGGTCACCCTGGGCCTGCAGAGCACGACCGCCGACATCGAGGGCGTGGTCGGGGCCATCACCGCCATCGCCGCGCAGACCAAGCTGCTCGCCCTCAACGCCACCATCGAGTCCGCCCGGGCCGGCGAGGCGGGCCGCGGGTTCGCCGTCGTCGCCACCGAGGTCAAGGACCTCGCGGGACAGACCGCCGCCGCGACCGACGACGCCGGGCGACGGGTCCAGGCCGTCCGGCGCGACTCCGGGCTCGCCGCCCGCTCGGTCGCCGCCCTCGCGGACATGGTCCGCCAGGTCGACGACGCCCAGACCGCCATCGCCGCCGCGGTCGAGGAGCAGTCCGCCACCGCCGCCGAGATGGCCTCGAGCCTGGCCGGCGTGGCCCGCGGCAGCGCCCAGGTGAGCGCGGAGGTCCGCACCTCGGCCGAGGCCACCGCGGTCTCCGCGGCCGCGGCGACGGAGTCGCGGGCCACCGCGGACGACCTCGCCCGCCTGGCCGTCGAGCTGCGGTCGGCGGTGGCCCGCTTCCGGCTCTGACCACGCCGGCCCCCGGCCGTGCGCCGGGGCCCCGGGCGGGGTTGGCTGGGGCCATGACCCCTCCCGCCCGGCCCCGCCGCGTCGTCGTCGTCGGCGGGGGGATCGCGGGCGTCAGCACCGTGGTCGGGCTGCGCTCCGGCGGCTTCGACGGGGAGGTCGTCCTCGTCGAGGGCGGCGGGCTGCCCTACGACCGGACGCCGCTGAGCAAGGCCTACCTCGCGGGCACCGCGGACCTCGGGGCCCTCGCCCTGCAGCCGGCCGCCTGGTACGCCGAGCACGACGTCGAGCTGCGGACCGGGACGACGGCCGCCGCCCTCGTCCTGCCCGGTCCGGACCGCGACGGTGCCGGTGCCGGTGCCGGGTCCTCCGACGCCGGCCCGGCGGTCCGGCTGGCGGACGGCTCGTGGCTGGCGGCGACCGAGGTGGTGCTCGCCACCGGCGGCCGGGCCGCCCGGCCGGCCGTGCCCGGGGCCGACGACCCGCGCGTGCACGTGCTCCGCACGGTGGCCGACGCGGACGCCCTGCGCGACGCCCTGCGGCCGGGCGCCCGGGTCGTGGTCGTCGGGGCCGGCCTGCTCGGCGCCGAGGTGACGGCCACGGCCCTCGGGCTGGGCTGCCGGGTCACCGTCGTCGACCCCGAGCCCGTGCCGCTCGCCCCGGCCCTCGGCCCCCAGGTCGCGGCCTGGCTGCACTCCCGCCACGCCGCGGAGGGCGCCACGGTCGTCGCGGCCGCGCTGGACCGGCTGGAGGCCACGGACGACGGGCTCCGCGCCCACCTCGCGGGCGCGCCGGAGACCGCGGGGCCCCTGCTCGCCGAGGCGGTCCTGCTCGCGGTCGGCATGGCGCCCGAGACCCGCCTCGCCGAGGAGGCCGGCCTGCGGGTGGACGGCGGCGTCGTGGTGGACGAGGGCCAGGTCACCTCGCACCCCGGCGTGCTCGCCGTCGGCGACGCCACCCGCCGACGCGTCGGCGGCGTCCTGCGGCCGCGTGCCGAGCACTGGGACGCCGCCCGGCAGGACGGGGAGCGGGCGGCCGCCACCCTGCTGGGGACGGTCCGCCCGCCCGAGACGGCGGCCTGGTTCTGGAGCGACCGCCACGGCGTGCACGTGGAGGCGGTCGGGCGGATGGACGAGGCCACCGGCACGGTCGTGCGCGGGTCGGTGGGCCAGCCGCCCTTCGCCGTGCTCGGCCTGCGCGACGGGGTCGTGGTCGGGGCGGTCGCGGTGGACGACCCGACGACGGTGCGCGCCGCCCGGCGGCTCGTGGACCGGCGCACGCCCGTGGACGCGGACCGGCTCGCCGACCCCGCCACCGACCTGCGCCGGCTGCTGCGCGGGGCCTGACGCCCGGACCTGCCCGACCTGGCGCGCAAGGGCGGAGGAACGGGCAGGGGCTCGCTACCGGAGCGCCGCGAGCGCCCGGACCGTGTCCTCCTCGACGAGCCCGGCGTTGAGGAAGGCCGCCGCCTGCACGCCGGCGGCGGCCGAGGCGACGGCCGTCGCCATCGGGGCGGCGGCGTTGCCCACGACGACCACCCCGGGCACCTCCGTCGCCCCGGTCGTCGGGTCGGCCTGCAGGGCGCGGGCCACGACGGCGCCCCGCATCTCGAGGTCCGCCGTCGCGACGCCCAGGGTGTCCGCCAGGACCGACGAGGCGTCGGGGAAGGAGGCCACGACGAGCGCGTCCAGCGGCACCACCTCCTCGCCGACCCGGACGCCCACCAGCACGTCGCTCTCGACGAGCACCTCGCGCACCTCACCCTCGACGAGGCGGACGCCGCGGGCGTCCAGGCGCCGGAGGTCGTCGGAGGAGAAGCGGGTGCCGTGGGCCAGCAGCGTGACGTCCGCGGTGAGCTGGCGGAACAGGCCGACCTGGTGCAGGGCGGCGACGCCGGTCGCGAGCACCCCGACCCGTCGGTCCCTCACCTCCCAGCCGTGGCAGTACGGGCAGTGCAGGACGTCGCGCCCCCACCGCGCCGCCAGCCCGGGCACGTCGGGGAGCACGTCCCGGACCCCCGTGGCCAAGGCCACCCGCCGCGCCAGCACCCGGCGCCCGTCGTCCAGGACGAGGCGGAAGCGCGGCTCGCCGGACCCGTCGGGGGCGGGCTCGGCCGACACCACCCGACCGGTGACCACCGAGGCGCCGTAGCCCTCGACCTCGGCGCGGCCGGCGGCGGTGAGCTCCAGCGGCGGGGTGCCCTCCCGGCCGAGGTAGCCGTGCACCGCGTCGGCCGGGGCGTTGCGCGGCTCGCCCGCGTCCACCACGAGGACCGAGCGGCGGGACCGGGCGAGCACGAGGGCGGTGCTCAGGCCCGCGGCGCCGCCCCCGACCACGACGACGTCGACCTCGACCTCGGCCGCGGTGCCCGTCCCGACGACCGTCTCCTGCTGCTGTGTCTCCATGGCGACGACGGTGCCGCCCACCCGGCCGGGAGGCGAGGATCCTTGCCGTTCCGGCAACCTGCCCGGGTCAGCCGCGGGACCAGGGGACCGGTCGCCCGGTGTACCCGGCCAGCCGGTCGAGGAGGGGCGCGCCGTCGGCGACCTCCTGCGGCTCGTCGAAGCGTCCGGCGCGGGGCTGGCCCGGCAGCCCCTCCTGGGCGAAGGCCAGGGACCGCGCCACCACGTCGTCGGGCGCGACGAACGGCACGCCGACCGCCTGCGCCACGTCCCAGCCGTGGGTCACCAGGTCGACCACGCGCCAGCGCAGCCGTTCCGCGCCCGTCGTCGTCCCCAGCGGCGTGGTCGCGCTCTGCTCCAGCACGCCCGGCGCCCCGGCCGCGGCGAGGAGCCCGGCGGAGGAGGCGAGGTAGGCCCCGGCCGGGTCGTCGCCGAGGCGGTCGGCCGCCCGGTCGGGCCGCGGGCCGCCGGTCAGCAGGGACACGAAGACGAGGTCCATCCCGACGAGGTGGTCCACCACGTCGCGCACCGACCAGGAGGTGCACGGCGTCGGCGCCGCCCACCGGTCCGCGGGGACCTGCGCCAGGAGGTCCGCCACGCTGCGACCCGCGCGGGCGAGGTCGTCGAGCACGGAAGGGCTGTCCACCCGCGGCAGCCTGGCACGCGCCGCGCCGCGCGTCACCGGGGCCCGGGCTCCAGAACGACGAGCTGCTGGGTGGCGCGGGTCATGGCCACGTACCGGTCGACCGCACCCAGGACGCCGTCGCCGAAGCCGGCCGGGTCGACGAGCACCACGAGGTCGAACTCGAGCCCCTTGACCAGCTCCGGCGCCAGGGAGCGCACCCGGTCCGCCCCCGGGTACCACGGGGCCCCCACCACGCACGCCACCCCCTCGTCGTGGGCGGCCGCCCACTCCTGGACCACCCGCTCGAGGTCCTCGACCCGGCCGTGGCGGACGGGCAGGCCGCTGGAGCGGACCGACGTGGGCACGTTGGCGTCCGGCAGCACGGCCCGGATGACCGGCTCCGCCTCCGCCATCACCTCGTGCGGGGTGCGGTAGCCCACGGTCAGCGAGGCCACCCGCACCTGGGCGACGCCCACCCGGTGCAGCCGGTCCTCCCAGCTCTCCGGGAACCCGCGCCGGGCCTGGGTGCGGTCGCCGACCACGGTGAGGCTGCGGGACGGGCAGCGGCCCAGCACCATCTGCCACTCCGCGTCGGTGAGCTCCTGGGCCTCGTCGACGACCACGTGGGCGAACGGCCCGGCGAGCAGGTCGGGGTCCTGCTCGTCGGGCACGGCCTCCTCGACCAGCAGGTACTGCAGGTCCTGGTGACGGAGCATGGTCACCAGGCCCTCGCCGTCGTCGCCCTGGACGAGGTTGTCGATGACCTTGTCCACCTGCTCCTGCCCCTCGGCCACCGCCGCCCGGAAGCGGCGGCGGCGCGCGGAGGCCGACGGGTCGCCGAGGCGCTGGCGGGCGGCGTCGAGCAGCGGCAGGTCGGGCACGGTCCAGGCCTGCGCGTCCGCCCGCTGCAGCGCACGCACCTGCTCCCGGTCCAGGTGCGGCGCGCACAGGCGCAGGTAGGCCGGCACCGTCCACAGGTCCCCGACGAGGTCGGCGGCCTCCAGCACCGGCCAGGAGCGGGTGAGCGCCCGGCGCAGGCCGCGGTCCTGGCGCACCGCCCGACGGACCAGCTCGTCCTCGGCCGCCGCCCCGTCCGGGGTGGCGCGGTGCGCGTCGACGACGAGGCCGACCAGGGCCTCCCAGACGTGGTCCTGGCCCTCGTTGTGCGACGTGCCCGGCTCGGGGGCCTCGAAAGCCTCTGCCCACGTCGCGGCGTCCACGGTGACCTCCGCCCACGGCGTGGTCACGGTGAGCGGCTCGGTGGGGGGCTCCTCGTACACCCGCACCGCCGCCTCCACCGCGCGCACCATCTCCACGGTGCCCTTGAGCGCGGCCACCTCGGGGTCGGGCTCGACCACCGCGGTCGCGCCCTCGACCAGCAGGTCGCGCAGGGTGCAGGTCTGCACCCCGTCCTCGCCCAGGCTCGGCAGCACGTCGGACACGTAGTCCAGGTACGGCTGGTGGGGGCCGACGACGAGCACGCCGCTGCGGCCGCTGCTCATCCGCGGGTTGGTGTAGAGCAGGTAGGCGGCGCGGTGCAGCGCGACCACGGTCTTGCCCGTGCCGGGGCCGCCGTCCACGACGAGCGCCCCCCGGGACCCGGCGCGCACGACGGCGTCCTGGTCCGCGGCGATGGTGCCGAGCACGTCCCGCATCCGCTCGGTGCGGCTGGAGCCCAGGCTCGCGACGAACGCCGACTCCTCGTCCAGGGCGAGGCCGTCGGCGGCGACGCCGGCCTCGCCGACGAACACCTCGTCCCAGTAGTCCCGCACCTTCCCGCCGCCCCAGCGGTAGCGGCGGCGGCTGCTCAGGCCCATCGGGTCGGCACGGGTGGCGCCGAAGAACGGCGCCGCGGCGGGCGAGCGCCAGTCGACCAGCAGCCGCTGGCCGTCTTCGTCCGCGAGGCCCAGGCGGCCCACGTACATCGGCCCGTGCTCGTCCTGCTCCCCGGGCTCGCGGGGCCCCCCGTCCGTGGTCCCCCCGCCGACCGGGACGGTCCGGCCCAGGCACAGGTCGAGACCGAACCGCCGCAGCGCCCGCAGCCGGGCCGTCGTCCGGTGGATCTCGAGGTCCCGGTCGAGCGCCGCCTGGCCGTGCCCGCCGGGCGCGGCCCGCAGCCGCACCAGCCGGGCCGCCAGGGTGGCCACGGCGTGGTCGAGGCTGGCCCCGACCCGGGCCAGGTGGGCGTCGTCCGCGGCCACGAGCGCCGGTCCGGCCTTGCGGGCCAGGCGCGGCGGCAGCGCGAAGGCGCTGTCCGCGACCTCTGCGTCGGGCTCCGGGGCTGGCTCGGTCACGCGCACGACGGGCTCCTGTCGACCGGGGGGTGGGCCCGTGATCGTCCGCCGGGAGGGGGGTCTTGCCGCAAGCCCCCGCAGCCGCTATACGGTGGAGAGGATCACACGTCCGGGGCGTCGGGGTCCTCTCCCATGACCAGGCCCTCGATGAGGTGGGTCTGGACGATGGGCTCGAGCCGGTCGACCACCCGGGCCCCGAGGTGGCGCCGCACCTCCGGCGGCAAGGAGGTCGCGAACTCCTCCGTGACCGTCATGTCGTGCAGGCCCTCGGGGCTCGCCCCCGGCGCGTCGACGCCCACGATGAGCACCGGGCGGGACCTCTCCGACCGGTTCGCCGTGCCCCGGTGGACCGTCAGGGCGGAGCGGGCCGAGATGTCGCCCCGCTGCGGCATCTTCTTCTGCCCCAGCGCCGCGAAGCGGGGGAACTCGGACCGGTCGGGGAACATGCCGTGCGCGAAGTCCTCGCCGCGCTCGAACTGCGTGCCCACGGCCACCTCGAACGGGCCCATGTCCTCGGTGGTGTCGACCGCGGTGAGGTTGAAGGCCAGCGACGTGATCCGCCGGTCGCGCCAGGTGACCTCGGGCGAGGAGAAGTCGCGGTGCCACGGCTGGTCCTTGGCCCCGGCGAACGGGATGTCGAAGCCGAGCTCGACGACCTCGTAGCCCGGTCCCAGGACGGCCTCGCAGACCGCCGTGAACCACGGGTGCGAGACCAGGTCGACGAACCCGCGCAGCTGCTCCGGGTGGATGGCGACGTACCAGCGCGCGGGTCCGCGGCCGACGGCGCCGCGCTCGCGGGTCCGGGCCTCGGCGTAGGCGGCCTCGATGTCCTCGCGCACCTGGTCCACCCAGCCCGGCGGGAACGCGCCCTTCCGACCGACGATCCCGTCGCGGTAGATCGCGGCGACCGCCTCGTCGATCTCCTGGGGAGCCTGCTGCTGCGTCTGCTGCGACATACCCCCACGATACGGACACCGGGGCGCGCGGACACCTGTCGACGAGGTCCGCTCCGGCCAGGACCGGGGGGAACCGCAGGCCCTCGAGCGGCGTCTCACCCCAAGGGTGCGGCCGACGGTCGTTACCCTCAGCGCAGGGGCGTGCCGGGACATCCCGGCGCCCGCGACCAGACGGCGGTGGACCGGGCATGAGCACGATCGCGAGGGGTCGGCACGTGCGCGACCCCCGGCACCCGCTCGTCACCTTCCTCCTGCGGGGACTGGCCACGGCCGTGGCCGCCGTCCTCGTCGTCGGGCTCACCGCCGGCGCGGTCCTGGTCCGCCAGCTCAACGGCAACATCACCGCCGTCGACATCTCCGGCCAGCTCGGGGACGACCGCCCCGAGGCGGCCGAGGAGAGCTTCGACTCCCTGACCATCCTGCTCATCGGCTCCGACACCCGCGACCTCGCCGACGCCGAGGAGTTCGGCGGCGCCGGGGCCAGCCCGGGCCTGTCGGACACGACGATCGTGCTGCACCTGTCGGCCGAGCGGGACCGCGCGCAGCTCATCAGCATCCCGCGCGACTCCATGGTCGAGATCCCCAGCTGCATCCTCGAGGACGGCACCACGGTCGAGGGCGGGCTCAAGCAGTTCAACTCCGCGTACGCCACGGGTGGGGCCGCCTGCGTGCAGCGCACCGTGGAGCAGACCACCGGGGTGCCGATCGACCACTACGCGGTCGTCGACTTCGACGGCTTCCGCTCGATCGTCGACGCGCTCGGCGGCGTGGAGGTCTGCACGGTCGAGCCCATCGACGACCCGGTGTCCGGGCTCGTGCTGCCCGCCGGCACGTCGACCGTGGCGGGCGACCAGGCGCTGGCCTACGTCCGGGCCCGCAAGATCGGCAACGGCTCCGACATCGACCGCATCGCCCGGCAGCAGGCGTTCCTGTCCTCGATGGTCCAGGAGGTGACGAGCACCGGTCTGCTGTTCCGCCCCGACCGGCTCATCGGCGTCCTGGACGCCGGCACCAAGTCGCTCACCACCGACCCCGGCCTGGCCGGCGTCACCGAGCTGGCCCGCATCGCCCGCTCCGTGCAGGGGCTGCCGCCGGAGGACGTCTCGTTCCTCACGGTCCCGAACGAGCCGTGGACCGAGGACCCGAACCGCGTCGTCTGGACCGACGCCGCGGACGCGGTCTGGGAGGCCGTCCGCAACGACGAGCCCCTGCCTGGGCAGGAGCCCGAGGTGGCCCCGAGCGCGACCCCGACCGAGGCCCCGGCCGCCCTCACCGTCACCCCCGACCAGGTGCGCGTCGACGTGGTCAACGCCGGCGGGCCCGGCGGGTCCGCGTCCGCCGCGGCGGAGGACCTGGCCACGCAGGGCTTCGACGTGGGCGCGGTGACCAACGGCGAGGAGCAGGTCGACGGGGTCCGGATCCTCGTGCCCGAGGGCCAGGACGACGCCGGCCTCACCCTGCAGGCCGCGTTCGCCGGTTCCGAGCTCGTCCGCGACACCTCGGTCACCACGCTCACCGTGCTGCTCGGCGACGGCGCGGTGCCGGTCCAGGAGGTCCCGAACCGGCTCGGCACCGTGCCGCTGCCCGAGCGCGAGCAGCCGGCCGAGGCCACCCCCAGCATCGACGTGCGCGCCGCCGCCGACGACATCTGCTCCTGACCACCGGTCCCGACCCGTTACGCTGGCCGGGCACCGGAGGCGTCGCCTAGTGGCCTATGGCGCCCGCCTGCTAAGCGGGTTGAGGGTCTAACCCCTCTCGCGGGTTCAAATCCCGCCGCCTCCGCGCCGACGTCGGCCCGGTGTCCCTCACACGGACACCGGGCACGACCCGCGTAGCGTCGGCCCCATGAGCACCCTGAGCGAGGTCGGCGAGCGGGCGGGCTGGCGCTGCTGGCTCTGCGACGAGCCCGTGGACCCGGGCCTGTCCAGCAACGACCCGCGGGGCCCGAGCGTGGACAGCATCGCCGCCTCGGTGAAGGGCCGGAAGGCAGCCAAGGGCGAGGAGCGGCTCGCGCACCGGGCCTGCAACACGCGCAAGGGGGCGGTGAAGCCGGTCGTGCCGTGGTCGCCGGAGCTGTTCGTCGGCGACCCCGCGCCCATCGTCGGGGTGGTCGAGCGGCTGGGCCGCAAGGGCGGCCGCGAGGTCGTCGGGCGCTGCCCGACCCGGGAGGACGCCGACCTGGCCGGGACGTGGCTGCTGGACCGGCTCTCCCGGCTCGCGCCGGGCCTGGCCGTGGAGACCGCGGTCGAGCCCGGCGGCGGGCAGTTCATGCTCGTGCTGCGGACGGTCTGACCGCCCGCGCCGTCCCCCCGCCCGCGCCGTCCCCCCGGCCGCCCTGCGCCCCGGTCGCCGCCGTCAGTCCAGCTCGGTGGGCAGGGACGGGTCGCGGTGGTGGGCGAGGCAGCGCCGGAGCTCCTGCTCGGTGACGCGGCCCGTGCTCAGCGGCGGCAGGTCGTCCACGGCGAACCAGCCGACCCCCAGGGTCTCCAGCGGGTCCGGCTCGCCCTGCGAGAGCACGCGGCAGAGGAAGAACAGCTTGACCACGGCCACGGGCAGCGGCGGCACGTGCCCGCGGGCGTCGCGGTCCCAGCACCCGACGAGCGACACGACCTCGGCCACCGCCCCGGCCTCCTCGCGCAGCTCACGGAGCACGGCCGAGCCGGGAGTGTCGCCGGGGTCGGCCCAGCCGCCCGGCAGGGACCAGAGGCCGTCGGCCCGCTCGCGCATGAGCAGCACCCGCTCGTCGGCGTCGAAGCAGGCGCCGCGGACGTCGACCTTGGGCGTCGCGTAGCCCGAGTCGCGGCCCAGCTCCACGGCCAGCCCGGCCGGGTCCGCACCGGACACCGCCGCCAGGAGCTCCACGGCCAGGCCGGCGACGGAGCGGTACCGGTCCGCCTCGTAGTCGTTCGCGGCGAAGGTCAGCCCGTCCTGCGCGAGCCCGGCGAGCAGCACGGCGGCCCGGCGCACCCGCTCGCCCGGGGCCATGCCCTCGGTGGACCACGGCAGGTCCTTGCCCGCTCCCGTCACGGCAGCAGCCGCAGGAACGTCTCGGCGGTGGGGACCGCCACCCGGCTGCCGCTGCCGCCGTCCTCGACGAGCACGGCGAACGCGAGGTCGCCCCGGAACCCGATCACCCAGGCGTGGGTGCGGGGCGGCACCTCCTCGCCGTACTCCGCCGTCCCGGTCTTGGCGTGCACGGGCTCGCCCGGCACGTCCTGCAGCGCGGCGGCGCTGCCGTCGGTGACCACCCCGCGCATGAGCTCGGCCACGGTGGCCGCGGCCGCCGGGTCGACCGCGGGGGAGGGCTCGGGGGCGGGCCCGGGCGCCGGCTCGGTGACCAGGCGCGGGGCCAGCCAGCTCCCGCGGGCCACCGTCGCGGCCACCTGGGCCATGGCGGCAGGGCTGGCCAGCACCCGGCCCTGGCCGATCGAGGCCGCCGCGAGCTCCACGTCGGACTCCTCGGCGGGGACGGCGCCGGCGGCCACGGGAGTGCCGACGGACCACTCCGACCCCAGGCCCACGGTGGCGGCCGCCGCGGCGAGGTCGCCGGGCTCCAGCCGCGAGGAGAGCCCGACGAAGGCGGTGTTGCACGAGCGCGCGAAGTCGGTCCGGAACGGCACGTCCCCGAGCTCGCTGTCCTCGACGTTGCCGAACGCCCGGCCCTCGACCGTCGCCGTGCGCGGGCACGCCACCGTCTCGTCCGGGGTGAGCCCGGTGCCCAGCAGGGCCAGCGTGCTCACCGTCTTGAACGTCGACCCGGGCGGGTAGGTCCCGGTCAGGGCGCGGTCGGTGCCGGCGGCGGGGGTGTTGGCCACGGCGAGCACGTCCCCGGTGGGGACGTCGATCGCGACGAGGGCGGCGTTGCCGTTGCCCTCCGGGACGGCCGCCAGGGCCTGGTCCGCGGCCACCTGCACCGCCTCGTCCAGGGTGGTGGCGAGGTCCTGGCCCGCGACGGGCTCCTGGGTGAACAGCCCGGTGCTCTGCTCCCCGACCTGGCTCACGACCGTGAACCCGGCCTGGCCGGCCAGGTGCTCGTCGTAGGCCCGCTGCAGCCCGGACAGCCCGGTCGTGTCCCCGGGCTGCACCCGCCCCTGCGAGGCCTCGACGAGCTCGGCGGTCGCCGGCCCCGACCGGCCGAGGGTGGCCCGGGCGAACGCGGTCGTCGGGGGCAGGGGCTGCGTGCCCTCGGTGAACACCACCCCGGTCTGCGCGCGGACCACGTCGCGGACCGGCTCGTACGCCTCGCGGCGCAGGGTGATGACCGGGACGAACTCCTCGGGCCCGGCGGCCTCCACCCGCTCGACGAGGGCGGCCGCGTCGATGCCGAGCACGTCGGCGAAGGTGGCGGCCACCCCGGGGAGGTCCTCGACCGCGTCGGGCCGCAGCCCGATCCCGACCACAGGCCGCTCGACGACGAGGGGCTCGCCGTCGCGGCCGAGCACCGTGCCGCGGGCGGACGGGACCCGCTGCGCGCCGAGCACGGCGCCGTCGGCCAGCGAGGGGTGGACGGTGGTGGGGAGCAGCTCGGCCCGCCACCGCCCGCCGGACGTGCTGAAGGCGCCGCCGAGGCTGCCGACCTCGGGCGGGTCGACCTCGCGGGCCGTCACCGTGGTCTCGTAGGACCAGCCGTCGGTGCCGAACGGCCAGCTGACCTCCAGCGTCCCGGTCGCCCGGCCCGCGCCGCCGTCCTGCGCGTCGTCCTGCGCGTCGCCGTCCTGCGCGTCGCTGTCCCGCTCGACGTCGACCACCCGCACCCGCTCGGGCCACACCGGGACCGGCTCGTCGCCGGACGCACCGGCGCCCGCGCCGGGCACGGTGGCCAGCCCCGCGGTGAGGGCGGTGTAGTCCACCCCGTCGCCGAAGGCCTCGAGCGCCGCCACGTCCTGGCCCTGCCAGGCCTCCGCCAGGTCGGCGACGGCCTGCTGCGCCGCCGCGTCGCGGTTGGCCTCCCGCTGCTGCGGCACCACCACGACGGCGTACGCCGCGACCGCGCCCCCCGCGAGCACGACCAGCACCCCGACCACCCACCACACCCACGACCGTGTCCCCCGCACGCGGGCGATGCTGCCACGGGGGCCGGACACGTCGCGCCCGCGGTCCGGTCAGCCGGCGGAGAGCGCGTCGAGCGCCTCGCCGTCGAGGCGCCAGGTGGTCCACTCCTGCTGCGGGGCCGCGCCGAGCGCGCGGTAGAAGCCCTGGGCGGGGGCGTTCCAGTCCAGCACCGCCCACTCCAGGCGGGTCCAGCCCCTCCGGCCGCACTCGGCGGCCAGCGCCTGGAGCAGCGCCCGGCCGACGCCCGTCCCGCGCGCGCCCTCGCCGACGACGAGGTCCTCCAGCCAGATGCCGTGCCGGCCCCGCCAGGTGGAGAAGCTGACGAACCACACCGCGGTGCCGACCACGGCGGCGTCCACCTCGGCGACCAGGCAGTGCACCCGGGGGTCGTCGCCGAAGAGCGCGGCGTGCAGGTCCTCGACGGTGGCCTCGACGGCGGCGGGCTCCCGCTCGTACGCCGCGAGCTCGCGCACCAGCGCGTGGACGGCGGGCACGTCCGCGGCCCGGGCGGGACGGACCTGGACGGCGGCGGGGCGGGGCTCGGTCACCGGCACGATCATGCCGGTGACCGGGCGCACCCCTCGCCGCCTCAGCCCACGAGCCGGGTCCGCAGCGTCGACAGCTCGTCGCGCAGGGTCGAGGGCAGGGTGTCGCCGAAGGAGTCGAACCACGCCTGGATGGCGGGCAGCTCGCGGGCCCACTCGTCGTGGTCGACCCGCAGGGCCGCGGCCATGGTGCTGTCGTCCAGGTCGAGGCCCGTGGTGTCGATGCCGCCGTACGTCGGTACCCGGCCGATCGCGGTGTCGCGGGCGGCGGCGCGGCCCTCGATGCGGTCGACGACCCACTTGAGGACGCGGCCGTTCTCGCCGAACCCGGGCCACAGGAACGACCCGTCGCCCTTGGCGCCCTCGCGGCGGAACCAGTTGACGTAGAAGATGCGCGGCATCTTGGCGGAGTCGGCGTTCTTGGCCATGTCGAGCCAGTGGCCGAAGTAGTCGCCGGCGTCGTAGCCGATGAACGGCAGCATGGCCATGGGGTCGCGGCGCACGACGCCGGTCTTCCCGGTCGCGGCGGCGGTCGTCTCGCTGGACAGCGTCGCGCCCATGAACACCCCGTGCGCCCAGTCCCGCGCCTCGGTGACCAGGGGGACCGTGGTGCGGCGGCGGCCGCCGAAGAGGATCGCCGAGATCGGGACCCCGCGCGGGTCGTCGTACTCGGGGGCGAGCACCGGGCACTGCTCGATGGGGGTGCAGAAGCGGCTGTTCGGGTGCGAGCTCGGCTCGTCCGAGGCCGGCGTCCAGCTGGTGCCGTGCCAGTCGGTGAGGTGCGCCGGGGGCTCCTCGGTCATGCCCTCCCACCACACGTCGCCGTCGTCGGTCAGGGCGACGTTGGTGAACAGCGAGTTGCCGCGGGCGATGGTGCGCATCGCGTTGGGGTTGGTGTGCCAGCCGGTGCCCGGCGCGACCCCGAACAGGCCGAACTCCGGGTTGCTGGCCCACAGCCGGCCGTCCTCGCCGAACCGCAGCCAGGCGATGTCGTCGCCGAGGGTCTGCACGGTCCAGCCCGGGATGGTCGGCTCCAGCATGGCGAGGTTCGTCTTGCCGCAGGCGCTGGGGAACGCGGCGGCGACGTAGTGGGTCTCCTGCTGCGGGCTGGTGAGCTTGAGGATGAGCATGTGCTCGGCGAGCCAGCCCTCGTCGCGCGCCATGACGGAGGCGATCCGCAGCGCGTAGCACTTCTTGCCCAGCAGGGCGTTGCCGCCGTAGCCGGAGCCGAACGACCAGATCGCCCGCTCCTCGGGGAACTGGACGATGTACTTGGTCTCGTTGCTGGGCCACGCCACGTCGGCGACGCCCTCGGCCAGCGGCATCCCCACGGAGTGCAGGCACGGGACGAAACCGGCCTGGGTCCGCTCGAGGGCGTCGAGCACCTCGGTGCCCATCCGGGTCATGATCTTCATCGACGCGACGACGTAGGCGGAGTCGGTGAGCTCCACGCCGAACATCGGGTGCTCGGCGTCGAGACGGCCCATGACGAAGGGCACGACGTAGAGGGTCCGTCCCGTCATGGCGCCCCGGAAGAGCTCGGTGAGGACGCCCTTCATCTCCTCCGGGGCCATCCAGTTGTTCGTGGGGCCGGCGTCCTTCTCGTCCACGGAGCAGATGAAGGTCCGGTCCTCCACGCGGGCGACGTCGGTGGGGTCGGACTGGGCCAGGAAGCTGTTCGGCTTGGCCGCCAGGCGGGTGAGGGTCCCGGCCTCGACGAGGGCGTCGGTCATGGCGGTCCACTCGGCGTCGCTGCCGTCGCAGACGTGCACCGCGTCGGGCGTGGTGAGGGCGACGACCTGCTCGATCCAGGCCTGCAGGGCGGTGTGCGTGGTCCACCGGGGTGAGGTGGTCGCGACGGCGCCTGCGGGGGTGTGCGGCGCTGCCGGGGTGTCGATGCTCATCGGTCTCGTCCTCCTGTGGGGTGCTGCCGACGGGGTCGCCGGACCGGGTGGGGGCCGACGCTAGATCCGTTCGAGGTCGGTGTACCCGTGCCTGAGACGACCGTCACGGTGAGCGACATCACGCACCCGTCCCGACTAATGCGCAGGTGGGAGGCCTGTCGGAGGCCTCGGTCCCCTCGGGAGGAGGCCCCGGTGCCGGGCCGCCGCGCCGCCCGTGTGGAGGCTCCCGGGACCGGGTGCGACGAAGCCGTTGACGAGTGAACGACCCTGGTGCGAGGCTGTTCTGCAGCCGCACACACGTTCGCCCAGCGAACCGTTGCCAATGGAGGCAACCCATGCGCACGAGCCCTGCCGCGTCCCCCGACCCCTCCCGTCCCGCCCGGCGGACCGTCCTGCGGGGGAGCACCGCGCTCGCCGCCGCCGGCTCCCTCGGTCTGGCCGGGTGCGCCGACGCCCTCCGGACCGACGACGGCGCCGCCGCGGACGACGGGGCGGGCGCCTCTCCGGCGCCCGCCGCCTCGGGCGGGACGGCCACCGGCGAGGCCCGGACCATCAAGATCGGCTACGTCACCCCGCAGACCGGTCCGCTCGCCCCGTTCGGTGAGGCGGACAGCTTCGTCATCGAGGCGCTGACCGCGTACTTCGCGGACAACCCGATCCAGACCGGCGCGGGCCTGAGCCCGGTCGAGATCATCGTCAAGGACACCCGGTCCGACTCCACCGTCGCGGGCGACGCCGCCGCCGACCTCATCCTCTCCGACCAGGTCGACCTCGTCCTGGCCGGCTCCACGCCCGACACGGTCAACCCCGTCGCCGACCAGTGCGAGGCCAACGGCGTCCCGTGCCTGAGCAGCCTCGCCCCGTGGCAGCCGTTCTTCTTCGGCCGCGGCGGCGACCCCGAGGCGCCCTTCGCCTGGACGTACCACTTCTTCTGGGGCCTGGAGGACGTCATCGCCGTCTTCACGGACATGTGGAACTCCATCGAGACCAACAAGACCATCGGGGCGCTGTGGCCCAACGACCCCGACGGCAACGCGTGGGGCGACCCCGAGCTCGGGTTCCTGCCGCCGGTCACCGAGGCCGGCTACACGATCGTCGACCCGGGCTTCTACTCCAACGGCACGCAGGACTTCTCGGCCCAGATCTCGCAGTTCAAGGAGGCCGGCGCCGAGATCCTCATCGGGGTGCCGATCCCGCCGGACTTCACGACGTTCTGGAACCAGGCCGGCCAGCAGGACTTCCGCCCCAAGATGGCCACGGTCGGCAAGGCGCTGCTGTTCCCCAGCAGCATCGAGGCCGTCGGCGACCGCGGCAACAACCTGTCGAGCGAGGTGTGGTGGAGCCCGTCGCACCCGTACACCTCGAGCCTGACCGGGCAGACGTCCGCGGAGCTCGCGCAGGCCTGGACCGAGGCGACCGGCGGGCCGTGGACCCAGCCCATCGGCTTCGTCCACGCGCTGTTCGAGGTGGCCGTCGCCGCCTTCGCGCAGGCCTCCGGCCCGGACGACAAGCAGGGCCTCGTCGACGCGCTCGCCGGGCTGAGCGTGGACACGGTCGTCGGCACGGTCGACTGGACGTCCGGCCCGGTCCCCAACGTGGCCAAGACCAAGCTGGTCGGCGGGCAGTGGCGCACGGGCGGGGAGTCGCCGAGCTCGTCATCGTCTCCAACGCCCAGGCGCCGGAGATCCCGACGGCCGGCGAGGTCGAGGAGCTGGCGTGAGCACGGGTCCGCATGAGTGACGTGCTCCTGGAGGCGACCGGGCTGCAGGTCAGCTTCGGTCGCCTCCGGGTCCTCGACGGCGTCGACCTGCACGTCGCCGCGGGCGAGACCCTGGGCGTGGTCGGCCCCAACGGGGCCGGCAAGTCGACCCTGCTCAACGTGGTCACCGGCGTGCTGCGCCCGGACGCGGGCACCGTCCGCCTGGACGGGGTCGACGTCACCCGGCAGCCGGCCCACGCCCGCTGCCGGGCCGGCGTCGGGCGCAGCTACCAGGTGCCGCGCCCGTTCGGGCAGATGAGCGTGCTGGAGAACGTGCTCGTCTCGGCCACCTTCGGCGCCGGCCTGCGGCCGCGGGCGGCCCGCGGCGGCCGCGGTGGACGTGCTCGACCTGCTGCACCTGCTCGACCGCGCCGACACCCCCGCCGGGCGCCTGCCCCTGCTGGACCGCAAGCGCCTCGAGCTGGCCCGGGCCATGGCCACGGGCCCGCGCCTGGTGCTGCTCGACGAGATCGCCGGCGGCCTCACCGAGCAGGAGGTGCCCGAGCTCGTGGCCACCGTCCAGGGCCTCAAGGACACCGGCGTGGCCATCGTGTGGATCGAGCACGTCGTCCACGCCCTGCTCGCCGTGGCCGACCGGCTGCTCTGCCTCACCTACGGCCACGTGCTCGCCGAGGGGGACCCGCGCGAGGTCATGGCCTCGCCGGAGGTCCGCCAGACCTACCTCGGCATCGCCCCCGACGAGCCGTCCGCCCTCGTCGCCGACGAGCCGCCCGCCGACGGCCGTGACCGGAGCACGGCGCCCGCACCGCACGAGCAGCCACGATGAGCGCGCTGCTCGAGGTCGACGACCTCGACGTCCGCCACGGCGACCTGCTCGCCGTCCGCAGCGTCTCGCTGCAGGTCCACGAGGGCCAGGTGCTCGCGGTCATCGGGGCCAACGGGGCCGGCAAGTCGACCCTGCTCCAGGCGGTCACCGGGCTCTTGCTGCCCAGCAGCGGCAGCATCCGCTTCGCCGGCGACGACCTCACCCGGGTCCGCGCCCACCGCCGGGTCCGCGCCGGCATCTCGCTCGTCCCCGAGGGCCGCCGGCTGTTCGCCAGCCTCACCGTCGAGGAGAACCTGCTCGTCGGGGCCAGCGCACGCCGGCCCGGACCGTGGGACCTGGCCGCGGTCTACGACCTGTTCCCGCTCGTCGCCGAGCGCCGCGCCCGCCGTGCCGGCGCCATGTCCGGCGGCGAGCAGCAGGCCACGGCCATCGGCCGCGCCCTCATGGCCAACCCCCGCCTGCTCCTGCTCGACGAGGTCTCGCTCGGCCTGGCCCCGGTGGTCACCCGGCAGCTGTACGACGCGCTGCCGCGGATCACCTCCGCCGGCACCACGGTGCTGCTCGTCGAGCAGGACGTCCGCCAGGCCTTCGCGGTCGCCGACCGCGTCCACTGCATGCTCGAGGGCCGCACCTCGCTCGAGGGCCCGACCGCCGAGGTGTCCATGGAGCAGGTCTCAGCCGCGTACTTCGGGGTGCTGGCATGAGGGGGCTGGGATGACCTTGCTCAACGCGGTCGTCCAGGGCCTGCTGCTCGGTGGGCTCTACGCGCTGTTCGCGACCGGGCTGTCGCTCGTGTTCGGGGTGATGCGTCTGGTCAACCTCGCCCACGGCGAGATCGCCGTGCTCGGCGCCTTCGGCTCCCTGGTCCTCGGCACCGCGCTCGGCGTCCCCCCGCTGCTGTCGGTCCTCGTCGTCGTCCCCGTCGCCGCCCTGGTCGGGTACGCGACGCAGCGGCTCGTGCTCGACCGCACGGTCGGGGCGAGCCCGCTGCCCTCGCTTCTCGTCACCTTCGGGCTGTCGATCGTCGTGCAGAACCTGCTGCTCGCGACCTTCACCGCCGACCAGCGCCGCCTCGACGTCGGCGCGCTCACCACAGCGAGCTTCTCCGCGGCCGGGCTGTCGGTCGGGCTGGCTGCCGCTCGGGGTGTTCGTGCTCGCGGTCGCCCTGCTCGCGGGCCTGTCGCTGTTCCTGGCCCGCACCGCGACCGGGCGCATCATCCGCGCGACCAGCGACGACCCGCAGGCCGTGCGGCTCATGGGCGTGGACGCCTCCCACGTGTACGGCGTGGCCGCGGCCATCGCCTTCGCCACCGTCGCCCTCGCCGGGGTGGTCAGCGGCATCCAGACCAACTTCACCCCGCTGTCCGGGCCGCTGCTGCTGATCTTCGCCTTCGAGGCGGTCATCATCGGCGGGCTCGGGAACGTGTGGGGGACCCTGCTGGGAGGCATCGTGCTCGGCGTCGCGCAGACCGTCGGGGCCTGGGTCGACCCGGCCCAGCAGGTCCTCGCCGGGCACCTCGTGTTCCTGCTCGTGCTCGCGCTCCGGCCCCAGGGCCTGCTGCCCCGGACGGTGGCCGCGTGAGCGCGCCGACGCTGGACCCGGCGTCCCCCGAGACCCGGGGCGCGGAGCAGGTGCGCGTGGTCCGGGGCGGGCGCACGGCCCGGATCGGCACCTCCGCCCTGGTCGCCCTCGTCGTCGCCCTCGCCGTCGTCCCGTACCTGGTGAGCACCGCGACGCAGAGCTCGCTGCTCACCCTCTTCGTCTACGTGGTCATCGCGGTGACGTGGAACCTGCTCGCGGGCTACGGCGGCATGGTCTCCGTCGGCCAGCAGGCCTACATCGGCCTCGGGGCGTACGGGCTCGTCGTGCTCAGCGACCAGGTCGGGCGTCGACCCGTTCCTCGCCGTCCCGCTCGCCGCGGTCGTCGCCGGGCTCGTCTCGGTCCCGGTGTCGTTCCTCGCGTTCCGGCTGGTCGGCGGGTACTTCGCCATCGGCACCTGGGTCGTCGCCGAGGTGTTCCGGCTCGTCGTCGTCCAGTTCCGCGAGGTCGGCGCCGGGTCGGGCACGTCGCTGCGCGCGCTCGCGGGGACCGACTCCGGGCTGCGCATCGCCTTCACCTACTGGTGCGGGCTCGATCGTGGTCGTCGCCGTCGTCGGCGGCACCGCCTGGCTCGTCTCGTCCCGGCTCGGGCTGGCCCTGACCGCGGTGCGCGACGACGCCACGGCCGCCGCGAGCAACGGCGTCGACGTCACCCGGGTCAAGCGGCTCGTGTTCGTCGCCTCGGCCGCCGGGGCCGGCGCCGCGGGCGCGCTGCTCGCCCTCAGCAGCCTGCGCGTCCAGCCGGACAGCGTGTTCAGCGTCCAGTGGACGGCGTTCATGGTGTTCATGGTCGTCATCGGCGGCGTCGGCACCCTGGAGGGCCCGCTCGTGGGGGCGCTCGTCTTCTTCGCCCTCCAGGAGACGCTGGCCGACCTGGGCTCGGTGTACCTCGTCGTGCTCGGCGTGGTCGCCGTCCTCGTCGTCCTGTTCGCGCCGCGCGGGCTGTGGGGCCTCGTCGACCCGCACCGCCGCCACGGCCTGTTCCCCGTCGGCCACCGGATCGTCCGGGCGGCCACCCGCACCCGGAAGGCCACCGCATGAGCCTCGGCGAGTTCACGTACACCGCCACCCGGGCCCGGGTGGTGTTCGGCGCCGGCGTCGCCCGCACCCGCCTCGTCGCCGAGGTCGACGCCCTCGGCGCCCACCGCGTCATGGTCGTCGCCGGGCCCGCGGAGATGCCCCTGGCCCGCGAGCTCGCCGCCCCGCTGGGCGAGCGGGTCGTGGCCTGGTTCGACGACGTCCGCCAGCACGTGCCCGTCGCCTGCGCCGAGGGCGCCCGGGCGGCGGCGCGGGCGAGCGGGGCCGAGGTCGTCGTCTCCGTCGGCGGCGGCTCCACGACCGGCACGGCCAAGGCGGTCGCGCTCACCGACGGCCTCCCCGTCCTCGCCGTGCCCACCACGTACGCCGGCTCGGAGATGACCAACGTCTGGGGCCTCACCGAGGACGGCCGCAAGACGACCGGCGTGGCCGACGTCGTCGCGCCCCGCACCGTCCTCTACGACCCCGAGCTCACCGTCGGCCTGCCGCCCGGGCTCAGCGCCGCGAGCGGGATGAACGCCATGGCCCACTGCGTCGAGGCGCTGTGGGGCCCGGGCGCCAACCCGGTCACCGACCTCATGGCGCTCGAGGGCGTCGGCGCCCTGGCCGCGGGCCTCCCCGGCGTGGTCGCCGACGGGGCCGACCTCGACGCCCGCGCCCGGGTCCTCTACGGCGCGTGGCTGTCGGGGACGACGTTCGCCGCGGCCGGGTCCGGTCTGCACCACAAGACGTGCCACGTCCTCGGCGGCGCCTTCGACCTGCCCCACGCCGCGATGCACGCCGTGGTCCTGCCCCACGTGCTCGCCTTCCAGACCCCGGCCCTGGGGGAGCGCGCGACCCGGCTCGGCCGGGCCCTCGGCGCCGAGGACCCGTCCCGCCCGGCCGACGCCCTCGCCGCCCTCGACGACGCGCTCGGCATCCCCGCCGGGCTCAGGGACGTCGGCCTCGCCGAGGCCGACCTCGAGCGGGCCGTCGACCTGGTCGCCGCGGTCGTCGCGGACGGCCGCATCCCCAACCCTCGCCCGATCGGCCGCGACGACGTCGACGCGCTGGTCCGCGCCGCCTGGGCCGGCCGGCCCGCCACCGCAGGAGGAGCCCGATGACGACACCGACCCCCCTGACCTCGGACGCGGGCGAGGAGCAGGCCCGCCGCGAGCGCGCCGTCACCGACGCGGTCGTCGCGAGCCTCGCCACCACCCCGGACCCGCGGCTGCGCGAGGTGCTCACCAGCCTCGTCGAGCACCTGCACGGCTTCGTCCGCGAGGTCCGGCTCACCGAGGCCGAGTGGACGCAGGGCATCGCGTTCCTCAAGGGCTGCGGCGACATCACGACGGGCACCCGCCACGAGTTCATCCTGCTGTCCGACGTGCTGGGGCTGTCCATGCTCACCATCGGCGTCAACAACCCCGTCGTCGAGGGCGCGACGGAGGCGGACGGCGCCGGCGCCGGGGCTACCGAGGCGACCGTCTTCGGGCCGTTCTTCGTCGACGGCAGCCCCGAGACCCCGCTCGGCGGGGACGTCAGCCAGGGCGCCAAGGGCCGGCCGTGCTGGGTCGAGGGCACGGTCACCGACACCGCCGGGGCCCCGGTCGCCGGGGCCCGGATCGAGGTGTGGGAGGCCGACGAGGACGGCTTCTACGACGTCCAGCTCACCGACGACCCGTCCGCCCCGATGACCGGGCGCGGCCACCTGCACAGCGCCGACGACGGGACGTACGCGTTCTGGTCCGTGCTGCCCGCGAGCTACGGCATCCCCGACGACGGCCCCGTCGGCGACCTGCTCGCCGCGGCCGGGCGCAGCAGCTACCGGCCCGCGCACATCCACTTCATGGTCACCGCGCCGGGGCTGCGCACCCTGGTCACGCACGTCTTCGTGGCCGGTGACCCCTACCTCGGCTCCGACGCCGTGTTCGGGGTCAAGGACTCGCTCGTCCTCGACTTCGGAGAGCAGCCGCCGGGCGAGGCGCCGGGGCGCACCGTCGACGACGGCCCCTGGTACCGCACCCGCTTCGACATCGTCCTCGCGCCCGAGAGACAGCCAGACCCCGGAGGGACCCCCGCATGAGCATGCTCACCACCGACGTCCTCGTCGTCGGCACCGGTCCCGCCGGGTCGGCCGCCTCGCTCGCGCTGGCCACGTACGGCGTGGAGCACGTCGTCATCACCAAGTACCGGTGGACGGCCAACACGCCCCGGGCGCACATCACCAACCAGCGGACCATGGAGATCCTCCGCGACCTCGGCGTCGAGGAGCAGGCGACGGCGCTCGCGGTGCCGCAGCACCTCATGGGCGACACGGTGTTCTGCACGTCGCTGGCCGGCGACGAGCTCGGCCGGGTCCGGACCTGGGGCACGCACCCGCGCCGGCAGGCCGACTACACGCTGGCCAGCCCGAGCAGCATCTGCGACATCCCGCAGAACCTCATGGAGCCGATCCTCGTCCGCAACGCCGCCGAGCGCGGCGCCCACGTCCGCTTCGACACCGAGTACGTGTCGATGGAGCAGGACGACGAGGGCGTCACCGTCCTGGTCCGCGACCGGCTCACCGGCACCGAGTACCCGATCCGCGCGCGGTACGTGATCGGCGCCGACGGCGGGCGCTCGCAGGTCGTCCGCGACCTCGACCTGCCCTCGCAGGGCCAGATGGACGTCGCCGGGTCGATGAACATCGTGTTCAGGGCCGACCTGTCCCGCTACGTCGCCGACCGCCCCTCGATCCTCTACTGGGTGCTGCAGCCGGGCAGCGACGTCGGCGGCATCGGGCTCGGCCTGGTGCGCTGCGTCCGGCCGTGGGACGAGTGGCTCGTCGTCTGGGGCTACGACATCGCCTCCGAGCCGCCCGTGGTCGACGAGGCCTTCGCGACCAGGGTCGTCCGCGACCTGGTCGGCGACGCCACCCTGGACGTGCAGCTGCTGTCGACCTCGCTGTGGGGCAACAACAAGTGGTACGCCACCGAGAACCGGCGCGGCCGGGTCTTCGCCATGGGCGACGCCACCCACCGGCACCCGCCGAGCAACGGCCTGGGCTCCAACACCTCGATCCAGGACGCGTACAACCTCGCCTGGAAGCTGGCGCACGTGCTCCAGGGCAAGGCCGGGCCGGGGCTGCTCGACTCCTACCAGCCCGAGCGCGCGCCCGTCGCGGAGCAGATCGTGCTCCGGGCCAACAAGTCGATCGAGGAGTTCGGGCCGATCTTCGAGGCCCTCGGTCTCGTCGGGACCAGCGACCCCGAGGAGATGCGCGCCCGCATCGACGACCGCGCCGACGACACCCTCGAGGCCCGCACCAAGCGGGAGGCGCTGAAGAAGGCGCTCGAGCTCAAGGACTACGAGTTCAACGCGCACGGCGTCGAGCTCGGCCAGCGCTACGCCAGCGCGGCGGTCGTCCCCGACGGCACCCCCGAGCCGGCGTACGACCGCGACCCCGAGCTCTACTACCACCCCACGACCTGGCCGGGCGCGCGCCTGCCCCACGCCTGGCTCGGCCGCCGGGCCGACGCCGGCCACACCCGCCTGAGCACGCACGACGTCGCCGGGAAGGGACGGTGGACCCTGTTCACCGGCATCGGCGGCGAGGACTGGGCCCGGGCGGCGCAGCGGCTGTCCGCCGAGCTCGGCGTCGAGGTGCACCCGGCCGTCGTGGGCCCCGGACGCGCCTACACCGACCTGTACGACGACTGGGCGCGGCTGCGCGAGACCGACGAGGACGGCTGCGTCCTCGTGCGCCCGGACGCCCACGTCGCCTGGCGCTCGCTGCACCACGTCGACGACGCGTACGCCTCGCTGCGGGACGTGCTGTGCCAGGTGCTCGACCGCACGCTGCCGGAGGCCTGACGTGGCCGAGGTGATGAGCCTCGCCGCGGCCGTGGCCGCCCTCGTCCACGACGGCGACACCGTGGCCGCTCGAGGGCTTCACCCACCTCATCCCGTTCGCCGCCGGGCACGAGATCATCCGGCAGGGGCGGCGCGACCTGACCCTGGTCCGGATGACCCCCGACATCGTCTACGACCAGATGATCGGGGCCGGCTGCGCCCGCAAGCTGCGTCTTCTCCTGGGGCGGCAACCCCGGCGTCGGCTCGCCTGCACCGCTTCCGCGACGCCGTGCAGAACGGCTGGCCGCGGCCGCTGGAGCTCGAGGAGCACAGCCACGCCGGCATGGCCAACCGCTACGTGGCCGGGGCGTCCGGGCTGCCGTTCGCGGTGCTGCGCGGCTACCGCGGCACCGACCTGCCCGCAGCACACCGACACGATCCGCTCCGTCGTCTGCCCGTTCACCGGCGAGGAGCTGGCCGCGGTGCCCGCGCTCAACCCGGACGTCGCGGTCATGCACGCCCAGCAGGCCGACCGGGAGGGCAACGTGCAGCTGTGGGGGATCACCGGGCGTGCAGAAGGAGGCCGTGCTGGCCTCGCGACCGCGTCGCTCGTCACGGTCGAGGAGGTCGTGGACCGAGCTGGAGCCCCGGCCCGGGGCCGTCGTCCTGCCCACTGGGTCGTCGACGCCGTCGCCGAGGTGCCCGGCGGCGCGCACCCCTCCTACGCCCACGGCTACTCCGACCGCGACAACGCCTACTACCGCGCCTGGGACGCGATCAGCCGCGACCGGGACGCCTTCACCCGCTGGCTGGAGCGCGAGGTCCTCGGTGCGCCGGCCGGCCAGGACCAGGACCAGGACCGGGACCGGACCGGACCAGGACCGCGCGAGGTGGCCCGGTGAGCGGCTGGACCACCGCGGAGATGATGGTCGTGGCGGCCTCGCGCGCGCTGCACGACCGGGACAGCCTGCTTCGTCGGGATCGGGATGCCGTCCACCGCGGCCAACCTGGCCCGCGGCCACCCACGCGCCCCGAACCTGGTGCTGGTCTACGAGTCCGGGACGATCGGCGCCGCGCCCGACCGGCTGCCGCTGTCCATCGGCGACGGCGTCCTGGCCGACACCGCCGTGTCCGTGGTCAGCGTCCCCGAGATCTTCAACTACTGGCTGCAGCCCGGCCGGATCGACGTCGGCTTCCTCGGCGCCGCCCAGATCGACCGCTTCGCCAACATCAACACCACGGTGATCGGCGGACTACGACGCGCCGCAGGTGCGGCTGCCCGGGGCCGGCGGGGCACCGGAGATCGCGGCGTCCTGCCGGGAGGTGGTCGTCGTGGTCCGGCAGACCCGGCGCAGCGTTCGTCGAGCAGGTCGACTTCGTCACCTCGGTCGGCTACGGCCGCGGCCCCGGCGACCGCGAGCGCGCACGGGCTGCGCGGCGCGCGGCCCGACGCAGGTCATCACCGACCTGGGCGTGCTGCGAGCCCGACCCGGCGACCTGCGAGCTCGTGCTCGCCGCCGTCCACCCCGGCGTCGACGGTCGAGCAGGTCCGGGCCGCGACGGGCTGGGACCTGCGCGTCTCGGCCGACCTGCGGACCACGGACGAGCCGACCCGGCAGGAGCTGGAGGTGCTCCGGGCCATCGAGGCCACGGCCGCCCCCACCACGGACGGGCGAGGGCGCGGGGCCCGGGCTGCGGGAGGATCCCGTGGTGAGCAGCGACACGTTCGTCCGGTCGCTGGAGCGCGGGCTGGCCGTGATCCGCGCCTTCGACGAGCACCACGCCGCGCTGACCCTGTCGGAGGTCGCCCGCCGGACCGGTCTCACGCGCGCCGCCGCCCGCCGGTTCCTGCTGACGCTCGTCGAGCTCGGCTACGTGGACCAGGTCGACGGGGTGTTCCGGCTGCGGCCGCGGGTGCTGGAGCTGGGCTTCGCGTACCTGTCCGGGCTGACCCTGCCGGAGCTGGCCCAGCCGCACATGGACCGGCTGTCGTCCTCGCTGCACGAGTCCTGCTCGGTCTCGGTGCTGGACGGCGACGAGCTGGTCTACGTGGGCCGGGTCCACGCCCGGCGCATCATGAAGGCCGCCATCGCGGTCGGCAGCCGGTTCCCGGCGTACCCGACGTCGATGGGCCGGGTCCTGCTCGCCCACGCCGACCCGGCCTGGCTGGACGCCTACCTGGACCGGGTGGAGCTGCACCCGCTCACCCCGGTGACCGTCACCGACCGCGGGCGGCTGCGCGAGGTGCTGGCGCGGGTGCGCGAGAGCGGGCACGCCGTGGTCGACCAGGAGCTCGAGGTCGGGCTCCGGTCGATGGCGGTCCCGGTGCACGGCCGCGGCGGGGACGTGGTCGCGGCGATGAACATCTCGGCCCCGCTGGAGCGCGGCACCGTGGAGGAGATCACCGCCGAGCTGCTGCCGGGCCTGCACGCCGCGGCGCGGGCGCTGGAGGCCGACCTCCTGGCCCGCTGACGGACCTCAGGCGGTGCGGGCCATGACGTGCAGCAGGTGCCCGCGGGAGCGGGCGGTGTCGTCGACGAGGTCGAAGCCGAGCGCCCGGTACAGCGGCACGTTGTCCGCCTGGTGCGTCACCAGGACGACCCGGGCCAGGCCCGCCCGGCGGGCGTCGGCCAGCACGCCGCGCACGAGCACGCCGCCCAGCCCGCGGCCCTGCGCCTCCGGCCGCACCCCCACCACCCACAGGTAGGCGTCGTCGGGCCGCAGGTAGCCGGCCACCAGCCGGTCCGTGCGCCGGGCGTCGCGGACCACGCGCGCCAGCGCGCGCGGCCCGAGCAGCGGGAGCAGCAGCCACGAGCCGCTGCGGAGGACCTGGCCCAGCCCCCCGCCGTGGCCGGCGGCCGGCACCCAGGCCGCGACGCCCGCCGGTGCGGGCCCCGAGGAGCCCGGCACCACCAGCAGCCCGCCGCCGGTGGCGGCCGCGTCGACCGGGACGCGCATGAGCAGCCTCCCCGCCCGCGGTCCGGCCCCGGCCGCGAGCGCCGTCGGGTCGCCGTCGAAGGCGGCGTGCAGGGTGGCCGCGGCGGCCTCCGCCAGCCCCGGCGGGAGGGGGGCCCGGTGCGCCGTCACGGCGGGCCCCGGCTCCCTCACCCGCCCATGGTGGGGCAGGAGGCCGACGGACCACCACGTCCCGGCTCAGCCCCCGACGGTCTCCGCGGTGGTGGCGGGCACGTGCACGACGGCGTCGTCGGCCCCTTCGGACGGGGCGGTGATCGTCAGCACCGAGGTGGTGAGCACCAGGGCGAGCAGGAGCGGGGCGCGGAGCGCGCGGACGCCCGGGCGGCGGGCCCGTCTGGTGCGGCCTCTCCGCGCGGGGCCCTCGGCGCGGTGCCGCGCCCTCGGTCGTGCGGTCATGGGGTCTCCTCCGGGTCGTGCCGTCCACGGGGCGGCACCGCCGGGTGCCGGGGCCCGACGTGCCGGGCCCGACCCACGGAAGCACCTGCCGGGCCGGTCACCAACTTCTCGCAGGCCCCCTGACCTGCGGTGACGGCTCCCCGCCGGACGGTGACGGCGGCGCGGCGGCGGGCTCAGCCGAGCCGGAGCTGCTGGCCGATGCGGATGCGCCCGGGGTCGCTGCCGACGACGTCGCGGTTCGCGGCGTAGAGGGCCTGCCAGGAGGTGCCGTGGGTCCGGGCGATCGCCGACAGGGTGTCCCCGGCGCGCACCGTGTACGTGCGGCCCGCGGCGGCCGGGGCCGAGGGGGGCGCCGCAGGAGCGGGGGCCGCGACCGGGGCCCCGGCGAGCCGGAGCTGCTGGCCGATGCGGAGGCGTCCGGGGTCGCTGCCGACGACGTCGCGGTTGGCGGCGTAGAGGCGCCTGCCAGGAGGTGCCGTGGGCCGCGGCGATCCTCGACAGGGTGTCACCGCTCCGGACCGTGTACGTGCCTGCGGCAGGTGCGGGTGCGGGTGCGGGTGCGGGTGCAGGTGTGGGTGCCGGTGCCGGTGCGGGTGCCGGTGCGGGTGCCGGTGCGGGTGCCGGTGCTGGGGCGGGGGCCGGGCTGCCCTTGTCCGCCTCGGTCAGGCCGAGGCGGCGGGAGCAGGCGGGCCACGCGCCCCAGCCCTGCCGGGCGAGCACCTTCTCGGCCACCGAGATCTGCTGCTCGCGGGAGGCGAGGTCCGCGCGCGGGGCGAAGGCCAGGCCGCCGAAGCTCTCCCACGTCGGCTGGTAGAACTGCAGGCCGCCGTAGTAGCCGTTGCCCGTGTTGACCGACCATCTGCCGCTGGCCTCGCACTGCGCCAGCCGGTCCCACACCTCGCCCGGGGCGGCGTGCGCGGGGGCGCCGAGCCCGAGCGAGGCGCCCAGGGCCGCGCCGGCCAGCAGCGCGGGGGCCAGGCGGCCCCGCAGCGAGCGGGCCGGGCGTCGGGGGGTCGTCCGTGCGGTCGGGCGTGCGGTGGAGGGGTGCATCGGAGGTGCCTCCTGCGGGGCGTCGTCGAGCCGAGGTCCAGGCGGTGCTCGCGGACACGCAAACACGACAGATCGGACAGGGGCAAGTCGCGACCGCCCGGTGGTCGTCCCTCCTGCGCCGTCCCGCGGTCGGTACCGTCGGGGGCATGTACCTGCTCGCGGAGGACGTGCTCCTGCTCGTGCTCGACGACGAGACGGGCGCGCAGTCGCTCGACGGGACCCGCGCCGACCTGGTCCTGGGCGGGTCGCTCCTGCTCGACCTGGCCCTCGCCGGCCGGGTCGGGCTGCGCACGGACGGTCCCTGGTGGGGCCGTGAGCAGGTGGGGGTCCTGGACCCCTCCCCGCCGGGCGACCCGTTGCTGGACCGCGCGCTGGCCACCGTGGCCGAGAAGCCCCGCGGCGCCCAGGACCTCGTCGCCCGGCTGGGCAAGGGCCTGCGGCCCCGGCTGCTCGAGCGTCTCGAAGGCCGGGGGGTGCTGGAGCGACGCTCCGACAAGGTGCTCGGCCTGTTCCCCCGCACCCGCTGGCCCGCGGCCGACAGCGCGCACGAGGAGCAGGTACGCGCCCGGCTGCACGACGTGCTCGTCGTGGGCCTCACGCCCGACGAGCGCACCGCGGCCCTGGTCGCGCTGCTCGTCGCGGTCGACCACGCGCACAAGGTCCTCCCCGGCCTGGACGGGCGGGCCCGCCGGCAGGTGCGGGCGAGGGCCAGGACGGTGGCGGAGGGCGCCTGGGCCGCCGACGCGGTGCGCGGCGCCGTGGCCGCCGTGCAGGCCGCCGTCGTGGCCGGGACGGTCGCGGCGACGACAGCCGCGACCTCCGGCTCGTCCTGACCCGGGCGGGCGGCCCCTCGGCCCGGCCGGGGGAGCACCCGGGGCCGAGCGTGCCCGGGCACCCTCGCCGGTCCGGTATCCTCGTCCGGTCCGCACGTCGCCTGGCGACGCTCGGGCGCCCGTAGCTCAACGGATAGAGCATCTGACTACGGATCAGAAGGTTGGGGGTTCGAGTCCCTCCGGGCGCACGTACGGTTGAGACAGGAAGGCCCAGGTCGGCGGATGCGCCGGGCTGGGCCTTCGTCGTTCCCTGCTGGGGACGGCCTTTCCCGCAGCCCCTACGGGCGGCGCGACACCAGCAGCACCTGCTCGCGCCCGACGGGAGCGGTCGCCGGGAAGCGCAGCTCGACGACGGGCTCCAGGCCCGCGGCGGCGAGCAGGGCCGCGAGCTGCTCGGGCTGCCAGAGGTGCGTCGTCCACCGCACCGGGACACCGCCGTACGCCTCGGTCCGGTGCACCTCGCCGTCGCCGACGTGGGTGCCGACGACCACCTGGCCGCCGGGGACGAGGGCCCGGGCGAAGCGGTCGAGGACGACCGGCAGCACGTCCCGCGGCAGGTTGAAGAGCGACCACCAGCCGAGCACGCCGCCGAGGGACCCCGGCTCGAGGACGACGTCCGTCGCCGACGCGACGGAGAACCTGTGCCCCGGGTGGAGCCGGCGTGCGTGCTCCACCATCCGTGGGGACAGGTCGACCCCCGAGACGTCGACCCCGCGGGCGGCGAGGTGGGCCGTCGCGTGGCCCGGACCGCACCCGACGTCCAGCACCGGGCCGAGCGCGCGGACGTCCTCGGCGAACGCGTCCAGGGCCGCCCGCAGCCAGGGTTCCGGCCCCAGCTCGCCGGCTGCCATGGCGACGTAGGCGTCGGAGACACGGTCGTACGAGGCCCGCACCTCGTCGAGGTCGAGAGGTGCTGCCTGCCCGGTCCCGTCCGTCACGCGCGGCAGCGTGCCACCGGGGACCGACGCCCCGGGAGTCAGTCCTCCCCGCGCGGCACGGCGTCCGCGAGGTACTGCGCGAACGTCCGGCCGCCGGCGCGCGCGCCCGGGGCGAGCTGGTGCCCGGCGCGGTAGGCCGCGAACGTGCGCCCGGGCAGGCGCAGCGGGACCACCGGTCGCCGCGACCCCCGGTGCGCGCGGTACGCGCGGGCGAGCGCGGGCAGGCCGTGGACCTCGGGGCCGGCGAGGTCGGTGACGCGTCCCGCCGGGGCGGACAGCGCGAGGTCCGCGAGACGGTCGGCGACGGCGCGGGTGTCGATCGGCTGCAGCGGCACGTCGGGGGCGAGGAGCACCGGCGACAGCCGCTGGGCGGCGAGCATGCCGACGACCAGCTGGTGGAACTGCGAGGCGCGGAAGGTGGTCCACGGCACGGGCCCGCTCTCCACCACCTGCTCCGCGGCGTGCTTGGCGCGGTAGTACGGCAGCGGGATGCGGTCGACGCCCACGATCGAGACGAGGACGACGTGGTCCACGCCCTCGGTCGCGGCCGCGTCGAGCAGGGTCCGGGCGGCGCCGGGCTGGTCCCGCCCGGCGGCCAGGTGCAGCACGGTGTCCACCCCCGCCAGCGCGTCGCGCAGACGAGCGCCGGTGAGCAGGTCGGCGGTGCGCCGGGCGGGGTCGGGGTCCGGCCGCCGGCTCAGCAGGAGCGGGTGGACGCCCCGGGCCTGCAGCGCCGGGACCACGTCCCGGCCCAGCGTCCCGGTCGCCCCCGTGACGAGCACCGTCGCCATGGACCTACCGTCCCGTACCCGGCTCGCCGCGGTGCGCGAGCCCTCGCAGGTCCAGCACGTCGGACTCGTCACGGTGCACCCCGTCGGTGCCGACGTGGGTGCCGGCGATCTGCGGACCCTTGGTGATGACGTGGACCATCGCCATGCCGTGGCCGCGGCCGAGCCCGTGGTCGGCCGCCAGCCACGCGAGGATCGGCCCGGCCGCGGTGCCCGGCCCGAAGCCCTTGGCGTGCGCCTGGTCGAGCAGCTCGGCGGGGGTGAGCCCGGTCTTCTTCTCGACGGCGTCGAGGTAGGCCTGGAACGACATGGGTCCTCCTTCTGGGTCGGGCGGTCGTGGGAGGAGGACCGCGCCCGGGACGCTGGGTCATCGGTGGGCCTTCCGCGCGGTGGGTCGCGGCGGGGAGGATCGGGGCGACCGCAGCCTGCGGCGCAGACCGGAGGACCGCCATGACGTTCGACACCACGCACGGCACCCGCGGGAAGCGGCAGCCGAAGGGCCGCATCCTGCGGTGGGTCAACACGGTCGTCGCCCGCCGGGCCCGGTCGAGGTCGCGGGTGATGGGCATGGACGTCGTCGTCCTGCGCACGGTCGGCCGGAAGTCCGGCGAGGAGCGCACCACCCCGGTGGCCTGGTTCCCCGACGAGGGCAACAGCATCCTCGTGGTCGCCTCGGCCGGCGGCGGGTCGCAGCACCCGGCCTGGTACCTCAACCTGGCCGCCCACCCGGACCAGGTGAGCATGGAGCGGGCGGGCGTCGCTCGTACGCCCGCGGTCGCCGAGCAGCTCCGTGGCCAGGAGCGGGAGCGGGCGTGGAGCAGGATCAAGGCCGCGGCCCCGAACTTCGCCGGCTACGAGAAGGCCACCGACCGTGAGATCCCGGTCGTGCGGCTGACCCCGCGCGCGGGGTGACCCGCCGCCGACCACCCGAGCACACAACAGGCCCGCGGGGACGGCCGACGACGCGGTGAGGGGCGCACCGTGTGCCGGGGGGACAGGCAGGGGGTCGAGACCGACGGCTTGTCTTGACTCGTTCAAGTCTGTGGGCCAGGGTGGCCGGGTGCCCGCTGCCGACGACCTCACCCGTGCGCTCCGCGGGTCGTCGTTGCGGGTGACCGGCCCGCGGCTCGCCGTCCTGGAGGCGGTGCACGCCCACCCGCACGCGGACACCGACACCGTCCTGCGTGCGGCGCGCGAGGCGATGGGGGCCGTGTCGCACCAGGCCGTCTACGACGTCCTGCGCGCGCTGACCGACGCGGGCCTGGTCCGGCGGATCGAGCCCGCAGGCTCCGTAGCGCGCTACGAGGCCCGCACCGGCGACAACCACCACCACGCGGTGTGCCGCGGCTGCGGCGCCATCGCCGACGTCGACTGCGCGGTGGGCGAGGCCCCCTGCCTCACCGCGTCCGACGACAACGGCTTCGTCATCGACGAGGCCGAGGTCGTCTACTGGGGCCGCTGCGCGACCTGCGCCGCGGCCTGAGCCACCCGCACCAGACCAGCACCAGCGCCACCAGTCCCGACCGACGCACCGCCAGAGGAGACCGACGTGAGCACGCCGCCCCCCGAGAGCACCATCGACGACCCGAAGCCGTACGACACGTCCACCGACCCGCAGGCCGCGCCGACGACCGAGAGCACCACCGAGAGCGAGAACCCGGCGATCAAGTCGCCCACCGTCCAGGTCACCAACCGGCCGCGCTCCAACCGCGACTGGTGGCCCAACCAGGTCGACCTGTCCGTGCTCGACAAGCCGTCGCGCGACTCCGACCCGCTCGGCGCGGACTTCGACTACAAGGCTGCCCTGGCGTCCCTCGACGTCGACGCGCTCAAGGCGGACCTGCGCGAGGTCATGACCACGTCGCAGGACTGGTGGCCGGCGGACTGGGGCCACTACGGCCCGCTGTTCATCCGGATGAGCTGGCACGCGGCCGGGACGTACCGCATGGCCGACGGCCGCGGCGGCGGCGGCGCGGGCGGTCAGCGCTTCGCCCCGCTCAACAGCTGGCCCGACAACGCCAACCTCGACAAGGCCCGCCGCCTGCTGCTGCCGGTCAAGCAGAAGTACGGCCGCTCGATCTCCTGGGCCGACCTGCTCGTCCTGGCCGGCAACGTGGCCCACGACGACATGGGCCTCAAGACGTTCGGCTTCGGGTTCGGCCGCGAGGACTCCTGGAAGCCCGAGGAGGTCTTCTGGGGCCCCGAGGACACCTGGCTGGGAGACGAGCGCTACGCCGACGACTCGCCCCTGGACCTGGAGCAGGGCGACCTGGCGGCGGTGACGATGGGCCTCATCTACGTCAACCCGGAGGGCCCGCAGGGGAAGCCGGACCCGCTGGCCTCCGCTCACGACATCAAGATCACCTTCGCCCGGATGGGCATGAACGCGGAGGAGACCGTCGCGCTGGTCGCGGGCGGGCACACCTTCGGCAAGACCCACGGCGCCGGCAACCCCGAGCTCGTCGGCCCGGAGCCCGAGGGCTGCCCGGTGCACGCGGGCGGGATCGGCTGGGTCAGCCAGCACGGCACCGGCAAGGGTGCCGACACCATCACCAGCGGGCTCGAGGGTGCCTGGACCCCGACGCCGACGCAGTGGGACGGCACGTACTTCGAGATGCTGTTCTCCTACGAGTGGGAGCTCACCGAGAGCCCCGCCGGTGCCAAGCAGTGGAAGCCGAAGGACCCCGCGGCGGCCGGAGCTCGTCCCCGACGCCCACATCGAGGGCAAGCGCAACGCCCCGATGATGGCGACGACGGACATCGCCCTCATGGCCGACCCCGAGCTGCGCGAGATCTCCGAGCGGTTCCACAAGGACCCGGAGTACTTCGCCGACCAGTACGCGCGGGCGTGGTTCAAGCTGCTCCACCGCGACATGGGCCCGAAGGCCCGCTACCTGGGCCCGGACGTCCCCGCCGAGGAGCTGCTCTGGCAGGACCCGGTCCCCGCGGTCGACCACGAGCTCATCGGCGCCGAGGACGCGGCGGAGCTGGGTCGGCAGATCCTCGCCTCGGGCCTCACGGTCTCCCAGCTCGTCCACACCGCCTGGTCGGCCGCCGCCTCGTACCGCGGCACCGACAAGCGGGGCGGTGCCAACGGCGCCCGCCTGCGCCTGGAGCCGCAGCGGTCGTGGGCGGTCAACGCCGGCACGCAGGAGGTCGTCGCGAGGCTGGACGAGGTGCGCCAGGCCTTCGGGAAGCCGGTCTCGCTGGCCGACACCATCGTGCTCGGCGGTTGCGTCGCGGTCGAGAAGGCGGCCGCCGACGCGGGCGTCCAGGTGAGCGTCCCGTTCACCCCGGGCCGCACCGACGCCACCCAGGAGCAGACCGACACCGACGGCATGAAGTGGCTCCAGCCGCGGGCCGACGGCTTCCGCAGCTGGATCACCGAGGGCACCAAGGTCGAGCCGGAGACGCTGCTCGTCGACCGCGCCTACATGCTCGAGCTGACGGCCAAGGAGATGACGGTCCTGCTCGGCGGGATGCGGGTGCTGGGCGCGAACACCGGCGGCTCGCAGCACGGCGTCTTCACCGACCGGGTGGGCGTGCTGTCGCAGGACTTCTTCCGCAACCTGCTCGACCTGGGCATCACGTGGCGCACCTCCCGCGACACCGAGGGCGTCTACGAGGGCCTGGACGCCGACGGCACCGTCGTGCGGACGGCCACCGCGGCCGACCTGGTCTTCGGGTCGAACTCGATCCTGCGCGGCATCGTCGAGGTCTACTCGGCCGACGACGCGAAGGAGCTGTTCGTGCGCGACTTCGCGGCCGCCTGGGACAAGGTGATGATGCTCGACCGCTTCGACGTCAGGTAGCCCACCCCCGCACCACGGCGCCCGGTCCCGCCTCGGCGGGGCCGGGCGTCTGCGTGGGCGGCAGCCCGGCCGGCGCGCTCAGCCCCGCAGCCCCGCCAGGCGCCGCACCGCCACCAGCCCGCCGGGCGTCCCCGGCCAGTGCCGGTCGATCGCCTCCGGACCTGCGGCGCGCACCACGGAGCGCAGCGCGAGGGCGACGACGACGGCGTCGTCGGCGTACCCCACGACCGGGATCACGTCCGGCACCAGGTCGATCGGGAGCAGCAGGTACGCCAGCAGCAGGCCCAGCCGGACCCGGACGCCCCGGGGCAGGGTCGGGTCGGCGGCCAGGCGCCGGACCAGACGGACGACATCGGGCAGCAGCCGCACGGCCTCCCGCAGGGTCATCGGGTCCTGGCCGCGGCCGACGGCCCACAGCACGGCCACCAGCCCCAGCCACAGGACCAGCAGCCCGGACGCGACGCCGAGAAGCACCTGCCACCACTCCACGGGACCTCCTCAGCCGGCGACGGGCACCCGGGACCGCCGCAGCCACACGACGACCGAGAGCATGAGCAGCGCGCCCAGCATCTCGCTGCACTCCTCGACCGCCACGACGAGCGCGTAGGCCCCGGGGGCCCGCGCCCGGCGCCGCGCGTCCCCGGTTCAGCCGGCCTGGGCCGCCCGCAGCTCGTCGACCAGCCGGCCTGCGGGCAGCTCGACGTCGGCGTAGGTGAGGGCCGCGTCCTTCGGGCACGTCCCGGACGCAGCCGGCAGCCCTCCGCCACGCCCATCGGCAGCAGACGGTCCTGCGCGGTGACGTCGGCGCGCTCGGCCTCGCCGTAGTAGTGGTAGCCGCCGAGCCCGTCGAGCACCGTGCCCGGCGGGCAGGTCGCGTCTTGGCCGTCGTGACCACCTCCACCGACGGGCGCGCGCCCAGCGGGCCGCGATGGACGGCGTCGCCGAACAGGACCGCCCGCGCCACGGTGGTCGGCACCTCGAAGTGGCACAGGTGGTACGGGCGTGTAGAAGCTGTACAGCGGCCCCGCGCCCAGCTTGTAGAGGTTCAGGTAGTGCCGCTGCTTCGGGTCGTCGTGCGTGGCGAAGCACGTACACGCCCGGGCCCGGGCTTGGCGCCGACGACGTAGTCGACGACGCCGCCCAGCGCGCGCAGCTCGTCGACGTCGTAGCCGGCGTCAGCTCGTCGACGTGGCCGGGGTGGTCGCGGCCGAGCATGCCGCGCCGGTGCACGGTCATGCCGGTGGCGTTGGCGACGATGCGCCTGCTCGAAGCTGATCTTCGTGCCGTCGGCGAAGCTCGTCACCATGTACGGGTCCTGGCCCCACTGCTCGGCGAAGCCCTCCTGCGTGGTGGGGTTGCGGTAGGGGTCCTGCAGGCCCTTGATGTTGCCGCGCGACCAGCGGCGTGAGCCCGATGCCGCGGACGAAGCGGACCAGGTTCATCTGCACGCCCGGCTGGTCGCCGTCGCAGCCGGTGAAGACGACGCCGGCCGCCGTCGGCGCGTCGGCGCCAGCAGCGGGCCGACGGTGCCGTCGAGCTCGGCGTTCATGAGCACGAGGTGCTTGCCGGCGTCGATGGCGGCCAGCGTCACGTGGCGCGCCGAACTCGACGGCGCCGGTGACGTCGACGACGACGTCGACGCCGTCCGGCGGCGCACGACCGCGAGCGCGTCGTCGGTGACCACGGCGGCGCCGCCGGCGCCACCGCGCGCTCGACGCCGCGGCCGGTCGTCCGCGACGACCGCCCGCGGTCGCCCCGGCCTCGGCGTAGGCGCGGAGCGCCCTGCTCCGGGCGGCGGGCGCCGACCGCGACGAGCTCCATCCCGGGCACGTGTTGACGATCTGGTTGGCCAGGCCGCGGCCCATGAAGCCGGCGCCGACCATGGCCGACCCGGACGCGGCCGGCCCTCGGCCTGGCGGCGGCGCGAGCAGGGTGTCGACGAGGATCACGCCGGTGCCTCCTCGGCGCCTGGGCTGCCGTCGAGCGGCCAGACGGCGTCCTTGTCGCGAGATCACCGTGACCGGCAGCGGCCAGGCGATGCCGAACGCCGGGTCGTCGTGCCGGAAGCCGCGCTCGGCCCGGGCGTGTACGGATCGCTGACCTGGTAGACCACCTCGGTGTCGTCGATCAGCGTCTGGTAGCCGTGCGCCACGTACGGCGGCACGTACAGCGCGCGCCGGTTCTCGGCCGTCAGCTCGACCATGACGTGCTGCAGGTAGGTCGGCGAGCCCGGGCGGACGTCGACGACGACGTCGACGATCGCGCCGGCGGTGCAGCGGACGAGCTTGGCCTCGGCGGCGGCGGCAGCTGCAGGTGCATGCCCGCGCAGCGTCCCGGCGCGGTGGTTGAACGACACGTTGCACTGCGCGACGTGCGGTGTCGAGGCCGTGCGCGGCGAACTCGTCGGCGTCGAAGGTGCGGGCGAAGAAGCCGCGGTCGTCGCTGACGCGGCTCGAGGTCGACGACGAGCGACGCCGTCGACGTCGGTGGGGGTGAAGATCACGGCGGACCGTCCAGAAGAGGTCGGCGTCGACCTGGTGCGTGCGCATCAGGTGCTCGAGCTGCTTGAGCCGGGTGTGGCCGCGGCCGGTGAAGGTGCGCGGCGTCCAGGTCGATGCGCTCGAAGACCTCGCGCAGCTGGGCCGCACCCGTGCCGGCGTCCCAGTCGCACGCGTAGCCGGGCAGCACCTCGCGGATCTTGGTCGAAGGCCACCCGGTAGCTGCGGTTGTCCGCGCTCGGGCGTCGCCGAAGCGTCACCTCGCAGCCGGGGAACGCCGCGGCGACGATCTCGGCGATGTCGCGCACCGGGTAGTTGCTGCTCGTCGCTGCCGACGTTGAGCACCTGCGTCGTGCACGTCCTCGCGCGGCGCGTCGAGCACCACGCGGATCGCCTTGGCGATGTCCAGGCCGTGGACCAGCGGGCGCCACGGGGTGCCGTCGCTGGTCATCGCGATCTTGCTTCTCGGTCCAGGCGAGGCCGGCGAGGTTGTTCAGCACGATGTCGAAGCGCATCCGCGGCGAGGCGCCGAAGGCGGTCGCGTTGCGCAGGAACGTCGGCGAGAAGCCGTCGTCCGCCAGCGCGCGTGACGTCGCGCTCGACCAGCGCCTTGCACCGCGCGTAGGCGGTCTGCGGGTCGGTCGGGCTGGTCTCGTCGACGGTGCCGTCGGCGACGCCGTAGACGCTGCACGAGGACATGTAGACGAACCGCTGCGACGCCGGCCTCCTTGGCCAGCTCGGCCAGGTGCACCGAGCCGTGGTGGTTGATGTCGTAGGTGACGTCGCCGATCAGGTCGCCGATCGGGTCGTTGGACAGCTCGGCCATGTGCACGACCGCGTCGACGCCCTCGAGGTCGCTCGACCGTGCAGGTCGCGGATGTCCTTCGCGAGGGTCTGCGGGGTGCGCGGCGAGCCGTTGTAGAGCCAGCCGGCCTTGTAGTAGCCGGTGTCGACGCCGACGACGTCGTGGCCGGCCTCGCAGCAGCGTGGGGGCGAGCAGGCAGCCGAGGTAGCCCTCGGTGCCGGTGACGAGGATGCGCACGTCTCAGTCCTCCCAGATCTTCCACGGGGCCTCGCCGGAGTCCCACAGCGCGTTGAGCTCGGTCCAGTCCCGGAAGGTGTCCATGCCCATCCAGAAGCCCTCGTGGCCGTACATCGACGAGCTGGCCGTCGCGGGCGAGCGCCTGCAGCGGGGCGTGCTCGAGCATCACGTCCGGGTCGTCCGTCGAGGTAGCGCGTCGACGAACTCGCGCTCGAAGACGAAGAAGCCGCCGTTGACCCAGCCGTCGGCGTGGGTCGGCTTCTCGTTGAACTCCGCGACGGTCGAGCCGCCGTCGACGCGCATCTCGCCGTAGCGGCTGCCGGGGTGCACGCCGGTGAGGGTGCCGACCGTGCCCTGCTGCTCGTGGTGGGCCAGCAGCGCGGTCGACGTCGACCGCGCCGACGCCGTCGCCGTAGGTGAGGGCGAAGCGGGGCGCGTCCAGGTGCTGCGCGACGCGGCGGATGCGGCGCCGGTCGCGGTGGTCAGGCCGGTCTCGACGAAGGTGATCTCCCAGTCCACGTCGCCGCGCGCTGGTGTGGAACTCCGCGGGCGGTCCGCCGTCCAGGCGCAGCGTGAAGTCCGAGGCCAGGTGCCGGTAGTCGAGGAAGTAGCGCTTGATGAGGTCGCCCTTGTAGCCCGAGGCAGAGCACGAAGCGGCGGAAGCCGTGCGCCTCGTAGGTCTTCATGATGTGCCAGAGGATCGGGCGTCCGCCGATGTCGACCAGCGGCTTGGGCAGCTGCTCGCTGGCCTCGCGGAGCCGGGTGCCCATGCCGCCGCAGAGGATGACGACGGGGATGTCGTGCGGGGGGGTGTGGGGATGCACGGTGCTCCTGGGGATCGGGGACGGGGTCGGGTGCGGCGGGGGGGCCGGGGAGGGGGATACCCCGCTCACCCGGGGGCCCACGCGTCCGCCGGGGGGACGACCAGGGAGCGGTCGAGCCCGGCGAGGGAGGTGGACCCGACGAGGGCCATGACGTGGGCGAGGTCGTCGGACACGGCGCGCAGGGCGGTGGCCACGCCGTCGGCGCCGCCGGAGGCCAGGCCCCAGACGACGGGCCGGCCCAGGAGCACGCCGGACGCGCCCAGGGCCAGCGCCACCAGGCAGTCCAGACCCGAGCGGAGGCCGCCGTCGACGAGCACGGGGGCGCGGCCGGCCACGGCGTCGACCACGTCGGCCAGGGCCAGGGCGCTGGGCAGCGCCCGGTCCAGCTGACGGCCGCCGTGGTTGCTGACCACCACCCCGGCCGCGCCGGCGTCCAGGCAGGCGACGGCGTCGTCGCCGCGCAGCACGCCCTTGACCAGCACGGGCAGCCCGCTGACCTCGTGCAGCCACCGGACCACGTCCATGGTGATGGACGGGTCCTGCTCGGCCGACGCGCGCGCGGCGGCCCCGGTGGTGCCGCCCAGGTGCCGTTCGAGGTTGACGAGGAACGAGTCGTCGGGCACCGCGATGCGGGTGCCCCCGACGCGGCGCTTGGCCCCGACCAGCGGGGTGTCGCCGGTGACGACGAGGGCCCGGGCGCCCGCGGCGGCCGCGCGGCGGACCAGCGCCGCGGTGAGCTCGCGGTCGCGCATGACGTAGACCTGGAACCACCACGGGCCGCCGACCGCGGCGGCCACGTCCTCCAGCGGCCGGGAGGCGCGGGTGGACACGACGTACAGCGACCCCGTCGGCCCGGGCGCCGGCCGCGACGGCGACCTCGCCGTCGGGGTGGGCGAGCTGCTGGAACGCGGCGGGGGCGACGGCGACCGGGGAGGCGTACGTGTCGCCCAGCAGCGTGGTGGTGAGGTCGACCGTGGCCACGTCGCGCAGCACCCGCGGCCGCAGCCGGAAGCGGGCCCAGGCCCCCTCGGCCTCGTGCAGCGTCAGCTCCGCGCCGGCGCCGGAGGCGTAGTAGTCGTAGACCTCTGCGGGCAGCCGTCCGAGCGCGTCGTCGTGGTGGGCCTGCAGCGCGACCAGGCTCATGCGTGGGGGCGGATCGGGGTGCGCCCGCCGACCACGTCCGCGCCCGTCCGGGCCACGTTGCGCAGCAGGTGCGGCCCGCGCACGACCGTCCAGCGACCCATCTGCGCCAGGCACCGGGCCCGGTCGCGCGCCGGGAGCGGCGACGCCAGCAGCGCGCCGACGTACCCCTTCCCGAGCCGCCACTCCGGGAAGACCGGCCGCCCCACGAGGTCCGGGTTGAACCACGCGATCCGGTCGCGGGCGGTGGGGTGGGTGCGCACCGAGCGGCCGTCGTGCTGGCGCCGGTGGAAGAGCTCCTCGCCGACGTCGGCCAGGCGGCCGCGCAGCGAGAGCTCGGCCAGCAGCACCCGGTCGGACTCGGCGTAGTAGCCGAGGCCGCGGGTCCCCGCCAGGACGTCCGCCCGCACGAGCCCGAAGATGCTGAAGCACTGGTAGTTGCGCTGCGACAGCGCGGCGAAGCGGACGGCGACGTCGGGGTCGTCGGCCCGGAGCCCCTGGTCGCCCCAGGAGCGCAGGTGCACGCCGTCCTCGTCGATGTCGTCGGTCAGGCGTGTGGGCCACCGCCACCGTCGGGTCCGAGCGGAGCAGGTCCAGCACGGCGCCCAGGTAGCGGGGGTCGTGGACGTCGTCGGCGGCCGCCCACTTGAAGTACTGCGCGCCCGGGTGCCGCAGCGCGAAGACGGCGTTGAAGTTGGCCGCCCCGCCGCGGTTCACCGGCTGCCGGACGTAGCGGAGCCGGCCGTCCGCGGCCGCGAGCTCGCGGCAGATCTCCTCCGTCGCGTCGGTGGACCCGTTGTCGGACACGACGACCTCCAGGTCGCCCTCGTCCTGGGCCAGGAGGCTCTCCAGGGCGGGTCGCAGGAAGCGCGCAGCGTTGTAGGCGGGCACCCCGATCGACACCAGAGGAGCGCGCCCGTCGGTGGGATGCACGCCCCGAGTGTGACCCGTCGTCACCTCCGTGCGCACGATTCCGGCGATTTTCACCCACCGTGCACGGTTGATGACGGGCGCGGCCGGCCGCGCCCGGGATGTCACAGCGTCCGTTCTGCACCGGTTCGCCCCACGGCGCCCGGCGCGCGAGGATTCGCCAGCCCCATCACCGGACGCCGTCGAAGGAGACCGCCGTGCCGAGACCTCTCACCCCCGGGCCCGCTGCCGCCGTGGCGGCCGCGGTCGCCCTGCCCCTGCTGCTCCCGTTCCTCGGGCCGGTCGCCGCCCAGGGCGCCACCGCCCCGCCGGCGCCCGGCACCAGGCCGGTCAGCGGCAGCTACACCAACCCGCTCGCCCCCGACATCGGCGACGGCCGCACCCTGGACAGCTGCGCCGACCCGATGGTGCTGCGCGCGCAGGAGCCGGACGACCCGTACTGGTACCTGTACTGCACGAGCGACCCGCTCGACGACCAGGACCGGGACGCCGCGGGCGGGCTGGTGTTCAACAAGATCCCGCAGCTGCGCTCGCTGCGACCTCGTCGACTGGGAGTACGTCGGCAACGCGTTCACCGAGGTCCCGTCGTGGGCGGAGGAGGGCGCCGGGCTCTGGGCGCCGGAGGTCGTGTACTCCAGCACGTTCGAGCAGTACTACCTGTTCGTCACCGTCACCGACACGGCCGCGTCGGTCAGCGGGGTCGAGGGCTGCCCGACCGACAGCGCCATCGGCGTCGCCACCGGCGCGTCGCCGACCGGGCCGTGGACCTTCTCCGACACCCCCGTCGTCGCCCCCCGCCAGAACGGGCCCGGCTGCGACTTCTTCTGGACCTACGACCCGGACGTGCTCGGCGACACCGTCGGCAGCAGCAGCCCGTTCTACTACGGCAGCTACTACGGCGGGGTCTTCGCCGCCCCCGCCACGTTCACCGAGGACGGCGCCACCATCGACGCCGCCTCGTCGACGCAGGTGACGATCGGCAACCGGTACGAGGGCGCCAACGTCGTCGAGAAGGACGGCTACTACTACCTGTTCGTGTCCGCGACGAACTGCTGCAACGGCGCCCTGACCGGCTACAGCGTGTTCGCCGGACGCTCCGAGGACCCGTACGGGCCCTTCGTCGACCGGGAGGGCGCGAGCCTGCTCGACAGCCGGGTCGGCGGCACGCCGGTCATCAGCATGAACGGCAACCGCTGGGTCGGCACCGGGCACAACTCGGTGTTCCAGGATGCCTCGGGCCAGTGGTGGACGGCGTACCACGCGGTCGACCAGGAGGACCCGTTCTTCGAGGGGGAGCCCGGCTTCACCGAGCGCCCGGTGCTGCTCGACCCGCTCGACTGGGTCGACGGCTGGCCGACGGTGCGCGGCGGGCTCTGGGCCTCCGACGAGACGATGCCCGCCCCGGCGGCCCAGGAGGGCGAGCGCAGCCGCTACCGCACGCGGCTCGTCGCCCCGCAGGAGCCCGGCCGGCTGCTCCGGGCCGAGACCTTCGACAGCGGCCTGGACGGCTGGACCTGGGTCCGCGAGCCCGACCCGGCCACGTACGAGGTGGCCGACGGGGTGCTCGCCTGGCAGGTGCAGGACGCCGACCTCTACGTCGACAACAACTCGGCGTCCGTGCTGACGACGGACGCCCCGCGCGGGGACTACGTGGTGCAGACCCGGGTCTCGGTCGACGTGCCCGAGGGCTGCTGCTTCAACTACGCCCAGGCCGGCCTGCTGGTCTACGGCGACGACGACAACTTCATCAAGCTGACGGAGGCGTCGATCTGGGAGACCAGGCAGACCGAGTTCGCCAAGGAGCTGTTCCCGGTCCCCGAGGGCTGGAGCCGTTACGGCAACACGGTGGTCGGGCCGCCGGCGGAGGAGTGGACCTACCTGCGGGTGGTCGTCGAGCAGCTGCGCGGCAGCGCGCGGCGCGAGGCCGGCGGCGACACCGAGCGCTACACCGCCTACACCAGCCAGGACGGCGAGACCTGGGTGCGCGGGGGCGCGTGGACGCACTCGCTCGGTGACGACGCCCGGATCGGCCTGGTCGCCCTGGGCGGGCCGGGGGCGTACCCCGTGCAGTTCGACGAGGTGCTCGTGTGGTCGCTGAAGAGCGGCCGCCCGGCTCGCTAGGACTGCGCGCCCGACCACGGCCCGGTCGTCCCTCCGGACGGCCGGGCCGTGGTGCGTGCCGTGGTGCCTGCCGGCGTGCACGTGTGGACGGCCCTGTGCGGGGAACGGGGCGGCCATGACTGCCGAGCACCCGGGGCGCGCCGCGGCCGCCCGCCTGCCCGACGCCTACGCCGAGCCCGACGCCAGCACCCGGCGGTGGACCCGCCGCGCGGGCGTCCTCACCGGCGTGGGGCTCATGGTCGGCGTCGACCAGGTGGTGTTCCACCAGCTGCTCGGCTGGCACCACCTGGACAGCCGGGGCTCCGAGCGGGCGGGGCTGGTGTCCGACGGGCTGCTCCACGCCGCCGAGCTGGTGGTGCTCGTCGTCGGCCTCGCCGCGCTCGTGGTGCTGCGGCGCCGCGGCCCCCTGCCGGGACGCGTCCTGGTGTCCTCGCTGCTGCTCGGTCTCGGCGGGTTCCAGGTGGTCGACGGCACCGTCGTGCACAAGGTGCTCGGCCTGCACCAGGTGCGCGAGGGTCTGCCGCCGGGCGGGCTGCTGCCCTACGACCTGGCGTGGACGGGCGGCGGCGTGCTCCTGCTCCTGGCCGGCGTGCTCGTGGCCCGGGGCGGTCGTCCCGCCCCGGGCCGCCAGAGCGAGGTGCTCCTCCGGACCGAGGGGCTCAGAGGACCGGTCGACCGCCCGTGACGGCGACGCGGGCGCCGGAGACGAAGCTGCCGTCGTCGCTGGCCAGGAGCACGTAGACCGGCGCGAGCTCGGCGGGCTGGCCGGGGCGGCCGAGGGGGGTGTCGGCGCCGAACTGGGCGACCTTCTCCGGCGGCATGGTCGCGGGGATGAGGGGGGTCCACACCGGTCCCGGGGCCACGCTGTTGCAGCGGATCCCGCGCTCGCCCAGCAGCTGGGCCAGGCTCGCCGAGAAGTTGGCGATGGCGGCCTTGGTCGCCGCGTACGGCGCGAGCGTCGGCGAGGGCATGTCGGAGTTCACCGACGAGCTGTTGATGATCGAGGCGCCGGCGCCCAGGTGGGGCAGGGCGGCCTTGGTGATGTGGAACATCGCGTGGACGTTGGTCGCCCAGGTGTGCTCCCACTCGGCGTCCTCGATCTCCTCGATCGTCTCGTGGCTCATCTGGAAGGCCGCGTTGTTGACGAGCACGTCGAGCCCGCCGAGCTCGGACACCGTCCGCGCCACCAGGTCGCGGCAGTGCTGCGGGTCGGAGACGTCGCCGGGCAGCAGGAGGGACCTGCGGCCCGCGGCCTCGACGAGCTCCGCGGTGCTCTTCGCGTCGCCCTCCTCCTCCCCGCCCAGGTAGGAGATCGCGACGTCGGCGCCCTCGCGGGCGAAGGCGATGGCCACCGCGCGCCCGATCCCGGAGTCCCCGCCGGTGATGAGGGCGCGGCGGCCCTCGAGCTTCCCGTGGCCGACGTAGGAGTCCTCGCCGCAGTCGGGGACCGGGGTCATCGCGGACTGGGTGCCGGGGGGCGTCTGCTGCTGCTCAGGCTGGCTCATGCCTGCACGGGTACCCGCTCGGCCGAGGACATGCGCGACGATCGGGTGGTGCCCGAGGCGAGGGTCGGCATCTCCGGCTGGACGTACGCGCCCTGGCGGGGCGTGTTCTACCCGCCGGGGCTGCGCCAGGCCGACGAGCTGGCCTGGGCGTCCCGGCGGCTGCGCAGCATCGAGGTCAACGGCTCGTTCTACGCGCTGCAGAAGCCCGACAGCTACCGCGCGTGGGCCGCCGCCACCCCGGACGACTTCGTGCTGGCCGTCAAGGGCGGCCGGTTCATCACCCACATGAAGAAGCTCGCCGACGTCCGGGTGCCGCTGGCCAACTTCTTCGGCTCCGGCGTGCTGGCCCTCGGGCCCAAGCTGGGCCCGGTCCTGTGGCAGCTGCCGCCGACCCTCGGCTACGACGCCGCGCGGCTGGAGGCGTTCTTCCGCCTGCTCCCGCGGACGACCGGCGCGGCGGCCTCGCTGTCGCTGGAGCACGACGCCCGCCTCGAGGGCCGCGCGTGGACCACGACCGACGCCGACCGCCCGCTGCGGTACGCGGTGGAGGTGCGGCACGACACCTTCCGCGACCCGGGCTTCGTCACCCTGTGCCGGGACCACGACGTCGCCGTCGTGGTCGCCGACACGGCCGGGAGGTGGCCGATGATCGACGAGCACACCGCCGACCACGCCTACGCCCGCCTCCACGGGGAGAGCGAGCTGTACGTCAGCGGCTACGACGAGGTGTCGCTCGAGCGCTGGGCGGAGCGGGTGCGGGGCTGGCTCGCCTCGGGCCGCGACGTGGTCGTCTACCTCGACAACGACGTCAAGGTGCGGGCCCCGTTCGACGCGATGGCGCTGGCCGAGCGGCTCGGGGTGCCGCCGACGGTGCCCGCCGAGCAGCCGCCGGCCCACGCCGACGAGCCGCCGGGGGCCTCGTCGACCCTGTCCTGACCGGCCGCGCAGGCCTAGCGTGGGCGGATGGGCGACGGCGGGCACGACGGCGTGGACGGCACCCCCCAGGACGGGCGGGCGCGGGTCGGCTTCCTCGCGGTCCCCGCGCCGTCCGAGGCGGCAGACCGGCTGATGGACGACGACCGCCGGGACCACGGCTACGTCATGAACCTCACCCGCGCCTGGGCCCACCAGCCCGGCCTCAAGGAGGGGCTCTTCGCCCTCCTCGCCGAGGCGGCGGACGCGGCAGGGCTCACCTTCCGGCAGCGCGGCGTGCTGGTCTCGGCCTGCGCCTCGGCGGCGGGGGACTCGTACTGCTCGCTGGCCTGGGGGTCCCGGCTCGCCGGCGCGGCCGGGGCGGGGACGGCCGCGGCCGTGCTCCGCGGCGACGACTCCGGGCTCGAGCCCGACGAGCAGGCGCTCGCCCGGTGGGCCCGGCAGGTGGCCCGCGACCCCAACGGGGCCGGCGCGGAGGACCTGGACCGGCTGCACGAGGCCGGGTGGGACGACGCGGCCGTCGTCGCCCTCACCGCCTTCGTCGCGCTGCGGGGCGCGTTCTCCGCGGTCAACGACGCGCTCGGGGTCCGGCCCGACCAGGAGCTGGCCGCCGCCGCCCCCGCCGAGGTGCGCGCGGCCGTCGTGTGGGGCCGCCCGGCGGAGGGCCCGGCCACGGGCTGAGCCGCACGCGCCGAGCAGCACGGACCGAGCAGCACGGACCGCGCAGCACGGACCGAGCAGCACAGGGTGTCGGCCCCGGCCGCCTGGGTACCCGCCGTCTCCCGGGCGAGCACCCGGGGGGACGACACCGAGGAGGGCCCGTGGCCCGCACCACCAGCACCAGCACCAGCACCACCACCAGCACCAGCACCAGCCGGCCGGGCGACGGGGCCGACCTGGGCGCCGCGACCGTCGCGGTGCTCGGCGAGGGGGTCCGGCTGCGCGAGGAGCAGGAGCGGGCCCTGGCCGCCCTCGAGCGCACCGACACCCTCCTCGTCGCCCGCTCCGGCCTGGGCAAGACCGCCGTGTACGACATCGCCTCGCGGCTGCGCCCGGGGCTCGCGGTCGTCGTCTCGCCCACGCTGTCGCTCCAGCGGGACCAGGTGGCCACCCTGCATGCGACGGGCCGCCGGGCCGCCCTGCTCAACTCCACCCTGGGCGCGGCGGCGGAGCGGGAGACCCTGGACCGGGTGGCCGGCGGCGCCACGGACGTCCTCCTGCTGGCCCCCGAGCAGCTGGGCCGCGACGCGGTCGTGAGCGCGCTGGCGCACGCCGAGGTCGGCCTGGTCGTCGTCGACGAGGCGCACTGCGTGAGCGAGTGGGGCCACGACTTCCGCCCCGACTACCTCCAGGTCGGCGCCGCCGTCCGCAGGCTCGGGCACCCGCGCGTGCTGGCCATGACGGCGACCGCGTCCCAGCAGGTCCGCGACGACGTGCTCGAGCGGCTGGGGCTGGACGGGGCCGAGGTCGTGGTCGGGGACGTCGACCGGCCGAACATCCACCTGGCCGCGCAGGACGTCCCCGACGCCCGCCGCGCCGAGCGCGCCGTGCTCGACGCCGTGGCCGCCCGGACCGGCGCGGCCGTCGTCTACGCCCAGACCCGCGCGGACGTCGAGCGCCTGGTCGGGGCGCTGCGCGGCGAGGGGGTGCCGGCCGAGGGCTACCACGCGGGGATGCCGGCGCGGCGCCGCGAGCAGGTGCAGGACGACTTCGTCGAGGGACGCAGCGAGGTGGTCGTGGCCACGTCGGCCTTCGGGATGGGCATCGACCGCGCCGACGTGCGTCTCGTGGTGCACGCCGGCCCGCCGCCGTCGCTGGACGCGTACTACCAGGAGGTCGGCCGGGCGGGCCGGGACGGGGAGCGGGCCTGGGCGCTGCTCGTGCACCGGGCCGAGGACTTCGCGCTCGGGCGCTACCTGCGCTCCTCGGGCGGGCCGCGCCCGGCCACGCTGCGCGCCGTCCTGCGCGCCCTGCGGGACGGCCCGGCGACCCGCGCGGAGCTCACCGGCCGCACGGGGCTCGCCGCGCGCACCGTGTCGGGGGCCGTCGGCGCGCTCGTGCAGGCCGGCGCGGTGGGGGAGGACGCCGACGGCCGGCTCTCCCGCGCGCAGGGCGAGGAGGCCGACGCGGCGGTGCTGCGCCGGGTGGCCGAGGAGCGGGAGCGCCGCCGGACGACCGACCGCACCCGGGTCGAGCTGGTGCGGGCCTACGCCGACAGCCGCGACTGCCGGCGCCGGATGCTGCTGGAGCTGCTCGGCGAGGAGCACCCGCGGCCGTGCGGCCGCTGCGACGGCTGCGACGCGGGCCGGGCCAGCGAGGTCGGCACGACCGGCTTCCACGTCGGCCAGCGGGTCCGGCACCGGGAGCTCGGGGACGGCGTGGTCCAGGTCGTCGAGCCCGACCGCATCACCGTGCTGTTCGACGGGCACGGGTTCACGGCCCTCGCGCTGGGCGTCATCGAGCAGGACGACGGGCTGCTCCGGGCGGCCTGAGACGGGCGCGACCAATCCGGGCGGGCGGTCGGGGACGGACACCTCCCGACCGCCCCCCGCAGACGCGGGGCCCGTCCTACGTCAGGAGCACGACCATGACCATACCGACCCGCACCCGCCGCGCCCTCGTGATCCCCGCCGCCGGCATCGCCGCCGCGCTGCTGGCCGCCGCCCCCGCCTTCGCCGCCACCGCGGACACCGGCTCCACGCAGGGCACGCTCACCCCCGTCCCGCTCAACGACGCCCCCGGCTCGGGCTCGGCCATGATCGAGGTCGACGGCACCACGGTGAGCTTCACCCTCGCCTACGAGGGCCTGCTCGCCGACGCGCCGCACGCCGCGCACATCCACTACTCCTCCGACGTGCCCCACACCTGCCCGACGGCCGACCTCGACGCCGACGGCAGCGGCACGCTGAACACCAGCGAGACCGCCTCCGCCTACGGCGCGATCACCGTCTCCCTCACCACGACCGGCGACACCTCGCCGAGCTCCGGCCTCGCCGTGGACCGCTTCGGCGTGGGCGACGACGTCAGCTACTCCCGCGGCGACGTCACCGTGACCCCCGAGGTCGCCGAGGACATCCTGTCCGGCGAGTCCGTCGTCGTGGTGCACGGCGTGGACCACGACGGCAGCGGCGCCTACGACGGCGACACGGTGTCCGACCTGGACCCGTCGCTGCCCACCGAGGCGACCGACCCCGCGCTGTGCGGCGTGCTCCAGGCCTCGCAGATGGCCATGCCGTCCGGCGGCGTCCAGACCGGTGAGGCCCCCGCGGGCGGCACCGACCTCGCCCTCGTCGTGGCCGGCGGCGCCGCGGCCCTCGCCGGTGGTGCGCTGCTCGTCGCGCGCCGTCGCACCGCGACCGACAGCTGATGCCCGCCGACGCCGGTGCGGCGGGGACCCCCCGCCGCACCCGGCGTCCCGGCACGGTGCTGACCGTGGCGGCGGCGGCCGTCCTGCTCCTCGGGGGCGGGACCGCCGCCGCGCTCGGTCTCTCCGGCCGCGACGCCGCCCTGCCCGCCCCGGTCCCGGCCGCAGCGACCGTGCCCCCGTCCGACCGGCCGAGCGAGCCGGCTCCCGGCCGGGAGGCCACCGCGGCCCCGGCCGAGGCCGCCCCGGCCACCACGCCCACGCCGGTGGCCACCGCGGCGCCGGCCCCGGCCGCCGCCCCGGTCAGCGTCTCCATCCCCTCGATCGGCGTGCAGAGCCCGCTGCTGCACCTGGGCCTGCAGGCCGACGGCACGCTCGACGTCCCCCGGGACGAGCAGTTCGACACCGCCGCCTGGTACGACGGCTCGCCCCGCCCCGGCGACGTCGGCCCGGCCGTCATCGAGGGCCACGTGAGCAGCCGCGCGCGCGGGCCGTCGGTGTTCTTCGAGCTGTCCGGCATCCAGGTCGGCGCCCGCGTGGAGGTCCTCCGCGAGGACGGCACCACCGCCGCCTTCGAGGTCTACGACGTGCAGCAGTTCCCCAAGGACGGCTTCCCGACCCTGCAGGTGTACGGCAACACCCCGGGCCCGGAGCTCCGGATCATCACGTGCGGCGGCACCATCGCCGAGAGCAGCGGCCACTACACCGACAACGTCGTGGTCTTCGCCCACGAGGTCCAGGCGTGACCGCGCTCCTGCCCGCCCCGGCCCCGCCACGGGTGCCGTCGGCCCGGCCCCCGGCCGCACCCGTCGCCGCGCGGGCCCTCGAGGCCCGCCTCGTCCTCGTCGCGGCGCTCGCCGTCGCGCTGACGGGCGGTGCGCTCGTGGCGGCGCTCCTCGTCGGGGGCGGCGCCCCGTCGCCGGCCACGCCCGGGCTGCCCGACGCGGGCGCCGTCGTCGGCTGGGGCGTCCCCGCGGTCCGGCTGCTCGGCCGCCTGCTCGCGGTGCTCGTGGTCGGCTCCCTGCTCGTGGCGGCCGTCCTCGTCCCGGCGGGCGAGGACCTGCCCCGGTCGTCGGCCCGGGCCCTGCGGACCGCGGCCGCCGCGGCCGCCGCCTGGGGCGTGGCCGAGGTCGTCTCGCTCGTGCTGCTCACCGGGTCCCTGATCGGGCGGCCGCCGTGGCGCCTCGTCCCCGCCGACGTCCTGGCCGTGGTCACCGCGCTGCCCGCCGGGCGCGATGTGCCCGCCGTCCTCCTGCTGCTGGGCGTGGTGGGCCTCGGGGCCCGGGCGGCGCGCACCGCCGGCCAGGCCCGCGTGCTGCTCGTGGTCGCGCTCGCGGCCGTCGTGCTGCCGGTGACCACGTCCGGGCACCCCGCGGCCGCCGGGGACCACGCGCTCACCGTCGCCACGCTCTCGGTCCACGTGGTCTCGGCGTCGCTGTGGGTGGGCGGCCTGGTCGGGGTGCTGCTCCACGTGCGCGACGCCGGTCCGTCGCGGGCGGTCGCGGTCGGGCGGCTGAGCCGTCTCGCGCTGGTGTGCGTCGTGGCCACGGCCGGGACGGGGGTGGCCGGGGCGCTCCTGGTCACCGACGTCCCGCCCGGCCGGCTGCTCGTCAGCGGCTACGGGGCCCTGCTGCTGGCCAAGACGGCCGCGCTCGCGCTGCTCGTCGCGGCCGGCTGGGTGCACCGCCGGCGGACCCTGCCGCTGCTCGCCTCCGGCCGCCCCGGGGCGTTCCGGCGCGTCGCGGTCGTCGAGGTCGTGCTCATGGCGGTGACGCTCGCCCTCGCCGCCGGCCTGTCCCTGGCCCCGCCGCCCGCCGCGGCCGCCGAGGTCCCGGCGGCAGCCGCCCCACCCGTCGTCCCCGCACCCGCCGCACCGCCGCCCCTGCACCGGCCGCACCTGCACCGATGCCCCTGCACCCGTCGCCCCGCACCCGCCGCGCCCGCAGCCGCCGGAGCCCCCGACGAGGCCGCGCCCCCGGCCCAGGACATGTCCGGCCACGACCACGGCGAGCTGTCGGTGGCCGTGCTCGTCGACGACGGCCGCTTCCACGTCGGCGACCCGGTGGCCGCCGGGGCGCCCGTGACGGTCTACAACACCGGTCCCGACGCCGTGGCCCTGCGGGCGGAGGACGGGAGCTTCGACGAGGTCGTGCCCTCCCGCACCTTCCTCAGCTTCGCCGCCCCTGCGGCACCGGGGTCGTACACGTTCTCCGACCCGGCGGACGGGCGCTACCGCGACGTGCTGACGGTGGTCCCGCCCGTCGGGTGACACCACCGGCCCGCCCCTCAAGGCGGCCCGTCGGCACGCCGACACCGACCGGCAGCGGTCCGCGTGGGCGGACCACCGACGGACGGAGGCCCTGTGCCCAGGACCTGCGGCACGTGCGTGTGCTCCGCGCCGGCCCAGACGCTGCCCACGACCGCCCGCACCCTGCTGCTGGCGACCCGGGTCGACCACACCGCGAGGGCGCTGCGGGCCTCTGCTCGCCGCAGCGGGACCGAGGTGCGCGTGAGGGCACCCGGTCTGCTCGAGCTCCACGGTCCGGACCTGGACGCGTTCCTGTCGCGGGCGCTCGCCGAGCTCAGCGTCGTGGAGGCGGCCGAGGTGCGCTGCCTCGTCCTGGACGGCGCCCCTGCGGCCGACCGTGCGGGGGCGCGCACCGAGCTGCTCACCGAGGGGCCGGCGCGCGGGGACGGCGCGCGGACGGGCGACGACCTGCTGGCGGCCGCCCTCCTGGCCCCCAGCCTGGCCGAGGCGGGGGCCCGGGTGGGCTCCCGGGCGCTGCTGCCGCTCTTCGACGACGAGGAGCGGTGCTTCCGCTCGGTCTACCAGCCCATCGTGCGCCTCGCGGACCGCCTGACCGTGGGGCACGAGGCCCTGCTGCGCGCGGAGCTGCCCGACGGTTCGCCCGTCATGCCGGACGAGCTCTTCCCCGCCGCGGACGCCGCGGGGTGGACCAACCTGCTGGACCGCGTCGGGCGCACGACCGCGCTGCGCGGGGCCGGCGGCTGGCTGGGCGACGACCTGCTGTTCATCAACTTCGTCCCGACCTCGATCTACCGGCCCGAGGTCTGCCTGCGCACCACCGAGCAGGCCGCCGAGCGGGCGGGGGTGCGGCTGGACCAGATCGTGTTCGAGGTGACCGAGGGCCACCGGGTGCACGACCTGGACCACCTGGAGCGGGTGTTCGCCTACTACCGCTCCCGCAGCTGCCTGGTGGCGCTGGACGACCTGGGCGCCGGCTGGTCCTCGCTCAACACCCTGGTGCGGCTCCAGCCCGACGTGGTCAAGCTCGACAAGGACCTCGTCCAGGCGCTGCCCGGCGCCGTCGCGTCCGCCGTCGTCGAGGCCGTCGTCACCATCACCCACGCCTACGGCGGGCGCGTGCTGGCCGAGTGCGTGGAGACCGAGGAGCAGGCGGCCGCGGCCCTCGACCTCGGCGTGGACCTGGGGCAGGGCTGGCTCTTCGGCCGTCCGGTGCGCCGCGACCGGCCCGCGGGCCACGACCTCAGCGTGCCGGCGCAGGCCCGTCGGCAGCAGCTGCGCTGACGGCCCGGAACCGGCGCCCGGCCACGTCCGTGGGCTCGATGCGCACGAGGCGGGGCTTGGGCGAGGCGTGCCAGGGGGACAGCGGCAGCTGGAGGGCCTCCAGCGCCTCGTGCAGCCCGACCACCTCGCGGGCCCGCCCGTGCACGACCACGCTCCACGCCTCGCCGCTGGCGGCGTCGTAGCCGTCCACCTCGTAGGCCACGGGCTGCCCGGCCGCGGCGGCCAGCTTGGTGCCCTCCGCGGTGCGGAACACGAGCGTCCCGTGGTCGACGACGTGGGTCACCGGGAAGACGTCGGGCGCCCCGTCCACGACCACCGCGAGCCGGCCGACCGCGGCCTCGCGCAGCAGCAGCCAGCAGTCGTGCTCGGCGAGGTCGGCCCCGGACGTCGTCGCGCTGCTCATGCCCCACGGTGCGCCTGGCGGCCCCCGGCCCACCAGGGACCAAGGTCCCCGGACCGGGGCGGCCGCCGGACCCCGCACCGCGCGGCGACGGGGCCCGTGGTGGGATGGGACCTCTGGTCGGCGACGAGGCACGGAGGGCACGTGAGCGAGGGCATGCAGGTCTGCGGGGTCGACGAGATCCCCAGCGGCGAGGCGAGGCTGGTCGGCCGCGACGTGGCCGGGACCGCGGACGACGTCGCGGTCTTCAACGACGAGGGCAGCTTCCACGCCCTGGACGACACCTGCTCGCACGCCCTGGCGTCGCTGTCCGAGGGCTGGGTCGAGGACGGCACGGTCGAGTGCCCGCTGCACGCCGCCCGGTTCTCCCTGACCACCGGCGACGCGCTGTCCCTGCCGGCCACCCGCCCGGTGCGCTGCCACCGGGTCGAGGTGCGCGACGGCCAGGTCTGGCTGTTCCCGGGCGAGGCCCCGCAGGCCTGAGGCCCGCGGCCCGGACGCACCCGGCGGGCGCTCAGCCGCTCGGGCCGAAGCGCTCCACGCGGACGTCGCCGGGCGGCACGCCGAGGTCGACCACGAGCCGGCTGGCGTGCTCGGCGAACGCCGCCGAGCCGCAGACGAACACCTGCTGGCCCTCGCGCAGCAGCGGGACGAGGTCGGCCGCGACCAGCCGGCCGGGCTCCCGGCCGGCCGGGGAGCGCTCGCCGGACAGCGCGACGAGCCGGCAGCCGCCGACGAGCTCCTCGGCGTACGGCAGCCGGTCCAGGGTGCGTGCGGCGGCGAGGAGGCAGAGCAGGTCCGGCTGCCCGGTGGCGCGCGCGTGGCGCAGCATCGACACCAGCGGCGCCACCCCGCTCCCGCCGCCCACCGCCAGCGCCGGCCGTACGCCGTCCCAGACGAACCAGCCGCCGAGCGGGCCCCGGACCTCCAGCTCGTCCCCGACCTCCACGCCCTCGGCGAGGTAGCCGGACACCTCGCCGTCCGCGATGCGCTCCACGTACAGCTCGACGAGCGGGTCGTCCGGGGCGGAGGCGACGGAGTAGGACCGCGAGGCGGTGTAGCCGTCGTCGGCGCGCAGCCGGACCACGTAGTGCTGCCCGGGCAGCCGCGGGGCGGGCCGGTCGACCGCGAGCCGCAGCACGACCGCGTCCGGGCCGGGCCGCCGGACCTCCCGCACCGTCGCCCGGCCCCACCGGCTCACCGGCAGGACGGGCGCGCCGCCGACGGGCCCGCCGCCCACGAGCCCGCCGCCCACGAGCCCGCCGCCCACGGGCCCGCCACCCCGGGCCCGGCGCCCACGAGCCCGCCACCCGCGGGCCCCCGCTCAGTCACCCTGGTACCGCTGCTCGAGCCAGGGGTCGCCCCGGTCGTGGTAGCCGTTGCGCTCCCAGAACCCCGGCTCGTCGTGGTCGAGGACGGTGAGCCGGGTGATCCACTTCGCGCTCTTCCAGAAGTAGAGGTGGGGCACCAGCAGCCGGACGGGTCCGCCGTGCTCGACGGGCAGCGGCCGCCCCTCGTGCTCCCACACCAGCCACGCCCTGCCCCCGGTGAGGTCGGCCAGCGGCAGGTTCGTCGTGTACCCCGTGGTCGAGGTCGCCAGGACGAACGCCGCCCCGGGCCCCGGCTGCGCGGCGTCCAGCAGCAGGTCGACCGACACCCCCCGGAACGAGGTGCCGAGCTTCGACCACGTGGTCACGCAGTGGATGTCGCCCTCGTAGGTCGAGGCCGGCAGGGCCCGCAGCTCGTCCCAGGTCCAGGTCGCGAGGCGGCCGACGAGCCCGTCGACGGTCATCGTCCACCGGGACAGGTCGGTGCTCGGCGTGACCTCGGCGGTCAGCACGGGCCAGCCGCTGCCGGTGTCGTACTGCCCCGGCGGGAGCCGCGCGTCCTCGCCCCGGCGCCTGCCCTGGAACCCGCGTCCGCCTGCCATGCCCGCCTCCGGTCCCGCCCCCGGGCGGGGACCGTGACAGCCTGCCCGACCCCGGGCCCCCGGCGCGAGGGCCGGTCTCAGCCGACGGCGCCGGCCGTGCGCTCGATCCGGTCCAGGGCGTCGGACACCTCGTCGGCCAGGTAGCGGCACACGCGCACCTGCCGGTCCGACCAGGACCGCGCGGCACGGGAGAACACCTCGACCACCCCGCAGGCCGTGCCGTCGCGCAGCAGCGGCACGACGAGGACCGAGCGGTACCCCGCCTCCTTGAGGAGCCGGAGCTCCGCCGGGTCGGCCGCGGGGTCGTCGGCGCGCACGGCCAGCACGTCGGCCCCGGCCATGGCCGAGGCCGTGGCGGGGTAGTCGCCGACCCCGAACCGCTGCTCGTTGGACGTCCAGCCGGGGCGGTCGACCTGGACGAGGTCGGCCCCGTCCAGCAGCGACACGACGAGGTCGTCGGCCTGGAGGGCGACGAGGGCGCGCTGTGCGGCCTGCGCGACGTCGTACACGGTCGCCGCGCGGTCCAGGTGCGCCCGCAGGCGGTCCATGTCGCCGGGGGTCACGTCGCCGATGGCCCCGCACGCCTCGGCCGCGGCCCGGCTGACGGGCGGGTGGCCGACCGCCGGGCGCCCGACGAACCAGCCCTGGCCCAGGTCGACCCCCAGGTCCACGAGGGTGCGCAGCTCGTCCAGCGACTCGATGCCCTCCGCGCACATCACCGCCCCGGTCTGGCGGCAGAACGACACCAGCGCCTCGACCATGGCCCGCTTCTCCGGGTGCTCGTGCACGGCGTGCACGAGCTCCCGGTCGAGCTTGACGATCTCCGGGCGCAGACGCACCAGCCGGCGCAGGCCGTCGTAGCCGGCGCCCGTGTCGTCCATCGCGACCCGGGCGCCGCGGGCGCGCAGCCGGTCCAGCAGCCGGGCGAGCTCGGTGAGGTCCAGGCGGGAGTCCTCGGTGACCTCGACCACGACGCCGGCGAGGTCGCCGGCCAGGGCGTCCTGCACCTGGGGGGAGCCGAGCACCGACGGGCTGACGTTGACCGTGAGGTAGGCCCCCGAGGCGGGGTCGTGCTGCTCGCGGGCCAGCGTGATGGCCCGGGACTCCAGGGCCGGGGCGCTGCCGCCCTCCCGGGCCAGGGCGAACCACTCGCTCACCTCGCGGTGGCCGCGCCCGGGGAAGCGGGACAGCGCCTCGTGGCCCATGAGCAGGCCGGTCGAGAGCTGGCAGATGGGCTGGGTGACCACGAGCAGGCCGTCCTCGGCCAGCACCTGCTCGACCTCGGCGGCCGCGGTGCGCGGGTCCGAGCGCGACACCTCGTCGTCGTAGGGGTGCACGCGGCCGCGGCCCTCGGCCTTGGCCCGGTACATCGCCAGGTCGGCCTCGTGCAGCAGCGTCTCCAGCGACACCACGCCGCTGCCGACGGAGCTGCCGCCGCTCACCGACGCACCGACGGTGCGCCCGCACAGCACGAGCGAGCCGGACATGGCGTCGGCCATGCGCTGGAGGACGGCCTCGACGGTCGCGGCCGAGGCGCCGGGCAGCAGCACCCCGAACTCGTCGCCGCCCAGCCGCGCCAGCAGGTCCTCGGCCCGGGCCGCCGCCCGCAGCCGCGTGGCCGCGACGCGGAGCAGCTCGTCGCCCGAGCGGTGGCCGAGGTCGTCGTTGACGGCCTTGAGGTGGTCCAGGTCCAGCACGGCGACCCCGAGCGGGCGCCCGGTGGCCTCGGCGGCCTCGGCCATGGCCCGGCCGCGCGTCATGAACAGCGCCCGGTTGGGCAGCCCGGTGAGCTCGTCGGTGTACGCCATCCGGCGCAGGTCCTGCTCGAGGCGCCGCTCGGCGGTCCGGTCGCGGAAGCTCCACACCCGCCCGGCGACCGCGTCGTCGATGCGCTGCGGCTGGGTATAGCGCGAGAAGACCCGGCCGTCCGCGAGCTCGATCTCCTCGGTGGCGACGAGGTCGGGCTGGGCGTAGATCGCGGCGACCCGGGCCCGGAAGCCGGCGGGGTCGGCGACCTGGGCGAAGGCGCGCTGCAGCAGGGAGGAGTCGGTGTCGGCGTCGCCGACCTGCTCGCCGAAGCCCCACATCTGCAGGAACCGGGAGTTGTGCCCGACCACGCGCCCCTCGAGGTCCACCACGAGGATGCCGTCCTGCGTCGACTCCAGGGTCGCGGTCAGCAGCGACAGGGACGCGGCGAGCCGACCGGGCCCGGCCGCGTCGGAGCGGGAGGCGTGGGTGAGCCGACGCAGCACCGACGTCGCGCGCGCGCCGCGTGCGGTCGGGCGCTCAGACGCCACGTGGGCCTCCAGAGGTGTCGGGCACATGGACGGTAGGGGTATCGGCAGGACCTGAGGTTGTCATGAGCAGGGCCGTCGTCCCAGCACCGCCCTCAGCCTGTCCTCGGCGGCCGCTCCGGCCACGCGGGCGGCTGGGCGGACGTGCGGCGCAGGTGCCAGCGCCGCCGCCGGGCCAGCAGGCGGACCGTGAACACCCCCGCCGCCACGAGGACGCCGGCCACGGGCGTGAACGCGTCCAGCTCCCAGAGCAGCACCACGACCACGCTGCCGGCCAGCGACGGCAGCGCGTAGATGTCGTCCTGCAGGACGACGGGGACCTGCCCGCTGAGCACGTCGCGCAGCACGCCGCCGCCGATCCCGGTCAGCAGGCCGAGGAAGACGGCGGCCATCGGCCGCGCCCCCAGCGCCAGGGCGGTGACGGCGCCGTTGACCGTGAACAGCCCCAGCCCGCCCGCGTCGAGGACCAGCACCGCCCGCCGGAACCGCGCCACGCCGAGGTCCTGGTAGAAGGCCACGACCCCGGCGGCCGCCGCGCAGCCGACGGCGGCCCCGTCGCTGAGGTTCGCCGGAGGGGTGGCGCCGACGAGCACGTCGCGGATGGTCCCGCCGCCCAGCCCGGCCACGAGCGCGAGGACCACCGCGCCGAACAGGTCCATGCCGCGGCGCGCCGCCAGCAGCCCGCCGGACAGGGCGAACACGGTGACGCCGACGAGCTCGGCCACGTCGACGACCACCGGATGATCCTCTCTCAGGTCGGACTCGCCGAGAGCCCTGACGGGCGGACGGCACGTGGGCCTATCCTCGGCCGGGGGACGATCCGCACAGGGCAGGAGCGACGCATGTCGGGCGCAGGCAGGCACGGGGCGGCACGTCCCCCCGCGGCGTCCCCGGGCGCCGTCCCCGCCCCGGCCCGCGGGGCCGGCTGGCGCCGCTCACGGGCCGGCCGCACGCTCGTCGCCCTGCTCGGGGTGTCCTCGGTCGCTCTCACCGCCGCCGCGGCACAGCCCGTGGACCCGGGCGACCGGACCCGCCCCGGCGACGTCTTCGCCCTCGGGGCCGAGGGCCTCGGCTCCCTGGACGTGCTCGTGCCGGAGGAGGACGGGACCGACCGCGAGGGCGGCCGCACCCGGTCCGGCTCCGCGCGCGAGCGGCCCGGCGCGGACGACGGGTCCGGTGCGTCGGGTCCCGCCGGTGCCGACGCGGCGGTCGAGATCCCCGTGCTCGGCGGCGAGACCCTCGCCTCCGTCATCCCGGCCGGCCTCGGCGGGGGCGGCGCGGGCATCCCCGCCCCGACGCTGCGGGCCTACCGCGCCGCGGCCGAGGTGATGGCCCGCGAGGCCCCCGGCTGCCGCATCGACTGGGCCCTGCTGGCCGGCATCGGTCGCGTCGAGGCCAACCACGGGCGCTTCGGCGGGGCGTCGGTCACCGACCAGGGCGTCTCGGTGCCCCGCATCCTCGGCCCCCGCCTCGACGGCTCGCTCGCGGGCACGCAGGTGGTCCGCGACACCGACGGCGGGTCCCTGGACGGCGACGCGGCCTACGACCGCGCGGTCGGTCCGATGCAGTTCCTGCCCGGGACCTGGCGGCGCTGGGGCAGCGACGGCGACCGCGACGGCGCGAGCGACCCCCAGGACATCGACGACGCGGCCCTGGCCGCCGCCCGCTACCTGTGCGAGGGCCGCGACAGCCTCGACGACCCCGCCCAGGCGGCGCTGGCCGTGCGCCGCTACAACAACTCCTCCAGCTACGTGGACCTGGTCCTCGCCACGGCCGCGGGGTACCGCTCCGGCGGTCCCGGTGCGCCCGGCGGGGGCCTCGACCCCTTCGGCGAGGACCCCTTCGGCACCGCCGGCTTCGACCCGCTGGACCCGTTCGGCGACGGCGGCGGGTACTGGTCGCCGTTCACCCCGGGCGGCGCGCTCCCGCCGGGCTGGACCCCGCCGCCCGGCACCGTGGTCGGCGCGGGCCCCGTCGGACCCTCGCCGTCCCCGACCCGTTCGGTCTCCGCGTCGCCCTCGCCCTCGCCGTCGAGCAGCACGACGGCCCCGCCGTCCGGCCGCCCGACCACCTCGCCGTCGCCCACGCAGACGTCGAGCCCGACCGTGCCGCCCTCGGGCACGCCGACCGCTCCGCCGAGCAGCCCGTCCGCAGGTCCGTCCGGGGGGCCGTCCGGGGAGCCCTCGGGCGGACCGACGACCCCGCCGGCCGAGCCGAGCGGCGGGCCGACCACGGTGAGCCCGTCCCCGACAGGGCCCCCGGTCGACCCGACGCCGACGTGCGAGCCGTCGCCCACCGCCACGTCCCCCTCGCCCGGCTCCGGGCCCGGGACGGTCGAGCCGTCCACCGGTGCCACGGCCGGGCCCTGCCCGGTGCCGTGCGCCCCGAGCGCGACGCCGACCGCGACGCCGACCGTGGAGCCGAGCGGGACGCCCACCACGGCGCCCTCGTGCCTGCCGGTCGGCCCGGAGCCGTCGACCCCCTGAGCACCCCGCGGGTGCGGGGCCCCAGGGGGTCCTCCGGCGCTGGGTCGTCCGGGCTCGGTCCTCTGGGCTCGGGTCGTCCTCGCTCAGTCGTCCAGGGCGGCGTCGAGCGTGACGGTGGTCCCGGCCAGGGCCTTGGTGACGGGGCAGGTGCGCTCGGCGGTGGCCGCGAGCTCGGCGAAGCGCTCGGCGTCCACGCCCGGCACCGTCGCGCGGAGGGTGATCGCGATGCCGGAGATGCGGAACCCGCCGGCGGGGTCGGCGTCCAGCGTCACCTCGGCGCTGATGTCGATGCTCTGCGGGGTGAGGCCCTCGCCGCCGAGCACGCCCGCGAGGTTCATGGCCAGGCACGACGCGTGCGCGCCGGCGATGAGCTCCTCGGGGCTGGTCTGGCCGTCCGGGTCGCCCGAGCGGGTCGGCCAGGAGACGGCGTAGGGGCCGAGGTTCGAGCTCTCCAGCGTGAGCTGGCCGGAGCCCTCGGAGATGGTGCCGGTCCAACGGACGCTCGCGTCGCGGGTGGTCATGCGTGTGCTCCTCCAACGGGTGGCTGTCCCGGCCCGACGCCGGTCCGGGGACACCGTCGCGCGGCCCGGCCCCCGTCGCCAGCCGGGGCCGCCCGCGGCCGGCCCGCTCAGCCGCGCAGGCGCTGCACGGTGCCCGCGACGACCAGGTCCACCCGCTCCGACGCGGAGGCCACCGCGGCGTTGAGACGCCCGAGCTCGTCACGGAACACCCGGCCGGACCACGTGGCGGGGACCACGCCGGAGCCCACCTCGTTGCTCACCGCCACGACCTGGCGGGCGGCGTCGCGCCAGGCGGCGAGCAGGAGCCCGACCTCGCGGCGGTAGCGGTCCTGCGCACCGCCGTCGTACCAGCGCTCCTGCTCCCAGGCTCCCGCCCGGTCCAGGGCCCCGGTGCACCACAGGGCGAGGCAGTCGACGAGGAGCGGGGCACCGGCCTCGGCGAGCAGGCCGGGCAGCGGGTCCGTCGTGGGGCCTGTCGTCCCGGCCGCGGTCTCCACGGTGGTCCAGCCGCCGGGGCGCCGCGCGCGGTGGGCGTCGACCCGGGCCTGCCAGTCGGCGTCGGCCTCGCGCAGCCCGGCGGTGGCCACGTAGACGACGTCGTCGTGGTCGGCGAGCAGGCGCTCGGCGTGCGTGCTCTTGCCCGACCGCGCACCGCCGAGGACGAGGGTGCGGCGGGGGAGCCCCCGGATCGGCGCCGTCGCCGCGGTCGGGCCGGTGCCCGTGCCGGTGGCCGGGCTGGTGCCGGGCCGGTGCCGGTGGCGGGCTGGTGCCGGTGCCGGTGCTGGTGCCGGTGCTGGTGCCGGTGCCGGTGCTGGGGGTCGTGCGGGCGGGGCCGGTTGCGGCCCGGACGGGCAGGGCGGTGCCGTCGGGGTGCACCTCGGCGCCCCACGCGCCCAGCCGCAGGGCGAGCTCCGCGGCGGGCGGGTTGTGGTGCGACAGGTGCGTGGCCACCACCCGCGTGGTCGGGGTGACCGCGCCCGCGGCGCGCAGCCGGGCCAGCTCGCGCGGGAAGGTCGTGAGGTCCAGGTGGCCGGTGCCGTGGTCGGCGCGGTCGCCGAAGGTCTGCTCGAGCACCAGCAGGTCGTACCCGCGCCCGGCGACCCGGGCCAGGGCCGCCTCGTCGAGAGGGCCCGTGTCGGTGGCGTAGAGCAGGCGGGAGCCGTCGGGGCAGGTCACGTCCCACAGCGCGGTCGTCGTCTCGTGGCGGCCGGCCACGGGGCGGCAGCGGTAGCCGGCCAGGTCCAGGCCGGCCAGCACCGCGTCGGCGCCGGGGTCGGCGGGGTCGACCGGGACCAGGGTGACGGGGTCGTGCGGGCCGACCCAGTCCGCGTACGGGGCGACGGCGTCCGGCGGCCCGACCACCACGAGCGGCTCCGTCCGGGAGGTCCAGCTGCGCCACAGCAGCGGGGCGGGAGACGTGTGGTCCGGGTGGGCGTGGGTGAGCAGGAGGACGCGCACCCCGGCCAGGTCCCGCCCGGCCCGCAGCGCCGCCCGGGGCGCCTCCGGCCCGCAGTCCAGCAGGAGGACCCCGTCCAGCAGCGCGGCGCTCTGCCCGCGGAGGACGCCGTCCGCCCGGGCGCCCAGGCACGGGGCGCAGCGGCAGAACGGGTTCGGCCAGCCGTCCGCCGAGCCGGTCCCCAGCAGGACGAGCTCGCTCACCGTCCCCCGCCCGGGGGCTGGAACGGCGGCCGGGCGAAGATCTGCCGTCCGATCAGGGCGTCGACGTCGTCGGGGTCCCGCACGTAGCTGATGACCCGGAGGGCCTGGTCCTGGCCCGCCGACTCCAGCACGAAGCGGCCGTAGCGGAACGGGCGCCCCCAGAACGGCCGCTCGAAGGCCATGTCCGTGACCTTGGTCAGCGGCATCATGTCGCGCTGGACGTCGAACAGGCCGTGCAGCCGCATGAGCCGCCGGTCGGTGACCACGAAGTAGTCGTGCGACCACTGCAGCCACGACCACAGCGCCCGCACGGCCAGGAACAGCCAGCCCGCCATGAGCACGTTGCGCAGCAGGTCGGCCGCGCCCAGGTACGGGCTGACGGCCGCGATGGCGAGGAGGACGAGCACCGAGCTGAGCACCGGCTCGGCGAGCACCACGGGGTGGCGGGTCTGCGCGACGAGGATCCGCTCCCCGGGCACCAGGGCCTTGCCCAGCTTGCGGCGCACGGTCCGCAGGGCCCCCGGCTCGGGCCCGCGCAGGGCCCGGGCGTCGTCCGGGGTGACGGACGGGTCCAGCTCGGAGAGCAGCTCCAGCTCCAGCGCGGGGTCGACGTCGAGGTCCTGGACCGGGTCGAGCTCGACGTCCTCGTCGCGTACCTCGTCGCGTGCCCCGTCGCGTGCCCCGTCGCGCCGCCTGCCGCCGCCGGTCCGGTCGTCGGCGGGGCGCACGGTGGCGCGGTCCGGGCGCGGGGCGGGCCCGGGGCCGCCGGACCGGGCGGGGCGCGCCGGCTCGCCGGTCCGGTCCCCGGGCCGGCCCGGCTCGGCGCTGCGGGCGGGCTGCCCTGTCCTACCCGGCTCCCCGGGCGGGGCCGCGGCCGGCTTCTTGCGCCCGAACCGTGGGGCGTAGCCGTCGGGCAGCGGGTCACGGAGGCGGCGGAGCACCGGCCCGGGCCAGTCGCGCGGCGGCGGCCCGGGGCCCCGGCGCGGCGGGGCGGCACGGCTGCTGCGCACCGGAGACACCGCGGCCGGGTCGGGCACCCGGCCGTGCGGCACCACGGGGCTGGTGGGGAGGTCGTCCCCCGGCTCCCGGCGGTCGGCCACGGCTCAGGGGGCGGGAGGGGTGCTGCCGGACTGCACGAGGATCGCGTCGAAGAACGCGAACACCGCGCCGAACGCGGCGGCGATCCCCTGGAACCCGCCGACGACCAGCCCGGCGGCCTGCTCCGGGCTGCGGAAGATCGAGTAGACGAGGAAGGCGACGAACAGCCACGCCACCCACTTGAGGACCTTCTTGAGCACGTGCACCTCGTCCCGTCGTCAGGTCCTGCCGCCGGGCACCCGCCCGACCGCCCAGCATCCACACGTCGGCGTCGCGGAGTCCACCCGCCACGCCGGGCCTACACGATGCCGTACAGCCGGTCTCCCGCGTCACCGAGGCCGGGGACGATGTAGCCGCGCTCGTCCAGCCGCTCGTCCAGGCTCGCGACGACCACGGTCAGGTCCACGTCGTCGGCGACCGCGGCCTCCAGCGCCGCCAGGCCCTCCGGGGCGGCCAGGAGGCAGATCGCCGTGACCGTGCGGGCGCCCTTGCCGTGCAGGTAGTCCACCGCCATGGCCAGGGTGCCGCCGGTGGCCAGCATCGGGTCCAGCACGAAGCACTGCCGGCCGGACAGGTCGTCGGGCAGGCGGTTGGCGTACGTCCGGGGCTGCAGGGTCTCCTCGTCGCGCAGCATGCCGAGGAACCCCACCTCGGCGGTGGGCAGCAGGCGGCTCATCCCGTCGAGCATCCCCAGCCCGGCGCGCAGGATCGGCACGACGATGGGCTTGGGCGAGGCCAGCCTGACGCCGGTGGTCGTGGTCAGCGGCGTCGTCACCTCGGTCGGCTCCACGGCCACGTCGCGGGTCGCCTCGTAGGCGAGCAGGGTGACCAGCTCCTCGACGAGGCGGCGGAACGTCGGGGAGTCGGTGCGGACGTCGCGCAGCGTCGTCAGCTTGTGGGAGATCAGCGGGTGGTCGGCCACGTGGACGCGCATGGGGGCACGCTACAGATGGCCGCGGGCCCGGCCGCGACCGTGACCCGCCGCAGCGGTGCCGCCGCGTGACCGTTTGGTGCCAGGATGCAGACGTGTCGTACTTCACCGCCCTCCTGGTCCCCAGCGGCCGCTCCTGGTCCGCGCGCGAGGCCGAGCTGGACACCGCGTCGACCCTCGACGACCTCGTCGACACCGTGCGGGGCGAGGTGGACTCCGCGACGGGCCTGGTGGTCCTCGAGCGCGAGGACGAGTGGTTCGCGCTGGTCCGCGTGGACGGCGAGGACGACGCCCGCGTCTTCGTCAGCGACCTGCCCGCCGCGCGCGCCAGCAGCTTCGGCGGCGTCTTCGCCGACCCGGAGATCTGGTCGGACGCCGGCTCGCTGCGCGCGGCCGGCCTGGTCGGGGGCGGCGGGTTCGACGAGCACTACTCCTCGGGGTTCGACGACTACGAGGAGGCGGCCCCGGTCGCGGAGGAGGACGGCCCCAAGGTGACCGAGGTGCCGTGGGCCGGCGACCTGTCGCTGCTGGAGGACCTGGGCGTGGGCGGGGAGAGCCTCAAGGCCATCGTCGAGGCCGACGCCGACGACCCTGCCCGCGCGCTCACCGAGCTGGGCGAGCGGGTCGGCTTCCTCGACCTGCTGGAGCAGCTGCGCTGAGGGTCCCGGTCCGCGCGGACGCGACCGCGGCGGAGGCCCTGCCGTGGCTGAGCCGGACGCCGCCGTGGCCGCGGCCATGGACCGCGCGCTCGCGCTCGCGGCCCTGTGCGTGCGCGACGGCGACGTGCCGGTCGGGGCGGTGGTCCTCGGCCCGGACGGCCAGGTGCTCGGGGAGGGCCGCAACCGCCGCGAGGCCACGGGCGACGCCACCGCCCACGCCGAGGTCGACGCCCTGCGCGACGCGGCGCGGGTCGCTCGGCCAGGGCTGGCGCCTGCCCGGGCTCGACCGTCGTGGTGACGCTGGAGCCGTGCGTGATGTGCACGGGCGCGCTGGTCGCGGCCCGGGTGGCGCGGACCGTCTTCGGCGCCTGGGACGACAAGGCCGGCGCGTGCGGGTCGGTGTGGGACCTGGCGCGGGACCCGCTGTCGCTGCACCGCCTCGAGGTCGTGGGCGGGGTGCGGGCCGAGGAGTCCGCGGCGCTGCTGCGCGGCTTCTTCGCCGACCGCCGCTGAGCCGGGGGCCCGACCGCCGGAGCCGTCGCGGCGGCCCGCCGGCGCGGAGCAGGATGGGTCCATGTGCCGGAACATCACCGAGCTGCGCGGCCTCGAGCCGCCCGCGACCACCGACGAGGTCGCCGCCGCCGCGCTGCAGTACGTCCGCAAGGTGAGCGGGGTGCGCCAGCCGCCGCCCGCCGCGGCCGCCGCCTTCGAGGCCGCGGTGGCCCGGGTCGCCGCGGCCACCGCCGAGCTGCTCGCCGAGCTCCCGGCCCGGCGCCAGCCGCCGACCACGGTCCCGCCCCTGCGGCGCCCCGAGGTCAGGGCCCGGCTCGGCCTGGGCGCGGCGCCCTCGGCGTGAGGCCTCAGCCCTTCTTGGCGGGCAGCCGGCGGGCGTAGCGCAGACCGACGTCCGCCCAGCGGGTGAGGTCCTCCTTGCTCTCGACAGCCTCGGCGTCCACACCGAGCCAGCCGCGCATCGACCGGCCGGCCATCTCGAACGGGTGCACGCCCTCCTCGCCGAGCAGCGCGTCGGTCCGGGAGGGGTCGGTGCGCACGAGCAGGCCGCCCTGCCCGCTGGCGCTCACGGCCAGGTTGCCCCGGACCAGGAACGCGAGGCCGCCGAACATGGCCCGCTCGGTGAGGTCCGGCTCGTCGGCGAGGACGGCGCGGAGACGGTCGGCGAGCTCGGTGTCGTAGGCCATGCGGCCATGGTGCCGTGCCGGGGGGCCCGGCCCGGACCGCCGCTCAGGCCGAGGGGTCCGCCGCCCGCAGGTCGCGCTCCATCCGGCGGATGGTCCCGTCGACCCGCAGCCGCGCGACCGCCTCGGTGGCGATGAGCGTGCCCGGCATGGTGACGACGAGGACCGTGACGGCCGCGAGCTGCAGCGACAGGAGGTCGCCGGTGGTGGCCACCTCCAGCACGGCCAGGGCCAGCAGCGCGAGGGCGGCCGGGACCAGCACCCGCGTGACCGTGCGGGCGGCCTCGCGGTAGACGGTGGTGGGGATCGTGTCGGTCGGTCGGTACCCGACCGCGGTGGGGTGGGCCATGACAGGACTACGGCTCGTCCGGTGCTGGACTTGAGCGTCGTGCCCAGGCGTCGTCCGTGCCCTCCGCCAGGACGGGCCGTCGGGTTCCCGAGGGGTCCCGCCGGGCTTGTACCCTTCTCGGCGGTGACGTGTCCGAGCGGCCTAAGGAGCACGCCTCGAAAGCGTGTGAGGGGGAAACTCCTCCGTGGGTTCAAATCCCACCGTCACCGCCACGAGGGACTGACGGAGCTCGGTCCCCAGCAGTGACGAGACCCCGCCCGGACCCGAGGTCCGGGCGGGGTCAGTCCGTCCCGGGGCCCGTAGCGGTGTCCCGCGAGCAGCCGTCATGCCCCAGAGGCGTCGCGCAGCGCGGAGAACGCCGGCGTCATGTCGCGGATCTCTGCCGCCGACAGCCGGTGACCAGCGGCGACGGTCTGCCAGCCGCTGACCGCGGCAGCCACCTCCGCGAGGACCTCACGGGCCCTCGCCGGTCCCAGGCCGAAGTAGTCGGCCACCCGCAGCGCCGTGACGAGGCCGGCGGTGTCGTCGCCGTCGATGCTCGTGCTGAGGAACGTGGGTCCCGGCCCGGGGTCCGGGTTGAGGTCGAACGCCGGCGACAGCCGCCACACGTCGCCCGCCACGTGGAGGAAGCCGTGGTTGCGCAGGTGGTCGTCGGTGTTGGAGATCAGCACGGAGAAGACGACCCGCCGCCAGAGCTGCTCGAGCTCCCGGGTGGCCGCGGCCGAGGTGGTCTCGACCACCTCGGCGATCTCCAGGTAGCTCCGCTGCTCACCGTCGGAGGCCTCCAGCATCGTCATCGCGCTCGCGTACCCGATGCGCGTGCCTGCGGTGGTCCGGTCGAAGCGGTCCACCACCAGCACGCTGCGCCCGGCCAGGCTGAGGAGCCGGGAAGCAGGGACCTCGATGCCGGCCGCCGCCGCCAGATCGAGGGCGACCTTCTCCCACGCCATGACGTTCCAGGAGTCGCTGCTGGCGCTGGGGAACTTCGCGATGGCGATGCGACCGTCGCGGCCCAGGACGTGGGCCTTGGGACGGGCACCTCCCAGGGAGCTGCCGACCCGGACCAGCCGCTGGAGGTCCTCGAGGTCCGCCGTGTCCCGCTCCGCGCGCTCGGCGAGGTCCAGCAGCGCGGGCAGGTCGGTCAGCGCGGGCACCCCGGTGTCTTCGTCGGCCAGGAACACCTCCCCGTCGACGGTGAACCGCAGGGCGCCCTGCCGCAGGTCGTCGCGCACGCCGAGGAGGTAGTCGGTCTCCGCGAGCGCGCGAGCAGGCCGGTCCTGCGCCTGCGCCCGCCTGGCCTCCTGCCGCGTGACCAGGGTCCGGCCCCACCGGTCCGGTGCGCAGTCGGTGAACGCGCCGAAGAGCGACTGGTTGGTCGGGGTCTGGAACGCGCCGCCGCCGAGCGGGAGCCCTGGGTCCAGCGCGTAGCCGGCGGGGTTGCGCAGGTAGTCCGGGGAGTAGGCGAACGTCGCTGACTGCGTCCCGCGCCGGCGGTGGCTGTAGAGGGTGCCCGCGAGCGTGTCGGAGCCGTCGATGCTCACGAACACCCGCAGCTCGGTCACCGCGCGCTCCTGCGCCGCACCCGTTCGGGCAGCTCCTCGTCCGCGCGCGCCCGGCCCAGGTCCGTCGCGTACGGGTCGAGGGCCCCGACGAGCAGGTCGAGGGTGCCCAGGGCGCGGGCCACGCGCATCAGGTTCTCCAGCGTCGTCCCGCCGCCGGCCTCCAGCCGCATCACCGTCCGGGCGCTGACGCCCGCCCGGTCGGCGACCTCCTCGATCGTCAGCCGGCGCAGCTTGCGCCACGAGCTGACGTTCTCACCTGTCACCCGGAGGGCGCGCGAGACCGGTGCCGGAGTCCTACGAGCAGCCACGGATATTCTCCTTAACCAGCAACTGATGTCAGCCTATCGGGCTTCAGGTACCAACAGTTGCACCTCTATCGGCTTCGAGTAGCCCGCGGAGCTCCCCGCGCAGCAGGAACACCCCGTCGACGACCAGCACCCCGGTCGTGGTCGCGAAGCGGCTCTTGCCCGCCCCGTCGGCGCCGTCCACCGCGACCCGGCACCACGGGTCCCCCGCGAGGTGGGCCGTGACGCGCTCCACGAGACCGGTCATCACGTCCGCCCGCAGCACGGGACACATCGTGGCCGGGTCCGGCGGCCCGGTCACCCCTCACCGGACAGGCGTCACGCGGACCACCCGGGCACAAGGCACAGGCTGCACGGGTCTCCTCACCTGCGCTCGACCTGCCCCTTGTGCTCCGGTGGTCGGGCACGGATGCGGACCGGACGATCGGGCGCGGCACGGAGCCCCTGGTGGGGCGGGCGACGGACGCATCCGGTCCGCCGCTGTGCCCGGGCGCCGTCACGACGGGCCGCCCCCGACGGGAGGATGCCGGCCGCCCCGTGCGTTGGCACCGGTGATGACGACCCCCGCCCGTCCCCGCCGTCCCCTCCTCGACGTGCGCCGCATCTACCTCGAGCCCGAGGCCGCGGAGCTGCCCCGCGGGCAGCAGGTGCTGGCCCGCTGGCCCGACGCCGAGCGGGTCGAGGTCGCGAGCCACTGGCGGATCCCCGAGCTCGCCGGCGACGAGGCCAACGTCCGCCGCTGGGTCCGGATCAAGACCGAGGCGCTCGTCCTCGGGGTCAAGAAGTCGCTGACCGCGCGGCGAAACGGCCGCAGCAGCGACTGGATCGCGCCGTCCACCGCCAACGGCTGCGCCATGGCCTGTGCCTACTGCTACGTCCCGCGGCGCAAGGGCTACAGCAACCCCGTCACGGTCTTCGCCAACATCGAGCAGATCACCGGATACCTCGAGCGGCACGTCCGGCGGCAGGGCACCAAGCCCGAGCCGGACCAGGTCGACCCGCAGGCCTGGGTCTACGACATCGGCGAGAACAGCGACTGCTCGGTCGACGCGCGGCTGTCGGACAACGTGCGCGACCTCGTCGAGACGTTCCGCGGCCTGCCCACCGCCAAGGCGTCGTTCGCCACCAAGCACGTCAACCGCGACCTGCTCGGCTGGGACCCCCAGGGCCGCACCCGGGTCCGGTTCAGCCTGATGCCCGAGGACGCGTCGAAGCTGCTCGACGTCCGCACCGACCCCGTCGCCGACCGGCTCGCGGCGGTCGACGACTTCGTCGGGGCGGGCTACGAGGTGCACGTCAACCTGTCCCCGGTCGTCGTGCAGGACGGCTGGCTCCAGGCCTGGGACGAGCTGCTCGTCCAGCTCGACGACACCACCGGGCCGGCCTTCAAGGCCCAGGCCGCCGCCGAGGTGATCATGCTGACCCACAACGCGGGGCTGCACGAGGTCAACCTCGGCTGGCACCCCAGGGCCGAGGACGTGCTCTGGCGCCCGGACCTGCAGGAGACCAAGCGCTCGCAGACCGGCGGCGTCAACGTCCGGTACCGGACCGGCGACAAGGGCCGCTACGTCGCCCAGCTGCTCGGGCTCGTCGAGCGCCGGACACCGTGGCTGCGCGTCCGCTACGCGTTCTGACGGCGCCTCCCGACGGCCCGGCGTCGCCGCCTGACCGACGGGCGTCCGCTCCTACGATCGGGCCATGCCCGACTACGGCCACGACCTGCTGTTCGGCTCGTTCCTCACGCCGTCGGCGGCCGCGCCCGAGCAGGTCGTCGGGCTCGCGGTCCTGTCCGAGCAGGTCGGGCTCGACCTGGTCACCGTCCAGGACCACCCCTACCAGCCGTCGTTCCTCGACACCTGGACGCTGCTGTCGTACGTGGCGGCCCGGACCGAGCGCGTGCACCTGGCGGCCAACGTCACGAACCTGCCCCTGCGCCCGCCCGCCGTCCTCGCGCGCAGCGTGGCCAGCCTCGACCTGCTGAGCGGCGGCCGCGTCGAGCTGGGCCTGGGCGCAGGGGCGTTCTGGGACGCCATCGAGGCCATGGGCGGGCGGCGGCTCGGCCCCGGCGAGGCGGTCGAGGCGGTCGAGGAGGCCATCGACGTGCATGCGGCAGGTGTGGGACGCCGACGCCCGCGGCGGGGTCCGGGTCGAGGGCCGGCACCACCGCGTCGTCGGCGCGAAGCGCGGCCCGGCGCCCGCGCACGACGTCGGGCGTCTGGCTCGGTGCGTACAAGCCGCGGATGCTCCGCCTGACCGGCCGCCGGGCCGACGGCTGGCTGCCGTCGCTGGGCTACCTCCAGCCGGGGGACCTGGCCCGCGGCAACGAGGTGATCGACGAGGCGGCCGTCTCGGCGGGTCGCGTGCCGGCCGCGGTCCGGCGGCTGCTGAACGTCAACGGGTCGTTCTCCGCGCGCTCCCGCGGGCCGCTGCAGGGGCCGCCCGAGCAGTGGGCGGAGGAGCTCGCGGGGATGGCCCTGGCCGACGGGGTGAGCGGCTTCGTCCTCGGCGCCGACGACCCGGACGCTCTGCGCGCGTTCGCCGCGGAGGTGGCCCCCGCCGTCCGCGAGCTGGTCGCGGCCGAACGGCAGGCCCTCGCGGCCGGTCCGGTGGGCGGCGTGGCCGCGGGTGCCGGTCCGGTGGGCGGCGTGGCCGCGGTGCCGGCCCGGCGACGCCGGCCCCGGCCGAGGTGCCCGGCCAGGGCGGTCCCGCCACGACCGCCGCCGCCCCGCGCCCGGCCGTCGTCGCTGCTCTCGGCGTGGTCCCGACCCCCGACCTCGGGGTCCGCCTGAGCCGCGTGCAGGTCTGGGACGAGTCGGCGCGGCCCACCGGCCCGGCACCCGAGGAGGGCCGCACGTACACCCGCCACGAGCAGGCCGGCGGGCAGCACCTGGTCGACGTCCACGACCACCTGCGCGGCGAGCTCGAACGGCTCCAGGACCTCGTCGAGCAGGTCGCCGCCGGGACGCTGGACGCCGGGGCCGCCCGGTCGCACATCGCGACCATGACGATCCGGCAGAACAAGTGGACCCTCGGCACCTACTGCGAGAGCTACTGCCGGGTGGTCACCACGCACCACACCATCGAGGACCAGAGCATGTTCCCCCACCTCCGCGCGGCGGACCCGCGGCTCGGCCCCGTCGTCGACCGGCTGGAAGAGGAGCACCACGCCATCCACGACGTGCTCGAGGGCGTCGACCGCGCGCTGGTCGGCTTCGTCGCCGTCCCGGACGGGATGGCGGACCTGCGCGCCGCGGTCGACCTGCTGAGCGACACCCTGCTGTCGCACCTGGCCTACGAGGAGCGCGAGCTCGTCGAGCCGCTCGCCCGGCTCGGGATGTCGCTGACCGCCCTCAGGCGACCCGGTGCGCCGCGGTCGCCAGCGGCACGGCGAAGCCGCCGCGCTCGAAGAGGACGTTCTGCCGGCCGGGAGCCCCGATGAGGCGCAGCGGCGCGGCGCGGTCGCGCCAGCCCATGAGCACCGAGTACGCGAGGTCGGTGGCGCCCGGCTCGCCGGGCGGGTCGACCATCGCGAAGGACAGCGTGATGCCGGCCACCGGGAGCCGGTCGGTGGCGACCAGGCGGCCGTCGCTGGTGTACCGGCCGCGGCCGCCCCGGGTCTGGAGCAGGAAGCGGTCCTCGACCCGCACGACCGCGGTGAGGACCAGGTCGGCCAGGTCCAGGTCGAGGTCGGCGTCCCCCGGCATCGCGCAGACGTCCACGGCGTCCCACCTCCCCACGGCCCGGGCGGTCGTCGACCGCGTCGACGGACCGTGCCGTCCACGTCAGATACGGCACGCGGCGCCCGGTGCTTGAGCGCCGTGGCGGGCGTGCGGGCACGAGCCGGCGCCCCGCCGCGGAACCCGGCGCGCCGGACGGTCAAGACCACCCGAACGGGTGCCGATGTCCGGCCATGCCCAGCACCCAGCCCCGCCGGTCCAGCACCGGTCGCCGCCGCCTGGTCCTCCTCACCGGGGCCGCCGTGTTCGCGCTCGGCACCGCCGCGGCGTCCCTGGCCCCGCAGCTGGCGCCCCCGGCGCCGACCCAGGTCCCGCTGTCGCAGGCGCTGGACCAGGTGCGCGCCGGCGACGTGGAGCGGGCCGAGCTCGACGAGGGCAGCGGCCGCGTGACCCTCACCCTGGGCGACGACAGCCGGCTGGCGGCCGGGTTCCCCGGCGCCTACGCCGACGAGCTGACCGCGGACCTGGTCGACGCCGGCGTCGAGGTCGAGACCGAGCCGGTCGAGGCGCCCGGGCTGCTGGACTCCCTGCTGCCCCTGCTCGTCATGGTCGCCCTGGTCGGCGGCCTCGTCTGGGGCGTCCGCTCGGGCGCGCTGTCCGGCGTGCGGAACCTCAAGGGCACCCGCGGCAAGCAGGTCGACGGCGTCCCCGCCGCCCGGTTCTCCGACGTGGCCGGCTGCGAGGAGGCCGTCACCGAGATGCGCGAGCTCGTGGAGTTCCTCAAGGACGGCGAGCGGTTCACCCGGGTCGGCGCCAAGCCCCCGCGCGGCGCGCTGCTCGTGGGCCCGCCCGGGACCGGCAAGACCCTGCTGGCGCGCGCCGTGGCCGGCGAGGCCGGCGTGCCGTTCTTCCCGCTGGCCGGCAGCGACTTCGTGGAGACCTTCGCCGGCGTCGGCGCGCGACGGGTCCGCGACCTGTTCGACAAGGCCCGCCAGGCCGACGGCGGGATCATCTTCATCGACGAGATCGACGCCATCGGCCGCACCCGCTCCGAGGGCCCCGGGCACTCCGGCGCCGACACCGAGCGCGAGAACACCCTCATCTCCATGCTCAACGAGATGGACGGCTTCGACACCGACCACCGGATCATCGTCCTGGCCGCGACCAACCGCGCCGACGTCCTCGACCCGGCCCTCACCCGGCCCGGTCGCCTCGACCGTCAGATCCAGGTCCCCGCCCCGGACCGCCGCGGCCGCACCCGCATCCTCGAGGTCCACGCCGCCAGCCGTCCGATGGCCGACGACGTCGACCTGGTCTCGGTCGCCCGCCGCACCCCCGGGATGAGCGGCGCCGAGCTCGCGCAGGTCGTCAACGAGGCCTGCATGGAGGCCGCGCGGCGCGGGCTCACCGAGGTCGACGCCGACTGCCTGGACGCCGCGGTCGCCACCGTCGCGCTCGGCCGGGCCCGCACCTCGGCCCTGGTCACCGACCACGACCGCCGGATCACCGCCTGGCACGAGGCCGGCCACGCCGTCGCCGCGCTCCTGCTCGACGACGCCGACGACCCGGTCCAGGTGTCCATCGTCCCCCGCGGCCCCGCCGGCGGCGTGACGTGGATGAGCGGCAACGACGACATGTTCCTCACCCGCTCCCGGGCGCTCGCCGACCTCCGCGTCGCCATGGGGGGCCGCGCCGCCGAGGAGCTGCTCCTGGACGGGGAGTACACCCAGGGCGCCCACGGCGACCTGGACTCCGCGAGCCGACGGGCCCTGGCCATGGTGACCAAGTACGGGATGACCCGCCACGGCTACCTGCTCGTGGACGACGACACCATCCGCATGGGCGGGGACGTGGCCGTCGAGGTCCGCGCGGTCGCCGAGGAGCTGCTGAGCGACGCCCACGAGGAGGCCGCGGCCCTGCTCGGCACGCACCGGGCCCTGCTCGACGCGGTCGCCGAGGCGCTGCTCGAGGCCGAGAACCTCACCTACGCGCAGCTGCAGGAGATCCGCTGGTCCGTCCGGCAGGCCGCCGCCGCGGCGTCCGCCGACGCCGCCTCCCGCGTCCCGGCCCAGGCGCGCCCCTCCATCGCCTGAGCCCTGCGCCCCGGAGCCGCACCCCGGGGAGCACGTCACGGGCGGGCACCGCTGCACAGGTGCCCGCCCGCCCGTACGCTCCGGGCGACGGCCCGGGCCGACGGGGCGGCTCGACGACGGAGTGACGCATGGACCAGACCGGCACCGAGGACAGCCCAGCGACCGGACCGGCGGACCCGCACGCCGAGCAGGTGGCGGCCGTCCAGAAGGGCTACGGCTTCGCCGGCCCCGCCCTGGAGCTCGGCTCGCTCGTCGTGGACGCGGACGGCACGCCGACCCCCCGCCCGGACGCCCAGGTCCGCATCCCCCTGGCCATGCTCAACCGCCACGGCCTGGTCGCCGGGGCCACCGGCACCGGCAAGACCAAGACCCTGCAGGTCATGGCCGAGCAGCTGAGCGCGCACGGCGTGCCCGTGTTCATGGCCGACATCAAGGGCGACCTGTCCGGCGTCGCCGTCCCGGGGACGGCCAGCGACAAGCTCGCGGCGCGGACGGCGGGCATCGGCCAGGACTGGCAGGCCACCGCGTTCCCGACCGAGTTCCTCGCCCTCGGCGGGCTGGGCGCGGGGGTGCCCGTCCGGGCGACCGTGACCGCCTTCGGCCCCGACCTGCTGGCCAAGGTGCTCGACCTCAACGACACCCAGACCTCGAGCCTGGCGCTGGTGTTCCACTACGCCGACACGGCCGGGCTGCCCCTGCTCGACCTCGCCGACCTGCGCGCCGTCGTGCAGCACCTGGTCTCCGACGAGGGCAAGGCCGACCTCAAGGACCTCGGCGGGCTGAGCGCCGCGACGGCCGGCGTGATCCTGCGCGAGCTCGTCGCCTTCGCCGCCGCGGGCGCCGACGCGTTCTTCGGCGAGCCCGAGCTCGACCCGGCCGACCTGCTCCGGGTCGACGACCAGGGACGCGGCGTGGTCACCTGCCTGGAGCTCGCCGAGGTGCAGGACCGGCCGGCCCTGTTCTCGACGTTCCTGCTGTGGCTGCTGGCCGAGCTGTTCGAGGACCTGCCCGAGGCCGGCGACCTGGACAAGCCCAAGCTCGTGTTCTTCTTCGACGAGGCGCACCTGCTGTTCACCGACGCCTCCAAGGCCTTCCTGGAGAAGATCACCCAGACCGTGCGGCTCATCCGGTCCAAGGGCGTCGGCATCTTCTTCGTCACCCAGACCCCCAAGGACGTGCCGGGCGACGTGCTCGCCCAGCTCGGCAACCGGGTCCAGCACGCCCTGCGTGCCTACACCCCGGACGACGCCAAGGCGCTCAAGGCCACGGTCAGCACCTTCCCCACCTCCGGCTACGACCTCGGGGCGCTGCTCACCTCGCTCGGCATCGGCGAGGCGGTCGTCACGGTGCTGTCCGAGCGGGGCGCGCCCACCCCGGTCGCCTGGACGATGCTGCGCGCCCCCCAGGCGTCGATGTCGCCGATGCCGGCCGACGCGCTGGCCTCGGCCGTGGCGGCGTCCCCCCTGATGACCCGGTACGGCGCCGAGGTCGACCGCGAGTCCGCCTACGAGATGCTCAGCGCGCGGGTGGGGTCGGGGACCGCGGTGCCCGCCGAGCGGCCTGCGGGCCGGGCGCCGTCCGAGCCGGGAGCGGACCCGCTGCCCGGTCCGGGACAGGGCTGGGACGACGTCGAGCCCGCCCCCCGCCGCGCCGGGAAGGCCCCCGCCCCCCGGCGCCGGGCGCCGCGCGAGGAGCCCGGTGCCGTGCAGGAGGTGCTCGCCTCCCCGGCCGTCAAGAGCTTCCTCCGCTCGGCCGGCACGGTGCTCGGCCGCGAGATCACCCGCGGGATCTTCGGCACCGCCCGGCGCCGGCGGTGAGCTGGGGCGAGCCCGGCGAGCCCGGACCTGTGGCCCTCGTCGGGTCGGGGGAGTACCTGCCGGTGATGCACGAGGTCGAGGCCTCGCTGCTCGCCGGCCGCGCGCCCCGCTTCGTCCAGCTGGCCACGGCGGCGGCGCCGGAGGGGCAGCAGTCGCTGGCCCGGTGGCACGAGCTGGGGCGGAGGGCGGCGGAGCGGCTCGGCGTCGAGCAGGTCGTGGTGCCGGTGGTCGACCGGGTGTCCGCCGACGACCCCGGCCTCGCCTCGCTCGTCGAGGGCGCCGGTCTGGTCTACCTCAGCGGCGGCAACCCGAAGTTCCTCGCCGAGACGCTGCGCGGGACCGCGGTGTGGGCGGCCATCGAGCGGGAGTGGCGAGCAGGGGCGGCGCTCGCCGGCTGCAGCGCGGGCGCCATGGCCATGGGCGGGGCGGTCCCGGACGTCCGGCACCCGCTGTCCGGCCCGGTCGACGGCCTCGGCGTGGTCCCGCACCTGTCGGTCGTCCCGCACTTCGACCGGTTCGGCGCGCGGCTGCTGGGCTCCTTCGCCGGACACCAGCTGCCCGACGGCGTCTGCCTCGTCGGGGTCGACGAGAAGACCGCCCTGGTCGGCGGTCCGCACGCGTGGCGCGTGGTCGGGACGGCGAGCGCCTGGCTGCTCGACGACGACGGCCGCCACGAGCAGCCGGTCGGGAGCCTCGTCACCCTCTGAGCGACCGGGCGCCACCTGGTGTGCGGCCGATCGTGCGGTGCCCCGAGGGCTGCGGCGCGGTCGTTCGTTCGGCATGGTTGAGGATCCACCGCACGGGTGCGACCATTCGGCCCACGCGACGAGGAGGTCACGCATGACGGACACGGCAGACACCCGGGACACCGCGGGAGCCCGCGTGGACCCGCCCGCCCCCGTGGGCACGCCCACCAGCACCGGCGACGCCTACCGGCTCGACGACCGGTACACCAAGGAGTCCGGCCGGGTCGTCATGAGCAGCATCCAGGCGCTGGCGCGCCTGCCCGTCGAGCAGCTGCGCCGGGACCGGGCCGCGGGTCTGCGCACGGCCGCGCTGCTGTCCGGCTACCCCGGCTCCCCGCTCGGCGGCTACGACCTGGAGGTCGCGCGGATGCGGCGGCTCCACGACGACCTGCCGCTCGTCCACCAGCCGGCGGTCAACGAGGAGCTCGGCGCCTCGGCGGTCATGGGTTCCCAGCTCGCGGCCTCGCGGCCCGACGCGCGCTACGACGGCGTGCTCGGCATCTGGTACGGCAAGGCCCCCGGCCTGGACCGTGCGACCGACGCCATCCGCCACGGCGTCTTCGCGGGCACCTCCCAGCACGGCGGCGTCGTGGCCCTGGTCGGCGACGACCCGGCCGCCAAGTCCAGCACCATGCCCTCCAGCAGCGACGCCGCGCTGGTCGACCTGCACATGCCGATCCTCTACCCCGGCACCCCGGCGGAGTGCCTGGAGCTCGGGCTGCACGCGGTGGCCATCAGCCGCGCCTGCGGGCTGTGGGCGGCCATGAAGATCGTCACCCCCGTGGCCGACGGCGTCGGCACCGTCGACCTGCCCGTCCTCGCCCAGGACCCGGTCATGCCGCAGGGCTGGGACGCCGTCGAGCGGCACCCGTCCGCGGTCTTCCTCGGCTCGGCCCGCATGATCGCGGTGGAGAAGGAGTTCCGGACGGTGCGGCAGGACCTCGCCTACCGCTACGGCGTCCTCAACGGCCTCAACCGCATCGTCGTCGACCCGGACGACGCCTGGGTCGGCATCGTCGCCACCGGCTACACCTACCACGAGACCCGCGAGGCGCTCCGCCGGCTCGGCCTCCACAGCGACGCCGACCTGGCCGCGGCCGGGGTCCGGCTGCTCCAGCTGCGGATGCCCGTGCCGTTCGACCGCGAGATGCTCCGTCGCTTCGCCCGCGGCCTGTCGGAGATCGTCGTCGTCGAGGAGAAGAACCCCACGCTCGAGGGCCTGGTCAAGGAGGTCCTCTACGACACCGCCGAGCGACCCCGGGTCGTCGGCAAGCACGACGAGACCGGCGCCGAGCTGTTCCACGAGTACGGCCTGCATGGACGCCGACGCCATCGTCGACGCGCTGCGCTCGCGCCTGGAGCGCCGCCTCGCCGACCGGCTGGCCCCCCCGCCGCGGGAGCGGATCCAGGTCGGCTCGCTGCTGCCGCTGGCCACCCAGCGCACCCCGTTCTTCTGCTCCGGCTGCCCGCACAACTGGGGCACCAAGGTCCCCGAGGGCACCCTCGTCGGCGCCGGCACCGGCTGCCACGGGATGAGCCTGCTCATGGACCCCGCGCTGGTCGGCGACACCTTCGGCATCACCGCGATGGGCAACGAGGGCGCCCACTGGATCGGGATGAGCCCGTTCGTCGAGACCGAGCACGTGGTGCAGAACTTCGGCGACGGCACGTACTTCCACTCCGGCCAGCTCGCCGTCCAGGCCGCCATCGGCGCCGGTGCGCGGCATCACGTTCAAGATCCTCTACAACGACACCGTCGCCATGACCGGCGGGCAGGACGCGACGTTCTCCGTCGGCGTGCCCGCCCTGGCCACGACGCTGCTGGCGCTGGGCGCGAAGCGGGTGGTCGTCACCGCACCCGACGCGGGGGACTACGACCGGACCGGCCTGCCGCGCGAGGTCGACGGTGCGCGACCGCGACGACATCGTCGACGTCCAGACCGAGCTCGCCGCCGTCGACGGGCGTCACCGTCCTCATCCACCACCAGCCGTGCGCGGCCGAGCTCCGCCGCGGCCGCAAGCGGGGGAAGGTCGCGACCCCCACGAAGCGGATCGCCATCAACCCGCGCGTCTGCGAGGGCTGCGGCGACTGCGGCGCGGTGTCCAACTGCCTGTCCGTGCAGCCGCTCGACACCCCGCTCGGCCGGCGGACCCGGATCGACCAGGACTCGTGCAACCTCGACTTCTCGTGCGTCAAGGGCGACTGCCCGTCGTTCATGGAGGTCGAGCTCGACGCCGAGCAGCCCCGCGACGGCGAGCTCGACGAGGGCGTGGCGCTGGGACCTGCCCGACCCGGTCGCCCCCGGTCGCGGGGCGACGTCGTCCGGGTCCGGCTCGCCGGGATCGGCGGCACCGGCGTCGTGACCACCGCCCAGATGCTCGGCACCGCCGCCATGCTCGACGGCTGGCGCGTGCAGGGCCTGGACCAGACAGGGCTGTCGCAGAAGGCGGGCCCGGTCATCAGCGACGTGGTGCTCACCCGCGGTGACGCGGAGTCCACCAACCTCATCGGCGACGGGCAGACCACCACGCTGCTCGCCCTCGACGGGCTCGTCGGCGCCAGCGACCCGGTCCTCGCCGCCTGCGACCCGGCGACCACCCGCGTCGTGCTGTCGACGACGCGGACGCCGACGGGGCGGATGGTCTCCGAGCCCACCACGGTCTACCCGGGCGACGACGTCGTCGCGGCCCGTCTCGGGGCGGTCAGCCGCGACGTGCTCGCGGGGGACGCCGGCCGGACGGCCCGGGTCCTGCTCGGTGACGCGGCCTACGCCAACGTGCTCGTCCTCGGCGCGGCCCTGCAGGCCGGAGCCGTGCCGGTCAGCCTGGCCACGCTGCGCCGGGCGGTCGAGCTCAACGGCGTCGCGGTGGACGCCAACCTGCGGGCCCTGGACTGGGGCCGGGCCTGGGCCGCCGACCCGCAGCGGGTCGAGCGCCTCGTGGCCTCCCGCCGCGTGGCGGCCGGCGAGCTGCTGTCGGTCCCGCCGCTGCCGGACGCCCTGCGCCGCCGCGTCGACGGGCTCGGCCTGCGGCGCCGAGACCGCCGAGGTCGTGCGGCATGCTCGCCGCGGACCTCGTCGGCTACCAGGACGCCCGCTACGCCGGCCGCCTGCTCGACGTCGTCGACCGGGTCGCGGCCGCCGAGCACGCGCTCGAGGGCGTCCCGGGGGAGCGGCTCACCGAGACCGTCGCCCGCAACCTGCACAAGCTCATGGCCTACAAGGACGAGTACGAGGTCGCCCGCCTCATGCTCCTGCCCGAGGCGGACGCCGCGGCGGCCGAGGCCGGCCCGGGGCGCCGTTCGTTCCTGCTGCACCCGCCGGCGCTCAAGGCGCTCGGCCGGCGTCGACAAGGTGCGCTTCGACGACCGCAGCCGGCCCGTGTTCGCGAGCCTGGCCGCGGGCAGGCGGCTGCGCGGCACCCGGCTCGACCCGTTCGGCGCGACCGAGGTACGGCGCACCGAGCGGGCCCTGGTCGGGGAGTACGTCGGCCTGGTCCGGCTGCTCGTCGACGGCCTCACCGCCGCCACGCACGCCCGGGCGGTCGAGGTGGCCGGGATGGCCGACAGCATCCGGGGCTACGAGGACCTCAAGATGCGCCGGGTGGCGGAGTACCGCGCCGCGGTCGCCGAGGCCGTGGCCGGCTGGCCGGCCCCGCGTGGCTGAGCCCTCCCGCACCGAGGGGGCGGGCCGCGGGCCGCTCGTGCTCGACGAGCTCGACCGGCTCGTGCTCGCCGAGCTCCAGCGCGACGCCCGCCGGTCGAACAAGGCCCTCGCGGACCTGGCCGGGGTCGCCCCCTCCACGATGCTGGCCCGGGTCCGGCGCCTGGAGGAGGCCGGCGTCATCACCGGCTACCACGCGCGCGTGGACCACCGCGCGGTCGGCCGCCCCGTCCGCGCGGTGGTCTCGGTGCGCCTGCAGCCCAAGAGCCGGGAGGTGGTGGCGGCCTTCATCGACGCCGTCTGGCAGCTCGACGAGACCGTCGGGATCAGCCTGACGACCGGCACCTACGACGTGCTCGTGCACCTGTCCGCGGCCGACGTGACGAGCCTCGGGGAGCGCCTGCTCGCCGACATCGCGTCCTTCGACCATGTCGTCGCCGAGCACACCTCGCTCGTGCTCGAGCAGCGCGAGAAGACGGTCATCGCGCCGCTGGGCGGCTGACCGGGGGGCGTCGGGGGGTCAGGGGGCCGGGCTGGGGGCGGTCGCCGCGACGCAGTCGACGATCGACGGCTGCGGCTCGACGCCGAGCTGGGAGGCCACCTCGATCGAGGTGGTGCCGGTCCACGCGTCGCCGAGCAGCACCGTGACGACCGGGGCGGCCGGGTCCTGGCGGAGGACGGCCCCGGACAGGTTCGCGGCCACGATGAGGGCGGCGGGCTCGGCGCCGACCGGGAAGGTGACCACCGCGGCCTCCGGCACGTCGAGGCGCGAGTTGCCGATCTCGGTGACCACGAACCCGCGCGACTCCAGCTCGTCCTGCACGGTCCCGGCCAGCCCCGAGCGGGTCGTGGCGTTGAGCACGCGCAGCGACGTGCCGGTCGCGGAGGCCGGGGTGATGACGGCGCGCTCGCAGTCCGGCGGGGCCAGCGGGTCCAGCGAGGCCTCGGCGCTCGGCGCGCTGCTCGGGGTGGGCGCCCACGGCAGCTCCCAGCGGCCCAGCACCGCCCCGCCGGCGATGACGCCGACACCGCCGACGACCAGGACCACGAGCAGCATGACCACCGTGTGGCGCAGGGCGCGCCACCGCCCGCGACGGCGGCGCAGCCGCTCGGCGACCTCCTCGGGCTCGATCCACCGCTCGACGGGCTGCGGGACCCACATCGGGTCGTCCCAGTCCGGCTCGGGGGCGAGCTCGGGCCGGCGGCGGCCGAAGATCACGCGACCGTCTGCCCGTCGTGGACGAGCACGCGGGCGTGGACCGCGGACCGCTGGCCCAGGGCCGCCCGGACCGCCCGGTGCAGCCCGTCCTCCAGGTACAGCTCGCCCTTCCACTGCACGACGTGGGGGAAGAGGTCGCCGAAGAACGTGGAGTCCTCGTCGAGCAGCAGCTCGAGGTCGAGGGTGCGCTTGGTCGTGACCAGCTCCTCCAGCCGGACGGGCCGGGGCGGGACGTCGGCCCAGTCCTTGGCCGAGTACCGGCCGTGGTCCGGGTACGGACGCACGTGGCCGACACGCTTGAAGATCACCGGGGCAGGATACGACGGGGCGACGGGGCCCGGCAGTCACCGCTGCGGGGGACACGCGGGCGGCCTGCCGAGCGGTCCGGCCGCGGCCGGGGCAGGGTCGCCGGCATGGGAGGACCCCCCGTGCACCCGGTAGAGCCCACGTACCCTTGCTGCCTTCCGGCCCTGGGGGGGTTCAGCAGGGTGCCGCCACACGGGGGGTCGGGACGAGGGTAGCAACCCGGCGCCGTGCCGTCGGCACCCCGGACCTCCGGTAACCTCTGCGGCGGAGGATTCGCCTAGCGGCCTATGGCGCACGCTTGGAAAGCGTGTTGGGTTCACGCCCTCGGGGGTTCAAATCCCCCATCCTCCGCGGTCGAGACCCCCGGACGCCCTGGCGCCGGGGGTCTCGTGCGTCCGGGACCGTCAGCCGACCACCGAGCGGGTCACGGTGTAGGAACGGTTGCGGCCCACCTGCTCGGTCCGGCCGACCAGCCGCTGCAGCACCGCCTTGTGCTCGAGGTGGCTGTTGTAGACCGTCCACAGCTCGCCGCCCGGGCGGAGCACCCGGGCCGCGTCGGCGAAGAGCGGCCGCGCGACGCCGGGGTGCACCGTCGCCCCGCTGTGGAACGGCGGGTTGAGCAGGACGAGGTCGGCGCTGTCGTCCGCCTGCTGCGCGAGCCCGAGGTCGCGGACGACGTCGAACGAGAGCCCGTTGGCCGCCGCCGTGGCGCGGGCCGAGGCGACCGCCGCCGCGGACTCGTCGCTGGCCAGGACCCGGGTCCCGGGCCGGTCCCGCGCGACGACCGCGGCCACCACCCCGGTCCCGCAGCCCAGGTCCACCACGTCGTGGGCCGCCGGGGCGGCGCGGGCCAGGTGCTCGAGCAGGAACCGCGTCCCCAGGTCCACCGTCGCCCCGGCGAACGCCGCGCCGTGCGCGCACACGTCGAGGTCGAGCGCGTCGTCGTGCGCCCGCAGCGGGTACGCGTCCGGCGTCGGGGTGGGCCCCGACGCCGTCAGCACCCGCGACTTCTGCCGGGCCAGCCCCGCCTGCACCTCGCCCAGGTGCCGGCGCAGCACGTCGTTCATCGCCGTGGTCATGTGCTTGACCCGGCCGCCGGCCAGCACCGTGACGTCCGGGGCGGCGTGCCGGGCCACCGCCCCCGCGATCTCGTCCAGCGCGGCCAGCCCGCGCGGCAGCTGGACGAGCACGAGCCGGGCCCCGGCCAGCAGGTCGGCGTCCAGGCCGTGGAGGGCGAAGGACCCGCTCAGCCCGTGGCGTGCCGCGTTGGCCTGCAGGGCCGCCTCCGAGGTGAGCCGGTCGGTGTGGACCCGGACCCCCTGGGCGCCGTGCAGCGCGACCGCGCCGAGGGTGAGCGCACCGTAGGAGTCGCCGACCACCACCACCTCGCCCGGCGCGCAGGCCGCGAGCAGGTCGGCCGCGGAGTCCAGCAGCAGGCGGTCCGTGGCGTCGACCGCCACCAGGTTGGGGGCCTGGACGTCGGGGGCGCGGCTCAGGTCGTCCAGCAGGGTCGGCACCGGGCGAGCCTACGGACGCCGATACTGGCCCGGTGACCTCGCCGCTGTGCGTCTGCTCCTCGGGCCTGCCGGAGACGGGGTGCTGCGGTCCTGTCCTGGACGGCACCTCGCCCGCCCGCACCGCCGAGCAGCTCATGCGCTCGCGGTACACCGCCTACGTCCGCGGCGACAGCGACCACCTGCTGCGGACCTGGCACCCGCGGACCCGTCCGGCGACCCTGGTCCTGGACGACGACGTCCGGTGGGAGGGCCTGGAGGTGCTGGCCCGGGAGCGGGGCGGCCCGTTCGACGACGAGGGGACCGTGGAGTTCCGCGCCCACTCCCGCCACCGCTACGCCGACGGCCGCAGCGTCCAGCACGAGGTCAGCCGCTTCGTGCGCGAGGGCGGCCGGTGGCTCTACGTCGCGGGGGACGTCGACTGACGGTCGTCCGTCCCGCCCGGTCGAACCCCCTGCCGACCCGGCTCAGTGCGCCGGCGGTGCCTCGACCTCGGGCTTCTCCTCCGGTCGGTGGCCGGCCTCGTAGAGGTCCGGCTCGAGGTAGATGACCCGGGCGATCGGGACGGCCGCCCTGACCCGCCGCTCGGCCGCGTCGATGGCGTCGGCCACCTCCGAGGCGTGCGACGTGCCGGGGACCGAGATCTTCGCCGCGACGAGGAGCTCCTCCGGCCCCAGGTGCATCGTCTTCATGTGGATGATCCGTTCCACCCCGTGCCCCGGCAGCGCCTTCTCGATGGCCCGGACGTTCTCGGCGGTGGCGCTCTCGCCCAGCAGCAGGGACTTCATCTCCACGGCGAGCACGACGGCGATGGCGACGAGCAGCAGGCCGATCATCGCCGTCCCCGCGGCGTCCCAGCGGCCGTCGTCGGTGACCAGGGTCATGCTGACCCCGAGCAGCGCGAACACCAGCCCGACGAGCGCGCCGAAGTCCTCGAGCAGGACGACCGGCAGCTCCGGCGCCTTGGCGGTGCGGACGAACTGCACCCAGCTCTGCGAGCCCCGCGTCCGGTTCGACTCCTTGATGGCGGTCCGGAAGCTGTACGACTCCAGGGCGATCGCCACGAGCAGCACCGCGATCGGCACCCAGCGGAAGCTCTCGATGGGCTCGGGGTCGGCCCACTTGTGCCACGCCTCGTACAGCGCGAACAGCCCGCCGAGGCTGAACAGCACGATCGCGACGACGAAGCCGTAGACGTAGCGCTCGCGGCCGAACCCGAAGGGGTGCTCGGGGGTGGCGTCGCGCTGGGCGCGCCTGCCGCCCACGAGCAGCAGCACCTGGTTGCCCGAGTCCGCGAGGGAGTGGATGGACTCCGCCAGCATCGACGAGGAGCCGGTGAGGAGGAAGGCCACGAACTTCGTGACCGCGATGCCCACGTTGGCCGTCAGCGCCGCCAGGATCGCCTTGGTGCCGCCACCGGTGCTCACGCAGTGCTCCTCGTCCGCGGGCCCCGGTCGGGGCCCGACGGGGCAGAGCCTGCCGGAGACCCTGGGCCCTGACCAGCGGTCGCCGCCCTGTGGACCGTCGCCCGAGGCTGTGGACGGAGGCGGGCCGCGAAGGACCCGGGGACGACCGGGCGGCTGTGTCCGGAGCCCGCCGTAGGGTGTCGCCATGGCAGACGGCGGCGCTCCGATCCTCGCGCTGTACCGCCGCTACCGGCCCGACACCTTCGAGCAGGTGGTGGGCCAGGACCACGCCGTCGCGCCGATCATGGCCGCCCTGTCCAAGGGCCGGATCAACCACGCGTACCTGTTCTCGGGGCCGCGCGGCTGCGGCAAGACGACCAGCGCCCGGGTGCTGGCGCGCTCGCTGAACTGCGTGCAGGGCCCCACCCCGACCCCGTGCGGGGTCTGCCCGTCCTGCGTGGACCTGGCCAACGGGAGCACGGGCAGCCTGGACGTCATCGAGATCGACGCGGCCAGCCACCGCGGCATCGACGACGCGCGCGACCTGCGCGACCGGGTGGCGTTCTCCCCGGTCCGGGACCGCTACAAGGTCGTCATCATCGACGAGGCGCACCAGATCACCTCCGACGCGTTCAGCGCCCTGCTCAAGGTGGTCGAGGAGCCGCCGGAGCACGTGGTGTTCGTCTTCGCGACCACCGAGCCGGAGAAGGTCCTCGGCACGATCCGCTCCCGCACGCACCACTTCCCCTTCCGGCTCGTCCCGCCGGCCCGGCTCATGCAGCACCTGCAGGACATCTGCGGCCGCGAGGGCGTCGTGGTGGAGCCGGCCGCGCTGTCGCTCGTGGTCCGGGCGGGCGGCGGCTCCGTGCGCGACTCGATGTCGGTGCTCGACCAGCTGATCGCCGGCGCCGACGGCGCGGTCGACGCCGAGCTGGCCACCGCCCTGCTCGGGTACGTGCCGGAGTCCCTGCTCGACGACCTGGTCGACGCCCTCGCCGCGGTCGACGGCGCGGCCGCCTTCGCCTCGGTCCACCACGCCGTCGAGGCCGGGCACGACCCCCGCCGCTACACCAACGACCTGCTGGAGCGGCTGCGGACGCTCGTCATCGTGTCGCGGGTGGGCGAGGGTGCGGCCGCGGTGCTCCCCGAGGTGCCCGAGGACGCCTTCGAGCGGCTGCGGCACCAGGCCTCGCGCTTCGGGCACGCCGAGCTGTCCCGGGCGGCCGACGTGGTCGCCGCCGCGCTGGGCGAGATGGCGGGGGCGACGAGCCCGCGCCTGCTGCTCGAGCTGCTCGTGGCCCGGCTGCTCGTGGTCGGCGCCGACGCCGACGGGGCGGTCACCACGCGGGTCGAGCGGCTGGAGCGCCAGCTCGTCGCCCTGGGCGAGGGCGGGGCGCTCCCGCCGGGCCCGGGCCGGACCGCCCAGGCCCCCGCCGGTCCCGCGCCGCGCGTCGCGCCCCGCGGGCCGTCCGTCCCCGACCGGTCGGGCCACCCCGACCAGGCCGTCCCGGCGACGGGCGGTGGCGAGGGGTCAGCCCAGTCGGGCCAGGCGGGCCGGCCCGGCCCGGTGACCCGCCCCGTCCAGCCGCCGTCGCTCGGCAGCGCGGCGCCCGCCGGCTCCGCGGCACCGCCTGCCGTCTCCACGCCGTCTGCTGGCTCGTCCGGACCGCCCGCCGGACCGCCTGCCGGACCGCCTGCCGGACCGCCCGCCGACGACGGCTGGCCGCGTCCCGGCCGGGCCCGGGTCGCGCCGCCCCGCCGCGGCCGCGCAGACGCCGGCAGCCCCGGCCGCCGACCCGCAGCCGGCCGCACCGTCCGGACCGACGGCCGACGGCTCCCGCGACGCCGAGCCCGTGCCCCGCCGCCCGTCCACCTCGTCCACCTCGTCCACCCCGTCCACCGCGTCCACCGCGACGGCCACGTCCGCTGCGACCGCTGGCCACGTCGCCACCGTCGCCCTCCCCTCGGTCCCGGGCGGCCACGCCGACCCGGGCGCGGGCGTCACGGTCGAGGTCGTCCGGCGCACCTGGGACCAGGTGGTCGACCGGCTCCGCACGATCCGCCGGCTCACCTGGACCCTGGTCAGCGAGAACGCACAGGTGCTCGCCCTGGACGGCGCGGCGCTCACCCTCGGCTTCCCCACCCAGGGCCTGGCCGACGCGTTCAACCAGCGCGGGCACTCCGACTGCGTCAAGGAGGCGCTGCTGGAGACCCTGGGCGTGGAGCGCAAGGCGGTCGGCGTGGTCGGCGGCCGGGCCAGCGGCGCCGTCCCGGACCTCGTCGACGACGGCCCGACCGACGAGGGCCCCGACGAGGAGCAGGGGCGCGACGTCGGCCCCGGGGACGGCTGGCCCCAGGTCACCGGGCCCAGCGCCCGCCCGGCCGGCCCCGGCGGGAGAGGCGCACCCGGTCGCGGGGCGCCCGAGGGTGGCGGGCGGCAGGGCCAGCCGTCCGGGGGCCCCGCGCGGGGGGCCGAGCCGGTCCCGGAGCCGGTCCGCACCCGGCCCCGCGTCGAGGCCATCCCGCCCGAGCCCCCCGTCGACGACACCGTCTCCCGCGACGACCCCTCGGTGGAGACGGGCGGCGGGGCCGAGGTCCTCACCCGGCTGCTGGGCGCCCAGGTGATCGAGGACCGCCGCACCGACGGCTGAGCGCGGCCCAGGTCGGGGGCGGGCGCCGAGCCGTGCTCGCGGCCCGACCCGGACCACCGGCCCGGCGGGGACCCGGTCGTCGGTGGGCGGCCGTAGGCTCACCACGTGTACGAAGGAGTGGTCGCCGACCTCATCGAGGAGCTCGGACGTCTGCCCGGCGTCGGGCCGAAGTCGGCGCAGCGGATCGCGTTCCACCTGCTGCAGGCCGACGCCGAGGACGTGACCCGCCTGGCGGAGGTGCTCCTGCAGGTCAAGGCCCGGGTCCGCTTCTGCGACGTGTGCGGCAACGTGTCCGAGGAGGAGCGCTGCCGGATCTGTCGCGACACCCGCCGCGACCCCAGCGTGATCTGCGTCGTCGAGGAGCCCCGGGACGTCGTGGCCATCGAGAGGACGCGGGAGTTCCGCGGGCTCTACCACGTGCTCGGCGGGGCGATCAGCCCGATCGACGGCATCGGCCCCAACGAACTGCGCATCCGCCAGCTCATGGGCAGACTGGCCTCGGACCAGGTCACCGAGCTCATCCTCGCCACCGACCCGAACCTCGAGGGCGAGGCCACGGCGACGTACCTGGCCCGGCTCGTCCGCCCCATGGGGCTGCGGGTCACGAGGCTGGCCAGCGGTCTGCCTGTCGGGGGGGACCTGGAGTACGCGGACGAGGTGACGCTCGGGAGGGCGTTCGAGGGACGGAGGCTCGTCGATGTCTGAGACCACGGATATGGGTGCGGGAACGGGGACGACCGGCGGCGCGCCGGGGGTGCAGGGGGCCGGGCAGGGCGACGTCCCCCTGGCCGTCGAGGTGGCGGCCGAGGTGCAGGCGTTCCTCGACACGGTCACCCACGTGGCCGCAGGCGACGGCGAGGGCGCCGCGATCCCGCTGCTGCACCTCGCGCTGTCGCGGGTGCTCGCGGTCGGGGCCCGGCTCGGGGCCACGCAGGACGTGGTCCCCAGCGAGCGCTTCGAGCCCGACACCGGCCCCGAGGTCGACATGGACCCGCTGCGGCTGAGCCTGGTCGCGGCGATGGGGGAGCAGGACGGCTACACCGAGACCGTCGACCCGCAGGGCAGCACCGACGTGGCCTGGGGCAGCGTGGCCGACGACGTCACCGGCGTCGCGTCCGACCTCGCGCACGGGCTCCGCCACCTGGAGGCCGGCCGGGTCGCGGAGGCGCTGTGGTGGTGGCAGTACGCCTACCTCGCGACCTGGGGACAGCGCGGCACGGCCGCCCAGCGCGCGCTGGTCTCGCTCATGGCGCACGCCCGGCTCGACGTGGACGCCGACGTGGCCGCCGAGGCGGAGTTCGAGGCGCTGCACGCCCGCTGAGCACGTCCACGGCGCCTCACCGGCGCCGGCCCACGGGCAGCGCCCGAGGCTGGACGTGGGTAGGCCGGACAGCTCGGAGCCCGGCCCGCCCGCTCAGGCGATGCGCTGCCCCACCGGCAGCCGCCTGACCGGCGTGTCCAGGCGCCGCACGGCGAGCGCCGTCGCCCCGGCCACGAGGACCAGGTAGGTCACCAGCCCCCAGGGCCACACCGGGGGCAGGGCGTCGCGCTCGGCCGCGCGCTCGACGTCGTCCAGGTCCGTGCACCAGTCCTGGACCAGGCGCGGCCCGAGCCGGGCCTCCCGCGACACGTCGCCCAGCCCGCGCAGCACGTCCGCCTCGTAGTCCTCGGAGGGCTGCCGCGGTGCGGCGTCGGCCACCACGACGTACGGGCTCGCGACCAGCAGCCACCACGTCCAGTCGGTGCGGGCCACCTCGCGGGTGTCGGTGCTCTCCTGGCAGGCCTCCGGCTGCCCGTCCGGTGCGTACGAGGTGGGCTGGACGGTGACGACGTCCTCGGTCGTGGTGAGCACGACGGCCGACAGCGGCACCATGAGCGGCAGCACGAGGGCGAGCACGGCGGCCACCACGTAGGACGTGACCACCGAGGCGACCGGCTTGCTCATGAGAGCGGACAGCCCGAGGCCGGTCGCGGTCACCACCGCCAGCGAGACCCCGACCAGCAGCAGGATGACGAGCAGCCGCGACAGGCTGGTCCCGCCCAGCGCGAAGGCCACCAGCAGCGACGGCAGCGCCCCGGCGATCAGGGCGAGGGTGCCGCCCCAGGCGGCGAGCAGCTTGCCGACCGCGATCTCCGCCGGGCTGAGCAGCGAGGCCTGGAGGGTCGCCAGCGTCCCGTCCCGGCTGTCGCCGTTGATGGACGTGGCGGCCAGCCCCGGGGCGACGAGCAGCCCGAAGGACAGCACGACGAGCACGACCAGCCCGAAGACGAGGGTGCCGGTCTCGGCGTCGCTCGAGCCGCCCAGGGTGAGCGTCGACAGGACGACGAGCCCGCACAGCGCGGTGACGAGGACCGTCCACACGATCCAGGCGACCAGCCAGCGCCGCGCCCGCATGAGCCGGCGCAGCTCGAGCCCGGCGACGGCGCGCACCCCGGTCCAGGACAGCCGCCAGGTCGGGGTGGCCCCGGTGGCGCGCTCCCAGGCCTGCGTGGTCGCCGAGGTCTCGCTGGTGCTCATCGTTCGGCCCCCTGCCCGCCCGGGGCGGTGAGCCCGAGGTACGTCTGCTCGATCCGGCCTGCGGCGGGCGCGAAGTGGGTGAGCCGGACCCCGGCCACGACCAGGTCGGCGAGCAGGTCCGACGCGGCGGCCTCGTCGCGCACGAGCACGTCGACCGCGCCGCCCGTGGCGGCCTCCGGCTCCAGGCCGCGGGCCCGCAGCGCCGCGTCCAGGCCGGCCGGGTCGGGCCCGCGCAGCCGCCACGACGACCGTCCCTGGGCCGCCGCCAGCGCCTCGGCGCCCACGGTGCGTCCGGCCAGCACGAACACCGCGGAGTCCGCCAGCTCGTCGAGCTCGCTCAGCACGTGCGAGGACACGAGGACGCAGCGGCCCTGGTCGGCCAGGCGGCGCAGCACGTGGCGCAGCTCGACGCGCGACCCCGGGTCCAGGCCCGAGGCCGGCTCGTCGAGGACCAGGACCGACGGGTCGTGCACGAGCGCCCGGGCCAGGCCGAGGCGCTGCTTCTGCCCGCGCGACAGCACCCGGGCCGGCGCGTGGGCCAGCGGCTCCAGGCGCACCTCGGCGAGCAGGCGGCGGACCTGGTCGTCGACCAGGGCGGGCGGCACCCGGTAGGCGCGGGCGAAGAAGCGCAGGTGCTCGGTCACGGTGAGCGCGTCCCAGGCGCCGAAGGCGTCGGGCATCCAGCCGAGCCGGGCCGACACCGCCGCGCCGTGGGTGGCGGGGTCGAAGCCGGCCACCCGGACCGTGCCCGCGTCCGGCGCGAGCAGCCCGGCGACCATGAGCATGAGCGTGGTCTTGCCCGAGCCGTTGGGCCCGACCAGCGCCGTCACCTGCCCCGCCGGGGCCACCAGGTCCATCCCGAGCACCGCGTGCACGGCGCCGAAGGACCGGCGCACCCCGACGACCTCGATGCCCGGCCGCCCGGCACCGCCCGCGGCCGGACCGGTCCCGTCGTCGGCCGCCAGGACGACCTCGCCCCGCGGGCCCGTCACCATCGGCCCAGCATGCAGCACGGGACCGGCCCGGCGCGGGCGCCTCGTTAGACTCCACCCGCCTGCCCTGACAGGGGGACGGCACCGACCGGGCCGCAGGGCCTGGCGACACCCCCCGGAGGTGGGACGCCCCATGGGCATCGTCGTGCAGAAGTACGGCGGCTCCAGCGTGAGCGACGCGGCCGCCGTCAAGCGCGTCGCCCAGCGCATCGTGCGGACCGTCCAAGCGGGCAACAAGGTCTGCGTCGTGGTCTCGGCCATGGGCGACACCACCGACGAGCTGCTCGAGCTCGCCGAGCAGGTCACGCCCACCCCGCCCGGCCGTGAGCTCGACATGCTGCTCACCGCGGGGGAGCGGATCAGCATGGCCGTGCTGGCCATGGCGATCGCGAACCTGGGCCACGAGGCGCGCAGCTTCACCGGCTCGCAGGCCGGCGTCATCACCGACTCCACCCACGGCCGGGCCCGGATCATCGACGTGACGCCGGGGCGGATCAGCACCGCGCTGGACGAGGGCGCGATCGCCATCGTCGCCGGCTTCCAGGGCGTCAGCCAGGACACCAAGGACATCACCACGCTCGGCCGGGGCGGCTCGGACACGACCGCCGTCGCGCTGGCCGCCGCGCTGGGCGCCGACGTGTGCGAGATCTACACCGACGTCGACGGCGTGTTCACCGCCGACCCGCGCATCGTGGCCACCGCGGCCCGCCTCGACACCGTCACCTACGAGGAGATGCTCGAGATGGCGGCCAGCGGGGCGAAGGTGCTCATGCTGCGCTGCGTGGAGTACGCGCGCCGCTACGACGTCCCCATCCACGTCCGGTCGTCGTTCTCCGACCGCCCCGGCACCACCGTCACCGGCAGCATCGAGGAGCTCAGCATGGAGCAGGCCATCATCTCCGGCGTCGCGCACGACCGCAGCGAGGCCAAGATCACCGTCGTCGGCGTGCCCGACGTGCCGGGCAAGGCCGCGGCGATCTTCACCGAGGTCGCCCGGGCCGGCGTCAACATCGACATGATCGTCCAGAACGTGTCCGCGGCGCAGACGGGCCTCACCGACGTGTCGTTCACCCTGCCCATGGCCGACGGCTCCACGGCCATGACCGCCCTCACGGCCGTGCAGGGCTCGATCGGCTTCCAGCGGCTGCAGTACGACGACCAGATCGGCAAGGTGTCGCTGGTCGGGGCGGGCATGCGCAGCCACCCCGGCGTGAGCGCGACGTTCTTCTCCGCGCTCGCCGAGGCGGGCGTGAACATCGACGTCATCTCCACCTCCGAGATCCGGATCTCGGTGGTCACGCACGCCGACAAGGTCGACACCGCCGTCCGCGCGGTCCACACGGCGTTCCAGCTGGACGCCGAGCAGGTCGAGGCCGTCGTGTACGGCGGGACGGGACGCTGAGATGACCACCCCCACCCACCAGGACCGCCGCCCCACCCTCGCCGTCGTCGGGGCCACCGGTGCCGTCGGCACCGTGATGCTCGACATCCTGTCCACCCGCCCGGACGTGTGGGGCGAGATCCGCCTGGTCGCCTCGGCCCGTTCGGCCGGCACCGTGCTGCAGGTCCGGGGCGAGGGCGTCGAGGTGAAGGCGCTGTCCCCGGGCGTGTTCGACGGCGTCGACGTGGCGATGTTCGACGTGCCGGACGAGATCAGCGCCGACTGGGCCCCCGTGGCCGCCGCGCGGGGCGCCGTCGTCGTCGACAACTCCGGCGCCTTCCGGATGGACCCCGACGTGCCGCTGGTCGTGCCCGAGGTGAACCCCGAGGCCGTGGCCGACCGTCCCAAGGGCATCATCGCCAACCCCAACTGCACGACGCTGACCATGATGGCCGCGCTCGGCGCGCTGCACCGCCGCTGGACCCTGACCGAGCTCGTCGTCGCCAGCTACCAGGCCGCCTCGGGCGCCGGGAAGCCCGGGATCGACCGGCTGCGCGCGGAGCTCGGCGTGGTCGCGGCGGACGACACCCTGGGCACGACGCCCGGCGACGTGCGGCGCGCCGTGGCCGACGCCCTCGACGAGGGGGTGGACGGCCGGTTCCCGTTCGGGGCGCCGCTGGCCCTCAACGTCGTGCCGTGGGCCGGCAGCCCGAAGGACGACGGCTGGTCCAGCGAGGAGCTCAAGGTCCGCAACGAGTCCCGCAAGATCCTCGGCATCCCCGACCTCAAGGTCTCGGCGACCTGCGTCCGGGTCCCTGTCGTCACGACGCACTCGCTGGCCGTCCACGCGACCTTCGCCCAGGACCTGACCGCCGACGAGGCGCGCGCCGAGCTCGAGGCCGCGCCCACGGTCGTCGTCCAGGACGACCCGGCGGCGGGCGTCTTCCCGACCCCGGCGGACGTCGTCGGCCAGGACCCGACGTACGTCGGCCGGATCCGCCAGGCGCTGGACTTCCCCCGGACGCTCGACCTGTTCGTGTCCGGCGACAACCTGCGCAAGGGCGCCGCGCTCAACACCGCGGAGATCGCCGAGCTCGTCGCCGCCGAGCTCAGCGGGCGGGACCAGGCGTGAGCCGCGGCGCCGCCCGGACGGCCGGGCGCGCCGCGGCCCGGCTGGCGGGCGGCACGGTCCTGGCCGGCGGCGCCGTGCTCGCGGGCTCGCTGCTCGAGGCCCGCAGCCCCGTGCTGCGGCGGGCGACGGTCCCGGCGCTGCCCCCGGGCCAGCCGCCGCTGCGGGTGCTGCACCTGTCCGACCTGCACCTGCACCCCGCGCAGCGGCTGGGCCCGCCGCTGGGTGCAGGGCCTGGCGGCGCTGGAGCCGGACCTCACCGTGGTGACCGGCGACATGCTCGCCCACCGGGACGCCGTCCCCACCGTGCTGGCCTCGTTCGGGGACCTGCTGCAGCGGCCGGGGGCGTTCGTGCTGGGCTCGAACGACTACCACGAGCCGACCGCGCGCAACCCGCTGCGCTACCTCCTGGGTCCGAGCTCGGGCGGCCCGCAGCGGCCGGTGACCTTCCTCCCCACGCCGGACCTGGTCGCCGGCCTGACGGGTGCGGGCTGGCTCGACCTCACCAACACCCGCGGCACCCGTGAGGTGGCCGGGCGCACGGTGCGCTTCGTCGGCGTGGACGACCCCCACATCGGCCGGGACCGGATGCCGGGCCCCGAGCCCGAGGACGCGCCGGAGGCCCGGGCCGCCGGGGTGCTCCGCCTGGGCGTCGCCCACGCCCCCTACCGCCGGGTGCTGGACGCGATGACCGCCGACGGCTCGGCTCTCGTCCTCGCCGGCCACACCCACGGCGGCCAGGTGTGCCTTCCCGGCGGACGTGCCCTGGTCACCAACTGCGACCTGCCGCCGGCCTACGCCAAGGGGCTCTACGCGTGGGCCGCGCCCGCCGGCAGCGGCCCCGGGAGCCCGGACAGCAGCCCGGACAGCGGCCCGGACAGCAGCCCGGACGGCGGCACGCGTGGCCCCGCCACGGCGCTGGACCCCCGGCCCTCGGCCTGGGTGCACGTCAGCGCGGGCCTCGGCACCAGCCCGTACACGCCGGTCCGGCTCGTCTGCCGGCCCGAGGCCACGCTGCTCACCCTGGTCCGCCAGGGCCTCGAGCTGCCCGCAGCTCCCCGAGTGGGGCTCAGGCGGCGGGGCGCGTCAGCGGGGCGGCGGCAGCTCCCCCGACCCCCGCCGGACCGTCGTCGTCGGTACCCACGTGGTGCGCCGCGGGGCGTCGGAGCCCTCGATGCGCGCGAACAGGGTGCGCGCGGCGGCGGTGCCGATGGCCCCGGGGTCCTGCGCGATGACGGTGATGCCGGGGACGAGGAGGTCGGCGAGCGGGAAGTCGTCGAAGCCGACCACCGCCACCTGGTCCTGCAGCCCCAGCCGGCGCAGCGCCCGCACCGCCCCGACGGTCACGCGGTTCTGCGCGCAGAAGAGCGCGGTCGGCCGGTCCTCGGGGGCGAGCTCGGCGAGCAGGTGGATGGCGGCGCCCTCGGCGTGGCCCTCGCCGTGCAGGTCGGCGACCACGAGCCGCTCCTCGTCAGCGAGGCCGTGGTCGGCCACGGCCCGCCGGTAGCCGGCCAGGCGCTGGCGCGCGGTGGAGATGCTCGCCAGGTCGCCGAGGTAGCCGACGCGCCGGTGCCCGTACCCGGCCAGGTGCGCGACACCGTCGGCCGCGCCCAGCTCGTTGGTCGACAGGACCTGGTCGACGTCCAGGCCCTCGACGCTGCGGTCGACGACCACCACGGGGAAGCCGCGGGCCACCTCCTCGGCCACCAGGCCGGCGAGGCCCCCGGAGGGGGCGACGATCATGCCGTCGACGCGACGGTCGATGAACGCCTGCGCCACCTCGCCCTCGCGGGCGGTGTCCTCGTCGGCGCTGCCGGCCAGCACCACGGTGCCGTTGCGCCGGGCGACCTCCTCCACCGCGCGCAGCACCGCCCCGGAGAACGGGTTGGCCACGTCGTCGACGACCACGCCGATGGCCGAGCTGCGCCCGTCCGCGCGGCGCAGGGCCGAGGCCCCCGCGTCGGGCCGGAAACCCAGCTTCGCGGACGGCGGCCTCCACGCGGGCCTTCATGGCGGGCGAGACGCCCGGCTCCCGGTTGACCACGCGGGACACGGTCTTGATGCCGACGCCGGCCAGCGCGGCGACCTCGCGCATGGTCGCCCGGCCGCGGGCACGCCGGCTCGCCGGTTCCCGCTCGTCCGGGGCCGGCGCTCGCCGGGATCACCGCCACGGGGCGGTCCTCGTCGTCGCCGTCGACATGCGAGGAAGCATGGCCGCTGACATCGATGTCTACAAGTCCGCACGCGTGAGTGTCCGTTCTGTGTCGGTCTGATGTGCGACAGGTCACGATTTAGTCTCGTTCCTTGACGGGACCGCTCGTTAGAGCGCTACGGTGCAGACAACGTTGTCGCGCAGATGCGGCCACGACCGAGGTCCAAGGGAGGACCCCCACATGAACCGACGCAGCAGGACGACTCTGGCCGTGATGGCCGCCGCGGGGCTGTTCCTCGTCGCAGCGTGCGGCGACGACGCGGCCGACAGCGGCGACGCCGCCGCCGCGCCCGCCGACGGCGACGCCGTCATCGTGGGGCTGGTCACCAAGACCGACACCAACCCCTTCTTCGTCAAGATGAAGGAGGGCGCCGAGGCCAAGGCCGAGGAGCTCGGCCTGGAGCTGCAGGCCTACGCCGGTGCCCAGGACGGGGACAACGAGGGCCAGGTCGAGGCCATCGAGAACCTCATCTCCGCCGGCGCCAAGGGCATCCTCATCACCCCCAGCGACTCCCAGGCCATCGTGCCCAGCATCGACAAGGCCCGCGAGGCCGGCATCCTCGTCATCGCGCTCGACACGCCGCTCGAGCCGGCCGACGCCGCCGACGCGACCTTCGCGACCGACAACTTCAAGGCCGGCGAGCTCATCGGCCAGTGGGCCGCGGCGCAGTTCGAGGCCTCGGGCGAGGAGGCGAAGATCGCCCTGCTCGACCTCAACGCCAACGGCGTGAGCGTCGACGTGCAGCGCGACCAGGGCTTCCTGTCCGGCTTCGGCATCGACCTGGGCGACGAGACGGTCAACGGCGACGAGGACGACCCCCGCATCGTCGGCAACGACGTCACCGACGGCGGCGAGGAGGGCGGCCGGACCGCGATGGAGAACCTGCTCCAGAAGGACCCCGACATCAACCTCGTCTACACCATCAACGAGCCTGCCGCCGCGGGCGCGTACGAGGCCATCAAGGCCGCCGGCCGCGAGGACGACGTCATCATCGTCTCCGTCGACGGCGGCTGCCCCGGGGTCGACAACGTGGCCGCCGGCGTCATCGGGGCGACCTCGATGCAGTTCCCGCTGGACATGGCCGGGCTGGGCGTCGAGGCCGTGGCGCAGTTCGCCGAGGACGGCACCGTCCCCGAGCCGACCGACGGGCTCGACTTCTTCGACACCGGCGTCACGCTCGTGACCGACGAGCCCGTGGACGGCATCGAGTCGGAGGACTCCACCTGGGGCGCCGACAACTGCTGGGGCTGACCTGACCCCCTGGTGACCCCGTGCGGCGGGCGGCCCTGCCCGCCCGCACGCGCGCCCCACGGCACGCCGCACGGCACCGCCGCAGCGGCACGATCGGTCCAGCACCACGCGACAGACCCGGGAGACCGGCCTCGACGAGGAGGACACGCGCATGACCACGACAGCCGAAGCACCGCCCGCACCGCCGGGCCCGCCCGACGCCCCCGAGAAGCGCCCGCTGGGCCGCCGGGTCCGGGAGACCCTCCACGCCAACCCCGTCCTCGGGCCGGCCGCCGTCCTGCTGCTCTCGGTGGTGGTCTTCGCGATCGGCAGCGACCGGTTCCTCAGCCCCGCCAACATCTCCCTGATCGTCCAGCAGGTGGCGGTGGTCGGGGTGCTCGGCCCTGGGCCAGACGCTCATCATCCTCACCGCCGGGATCGACCTCTCGGTCGGCGCGATCATGGTGCTCAGCTCGATCGTCATGGCCAAGCTCTCCGCCGAGGCGGGCCTGCCCGGACCGGTCGCCCTGCTGGCCGGCTTCGCGACCGGTCTGCTGTGCGGGCTGGTCAACGGCTACCTGGTCACCCGGCTCAAGCTGCCGCCGTTCATCGTCACCCTGGGCACGCTCAACGTGTTCTTCGCCCTCAACCTGTGGCTGTCGGGCAGCGCGACCATCCGCGGCACGGACATGTCGCCGTGGCTGCTCGTCATGGGGGAGACGTTCCCGGTCTTCGGCACCCGCTTCACGCTCGGCTCGGTCGTCCTCCTCCTCACCTGCCTCGTGCTGGCCTACGCCCTGCGCCAGACCGGCTGGGGACGGCACGTCTACGCCATCGGCGACGACCGCGAGGCCGCCCGGCTCTCGGGCATCCGGGTCGACCGGATGCTGCTGTCGGTGTACGCGGTCGCCGGGCTGGTCTACGGCCTGGCCGCGTGGGTGCTCATCGGCCGCATCGCCGCGGCCAGCCCTCAGGCCGGCATCGACGACAACCTCAACTCCATCACCGCGGTCGTGCTCGGCGGCACCAGCCTGTTCGGCGGGCGCGGGGCCATCCTCGGCACCCTCGTGGGCGCCCTGGTCGTCGGCGTCTTCCGCAACGGCCTCACCCTCGTCGGCGTCGAGTCGCTGTGGCAGAACTTCGCCGTCGGCATCCTCGTCATCGTCGCCGTCTCCATCGACCAGTGGATCAGGAAGCCCGCATGAGCGCTCCCAGCAGCCAGCACGGCACCCCCCACGCGATCCCGGACGCCACCGAGCGCGCCCAGGCCGCCCGCACCACCGTCGACGATCCCACCGCCGGCCGGCCCGAGGTGCTCGGGGCCACCGGTCTGGTCAAGCGCTACGGCCGGGTGACCGCCGTCGACGGCGCCGACTTCTCGCTGCGCGCCGGCGAGATCCTCGCGATCATCGGCGACAACGGGGCGGGGAAGTCCAGCCTGGTCAAGTGCCTGTCGGGGGCGGTGCAGCCCGACGAGGGCGAGATGCGCCTGGACGGGAAGGTCGTCAGCTTCGCGGGGCCGATCGAGGCGCGGCAGGCCGGCATCGAGATCGTCCACCAGTCCCTCGCGGTGTCCCCGTCGCTCGACATCGCCGCCAACCTCTTCCTCGGCCGGGAGCGGCGCAAGAAGGGGATCCTCGGCTCGGTCTTCCGGCAGCTCGACCACAAGGGCATGCGCCGCGACGCCGCCAAGCAGCTCGACGACCTGGGCGTGCTCACGGTGCAGAACATGGGGCAGGCCGTGGAGACGCTGTCCGGGGGGCAGCGCCAGGCTGTCGCGGTGGCCCGCGCCGCCGCGTTCGGCAGCCGGGTCGTGATCATGGACGAGCCGACGGCCGCGCTCGGGGTCAAGGAGTCCAACCGGGTCCTGCGAGCTCATCGAGGACGTGCGGGACCAGGGGCATGCCCGTCGTGCTCATCAGCCACAACATGCCGCACGTGTTCGAGGTCGCCGACCGCATCCACGTCCACCGGCTGGGGCGGCGCGCGTGCGTCATCACCCCGCAGAGCCACTCCATGCAGGACACCGTCGCGATCATGACCGGGGCGCTCCCGCCGCCCGAGCACGACGCGTCCTGACGCCGGGCCGTGCCGCCGCAGCCCGAGGGGCTGCGGCGGTACGGTTGCGCGGCCGGGGGGACGTCCGCCGGCGAGCACGACAGACCAGGAGGCGCGCGGGTGGCCAGCGGCTCGTGCCCCGTCCGGAGGCCCCGTTCCGCGCGGTCGTGCTGGGCGGCGACATCGGCGCCTACAGCCTGGCCCGGCACTTCCACGAGAACCACGGCACCCGCGCCACGCTCGTCTCGACCACCGCCAGCGGGATCATGGCCCGCTCGCAGGTGTTCGACCACGTCCTGGAGCCCCGGATGGGCGAGCCGGACGTGCTCGTCGGCCTGCTGCACCGTCTCGCGCCCGACGACGGGACCCCCACCCTGGTCCTGGCCAGCGCCGACCGGCTGGTCTCCCTGCTCGTGCAGGTCCGCGACCGCCTCGGGGACCACGTCACCGTGCCGTACGTGCAGCGCCCGCTGCTGGAGCAGCTCACCGACAAGGCGTCGTTCAGCCGGCTCTGCGCCGAGCTGGGCATCCCCCACCCGCGCACGGTCGTCGTCGACTGCTCCGTGGCGGAGGACCCGGACACCTCCGACCTGACCTTCCCCGTCTTCGCCAAGGCGGCGAGCACGGTGGAGTACGCCACGGTCTCCTTCCCCGGCAAGAGCAAGGGGTTCGTCGTCACCTCGCGGGCGGACCTCCTCGACCTGCTCGCGCGGGTGCGCGGCTCCGGCTACCGGGCCGGGTTCCTCGTGCAGGACCTGATCCCGGGGGACGACTCCGGGATGCGCATCCTCACCTCCTACGCCGACGCCTCCTCGAAGGTGCGGTACTCCTCGTACGGGCAGGTCCTCCTGGAGGAGCACGCGCCCAGCGCCATCGGCAACCCCGCCGCGATCCTCACCGACCACGACGAGACCGCGGTCGAGCACGCCCGCCGGCTGCTCGCCCACGTCGGCTGGACGGGATGGGCGAACTTCGACCTCAAGCTCGACCCCCGGGACGGGCGCACGGTGTTCTTCGAGCTCAACCCCCGCCTGGGCCGCAGCAACTACTACCTCGCCGCCGGGCAGGTGGACCCGGTGGGGCCGTACGTGCGCGAGCACCTCCAGGGGCTCGACCCGTTCCCGCCCGGCTCGCCGGACCGTGCCGTCCCGGGCCACCTGTTCACGGTGCTGCCCGCGGCGCTGCTCATGCGCTACCTGCCCGAGGGGCCGCTGCGCGAGAGGGTCCGGCAGGCCTACCGCGAGGGCCACGTCCACGACCCGCTCTGGTACGCCGCCGAGCGCGACCCGCGGCGCCTGGCGTACCTGGCCGCCAGCCACGCCAACCAGTACCGCAAGTTCGCCCGGCACTACCCCGTGGCCGTCGCGCGGTCCCGGGCCGTGCCCGTCCCCCCGCCCCTGCGCGTGACCCGGCCCGGCCGCTCGCTGGTGGGCGTGGTCGGCGGGGTGGGCCCGCTGGCCACCGCCTACTTCCTCGAGCGGGTCGTGCGGCTCACCGACGCGGCCACCGACCAGGAGCACGTCGACCTGGTCGTGCACCAGCGCGCGAGCATCCCCGACCGCACGGCGTTCCTGCTCGGGCGCAGCCCCGAGGACCCCGGGCCCGTCATGGCCGCGAGCGCGCAGGACCTGGTCCGGATCGGGGCCGAGGCCGTGGTGCTGCCGTGCAACACGGCGGAGCCGTTCCTGCCCCAGGTCGAGGCGGCGGCGGGCGTGCCGGTGCTCGGCATCGTGCGGGCCACCGGGCAGGCCGCCCGGGCCGCCGTCCCCGGCCTGCGCCGGGCCGGCGTGCTGGCCACCGACGGGACGCTCGCCGCCCGGACCTACCACGACGAGCTGGCCCGCGACGGGCTCGAGGCGGTCGTCCCGACGCCCGAGGACCAGGCGCTGGTCATGGCCGTCATCTACGACCAGGTCAAGGCCGGCCGTCCCGCCGACGTCGCCGGGCTGGCCGCGGTGGCCGACCGGCTCGTGGCCGCGGGCGCGCAGTGCGTCCTGCTGGCCTGCACCGAGCTGTCCGTGCTGCACGACGCGCTGCTCCCGCTCTCGCCGCACGTGGTCGTGGACTCGGTGGACTCCCTGGCCCGGGCCACCGTCCTGCGCGCGGGCGCCCGCCTGGCCTGACGCCTCTGCGGGCGGCGCCCCGCGGCCGCACGCACCCCCGGACGCACCGAGGGCCGACCCTCTCGGGTCGGCCCTCGGTGTGGTGGTCGGGCTGGCGGGATTCGAACCCACGACCTCCTCGTCCCGAACGAGGCGCGCTACCAAGCTGCGCCACAGCCCGTCGACGGCGAGTGTAGCCGAGCGGCGGGGGTCTCCCGGCCGCCGCCCGGCCCTCGCCGCTGCTCAGCCGTTGCCGCCGCCACCCCCGCCGCCACGCCCGCCGCCGTTGCCGTTGCCTCCGCCGTTCCCCGGACCAGCGTCGCCGGGCGGGGCCGGGGCCGGCGGGGCCGGGGCCGGCGCGGGCGCAGGGGTCGGGGTCGGCGAGGGGGTCGGCTCGGGCTCTGGCTCGGGCTCGGGCCCCTGCGACAGGTACAGCGTGACGGCGCCGCCGGCGCGCAGCAGGGCCCCGGAGGAGGGGCTCTGGGCGGCGACGTTCCCCGCGCTCACGTCGTCGGAGAACCGGCGCTCGCCGGCCACCTGGACGCGCACGCCGAGGGCCTGGAGCTGTGCGGTCGCCTGCTCCTCGGTGTCACCGACCACGCGCGGCACGGCGAACTGCGGGCCCCGTCGGATGTCCTCGTCGGGCTCCGGGAAGCCGGTGGCCCGCAGGTCGTAGACCTCGGGGACGCGGTTCATGAAGTTGCCCCAGATGGGCAGGGCGTACGTCGAGCCGAAGACCTCGTCCCGCTGCACCCCGTTGATGGGGAACGAGGTGAGCGACTGCGGCTTGCCGTCCGTGCCGGGGTCTCCCACCCAGACCGAGGCGGCCAGGGTCGGCGTGTAGCCGGAGAACCAGATGGCGTTGAAGCTGCTCGTCGTCCCCGTCTTGCCGGCGGCGATCCCCTGGGTGAAGTTCGTGGTCTTCGCGGTGCCCTGGATGAGGGTCTGCTGGAGCGCCTCGTTCACGCCGCGGGCGACCTGGGGGTCCAGGGCCTGGGTGCAGTCGGCGGTGGGCACCGGCAGCTCGGCCCCGGTCCGGTCGAGGATCCGGGTGAGGGCCACCGGGTTGCAGTGCACGCCGTCGGCGGCGAACGTCGCGTAGACGCTGGCGACCGACAGCGGGGCCACCTCACTGACCCCGAGCGCCATGACGGGGACCATCGTGATCTGCCCGTCCGGGTCCGTGGCCGGGTGGAGCCCCAGCCGGGTGGCCATGTCTCGGATCTGGCACAGGTCGAGCTGGCTGGTGATCTCCACGTACGCGGTGTTGCTCGACCTGTATGTCGCCTCGGCGATGCTCAGCGACGGCGCGGTGCCACCCGAGTTGTTGATGGGGTCGGGGAACGGCTGGTTGTCCCGCCGGACGGGCTGGCCGCACTGCGTGAAGTCGCGGAAGTAGAACGTCCGCTGCGCGGGCGCGGGCACGCGGTCGTTGAGCGGCTTGCCCTGCTCGAGCCACGTGGCCAGCACGATGGGCTTCATGTTCGAGCCGGGCTGGAAGCCGCTGCCGCCGTTGTACCGCTTGTCGACGTTGTAGTTGACCGTGGTCTGGCCGGGGACTGCCGGGTCGAGGCCGTACGTCCGGTTCTGCGCCATGGCGAGGATCTGCCCGGTGCCCGGCTGCAGGACGCTCATCGCGGACCCGGCGCGGTCGGTCTCGGGGACCTCGGAGCGGACGGCGTCCCAGGCGCGGGCCTGCAGGTCACGGTTGATGGTGGTCTCGATCCGCAGGCCGCCGCGCAGCAGCAGGTTCTCGCGCTGCTCGGGGGTCTCGCCGTAGGCGGGGTCGCTGAGGATGAGGGCCTGGACGTAGTCGCAGAAGTAGGCGAGCTGGCCGGCGGTGATGCAGCCGCGCTGCGTCTCCTTCGGCGCCAGCGTCAGCTCGGCGGCCACGGACTCGTCGTACTGCTGCTGCGTGATGGCCCCGGTGCCGAGCATCCGCGACAGCACGACGTTGCGGCGGCTGACGGTGCCCTCCGGGTTGTCGAGGGGGTCCCACCGGCTCGGGGCCTGGACGATCCCGGCCAGCGCGGCCGCCTGCGGCAGGGTCAGCTGCTCGGCGTTGACGCTGAAGTACCGCTGCGCCGCCGCCTGGATCCCGTAGGTCGCGTTGCCGAAGTTCGCGATGTTGAGGTAGCGCTCGAGGATCTCGTCCTTGGTGAACTCCTCCTCCAGCGCGATGGCGAGCTTGGCCTCGCGGAGCTTGCGCCCGTAGCCGACCGGCCCTCCTGCGCTGATCTCCGCCTGGACCTGGGCGAGCTGGTCGGGGTCGCCGGAGTACACGGCCGACTCCAGCTGCACCTGCTTGACGTACTGCTGGGTGAGCGTCGAGGCGCCCTGCTGGGAGCCGCCGAGCACGTTGTTGCCGAGGGCGCGCAGGGTGCCCCGGGTGTCGACGCCGCCGTGCTCGAAGAACCGCTCGTCCTCGACCGAGACGATGGCCTTGGGGGCCCACTCGCCCATCCGGTTGAGCGAGGTGCTCGTCCGGTTCTCCGAGAAGAACGTGGCGATGAGGCTGCCGTCCGCGGCCACCATCGTCGAGGTCTGCGAGACCGGCGGGATCTCCAGCTCGGTCGGCAGCTCCTCGTAGAAGTCGGTCCCGCTGCGGGTGAGGTAGCCCGCGCCCGCGGCGGCCGGGAGCACCAGGCCGGCGGCGAGCACCCCGGCCACGAGGGCCACGGCGACGAAGGCCGCGAGCAGGGTCAGCACGCGCAGGAAACCGGTGGCCACGTTGCCCCGGTCGTCGTGCCGCAGCCGGCGCAGGACGCCCGTCGCGCCCGTCGTGGGCAGAGCCCTGTCCTGTGCGCTGGTGCCCCCCGGGCGGCCGTGTATCACGGCTCGGTCTCGCCACCTCATGCAATCCAATGTACGTGCCGACAACGGATGGGTGCGGACGGTGGCGGCGCGCAGCGCATCCTCCGTTCGGCGGACGCCGTCGTGACCGGACGGACCATGCAGGTCGGGACGTTCGCCCCTGTCCGGGGGTAACGCTCCGTCCCTAGTTTCGATAGTGGAAGAGAACACCGAATCGTCGACCCGGGTGGGACCCCGGTGCCGACGGGAAGAGGGCAGAGAGATGCCGTGGGTCGAGGAGTGGCCGAGCCAGGGGGCGTGCCGGGGCGAGGACCCCGACGCGTTGTTCGTGCAGGGGGCCGCCCAGCAGCAGGCGAAGCAGGTCTGCCTGTCGTGCCCGGTGCGCAGCGAGTGCCTCGCGCACGCCCTGGACACCCGCACCGAGTTCGGCGTCTGGGGGGGCACCACCGAGCGGGAGCGCCGGCAGCTGCTGCGCGAGCACCCGCTCGTCGGCTCGTGGCGGAACCTGCTCGAGGACGCCAAGAGCGCCCACGAGGGCTCGCGGATCGGCACGGCGCCCCGTCAGGCGCGCCCCGTCCGCGACGCCCGCCCCACGCCCGTCGCGGCCCACCGCGAGGCGTCCTGACCCTCGCGGGGCGTCAGCGCGTCCCGGTGCGGGGCTCGACCACCGGGCCGCGCGCCAGGTCCTCGCCGATCTCGCGCAGCGCGCCGAGGTCGCTCACGTCCAGCGGGCGGGCGGGGGTGACGACGGTCGGCACGGGCGGGACCAGGCGCGTCAGCCGGGCGGCGACCTCGCGCTCCGCCTCGAGCCGGCGGACCCGTCGGGCGTGCACCCACAGCAGCCCGGCGGTGCCGTCGTCGTCCTCGCGCGCCTCGGCGGCCTCGGCGGCGGCGACGGCGGCCTCGCAGTCCAGGGCCGCCTCGGTGGACGTGGTGGCCCGGTTGACGACCACCCCGGCCAGCGGCATGCCCTCGGCCTGCAGCCGGTCCACGAAGAAGCCCGCCTCGCGGACGGCGTCCGGCTCGGGCGCCGCGACCACCACGAAGCCGGTTCCCGCCCCGGCCAGCAGGGCGTAGGTCTGCTGGGCCCGCTCCCGGAAGCCGCCGAACATCGTGTCGAACGCGGCCACGAACGACTGCACGTCGCTCAGCACCTGCGCCCCGAGGATGCGGTTCATCACGCCGGTGACGCCGCCCGCGATGCTCGACAGCACCCGCACGTAGGCGCGCCCGCCCGCCTTGGCCGGGGCCAGCAGCAGGCGGATGAACCGGCCGTCGAGGAACGAGCCGAGCCGCTCGGGCGCGTCGAGGAAGTCCAGCGCGGACCGGCTCGGCGGGGTGTCCACGACGATGAGGTCCCAGCGCTCGCCGCCGTCGTCGTCGACCACGGCCCGCAGCTGGCCGAGCTTCTCCATCGCCATGTACTCCTGCGTGCCCGCGAAGGAGCTCGACAGCGCCTGGTAGAAGGGGTTGGCCAGCATCTGCGCGGCCTTCTCCGGGGTGGCGTGGGCCTCGACGACCTCGTCGAAGGTCCGCTTCATGTCGAGCATCATCGCGTCGAGGGACCCGCCCGCCGCGGCGTCGACGCCGGCCACGGGGCGGGGGGTGTTGTCCAGCTCGGTGAGGCCGAGGGACTGGGCGAGCCGGCGCGCCGGGTCGATGGTGAGGACCACGGTGCGCCGCCCGCGCTCGGCCCCCCGCAGCGCCAGCGCGGCCGCCACCGTGGTCTTGCCCACCCCGCCGGAGCCGCAGCACACCACCACGCGCAGGGACCGGTCGTCCAGCAGCGCGTCCACGTCCAGCCGCGGGCCGGCGCCGCGGCGGGCGCGGGGGCTCACACGAGCTCCTCGGCGAGCTCGTGCACGCCGCCGTCGTCCAGGCCGGAGCGACCGCCCTCCAGCTGCGGGCAGCTCGACCACGGGCAGCCCGAGCGCGGCGACCTCGTCCCGCAGCTCGTCCTCCCGGCCGACCCGCAGCGCGTGCTCGCGGGCCTGGCCCACCAGCGCGGCCGCCCGGACGGCGGGGTCCTTCCCGCCGACCCCGAGCGCGACGAGGTCCTCGGCGAGGGCGCCGAGGTCCCAGCCCCCGTCCGCGCCCGGCCCGGCCGCGCCCGGCCCGTCCGCGCCCGGCCCGTCCGGTGCCACGGGCTGGTGCAGGACGCGTCGCAGGTGGTCCGGGGCGAGCAGGGGCGGGCGGACCTGGTTGACGACGAGCCGGCCCAGCGGCAGGCCGAGGCCCCGCAGCTCGGCCACGGCGTCGGCCGTCTCCTGCACGGGCATGTCCTCCAGCAGGGTGACCAGGTGGACCGCCGTCGTCGAGGACCGGAGGACCTTCATGACGGACTCGGCCTGGGAGTGGATCGGCCCGACCTTGGCCAGGCCCGCCCCGACCGCGTTGACGTTGAGGAAGCTGCCGATCCGCCCGGTGGGCGGGGCGTCGAGGACCACGTGGTCGTACAGGTACGGGGTGTCGCCGCGACGGCTGCCCTGCCGGGTGCGGACGGCGTCGTAGACCTTGCCGGTGAGCAGGACGTCGCGCAGCCCGGGCGCGATGGTGGTCGCGAAGTCGACGGCGCCGATGCGCTCCAGCGTCCGGCCGGCCCGCCCCAGCCGGTAGAACACCTCGAGGTACTCCAGCAGCGCGCCCTTGGCGTCCACCGCGGAGCCCAGCAGCTCGCCGCCCGGCACGGGCACCAGCGAGGTGGGCTCGAAGCCCAGCGGCCCCCGGTCGAACAGCCGCGCCAGGCCCTGCCGGCCCTCGACCTCGCACAGGAGCACGCGCCGCCCCTGCCGGGCCAGGGCCAGGGCCAGGGCGCCCGCGACCGTGGTCTTGCCCGTGCCGCCCTTGCCGGTCACCACGTGCAGGCGGACCCGGGGGTCGAGGAGGTCGGGCACGGCGCTCACGGTAGACACCGGCGGCAGCACGGGCACGCCAGGGGGGCCGGTCAAGATCGCGGAGCCGGGCGGCCGCCGGTTACGCTGCCCGCCATGCAGACCTGGGAGTACGCGACGGTGCCGCTCATCGTGCATGCGACCAAGCAGATCCTCGACCAGTGGGGCGAGGACGGCTGGGAGCTCGTGCAGGTGATCGAGGGGCCCGGCGGCCAGGGGCTCGTCGCGTACCTCAAGCGGCCCCGGCAGTGACCGGCCGGCACTGACGCCGCGCACGGTCCCCCCGCGCCGGGGGCGACGCACCACGGCGACGCGGCACCCGCCGCCCGCCGACCCAGACGAGGGGACCACCCGGTGACCGAGAACCAGCAGGACAGCACGCACCCGGTCGAGGACGACCAGGGCAGCGAGGCACCCCGGCAGGACGGCCACGAGCAGGACGGCCACGGGCACGACGGCCGCGAGCACGAGGCCCACGAGCAGACCCCGGCGCGGTCGTCGACGCCCCGGGCGACGCGCCGGCCGACGCCGGCGCGGGGACCACGACGGAGGACGAGCAGCAGCAGGACGCGCCGGAGCCGGTCGTCCTGTCCGGGTCCGCGACCGAGCGGCTCGCCCAGCTCGGCCTGGTGCTGCCCCAGGTCCCGGCGCCCGTGGCCGACTACGTGCCCGCGGTCCGGACCGGTTCCTACGTCTACACCTCCGGCCAGCTGCCCTTCTACGACGGCGTGCTGCCCAAGACCGGCGTCGTCGGCGAGGAGGCGGTCGACATCACCGCCGAGGAGGCTGCGGTCCTGGCCCGGCAGTGCGCGCTCAACGCCGTCGCCGCCGTGGCGTCCGTGGTCGACCTGGACAGCGTCGTGCGCGTGGTCAAGGTGACGGGCTTCGTGGCCAGCGCCCCCGGCTTCGGCGGGCAGCCGGTCGTGGTGAACGGCGCGTCGCAGCTGCTCGGCCAGGTCTTCGGCGACGCCGGCCGCCACGCCCGCTCCGCCGTCGGCGTCGCGGCCCTCCCGCTCGGCGCACCGGTCGAGGTGGAGATCGTCGTCGAGGTCGGCTGAGCCCTGTGGGTGCCCGGTGACCGAGGTCGAGGCCACGTCGTGGCCGCTGGCGCGGGGGGCCGACACGACCGCCCGGGAGTGGCTCCGCCGGGGCGCGCCCGCGGGCCCCGCGCCGCGTCCGGCGGCGAGCGTGTGCCTGCTGCGTGACGTCGCCGAGGCGGGCCCGGGCGCCGGTCCGCAGGTGCTGTGGATCACCCGTGGCCGCTCGCTCGCCGTGGCCCCCGGCATGCTCGCGTTCCCCGGCGGCGGCGTGGACGACGCGGACCGCGCCCGCCGGGCCGACGAGCCCGTGGGTCCGGACCGGTTCACCGTGCTGGCCCGGGCCGCGGCGCGCGAGACCGCGGAGGAGACCGGTCACGTGGTGCCGCCGCAGGCGCTGCGCCCGCTGGTGCGCTGGGTGACGCCGGAGCACGAGCCGCGCCGCTACGACACGACCTTCCTCGTCGGCGTGCTCCCGCCCGCGGCCGACCCCGGGCCGCGGCCGCCCGGCGAGGTCCACGCCCACGGCTGGGCGCGACCGGCCGACCTGCTCGCGGAGGTCGCCGACGGCAGCCGCACCGCGCTGCCGCCCACCCGGGCCGTGCTCGCCCGCCTGGCCGCGGCCGGCACCGGCACCGCGGCCGACGTGGTCGCCCGCCTGGCCCGCGAGGCCGTGCTGGTCCCCGTGGTGCCGCGCGCGGCGTGGCGCGAGGGCGACCCGGCCGCCGACGACGTGCGCGGGGTGGACCTGCTGCTGCCCCGCCACGCGGGGGACGTGCCGTGACGCGCCTGGTGCGGGCGCCCAACCCCGGGCCCATGACGCTGGAGGGCACCAACACCTGGCTCGTGGGCGCGGCCCGGGTGCTCGTCGTGGACCCCGGCCCCGCCGACGACGACCACCTCGCGGCCGTGCTCGCCGAGGCCGGCCGCGACGGCGGGGTGCTGGGCGGGGTCCTGCTCACCCACCGGCACCACGACCACGCCGAGGCGCTCGCCTCGCCGCGCCTGCGGGCCGCCCTGGCCGCCGCCGGTGCCCCGGTGCTCGCGGTCGACCCCGGCCTGGGCCTGCCGCCGACGCCCGGGGCGCTCGCGGCGGCCACGGACGAGCCCGTGCGGCTGCTCCCGCTGCCCGGGCACACCGACGACTCCGTCGGGCTCGTGCTCCCCGGCCGGCACGAGGTGCTCACCGGGGACACGGTCCTCGGCCGCGGCACGTCGGTGGTCGCCCACCCCGACGGCGACCTGGGGGACTACCTCGCCTCCCTCGCCGCCCTGCTCGAGGTCGGCGCCGCCGGGCCGGTCTGGCGCGGCCTGCCCGGCCACGGCCCCGTCGTGGCGGACCTGGCGGCCGCCGTGCGCGGGCTGCACGCCCACCGGCTGGCCCGCGTCGAGCAGGTCCGTGGCGCGCTGGGCCGCCCGCCGCGCCCCGACGACGCCCTGGACGAGGCCCTGGTCGCGACGGTCGTGGCCGCCGTGTACCCCGAGGTGCACGACCCCGTCCTGGTCGGGGCCGCGTCCCGCACGGTGCGGGCCACCCTGGTCCACCTGGCCCGGTCGGCAGCGTGACCGGGCCGGAGCACGGGCCGGAGGGGACGAGCCGCTGGCAGGTGCTCGGCGAGCGCACCGCCTACGACAGCCCGTGGCTGCGGGTGCACCTGCTCGACGTCGTCCACCCCGACGGCACCCGCTACGACCACCACGCCGTCCGCCAGACCGCCGCCGCGGTCGCCTGCCTGGTCCGCCGGGAGGACGGCGCCGTGCTGCTCATGTGGCGGCACCGCGTGGTGCCCGACGCCTGGGGCTGGGAGGTCCCCGCGGGACGCATCGAGCCGGGCGAGGGCGCCGAGGAGGCCGCGGCGCGCGAGACCCTGGAGGAGACGGGCTGGACCGTGCGCGGGCGTCCGGCACCTGGCCGGCTTCCACCCGCTCGGCGGGAGCGCGGACCAGCGCTTCGAGGTGTGCGTGGCCGAGGCGGGCGAGCAGGTGGCCGGCCACGACCCGGTCGAGGCGGACCGGCTGGCCTGGGTCGCGCCGGAGGAGGTGCGGGCGCTGGTCCGGGCCGGGGCCGTGCCCGAGGGGCTCAGCCTGGTGACCCTGCTGTGGCTGCTGGGCGGGCTGGTCGACGCAGGCTGACGTGCGGGCTCAGCGTGCCCGTCGGGCGAGCCGGTCGACGTCGAGGATGGTCACCGCGCGGGCCTCCAGGCGAAGCCAGCCCCGCCCGGCGAAGTCGGCCAGGGCCTTGTTGACGGTCTCGCGGCTGGCCCCGACGAGCTGGGCCAGCTCCTCCTGGGTGAGCTCGTGGGCCACGAGGGTGCCGTCCTCGACGGGGCGGCCGAAGCGGCTGGACAGGTCGAGCAGCGCCTTGGCCACCCGCCCCGGGACGTCGGAGAAGACGAGGTCCGCCAGCGCCTCGTTGGTCCGCCGCAGGCGCCGGCCGAGCGCGGCCAGCAGCGACAGCGCGACCCGGGGCTGGTCGAGCAGGGGGACGAAGTCGTCGCGGGTGAGGGAGTGCACCCGTGCGCTGGACACGGCGACCGCGGTGGCGACGCGGGGGCCCGGGTCGAACAGCGACAGCTCCCCGAACATCTCGCCGGGGCCGAGGATGGCCAGCAGGTTCTCCCGGCCGTCCGCCGCGCGGCGGGCCGAGCTTGATCTTGCCGGCCTCGATGACGTACAGCGCGTCGCCGGGGTCGCCCTCGTGGAACAGGCGGTCGCCCCGGGCCAGGTCCACGGCGCGCATCCGGCCGATGATCTCGGTGGCGGACTCCTCGTCGACGGCGGCGAGCAGGGGTGCCCGACGCAGGATGTCCTCCGCCATGCGACCTCCTTGGCTCGTGCCGGCCCGTCGATCATGCCGGATGCCGGGCCCGTGCGCCCGGTCCTGGTGACCCTAGGGTCGTCCGCGCCGTCAGGCCAGGCTGACCTGGTCCCCGGCGGTCCCGGCGAGCTGCGCCCCGCCCGCCAGGGAGGGCTCGGCGGCGGGCTCGTCGGCCCCGTCGAGGGCCAGCTGCGCGTGCAGCGCGGTGGTGACGACGTCCAGCTCCTCCTGCAGCGCGCGGCTGCGGCGCACGAGCACCAGCGACACCTCGCGGAGCCGGTCCAGGTGCGCGCCGGGGCCCTCGGCGCACGTGCCGGCGAGCAGGCCGGCCACGTCGACGCCCTCGGGCGGGCTGGACAGCCCGGCGAGGTCACCGTCGCCGGGGCGGCCGGGGTGCCCGGCCCCGGGCAGGACGGCGGAGGGGACCGGGGCGGCGTACAGGAGGCCGGCGACCAGCAGGTCGGTGCGGGCCTGGACCAGGCGCTGCCAGTAGCCCACGGAGCGGAGCTGCTCGACGAGGTGGCGGCGGCGGGTGCGCAGACCGGCAGCAGCGTCCGCGGGGCCCGCACCGTGGGTGCGGCTGCCGTCGGACTGCCGGGGGATCTGCATGACGTGCCTCTCGCTCTGGCCTCGCGCGACCCGTGCCGGTCCGCGCCACGGGGGTGCTCCCCGGTCCTGGAGGTGTCGTCCCCCGGACCGGTCGGCCTGAGCCCGGTCACGCGCCGTCACCCGGAGGGCGCACCTGTCCGTACGCTGGCCGGGTGCCGCCCGCCGCAGAGCCCGCCGGGAGCGGCGCCGCGGCCCCACCGTCGTGGCTCGCCCCCTGGCGCCGCGCGGTCCTCGACGGCCAGCGGCTGCCGGAGGGCTGGCGGGCCACGCCGCCCGGGGACGGGGCCGTCCGGCGCGCCGCGGTGCTCCTGCTGGTGGGCCAGGGCGAGCACGGCCCCGACGTCCTGCTCACCCGGCGGGCGGACTCGCTGTCCAGCCACCCCGGCCAGGTCGCGTTCCCCGGCGGGCGCCGGGACCCCGAGGACCGGGACGACGCGGCGTGCGCGCTGCGCGAGGCGCAGGAGGAGGTCGGGGTCGAGCCGGCCTCGGTGACGGTGCTCGGCACGCTCCCCCCGCTGTGGGTCCCCCCGTCCTCGCACCAGGTGGTGCCCGTCGTCGGCTGGTGGCACCGGCCGGGCCCGGTCGGCGTGGTCGACCCGCTCGAGGTGGCCGCGGTGCTGCGGGCGCCGGTCGCGGACCTCGTCGACCCGGCCAACCGCGTCGGCGTGCGCTACCCGGCCGGACGGGGCAGCGGGCCGGGCTTCCTGGTCGGCGGGCTGTTCGTGTGGGGCTTCACCGCGGGGCTGCTGTCGTGGGTGCTCGACCTGGCCGGCCTCGCGCGCCCCTGGGACAGCACCCCGGTGGTGGACCACGAGGGCTCCCCGCTGGACGACGGGGACCTCGCATGAGCTGGTCGCTGCTCCTGGACCTCATGCTCCTGCTGCTGCTGGTCGGCTACGCGGGCACCGGGTTCCGGCAGGGCCTGTTCGTCGGCGCGGTCTCGCTCGCGGGGTTCGTCGCCGGCGCCTACGCCGCCACCCGGCTGCTGCCGCTGGCCATGGCCTCCACCACGGTCGGGCCCGCCCGCTCCCTGGTCGTCCTCGGCGGCACCCTGGTGGCCGGCGTGCTCGTGCAGGCGGTCCTGGCCGCGGCGGCCGGGGTGCTCCGGGACCGGGTCAGCTGGCGCCCCGCGCGGGCCGTCGACGCCGCCACCGGCCTGGTGGGCGCCGCGGTCGCGGCCGCGCTCGTGCTGTGGGCGCTCGCGGGCGCGGTCCTCCTCAGCCCGTTCCCGCGGCTGTCCGAGGTGGTGGCCGGCTCCCGGGTGGTGGACGCCGTCGACCGGCTCGTCCCCGAGACCGTGGCGGTGCAGGTCGAGGGCTGGTACGCCGCGGTCGACGGCGAGCTGTTCCCGCGGGTCTTCGCCGCGGGCGAGCAGGTGCGCCCCGTGGCCGACCCCGACCCCTCGGTGGCCCAGGACCCGGCGGTCGTGGCGGCCGGGGCGGGGGTGGTGCGGGTGACCGGCCGGGCCGAGGCGTGCGACCGGGGGCAGGAGGGGTCCGGCTTCGTGGTCGCCCCGGGCCGGGTGCTCACCAACGCCCACGTCGTCGCGGGCATGAGCGAGCCGTCGGTCCAGGTCGGCGGCACGGGGGAGCTGCTGCCCGGCCGGGTCGTGGTCTTCGACCCCGCGCGGGACCTGGCCGTGGTCGAGGTGCCGGGCCTGGAGGCGCGGCCGCTGGCCCTGGGCCCCGAGCAGGTCCGCGGCGACAGCGTCGTGGTCGCCGGGTTCCCGCTCAACGGGCCGTACGTGCTGTCGCCGGGGCGGGTGCGCGACGCCATCACGGCGGTCGGCGAGGACATCTACGGCGAGGCCGAGGTGACCCGGCAGGTGTACTCCGTCAACGCCGACGTCCGCCCCGGCAACAGCGGCGGTCCCGTGCTCGGCCCCGACGGCACCGTCGTCGGCGTGGTCTTCGCCCGGAGCCTGGACGACGCCAGGACCGGCTACGCGCTCACCCTGGCCGAGGCCGGCCCGGTGCTCGAGGCCGCCGCCACCGCGTCGGCCGCGGTGCCGACGGGGGCCTGCGCCGCCGGCTGACCGGGTCGTCCCCGGGGCCTGCGGCGAGCCGTGGCCCGTCGTGGCGGCGCGCCCGCGGGTGCGTGGCGGGTCGCGGGTCAGGGGCGGGTGACGCCGGGCAGCCACCCCAGCAGCGCGTCGAGCAGCCCGGCCGGGGCCTCCTCGGGGAGCAGGTGGCCGACGCCGGGCAGGACGACCCGCCGGACCGGTGCCGTCCTCCCGGTCCCGCCGGACCTGTGGTCGGCGGCCCCCGGGTGCTCCCCGGCCCCGGGCGCGACGACGAACCGGTCGAGCGCGCCGTCCACCTGCAGGACGGGCACCCCCGTGGGCCAGGGCCTCACCGAGCGCCACCACCGGGCGCCGTCCGGTCGCAGCTGGGCACGGCCGAGCCAGCGCCACGGCTCCAGGCTGGTGTGGGCGACCGACGGCACCCGTACGCAGGCCGCGTAGTGGGCCACGTCGTCGTCCGGGGCGGGGGTGGCGCGGGTGCGGTCGAGGTGGGCGCGGACCGCCCCGCGGTGCAGCAGGGCGTGCTCGGGCAGGCTCGGCACCTGCGCGGCGAGCAGCGCGCGCCGCGCCGGCCCGCGGACCAGGCCGCGCACCGGGCGGGGGGCGGCCACCGCGACCAGCCCGAGCAGCCGGTGCGGGTGGCGCGCGGCCAGCGTCCAGCCGACCCAGCCGCCCAGGTCGTGCCCGACGACGACGGCGCGCTCGGCGCCGAGCGAGCGGACCAGCGCGTCGACGTCGTCGGCCAGCCCGGGCAGGTCGTAGCCGCGGGGGGTGGCGTCGGAGGCGCCGTGGCCGCGCAGGTCCGCGGCCACGGCCCGGTAGCCCGCCGCGGCCAGGCCCGGCAGCACCTCGCGCCACGCGTACCAGTTCTGCAGCGCCCCGTGCAGGAGCAGCACGAGCGGCGCCGGTCCGGGGCCAGGGCCGCGGGGACCCGCCCCGTCCGGGCGGGAGGCGGGCTCGCAGACCGCGACGTGGAACCGGATGCCGTGCGCGCCGACGAAGCGGTGCTGCCAGGGACCGGGGACGCCGACGACGGAGGCGTCGGTGAGGTGCGCCGGGAAGGGCGGACGGCGCGGGATCAGCGGCGTGCGCTCAGTCCTGGCCCGCCGCGCGGGTGCCGACGACCGCGGTGGCGCCCACCTTGGCGGTCTGGACCGCGGCGTCGTGGTCGTCGCTGCGCCCGTGCGCCCCGGAGTGGTCGCCGGACAGCGCGTCCTTGACGTCCTCGACGGTGCCCTTGCCCTGCTCGACCGCGCGCTGCGGTCCCTTGACGCGCTTGAGCATGAGCGCGCCGACCCCGGCCAGGACGAGCCCGAGGACCAGCAGCACCCCGCCGACGAGCAGGAACGCGCCCCAGCGCGTCATCCCCGCGGCGACCAGGCCCTCGGCCGCGGAGACCAGCAGGTAGACCGCGGCCAGCCCGATCATGGACACCGCCGCCGCGAGCAGGCCGGCGCCGATGCCGCCGGCCTTGGCGGCGCGGGTGATCTCGGCCTTCGCCAGCGCCTTCTCGTGGTCGATGATGGCCCGCACGTCGTCCAGGGCGTCGGCGACCAGCTGGCCGATGGAGCGGTCTGTCGGTGCCATGGGGTGCGTCTCCCGGGTCGTGGGTGGGTCGGTGACGACGGTAGCGCCCAGCCCGTCGGGCAGCCCGCGCTGGCGGGCCGCCCGGGAGCGTCCTGGGCCGCCGGGCCTCAGCCGGAGGGCGCCGTCGCGGCCTCGCGCTCGGCGATCTGCCGGTGGACCTTGTTCCGCCGGAGGAGCACGACCGAGGCGAGGACGGCCGAGGTGAGCGAGCCGAAGAGCACCGCCGCGGTGACGTGCTGGCCGGTCTCGGACTCCGCGCCGAAGGCGAGCTCCCCGATGAGCAGGGACACGGTGAACCCGATGCCGGCGAGCATGGCCACCCCCAGCACGTCGCCCCAGGCGAGGTCCTGGTCCAGCTCGGCCCTGGTGAAGCGGGCCACCACCCACGTCGTCCCGAACACCCCGATGACCTTGCCGGCCACGAGCCCGAGCATCACGCCGAGCGCGACCCGGTCGGTGAACACCTCGCCGATGCCGCCCTCGGTGAAGTTCACCCCGGCGGCGAAGAAGGCGTACAGCGGGATCGCGAATCCGGCGGACACCGGCCGCCAGGCGTGCTCGAGCTGGGAGGCGAGGCAGGTCTCGTCGTCACCGGGCCGGGTGACCGGCACGGTGAAGCCGAGCAGGACACCGGCGATGGTCGCGTGCACCCCGGACTCGTGGACCATGAGCCAGGCGGCCAGGGCCAGGGGGACCAGCAGCCACTCCGAGGTGATGCGCCGCTGGACGAGGAGCGCGAAGAGGCCGACGGGGACCAGCGCGCCGGCGAGGAACCCGATGTCGAGGTCGGACGTGTAGAAGACCGCGATGATGATGATGGCCAGCAGGTCGTCGACCACCGCGAGCGTGAGCAGGAAGGCCCGCAGCGCGCTGGGCAGGCCGGAGCCGATGACGGCGAGCACGGCGAGGGCGAACGCGATGTCCGTCGCGGCCGGGATCGCCCACCCCACGAGCGCGTCCGGGCCGGCGGAGAAGGTGACGGCCACGTAGAACAGCGCCGGCACGGCCATGCCGCCGACCGCGGCGACGATGGGCACCGCCGCCTGCGAGGGGCGGCGGAGCGACCCGGCGAGGAACTCCCGCTTGAGCTCGAGCCCGACGATGAAGAAGAAGACCGCGAGCAGGCCGTCGGCCGCCCACGTCGACAGGGAGAGGTCGAGGTGGAAGTCCAGCGGCCCCAGGACCAGGGAGCCGTCGTAGGGGACCAGCTCCCGCAGCGCCTCGTAGGAGCCGCGCACGGGCAGGTTGGCCCAGACCACGGCCGCGACGGCCGCGACCAGGAGCACGGCCCCGCCGACCGTCTCCGTCCGCAGCGCCTCGGCGATGACGGAGCGGTCCCGGTCGTCGCCCTCGCGCCGGCCGAACAGCCGCTCCCGCACCGTCGGCGGGCCGGTGGGGTCCGCGTCCAGGACCGCCGCGGCGTCCGGGGTGGTCGTGGGCTCGGCCGCGGCGTCGGGGCGGTCGGGCAGGGGCTCGGCCGCGGGGTCGGGGGAGCGGGTGTCGTCGGCCATCGGAGACCTCCTGGTGGTCGGGGGGGCACCGAGAGGGGTGCCGTCGGGACGGCGTCACTCGTACCGCCGATCGTGCCGACCAGACTTCCCGGCTCTCCGCCCCCCAGCCTACCGGGGCCTACCGGTCGCCCGGCGTCCCCGGCCGCACGTCGAACCGGAGGACGGCGCCGACGCCCTGCCGCAGCACGCCCTGCACCCCGTCGACCAGCTCCACGTCGCCGCCCTGCGCCAGCACCGAGCGGACGAGGACGTCGTCCCACGGCCCCTCGACGGGGTCGCCGCCGAGGTCGCGCACCTCCTGCGCGGTCGTCCCGACGAGCAGCGGGTCGCCGGAGGTCCACAGCGTCGCGTCCTCGCGGCCCTCGGAGCGCAGCAGCAGGGTCTGCACCGAGGCGAGCCGGGCCGCGGCCACGACCTGCGCCCGTCCCGTCGCGGCCAGGCTGTGCTGGCCCAGGCCGCGCTCGAGGTCGGCGACCGCGTCGGCCATCCGGGAGAGCCGGACCTCGCGCAGCACCTGCTCGACCTCGGCCTCGGCGGAGGACCGGTCGATGCCGTCGGCCCGGCCCAGGCCCTCGACGACGCGGACCCGGTCCTGCAGGTCGGGGCGCAGCCCGTGGTGGACCAGCGTGCGGGCCCCGATGTCCCCGCCGACCACGACGACGTCCGGGCGGTGGCGGTCGATCGTCCTCGTCAGCTGGTCGACGACCACGTCGGCGTTGCGCTCGTGGGAGTCCTGGACCCGCTGCTGCCACCGCCGGTGCGCCCAGCCGCCGCCCCTGACCTTGTGCAGCTCGTCGTGGTCGCCCTCCACCTCGAGGTCCCCCGCCTGCCGGCCGAGGGAGTCCACGACGGTGAGGTCCGCGCCGGTGCTGTCCGCTACGACGAGGACGTGCGGCACGGCCTGGTCCAGCCCCTGGAGCAGGGGCATCAGCGAGGGCACCGGGCCCCAGCTCACCGAGTCCGCGGGCAGCCGGTGCGGGACCATGAGGTCCAGCAGCACCTGGCCGTCGGCGGTGGCGACGACGTGCCGCGCCTGGTCGCCGGCCTCGCCGGCGACCGGACCCACCCGGGCGGCCAGCGCGTCGACCGCCGCGGCGGGGGCGCCGGCCTCCCGCAGCTGCTCCAGGGCCGCACGGCCGTGCAGCTCCTGCTCGTGCAGGCCCGTCTCGTCGCTGCGCGTCTCGTCGACGTGGGCGACGGCCAGCGGCCCGGTGTGCGTGACGACGTCGTGCAGGAATGCCAGGTCCACGTCTGCTCCCCTCCTCGTTCTCCGTGGTTCAGGTCTCCGTCCGTGCGCGGACGGCTACCCGGGAGGAGGGGAGCGAAACGGGGGTCAGTCCTCGGAGGCGCTGCCCTTCTGCGACAGGCCGGTCTGGATGAGGCCCATGACGCCCGCGTCGGTGAGCGTGGTGACGTCCCCGAGCTCGCGGTTCTCGGCCACGTCGCGCAGCAGGCGGCGCATGATCTTGCCCGAGCGGGTCTTGGGCAGCTCCTGCACCACGAGCACCCGCCTGGGCTTGGCGATCGCGCCGATCTGCTTGGCCACGTGGTCGCGCAGCGCCTCCTGCGGGTCGGAGGTCCCCAGCACCTGCTCGCTGTTGCCCCTGAGGATGACGAAGGCGACGGGCGCCTGGCCCGTGGTCTCGTCGGTCGCGCCGACGACCGCGGCCTCGGCGACACCCGGGTGGCTGACCAGGGCCGACTCGATCTCCGTGGTCGACAGCCGGTGGCCCGACACGTTCATCACGTCGTCGACCCGGCCGAGCAGCCACACGTCGCCGTCGTCGTCGAGCTTGGCCCCGTCGCCGGCGAAGTAGCGGCCGGGGAAGCGCGACCAGTACGTGTCGCGGAAGCGCTGGTCGTCGCCCCAGATCGTGCGGAGCATCGCCGGCCACGGCTCGGTGAGGACGAGGTAGCCGCCCCCGCCGTTCGGCACCTCCTTGCCCTCGTCGTCGACCACGGCCGCGCTGATCCCGGGCAGCGCGGTCTGGGCCGAGCCGGGGCGCAGCGTCGTGACGCCCGGCAGCGGGCTGATCATGATGGCGCCGGTCTCGGTCTGCCACCACGTGTCGACGATCGGGGTCCGGTCGCCGCCGACCACCCGCCGGTACCAGATCCACGCCTCGGGGTTGATGGACTCCCCGACGCTGCCGAGCAGGCGGATGCTGCTGAAGGTCGTGCTCGGCGACGAGCTCCTCGCCCCACTTCATGAACGTCCGGATCGCGGTGGGGGCGGTGTAGAGGATGGTCACGCCGTACCTCGCGGCGAGCTCCCACCAGCGGGCCTTGTGCGGGGTGTCGGGGGTGCCCTCGTAGACCAGCTGCGTCGCGCCGTTGGCCAGCGGGCCGTAGACCACGTAGCTGTGCCCGGTCACCCAGCCGACGTCGGCGGTGCACCAGTAGACGTCGGTCTCCGGGCGCAGGTCGAACACCGTGGCGTGGGTGTAGGCGACCTGCGTGAGGTAGCCGCCGGTGGTGTGGAGGATGCCCTTGGGCTTCCCGGTCGTGCCCGAGGTGTAGAGGATGAAGAGCGGGTTCTCGGCGTCGAACGCCTCGGGCGTGTGCTGGTCGGAGGCGGAGTCGACGACGTCGTGCCACCACAGGTCGCGGCCCTCGGTCCACTCCACGTCCTGGCCGGTGCGCCGGACCACGACGACGTGCTGCACGCTGTCCGCGCCGCCGTCCAGGGCCCCGTCGACCGCCGGCTTGAGCGCGGCCGCGCTGCCGCGGCGGTAGCCGCCGTCGGCGGTGACGACGAGCTTCGCCTGGGCGTCGTCGATCCGGCTCCGCAGCGCGTCGGCGCTGAACCCGCCGAAGACGACGCTGTGCGCGGCGCCGAGCCGGGCGCAGGCGAGCATGGTGACGATGGCCTCGGGGATCATCGGCAGGTACACCGCGACCCGGTCGCCCTCGCCGACGCCGAGGGCGGCGAAGGCGTTGGCCGCCCGGCTGACCTCCTTCTGCAGGTCGGCGTAGGTGATGGTGCGGGTGTCGCCGGGCTCGCCCTCGAAGTGGATGGCGACCCGGTCGCCGTGGCCGGCCTCGACGTGGCGGTCGACGCAGTTGTAGGCGGCGTTGAGCTTCCCGCCGACGTACCACCTCGCGAAGGGCGGGTCGGACCAGTCGAGGGTCTCGGAGAAGTCCTGCTCCCAGTGCAGGCGCTCGCGGGCCTGCCGCGCCCAGAAGCCGAGCCGGTCGGCGGCGGCCTCCTCGTACAGCCCGGGCCCGGCGACGGCGTCGCGGGCGAACTCCTCGGGCGGGGGGAACCGGCGGCTCTCGACGGACAGGTTCTCCAGCGTCTTGGAGGACTCCGTGGTCATCGGTGCTCCTTCGTCAGCATCGGCGTGCGGCGGGCGGGCCGTCCGGCGGCGGTGCCGTCGGCGGGGTGACGCGCCGCGCGGGGCCACCGTAACCACGGTGGCCCCGCGCGGGTACTGCTGGAGGTGCTGCTCGGGCGGTGCTCAGCCGCTCAGTGGGACGTGGCCTTCTCGGCGCCCGCGCCGGTGAGGGAGCGGACCTCCATCTCGGCCTGCTTGGCGTCGTGGTCGGCCTCCGGGCGGCTGGTCACGGTGCCGAGCCAGCCGAGGAAGAAGGCCAGCGGGATGGAGACGATCCCCGGGTTGGCCAGCGGGAACACGTCGAAGTCCGCCGACGGGATCATCGAGGTCTCCGCGCCGGACACCGTCGGGCTCAGGGCGATGAGGACGATGCAGCTGACGAGCCCGCCCCACATGCTGAACAGGGCGCCGCGGGTGGTGAACCGGGACCAGAACAGCGAGTAGAGGATGGTCGGCAGGTTGGCGCTCGCGGCCACGGCGAAGGCCAGGGCGACGAGGAAGGCGATGTTCTGCCCGTTGGCCACGATGCCGCCGAGGATCGACACCACGCCGATGACGACCACGGTGCGCCGGGCCACCTTGACCTCGGCGTCCGGGTTGCCCTGGCCGTGCTTGAGGACGCTGGCGTAGATGTCGTGCGCGAAGCTGGCGGCCGCGGTGATGGTGAGGCCCGCCACGACCGCGAGGATCGTGGCGAAGGCGACCGCGGCGATGATCCCGAGCAGCAGGACGCCGCCCAGCTCGTAGGCCAGCAGCGGGGCCGCGGAGTTCACGCCGCCGGGCGCGGCGAGGATGGTCTCCTGCCCGACGTAGGCCATGGCGCCGAAGCCGAGGACCAGCGTGAACAGGTAGAACAGGCCGATGAGCGAGATCGCCCACTGCACGCTGCGGCGGGCCTCCTTGGCCGTCGGCACGGTGTAGAAGCGCATGAGCACGTGCGGCAGGCCGGCGGTGCCGAGCACGAGGGCCAGGGCCAGGGAGATGAAGTTGAGCTTGGTGAGGCCGCTCGCGCCGTACTGCACCATCGGCCCGAGCAGGTCGGGGTTGCCGGCCCGCTCGACCGCGGTGCCCAGCAGACCGGACAGGTTGAAGCTCGGCCTTGGCCAGCACCCAGACGGTCATCACGCCGGCGCCGAGGATGAGCAGCGTGGCCTTGATGATCTGCACCCAGGTGGTGCCCTTCATGCCGCCCACGAGCACGTAGACGATCATGAGCGCGCCGACGACGGCGATGACGACGCGACTGCCCGGCCTTGGACTGGACGTTGAGCAGCAGGGCCACCAGGCCGCCCGCGCCCGCCATCTGGGCCAGCAGGTAGAAGAACGACACCGCGAGGGTCGTCGGTCGCCGCCGCGACGCGGACCGGGCGCTGGCGCAGCCGGAAGCTGAGGACGTCGGCCATCGTGAACTTGCCGGTGTTGCGCAGCAGCTCGGCGACCAGCAGCAGGGCCACCAGCCAGGCGACGAGGAAGCCGATGGAGTACAGGAAGCCGTCGTAGCCGTTGACCGCGATGGCCCCCGCGATACCGAGGAAGCTCGCCGCGGACAGGTAGTCCCCGGCGATGGCGGTGCCGTTCTGGCCGCCGGTGAACGAGCGCCCGGCCGCGTAGTAGTCGGCGGCGGTCTTGTTGTTGCTGGAGGCCCGGACCACGACGACGAGGGTGACCGCGACGAAGAGCACGAAGATCGTGATGTTGAGCAGCGGGTTGCCGACCGCCTCGGCGGGGGCGGCCGCGGCCAGTACGGCGCTCACCGGTGGTCCCCGTCCAGACGGACCCGGCTGCCGATCTCGGCGGCCTGGTCGTCGAGGTTGCGGTCGGTCCAGCGCACGTAGGCGATGGTGATGGCGGCCGTCGCGACGAACTGGCCGCAGCCCGAAGAGGATGCCGACGTTGACGTTGCCGAACACCGGGATGTCGAAGAAGTCGGTCGCGTACGCGGCCAGCAGGACGTAGGCGAAGTACCAGACGAGGAACGCGGCGGTCATCGGGAACACGAAGCTGCGGAAGGAGCGGCGCAGGGCCTGGAAGTCGGCGCTGTCCTGCACCTCCTGCCACGTGGTCCGGGGGTCGTCGACGGCGCGTGCTGCGGTGGTGCCTGTCGGGATCGCGGGTCGTGCTCACGGGACCTCCTCGTCGCGCCCGGCCGCGGCGGTGCGGCTCGTCGCGCGACAGGCTCCCGGCCCGCCGCGCCCGGGCGCGGACCCGGCGCGCCGGTCAGCGACGAGCGGTAGGACCGCTGGCGACGAGCGGTGTCGGACCGGGCGGGCGGCTCCGGGGCGCGCTCGCCCCGGCGGCGGGCGGCACGAGCCGCTGGGCACCTCCGGCCGGTGCAGCAGCGCCGTGGCCACGGGGCGGGGCGGGCGCCACGCGCCGGCGCGCCGCTCGGCCGCTCGCCGTCAGCCGCGAGCCCGACCACCATGACCGCCACGCTCAGCGGGACGGTCCAGGCAGCGGGCTGCTCCAGGGCGGCGGCCAGCGCCGGCGCGGCCCGCGCCGTCACGCCGGTGAGGGTGAGGAGCGCGGCCACCGCGGCCGCCCGCTGCCGCCGACGGCCATGCCCGAGCAGCGCCGGGCCGGTGCGGAGCCCGTCCCACCAGATCCCGAGCAGCAGCAGCGGCGCGAACGTCGACGCGGCCAGCGCGAAGGCCAGCCCGACCGTGGCGGCGAGCGGCACGTCGACGCCCGAGCAGGGCCACCCCGACCGGCACGGCGAGCGCACCGAGGGTGGCGACCCGGAACCGGCGACGGCGCGGGCGTCGCCGCCCGGCCGCCGGGCACCAGGTCGCGGGCCAGCACCCCGGAGACCGCGACGGTCAGGCCCGAGGCGGTGGACAGGAAGGCCGCGAACGCCCCGCCCAGGGCGACCGCCCCCAGCACGGTGCCGAGCGGTGCCGGGCGGCGGCCAGCGCCGGGCAGGTCCACGACGAGGGTGTCGGCGCGGCCGGGCTCGGCCAGCTGCGGGGCCAGCCGCCAGGCGAGCACCGCGTAGAGCGGCGGCCAGACGTAGAACAGCCCGAGCAGCGCCGATCACCGTGCGGGTGGTCCGGCGGGCGTCGGTGCCGTCGGGGTTGGTGTAGAAGCGCGTGAGCACGTGGGGCAGCCCCATCGTGCCCAGCAGCAGGGCGCGAGCAGCAGCGAGTACGTGCCGTACAGGTCGGCGGGGTCGCTGCTGGGCACGGCCCAGCCGGACGGCGCCTGCGAGGCCGGTGCTCCCTGCAGCCCCCACAGCGCCAGCAGCACGCAGGCCGGCACGGCGATCGCGGTGAGCTTGAGCCAGTACTGCACCGCCTGGACGATGGTGATCGAGCGCATGCCGCCGCCGGCCACGGCGCCGGCGACGACCACGGCGACCACGACCGTGCCGATCCAGCGCGGCAGCCCCGTGGCCGAGGACCACACCGAGGCCGGCCGCGGTGAACTGCGGCAGCAGGTACAGCCAGCCGACGAGGACGACCACGAGCGCGGAGGCGGTCCGGGCCCGGGCCGAGCCCAGCCGCAGCTCCGCGAAGTCGGGCAGCGTGTAGGCGCCCGAGCGGCGCAGCGGGGCGGCGACCAGGGTGAGCAGGAGCAGGTAGCCGACCGTGTAGCCGATGGGGAACCACAGCGCGTCGGCCCCCTCGACGAGCACCAGCCCGGCCACGCCGAGGAAGCTCGCCGCGGACAGGTACTCCCCGCCGATCGCGCTCGCGTTCCACCACGGCCGGACCGCCCGGCTGGCCACGTAGAAGTCGCCGGTGGTGCGGGAGACGCGCGTGCCGTACGCCGCGACGAGCACGGTGACGAGCACGACGACGGCGACCGCGGTGCAGCGCGGGCAGGTGGGTCACTGCCGCCCGTCGACGCGCCGGTCGTCCGGCGGCCGCTCGGCCACCAGCTCGCGGTAGTCCTCCTCGCTCGCGCTCCGCGCCCGCCACGTGGCGCCGCCCGACCAGCCAGATCACCGGGTAGACCCCGACCGCGAGCAGCCACCAGGCCAGCGGCACCCCGAGCAGGGGGACGGCGGCCACGCCGGGCAGCAGGACGCCGAGGACCGGCAGGGCCAGCAGCGGGACGACGACCACGAGGACCGAGGTCACCGACCAGCGCAGCTGCGCCCGCCGCAGCGACCGGTCGTACACCGACACCACGTCGGGGCTGCGCGGCGGGGACACGACCCGCCCGCGCAGCGGCAGGGAGCGGGTGACCCGGACCCGCTGCGGCCGGCGGCGGCCCGGCTCGGTCACCCGGGGCCGCCCGGGGCCTGCCCCGCCTGGCCGACCGCGGCGTCGACGAGGCGCTCACGCACCTCGCGGGCGTGGCGGCGGGCCACGGGGAGCTCGCGGCTCAGGCCGTCGGCGGCCACGACGAGGGTGTGGTGGCCGTCGTCGGAGCGCAGCTCCCGGACCGCCCGGACCTGCACGAGCAGGCTGCGGTGGGTGCGGACGAACCCCGCCGGCGCCCAGCGCTCCTCCAGCTGCGACAGCGTGGACCGCAGCAGGTGGGAGCCGTCCGCGGTGTGCAGCCGGACGTAGTCGCCCTGCGCCTCGGCCCACAGCACCGAGCTGCGCTGGACGAAGCGGGTGACGCCGCCGAGCTCCACCGGCAGCGTCTCGTCGGGCTCGCCGCTGCCGGCGCCGTGGCCCGCGACCGGCCCGGCCGCCGTGGCCGTGGCCCGGCGCAGGGCGGCCGCGAGCCGCGCCGCGCGCACCGGCTTGAGGACGTAGTCGGCCACCCGGAGGTCGAAGGCCTCGACCGCGTGCTCCTCGTGCGCGGTGACGAAGACGACCGCGGGAGGGCTGGCCAGCCGGGCCACGGCGCGCGTGAGGTCCAGGCCGTCCAGCCCGGGCATGTGGACGTCGGAGAGCACGACGTCGACCTCGCCGGCGCCCAGGTGCCGCAGCGCCTCCTCGGCCCCGCCCACGACGACGACCTCGCCGACGGCGTCGTCCCGGGACAGCAGGAACGCCAGCTCCTCCCGGGCCGGGGCCTCGTCGTCGACGACCAGGACCCGCAGCCCGCCCGCAGCGGCGCTCATGGGGCCGAGGCTAGGCCCTGCTCGGACGGTGCGGGCTCGACCTGCCACGAGCGCCACAGCGCGGCGTACGACCCGTCGCGGGCCACGAGCTCGTCGTGGCTGCCCAGCTCGCTGATCCGGCCGTCCTCCACCACGGCGACCCGGTCGGCGTCGTGGGCGGTGTGCAGCCGGTGCGCGATGGCCACCACCGTCCGCCCGGTGAGCACCGCGGACAACGACCGCTCCAGGTGCCGGGCGGCGCGCGGGTCCAGCAGCGAGGTGGCCTCGTCGAGGACCAGGGTGTGCGGGTCGGCGAGCACGAGCCGGGCCAGGGCGAGCTGCTGCGCCTGGCCGTGGTCCAGCGCCGTGGCCCCGGACCCGACCTCGGTGGCCAGCCCGTCGGGCATGGCCTCCACCCAGCCGAGCGCGTCGACGGCGTCCAGGGCGGCCGTCATGGCCTGCTCGTCGGCGTCCGGGCGGGCCAGCAGCAGGTTCTCCGCGAGCGTGCCGACGAACACGTGGTGCTCCTGGGTGACCAGGGCCACCCGGCGGCGCAGCTCCGGCAGGGGCAGGTCGACGAGCGGGACGCCGCCCACGCTCACCCGGCCCGTCCGCGGCGGGTGGACCCCCGCGAGCAGCCGGCCCAGGGTCGACTTGCCCGCACCCGAGGGCCCCACCACGGCGACCCGCTCCCCGGGACGCAGGTCGAGGTCCACGCCGTGCAGCACGTCCAGGGGCGTGCCGTCCGGCGCGGTCCCGTAGGCGTAGCGCGCCCCGCGCACCGAGACCTCCGTGCCCTGGGGCACGGCGCCGGTCGCGGTGCGGTCGTCCGGCACGAGCCCCACGCCGATGACCCGGGCGAAGCAGGCGGCCCCCACCTGGAGCTGGTCGATCCAGGTCAGCAGCTCGTCCAGCGGGTCGACGAGCAGGCGCAGGTACAGCGTCACCGCGGTGACCTGGCCGACGGTCGCCAGGTCCTGGCTGACGAGGAACCCGCCCCAGACCAGGGCGGCGGCCATCGGCAGCTGGTAGCCGGTGTCGATGAGCGGGAACAGCCGGGTCCGCAGGGCGAGGGTGTACCGCTCGACCGCCCAGCAGCGGCGCAGGTCGGCGTCGGTGCGGGCCACGCGCACCCGGCCCAGGCCCAGGTGCTCCACGGTGGTGGCGGACTCCACGGTCTCGGTGATCCCGCCGTTGACCCGGGAGTAGGCGTCGCGCTCGGCCAGGTAGCCGCGGCGCGAGCGGCGCAGGTACCAGCGCGTCACCGGCAGCACGAGCGGCACCCCGACGAGCAGGGCCAGGGCGACGAGGGGGCCCGCGGCCACGGTGGCGACCAGGGTGAGCAGGCACGCGGTGCCCGCCACGAACACCGTGGGCACGGCGAGGCGGACCGTCCACGACAGCGTCTCCACGTCGTTGGTGGTCCGCGACACGAGGTCGCCCGTGCCGGCGGTCTCCACCGTGGACAGCGGCAGCTCGACGGCCCGGTCGACGAAGTCCTCCCGCAGCTCGGCGAACACCCGCTCGCCGAGCACGCCGGAGGCCCGCCGCGACAGCCACGCGAAGACGCCCTGCAGCAGCACGGCGACCAGCAGCACGACGCCGGCCCGGTCGACGTCGGCCCGGGTGAGGGTGCCCGCGGTGACGCCGTCCACGAGCCGGCCCAGCAGCGCCGGCGCCGCGAGCGCGGCGACCGAGACCACCGCGTACAGGGCGACCACGCGGCCGAAGCCGCGACGGTGCCGGCGCAGCACGGCCGCGGCCGAGGTGCGCACCTCGGCCGGGCCGGCGACGGGCAGGGTGCGGGACGTGCCGCCCGGCGGGTCGAGGGCACGGCGGGCGGCGCTCACCGGTCCTCCCCCCGGGCCACGGTGCGGCGGTACGCCGGCACCCCGGCGAGCAGGTCGGCGTGCCGGCCCTCGGCGGCGACCCGGCCCTCGACGAGGAACACCACCCGGTCGGCGTGCTCGAGCAGCAGCGGGCTGGCCGTGGCCACGCCGGTGGTGCGTCCGCGCCGCCGCAGGCGCAGCCGCTCGGCCACGCGGGACTCGGTGTGCGCGTCGACCGCGCTCGTGGGCTCCACGAGGAGCAGGACGTCGGGGTCCCGCAGCAGCGCCCGGGCCAGGCCCAGGCGCTGGCGCTGCCCGCCGGACAGCGACCGGCCGCGCTCGGAGAGCCGGCCCGCGAGCCCGCCCGGCACGGAGCTGACGGCGTCGCGGGCGGCGGCGGCCTCGACGGCGGCCTCGACCTCGGCGGTGCTGTGGGCGCGCCACGGGTCGAGGGTGTCCACGAGGCGGCCGCTGAACAGCGCGGGCTCGGCCTCGCTGAGCACCACCCGGCGCCGGAGCCGTCGCAGCGGCACCGACGTGAGGGGGACGCCGTCGAGCTCGGCGCGGGTGCGGTCGTCGTCGCGGCCGAGCCGCGCGGCCACCCGGGCCGCGTCCGCGGGGTCGGCGCCGACGATCCCCGTGAGCTCGCCGGGCCGCAGGACGACCCCCGAGTCCGGGTCGACCAGGCCGGGCGCGCCCCCGGCCTCGCCCGTGCCGCGACGTCCGGCGTCGGCGTCGACGTCGTCGTCGACCACCGGAGGGGCGACCCTGAGGACCGCGAGCACCTTGCGGGCGCCGACCAGGGCGCGGGCCCACTTCTCCAGGGCCTCCACCCCGGTCCGCAGCGGCATGACGAGGAAGGCCGACAGGCCGTAGAAGGCGACGAGCTCGCCGGCACTGATCACGCCGTCGACCGCGGCCCGGGCGCCCAGCCACACGACCAGGGCGGTGAGCAGGCCGGGCAGCAGCACCTGCAGGCCCTCGAGGACGGCCTGGACGCGGGCGACGCGCTCGCCGGCGAGACGGACCTCGCGCGAGCGGGCCCGGTAGCGCGCGGCGAACACCGCCTCCCCGCCGAGGCCGCGCAGCACGCGCAGCCCGGCCACCGTGTCGGCGCCGAGCGTGGTGAGCCTCCCGGCGACCTCGCGCTGGCCGTGCTGCGCGGAGTGCAGCGGCCGCACGACGAGGGCGAGCACGCCGACGCAGACCGGCACGCCCACCAGGACGACCGTGCCCAGGACGGGGGACGTGCCGAGCAGCACGACCGCGACGACCGCGGCCGCCGCGAGCGCGCCCACGAAGCGGGGGACGACGTCCATGGCCCCGCCGATGCGGTCGGCGTCGGAGGCCACCGTGGACACCACCTCCCCGGTCGGCACCTGACGGGTGACCGCGGTGCCGGCTCGGCGCAGGTGGCGGGCCACCTGCTGGGTGACCCGGTACATCGCCTGCAGCCAGCAGCTGACGGCGGCGCGGTGGCGCAGGGTGCCGGTGACGGCCTGGAGCAGGACGAGCCCGGTGAGCAGACCGGCCCAGCCGAGCAGCGAGGGCCAGACCACCGTGGTCGCCCCCGAGGCGTCGGTGGCGAAGCCGCGGTCGATGCCGCGGCCGAGCACGACGGGGACCATGGCCAGGGCGACCATCCACACCACGCCGAGCAGCGCGCCCCAGGCCAGGGTGCGCCACTGGCCCCGCGCGACCCCGCCCAGGTAGCGCCAGGGCGAGCGGAGGTCGGGCAGGCCGGGGTCGGCCACCGGGAGGTCACGCACGACCGACCACGGTAGGCGCGGCCACCGTCGGCGGACGACCGGTTTTGTCCCGGTCGGCCCCGGCGCGGCGTCCGGTGCCGCGGGCGCGGCCCGTCCCTCAGCCCGGCCGGACCCCGACCGCGAACTTGGGCACCCGGAACTGCACCCGGGTGCCGGCGCCGGGGGCGGTGTCCACGACCAGGCCGGAGGGGTCGCCGAACACCTGGCGCAGCCGCAGGTCGACGTTGCCCAGCCCGATCGAGTCCCGCGACCCCCGGCCCTCCACCGCGGCCAGCACCACCTCAGGGTCGGCGCCCGCCCCGTCGTCGTCCACCACGATCCGGGCGTGGTCGCCGTCGTCCTCGGCGCGCACCACCACGCGCACGGTCCCGCGACCGGACTCCAGGCCGTGACGGACCGCGTTCTCGACCAGCGGCTGCACCGACAGGAACGGCACCGTCACCGCGAGGACCTCCTGGGCCACCGTGAGGTCGACGACGAGCCGGTCGCCGAAGCGGGCCTGCTCGAGCACGAGGTACCGCTCGACGTTGCGCAGCTCGTCCGCGAGGGTGGTGAAGGCGGCCTCCCGCCGGAACGCGTACCGGGTGAAGTCGGCGAAGTCGAGGAGCAGCTCGCGCGCCCGGTCCGGGTCGGTGCGGACGAACACGGCGATCGCGGCCAGGCAGTTGTAGACGAAGTGGGGGCTGATCTGGGCCCGCAGCGCGCGCAGCTCGGCCTCGGCGGTGCGGCTGCGCTGGAGGTCCAGCTCGGCGAGCTCGACCTGGCTGGCGACCCAGCGGGCCACCTCCTCGGTGGCCCGGACCAGCTGGGCGGTCGGGCGCTCGCCCGAGTAGGCGACGAGCGCCCCGATCACCCGGTCCTCCACGCCGAGCACCGAGACCACCGCCCCCCGCAGCGGGCAGCCGGGGCGCCCGCAGGCCACGTCGCGCGGGCCGAGCACGCGGGTCCGGCTCTCGCGGACGGCCCGGTCGGCGTGGCCGACGGCGGCCGCCTCGTGCTCGCCCCCCGCGTCGTCCGCGCCCTCCCAGGCCAGCAGCTCCGCGCCCGACACGAGGGCCAGGGCAGGGGTGCCGAGCAGCTCGCGCAGGTGCCGGGCCGCGGGCCGGGCGCCCTGGGCGGTGAGCCCCTGGCGCAGGCTGGGCGCGGCCAGCGCGGTGAGGTGCAGGGTGTCGAAGCGCGCCCGGTCGGCGTCGCTGGTCAGCCGTCGCCCCACCCCCCACCGGGCCAGGGCGTACCCCACGGCCACCACGACGAGCGCGGTGAGCGTGGCCAGGGCCAGCACGAGGAGCCCGGCCAGCGGCGGCGAGGTCATGGCGCGAGCATGCCGCCTGGCCGCGGCCGGGTGGGCGGCGCGGGCCGGACGGGTGTGACGAGGACGATGCCGGCGCGGGCTCGACAGCGGTTCGTCGGGTGGCTAGCCTAATTGCGAGACGGGTGTCCGACGTGGGAACCCGGCTGAGACCACTGGCGAAGGAGCCACCGTGACGATCCCCACCCCCACCCCCGCCGACAAGTTCAGCTTCGGCCTCTGGACCATGGGCTGGCAGGCCCGCGACCAGTTCGGTGACGCGACGCGCGGCTACCTCGACCCGGTCGAGGCCGTGAACCGCCTCGCCGAGGCCGGCGCCTACGGCATCACGTTCCACGACGACGACCTCGTGCCGTTCGGCTCCGACAGCGGCGAGCGGGACCGCATCATCGCCGCCTTCAAGGGTGCCCTGGAGGAGACCGGCCTCAAGGTCCCCATGGCGACGACGAACACCTTCAGCCACCCCGTGTTCAAGGACGGCGGCTTCACCGCCTCCGAGGTCAGCATCCGCCGCTACGCGCTGCGCAAGATCATGCGCAACATGGACCTCGCCGCCGAGCTCGGCGCCGAGACCTACGTGATGTGGGGCGGGCGCGAGGGCGCGGAGAGCGACTCCTCCAAGGACATGCGCGTGGCGCTGCAGCGCTACAAGGAGGGTGTCGACCTGCTCTGCCAGTACGTGCAGGACAAGGGCTACGGGATGCGGCTGGCCATCGAGCCCAAGCCCAACGAGCCCCGCGGCGACATCCTCCTGCCGACGATCGGGCACGCGATCGCCTTCATCGGCATGCTCGACCAGCCCGACATGGTGGGCCTCAACCCCGAGGTCGGCCACGAGCAGATGGCGGGCCTCAACATGGTCGCCGGCGTCAGCCAGGCGCTGTGGCAGGGCAAGCTCTTCCACATCGACCTCAACGGCCAGACCGGCCCGCGCTACGACCAGGACTTCGTCTTCGGCCACGGCGACGTGAAGTCGGCGCTGTTCCTCGTGGACCTGCTCGAGAGCACGGGCCCCGACGGGACCCCGGCCTACGACGGCCCCCGCCACTTCGACTACAAGCCCTACCGCACCGACGACTACGGCGACGTGTGGGACTCGGTCCGCTCCAACATGGTCACCTACCTCATGCTCAAGGAGCGGGCGGCGTCGTTCCGCGCCGACCCGGAGGTGCAGGAGGCGCTCGTGGCCAGCGGGTCCGAGGAGCTGCTGAAGCCGGCGCTGTCCGAGGGCGAGACGTGGGAGGACCTCGTGGCCGACCGCTCGGCGTTCGAGGACTTCGACGTGGAGGCGGCCGGGGCCCAGGGCAAGCACTACACCCGCCTGGACCAGCTCGCGCTGGAGCACCTCACCGGCCACCGCGGCTGAGGCGCGGGGTGGCTCTCGTCGCCGGGGTCGACTCCTCGACCCAGGCCTGCAAGGTCGTCGTGCGCGACGCCTCCACCGGCGAGCTCGTCCGGCAGGGGCGCGCCTCGCACCCGGACGGCACCGAGGTGCACCCGGACCGGTGGTGGGACGCGCTCCAGGAGGCCGTCGCCGCGGCGGGCGGGCTCGACGACGTCGACGCGGTGGCGGTGGGCGGCCAGCAGCACGGCATGGTCACCCTCGACGCCGGCGGCGAGGTCGTGCGCCCCGCGCTGCTGTGGAACGACACCCGCTCCGCGCCGGCGGCCCGGGCGCTGGTCGAGGAGACCGGCGCCCAGGCCTGGGCCGACGCGGTCGGGGTGGTCCCCGTGGCCTCGATCACCGTCGCCAAGCTGCGGTGGCTGCGCGAGGCCGAGCCCGACGCGGCCGCGCGCACGGCGGCCGTCTGCCTGCCCCACGACTGGCTCACCTGGCGCCTGCTGGGCGGGGGCCCCGGCGGGCTGGGGCTGGACGCCCTGGTCACCGACCGGGGCGACGCGTCGGGGACCGGGTACTTCGACCCGGTCCACGGCACGTACCGGCGCGAGCTGCTCGAGCTCGGGCTCGGGCACGACGCGCTCCTGCCGCGCGTGCTCGGCCCGTCCGAGAGCGGTGGTGCCGCCCGCACCCTGGTCCGCGCCGGCGCCCTCGTCGGACCGGGCACGGGGGACAACGCCGCCGCGGCCCTCGGGGTCGGGGCCGGGGTCGGCGACGTGGTGGTCTCGATCGGCACATCCGGCGTCGTGTCCGGCATCAGCGAGGTGCAGGCCGACGACCCGACCGGGACGGTGGCCGGCTTCGCCGACGCCACCGGCCGGTTCCTGCCGCTGGTCTGCACCCTCAACGCGGCGCGGGTGCTCGACGCCACCGCACGCCTGCTCGGCGTCGACCACGCCGGTCTGGCGCGAGCTCGCGCTGCAGGCGCCCCCGGGCGCCGACGGGCTCGTGCTCGTCCCGTACCTCGAGGGCGAGCGCACCCCCAACCTGCCCGAGGCCACGGGGTCGCTGCACGGCCTGACGCTGGCCAGCACGACGCCCGCGCACCTCGCGCGGGCGGCGTTCGAGGGGCTGTTCTGCGGGCTCGCCGCCGGCATCGACGCCCTCGTCGAGCAGGGCACGACCGTCCGGCGCGTCGTGCTCGTCGGCGGGGCCGCGGCCTCGCCCGCCACGCAGGCCATCGCGCCGGCCGTGCTTCGGCTGCCCCGTGGTGGTCCCGCCGCCCTCGGAGTACGTCGCCGACGGCGCCGCCCGCCAGGCGGCATGGGTGCTGCTCGGGGGCGACGAGCCGCCCGCGTGGCAGGTCGCGGGCGAGCGGACCGTGGAGGCGGAGGCCACCCCGCACGTGAGGGAGCGGTACGCCGCCGCGGCCGGGATGGTACTCGACCGGGTCTGAGAGCAACAGCAGGGGGGCGTCGTCACCGGTCGGTGACGGCGCCCCCTTGCGTGGTGCCTGCTGTCCTTGGTGCTGCTGCTGCGTCGGCCCTGCCGGTGCAGTGCGTGGCCCGGGGGTGTCCGGGCGGTGGACCGGGCGTGAACGGTCCGTGACGGTTGCGCCGGGGGGTGCCACTGGCCGCACCGGGGGCCGACGGTGCGGCCAGGCTGGCCCCGTGGACCTCGTCCGCTACACCGAGGACGGCCCGCTGGTCGTCGCCCACCGCGGCGGTGCCGGGCTGCGGCCCGAGAACACCCTCGCCGCCTTCGCCCGGTCGCTCTCGCTGGGGGTGCTCTGGCTCGAGAGCGACGTGCGCGCCAGCGCCGACGGGGTGGCGGTCCTCCACCACGACCGCACCCTGGCCCGGCTGTTCGGCCTCGAGGTCGCGGTCGCCGACCTCACGTGGGACCAGCTGCGCGGGCTGCGCACCCGCGACGGCGACCGGCTCGTGCGCCCGGTCGACCTGCTCGGCACCTTCCCCCAGGCCCGGTTCGCCGTCGACGTCAAGGAGGCCGCCGCCCTCCCCGGCCTGCTCGCCGACGTCCGGCGCACCCGCTCGGCGGCCCGGGTCTGCCTGGCCGGGGCGCCGGACCGGCTCCTGGCCGCCGCCGCGTCGGCCGAGCCGGGCCTGACCACCGCGCTCGGCTGGCGCAGCCTCGTGGCCCTCGTCGGCAGCGCACGGCTGGGGCTGCCGGTCCGCGCGAGGGCCCGGGTGCCCTCCCACGCGCGCTGGGCGCACGTGCCCGACCGGCTGCGGGGCACGGGGGTGCTCACCGCCGGGGTCGTCGCCCGGGCCGCCGGCCTCGGGCTGGGCGTCATGGCCTGGACGGTCGACGACCCGGGCCGGGCTTGGGACCTGCTGGACCTCGGCGTCCGCGGCATCATCACCGACCGGCCCGACGTGGTCCGCGACGTCGTCCTCGCGCGCGCCGGGGGCCTGGCCGCGTCCGCCGGACCGGCCGGCGTCCCGGTCGCCACCTAGTCTGCGCGGGTGCCCGGACCCGACCCGCTCGCCGCCCTCGCCGGCCGGCCCGCCGTCGCGGCGGCCGTCGAGGAGGCGCGCCAGGCGTGCAGCGAGCTGCGCTGGCACCCCGCCCTGCGCCGACGCACGGCGGAGGTCCGCACCGAGGCGTGCGTGCGGGGGGCGGCCGCCTCCGCCGAGCTGGAGGGGGTGCGGCTGCCCCTGGTCCAGGTGCGGGCCATGGTCGCGCCGTCCGCGCCGGGGGAGCCCTCCGCCGCCGAGGACCCGGGCGGCCCTGCTGCCGGGCCGGCGGGGGAGGTCGTCGCCCGCGCGCAGCCCGTCGACGCGGTGGACGCCGTGGTCCGCGGCGCCCTCCGGGCGACCCTCGACGCCTTCGACCTCGCGCGGGGCCTCGACCGTGCCCCCGCCCAGGCCCTCGCCCGGCTGCACGCGCTCGCCGCCGCCGACCTCGTCGCCCTGCGCCGCGCGGACCCCGGTGCGGCCGCCGACGGGCGCGACGGGACCGCCGACCAGCTCGGGCGCCCGTCGCCGGCGGCGGCGTCCCGGGTGGCCGGCCTGGTCCGGCTGCTCGCCGGCGGCACCCGCGCGCCCGGCCTGGTGGTCGCCGCCCTGGCGGAGGCCGAGCTGACGACGACGTCGGCGTTCGCCCCGGCCGGCGGTGTCGTGGCCCGGGCGCTGGCCCGCACCGTCGTGGTCGCCAGCGGCCTGGACCCGCACGGCGTGGTCGTGCCCGAGCGGCACGCCCTGGGCGACCGGCCCGGTCGCGAGGACGCCCTGGCCGGCTACGCCACGGGCACCGCCGAGGGCGTCGAGGCCTGGGTGCTGTGGTGGGGCCGGGCGGTGGTCGCCGGAGCCGGCCACGGGCGCCGCGTCGCCGACGAGGTCATGGCCGGTCGGCTGGCCTGAGGGTCAGCGGCGCCGGCGCCGGGCCAGGTAGATGCCCAGACCGGCCCCCGCGGTGAGCGCGCCGACCGCGCCCACGGCCCCCACCGTCGAGGCCGACGGCGGCGTCACCGTGAGCCCCCGCGGTGCGCCGGGCGGCGGGGCGAAGGACAGCACCGGCCAGCCGTGCACCTCCGCGTGGACGGTCAGCTGGCGGTCCGGGTTGACGGCGTGCGGGCGCCCGACGGCCGCGAGCATGGGCAGGTCGGTGGCCGAGTCGGAGTAGGCGTAGCTCGCCGAGAGGTCGTAGCCGTGCTCCTCGGCGAGGCGGTGCACCACCTCGGCCTTGTGGGCGCCGTAGGCGTAGAACTCGATGACCCCGGTGTAGCGGCCGTCGACGACCTCCATCGTCGAGCCGACGACGTGGTCGACCCCCAGCCGCTCGCCGATGGGCCCGACGATCTCCTGGGCGCCGCTGGAGACGATGACCACGTCCCGCCCGAACTGCTGGTGCCAGCGCACGAGCTCGGCCGCCTCCGGGTACACCAGGGGCACGAGGACGTCCTCGAGGGCCTCCTGCACGACCTCGGCCACCACGTCCGTCTCCCAGCCGGTGACGAGGTCGCTGAGCAGCTCCCGCATGCGCTCCATCTGCACGTGGTCGGCGCCGCGGAGCATGTACGAGGCGTGCGCGTAGGCGCTGCGGGCGGCCGTGCTCGGCGGGAGCATCCCGCGGCGGCGGAAGCCCCGACCGATGGCGAAGGTGCTCGAGGCGGCCATGACGGTCTTGTCGAGGTCGAAGAACGCCGCGACCCTCGGCTCGTCGGGCGTCGGGGAGGGCACCCGCCCACCCTACGGAGCCGTCGCGCCGGCGGGCCCGGCGGGCCGGGCGCCGGCCGGTCACCACGTCGCCCGTCACGTCGCCCGTCACGTCGCCCGCCACGTCGCCCGCCACGTCGCCCGCCACGTCGCCCGCCACGTCGCCCGCCACGTCGCCCGTCACGTCGCCGGCCATGTCGCCCGCCATGTCGCCCGCCATGTCGCCCGTCACGTCGCCCGCCTCGTCGACGGGACTGCCGGGCCCGTCCGGCTGCCCCGTCGGGAACCAACATTTCGACGACTGTTGCTTGAAAGCCGGATTACCGCCACACTCTCCGCAGGGCTTCCCCCAGCCCTGTGGACCCGGACCTCGTCCCCCCCGGCGAGCCGGGTCCGGCGGCCCCTGCGTCCCCCCGGCAGGGGCCGCCCCTATGCCGGCAGGCACCCGCGCGGCTCCTGTGTCCACACCCCAGGAGCCGCGCGGGTCCTCCACAGGCCGGTCCCGTGCGCCGCCCGGGCCGGCCGCGTGCCTGGCTCGATGGTCGCCTGCGGCCGGCGAGCGCCCGGTCCGCGGGAGGGAGGACCACGTGGGCAGGGACCGGGCACCCGGGGGCGGCGTCCCGACCGGGCACCGGGGGCGGGCCGGGCCGGGGGCCGTCCTCGTGCTGGTCGAGGACCCTGACCTGCGCGCGGCGCTGCTCGCCGCCTGCCGGGAGGGGGCCGTGGCCCCGGAGGTGCACGACGGGCCGCCCGACCCGGCGACCTGGGCCGCGGCGGCCCTGGTGCTGATGGACGCAGCCGCCGCGTCGGCGGTGGGAGCGGTGCCCCGACGGGCGGGTGTCGTGCTCGTCCACCCCGGCGGGCCCGGCACCTCCGACGGCGGTGGCCCCGACCCGGGTCCGGAGGTGTGGCGGCTCGCCGTGGCCGCCGGTGCCGAGCACGTGGTCCGGCTGCCGGAGGGCGCGGGCTGGTTGTCCGACCTGCTGGTCAGGGCCGTCCGCCCCCGCGGTCGGTGCGTGGCGGTGGTGGGGGCCCGTGGCGGGGCCGGGGCGACGAGCGCCGCCGTGGCGCTGGCCACCGCCGCGGCCGCCGCGGGGCGCCGGGTGGTGCTGGTCGACCTCGACCCCCTCGGGGCCGGGGTGGACCTGGCCATGGGGGCCGAGGAGCTGCCGGGCCTGCGCTGGCCCGACCTGCACGACGTGCGCTCGCCCCTGCCGCCCGGCGGGCTGTCCGCGGCCCTGCCCCAGGCCGACGGGGTGGCCGTGCTGGCCTGGGGGAGGGGTCCGTCGCCGCAGGCCGCGGCCGTGCGGGCCGTCGTCCGGGCGGCGCTGGACGAGCACGACCTCGTGCTCCTCGACCTGCCGCGCTCGGGCGAGCCGGCCGCGGCGTCCTCGGTCACGGCCTCTGCCTCCGCCGCGGCGGCCGCGGCGGCGGACGTCGTCGTCTGCGTGTGCCCGCGCGAGCTGCGGGCCGTGGCCGCCGCCCCGGCCGTGCTCCGCCGGTGGGGTCCCGCCGCCGAGCTGCACCTGCTGGTGCGCGGCCCTGCCCCCGGCGGCCTCCGCGGCCCCGACGCCGCCGCCGCCGTGCGCGCGGGGCTGGACCTGCTGCCCGGCGGCGCCGCCGGGGCAGCCCTGCAGCGGGTCGACGTCGTCGCCGGGGAGCCTGGCCTGGCGGGCGCGCTGGAGCGCGGCGAGGCGTTCGCGGTCGCGGCGCGGAGCCCGCTGCGCCGCTGGGCCCGGCGCTGGCTGGCCGAGGAGCTGCCGGAGGTGCGCGCCCGTGCCGCGTGAGGCGGAGGACGAGACGGGGCCGCTGCGCGCCCTGCTGCTGTCCGACGGCGTCACCGACGTGCTCGTCAACGGGGCCGGCCGGGTGTGGTGCGACGGGCCGGGCGGGCTGCGGCGCGCCGCCGTGGCCGGCCTGGACACCGAGGAGCAGGTGCGGGCGCTGGCCGTGCGCCTGGCCGCCTCGGGGGGCCGGCGCCTGGACGACGCGAGCCCCTGGGTCGACGCGCGGCTGCCCTCGGGGGTGCGGCTGCACGCGGTCCTGCCCGTGCTGTGCGGCGGGGGGACGCACCTGAGCCTGCGGGTGCCGCCGGCCGCCGGGGTGGACCTCGACGAGCTGGGCCGGCGCGGCTCCGTGACCCCGGGCCTCGCCGCCGCCCTGCGCGAGGTGGTGGCCGCACGCCGCGGGCTGCTGGTCACCGGGGCCACCGGAGCGGGCAAGACCACCCTGCTCTCGGCCCTGCTGTCGCTCGTGGGCCCGCGGGAGCGGCTCGTGCTCGTCGAGGACGCGGCCGAGCTGGCCCCGGACCACCCGCACGTGGTGTCCCTGCAGGCCCGGCCGGGCAACGTCGAGGGGGCCGGGCACGTGGGCCTCGACGTCCTGGTCCGGCAGGCCCTGCGGATGCGCCCGGACCGGCTCGTGGTGGGCGAGTGCCGCGGCCCGGAGGTGCGCGAGCTGCTGCTGGCCATGGGGGCCGGCCACGCCGGGGCCGCCACCCTGCACGCCGCACGGCCGCAGGACGTCCCGGTGCGCGTGGTCGCGCTCGCGGGCACCGCCGGCATCGACCCGGCGACCGCCCTGCTGCAGCTGCGCACCGCCGTGGACGTGGTGGTGCCGGTCGAGCGCGACCGCGACGGGCGCCGACGGGTCCTCGGTCTGTGGGGGTGGGACGAGGCCGGCGCCGGCGACCCCGCGCGGGCACCGGTCCTCGTCCCGGTCGTGGACGCCGCGGGCCGCAGGCTGCGGCCCGGGAGGCACGCGCACGACCGGGCCGCGTGAGCGCGCCGACCGGGCTGGGGGTGGGCGAGCTCGTCCGGGCGACCGAGCGGCTGGCCGTGTGCCTGGGTGCCGGCCTGCCGTGGGGCCAGGCGCTCGTCGAGTCCGGCGCCGACCGGCTCCAGGGGGCCCGGCGGGTGGACCCGGCCGCGCGTCCCGGGCGGGTCGCGGTCCTCGTCGCCCTGCGGGTCGTCGAGCGGCTCGGGGCTCCCGGCGCCGGGGTGCTCACCCGCGCCGCCGTCGCGCTGCGGGAGGGCGTCGCGGCCGAGGGGCGCCGGGCCAGCGCCGTGGCGGGGCCCGCGGCCTCGGCGAGGATCGTGGCCTCGCTGCCGCTCGCCGGTCCGCTCGTGGCCGGGATGCTGGGCGTGGACGCCGCCCACGTGCTGCTCGGCACAGGCTGGGGCCGGGTGTGCGCGGTGGTCGGGGTGGTCCTCCTCGTCCTGTCGTGGCGCTGGTCGATGGCGCTGGTGCGCCGTGCGGCGGGGCCGGTGTCGTCCGGGGTGGACGAGGCGGTGGTGTGCGACCTGGTGGCGGCGGCCCTCGACGCCGGCGTCGGGACGGCCACCGCGCTGCGCGAGGTGGCCCGGGCCCTGGACGAGGTCCCCGGGGCGGACCCGTCGGGCCGGGCCGAGGACCTGCGGCGCTGCGCGGTGGGCCTGGACACGGGCGACTTCCGTCTCGTGGCCGTCGGCGCGGCGACGGGGCCGCTCCTGGACGCCGTGCGGTTCTCGGTCCGCACCGGCGCCCCGGCCGGACGGCCGCTGCTGCTGGCGGCCGAGGAGGTCCGCCGGTCCGGGGAGCAGCGCGCGGCCACCGCGACCGCGCGCCTGGCCGCCCGGCTCGTGCTGCCGCTGGGCCTCTGCGCGCTGCCCGGCTTCCTGCTGCTCGGGATCGCCCCCGTCGTGGTCGAGCTGCTCGGGGCCGGCCTGCGGTGAGCCCTCGGTGTCCACAGACCGCCAGGACGGCCGTCGTCCACCGACCGGTGGGGACGCCCGCCCCGGCACGGTGCCGTCCGCGCACGCTCGGCACGGGTCCGACCGGACCCGGGGGAGCGACGAGAGGGGACGACATGGTCAGCAGGAGCACGCACGGGAGCGAGGGCACCAGCGCGGCGGGCACCGGCGCGGCGGGCGGCAGCGCGGCATCGACCGGAGCCGCAGAGGCCGGGGCTGTCACGGGGGGCACGCGCAGGGTGCGGGCGGCTGACGCCGGCATGGCGACGGCCGAGTACGCCGTGGGCACGCTGGCGGCGGTGGGGTTCGCGGGGCTGCTCTTCGCGGTGCTCCGCAGCGGCGAGGTGCAGGGCCTGCTGCTCGAGCTCGTGCGCCGTGCGCTCGGGTCGGTCTAGGCGTCACGGGCCGCGGGACCGCCAGGCCGGGAGCGTGACCGCGGAGGTCGCGGTCACGCTCCCGGTGGTGGTCCTCGCCCTCGCGGTCGTGCTGTTCGCGGGCTCGGTGGCCCGCGGCGGCGTGACGTGCGCGGACGCGGCCCGGGCGGCCGGTCGGGCGCTGGCGCGCGGGGAGGCGGCCGGTGGCGCGGCGGCGGAGGCGCAGCGGGTCGCCGGCCGGCCCGTGCAGGTCGAGGTGGCCGGCGGCGGGGCGGCCCTGCCCTCGGTGGGCGGGGCACCGGCGGGAGGGTCGGTGGTGGTGGTCACGGTGCGGCTGGACGTCCGGCCCGGGCTGGTCCCCGCGTCCGGCGACGCGTCCGGGTGGCGGGTGCCCGTCACCTGCAGCGCCCGCGCCTGGTCGGAGCCTGTCGCGTGAGCGCGGTGACGCTCGCGGCGACGTCGCTGGCGGCCGCGGTCCTGGGCTGCGCGGCGGTCGGTGCCCTCGGCCAGGTGGCCGCGGCAAGGGCTGCGGCGGACGGCACCGCCGACCTCGCCGCCCTGGCGGTGGCGTCGCGGGTGGTGCAGGGCGAGCCGCCGTCGGCCGCCTGCGGCCTGGGTGCCGGCCTCGCCGGTCCAGAGGCGGTCGTCACCGGGTGCGTGGTGGACGGGGAGGTCGTCACGGTGACCGTCCGCCGGGACCTCGACGTGCTGGGCGTCACGCTGCCCGTCCGCGCCGCCGCCCGTGCCGGGCCGGTCGGGCCATAGGCGCGCCGTCCGCGCAGAGGGAACAGGAGGCGTCGCAGAGGTGGGGCCAGGAGGTGCGGCCAGGAGGTGCGGGCGGGGGACGTCGGGCCGGGACGCGGGTCCAGGAGGTGGGGTCAGCGGGCCCGGCGCGTCGGCGTCAGGCGCGGTCGACGCGCCGGGTGTCGTCCGTCACGTCGTTCTCGCCGGTGGCGCCGGTGGCGGTCGCGCCGCCCTCGGGGGGCCGCACGTCGGAGGTGTCGCGTCGGGAGTCCGGCGCGGTCGAGGAGCTGCTGCGGTACAGGTCGTCGCCGCTGTCCGGGCGGTCGGTGCGCACGGCCTCCTGGCTGCCGGTCTCGCCGGTGGTGTCGCGGCGGGCGAACGGCGCGGGGGCTGGGGCGGCGGCGGTGGTCGCCGTGGCGTTGCGCTGGCCCTCGGCGGACTGGCGGCTCGCGACCTCGGCCTCGACGCGGCGCAGGCGCTGCAGCTCGGCGCGACGCTTGGAGGACTTGCGGGCGCCCGACCGCATGGCCAGCACCCCCAGCTCCAGCAGCAGCAGGGTCAGGGCGCCGAGGGCGAAGACCACGACGGCCGAGGTCTGCACGGTGAGGCCGAGGAACGACAGGCTGACGTCGGTGCCCTGCTCCGACGGCAGGCCGCCCATGACGGTGTACCCGCCGACGAGCACACCGAGCAGGATGAGGATGAGACCCAGGACGACCATGACGTACCTCCCGTACCGCAGGCTGCCGGGCGTGTCCCGCCGGTCCGACCTGTCCCCGCCACGCTAGCGACCGGTCACGCGCTCTGCCCTGAGGCGCGCGGGCCCGCCCGTCCTCAGCCCGCGGCGAGCGCCAGCAGCCGCACGGCCCCGTCCTTGTCCAGCGGCGCGTTGCCGGACCCGCACCCGCCGCGGACGACGCAGGCGGGGCACCCGGCCCGGCAGGTGCAGCCGGCGACGGCCTCCAGCGCCGCCCTCGCCCAGACCTCGGCCACGTCGAAGACCCGCTCGGCGTACCCCGCGCCGCCAGGCCACGTGTCGTGCACGACGAGCAGCGGCCCGCCCGCGTCGGGGTGGACGACCTCGTGCGAGCCGGCCACGTCGAAGGGGTCGCACGTCGCCACGATGGGCACGAGGGCGACGCCGGCGTGCTCGGCGGCGTGCAGGGAGCCCAGCGCGCGGACCGGGTCCTCGAGCAGGACCGACGCGGCCTCGGCGTCGGGCGCCCACCAGGTGCCCTTGGTCCGGAAGCAGCGCTCGGGCAGGTCGAGGTCCTCGTGGCCGAGCGTGGCGCCGGTGGCGGCGTCCACCCGGACGAAGCCGGTGGTCCGGGACAGCACCTCGATGCCGCCGTGGCCGAGCAGCCCGCGGCCCAGCTCCCTCTCCCGCTCGCGCGACACCAGCCGGGTCCGGGTGCGGGTGCGGGGGTACGTGAGCCAGCCCGGGTCGGACGGGCGCAGCACGGCGACCCCGGCGTCCAGGTCGAGCTCGACGACGAGGTAGGTCCGCAGGAGGTGCTGGTAGACGGCACCGGGGTGGACGACCTGCTCGGCGCGCGAGGCCTCGACCGTGCCGAGGACCCGGCCGGTCTCCTCCTCGACGAGCTGCACCTGCCCGCGCCCGCTGCCGCGCAGGTCAACCCCCGGGCGGGCCTGGCGGGCCCAGTGCCACCCCGTGGGCCGCCGGCGGAGGTCCCCGCGGCCGACGAGGACGTCGACGACCTCCTGGGCCCGGGGGCCGAACAGCTCGAGATCGGCCGTCGTGAGCGGCAGCTCCGCGGCGGCGGCGGCCAGGTGGGGCATGAGCACGTACGGGTTGTCCGGGTCGCTGACCACGGCCTCCACGGGGGCGTCGAGCACCGAGGCCGGGTGGCTGAGCACGTAGGCGTCCAGGGGGTCGTCGCGGGCGACGAGCACCGCGGTGCCGGGGACGTCTCCGCGCCCGGCCCGCCCGGCCCGCTGGCGCAGCGAGGCCACCGAGCCGGGCCAGCCGGCCATGACCACCGCGTCCAGCCCTGCGACGTCCACGCCCAGCTCGAGCGCCGACGTGGCCGCGACGGCCAGCAGCTCGCCGTCGCGCAGGGCGCGCTCGGTGGCCCGGCGCTCCTCGGGCAGGTGGCCGCCGCGGTACGGGACGACGGCCCGGGCCAGGTCGCCCCCGAGCCCGGGGCCGTGCCGCTCGACCAGCAGGTCGCGGGCCTTCCCGGCCAGGGTCTCGGTCCCGCGGCGCGAGGGCACGAACGCCACGGTCGTGACGTGCCGGCCCACGAGGTCGGCCACCAGCTCGGCGGACTCGGCGACCGCGCCGCGGCGCCGGGCGCGCTCGTCCGGGCCCACCGGCTCGTCCTCCACCACCGGGTCCCACAGCAGCAGGGCCCCGCCCGGGTCCGGCGAGCCGTCGACCTCGACCGCCTCCACGTCCAGGCCGACGAGGCGCGACGCGGTCGCCGCCGGGTCGGTCACGGTGGCGCTGGCCAGCACGAAGGTCGGCGAGGCGCCGTGGGCCGCGGCGACCCGACGCAGCCGCCGGAGCACGCTGCCGACGTGGGCCCCGAAGACCCCGCGGTACACGTGGCACTCGTCCACCACCACGTAGCGCAGCCGCCGCAGCAGCCGCCCCCAGCGGACGTGGTCCGGCAGGAGGGTGTGGGCGAGCAGGTCGGGGTTGGACAGCACCAGGTGGGCGTGGTCGCGCACCCAGGCCCGCTGCTCGGGGGAGGCGTCCCCGTCGACGGTCCCCGTCCGCAGGCCCGGCACCGCGAGCTCGCCCAGCCGCCGCTCCTGGTCCGCGGCCAGCGCCTTGGTCGGGGACAGGTACAGCGTCGTCGGCGCCGCCCGCTCGCCCAGCGGACCGGCCTCGGACAGGGACGCGGTGGCCGCCGGCAGCAGGTAGGCCAGCGTCTTGCCCGACGCCGTGCCGGTGGAGACGACGACGTGCCGGCCCGCGCGGGCGGCCTCGGCGGCCTGCACCTGGTGCGACCACAGCGACGTGATGCCCTGCGCCGCGAGGGCCTGGGCGAGGGCCGGGTGCACCCACGGCGGCAGGGGCGCCGTGGTGGCGGGGCGGGCCGCACGGACGTGCACGTGGCGCAGCCGGGACGCGGCCGCCCGGGAGGCGACGAGCCCTGCCGCCGCCGGCGGGAGCCCGTCGGTCGCCACGTCCACCGGCAGCAGGAGGGGAGGCCCCCCGGCCGGGGAGCTCTGGCTCGTCGTCACCGGACAAGGGTGCCAAGAGGGTCGGACACAGGCCGCACCGGCACGCGCGGCGGCCCTGGTCGTCCGGGCGCCCGCCCGGTGCTGCGGGGTCCCCGGCACGCCGCCGGGCGGGGGACGTGCGGCCGCACAGCGGGCCGGGACAGGACGACGGGGCCCCGACGGTGCTTGACTACCCCCCAGTCGAGCCCAGGCCGGGACGTCCCGGCCGAACCTGAGGAGGATCCCCGTGGACCTGTCCCTGGCCACGCGCCCGGAAGGTGACCGCACGGTCGTGGAGGTCGGCGGCGAGATCGACGTCTACACCGCCCCGCAGCTGCGCAGCGCCCTGAACGACGCGGTCGCCGACGGCGCCCGCCACCTGGTCGTCGACATGACCGGCACCGAGTTCCTGGACTCCACGGGCCTCGGCGTCCTGGTCGGCGGGCTCAAGCGGGTGCGCACGATGGACGGCGACCTCGAGCTGGTCTGCGCGAGCGAGAAGATCCTCAAGGTCTTCCGGATCACCGGCCTGACCAAGGTGTTCACGATCCACCCGACGATCGAGGAGGCCCTGGGGGCCGCCGGTACGACCCCGTGACCGGACGCCTCGGGAGGGCAGGCCGCAGATGAGCGGCGCGGGCGCGCAGGACGTCGTCCTGCGGGTCGGGGGCTCACCGGAGAACGTCCGCACCGCGCGCCTGGTCGCCGCGGCCGTCGCCCGGCGCGAGGGCCTCCCGGAGGACCGCGTCGACGAGGTCCGGATCGCGGTGGGCGAGGCCGTGACCTGGGCCATGAACAGCGCCCGCGACCACGTGGTCGAGCTGGTCCTGGGCCCCGGCGAGGTCGGCACGGGCACGTTCGTCGTGCGGGTGGCGGGCGGCCTGGCCCCCGGCCCGGACGCGGACGGCGCCATCGGCACGGGCTCGGACGGACTGGCGCTGGCGCTCCTGCGCGGGCTGGCGGACCGGGTGGTCATCACCGGCGACACCACGGTGCTCACGTGGAGCGACGCGCCCTGACCCCTGCGGGGTGAGGTGACTCACCTCACACGTGCGGTCACGGCTTGGTGTCGTGGCCCACCGCACCCCCTAGACTCCGAGCGCTCTCCCGGTTCGCGGGGGCCGCACCGACGACGACCGCGACGACGGGGTCGACGTCGGACCCGCGGGTCCTGGGAACCGGTCTGCCAGCCGTTCCCAGGAGGACCTTGTGACGCACGACCACGTACTCGCCGCCGTGACGGGGGAAGCGGTGAGCTTCGGCTGGGGGTCGGGGCTGATCGTGGCCCTCGTCGCCGCCGTGGCCGTCGGGGCTCTCGGCATCGCCGTGATGTTCCGCCAGCAGGTGCTCGCCGCCGGCGAGGGCACCAGCGCGATGCAGACGATCGCCACCGCCATCCAGGAAGGCGCCAGCGCCTACCTGGCGCGCCAGTTCCGCACCCTCGCGGTCTTCGTCGTCCTCGTCTTCGTGCTGCTCTTCGTCCTGCCGGGCGACATCGACGTCCGCATCGGCCGCAGCATCGCCTTCGTCGTCGGGGCGGGCTTCTCGGCCCTCATCGGCTACCTGGGCATGTGGCTCGCGACCCGGGCCAACCTCCGCGTCGCCGCGGCCTCGCGCGAGCCCGACGGCCGCGACGTCGGCATGAAGATCGCCATCCGCACCGGTGGCGCGGTCGGCATGGCCACGGTCGGGCTGGGCCTGCTCGGTGCCGCCGTCGTCGTCCTGCTGTACCGCTCGGACGCCCCCAACGTGCTCGAGGGCTTCGGCTTCGGGGCCGCCCTGCTCGCGATGTTCATGCGCGTCGGCGGCGGCATCTTCACCAAGGGCGCCGACGTCGGTGCCGACCTGGTGGGCAAGGTCGAGCAGAACATCCCCGAGGACGACCCCCGCAACGCGGCCACCATCGCCGACAACGTGGGCGACAACGTGGGCGACTGCGCCGGCATGGCCGCCGACCTCTTCGAGTCCTACGCCGTGACGCTGGTCGCGGCGCTCATCCTCGGCAAGGCCGCCTTCGGCGAGGCCGGGCTGGTCTTCCCGCTCATCGTCCCCGCCCTCGGCGCGCTGACCGCCGTGCTCGGCGTCTACCTGATCCGCCCGCGGGCGGGCGAGTCGGGCCTCACCGCCATCAACCGCGGCTTCTACCTGTCCGCGGTCATCTCCGCGGTGCTGTCGGCCGGGGCGGCGTACCTGTACCTGCCCGGCAGCTTCGCCGACTTCACCCAGGTGGCCGACGAGGAGATCCTCGGACTGGACGGCGACCCCCGGTTCGTGGCCACCGTCGCCGTGTTCGTCGGCATCGTCCTGGCCGGGATCATCCTCTGGCTGACCGGCTACTTCACCGACACCGGCAAGCCCCCGACGGCGGCGGTCGCGCAGACCTCCAACACCGGCCCGGCCACGGTCATCCTGTCGGGCATCGGCCTGGGCCTGGAGTCCGCCGTGTACACCGTCGGCGTGCTCGCCGCGGCGGTGTTCGGGCTGTTCCTGCTCGGCGACGGCTCCGTCACCCTGTCGCTGTTCCTCATCGCGCTGGCCGGCTGCGGGCTGCTCACCACGGTCGGCGTCATCGTCGCCATGGACACCTTCGGCCCGGTCAGCGACAACGCCCAGGGGATCGCGGAGATGTCCGGCGACGTCGACGAGGCCGGGGCGCGGATCCTCACCGACCTCGACGCGGTGGGCAACACCACCAAGGCCATCACCAAGGGCATCGCGATCGCCACGGCCGTCCTCGCCGCGACCGCGCTGTTCGGCTCGTACACCGACGCCGTGCGCTCTGCCCTCGGCAGCGCGGGCGAGGCCGTCGACAGCGTGAGCTACGAGATCGTCAGCCCGGCCACGCTGGTCGGCGTGCTGCTGGGTGCGGCCGTGGTGTTCCTGTTCTCCGGCCTGGCCATCAACGCGGTCGGCCGCGCGGCCGGCGCGGTCGTCTACGAGGTCCGCCGCCAGTTCCGGGACATCCCCGGGATCATGGAGGGCACCACGCGTCCCGAGTACGGCAAGGTCGTCGACATCGTCACCCGCGACTCGCTCCGCGAGCTCGCGACGCCCGGCCTGCTCGCCGCGTTCGCCCCGATCGCCGTCGGCTTCGGCCTCGGCGTCGGCCCGCTCGCGGGCTACCTGGCCGGCGCCATCGCCTGCGGCGCCCTCATGGCCGTGTTCCTCGCCAACTCCGGCGGCAGCTGGGACAACGCCAAGAAGCTCGTCGAGGACGGCGCCCACGGCGGCAAGGGCAGCTCCGCCCACGAGGCGACGATCATCGGCGACACGGTCGGCGACCCGTTCAAGGACACCGCCGGCCCGGCCATCAACCCGCTGCTCAAGGTGATGAACCTCGTCGCCGTGCTCATCGCGCCCGCCGTGGTGTCGCTGAGCGTGGGCGACGGCCAGAACGACGCCCTCCGCTACTCGATCGCCGGCATCAGCTTCGCGGTGATCGTCGGCGCGGTCGTCGTGGCCAAGCGCCGCAAGGTGAGCATGGGCGACGAGGTCCCGGCGGCCGTCGCCCGCTGAGGCGCACCCCTGGAGGACCGGCACCGCGCGTCACGACGCCCCTCGACCGCCTCGGTCGGGGGGCGTCGTCCGTCGGCCGGGCGATGACTCCTGCGGCCGGCACCGGTCGTGCCAGGGGAGGACCGACGACCGAGGAGGACTGCCGTGGACCTGCTGCTCACGTCCGGGGGCGTGTCGAACCCGAGCATCCGCGCGGCGATGGAGGACATGCTCGGCAAGCCCGTCGAGGACTGCACCGCCCTCTGCGTCCCCACCGCGGAGCACGGCCACCCCGCCTGCACGCCGTCCTCGTCCTGGCGCTTCGTCGCCGGACGCGGCGAGGGACCGATGGTCGGGCTCGGCTGGGGCTCTGTGGGCCTGCTCGAGCTCACCGCGCTGGAGAGCATCGGCGAGCGGCGCTGGCGGCCGTGGGTCGAGGACGCCGACGTGCTGCTGGTCGACGGGGGCGACGCCCTGTACCTGGCCCACTGGCTGCGGCGCTCGGGCCTGGCCGGGCTGCTGCCGTCGCTGGACGCGGTCTGGGTCGGGATGAGCGCGGGCAGCATGGTGCTGACGCCCCGGACCGGGCGCGAGTTCGTCGGCTGGCCGGAGCCGGGGGGCGACGACGAGACCCTGGGCCTGGTCGGGTTCTCGCTCTTCCCCCACCTGGGCCACCCGGACATGCCGGCGAACACGCTGGAGCGCGCCGAGCGCTGGGCCGCCGGGCTCGGCGTCCCCGCCTACGCGATCGACGACCAGACCGCGGTCCGGGTGCGGGGCGAGGAGGTCGACGTCGTCTCCGAGGGCACCTGGCACGCCCTGGGCTGACGGGCCCCAGGTGGCCCGGGGCCCGCTCAGACCGCGAAGCGCTCCACGGCCCGCAGCTTGTTGGTGACGTCGAGCGCCGCGACCTTGTACGCCTCGGACAGCGTCGGGTAGTTGATGACGGTGTCGACGAGGTAGTCCACCGTGCCGCCGCAGCCCATGATCGCCTGGCCGATGTGGACGAGGTCGGTCGCACCCGTCCCGAACAGGTGGACGCCGAGCAGCTCCTTGGTGCCGGTGTGCACGAGCAGCTTGAGCATCCCGTAGGAGTCGCCGACGATCTGCCCGCGCGCGAGCTCCCGGTACCGGGCGACGCCGGTCTCGAAGGGCACGGAGTCGGCGGTGAGCTCGGCCTCGGTGCGGCCGCAGTAGCTGATCTCCGGGATCGTGTAGATGCCGATCGGCTGCAGCGCGGTGAGGTCGCGCACCGGCTCGCCGAAGGCGTCGTAGGCGGCGATCCGGCCCTGGTCCATCGAGGTCGCCGCCAGCGCCGGGAAGCCGATGACGTCGCCGACGGCGTAGATGTGGGGCACGGCGGTCCGGTAGTGGTGGCCGACCGAGATCCGGCCGCGCGCGTCGGCCTCCAGGCCGGCGGCGGCCAGGTCGAGCGCCGCCGGTCTGGCCCTGCCGGCCGGCGGAGTACATGACCGTCTCGGCCGGGATCCGCTTGCCGGAGGACAGGGTGGTCACCGTGCCGTTGCGCGTTCGCCTCGACCGAGGCGACCTCCTCGCCGAGCCGGAACGACACCGCGAGGTCGCGCAGGTGGAACTTGAGCGACTCGACGACCTCGGGGTCGCAGAACTCCAGCAGCGTCGGCCGCTTGTCGACCACGGTGACCCGGGTGCCGAGCGCGGCGAACATCGACGCGTACTCGATGCCGATGACGCCGGCCCCGGCGACGACCATGGAGCTCGGCACCTGCTCCAGGTCGATGACGCCGTCGGAGTCCACCACGCGGGGCGCCGAACTCCACCGAGCTCGGCCGGGCCGGGCTGGTCCCGGTGGCGATGACGAAGGTGTGCGGCGCTGATGAGGGCGTTGCCCGCCGCCGGCGTCGCCGGTGACCTGCGACCGTGTGGGGGTCGACGAAGCGCGCCATGCCGCTGACCAGGTCCACGTGGTTGCGCAGCAGCTGGGCCCGGACCACCTCGACCTCGCGGCCGATGACGTGCTGCGTGCGGGCCAGCAGGTCCTGCACGGTGATGTCGGCCTTGACCCGGTAGCTCGCGCCGTAGACGTCGCGCTGGGCCATGCCGGTCAGGTACATGACCGCCTCGCGCAGCGTCTTGGACGGGATGGTGCCGGTGTTGACGCACACCCCGCCGACCATGTGCTTGCGCTCGACCACGCAGACCCGCCGGCCCAGCTTGGCCGCCGCGATGGCCGCCTTCTGCCCGCCGGGGCCGGAGCCGATGACGAGCAGGTCGTAGTCGTACGGGTGGTCGCCCGCGGCGGAGGACTGGTCCTGGGCGGGGGAGGGGTCCGGGATGCTCTCGGTCGTCACCGCGCCGAGTCTGCCCAGATCGGTGGCCGCTGGCTACGGCTCGTGACCGGCCGGCACCCGGCGCGCCTGGCTACCGTGGCGCCGTGCCCGCCCAGCCCCCCTCCCGGACCTCGCCGCCGCCCAGCCGCCGCCGCCCGCCGCCTCGCCCGAGCTCGCCCTGCTGCGCCAGGACCTCACGGCCGCGCGGGTACACCGTCGACGGGGTCACGGAGCGCCTCGGCGACGTCGCCGCCCGGGCGCTGTCCCGCGACCAGGCCGTGCCGGCCCGGCGCGTGCTCGGCACCGGCGACGACCCGGTCGGGGTGCTGCTGCGGCTGTTCACCCTGGGCGACGCCGTCCCGGCGGCCTCGGCCGCGGCGGCGCTGCCCGTCGACGGGGGTCGACCGCGCGGTGGCGCTCGGCCTCCTCGCCGACGCCGGCGGGGGGACGGTCCGGGCGTGCGCGGACCTGCAGCCGCACGCGGTCGACGACGACCTGGGCGAGGACGGCTGGTGGGTCTGCGCGGACCTCGGCGAGCTCGCCCACGGCGGCGGGGTGCTGCCGACCGACCACGTGCTCGGGGTCGGCGCGGCGAGCACCACGCTCGTGCAGGCCGTCGTCCCGCCCCTGCGCGGACAGCGCTGCCTCGACGTCGGGGCGGGCTCCGGCGTGCAGTCGCTGCACCTGCTCCGCACCGGCCCGAGCGTCGTGGCCACGGACCTGTCGGCCCGGGCGTGCGCCTTCGCCCGGGTGACCGCGGCGCTCAACGGCGTCGAGCTCGACGTCCGCCAGGGCAGCCTGTTCGCTCCGGTCGACGGCCCGGAGGGTCCCGAGCGCTTCGACCGGGTGGTGGCCAACCTGCCCTTCGTCGTCACCCCGCGCCGCGCCGACGTGCCCACCTACACCTACCGCGACGCCGGGATGGCGGGCGACGAGGTGGTGCGGCAGATGCTGCTGCAGGCCCCGTCCCACCTGGCCGAGGGCGGGCTGGCCCAGTTCCTCGGCAACTGGGAGGACCGCTCCGACGAGGGCTGGCGGGCCCGGCTGGACGGCTGGGTGCACGAGGCGGCGCAGGCGCTGGCCCGCACCAGCGACGACGTCCTCGACGTGTGGGTGGTCCAGCGGGAGCTCGCCGACCCGGCGCTGTACGCGGAGGCGTGGATCAGCGACGGCGGCCGCCCGGACCGGGCCGAGGCCGAGGCCTGGTACTCGGCCTGGCTGGAGGACTTCGAGGCGCGCGACGTCGAGGCGGTGGGCTTCGGGATGGTGACCCTGCGCCGCCGCCGGGCGGACCCGGCCACCCCGCCGCTGCGCCGCCTGGACGAGGAGCACGCCGTGGTCCCGGGGGCCTGGCGCGACGTGCTCGCCGCCGGGCTGGCCGGCCACGACGCGCTCGGCCGCGTCGGCGCCCACGACGACCTGGGGGCGCTGCTGGGCACCCGCCCGGTCCTCGCGCGCGGCGTGCTCGAGCGCCGGGACCTCGACCCGGGGGCCGTCGACCCCCGCACGGTGCACCTCGTCGACACCCTGCGCCGGGGCCGGGTCGTGGAGGCGTCCACCGCGCTGGCCGGGCTGGTCGGCGCCTGCGACGGCGAGCTGAGCGTCGCCCAGGTGGTGGGCGCCCTCGCCGAGCTGCTCGAGGAGCCCGAGGCCGGGCTGCGGGACCGGCTGCTGCCCGCGGTGCGCGACCTCGTGGCGGAGGGGCTGCTGGTGCTGCCGTGACGCCGTCGGGCGCACCGAGGGGGTCCTCGGTCGGCGGCGGGGCAGCGAGCCGGGCCTGACGGACCGGCCTGGCGACCGGCGGCCCTGCGTCCTCAGGCCGGAGCGGTCGACCGCGAGGCCGACGGGCTGACGGGCACGTCCTCCCGGGACAGCGCGAGGACGGTCGCCGCGGCGGCCGGCGCCGCCACGAGCAGGGCCGCCAGCAGCAGCGTGGTGCCGTCCGGGGCGACGACGGGCTGGCCCCGCTGCGCCTGGACGAACAGCGTGACCATGAGCCCGAGGTAGGCGGCGCCGGCGAGCGGCGACGACCTGGCGCTGCCGCCGCTCGGTCAGCCGCAGCACGCCGCGACCGACCAGCCAGAGGAGCAGCAGGGCCACGGCGGGCAGCACCTGCAGGGCGTGCAGCCCGACGAAGTGGGGCACGCGGGCGTCGCCGTGCTCGGTCGACCAGCCCAGCAGGGGCAGCCCCGGCCCGCCGTCGGGGGCGCCGACCGTGTGCGCCCCGATGACCGCGCCGCCCGCCTCGACCTGGCCGGGGAACGGCCGGGTCATGGCGTAGCCGCTGAGCGCACCGAGGGTCATGAGCGGCACGGCCAGGGTCATGGCCAGGCCCGAGCGGGCCCTGCAGGCGGCCGCGGGCCAGCAGGACGCCGGCCACGAGCGGCCACGGTGGAGAAGACCATGACGCCGACGCCCATCACCGAGAACAGCGCCCCGTCCAGCGCGGTGGCGAAGTTGAAGTGCGAGGAGGTCCCGCGGGCCGCCTGCAGGGTGATGACGAGGACCTCGACCACCATGGACCAGCCGACCACGGCCAGGGCGACGCGCAGCAGCAGGCCGCGCTCGACCCGGGAGTAGATCCACAGCAGCGCCGGCGCGAAGGCGACGAAGGACATCGCGAACTTCAGCGGCTTGTCCCAGACCGGGACCCCGCCGACCTCGCGTGCCGTCGACCAGGCCCATCGACCACGGCCAGCGGGAGGAGCAGGACGTTCACCGCGAGGAGCACGACGAGCGGCCGGGCTGACCGACCACGCCGCGCGCAGCAGCCGGCGGGCGCTCATGCCGCCACCCGCTCGCGCCGCTGCGGTGCCGCCGCCGCGCCGCGGCGCAGGTGGTGCTCCCGCCAGGCGAGGAACAGCGGGAAGGTGAACGCGACCGCGACGGCGAAGCTCACGGGCACGAGCAGCCAGACCCACCGCGACATCCCCTGGCGGCGGCCCTCCACGACCATGAACAGGCAGGCCGCGACGGCGACGACGAGGACGTCCACCGCGGCCGAGGACGACGCCGCGCTGGCGAACCAGCCGGCCAGGTAGTCCTCGCCGGCGGCCATGGAGCGGAGGTTGAAGAACCACGTGCCGGCCGCCCCCAGGACGGCGAGGGCGAGGTAGACGAGTCTCATGGCTGCTCCCGAGCGGTAGGTGAACGGTGTTCACCCCACGGTAGGGTGAACATCGTTCACTGGCAAGACCGGTACGCCCCCCACCGTTCCCCCCGGAGGCCCCCCGCATGGCGCGACCCCCCTCAGCACGGCGGCGCTCGTCGCGACCAGCCGGGCCCTGCTCGTCGAGGGCGGGCCGGAGGCGGTGGTGGTCCGCGAGGTCGCCCGCCGCCTCGGGGTGACCGCCCCGGCCCTGTACCGCCACGTCAGCGGGCGCGAGGACCTGCTCACCCTGCTCATCGCCGCCTGCACGGACGAGGTGACGGCGGCCTGCGCGGCGGCCCTCGCGGCCCGGCCGCCCGCCGACGTGGAGGGGCGGCTGCGGGCCTCGACGCTGGCCTTCCGGACCTGGGCGCTGGAGCACCCGCCGGAGTTCGGGCTGGTCTACGGCACCCCGGTGGCCCGCTACGCCGCGCCCGGAGGACGGCCCGACCGTGCCGGCGATGCAGCGCTTCGGTGCCCTGTTCGGCCAGGTGTTCGTCGAGCTGCTGCAGGCCGGCCGGCTGCGCACGGTGCCCGACGAGGCGCTCGACGAGCCGCTGCGCCGGCAGCCTGCGGGCCGCGGCCGCCGGCATGGGGCTGCCGATGCGTCCGGGCGAGCTGTACCCGTTCGTCGTCGGCTGGCACCGGATGCTCGGCATCGTGTCGGTCGAGGTGGCCGGGCACCTGCGCTGGGCCTTCGACGCCGACGCGTCGGCCTTCGTGCTGCGCCAGCTCGAGGAGCTGGCCGAGGACCTGCTCCTGCCCGCCTGAAGGGTCTGGTCGGCCGGGAAGCTGGGCGCGGCTACCAGCGCAGCCCGGCGCGGGTGAGCTCGATCGTGGCGAAGAACCGCTCGTCGCGGGTGAAGGGCGCCCGCTGCGAGGGCAGCGGCACCTCCAGGGCGCGGGCGGCGTCGAGCAGGACCAGGTCGAAGGCGTGGCGCACGGCGATCAGCCGCTGGCCCCGGGCGAGCACGGTGGGGTCGGACAGCAGCCGCTCGGCCTCGTCCTCCAGCCGGTGCAGGTCCGCGGCGAGGCGCTGCAGCGGCGCCGCGGTGGTCCGGGGCGGGCGCGCGAAGGGACGCCGCCACCACGGTGCCAGCGCACGGGACGGCGGGAACGTCCGCGTCGTCGCGAGCCCCACGTCACCAATATGCGCTCTCGTCGCCGAGATGTCAGCCCGACGGAGGACCGGACGGGTGCAGGGCGGCGTCCACGACCCCCAGGACGGCGCGGGCGACGGCCTCCGGGTCGTGGGCCGAGGCCGCCCACGACCGGCCGCGGGCGGCCAGCGCGACGCGGAGCCCGTCGTCCTGGAGCAGGCGGACGACCTGCTCCACCCACGCCGCGGCGCCGTCGGCGACGAGGCACTCCTGCTCGTGCCGGACGCCGGCCTGCGCCGCGGTGACGGGGCTGGCCACGGTCGGCACCCCGCACGCCAGGGCCTCGATGAGCTTCATCTGCACGCCCGTGGCCAGGGTGACCGGGACGAGCGACACCTCCGCGGCCCGGTAGTACGGCGCGACGTCCGCGACCCGCCCCAGCACCGTCACCCCGGGGCCCGCGAGACCCCGGACGGCGCGGGTGGGCGCGTCGCCGACCACGGTGAGGTGGGCGTCCGGGACCCGGGCGCGCACCCCCGGGAGCACCTGCTCGACGAACCAGGCCAGCGCCTCGGTGTTGGCCCGGTACGACAGCCGACCGACGAACAGCAGCGAGCGACCCGTCAGGGCCACCTCCCCGGGGCCGCCGGGACCGCCCCCGCGGTCCCGGTCGAGGGAGGCGGGGCTGCGGACCAGGGTCCGCACCGGGTGGGCGCCGGGGACGTCGCCCGGTGCGGAGAGCATGACGGCCCGGTACGCCTCGTCGAGGCCCGCCTCGATCCGCGCCATCCGCCGTGCCTCGACCCGGGCCACCTGCCGCCACAGCGGGTGGCGGCTGGTCCTGGCCATCTGCCGGTAGAAGCCGCTGCGGTACTCGTCGAGGTCGAGCACGCACGGCACGTCGCCGAACGCGGGACGGAGGTGGGTCGTCCGCAGCACGTGGAGGTAGCCGAGGTCGGGGCGGGTCCCGGCGACCTCGCGGCGGACCGCACGGGCCAGCGCCGGGTCGGACAGGTAGGCGCGCTGGAGCGAGTCGCCCGTCACCACCCCTCGCAGCGCGCGCAGCGCGGAGGTGGCCCGGCGCAGCGGCACGGCCACCGTCCGGTGCACCGGCAGGGCGGCCAGGTCGGCGAGGTCCTCCTCGTCCCACGTGGCCGCGACCAGGGTGACGTCGTGGTGCCGGGCCACGGCGGTGAGCAGTCCCAGGCTGCGGGGGCGGCGCGGGCTGGGGACCCACGGCGTCACCGCGAGGACGCGCGCACGACGGGGGCCCCGCTGCGTGCCGTCGTCGCCGGCGCTCATCGCGCGAGGGGTGCGGCGGCCCGGTGCAGGCCCTGCACGACCTCGTCCAGGTGCGGCCGGACGACCGCCAGCCGCCGGAGCGACCCCTCCGGCGGGCCCGAGGCCGCGCCCGCGCGGAGCACGTCCCCGGCCGGGACCGCGCGCAGGGGGGCGCCCACCGCGCTGGTGTAGTCGTCGTACTTGAAGCCCGGTTCCGAGGCCCGGCCCGCGGCCAGGTCGACCAGCTGGACCGGGACCTCCAGCGCGTCGGCGAACACCGCCGCGTGCAGGCTCGAGGTGGCGACCCAGGCCGCCCGGCGCACGGCCGCGGCCACCTCGAGCGGGTGGGCGTTGGGCAGCAGCACGTCGAACCCGGCGGCGCGGGCGGCCCCGAGCAGCCGGCGGCCCGCGGCCGTCCCCGCCGCCGCGAAGTGCGGCACGAGCAGGGGCGGGCGTCGGGGCCCGTGCTCCGGCGCCACCATGCCCCGCACGAGCAGCCCGGGGTCCCCGAGCGGCGTGCCCCCGGGCAGGCCGAGGACGTCGCGGGTCCCGGTCCCGCGGACCGCCAGGACGCGCGCGGCGAGGCCGGCGGGCACCTCGAGGCCGTCGGGGGTGCGGACGCCGGCGCCGAGGACCATGGCGGTGGACCCGTCGCGCACGTAGGCGTTGAGCACCGAGCCGACGCAGACGACGTCCGCCCGGCCGAGCGGCGCCCAGCCCACCGGCCGGCCGGTGAGCTCGGCGAGGACGAGGGGGCCGACGGCGTCCCCGAAGTTCGAGGGGCCCCCGCCGTGGCGCAGGAGGTGGGCCCAGGCGCGCCCGTGGCGGACCGTCTCGCCCAGCAGGCTGCGCGCGGTCCGGGCGGGGCTCCACCAGTAGGCGAGGAGCGTGCCGGTCACGGTGACCCCCTGCCCCGGGCGGTAGGTTCGCCCGATGCGCCGCGGGAGCCGTGTGGCCTTCCCGCTCGTGCAGCTGGCCGCGGCCGCCGTGGCGCTGGGGGCGTGGGTCGTCCTCGCGAGGACCCAGCCGGAAAGTTATCAGGCGCTCCCCGTGCAGGCCTTCACCGTCGGGGTGCCCGTGTCGCTGGTCCTCACCGCCGGCATCCCGTACCTGCTCCCCAACCACTTCCGCGGCCCCGTCACGTCCGGCCGGCAGGGCCCGTGGGCGGTGCCGGTCACGCTCGCCGTGGGGGCGGTGGCGGCCGCCGCGGCATCGGGCGTGCTGCTGGGCCTGCTCGGTGCCCCCGCGGCCGGCGCGGTCCTGGCGACGGCGGCGCTGCTGTCGGCCGGGGTGCTCGTGGCCCAGCTCGCCCGGGTCCGGCTGGCCCTGCCGCTGATGCTCTTCGGCGGGCTCGCCGCCCCCCTGGTCCCGCTCGTCTGGCTCGTGGTCGCGCTCCTGCCCGGCCCCTCGGCGCGGGCCGTCGTGGGCGTCGTGCTCCTGGGCGCGGCGGCGGCCCTGCTGGGGCTGCTCTGCGTGCCGTGGGCCGCGGCGCCGGGCGACGTCACCCGGGCCGGGGCGGCCCTGGCCGTGCGGGCCTCCGCGCCGCTCGTGCTGCACCTGGTCGCCTTCGGTGCGCTGCTGCAGGGGCCCCGGCTGGCGGCGACCCTGACGGGGGCGGGACCGGGGGACGTGGTCGACGCCCACCTGCTCATGCTGCTGCTGGGCGCGGGCGCGACCGGCGTGGCCAGCGTCCACGCCGTGCTCTCCGTCGGCCTGCAGACCGCCGCGGACGACGGGTTCGAGCGGCGCCGAGGCCGGACGGCGCGCGCGTACGCCGTGCTGGGCGCCGGCGTCTCGACGGTCCTGCTGCTGGTGGTGCTGGCTGGCGGCCGGCGTGCTGCTGCCGGGCCTGCCCCGGCTCGGCCTGGCCGGAGGGGTCCTCGCCGCGGTCACCATGGCGGCCCTGGCCGCGTACTACTCGGTGAGCGCGCTGCTGCTGCGCGCCGGGCGCGCCCCGGTCCTCGCCACCGCCTCGCTCACGGTGGCCACGGCGTACCTGGCCACGGAGGCGGCGTGGCCCGCGGGCACCCTGCTCGGGGCGGCCGCCCGGTTCGCGGCGGCGGTGCTGCTGCTGCCGGTGGTGCTCCTGCTCGTCGCGAGCCTGTCGTCCCGGCTCAGCGCCGGAGCAGCACGCCGTCCGGCGCGTGACGTGGCCGGTCTCGTGCGGACGGCCGCGACCGCGGCGGCCGGCCTGGTCCCGGCGCTGCTCGTCGCGGGGACGGCCGCCCTCCTGCGCTGACGCGCCCCGCGCCGTGCGACGTGGGCGCGGGCGAGCGGACCTCCTGGTCCAGCAGGGCCACGACGAAGAACCACAGCGGCAGGATCGCCGTGCCCAGCATCCCCCAGCCGGTCATGGCCACGAGCAGCAGCGCCGGCGCCGAGGCGACGAGCGCCCGGCCGGCGTCGCCGCGCACGTCGAGGTCGCGGCGCCGCGCCCAGCCCCGGGCCACGGCGACGACGACGGGCAGGAGCAGGAGCACCCCGCCCAGCAGGCCCAGCTCCGCCACGGCCAGCAGGACGCTGTTGTGCACGGGGATGAAGGAGCCGGTGCGGGGGCTCATCACGGTCGTGTAGGAGTTGGGACCCATCCCGGTCCACAGGTGCTCGGGCAGGTAGCGCAGCGCGTCCCGCATGAGGCGGCCGCGGGCCCCGCCGTCCGGGTCCTCGTCGAAGCGGGCGAGGAACACCCCGGCCGAGGCCAGGCCGAGCAGGCCGGTGCCGACCAGCAGCCACAGCCGGGCGCCGAGGTCCTGCCCGCGGGGGGTGAGCGCCGCCCAGAGCACGACCGTCATGAGCGCGCCGACGAAGTTGGCCCGGCCCTGGGCCAGGGCGAGCGGGACCAGCGCCGCGACGGTCGCGCCCAGCGCGAGCCGGCGGGTCGTGCGGTCCAGCGAGCGCGTGAGCGGCAGCAGCAGCATGAGCACCAGCAGCACCATCTTGCCCAGGTTGTTCGGGTGGTTCGACGTGCCGTTGATCCGGTTGCCCAGGATGGCGGCGTCCGCCGGGTCCAGCGGGTTGATGGGCACCCCGCCCAGCTGCATGAGGCCGACCACGCACTGCGCGGCGACGATGCCGACCAGCGCGAGCGCGAGCGCCCGCCCGCCCGGACCGTCCCGGTCCAGCCGCCCGAAGCGGCTGCCCGCGCACCAGGCGGCCAGGGCGGTGGTGACCTGCAGGAGCCCCGACCACTGCTCGGCCGACCGTGACCACACCAGCAGGAAGCCCGTGGCCAGCCAGCCGGCGAGCAGCACCCACGCCACGGGCACCGTACCGGGGCGGGCGGACAGCACGGCGGCCAGGCCGAGCACGAGCAGCACCGCCCCGTAGGTGCGCAGCTGCGGCTGCGCGGGCGCCATGCCGACGTGGAACACCGCGGGAGCCCTGGTCAGCGCCTGCGGGTACAGGCACGTGGTGAACAGGACGGCCCAGACCGCCGTGGTCCGGGGGCCCACCCAGCGGCACGAGGTGCCGAGGACGGTGGCGGTCCAGACGAGCACGACGAGCAGCGTCACCGTGCCCCCGCCCGGGACCCGCGCAGCACGACGAGCACCGTGCGCAGCAGCAGCACGACGTCCAGGCCCAGGGACCAGTTCTCCACGTAGTAGAGGTCGAGCTCGGCGGCGTCCTCCCAGGCGACGTCGTTGCGCCCGCTCACCTGCCACAGCCCGGTCATCCCCGGCTTGGCCAGCAGCCGGCGCCGGTGGGTGCGCGAGTACATGGCCACCTCGGCGTCCACCTGCGGGCGGGGCCCGACCAGGCTCATGTGCCCGAGCAGCACGTTCACCAGCTGCGGGAACTCGTCGAGGCTGTAGGCGCGCAGGACCCGCCCGACCCGGGTCACGCGGGGGTCGTCGTCGACCTTGAACAGCGGCTGCCCGCCCCTGCCCTGGGCCAGCAGCAGCTGCTGCAGCTCGGCGTCCGCGTCGGCCCGCATGGTGCGGAACTTCCAGATCGCGAACGTCGAGCCGTCGAAGCCCACCCGGCGCTGGCGGAACAGGGCGGGGCCCGGGCTGGTGGCGCGCACCAGCAGGCCCACCGCGAGCAGCGCGGGGCCGAGCAGCAGCAGGCCGACGCTCGAGCCGAGCAGGTCCACGGCTCGCTTGAGGACCAGCCCGCCGCGGCTGAAGCTCGGTTCCTCCAGGTGCAGCAGGGCCAGCCCGGCGACCGGGCGGACGTGGATGCGGGGCCCGGCCACGTCGACCACGGACGGCGCGACGGCGATGCCCGTCCCGGTGCCGCGCAGCGCCCAGCCGAGCTCGCGCAGCCCGCCCGGGGGGAGGCTCTCCCCGCCGGCGACGATGATCGTGTCCGCCGCGTGCTCCCGGGCGGCGCGCAGCACGGTGTCGACGTCGAGCGTCGCGCGGTCGCCGGCCCGGCGGCCCGGGCCGACCAGGGCGGGCTGGTCCACCCGGGCCACGACGCGCCACACCGGGTCGTCCTGGCGCGACAGCCGTGCCTCGACCGCGGCGACCTGCTCGGCGGTGCCCACGACGACGGCGCTCTGCAGCACCTGGCCGCGCCGGCGCTCGCCGACGAGGCGGCTGCGCCAGGCCCAGCGGTTCGCGAGCACGGCGACCAGGCCGGCGGGGATGACCACGAGCAGGTAGCCGCGGCCCACGGGGTAGCGGCCGAGGGTAGCTGACCACCGCGACGAGCGCGACCAGGCGGAAGGTGGCGACGACGACCCTGCGGTACTCCTCGGAGCCCGCGCCCAGCACGACGGGGTGACGGGTCTCCCCGAGCCACAGCAGCAGCACCCACGCCGCGCCGACGCCGAGCGAGGCGACGAGGAAGGCGGGGTGGAAGCGCTGCACGACGTCCCCGCCGAGGCCGCCGGGCCAGCCGTGCACGGTGAGGTGGGCCCCCGCGACGGCCCAGCAGACGGCCACCGTGTCGCCCACGACGAGGCGGCGACGGAAGCGGTCGAGGTCGCGGCCGGCCATCTCCCACTTCCCCTCATGTCGTCCCCCGGCTGTGCCGAGAGAGAGGTGGCGGTTAGCCCTGATGGCCTACCGACCGAGCACTCCACGTATCGGCACACGCACGCACGGCCTTAGCCCGCACGAGACACGAGGAGGCACCCCGGTGTCCCTGCACACGCTGGTCCAGCTCGCTCGTCGTCGCTGGAAGGTGCTGCTCGCCGTCCCGGTGGCCAGCGTCTGCCTGGCCCTGCTGGCCACGGTGCTCATGACGCCGCAGTACGAGTCGCGCACCACGCTGTTCGTCTCCGCGACGCCGGTGTCCGGGGGCACGACCGACCTGCTGCAGGGCAACAACTTCACGCAGGCCCGGGTCCGCTCCTACGTCGACCTGGTGACCACCGACGCCGTGCTGCGCCCCGTCATCCGCGAGGAGGGCCTGGACACCACGGTGCGCGAGCTCGCCGAGCGCGTGTCCGGCAGCTCGCCCCTGGACACCGTCCTCATCGACGTCCGGGTCTCCGACGAGGACGCCGAGCAGGCCGCGGTGCTCGCCGACGCCGTCGCCGCCTCGCTCGTGGACGTGGTGACCGACTTGGAGAGCCCGGCGTCGGACCAGCCGTCCTCGGTCCGGCTCAACGTCGTCGAGGACGCCCAGGTCGCCGAGGGCCCCGTGTCGCCGCAGCCGCTGCTCGGTGCGCTGCTCGGCCTGGTCCTGGGCCTCGGCCTCGCCGTCGGCGGGGTCGTGGCCTGGGACGCCCTGGACACCCGCGTCCGCTCCGCCGAGCAGGCGTCCGAGGCGCTGGAGGCCCCGGTCCTCACCGCCCTGCAGACCGACCCCGACATGGGGCAGCGCTGGATGGTGTCGCACGAGACCGGCTTCAGCTCCCAGGCCGAGGCGCTGCGCCGGCTGCGGACCAACCTGCAGTTCCTCGACGTGGAGTCGCGCCGCCGCAGCTACGTCGTCACCAGCTCGGTGGCGGGGGAGGGCAAGACCACGGTCTCGGTCAACCTCGCCCTCACCCTCGCCGCCGCCGGGCTGAAGGTCGTCCTCGTCGACGCCGACCTGCGCCGCCCGCGCGTGGCGGACTACCTGCGCACCGAGGGCTCGGTCGGGCTGACCACGGTGCTCATCGGCCGCGCGGAGCTGCGCGACGTCGTCCAGGTGTGGGGGCCGGACGGCGCGGTGGACTTCGTGGCCTCCGGCGAGGTGCCCCCCAACCCGAGCGAGCTGCTCGGCTCCGCGGCGATGGAGAAGCTGCTGCGCCAGCTGGAGGGCGAGTACGACGTCGTCCTCGTCGACAGCCCGCCCGCGCTGCCCGTCACCGACCCGGCGATCCTCGCCGCGATGTGCGCCGGCGCGATCGTGGTCGTCAGCGCCGGGATCGCCCGCCGCGACCAGCTCGCGGTGGTCCGGCACTCGCTGCACGCCGCGGGGGCCACCGTGCTCGGTGTGGTCGCCAACCGGCTCAAGGCCTCCGGCAGCGCCTACGGCGGCTACGGCACCTACGCCCAGGAGTACGGCAGCGACGCCCCGGTCGTCGTGCCGCAGCAGCGCCGGGCGACCCGGCTCGCCGCCCGCCGCCGCGCGTGAGGGGCTCAGGCGGGGCCGGGCGCCGCGGCGGTGAGGGCGCCGAGCAGCCGGTCCACGCCGGCCCGCACGGTGGCGACCATGTGCTCGTGCTCCGCCGGCCCGCCGTCCACCGGGTCGGCCAGGTCCGCGTCGACCACGGGGTGCCGGCCGCGCTCGAGCACCACCGCGCGCAGCGCGTCCACCTCGTGGCCGGGGGCGAGCCGGGGGCGGACCGCGTCGGCGAGCTGGACCAGCTCCAGGAAGGTGAAGGTGCGCCGCAGCAGGTCCGGGCGCAGGGCGAGCACCGGGGCCCGGTGCGCCCGCTCCGCGGTGACCACCAGGTCGACCCCGCGCAGCAGCTCCGGGCCCAGGGGCCGGGACGCGTGCGGCCCGGGGTCCGTGCCCGCCGCGACCGCGGCCGCGGCGGTGAGCGGGTGCACGGCCCGGCCGGCCGTGGCGCGGGTCCCCGCGCTGGACACCTCGAGCCGCGGCAGCGCCGTGCGCAGGGCGGCCTCGATGACCGGTGACCGGCAGAGGTTGCCGGTGCAGACGATGAGCGCGCGCACGGCGGGAGCATGGCAGAGCAGCCCGGCCGGCCGGCTGCGGCGCGGCGCGACGGCCGTCGTGGTCGTCAGCCTGCTGCTCGTGCTCGCCGCCGGGGCGTGGCTGGGGGTGCGCGGGTGGACGGCGGTCCAGGCCGCCGGCCGCGCCCAGCAGGCCCTGGAGCAGGCGCAGGTGTCCTACGCCGCCCGTGACGTGGTGGCCGGGGCCGAGCACGTCCGCGCCGCCGCCGACGAGCTGGCGCGCGCCCGCCGGGCCACGGGCGACCCCGTCTGGGCCCTGGCCACGACGCTGCCCGTGGTGGGCGACGACGTCGACGCGGTCCGGACCGTGCTGCGCGGGGCCGCGGGGGTCGTCGGCGCCGCCGAGCCCGTCGCCCGGCTCGTGGCCGAGGCCGGCACCGTCCCCCCCGGGAGCCCGGGGCTCGCGGAGCTGCTGCCGCTGGCCCGCGACCCCCGGCTGGTCGCCGCCCTGGACGAGGCCCACCGCCAGGCCGAGACCGCCGGCGCCGACGTCGGGCGCGCCTCCGCCGGGTCCCTGCACGGCCCGGTCGCCGCCCGGGTCGCCGACGCGGCCGCCCAGCTGGACGGTGCGACGACGGCGCTGGCCGGGGCCGGGGCCACGGCCGCCCTGCTGCCCGCCCTGCTGGGGCCCGAGGGGTCCCCGCCCCTGCTCGTCGTGGTCCAGACCCCGGCCGAGGTCCGCAGCCTCGGCGGGCTGGCCGGCCTCGTGCTCGTCGTGGGGGAGCGGGACGGCCGCCTGCAGGTCCTGGAGTCCTACGCCGGGTCCTCGGTGCCGCCGGCCGCCGGGCCGGTGCTCGTCTCCCCGCGCCTGGAGGGCTGGTACGGGCTGTTCGGCGACCGGGCGGGCCGCTACCTCGTGGACGCCACCGCCGTGCCGGACGCCCGTGACGCCTCGGCGCTGCTGGTCGAGGCGCACGTGCGCCGCGGAGGGACGGCCCCGTCCGGCGTCGTCCTCACCGACCTCACGGTCCTGTCCGCGCTGCTCGAGGTCACCGGGCCCGTCACCCTCGCCGACGGGCGCCGCCTGGACGCGGCCGGCAGCTCCGACCTGCTCCAGCACGGCCTCTACCTCGAGCAGCCCGACCCCGCCGCGCAGGACCGCTTCTTCGCCGCCGCGGCGGCCGCCGTGGTCGACGGCCTGCAGGCCCCCGGGGCGGACGGCGCCGGGCTGGTGCGGGCCGTCGTCGCCCAGGCCCGCGCCGGCCGCGTGACCCTGTGGTCGTCCCGTCCGGAGGTCCAGCACCGGGTGGAGGACCTCGGCCTCGACGGGCACCTGCTGGCCGACCCCGCCTCCGTCGGGGTGTTCCTCAACGACGGCACCGGCGCGAAGATGCAGTACTTCCTGCGCACCGACGTCTCGGTCCTGGCCGCCGGCACGGGCAGCACCGTGCGCGTCGAGCTCGTCTCCTCCGCCCCGGCCGGCGCCGGGGCGGACGCCCTGCCCGACTACGTGGCCGGCGGGGCCCAGCGGCTCGGCCTGCCCCGCGGGGCCCAGCGGGTGCAGCTGACCGTGGTCGGCCCCGCGGGCGACGGGCCGCGCGCCTGGCGCCTCGACGGGGCCGCGGTCGACGCCGCGGCCTCGGTGGTCGACGGCCGCGGCGCCGCGGCGCTCGACGTGGACGTGCTCCCCGGGGCCCGCGTGGTCGTCGAGGTGGACCTCGCCACGGCCGGCGCCGCCGCCGAGGACCTCGTGGTGACCCCCGGCGTGCGGGTGTGCCCCTGCCCCTGACCCGGGCCGGCCCTGGTGGGCCGAACGGGTGCTCCGGCGTCAAGCCCGGCGCGCCGGGCCCCGATCTGACCGGTAAGGGTCTTCCGCCACCGGGGGGACGTCCCGGGCGCCGCCGCCGCGGAGACGCCCGTCAGACGGGGCCGTCCGCCTCAGACACGCAGGGAGAGACCGATGCCCACAACCCTCATCACCGTCCTGGTCGGGGTGCTGCTCGCCCTCGGGCTCGGCAGCCCCGCCCTGGCCTACACCGTCACGGCCCCCGGGGCCGGCGTCAGCAGCAGCACCGTCGCCCCCGGCGGCACCGTCACGTTCACCGCCACCGGGTTCCGGCCCGGCAGCCAGGTGACCGTCACCGCGTCCCGGGCCGGCGCCGACGTCCGCACCGTCACGGTCGGCGCGTCCGCCGACGGCTCCGTCTCCACCCCCGTCGCCCTCGGCTCCGCCGGGACCTGGTCGATCGTGGCCAGCGGCACCGGCGCGGACGGCCAGCCCCTCAGCGTGTCCGCCTCCGTGCTCGTCAGCGCCGGCGCCGTCGCCGCGGCGCCCGTGCTCGCCGCGGCACCCGTCGTCGCCGCGCCGGCCGGTGCGCTGGCCCGCACCGGTGTCGACGGCGTGGCCACGATCGCCTGGGCCGGTTTCGGCGTCCTCGTCCTCGGTGGCGTCCTCGTCGCCGTGGCCTCGGGCCGCGGCCGCACCCGCCAGGACGCCTGAGCCACCTGGCCCGCGGGCGTCCGTCCCTGCGGCGTCGGTCACGCCCGGTGGCGGGGGCTACCGTGTCCGCGGTCGGGCGAGCTCCGCCCGCAGGAGAGGACGCACCACGTGGCTGGCACAGCAACCCCCGGCTCCCGGGCCCTCGTCATCGTCGAGTCCCCGGCCAAGGCCAAGACGATCGGCGGCTACCTGGGGGACGGCTACGTCGTCGAGGCCTCCGTCGGCCACATCCGTGACCTGCCGCAGCCCTCCGAGCTGCCCGCGGAGATGAAGAAGGGCCCCTACGGCAAGTTCGCCGTGGACGTCGAGAACGGCTTCGAGCCGTACTACGTGGTCGACGCGGACAAGAAGAAGAAGGTCACCGAGCTCAAGCGCGCCCTCAAGGGCGTGGACGAGCTCATCCTCGCCACGGACGAGGACCGCGAGGGCGAGGCCATCGCGTGGCACCTGCTCCAGGAGCTCCAGCCCAAGGTCCCCGTCAAGCGGATGGTCTTCCACGAGATCACCCGCGAGGCGATCACCCGCGCCCTGTCGGCGACCCGCGACATCGACGACGGCCCTGGTCGACGCGCAGGAGACCCGCCGCATCCTCGACCGGCTCTACGGCTACGAGGTCTCCCCGGTGCTGTGGCGCAAGGTCCGCCAGGGCCTGTCCGCCGGGCGGGTGCAGTCCGTCGCCACCCGCCTGGTCGTCGAGCGGGAGCGCGAGCGGATGGCGTTCCGCGCCGCCGACTACGCCAGCGTCTCCGCGCACCTTCGTCCGCCCCCGGCGACCGGCAGCGGCTTCACCGCCCGGCTCACCGGCGCTCGACGGCGCCGCGGGTGGCCACCGGCCGCGACTTCGACGACCGTCGGCCAGCTGCGCAGCGCCGACGTCGCGCGTGCTCGACGCCGCCGCGGCCCGCGCGCTCGCGGCCGGCCTGGCGCAGGCCGAGTTCCGGTCACGCGGGTCGAGGAGAAGCCGTACACCCGGCGCCCGGCCGCGCCGTTCACCACCTCCACGCTCCAGCAGGAGGCCGTCGCGCAAGCTGCGCCTGAGCAGCAAGCAGGCCATGCGGGTCGCGCAGTCGCTGTACGAGGGCGGCTACATCACCTACATGCGGACCGACTCCACCGCGCTGTCGGCGCAGGCCGTGGACGCCGCCCGCGCGCCAGGCCCGCGACCTGTACGGCGCGGAGTCCGTGCCGACAGCCGCCGCGGGTCTACACCGGCAAGGCCAAGAACGCCCAGGAGGCCCACGAGGCCATCCGTCCCGCCGGCGACTCCTTCCGCACCCCGGCCCAGGTGGCCGGTGCGCTGCGCGGCGAGGAGTTCCGGCTCTACGAGCTGATCTGGCAGCGCACCGTCGCCTCGCAGATGGCCGACGCCCGGGGGACCACCGCGAGCCGTCCGCATCGGGGCCACCGCCGCCGACGGCCGCGCCGTCGAGCTGTCCGCCTCCGGCACGGTCATCACCTTCCGCGGGTTCCTCGCCGCCTACGAGGAGGGCCGCGACGCCGACCGCGACGACGCGGCGGCCGCCGACGGCGACGCCGAGAACCGCCTGCCGAGGCTCGAGCAGGGCGGCCGCGTGGACGCCGAGGACCTCGCCACCGACCGAGCACCGGACCAGCCCGCCCGCCCGCTACACCGAGGCCAGCCTGGTCAAGGCGCTGGAGGAGCGCGGCATCGGCCGCCCGTCCACCTACGCCGCGACGATCGGCACGATCATCGACCGGGGCTACGTGCGCCACAAGGGCAACGCCCTGGTGCCGGAGTGGCTGGCCTTCGCGGTGACCCGGCTGCTCGAGGAGCACTTCCCCCGCCTCGTCGACTACGACTTCACCGCCGAGATGGAGGCCGACCTCGACCGGGTCGCCGCCGGCGAGGTGGCCGGGTCGGACTGGCTGGCGCGGTTCTACTTCGGCGCCGGCGGACCCGGCGGCGACGGCGCGCCCGCGGGCGGGCTGCCCCCGCTGCCCGGCGGCGCCGGGCAGGGCCTGACCGGTCTGGCCGAGGGGCTCAAGGGTCTCGCCGAGGAGCTCGGCGACATCGACGCGCGCGCCGTCAGCACCATCGAGCTCGGCGAGGGCCTCGTGCTGCGGGTCGGGCGCTACGGGCCGTACCTGCAGGACGAGAACGCCTCCGCCGGCGCCGACGGCAAGGAGGTCCGCGCCTCGGTCCCCGACGACATCGCCCCCGACGAGCTGACGGTCGAGCGGGCCCGGCGAGCTCATCGCCGACGCCGCCAAGGGCGACACCGTGCTGGGCCAGGACCCGGACACCGGCCACGACGTCATCGTCAAGACCGGCCGGTTCGGGCCCTTCGTCGCGGAGGTGCTGCCGGAGGACACCAAGGCCAAGGCGCGCATCGCCAGCCTGTTCTCCTCCATGACGCGTGGACACGGTGACCCTGGACGACGCCCTGCGGCTGCTGTCGCTGCCGCGGGTGGTCGGGGTGGACCCCGCCACCGAGGAGGAGATCACCGCCCAGAACGGCCGCTACGGCCCGTACCTCAAGAAGGGCACGGACAGCCGCTCGCTCACCAGCCGAGGACCAGCTGTTCACGGTCACGCTGGAGGAGGCGCTCGCGGTCTACGCCGAGCCCAAGCGCGGCCGGGGCGGCCGGGCGGCGCCCGCCCCGCTCAAGGAGCTCGGGCGTGGACCCGGTGAGCGAGAAGCCCATCACCGTCCGCTCGGGCCGCTACGGCGACTACGTGTCCGACGGCGAGACCAACGCCACCCTGCGCGGCGCGGACACCCCGGAGTCGATCACCTTCGAGCGGGCGGTCGAGATGCTCGCCGACCGTCGCGCGGCCGGTCCGGCCAAGAAGAAGACGGCCGCGAAGAAGACGACGGCCAAGAAGACCGCGGCCAAGAAGACGGCGGCCAAGAAGACGACCGCGGGGAAGGTGGCCGCGAAGAAGGCCTGACCAAGATCAGGACCTTGGTCCCGAGCCCCTGACCTGCGACGGCGGGACTCTTGGGGTGCACCACCGGGAGGTGGTGCACCGGCCGCACGGCCGGTCCGGACCACAGGAGGCCACCATGGGCGTCACCACCCGCCGTCCGCACGTCCCGACCCAGCACGACCGGATCGAGGTCCTGACCGACCGGGGTGACCGCCTCTCGCTCGACGACGGGGCCCGAACCGGCTCCCGTTCCGACGGGCTGCCCGCCGCCGCCCGCTACCTCATGGCCGGCCTCCGGGTCGCGCTCGGGTTCGTCTTCCTCTGGGCCTTCGTCGACAAGCTGTTCGGGCTCGGCCGGGCGACCCCCGCCGAGGGCGCGTGGCTCGACGGCGGCTCGCCCACCGAGGGGTTCCTGGCCAACGCGCCGACCGGTCCGTTCGCCGGCACCTTCAACGCCATCGCAGGAGCGGGCTGGGCGGACTGGCTGTTCATGCTCGGCCTGGCCGGCATCGGCAGCGCGCTGCTCCTCGGCATCGGGATGCGCGTCGCGACCGTCGCCGGCGCCGTGATGCTGGTCCTCATGTGGGCGGCCGTGCTGCCCCCGGCGAACAACCCGGTCGTCGACGACCACCTGGTCTACGCGGGCCTGCTGGTCCTCCTGCTCGTGCTCGGCGCCGCGGACGTCCTCGGGCTGGGCCGTCGGTGGAAGGCGCTGCCGCTGGTCCAGCGCTTCCCCGTCCTGCGCTGACCACCCCCGGGCGCGAGCCCCTCGACGAGCCGCTGCCGCCGGTCCCCCCACCGGCGGCAGCGGCTCCTCTGCTGTGTCCGGGCCGCCCGTACCCTGGCGACGTGAGCGCGGAGACCGAGGGACGACAGCCCGGCCCCGCCGTCGTCGACGACGGCCCGGACCACAGCGCCCGCGCGGTGCTGCGGAACGAGGCGTTCCGGCGGCTGTGGCTCGTGCTCGGCCTGTCCAGCCTCGGCGACTGGCTGGGGCTGCTCGCGGTCACCTTCTTCGCGGCCGAGCTGGCCGGCGGCGCGGGCGACGTGCCCGCCGCCGGCCTCGCCGTGTCCGGTGTCCTCGTGCTCCGCCTGGCCCCCGCCCTGCTCCTCGGCCCGCTCGCCGGGGTGCTCGCCGACCGGATGGACCGGCGCACCTGCCTCGTCGTGTTCGACGTCGTGCGCGGGCTGCTGTTCCTCTCGGTCCCGCTGGTCGGGACGCTCACGTGGCTGTTCGTGGCCACGGTCCTCGTCGAGGTCGCCGCGCTGTTCTGGACCCCGGCCAAGGACGCCATGGTCCCCAACCTCGTGCCCCCGCGGCAGCTCGAGACGGCCAACCAGCTCGGCGTCGTCGCCACGTACGGCACCGCGCCCCTGGCCGCGCTCCTCTTCGCCGGCCTCGCGCTGCTCTCGGGGGTCCTCGACGACCTGTCCGGCGGGTTCGCCTCCGCGGTGGCCAGCGAGGTCGACCTCGCCCTGTACGCCAACGGCGTGACGTTCCTCGTGGCCGCCGCCGTGGTGGCCCGCATCCGGCTGCCCGAGGCGGCCCGCGGCCCGGCCGCGCACCCCACCGTGACCGACGGCAGCGGCCCGGTCCGCCCCTCGGTGCGCCGCCAGGTCGTCGAGGGCTGGGCCTACATCGCGCGGACGCCGGTGGTGCGCGGCGTCGTGGGCGGCATGGTCGGGGCCTTCGCCGCCGGCGGCGTGGTCGTCGGCCTCGCGGTGGTCTACGCCGCCGGCCTGGGCGCGGGCGCCCCCGGGTACGCGGTGCTGTTCGCCGCGGTGTTCCTCGGTGCTGCGCTCGGCGTCTGGCAGGGCCCGCGCACGCTCCGGGACATGAGCCGGCGACGGCTCTTCGCGGCCTCCATCGGCGCCGCCGGCCTGGCGCTCGTCGTCGTCGGGCTGTCCCCGGACATCGTGCTGTCCGCGGTCGCCGTGCTCCTGCTCGGTGCCTTCGCCGGCCTGGCGTGGGTCACCGGCACCACCCTGCTGGGCAGCACCGTCGAGGACGCGGTCCGCGGGCGCACGTTCGCCTTCGTGCAGACCGCCGCGCGCGTCGTGCTCGTCGCGGTCATCGCCCTCGGGCCGCTGCTGGCCCGGGCGGTGGGCGACCGCTCGGTCACGTGGTCGGACTCGCTGGTCTGGCGTTCTCCGGGCGGGCCTGGTCATGGCCCTGGCGGGGCTGCTGGCCGTGGTGGTCGGGGCGCTGACCTTCCGCCGCCTGGACGACCGGCCCGGCCTCACGCTGCGCGCCGAGGTGGTGGAGGCGGTCAGCCGCGGCACCGGCGACCCCTTCGACGTGCCCCGGCCCCACCCGGGCTTCTTCCTCGTGGTCGAGGGCGGGGACGGGGCGGGCAAGTCCACGCTGGCCGAGGCGGTGCGCGGCTGGCTGGTCAGCGAGCTGGGCCACCGGGTCGTCCTCACCCGCGAGCCGGGCGGCACCCCCGTCGGCTCCCAGGTCCGCCGGCTCGTGCTCGGCTGGGACGACGCGACGCAGGGGCCCGGGCCCGTCCCGCGCGCGGAGGCGCTGCTGTTCGCGGCCGACCGCGCCCAGCACGTCGCCACCGTCGTCGCCCCCGGCCTGGCGGCCGGCGCCGTCGTGCTCAGCGACCGCTACGTCGACTCCTCCGTGGCCTACCAGGGCGCCCGGGGCGACCTGGCCCCCTCCGAGGTCTCGCGGCTGTCCGCCTGGGCCACCGACGGGCTGCGACCGGACCTCACGGTGGTCATGGACGTCGACCCGGTGCTGGCGCGCGCCCGCCTCGACGGGCGCGACGGCCCCGCCGGGGCGGACCGGGTCGAGCAGGCGGGCGAGGAGTTCCACGAGCAGGTCCGCCAGCACGTTCCTCGAGCTCGCCGCCCGCGACCCTCGCCGCTACCTCGTCGTGGACGCCACGCTGCCGCGGGAGGACCTCGTCGACCTGGTCACGGGGCGGCTGCGGAGGATGCTGCCGCTGTCCGGGGCACAGGGCGCCGAGGTCGCCCGCCGGCTGGCCGCCGAGGAGCGGGCGCGCACCGAGCGGGAGCCGGCCGCGGTGGAGCAGGCCCGCCGCGAGCAGGCGCAGCGCGAGGAGGAGCGCCGCCTCGTGGCGGCCGCGCAGGAGCAGGAGCGGCGCTGGGCGGCCGAGCGCTCGGCCGCCGAGAGCGAGCTGCGCCGCCACCGGGCCCAGCTGGAGGAGGAGCGCGCCCGCGCGGAGAGCACCGCGGTGCTGCCCGTCGCCGGGGCGTCGGTCCTGCCCCCTGACGGCGCCCCCGACGACGGCGCCCCCGACGACGGCGCCCCGGACGACGGCGCCCAGGCCTACGGCGACGACGGGCTGTACGCGCCGGACGGGTACACCGAGGCCTACCCGTACGCGGAGGACGAGGAGGACCTGGACGACCAGCAGCACCTCGACCAGCAGGACCTCGACGAGCAGCACCTCGACCAGCAGGACCTCGACGAGCAGTACCCCGACCAGTACTCCGACGGCTACGCCCAGCAGCCCCTGGACGCGTCCACCGCCCCGCTGCCGGTCCTCGAGGAGGACGCCGGGGCCGACGGCCGCGGGCACATCGACCTCACCGACCCCGGGACCGGCTCGACGGCCGCGACCAGGCGCAGGCGCGACCGGTGAGCGTCTGGGACCAGGTCGTCGGCCAGGAGCGGGCCGTCGGGATCCTGCAGCGGGCCGTCCGCCGGCAGGCCGAGCGCTCGGCGCTGGCCCACGCCTGGCTCGTCACCGGGCCGCCCGGCTCGGGCCGCTCGGTGGCCGCCCGCGCCTTCGCCGCGGCCCTGCAGTGCCCCGACGGCGGCTGCGGCGCCTGCCCGGACTGCCGCGAGGCGCTCGCCGGCTCGCACCCGGACGTCACCGTGCTGGCCACCGACGAGATGCAGCTGCGCAAGGACGTCGTCGTGGACCTGGTGCGCCGCGCCAGCGTGGCCCCCACCCGCGGACGCTGGGTCGTCGTCGTGGTCGAGGACGCCGACCGGCTGCGCGACGTCGCCGCCAACATGCTGCTCAAGGAGATCGAGGAGCCGCCGCCGCACACCGTGTGGGTGCTGTGCGCCCCGTTCGCCGGACGACCTGCTGCCCACGATCCGCAGCCGGTGCCGCAGCGTGACGCTCGGCGTGCCCCGGGCCGACGCGGTGGCCCGGGTCCTGCCAGCAGCGCCACGGCGTGAGCCCCGCCGAGGCGGCGTGGGCGGCGGCGGCGTCGCAGGGGCACATCGGCGTCGCCCGCCGGCTCGCCCTGGACCCGGACGCCCGGCGCCGGCGCCGCGAGGTGCTGCAGACGCCGTCGCGCGCGGTCGGCGTGCCCGGCGCGGTCCAGGCCGCGCAGGAGCTGCGGGACATCGCCACCGAGGACTCGACCGCAGCGGTCGAGGCACGCCCAGCGGGACCAGGACGCGGAGTGGCTGCGGACGATGGGCGTGGCCACACCGGAGGAGCTGCCGCGCCAGGTCCGCGCCCAGTGGCGCGAGCTGCAGGAGAGCCACAAGCGGCAGGCCCGGCGCAGCGCCACCGACGGGCTGGACCGGGCCCTGCTCGACCTGCTGTCGCTGTACCGCGACGTGCTCGTCGTCCAGGCCGGGGCACCCGTCCCGCTGGTCAACGGCGACATGCGCGCCGACGTCGAGGCGCTCGCCCGGCGGACCAGCCCGGCAGCGGTGCTGCGGGTGTGCGACACCATCACCACGACCCGTCGGCGGCTCACGCAGAACGCTGCGCTGCCGCTGGCGCTGGAAGGCATGACCGTCCGACTGGGGGAGACCACGTGAACCGCAGCACCACCCGCACGAGCAGCACCCGGAGCCGTCCTGCCGCACCCGGGGCCGGGGCCCCGGGGGGCGAGCCCGCCCGCGGCGGTGCGCTGCGCCGGGCCGCGGTGCTGGCCGTGGTCCCCGTGCTCCTGGCGGGCTGCTCGCTCACCGCCGGGGACGACGACGGGGACGGCGCCTCCGGCGGCACCGGCAGCACCCCGGAGGCCACCGCGGCCGCGCCGTCCGTCGACCCCTCCGTCACCGCGCCGCCGGCGCCGGAGCTGGCCACGTACTACTCGCAGGAGCTCACCTGGGTCGGCTGCGAGACGATCGACCCGCCCGAGGGGGTCACCGGCCAGGACCACGAGTGCACCACCATGCAGGTGCCGCTGGACTACGCCGCCCCGGGCAAGGGCTCCCTGCTGCTCTCGCTGACCCGGCTGCCCGCCACCGGCGACCGGATCGGCTCGCTCGTCCTCAACCCGGGCGGGCCGGGAGGGTCGGGGGTGGACTACGCCCTGCAGGCCGGCCTGGTGACCAGCGAGGAGCTGCGCGCCGCGCTACGACGTCGTCGGCTTCGACCCCCGCGGCGTGGCGCGCTCGGGCGGCGTGGACTGCCTCGACGACGCGGACTACGACGAGTTCGCGGCCGCCGACCCCAGCCCGGACGACCCGGCCGAGCTCACCGAGCTCGAGGGCCTGGCCGACGGCCTGGCCGCCGGGTGCGCCGACGACCGGGTGGCCCCCTTCATGGACAGCGTGTCCGCCGCCCGCGACATGGACGTGCTGCGCGCGGCCCTCGGCGACGCCGACCTCACCTACCTCGGCAAGTCCTACGGCACCGTGCTGGGGGCCATGTACGCCGAGCTGTTCCCCGACCGGGTCGGTCGCTTCGTGCTGGACGGCGCGGTCGACCTCACCCGCCGGCCCGCCGCGGACCCGACGACGGCCGTGGAGCAGGCGCAGGGCTTCGAGGTGGCGCTGGAGTCCTTCGTGGCCGACTGCCTCACCCAGAGCGACTGCCCCCTGACCGGCACCGTGGACGACGGGGTGAGCCAGGTGCGCGGCCTGCTCGCCTCGCTCGACACCGCCCCGCTGCCCACCGGGGACGACGACCGCCCGCTCACGCAGGGCCTCGGCCTGTTCGCCATCATCGGGCCGCTCTACCAGTACGACCTGTGGCCGGCGCTGCGGGCCGGGCTGGAGGGGGCGCTGGAGGGGGACGGCGAGGTGCTGCTCTTCATCAACGACCTGTTCGCCGACCGGCGCGAGGACGGCACCTACCGCGGCAACGGCGGCGAGGCCATCTACGCGGTGAACTGCACCGACGGCGGCGGCGACCCCGAGGGGCTGGCCGCGCTCACCGTGGCCGACCTCGACGCCCTCGACGACCGGCTCACCACCGAGGCGCCGACGTTCGGGCCGCAGCTGGCCTACGGCGGCCTGCCCTGCCTGTCGTGGCCGTTCGAGCCCGTCGCGTGGCCGGAGATCGACGGGGACGGGGCGCCGGAGATCGTCGTCATCGGCACGACGCGCGACCCCGCCACGCCGCTGGTGTGGGCCGAGCGGCTCGCCGACCAGCTGGCCTCCGGGGTGCTCGTCACCTACGACGGGGACGGGCACACGGCCTACGGCCAGACCGGCTCGGGCTGCATCGACGAGGCGGTCGACGCCTACCTCGTCGAGGGCACCGTGCCCGAGGACGGGCTGGTCTGCACCGCCGACTACTGAGAGGCCGGCTGCTGGGGGGTGCGCTGCCGGGGGACCGGCGTCCCGGGGGACGTCGCGGCGCGGCGGGACCCCGGCCCCCGCAGCAGCCGGAGCAGCGCGAGGGCCGCGGCGACGGCCTGGAGGACGCCGAGCAGCGGGACGAGCGGCGCCACCACGAGCAGCCCGGGACGCCCGGCGGCCAGGGCGGCGCCGGCGGCCACCGCGGCGGTGAGGACGCCGCCCGCGACCAGGACGGCCAGGGCGGGGAGCACCAGGACGTCGGGCAGGCGGCCGGAGAGCACGCCGGCGGCGAGCACCAGGCCCAGCAGCAGGCCCCACGGGGCCGGTCCCAGCAGGGACGTCCCGCCCGCCGCCGCCACGAGCGGGCGCAGCCGCCGGCCGGCGCCGACCGGTCCCTCGTCCTCGTCGTGGCGGCGCAGGTGCACCAGGGTGGCCTGGGCCCGGCCGGTCAGGGCGCGGGCGGTCGCGGCCGTCCAGCCCCGCACCCCGCCCGTGGCCCGGCGGACGGTGCGCGACGGCAGCACGTCGACCCGCAGGCCGGCGCGGGCGGCGCGCACCCCGAGGTCGGCGTCCTCGGCGTCGTTGAACGGGTCCCAGCCGCCGAGGCGACGCAGCACCTCGGTGCGGACGTGGCTGCCCGCGCCGCCCAGCGGGAGGGGCAGGCCGAGCGCCGCCTGGCCCGCGGCCGCGCGCGCCCGGTGCACCCGCTCCAGGGTCCGCAGCGCGGCGAGAGGTCGCAGCCGGGGGCCGCGCAGCTCCACCCGGGCCTGCACGCCGACCAGCGGGTCCCGGTCCTCCGGGCGGGGACGGAGGGCGGCGGCGGCGGCCCTCAGCTGGTCCGGGGCGGGGACGTCCCCGACGTCGAGGACCACGAGCAGCTCGCCGCGGGCGAAGAAGAGGCCGACGTTGCAGGCCAGCGCCCGGGTGGCGGGCCCGCCGCGGGGCACGGACAGGAAGGTCACGGTCTCGGGCACCCCGGCCGCGGTGACGCAGGCCCGGGTCGCGGTGTCGCCCTCCTCGACCAGCAGCAGCACCTCGAGCCGGTCGACCGGGTAGTCGAGGGCGGTCAGGCCCGACAGCGTGGCGGCCAGGGCGGCCGCGCCGGCGGGTGTCCCCCCGGTGCCGTGCGGCACCGGGACCAGGACCGTGTGCACGGGCAGGACGTCGTCGGCCGGCAGCGGCGCGGCCGGGCGCTCCCGCCCCGCCAGGGTGAGGACGACCAGCGAGCCGAGCCCCAGCAGGTGCCCGGCGGCCAGGACGACCACGGCGCCCGCGAGCACGGCGGCGGGGGCCAGCAGGCCGGCCCCGAGGAGGAGCGCGGCGAGGGCGGCCAGCACGACGAGCAGGCCGCGGGACGGCACGGAGAGCGCGGACCGGCGCGGCGAGCGGCGCCACAGCCCGTGCGCGGCCTCATCGACGATGGCGTCGCGGTACAAGGTCGTCAGGCCCTTGGCGATGTCCCAGGTGCTGGTCACCGCGAAGTCGACCTCGGCACCCAGGTGGGTCTCGACCCGGGCGCGCAGGGCGGGGCCGGGCCGCTCGGTGACCGCGACCAGCACCCGGCCGTCGCGGCCGCGGTGCAGCGGGAGCCAGCCCTGGGAGGACAGCTCCGCGTGGTCCAGGCCGGCCACGAGGGCCGGGTCGAGGATGGTGCCGGGCACGTCCACGAAGGGCAGGTCCCAGGCCCGGGCCAGCGCCCGGTGCAGGTCCATCCGGCTGACCAGGCCCGAGGACACCAGCACCTCGCCCAGGCGGGAGCGGGTGCGCTGCTGCACCTCCAGGGCCCACGCGAGCTGGTCCTCGGCCAGCAGCCCCCGCTGCACGAGCACCTGCCCGACGGGTCGGTCGTGGCCGCCCTGCCGGGGCAGCGGCAGCACGGTGCGGGTGCGCGCCGGGGCTGGGCGCTCGGGGGTCACCGCAGGGTGATCGGCAGGTCCGGCCCGGACCTGCAGCCCCGGCGCCCCCGGCGCCCCGGCGCCCCGGCGCCCGGCCCGCGGGCCCCGGACCGCCGGCGGGCCTCAGACCAGGGCGGCGCCGGCGAGGACCTGCTCGTGCTCGACGGGCTCCGCCACCGCCGGCCCGTCGGCGGCCTCCACGCCGAGCAGCGCGAGGTGGCGCAGCACCCCGGGGTCGGCCACGTCGGTGACGTGGACCGCGAGACCGAGCGAGCGGGCGAGCACGACCGCGGCCTCGACCGCGGCCGTGGCGGCGGGGTCGCGGCCGGCGGCCCCGGACAGCGTGCCGTCCAGGGTGAGCGAGACCACGGGCAGGTCCTGCAGGTAGCCGGCGGAGCGCCCGGCGCCGTGCCCGGTGACACCCGTGGGCGTCCCCGCGGCGGCGAGCAGCTGCAGGGCGCGGCGCGACCGGGCGGGCTCGGCGACGAGCGAGGCGGCGGAGCACTCCACGACCAGGGCGTCGGCGGGCGCGCCGTGGCGGGCCAGGGCCTCCGCGACCGTCCCGGGCAGCCGGGCGTCCAGCAGCTCGACCGACGACACGGACACCGCGACGACGACCTCCTGCCCGGCGGCGGCCCACGCCGCACGGTCCGACAGCGCCCGGTCGAGCACGCTGGTGGTCAGCTCCCGGACCAGCCCGGTGCGCTCCACCATCTCCAGCAGCTCGCGCGCGGGGACGGCGCCGAGGCGGGGGTGCTCCCAGCGGGGCACCGCCCGCAGCCGGCGCTGCCGCCCGTCCGACAGGTCGACCACCGGGACGTACGTGCAGGCCACCCCGGTCGCGGCGAAGCCCTCGCGGAACTCCTCGAGCACCGCCCGGTGCTCTGCGGAGGCGGTGTCGGCGGAGGCCCGGTACAGCGCGACGCCGGTGCCGCGGCGCTTGGCCCGGTACATGGCGACGTCCGCGGCGCGCTTGAGACCCGAGGCGTCCGGTGCGTCGCCCGGGGCGGAGGCGGCCCCGACCGAGGTGGACACCGCGATGCTGATGTGGCCCAGGTCCACCGGCGGGTCGAGCAGCGCGGCCGTGCTGCGCCCCCGCTGCAGCAGCTCCTCCCCGTGCACGCCGGGCAGCAGCACGGCGAACTCGTCGCCGCCGAGCCGGCCCGCGAGCTCGCCGTCGCCCAGGCTGCCCGCGAGCCGCCGGGCCACCTCCACGAGCAGCCGGTCCCCGGCGGGGTGCCCGAGGGCGTCGTTGACGTCCTTGAAGCGGTCGAGGTCGAGCATGAGCAGCCCGACGGTGTCCTCCCGCGCGAGGGCCGTGCGCAGCGCCAGGTCCAGGCGGCGGCGGTTGGGCAGGCCGGTGAGCTCGTCGGTGAGAGCCTGCTCGCGGGTGGTGGCCAGCTGCCGGACCTCGCCGACGGTGAGGCTGATGCGCAGCAGGGCCGCGGCCACGGTGGCCGCGGCCAGCACGAGCGCCAGCAGGCTGAGGCGCTGGAAGTGCTCCGCCACGAGCAGGACCAGGGCGGCCGCGGCGAAGCCCAGCGGCAGCACGAGGGTGGCCACCGAGCCGGCGCGGGCGTGCCGGGCCCCGCGCGGGCGCAGCCAGGCGGCCGCCGCCTGCAGCCCCAGGGCCACCAGCCACAGGGCGTCCACGGGGCTGCCGTCGGTGTAGCCGGTCGTCGCGCTCAGGTAGGCGTACGCGGTGTCGGCCACGGCGAAGACGAGCCCGCCGAGCACGAGCGCCCACCACTGCAGCCCCACCCGCCAGCCCATGACGGCCAGGGCGGCGCCGGCCGTGCCCAGCAGCACCAGCGCGCCGACGGGGTAGCCCAGGGTCACCGCCGTCTCCAGCGCCGTCCCGGCGGAGGCGCGCCGGATGGTGTCGAAGGACAGGGCGGCCGTCGCGGCCGCCGCGCCGAGGCCGACGACGACCCCGTCCACGACGGTGCTCGCGCTGACGCCGCGGGCGCGCGTGCGCAGCAGGCCGACCAGCAACAGGACCGCCAGGACGTAGTACGACAGCCACAGCGCGTCGGAGGCGGACGGGTAGGGCTCGGGGTCCAGCCGCACCACGACGGTGCTGTAGAGGACGTCGCCCGCGGCGTAGACCACGAGGGCCAGCGCCCCCAGCGACCAGAGCACCCGGTCCCGGACCACGAGCAGCGGGCGCAGCGCCGCGAGCAGGGCCGCACCGACCGCCAGGGCGGAGTACAGCCACGTGTCCAGGAGCACGTCCCGCTGGTCCCGGCCCACCACCACGGTGGAGGCCACGAACACGAGCAGGCCGAGCAGCCAGACCCCCCACAGGCCGAGCACGAGCAGCCGTGCCTTCGCGGGCACCACGACGACCGAGGACACCCGGTGCTCCCTCCTGCGGTCGGGTCACGGTCGCTGCTGGGGCGGGGCGGTGTCAATGGGCCGCCCGTGCCGTCCTGCCGGGCGGCGGCGGGGGCCCGTCCGCCGGTGCCCGGGCCGGTCCCTCGACCCCGTACACTTCTGCGCGGTCGCGTGCCCGTCACGCGCCGGCCGCCTTAGCTCAGTCGGTAGAGCGACGCACTCGTAATGCGTAGGTCAAGGGTTCGACTCCCTTAGGCGGCTCCGCGAGGTCCCGTGGGTCAGCCCATCACGCGGACCTTCTCCGGGGTGATGGAGAGGATGACGCGGGTCTGGTCGCGGCCGCCCCACCACGGGTACGGCGCCCCGGTGTAGCGCTGCGCGAGCGCCTCGATGTGCTCGGCCCCGCCCTCGCTGGTCGACTCGGTTACCGTGCCCCGGACCTCCCAGTAGCGGCTGGGGTCGGCGGGCGAGGACACGGTGAGGGCGACGCGGGGGTCCCGCTCGAGGTTGCGGACCTTCTGGTAGCCCTCGACGGTGTTGACGACCACGTGCTCGCCGTCGGTGTCGACCCAGGTCTGCGTGAGCTGGGGGGAGCCGTCGGGCATGGTCGTGGCGACGTAGCAGACGCCGTCCGTGCGGAGCAGGCGGAGGAGCTCGTCGGGGAGGGCGGTCACGGGGGACTCCAGGTGGCGTGCGGCCGGGGCGTCCCGGCGGTGGTCGTGCGGGGTGACCGGAACCTACGACGAGCCGCGGCCCGGCGCGCGACGGAGCGGGCGGCGGACGGGGGCCGGGGCGGGCCGGTCGGTCCGGCTCAGGCCCGGGGCCGGCGCCGGCGGAGCTCCTCGACCGGGGCGTCGGGGGGCAGCCGCACCAGCGAGCCGTCCGTCCGCACCACCTGGGCACGGTCCCGCCCCAGCGCCCGTCGCCGCAGCGTCACGTCGACGACCTCCGCCCACGGCACGACGGTGGTCCGCCGCCCGTCCGAGACGACCACCCCGTCCTCCCCGGCCAGGACGAACGCCCGCGGACGGAGGTCCCGCCACAGGTCGGCCGCGGCGGCCAGGCCCAGGACCCCGGACACCACGGCGACGTCGACGTTGTCGACCACGAGCGTCACGACCGCCAGCGCGAGCAGGCCGGCCACGGCCGAGCCGAGCAGCAGCACCCGCCGGGCGGACGGGGCCGGCTCGTGCCAGCGGAGCACCGGCTCGTCGGGTGCGTCCACGCCCGGACCCTAGCGAGGGCCGCGGGGCCGGCCCCCGCACGGACAGGCCCAGCCGTCCCGGTTCCGTACCCTTGGGAGGCGTGGACGACAGCCCTCGACATAGCCCGGCCCCCGGCGCGCCCGCCGCCCTCCCGAGGGGACGGCACGCGTGAGCGGTGCGTGGCCGGACGTCCTGCTCGTCCTCGTCTTCGTCGTGGTCGGCGGGCTCTTCGCGGGCAGCGAGATCGCGCTGGTCTCGCTGCGGGAGAGCCAGATCGACGCACTGCGCCGCCGCGGCGGCCGGGGGGCCGCCGTCGCCCGGCTCGCCGAGGACCCGAACCGCTTCCTGTCCGCGGTCCAGGTCGGCGTCACCGTGACCGGCTTCTTCTCCGCCTCCTACGGCGCGGCCGCGCTCGCGCCGGAGCTCGCGCCGGGCCTGGTCGCCCTGGGCCTGGCCGAGGGCGCGGCGCAGACCACCGCCTTCGTCCTCGTCACCCTGGTCGTGGCCGCGCTGTCGCTGGTGCTGGGCGAGCTGGCCCCCAAGCGGCTGGCGCTGCAGCGGGCCGAGGGGCTCAGCCTGCTCGCCGCCGGGCCGCTCGACCTGCTCGCCCGGGCGCTCCGGCCGGTGATCTGGGTCCTCGGCAAGGCCACGGACCTCGTCGTGCGGGCGCTCGGCGGGGACCCGTCGGCGAGCCGGGAGGAGATCGGCGACGAGGAGCTCCGGTCCATGGTCCGGGAGCACCAGGGGCTCGACCCCGTGGAGCGCCGCATCGTCTCCGAGGCGCTGGACCTGGCCGACAAGAGCGTCCGCGACGTGCTGCTGCCCCGGACGGAGGTGGCGTTCCTGTCCTTCGGCAGCACCGTGGACGAGGCGCTCACCGAGGCCACCGGCCGGCCCCACTCCCGCTACCCCGTCATCGGGGCCGACGTGGACCACGTGGTGGGGTTCGTCCACGTCCGCGACCTGTACGACGCCGCGCGGCGGGGCGAGGGGGACGCCGGCCTGGACACCGTGGTGCGGGAGGTGCCGCTGCTGCCCGAGGGGCTTCCCGTGCTGGCCGCGATGGGCGTCATGCGGCGGCGGGGGACCCACCTCGCGGTCGTCATCGACGAGTACGGCGGCACCGCGGGCATCGTCACCCTCGAGGACCTCGTCGAGGAGGTGGTCGGCGACATCCGCGACGAGTACGACGTCCCCGCGCTGGTCACCGACCCCGCCCTGCCCGAGGGCGTCGTCGAGCTCGACGGCCTCACCCACGTGGACGACGTCGTGGACCACGTCCCCGACCTCGTCCTGGCCGGCGAGGGGTTCGAGACCATCGGCGGCTTCGTGGTCGACGCGCTGCGCCGCATCCCCTCCCCGGGGGACACCGTGCTGGCCGAGGGCCACGAGCTCCTCGTCCTGTCCATGGACGGCCACCGCGTCGAGCGGCTGCGGGTGACCCCGCTCGAGGCGCCGGACCCCGTGGACCGGGCCGACGAGGAGGCCGCGGCCGCCGGGGCGGGCCCGCAGGACGCCCGCGCCGTCGAGACCGGCTGACCGGCCCGCCCGCCCGTCCCCACCTGCCCGGCCGGCCCGGTGTATCAGCCGGGCGGGCGGCGCCTCCTGCACCCCAGGGACCGACCCCGGAGGCAGCGATGAGCGAGACGACAGACCTGGACCACGGCGTGGACCTGGACGACGGCCCGGACTGGGCCGCGGCGGACGCCACGGACGACGACTACCTGGACGACGACGCGGTCGCGGCGACCGTGGAGGCCGTCGTCGACGGCACGCAGACGACCGAGGCCGGCGAGGCCGGCTGGGCCGGGCCCGGCACCGTGTGGCAGGAGGCGCTCTGATGGGCCTCAGCCGGGCCGCCATGACGGCGGTCGCCGAGCGCACCGGCTACCCGGTGGTCGCGGCCTGGGTGGACGGGCACGGCCCGATGGGCCAGGTCGAGGGCGTGATCCTCCACCACACCGCCACCCCGGCCTCCGCGCCCGGCGACTACCCGAGCCTCGGGGTGGTGACCAAGGGGCACAAGGAGCTCGCCGGGCCGCTGTGCAACTTCGGCCTCGGCCGGTCCGGCACCGTGTACCTGGTGACCGAGGGCCGCGCCTTCCACGCCGGGAAGGGCGCCTGGAAGGGCCATACCGAGGGCAACACCCGCTTCCTCGGCATCGAGGCCGAGAACCCCGGCGCCCCCGGGGACGCGTGGCCGGCCGAGCAGATGGACGCCTACCAGCGCCTCGTCGCCTCGATCCTCCACGCGATCGGCAAGGACACCGACTGGGACGTCCGGCACGGCCGGTGGGCCACCCCGGGCCCCGACAGCCGCAAGATCGACCCTCGCTTCCCCATGCCGCCGTTCGACGAGCGGGTGACGGCCATGCTCGCGCGCCCCGAGACGATCAACCGCAACCACCCCGCCTGACAGGAGCCGACCATGACCACGACGGACTCGCTGGTCACCGACGCGCTGTCGGTGCAGGTGACGCAGGTCCCCGCCCCGACCGGGCCGGCCGCGTCCACGCCGCCGACCGGGGTCGACGTCGAGGCGGTGCGCGTGGTCGGGGACCTCATGGGGACGGCGTGCCGCCGCGCCGTCGGGGTCGCGAACGCCTCGGCCGGCGCCCTCGCGCTCGTCGCGGTGGTGTGGTCCTACGGCGTCGCGGAGCGGATGGTCGTCGCCCAGGACGGCGCCGCCGACCTCGTGGTCGTCCCGCTGTCCTGGTGGGGGCCGTCGTTCTCCGTCAGCCTGACCACGAGCCTCATCCTCGCCGGCGCCGCGGGCGGGTTCCTCGGCAGCCTGGTGCAGCAGAGCATCGTGTTCGCCTCGCGGGCCGGGGCGGGCACCCTGGAGGCGGGCTACCTGTGGTGGTACGTGCTCCGGCCGGTGTGGTCCGCGCTGCTGGGGGCCGTCGTGGTCCTCAGCGTCAACGCCGGCCTCGTGAGCATCGGCGACGAGTCGACGTCGACCGCCGGGCTCACGGTGCTCGTCACGACGGCCGCGGTCGCCGGGCTGTTCACCGACCAGGCCCTCCAGCGGCTGCGCACGGTGCTCGGGGCCAGCGACCCCGCCGGCCCCGGGGCCTGAGCGCCGCCGGGCGCCCCGGCCGCGGGGAGGCGGACACTGCACGGGTGCGGACCTCGAGGCGGGTGACCAACCTCGCGCTGCTCGTCGTCGTGGTTCTCGTGGTCCTCAGCGGCGTGGCGGTGTGGCTGGTCGCTGTCCCCGCCCAGCGGGGCGTGGCCGCGGTGCACGGCGCGGCCGGGCTGGCCGTGCTCGCCCTCGTGCGCTGGAAGGCACCGGTGGTCCGCAGCGGGCTGCGCCGCGCGCGCCGGAGCCGGTGGGCGTCGGTGGCGCTGGCCGTGCTCACCCTGCTGGCCCTGCTCTCCGGCCTGCTCCACAGCACAGGGCTGGTGGTGTGGGCCCCCGGCGGCCAGCGGACCATGTGGTGGCACGTCGCTGCGGCCCTGGCCCTCTTGCCGCTGCTGCTGTGGCACGCCCTGGCCCGCCGGCAGCGGCCGCGGCGCGCGGACCTGGACCGAAGGCTGGTGCTGCGGGCCGGCGCGCTCGCCGTCGTGAGCGGGGGCGGGTGGCTCGTGCTCGAGGGTGCCGTGCAGGCGTCGGGGCTCCCCGGGTCGCGCCGCCGGGCGACCGGGTCGTACCTGCAGCCCCTCCCGCAGCCCACGATCTGGCTGGCCGACCGGGTGCCGACGGCCGCCGCCACGGCCGCCCGCCCGTGGCGCGTGGCGGTCGTCGGGCCGGACGGGGGCGCCCGGCTGTCCCTGGACGACCTGGCCCGGCTGCCGCGGACGGACGTCCGGGCGGTCATCGACTGCACGTCGGGCTGGGCCTCGGAGCAGGACTGGTCGGGCACGGCGCTCACGGACCTGCTCGGCCTCGGCGGGGCGGACGACCCGGCGGCCGGAGGGCGCAGCGTCGTCGTCCGGTCCGTCACCGGGTACTCCCGGCGCTTCGCCGCGGACGACCTGGACGGGCTCCTGCTGGCCACGTCCATGGCCGGCGAGCCGCTGCTGCGGCAGCTCGGGGCGCCGGTCCGGCTCGTCGCCCCCGGCCGCCGGGGCTTCTGGTGGGTCAAGTGGGTCGCCTCGGTGGAGCTGGAGGGCACGCCCGCCTGGTGGCAGCCGCCCCTGCCGCTGCGCTGAGGGCCGCGGCGGCGGGCCGCGGGGGCGGGACCCCTGGCAGGCTCGGCCCCATGACCGGGACCGAGCACCGCGTCGACGTCGGCGACGTCACCCTGGCCCTCACCGAGGCCGGCCCGCAGGACGGGCCGCCGGTGCTGCTGCTGCACGGCTTCCCCGACGACCGCCGGATGTGGCAGCCCCAGGTCGACGCCCTCGCGGCGGCCGGGCACCGGGTCCTCGCGCCCGACCTGCGCGGCTACGGCGACAGCGACCGGCCCCTCGGCGTCGAGCACTACGGCATGGCGCACCTCGTGGGCGACCTCGAAGGCCTGCTGCGGGCGCGCGGGGTGGACCGGGCCGCCGTGGTGGGCCACGACTGGGGGGCCGTGCTGGCCTGGGCGTTCGTCCGGGCCCGGCCCGACCTCGTCGACCGGCTCGCGGTGGTGTCCGTGGGGCACCCGGCCGCCCGGGCCGAGGCCGGCCTGGAGCAGCAGCTCAAGGGCTCGTACATCCTGGCCTTCCTCGTGCCCGGCCTGGCCGAGCGCCTGCTCCCGCTCGGGGGCTGGTGGTGGCTGCGCCGCGCGTGGGGCGGCCGTGGCCCCCAGCAGGCCCCCGGCCTGGCGCGCCAGGTGGAGGCGCTCTCCCGGCCGGGCGCCCTCACCGCCGCGCTGAGCTGGTACCGGGCGAACGTCCCCCTGCCGCTCGTCGGACGCCGCCGCGGCGGGCCCGCCGCCCCGCCCCCGGCGGGAGCTGCCCCCCGTCCCCCGCGCGGCCCCGTGACCTGCCCGGTCATGGGGGTCTGGTCCAGCGGCGACCCCGTGCTCACCGAGGAGCAGATGACCGGCACCGGTCGCCACGTCGCCGGACCGTGGCGCTACGAGCGGGTGGAGGGCGCCGGCCACTGGGTGGCCGACGACGCCCCGGACCGGCTGTCCGCCCTGCTCGTGGACTTCCTCGCCGACCCGGTCTGAGCCTCCGGCGGGTCGTGCGGCATATCTCACACCCGGCGGCGCCCAGGTGGGTTCCGCGGGAGGGGCAGCGGGGGTAGTGGGTCCCCGCCGTCGGTCGTGCCGCCGACGACCCGGACGAGAGGCCGCGCGCTGGACGACCACGACCGCGTCCGGTCCGGCCCGTCGGTGCTCCGTCCACAAGGGCAGCGTGCTGCGGGTCACACCACGACGACGGCGGCCCGTCCCCGCCGGGGTCGAGGCCCCCGCGGCGGCGCCGCCCGCCGATCATGCCGTCGAGCAGGGCCGGTGACAGGTGCGCGCCGGGTCCGGCCGCCAGCCGGCGCGGGCGGGGCGTCTGGTTCCGGCCCACCCGTCGGCGACTGATGTGACAGAGGCCGTGACAGCCGGGGCCGTCCGCCGGGGCGCCGCCGCAGGGTGCGCCGGAGCGGTTCGCCGAGCCGCCTGCGGGGCCGGCGCGACCGGGTTCCCGCGGCCCCTGCGGGAGGCGCTGCCGCAGGTCGGGGGGCTGTCGGCCCCCGGACCGGGGCGCCTGGTCGTCCACATGCGACCCCTGGCCGTCCTCAACATCTGTTGTATGGTCGTGATGATTTCGTTATGCACCGCGCTTCCCCGGCGCCTGTCCCCAGCCCCGCCCCGCAGACCCCCGCACTGCCCGGAGGACCCCCCTTGCTCCCCATGCTCTCGCGCTGCGCCGTCACGGCCGCGGTCGCCCTGACCGCCTCCTTCCTCGCCCCCGCGGCCATGGCCTCCGACGTCGACGACGCCCGGACCGAGGTCCAGCAGCTGGGGCGCGAGGTCGAGGTCGCGGCCGAGGCCTACAACGAGGCCCGCGTCCAGGCGGACGCCCAGAAGCAGAAGGTCGCTGCCGCCGAGGCGCGCGTCACGAGCCAGGCGGCCGCCATCGAGGTCATGCAGGACGAGCTGGGTGCCCTGGCCGTCGAGACGTTCAAGCGCGGCGGGGTCGACCCGCAGCTGGTCGCCCTGGTCGGCAGCGCCGACGCCTACACCTCGACCACGTCGACGCTGACGGTCATGGCCGAGCGGCGCTCCGTCAGCCTCACCGACCTCAAGGACGCCCAGGTCGAGCTCGAGGACCTGCAGGACGCCGCGGCGGAGGAGCTCGGCACGGTCACGGCCATGGAGGCCGACCTCGCCGCCCAGAAGGCCGAGATCGAGGCCCGCCTGGACGGGGCCAAGGACGTCCTCGCCGCCGCCGAGGCCGAGGCCGCCCGCATCGAGGCCGCCCGCCGGGCCGCCGCCGAGCAGGCCACCCGTTCGCGCCAGGCCGCCGAGGCCGCCGCCGCCTCGGGGTCCGGCACCGCCGCCGCGTCGTCCGGGTCCGCCGGGTCCGCCGGCAGCGCCGCGGCCGCCGTCGTGGCCGACGCGCCGACCGCCTCCGCCGGGCAGATGAACTGCGGCGGCGTGAGCGTCGACGTGCCGACCGACCGGGTGGCCACCGTGCTCTCCTTCGCGTGCTCCCAGCTCGGCAAGCCCTACGTCTGGGGCGCGGCCGGACCGAACGCCTACGACTGCTCCGGCTTCACCATGGCCTCCTGGGCCCAGGTCGGCGTCGGCCTGCCCCACTCCTCGCGCTCGCAGGCCGGGGCCGGGACGAGCGTCTCGCGCAGCGAGCTCCGTGCGGGCGACCTCGTCTTCAGCTTCTCCCCGATCAGCCACGTCGGGATCTACCTCGGCGGCGGCCGCATGATCGCGGCCCCCTCGGCCGGCGACGTCGTCAAGATCCAGTCGCTGGAGTACCTGCCCTTCACCGCCGGCACCCGGCTCTGAGGTCCTCCCCGCAGGACCGCACCGCCCTGCCCGCCGCGACAGCCCCCGCCCCGAGAGCCGCCGCCCCGAGAGCCGCCATCGCGGCACCGCCGACCCAGAGGAGACTGCCCGTGCGCCCGACGTCCCGCCGGCTGCCGCGCCACCTCGCGCTGCTGGTCACCGGGACCGTCGCCGTCGGGCTCCTGGCCCCGGCGGCGCAGGCGGGCACCACCGACGTCGACGAGGCCCGCGAGCAGGTCGCCCAGCTCGGGGCCGAGGTCGAGGCCGCCTCGGCCGAGTACGCCGCCGTCGAGGCGCGGCTGTCCGCGCAGCAGAACCAGGTGGCCGCCGCCCAGGCCCGCGTGGCCAGCCAGACCACCCTCGTGCAGATGCTCGAGAGCCAGGTCGTGGACCTCGCGGTCCAGACCTACAAGAGCGGCGGCGTGGACCCCCAGCTGTCGCTGCTGGCCACCGGCTCCACGGAGCTGTCCGACACCGGGAGCATGCTCGGCCTGCTCACCGAGCGGCGGGCCGTCACCCTCGCCGACGTGCGGCAGGCCGAGGCGGAGCTCGAGCGGCTGCAGCAGGAGGAGGAGGCCGAGCTCGTCACCGTCGAGGCGCTCAGGACCGACCTCGCCTCACGTCGCGCCGACATCGAGGCCCGCCTCGCCGGCGCGCAGGACGTCCTCGCGGTCGCGCAGGCCGAGGAGGAGCGCCGCGTCGCCGTCGAGGAGGCGCGCCGCGCCGCCGAGGCGTCCCGCAGCGGGCGCGGGTCCGCCGCCGCCGCCCCGGCGGGGGGCAGCGGGCTCCTCGCCACCCCCACCCCGGGCCGGCAGGCCACGTACGGCTGGCGCACCCACCCGGTCTACGGCGACCGTCGGTTCCACTCCGGGATGGACATCATCACCGGCTGCGGCACCCCGGTCGTCGCGGCCGCCGACGGCGTCGTGAGCTCGGCCGGCTGGAACGGCAGCTACGGCAACATCATCGTCGTGGACCACGGCGCCTCCGCGGGCGGTGCCCTCAGCACGGCCTACGCCCACCTGCAGGAGTACGTGGTGAGCAGCGGCCCGGTGAGCCAGGGCGAGGTCATCGGCTACGTCGGCACGACCGGCCTGTCGACCGGCTGCCACCTGCACTTCGAGGTGCGGGTCGACGGCGAGGACGTCGACCCCGCCCGCTTCATCTAGCGGGTCACGCCCCGGCCCCGCGCTACCCCGGCCCGAGCGCCTCCACCGGCAGCACCGTCCCCGCGCCGAGCGAGCGGACCACGACCACGTCGTCGGCCCCGCGGACCAGGTGCGCGGAGCCGGACCCCCGGACCGTGGCGGTCCCGTCCGCCACGCGGAGCACGGTGCCCTCGTCCAGGGCGACCCCGGACGCGACCGCACCCGTCCCCACCGCGGCCACGAGCCGGGCGAGGGTGCCCCACTGGGCGGCGTGCACGTCGACCGCGAACGGCACCAGGGCCAGGCCGTCGGTGACGGTCACCTCGTCCAGGTCCTCCCCGGCGTCCTCCGGGCAGACGGCCCGGCCCTGGGCGCGCCAGCCGCCGACCACGGCACGGGCCGCGGCCACCGCGGCACCGGCGGAGAAGCCGAGGTACGGCCGCTCCTCGCACCAGGCCCGCAGCCCTGCGGCCACCGGCGCCAGGGCGGCCGCGTACGCCGGCGTGAGACCGCCGCAGACCACGAGCGCGTCGCAGCCGTCCAGCGCGGCCAGGTCGAGCACCGTGCCCTCGGCCACGAGGACGGGCCGGGGCCGGCAGTCCCCGGTCGCGCGCAGGGCGGTCGCCCAGCGGTCGGCCTGCTCGGCGCCGTCGCCCTCGTCGAGCACGAGGCAGGCGACCGTCGCCGCGGCGCCGGCCTCCTCGAGGAACGGGCCGTACACCTGCGCCCGGTCCGTCTCCGACCATCCGCCGCCCACGAGGTGCACCGTTGCCATCCCGGCATCCTCGTGCGTGGCGGTCCAGCGGTCCAGCGGTCCAGCGGTCCAGCGGTCCAGCGGTCCAGCGGTCCAGCGGTCCAGCGGTCCAGCGGTCCAGCGGTCCAGCGGTCCAGCGGTCCAGCGGTCCAGCGGTCCAGCGGTCGACGGTCCGGCACGACGGTCCGGCGGGGTGTCGCGGCGCGTGGTCCGGTGCGGTGGTCCGGCGTGCGCGACCATGGCCCGGTGAGCCCTTCCCGCGCCGACCGGCCCTTCGACCTGCTCGTCGTCGGGGCCGGGGCCACCGGGCTGGGGGCCGCCCGCGCCGCCCGGGCCGCCGGGCGCCGGGTGGGGCTCGTGGAGGCCGGGCGGACCGGCGGCGACTGCACCCACACCGGCTGCGTGCCCAGCAAGACCCTCCTGGACGTCGCGCACCGGGTGGCCCGCGCCCGCGACGGCCGGCGGTTCGGCGTGGGGGAGGTCGGCCCCGTGGACTTCCCGGCCGTCATGGCCCACGTCCGGGCCGTCATCAGCGAGGTCGAGCAGGACGAGTCGCCCTCCCTGCTGGCCTCCGAGGGGATCGACCTGCTCCACGGCCGGGGCGTCTTCACCGGTGTCCGGCCCGACGGCCTGCTCGCCCTCGACGTGGCGGGGCACCCGGTCCACGCCCGGCGCGTGGTGCTGGCCACCGGCGCGTCGGCCGCCCTGCCCCCGGTGCCCGGCCTCGCCGAGGCGCGCCCGCTCACCCACGCCACGGTGTTCGACCTCGTCGAGCAGCCCTCGCACCTGCTCGTGCTGGGCGGCGGGCCGATCGGGGTGGAGCTGGCCCAGGCCTTCCGCGGGCTGGGCAGCGACGTGACCCTGGTCGAGGGCGCGGACCGGCTCCTGGGCAAGGAGGAGCCCGAGGCCTCCGCCGTCGTCGCCCGCGTGCTGCGCCGCCAGGGCGTCGACGTCCGGACGGGCGTCGGGGTCGCCTCCGTGCGCACCACCGGTGCCGGCCCGGTCCTGGTGCTCGCCGACGGGACCTCGCTGACGGGCTCCCACCTGCTCGTGGCCGCCGGCCGGGCCGCCTCGACCTCGGGGCTGGGGCTGGACCTGGTGGGCGTGGAGGTGGACCGGGCGGGCCGCGTGGTCACCGACGAGTACCTGCGGACCACCGCGGCCGGGGTGCTCGCGGCGGGGGACTGCACGAGCCCGCTGCAGCTCACCCACGTCGGGGACGTCCAGGGCCGCCTCGCCGCGCGCAACGCCTTCGCCCGCTCCGTCCGGCTGCCCTCGTGGCTCGGCGGCCTCACCGCCTTCGACGCCCGGGCCGTCCCGTGGGCGACCTACACCGACCCCGAGGTCGGCCGCGTCGGGCTGAGCGAGGGCGAGGCGCACGCGCGCTGGGGAGCCCGGGCCCGGGTCGCCGTCGTGACCATGGCCGAGACCGACCGCGCCCGCACCGGCGACGACACCGACGGCTACGTCAAGCTCGTCGTGGCCCCCCGCGGCGCGGGCGGTCCGAGGCTCCTGGACCGGGTGGTCGGCATGACGGCGGTCTGCCCCCACGGCGGGGAGCTCGCCGGGACCGCCGCGCTGGCGGTGCAGACCAGGATGCTCGCGGGTCGCCTGGCCCAGACGGTCGCGCCGTACCCGACGTACTCGCTCGCCCTGCGCATCGCCGCCGCCCGGCTGTTCGGGACCTACGGCGGCCGCACCTGGCGCCCGGCCCGGCCCGACGACCAGCGGGACCCCGGGCAGGTCTGATCCCCGGCGCGCATGGGTACCCCGCCCACGTGCCCCACGCCCCCGCACCGCACGCCGCCAGCCCCGCGGCGACCCCGACCTCCGCAGAGACACAGACACAGACGCCACAGGCCTCCGTCCCGGACGTCCTCCCGACCGGAGACGTGATGCCTCCCGGCCTCGCCGCCCTGCTCGCGGACGGCGGTCTCGACCTGCCGCTCCCCGGGCGCGGGCAGACCCAGGAGCGCCTGGACCGGCTGCGGCGCCTCGGCCGGGACGACCTGGTCGTCGCCCGCCTCGCCGAGGCGCACACCGACGCGCTGGCCGTGCTCGCCGACCTCGGCGCCGACGACGACGCCACCGGCCCCGCCCTCCTCTGGGGGGTGTGGGCCGCCGACCCGCCGCCCGCCCCGCTGCGGGCCGTGCCCGGCGACGGCGGCTGGCGGCTCACCGGTCCCAAGCCCTGGTGCAGCGGGGCCACCCTCTGCGACCGCGCCCTGGTGACCGCGCACGCCGAAGACGGCTACCGGCTCTTCGCCCTCGACCCGCGGCACCCCGGGGTCACGGTGCGGCCCTCCGCCTGGGCCACCGCCGGCATGGCGGGCTCCGGCACCCGCGACCTCGTCCTCGACGAGGTGCCCGCCCGCGCGGTGGGCGGTCCGGGCGCCTACCTGGACCGGCCCGGGTTCTGGTGGGGCGGGGCCGGCGTGGCCGCGGTGTGGCTCGGCGGAGCGGAGCGCGTGGCGCGGGCGCTGCACCACGCGGCCGCCCGCCACCCCTCCGAGCTGCTGCTGGCCTCCGTCGGCCGGGTGGACGCGGCGCAGCACGCGGCCCGCACCGCCCTGGCCGCCGTGGCCCGGCTCGCCGACGACCCCGGTGCCGACCCCGGTGCCGACCCCGGAGCCGACCCAGGTGCCGAGCCTGCTGCGGACCGGGCCGCCGACCGCGACCCGACGGACGACGGCGACGGGTCCGCCCGGGCCCGCTCCGGGGCCGCACGGCTGGTGGCGGCGCGCGCCCGTGCGGTGGTGGAGACCGCGGTCGAGGTGACCCTGAGCGAGACCGGCCGGGCGACCGGGCCCGGCCCGCTCGTCACCGACGCCGGTCACGCCCGGCACGTCGCCGACCTCACGGTCTACGTCCGGCAGAGCCACGGGGACCGCGACCTCGCCGTCCTCGGCAGCCTCGCCCTGGAGGCCGTGGCGTGACCGCGATCGAGGGGGAGGGGACGCCGGAGAGCCACTGGCGGCCGTGGCTCACCACCGCGGGGCTGCCGGCCCTGGCCCTGCCGGCCCTGCCGCTGCCCGCGGCGCCGGGACGGGCCCTCGTGCTCGCCGCCCACCCGGACGACGAGGTGCTGGGGGCCGGGGGCCTGCTGTCCCGGCTCGCGCGGGCGGGGTGGCGCGTGGACGTGGTCTGGGCCAGCGACGGCGAGGGGTCGCACCCCGGCAGCAAGGTCCTCGCCCCCGTCGAGCTGGCCCGGCGTCGGCGGGAGGAGTCCCTGGCCGCGCGGGAGGTCCTCGGTCTTCAGGGCGACGTGACGTGGCTCGGGCTGCCCGACTCCGGGCTCGCCCGCCACGAGGACGCGGTGGGCCGGGCGATGGCCGACCTCCTGCCGGGCGCGGACCTGCTGCTCGCGCCGTGGTCGGAGGACGGCCACCCGGACCACGAGGTCTGCGGCCGTGTCGCCCGGCGGGCCGGTGCCGCCGCGGGCGTCGAGGTGTGGGAGCTGCCGGTCTGGGCCTGGCACTGGGGCACCGGTCCGGGGCTCGCACCCCGCTGGGGCCACGCCTGCCAGGCGCTCCTCACCGCGCAGGAGCAGGCCCGCAAGGCCCGGGCGGTCGAGGTCTTCGTCACCCAGGTGCACCCGCTCGGCCCCGGCGACGCCGACCGGGCCGTCCTCCCGCCGGGCGTGCTCGCCCGCTTCGCCCGCGACCGCGAGGTCGTGCTGCGGACCCCGTCCCCGGCAGCCGCCGTGCGCGCGGGCGCCGCGTGAGCCTCGACCCCGCCTGGTTCGCGGGGATGTGGGACGGCGACGACGACCCGTGGCGGATCGCGGGGCGGTGGTACGAGCGGCGCAAGCGGGACCTCGTCGTCGCCTCGCTGCCCCGCGAGCGCTTCGGGCGCGCCCTGGAGGTGGGGTGCGCCGGGGGCCACCTCACCGAGCGGCTCGCCCCGCGCTGCTCCTCGCTGCTGGCTTGCGACGTGGACCCCCGCGCCGTCGCGCTCGCCCGTGCGCGGGCCGCCGGCCTGGGGCCGGCCGTCACCGTCGAGCAGCGGTGGCTGCCGCGGGAGTGGCCCGACGGCGGTTTCGACCTCGTCGTGCTCTCCGAGGTCGCGTACTACCTCGACGCGGACGACCTCGCGGACCTCGTGCGCCGGGCCGTCGTCTCGCTCGGCGACGACGGGGTGCTCGTGTCCTGCCACTGGCGGCACGAGGCCCCCGGCTACCCCGGGACCGCGCAGGGCGTGCGGGACGCGCTCGCCGGTGCCGGGCTCGCCCGGGTGCTCGCCCACGACGAGCCCGACCTCCTGCTCGACGTCTGGACCGCGGGCGAGCCGTCCGTGGCGCGCGCCGAGGGGTGGTTGCGGTGACCCCGGCCAGGCCGCCGCTGCGTCACGTCGGCGTCGTCGTCCCGGTCCGCGACGAGGAGGAGCTGCTGCCCGGCTGCCTCGCGGCCCTCACGGACTCGGCCGCCCGCCTGCGCGCGGCCAGGCCCGACGTCACCTTGCGGGTGCTCGTCGTGCTGGACGGCTGCACCGACGGCAGCCGCGCCGTGGTCGACGCCGCGGTGCTCGACGCCGCCCGGCGCGGCCGGGGGGACCACGGCCCCGAGCCGCTCGTCACGCCCGCGCTCGGGGTCGGTGCGGCCCGGGCCGCCGGAGCCGCCCTTCTCCTGCGCCGGGCGGCGGCCGGGGGCGGCGAGGCCGCGTCGACCTGGCTCGCGGGCACCGACGCCGACTCCACCGTGCCCGTCGGCTGGCTGCTGGCCCAGGTCGAGGCCGCCGAGGGGGGCGCGGACGCCTGGGTGGGCACCGTGGAGCTCGGGACGGAGCACCCGGCCGGGTCCGTGCGTGCGCGTCTGGCCGCGAGCTGGTCCTCCCACCAGCGGCACCACGAGGACCACGACCACGTCCACGGGGCCAACCTCGGCGTCCGGGGCTCCGCCTACCTTGCCGCCGGCGGGTACCCGGCCGTGCCCACCGGCGAGGACGTCCTGCTCGTGGAGCGGCTCCGGCGCCAGGGCTCGGTCCTGGTGCGGACCGCCCGGCACCCCGTCCTCACCTCCGACCGCAGCGAGGGCCGGGCGCCGGACGGGGTGGCCGCCGACCTCGCGGAGCTGGCCGCCCTGGGCGACCACGCCGCCCTGCCCGTCGTGGGCCGCACGGCCGGCCGGCCGGGGCCGCCCGAGCACGCGGCGGCGTCGTGAGGCCCGGCCTCAGTCCTGGTCGAGCCCGCGCTCCATGGCGAAGCGCATGAGCTCGTAGCGCGAGGACAGCCGGAGCTTGCGGAGGATGTGCTGGACGTGGTTCTGCACCGTCCGCACGCTGATGACCAGGCGCTCGGCCACCTCGCGGTAGGCGTACCCCTTGGCCACGAGCCGGAGGATCTCCGTCTCGCGGTCGGTGAGGCCGGTGCCCTCCGGCGCCGGGGCGCCCCCCGCGGCCACCCGGCGGAACTCGCCGAGGACGAGGGCGGCCAGCGAGGGCGAGAACACCGGCTCGCCGTCCACCACCTGGCGGGCGGCGGCGACGAGGGTGTCCGCGGTCGCGCTCTTCAGCAGGTAGCCGGACGCTCCCGCCGTCACCGCGGCGAGGACGTCGGCCTGCTCGCCGGAGGCGGAGAGCACGAGGACCCGGGTGCCCGGCACGTGCGCGAGCACCTGGGCGGTGGCGTCGCTGCCGGAGCCGTCCGGCAGCGACAGGTCCATGAGCACGAGCGCCGGCCGGTGACGCCGCACCACCTCCACCGCCTCGGCGACGGTGCCCGCCTGGCCGACGACGAGGAACCCGCCGTCGCGCTCGAGGTCCGCGCGGACGCCGTCGCGCCACATCGGGTGGTCGTCGACGACCACGACCCGCACCGGGGGCGGGGGCGCGGGGGTCTCAGCCATGCCGGCCATGCTGTCCGCCCGGGACCTCGGGCGGCAGCGGGACACGCAGCTCCAGCTCGGTCCCTCGCCCGGGTGCGGTGTCGACCACGACCTGCCCGCCGAGCTGCTCGACGCGGCCCCGGATGCTCCGCCGCAGCCCGAGCCGGCCGGCCTCGACCAGGGCCTGCTCGTCCAGCACGAAGCCGCGGCCGTCGTCCCGGACGACGACCACCAGCGTCCGCGCGCCGGCGACGTCCTCGACCTCTGCGAACAGCCAGGCGCGCGAGGTCCCCGCGTGACGGACCACGTTGCCCAGGGCCTGTCCCACCGCCGCCACCACCGGGCGCACCACCGGACCCGGGAGCACGAGGTCCCCCACGGTGCTCACCTCGACGTCGAGCCCGGGGTGCTGCCGCGACGCCTCCTGCAGGGCCGCGGCGAGCGGGACCGGGCCCGCCCCGTCGTCGGACGCCGCGCCGAGGCCACCGGGCCGCAGCACGAGGCCGCGCAGCGCCCGTTCTTGGGCGGCGGCCAGGTCCGCCAGCTCCCCGACCTGGGCCGGGTCGACCACCGGCTGCCCGGCCAGCTCACGGCCGCGCTTGTGGACCAGGGTGAGCACCTGCAGCACGGAGTCGTGCACCTGACGGCCGAGCTCCTCCCGCTCGGCCAGCCGCGCGGCCTCCTCGCGCGCCCGCAGCCGGTCGGCCTGCGCGGCGGCCAGGGCGGCGGCCGAGCGCTGCAGCAGCGTGGACACCAGGCCGATCCCGGCGCCGGCCAGCACGAGGGAGAACGCGTCACCCAGCACGTCGAGGAGCCGCTCGTCGAGCCGGTCGAGCACGAGCCCCTGCACGACGTGGGCGGCGAGGTAGACCGCGCCGAGCACCGCCCCGGCCACCGCCCCGCCCCGCAGCCCCCGCCGTGCGCCCCACGCCAGCGCCGCGGCGACCGGGTACACCGTGGCCAGGGCGGGCGCCACGGCGGCCACCACGAGGAGCACGCCGCACACCGCGGCGTCGAGGACGAGCACGGGCGTGCCGTAGGCCGGCCGGGCCCAGGTCAGCCAGGCCGTCCAGCCCGCGGTGAGCAGCACCGCCGCCGCGGCCAGGGCGGGGGAGGCGGCCGCGGCGCCGCTCAGCACGACCACCCCGAGCCAGGCCAGCACGCACCAGCGGACCACCAGCACCCCGCGCAGCAGGGCGTCGGGGCGCCCGGCGGAGGCGAGCAGGCTGCGCTCCAGGTAGGTAGTCGTGCTCATGCGGACCGGGTACGTCGGACCGCGCGGTCGGGTACGAGGACGCTGACGCAGGGCGGGGCGGCCCGGCGACGGTGGGGGCACACCCCACCGGAGGAGACGACCATGGACCTGCACGCGCCCGAGCAGCACCGCACCGAGCAGCACCGCCCCGAGAAGCCCCGCACCGAGCAGCCCCGCACCGAGAAGCCCCGCCCCGACGAGGACGTCCTGGCCGCGGGGTCGTCGTGGGCGCGCATCGCCCGCGCTGTCCGCCGCACCCCGACCCCCCACAACACCCAGCCGCTGCACCTTCTCGTCACCGGCCCGCTGGAGGCCACGGTCCTCTTCGACCGCACCCGCGCGCTACCCGCCCACCCGCTCGGCCTGCTGTTCGGGCACGTCACGGTGGGCATCCTCGTGGAGTCCGTCGCCGTCGCGGCCCACGCCCTCGGCCACGAGGTCGAGGTCCGGCTCGTCCCGGGCCCGGTGCGCCCGCTGCCCGCCGACCCCGCCCCCGCCGCCGGCCGTCCGCACCGGTGGACCCGACGGACGCCCGCTACCAGGCGGTCGCCCACCTCCGCCTGTCCGCGCAGGGCGTCCCGGTCCCGGACCTCGACCCCGCCCTGCTCGAGGTGCGCCGCACCAACCGGCTGCCCTACGACGGCCGCGACCTGCCGGAGCCCGTGCTGGCCGAGATCGCCGCCGAGTGCGCGGCCGCGGGCCACCGCTTCGGCAGCACGGACAGCCGCCACCACGTCGCCCGGGTGGTCGACCTCAACCAGCGCACCCTCTTCGACGACCTGGCCACGCCGCGGGTGCGCGAGGAGCTGCGGGCCTGGATGCGCTACAGCCGCCGCAGCGCGGCCGCCCGGGCCGACGGGTTCTCCGCCGAGTGCCTGGTCACCCCCGGTCCCCTGCTCCGTTCCGTGTTCGAGCAGCCGCGGCTGTGGGCCACCCGCCCCATGCAGGCCCTCTCGCGCCGGGTCTACCTGCGCTCGATGCGCGGCACGCCCCGCGTCGCCTGGGTGCGCGGCCCGGTGCGCAGCACCGACGACGCGGTCGCCGCGGGCCGCCTGCTCCTGCGGCTGTGGCTGCGCCTGGCCGACCACGGGGTCGCGGTGCACCCGATGGGCTCGCTCGTCACCAACCCCGCGTCCCTGGCCGACGTCGACCGGACGGTCGCGGAGGTGACGGGGGAGCCGGCCCGGCCGGACGACGGCCTCACCTGGATGGTGCTGCGGCTCGGCTACGGTCCCGTCCCGCCCGAGAGCCTCCGCGTCCCGCTGCACGAGCGGGTCCACCTCGCAGGGGCCACGGCGACCTCGCCCGCCACCGGCCTCCCGACGGTCGCCCTCGACGACGAGGCGGTGCGCTGACATGGCTGCCTCCCGCGCCCCCCGACCGCTCACCCGCCTGCTCACCCGACCGCTCACCCGCCTGCTCACCCGCCTGCTCGCCGGTCCGCTCGCCCGGGCCGCCGCCGACCTCCTCGAGGTCGTCCTCTCGCTGCTGGGCCGCTCCGAGCGGCTCGTCGTCCTGCCCATGGCCCCTGGGGCCGAGGCCCTGCGCTGGCACGCCGGCCGGCTCCGGGCCCGTCGCACCGCCGAGACCGCGGCCCGCGAGGTGCCGGCCTACCGGGACCTGGTCGCTGCCGGTCCCGTCGCTGCCCACCTCGTCGCCGGCGGCCGCCCCGGGCTCCCGCGGCTGGAGGGGCTGCCCGTCACCGACAAGGCGTCCTACGTGGCCGGCGCGCGCATCGAGCAGCTGTGCCGGGGCGGCCGGCTGCCCGCCCGCGGGCTCGTGCTCGACGAGTCGTCCGGCAGCAGCGGCACCCCGACCAGCTGGGCCCGCGGTCCGGCCGAGCGCCGCGCGACCTCCGTGCTGCTGCGGGCGACGTTCCGACGCAGCACCGCCGTGCCCGCGGGCGCGTCGGAGGGGCTGGTCGACGACGCCCCCGTCGTGCTCAACGCGTTCTCGCTCGGCGCCTGGGCCACCGGCATGAGCGTGTCCTCGGCCCTGTCCGGCACGTGCCGGACCAAGGCCACCGGACCGGACCGGGACAAGGTCGTCACCACCATGCTCCAGCTGGGCCCCGGCTACCGGTACGTGCTGCTCGGCTACCCGCCGTTCCTCAAGGACGTGGCCGACGACCCGCGCATCGACCTCACCCGCTACGACGTGACCGCCGGGTTCGGCGGCGAGGGCATCAGCGAGAACATGCGGACGTACCTGCTGCGCAGCTTCCGCCGGGTCGTGGGCTCCTACGGCGCCTCGGACCTGGAGATCAACCTGGCCGCGGAGACCGACCTGACCATCGCCCTGCGCCGCCGCATGGCCGCCGACCCGGCGCTCCGCCTCGCGGTCACCGGCCGCGCGGACGGCCCGCTGCCATGGTCTTCCAGTACAACCCGCTGGACTACGTCATGGAGACGACGCCGGACGGCGAGCTGCTCGTCACGGTGGCCCGCCGGGCGAGCCTGTCCCCCCGGGTCCGCTACAACATCCACGACCTCGGACGCGTGCTGCGGGTCCCGGAGCTGCGCCGGCTGCTGGCCGCGCACGGTGCCGAGGACCTGCTGGACGGGGCGCTCGACCTGCCCCTGCTGCTGCACGCCGGGCGCTCCGACGCCTCGGTCGACCACTACGGCGCCGTGGTCACCGTCGACGAGGTCCGGGAGGCGCTGTACGCGCAGGAGCCGCTCGCCTCGGCCATGCGGTCGTTCCGCCTGGTGCGCGACGACGACCCCGGCACGGCCACCCCGCTCGTGCTGGCGGTGGAGCTGCAGCCCGGCGAGCTGGTCAGCGACCACGACGAGCCGACCCTCGGCGCCGACGTCCTCGCCCGGCTGCGCCGCCGCAACGGCGACCTCGACAACGCCTGCAAGGGCGTCGGTGCCGCCCTGCCCGCGCTCCGGCTGCACGCCGCGGGGACCGGCCCCTTCGCCGGGTCCGAGGCCCTGCTCAAGCACCGGTACGTGGCCGCGGCCTGAGGCGGCTCAGGCTCCGGGCCCCTCGTGCCGATGCACCGGCATGGTCACCACCGCGGTCCGGTGCACGCGCGAGGCGGACGAGCGGCTGCACGTGCGCTCCGGCGCGGGGCGGCACCTCGGCTGGTACGACCTGCGGACCGGGACCACCCAGGTGCTCGACCCCGACCCGGGCGCCGCCGCCGAGGTGCAGGCCGCGGTCGACGCCTGGGTCGCGGCGAGCAGCCCGCTGCGCCGCCGCCGGGCGGTGGACGCGCTCGCCACCCGCCTGCCGGCCCCCCGCTCCGGCGGCACCGCGCAGGCCCCCGCGCCGGAGGACCTGCGGGACCGCTTCCCCGGGGAGCACGTCACCCGGCTGCTGCTGGCCCGGGTCCGGCCCGCCGAGCGCCGCTGGTGGCCCGCCTCCCCCGACCCGCTGGGCCCCGCCCTGCGGCACGCCCACCAGGCCGTCCTCGGCCAGCAGCGCGTGGACCGGGCGCTCGCCCCGCTCGTGGCCCAGGGCTGGCACCTGGTGCACGCCGTCCCCACCTCGTCCCGCTCCTGGCTGGACCACCTGCTCGTCGGCCCCGGCGGGGTCGTCGTCCTGCGCACCGCCGCCCACCCGGGCGAGGTGGTGCGGATCACCGGCAGCCTCGTGCGCGGCCGGCGGGCGGCCGGTGTCGCACGTGCGCCTGGTGCGCAGCCAGTGCCGCACGGTGGCGGAGCGGCTGCGCGGGGCAGACCTCCCGGTGCCCGTGCGCGGGGTGGTCGTCGCCGTCGGCGTGCGCCAGCTGCACGCGGGCGGCCTGCCCGCCGGCGTCACGGCCCTGCGGCTGGAGGACCTGCGCGCCTGGCTCGCCGACCTGCCCACCGTGCTGTCGCGCGTCGACGTGTCGCGCCTGGCCGAGACGGCCGCCCGGCCCGGCACCTGGCCGTCCGAGGCCGACCTGCCCGCCGGTGCCGAGCAGCGCCGCGAGCGCCGGGAGGCCGACCGCGAGGCGCTGGACCGGCTCACCGCCCGGACCCGCGTGGCCCGCCGCGCCCGCCGTACCCGCCGCGCCCTGGTCCTCGCGGGCGCCGGGGCCTCGGCCGGCGCGCTGCTGGCGGCGCTCCAGCCGGACGTGCTGCCCCAGGCCGTCGCCGCGGTGGGCATGATCGGCGGGTGACCCCGCCCCGCACGCCGTCCCGCGCCGGGGCGGTGGTGCGGTGAGCAGCGGCCCGGCAGGCCTGCTCCGGCTGGCGGCGCTCGCCCTGCTGTGGGGCAGCAGCTACCTGTGGATCTCCCTGGCCCTGCGGTCCTTCTCGCCGCTGCAGGTGACCCACGGTCGCCTGCTGCTCGGGGCCGCGCTGCTGCTGGTGCTGGTCGGGGCGCGCCGGGCCGGCCCGCTGCTGCGCGACCGGAGCCTGTGGCGGCCCCTGCTCGTGGCGGCGCTGCTGGCCACGGTGGTGCCGTTCGGGCTGTTCGCGCTGGCGCAGCAGAGCATCCCGTCCGGGCGGGCCGGGGCCCTCAACGCGACCACCCCGCTGTGGACCCTCGCCGCCGCCCTCGTCTCGCGCCAGCAGCGGGGCACGACACCGGCACAGGTGGCGGGCCTGGTCGTCGGCCTGGCCGGCGCGGTGCTCGTGCTCACGCCGTGGCAGGACCCCGGCGGCAGCCTGGTCGGCTCCCTGCTCGCGCTGCTCGCGGCGGCGTCCTACGGCGTCGGCTACGTCTACGTCGCCGCCCGGCTCACCTCGCGCGGCCTGCCCGGGACGGCGCTGGCCGCCTGCCAGCTGCTGGCCGGGGTCGCTCCTGCTGCTGCCGGCGCTGCCCTGGCTGCTGGCCCGGCCGGTGGACCTGGACCCGGCCGGGCCCGGGTGGCTGCCGCTGCTCGCGCTCGGCGTGCTCGGCCTGGGCGGGACGGGGGCGGCCTACGTGCTGCTGTACCGGATCATCCGCGACGACGGCCCGGTCGTCGCCGCCGGCGTCGCCTACCTGCTCCCGGTGGTCGCGCTGGCCCTGGGGTCGCTGCTGCTCGACGAGCCGGTCGAGCCGGCGGCCGCCGCCGGCGTGCTGCTGGTCCTGGTGGGGGTGGCCCTGACCCGCCGGCGGTCCCTACCCTCGCCCCACCCAGCCTGAACCAGCCGCGGTCACCCCTCAGGGACGGCCGTCCCCCTGCCGAAGAGGACGAGATGACCGTCGTGCCCCGTTCGTCCCTGTTCCGTGCCGTCCCGGCGGCCGTGCCCCGCGCCGTCCCCGCGGCCCTGGTGGCCCTCGCCCTGGTCCTCGCCGCTAGCGTCGGGGTGGCGCTGCCCGCCGCTCCCGCCGCCGCCGCCCAGGCCACCGTGCGCATCAACGCGGGCGGCCCGGCCGGCACGTACGAGGGCGTGGCGTGGCAGGCGGACCGCTACCAGGTGGGCGGCCGGGCCAGCACGAGCAGCGACCCGGTGTCCGGCACCACGTCCAGCGGCCTGTTCCAGACCCGCCGCATCGCGCCGTCGGGCTACGACATCCCCGTCCTGCCCGGCACGTACGACGTGACGGTGCTCAGCGCGGAGACGTACTTCACCTCCGCCGGGCGACGGGTGTTCTCGGTGCGCGCCGAGGGGGTCAGCATGGTGAGCGGGCTGGACCTGTACGCCGTCGCCGGCCACGACACGGCCTACCGGGTCACGAAGCGGGTCGGCGTCACCGACGGGGTGCTCGACCTCGACCTGTCCGCGACCGTGGACAGCGCGGTCGTGTCCGGCGTCGTCGTGGTCCCGGTGGCCGCGGCCGCCCCGTCCCCGGAGCCGACCTGGAAGGCCCCCGTCCTGGTCGACCCCCTGGTGTGGACGCCGAGCGCGAGCAACCGGGTCTTCAAGGCCCCCGCCGACCGCGACGTGCTCGTGCGCTGGCCGAGCACCGCGGTGGACGGCAGCGGCGGCTACCAGCTGAGCGGCGGCCGCAACGTCGTGAGCGTCGGTGGCACCGTCCGCTACTCCGGCCGGCACGCCCTCGGGGCGGCGGGCGAGGGGGACCGCAACCGCTGCCTCTACATCCGGGGCCACGACTCCGCGCAGAGGCCGCGCACCGTGCACGTCGAGGGCCTGCGGTGCGCGGGACCGCACATCTGGGAGGGGATCAACATCGACTCCCGGGCGGAGCGGTCCACCCTCACCGTGCAGCTGCGCGACATCGTCATGGACGAGGTGCAGGGCCTGCCCGGCACGAACGGGGGCAGCCACGTCGGCGGGGACGCCCTGCAGACCTGGAACGGGCCGTACCGGCTGCGCGTGGACGGCTTCGACGCCCGCAACCTGCACTACCAGGGCATCGTCCTGCAGCCGTACAGCTACGGCAGCGGGACGCTGGGACGGTGGGAGCTGCACGACGTCTACCTCGAGGGGGACGACGGCGGCTGCGCCTACCTGATGTGGTTGTCGGGTGCCCGGGGCGGGAGCGTGCAGCCGGTGCTCGTCGACGTCACGGACGTGTGGGTGAGGCCGGCGCCCGGCAAGAGCGCGGACCGCACCCTGTGGGACCGGGCGAACGACTGGTACGACGTGACGATCGGCACGCCGCCGGCCTGACCCGGTCCGGCCGGCGCTGTCCGGGGCCGTCACGCGGTCGGCCGGACGGGGTGGGAGCGGCTCACCCGCTCGCGCGGTAACGGCGGCCGCCGCCGTGCCGATGCAGCAGGCAGACCGCTCGTGCCCACCGCGTCCCCGGAGCAGCCATGTCGTCCCTCACGGCCCTCGGCCGGAACCTGCCGGCCCTGCTCGCCACCGCCACCCTGGTCGTGACGGGCGGGATCCTGGCCTCGGCCGACACGCTCGGACCGGTGAGCGGTCCGGTCCCGTCCGCCAGCGCCGAGCCGTCCCTCGAGCCCTCCGCCGAGCCGTCCCTCGAGCCGTCCCTCGAGCCGTCCCTCGAGCCGTCAGGGGACGCCGAGCCGTCCGCCGCGCCGTCGGAGGACGTCGCGCCGGTCGGGCCGGAGCCGTCGTCGGAGCCGTCCGGGGGTGCGGGCCCGGACGCGACGGGCCCCGCGGGCCACGGGCTGTGCACCGCGTGGTCGCACGGCGGCCTGGGCCAGGGCTCGACGGCCCGGCGCAACCTCGAGGCCGCGGCCGGCGGGGCGGACGGGGTCGAGGCGTTCTGCGACGCGGTCGAGGCCGAGAAGGACGCCTCCCGCGGAGGGCCGGACCACGCCGGCCGCCCGGCGCACGCCGGCCGCCCGGAGGGCGCAGGACGCCCGTCGGGCGCGGGCCGTGCCGACGAGGACCAGGACGAGGCGGAGGACCAGGCCGAGGACGAGGCGGAGGACCAGGCCGAGGACGAGGCGGAGGACCAGGCTGACGACCCGGCCGACGACCAGGCCGACGACCACGCCGACGGGAGGTCCGGTGGTGGCTCCGGCGGTGGCTCTGGCAAGGGTTCCGGCGGTGGCTCTGGCAAGGGCCCGGGCGGGGGCTCCGGCAAGGGCTCCGGCACGGACTGAGCTCAGGCCGCGAGGCCCTGCGGCTCGCCGGTCGCGACCTCCTGCCGGGTCCAGGCCGGGTCGATCCCGAAGGCGTCCACCAGGGCCACGGCGTCGGGGCGCACCGCCGCGCACAGCCGGTCGACGTGACGGGTGACGGCTGTGGCGTCGGCCCGCCCGAGCCGGCCGTGGGCCAGGAACCAGGACATGTCCTCCTCGAGCCGGCTCAGCACGAACAGGTCGCGCACCCGGCCGAGCAGCCCGGCGACGGCCTCGTCCTCGCAGGCGCGCACCTGCTCGTCGAAGGCGGTCACCAGCAGCCGGTCGACGTGCGCGCGGCCCAGGACCTGCATGTGGTCCTGGGCGGCCGAGGCCGCGGCGGCGGGCGTCGCCCCGCCGGCCACCGCGCCCCGGAGCCTGCGGCCCAGGCCCTCGAGCACGTGCTCCTCGCGCTCGCGCAGCAGCGCGACCTGCCGGCGGGGGTCCAGCAGGTCGGTGCGCCGCGGCAGCCGGACCCGGTCCGCGGCCCGGGAGACGACAGCACGGGCGGCCGTGCGCACCGCCCCGCGGCGCCCGCGGGCCCCGGCGGCGTAGGCGGTGAGCAGGTTCTTGGCCACCAGCTGCATGAGGACGGTGTTGTCGCCCTCGAAGGTCGTGAACACGTCGGTGTCCGCCCGCAGCGAGGGCAGCCGGGTCGAGGCCAGGTAGCCCGCCCCGCCGCACGCCTCGCGGGCCGTCTGCAGGGTGCGGGCGGCGTGCCAGGTGGCGCCCGCCTTGAGCGCCGCGGCGTCGGTCTCCAGGCGCCGGGTGGCCGCCCCGTCCAGCCGGCCCTCGTGGGCGGCCTGGAGGGTGTCGACCAGGCGGGCCTGGGCGAAGGTGAAGGCGTAGGCCCGGGCCACCGCGGGCAGCAGCCGCCGCTGGTGGGACGGGTGGTCGAGCAGGCGCAGCTCCTCGCCCGTCGTCGGGTCGCTGAACTGGCGGCGCTGCTCGCCGTGGCGGACGGCGACGTCCAGGCCGACCTTGGTCGCGCTCAGCGCGGCGCCGGCGATGCTGACCCGGCCGCGGACCAGGGCGCCCAGCACGGTGAAGAACCGGCGGCTCGGCGAGGCCACGTCGCTGGAGTACGTGCCGTCGGCGGCGACCTGGGCGTAGCGGTCCAGCAGCGCCTCGCGGGGGACCCGGACGTGGTCGAAGGCCAGCCGGCCGTTGTCCACCCCCGCCAGCCCGGCCTTGGGGCCGCAGTCCTCGATGCTCACCCCGGGCAGCGTGCGACCGCTCGGGTCGCGCAGCGGCACCAGGAGGGCATGGACACCGTGCTGCTCGCCCCGCGTGCTCAGCTGGGCGAAGACGACGGCGGTCCGGCCGTCGCGGGCGGCGTTGCCGATGTAGTCCTTGCGGGCCGCCGCGTCGGGGGTGTGGACCACGAGCTCCTGCGTGGCCGGGTCGTACGTGGCCGTGGTGCGCAGGCCCTGGACGTCGGAGCCGTGGCCGGTCTCGGTCATGGCGAAGCAGCCGGGGAGGGAGAAGTCGATGATCGAGGGCAGGAGCTGCTCGTGGTGCCGCCGGGTGCCCAGGGCCTGCACCGCGCCGCCGAACAGCCCCCACTGCACCCCGGCCTTCACCGTCAGCGACAGGTCGCCCAGGGCGAGCATCTCGAAGGCGGCGACCGAGGCGCCGACGTCGTCCGCGCCGCCCTGCGCCCGGGGGAAGCCGAGGGTCTGGTGCGGCAGCCGGGCCAGCTGGTGCATGGCCGCGGTGACCCAGGTGCGGTGGGCCTCGTCGTCGGCGTGCCGGCGGGGCGCGAACCACGCGCCCCGCTGCGCGTCCCGGACCTGTTCGCGCAGCGCGTGGTGCCGGCCGTCCAGCACGCGGCGCAGGGCGGCCGGGTCCACGGGCGAGCGGCCGGCGACCACCGCGCCGTGCGGGACGGCCGAGGCTCTCGGGTGCTCGTGCACGGTGTCTCCCTGGTTACGGCAGCGTAGGTTACCGAAGAGTAACCCAGGGCCCGCGTCGCGGCCAGGGCGGCCCGGGCGGGGGCGACGCCGGGACGTCGCGCCGGGGGATCAGGCCGGGTACCCGACGTGCAGCAGCCCGTCGTCGGTGGCCTCGAGGCGCCCGCCCGCCCGCGCCATGGCGTCGGCCGCCGCCGCGAGGCGCCGGTACGCCGCGGCCGCGGAGGGCAGGGTCGTCGCCCGGTCGGCCCCGTGCAGGAAGGCCAGCACCTCCGCCGTGCGCACCAGCCCGCCCGGCGTCAGCGCGTGGACGCGCAGCGCCGAGCCGTCGGCGACCACGTCGAGCACCGGGCCGACCCGGGCCCGGGCCACGCCCCACCGGCGCCCGCCGTCGTCGACCGTCTCGAGGCGGCGGAGCAGCCCCGCGAGGACGGTGCCGTCCGGCGGGGGGCCGGCCACGTGCCGCCAGGCCCCGGCCACGACCCCGACCGCGGTCACCGCGGCGGCCCGCCCGTCAGCCAGGTCGAGGACCGCCTCGCCGCTGTCCGGGGGCTCGTCGACCAGGCGCAGCCGCCACGCCGGCAGGGGCGGCGCCCCCGTGGTCGTCGGCGTCGGCGTCGGCCCGGCGCCGGACCAGGGGCCGTGGCCCGGGCGCGTCGTGAGGCCCGCCGCGCGACCAGGTGCCCGCGTGCCATCGGCCGCTCCAGCTCCCAGCCGGCCCGTGCCGCCTGGTCGAGCTCCTCGGCGAGGGCGACGAGGGCCGCGGACGCCTCCGGCAGCGTGCGCACCTGCTCGAGCTGCCAGCGGTGCTGCTCCTCGTGCAGCGAGCCCGTCCAGGGGGAGGGCGGGCGTCCGCCGGTTCTGCTCGGGCTGGTCGTGCTGGTCGTGCTGGTCGTGCTGGTCGTGCTGGTCGTGGTGGTGCTGGTGGTGCTGGTCGTGGTGTCCATGCTGCCTCCCGCGCCCCGGCCGGCCCCGGCCGCGGGCCGGGCGGGGAGCCCTCCGGCGTGGTCGGGACGTCCGGTGCGCACCGGGTCGACGGGTGTCCCCGGGGCCCGGGGTCCGGCGCCGACAGGGCCAGGGTGCCACCCCGGGGCCGTGGGCGGCACCGGTTTCCGCGCCGGTCCTCCGGTGCCGTCGGCCTATGGTGCCGCCGGGCCCGACGGGTCGCTGCGCTCGGCGTCCGCGAGCTCCTCCTCGGGGCGCGGGGGCACGGTCTGGTCCTCCTCGAGGACCTCCGGCACGTGGGGGTGCTCCGGCTGCTCGCTCATGGCTGCTCCTTCCCGGCCCGCGCGGTGCCGGCCGGGACCGACGCTAGCGCCGGGGCGTCGGCCTCGCCCCAGTCCCGGACGACGGCGACGTCGAGCGGGAAGTCGAGCGGCAGGTGCGGCCCGGGCGGCCCGAACAGCAGCCGCCCGGCCTGCTGGGCGCAGCCGCGCACGAGGGCGGCGACCTCGTCGGCGAGGTGGTGGGGGGCGTGCACGAGGACCTCGTCGTGCAGGAACATCACCAGCTGCGGCTGCTCGTCGGCGGGCAGCCCCTCGCCGGCGCGCCGCAGCCCGGTGCGCAGCAGGCCCAGCCAGCACAGCGCCCACTCCGCGGCGGTGCCCTGGACGACGAAGTTGCGGGCGAACCGTCCCCACGAGCGCCGGTGCTGCTCCTCGGCGGGGTCGGCGCGGTGCTCCTCGCCGGCCTGCTCGGTCCAGCTGCCGCGCGGGGCGGGCGAGCCGCGCCCGAGCAGGGTCCGCACCACCTCGCCGCGCTCGCCGGCCCTCGCCGCCTGCTCGACGAGCGGTGAAGGCCGCGCGGGTAGCGCTGCGCGAGCCGGGCGACCATGCGCCCGCTCTCGCCGCGGGTGCCGCCGTACATGGCCCCGATGATCCCCAGCTTGGCCTCGGCCCTCGTGGCCACGGCCCCGCTGGCGACCATCCCGGCGTAGAGGTCGCGGCCGTGGCCCGCCGCGGCCATGGCCGTGTCCCCGGCCATCCCCGCGAGCACCCGCGGCTCGAGCTGGGCGGCGTCGGCCACCACCAGGCACCAGCCGTCGTCGGCCACCACCGCCCGGCGCAGCGGGGCCGGCACCATGAGCGCCCCGCCCCCGCGCGAGGACCACCGGCCGGTGACCACCCCGCCCACGAGGAAGTCGGTGCGGAAGCGGCCGTCGACCACCCAGGTGTCCAGCCACTGCCAGCCGTTGGCCGCGAGCAGGCGGGCGAGCTTCTTGTAGGCCAGCAGCGGCCCGACCACCGGGTGGTCCAGCGCCGAGAGCGTGCCCGACCGGGTGTCCTCCACGGCCAGCCCGGCGCCGTGCAGGGCCTGCAGCAGCGCGCCGGGGGAGTCGGGGTTGAGCGCGGGGACGCCGAGCGCCGCGCGCACCTCGTCCAGGAGCCGCTCCAGGGCGGCCGGGCGCTGCCCGGACGGCGGGCGGGGCCCGAGCAGGCCCGTGAGCACCTCGTCGTGGACGTCGGCGCGCCAGGGGAGCCCCGCGTCGGTCATCTCGGCCGCCACGAGGGCGCCGGAGGACTCCGCGGCGACGAGCAGGCCCAGGCCGTGGTGGTCCGCGGCGGCCAGGGCCTCCTTCTGCCGGCGGAGCTCGGACAGGACGTCCAGGCCCAGCAGGTCGTGCCCGTCGAACAGCGCCGCGGCGGTGGTGTCGGCCGCCTGCAGGCCGTCCCACGCCGCGGTGTCCTCGCCCCGGGCGGGGGCGGCCAGCGGGGACCCCCGCAGCAGGTCGTGGGTCAGGCGCAGGTCCCAGCAGCGCTCGACCCGCACGCCCGCCCGCAGCAGGGCCGGGTACCAGCGGGTGGTGCAGTCCCAGGTCCAGCGCGGCCGCCCCGGCTCGCGGGCGGCGACGAGGGCGGGCAGGTCGTCGGGAGCGACGCGGGTGCGGCCGGTGACGGTGGTCCCGTCGGGCGTCTCCACGACCTCGACCTCTGCGCGGCGCCCCCCGCCCCCGGGCTCGGGGCGACGCAGCACCAGGTGCGGGACCGGGCCCGGTCGGCCGACGGCACCGGTGACGTCCACGGCCCCAGTGTCGTGGCCGGCTCCGACATCACGTGCGCCGGGCCGTGGCGCTCAGGCGTGCGGCGCCGCCCGCCTGCCAGGGCGGGATGCCCGCACCCGGCGCCGCCCGACCGGCTGGTCGTCTCAGTCGAAGACGGCGAAGGGCCGCAGCTCGATCCGTCCCGAGCGGGCCATCGGGTGGGCGGCGGCCACGGCGACCGCCTCGTCGAGGTCCGCGCACTCCAGCACGTCGAAGCCGAAGACCGCGTCGCTCACGGTGTCGGTGGTCCGCAGGACGGCGCCGTCGCGCACGCGCACCGTCGTGGCCTGCCGGGCCGGCTCGAGGACCTCGCCGATCACCCGCTGGCCACGGCCGTCGGTGTCGGCGACCCAGCTGTCGATGTCGGGGCCGTCGGACAGGTCGGTGTCGGGCTGGTCGTCACGGGCGACGAACATCATGAAGCGCACGGGTGGCTCCTCTCGGTCGGCCGGGTCGGCCGTCAGGGGGAGGACGGTGCCCCGGGCGGGAACTCATCGGACGACCGGGCGGGGGCAGGGCTCGACGGCGGTGGGCTGCGGAAGGGCTCGACGGCGGTGGGCTGTGGCCGGGCCCGGCAGGGGCGTGGCCGTTCCGGTGGCGGATCCGGCGCGGTCTGCTGACGATGACCTCTCACCGACCCGGAGGTCCGAGATGCCCTGGAACACCCGTCCCGCCCGAGCCCTTGCCGCCTGCGTCGTGTCCGCCACCGTCGTGGCCGTCCCGTCGGTCGCCGCCACCGCGGCCCCGCGCGGCTTCCCGGGGACGGTCTCCCTGCCGGCCGACTTCTCCCCCGAGGGCATCGCGGGCGGCCGCGGCACCACCTTCTACGCGGGCTCCCGCCCCGGGCCCACCGGTGGCGCCGTCTACGTCGGCGACCTCCGCACGGGCGAGGGCGAGCTCCTCGTGGCCCCGACGCCGGGGGGCGCCTCCATCGGCATGGCCTTCGACGACGCGACCGGCGTGCTGTGGGTCGCGGGCGGGCCGACCGGCACGGTCACCGGGTACGACGGCCGGACCGGCGAGGTCGTCGCCGCGTACACCGCGCCGCCCGCCCCCGCCGGACGCTTCCTCAACGACGTGGCGATCAGCGGGGACAGCATCTACGTGACCGACTCGCAGGCCGCCGAGCTCGTCGTCGTCCCGCGCCGCGGCACCGGTGGCGGCGCGGCCGCCCTGCTGCCCCTGACGGGCGACTGGGACCAGGGCGCCGGCTTCAACGCCAACGGCGTCCGCACGCTGCCGGGCGGCGACCTCGTCGTCGTGGACAACGGGGCGCTGCTCGAGGTCGACCCCGCCACCGGCGTGGCCGACCGCCTCGAGCAGACGGCCGGCCGCACCCTCACCGCGGGCGACGGGCTCGAGCTGCGCGGCTCCACGCTGTACGTCGTCTACGGCTTCGGCGAGGACTCCGTCGCGGTCGTCGACCTCGACCTGGCGGCGGGCTCCTTCGCCACCACCGGCGCGCTGACCAAGGACGCGCCCGCCGCGGACGACCTCGAGCGGCCGACGACCGCGCTGTTCGCGGCCGGGTCGCTGTGGGTCGTGAACGGCAAGTTCGAGTCGGCCCCGACCACGGACCAGGAGGTCGTGCGGCTCGACGCGCGCTGAGCCGTGCCCGGCCAGGAGCCCGGTCCGGGCACGTCCCCGGACGTGACCCCGGACGTGACCCCGGACGGTCGCTACCTCGTGGTGCGGGGCCGGCTGTGGCGCCGCTCGGACCCCCGGCTGTCCCCGGACGAGCGCCGGCGGCTCACGTCGGAGCTCATGGCCGCCCGACGGGCCAAGGGCGCCGCCGTGCGCGCCGGCGACGACGCGGCCCGGGAGGCGGCCCGGGCCCGCGTCGACGCGGCCAAGCACGCGCTGGGGGAGCGGGGGCCGGTGTGGTGGGACGACGGCGCCCCGGACCTCACCCGCCACCTGGCCCGGACCGGGCCGTACGCGGGCTGGTTCGCGTCGCTGTCCGAGGGTCGGGGTACACCGGACGGATGAGCAGCGTCATCTCCTCCGTCGTCGTCAACGCCCGGACCCCCCAGACCGTCGCGGCCTTCTGGTGCGCGGTGCTCGGCTGGCAGACCCTCGAGGTCTTCGACGGGGGCATCGCCATCGGGCCGCCCGGCGGCGGGGGCGGGCCCACGATGGACGTGGTGCTCGTCCACGACCCGGTGCCCGGGCCGAACCGTCTGCACCTCGACCTGCGCGCCGACGGTCCCAGCACCGCGGCCGAGCTCGAGCGCCTGCTCGGGCTCGGCGCGCGGCGCGTCGACGTCGGCCAGCCCGCCGACGCGACCTGGGTGGTCCTCGCCGACCCGGAGGGCAACGAGTTCTGCCTGCTCGCCCGCTCGGCGGAGGAGGTGGTCGGCACGGGGTGAGGTGTGGTCCGCCCCGGTGGGGCTCCCTCCGACCTGGGCGTCCGGACCCTCCGGCAGGGATGGTCGCGGTCGGGGCGCAGGGGGTAGGAAGGGCCGGTGCAGACCGTCGACGTCATCGTGGTGGGGGCCGGCCCGACCGGCGAGAACGTGGCCGACCGGGCGGTGCGCGGCGGGCTGACCGCGCTCGTCGTCGAGGCGGAGCGGGTCGGCGGGGAGTGCTCGTACTGGGCGTGCATGCCCAGCAAGGCGCTGCTGCGCCCGGTCCACGCCCTGCGGGCCGCCCGCCGCGTGGCGGGCGCCCGCGAGGCGGTCACCGGGGACCTCGACGTCCCGTCGGTGCTGGCCCGGCGCGACTCCTTCACCAGCGGCTACGACGACTCCGGGCAGGTCTCGTGGCTGGAGGGCGCCGGCATCGGGCTGGTGCGCGGGCACGGCCGGCTCGTGGGCGAGCGCCGGGTCGACGTCACCGGCGCCGATGGCGCCGTCGTCCAGCTCGAGGCGCGCGTCGCCGTGGTCCTGGCCACCGGCACCACCGCGGCCGTCCCGCCCGTCCCGGGCCTGGCCGAGGCCCGGCCCTGGACCAGCCGCGAGGCGACGTCGGCCTCCCGCGTGCCGGGTCGCCTGGTCGTGCTGGGCGCCGGCGTCGTCGGGCTGGAGATGGCGCAGGCCTGGCGCGGCCTCGGCTCCGAGGTGGTCGTGCTCGACCGTGGCGAGCGGCTCCTGCCCCGCCAGGAGCCCTTCGCCGGCGACCTCGTCGAGCAGCAGCTGCGCGAGGACGGGGTCGACGTGCGCCACGGCACCACCGTGTCCCGGGTCGAGCGCCCGGTCGACGGCGGTCCCGTGACCGTCCACCTGGGAGACGGGTCGAGCCTGACCGGCGACGAGCTGCTCGTGGCGGCGGGCCGCCGACCGGCCACGACCGACCTCGGCCTCGACGTGGTGGGGCTCGAGCCGGGGGCGTCCGTCCCGGTGGACGACAGCCTCCGCGTGGCCGCTGTCGACTGGCTGTACGCCGCGGGCGACGTCAACGGCCGCGCCCTCCTCACCCACCAGGGCAAGTACCAGGCCAGGGTCTGCGGGGACGCGGTCGTGGCCCGGTCGCGCGGCCAGGAGCCGGAGTACCTGGCCGAGGCCGACGACGCGATGGTGCCGCAGGTGATGTTCACCGACCCTGAGGTGGCCTCGGTGGGCCTCACCTCCGCCCAGGCGGCGGAGCGGGGGCTGCGGGTCCGCACCGTGGAGCACGACATCGGCGCCGTCGCCGGGGCCTCGCTGCACGCCGACGGCTACCGCGGGCGAGCCTGCCTGGTCGTCGACGAGGACCGCGGGGTCGCGGTCGGGGCGACCTTCGTGGGACAGGACGTCGCCGACCTGCTGCACAGCGCCACCGTCGCCGTGGTCGGCGAGGTCCCCCTGCGCCGGCTGCGGCACGCCGTCCCCTCGTACCCCACGATGAGCGAGGTCTGGCTGCGGCTCCTGGAGGACTACGGCCTCTGAACGGCCCTCCCGGCCGTCCCCTCGCCGCGGGTTCTGTCGTAGCCCCCCCTAGCGTCCCGCCATGCCGCTCACCTTCCAGGTCGTCATGGACTCCTCCGACCCGCACGGCCTCGCCGACTGGTGGGCCGAGACGCTCGGGTGGGAGGTGGAGGAGCAGGACGAGACGTTCATCCGCTCGATGGTCGAGCAGGGGCACGCCACCGACGCGGACACCACGACGCACCGCGGCGCGCTCGTGTGGCGCACCGGCGCGGCGGTCAACCACCCGGACCGGGACCCGGACCGTGCCGTCCGGTTCCTGTTCCAGCTCGTCCCCGAGCCCAAGACGGTCAAGAACCGGGTGCACCTGGACCTGCGTGCCGCCGCGGGGCAGAGCGTCCCGGGGGTGGACGACCTCGTCGCGCGTGGGGCGACGGTCGTGGGCTCGGGCCGGGAGGGCCCGCACACGTGGACCGTCCTCGCCGACCCCGAGGGCAACGAGTTCTGCGTGCCGGCATGACCGCGCGCCTGTCCCACGTCACGGTCGACTGCCACGACGCCTATGCGCTGTCGGTCTTCTGGTCGGAGGTCCTCGGCTGGACCGAGGACCCGGACGACCCGAACGAGCCCGGCCACGAGGAGTGCATGATCTCCGCCCCGGACGGCGTGCAGCGGCTGCTCTTCATCGAGGTCCCGGAGCCCAAGACGGTCAAGAACCGCGTCCACCTGGACCTGGAGCCCGTCGAGGGCAGCCGGGACGAGGAGCTCGGCGAGGCTGCTGTCGCTCGGGGCCACGCAGGTCGGCGACCTGCGCCGGCCGGACGGCTCGGGGTGGGTCGTGCTCGCCGACCCGGAGGGCAACGAGCTCTGCATCCTGCGGAGCCGGGCGGAGCGCGAGGGCACGGCACTAGCGCGTCAGGTCCGACGCAGGGTCTCGGGGTCCTTCTCGCCGGCGAAGAACCGGTCGAGCACCTCGGTGAAGACCGGCTCGTCGGGGGCGGCGAGAGCGAACAGCGTCATCGACGAGCGCAGCTTGGCCGCGTCCACCGGGCCCATGACGGTGACCGGGTCGGTGCCCGGCAGGGCGGCCAGCGCGGTCGCGCACTCCCGCAGCCTCGGTCCGAGGACGGGGTGGGCCAGGTAGGCGCGGGCCTCGTCGAGCCCGGCCAGGGCGTAGTGCTGGGCGGTGCTGCTGCGGCCCAGCCCCGCCACCTGCGGCAGCACGAACCACATCCAGTGGCTCTGCTTGCGACCGGCCCGCAGCTCGGCGAGGGCCTGCTCGTGGGTGCCGTCCGCCTGGGCGTCGACGAAGCGCTGGAGCCGTGAGGTGTCGTCCACGCCGATCGGGTTCCCCGCCGGGGCCGCGCGCATGCCCCGCGCCGCACCGGGGTCCGGTCAGGCCTGGCCCCGGTAGAGGGCGGTCGCGATCTCGACCGCGGTGTCGGTGGCCGGGTGCTTCTCGCCCCGCCACCACGCGAGGCGCACGACGACGGGCTCCGCGTCGGCCACGGGCCGGTAGACCACGCCGGGGCGGGGGTACTGCTGGACGGTCGCCTCGGCGGTGATCCCCACGCACCGTCCGGTGGCCACCTCGGCCAGCCAGTCGTCGACGTCGGCGGTCGGCCGGGTGCGGGGGCCGGCCCCGGGCGGCCACAGCCGCAGCGTCGTCGACCCGGTGCGCTCGTCCACCAGCACGACGCGCTCGCTCACCTCGGCCAGCCTCACGGAGCGCCGTCGCGCCCAGGGGTCGTCGGAGGCCACGGCGAGGAAGCGTCGTTCCAGGCCCACGACCACGCTGTCGTACCGGGCCGGGTCCGGAGCCAGGCGCAGCAGGGCCAGCGGGCAGGTCCCCTCGGCGAGGCCGGCGGTCGGGCTGCCCGTGCGCACCAGCTGCAGCTCCGTGCCCGGCAGCCGCTGCGCCCAGCGCCGCTGGAAGGCGACCGTGTGCCGGCCCAGCGCCGACCAGGCGTGGCCCAGGCGCAGCACGCGCTGCCCCTCGCCGATCTCGCGCACCAGGCCGTCGACGTCGCCGAGCAGACGACGGGCGCGGGCGAGGACCTGCGTCCCGGCCGCGGTGAGGGACAGCTCGCGGCTGGTCCGGCGCACGAGGAGCACCCCCAGCTCGCGCTCGAGAGCGGCGAGGGTGCGGGACGCCGCCGCCTGGGACACCCCGAGCGCCAGGCCGGCGTCGGTGAGCGAGCCCTCCTCGGCCACCGCGACCAGGCACCGGAGGTGGCGCAGCTCGACAGCCATGCGTACAGCGTATAGCCGACGTGGGCCATGCATTCGGCGGATGGGCGGCGAAGCACCACCCTGATGCGCATGACGTCGACGGCGGCCCGGCCTGCTCCGTCCCCCGCTCCCGCCCGCGGGGACCGACCAGACGTCCGGGGGACGCTGCTCATGCTCGGGGCGGCCACCTCGAACCAGACCGGGGCCGGCATCGGGGCGCTCGCCTTCCCCGTCCTCGGTCCGGTCGGTGTGGTCGTCGTGCGGCAGTGGGTGGCCGGCGTGCTCCTGCTCGCCCTGACGCGGCCGCCGCTCCGCTCGCTCACCTGGTCCCAGTGGTGGCCGGTCGTGTGCCTGTCGCTCGTCGTGGCGACCATGAACGTCGCCCTGTACGGGGCGGTCGACCGGATCGGCCTGGGGACGGCCGTCACCCTGGAGTTCCTCGGTCCGCTCGGGGTGGCCCTGGTGCGCTCCCGCCGCCTCGTCGACCTGCTGTGCGCGGTGCTCGCCGGGGCGGGCGTGGTGGTCCTGGTCCGGCCGGAGCCCACCACCGACGTGCTCGGCGTCGGGCTCGCGCTGCTCGCGGCGGGCTGCTGGGCGGCCTACATCGTGCTCAACCGGGTGATCGGGGCCCGGGTCCCCGGCGCGGCCGGCCCCGCCGCGGCCGCGGTGCTCTCGGCGGTGGCCTTCGTCCCGGTCGGGATCTGGCTGCTGCCGCGCCTGGACCCGACGCCCGTCGCCCTGCTGTGCGCGGCCGCCGCCGGCCTGCTGGCCTCCGCGGTGCCGTTCGTCCTGGACCTGCTGGCCCTGCGGCGCGTCCCGGCCGGGTACTTCGGCCTGTTCATGAGCGTGCACCCCGTCGTCGCCGCCCTGGTCGGGCTCGTCGTGCTGCACCAGGTGCTGCCGTGGACCGGGTGGCTCGGGATCGGCTGCGTCGTGCTCGCCAACGCCGTCGCCGCGCAGCGCGGCCGGGTCGCGGGCGCCCGGCGGCCACGCCGTGAGCGGACGGACGCGCTGCCGGCTTGACCCCCGGTCCCGGGCGGGCCGACCGTCGGGCATGCCCGACCCGTCGGCGATGGACACCTCGCTCACCCTGCGCACGGCCGCGGCGCGCCTGGACGAGCTGCGCTGGCGCGAGGCGCTGTCCGGTGCCGCCGGTGCGCAGGAGGCCGACGACCTCGTGGGCCTGGCGCCGCAGCTCACCCGCCACGAGGCGCTGGAGCTGCTCGCGCTGAGCGAGGTGGTCGCCCGCAAGGCGGTGAGCGGTCGGCAGACCACCGTGCGCGCCGCCCGGGCCGCGGGAGCCGGCTGGGACGAGGTCGCCACCGCGCTGGGCACGACCGCGGAGCGGGCGCGGCAGGACCATGACCGCTGGCTGGACGGACAGGCCCGCCAGGACGGCTGACCCTTCGCCCCGTGAGACCGTCGCGCGTGCGCGCCGCCCCCGTCCCGCCCGCCGCCCGCCGCGCCCGGGTCGCCGTCGCGGTCCTCTTCTCCGCCAACGGCGCCACGCTGGCCGGGGCGGTCACCCGCTACCCGGACATCAAGGACGCGCTCGAGCTGTCGAACACGGCCCTCGGCACCGCGGTGGCGGCGTACTGGGTGGGGGCGCTGGTCGTCGGGGCCGGGGCGGGCGCCCTCGTCGCGCGGGCCGGCTCCGCGAGGATCGCCTGGACCGCCACCGTGGTCGCCGGCCTCACCCTGCTGGGCACGGGCGCCGCGCCCACGTGGTCCCTGCTCGCCGCCGCGCTGTTCGCCGCGGGCAGCGCCGACGCCGTGGCCGACGTCGCCGAGAACGCGCAGGCGCTGCGGGCCGAACGGATGCACGGGCGGTCCATCCTCAACTCCCTGCACGCCATGTGGAGCGTCGGCGCCGTCACCGGCGGCGCCCTCGGGGCCGCGGCGGCCGGGGCCGGGGTGCCCGTCCTCGTGCACCTCGCTGCGGTCGGCGCCCTGGTGGTCCTCCTCGCGCTGCTCGCGTCCCGCTACCTGCTGCCCGGGCACGGCGAGGACGACGCCACCGGTCCTGCCCTCCCGCAGCAGCCGGCCGTGCTGCCGGAGGGGCCGCCGGGCGAGGACCGGGCCGGGGGGACCGGACGGCGGGCCGCGTGGGGCGAGGCCCTGCGGGTCGCGGTCCGCACGGCGCCCGTGGTCGTGCTGCTCGGCCTGCTGGCCTCCGGCGCGCAGGTCATGGAGGACACCGGCGCCACCTGGAGCGCCGTCTACCTGCGCACCGAGCTGGGCGCCGCGGCGGGGCTCGCCGGGCTCGGCTTCGTGGCCCTGCAGGGCGCCCAGACGGTGGGCCGACTGCTCGCGGACCGGGTCGTCACCCGGTTCGGGGACGTGGCCTGCGCCCGTGCCGGGGCAGGCCTGGCCGGCACGGCCATGGCCGTCGCGCTCGTCCTCGCCGACCCCGTCGCCACGGTCGTCGCCTTCGGCGTGGTGGGGCTCGGCATCGGCACGATCATCCCCGGGGCGATGCGCGCGGCCGACGCCGTCCCCGGCCTGCGACCGGGGACGGGGCTCACCGCCGCGAGCACGGTGCTGCGCGTCGTCGGTCTGCTCGCCGCACCGCTCGTCGGCCTGGTGGCGGACGCCACCAGCCTGCGGGCGGCGCTGCTGGTCGTGCCGCTGCTCGCGCTCATGGTCGTCGTCCTCGCCGGTGCCCTGCGACCGACGGAGACCGGAGGCCCGTCACGGTCGGGCGCGCCGGGAGCCGTCCGCGCGGGCGACCCGGCCCAGGCGCCGGCCGACGGCCCTGACGGTCCGTCGCGCGCCCTCGCGCAGGTCGCGCCGCCGAGGTCCCCGGCGTGACCCCGTCGGAGGGCGACGACGGGCCCGGCACCCTCGCCGTCCGTGACGCCACGGCCGCGGACGGCCCCGCGTGCGCCGCCGTGTACGCCCCGTACGTGCTGGGGTCGCCGGCCACCTTCGAGACCGACCCGCCCGACGGCGACGAGATGGCCCGCCGGGTCGCGGCGAGCCAGGTGGCCCACGCCTGGCTGGTCGCCCTGCGCGACGGCGACGTCGTGGGCTACGCGTACGGCGGGCCCTGGAAGCCGCGGGCCGCGTACGCCTGGACCTGCGAGGTCAGCGTGTACCTCGCACCTGACGAGCGGGGCCGCGGCACCGGGCGGGCGCTGTACGAGGTGCTGCTGCCGCGCCTGGCCGCCCGCGGCCACCGCACTGCCATCGCCGGGATGACGCTGCCCAACCCCGGCAGCGAGGCGCTGCACCGCTCGCTGGGCTTCGCGCCGGTCGGCACCTTCCGGCGCAGCGGCTGGAAGCTCGACCGGTGGCACGACGTCGGCTACGTCCAGCTGGCGCTGGGCGACGACGGCCCGCCCGGACTGCCTCCTTCCTAGGCCGTCCCCGCCGGGGCGGAGGCGTCAGACGAAGACCGCGGCGGTCCACAGGTGCAGCAGGGCGTAGCCCCGCCACGGCCGCCAGCCGGCCGCCCGGGCCTCCGCCTCGCGGGCCGTGGCCACCCCGAGGGCGCGCCGCAGCACCAGGTCGCCGGGCAGCCAGGCGTCCGGGTCGCCCAGGCAGCGCAGGGCCACGTAGTCCGCGGTCCAGGGCCCGATCCCGGGCAGCGCCAGGAGCCCGGCCCGGGTCCGCGCCCGGTCGGCCCCGCGCCCCAGGTCGAGACCGTCCGCCGCGGCGGCGGCCACCGCGTGCAGCGCCCGGGCCCGCGCCCCGGTCACGCCCACGGCCCGCTGGAGCTCCGCCGGCCCGGCCTCGACGAGCGTCCCGGGCCCGTCCAGGTACCGCAGCCGCAGCTCCCCCGAGGCGGGGGCCGTCGTGCCGAACGCGGCGAGCAGCCGCCCGGCGAAGGTGCGGGCCGCCCCGAGCGAGACCTGCTGCCCCAGCACCGCGAACAGGGCCGTCTCCAGGCCGTCGACCGACCCGGGCACGCGCAGCCCGGGGCGCGCGGCCACCAGCGGGGCCAGGGCGGGGTCCCGGGACAGGGCCGCGTCGACGACGGCGGGGTCGGTGCCCAGGTCGAGCCAGCCGCGGACCCGCTGCTCCACCTCGCGGACGATCACCGGGTCGTCGGCCGGGGTACCGCTCCCCGGCGGCAGGGTGAGGGCCAGCTCGACGACGTCCGCGAGGTCGTCGGGCGGCTCGAGCACGACCAGCGCCGGACCGGCCGTCGTCGGGACCAGGCGGGCGTGGCGGCCGGTCACCGGGTCGTGGTGCTCGACCCCGGGCACCGCGTGCGCCGCCAGGAAGCGGCGGAACGGCTCCCCGGCCGCCGGGGCCTGCCGGGCCAGGCGCAGCCGCACCTCGCCGCCGCCGGTCACCGCGTCCCCTCCTCGCACCCGCAGGCGCGGGGCGGACGGGGGCCACGGGTTCTGTCGGGGGCGGGTGGGAGCGTGCCGCCATGGACAGCGACGGCGCGACCACGGACGGCCAGGTCAGCCCGGCCCCCGCAACCCCGGACCCGGTCGGACAGGACCCGGTCAAGGACGACCTGCACCTGTACCTGCGCCGGGCGCGCGAGGCGCTGCTGTGGAAGCTGGAGGGCCTGGGCGAGCGGGACCTGCGCCGCCCGCTCACGCCGACGGGGACCAACCTGCTCGGGCTGGTCAAGCACCTCACCGGTGTGGAGGCCGGCTACTTCGGCGGTTCGCTGGGGCGTCCCACCGAGCACGTGCCGTGGGACGACGACGGCCTGGAGGACAACGCCGACATGTGGGCCACCGCCGAGGAGAGCAGCTCGGAGATCCTCGACCTGTACCGGCGGGTGACCGCGGCCGCGGACGCGGCCATCGGGTCGCTGCCGCTGGACGCGCCGGCCCACGTGCCGTGGTGGGGCGAGCGGGGCCACGTCACCCTGGGTCGGCTCCTCGTGCACATGGTCGCGGAGACCAGCCGGCACGGGGGGCACGCCGACGTGGTGCGCGAGCTGGTCGACGGCTCCGTCGGCCTGCGCGACGGCGTGAGCAACCTGCCCGAGCAGGACGAGGCGTGGTGGGCCGCCTACCGTGCGCGGCTGTCGGAGGTCGCGGACGGCTTCGGCGGCTGACAGCTCCCCGCGCCCGGGCCGGGTGATCAGCGGCGCGGTCGTCCTCAGCCGGACGGCCCTGGCCAGCCGGACGGCCCTGGCCAGCCGGACAGCCCTGGTCAGCCGAACAGCCGGGGCAGGACGAAGAGCATCGTCGAGGACCACGTGATGTGGGTGAGGACCGGCCCGAGGATCCCGCCGCTGGCACGTCGCTGCAGGCCGAACACGACCCCGAGCACGAGCGCGGCGAAGACGAGCATGGGGTTGCCGGTGGCCAGCGTCGCGGCCGCGTACACGAGGGTGGAGATGACCACCGGGTGCTTGCGGCCGATGGCCGCGAACAGCCCGCCGCGGAAGAAGATCTCCTCGGCGACGCCGTTGACCAGGGTCACCAGCGCGATGAGGGGGAGGTAGCCCTCGTCGGCGTGGGCGAGGACCTCGTCGACGTAGCCGGCCAGGAACGGGACCTGCCGGACCACGAGGGCCCCGACGACGAACACGCCTCCGGCGAGGAGCCCGAGCACGATCGGGGTGAGGACGGGACGGCGGAGCGTGCCCCGGAACGGGATGTGGCCCAGGTGCAGGGGCCCCGAGGCGAGCCCGCCGATCACCCAGGTCGCCGCCACGAGGAGGGTGAGCGGGTAGAACGACGGGTCGCCGGGCTCCACCCCGAGCGACACCCCGAGCAGCACCGCCCCGACGACCAGCACCACGGCGGCCACGACGCGGCGCCGCCGGAACTGGCTGTCGGGCTGGCTGTGGTCTCGCTCGACCTTGTCGATGAGGGCCGGGGCCAGCGCGGCGGTCACGCGCCGGCGCAGGGCCGCCACGGCGCTCACGCGGGCTCGCGCGAGGCCAGGGCCTCCTTGCGGTCCTGCAGGGCGAGGCGGACGGCGTCGTCGTAGCCCATGGGCTCGAACGGGACGACGTCGCGGATCGAGCGGTCCTGCACCACCACCTCGGTGGTCATGGAGTCGACCAGGGTGCGGGCGGTCGCCGTGTCGACGTCGGTGACGAAGGCCAGCCAGTACGACGACAGCCGCGGCGTGAGCAGGGGGACGGGGATCCGCGGCAGCGGCTTGTGCTTGATCGTGGCCGCGCGGCGGAGCATGTCGATGTAGCGGAGCACGTCCGGCCCGCCGATCTCGAAGGTGCGCCCGAGCGCCCCCTCGTTGCCGAGCACCCCCACCAGGTAGCGGACCACGTCGGGCAGCGCGATCGGCTGCGTCCGGGTGTCCACCCACTTCGGGGTGATCATGACGGGGAGGTGGTCGACGAGCTGGCGGGTGATCTCCCAGGAGATGCCGCCGTGGCCGACGACGACCGCGGCGCGCAGCGTGGTCACCGGCACCCCGCCCTCGGCCAGCAGGTGCTCGACCTCCCGCCGCGAGCGCAGGTGCGGCGACAGCTCCTCGTCGTCGCGGCCCAGCCCCCCCAGGTACACGACCTGCTCGAGGCCGGCCTCGGCGGCCGCGGTGGAGAAGTGGCGCGCCGCCTGCGCGTCCTTGTCCTCGAAGTCGGCCGAGTCCAGGGAGTGCACCAGGTAGTAGGCGGCGTCGACGCCCTGCATCGCCTCGCGCAGCGACGAGGGGTCCGCGACGTCCCCGGCCACGGCCGTGCCGTCGCCGTCGTACTCCTCGGGGTGGCGGGTCATCGCCCGGACCTCGTGGCCGGCCTCGACCAGCGCCCGGCACAGGTGGGAGCCGACGAAGCCGGAGGCTCCGGCGACGAGCACGGTCCGGGTCATGCTCGCAAGCATCGGCCCTGGGCCGCGGGCCCGCACCTGCGCCCTGTCACCGGCCGGTCACGGCGCCGGCGCCGGGCGCGGTCCGGGGCCGGCGCCCGGGCCGGTGCGGGCCGCCCTGCTGGCGACGACGCTGCTCAGGGACGGTCACCCTCCCGAGGTGCGCCTCAGGCGACCTCGCCCCGCACGAGCCGGCGGTGGGACACCAGCAGCGCCACCAGGGCGATGAGCACCGGGCCCGCCCACGCCCACGCCAGCCCCACGCCCTGGCCGGGCACCGGGGTCCCGCCGAGCTGGGCGAGCAGCGACGTGGAGTACGAGCTCACCGCGAGCCGGGCCGGCAGCGCGCCGAAGGTGCCGACCACGCCCTCCCACACCAGGACGTAGACCAGCCCCCACACCAGGGCCCGGCGAACGGCCAGGCCGAGGAACGAGAACAGCCCGGCGTAGCCCACGCAGCCGAGCAGGGCCGCGTAGCCGGAGGCGACGACCAGGTCGGTGCTGCCGCCCGCCGCCGCGGCGAGCACCACCGCGGCCAGGACCGCGAGCGGCGCCGAGCGGACCAGCACCGCCAGCGCGGCGGCCAGGGCGAGCCGCCAGCGCGGGACCGGCCGCAGCCACAGGTAGACCAGCGTGCCGTCGTCGCGCAGGTCGCCGACCACCGCGGCCGCCTGGACGAGGCTGATGAGCGGGGCGTAGAGCGTGAGCACGAGCGTGCCCACGAGGGTCGCGACGAGCTCGTCCGGCACCCCCGTGGCGTCGGCCCGCAGCCGCAGGACCAGACCGAGGCCCCCGAGGGCCAGGGCCGCCGCGACGGACAGCGCGAGCCGGAGCCGGCCCTGGGCGGCGCGGGTCATGATCGAGGTCAGCAGCCAGAGCGACGCCGACGCGGGCCGGGGGCTCCGGGCCGTGCCGGGGGCCGTGCGGCCCGCCGGGTCCGCGGCGGCCGCCGGGCGCACGGCGCTCACCGGGTCACCAGGTAGCGGAAGACGCTGTCGAGGTCGTCGTCCAGGGGACGGACCTCGAGCAGGACGGCGCGGGCGTCCAGCGCGCGGGCGGCCAGCGAGCGCCGCAGCAGCGGGGCGGACAGCGTGTCCACCACCACCGCGCCGGGCGGCCCCCCGGGCCCGCCGGGCGGTTCCAGGGCGACGGCCACCACCCCGTCCAGGCCGACCAGGGCGGCGGCGAGCTCGCGGGGGCGGTCGGTGGCGACGCGGACCTTGAGCGGCCGGTCGTCGAGCAGCTCGCGCAGCCCGTGCGAGGTCCCCGCGGCCACGGTCCGGCCCTGGGCCATGACGAGGACGCGGTCGCTGATCCGGTCCAGCTCGCCGAGGACGTGGCTGGACACGAGCACGGTGTGCCCCTCGGCGCCCAGGTCGCGCACCAGGTCGAGCACGGCCAGCCGCTGCCTCGGGTCCAGGCCCTCGACCGGCTCGTCGAGCACGAGCAGCGGGGGGCGGTGGACGATGGCCTGGGCGATCTTGGCCCGCTGCCGCTCGCCGCCGGACCGCTGCCGCAGCGGGCGCGGGTCCGCCGGGTCGAGGCCGACCCGGTCCATCGCCCGCACGGTCGCCTCGACCGGGTCGGGCAGCCCGACCAGCCGGGCCGCGGTCTCCACGAACCGCGTGGGGCTCTCGTGGTCGAAGAGCGCCTCCTGCTGCGGCGCGAGCCCCACCTGCCGGTACACCTCGGGGTGGCGGCGCGGGTCCTGGCCGAGCAGGCGGACGGTGCCGCGCGAGGGACGGGTGAGCCCGCAGACCAGCCGCAGCAATGTCGACTTCCCGGCGCCGTTGGGGCCGAGCAGCGCGGTGACGCCCGGCCGCAGGGTGAGGGTGACGTCGGAGACGGCCACGACCTTGCCGTACCAGCGGCTCACGCCGACGAGCTCGGCGACGGCCTGCTGGCCGTCCGGCGCGGCGGGCCCCGGGAGCACGGGGGCCGCGGTCGTCCCGGCGGCGCCGGCCTCGGCCACGCGGGTGGGGGTGCTGCTCGTGGGGCTCATCGGGACACCTTCGTGGTGGCGTAGGAGAGGGCGACGACGCCGGCGGGCAGGAGGACCCAGGCCGACCAGGACGTGAGCAGCTGCCACAGCGGGACCGAGGACAGGTCGGACCCGCCCTCGGTGCCGAGCAGCAGCAGCCGGTAGGGCATCTCGAAGGCGACGGACACCACGTCGAGCAGCCGGATGCTGTCCGGGGAGCCGGTCTCGCTGAGGACCCCGGTCACCGCGGTGCACAGCAGCATGACCACCGCGATGATCGCCGTGGCCACGACCCGTCGGCTCGTGAGGCTCGACACGGCGGCGCCCACCGCGGCCAGCGGCAACGACAGCAGCGCCGCCCCGGCCACCACGCGCCACAGCAGGTCGAGGACCGTGACCAGCGACGGCAGGTCGTCGCCGACGCCCGACAGGCCGAGCAGGAGGATGAGGGGCGGGCCCATGACCACCAGGGACAGCAGCGCGAGCAGCGCCCCGGCCTTGGCCAGCAGGTAGGTCCACCGGGTGAGCGGCGTGGACAGGTAGCGGCCGAGCATCCCGGTCCGCTTGTCGGTGCAGAACAGCTCGGGGACCACGAGGGCGGAGAACGCGACGACCGCGGTGGTGATGAGGCCGAAGAAGTCGCGGACGGACTCGTTGATCGGGGTGCCGAAGATGTCGCCGGCCACGACCGTGACGCCGACGAGGGCGACGGCGGGCAGGTAGGCCACGACCAGGACCAGCCCGATCGGCACCTTGCCGCCGAACGGGCGCCCCAGCCCGAGCCCGCGGCCCACGGAGTAGCGGACCAGGCTGCCGACGGCGCCGGGGACGCCGGCCCGGGGGCCGTCGTAGGGCCGGTAGCCGGTGTCGAGCAGCCGGGCCGCCTCCTCCGGGCCCCGGGGGGTGGGTGCGCCGGTGGGTGCGCTGATAGGCGGGACGGCGGAAGCGGTGCCGGTGGACGGGCCGGTCGGGCTCATGCGGGGGCTCCGGTGGTGGCGAGGTAGGTGTCGACGAGCCCGTGGCGGGGCTCGGTGAGGCGGTGGACCCCGGCCCCGGTGCGGGCGAGCACCAGGGTCAGCGCGGCCTCGTCGTCGGGCCCGGCGAGGGCGACCTCGAGGTGGGCGAGGCCGTCCCCGGCGGAGGCGTGGTCGCCGCTGGTTCGGGCGACCGCGATCCCCGCCGCGGCGAGCCCGGCGGTCACGGCCGCCACCGACGGCTCGTCCACCACGAGCACCCGGCGGGCCGAGTGCTCCTCGTCCTGGCGGAGCCGGCTGGAGGTGGCGCGGCCGTCGGCGAGGATCACCACGGCGTCGCAGACCTGCTCGACCTCGGCCAGCAGGTGCGAGCTGAGCAGGACGTGCATCCCGAGCTCGGTGCCCAGCCGTCGCACCAGCAGGAGCAGGTCGTCACGCTGGACCGGGTCCAGGCCGTTGGTCGGCTCGTCCAGGACGAGCAGGCGCGGGTCGTGGGCCAGCGCGCAGGCCAGCTTGACCCGCTGCACCTGCCCGGTGGACATGGTGCCGACGCGGCGGGTGCGCTCCTCCCCGAGCCCGACCAGCCACAGCGCGTCGCTGCCGCGCTGCCGGGCGGCGCTGCGGGGCAGGCCCTGGACCTCGGCGAGGTGGCTGACCAGGTCCACGGCGGGCACGTCGGGCGGGAGCACCTGCAGCTGGGGGGAGTACCCGATGAGCGGCCGCAGCCGGGGGCCGTCGCGGGTGGGGTCCAGGCCGAGCACGCGCACCTCTCCCGACGTGGGTCGCTGCAGACCCAGGAGCAGCCCGATGAGGGTCGTCTTCCCCGCGCCGTTCGGGCCGAGCAGACCGGTCACGCCCGGGCCGACGTGCACGTCGGCGCCGTCGAGGACCGCCCGCCCGCCGATGCGCAGGTGCAGGTCGCGGGTGGTCACCACCTCGGTCACGGACCCCGTCGCAGGGGCACCCGCGGCGGGGGCAGGGGCACCGCCGGGGGGCGGGTCCGGGGCGGTCCGGGGTGCAGGGCTCGTCGTCACGGCACGACGGTCCCAGCCCGGCGGCGGTGGTGGGCAGGGGGCTAGCCGCCGTACCGCCGGGAGGGACACCTCACCCCGCCCGCCGTCCGGGCCTGCGCCGGGGCGGGCCCGGGGACGGCGCACGCCGTACCGTCGTCGCTCGGGCCGGGTCCGCCGGCCAGGGCCGGGGGGGAGCACGCGTGCGCGCACCGCAGCCCCCGTGGCCCGTCCCGGGCCGGGCCCGCCCGCGTCCCGGTGCCGCTCTGGGTCTGCCTCTGGGTCTGCCTCTGCGCCTGCGTCCGCGCGGTCGTCGGCCGGTCGGGCGCGCCGTGCGCGGCACGGTCGCGGCGGTCGCCGGCGACGCGGCGGGCCGGAGGGCGGGGCGCGCCGCGGAGTCTCGGCCGCTGCGGGAGGTCCCGCTCGCCGGGCCGGTGCGGTCGTGGTCGCTCTGGCAGCTCGCCCTCGGGGCGGGCGCCACAGGGACGGCGGTGACCGTCGGCTGGGCGCTGGGCACGGTCCGCCGCCGGCCCCGCGGGCGGGACGTCGTCACGCGGATGTCGTACCGCGAGCGCACCCCGGGACCGTCGCCGGCCGGGCGCCCCGCACGCCGGTGGTCCTCGTGCACGGGCTCGGCATGTCCAGCCGCTCCGTCCGCCCGCTCGTCGACGCTCTCGGCGCGACCACCCGGACCCTGGCCCCGGACCTGCCCGGCTACGGCCGCAGCCCCCAGCCCCGGGTCGGCTCGCTCGGCGTGCACGACCTGGCCCGGGCGGTCCTCGGCTGGATGGACGAGCGCGGTGTCGACTCGGCGGTGCTGGTCGGGCACTCCGTCGGCGCGCAGGTGGCGGGCGAGGTCGCGCTCATCGCCCCGGACCGGGTGCGCCGCCTCGTCGCGCTCGCCCCCACCGGCGACCCGGAGCGCCCCAGCGTGCTCCGGCAGGCGCTGCGGCTGCTGGGCGGGGTGCTCCACGAGCCGCCGCTGCTGGTCGGCATCGCGGTGGTCGACTACCTCCGCGCCGGACCGGGGCAGATGGTCGTGCTCATGCGCCGTGCCGTGCAGCGCGCCGAGCAGCAGGGCGACGCGACCGTGCAGGTGCCGCTGCTCGTGGTCCGCGGCTCCCGGGACGAGGTGTGCACCCAGGCCTGGTGCGAGCAGCTCGTCGCCTCGACCGCCGGCAGCCGGCTCGTGGTCGTCGAGGACTCCGCGCACGGCATCGCCTACGACGCGCCGCCCGAGCTCGTCGACCTGCTCCTGGAGGAGGTCGCCGCGGCCGACGCGGGCCGCGGTGCCGGGGGGCGGGCCGGGGCCGCGCCAGGGGTCAGAGGAACGGCGTGACCGGGCGGCGGAACCACTGCTCCTCGTGGTCCCACCACTGCTCGGGAAGGGGCGCCCAGCCCGGTCCCTCCCACCGCTGCAGGATCCCGGGGTAGTAGGGCGACGGGTACCAGCCCGGCGGGGGCACCGTGCGGTCCGGCTCCCGCAGGACCCTCCCGTCCCGCGCGAGCCGCCACAGCCCCGCGGCGTCCGGGGCCGAGGTGTAGCCGGCGGCGTGCTCCAGCGGCTGGCGCCGCACGAAGGACAGGAACAGCACGACCGCCGCCGCCACGAGGAGCAGGACCGGCACCGCCAGCGCGTCCTCGTCGGCCCCCGCGGCGGGGCCCAGCACGAGCAGCGCCGGCACGCCCAGGAGCACCGCCCCGAGCGCCAGCAGCAGGCGGTGCCACGCCGGCAGCCCGGGCAGCGGTGCCGGCGGAGGACCGGTCAGGGGTGCCGGGAGCAGGCCCATCGCCAGCGCCCGGGAGAAGCCGGGCGCCGAGGAGGGCGGGAAGCGGGCGCGGGCGCCGTAGACCTCCCAGCCCTGCGTGCGCACGGCCTCGCCGGGGGGCAGGTCCGGCAGGCGGTCCGGGGGCACCCAGCAGGACGGGACGGGATCCACCCCTCAGCCGTCCAGCGTGTCCCGGAAGAAGTCCCGGAGCTCGTCGTCCGTGACCCCCTCGGCCGCCTCCGGGGAGAGCCGGATGGTGCCCTTGCTGCCGACGAGGTCGGGGTGGCGGGCCGCGAAGCCGGCGTCGCGCCCCTCGCTCCAGCCGTAGAAGGACAGGCCGTGCTTCCACGCCCCGACGTGCAGCCGGCGGCCGCCGACCACGTAGGACGGCATCGCGTACGACATCGCCGTCGTCGCCGACGGGTGCGCCTGCAGCACGAGGCGGTGCACGCGGTCGTACAGCTCCCGGTGCGGCGGCGCGACGGCGGCCACGTAGGCGCGGACCCCCGCGTCCACCGGGCCGGGTCCAGGGCCGGGTCCAGGGCCGGGTCCAGGGCCGGGTCCAGGCTGTCCACGACCACCATGCTGCCGCGCCGCCGTCCCGCCGACCAGGCCCCACGCCCGGCCGGAGCAGCCCCGCCGCCCCGGCCGCGCCCCCGGACGCCGACCGGGCCCGGGGGGGGCGTGTCGCGCGCCGACGGCTGGGTACCCCTGGCGGGACCGGCGGGCCCGTGCGTGCACCGGCCTGCCCCCTTACCTAGGAGGACCTGTGGACCACGAGGTACGCGACGACACCACCCGGCAGTTCATCGCCGCGCTCCGGCACCTGGAGCAGCAGCGGGACCTGCAGCCGATGGCCGCGCTGTTCACCGACGACGCCGAGGTGTCGAGCATCGACGGCCACGGCACCCGCCGCGGCCCGGACGGGATCACGGCGCTCTTCGAGGAGTACCTGCGCCAGTTCGACGAGATCCGCACGACGTTCACGCAGGTCACCGAGGGGGAGTCCCATGCCGCCCTGGAGTGGTCGAGCGACGCCGTGCGTGCCGGGGGCCACCCGGTCACCTACACCGGCGTCACGGTCATCGACCTGGACGGGGACCGGGTGACGGGGTTCCGCACGGTCTACGACTCGGCGGCGCTCATGGGTCCGACGGTCCTGGACGGCACCGAGAGCTCGACGGGCACCTCCTGACCCGGCGCTCGCCCCCGGGCCGGGCGTCCGGCCGGTGCGGCGGGCATAGGCGGGGCGCCCGTGACGCTGGTCGTCACGGGCGGGCGAGCCCTCGGTGCTGCCCGCCGCCGACGCCGGCACCGGCGCCGGTCACCACGACGCCCTCCAGGACGTCCCCCAGGAAGAGGTCCTCCGCATGAGCCTTCCCACCCGTCGCCTCGGCCCGCTCGAGGTCAGCTCCGTCGGTCTCGGCTGCATGGGCATGAGCGCCTTCTACGGTCCCCGGGACGACGCGCAGTCCGTGGCCACCATCCACCGCGCGCTCGAGCTCGGCGTCACCCTGCTCGACACGGCCGACATGTACGGCCCGCACACGAACGAGCGTCTGGTGGGGAGGGCGGTCGCCGACCGGCGCGACCGGGCCGTGCTCGCCACCAAGTTCGGCAACGTCGTCCACGAGGACGGCTCGCGGTCGATCGACGGCTCTCCGGACTACGTGCGCCGGGCCTGCGACGCGTCGCTGCAGCGCCTGGGCGTGGACCACATCGACCTGTACTACCAGCACCGTGTCGACCCCGGGACGCCCATCGAGGACACCGTGGGCGCCATGGCGGAGCTCGTCCAGGCGGGGAAGGTCCGCTACCTCGGGCTCTCGGAGGCCGGCCCGGAGACGATCCGCCGCGCGGCCGCGGTGCACCCGATCGCGGCGCTGCAGAGCGAGTGGTCGATCTGGAGCCGTGACATCGAGGCCGAGGTCGTCCCCACCGCCCGCGAGCTGGGGATCGGCCTGGTCGCCTACTCCCCGCTGGGCCGGGGCTTCCTCACCGGGGCGATCTCGTCGCCCGCCGACCTGGCCGACGACGACTTCCGGAAGTCGAACCCGCGCTTCGTCGAGGAGGCCTTCGAGGCCAACATGGCCGTGGTGCGCGAGGTGGGCCGCGTCGCCGAGGACAAGGGCGTGACCCCGGCCCAGCTGGCGCTGGCGTGGGTGCTGGCCCGGGGCGAGGACGTCGTGCCCATCCCCGGCACGCGCAGCGAGACCCGGCTGGTCGAGAACGTCGGCGCGGCCGAGGTGGTGCTCACCGAGGACGACCTGGCCCGCATCGAGGCGGTGGCCCCGCCCGAGGCGTTCACCGGCACCCGGTACGCCGCGGCGCAGATGCAGGCCATCGGCATCTGAGGCCCGTCCCGGGGCCGCCGACGGGGGACCTCGGTCGCTGTCGGGGGTCAGCACCATGCTCCCGGCATGACGGTGGACGAGAACGGGACGGTGGACGAGAACGGACGGTCCGAGGCCCCGCTGGCGGCGGACGAGGTCACCTCGCTGCTCGGCTTCCTCGACTTCCAGCGCGACACGCTGCGGTGGAAGTGCGAGGGGGTCGACGCCGAGGGCCTCGCGCTCACGGTGGGCGTGTCCACGATGACCCTCGGCGGGCTGCTCGGGCACCTGGCCTACGTCGAGGACGACTGGCTGTCGCGGTGGCTGCACGGCCACGAGCGCGCGGCGGACTGGCAGGGGACCGACTTCACGGTCGACCGGGACGCGGACTGGCACCTGCTCCCCGAGCTCGGGCCCGACGGGCTGCGCTCGTTCTGGGCCGGCGCCGTGGACCGGTCGAGAGGGCACGTCGCGCGGGCCCTGGCCGACGGGGGGCTGGACCGGCGGACGGTCCGGACCTGGCCCGGCGGGGAGGCCCCCAGCCTGCGGTGGGTGCTGCTGCACATGGTCGAGGAGTACGCGCGGCACAACGGCCACGCGGACCTGCTCCGCGAGGCGGTCGACGGGCGGGCGGGGGAGTAGCGCCCCTCACCACCTCGTCCCGCCGAGGTCCGGCAGGACGAGCGAGCCGTCGTCCGCGAGCGCGAGGCCCGGGTTGTGGGACACCTCCCAGGGGTGGCCGTCCAGGTCGGTGAAGACCCCGGCGTACCCGCCGTAGAAGGTCTCGGCCGCCGGCCGGGCCAGGGACGCCCCGCCCGCGACGGCCTCGGCGAGGACGTCGTCCACCTCCGCCCGCGACCGGACGTTGTGGGCCAGCGCGATCCCGCCGAAGGCAGCGCCCGTGTCCTCGACGCCGCAGTCCGCCGCCAGCGCGGTGCGGTCCCACAGCACGACCACGCAGCCACCGGCCTGGACGAAGACCGTCCGCTGCACCTCCTGGCCGTGCCAGCCGAGACCGGCGTAGAACCGGCGGGAGGCGTCCAGGTCCCGCACGCCGAGCGTCACCAGGCTCACTCTCTGCTCCATCGCCGCAGGCTAGGCACCGGGGGCGGAGGGGGCGACGCCACCGCCTCGACGGGCGGTGTGTCGGAGGTGCTGCCTACGCTCGCCGCATGACCGACACCACCGATACGTCCGGTTCGACCCCTCCCTCGCCCGAGTCCGCGGAGAAGCCCGTCGAGCAGTGGGCCACGGGCGACGAGCCCGCCACCGGCCCGCAGCTCAGCTACCTGTCCACGCTGGCCCGCGAGGCCGGCCGCGAGGTGCCCGAGGGCATCACCAAGGGCGACGCGTCCCTGCTGATCGACGAGCTGCAGCAGGAGTCCGGCCGGGGCGCCTGAGCCCCGTCGTCGGGCTGCCCGGACCCGGTCGAGGAGGCCGGGCCCGGGGCGGTCAGCGGCAGAACAGGGCGTCCGCCGCCACGACCCGGTCGGTGAAGCCGAGCCGTCGCTGCATGACCCCGGTGCGGGAGCGGGGCCGGCGGACGGCCTCCTCGCCGAGGAGGGTGACGAGCGTGCCCTTGAGCCCGTCCCGCGGGTGCCGCCCCAGCACGGCCGCGCGGCTGGCGGGCGGCACCCGGCGCAGGCCGACGGCCAGCACGTCCAGCCCGGCGCCCGCGTGCAGCAGGTGCGCCTCGGGGCCCAGCGCCACCGGCACCGTGACGTCCAGGTGCCGGGCGACCGCGTCGGCCAGGGCGTCGGCGCGCGGGTAGCCGTGCTCCACCGCGAGCGCGTGGGCCTCCAGCGCGCCGTCGACCGCGAAGCAGCCGGCCGGCCCGAGCGAGGCAGGCCGCTGCGGGACCAGCCCGAGGTCGTGGAGCAGGCACGCCGCCCAGAGGAGCTCGGGGTCGTGGTCGACGCCGTCCAGCTGGGCGACGATGTCGGCCCAGTGCCAGGTCCGCACCAGGTGCCCGAGCAGGTCCCGCCCTGACCGGTCCTGCGCCGTGGCCAGGCAGCGCCGCGCGAAGGCCGAGGCCGGCGGCTCGTGCAGCTCGGGCACCCGGGCCGGCGGGGAGGGGCGGCGCCGGTCCCGCAGCAGCATCCCGGCGGCGGCGAGCAGCAGCCCGACCTCCTCCCGCACGCCCAGCCGGCCGCCGGTCCGCCGCCCCCAGGCGAGGTCGTGCCCGCTCACCCCGCCACGGCCCCGAGGTAGACGGTGCAGGCCGACCGGCCGCCGGTCAGGTGGTTGGGGAAGCTGACGACGTCCGAGGTGCGCCCGACGAAGACCTCGTCGAGGACGGCCTCGAAGCGGGGCTCGGGCGGGTCGTCCGACCACAGCCCGAAGACCCCGCCCGGCCGCAGCGAGCGGGACACCCGGCGCAGGCCGGCGACGGAGTACAGGTCGCCGTGGCTGGCGTGGAGCAGGTGCTCCGGGGTGTGGTCGATGTCCACGAGCACCGCGTCGAACAGCCGCCCCGGCGCGTCGGGGTCGAGCCCGGCGTCGTCCCGGGCCATGGCGAAGAAGTCGCCGTGCAGCAGCCGGGTCCGGGGGTCCTCGACCAGCTCCCGCCCGCCCGGCAGGACGCCGTCCACGTGCCAGGCGAGCACCTCCGCGAGCGCGTCGACCACGGTGAGCGAGGCGACCCGGTCGTCCTCCAGGACGGTCCGCGCCGTGAAGCCGAGCCCCATCCCGCCGACGACCACGTCCCAGCCCTGCTCCTCGTCGGGGCCCTGCTCCCCGCCGTCGTCCCGGGGCGCCGGGGCGGACGAGGCGAGCCGGGCCAGGCCGAGCCGGGCCAGGGCGACCTCCGAGGCGGTGAACAGGCTCGACATGAGGAACTCCTCGCCGAGCTTCACCTCGTAGACGTCCACGCCCAGCGTCGGCTCCACCCGGCGGCGCAGGCTGATCTCGCCCATGGGCGTGCTCGCCCAGGCCAGCTCCTCGAACCGTGCCCGCATCGCGTCTCCTCCGCCTCGGGGCCACCGTAGGCCCGCTCCGGGGCGCGGGGCCGGGCCGGCGGGGCGAGACTGGCGTGGCGACCAGGTCGGCCGCCCCGCCCCGTCCCGGAGGTCCCCGTGCCCAGCTCCCCCCGCCTGGCCTACCGGGCCGTGCCCGTCCCCGTGCGCGACCGGCCGGGGCCGTGGCCGGGCGTGGTGCTCGTCCACGACGCCTTCGGCCCCGGCGACGACATGCACGAGCAGGCCGACTGGCTCGCCGCGGCCGGGTACGTGGTGGCGATGCCCGACCTGTACGGCGGGCGCCGCGCCATCACCTGCCTCAAGGGCACGTTCGCCCAGCTCACCGCCCAGCGCGGCCCGGCCTTCGACCAGATCGAGGCGGCGCGGGCGGAGCTCGCGGCCTCCGAGGACTGCACGGGCACGGTCGGCGTCATCGGCTTCTGCATGGGCGGCGCCTTCGCCCTGCTGCTCGCCGCCCGGCCGGGCTGGGCCGCCTCCAGCGTCAACTACGGCATCCTCCCCGACGACCTCGACGCCGCCCTGGCCGGCGCCTGCCCCGTGGTGGCGAGCTTCGGCGGCGCCGACCCGGTGCTCAAGGGGGCGGCGGCTTCGGTGGAGCAGGCCGCGGCCCGGGCCGGCGTGGTCGCCGACGTCAAGGAGTACCCGGGGGCGAGGCACGGGTTCATGAACCGGCTCACCGCCCGGTCGCCGCTGACCACGCTCATGCGGGTCGGCGGGGTCGGCTACGACCACGACGCCTCGGCCGACGCCAAGCGGCGCATCCTCGCGTTCTTCGACACCCACCTGCGGGCGCCGGCCTGAGCCGACAGGCCCCCGGCCGGTCGGCAGCGGGGGGCCGCGGTGGTGCTCGGAGCCCCGGTCGTGGCCCTGCTCCCGCAGCGCCCGGGGAGAACCCGGCACGCCCTCGCCGCTTGAGACGCGGTCCCGGGGGTACCCCGGAGGCGGACACCACCGTCTCGGAAGGACTACCCATGTCGAACCGCAACACGCTCGTCCGCACCCTCCACGACCTCGGCGCCGCCGCCTGGTTCGGCGGCACGCTGATGGGAGCCATCGGGCTCAACGGCGCCGCCGGCAAGGTGAGCGACGAGAGCGAGCGCGCCGCCGTCGCCAGCTACGGCTGGGCCCGCTGGGCGCCGTTCAACTTCGCCGCGATCGGGGCGCACGTCGTCGGCGGGGCCGGCCTGCTCATCGCCAACCGCGACCGCGCGGCCAACCAGGAGGGCACCCGCGGCAACACCGCGCTCAAGACCGTCCTCACGGGGGCGGCGCTCGCCCTCACCGCCTGGAGCGGCGCGCTCGGCGCGACGGTCGGCAAGGCCGGACGGGTCCCGGCCACGGGCGCCGTCATCCCCAACGGCAGCACGCCCCCCGGACGTGGCGACGGCCATGAAGCAGCTGCGCCTGGTCCAGTACGCGATCCCCGCGGTGACCGGCGCCCTCCTGGTGCTCGGCGCGCAGCAGGGCGAGCAGCAGAAGCCCGAGCAGCAGCTCAAGGGCCTCGGCCGCTTCGGGCGCGGCTCGTCCAGCTGACCCCACCCGTCCCACCCGCTCGACCAGGCCGTCGTCCTCGGCCCGCCTCCCCGGGGGCGGGCCGCTGGCGACGGCCTCGTGCGGCGACGCCCGTGCGACCACGGCCCGAGGCGCTCGCGCGACGCCTCAGCGCTCGCGCAGCAGCGTGCCCTCGGGGTCCCACTCCACGCGGCCCTCGGCCGCGAGGTCCGCGAGCCAGCCCGCCATCGGCCACCAGCCCCACACGGACCGGAAGAGCGAGGCGTTGCGGACGATGTCCGGCACGCGGTCGCGCCGGCCGACCTCGGCGTGGTGCTGGTGGAAGGCCCACGCCCCGCCGACCCAGTGCAGCGGGGCCCCCGCGGTCCGCAGCCGCATGGCCATGTCGGTGTCCTCGGCGCCGTAGCCGGTGTACCGCTCGTCGAAGCCGCCCACCTCGCGCAGCAGGCGGGCCGGCGCAGCCATCGACACGGTCCACAGCAGCTCCCAGCGCCCCTCCCGCAGCAGCTCGCCGTCTGCTGGGACCGGACGGGCCGGGTGCGGGGTGCCCGCGCCCGCCATCGCGGCCAGGTCCGACGCCGTGGCGGGGACGCCCGCCGGCAGGTACGACACCGGGCCGGCGACGACGCCGCCGGTCGCCTCCACCGCCTCGGCGTAGCGGCGCACCGTCGACGGCCCGGGGACCGCGTCCACGTCGAGCAGGACGACGGTCGGGGCCGACGCGGCCGCGATCCCCGCGTTGCGGGCCGCGGCCAGGGGGAGCGGCTCGCCGTCGGCCACGTCGAGGTCGACGAGGACGGGGCGCGGCTGCGGGCCGGTCAGCGCCTCCCGCGGGTCGGGACCGCCCATCCGCACGACGACCCACTCGAGGTCCGGCTCGTCCTGCGCGGCCAGGCCCCAGCCCTGCCGGCGGAGATGGTCCAGGCGGCCGCGGACGATGGTGACCACCGTCGCCCGGGGTCCGGGGGCCGACGGGGGGGCAGGCCCCACCGGGGGCACAGGGCTGGCCGTCACCGGCTGATGACAGCACACCGGGGGTCCGGTCGACGTCCCGGGGCCGGGACCCGTCACGGTCCGTGAGCCCCCCGCCCCCCTCGGATCCCTGTCCTGACGGGGAGCAGCCTTCAGGCGGTGTGAGAACCGCTACTCCCGGGTACCCCCGGGACGCCATCCCTCCCCGGTGGCGCACGGACCCCCTCCCGGGGTCGACACCGCCTCACCGGCCGACAGGATGGAGCACGGATGGTCGGCGCCGCCCCGGACCTGGTACGCCACGCCCACGCCCCCCACCCGGCACCCCACCCGTCTCCGCACCCGTCTCCGCACCCGTCCTCGAGGCCCTCGCCCGGCGTGCCTGTGCCCACCGCGGTGGGGCTGCCCGCCCGCCCGCTGCGCATCGGGATCGTCGCCGCCCTCCGCTTCCCGGTGGCGCAGCCGTTCGCCGGCGGCCTGGAGGCGCACACCTGGTCCCTGGCCCGCTCGCTGACCGCGGCCGGGCACTCGGTCGTGCTGTACGCCCACGGCGACAGCGACCGGTCCGTCGCGCGCGTGGTCCCCGTCTTCGCGCCGCCGCCGCTGTCCGAGGCGGCCCGGGCGGACATCGCGGCCCCGCCGGAGCACTTCCTGTGGGAGCACCGCTGCATGCAGCAGACCATGTCGCGGCTGCTGCGGGACGTGGACCGGCTCGACCTGGTCCACAACAACAGCCTCCACTACCTGCCCCTGGCGATGGCCCCGCTGCTGAGCACGCCCATGGTCACCACCCTGCACACCCCGCCCAACCCGTGGCAGGAGGCCGGCGCGGTCGACGGCGCCCTGGCCAGCCGCTTCGTGGCGGTGTCCGCGGACGTGGCCCGCCGCTGGTCGGGCGTGCTCGGCGACGTCGAGGTGGTGGGCAACGGGGTCGACCCGTCGCTCTGGCCCGCCGGGCCCGGAGGTCCCGACCTCGTCTGGTCCGGACGCATGGTGCCGGAGAAGGCGCCGCACCTGGCGGTCCGCGCCGCCCGCCTGCTCGGTCGCCGGCTCGTGCTGGCCGGCCCGGTCCACGACCAGCGGTACTTCGACGCCGAGGTCGCCCCGCTGCTGTCCACCGACGTCCGCTACGCCGGGCACCTCGACGTGGCCGACCTCGCGCGCCTGGTCGGCTCGGCCGGGTGCGCCCTGGTCACGCCGTCCTGGGACGAGCCCTTCGGTCTCGTCGCCGCGGAGGCGATGCTCTGCGGCACCCCGGTCGCCGCCTTCGACCGGGGCGGGCTCGGCGAGGTCCTCGGCTCCGGCGGCGGCGTGCTCGCTGCCCCGGACGACGTCCACGACCTGGCCCGCGCCGCGGCGGAGGCGCTCAGGATGGACCGCGCGCAGGTGCGGGCCCACGCGCTGGAGACCCTCAGCGCCACGGCCATGGCCGAGCGGTACGTGCAGGTCTACCGGGCCGCGGCGTGATCGGCTGGTACGTGCACGACCACGGCAGCGGCCACCGCCGTCGTCTCGAGGCCGTCGCCCCGCACCTGGACGAGCCCGTCACCGGGATGGGCAGCGGCGCGCCCGCGGCCGGGGTCGACTGGCTCGCCCTGCCGCCGGACGCCGCCGTGACCGGCCCGATGGACCCGGCGCGGACCGACCCGACCGCGGGCGGCACGCTGCACTGGGCCCCCCTCGGCGAGCCCGGCCTGCGCGGGCGGGCCGAGGTGCTGTCCGCCTGGGCCCGGCGCTCCGGCTGCCGCCTGCTCGTGGTGGACGTGTCGGTGGAGATGCTGCTGCTCGCGCGCCTGGTCGGCCTGCCCACCGTGGCCGTGCTGCAGCCCGGCGACCGCACCGACCCCGCCCACCTGCTCGGGTACGCCACCGCCTCCGTCCTGCTCGCCCCCTGGCCCCGGTCGGCGCAGGCCGCCGACGGGCCGCTGGACGACCGCACCCGCTGGACCGGCGCGTTCTCGCGCTTCGACGGGCGCGAGGTCGCGGGCCGGGGCGCCGGCTGCCCGGCCGGGCGCTGCGCCGTCCTCGTCCTGGGCCGCGGCGGGCACGCGGTCCGGGCCGACGACGTGCGCGCGGCCGCGGACGCGACCGGGCCGCAGGGCGGGGCCGCCGGCTGGCACTGGCACGTGGCCGGCGAGCTCGTCGGCGGCGCGCAGGCCGGGCACCCGCTCGTCGTCGAGCACGGGACCGTCGAGGACGTCTGGCCGCTGCTCGGCGGGGCCGACGTCGTCGTGGGGCCGTGCGGCGGCGGGCTGGTGGCCGACGTGGCCGCCGCGGGCGTGCCGTTCCTCGCGCTGCCCCAGCCCCGCCCCTTCGACGAGCAGGCCGCCCTGGGCCGCCTGCTGGAGACCGCCGGCGTCGCCCGGGTCGCGGCCGCCTGGCCGGGCGACGAGCGGTGGCCGGCGCTGCTGGACGAGCTGGCCGGTGACCCCTCCGCCGGCGGTGCCGCGCGGGCGGCGGCGGCCCGGCGCTGGCGGACGTGGAACGACGGGGCCGGCGCAGGGCGGGCGGCCGCGGTCGTGCAGGAGGTCGCGGACCGCTTCGCCTGGACCCCTGACGCCCACGGGACCGTCGTCCCGCTGGGGCCGCCGGCCCGGCGCGCGGTCCCGGACGAGGCCCACCTCGCGCCGCGCGAGCTGGCCGGGTGAGCGGCCCCCGCGTAGTGCACGTCCCGGCGGCGCACGACTACGTGCGCCACGCGACGACCGTCCCGGACGCCGTGCTCCCGGACGGGCCGTCACGTCGTCGGTGGCCGCCGGCGAGCCGTTCGCCTGGGGCGACGCGGTCGGCTGGCTCGGGCGGCACGGCCGTGACGTGGACGTGCTGCACGTCCACTTCGGCATGGAGCAGGTCGACCTCGACGGACTCCGGCTGGCCCTCGACGCCGCCGACCGGGCGGGGGTGGCGGTGGTCTGGACCGTGCACGACCTCACCAACCCGCACCTGGTGGACCAGTCCTCCCACGAGGCGCAGGTCGCCCTGCTCGCCCGCCGCAGCGCCGGGCTGCTCACCCTGACCCCGGGCGCGGCGGCCGAGGTGGAGCGTCGCTGGGGCCGCCGGCCCGCGGTCGTGCCCCACCCGCACCTCGCCCCGACCGACGTCCTGGCCCGTCCCCGTCCCCCGTCGGGCGACGCGCCGCCACAGGTGGTCGCCGTCCCGCTCGGCGTCCTCCGCCCGGCGGTCGACCCTGGCCTCGTCGCCGCCCTGCTCCACCCCGCGGTCCAGGACGTCCTCGACGAGCTGGTCCGCGCGGGCCGGGACCGGCCCGTGCTGCGGGTGCAGCTGCGCGAGGAGGTGCTCCGGCCCGGCTTCCCCCGGGCCGACCCCGCCCTGGTCCGACGCCTGCGCGAGGCGGACGCCGACGGCCGCCTCGAGCTCGTGGTCGGCCCGCGCACGCCCGAGGCCGAGATGTGGCGGGATCTCGGCGGCCTGGCCGCGCTCGTGCTGCCGTACCGGTGGGGCACCCACAGCGGGTGGGTCGAGGCCTGCCACGACGTCGGCACCCCCGTGCTGGCCCCGGACCTCGGGCGCTGGGCCGAGCAGCAGCGTGTCCACCTGTTCCGCCGCGGGCCCGACGGCCCTGACCCCGCGTCCCTGGCCGGCGCCCTGCGGGACGCGCTGGAGCGTGGCCCGCGCGGCTCCGCCGTGCTCGAGGAGAGGATGGCCGGCCGTGGCGGCTCGGTCGCCGAGCACGACCGCCTCCACCGCCTCGCCGCGGCCGGGGGCCGCTGGTGAGCGGGGCCCGGGCGACCGCCGCACCGGCCGCAGCACCGGCCGCAGCACCGGCCGCAGCACCGGCCGCAGCACCGGCCGCAGCACCGGCCGCCACGGGCACGGCGCCCGACGGGCGCACCCGGCACTACGGGGACTTCTACGGGGTCGCGCCCCTGGACCGGGACGACGACCGGCCCGTGGCGCTCGTGCACGGCAACTGCCAGGCCGAGGCGACGCGGGTGGTCCTGGAGGCCAGCGCCCCCGGGCTGCGCTGCGTCCGGGTGCCCCCGGTGCACGAGCTCGCCCCGGGCGACCTGCCCCACCTGGGGCGGCTGCTCGCGGGCTGCTCGGTGCTCGTGTCCCAGCCCGTCCGCGACGGCTACCGGGACCTGCCCCTGGGCACGTCCCAGATGGCGGCGGCCGCGCCCGGGGCCCGGCTCGTCGTGGTCCCGGTCGTCCGCGACGCGCGGCTGCACCCGTACCAGGCCCTGGTGCGCCTGCCCGGGGCCGGGGAGCCGCCCGTCGTGCCGTACCACGACCTGCGCACGCTGTCCCGGGCCGCCGGGCGCCCGGCCCCGCCCGGGCCCCCCGCCCCCCGGGGGCTCGCCGAGGTCGGGCGCCGCAGCCAGGACGAGCTGCGGCGGCGGGAGACCGAGCACGGCACCCTCGTCGCCTCCGACCTGCTCCTCGCCGCCGGGGCGGGGTCGTCGCACACCCTCAACCACCCCGGGAACCCCGTCCTCGTGGGGCTGGCGCAGCGCGTCCTGGACACCCTGGGCCTGGGCGTGGCGGCCGTCGACCCCGGGCGCGTGCTGCTGCGCTCCGTCATGTCGCCGCTGCACCCGGAGGTGCTGGACGTGCTGGGTCTCGACCCGGCCGCGGCCCGCGAGGGGTGGCTCGTGGACGGTGTCCCCGTCGAGGACGAGCACGTGCAGGAGGAGCAGCTGCGCTGGTACGCCGCGCACCCGGACGTCGTGGCCGCCGGGCTGCGCCGCCACGCCGCCGCGCTCGGGGCGCTGGGCCTGTGAGCCGGCTGCACCACCTCGTCGTCGGTCCCGCCGGGCACGGCGTGGTCCGCTACGCCGAGCTGCTCCTGGCCGCCGCCGGGGTCCCGGACGCCGACGTCCTGCGCGTGCCCGCCCGGGTGTCCGCCGACGACGTGCCGGTGCTGCTCGACGGGCTGGACGCGCTCGGCACGGCGGCACAGGCGGCACAGGCGGCACGGGCGGCACGGGCGGCACGGACGGCACGGGCGGCACCGGCGGCACCGGCGGCGGCGAGGGGCCCGCGCGGGTGCACCTGCACGTCACCGACCACCTGCTCGGCCGCTCGCCCGAGGAGGCGCTCGCCGTGGTCCGCGCGCTCGCGGGCCGGGGGCCGGTCTCGCTCACCCTCCACGACCTGCCGCAGCCCTCCGACGGGACGCCCGCCGCGCGCCGCCGGGACTGCTACGCCGGGCTCGTGGCCGCCGCGGTGGGCGTGGTGGTGTCGAGCGACCACGAGGCCGCCCTGCTCCGTGCGGTCACCGGCGCGGACGCCGGCACCCGGGTCCGCGTCGTCCCCCTGGCCGTGCCGACGGCCGGCCCGGACCGTGCCCCGCGGCCCACCGTCGGGCCCACCGTCGAGCCCACCGTCGGGCCCGGCGGGTCCTGGCGTCCCGGCCGGGAGGTCGCGGTGCTCGGCTGGGTCTACCCCGGCAAGGGGCACGACGAGGTGCTCTCGGCCCTGGCCGGTCTGCCCGCCGACGTCGGCCTGCGCGTGCTGGGCGGCGCCTCGCCCGGCCACGACGGCCTGCTCGAGGACCTGTCCGCCCGGGCCGGCACGCTGGGTCGCACGCTCGTCGTGGACGGCTGGGTCGACGACGCCGACCTGCCCGGGCGGCTGCGGGCCGTCGACGTCCCCGTGTTCGCGCCGCGGCACGTGTCCGCCTCGGCGTCGCTCACCGCGTGGCTGGCCGCCGGGCGCCGCCCCGTCGCCGCCCGCAGCCCGTACACCGAGGAGGTCGACCGCCGGGCGCCCGGCACCCTCGCGCTGGTCGCCGACGAGCCGGGCGCGCTGGCCGACGGCATCCGCCGGGCGCTCGACGACCCCGCCAGCACCTGGCTCGACGACGACCTGCCGGTCGGTCTCGCCCCGGCGGAGGCCGCCCGCCTCACCTTCGGGGGCTGGGGCCGGTGAGCGCCCCGGACGTCTCCGTCGTCGTCACCCACTACGACGCCCCGGGCACCCTCGCCCTGGTCCTGGCCGGGCTGGCCGCGCAGACCCTGCCGCCGCAGCGGTTCGAGGTGGTCGTGGCCGACGACGGTTCGCCCACGGAGCCCGTGCTGCCGGCTCAGCCGTACCGGCTGCGCCTGGTCCGCCAGGAGGACCGGGGCTTCCGTGCCGCCGCGGCCCGCAACCTCGGGGCCGCCGCGACGACGGGCCGGGTGCTGTGCTTCCTCGACGGGGACACCGTCCCCGAGCCCGGGTACCTCGAGGCCGTCCTCGCGGCGCTCGACGCGACCGCGCAGGAGGACCTCGCCTCGGGCGGGACGGGGGAGGTGCTCGTCGTGGGCCGCCGCCGCCACGCCGACCTCGCGGGCTGGACCCCGGACCGCCTCGCCGCCTGGTCCGCGGGGGACGCCCCCGCCCCGGTCGAGCTCGACGAGCCGGCCTGGCTGGTCGACGGCTTCCGCCGGACCGACGACCTGCGCGCCGCCGACGACGAGTCCTACCGCTGGGTCATCGCCGCCGTGCTCAGCGTGCACCGCAGCCTGTTCGAACGCGTCGGGGGGTTCGAGGAGTCGTTCGCGGCCTACGGCGGGGAGGACTGGGAGCTCGCCAACCGCTGCTGGCTCGCGGGCGCCCTGTTCCGGCACGTGCCCGCCGCGGTCGCCTGGCACGACGGGGTGGACTTCGCCGGGCGCGAGGTCGACCGCCGCGCCGTGCAGGACGCCCAGGCGATGACGCTCGCCCGGCTGCTGCCCAGCCCCGCCACCCGCCCCCCGGGGCCGGTGTGGCCGCACCCGCAGGTCGTCGTGGAGCTCGACGACACCGCGATGAGCGACCAGCAGGCCCTGCTCGTCGTGGCCTCGCTGCTGGTGGGCGCCGACACCGGGGTCTGGCTGGCCCGCGGGGGCGTCGCCGGGGACGGCGGGCCGCTGGCCGACGACCCCCGCGTCCTCGTCGGCGCCGTCCCCGACGCGGTCCTGCGGCGGGCCCGGGCGCGGGTCCGGCTGGACGCGGCCGCCGAGCTCACCGAGCCGTTGGCCGAGCTCGTGGCCCGCGCCCCCGTCGACGCCGACGGGTTCCGCGTCCGTCACGCCCGCGAGGTGGCCCGCCACGGCTGGGACGGCCCGCCCGGGGCGCTGCCCGCCGGTCGCACCGGGCTGCGCGCGGTACCGGCCGACGCCTCGCTCGGCGGGCTGCTGCGGGCCCGGTCGGAGCAGGCCGGGGCCTGCCCGCGGCCCGTCGACGGGTGAGACCCGGGACAGATGGGGACACCCAGGTCATGACGACCACAGACACGCACGTCACCGTGAGCCGCACGATCGACGCCTCGAGCAAGGACCTGTTCCAGGTGCTGTCGAACCCCGAGCTCCACCCGCGCCTGGACGGCTCCGGCTTCGTCCGCAGCGTCGACCGCAGCGACCGCATCACCGCCACCGGCCAGGTGTTCCGGATGAACATGGTGGGAGACCACATGGGCGGGGAGTACCAGACCGACAACACCGTCACCGGGTACCGGGAGAACCACCTGCTCGTCTGGCAGACCGCCCCGGCCGACACGCCCCCTCCGGGCTGGGAGTGGCGCTGGGAGCTCGAGGCACAGGGCTCCGGCTCGACGCTGGTGACCCTGACCTACGACTGGGCCAAGGTCACCGACCCCGCCCTGCTGCAGAAGGTCTCGTTCCCCCTGGTGAGCGAGGCGCAGCTCGAGGACTCCCTCGGCGCGCTCGCCGAGCAGGTCGCCAGCTGACCTGAGCCGCCAGGCGCCAGCCGCCAGCCGCCGGCCCGCCGGCCCGGACCGGGTCGGGGCGAAACACCGGCGAAACCGTCGGTGGGCCACACTGCGGTCCGGCGGGGGCACGCCCGCCCCGCCGGACGGCAGGAGGAGCGACGGTGCACCTGACCCCGCACGAGCAGGAACGGCTCATGCTCTCCTACGCCGCCGAGCTGGCCTGGCGCCGGCGGGGGCGCGGGCTGCGGCTCAACCACCCCGAGGCGGTCGCCGTGATCACCTCTGCCGTGCTCGAGGGCGCCCGCGACGGGCGCACCGTCCAGGAGCTCATGCAGGCCGGCCGCGAGGTGCTCGGGCGCGACGACGTCATGCCCGGGGTGCCCGAGCTGGTGGGCGAGGTGCAGGTCGAGGCCACGTTCCCCGACGGCACCAAGCTCGTCACCGTCCACGACCCGATCGTCTGAGGTGGCGCCCGTGCTGACAGGACAGGTCCCCGGCGAGGTCCTCCCCGCGGACGGCAGCGTCACGCTCAACGAGGGCCGGCCGGTCACCCGGCTCGAGGTCGTCAACACCGGTGACCGGCCCGTCCAGGTGGGTTCGCACTTCCACCTGCCGCAGGCCAACCCCGCGCTGCGCTTCGACCGGGCCGCCGCGCACGGGCAGCGCCTCGACATCCCGGCCGGGACGTCGGTCCGCTTCGAGCCCGGCCTCGCGCAGACCGTCGCGCTCGTCCCCCTCGGCGGGGCGCGGTACGTCGGCGGGCTGTCGCTCGAGGCGCCCGGCGACCTGGGACCGGTCGACCCCGGGCCGGTCGACCCCGGGCCCGCCCGGCCGGACCGGGAGGCCTGAGATGGAGCTGTCGCGCGCCCGGTACGCCCAGCTCTACGGCCCGACCACGGGCGACCGGGTCCGCCTCGCCGACACCGACCTCGTCATCGAGGTCACCGAGGACCTGTGCGGCGGGCCCGGGCCGGGCCGGGGACGAGGCCGTGTTCGGCGGCGGCAAGGTGCTGCGCGAGTCGATGGGCCAGGGCCGGGCCACCCGCGCCGAGGGCGCTCCCGACACCGTCATCACCGGGGCGGTGGTCCTCGACCACACGGGGGTCTACAAGGCCGACGTCGGCATCCGCGACGGCCGGATCAGCGCGATCGGCAAGGCCGGCAACCCCGACACCATGCCCGGCGTCCACCCCGACCTCGTGGTCGGTCCGTCGACCGAGGTGATCGCCGGCAACGGCCGCATCCTCACCGCGGGCGGCATCGACTGCCACGTCCACCTCATCTGCCCGCAGCTCGTGCCCGAGGCGCTCGGCAGCGGGATCACGACGTTCGTCGGCGGCGGCACCGGCCCGGCCGAGGGGTCGAAGGCGACGACGGTGACGCCCGGGTCCTGGCACCTGGCGCGGATGCTCGAGGCGATGGCCGACCAGCCGGTCAACGTCGCGCTGCTCGGCAAGGGGAACACCGTGAGCCACGAGGCGCTGTGGGAGCAGCTGCGCGGCGGGGCGGCCGGGTTCAAGCTCCACGAGGACTGGGGGACCACCCCCGCGGCGATCGACGCCGCGCTCACCGTGGCCGACGCGTCCGGCGTCCAGGTGGCGCTGCACTCCGACACCCTCAACGAGGCCGGCTACGTCGAGAGCACCCTCGCGGCGATCCGCGGCCGGGCCATCCACGCCTATCACACCGAGGGCGCGGGGGGCGGGCACGCACCGGACATCATCACCGTCGCGAGCCACCCGAACGTGCTGCCGAGCTCGACCAACCCGACCCGGCCGCACACCGTCAACACCCTCGCCGAGCACCTCGACATGCTCATGGTCTGCCACCACCTCGACCCGTCGATCCCCGAGGACCTGGCCTTCGCGGAGTCCCGGATCCGGCCCTCGACCATCGCCGCGGAGGACCTGCTCCACGACCTCGGCGCCATCTCGATGATCGGCTCGGACTCCCAGGCGATGGGCCGGGTCGGGGAGGTCGTGCTCCGCACCTGGCAGACCGCGCACGTGATGAAGGCCCGCCGGGGCGCGCTGCCGGGCGACCCGGGCGGTGCGCAGGGGAACGACAACCTCCGCGCCCGGCGCTACGTGGCCAAGTACACGATCTGCCCGGCGGTCGCCCACGGCCTGGACGGCGAGATCGGCTCGGTCGAGGTGGGCAAGCTCGCCGACCTCGTCCTGTGGGAGCCGGCGTTCTTCGGGGTCCGCAGCCACGCCGTCCTCAAGGGCGGGGTCATCGCCTGGGCGGCGATGGGCGACGCCAACGCCTCCATCCCCACCCCGCAGCCGGTGCTGCCGCGGCCGATGTTCGGCGCCTCGCCCCTGGTCGCGGCGCGCACGTCGGTGCACTTCGTGTCCCAGACCGCGATCGACGACGGGCTCGCCGACCGGCTCCGGACCGGGCGCCGGCTGGTGGCCACCGCCGACGTCCGCTCGCGGGGCAAGGCCGACATGCCCCTCAACGACGCGACGCCCGACATCCGGGTCGACGCCGACACCTTCACCGTGAGCATCGACGGCGAGGTCTGGGACGAGGCGCCCGCCGTCGAGCTGCCCATGGCGCAGCGCTACTTCCTGTTCTGATCGTCGTGATGTGACCCCGCCCTCCGCGCTGCTCGTCCTGCTCGGCGACGGCCGGCTGCCCACGGGCGGGCACGTCCACTCCGCCGGCCTGGAGCAGGCCCGCGCGGACGGCCGGCTGCGCGACCTCGCCGACCTCGAGCGGCTGCTGCGCCGACGCCTCACGACGGCCGGGCGGGTGGCGGCCGCGGTCGCCGCGTCGGCCTGCCACGACCCGCACCGCCACGCCGTCCTCGACACCGAGACCGACGCCCGCACCCCGTCGGCGCCGCAGCGCGAGGCCTCGCGGGCCCAGGGACGGGGGATGCTCCGGCTGGCCCAGGCGGCCTGGCCCGGCGGTGCGGCCGGCGTGGCCTGGGCGGACCTGGGTCGCCGCCCGCACCAGGCCGTGGCCCTCGGCTGCGCGGCCCGCGCCGGCGGGCTCCGGCCGGTGGACGCGGCCACCTGCGCCGCCCACCTCGCCGTGACCGGGCCGGCGTCGGCCGCCCAGCGCCTCCTCGCCCTGGACCCCGTCGCCGTGGCCGCCCTCACCGTCCGGCTGGCCGCCGAGGTCGACGCCGTCGTCGCGTCCCTGCCCGACCCGGCGGGGGACCCGGTCGACCTGCCGAGCAGCTCCGACCCGCTCGCCGACCTGCTGGCCGGCCGCCACGCCCTCGCCGGCGACCGCCTCTTCGCCAGCTGACCGGCCCCGTGCTGCCACCCGCGTGACCAGGTCCCGGCGGGGGGACACACGGGCGACACACGACCGGTCCATGCTTCCGTGCAGCACCAGCGGCCGGCACGCCGGCCCGACCCCGAGGAGACCCACGTGTCCGGGACCCACGACGGCGACCCGTTCGCCCACCTCGCCCGCCACCACCACGACGAGCCGACCGGGTCCCCGGTGCGCATCGGCATCGGCGGGCCGGTCGGCTCGGGCAAGACCGCGCTGGTGGCCGCGCTCTGCCGGACCCTCGGCGAGGAGCTCTCGCTCGCGGTGGTGACCAACGACATCTACACGACCGAGGACGCGGACTTCCTGCGCCGCAACGCCGTGCTGCCGGACGAGCGGATCGCCGCGGTCCGCACCGGCTGCTGCCCGCACACCGCGATCCGCGACGACATCACCGCCAACCTCGACGCGGTCGAGGACCTCGTCGCCCGGGTGCCCGGCGTGCAGCTCGTGCTCGTGGAGTCCGGCGGCGACAACCTCACCGCCTCGTTCAGCGCCGGCCTGGTCGACGCCCAGGTGTTCGTCGTCGACGTGGCCGGCGGGGACAAGGTGCCGCGCAAGGGCGGGCCGGGCGTGACGATGTCCGACCTGCTGGTCATCAACAAGACCGACCTCGCACCGCTGGTCGGCGCCAGCCTGCGCGTGATGGCCGACGACGCGGCGAAGGTCCGGGAGGGCCGCCCCACGCTGCTCGTCTCGCTGCGCGAGGACCCCGCCGCGGAGCCGGTCGCCGCCTGGGTGCGCGAGGTCGTCGCCCGGGTCACCGACGCCGTCGGGGTCGACCGCTGAGGACCTGCGTCGAGGTCGTCGCCGAGCGCTCCGCAGCGGCCGGCCCCGGAGCCGGGGGAACAGGCGGGGAGTCCCGGACGGTGCTGCGGACGCTGCGCACCGACGGCCCGGCGCTGGCCGTCCGGCGCACCACCGGCGAGGCCGGCCCCGCCGGCGCGGCGCAGGTCCACCTCGTGGGCACCGCCGCGGGGCCGGTGGGCGGGGACACCGTCGAGGTCCGGCTCGTCGTCGGTGAGGGAGCCGTGCTCCACGTCGCCGGGGTCGCCGCGACGGTGGTCCTGCCCGGACGCGAGGAGCCCGTCTCGCACCTGCTCGTCGAGGTCGACGTCGCACCGGGCGGGCTGCTCGTGTGCGCGCTGCCCCCGGTGGTGGTGACCGGGAGGGCCGGGCTGCGGGCCACGACCCGGGTGCGGCTGGTCGGCGACGGGCAGGTGCGGCTGGTCGAGCACGTCCGTCTCGGTCGCCACGACGAGCCGGGCGGGCGGTGGCGCGGGCAGGTCGACGTCACGCGCGACGGCGCGCCGCTGCTGCGTCAGACCACCTCGCTGGGGGAGGACCCGGACGACGGGCTGCGCGACCTGCGCAGCACCCTCGACACGAGGGACCCCGCCGTGGTCGTGGCCGAGGGTGCGGCGACGACGGGCCCGCCGGACCGCGGGGCGAGGCCGGCGCCGACGGACCCCGGCACCGTGGTGATGGACCTCGCGCGCGGCGGCACCCTCACCGTCACGCTCGGCCGGTCGGGCGGTGCCGGCGTGCAGGTCGGTGACAGGCCGCCCGTGCCGTCCTAGGCTGCCGCGGGTGGACGGCCGGCCGGGGGAGGCACCGCCCGACCCCCTCGACGGGGCCGGGGACTCATCGGCGGGCGGGCTCAAGACGTTCCGGTGCGGGGACGTCGTCCCCGGCTGCGAGCAGGCCTTCCGCGGCACCGCCGCGGACGTCCTGCGCGAGGTCGGCGACCACGCGGCGCGCGACCACGGCGCCGACCCCGCCGACCCGGCCCTGCTCGCCGCCGTCCGCGCCGCCGTCCGGCCGGCCTGACCGGCAGGGCGACGTGGCCGTCAGCGGGGACGTGGGAGGGCTGCAGCAGCGGGCCGCCGAGGCCGCGGTCCGGCTCGTCGTCGAGGACCCGGCCCTGCTCGACGTCGTGGCCCAGCCCATCGTCGACCTCACCGACGGCGCCCCCGCCGGGTTCGAGCTGCTCGCCCGGGTGCCTGCGGACTGGCAGGTCCCGCCCGACCGGCTGTTCGCGGCCGCCCGGCGCCTGGGGGAGTCCGCGCGGCTGCAGCAGCGGGTCAACCGCCGCGCCCTGGAGCTGCTGGTCCGGGTGCCCGACGGCTGCTTCCTCACGGTCAACCTCGACCCGTCCGACCTCGCCGTGCCCGAGGTCGTCGCCCCGTTCCTCGACCTGCCCGTGCTGCGCCCGCTGGTCGTCGAGGTCACCGAGCGGGTGTGGCCCGACCACAGCGGCCCGGCCGAGGACGCGCTGGGAGCCCTGCGCGAGCGTGGCGCCCTGCTGGCGGTGGACGACGTGGGGGCCGGGTTCGCCGGGCTGACCCAGATCAGCCGGCTGCGCCCGGAGATGGTCAAGCTCGACCAGGCCCTGGTCGCCGACGTGGGCACCGACCCCGCGGCCGAGCTCGTGGTCGCCGCCCTGGGACGGCTGTGCGGCCAGCTCGACGCCTGGGTCGTCGCCGAGGGCATCGAGCGTCCGGACCAGCTCGCGGTCCTCGTGCGGCTGGGGGTCCCGCTCGGGCAGGGGTTCCTGCTGGGGCGGGGCGAGCAGCCGTGGCCGGCCGTCCCCGGTGCCGGCCACGTCCGCGCGGTCCCGGCGAGCGAGGACCGGGCCGACGGCCCGGTCGTGGGCAGCCTGCTCGTCGTCGGCCCCCGGGGGCCCCAGGCGGGCGGCCCGGGCCGTGAGGGACCCCCCGGCTGGGAGCGCGACGAGGCGGGCGGCTACCGGTACCTGACCGACGGCCGGTCGGCCCGCGCCACGACGATGGCGCCGACCACGCTGGTCGTCGACGCGCTGCTGCGGGCGGTGGCCCGCCCGCCCGAGGAGCGGTGGCTCCCCGTCCTCGTCACCGACGCCGGCGGCGGCTACCTCGGCCAGGTCGCGGTGGAGACCCTCGTCACCGCCGCGCTCGCCGCGCCGCCCGGCACCCCGGCGGCCGGTCCGGTCACGTCCCCTGCGCCGCCTCCCCGAGCAGACGCACGCGGTTGACGCCCCCGTCGGGGTGGATGTCGAGGCGGACGTGGGTGACCACCGGCACCGGGTCGACGTGGTCGCGCAGCCGGAACCGGTGGACGGTGTCGGGCAGCAGCGGGCTCAGCGGCAGCAGCTCGACCGCCGCCGCCCCGTCCCAGCCGACGGGCCGCCCGCCCCGGACGTCCACCCCCCGCAGCCGGGCCGCCCCGGGCGCGTTGCCCACGTACTGGCGGGTGTCGACCTCCAGCACCCGCGGCACCCCCGGCACGCCGAGCGCCACCTCGACCCACTCGTTGCCCTCGACGCGACGTCGCGCGGTCTCCCAGCCGCCGCCCACGGTGGTCGCGACGCCGGGCATGAGCAGGTTGGACGGCGAGGAGTAGAAGCGGTCGGAGCAGCCGACCACGCGGCCGCCGTTCGTCGCCGCGACCAGGTCGACCGTCCCTTCGAGGAAGCGGGGGTCGGGCCGGACCTCGCCGAGGACCCGCAGCCGGGCGATGCCGCCGTCCGGGTGGACGCGCAGCCGGACGTGGGTCCACGTGCCTCCGGAGGCGACGTCGAAGGTGTTCGCGGTGTCGCCCGTCAGCGGGCTGCGCGGCACGAGCACGGTCCAGCGCGCCGCCTCCAGGGCGGCGACGTCGGCGTGGTCCGGGACCTCCCCGGCGGCCAGGCCCTCGACCGAGGCCGATGCCGGGTAGTTGCCGGTGAAGTGGGCGGTGTCCACGACCACCCGCCGCACCACGCCCGGTGCCCCGAGCCGGACCAGGGCGGCGTCGCCCTCGTCCGGGCCGGGCAGCGCGCCCAGGGGGCCGCGCCGCCGCCGGGTCTCCCAGCCGTCGTAGACCTTGCCGTCCGGGCCGTAGGTGGTGGGGTCCCACAGCGACGGGCCGGGGGCGACGAGGTTGCGCCGGTCCGCGAACAGCTCGTCGTCGACGGCGACCACGCGCCCGCCGAGGGCGCTCGAGGCGAGGTCGACGAGTTCCGTCCCGTCGGGGCCGGGGGCGGGGCGGGGTCCGGGGTGCGTGCTCATGCGTCTCCTCGGGCGAGCAGGCGCCCGCGCGGCTCGTCGGACAGCTCGACCGGGCGGCCGGCCAACCAGGTGCGGCGGACCACGCCGGTCAGCCTCGCCCCGGCGTAGGGGGTGATCGGGTGCCGGTGCTCGAGCGCGGCCGGGTCGACCACGAGCTCCTCGTCGGGGGCGAGGACGACCAGGTCGGCGTCCGCGCCCACGGCGATGCGGCCCTTGCGTGGCAGGCCCGCGACGTCCGCCGGCCCGGCGGCCGTCCAGGCGACGACGTCGGCCAGGTCGTGCCCCCGCGCGCGGGCGCCGGACCACACGAGGGGCAGGCGCAGCTGCAACGAGCTGATGCCGCCCCAGGCGGTGCCGAAGTCCCCGGTGAGGAGGTCCTTGAGGTCGGCCGGGGAGGGCGAGTGGTCGCTCACCACGCAGTCGACGACCCCGTCGGCCAGCGCGTCCCACAGGGCGTCGGCGTTGGCCGCGTCCCGCACGGGCGGGCAGCACTTGAACGTCGTCGCGCCGTCGGGCACGCCGGCCGCGTCCAGGACGAGGTAGTGCGGGCACGTCTCCACCGTGACCCGGGTGCCGGCCGCGCGGGCCTGGGCCAGCAGGGGGACGGCCTGCGCGCTGGACAGGTGCAGCACGTGGACCCGGGCGCCGGCGGCGTGGGCGAGCAGGAGGAGCCGTTCGACCGCGCGGACCTCGGCCTCGTCGGGCCGGCTGGCCAGGAAGCCCGCGTACACCGGACCGTGCGCGGCGGGGGCGGCCGCGAGGACGTCGGGGTCCTCGGCGTGCACGACGAGCAGCGCGCCGAGGTCGGCCACGCGGCGCACGACGGCCGGGAGGGCGGCCTCGTCCAGGTGCCCGAACTCCGGCACGCCGGAGTCCACGAGGAACGCCTTGACCCCGAGCACCCCGGCCTCGTGCAGGCCCGCCAGGTCGTCGAGGTTCTCCGGGACCGCGCCGCCCCAGAACGCCACGTCCACGTAGGCCTGGCTGCGGGCGGCGTCCTGCTTGAGCCGCAGGGCCGCGACCGTGGTGGTGGGCGGCACGCTGTTGAGCGGCATGTCGACGATGGTCGTGGTGCCGCCCGCGGCCGCCGCCCGGGTCGCGGACCGGAAGCCCTCCCAGTGGGTGCGCCCGGGCTCGTTGACGTGGACGTGGCTGTCGACCAGGCCCGGCAGCAGCACCTCGTCCTCGGCCAGCTCGACGCGCTCCAGCGCCTCGGGCAGGTCCTCGGCGTCGTAGCCCTCGAGCAGCACGACCCGGCCGTCGCGCACGCCGACGACGACCCCGTCGAGGACCGGCCGCCCCTCGGTGCCCTCGACCACCGCGCGCCGGGCGCGGAGCAGGACGTCGAGCGGGCGGCCGTCGTAGGGGTCCACCGCCCCGACCAGCCCCGGCCCGTCGAGCAGGCCCGCCTCCTCGTCCCAGCCTTCGGCCTCGCCGTCCCCGAGGCTCACGGCCGGGCCCCCGGCCCGCGCGCCGTCACGGCGCGGCCCGGCGGGCGTGGGCGAGCAGCTGCCCCGGGGAGCAGCCGGTGCGGGAGACCGCCTCGTCCAGGTCGACCGCGCCGCAGTCCACGCCGCGCAGCACCGCCGCGGCCAGGGCCTGCGCGGTCGCCGGCTCGTCGAGGACCTGCGGGGCGGCCGCGTCCGCGGCCCGCTCGGTGTAGGCGCGCAGCCGCGCGGCGCCGGCGTCGAGCTCGGCGCGCAGGGCGAGGAAGGTCGCGGCGTAGCGGGTGACGAGCTGGCCCGGGTGCAGGTCCCAGCCCTGACGGAGCGCCCGCGCCTGGGCCCGGGCGACCAGCCGTGCGTGCAGGGCGAGCGCGGCCCGGACCTGCTCGGGGGTCCCCACCGGGAGCACGTTGGTCGAGCCGTCGCTGACCCGGACGCCGGTCTGCGCGGCGGCCAGCTGCATGACCGTCTTGGCGTGGTCGGCCAGCGGGTGGTCGAGGGCCTGGTCGAGCGGGCCGACGCCCATCGCCGCGCTGAAGTCGTACGTGCCGTAGTGCAGGCCCTCCACGCGTCCGGCCCCCGCCTGGACGCACCCGGCGACCGTCGCGCTGCCGTCGGCCGCGAGCACCGCCTGCGGCATCTCGACCTGCAGCTCCAGCCGCACCGTGCCGGGAGCCAGGCCGTGGTCGGCCTCCAGCCGCTCGGCGACGACCACGGCGGCGCGGACCTGCGCCACGGACGTGATCTTGGGCCAGGTGACGACGAACCGGTCGGGCAGCCCGCCCGCGGCCACCGCGGCGGCGAGCACCCGGTCCAGGGTGCGCAGGCCGCGGGCCCGGGTCTCCGGCTGCAGCCCCTTGACCCGCACCCCGGCGACGATCGGCGCGCCACCGCGGTGCGCGGTGGCGGGGTCGGTGCTGCCGTCGCGCCAGGCGGCCAGGGTGCGTCCGGCGGCGTCGGCCGCCCCGTCCTCCTCGTCGTCGTCGCGCAGGCCGTACCCGTCCTCGAAGTCCACCCGCAGGTCCTCGACGGGCTGGGCGGCGAGCTTGGCCCGGACCCGGGGGAGCACCTCGGCCGCCTGCCCCGCCGTGGCCCCGGTGAGCCCGGCCAGGGTCTCGGCGTCGGGCACGTGCGCGTCGAGCACGGCGGTCGCGGCGCGGCCCCACGACCGGGGGGTGCCGGCGTCCGCCCGGTCGGCGGGGACGTAGCAGGTGTGCACGGGCTGCCGGCGGGCGCTGTCCCCGGGGCGCTCCCGCGACCAGGCCGCGTCGTCCTCGGCGAGCAGCGCGGCGACCTCGTCGAGCAGGGGCACCTCAGTCGACCAGCCGGTAGGCGGGCAGGGTGAGGAAGTCGACGAAGTCCTCGGCCAGCGCGACCTCGGCGAACAGCCCGCGCGCCCGGTCGAGGTTCTCCAGCCCGTCGAGCCCGCCGGCCACCTCGTCGAGGACGCGGGCGACGAGCTCTCGGGTCACGGGCTCGCCGGTGTCGAGGACGGCGCCGTTGCGCACCCACTGCCACACCTGCGAGCGGCTGATCTCGGCGGTGGCCGCGTCCTCCATGAGGGAGTGGATGGCCACCGCCCCGGCCCCGCCGAGCCACGCCGCCAGGTAGCGCAGGGCGACGTCGACGTTGCTGCGCAGGCCGGCCTCGGTCACCTCGCCCGGGGTCGAGGCGAGGTCGAGGAGGTCCGCGGCGGTGACGCGGACGTCGTCGCGGCGCCGGTCGAGCTGGTTGGCCCGGTCGCCGAGGACGTCGTCGAACACCTCCGCGCACACCGGGACCAGGTCCGGGTGCGCGACCCAGGAGCCGTCGAAGCCGTCGCCGGACTCGCGCTGCTTGTCCGCGCGCACCTTCTCCAGCGCGACCCGGTTGACCTCGGGGTCGCGGCGGCTGGGGATGAACGCGCTCATCCCGCCGATCGCGAAGGCGCCGCGGCGGTGGCAGGTCGACACGAGCAGCTCGGTGTAGGCACGCAGGAACGGCGCGGTCATGGTGACGGCGTTGCGGTCCGGCAGCGTGTACGCCGGCCCGGCCTCGCGCAGCACCTTGATGGTGGAGAACAGGTAGTCCCAGCGGCCGGCGTTGAGCCCGGAGGCGTGCTCGCGCAGCTCGTAGAGGATCTCCTCCATCTCGAAGGCGGCGGGCAGCGTCTCGATGAGGACCGTGGCGCGGACCGTGCCGTGCGCGAGGTCGAGCCGCCCCTCGAGCAGCGTGAACACGTCGTCCCAGAGCCGGGCCTCGAGGTGGCTCTCGGTCTTGGGCAGGTAGTAGAAGGGCCCCTGCCACTGCGACGCCAGGTGGGCGGCGTTGTGGAAGGCGTGCAGGCCGACGTCGACCAGCGCGCCGACGGCGGGGCGGCCGTCGACGAGCACGTGCCGCTCGTCCAGGTGCCAGCCGCGGGGGCGGACGACGGGGACCGCGAGCGGGGCGTCGGTCCGCAGCCGGTATGCCTTGCCCTCCGCCGAGGTGTGGGCCAGCGTGCCGCGGGCGGCGTCGTGCAGCACGAGCTGGCCCGTGACGACGTTGCGCCAGTGCGGGGTGTTGGCGTCCTCGAGGTCGGCCAGCCACACCTTCGCGCCGGAGTTCAGCGCGTTGACGGCCATCTTGGGCTCGGTCGGGCCGGTGATCTCCACGCGCCGGTCCTGCAGGGCGTGCGGCGCCTCGGCCACCCGCCACGTCGGGTCGTCGCGGACGTGCGCGGTCTCCGGCAGGAAGTCCAACGCGGGCCCGAGCGCGCGCCGGGCCTCGCGCGCGGCGAGCAGCTCGTCGCGGCGGGCGGCGAAGCGGACGTGGAGCTCGCCCACCAGGGCCAGCGCCTCGGGGGTGAGGACCTCCTCGCCCCGCTCGACCTCGGGTCCGACGACCTCGACGAGGGGGCTGGTGGCGCTGGGCTCGCTCATCGGCTCACCCAACCACCCGTGCGCGGCGGCGTCACGCGTGGCGGGCGGCGGGAGGCGTCCGTCCGTGACCGCCGCCTAGCCTCGCCCCGTGACCGCGTCACCGCTCCCGCAGCACGTCCCGGCGCACCCCGGGGCCTCCAGCCCGCAGGTGTCGGCCCGGATGAGCGCGCTGCGCCGCCGCGACACCCGCCCCGAGCTGGACCTGCGCCGCCGGCTGCACGCCGAGGGCCTGCGCTACCGGGTCGCCTACCCCATCCCGGGCCAGCGCCGCCGCACCATCGACGTCGCGTTCACCCGGGCCCGCGTGGCCGTGTTCGTGGACGGCTGCTTCTGGCACGGGTGCCCGGAGCACGGGAACCGGAGCGGGTCCAACACCGAGTGGTGGCTGCGGAAGATCGAGGCCAACCGGGCCCGCGACCTGGACTCCACGTGGGTGCTCACCGAGCTGGGCTGGCGGGTGCTGCGGGTCTGGGAGCACGAGGACGCCGGCGCCGCCGCGGCGCAGGTCCTGGCCCTCGTGCGCCGCCCCGGGCTCAGCTGAGGCCGGACGGGCGGGCGCCCGGGCCGGGGGCGAACCCGAGGTCGGCGGGACCTCCCGCGGGGTGGCCCGCGGCGCAGCGGGCGACGAGCTCGACCGGCTCCCCGCAGCCGCGGTGCACGGCGAGCAGCGCAGGGCCCTCCGGGTCGGCCAGGTGCTTGTCGCCCCAGGCGATGAGGGCGACCATCGCCGTCCGCAGCTCCGAGCCGGCCTCGGTGAGCCGGTACTCGTGCCGCTCCCGGGCGCCCTGCTCGCGGTAGGGCACCTTCGTCAGCAGGCCGGCCTCGACGAGCGAGGCGAGCCGCTTGCTCAGCACCTGGCGGGGGATGCCCGCGTGGACGTGCATGTCCTCGAAGCGACGGACGCCGAGGAACACCTCGCGCAGCACCTGGAACGACCACTTCTCGCCGACCACGTCCAGCGTGCGGCCGACCGAGCAGTTGCTCGTGCTCCACGCCATCGAGGCGGGGCTGCGACCGGTGGAGGCGAGGTCCACGGTGTCCGTCGTCATGGCGCCACCCTACGTCCTGTTGACATACCCAGGGGGGTCTGCGAGGTTGCGTCCACTGTTCATACCCAGGCGGGGACCCGGCCTGGCGCGCCGCCGGAGGACCGCCGTGAAGATGTACCTGCGCCTGCTGCACCTGTGGCTGGTCGGCCGGCGTCGCCGCCGCGTCTCCGTCATGGGGCCGGTGAGCACCCCGTTCCGGGTGTGGCCGACCGACCTGGACCTGCTGCGGCACGTCAACAACGGCACGTACCTGACGATCATGGACATCGGCCGTCTCGACCTGCTGGCCCGCGCCGGGGTGGCGCCCCGGCTCGCCGAGCAGGGGTGGTACCCGGTGGTGGTGGCCGAGACGATCACGTTCAAGCGCTCGCTCACCTTGTTCCAGCGCTTCGACGTGGTGACCACGGTGATCGGCTGGGACGAGGTGTCGATGTTCCTGCAGCAGGACTTCCTGAGCGACGGCACGCTCGTGGCCTCGGGGGTCATCCGTGGCCGGTTCCTGGGCCGCGACGGTGCCCGCATCACCCCCGAGCAGGTGCTCGGGCTGGCCGACGAGCCCGTCGAGCGGCCGGCCCTGCCCGGCTGGGTGACGGCGTGGGCCGCGGCCACCGAGATCCGCTCGGTGGCCGCGGCCTGACGCCAGGAGGCGCCGGAGCTCAGGCGCCCGTGGCCGGGCCGGCCTCGTCGCTCGGGCCGGCGTGGCGGTCCTGGCCGGCCTGGTGGTCCTGGTCGGCCTGGTGGTCCCGGTCGGTCTGGTCGCTCTCACCGCCCGTGCTGGCGGCGCGGTCGGCGTCCGCGCCGTCGGCGAGCAGGCGGTAGAGCCGGGACCGGGTGTCGGCCAGGACGGCCGCCGCCTCGCGCTGCTGCGCGGGGGTGCCGGCGCTCGCGACCTGCCACAGGGCGCCCCCGACCTGGCGCAGGCCGTCCATCAGCTCGACCCGGCTCTCGCCGAGGTCGTCGCGGGCCTCGTCCCAGGGGGCGGACCCGCTGCGGGCCGCGGCCGCGGTGCGGCCGGTCTCCGTGAGCACGAACGCCTTGCGGCCGCCCTCGGTGCTCGGCGTCACCAGGTCCTCGTCCTCGAGCTGCTGGAGCACGGGGTAGACCGACCCGGGGGACGGCTTCCACGCCCCGCCGGAGCGCTGCTCGATCTCGGTGATGAGCTGGTAGCCGTTGCGGGGCTCCTCGGCCAGCAGGGCGAGGACCGCCGCGCGGACGTCGCCGCGCCGGGCCCGGCCGCCGCGCCGGGGACCGCCCCAGCCGCCGGGGCCGCCGTGGTGCGGGCCGCCCCGGAAGCCGCCGGGACCACCGGGGAAGCCGGGGAACCCGCCGGGCCCGCCGAGCCCGAAGGGGCCGCCGCCGCGCGGTCCGCGGGGGCGCTCGCCGCCCTGGCCGCGGGGTCCACGCGGTCCGCGCGGCCCGTCGCCGGAGGGGCTGCCGCCGCGAGACGGGTCGTCGGGGGTCATGCCGACACCCTCCCACCCGGCCAGGGCGGCCCGCCTCGCGGCGAGCCAGCGTCGGCGGCCGCCCCTGCGGCCGCGCGCCGGGACCGCCGTGGCCGCCGTGGCCGCCGGGCCCGCCGTGGCCGCCGGGCCCGCCGTGGCCGCCGGCCCAGGGGCCGTGCCAGCCGTGGTCATGCCCGTGGGCAGCACCCTGGCCGTTGTTCTGGCCGTGGTCGTGGGCGCTGTCGTGGGCGTCGTGGGTGTCGTCGTGGGTGTTGTCGTGGTCGTGCGTGTTCTCGTGGTCGTGCGTGGGGGTTCTCACAGGAGGTCTCCTCTGTCGGCGGACCGCCTCGTGCGGCCCTTCACGACAGTCAACGATATATCGCCGAATAGATTCCCGAACAGTGGGTCGACCTCGGCCGCCGTGGGCCCGTGGTCAGACGAACCCGGGTACCGACTCCCACGCCCGGCCGGCCGGCGGCGCGTCGTCCCGCAGCACGGAACCCTCGATGAGGCCGTAGGGACGGTCCGCGGCGACGAACACCGTGCCGGGGTTGTCGAGCCCGAACGGCGCCAGGTCGACGAGGACGTGGTGCTTGTTGGGCAGCGACAGCCGGACCTCGGCCACCCCCGGGTGCTGCTCCAGCACCGCCTCGCCCATCGCGTAGAGGGTCTGCTGCAGGGCCAGCGAGTGCAGGCTCGCGAAGCGCTCGACCATGCTGGTGCGGACCGCGGCGTGCGAGGCGTCCCACCCGCCTGACCCCTCCGGTCCGACGGGGGCCTCGGCCGAGCAGTGCCGCCAGCGGGCGGTCACCGCGGTGGCGAGCACGCGGTCGTCGGTCTCGGCGAGGGTCGTGTACCGGTCGCGGGGGAACCCCGAGAACTCCGAGCCGGTCGACTTCAGCAGGACCAGGCCGTGCAGCCCCGACACGACCCACGCCTCGTCGCCGTCGACGGTGACCACCGCCGTCCTGGTCTCGCCGCCGGTGCGGGAGAACGCGTGGTCGTGCTCCTGCCCGTCGACCTCCAGCCGCTGCCAGGCGTGGCTCTCGACCTCGACCCGGGCGCCGGTCACCGCGTCCTGGCTGTCCACGAACCAGCGGCCCAGCCGGGTCGCGAGCTCCTCGACCGAGCCCACCCCGTGCTCGCGGGCGAAGGCGTACACGGTGTTCTTCTGGGTGTCGGTGGGCAGCACGGCCGAGTTGTCGCCGCGCAGGTGCGTGCCCTCGAAGGCACCCCGCAGCTGCGTGGTCACCGTGAGGTCGGTGATGGTGTGCCGGGGCGTCGAGCGGTCGACGTGGACGAGGCGGACCTCGGCCTTCCCGTACTGGTGGGGTCCGAGGACGACGGCCATGGTCAGCTCCCGCGGTAGGTGGAGTAGGCGAACGGGCTGAGCAGCAGCGGCACGTGGTGGTGCGCGCGCGCCGGGTCGGTGATCGCGAAGACCACGACGACCGAGGGGTAGAACGTCTCGCGGCCGGCGGCGGCGAACCAGGCCGCGGTGGCGAAGTCCAGCCGGTACGTGCCGACCGGCAGCGAGGCCGGGCCCAGGTCGGCGCAGCGGCCGTCCGCGTCCGTGCTGCCCGCGCCGAGGCGCTCCCAGCCGGCGTCGACCGCCCGCTCCAGGACCACGGCCACCCCGGCGGCCGGCGTGCCCGTGGCCGCGTCGAGCACGTGGGTCGTGACGGCGCTCACCGTCGGCTCCCCGCTCCCGCGCCAGGACCCGGCGCGTCCGTCCGTGCGTCCGTCGGCCCGGCGGGCCCCGGGCCGCTCAGCAGGTCGGCGAGCAGGTCGTGCAGGCGGAGGACCGCGATCTCGCCCAGCTGCTCGCGCACCACCCGGCCCTCGGTGACGGGGTCGTTGCCGAGGCGGTCCTGGGCCAGGCGCAGCACCTCCTCGGCGGTGCGTCCCGCGGCCCGGACGAGGAGGACCTGGCCGAAGCGGGTCTCGTAGGCGACGTTGGCGGCGTGCAGGCGGGTGGCGGTGGCCTCGTCGGCGTCGATCGCGGCCTGCTCGCGCCGGGAGTGCGCCGAGGCGGCGGAGGCGTCCTGCGGGCGGTCGCCGATCCGGGGGTGGGCGGCGAGGGCCTCGGCGAGCGCGGCGTCGTCCAGGTCCGCGGCGGCGGCGAGCGCGGCCTGCTCCAGGGCGGGCAGCGTCCGGTACGGGCGTCCCCCCAGCACCGCGTCGACCCAGGCCCCGGCGTGCAGGCAGACCGCGAGCCGGGGGGCGAGGTCGGCGGCGGGGGCGGCGTCGAAGGCCGCCGGGCCGGGCTGGGGGTCCATCGCGGCAGTATCGGGGCTCGCCCCCGCCGACACACCCCCCGTCACCCGCGGCTCGGTACCCTGCGACATGGACTCGGGCCCCTCCGCGCACGCCCCGTCGGGCACCGTCCCCGCCGCCGGGCCGGGCGAGCCCGTGGTGCTGCGGGTCGACGGCCGTGACGTGGCCCTGCCGGGGACCCCGCCCACGACGACCCTGCTCGCGGCGCTGCGGGCGCGGGGCTTCGTCGGGACCAAGGAGGGGTGCGGCGACGGCGACTGCGGGGCCTGCACCGTGGCCCTGGTCTCGCCCGCGGCGGACGGCGCGCCGGCCTACCGGGCCGTGAACAGCTGCCTCGTGCCGGTCGGCTCGGTCGTCGGCGTCGAGGTGCTCACCGTCGAGGGCGTGAGCGCCGCCGGCGACGAGCTGCACCCCGTCCAGCAGGCGATGGTCGACTGCGCCGGGTCCCAGTGCGGCTACTGCACCCCGGGCTTCGTCATGAGCATGGTCGCCGGCTACCACGACCCCCACGCGCGGGGCGAGGACGGGCTGGACCCCGAGGTGGTGGAGGGCAACCTCTGCCGCTGCACGGGCTACGCCTCGATCCGGCGGGCGTGCGCGCGGCTCGGCACCGGGGCCGGCGGCACCCCGACCGGCGGCACGCCGACCGGCAGCACCTCGACCGGCGGTACCCCGACCAGCAGCACGCCCGCCAGCGGTGACGCGCCCGTGGAGCCTGCCGCCGAGGTCCCCGTGCCGCGCGTCCCCGCGGTGCCCGTCGCCGCCGCGCGGGCGTCCGCACGGCCCGCCGGGGACCGCTCGACCGGACGCTCCAGCGACGCTCGTCTCGCCCGGTCGCACCTTCCACCGCCCGACCGCCCTGGCCGACGCCCTGACCCTGCTCGCCGAGCACCCGGACGCGACCGTGCTGGCCGGCGGCACCGACCTGGGGCTCGAGCTGTCGCACCGCACGCTCGACCCGGCCGTCGTGGTGTCGGTCGAGGACGTCGCCGAGCTCCACGACCTCCGCCGGAGCGGGACCACGCTGCACGTCGGGGCCGGCGTGCCGCTCACCCGGCTCGAGCGCGAGGCCGCCGGCCTGCTGCCCGCCCTGGACGAGATGCTCCGCTGGTTCGCCGCCCGCCAGGTCCGCAACCGCGCCACCCTCGGCGGCAACCTCGGCACCGCCTCGCCGATCGGCGACCTGCTCCCGGTCCTGCTCGCCCTGGACGCCGAGGTGGTGCTGGCCTCGGCCCGCGGCTCCCGGGCCGTCGAGGTGGCCGGGTACTTCACCGGCTACCGGCAGACGGTCCGGCGCCCCGACGAGCTCGTCGTGCGCGTCGACCTGCCGCTGGGACCGACCACCGGCCGCCGCACCAGCCAGGCGTACAAGGTCGGCAAGCGCGGCACCGACGACATCAGCATCGTCGCGGCCGCGTTCGTCGTGGACCGCGGGGACGACGGGGTCGTCCGCCACGCGCGCCTCGCCTACGGCGGGGTCGCGGCCACCCCGGTCAGGGCCTTGGCCGCGGAGGCGGCGCTGCTGGGCGAGCTCGTCGACGACGCGACCGTCGCCCGGGTCGCGGCGCTGCTGTCGCAGGAGTTCGCCCCGCTGGACGACCCGCGGGGCAGCGCGGCCTACCGGCGGCGGCTCACCGGGTCGCTGTTCGAGAAGTTCTGCGCCGAGCAGCTGGGCGCCGGCGCCTTCGTGGCGGGGCCGGTCGCATGAGCCCCGGACCCGCCCGCCCGCACGAGAGCGCCGTCGGCCACGTCACCGGCCGCGCCGTCTACACCGACGACCAGCTCGCGCCCGCCGGCCAGCTGACCTGCCGGCCGGTCCTGTCGCCGCACGCGCACGCCCGGATCGTGTCCGTCGACACCGCTGCCGCGCTCGCCGTGCCCGGGGTGGTCCACGTCCTCGGTCCGGACGACGTCCCGGGCCTCAACGACTGCACCGGTCACGCCGCCGACGAGGAGCTGCTGCCCACCGAGCTCGTCCACTACGTGGGGCACGCGATCCGCTGGGTGGTCGGCGAGACCGACGACGCGGCACGCCGGGGCGCGGCCGCCGTCGAGGTCGTCTACGAGCCGCTGCCCGCGGTGCTCGGCCTCGACGCGGCGCTCGCGGCCGGCAGCGTCCACACCCAGCCCAAGCGCATCCTGCGCGGTGACCCGGACGACGCCCTCGACCGTGCCCCGCACGTGCTCTCCGGCGAGGTCCGGACGGGCGCGCAGGACCACTTCTACCTGGAGACCCACGCCGCCTGGGCGCACGTCGACCCCGAGGGGCACGTCGCCTGCACCGTGTCCACCCAGCACCCCAGCGAGACGCAGGGCGTCGTGGCCAAGGTGCTCGGGCTGACCCGCAACCAGGTGGTCGTCACGTGCCTGCGGATGGGCGGCGGGTTCGGCGGCAAGGAGTCGCAGTGCCACCCCTTCGCCGCCGTGGCCGCGCTCGCCGCCCAGGTCACCGGCCGGCCCGCGCGGGTCCGGCTGGACCGCGGCGAGGACATGACGATGACGGGCAAGCGCCACCCGTTCCTCGGGCGGTACCGGGTCGGGTTCGACGACGAGGGCCGCCTGCTCGCCCTGGACGCGCAGCTGGTCAGCGACGGCGGCTGGTCGCTCGACCTGTCCGACCCGGTCACCAGCCGGGCGATGTTCCACGTCGACAACTCCTACGCGATCGAGCACCTGCGGGTCACCGGTCAGGTCGCCCGCACGAACACCGTCTCGCACACCGCGTTCCGCGGCTTCGGCGGGCCGCAGGGGATGCTCGTCGCCGAGGAGGTCCTCGACCGGGTCGCCCGCCACCTCGGCCTGCTGCCGGAGGTGGTGCGCGAGCGCAACCTCTACCGCGGGCCCGAGGACGGCGGCAGCCTCGAGCGCTCGACCACCCACTACGGCCAGCGCGTCCTCGACAACCGCCTGCCCCGGATCTGGTCCGAGCTGGCCGGGCGGTCCCGGCTCGCCGAGCGGCGGGCCGAGGTCGCGGCGTTCAACGGCGAGGCCCGGCACGTGCGGCGCGGCCTGGCGATCACGCCGGTGAAGTTCGGGATCTCGTTCACCAAGTCGCAGTACAACCAGGCCGGCGCGCTCGTGCTCGTCTACCTCGACGGCAGCGTCCAGCTCAACCACGGCGGCACCGAGATGGGCCAGGGCCTGCACTCGAAGATGCTGTCCGTGGCCGCCCGCACGCTGGGGGTGCGCCCCGAGCGGTTCCGGACCATGCCCACCGCGACCGACAAGGTGCCCAACACCTCGGCCACGGCGGCCAGCAGCGGCGCCGACCTCAACGGCCAGGCCGTCATGGCCGCCTGCACGACGATCCGCGAGCGGCTGGCCGTGGTCGCGGCCCGGATGCTCGGCCGGGACGCCCCCGAGGACCTCGTCTTCGCCGACGAGCGGGTCTTCCCGGCGGGCGAGCCGGCTCACCGCGTCGGGTGGGCGGAGGTCGTCATGGCCGCGTACGACCAGCTCGTCTCGCTGTCGGCCACCGGCTACTACCGCACGCCCAACCTCGTGTGGGACCCCGTCGCGGGGCGGGGCACCCCGTTCCACTACTTCGCCTTCGGGGCGGCGGTGAGCGAGGTCGAGGTGGACGGCTTCACCGGGACCTACCGGCTGCGCGCGGTCGACGTGGTCCACGACGTCGGCGACTCGCTCAACCCGCTCGTCGACCGCGGCCAGGTCGAGGGCGGGTTCGTCCAGGGCACGGGCTGGCTGACCATGGAGGAGTGCGTCTGGGACGCCGACGGCCGGCTGCGGACCGTCGCCCCGAGCACGTACAAGATCCCGACCATGGCCGAGGTGCCCGAGCACTTCGACGTGCACCTGCTCGGCGACGCGCACCAGGACCGGGTGGTGCTGGGCAGCAAGGCCGTGGGGGAGCCGCCGTTCATGCTCGCCCTGTCGGTGCGGGAGGCGCTGCGCGACGCGGTCGCCGCGTTCGGCCCGGCCGGTCCGGGGCAGCGGGTCGAGCTCGCCGTGCCGGCCACGCCGGAGGCGGTGCTGGCCGCCGTGGACCGGGTCCGGGCGCCGCGTGCGGCCACCGAGGTGCCGGGCGAGCTCTCGGCGCAGCAGTGACCCGTGGGCCGGGTGCCGGGTGACCGCCGGGCGGCAGAGCTGGTGGGAGGCGCTGCATGACTGGACCGAGGCCGGGGTGCCCTTCGTCATGGTCACGGTGGCGGAGGTCCGCGGCCACGCCCCGCGTGACGCGGGCAGCAAGATGCTCGTCCGGGCCGGCGGTCCGGTCGACGTGGGCAGCCGGCACGGCCCGGGAAGCCAGCACGGGCCCGGACGGCCCGGGCAGCCAGCAGGGCCCGGACGGGCCGGACGTGGTCGGCAGCGTGGGCGGCGGCAGCCTCGAGCGGTCGGCCGTCCTCGCCGCGCGACGGATGCTCGCCGACGGCACCCGCACGCCGCGGCTGGAGCGCACCCGCCTGGACCGCGGCGGCACCGAGCACGGCGTCCAGTGCTGCGGGGGCGAGGTGACCCTGCTGCTGGAGCCGGTCCGCCCGGCGCGTCCCGTGGTCGCCGTCTTCGGGGCCGGGCACGTCGGCCGCGCCCTGGCCCAGGTGCTGTCGGTCCTGCCGCTCGACGTGCGCCTCGTCGACTCCCGTCCCCAGGAGCTCGCGGCCGTGGTCACCGGCCGGGTCGGTGCCGCCGACGTCACCGCGGTCCCGGCGCCCGTCCCCGACACCGTCGCCCGCGACCTGCCCGCGGGCGCGGCGGTCCTCGTCATGACCCACGACCACGCCGAGGACCTCGCCGTCCTCGACGTCTGCCTGCGCCGCGACGACCTGTGCTTCCTCGGCCTCATCGGCAGCGCGTCCAAGTGGCGGACGTTCCAGGGCCAGCTCGCCGCGCTCGGTCACGACGAGGCGGCCGTCGCCCGCGTCACCAGCCCGGTCGGCCTGCCCGGCGTCCCCGGGAAGAGCCCCGCCGCCATCGCCGTGGCCGTCGCGGCCCAGCTGCTCACGGTCCTCGACCTCCCCGAGGCCAGCACCAGCTGAGCCGCCGCCGGGCGAAGCGGCCACCCATGACCAGGGCAGGCCGGTACGGGCGGTCACGAGCGACCGCCCGTCGCTGCGCAGCGCCGCGCGCGGCCCGGCGCGCAGCCCCAGCCCGCGGCCCCAGCGCCCAGCCCCCGCTCAGCGGATCTGGACGAGCTCCTCGAGGTCGTCGGCCGGCAGGTCCCCGTCGACGGTCGCGGCCACCGTGAGCCGCCCGAAGCGCAGCCCCGCCCCGTAGGACGACATGAACGCCGTGTCCGCCGCGTCGCGGCCCGTCGCGATCCGCACCAGCGGTCCGCGCGGGGCCAGCAGCGTCGGGTCGACCACGTACCAGGCGCCGTCGACCAGGGCCTCGACCACGGCGTGGAAGTCCATCGGCCGCAGCCCCGGCGCGTAGACGGACACCAGCCGGGCGGGCACGTCGCGGGAGCGGAGGAGCGCGGTCGCCAGGTGGGCGTAGTCGCGGCAGACCCCGGCCCCGGCGAGCAGGGTGTCCACGGCGCCGTCCGTGCCGGTGCTGCTGCCCGGCACGTAGGCCAGGCGGCGGCCCACCCAGGCGGCCACGTCGCGCACGAGCCGGGCCGGGTCCGTCCCGCGCGGGCCGAGCTCGGCGGCGGCCACGGCGGCCAGCCGGTCGGACTCCGCGTACCGGCTGGGGCGCAGGTACACCGAGGAGTCCAGCGGGTCGACCGCGGCGGGCTCCGCCCGGTCGCTGACCCGGGCCCGGTACGTGACCTCGAGCGCGCCGCGGTCGCACCGGAGCACGTGCAGCCGCCCGCCCACCGGCGACGCGAGCTCCCGCAGGTCCACCGGGCTGCCGTCCAGGGTGGCGAGCAGCTCCTCGTCCGCCGGGGCCGCCCCCGCCACCGCCACCTGGAGCTCGACGGTGGTCGGCCCCAGGACGTCGGCGGTCATGGTGGCGGAGACGGTGCGGTCCATGGCGACCAGTCTGGCCGACGGAGCACCCCGGCCGACCGCGCACCGGTCCCCGCCCGTGTGCCCGGCGCCGGGCAGGGCACCCTGTACCGGTGACGGCGACGGAGGTCGAGGCTCCCGGGGCGGACGCGAGCGCCCCCGGGTCCGACGGGGCGGCCACCGTCTCCCGCTACCGGCTGCGCCAGTCCTTCCGCTACGACTACGACCAGCCCGCCTACTCGCTCCTGCACCGCCTCGTCGTCGTGCCGCCGCAGCACCACGGCGACCAGGCGCTGCGGCTGGGGGCGGTGCGCGTCTCCGACGGCTCGGCGCAGGTGTCGTGGACCGGGGACGAGCACGGCAACCGGGTCTGCCTCGTGCGCCTGCAGGTCGTGCCGGACCAGGTGACCATGCACGTCGAGGTCGAGGTCACCCGGCCCGACCTGCCCGCGGACGCCGTGCCCGCGCCCTCGACGGTCCTGCCGCCGTGGGTCGGCAGCCTCGACGTGGGCTCCCCGGCCGCCAGCTGGCACGCCCCGACCATGCCCGCCGCGGCCCTGGCCGACCCGGGTCTGCTGGGGGCGAGCCTGCGCACCGTCCCCGACCGGCCGCTGCGCCGGCTGGCCCGCGACCTGGCCGGCGGCGACGACGTGCTCGCCGCGGCCATGCGGGTGTGCGAGGCGGTGTACGAGGTGGTGCGCTACGTCCCCGGCTCGACCTCCGTCCGGACCACCGCCGCGCAGGCGCTGGCGGGCGGCCAGGGTGTCTGCCAGGACCAGGCCCACGTGATGATCTCGGTGCTGCGGGCCGCCGGGATCCCGTGCCGGTACGTGTCCGGGCACCTGGTCGGCCAGGGCGGCACGCACGCCTGGGTCGAGGTCGTCGTGCCCGCCGGGCGCGGGGCGCGCGCGGTCGCCTTCGACCCCACGCACCGCCGGCTCGCCCGCGACGGCTACGTCACGGTCGCCGTGGGCCGCGACTACGTCGACGTGCCGCCCACCTCGGGCTGGTACTCCGGCGACGCCGACGGCGTGCTCACCGGCACGCGCGAGCTGCTGCGCGAGCGGCTGCCGGCCGACAGCCTCCTGGCCTAGACACAGGCCTCGGCCCGGCCCTGGCGCGAGGGCCCGCGGGTCAGACCTCGCGCACCTCGAACACCCGGCCGGGGGAGACCAGCTCCTGCTGGGCGGCGACGAGCAGGATCTCCCGCGACCCGGCGGCCTCGGTCGCCGCGAGCAGCCCCCACACCGACGCGGTCGCCGCGGAGAGGGCGTCCGCCGCCGAGCGCTCGCGCAGCCAGTGCGCGAGGAAGAGCGCGGCGGTCGCGTCGCCCGCCCCGTTGACCGACAGCCCGAGCTTGGGGGTGCGGACCAGCCAGTGCCGCCCGTCCTGGGAGGCGAGCAGGTCGACGGCGTCGTCCGGGGTGTCGTCGGTGACCAGCGAGGTGGTGAGCACCGTGCCGGGCCCGCGGGCCTGGAGCGCGGCGACGGCGTCCTTGACCCCGGCCAGCGTGGTCGTCGTGGTCCCGGCGAGCAGGTCGAGCTCGAAGTGGTTGGGGGTGAGCACGTCGGCGACCGGGAGCACCACGTCGCGCAGCAGCTCCTCGATCCCGGGCCGGACGAACACCCCGCGACCGACGTCGCCGATCACCGGGTCGCAGCAGTACACGGCGTCCGGGTTGGCCTCGCGGACGCGGGCCACCGCGCCCATCACGGCCTGCCCGATGTCCGCCGAGCCCAGGTAGCCCGACAGCACCGCCGTGCAGGTCCCCAGCACGCCGCGGTCGGCGATGCCCTCGATGACCTCGTCGATGGAGGCGCCGTCGAAGACCCGGCCCTTCCAGTCGCCGTAGCCGGTGTGGTTGGAGAACTGGACGGTGTGGACCGGCCACACCTCGGTGCCGAGGCGCTGCAGGGCGAAGACGGCGGAGGAGTTGCCGACGTGGCCGTAGGCGACGTGGGACTGGATCGACAGGACGCTCACCCGGGGAGCCTACGAGGGGGTGCCGCTGTCGGACACCGGCGGCAGGCTGCTCCGATGACGACGTACCCGAGGATCGCGCAGGTCGTGCTCGACACCACCGACTGCCGCGGGCTGGCCGAGTTCTACCGTCAGCTGTTCGGCCTGTCCTACCGTGCCGGCGACGAGCCGCCGGGCGGGGACGGCGTGCCCGAGGGCGAGGTGGAGTGGCTCGTGCTGCGCGGCGGCGACGGCGTCCAGCTGGCCTTCCAGCAGGTGGACGAGCTGAGGGCGTCCAGCTGGCCGGCCCACGACGTGCCGCAGCAGCTGCACCTGGACACCGTGGTCGCCACGGCCGAGGAGCTGGCCGAGGTCCACGAGCGGGCCCTGTCGCTGGGGGCGCAGGTGCTGCTGGACCGCACGGACGACGCCGACGAGCCGCTGTGGGTCTACGCCGACCCCGCCGGTCACCCGTTCTGCGTGTTCGTGGGCTGACGGGCGCGGGCCACGAGCTGCTCGAGGGTGGCCAGGTAGCGCTCGAACGCCGTCCGCCCGGCGGGGGTCAGCCGCACCGAGGTGCCGCGGCGGGCGCCGTGCTCCTTGGCCGTCTCGACGTAGCCGGCGCCCTCGAGGGTGCTCAGCTGCTTGGACAGGGCCGAGTCGCTGGTCCCGACGGTGTCGCGCAGGAACGAGAACCGCACCCACTCCGCCGGGGCCAGCAGCGACATGATGCTCAGCCGGGCCGGTGTGTGGAGGAACTCGTCGATCGCGCCGGGGCCCGCGCCTGTCGTGCCCGTCGCGGTCGCGGCGGCGTGGGGCGTCTGCGGGGTCACCGGGCCCGGCCGGGACCGGTGCGCCGCTGCAGCGGCCAGAGCACGCCGAGGACGACGACGCCCGCGCCGACGGCTCCCCAGGTGTTCGGCAGGCCGAGGTCGGCCCCGCGGACGACCAGCTGGACGAGGACGTCGAGGAGGAGGGCCAGCACCCCGGCCGCCACGAGGGCCGCGGTGCGGCGCCCGTCGCGCTCGGTGCGGCGCAGGCGCACGGCCTGGCCCCCCAGCACGACGACGAGGACCACGACCCCGGCCGCGAACGCCCAGACCAGGTCGACGTCCAGCAGGTAGCCGAGCACCGGGAAGGTCGCCACCACGGGCAGCACGGTGCGTGCCGGCCACGGGGCGGTGGCGGCCGCCCGGGTCTGGTCCTGGCGGCGGTGGACCTCGTCCAGCGCGGCCCGGGCGTCGTCCGGGTGCAGCGGGGCGGTGCTGCGGGAACGGTCGTCGGTCACGGTGGGCCTCCTCGGTCAGCGGTGAGCTGCTTTCCTCAGAGGAAAGTAGCCGCTGCTTTCCTGTCAGGCAAGTGACGACCGTCGGCGCAGCAGCACCGCGACCGCGAAGCCGGCCCCGACGAGGGCGACGAGCAGCGCGAGCCCGTGGGGCGGCCACAGGTCCATCGCGGCGCCGCCCAGGACGGGGCCGACCGTGGCGCCCACCTCGTAGGAGACGAGGAACCCGGCGTTGGCCACGACGAGCTGCCCGGTGGGCACGCGCTCGCCGAGCATGGTGAGGCCGACGGCGTAGAAGGCGACGACGACCCCGCCCAGGGCGAAGGCCGCGAGGTAGGCGGGCACGCCGCCGGTGCCCACCTGGGTGGCGAAGAGCGCCGCCCCGCCGGCCAGCACCGTGCCGAGGGCGGCGAGCAGGCGGGTGCGGTCGACGTGGTCCGCGAGCCAGCCGACGAGCACCTGCAGGCAGATCCCGCCGACGAGCAGCACCGTCAGCAGGCGGAGCGACGTGGTCGTCGTGGCGCCGGCCTCGACGGCGTACGCGGGCAGGAGCGAGATGTAGCCGAACTCGGCCACCCCGCCGACCGCGGCGGCGAGCATGGCCAGGGGTGCGAGGCGCACGGCCGCGACCAGCGACACCCGGCCGTGGGCCGGGACGGCCGGGGCGAGCCGGCGCGCGAGCAGCAGCGGGACCGCGCACAGCACCATCCCCGCCACGCCGACCGCGAACGGGGCGGGACCGCTGCTGCCGAGCGCGTCCACCAGCAGCGGGCCGACGGCCCAGCCGGAGAACAGCAGCATCGCGTAGAGCCCCAGGACCCGGCCGCGGACACGGTCGCTGACCACGGTGTTGATCCACGTCTCGCCGACCAGCCACGGCAGCGTGAGCCCCGCGCCCGAGAGCAGCCGGAGCAGCAGCCACCAGCCCACCCCCTCGAGCAGCGGCATGAGCACGAAGCTCAGCGCCACCAGCGCCGCGCCGGCGACCATGACCGGGACGGTGCCGAACCGGCCGGCCAGGCGCGGCGCGAAGGGCACGAGGGCGACCACGGCGAGCGAGGGGACCGCGCCGGCCACGCCGGTGAGCCAGCCCGGGGCGCCCCACTCCTGGAACCGCACCGCGGTCACCGTGTAGCCGACCCCGTACGCCAGGCCGAGGCCGACGGTGGAGGCCAGGACCGCGGCCAGGCTCAGAGCGCCCGCACGGTGGGTCCGGTCCGGCGTCCGGTCCGGCGCCGGGTCCGGTGCCGGTTCCCCTCCGACGGCGGCCACAGGAGCAGCATCGGCCCTGGGGGACGTCGTCGGGGCGGGGCGCTCTGAGACGCGGCGCTGTGAGGTGTGGCGGCCGGAAGCGTAACGGTCGTTGTGCATAACGTTCGTTACGCTACGTCTCGTGCCCCGACAGGTCAACTCCGCCGACCGCCGACGCGACATCGCGCGGGCGGTGTACCGGGTCGTCGCCCGAGGCGGCCTGGAGTCCGCGTCCATGCGGGAGATCGCGCGGGAGGCCGGCTGCACCACCGGCGCCCTCACCCACCACTTCGCCGACCGGCGGGCGCTGCTGGACCACGCCGTCGGCCTGGCGGTCGACGAGTCGATGGAGCGCCTGGTCACCACGGCCCGCACCGAGGGCCTGCGGGCGGCGCTCGCGGAGTTCCTGCCCCTGGACGAGCTCCGGCGGCAGGAGAACGCGGTGTGGCTGGTCGGCGTGTCGGCCGCGACCCGGGACGAGCAGCTCGCGGCCAGCCTGTCGCGCCGCTACGCCGCCGCCAACGTCCTGCTCGCCGAGGAGCTCCGGGCCCGGCTGCTGGCCGCCGGGCGCCCGGCGGACGACGAGGAGGTCGGCCTGCTCGTCGACGAGGTGCTCAGCGCCGTGGACGGCATCGCGGTCTGGGCGACCGCGGACCCGGAGCGGTACCCGCCCGGCCGCCAGCTCGCGCTCGTGGACCGGGTGCTGGCCCGGACGGGGCTCGCGTGACGACCCCGGGGGCCGTGGCCGCGCTGCAGGCGGCGCTGGAGGCCAACGCGGCCTCCGAGCAGGCGCTGCTGCAGCAGCACGCCCGCCTGGTGGCGGCCTCCGAGGGCTCCAACGCCGACGACGAGCACGACCCCGAGGGCAGCACGATCGCCTTCGAGCGGCAGCAGGCGGCGGCGCTGCTGGCCCAGGTGCGGGCGACGGGGGAGCAGCTGCGGGCGTCGCTGGCGGCGGCCGAGGCCGGCCGGTACGGCACCTGCGAGAGCTGCGGGGCCACGATCGACCCGGCGAGGCTGGAGGCCCGGCCCCAGGCGCGCACCTGCATCGGCTGCGCGCGGAGGGCCTCGGCGGGGCGCTGAGGCGTCTGACCCGGTCGGGGCGACGCGACGCCCGGCTCCTCGCGGGGAGGCTGAGATCTCGGCGGGGCGCTGAGGCGCCCGGGTGGAGCGGCCGGCGTCCGGGCGGGTGACCCGCCCGGACGGACCGGCGGTGGGGCTCAGCCTGCGGCGGCGGCCTTGAGCTTGCTGCCCGCGGTGACCTTGGCGGTCTTCGAGGCGGCGATCTGGATGGTCTCGCCCGTGGCGGGGTTGCGGCCCTCGCGAGCGGAGCGCGAGCCCTGCTCGAAGGCGAGGAAGCCCGGCAGCGTCAGCTTGTCGTCGCCCTTGGCGACGACCTCGAACACGACCTCCTGGAAGGCGTCGAGCACCTTGTCGGCGTCCGTCTGGGACAGGCCGGTCTTGGTGGCGATCGCGCTGAGCAGTTCCTTGCGGTTCATGGGTCCTCCTGCGGTGGGGTGGCCGTCCGGATCGACGGTTCTCGGCGCCACCGTACGGTTCGCGGGCCGCTGAGGGCGCATCCACGCCGTGGGGACGGGCGTTTCGTGGCCTCTCCCGGGGCCTCAGGAGCGCTCAAGGCGGGCCGCCGACCCGCCGATCACCCGGCGGACGCCCCGGCACGAGCGGGCGCGCGGACCGGCACGCACGGCACGACGGACGGCACCACGGAGGGGCACATGGACGGACTCGCGGCGGTGACCGCCCGGGTGCAGCAGATCCAGGGGCTGGTGCAGAGCATGCAGCCGGCCCCGGTCCGGTCGGCCGGGACCGTCACCGGCTCCTCGGCGGCCTCCGGTGCGGCCTTCGACCAGGTGCTCGCCCAGGCCCGCACCTCGCGTGCACCGGCGACGGCCGGCGCCGGGACCGTGGCGGGGGCCGTCCCGTCCGGGTCCACGGCCGTGGACGCCGAGGGCGTCCCGCTCGACCTCAGGTCCTACGGCAACGGCAAGGTCCCGGCGTCGGCGCTGCAGGGCCTCGGCGTCGGCGACCACCGGCTGTGGGCCCCGGCGGCGGACGCGTTCACCCGGATGAAGGCCGCGGCCACGGCCGACGGCGTGACGATCGGGATCACGGACTCCTACCGCTCCTACGCCGCCCAGGTCGACGTGGCCGAGCGCAAGGGGCTGTACAAGAACGGTGGCCTCGCGGCCGTGCCGGGGACCAGCGACCACGGCTGGGGCCTCAGCCTCGACCTGGAGCTCGACGGCCGGGCGCAGAGCTGGATGAGGGCCAACGCGGGCCGCTTCGGCTTCGACGAGAACACCCCCCGCGAGCCCTGGCACTGGACCTTCCGGCCCTGACGGGACGGGCCCCGGACGGCCGTACCCTGGAGGGGATGTCCACCTCCACCTCCACGCCCGCCGGGGCCGGCGCGGCGACCGACGCGGACGCCGCGGCCGACCTGCTCGAGGCCGCCCTGGCCGAGGCCGACGGCACCGCCCCGGTCCAGGCCGCGGAGCGCCGCCGTACCTTCGCCGTCATCAGCCACCCCGACGCCGGCAAGTCCACGCTCACCGAGGCCCTCGCCCTGCACGGCGGCGCCATCGGCCAGGCCGGGATCGTCCAGGGCAAGGGCGGCCGTCGCGGCGTCGTGTCCGACTGGCTCGACATGGAGAAGGCCCGCGGCATCTCCATCACGTCGGCCGCGCTGCAGTTCGTCTACCGCGACCACGTCGTCAACCTGCTCGACACCCCCGGTCACGCCGACTTCTCCGAGGACACCTACCGCGTCCTCACCGCGGTCGACTCCGCGGTCATGCTCGTCGACGCGGCCAAGGGCATGGAGCGGCAGACGATGAAGCTGTTCGACGTCTGCAAGCTGCGCGGGCTGCCGGTCCTCACCGTCATCAACAAGTGGGACCGCCCCGGCCTCGAGGCGCTCGAGCTCATGGACGAGATCGCCGAGAAGACGGGCATGACGCCCACCCCGGTGCTGTGGCCGGTGGGCATCGGCGGCGACTTCCGCGGCCTGCTCGACCTGCGCGACGACTCCTACATCGCCTTCGAGGCCGGCACCGGCGGCGCGACGCGCACGCAGTGGACCCGGAGGACCCTCGAGGAGGGCCTCGAGCGCGAGGGCGACGTGCTGACCACCGCGGTCGAGGAGGCCGAGCTCATCACCTCCAGCAACGGCCGCCACGACGAGGCGTCGTTCCGCGCCGGGCGCACCAGCCCGGTGGTGTTCGCCGCGGCCGTGCTCAACCGCGGCGTCGAGCAGCTGCTGGACATCCTCGTGGAGACCGCCCCGCCGCCCGGCGACCGACCGACCACCGACGACGGCGTGGTGCGCCACGTCGGCGACCCGTTCAGCGGCCAGGTCTTCAAGGTCCAGGCCGGCATGGACTCCCACCACCGGGACCACGTCGCGTTCATCCGGGTCTCCTCCGGCCGGTTCCACCGCGGGCAGGGCGTCGTCAACGCCCGCAGCGGCAAGGTCGTGGGGACCAAGTACGCGCACCGCGTCTTCGGCGGCACGCGCACGGGCGTCGAGGACGCCTGGCCGGGCGACGTGGTCGCGATCGTCAACGCCAGCGGGGTCCGGGTGGGGGACACCCTGTTCGAGGGCCGTGCGGTCACCTACCCGCCGATCCCGACCTTCGCGCCCGAGCACTTCGCCGTGTGCCGGGCCACGGACCTCGCCAAGTACAAGCAGTTCCAGCGCGGCATCACCGAGCTGCACCACGAGGGTGTCGTGCAGACCCTCCGCTCGGACATGCGCGGCGAGCCGTCGCCGGTCCTCGCGGCGGTCGGCCCGATGCAGTTCGACGTGGTGAGCCACCGGATGGCGGGGGAGTTCAGCTGCCCCGTGCAGCTGGAGCCGCTGACCTACCAGATCGCCCGTCGGACCACGGCCGAGCACGTCCCCGCGCTCGAACGCGGTCCCGGGCGTCGAGGTGCTCACCAGCCTGGACGGGGACCACTTCGCGCTGTTCCCGGACCGGTGGCGGCTGCAGCGCATCGAGCGCGACCACCCCGAGATCGTCCTGGACGCGCTCGCCGCCGACTCCCTGGGCTGAGCCGGGTCCCCGCCGCGGCGGCACCCGGACGTGGGCTGGCCCACCTGCCCGTGCGGGCAGGTGGGCCAGGGACTCAGGGGCCGGTCGGCCCGTCGGCCGGTCGGGCCTCAAGGATGGGCTCGTCGAGCCCGGGCGTCCTGGAGGACACGCGGGTGGAGGCCTCCGGGGCGGGGGCCCTCGGTGGAGGGCCCGCACCTGTCGTATCGGCTGCCTGCGCGAGGGGGTTGAGCGCACCGCGCGATTGCTCCGCCGGACGGGCGGGTAGTCCCCCGCCATGGACCCCACCACCGTCACCGTCGTCGTCCTGGTCGTCCTCGCCCTGCTCGTGGTCGCCGTCGTGGCCCTGCTGAGCAGACGGAAGAAGGAGCGGGAGCGCCGGGAGAGGCTGCAGGACCGCTTCGGCGGCGAGTACGACCGTGCCGTCGCCGGTGGGGACACCCGCGCCGCCGAGGCCCGGCTCGCGCAGGCCGAGAAGGAGCGCGACCGCCTCGACGTGCGCCCGCTCACCGCGGAGTCCCGCCGCCGGCGCACCGCCCAGTGGCAGGCCGTGCAGGCCGACTTCGTCGAGGTGCCCGTCGAGACCGTCGACGCCGCGGCCGAGCTGGTCCGCGAGGTGATGACCGAGCGCGGCTACCCGGGCGAGGGCGACGAGCGCGCGCTCACCCTGCTGGCCGCCGACCACGCCGACACGGTCGAGCACTACCGCGCCGCCGAGGCCCACCGGTCCCGGTTCAGCTCCGGCGAGGGCAGCACCGAGGACCTCCGCCGCGCCTTCGTGGAGTACCGCCGGCTCTTCGACGTCCTCGTCCAGGAGGGGGCCGACCGCACCGACCCGGCCGACGACTCCGCCTTCGTCGACGGCTCCGTCCGCCCCGACGGCAGCCCGATGACCGCCGACGACTACGTCCGCGAGCAGCAGGGCGTCCGTGGCGGCACGGCGGGCGAGGTCCGCGAGACCCCCCGCGGCGAGCACCAGGCCTCCGACCCGGTCCGCGACGACGGCCCCGCCGCTGAGGACCGCACCCTCGGCGACCGGCTCGACCGCCTGCGCCGCGAGGACCCGGAGGCGCTCGAGGCAGTCGCGGCCGGTCGGCCAGCACGCGGCCCGCCACGAGGTCGACGTGCGCGACGAGCGCGACGTGCGCGACCCCGCGCCGGCCGCCACCCCGGTGACCGGCGGGGCCACCCGCACCGACGAGGCGCGCTGACCCGCTGGCTCTAGGGTCGGACGGTGCCGACGAGCCCGCAGACCAGCCCGCAGACCAGCGTCACGTCCGCCCCGTTCGGGAGCACGCCGGACGGGCGGTCGGTCGAGCGGTGGGAGCTCGTCCACGGCGACGTCGTCGTGGGCGTGCTCACCTACGGCGGGGTGCTCCAGCAGGTGCGCGTGCCCGACCGGGACGGCGCCCCCGCCGACGTCGTGCTCGGCTTCGACGACCTCGACGGCTACCTCGCCGACGACGCGTTCCTCGGGGCCAGCGTCGGCCGGTTCGGCAACCGGATCGCCGGCGGGCGGTTCACCCTGGAGGGCACCGAGCACGTCCTGCCCCAGAACCACGGCACGTCCACGCTGCACGGCGGCCCCGGTGGGTTCCACGCCCAGGTCTGGGACGCGACCGAGGTGGACGGCGGCGTCCGGCTGTCGCTCACCAGCCCGGACGGTGACCAGGGCTTCCCGGGCACGCTGGAGGTGGCGGTGACCGTGACGCTCGGCCCGCACGGCCTGCGCTGGGCCTACCGGGCGACGACCGACGCCCCGACCGTGGTCAGCCTCACCAACCACGCCTACTGGAACCTCGGCGGGACGGGCGCCGGTACCGTGGAGGACCACGCCCTGCGCGTCGTGTCGTCCCGGTACGTGCCGGTGGACGAGGCGCTGCTGCCGTTGCCGGACCTCGCCGACGTGGCTGGCACCCCGTTCGACTTCCGCGCCCCGACCAGGGTCGGCGAGCGTCTCCGCGGCTCGGACCCGCAGCTGCTGCGGGCCCAGGGCTACGACCACTGCCTCCTGCTCGACGCCTGGCGGGGCAGCCTCGCCGCCACCCGGGACGCCGCCGCCGGCGAGCCCGGGGGGCTGCCGCTCGCCGCCCAGGTCCACGACCCGGCGAGCGGCCGCACCCTGGAGCTGCGCACCGACCAGCCGGGCGTCCAGCTGTACTCGGGCAACTTCCTCGACGCGACGGTCGTCGGCCGCGACGGCGTCGTCCTGCGCCAGGGCGACGGGATGTGCCTGGAGACCGAGCACCTGCCGGACTCGCCCAACCGGCCCGACTTTCCCAGCACCGTCCTCCGCCCCGGCGAGGAGTACCTGACCTCGACGCTGGTGTCGTTCGGCGTCGAGTAGGTCAGCGCAACCCGCGCACCCCGCGCCTCTGCCGCGGGCGCCATAGCCCTAGCTCGGGTACTCCTCGTGCGGGTCCCAGCCGGGCGGCAGCCAGTGGGCGTCCCGGCGCCGAGGCACGCCGGTGAGGGCCGCGGCACGCCCGGCCTCCTCGACCCGCACGAAGAAGTCGTCGACGTCGGTCCGGGTCCGGGGCCCGGACGGCGGGGTCGAGGCGCTCACGGGCTGGTCATCTGCCCGGACGGGTGCCTGGTCCGGCCACATCCCGGGTCTCGACCTGACCACCTGGGCGTCTGCCTGGTCCGGCCACTTCCCGGGTCCCGACCGGTCCACCACCTGGGCGTCTGCCTGGCCCGGCCACGTGCCGGCCGCGGGACCCGAGCCGTCCGCCTCCCAGGCCGTGCTGCACTCGAGCGCGGCGAGCGCGGCGTCGACGTCGTGGTGCGGCGCCCGCCGAGGCCGCCGGAGCGGGTCCACCCTGGCCGGCGGGACCACCTCCGGCACGCCGTCCGGGGCTATCCGGACCTGCCAGGTGCCCGCATGGACGGCGGTGTGGTGAGAACCGCACAGGAGGACCAGGTTGTCGAGGGCTGTGGGCCCGCCGTCGGCCCAGTGCACGACGTGGTGGGCGTCGCAGTGCGCCGGCTGCGCCCCGCAGCCGGGGACCACGCAGCCTCGGTCGCGCGCCGCGAGCGCGCGCCGCTGGTGGACGTCGGCCAGCCGGGCCGTGCGGCCGAGGTCGAGCTTCTCCGACCCGAGGAGCGCACCGTCGCGGTCCTGCACGACGCGCTGGAGGACGGCGTCGCACGACAGCCGCCGGAGGGCGTCAGGCCCGAGGTCGGTGCCGGCCTCGGTCCGCGCCGGGCCCGCCCGGCGGGCGCGGGCGAGCTGCTCGACGGTGGCGTGGACCACGACGCGCGGCCGCTCGCCCCGGCTCGGGAGCGCCGCGCCCAGGGCCCGGTCCGCGAGCACGGAGAGCGCGTCGGCCCGGCGCTGCGGTGCCGTGCGGACGTCGCGGCCGTCAGGTCCCGTGGGCTCCGGGGCGGCGCACGCGTCCACCGCCGCCTGCAGCGCCGCCCCGGCGACCGGGTCGAGGGCGAAGCGGCCGACGAGCATGCCGGTGACGTCGGTGGTCATGTCGAGGAAGCGGCGCTCGTGCGCCCGCGGGTCGAAGCGGTCGGCCACCTCGGGCGCCAGCCGCTCCAGCAAGGCGGACGCGGCGCTCTGCAGCTCGCGCGGGTGCCGCGTCGGCGCGAGGGTGGCGAAGTACGTGGCGATGGCTGCCCGGTCGGCGTCGGTGGTGCGCAGGTGCAGCGGGATGCGGCCGAGGCAGCGGGTGGCCACGTCGACGTGGGCGCGCGTCACGTCGCCGGCGGCGAGCTGCGGCTCCAGCTCTCGGAGCGTGCCGTCCGGAGCCAGCGCGCGGGCGGCCTCGACGTCGGCCCGGGCCTGGCTCGGGGTCATGGCGGTGCTCGTGCGCAGGAAGGACTCGGTCGACGCGCCGACACCGCTGCCGGAGCCGCGGAGGCCGTCGGCTGCCGGCGCGGCCCGCCGCCGGTCCACCTCCGCCACGGCGGCCAGGTAGGCCGCCTCCACCGTGGCCCGCAGGCGAGCGAGCGCGACGGTCGACGCGAGCAGCTCGGTCTCGGACACCTGCCAGGCGACCTCGGCGGCGAGGAGCTGGCGGGCCTCGAGCACGGCGGTGCGAGAGAAGGCCACCCGCTCCAGAACCACCCCCGAGGTCATGCAGCGAGGCTAGGCAGGACCCCGGACACAACCTCCGGGCGATGACCGGACGGCAAGGTCCGGCCCGCGGGCCCGCGACAGGCGCACCCAGCCGGGCGGCGTGTGCGTCAGCGCGCCGGGCCGGCAGCGCGCTGCGCTCAGCCCACCCGCGGCACGAGCACGGACAGGCAGGTCACGCCGCACTCGGCCTTCTCGAGCTCGTCGATCTCGGCCGGGTGCACCTCGAAGCCGCGCGACCTGATCATGGCCGCGGTCTCCGGGGCGGCGGCCGACACCACCACGCGGGAGCCGCTGAGCAGCAGGTCGGCCCCGGTCGTCTCCGGTGCCTCGACCACCGTGAGGCCGGCGTCCGTGAACGCCGACGTGTCCAGCCAGCCGGTGATCGCGACCACCGTGCCGTCGGGCAGCGCGGTGGCGCCGGTCTTGAGGTGCAGGCACCCGGTGACCGGGACCCCGACCACGGTTCGCCCGAGCGGGGCGAGGAAGGCGCGCAGCTGCTCGACCGCCTCGGCGTTCGTCCGCCCGCCCAGGCCCACGAACACGTGGGAGCCGACCTGGAGCACGTCGCCGCCGTCGATGGTCGCGGGCGCCGTCACCTCGGCGGTCCGCAGGCCCAGCGAGGTGACGACCGGCGCGACGGAGGCGACCTCGCCGCGGCGGCTCTCGGCGCCCGGCCGGGTGAGGACGGCGAGGTCGTCGACGACCACGACCGCGTCCTCGACGAACGTGCCGTCGGGGTGCTCGGGGGCGTCGGGCACCTGGACCACGTGGTGGCCGAGCCGGCGGAGCAGGTCGACGTAGCCGCCGTGCTGGACGGCGGCCCGCTCGGCGTCGATCGGCTCGCGGTCGAGGAACGTCAGCTCCGCGTCGGCCAGCCGCGGCGAGACAGCCCTCACGAGCACGGCGGGGAGGGAGCCGGCCGGGCCGGACGACCCGGCCGACCCGGACGACGGGGACGACAGCGGTCCGGGGGCGGGGTCGGAGGTGGTCACGGTCGCGGCTCCTTGGTCACCATGGTCAGCAGCGTGTAGGTCGCGCACAGCTCGTCCCGGTCGTTGGTCACCGTGGCGTCGAAGCGGACCTCGCCGTGGTCGGTGTGCTCGCGCGGGTTGAGCGCCTTGCACGTGAGCGCGACCCGGATCCGGTCGCCGACCCGGACCGGCGTCGTGAAGCGCAGCCCCTCCAGGCCGGTGTTGGCCAGGACCGGACCGGGCGCGGGGTCGACGAACAGCCCCGCCGCCCGCGACAGGACCCAGTACCCGTGGGCGACGATCCCGCCGAAGATCGGGTTCGCCGCCGCCGCCTCGGGGTCGGTGTGGGCGTAGAACGTGTCGCCGCTCATGGCCGCGAAGCCGCTGATGTCCTCGGCCGTCACCTCGTGCCAGTCGCTGGTGAAGCCGTCGCCGATCGTCAGCTCGCTCATGGACAGGCGGAACGGGTGCGGCCCGTCGGTGCGGCGGCGCGACCCCGCCACCCACTGCCCGGTGACGGCGGTGAGCATGTCGGGGCTGCCCTGCACGGCGGTGCGCTGCATGTGGTGGGTGATCCCGCGCACCCCGCCGAGCTCCTCGCCGCCGCCGGCCCGACCGGGCCCGCCGTGGACGAGGTGGGGCAGCGGGCTGCCGTGGCCGGTCGACTCCGCGGCGTCGTCGCGGTCGAGCACGAGGATGCGGCCGTGGAACGGGGCCGCCCCGAGCACCACCGTGCGGACGAACGACGGGTCGTGGCTGACGACGCTCGCCACGAGCGAACCCCGGCCGAGGGCGAGCAGGTCGACGACCTCCTCGGCGCTGTCGTAGGCCATGAGCGAGGCGACCGGGCCGAACGGCTCCACCTCGTGCGCGGCGGGGGAGCGGCGGTCGACGGCCAGCAGCACCGGCGCCATCCACGCCCCCCGCTCGTAGCCCTCGACGACGGTCTCCAGCGAACCGGTGATGATCCGGCCCCCGGCGGCGATGGCCCGCACGGCGTCGCGGACGGCGTCGCGCTGCTCGATGTCGACGAGGGCGCCGACCCGGGTCGCGGGGTCGCGGGGGTCCCCGACGGTCGCGGTGGCCAGCCGGGCGGCGAGCGCCTCGGTCACCTCGCCCAGCAGCGACGACGGGACGAAGGCGCGGCGGACGGCGGTGCACTTCTGGCCCGGCCTTGGCCGTCATCTCGCGGGCGACCTCCTTGACGAAGAGGTCGAACTCCGGGGTGCCCGCGACGGCGTCCGGGCCGAGGACGGCCGCGTTGAGCGAGTCCGCCTCGGCGGTGTACCGGACACCGCGCTGCCCACGGCCGGGTGCGCGCGCAGCACGGCGGCGGTGTCGGCGGAGCCGGTGAACGACAGCAGGTCCTGGCCGTCGAGCGCGTCCAGCAGGCCCTCGTGGTGGCCGACGAGGAGCTGCAGGGCGCCCTCGGGGAGGATCCCGGTGCCGATCGCGAGCCGGACCATCCGCTCGGTGACGTAGGCGGTCTGCTCGGCGGGCTTGACGATCGACGGCACCCCCGCGATCAGCGCGGGCGCGAGCTTCTCCAGCGCGCCCCAGACCGGGAAGTTGTACGCGTTGACCTGCACCGCGACGCCGCGCAGCGGCGTCCACACGTGCTGGGCGAGGAACGTCCCGCCCCGGCTGACGCGCTCGACCGGGCCGTCGGTGGCGACGACGTCGTTGGGCAGGTTCTTCCGCGCCGTCGACGACATCCCGAGCATGGTGACGATGCCGCCGTCGACGTCGATCGCCGTGTCGCGCGCGGTCGACCCGGTGGCGTACGACAGCTCGTACAGCTCGTCGGTGTGCTGCTTGAGCGCCAGCGCCAGCTCCTTCACGAGCATCGCCCGCTCGTGGAAGGTCATCGACCGCAGCGCCGGCCCGCCGACCTCGCGGGCGTGCCGGACCGCCTCGGCGGCCGGCACCGGCGCGGTGGAGATCCGGGCGACCTCCTCGCCGGTGGCCGCGTCGAGCAGGGGGGCGCCCTCGTCGGCAGGGGCGTGCCAGCGGCCGGCGACGTAGCTCTCGAGCACGGGTCTCCTCAGCGCTCCAGCAGCAGCGCGACGCCCTGGCCGACGCCGACGCACATGGTGACCAGGGCCCGTCGGGCGTCGAGCTCGGCGAGCGCGCGGGCGGCGGTGAGGGTGAGGCGGGCGCCGCTCATGCCGAGCGGGTGGCCCAGGGCGATCGCGCCGCCGTGGGGGTTGACGTGCTCGGCGTCGTCGGGGATGCCGAGCCCGCGCAGGACCGCGAGGACCTGCGAGGCGAAGGCCTCGTTGAGCTCGACGAGGTCGATGTCGGACACCTGCAGCCCCGCCCGGCCGAGCAGCTTCTGCGTGGCGGGCACCGGCCCGACGCCCATGACGCGAGGGGCGACGCCGGCGCTGGCGGCGCCGCTGACCCGGGCCAGCGGCTCGAGGCCGTACCGCTCGACCGCGGCCTCCGAGGCGAGCAGCAGGGCGGCGGCGCCGTCGTTGATCCCGGACGCGTTGCCCGCGGTGACGCTCCCGCCGGGGCGGAAGGCGGGCCTGAGCGCCGCGAGCGACTCCGCGGTGGTGCTCGCGCGGGGGTGCTCGTCGGTGTCGACCACCGTGACCGCGCCGCGGCGGCCAGGGACCTCGACGGGCACGATCTCGCCGGCGAACCAGCCCTCGGCCTGGGCGGTGGCGGCGCGCTGCTGCGAGCGCAGGGCGAACGCGTCCTGGTCGGCGCGGGAGACGCCGTGGTCCTCCGCGACGTTCTCCGCGGTCTCGCCCATCGCGTCGGTGCCGTACGCCGCCTGCAGGCGCGCGTTGACGAAGCGCCAGCCCAGGGTCGTGTCGAAGATCTCGGGCCCGCGGGCGTAGGCCTGCTCGGCCTTGCCCATGACGAACGGCGCGCGGCTCATCGACTCGACCCCGCCGACCACGACGAGGTCGGCCTCCCCGGCACGGATCTGCCGCATCCCGGCCGCGACGGCGTCGGCGCCCGAGGCGCAGAGCCGGTTGACGGTGAGGCCCGGGACGGTCTCGGGCAGCCCGGACAGGAGCACGGCCATCCGGGCCACGTCGCGGTTGTCCTCGCCGGACTGGTTCGCGCAGCCGAGCACGACCTCGTCGACCGCGGCCCGGTCGACCGACGGGTGCCGCTCGAGCAGGCACGAGACCACGTGGGCGGCCAGGTCGTCGGGCCGGACGGAGGCGAGCGCGCCGCCGTACCGACCGATCGGGGTCCGGACGCCGTCGACCAGGAACGCCTCGCTCATGCCAGCTCCTCCAGTGTGGTGGGGACAGGGCCCCCGACGGTGCGGGTGCGGCCGCGGACCTCGGCGACGAGGCTCCCGTCGGCGCGGGTCACGGTGATGTCGTACACCCCGTTGCGGCCGTAGCGGGCCCGCTCGACCGCGGTGGCCACGAGCACGTCGCCGGGCCGGCCGGGCGAGACCCAGGTGACGTCCAGGCTGCCCCCGACGGTGAGCACGCCCTCGCCGTTGCAGGCCACCGCGAGCGCGGTGTCGGCGATGGTGCAGACGGTGCCGCCGTGGACGATGCCGAAGCCGTTGAGCCAGGCCGCGCCCACCTCGCCGCGGACGGTGCCGCGGCCGGGCCCGGCGGACACCAGCGTGATCCCGAGGCCGGCCGACACCCGGTCCAGCGACAGCATCGCCCGCCCGCGCAGCGTGGGGCAGACCCGGTACCGCCCGGCCAGGCCGGGGGTCGGGCCGGCCGGGTCCGTGGTGGAGCCGGCGGCGAGCGCGTCCATGACCCCGGCGACCCAGGCGTGGCCGAGCTGCTCGCCCCAGGCCAGCGGCCCGCGCGGGTGCCCGGCGCCGAGCTCCATGGCCCGGTCCACGTCCTCGGGCGCGGCGACGCCGGCCTCGACGGCGTCCACGGCCGCCGCGACCAGCGTCGCGGCCGTGCGGGCGACGACCAGCCCGGGGGAGTCGGGCAGCGGCGTGAGGGCGACCCCCGCGCGGTCCAGCAGCGCGGCCAGCGCCTCGAGGGTGCCGGGCGGGCAGCCGGGCGAGGTGACCGCACCGACGCGCGTGCAGGCCAGGGGGTCGCGGACGAGGTCGAGGAGCACGGTCGGGCGCCCGCTCGCGGCCCCGACCGCGGCGGCGGTGCGGCCGTCGGTGAGCCGGAGCACCACGGCCCCCTCGGGCGGGGCGGGCTCGGCGCTGACCACGCCCGCGCGGGTCACGAGGTCGCGGACCGACGGGTGCGCCCACCAGGCCGGGCCGGCGTCCGCGGTGTCCTCGGCCGCTGCTCGGTCGACGGCACCGGCGACCGTCGCCAGGCAGCTGCCGGACGGCCCCGTCGCCGTGCTCGTAGAACCCGGACCCGGTCTTGCGCCCGAGCCGTCCCGCGGCCACCAGCGCGTCCTGCACCGGCGAGGGCCGGTAGCGGGGGTCCTCGCCCGTGGCGCGCCAGACGCTGCGGCCCACGGCGGCGTTGACGTCCTGGCCGATGAGGTCGGTGAGCTCGAGCGGGCCCATGGGGAACCCGCCCGCCTCGCGCAGCAGGGCGTCGACCGTCGGGGCGTCCAGCGCCGGGTGCTCCGCCAGCAGGAGGAACGCCTCGCCGTAGTACGGCCGGGCGACCCGGTTGACCACGAAGCCCGGCGTGGAGGCGCACGGCACGGGCACCTTGTCCCAGGCGCGGACCAGGTCGACGAGGAGCTGCACCACGGCGGGGTCCGTCGCCGCGCCGCGCGCCACCTCGACCAGGCGCATCCGGGGGGCGGGGTTGAAGAAGTGCAGCCCGGCGAGCCGCTCCGGGCGGGCCAGCGGGGCGGCCATGGCGTCCAGCGACAGCGAGGAGGTGTTCGAGGCCAGCACCGCCGTCGGGGCCAGGACCGCCTCGAGGTCGGCGAGCAGGGCGTGCTTGACGGCGAGGTCCTCCACGACCGCCTCGACGACCAGGTCGCAGCCGGCGAGGTCGGCCACGGAGGCCACGGCCCGCAGCCGGCCCAGCGCGGCGCCGGCCTCCTCGGCCCCCAGCCGGCCGCGCGCGACCTCGCGGTCCAGGCGCTCCCGCACGCCGTCGACGGCGGCGGCCGCGGCCCCCTCGCGCGCGTCGAGCAGCAGCGTCCGGTGCCCGGCGACCGCGGCCACCTCGACGATGCCGGAGCCCATGGTCCCGGCCCCCACGACCCCTACGACCCAGGTGTCCTCGGACGGCGTCGTCACCGGGTCTCCTCGCAGGTCGGACCGCCGGCCAGGATTACCGGACGAGCGGTGGGGAAGTCAGTCAACGCGCGAGCCGGGGCCCCGTCAAGCGACGCCCGCCCGGGCCCCGCGGGCGCTGCCGGGGCGCAGCCCGGCCACGAGCATGCGGGCCAGCAGGTCCCCGATCTCGTCGGGGCCGGTGCCGCCGCCCGGGCGGTACCACTCGGTGAGGGAGTTGACCGCGCCGAAGACGAGCCGGGTGACCACGCGCGGGTCGACGTCCGGGTCCAGGTCCCCGTCGGCGACCGCCTGCGCGGTGAGCGCGGCGGTGCGGGCGTCCAGGTCGCGGCGCCGCTCGAGCGCCCACTGCTCGGCGGCGGTGTTGCCCCGCACCCGCAGGAGCAGGGTCACGTAGGGAGGTGCTCGACGAGGACCGCCACGCTGCGGCGCACGACCGTCTCCAGCCGCTCGACCGCCGGCGCGTCGAGCCGCTCGGCCTCGGCCAGGGCCGCCGACAGCGCGTCGATCCCGCGGCTCACGGCCAGGCGGAGGAACTCCTCCTTGCCCGGGACGTGGTGGTACAGGGCCGCCTTGGTGAGGCCGGTCGCGCGGGCCAGGTCCTCCATGGAGGTGGCGTCGTAGCCCCGCTCGATGAACTGCGCGGCGACGATCCCGACCAGCGCGTCGAGGCTGTGCCGTGCGGGCCGGCCGCGGCCCCGGACCTGGTCGGTGCTCGTCATGTGTCCTCCCGGGGCAGACGGTAGCCCCGCGGCAGGGCCGCTGCCCGGGTGTCCCGCACCGACGTGCGCCGCCGGTCCGGGGCCCGCACGGTGGAGGGGTGCGCATCCTCGTCACCGGCCCTACCGGCAACGTCGGCTCCCACCTCCTGCGGGCCCTGCTCGCCGACCCGGACGTCGAGGAGGTCGTGGGCCTGGCCCGCCGCCTGCCCGACACCTCGGTCGAGCCCTGGTCCGGGGTGACGTGGGTGCAGGCCGACCTGTCCGACCCGGCGAGCCTGCCGGTGCTGACCGAGGCGGCCCGCGGCTGCGACGTGGTGGTGCACCTGGCGTGGGCGCTCACCCCGACCCGCGACGAGGCCCTCCTGGAGCGCGTCAACGTCGCCGGGACCGCCCGCGTCGTCGAGGCCGTGCTCGAGGCCGGCGTGCCGCACCTGGTCCACACCAGCAGCGTGGGCGCCTACAGCCCCGGCCCCAAGGACCGCCGCGTCGACGAGTCCTGGCCGACCGGGGGGATCAGCGGCTCCTGGTACAGCCGGCAGAAGGCGGCGTGCGAGCGGCTGCTGGACGACGTCGAGCGCGCGGGGCGGCCGCTGGGCATCACCCGGGTGCGCCCGGCGATCGTCGTGCAGCGCGACGCCGGCGCGGAGCTGGGCCGCTACGGGCTGGGCCCGCTGGTCCCGCGGTGGGCCGTCGGCCGGCTCACCCCGCCCGTGGTGCCGCTGCCGCGCGCGCTGCGCACCCAGGTGGTGCACCCGCAGGACCTCGCCCAGGCGTTCCGCCTCGCCGTGCACGCCCGGCCCGTCGGCGGGCTCAACGTGGCCGACGAGCCTGTCCTCGGCCCGGACGACCTGGCGCGCGCGGTCGGGGCGAAGCGGTCCGTGCCCGTGCACCCGGGCCTGGTGCGCGGCGCGATGGACCTGTCGTGGCACCTGCGGCTGCAGCCCCTCGACCCGGGGTGGTTCGACCTGGGCCGGTGGACGCCGCTCATGAGCACCGACCGCGCGCGCAGCGAGCTGGGCTGGACGCCGGTGCACCGGGGCGACGGCGCGCTCGCCGAGGGCGTCGGCGGCATCCGGGACGCGGCCGGGGACCCGAGCACCCCGCTCCTGCGCCCCGGCCGCTGACCGGCGGACGACGCCGGGACGGCAGGACATCGGGGCCAGGACGCCGGTCCCAGGACGTCGGGCCCAGGAGGCCAGGCCCAGGACGTCGGGTCCGCGTCCTCAGGCCAGCTCGTCGCCCAGGACCGGGCCGTCGGGGCCGAAGGCGACCCGGCGCAGGTACATCTCCCGGGCCCCGTCCGGGGCGTCCCAGGCGTGGAAGGCGACGACGTCCTCGCCGTCCGGGCCGACGACGAGGCTGTTGTGGCCGGGCCCGAGCAGCCCGGTCGAGCCGGTGCTCAGCAGCGGCACCGCGTCCGCCGGGTGCGTCCAGGGCCCGAGCGGGCCGTCCGCCACCGCCCACGTGACCCCGTACCCGTCACCGGTCCAGGCGCCTCCGGAGTACGTCATCCAGCACCGGCCGTGCCGGCGGACCACGGACGGGCCCTCGATGGTGTGCCACTCGTACACCCCGCCGTACATGGCGCGCCCGCTCTCGTACAGCTGCCAGTCGTCGTGCGGCGCGAGGACCGCGGTGGCCGGGCCGGCGGGGGAGGTCATGCCCGCCAGCGGGACCACGGCCAGGTGCGTGCCCGGGCGCTCGGCCTCCAGCACGTCCCGGGCGTAGAACAGGTACCAGGTGCCGTCCTCGTCGAGGAACGGGTGCGGGTCGATGGCGAACCGCTCGTCCGGGGTCAGGCTGGTCCCGCAGTCGACGAACGGGCCGAACGGCTCCTCGGCGCGCGCCACCCGCACGTGGTGGCCGCTGATGCCGTGCCCCACCGAGTAGTACAGCCAGTAGGCGCCGTCGGCGTGGGCGACCTCGGGCGCCCAGTACTCGTCGCCGGAGGAGGCCGGCAGCCGCTCGAGCACCCGCCCCCGGGGCGTCCAGGTGCGCAGGTCGTCCGAGGCCAGGGCCTCGAACACGCGCCCCCCGTCCGCCGGGGCCTCGCCCGGGGCGGGCGGGCGGCCGGTGCCGTAGGCGGCGTACCCGCCCTCCGGCAGCCGCAGGACGAACGGGTCGGCGAAGTAGCCCTGGTAGGCCGGTCCGGTCACCCCCGCCATCCTGGTGCGCCCGCCCCGCGCGAGCGACTCCGTGCCGTCCGCGGCCCCGCCGGCGTCCGGGAAGCGTCACGGGGGGTTGACACCTGCCGGGCAGGGGCGGACCATTTACCGACTGAGCGGTAGGTAATCAGCGGCACCAGCCCCGGGAGGCGCCATGAGCACGAGGACCGTCGAGCAGGACCACGCCGGCCTCACGCCCGAGGAGCAGGCGGCCTTCGACGCCGTCGTGGCCGAGGACGGCCGGGTCGAGCCCCGGGACGCCATGCCCGAGGCGTACCGCAGGACCCTCGTCCGGCAGATCGCCCAGCACGCGCACTCCGAGATCATCGGCATGCAGCCCGAGGGCAACTGGATCACCCGCGCCCCGAGCCTGCGCCGCAAGGCCATCCTCTACGCGAAGGTCCAGGACGAGGCCGGCCACGGGCTGTACCTGTACTCCGCGGCCGAGACCCTCGGTGCGGACCGGGCCGACCTGCTCGACGCGCTCCACGCCGGGAAGCAGAAGTACTCGACGATCTTCAACTACCCCACGCTGACGTGGGCGGACACCATGGCCATCGGCTGGCTCGTCGACGGTGCCGCGATCATGAACCAGGTCCCGCTGTCGCGGTGCTCCTACGGCCCGTACGCGCGCGCCATGATCCGGGTCTGCAAGGAGGAGTCCTTCCACCAGCGCCAGGGCTTCGAGGGGATGCTCACCCTCTGCCGCGGCACGGCGGCGCAGAAGGCGATGGCCCAGGACGCGCTCGACCGGTTCTGGTGGCCCTCGCTCATGATGTTCGGCCCGCCCGACGACGCCTCGCCGAACTCCGCGCAGTCGATGGCCTGGGGCATCAAGCGGTTCAGCAACGACGAGCTGCGGCAGCGCTTCGTCGACGCGACCGTCCCGCAGGCGGAGTTCCTCGGCCTCACGGTCCCCGACCCGGACCTCGCCCTGGACCCCGCGACCGGCCGCTACCGGTTCGGGACCCCGGACTGGGACGAGTTCATGAGGGTCGTCAAGGGCGACGGCCCCTGCAACCGGCAGCGCGTGGCCTTCCGCCGCGAGGCGCACGAGGACGGCTCGTGGGTGCGCGAGGCCGCGGCCGCCTACGCCGCGAGGCGCGCCACGTCGCGGCAGCTGCCGGTCGGCGACGGCGCCGCGAGCACCGCGGCATGAGCGTCGCCCCGTCGGACCGCGAGCCGCTCTGGGAGGTGTTCGTCCGCAGCCGCCGCGGCCTGTCGCACACCCACGCCGGCAGCCTCCACGCGCCCGACGCGCACATGGCGCTGCGCAACGCCCGCGACGTCTACACCCGCCGCCAGGAGGGCGTGAGCATCTGGGTAGTCCGGGCCGACGACGTGACCGCCAGCAGCCCCGACGAGAAGGACGCCTTCTTCGACCCGGCCGGCGACAAGCCCTACCGGCACCCGACGTTCTACGAGGTGCCCGCCGAGGTCCAGAACCTGTGAGCGGGACGGCGCCCGTGCCCGCGGCGGTGCACCCTCCCGCGAGCGCGGGGGACGTCGCGGCGTACACCCTCCGCCTGGCCGACGACGCCCTCGTCCTCGCGCAGCGGCTGGGGGAGTGGGCCGCGCGCGGGCCCACGATCGAGGAGGACGTCGCCCTGCTCAACATCGGTCTGGACCTGCTCGGCCAGGCCCGCACGCTGCTGGCCCGCGTCGGCGAGACCGACGGCACCGGCCGCAGCGAGGACGAGCTCGCGTTCCTGCGCGACGAGCGCGACTTCGTCAACGCCCAGCTCATGGAGCTGCCGGTGGGCGACTTCGCCGTGACGATGGTGCGCCAGCTCCTGGTCAGCACCTACCAGGTGCCGCTGTTCGCCGGGCTGTCCGCCAGCACCGACGAGACCGTGGCCGCCGTGGCGTCCAAGGCGGTCAAGGAGTCGCGGTACCACCTGGACCACGCCGCCTCCTGGGTCGTCCGGCTCGGCGACGGCACCGAGGAGTCGCACCGGCGCGCCCAGGCCGCCCTGGAGCTGGTGTGGCCGTACGCGGCCGAGCTGTTCGAGACCGACGACCTGCACGCCCGCTGCGTCGCCGCCGGGGTGGCGGTCGAGCAGGAGCCGTTGCGCGCCCGCTGGGACGCCACGGTCGACGCCGTCCTCGCCGACGCGACGCTGGAGCGGCCGCGCACCACGTGGGCGCCTACGGGCGGCCGGCGCGGCGTGCACACCGAGCACATGGGGCTGCTGCTGGCCGAGATGCAGCACGTCGCCCGCTCCCACCCCGGCGCGAGCTGGTAGCCGTCGTGGACCGCGAGGGGGCGCTGCGGGTGCTCGAGCAGGTCACCGACCCCGAGATCCCCGTCCTCACCATCGGCGACCTCGGCATCCTCCGCTCGGTCGAGGTGGACGAGGCGGGCACCGTCCACGTCGACATCACGCCCACGTACTCCGGCTGCCCGGCGATGGACGAGATCCGCGCCGACGTCCGGACCGCGCTGGAGGGCGCGGGCGCCGCCGCCGTCGACGTGCGCCTGGTCCTCTCGCCCCCCTGGACCACCGACTGGATGAGCGAGGCGGGCCGGCGGGCCCTCGCCGCGTACGGCATCGCCCCGCCGGGCCCGCGGGCGGCCGGCGGCCCGGTCGCCCTGGAGCTGGGCTACCGCCCGGGCCTGGTCGGCGACGGCACGGACGCCCCCGCCTGCCCGCGGTGCGGCTCGGCCGCCACCGAGGAGCTCGCCCGGTTCGCCTCGACCGCGTGCAAGTCCCTGTGGCGCTGCACGGCCTGCCGCGAGCCCTTCGACCGCTTCAAGGAGTTCTGAGCCGTGACGTCCACCACCTCCGGCCCCGTGGCGGCCGCGGCCCGCACGGGCTTCCACCCGCTGCGGGTCGTGGGCCTGGACCGGCTCACCGACGACGCCGTCGCCGTGTCCTTCGCCGTGCCGGAGGGGCTGCGGGCCGCCTTCGCCCCGCGCCCCGGCCAGCACGTCACCGTCCGGGCCGACCTCGACGGCACCGAGGTGCGGCGGACCTACTCCCTGTGCGGCGAGCCGGGCGCCGACGTGCTGACCGTCGGCGTCAAGGCCGTGCCGGAGGGTGCCTTCAGCCGGTACGCGCTGGACCGCCTGGCGGTCGGCGACGTCCTCGACGTGGCCCCGCCGGCCGGCAGCTTCGGCCTCGACGTGGACCCCGCCCGCACCCGTCACGTCGCCGCCGTGGTCGCCGGCAGCGGCATCACCCCGGTCCTGGGCATCGCCCGGGCGGTCCTCGCGGCCGAGCCGGGCAGCCGGGTCACCCTGGTGTTCGGCAACCGGTCCGCGCGCGACGTCATGTTCGCCGAGGACCTGGCCGACCTCCGCGACCGGCACGGCTCCCGGTTCCGCGTGCTGCACGTGCTGAGCCGCGAGGAGCAGACCTCGGAGCTGCTGAGCGGGCGCATCGACCGGGAGCGGCTCCTCGGCATCGCCGGCGCGCTGCTCGACGTGCCGGACGTGGACGAGTGGTTCCTCTGCGGCCCGCTGGAGCTGGTGACCGGCGCGCGCGACACCCTCGTGGAGGACCTGCACGTGCCCCGCGAGCGGGTCCACGTCGAGCTGTTCCACGCGGAGCCGGTGGCCCGCCGGCCCCGCGCGGCCAGCGCCGCGGCCACCACGACCGCCCAGGTGACCCTGGACGGGCGCCGGAGCACCGTCGAGGTCGACGGCGCGGGCGAGACCGTGCTGGACGCGGTGCTGCGGGTCCGGGCCGACGCCCCGTTCGCCTGCCGCGGCGGGGTGTGCGGCACCTGCCGCGCCCGCGTCGTGCAGGGCGAGGTGGAGATGGACGTCAACTACGCCCTCGAGCCCGACGAGCTGGCGCGCGGGCTGCGGCTCATGTGCCAGTCGCGCCCGACCACGCCGACCCTCGAGGTGGAGTTCGTCTAGGTCCGCCGGCCGCCCCGCGTGCATCGACCCCCCCGCTCGGGGGTACCCGGCCCCCATGGGTTTCCTCAAGAACACGATCAAGGGCGCGCTCGTCGCCAAGGTGGCCTCCGAGGCCCGCAAGCCGAAGAACCAGGCCAAGGCCAGGTCCGCACTGTCCGGGCTCCGGCGCCGCATCTCCGGGCAGGGCTCCGCCACCCCGGTCAAGGGCCGCACCGGGAAGCCGGCCCGCGGCAGCGTGAAGGGCTCGCCCACCAAGGCCACGACGACCACGAGGTCCGCACGGAAGGCCACGGCGCGCGCCCGCTGAGGTAGGAAGGGGGCATGAGCGACGACGCGCGTGTCCCCACCCTCGACCCCGGCGTCCCCGCCGACGACCCGTCGGTCGAGGAGCTCCTCGACCGGCTGTCGCTCGCCCAGCAGGTCCGCCTCCTCACCGGGGCGGACTTCTGGGGCCTGCACCCCGAACCTGCGGTCGGCCTGCGCCGCATGGTCACCTCGGACGGCCCGGCCGGGGTGCGGGGCGAGCGGTGGGACGAGCGGGACCCGTCCGCCAACATCCCCTCGCCCACCTCCCTCGCTGCGACCTGGGACCCCGCCCGGGTCGAGCGGCTCGGCCGGCTGCTGGCCGCGGAGGCGCGGAGCAAGGACGTGGACGTCCTGCTCGCGCCCACCATCAACCTGCACCGCTCCCCGTTCGGCGGACGCCACTTCGAGTGCCTGAGCGAGGACCCGCACCTCACCGCGGAGATCGCCGTGGCCTACGTGCGGGGCGTGCAGAGCCAGGGCGTCGCGGCCACGGTCAAGCACTTCGTCGGCAACGACTCCGAGACGGAGCGGTTCACCTACGACGCCCGCATCGACGAGCGCACCCTCCACGAGCTCTACCTCGCGCCGTTCGAGCGGGTCGTCGCCGAGGCGGAGCCCTGGGCGGTGATGGCCGCCTACAACAGCGTGAACGGCTCGACCATGACCGAGAGCCCGCTGCTCGCCGACGTGCTGGACGGCGCGTGGGGCTTCGACGGTCTCGTCATGACGGACTGGTTCGCGGGCCGCTCGACCGAGGCCGCGGGCGCCGCCGCGCTCGACCTCATGATGCCGGGGCCGAGCGGACCGTGGGGCGAGGCGCTCGTCGAGGCCGTCGAGCAGGGCCGGGTGCCGGCCGAGGCCGTGCGCGAGAAGGTGCGCCGCCTGCTCCGTCTCGCCCTGCGGGTCGGCGCCCTCGAGGGCTCCTACCCCCGGGTGCCGGAGCCGTGGCCCGCGGACCGCGTGGCCGGCGAGCTGCGCTCGGCCGCGGCCGCCGGGTTCGTGCTGGCCGCCAACGACGGCATCCTCCCGCTGGACCGGGAGCGGCTGACCTCGCTCGCGCTCGTCGGGCCCGACGCCGTGAGCGGCCGCACGCTGGGCGGCGGCAGCGCGACCGTGTTCCCGCCGTACACGGTCGGCCCGCTGGAGGGGCTGCGCCGGGTGCTCGGCGACGACGTCGAGGTGACGTGGAGCCAGGGCGTGAGCAGCACCGACCGGGTCGTCCCCCTGCCGGCGTCGTGGCTGGCCCGGGGCGCGGTCGTCCGCTTCCTCGACGCCTCGGGCGAGGAGCTGGACCGCGAGACCCGGCACACCTCGGCCCTCATGTGGCTGGGCGAGCTGACCCGGACCCTGCGCGTGCCCGACGTGGACACCATCGAGTGGTCGGCCGCCGTCGAGGTGCCCGCCGACGGGACGTACCTGCTCGGCGTGGCCGGCGTGGGCCCGTTCGTGCTCCAGGTGGACGGCGAGACCGTGCTCGACGCGACGGTGTCCCTGCCCGAGGGCGCCGACCCCGTCGAGGGCATGATGCGCCCGCCGCAGGAGGTCGTCCCCGTCGAGCTCCGTGCCGGCGCCCTGGTCCAGGTGGTGCTGCGGCACCGTCCGGCCCCGACCGGCGGCTTCGGCGACGCCGACGTCGCCACGGTGACGTTCAAGGTGCTGCTGGGCGCCAGCCCGGCCGCCGACGACGATCTCCTCGACGCGGCCGCGGCGGCCGCGGCGGCCGCCGACGTGGCCGTGGTCGTGGTCGGCACCACCGAGGAGGTCGAGTCCGAGGGCTTCGACCGGACCACCCTCGCCCTGCCGGCCCGCCAGGACGAGCTCGTCCGGAGGGTGCTCGCGGCCAACCCGCGCACCGTCGTCGTGGTGAACTCCGGCGCGCCCGTGCTGCTGCCGTGGGCCGACGACGCCCCCGCCGTGCTGCTCACCTGGTTCCCGGGCCAGGAGTTCGGCAACGCCCTGTCCGACGTGCTGCTGGGGATGCGCGAGCCGGGCGGCCGCCTGCCCGTCACCTGGCCGGCCGGCGAGGAGGGCCTGCCCTCCACCACCCCCGTCGACGGCGTGCTGGCCTACGACGAGGGCCTGCACATCGGCTACCGCGCCTACGAGGCGCACGGGCTGCAGGCCCGCTACGGCTTCGGCCACGGGGAGGGCTACACCAGCTGGCGCCTGGGCGACGCGACCGCCTCCGGGCGCCCCGCCGACGGGCTCACCGTGCGGGTGCAGGTCACGTGCACGGGCTCGCGCCCGGGCCGCCAGGTCGTGCAGGTGTACGCCTCCCGGATCGAGAGCGCCGTGCAGCGGGTGCCGCGCTGGCTCGTCGGCTTCGCGGCGGTGGACGCCGCCCCGGGCGAGACCGTCGAGGCCGTGGTGCAGGTGCCGCGGCGGGCGCTGGAGCACTGGGACGTCACGTCCGGGTCGTGGCAGCTGGAGACCGGCGTGTTCCGGCTGCACGTCGGCACCTCCCTGGCCGAGGTCCGCAGCACCGTGGAGGTGTGGGCCTCCTGAGGGGGCGTCACCCTCCCGGGTGATGCAGCCGCGTCGGGCTGCCGCCGATCTTGCTCGGGTGACCCTGCTTCCCGAGCTGCAGCGACTGGCGAGCTCGTGCTCGGTCGACCCCGAGACGGCCCTGGAGCGGGTGATGGCGTTGCTCTGCGAGCAGCTCGTCATGGACCTGGCGGTGCTCGGCTCGGTGTCCGGCGGCGTGCACGACGTCCGCATGGTGGTCCGTCCGGAGCTGGGCCGGGTGGGCGCCCTCGAGGGGAGCCTCCCGGCGGAGGAGTCCTGGTGCAGCCGCGTCTGCGGCGCCGGACCGCTGGTGGTGAGGGACGTCAGCGAGGTCCCCGAGCTCGCCCGGCTCGCGATCACCGAGCAGCTGGACATCCGGTGCTACGCCGGTGTGGTCTGCCGGGCCGCGGACGGCCGGGAGATCGGCGTCCTCGGTGTCCTGGGCCACCGTCCGGCGGCGCGCCTGGACGACCGCGACCTCACCGTGCTCGAAGGTCTGGCGCAGGTGGTCGGCCCGCTGTACGAGGCGTTCCTGCACGGTCCCTCCCGGCCGCCGGCCCGGCTGCCGTCGCAGCGCGGGGCCGCCGACCTCGCCGGCGTGGCCGGTCTCGTCAGCACGGCGGAGGACGTGGAGAGCCTGGCGCGGCCCCTGCTGGAGGCGATGCAGGAGCTGAGCGGCATCGCCTCGACGTACCTCACCGTGGTGCACGAGGAGCAGGGGCTGCAGGAGATCCGCTACTCCCACAACACCAAGGAAGGCTTCGCCCTCCCCGAGGCGCTGGTGATCCCCTGGGAGGACACGCTGTGCAAGCGGGCCCTGGACGAGGGCCGGAGCTGCACGACGGACGTCCCCGCCGTCTGGGGGGACTCCGGCGCCGCCCGCGACCTGGGCATCGTCACCTACGTCTCCGTGCCGGTGCGTCTGGCCGACGGGAGCGTGTGGGGGACGTTGTGCGCGGCGGACGACGAGGCCCGGGAGCGGGCCGCGGACAGCCTGCCCACCCTGTCGTTGTTCGCCCGCCTCATCGCGGCCGAGGTCGAGCGGACCGCCGCGCTCGTGCGCGAGCGGGAGCGGTCCAGCCGGGCCCGGTACGAGGCCGACACCGACGAGCTCACCGGGTGCTCCTCCCGCCGCACCGTCCACCCCTGGGTCGGCTCGGCCCTGGCGGTCCGCCAGGACGGCGAGGTCGTCGTCATGGCCTTCGTCGACGTGGACGCCTTCAAGGCCGTGAACGACGAGCACGGGCACGCCACGGGCGACGACCTGCTCGCCCGGCTCGGGGCCAGGCTGCTCGGGTCGGCGCGGCCCGGCGACCTCGTGGCGCGGCTCGGGGGCGACGAGTTCGTCGTGGCCGCCCGGCTGCCGCACGCGGCCGTGGCCTCGCTGGAGCGTCGCGTCCGTGAGGCCGGGTGCTTCGTGCTGCCCACGCCCGCAGGAGCGCTGCCGGTCCGCTGCTCGACCGGGCTGGCGACGTCCGACGACGCGGAGGACCCTGCCGCGCTGCTCCGCCTGTCCGACGCGCAGATGTACCGCGACAAGGCCCTCGCGCGCTGCTGAACCCCCGGCCGGTCGGCTCGGTAGCGTGCGCGGCATGGAGATCTCGGTCCGTCACCAGCCGTCGTTCGCCGTCGTCCGGGTCGCCCTGGCGCCCGGGGAGCAGGTGCGCGGGGAGTCCGGCTCCATGGCGGCGCACTCGTGGGGCGTGCAGGTCGAGTCGCAGATGCAGGGCGGGTTCATGAAGTCGCTCGGCCGCAGCGTCCTGGGCGGGGAGTCCATGTTCGTCACCACGTTCACCGCGCACCCCGAGCACCCGGGCTGGGTGGACCTGGCCGCGCAGCTGCCCGGCGACGCGTTCGTCCTCGACGTCACGCCGGCCACGCCGCTCGTCCTCAGCCGCGGCTCCTGGCTCGCCTCGGGGCCCGGCGTCGAGCTGGACACGAAGTTCGGCGGCACGGCGATGACCTTCGGCGGCGAGGGCGCGTTCGTGGTGCGGGCCGGCGGGACGGGTCCCGTGGTCGCGGCCGCGTACGGCGCGCTCGACCGGCACGACCTGCCCGAGGGCGGCGGCTTCACCGTCGACTCGGGACACGTGGTCGCCTATGAGGAGCGGGTGCCGCCGGCCATGCGGAAGGTGGCCAGGGGGATCATGTCGACGCTGAAGTCCGGCGAGGGCTGGGTCTTCGACTTCCGTGGACCGGGCACCGTGTGGACCCAGTCGCGCAACCCCAAGGAGCTCGTCTCCTGGCTGTCCCGGATGCTCCCCAGCCGCGGCTGAGGCGGGTCCAGGGCCCCGGACGCCGCGAGGGCGGGGCCCCCGGTCGGGGACCCCGCCCTCGGCGGGTGGTGCGGGTCGTGCGGTGCGGCAGGTCAGCGCGAGCGCGCGGGACGGCCGGAGCCGCCGCGGCGGCGGGTGCCGCCGGTGCCGCCCGTGCCGCCGCCGGGGTGGCCGCCGCCGGGGGCGACGGAGCCGTGGTACCCGGTGGCCGGGCGCGCCGAGCCGGAGCCGGAGGACGCGCGGCCGGAGCCGCCCGAGGCCGAGCCGGTGCGGCCGGAGCCGCCGGAGCGCCCGCCCGTGCTGCTGCCGGCCTGGGCGCCTGAGCGGCGCGAGCGGCCGGTGGCGCGACGGCCGGTGCCGGTCTCGCCCTGGAGGGCGGCCATCTTCTCGGCCGGGGAGACGTACTCGCGCTTGGGGGCGACCTCGCCGACGAGCTCGGCCAGCACGGGGCTGCCGGGGCCGACGCGGTCCTTGCGCGGGGTGACCTTGGCCTGGCGCATGAGGGTCGTGACCTCGCGCTCCTGCTCCGGCAGCACGACGGTGACGACCGTGCCCTCGGAGCCGGCCCGCGCGGTGCGGCCCGAGCGGTGCAGGTACGCCTTGTGCTCGGTCGGCGGGTCGACGTGGACGACGAGCTCGACGTCGTCGACGTGGATGCCGCGGGCGGCGACGTCGGTCGCGACGAGGACGTTGACCTCGCCGTCGGAGAACGCGGCGAGGTTGCGCTGGCGCGCCCCCTGCGTGAGGTTGCCGTGCAGGTCGACCGACGGGATGCCCGCGGCGATGAGCTGCTTGGCCAGCTTCTTGGCGGAGTGCTTGGTCCGCATGAACAGCACCCGGCGGCCGGTGCCCGAGGCGAGCTCCCGCACGACGTCGGTCTTGGCGCCCGCGTCGGAGACCGACAGCAGGCGGTGCGTCATGGTCGAGACCGGCGACTCGGCGGAGTCCACCGAGTGCGTGCGCGGGTCGCGCAGGTAGCGCCGCACCAGCTTGTCCACGCCGTTGTCCAGCGTGGCGCTGAAGAGCATCCGCTGGATGCCGGCCGGGGTGGAGTCGAGGATCCGGGTGACCGCGGGCAGGAAGCCCAGGTCGGCCATGTGGTCGGCCTCGTCGAGGACCGTGATGCGGACCTGGTCGAGGAAGACCTCGCGCTGGCCCATGAGGTCCTCGAGCCGGCCGGGGCAGGCGATGACGATGTCGATGCCGCGGGTCAGGGCCTGGGTCTGGCGGCCCTGGGGGACGCCGCCGAACACCGTGGTGACGGTGAGGCCGTTGGTCTCGGCCAGCGGGCGCAGGACCTCGGCGATCTGGGTGGCCAGCTCGCGCGTCGGGGCCAGCACCAGGGCGCGCGGGCGCTTGGAGGTGCGGGTGGTCGTCGTGTCGGACAGCAGACGGCTGACGATCGGCAGGGCGAAGGCCAGGGTCTTGCCGGAGCCGGTGCGGCCGCGGCCCAGCACGTCGCGCCCGGCCATGGAGTCCGGCAGCGTCGCGGTCTGGATCGGGAAGGGGGCGGTGATGCCCTGCGCGGACAGCGCCGCGACGAGGGGGGCGGAGACGCCCAGGGCGCCGAATCCGGCGGTGGTGGGGGTCGAGGACAGGGGTGTTCCAGGCATGTAGGTGCTCGCGCCTCTCAGGCGTGGTCGGGGCGCCGCAGACAGACCTCGGCTGAGCCCGGCAGGTGGTGCGTGCCGGAGCCGGTGCAGGTGCTCCACGACGGTGCGGCGCGCACGGATCGGCGCAGCGCTGCTCCCATCGTCCCACACCCGGGGGGCCTTCACGTCACGCCCTGCGAGCGGCGCTCCTGGGAGCAGCGCCCGTGCACGCAGCGCTCCCGCGGGTACGGCCCCCTGCGAGCATGGCCCCGTGCAGCGAGCCGGCCAGGTCCTCCCCGAGCGGCTGCGCCGCCTCGGCCGCACGGCCCCCCTGCTCGTGCAGTCCGCGGTGGGGGCCGGTCTCGCCTTCTGGGTCGCCTCGGAGCTCCTCGGCCACGCGCAGCCCTTCTTCGCGCCCGTCGCGGCCATCGTCGGCCTAGGCGCGTCCTACCGGCAGCGCGGCCGGCGCGCGGTCGAGGTCGTCATCGGGGTGGCCATCGGCGTCGGTGTGGGGGACCTCGTGGTCGCCCTGGTCGGGCCGAGCGTCTGGGTGCTCGTGCTGGCGGTGCTCGTGGCCATGGGCATCGCGGTCTTCCTGGACGTCGGCGCGCTCGTCATCACCCAGGCCGGGGTGCAGTCCGCCATCGTCGCGACGCTCGTCGCCACCCCGTCCCAGGGCCTGGACCGCTGGCTGGACGCGGTCGTCGGCGGGGCCACCGCGCTGCTCATCGCGGTGCTGTCGCCGGTGGGCCCGCTGAGGCGGCCCCGCGAGCACGCCGTGGAGGTGCTGCGGACGCTGGCGGACCTGCTGCGCGACGTCGTGGCCGCGAACCGGACGGGCGACGTCGCGCTGGCCCGCCGCACCCTGGACCGGGCCCGCTCGACCGAGTACTCGCTGTCCCAGCTGCGCGAGGCCACGCAGGAGCGCTCGGACGCGGCGTCGCTGTCCCTGCTGCGGCGCACCCGCTCGCCCCGCGCCCGGCGGGACGCACAGGCGGCCACGGTCCTCGACCTCGCGGTCCGCAACGCCCGGGTCCTCGTGCGGCGGGCCGACGTGGCCGTCGAGCGGGACGACCCCATCCCCGCCGAGGTCCTCCGCCTGGTGGCCGACCTCGCCGGCGTCGTCGACCAGCTGGCCGCGGGCTACGACGACCCGGCGCAGCAGCCGCTGCTGCGCCGGGAGCTCACGGCGCTGGCCGAGCGGTCGTCCACGTTCGACGTCCCGCTCGGGCTGTCCGGGGCGACGGTCCTCGCGCAGTCGCGCTCGCTGGTCACCGACCTGCTCCGCCTCACCGGCCTCGGCTACGGGGAGGCGCTGGGTCTGGTGCCGCGGATGCACGGCTGACGGGCGGGGCGCCGGTCGCCCGCCGCGGGAGCGCGAGCGGCAGCAGGCCGGGCAGCGCGGAGACCAGCGACAGCAGCCCGTAGCCGACCGCGGCGGACACCCCGTCGGCGGCGGCGAGCCCGGCCGCGGAGAAGGCCAGCGCCGCGCCGGCCTCGCGGGCGCCCCAGCCGGAGACGGTCAGCGGGACCCCGGCGAGCAGCAGCACGACGAGGACCACGGGCACGAGCGCCACCGGACCCGCCGGCCCACCGGTGCCGAGCAGGCCGGTCGCGCGGGCCGCGACGAGGAACAGGGCGACGAAGCAGGCGAGCACCGCGAGCGACAGGCCCCCCGCGGCGGCCAGCGCGAGCGCCAGGGGACGCCGCCGGGGCCGCGCGAGGGCGGGGCCGCGCCGCCACGGCGCCCACAGCGCGACGGCGACGAGGACCACGAGCAGCAGCACGACGGCCACCGTGGCCACGGTGCGGGAGCCGACGCCGCGGGCCACGAGCAGCAGGTCCGGTCGCCGCACGAGCACCCCGACGACCACGAGGACCAGCACGAGCTGTCCGCAGAGGCGCTCCAGCGCCACGGCGCGGCCGGCGGGGAGGAGCCCGACGTCGGCGCCGTGCCGGCGGGCGCGGTCCACGTCGCCGAGGACGGCCCCGGGCAGCACCTGGTTGAGCAGCTCGCTCCGCAGGTACTCCAGGTAGGCCGGCACCCAGCGGAGCGGGACGCCCAGCGCCCGGGCGACGAGCACCCAGCGGGTCGCGGCCAGGGCCCGCCACACCAGGCCGAGGACCAGGGCCGCCGCGACCGGCCCCGGGGCCAGGACGGCCGCGCCGTCGCGCAGCGCGTCCGGCCCGACGAGCACCGCGACGACGACCAGGACGGCCGCGGTCAGCGAGAGGCGGAGCGCCCAGGCCCACGGCCCCCTGCGAGGAGGCCCTGCGGGTCCGGGAGGCCCGGTGTCCCCCGTCACCGGGCAGCCCCCGTCACCGTGCCCGGTCGACCGTGACGGCACGGGGACGTACCGTCACCAGGCATGAAGGCTGTCGTCGTCCTGCTGCTCGTCGCGTGGCTCGTGGTGGCCGTCGTCGGCGTGCTGCTCGACGGCCTGCTGTGGCTCGTCGCGGTCGGGCTGCTGCTGTTCGTGGCCACGGCGCTGTGGGGCTTCTTCAAGGTCCGCGCCGTGGTGGCCCGCGACTGAGCCGGTCGTCGCCGGGTCAGGACCCGAAGACGTAGCCCCAGACCGACTCCGCGCCCGACTCGCCCGCCAGGTAGACGTAGACCGTCGCCACGACGCCGAGGAGCACCGTCAGCCAGGCCAGGACCCTGGGCCAGCGGCTGCCCGCGGCCGCGCGGTAGGCGAGCACCGTGCTGGCCACCGCGGCCACCGCGACGGCGAACGCCAGGTTGCGGGCCGTCTCGCCGAGCTCGGTGTGCTCCTCGATCCCCTCCAGCGGGTCGCCCTGGGCCCGCAGCGTCGCCTCCAGCGCCTCGCCCGCCTCGGCGGCCACGAAGGCGGCGAGCGCGGCGACCACGGCCGCCAGCGCGACCAGCGGGCCGTAGGCGCGCGCCCAGCGGGGACGGGCCGCGACGGCGAGCGCGCCGACGGTGGCCAGGGGGAGCAGGACGACCACGGCGTGGACGACCAGGGGGTGCAGCGGCAGCCCGTCGACAGAGGTGAACACGTCGGCAGTGTGGACCGCGGTCGCCCCGGCGCGCGCGGCGGGTGGCATCCGGGTCGCGTCAGGGACGTCCCTTTCGTCTAGGGTGACGCGGGTCGGACCAACAGAAAGCGACACGGACCGACAGCACCGGACACCAAGGGCCTGCGCAACCACCGCAGACCAACATCCCCGTCAGTGCCGACGTAGGAGAACCTGTGACGACCAGACCCACCTCGCGCCCGTGGCGCCGAGCCGCCCTCGCGACCGCCGTGCTCGTGGCCGCGTCCGTGGCCACCGCCCTGCCCAGCGCCGCCGGCAGCGGCACGAGCACCGCGCCCTCGCCGGGCGCCGCAGCCGCGACGAGCGCCGTGGCCGCGCCGGGCGCCGCGGCCGCCGGGACGGTGTCCGTCGACCTGGAGGGCGAGGGCTGGCGCTTCTCGCTCGGCGACGACCCGGCCTGGTCCGACCCGGCCTTCGACGACTCGGCGTGGGCGGGGACCACCGTGCCCAACGACGGGGCCGCGTTCGCCTCCTACGACGGCTTCGGCTGGTTCCGGCTGGCCTTCGACCTGCCCGCCTCCGCGGAGGGCGCGAACCTCGTCGCCTCCCTCGGGTTCCTCGACGACGTCGACGAGGCGTTCCTCAACGGCCGGCGCATCGGCGGCTCCGGCACCATGCCGCCGGCCGCGAACAGCCAGTGGTTCGAGAAGCGGCTCTACCCGGTGCCCGCGGACGCCCCGGTCTACGGCGGCGAGAACGTGCTCGCGGTGCGCGTGTACGACATGAGCGGCGGCGGCGGCTGGTACTCCGGCCCCGTCGGCATCTACTCCAAGGACGCCGTCCGGGCGAACGTCTACGGCATCACGGGCCCGGCCGCGTCCGCGGCGCAGACCGCCGCCGTCCGCGAGGTCCTCGACCGCCAGCGGGCCGCCCTGGCCGCGGGCGACGCCGCCGCCTACCTGGCCACGCTGGACGCCTCGTACTTCCACGACGGCCGCACCCTGGAGCGCCGCTCCCGGGAGGTCCGGGACTGGCTCGCCCGCTCCGGCACGCTGCAGCTCACCGACGCCGAGGTCGAGGTCGTCGTGGGCGACGACGGCTCGCTGGTCGTCGACACCAACCGGCGGATCACCGGGACCGACGACGGCGCCGCCTACGAGTTCCAGCCGGCCGAGCAGGAGTTCCTGCGCCTGTCGCCGGAGACGCTGCGCGAGACCGGCAACCGGTCCCGCTTCTTCCGCGAGACCGTGGACTCCGAGCTCGAGGGCGCCCCGCGCGAGCTCGTCACCTACCTGCCGCCGTCCTACCTCGAGCAGCCCGACCGCGAGTACCCCGTGGTGTACCTGCTGCACGGGATCAACGGCGGCAGCCGCGAGTGGGAGCCCCGCGAGATGGACGACGTCCTCGACGGGCTCTGGGAGCAGGGCCTCGCGGAGTCCATCGTCGTCATGCCCGACGGGGAGTCGCTGTGGTACCTCGACCAGCCGGTCCCGTGGCGCAGCATGTTCCTCACCGAGATGGTCCCGATGGTCGACGCCGAGTACCGGACCCTGGACCAGCGTGAGTTCCGCGCGCTCAGCGGCGTGTCGATGGGCGGGTTCGGGGCGTACTCGATCGGGCTCGACAACCCGGACATGTTCTCCTCGCTCGCCTCGCACATCGGCTCGCTCGGCTACACGCCCTCCGGGCCGACCCCGATCGCGCAGGCCCGGACGATGACGACCGAGCAGCTCTCGCGCTTCCGCTTCTACGCCGACGCGTGCGAGTTCGACGACTACGGCTTCGACAACGGCGTCCGCCAGCTCGACCAGGTCCTCACGGCCAAGGGCGTGGCCCACACGACCGAGGTCTACCCCGAGGGCCGGCACAACGACGCCTGCTGGCTGCCCCACGTCGACCGGTCGTTCGGCTCGCACTCCGACGCCTTCCGCGCGGCGGGGCTGCGCGAGGACTACGTCGCCCCGACGCTCGAGGTCACCGTCGACCCGGCCCTGGTCTGGCCGCCCGACGGCAAGATGCGCACGGTCCGCGCCGCGGTCACCGCGTCGGACGAGACCTCGGACGTCACCGTCGAGCTCGTCGGGATCGAGGTCGACGGCCCGGCCCGCTCCGCCGCCGTGGCGGTCTCCGACACCGAGGTCCGGGTCCGCGCCGTCCGGGGCGCGCGCTACACGCTGGTGCACGAGGCGACGGACGAGGCGGGGAACACCACGACGGTGCGCACCGACGTCGTCGTGGCCCGCCGCACCTCCTGACCTGGCGCGGGGCACCCGGGGCCGAGGTCCCGGGTGCCCCGCTCAGGCGGCGGGGCCGGCGAGCACCTCGTCCTGCAGGCGCACGACGCCCGGCACCTCGACCTCGGCGCCGACCCCCACGACGATCTCCCGGTCCACGGTCCGGTCCGGCGCCAGCAGGCGCAGCGGGTCCCAGGGCTCCCGCGCCCCGTCGCGGGGCCGGCCCCGCACCACCGCGCAGCGGGCCACCCCGGCCGTCACGCGCAGCACCACCGCGGCCGGCCCGGACCCCACGGTCAGCGTCCGGCCGTGCCAGCCGTCCTCGACGAACGGCGGCGCCCCCGGGGTGCTGAGGACCACGGTCGCCCGCCACCGCTCGGCGTCGGCGAGCAGCGCCTCCGCGCCGCGCTCCGGGCCGCCGACCCCGGTGGCCGCGCGCCGGCGCTCCAGCTCGGCGAGCGTGGACGTGGTGACCAGGGTGACGCCCTCGCCGTAGACCACGTCGCGAGGGCGGGCCCGCGCCAGCAGGACGTCCCGGTCGAGGTGCGCGCGCAGGGCCTCGGTCAGCCCGGCCAGCCCGTCGCCCGCGAGGGTCTCCAGCTCGGAGGAGCGGCCCCAGTAGTCCGCCCGCAGCGTCCCGGCAGGGACCACGTCGACCCGGTGGCGCGCGCCGCCGGGCAGCTCGACGACGAGGGTCTCCGGGCCCGTGCCTCCCGTGCCCTCCTCCGTGCCCCCGGTGCCACCGGTGCCCCCAGGGCCCTCCGGCAGGGCGGCCCGCAGCGCCAGCAGCCGGGGGTTCTCCACCGTGCGGAGCACCCGCGACGTGGCGGGGTCGACGAGGGCGTACCGCCGGTCGCCCACCGGGCCGTTGCCGTCCAGGACCAGCGAGGCGGGGTGCTGCTGGGCACTGCCCTTGAGCACGCTGAGACCGAGCCCGGCGACACGCACGGGGGCAGCGTAGGGCGGGGTCGTCCCGCCCTAGCGACGCTCGAGCAGGACCGCCACCTCGTAGTGGGCGGTCTGCGGGAACATGTCGAGCACCCGGGCCCGGACGGGCCGCAGCGACGGCATCTGCGCGAGGTCGCGGGCCAGCGTCACGGCGTTGCAGCTGGAGTACAGGACGTGCCGGACCGAGGAGGCCTCGAGCCCCCGCGCGAGCCCGGCGCCCGTCCCGCGCCGGGGCGGGTTGACCACGACCAGGTCAGGGGCCGGACCCAGCGGGCCGTCGCCGCGGGAGCCCGGCGCCAGCGCGTCCAGCGCCAGCCCGGCCGCGTCGCCGGCCTCGAACCGGACCCCGGCCAGGCCCGCCTCCTCGGCGCTGCGCCGGGCGCCCCGGACCGCCTCCGCGCTGCTCTCCACGCCGACCACGGCCCGCCCCGGGGCGGCCAGGGCCAGGGCGAACCCGCCGACCCCGCAGTACAGGTCCCAGACCGAGGCCGGCGCGACCTCGTCCGCCCACGCGCGGGCCTGCGCGTACAGGGCGGCGGCCACGGCGGTGTTGGTCTGGAAGAAGCTCTGCGGCGGCAGGTGCAGGTCCAGCCGGTCTCCGTCGAGGTCGAGCCGCATCGCCAGCGTGGCGGCCTCGGTCAGCACGGTCTCCTGCGCGCCCTCGAGGACCGCGGCGTGCGCGGGCTGCAGGTTGACGGTGACGACCTCGGCCTGCGGCAGCCGGGCGAGCAGCCACGGCAGGTGCTTGCGCAGGCGGGTGACCGGCTCCTGCGAGCGGAGCACCCAGCGCACCATGAGGCGGCCGTCGGGGGACTCGGTGACGAGCACGTGCTTGAGCTCGCCGGTGCGGGACGGGACGTCGTACGGGGGTCAGGCGCGCCCGCGTGACGAAGGCGGCGAGGCACGGGCAGGGCCGCGCGCAGCCCGTCGCTGCAGATCCCGCAGGCCCGCAGGTCGACCCCGTGCCCGTCGGCGTCGAGGATGCCCAGCGTGGGGGCCTCGACGGTCCCGCCGACCACCATCTTCGCCTTGTTGCGGTACGCGGTCGCGGGACCGGCGACCGGCGGCAGCCACACCAGCCCGGGCGGCGTCGCCGAGCAGCTCCCGGCACAGCCGCTCCTTGTCCTGCACCTGCTGCGCGTGCGGCACGCCCATGCGGGTGCAGGAGCGGCACAGGCCGGCGTCGAGGTAGGAGCACTGCATGGCACCACCAGGGTAGGCCGGGCCGGCGTGGCCGGGCCGGGCCTCACAGCGGGCGCAGCGGCGACCCGTCCCCGGTGCCCAGCACGCGACGCGGTCCCCGGCGCGCACCTCGCCGCCCGTCTCGACCACGGCGAACACCCCGACCCGCCCCACGGGCACGCCGTCGGCGTCCAGGCAGAGCCCGACGGGGTCGGTGGCCGGGTCCTCGTGGCGCGGGTGCCGGACGCCAGTGAGCGCGCACGGTGGCCGTCCGGGCCAGGCGGAGGACCGCGCCGGTGGCTGAGGCGCCAGCAGGTCGACCCCGGCCGTGGTGACGTTCTCGCCCAGGTAGCCGGGCCCCAGGTCCCGCCCGGCGCCGTGCCCGCCCGCGGCGAGCAGGGCGTAGCGCGCCTCGTCGACCAGGTGCACCTGCCGCAGCGCCCGGCCGGCGTGCCGGTCGCCCGTCGACGCCTCGCGGTCCTCCTCGAGCCGACGACCGTCGGCCGCGCGGGCTTGGCGAAGCCCGTCGCCGGGCCGACGCCGCCGCGTGGACGGCCACCACCGGCCGCGGGGCCGGTCCCGTGCTGGTCCCCGTGCTTGTCCCCGTGCTGGTCCCCGCGCTGGTCCCCGTGCTCGTCCCGTCGTCGCCCACCGTCCCAGGGTCGCAGGTCCTGCCGGGCGGGTCCGCAGACGTCCGGTCCGCCGACGTCCGGTCCGCAGGTGGCAGGCTGGGGCCGTGGCGTCGGCGGCGGGGACGTGACCAGCGGGTGCCGATGGAGCGGCTGACCCAGGTGCTGTTCGTCCTGTCGCGCTCGCCCGGGCCGGACCGCCACCGCCGAGCGGCTGCTCGAGCACGTCGGCTACGGGGCCGCCGAGGCCGAGGACCGGCGCCGCCAGCTGCTGCGGGACATCCGCCACCTCACCGACCTCGGCTGGGAGATCTCGTCGGTCGGCGGCGAGGGGGAGGCGGGCCGCTACCGCCTGGTCGCCGGGCGACCTGCGGCTGCGGGTGGACTTCTCGCCCGCGGAGCAGGCGGAGCTGCAGCGGGCCGCGCGGGCCGCCGAGCTGTCCCGGCTGGCCGGGGAGGCGCCGGCGGGACCCGCCGGGGCGACGGCCGGGCCGCCGTCTCGCCCGGTCCCGAGGTCCCGGGCCTGGACGTCGTGCAGCGGGCGGTGCAGGCGCGGTGCCTGCTCCGCTTCGGCTACCGCGGCAGCCGAGCGCGAGGTGCACCCCTACCGGGTCCACCTGCGGGCCGGCGGCTGGTACCTGCGGGCCCGCGAGAGCGGCGGCAGCGACGTCAAGACGTTCCGGGTGGACCGGATGCGTCGACCTCGCCTGGCCCAGCCCGGCACGGCCGAGGTCCCGCCGCCCGACAGCCACCCCAGCGTCGACCCGGTGGCCTGGCAGGTCGACCCTCCGCTGGTGGCGACGCTGGCCACGACCGCCGAGCACGTGCCGCAGGTGCGCGCCCTGCTCGGGGGCGGGACCGTCGTGGACCGGAGGGGGGGCGGCCTCACGGACGGGACGGGGGCGCCCGCCGAGCTGCTGCTCGAGGTGCCGGTGACCAACCGCTCGGCCTTCCGGGGCCGGCTGTTCGAGCTGGGCAGCCGGGTCCGGCTGCTCGGGCCGGAGGAGCTGCGCGAGGACGTCCGCGCCCACCTGCTCGCCGTCCTCGGGGCGGCCGCGATGGCTGGCCCGGCCGGTCGCGGGGTCGCGCGGTACGCCCGGCGGATCGCCCACGTCCCCGGCGCCCTCCGCGTGCTGCGCCTGCACCCGGAGGGCCTGCCGATCGCGGCGGTCGCCGAGGAGCTGGAGCGTGGCGGAGGCGCGCGCTGCGCGAGGAGCTCGAGGTCTTCTTCCTGGCCGACGTGGTCGGACTCCGGCGCGGTGGGGCTCCGCTCGTGCGCGCTGGAGTTCCTGGCCGTGGGGGAGGACGGCGTGCTCGCCGAGGCCGACCTCACCAGCGCGCAGGTCGTCCGGCTCACCGACGACAGCCCGTTCGAGGAGCTCGGCGTCGCGTTCCTGTCCGCCGCCGACCTCGCCGTCCTGTACCGGGCGGCCGCCGAGCTCGCGGCCCTCGAGCCGGAGAACGAGGTGCTCGCGGCCGCCGTGGAGCGGCTCGGCGCGACCGTGCTCGGCGGGGTGGAGGGCCGCGGCGGCGCCTTCGCCGACGTGGCCGCCGACCTGCGCCGGGCGGCGGCCGGGCGGCGCCGGGTCCGGCTGCGCTACGCCCGCGCCTGGCAGCCCGGCGTGGTGGAGCGCGTGGTCGAGCCGTGGCGCGTGGTGAGCACGCGGCGCGGCTACGAGGTGGACGCGGGCCCGCTGGACGAGCGCGGCGAGCTGCGCACGTACCTCGTCTCCGGGGTCCGCGAGCACGAGGTGCTGGACGAGACGTTCGACCGGCCCGCGGACGCCGACGACCGGATCGCCGCCACCCGCCGCCCCGCCCCGGTGCGGGTGGTGGTCCCGGCCGACAAGGTGTGGGTGGTCGAGCGCTTCGTGGAGAGCGTCGAGGTGGAGCAGCAGGACGAGGACGGCGCGCAGCTGCTGCTGCAGGTGCTCCCGCCGGTCCGCGAGCGCGTCGGCCTGCTGCTCGCCGTGGCGGGGCCCGAGGCGTTCGTCGTGTCGCCGGCGGACCTCGCCGACGCCGACGCCGAGACCGCCCGGCGGCTGCTCGACCACCACGGGCTGGGCTGAGCGTGGACACCCGGCACCCGGCGCTGCCCCACCTGGAGCTGCTGGCCGACGTGGTCGACCGCTTCGCCGCCGCGCTGGACCGGGCCGAGGCCGACGGCGGCCTGGACCGGCCGGTCCCCTCGCTGCACGGCTGGGACGTGGGGCACGTGGGCGCGCACCTGGCCGGGGTGCACCGCTGGTGCGCCGCGCTCGTGCGCGCCGGCCGTCGCCCCGAGCGGGGGAGCGTCCCGGCCGGCCGCGACGGCCTGGCCGCCACCTACCGGACCGAGGCGGCGACCATGCTGGACGTGCTCCGGGCCGCCGACCCCGAGCAGCCCTGCTGGACCATGGACCGCACGGACCGGCGGGCGGCCTTCTGGCCGCGGCGGCAGCTCCACGAGGTCGTGGTCCACCTGTGGGACGTCCGGTCCGTCGACGACCCGACCGCCGGCGCGCTCGCCGACGTGCCGGCCGCCGTGGCGGCCGACGGGGTCGACGAGCTGCTGCAGATGGCCGCGACCCGCCTCGGCCGCACCCGCGAGCCCCTGCCCGGCCCGCTCGCCCTCCACGCCACCGACACCGGGACGCGATGGCTGCTCGGCCCGGACTGGCTGCTCGGGCCGGACCGCCTGCTCGATGACGGCGCGGACGAGGAGGAGGACGAGCACAGCGGCGGCGCCGGGCCCGCCGCCTCGGTCGAGGGTCCCGCGCGGGCGCTGCTCCTGCACGTCTGGGGCCGTGGCCCCCACGCCCGGGTCGACGGCGACCCGGCCGTGCTCCGGGCCTTCGACCGGGCGACGATCCGGGCGTAGCCGGGCAGACCCCGGGCCTAGCCGGGCACAGCCCGCTCACCGCCGGCCGCAGCGGTCCGTGACCGGACCCGGCTCAGCCGCCCGCGGCCCGCGCGGTGACCTCGTCCACCAGCCGGGCCAGCGCCCGCGCGAGCCGGTCGAGCCCCGGTGTCGGCCCGAGGGCGTCGTCCAGGTACACGTCCCGCCGCACCTCGACCATGAGCGAGGCGACGCGGTGGTCCCGGCCGTGGTGGCGGGTCGGGGTGTACGTCCCCGCGAACGGGGAGTCCAGGCCGGTCCCGTGCCCCGCGAACGCGGTCCGGGCGGCGTCGAGCAGCCAGCCCGGGGTGTGGTCGGGGTCCGTGCCCAGGCAGACCTCCGGCCGCGGGCCGTCGCCGTGGCGCTCGTAGGGCAGGGCCTCGCGCGGGTAGGAGTGCACGTCGAGGACGACGGCCGCGCCGCGGGCCAGGAGCCGCTCGTCGACGAGGTCCGCGAGCCCGCGGGCGTAGGGCTCGAAGAACCGGTCGAGCAGGTCGGCCTCGTGGCGGGGGTCGTCCTCCCGGAGCGGGCGCAGGCCCGAGGTGCGCGTGTAGACGGCCCCCATGCCGACCGCGCGCATCTCCTCCCGGTCGTCGGGGAACCGCTCCGGGTCCACGACGAGGCGGGACCACGGGTTCACCCACCGCCAGGGCCGCACCGCGGCGTCCGCCGCCGCCCGGTCCGCGAGGACGTCGGTCGCGGTGTCGGTCATCCGGTCGAGCTCGGCGGCGAGCGCCGCGTCGTCGAGCAGGAGGGCGGCGCGGACGTCGGCCGGCACCGCGCGGGAGGCGTGCGGGACGTGGAGGACGACCGGGCTGGCGGGGTCGCCCGCGTGCCTCGCGCTCACCCGGTGACCAGGGCCGGGCGGTCCGGGTGGTCGTGGCGGGCGACGAGGTCCGCCCGGTCCGCAGGGTCCGTCTCCGCCAGGTAGCGCGCCCACGCCCCGGGGCGAGGGTCGTCGGGGTCGGGGAAGCGCCGGGCCAGCGCGGCGGGGGAGGTCTGGAGGTGCACGACGACGTCGAGCGCGCCCGACAGCTCCCACCGCAGCAGGTACGGCCCGTCGAGCACGAGCAGCGCTCCCGGGGCGGCGGTGCGGACGGGCTCGCGGGCGGCGCGGTCGGTGGCCGCGTCGCGCAGCCGCGGCAGCCACGTCAGGGCCTCCGGGTCGGCGAGCGGGTCGAGCACCTCCCGCAGCAGCGAGCCCCAGTCCACCCAGCGGTCGAACGCGGCGTCCACGTCGTGCGGTCCGTGCTCGAGCCGGACCGAGCGGCGGTGGAGGAAGTCCGCGGCCCGGACCCGCAGGACGGGGGTGCCCTGCGCGAGCGCCTGCTCGGCGACGAGGTCGGCCAGCGCCGCCGTCTCGTGCCCGACCGCCCCGTCGACGCCGAGCCGCACGACGGTGCCCGCGGCCCGCGCGGCGTCCAGCAGGGCGGCGGCCCGGGCCAGGGTCAGCCCGGCCAGCGCGGCCGCGGTGGTGGGCCGCACGCCCGTCCGCCCCTGGTCCACCCGCGCCACCGTAGGCGCCGGGGCCGCACCTGCCGTGGCGAGGGGTCCGGCCCCTACGGTGAGGCGCATGAGCGAGCCCACGTCCCCCACCGGTGCCACCGTCGTCCTCGTCGTGGAGTTCACGGCCCGCCCGGACACCGTGGACGAGCTCCGCGAGCGGCTGCTGGAGCTGACCCGGCTCACCCGGGCCGAGGACGGCTGCCTGCGCTACGACCTCCACACCGACGCCCGCGACCCCCTGCGGCTGGTGTTCGTCGAGGAGTGGGCCACCGCCGAGGCGCACGCCGCCCACGACCGGACCCCGTGGGTCGGCGCCTTCCGCGAGCACCGGGCGCGCCTGCTCGCCGAGGACGGTCTGCGCCGCCTCGACCTGGCCCGTCTCGAGCCGTGAGCGCGCGGCCGCAGGGGGCGCTGCCGTCCCGTCGGCACGACGTCGCCACCACCCGACGCCTGGACCGCGGAGGGCACCCGCCTGCTGGTCGAGACGCTCGACGCCCTCGACGACGGGGCGTTCGGCGGGCCGAGCCTGCTGCCGGGCTGGGACCGGGCGCACGTGGTCGCCCACGTCGCCCGCAACGCCGAGGCGCTGGGGCGCCTGGCGGCCTGGGCCCGCACCGGCGTGGAGCAGCCGATGTACGCCGGCCCCGAGCAGCGCGACGCGGACATCGACGCCACCTCGCAGCAGGCCCCTGCCGACCTGCGGCACGACGTCGCCGCCACCGCCGCCGAGCTCGAGCAGGCGTTCGACGCGCTGTCCGAGGAGACCTGGGACGCCCGGGTCCGCGTCCGGCAGGGCACCGGGGTGACCGCCCGGGTGCTGCCCTGGCTGCGGGTGCGGGAGGTGTGGCTGCACGCGGTCGACCTCGACGCGGGCGCCGGGCTGGACGGGGCCCCGGACGGGCTGCTCGACGAGCTGGCAGGCGACATCGTCCCGGCCCTGGGCCGCGCGGACGGCTGCCCGGCCGTGGAGCTGCGGCCCACCGACCGCGACGGCGTCTGGTCGCTCGGGCCCCGCGGGGACGGCCCGTCGCCGGTGGTCGTGCAGGGCGGCGCGGCCGCGCTCGTGCTCTGGCTCGCCGGCCGCTCCGACGGCACGGGCCTCACGGCGCCGGAGCCGCTGCCGGTCCTGCCGCCCTGGCTCTGAGCGCCGCCGGGGCGCCTCAGCCGACGAGCACGTCCCGGCACCCCAGCGACGGGTTCCCCGTCCCGGCCCCCTGGTTGATCGCGTACGCGCACACCCGGTGCGTCCCGGCGGCGAGCCCCGTGACCGTCCCGGAGAACCCGCGGGCCGCGCTCCACGCGGGGTAGGCCCACCGCACGTCGGGGCGGTCGCCGTCGGCGGACGTGCTCAGCCGGCCGGTGCCGTCCACGTACACGTGGACCCGCAGGGCCGCGTCGACGTCGGGGTCCAGCGCCCAGCCGGACACCGTCACCGCCCCGGCGCCCGCAGTGGCGGTGGCGGTGTCGAGGCTCCCCAGGGGGGCGGAGCCGAGCGAGGTGACCGCTCGGCAGCCGAGCAGGGCGTTCGCCCCCGCGCCGACGTTGATGCCGTAGGCGCAGGCGGTGTACCGGCCCGCCGGGACGGCGGTGGTCACCGAGAAGCCGTGCCGGTCGCCCCACGCGGGGTGCACGGCGGCCACGTCCGGGCGGGACAGGTCCGCGGCCACCGAGCGGGCGACCGCCGTGCCGGCCGGGTCGGTCAGGTAGACGTGGGCCCGGACCGGGTCGACGGTGTCCGGGTCGAGCGCCCAGCCCTGGACCCGCACCCCGCCCGGCACCGCCTGTGCGCTGTCCGTGCTGCCGCGCGGGTCGACCGCGCGCGACACGGTGCGGCAGCCCAACAGCGGGTTGACCGACCCCCGTCCCTGGTCGATGAGGAACAGGCAGAGCCGGTGGGTGCCGGCCGTCAGGGGCAGCGCGGCGCGGAAGCCGTGGGCGCCCACGTCGCCGCGGGCCGCGCCGGCCGCGAAGGACCCGGCCCAGGCGCCGTCGACGTAGGCGTGCACGTCGATCGCCGCGGTCGTGTCGGGGTCCTTCGCCCAGCCGGCCACGGTGGTCCCGGTGAGGGTGGCCGTCGAGGAGTCCCACGCCCCGGTGGGCAGGGAGGGACGGCTGGCGAACGGGCGGACCGCGGTCTGCACGATGGTCTGGCTGCTGAGGCTGCGGACCAGGGGGGCGACGTGGACGTCGGTGTCCCGCGCCTCGATGAGCTGGCCGCCGCCCAGGGCGATGGCCACGTGGTTGATGAGGCCGGTGCTGTTCTTCGTGTAGAAGACGAGGTCGCCGCGGCGGACCTGGGACAGCGGCACGTGCGCGAAGCCCGGGTGGGCGAACAGCGCCTGGCTGGTCCGGTACGTCGGCTGGACGTGCAGGTCCACGGAGATCGGCTGGGGGTCGATGCCTGCGGCGTAGAGCGCCTGCAGCACGAGCCCGGAGCAGTCGACGCCGTAGCCCTCGGAGCCCGCGCCGCCCCACACGTACTCGTCGCCGAGGTAGGACCGGGCAGCCCCGACGAAGGCCTCGACGCGTTCGGCGTCGGAGGCGTCGACCGAGACCGTGGGCCTCGCCTGGTAGCGGTCCATGCAGAAGTCCTCGGGGATGCCGAGGGCCTGCCACGTCGCGCGGTCGACCACGCCGTCCTTGCGCAGCGCGCGGGTGGACTGGAAGGCGCGGACCTTGGAGACGGTGGTGGCGTCCATCGTCTCCCACGTCGACGCGGCCATGCCCAGGCGGCGTTGCACGATCTTCACCTTGACGCCGTTGAAGCCCGGGACCAGGTCGTGGCAGCCCGCGGCGGGCGTGATGGTGGCGACCGGGTCGACGGTCCAGGCCGATGCGGCCTGCGGGCCGGCGACGAAGGCCGCGGCGGCCACCACGGCCGCGGTGAGCGCGGTGAGCAGGCGGGTGCCGGTCCCTGCCATGGTGGGTCCTCCGGGCGTCGTCGATGTCGGTCCGGGGACCACGTGTACCGAACGTAAGCGTCTGACCACTCTCCGGCTGCGGATCGACCGGGCGTCATCCCCTCGGCCGATCGCCCGGACCCACGAGAGGACCGCCCCGTGCTCCCACAGTTCTCCCTCCAGGGCCGGCACGCCCTGGTCACCGGCGGCAACCGCGGGCTGGGCAGGGCGCAGGTCGCCGCGCTGGCCCGGTCCGGGGCAAAGGTCGCCTTCTGCGGCCGCGACGCCGCCCTCAACGAGGACGTGGTCGCCGAGATGGCCGGGGACGGGCTCGAGGTGCACGCGCTGACGGCGGACATCACCGTGGACGCCGAGGTCGAGGCGCTCGTGGCCGCCGTGGTGGAGCGCCTCGGCGGCCTCGACGTGCTCGTCAACAACGCGGGCACCTGCTACCACGCGCCCTCCTTCGAGGTCACCGACGAGGAGTGGTCGTCGGTCTTCGACCTCAACGTCCGGGCGCTGTTCGTCACCAGCCGGGCCGCCGCCCGGCACATGAAGGACCACGGCGGCGGCGCGGTCGTCAACATCGGCTCGATGTCCGGGGCGATCGTCAACCGGCCCCAGTGGCAGCCGGCCTACAACGCCTCCAAGGCCGCCGTGCACCACCTCACGCGTTCGCTCGCCGCCGAGTGGGCGCCCCACGGGATCCGCGTGAACGCGGTCGCGCCGGGCTACGTGAAGACGGAGATGTCCCCGGTCGACCGGCCCGAGCTGCGGCGGTTCTGGATCGAGGACGCGCCGCAGCAGCGGTACGCGCTGCCGGAGGAGATCGCCCCGTCGGTGGTCTTCCTCGCCAGCGAGGCGGCGTCCTTCGTCACCGGCTCCGTGCTCACCGTGGACGGCGGCTACTCGGTCTACTAGGGGCGGGCGCGGTCGTCCGCGGCGGTGCTGCGCCGTCACGGGCGGTCGTGGGTACGCGGCCCCGCAGGGTCAAGACAGCGCCGGCCCGGGCCGACACCACCACCGAGGACGTCGGACGAGCAGGTGGTGGATGAGCGAGCGTTCCTGGATCACGCGGGCCGACGAGGCCGGGCGTGTCGCTGCCCTGCACGGCTACGGCGTGCTGGACGTGCCGGCCGACGCCGAGCTGCAGGCCGTGGTGCGCGTCGCCGCGGCCCTCGCCGGCGTGCCCACCGCCACCCTCAACCTCATCGACTCCGACCGGCAGTGCCAGCTGACCACGGTCGGTTTCGAGGGCGGCGACTCCCCGCGCAGCGAGTCCATGTGCGACGTGGCCGTCTCCGAGCAGCGGCCCCAGCACGTGCCCGACGCCCGGCTCGACCCGCGCTTCGCCGACAACCCCTGGGTGACGGGCGCGCGGGCCGCCGTGCGCTTCTACGCCTCGGTGCCGCTCACCACCGCCGAGGGGCACACGCTGGGGACGCTGTGCGTGTTCGACGAGGTCGAGCGCCACCTCGACGACGTGCAGATGGCCCGGCTCGCCGACTGCGCCGCCGCCGTGCTCGCCCTCTTCGAGCGCTCGCGCATGGCCCGCCACGAGCGGCTGGTCGCCGACGAGGCGCAGGAGCAGCGGGACCTGGTCCAGCTCGTCCACGAGCAGCTGGAGGAGCGCCACGAGCTGCTCGAGACCGTCCTGCAGACCGCGGTGGTCGGCATCGTGGCCGCCGACGCGCGCGGCCGCCTCACGCTGTTCAACGCCTGCGCCCGGGACTGGCACGCCATGGAGGCCGACCCGGACGTCGAGCCCTCCGACCTCGCGCACGCCTACGACCTGTTCCGTGCCGACGGCACGGTCCTGCCGCCGGAGGAGGTGCCGCTGCTGCGGGCGCTCCGCGAGGGTGCGGTCGACGACGCCGAGATCGTCATCGCCGCCCCCGGCCGGCCCGCCGTCCAGGTCCTCTGCACCGGCCGCCGGCTGGTCGCCGAGGACGGGCGCACGCTCGGCGCGGTCGTGGTCATGGCCGACGTCACCGTGCGGCGCCGCCAGGAGGAGGCGCTGCGCAACAGCGAGGAGCGCTTCCGCAGCGCCTTCGAGCAGGCGCCCACCCCGACGACGGTCGCCTCGGCCGAGGGGCTCCACGTCGACGTGAACCCCGCGTTCTGCGCGTGGCTGGGCTGGTCGCGCAACGAGCTGCTGGGCCGCCCGGCCGAGGACCTCACCCACCCCGAGGACCGGGCCGAGCGGCAGGCCGCCGTCTTCTCCGTCCTGGCCGGCGAGGTGGACACCGCGCGCCTGGAGCGCCGGTACCTGCACCGCAACGGCGACTGGCTCTGGGGCCGCACCAGCCTCGGGGCGGTCCGGGCCGTGGACGGCGGGCTCCAGCTCATCAGCCAGGTCGAGGACGTCACCGAGCAGCGTGCCGTGCAGCAGCGCCTGACCGCCCTCGCCCTGCACGACCACCTGACCGGCCTGGCCAACCGCTCGCTGCTGCTCGAACGGCTGCAGCACGCGATGACCGTCTCCCAGCGCGACGGGTCCGTGCACGCCCTGCTCTTCCTCGACCTCGACCGCTTCAAGGTCATCAACGACACGCACGGCCACGCCACGGGCGACGAGGTGCTCGTCCAGGTCGCCCGCCGCCTGGGCGACGTCCTGCGCCCCAGCGACACCGTCGCGCGCCTGGGCGGGGACGAGTTCGTCGTGCTCTGCGAGTCGCTCACCGGGTGGGACCAGGTCGAGGGGATCGTCGCGCGGGTGCGCTCGGCCGTCGAGCGACCCATGCGCACCAAGGTCGGCACCCTGACCGTCGGGGTGAGCATCGGCAGCGTGCGCACCGGCCAGGACGTCGCCGCCACGCTGGCGGAGGCCGACGCACGGATGTACGAGGTGAAGAAGCAGCGCCGGGCCGCGCTGCCGGCCCCCCGGCGCCGACCGCCGGCGCGGGCCGCGGTCCCGGGTGGTCTGTCCTGACTTGACACGCCCTGGGCGGGTGGCGGATGGTCGCGGGACACAAGTGGGATCGCTCCCACGCCCGGACGAGGAGGTCCGTCGTGCCACGACGCCCCAGCACCCCACCCACCCGCCGTGCGACTGCCCTGATCGCCGGGGCCGCGCTGGCCACGACCGGTCTCGGGGCCGTCGCCACCGCCGGCCCGGCCGCGGCGGACGAGCCCGCGGCCCCCGACCAGATCGTCAACGGCACCTTCGACGCCGGCCTGACCGGGTGGAACGCCTACCCGGCCGCGTCCGTGGTCGACGGTCGCGGCTGCATCAGCGTGCCCGCCGGCAACGGCCCGTACTCCGCCGCCATCACCCAGCTGGTCCCCGTGGTCGCGGGGGAGACCTACGAGCTGTCGTTCTCGATCCTCAGCACGCCGGCGACCACCGGCAACATCCGGGTCGTCATCCAGGGCGGGCCGGACGTGAACTACACGCAGTTCCTCCCCGCGCAGAAGCCCGCCCTCACGCGGCGAGCCGCAGCAGCTGAGCTACACCTTCACGGCCGACCAGGACTACGAGAACGCCGAGCTCGCCTTCCAGCAGGACATCGCCAACCCGGCCGCGTACCAGGTCTGCGTCGACGACGTGTCCCTGCGCGGCGGCGCCGAGCCGGAGGTCTACACCCCCGACACGGGCCCCCGGGTCCGCGTCAACCAGGAGGCGTACCTGCCCGACGGTCCCAAGGAGGCCACGGTGGTCACCGAGGCCACCGACCCCGTCGCCTGGCAGCTGCTCGACGGCTCCGGCGCCGTGGTGACGAGCGGGACCACCAGCCCGCAGGGCGTCGACCCGAGCGCGGACCTCAACGTCCACACCATCGACTTCGGCGGCGTGGACGTCACCGGGACCGGCTTCACGCTGGTCGCCGACGGCGAGACGAGCCACCCGTTCGACATCGACGAGGCCGCCTACGAGGACCTCCGCACCGACACGATGACGTTCTTCTACACCAACCGCTCCGGCATCGAGATCTCCGACGAGCTCGCGCCCGGCTACGGCCGCGCGGCCGGGCACGTCGGCGTCGCCCCGAACCAGGGCGACACCGCGGTGCCGTGCCAGGACCTCGACGACGACAGCCAGGCGCTGTACGACGAGCCCTGGACCTGCGAGGGCACCCGCGACGTGACCGGCGGCTGGTACGACGCCGGCGACCACGGGCAAGTACGTCGTCAACGGCGGCATCTCCGTCGCCCAGCTGCTGCAGACGTACGAGCGCAGCCTGCACGCCGCCCTCGGCCGACCAGGGCGCGCTCGCCGACGGCACCCTGAGCATCCCCGAGAGCGGCAACGGCGTGCCCGACGTCCTCGACGAGGCGCGCTGGGAGCTGGAGTGGATGCTGAAGATGCAGGTCCCGGCCGGCCAGCAGTACGCCGGCATGGTCAACCACAAGGTCGCCGACGTCGACTGGACCGGTCTGCCCCTGGACCCGGCCGCCGACCCGCAGCGCCGGGTGCTGTACCGGCCCTCGACCGCGGCCACGCTCAACCTCGCCGCCGCCGCGGCGCAGGGCGCCCGCCTGTGGGCGGCCTACGACGAGGACTTCGCCCTCGAGCTGCTCGACGCCGCCGAGACCGCGTACGCCGCGGCCGAGGCCACGCCGGACCTCTACGCCCCGGCCCCCGACGCCGCCCTGGACCCCAACCCGGGCAGCGGGCCGTACGACGACGACGACGTGTCCGACGAGCTCTACTGGGCCGCCGCCGAGCTGTACATCACGACCGGCGCGCCGGCCTACCGGGCCGACGTGCAGGCCTCGCCCGCACCACACCGGTGACGTGTTCGCCGACGGCGGCTTCGACTGGGGCCAGGTCGCCCCGCTCGCCCGGCTCGACCTGGCCGCGGTCCCCAACGGCCTGCCCGACCGCGACCGCGTGATCGCCTCGGTCCTCGAGGGTGCCGACTCGCTACGTCGCGCGCCCAGCGAGGCCAACCCGTTCGGCCAGGCCTACGCCCCCGAGGGCGGCGTCTACGCCTGGGGCTCCAACAGCTCAGGTGCTCAACAACATGGTCGTGCTCGGGTACGCCTACGACCTGTCCGGCGACCAGGCCTACGCCGACGCGCTGCTGTCGTCGCTGGACTACCTGCTCGGCCGCAACGCGCTGAACATCAGCTACGTCACCGGCTACGGCGACGTCTTCTCGCAGAACCAGCACAGCCGCTGGTACTCGGCCTCGCTCGACCCGTCGCTGCCGCACCCGCCGGCCGGGACCGTCGCCGGCGGGCCCGAACTCGACGGCCGCCGCCACCGGCGACCCGGTCGCCGGGCCGATCCTCGGCGGCTGCCCGGCCCAGTTCTGCTACATCGACGACATCGGGTCCTGGTCGACCAACGAGATCACCGTCAACTGGAACGCGCCGATGGCGTGGGTGGCCTCGTTCGTCGCCGACCAGGACTCCGGCGCGGGCGTGACCTACGGCGCGTGCCGCGTGACGACCGACGTGGCGACGACCCGGGGCCGCACGCTGATCCAGGTCACGGTGACGAACACGGGGACCACGTCGGTCAAGGCCCCGGAGGCGACCTTCGCCCTCACCGGCGGCCAGGACGTCACCGGGGTGCGGTTCGCCGAGGCCGCGCAGGAGGCCGAGACGGTGACCGTCGGCGGCAAGGGCTGGAACCGCACCGTGCGCCCCGGTGGCAGCGTCGAGCGTCACCTACAGCACGACCGGTCCTGACGGCTTCGCCGCCTGGGCCCCGGACACCGTCCGGGTGGACGGCCTGCCCTGCACCACCGGCTGACCTCGGCCACGACCAGCGCACCATCTCGACGGCCCGTCCGGCACCTGCCGGGCGGGCCGTCGCGCGTCCGTCCCGGGCGCGGTCCCTCAGGGGCGCAGCACGTGGTCCGGGCGCCACGGCGGTGGGGGCAGGCTCCGCGCTCAGCCGAGCGGCTGGAAGCTCTGGGCGATGCTGTCGAAGACGGGCCGGGCGTCGTCCCACTGCTCGTCCGGCACCGACCAGTACAGGGCGTAGGCCCGGTCGATGCTCGGGTCGACGACGGCACGGTTGAGCACCCGGAGACGTCCGTTCTCGGCGTCCCAGCGGAACTGCCAGTCGGCGCTGTCGAAGTCCCGGTAGTCCGCGCGCTCGATGCCGATGAGCTCGTAGCCGGCCAGGCGCTCGGAGACGGACCTCTCCTGCCGCTCCCAGTCCTCGACCGGGTCGCCCGCGGGCTCGCCGCCCTCCTCGACCAGCAGGTACCGCCGCGAGGCCGGGTCGGAGAACGTCGTCCGGTTCTGCCCGTCCTGCTCGACGGTCCAGCCGTCCGGCACGGCGACGCGGTAGCCCTCGTCCTCGTGCAGCTGAAGCCCGCGGGCGCCTGCCCCGGGTCGGTGCCGCCCCCGGCCGGGGGCGCCTCGGTCGTCGCGGGCGGCGCCGCGGACGTCGCGGGCGCGCTCTCGGACCGGGGCCTCCTCGGCGGCGTCGTCGTCCTCGGGCGCCGCGGCGCGGGCGCGGGACGCGGCGGTAGCGGCGGTCTCGGCGGTGGTCTGCCCGGTGGGCAAGCCGGGCCCGGTGGTAGCCCCCGCCGTGGCCCCGCCGGTCGCGGTGGTCGTCGGGTCGCCGCGGCGGTCCAGCAGCACGAACCCGGCGACGGCGGCCAGGACGAGCGCCACGAGCACCAGCGCGACGGGCAGCAGCCGGGAGGCGCGGGGCGGGGCAGGGGCCGGGGCCGGACGCGGCTGCCGCGGCTGGCGCGGGGCCAGCGGGGCTGCGGCCGCGGGCGCGGCGGCCCCTCGCGGCCCCGCGGTCGACGCGGCGGACGGCGCCACCGGCACCTTGGGCAGCGCCTGCGTGAGCTCGGCGTCCGCGGCCGCGGACGCCGCGGCCGCGGGGTTCCCGGGCGTCGTGACCGCGGGCATGACGCGGGTGGGTCCGGCGTCGCCGCCGGCCGCGGCGGCCTCGAGCAGCCGACGGGTCTCCGCGACGTCGGGGCGGGCGGCCGGGTCCTTGGCCAGCAGCCGGTCGATGACCGGGCCGAGGGGTCCGGTGACGACCTCCTCGGACAGCGGCTCCTGCATCGCCGCGACGATGGTGGCGAGCGGGGTGTCCTTCTCGAACGGCGAACGGCCGTGCACCGCCGCCGCCAGGGTGACCCCGAGCGACCACAGGTCCGAGGCGGGGCTGGGCGACCGGCCCAGGGCGCGCTCCGGGGCCACGTAGCCGGGCGAGCCGACGACGGTCCCGGTGGTGGTCAGCGACGTGTCGCCCTCGAGCGAGGCGATGCCGAAGTCGGTGAGGACGGCCGCCCCGGCGGCGTCGAAGAGCACGTTGGCGGGCTTGACGTCGCGGTGCAGGACGCCGGCGGCGTGCGCGGCCGCCAGCGCGTCGAGCAGCCGCAGCCCCACCGCGACGGCGGTGCCGGGGTCCATCGGGCCCTGCTCGCGCACGACGTCGGCGAGCGAGCGCGGCGGCAGCAGCTCCATGACGATCCAGGGCCGGCCGTCCTCCTCCACCACGTCGTAGACGGTGACGGCGGCCTCGCTGCTGATCCGCGCGGCCGCCCTCGCCTCGCGGAGCGTCCGCTCGCGCAGCTGGCTGCGCTGGCGCTCGTCCAGCCCCGGCGGCAGCGTGACCTCCTTGACCGCGACCGCCCGGTCGAGCGTGATGTCGCGCGCCTGCCAGACCACGCCCATGCCGCCCCGGCCCAGGCTGCGCAGCAGCTCGTAGCGCCCGCCGACCAGGTGCCCGGTCGCGTCGGGGACGTCCGGGTCAGGCGGGACGGGCTCGGTCGGGGGGTCGCCGGCAGGGCCGGGGTCGTCGGGGGTCATCGGCGCCCATGCTGGCACCGGTGCGCGGGGGCGGCAGCCCAGCGGGCCCGTGCTGAGCAGGTCCGGACCGTGGCCGCTCCCCCGGACGGGGGACCTCGGGCCGGGTCGGTACGAATCGGGCACCCCGGGCGGGCAACCTGATTACGCTTCAACTATGGCCGTGACGGAGGGTGCGGCTGTGCGTCGGCGCCCCCCGGCCGCGGTGCCGCGCCGGCCGGCCGCGCGGCTCGCCGTCCTCACCGCGGTCGCGGCCACGGTCCTCACGCTCGCCGTCGTCACCGTCCCGTTCCTGGGCTTCGCCTACCGGGCCCCGGCAATGCACGTCATGCTCGAGACCGCCGAGGCCGTGGTGGCCCTGCTGGTGCTGTACCTGCTGTACGGCCGCTTCGCCCAGCACGGTCGCCTCCAGGAGCTGCTCCTGGTCCTGGCGCTCGGCGTGGCCGCCGCGGCGAACCTCGTGCTCACCGCGGTGCCCGACGCGCTCACCCTGGGGCGGGGGGACGGGGTGGGGTACTGGGCGCCGCTGGCGGTCCGGCTGCTGGGCACCGGGCTCTTCGTCGCGGCCGCGTGCGTGCCCGTCCGCGCCCGGGCGGGCCGCCGGCCGGCGGCCGCGATGGCGGCGGCGGTGGTGCTGACGGTCTCGGGCGCGGCCGTCGCGGGCGCCGTGTGGGCGGACCGGCTCCCCCCGGCGGTGGACCCCTCGCTCACCGGTGACGTCACGCGTCCGTCCTTCGGTGCGCACCCGGTGGTCCTCGCCGCGCACCTGGTGGGGGCGGTCCTCTACGCGGTGGCCGCCGCCGCCCTGGCGCGGCAGTCCGACCGCACCGGCGACGCGCTGGTGCGCTGGGTCGCAGCCGGCTGCGTGCTGGCTGCGGCCTCCCGGGTGCACTACCTGCTCTTCCCCTCGCTGTACACGGACTTCGTCTACACCGGGGACCTGCTGCGGCTCGGGTTCTACCTCTGCATGCTCGTCGGGGGCGCGCGCGAGATCACGACCTTCTGGCAGGCCCGCGCCGAGACCGCGGTCCTGGAGGACCGCCGCCGCCTGGCCCGGGACCTGCACGACGGCGTCATCCAGGAGCTGTCGTTCATCTCCGCGCAGTCCCGGAGGCTGCAGGCCCACCCCGGCGACGCCGTGGCGGTGGGCCGGATCGCGGACGCGGCCCGACGGGCGGTCCAGGAGTCCCGCCACGCCCTGGACGCCCTCACCCGCGCCGACGACGAGCCCTTCACGATGGTGCTCCAGCGGTCGTTCGACGAGCTGGCCGGACGGCACGACGTGGCGGTGCTGGCGGCCCTGGACCCCGCCGCCGAGGTGGACGGCCCCATGTCGGACGCCTTGCTGCGCATCGCGGCCGAGGCGGTGCACAACGCCGTGCGCCACGGTGGTGCCGCCCGTGTCGACGCCCTGCTGGAGGCCGAGCCGCTGTCGCTGACGGTGACCGACGACGGCTCGGGCTTCGACCCTGCGACCCCGAGGCCGGGCGGCTTCGGGCTCACGAGCATGAAGGAGCGGGCCGAGCGCGTCGGCGCGATGCTGACCGTCCGCTCCGAGCCGGGGAAGGGGACCACCGTGCGGGTGAGCTGGGTATGACGCCGCCCGTGCGGGTGGTGGTCGCCGACGACCACGCGCCCACCCGCGAGGTGGTGCGGGAGGCGCTCGAGGCGGACGGCTGCAGCGTCGTGGCCGAGGCGGGCACCGCGTCCGCGGCCGTCGCCGCGGCGCACGAGCACCGACCGGACGTGTGCCTGCTGGACATCCGGATGCCGGGCGGCGGGCTCCTGGCCGCGGCCGACATCGCCCTCGCCCTGCCCGGGACCGCGGTGGTCATGCTCACCGCGTCGCGCGACGACGAGGACCTGTTCGCCGCGCTGCGGGCCGGGGCGTCCGGGTACCTGGTCAAGGACATGGACCCGGCCTCGATCGCTCCCGCGCTGCGGGGGGTGCTGGCCGGGGAGGCGGCGCTGCCCCGGTGGCTGGTCCGCCGGGTGCTCGAGGAGTTCCGGACCGAGCCCCGCAGGGCCCCGAGGCGTGGGAGGACGGCGTCGCAGCTGACGCCGCGCGAGCAGGAGATCCTCGACCTCATGGCCGAGGGGCTGTCGACCGAGGCGATCGCCGGGAGGCTCTTCGTCGCCCAGGTCACGGTCCGGACCCATATCTCGACCATCCTCAAGAAGCTCCGGGTCCCCGACCGCGCGGCTGCGGTGCGCCTGGTCGCGGAGGGCGCGGGGTCCTGAGCCGGCGGGTCGTTGAGATCTGAGGTCTCAACGCCACGGACGGCCCAATCCCCGTCCTGACGGCCGTGGAGCGCCATAGCGTCTGTCTCGAGAGACCGTGACGCGACGATCCGGGGACCAGGAACTGGTCGCTTTAGGCCCCGGGGAGCGAGCAGCGAAACCGACGCGGTGAGCAGGCGCCAGACCCCGGCGCCTGGACCCCCGAACGAGGAGCTGCTCCGTCATGTCCGCACGCACCCCCGCCCGTCGCGCCATCACCGCCGCTGTCGTCCTGCCCGGGCTCGTCGCCGGCCTGCTCACCTTCGCCGCCCCCGTCGCGATCGCGGCCCCCAGCAGCTCCTCGACCGGCATCTGCAGCGGCGTGGTGAACCAGCTCGCGCACCGCGGCATGGTGCAGGAGAACCTGCTCAAGGCGGCCGCGAAGCGGAACGCCGACAGCATCGCCAAGCTGCAGGCGGAGAAGGCCACCCTGGTGACGCGCGAGACGACCCTCAAGGCCGACATCGCGGCGGCCGAGAAGGCGATCGCGGCGCTCGCGGCCGAGACCGTCACGCTGGACTCCGCCATCGCCACCGCCACCACAGAGCTCGCCCGCCTGACCACCGAGCAGGCCGGCACCACGAAGGCGATCGCCGACGCCAAGACGGCGCTGGCTGACGCGCAGTCCCGACAGGTCGCGCTGACCGCGCTGCTGACGCCGCTGCAGGCCGACCTGGCCGCCGCGCAGTCGGCCAAGGCGGGCCTGGTCGAGCAGACCCAGGTCGTCGGAGGCCAGATCACCGCGAAGACGCTGGCGATCGCCACCGCGAACACGGAGCTGACCGCGCTGGAGGCGGACGCCACGAAGGCCGCAGACGCCGTCGCGGCCAGGACCACCGCCGTCGGCAACGCCGAGCGGGAGCTCGGGACGCTCACCGCGACGGCGGAGGCCGCCGCTGCCGCCGCTGCCGCCGCCGGGGACGCGGTGGTCGCCGCGCAGGCAGCGCTCACCTCCTTCGAGGTCGACCTGGAGGCCGCGGACGGCTCGCTGGCCGACAAGGCGCAGGCCGTCGCGGACGCCGAGGCTGAGCTCGACCGCCGCACGGCTGCCGCCGAGGCCGCCGCGGTCGCGGTCTCCACCAAGCAGGGCGAGATCGACACGGCGTCGGGTGAGCTCACGGCGCTGGAGGACACCGCGACCGCCGCCCGCACCGCGGTGGCGGCCAAGGAGGCCCAGGTCGCGGCGGCCGCGGCCAGGCTGAGCGAGGCGGAGAAGGTCGCCGCCGACGCCACCGCGCAGGTCGCCGGCACGAAGGCCCTCGTCGCCACGGCGGAGGAGGAGCTGACGGGGCTCGAGGCCACCGGGACGGCCGCCCAGGCCGACCTCGACACCAAGAAGACGCAGATCAGCGAGGCGAGGGCGCTGCTCGTCACCCAGGAGGAGGCGGCTGCCGCCGCCGTTGCCGCGCTGGCCGCCCAGGACGCCGCGGTGCTCGAGGCCGAGAGTGAGCTCGAGACGCTGAAGACGGCTGCCGAGGTCGCGACGACGACGGTCGAGGTCAAGCAGGGCGAGATCACCGCCGCCGGCACCGCGCTGAAGGCCGCGCAGGACGCCGAGCTGGCCGCGACGACCGCACAGACCGCAGCTGCCGCCGCCGTCGTGGACGCCCAGGCCGGCCTCGCGACTCTCGCCGCCGAGGGTGAGTCCTCCGCGGCGGCCCTGGCCGACAAGCAGAAGGCCGTGGAGGACGCGCAGGCCGTCCTGGTCACCCGGCAGGCCGAGGCCAGGACCGCCGCCGGCGCCGTCACCGCCAAGAACGGTCAGATCACCACGGCCCGCGGCGAGCTGACCACGTCGCAGGCCGAGGCCACGCGCGCCGCCGATGCGGTCACCGCGAAGAAGGCCGACATCGCCACGGCTCAGGGCGAGCTGACCACGCTGCAGGCCGCCGCGAAGGCGGCCGCCGACGCCGTCGCCGCCAACACCGCCGCGATCGCCACCAAGGCCGGGGAGGTCACCACCCTCAAGGGCCAGATCGACGCCGAGAAGGTCAACGTCGCGGCGAAGCAGGCCTCGGTCACGAAGGCGGAGGGCGAGCTCAAGGCCCTCACGGACAAGAAGGCCGCGCTCGAGAGCGACATCGCGACCCTGACCACGCGGATCAACGGCATCAACGGCAACTCGCAGGCCAAGCGAGACCTGGAGGCCCAGCGGGCCGCGAAGGTGAGCGAGCTGAGCTCGACCACCGCCCAGATCACCACGAAGAACGGCGAGATCGCCGCCCTGCAGAAGGACCTCACGGCGCTGCAGGCCAGCGTGGACAGCCTCAACTCCCAGCTGATGACCAAGCAGACCGAGAGCAGCGCGCTGCAGCAGCAGGCCGCGCCGCTCCAGGCGACGCTGACCGCGGCCAACGCCGCGGTCGTCACCAAGCAGGCCGAGCTCACCGCCCTGCAGAACCAGCTCCCCGCCCTCACCGCCGCGGTGACCACCGCCGACGCCGCGGTCGCGGGCAAGCAGGCCGAGCTCACCCGGCTGGAGGGCGAGCTCGCCACGCTGCGCACCGCGGCCGCCGCTGCCGACGCGGCCGTCACCGCCCAGGCCAAGGTCGTCTCGGACCTCGAGGCCCAGGTCCCGGCGCTCACCACGGGCCTCGCGGCCGCCGAGAAGAAGATCGCCGACCAGAAGGTCGTCCTGACGGGGCTCAAGGCCACCCTCGCGGCTGCGAACACCAGCGTGGGTGACGCCCAGACGACGACCGCGGCCGCGGGCACCGAGCTCGAGCGGCTGAAGGCTCAGCTCCCGGCCCTCCAGGACGCGGTCGAGGCGGCGGACGCCGCGGTGGACGACAAGCAGGCCGAGCTCGACGGCCTGCGCGCCGCCGTCCCGGCGCTGCAGGCCACCGTCGACGACACGGCCGAAGCGGTCGCCGACCAGAAGGCCCTCGTCGCCGGCCTCGAGGCCGAGCTGCCCGGGCTCGAGGACGGTGCCGAAGCGGCTCAGGCGGACATCGACGCCCAGAAGTCGAAGCTCGTGGGGCTCGAGAAGGACCTCGAGACGGCGGGCGCCGCGCTCGTCGCCGCCGAGGACGCGGTCAGCGTTGCGGACCGCGAGCTCGGCGACCTCCAGGGCGAGCTGCCGGCGCTCCGCGACGCGGTCGACGAGGCCGCGGGCGAGGTCTCCGCCAAGCAGAACCAGCTCGACGGCCTGAACGCCGCGCTCCCCGGCCTGACGACGGCCGCAGCCACAGCGGACGCCGCGGTCGTCGCGCAGACGGCGGTCGTGACCGATCTTCAGGAGGAACTGCCTGGTCTGGAGGCCGCGCTGGCCGCCGCGAAGACCACGGTCGCCGAGCAGAAGGTCGTCCTCGCCCGTCTGCAGGTCGTGCGGGCCGACGCGGTGAAGGCCCAGCGGGCGGCCGAGCAGGCCGTCTCCGCCAAGTCCTCCGAGGTGGCCGGCCTCAAGGCCGAGCTCCCCGGGCTGCAGAAGGCCCTCGACGACGCCACCACCGCCGTCAAGGCCAAGCAGGCCGAGATCAGCGGCCTGGGCACCGAGATGGACACCCTGGTGACCACTCTGGCCGGCCTCAACGGCCAGATCACCACCAGGGAGAGCCAGATCCTCGCCCTCCAGGGCCAGGTCAACCCGCTCCTGGACAGGCTGAACGCGGTCAACAAGGAGATCAGCGACACCGAGGCGAAGCTGGACGGTCTCCAGGTCTCGCTCTCGAGCCTGGACAAGCAGGTGACCGACGCCACGACGGTGCTCCGCGGCCTCGAGGGGCAGAAGAAGCAGAACAAGGACGCCATCGCCGCCCAGAAGGTGGTCGTCGCCGGCCTGCAGACGAAGCTCGGGGACGTCCAGAACCAGATCAAGGCCATCGACTCCACCATCGCGCTCGGTGGTTGCGTGGCCTGAGGCACGGAGCGGACGATGCGGGGCAGGACCGGTCGCGGTCCTGCCCCGCACCCGTAGGACGGACCGGCACGAGCGCCGCAGGCTCGGAGGGAGGGACGCAGATGACCACGGACGACGGCACCGCACCCGACCCGCTGCTGGACGTGTTCGTCCCGCTCCACGAGGCCGCCCACACCTACGACACGACGGTCGCGGCCCTCCGTGCCCGCGCCCGCCGCGGCGCGCTGCGGGCCTACAAGGTCGGCGGTCCCCACGGGCGGGAGTGGCGGGTCAGCCTCCGGTCCCTGCAGACCGGCGGATACGGGCTGCGCCCCGTCGCGCCGTCGCCGGAGGCGCGCGCGCAGGAGCTCGAGCAGCAGATGTCGGGCCTCCGCCGCCGGCTGGACCACGAGCGTCGCCGGGCGGACCGGGCCGACCAGGAGCTGGGTCTCGCCCTGCTGGAGGCGGGCCGGCTCCGGGCCGCCCTGGCCCGGGCCACCGCGGCCGGCGCGGACGCGACGGGGGAGCCGCCGGAGCACCCCACCGGCCCGGTGCCCGTCCCGCCGGAGCACCCCACCGACCCGGTGCTCGTCCCGCCGGGGCTCGTGGGAGCCGGCGCCCCGGCCGTGCCTGGGCTGCCGGGCCAGCGCGCCTGAGGGGCGCCGGTCAGGCCCGGCCCGACCGCACCTCGGCCCGTCGCCGCCCCAGGTGCTCCCGCTCCACCGCGTTGGTCGTCAGCCCGAGCGCCGCGTCGAACGCCACCACGGCCTCCGCCGCCCGCCCGGAGCGCGCCAGGAGCTCCGCCCGCGCGACGTGGAAGGGCGCGTACGGACCGAGGTCGAGCTCCTCGACCAGGGCCAGCCCGGCCGCGGGCCCGTCCCGCTCGGCCACCGCCACCGCCCGGTTGAGCGCGACGACCGGGCTCGGCTGCAGCGCCAGCAGGTGGTCGTACAGCGCGACCACCTGCCCCCAGTCGGTGCCCGCGGCCGTGGCGGCGTCGCTGTGGACGGCGTTGATCGCCGCCTGCACCTGGTACGGCCCGGGCGCCCCGCGGCGCAGGCAGGCCCGCACCAGCGCCTGCCCCTCGGCGACGAGCGCGGCGTCCCAGCGCGAGCGGTCCTGGTCGGGCAGCAGCACCAGCCGGCCCTGGTCGTCGGTGCGGGCGGCCCGACGGGAGTGCAGGAGCAGCAGGAGCGCGAGCAGCCCGACCACCTCGGGCTCGTCGGGCATGAGGTCGGCGAGCACCCGCGCGAGGCGGACCGCCTCGTCGCAGAGGTCGGTCCGGACCAGGTCGTCCCCGGCCCCGGCGCTGTACCCCTCGTTGAAGACCAGGTAGACGACCGCCAGCACCGCGGGGAGCCGGTCCGGCAGCTCGGCCTCGGTGGGCACCCGGTACGGGATGCCGGCGTCGCGGATCTTCTTCTTGGCGCGCACCAGCCGCTGGGCGAGCGTGGCCTCGGGGACGAGGAACGCCCGCGCGATCTCGGGCGTCTCCAGCCCGCCGAGCAGGCGCAGGGTGAGCGCGACCCGCGCCGGCACCGCGAGCGCCGGGTGGCAGCAGGTGAACAGCAGCCGCAGCCGGTCGTCCTGCACGGCACCCACCTCCTGGGGCTCGTCGGGCGCGTGGAGCAGCAGCGCCTCCGCGTGGCGGGCCTCGCGCGTGCTCTCCCGCCGGAACCGGTCGATGGCGCGCCGCCGGGCGGTCGTGACGATCCAGCCGCCCGGGTTCGCCGGCACGCCCGCCCCGGGCCAGCGCTCGACGGCGACGACGAACGCGTCCTGCACCGCCTCCTCGGCGAGACCGATGTCGCCGAGGAGGCGGGCCAGGGTGGCGACCGCGCGGCCGTGCTCGGTGCGGAAGACGGCCGCGACGTCGGCGTGAGCGTCCGGCAGCGTCATCCTCGGGGCCCGATCAGCCCTCGGGCTCGTCCTGGAACGGGCGCACCTCGACGGTCTCGCCGCACGCCAGCGCCCCCTTCTTCGCCCACTCCAGGGCGCCGTCGAGGTCCTCGGCCCGGATCACCCAGAACCCGCCGAGCTGCTCCTTGGTCTCGCTGAACGGGCCGTCGGTGACGAGGACGTCGTCCCCCTGCGGCCGGACCACCGTGGCCGACGACGGCGCGTGGAGACCGCCGGCGAACACCCAGGCGCCCGCCGCCGTGAGCTCGTCGTTGAAGGCGCCGACCCGGGCGAACGAGGCGAGCATCTCCTCCTGCGCCGGCAGCGGGCGGTCCCAGGCGTGGATGACGGACATCAGGTACTGCTTCATCGTTGGTCCTCCGTGTCTGCCAGCGGCCCCGTGCCGCTGCTCACCCTGTCCACGAACGGCACGGCGCTGGATCGACATCTTCCCGGTCCGATCGACGGATACAGGTAGCGGTGTCCCGGTCCGACACTCCGAGCATGATCCCGCCGTCGGAGCCCGCGCTCCCCGCCGTCGCCGCTGCTGCCCTGCCCGCTCCCCGGACCGCGGGCACGGCGACGACCTCGGTGGAGGAGTGGCACGGCCGGGTCCTGGACGCCGTGGACGAGGACCGCGAGGCGATGGTCGGCCTGCTCGCCGACATGGTGCGCGAGCCCAGCGTGGGCGGCAGCGACGAGGAGAACTCCGCGCAGGCCCGCCTCGCCGGCCTGCTCGCCGGCGACGGCCTGGACGTCGACCACTGGCAGGTCCCCCTCGAGGAGACCCTGGCCCGTCCCGGCTTCCCCGGGGTCGAGGTGGACCGCCGTGAGGCGTGGGGGCTCGTGGGCCGGCTGGCCGGTCGCGGCGACGGCCCGGCCCTCATGCTCCAGGGCCACATCGACGTCGTCCCCGCCGGACCGGACCAGGGGTGGCGCGGCCGCGACCCGTTCTCCGGCCAGGTGGTCGACGGCGAGCTCCACGGCCGGGGCACCTGCGACATGAAGGGCGGCCTGGTCGCCGCCGTGTGGGCGGTCCGGGCCCTGCGCCGCGCCGGTGTCCCCCTGCGCGGCGACGTGCTGCTGGCCAGCGTCCAGGGCGAGGAGGACGGCGGCCTCGGCAGCTTCGCGCTGCTCGAGCGGGGCTGGCGCGCGGACGCCTGCGTCGTCCCGGAGCCGACCAGCCTCGACGTGGTCCCCGCCAACGCCGGTGCCCTCACCTTCCGGCTGCGGGTGCCCGGCGTGGCCACCCACGCCTCCCGGCGGCTGGACGGGGTGAGCGCGCTGGACAAGCTGTGGCCGGTCTGGCGGGCGCTGCAGGAGCTCGAGCAGGCCCGCAACGTCGACGTGGACCCCCTCATGGCGCGCTGGGAGCTGCCCTACCCGATCAGCCTCGGGACCGTGCGCGGCGGGGTCTGGGCCTCGTCCGTCCCCGACCTCGTCGAGGTGGAGGGCCGGCTCGGGGTGGCCCTCGGCGAGCCCGTCGAGCACGCCCGTGCCGCGCTGGAGGCGGCCGTCGCCCGGGCCTGCGACGCCGACCCGTGGCTGCGCGACCACCCGGTGCAGGTGCAGTGGTGGGGCGGGCAGTTCGCCCCCGGCCGCACCGACCCCGACCACCCCCTCGTCCACGGCCTGCGCGCGGCCCGCGCCACCTCCGGCGGGCCCGCCGCGCCGGTGCCGGCGACGTGGGGCGCCCCGTACGGCAGCGACCTGCGCCTGCTGGCCGGCGCAGGCATCCCCACGGTGCAGTTCGGCCCCGGCGACGCGGGCCTGGCCCACGGCACCGAGGAGCGGGTCCCGCTGGGCGAGGTGCTCGCGGTCGCCCGCACGCTCGCGGTGCTCGCCGTCGACACCTGCGGCCTGGCCTGACGCGACCGGTCCCGGCGTTTGCCCCGCCCACCAGGGGGCACCCGTGGCGCACGGCCGGGGCACGCGGTCCCGGCCCGACCGAGGAGGCAGCCGTGCAGCTCGACAAGTCCCAGATCCTCGACCTCCTGCGCCAGCAGGGCGACGACGACAAGGTCCAGCAGGCCGACCAGGAGCTGCCCTCCACGGTCGACACCGAGCAGCACGGCGGCATCCTGTCCAAGCTCGGGCTGGACCCGGGCGAGCTCGTGGCGAAGCTCGCCGGCGGCAGCGGCGGGGGCCTCGGCGGCCTGCTCGGCGGCGGGCGCTGAGCGTGCAGGTCTCCCGCAGCCGCGTCGTCGACGTCCTGCGCGGGCGCGGCGACCAGGACGCCGCGCGCCGCGCCGAGGACGAGCTCCCGGACAGCTTCGACCCCGACGACCACGCCGAGATCCTGCTCGCCTACGGCGTCGACGCACAGGACCTGGACGACCAGGAGACCGCCGAGCAGCAGGTGCCCACCGGCCTGGGCAGCGGTGCCGTCAGCGGCCTCGGCCACTCCCAGACCAGCGAGCCGGAGCCGCTGCTCGAGGCGGGCACCGGCACGGAGGCGGAGGACCGCTGAGACCGGGACCGGCGCCCCAGCATGAGGGCGCCGGTCACGGGTACCGCCGGAGCATGACGACCGACACCACGACCGGGACCACCGCAGAGCCGGACGTCGTCGACGTCCTGTCCGCCGACCACCAGGAGTTCTTCGCCCTGATCGCCGAGATCCGGTCCGCCCCGGACCCCGGTTCCCAGCGAGAGCTGGCCGACACCCTCATCGCCGAGCTGGTGCGCCACTCCGTCGCCGAGGAGATGTGGGTCTACCCGGCCATGAAGGAGCACCTGCCCGACGGGGACGCCGCGGTCGAGCACGACACCGAGGAGCACAAGGAGCTCGAGGTGCTGCTCAAGCAGCTCGAGGGCCACGCGCCGGAGGACCTGGAGTTCGTCACCCTCGTCGCCCGGGTCGAGGAGGTCCTGCGCGACCACGTGCAGGACGAGGAGAGCGGGCAGTTCCCCGAGCTCCGCGCCCGCGTCCCCCGTGCGGACCTGGTCCGGATGGCCCAGCGGGTGGAGAAGGCCAAGAAGGTCGCACCGACGCGGCCCCACCCGGCAGCGCCCAACTCGGAGCTGTTCCACAAGACGGTCGGGCTCGGGGCGGGCATGGTGGACCGCCTGCGCGACCGCCTGGCCGGCCGACCCCTGGAGGACTGAGATGCCCACGATGCAGACCGCGCAGGCGATGGTGGCCGCGCACCCGGGCGAGCCCGGCCTCGACCGGGACCTGCTGGCCCGGGCCGTCGACCTCATGGTGGCGTGCAGCACCGCGTGCACCGTGTGCGCCGACGCCTGCCTGGCCGAGGACATGGTCGCCGAGCTCGTCCGGTGCGTGCGGACCGACGCCGACTGCGCCGACGTCTGCCTGGTCGCGTCCCGGGTGATGGGCCGCCAGACGGCCTACGACGCCGACGTCAGCCGTGCCGTCGTCCAGGCGTGCCTCGTGGCGTGCCGGGCGTGCGAGCGGGAGTGCGCCGGCCACGCCGACATGCACGAGCACTGCCGGGTCTGCGCGGAGGCCTGCCGAGAGTGCGCGGAGGTCTGCGAGGAGCTCCTCGCCGCCATGGGCTGACCGGCGGGCCGGCGCTCAGCCGGTGAGGCTGTCCTCGTAGCCGGTCGCGGCCACGGCCGTCTCCAGCTCCTCGCACGAGCCGCACAGCGCGGCCAGGGCGGGCGCGTCCTCGAGGTAGCCGAGGTCGCCCCCGCACATGTCGCAGAGGTCGACGAAGCGCCAGCCGGTGACGGCGTCGAAGTACAGCGTCCTGCGCTCGGGGCGGGTCTCGTGGCGCTCGGCCTCGAAGACGTCGCGCAGGCCGGGTCGCTCGTCCAGACGGGACAGCGCGACCTCGTCCTGGCGGGCGTGGACGTCGGCGGCGGACATCAGCAGCATCCGTCCAGGGTGACCCGGGCCCCGGACACAACCCGGGAGGCGGGCGCGTGTGTCGGCCTGCTCACGCCGGGTCGTCCTCGGTCGGGTAGTGCTCGGCACCGTCGTGGCCGAAGTCCTGGGCCTGGGGGTGCGCGGCCTCGTCGGTGCCGGGCTCGGGGTCCGGGACGGGGGACGCTGCTCGCCCTGGGCGGGGGTGCTGCTGGAGGTCATGTCGGCTCCTCGGGGACGGCGGCGGCCGGGCGCGTGCCGCTCCGGCCGGGAGTCTCCGCGGGGGCCCCGCCCAAACGTCGCCTCCCCCGGAGGGACCGCTCCGTCCGGGCGAAGCGTCCGGTCCGTCCGTCATGTCCTCACGCAGCGTGACGTTCAAGGCCCCGAACCGGTGACGTTCGTCTGGTCGGCCTACATACCGGGGCCCTGCGGGACGAGGACAGGGCATGCCGATCGACCCGTGGGCCGCGCCCGCCCCCCGCCGCCCCCGGACGACGACCGCCCCCGTCCGCCCGTACGGCGGCCCGCGCCCGCCGGCCGCACCACCGGCCGCACCACGGCCCCGACCCCCGCCGCGCGCTCGCTCGGCACGGTCGTCGCGGCGCTGGCCTGCGCCACCCTGGCCACGATGGTCGTGGCGGTCCCCGGGGCCGCCGGGGCCACGACGTCCCCGGGGACGACGACGCCCGCGGGTCCGGCTGCTGCCGCCGGCGGCCCGGTCGTGGAGGTCCTCGTCGAGGGCCGCCCCGGCGCGCTGGCCCAGGTCGTGGCCGCGGTCGAGCAGGCCGGCGGGACCGTGCACGCCGAGCTCGGCGTCCTCGACGGGGTCACCGCGACCCTGCCGGTGGCCGCCCGCGAGCAGGTCCGCCGCGCCCCCGGCGTGCTCGACGTGACCACCGACGCGACGCTCGTCCCGCTCGGCGCGCGCTGGGGCGACGACACCACCGGCGAGGGCCGCCGGGCCAGCGCCGGCAGCGGGGCGTGGGTCTCCCGCCTGGACCGGGGCTCCCTCTACACCGTCGCCGAGCAGGTCGGGGCGGACGACGTCTGGCGCCTGGCCGACCCCGCCGACCCCTCCCGCACCCTCACCGGGGCCGGCGTCGGCGTCGCCCTCGTCGACACCGGCGTGGCCGCGGTCGAGGGCCTGACCGTGCCCGGCGCGGTCGTCGACGGGCCCGGACCTGTCCTTCGACTCGCAGGCCGACGGCACCCGCGGCACCGACGGCATGGGCCACGGCACCCACATGGCCGGGATCATCGCCGGGCGCGACGGCGCCGTGCGCCCCGGCAAGGAGCACGACGTCCGGCAGTTCACCGGCATCGCCCCCGGCGCCCGCGTCGTCGACGTCAAGGTCGGCGCCGGCGACGGCGGGGTCGACGTCTCCCAGGTCATGGCCGCCCTCGACTGGGTGGTCGCCAACCGGCAGCGCCACGGCGTCCGCGTCGTCAACCTGTCCTACGGCACCGCCTCGGTGCAGCCCTACCAGCTCGACCCGCTGGCCCACGCCGTGGAGAGCGCCTGGCACGCCGGGATCGTGGTCGTCGTGGCCGCCGGCAACGACGGCGAGAGCGGCGTCCGCCCGCTCACCATGCCGGCCGCCGACCCCTACGTCATCGCGGTCGGCTCCTCCGACCACCGCTCGAGCACCGAGCCCGCCGGCTGGCGGGTGGGCGCGTGGACCAACGCCGGCACGGACGCCCGCCGCCCCGACCTGCTGGCCCCCGGCAAGTCCGTGGTCAGCCTGCGGGTGCCCGGCTCGCTCGCCGACACCCAGCACCCGGAGGGCCTGGTCGCCGGCGACCGGAGCGGCCGCTTCTTCCGCGGCACGGGCACCTCGCAGTCCGCGGCCGTGGTGTCCGGCGCCGTCGCCCTGCTCCTGCAGGCCGACCCCCGCCTGACCCCGGACCAGGTCAAGGGGCTGCTCCGGGGGACCGCCCACCGCCTCCCCGGCGACGCGAGCCCGGTGCAGGGCGCCGGCGTCGTGGACGTCGCCGCGGCCGTCGCCCGGCTCCGCTCCGGCCCGGTCCCGGCGTACGCCCAGACCGCGCCCCGCTCGACCGGGCTCGGCTCGCTCGAGGCCTCGCGCGCCGGCAGCTGGGTCGTCGACCCGATGGACGGCACGCTGCTCGAGGGCGAGCAGGACGTCTTCGGCCGGACCTGGGACGCCGCGACGTGGGCGCCGCTGTCCACGGCGGGCCGCTCCTGGTCCGGCGGCACCTTCAACGGCAGCACGTGGACCGGCTCCGGCTGGCAGGGCAGCTCCTGGGCCGCCGCCCGCTGGGAGGGCCGCTCCTGGTCCGGCCGCTCCTGGTCCGGCCGCAGCTGGTCGACCATGGCCTTCCTCGGCCGCTCCTGGAGCACGGCCGACTGGGCGGGCCGCAGCTGGTCCGGGCGCTCGTGGAGCGACGAGGCGTGGTCCGGTCGCAGCTGGTCGCAGGCCGGCTGGGAGGGCCGCTCGTGGAGCAGCGAGGCGTGGGCCGGGCGCAGCTGGTCCGGCCGGAGCTGGTCGGCGGACGGGTGGTCCTGACCGCTTCTTCACTAACTGTGCTGTCGCCGCACGCTGCGTGATCTAGGCTCGGTCTCCTGCTCGGTGGTGCTCGACCCAGGGGACGGTCGGAGGTGATCCGATGGCGTGGCGGTCGCTGACCCGCACGCACGCCACCACGCTCTTCGGCGCCCTGCTCGCGCTCGTGGCGCTCGTGCTCCAGCTGGGGCCCCTGCGCGGCGTCGGGGCCCCGCTGCCCGGCCCGCCCTGGTGGGTCATGGTCCCGGCGTTCCTGCTGGCCGAGCTCGTCGTGGTCCACCTGCAGTTCCGCCGCGAGTCCCAGAGCGTGTCGTTCCGCGAGGTGCCGCTCGTCATCGGGCTGGTGTTCCTGTCGCCGCTGGCCCTGCTCGCCGCGAGCCTGCTGGGGGTCGCCGTGGCCCTGCTCCGGCGGCGCAGCGGGGCCGAGAAGCTCGTGTTCAACCTGTCGCTCTTCGCGCTGGAGGCCTCGCTGGCCGCGCTGCTCTACCGGCTGGCCCTGGACGGCGCGGACCCGACCGGCCCGCGCGGCCTGCTCGCGGCCCTGGCGACGGTGGTCGTCCTCGACCTGGTCTCCGCCGCCGCCGTCACGGCCGTCATCTGGCTCAAGGTGCGCGAGCTCGACGACGGGGTCCTCGCCGAGGCCGTGACGACCGGGCTGGTCGCCGCGCTCACCAACGCCAGCCTCGGCCTGCTCGTCGTGGTGCTCGTGCGGACGCAGCCGCTGGCCCTCGTGCTGCTGCTGGGTGTGCTGGTCACCGTGGCCCTGGCCTACCGCGGCTACTCCTCGCTGGCCCGCAGCCACGCCCGGCTGGAGTCGCTGTACCGGTTCACCCGCGGGGTGCAGGAGCAGGTCGGCACCATCGAGGTCTCCGACGCCGTCCTCCGGCAGGCCCGGGACATCCTCGCCGCCCAGAGCGCCGAGCTCGTCGTGCTGCCCGGGCGGGACGGCAGCGTCCCCGGCGTGCGGCTCCGCCTGGTCGGCGACGAGCTGGTCCGCGGCCCGGTCCGGGTCCCGGCCTGGCTCGACCCGGCCGTCGCGGGCACCGCGGTGCGCCGCCACGGGGCGGAGGACGACGGCCCGCGCGACGCCCTCGCCGCGCCGCTGCACGTGGACGGGGCCGTGGACGCGGTGCTCGTGGTCAGCGGCCGGCCCCACCACCTCGGCGCGTTCACGACCGAGGACCTCCGCCTGCTCGGGTCGCTGGCCAACCACACCGCGGTCCAGCTGCAGAAGTCGCGCCTGCTCGACCGGCTGCGCGAGGAGGCCGACCGGCAGGAGCACCTGTCGCTGCACGACGGGCTCACCGGGCTGCCCAACCGCCGCCACGCCATCGCCGCGCTGCGCGCCGAGCTGGGCCGGGGCGGGCGCAGCGCCGTGCTGGTGCTCGACGTGGACGGCTTCACCGACATCAACGAGGCCTTCGGCCACGGCACGGGCGACGAGCTGCTGCGCGAGGTCGGCGACCGGCTCCGGCCGTGGGGCGCCGCGGCCGGGCACGTGGCCCGCCTCGGCAACGACGAGTTCGTGGTCCTGCTCCGCGACGTCGGCACGGTCACCGCGGCCGAGCGGGCGGCGCGCCCGGTGCTGGCCGCCCTGGGCGACCCGTTCCACCTGGGCGGGACGACGGTCGACGTGCGCGTGGTCGCCGGGCTGGCGGTGGCCCCGGACCACGGCGACGACGCCGACTCCCTGCTCCAGCGGGCGGACGCCGCGATGTACGCGGCCAAGCGCGAGGGCCTCGCGGTCCGGGTGTGGGACCCGCTCACCGAGGGCGACAGCGCCCGGCGGCTCACCCTGCTGCGGCACCTGCGCGAGACCATCGAGCACGAGCAGCTCGACGTGCACTACCAGCCCAAGGTCGACCCGGGGACCGGGCGGGTGGTCGGGGCGGAGGCGCTGGCCCGCTGGACGCACCCCGTGCACGGCCGCGTGACGCCCGACGAGTTCGTCTCGCTGGCGGAGCGGTCAGGCCTCATCCACCCCCTGACGGACCTGGTGCTGCGCCGCGCCCTGGAGGAGTGCTCCCGGTGGCGCCTGTCGGTCCCGGGCCTGTCGGTGGCGGTCAACCTGTCCGCCCGCAGCCTGCTCAACCCGTCCCTGCCGGAGCAGGTGCAGGCCGCGCTGGCCCGCGCGCACCTGCCCAGCAGCGCCCTGACCCTGGAGCTGACGGAGACCGCCGTCATGACCGACGTGGACCACGCCCTCGTGGTCCTGCACGGCCTGGCCGCCCTCGGGGTGACGCTGTCCATCGACGACTTCGGCACCGGCCAGTCCTCGCTGGCCTACCTCAAGATGCTCCCGGTCGGCGAGGTCAAGGTCGACCGGTCCTTCGTGGCCGGCGCCAGCGGGGACGCCGGGGACGCGGCGATCGTGCGCGCCGCGGTCGACCTCGGCCACACCCACGGCCTCGTGGTGGTCGCCGAGGGGGTCGAGGACGAGCGGACCCGCCGGATGCTCGTGGACCGGGGCTGCGACGTGATCCAGGGCTACCTGGTCAGCCGGCCGCTGTCGTCCGAGGCGTTCGAGGTGTGGCTGCGCGAGCACCCTCAGCCGGCGGCCAGGGGCGGCGGCGGAGGGGCGTCCGGCGTCGGCTGGTGATCCGGGTCCGGAGACAGGTGCTCGTGCACGCCGAGCCAGCCGCCGTCGGGCTGCCGGGCGAACACGATGGTCTCCCGCTCGTGCTGCTCCTCCTCCTCGGCGCCGTCGGCCGGGCGGACCCGCGTCCGGACCCGGTGGGTGAGCACGGCCACGTCGCCCCACACGTCGACCTGCTGCTCGGCCGACGAGCACGCCACCACCCGGAAGCCGTCCGCCTCCCACGACGCCCACTCGGCCTCGTAGGCCTCCCGAGAGCCGAGCAGCCGGTCGGTGGTGTGGAAGAGGAACGTGGCCCCGGGGTGGAAGCAGGCGAAGTAGCCCGCGGTGTCGTGCGCGCCGAAGGCCCGCACGCAGGCCGCGGCGGCGGCGAGCACCTCGTCCCGGGCGTGCTCGGGGTCGCGGGGCCCGCCGTAGCCCGGCTCGACGGCGGTCGTCACGGCTGGAGGTCCGCTGCGGGGAGCATGGCCGACAGCATCGCGTAGACCGCGTGGGCGGCGGCGACGCCCGTCACCTGGGCGTGGTCGTAGGCGGGGGCGACCTCGACGACGTCCATGCCCACCACGTCCAGGCCGGCGAACCCGCGGAGGATGCGCAGCAGCTCGCGGCTGGTCAGCCCGCCGGCCTCCGGCGTGCCGGTGCCGGGCGCGAAGGCCGGGTCGAGGACGTCGATGTCGAGGGAGACGTAGACCGGCCGGTCCCCGACGCGGGCCCGGACGCGCTCCACCACGCCGGCGGCGCCGATGTCGTCGACCTCGGTGGCGGGCACGGCGGTGAAGCCGAGGGCCCGGTCGTCGGTGAGGTCGGCCGGGCCGTACAGCGGCCCGCGGACCCCCACGTGCATGCAGCCCTCGGGGTCCAGCAGGCCCTCCTCCGCGGCGCGGCGGAAGGGCGTGCCGTGCGTGTAGGACGCCCCGAAGTACGTGTCCCAGGTGTCGAGGTGCGCGTCGAGGTGGACCACGGCCACCGGGCCGTGCAGCGCCCGGACCGCGCGCAGCAGCGGCAGCGCGACCGTGTGGTCGCCGCCCAGCACGACGAGCCGGCGCGCCTGCTCGAGCACCGAGCGGGCGCCGTGCTCGACGTCGCGCATCGCCTCGGTGATGTCGAACGGGTTGATGGCCAGGTCGCCGGCGTCGACCACCTGCTGCTCCGCGAACGGCTGCCGGTCCGTGGCCGGGTCGTACGGGCGCAGCAGGCGCGAGGACTCACGGATGTGGCTCGGCCCGAAGCGGGCGCCGGGCCGGTAGGAGACCCCGGTGTCGAACGGCGTGCCGAGCACGGCGACGTCGACGGCCGCGGTGCCGACCTCGTCGATGCGGGGCAGCCGCGCGAACGTCGTCGGCCCGCCGTAGCGCGGCACCAGGCTGGCGTCCACGGGCCCCACCCGGCCCCCCGGTCCCGTCACCCGCGGCACGGCGCGCGGGTCACGGCCCCCGTCGGCGGTCACCGCAGGCGCTCCTGCGCGACGACCGGGTCCGCCCCGGTCGGGCGCGTGACGGCAGAGCCGTCCTTGGCACGGATCGCGGGCAGGGCGTCGTCCAGGTCGCGGCACGGGACCAGCCACGGGCCCCGCGGCCCGAACACGTAGCGCGGCTCGGGGAACAGGACCAGCGAGCCGAGGTAGAGCACGGCGGCCACGACGATGGCGACCGGCAGCGAGACGTCGATCCCCCCGGCGACCGCGGCCGACAGCGGGCCGACCAGCAGCGGCGGGTAGTAGACGAAGAGCAGGCCGCTCGCGGCGCCGACCACCCAGGCCACGACGGGCCGCCAGTTGACGCCGCGGGAGAACCGGTACGCCCCGCCGGTCTCGCCCTTGTTGAACACCTGGAGGTCGCGGGGCAGGTAGAAGCCGCGCCGCACCGCGAAGCCGATGATCATGATGACCATCCACGGCGTGGTGCAGACGACGATGAGCCCGATGAACGCGTTCACGCTGGCCAGCAGGTCCGTGAGCAGCCGCCCGACGAGGATGAACACGAAGGCGATCGAGCCGATGAACAGCGACGCCTGCACGCGGCTGAAGCGCGGGAAGACCGACGAGAAGTCCAAGCCGGTGCCGTACAGGCTGGTGATGCCGGTCGACATCCCGCCGAGGAACGCCACGACGATGAGCGGGATCGTGAACCAGAGCGGCGACACCTGGACGAGCTCGACCACGTAGTCGGTCTCCCCGGCGACCAGCGTCGCGGTGGCCACGCCGAAGAGGAACGGCACCAGGGTGGCGAGCTGCCCGAGCAGGGTCGCGGCGAGCAGCCGCCGCTTCGGGGTGTAGGCGGGGATGTAGCGGGACCAGTCGCCGAGGAACGCCCCGAAGCTCACCGGGTTCCCCATGACCACGAGGACCGACAGGACGAAGGTCGGCCAGAACGAGCCGAGGAGGTACTCCCCGCCGGCGTAGGCGGGGTCGAAGACCGAGGCGAAGGCGATGACCCCGAGCAGGAACAGCACGGTGTTGCCCACGACGACGACCTTGTTGACCAGCAGCATGAACTGGTAGCCGTAGACCACGACCACCACCACGAGGGCGCCGATGACCGCGTAGACCACGGCACGCAGCAGCTGGCTGTCCGGGACGCCGGCCAGGCGGCCGAGGGCGCCGACCACGGCGTCCCCGCTCACCCACACGCTGATCGAGAAGAAGGCGACGGCGGTGAGGAGGGAGAGGAACGAGCCGATGACCCGGCCGGAGGTGCCGAAGTGCGCGCCGGAGGAGACCGCGTTGTTGGTGCCCGTGCGGGGCCCGAACAGGCCCATCGGCGACAGCACGACGGCGCCGAGGGCCACCCCGAGCACCGTGGCCAGGGCGGCGTCACGGAAAGACAGACCGAAGAGCACCGGCAGGGTGCCGAGGATGACGGTCGCGAAGGTGTTCGCGCCGCCGAACTGGATGCGGAACAGGTCGAGCGGGCCCGAGGTGCGGTCCTCGTGCGGGATGGTGTCCACGCTGTACTGCTCGACCTCGGTGGCCCGGGGCGGGCGCCGGACGGCGTCGGACGGCTGGACGGTGGGCGGGAGAGCGGCCACGGGAGCTCCTCGTCGGCAGGGGTGGTGCGACGGTAGAGATCAGGTGTCGTGGAGGGCAACATGCGTTACATGAATGTCACCCGGGTCGTCGACCTGTCCGTCCCCGTCGGTCCCGGTACGACCGTGTATCCCGGCGACCCCGAGCCGCACCTGAGCGTCCACTCGACCGTGGCGCGGGACGGCTTCAACCTGCTCGAGGTCCGGATGGGCTCCCAGACGGGCACCCACGTGGACGCGCCGTACCACTTCCAGGACGACGGGGCCCGGATCGACGAGGTCGACCTGCGCCGCTTCGCCGGGCCTGCGGTCGTCGTCGACGCGACCGGCCTGCCGCCGCGCGGGCGCATCACCGCGGCGCACCTGGACCCGGTCGCCGACCGGCTGCGCCCGGGCGCGGTCGTGCTGCTGCGGACCGGGTGGTCGGCGTACCGCGGCGATCCCGGGTACTTCGCGCACCCGTTCCTGGACCCTGCCGCGTGCGAGCGGCTGCTGGGCGCCGGGGTGCTCACCGTCGGGATCGACGCGATCAACCTCGACGAGACGCCCGACGACGACCACCCGGGCGACGGCTACCCCTGCCACCACCTCATCGCCTCGGCCGGTGGCATCATCGCCGAGAACCTGACGGACCTGGCAGAGGTGGAGGGGCTCGTGGACCCGCTCGTGTGCCTGTTCCCGGTCCGTCTCGCCGGGGCCGACGGCGCCCCGGTGCGCGCGGTGGCGATGGAGCTCGAGGGCCCGTGACCGTCACCCGGCGCACCGCCCGGCCCGTCCGCACGTCGCTGGTCGCCATCGGGCCCCGGATCCGGACGGCGCGCACCGCGGCCGGGCTCACCCTGGAGGCGGTCGCCGACGCGGCCGGGCTCACCAAGTCCTTCGTCAGCCGGCTCGAGCGGGACCAGGTCTCGCCGTCGGTCGCCTCGCTCGTGGCCGTGTGCGACGTGGTCGGGCTCCGCGTGGGGGAGCTGTTCGAGCAGCCGAGCACGGCCGTGGTCCGCCACGGCGAGGGCAGCCCCATCAACTTCGGCGGCACCAAGGTCGAGGAGACGCTGCTGTCGCCCGGGACCCAGCGCGACGTGCAGGTGATCCGCAGCCACATCCTCCCCGGCGGCCACGGCGGCAAGGACCTGTACGCCCTCGACTGCGCCGTCGAGTTCGTGTTCGTGGTCCACGGGCGCCTCGTCGTCACCCTCACCGGATCCTCGGTGGCGCTGGGCGCGGGGGACTCCCTCACCTTCCCCGGCCGTGAGCCGCACACCTGGCGCAACGCCTCGGGCACCGAGCCGTGCGACGTGCTGTGGGTGCTCGCGCCCGCGCCCTGACCGAGCTCCTGACCGACCTGCCGACCGACCTCCCGACCGACCCGCCGACGAGGAGCACCGGATGAGCGCACCCACCCTGCTGCCCGGCCGCGAGGTGCCGCTCGGCGGCGTGCGGGGGATGAGCGTCCGGCGCTGGCTGCCCCACCGGAGCCTGCCCACGGTCGGGGCGTGGTGCTTCCTGGACCGGATCGGCCCGGAGCACGTCGACATGCGGGTGCTGCCGCACCCGCACACCGGGCCTGCAGACGGTGACGTGGCCGCTGGAGGGGGAGGTGCACCACCGCGACAGCCTCGGCAGCGACGTCGTGCTCCGCCCCGGCGAGCTGGACCTCATGACGTCGGGGCCCGGCATCTCGCACTCCGAGCTGTCGCTGGGGGAGCAGCCGCTGCTGCACGCGGTCCAGCTGTGGGTTGCGCTGCCCGCGGCCTACGACGGAGGGCCCCGGTTCGAGCAGCACCGCGAGCTGCCCGTCCACGAGGCGCCCGGGCTGCGGGCCGACCGTCTTCGTGGGCAGCACCGCCGGGGCGGCCTCGCCGGCGCGGGTGCACACGCCGCTGCTCGGCGCGGACGTGGTGCTCGAGGCAGGGGCGTCGGCGGAGCTGGCCCTCGACCCGTCCTTCGAGCACGCGCTCCTCGTCCTCGAGGGCGCGGCCGCCGCGGACGGCGAGGGCCTGGACCGCACCGTGCTGGACGCGGCCGCCGCGGACGGCGCGCCGCTGCTCCACCTGCCCCCGGGCCGGTCGTCGGTGCGCCTGACGGGCGGCGACGGCGCGCGGCTGCTCCTGCTCGGCGGCGAGCCCTACGCCGACGACCTCGTCATGTGGTGGAACTTCGTCGGGCGCACCCACGAGGAGGTCGCCCGGGCGCGGGAGGACTGGGAGACGCAGGGCCAGGAGCGCTTCGGCACCGTGCCGGGCCACGGTGCCGAGCGGATCCCCGCCCCGCCGATGCCCGGCGTCCGCCTCACGCCGCGGCGGCGTCCCGGCCGGGGCGTCGAGGTGCAGGGCGCCCACGAGGCGCCGCCCCCGGCGATGAGCTGACGGTCAGGCGGTCCGGACCGTCGGGACGAGCGGCCGGCCGAGCAGGGCCGCGGTCCTCGCCGCCTGCTCCTCCAGCTCCTCCCGCGGAGGTGGTCCCTGGTCCGCGGACCACAGGACGCGCAGCTCGCCGCCCGTGGTCGACCAGGTGCCGCTGACGACGCCTCCCGCGAGCACCAGGCCGGCCCTGCGGGTCACCGCGGTCCGCAGCGCCGGCGGCACGACGTGCTCGTCCCGGGTCCCGGGGCCGAGGACCCACTGGTCGTGCCCCGGCAGCAGGCGCACCGCGGTGGACGGGCGGGCCGCCAGCAGCTCCTCGGCGTCCTCGGCCAGGACGAGCGCCGTCTCGCCGTCGACCTCGACCTCCTGCAGCCCGCCCGCCATGCCCGTGAGCCAGCGGTCGAGGCGCCGGCGGCCGGCGCCCAGGCCCTCGCCGAGCCAGTAGCGGACGTGGACCGGGGTCGCGGGCCCGTAGGCGCGCAGGTAGGCCGAGACGGCGTGGGGGCCCGCCTCCTCCAGGTCCCAGACGCCGGCCCAGCGAGGGTTGTCGTCGGGTCGCAGGTAGGTGGGTCGTCCGTCGCGCACGGGGCCGTAGCCCACGTCCCCCTGCCACATCAGGGGCTTCATCAGCGTCGTGGCCCCCGCCGCGAAGACCTCGCGCAGGTGCGGGTACGCGGGCGTCACGGCGGCGGCCAGCTCGTCCATGGTCAGCGGCCCGCCCGCGAGCGCGTCCCGGACGGTCTCGCGGAACCGCGGCCAGTCCTGCGGCTCCAGCCGGTAGTGGCGCTGCCAGCCGGGCAGCTCCCACTGGCGCCCGGCCGCCCGCAGCGCCAGGTAGGCGCCGCCGTCCTCGGCCGACAGGTGGTGCACGGCGCCACGGAAGGCGGGCACCCTGACCAGGTGCCCCTCCGCGGCCGCGCGCGCGACCTCGCCCGGCTCCGACCCGGTCCGCCGGGAGCGCACGGCCAGCTCGGCCAGCCCGTCGTCGCCGGCCAGGACGGCCCCGAGCCGTCGCACCACGGCCTCGACGGGCTCCTCGCCGACGGGGTCCAGCAGGTGCCGTCGCATCCGCCACGCGAGGGCCTGCGCCCAGGTGATCGACACGCCCGCACGCTAGCCGCGGCGAGGGTGCCGTGCAGCAGCCGGAGGTCCAGCGCGTGGCAGCGGGGCGACGGTCAGAGCCCGTGGGCGGCGAGGACGTCCCGCCGCAGCGCCGCGGCGCCCGGCCCCGCGAGCGTGCCGAGCAGCACCGTGCGCCCGGTCAACGACAGGGCGAGGGCCTCGCTGCTCCCGGTGACCAGGTCGCCGTCGCCCCAGGCGCGGTCGTGGCCGTCGGGCCGCACCGCGAACCCGTCGAGGCGACCCTGCGGCAGGAAGCCTGCCCGGCGGGCCCGGGACGTGGTCAGGAAGTCCAGGACCTCGAGCCAGTCCGTCTCCGGGGGCGTGGTGTCCAGCCCGAGAGGGATCGCGACGTCCCGCAGGTGGATGCAGGAGTCCGCGAAGGGCCCGTGGGGGCCGACACCCGGCTGGGAGACCGCGTCGCCGCTGCGGCGGTGCAGGACCTCGGCGAGCTCGGTGACCGGGCGGCGGCCGTACCGGCGCGCGAGACGGTCGGAGGTCCTGGCTCCGCGTCCCCCGTCCCGGACCACCTCGAGCAGGAACCGGGGGAGGCCGAGCTCGATGCACATGACCAGGTGGCCCAGCACGTCCCGGCACGTCCACCCCGCGCACAGGCTCGGTGTGGCGAGGCGGTCCTCGTCCAGCCCGACGACGAGGGCCGCCAGGGTCTGCCGGTTGCGGGACGTCCGGAGCCTGAGGTCGTCGCCCATGGCGTCCACGATGGCACCTGCCCGCCCGCCGGCGCTGGCCGCCTGTGGCGACAGCGGGCCCCCCTCCCCCTTCACCGGGTCGTGCTCGGGAGCTGCCACCACCCCCCGAGCGCCCGGTCCATCTCCGGGTCCAGGGCGATCAGCCCCGAGCCCGGGTAGGGCGTGAGCTCCCCGAACCACAGGACGCCGTCGTGCTCGTAGAGGTCGACGCGCATCATGTCGAAGCCCTGGGCCAGGGCCGCGGCGGCCGCGAGCATGCCGTCGGCCCGCTGGGGACGGGGCAGGGCCGGCCCCGGCGGGTAGCCGGTGTCCCAGGGCAGCGGCTCCCAGTCCGTGGTGTAGACCCGGCTCTCGTGCTCGACGAAGCGGTTGCTGTGCACCTGGAACAGCCGCGGGACCCCGTCGAACACGTACAGCTTGTAGTCCGCGGGGACGTCGTCGAGGCCGTCGCCGATGAACTCCTCCACGAGCAGCAGCGGGCGGGCGGTGCTGTAGGCCCACTCGCCCGTGCGCGACGCGAGGTCCTGCTCGAGCCACCCGGCGGTGAGCGCGCGCAGGTGCTCGAGGTCCGGCGGCCCTTCACCGAGGTGGACGAGCTTGCTGGTGTGGTTCGGCTTGAGGACCCACCGCTCGGGCAGGTCCACCGACGCCAGCTCCGCCAGGTCGGTGCCCGACCAGTAGGTCCGGGGCACGCGGACCAGGCCCGGGGCGACCGACGACGCGTGCTCCTTCATCCACAGCTTGTCGCAGGTCCCCAGCAGGACCGGGCGACGGTCCTTGAGGATGCGCCAGTTGACCTTGTCGGTGAACGTCTCGGGGGTCCTCGTCCGGAGGCGGCGGCCGAACTTCTTGCGGTACCAGAGACGCCGGCGCAGCCCCACGGGCACCGAGCGGACCACGGCCTCCCGGAAGGTGGGGCCGGGGGGCGCAGGCTCGCCCGAGGACTGGTGCAGGTCGGCGCGCACGGGGCGTCTCCATCGTGGTCGGGGGCTCGCTCGAACCCGCGGGTCTGGGTGTCGGCTGGGGCGCGGGTCCGTCCGGCTCGCGGCGGGGTCCCTGGCGGGGGCCGTCACGTCGCTCACGCGCTGACAGGGGGCCGGTCATGGTGGGGGAGATGAGGGCACGGCTGGCGTGAGCCAGGTCGTCACCGGTGATGCCGTACCCAGGAACGAGCGTAGGTCACACATCCGCGGAGGACGCCGTCACCGCGCCTCGGGCACCATGAGCCGATGAGCGAGCTGCTCGGGCCGGGGTCGGCCCCCGACGCCGCGCCGGTACGGCCCGACGCGGCCGCCCCCGCCCGTGGGAGACCGTCGTCCTGTCGTCGCTGCTCGCCGTGCCCCCGGTGTCGCTGGTGACGTTCTGGCTGTGGTGGCGGGCAGGCGACGAGCGGGCGCGCGCGCTGTCCCCGGAGGACGCCCTGCTCTTCGACCCTCACGGCTTCGTCCTGGTCTTCGGGTCCGCGCTGCTGCTCGGCCTGGTCCTGCTGGTGGGCCTCGTGCTCGCCGCCTGGACGGTACGGCTGGTCCGGCGACGGGCCCGGGCGGCCTGGCTGCCCGTCGTCCTCAACGCGATCGACCTGCTGCCCCTCCCGGCCCTGCTCCTCCTGCTCCTCTTCCTCGTGTCGGCCCCGGTACGTCGGTGAGCGGCGCGCCCGGTACCCCTCCGGCGAGGGGGTGCCCGTCCCGCGACGATCGTCCGTCGGGACACGGGCGCCGCGCGTCACGAGGCCGCCGCGCCTGCCGACCAGCGGGACAGGACCGGGCCCGCTGCTGTGCGCGCCGGCCAGCAGAGGGTCTGCCCGTGGGCGGTGAACAGCTCGTCGCGGGAGCCGTAGCGGCCGAGCTCGGCGAGGACCCACCCGGACAGGCCGCACGTCCGGCACCCGGCCCGAGGCTGGGCGTGACCGTCCGTGGCCGCGCCCTGGGCCGCGTCCCACCGGACGGCGCCCCGCGCGACCGCCTCGAACAGGGTCTCCTCGCCGGTGTTCGTGAACGGGTCGCCGTCGGCACCGGTGCGCGGGTCAGGGCCGGCAAGGAGGGCGGAGCTGTCCAGCCACGTGCCGTCGACACGGAGCTCCGGCCACGCCAGGACGACCTCGGCCGGGACGACGGCCCGCAGGCCGGGGAACCTCGGGTACCAGAAGCGGCCGTCCAGCAGCAGGCCGCGGGACCGGGTCGGGACGCCTGCGGCCCGCGCCACGGCCTCCAGCACGGCCAGACGCTGGGAGCAGGAGCCCCGCCCCCGCCGCAACGTCGCGCTGACCGGCTGGGTGTCGTCCACGGCGTACACCGGGCGGACCCGCTCGGCGACGAGCCGGTGGGCTGTCCGCAGGACGTCGGCCACCTCGCCCTCGGGGGTGGACCGCCGGCAGTCCCGCAGCAGGGACCGCACCTCCTGCGAGGTGTGGTCCAGGATCCGCGTCGCGGCCGTGGAGCCGGGACAGCCGTCCTGGCCGGGCGCCGCCCGGAACCTGCGCCGCGCGGCTCGACCGCGCCACGGGGAGAGCACGCGCGACGTCATGGACCTCATGGTGCGCCGCCGGCGGTGGCTCCGCAGCGCGTCCCGCGTCGACGAGCCGTTCGGAGCACGCGCCGGTCCCCAGGCTCGGCGTCGCGGACGTCGATGTCTCGTGTGCAGCGGGGATCTCGTCGATGAGGGCCTCCGACCCGGTCGTGCCCCGAGGGGCTACCTGACGACCACGTCGCGGACCGGGGCGTTCCCCTGCCCGTAGGTGGTCGATCCCGGCCGCACGGCGCGCACCTGCCAGGTGCCCGCCGTGCCGAACGTCGTGCTGAAGGCCACGGTGCTGGACCTGGTCGGGGTCGTCGACGTGTTCGGGACGGCCTTCGAGGCCACGTTGACCCACGTCGTCGACCCGGGCGCCTTGACGTGCAGCTGCACCGTCGAGCCCGGTTCGGCCGGGCACCGCGGACGGCACGGCCGTCGCCGCGGAACGGCCAGGGACAACTCCTCCGGGTCAGGGCGCGACCGGCACCGGCGCCCTCAGCCGGGGGGTGTGCCCGGGCCTGACCGGTGGCGGCGGGCCAGGATGGCTCATGCCCTCGCGCGCACGACTGCTCGCCGCCGCCGGTCCGCTCGCTGCCGCCGTCGTCGGGGGGCTGGCCACGGACCCCGGCAGCCGGTGGTTCCGGTCGCTGAGGATGCCGTCCTGGTACCCGCCGCCGCAGACGTTCGGCATCGTCTGGACGGGGCTGTACACCGGGACCGCGTGGGCGGCCGGTCAGGTGCTCACCCGGACCGACGGCGACCAGCGACGGGCGTTCGGCCGGGCGTACGCGGTGAACATGGTGCTGAACGCGGGCTGGAGCGTGCTGTTCTTCCGGGTCCACCGGCCCTGGCTGGCGACCGTGGAGTGCGCGGTCCTGACCGTGTCGACGGCGGACCTGGTGCGCCGGGCGGCCCCCGTCAGCCGTCCCGCGGCCGTCGTCCTGGCCCCGTACGCGGCGTGGGCGGCGTTCGCGACGGTCCTCAGCGGGGCCATCGCCCGCCGCAGATGACCTCGGTGCGGCGGCAGCACGGTCCGTCCGGCTCCGCTGACCTGACCGCGTCAGGACGGTGGTCGTGGCAGCCTCCACCGGAGCCGTCGGCTGGTCCGCACCGGAGGCTGACGCCTGGCGGCGGGGCCTGCGTCCCGCCGCGCTCCGCACGGCAGCGGGCCCTGCGGACAGAGCCCGACGCCTCCGACCGACAGCAGCCGGGTGCCGCTGGCACGCTGTCGCGGTGACGCCTGACGAAGCCCGTGCCCTCGTCGTCCGGGCGGCCGGGTCGCTCCGCCCTCACCGCATCGGGGACCGGCTCTGCGGTGACGTCGCGGCGACCCTGGTCACCGGTCGCGGGGACCACTTCAGCGGCGTGTGCATCGACACGGGCAGCGGTACCGGCTTCTGCGCCGAGGCCTCGGCGATCGGCGCGATGGTCACCGCCGGCCAGTACCGCATCGCCTCGATCGTCGCTGTCTGGCGGAGCGAGGAGGGACGCCTGCACGTGCTGCCCCCGTGCGGCCGCTGCCGGGAGTTCGTCCGCCAGGTGCACCCGTCCAACCTGTCCACCCTCGTGGTCCTGAGCGAAGGCAGGACGGTCGAGCTGAGGGAGCTGCTGCCGGCCCACGGGTGGCCGGAGCCCGAGAGCTGGGTGCACTGAGCCCGGACGCATCGACAGGTCCGAGGAGCGTCCGGCGGGACCCTCGCCCCGGTCCCTGCGGCGACGTCGCCCGCAGCGAGGAGTTCGCCTTCATGCCGCACGTCCAGCAGGTGAAGCCGTCGGACGTCGCGGGCGACGTCGGCGCCGCGGTCGAGCACCTGCGCTCGGCGGAGGGCGGGAGCGCCCGAGCCGTCTTCGTCGTCGGGTTCTGCATGGGGGGCGGCTACGCCTGGCGGCAGTCGGCCGACACCCCCGGCATCGCCGGCGCCATCGGCTTCTACGGGCGGCCCTCGACCGCCCTCGAGGTGGCCGACCGGATGACCGCGCCCCTGCTCATGCTCGTCGCCGGGGCCGACGAGCACATCACGCTCGAGGACAGCGAGAAGGTCGCCGTGGCCGCGCGGGAGGCCGGCGTCGAGGCCGACCTCGTCGTCTTCGACGGCATGCCGCACTCGTTCTTCGACCGGACGATGGACGAGCACGCGGCCGCGTGCGAGGACGCCTGGACGCGGATACGGGGGTTCGTCGCCGCGCACACGCCGGCGGCGGCGTAGCGCGGTCCCTCCGGGCGTCGTGCGGCGGCTGTCAGCTGGACGGCCGGCGGCGAGGAGCGCCTCGCCACGTCGCCGGGCCGGTCGCCGCTGCAGCGAAGGCGACGCGCACCGGTGTGGTGGACCGGGGGGTCCTGGAGCGTCAGCGGGCGAGCTCGTCGAGGCGGCGCTGCAGGAAGTCACGTTCGGCGCCGTTGGCGGTGAGGGCGAGCGCCGCCCGGTACGACCGTGCCGCCTCGACCGGGCGGTCCAGCTGTCGCAGCAGGTCCGCGCGGACGGCGTGCACGTACGGGTAGGCGCGCAGGCGCGGGTCGTCCGCCAGCCGCTCGACGAGGGCCAGCGCCGGGGCCGGCCCGTCCGCGAACGCCACCGCCGCCGCGCGGTTGAGCTCGACGACCGGCGACGGCTCGACCGCGAGCAGCAGGTCGTACAGGTGCACGATCCTCGGCCAGTCGGTGAGGTCGAAGGCGGGGGAGGTCGCGTGGGCGCCGGCGATCGCGGCCTGCAGCGCGAAGCGTCCCGGTCGGCCCTGCAGCCCGAGGACGGTGTGCCGCAGCCCGTCGAGGACCATGCGCTCGTCCCAGCGGTGCCGGTCCTGGTCCTCGAGCAGCACGAGCCGGCCGCGGGTGTCGAGCCTGGTGGAGCGCCGGGCGTGCACGAGCAGCAGCAGCCCGAGCAGCCCGTGCGCCTCGCGCTCGTCCGGCAGCAGCCGCACGAGGGTGCGCGCCAGGTCGAGGGCGCGCTCGCAGAGGTCGTCGCGCACGAGCAGCTCGCCGGTGGGCGCGGTGTGCCCGGAGCTGAACAGCAGGTGCACGGTGGCGAGCACGCTGTCGAGCCGCTCGGGGAGCTCGGCGGCGGTCGGCGTCCGGTAGGGGATCCGCGCCTGGGCGATCTTCTTCTTGGCGCGGGTGATGCGGGCGGCCATCGTCGGCTCGGGCACGAGGAAGGCCCTGGCCACGTCCGGCGTGGCGACGCCGCAGACCAGCCGCAGGGTCAGGGCGATCCGGGCCGCGGGCGCCAGCGCCGGGTGGCAGCAGGTGAAGACGAGCCGCAGCCGGTCGTCGGGCACCACCTCGTCGCTCCCGTCCGCGTCACCACCGTCCTCGTCGCTGCCGGACGGCGACCCCGAGGCGTCGGCCTCGACAGGTTCGACGAGCAGGGGCAGCTTGCGGCGCAGGGTGACCTCGCGCCGCAGCCGGTCGACGGCCCGCCGCCGGGCCGTCGTGGTCAGCCAGGCGCCGGGGCGGTCGGGGACGCCCGAACGGGCCCACGCCTGCAGGGCGTCGACGTACGCCTGCTGCGCGCACTCCTCCGCGAGGTCGAGGTCGCCGGCGACGCGCACCGTCGCGGCGAGCACGAAGGCCCACTCGCGACGGTGCGCGTCCGACAGCGCCTCGGCGACCGCACCGGGCGTCGCGGTCACGCGGTCAGCGACCGCTGTCGGTCGACTCCAGGACCGGCCGGACCTCGACCCCGCCGAACGGGGCGGGCGTGAGCTTGCCCATCTCGAGGGCGTGGTCGAGGTCGCGCGCCTCGACGATGTAGAACCCGCCGAACGCCTCCTTCGACTCGACGAAGGGGCCGTCGGTGACCTCGCCGCCACGGATCGACGTGGCCGTGGTCGTGGGCCGCAGGACGCCGCCGCCGGTGATCGTGCCGCCGAGGTCGGCGACGGCCTGGGCGAACGCACCGTGCGCGTCGACCACCGAGCCCCACGCCTCCGGCGTCATGGTGGCGTAGTCGGCCTCGCGCTCGTAGATGGAGATCATGTACTGGGTCATGTCGGGCTCCTGTCGGGCGGCGCGGGCCAGTCCGTCCGGCCCCGCACCCTCCCGTCGCAGAGCCTGCCCCGAGATCGACAACGGTGACCAGGGAATCTTCAGACCGTCGGCGACGCGCACCGTCGCGGCGAGCACGCTGGTCCGCTCGCGACGGTGCGCGTCGGTCAGCGTCCGTTGGCGGCCGGGTTGTCCAGGACCGGCCGGACCTCGACCCCGCCGAACTGCGCGGGCGCGGTCTTGCCGATCTCGAGGGCGTGGTCGAAGTCGCGCGCCTCGACGACGTACCACCCGAGCAGCGCCTCCTGGGACTCGAGGAACGGCCCCTCGGTGACCTCGCCGGCCCGGATCGACGCGGCGGTGGTCGTCGGCTGCAGCGCCTCGCCTCCGACGAGCGTGCCGCCGAGGTCGGCCACAGCCTGGACGAACGCGGCGTGCCCGTCGACGACCGACTGCCAGCCCTCGGGCGTCAGGGTGGCGTAGTCGGACTCGCGCTCGTGGATGAGGACCATGTACTTGCTCATGAGGGGAGCTCCTGTCCGGGGGTGCGGGCCGGCCTGTCCGGCCCTGCACCCTCCCGTCGTGCAGCCAGGCCACGGATCGACAACGAGGACCAGGGGATTTCTCGACGCTCGCGAGCCCGGCCATCACACGGCAACGACCCTCAGCATCAGGGAGGCAGCGACGGCGAGCACGCACAGGGCGAGGACGGCCACGCCCAGGACGAGGTCCGTCCTCTGCCGCCTGGCGTCCGCGACGACGAAGTCACGACCGACCACGACGGCGTCGGATCCGGCAGACACCGGCGCGAGCAGCAGCACGAGAGCACAGATGGTGACGGGTGCTGATCGCCACATCGGGAGACAGGTGCGAGGGAGGTGCAGCTTCTCCGGAACATGTTCCTGCGTGTCTCTCACGGCCCATGCCGACTGCGAGCAGCAGGAGAGCCCGTGACGGCTGAGAGGATCACCGGGTGGATGCAGTGGAGGTGGCGCGGCGCCTGGTCCGAGTGATCGACGAGCATCTGTGGGAGGAGCTGCCGCGCCTCCTCGCCTCCGACTTCGTGTGCAGGTACGTCCACACCGGGGAGGAGTTCGACCGTTCCTCCTGGGTGCGGCTCAACGCCGGCTACCCGGGGTTCCAGAACCTGGTGCTGGAGGACTGCGTGGGAGGCGGGGACCGCGCTGCGGTACGCGCGCACGTGACGGGGCTGCACGAGGGCGGGCTGCAGCACTTCGGGGTGGCCATGTTCCTGACGACGCGGGACGGCCTCGTCGCGGAGCTGACCGAGGTGTGGACGGACGTCAGCCAGGCGGCCCCTGCGCACAGGCGCTCGAAGCAGCCCGTCGCCTGGCCCGGTCCCCAGCCGGGGATCGCTACCCGGTCAGTTTTTCGCTGACGATCGGCATGCGGAGCGTGCCGGTGACCGATCGATGACCGGCACTGCGCCGTCGGACCCACTCACTCAGGGCAGGAGCTCCCAGTACTGCTTGCGCGCCGGCATGGCGTGGACGACCAGTTCCTCGCCGCCCTCGAAGAGCAGAACCACGGTCTCGAGGAGCCGCGCTTGAGCGTCGAACCCGAGCCGTAGCTCGCGGTGGGGCCAGCCGTCGTCCTCGAGTGGCTCGACCCAGAGGGGCCAGTCCGCCGCCTGGACAGCGTCTTCGGGGGCTACTCCGTGTTTGAGCGCGCTGTCGTGGACCCTCACGCCGGGGAGCCGGCCAACGCCCTGCGGATCGCCTCTGATCGTGAGATGTGCTCGCGGGCTGCGATGGCGTCGACCGTCGCCAGCTCATCCGCGGTCAGGCGCACGGCAACGACCTGCATCGGTTCAGCGCCCCGACCGGGACGGCCGCGTCCGCGCCGCTTCAGCTCTGCTACGTCGTAGCCGGCCTCGGCTTCGTCCGCCCACTGCTGAATCTGCTCGTCGCTCATCACGAACAAGAGCGTATGACGAAAATGCGCGCGGACGAAGCCGTCTCGGCTGCTCGGGCCACTTCGCAGAGGGCGCCCTCGTCGCCGTCTCAGCGGACCAGCACCCTGCCCTCCCGCCGACGCTGCGCCGCCTCGGCGAGGCCGCCGGCGCGGCCCTTCGTGCCGGCGAGCGATGGAGCGCACGGCCGACGCCGCGGAGGGCTGGGTGACCCGGCGACGCGCTCGCTGTGGCCGAGCGGACCGGCGGCCACCGTGCGAGCGTCCGCGCGGCAGGACGGTCCGACCCTCGCGGGCCGGACCGTCCTGCGGTGCCGAGCGGTGGCTCCGGTCAGATCCAGACCCAGCCCTGGCCGACGACGCAGCCGGTCACCCCGTAGGCGCAGTTGTAGTCGCTGGCGTGCGCGTCGTCGAAGCTCCGCGTGCCCAGCACCCGTCCGTAGGCGTCCTTCCAGGTCACGGTGAAGGTCACCCGGTTGTAGCCGGCCCGCTGCGGCTGGGTGACGTCGGCGCCGAACGTGGTGGAGGCCTGGCCGGCGCCGATGACCTGGACGTACGGTGCGCCGGTGTTGTAGGTGGTCACCCACTGGCTCCCCGACCACTGGTAGACGGCGAACCGGTACTCCACGGTCTGCGCCCCCGAGGTCGCCCCCGACCGGCCGACGACCGGGCCGAAGACGGTGACTGCGGGAACGTACGACCCGTAGAGGGCGCCGACCGCCGTGACGTAGGTCCGGCCGCCCAGCACGGGCCGGGGGGTGACCCACCCGTAGGAGCCGCTGGCGCCGGACGTCCAGGCCGAGGCGCCCTGCACGTTCAGCCCGACGACGGCGGCCGCCGCGAGGAGCAGGGAGAGCACGGTCCGGCTGAGCCGGAGAGCCGTGCGGGAGGTGCGGGTCACGGTCTGGTCGGTGGTGGTCATCTCGGGCTCCTCAGGTCGTTCGCTGCTGGTGAGGACCACCCTGTGCCGGTGCGCTTACGAACGGCTTAAGCCCTCGCTCAGCAGCCGCTCGACGGCGCGGTCCCGGTCCGCCCCGCCGAGCGCGGCCATCGTCGTGAAGCGGTCGTCGCCGACGCGGTCCCGCACCAGCTCCCGGCTGCGGAGAACAGCGGCGAACAGCCGCCCCGCCGGCGTCACCCCGTGCTCGGCGTACATGGCCTCGGCCGCGCCGAAGCACCGGCAGGCCTCGGCGTCCAGCAGCTCCTGGGCGGCGCAGGCACCCAGCCCGAACAGGACGTCAGCGGTCGCCAACGGGTCGGGGTAGCGGTCGCGCGCGATGCGCAGCGCCTCCAGCAGGTTGCCGCGCGCCGCGGCGGGTCGCTCCGCGGCGGTGAGCGCCATGCCGCGGATCAGCAGGACCGACCCGAGGATCGGCCCGACGTCCAGACCGGCGCAGCGGTCGAACGCCTCGTCGGCGTACGCGAGCGCCTCGTCCAGGCGGTCCAGGTACATCAGGTCGTCGGCCGCGTTGATCATCAGGTTCACGACGTCGTACGCGTCGCCGGACCGCTGTGCGTCGGCGATGCCGCTGAGCTTCGCTGCCAGCGAGCGGTCGCGGTCGCCGACGTGCGCGGCCACGTGCCCGTCGATGTCCCGGGCCAGCGCCACCAGGCCGGGATCGGCGCTGACCGCGGCCAGCTCGGCCGCCCGCCGGACGGCGTGCTCCGCGGTCAGGACGTCGCGGTGGTGGGCGGCGTAGGCGGCGAGGCAGCACCACCCGTTGACCACCAGGCGGTCGACCGGCAGCCGCTCGCGGGCCACACGCTCCAGGGCTTCGGTCAGCACGGTCGCCGTCCCCGGGTGGTTCAGGTAGCTCGCGTAGGTGCCGGCCAGCACCCCGAGACGCGCCGAGCTCGCGGCGGTGTGGCCCGGCAGCTCCACGGCGCGCTGGACCCAGCGACGGCCCTCGGTCAGCCTGCCGCTGAGCAGCCAGTAGCGGTTGAGCCCGAGGACGAGCGCAGCCGCGGACGCGGCGTCCCCGGACCCGACCGCCCGGCTGAGGGCGACGACCAGGGTGTCCTCGTCCCGGCGCAGCCCGTGCAGGGCCTCACCGGCCCCAGCACCGAACAGCTGGGGCGCGCTGGCGGCGGCGAGCTGGACGGCCTGCCGGACCAGCCGGGCGTCCAGGTCGCGGCGCGGCCCGAGGGAGTGGGCCAGCTCGCGGACCGGCCGGCGCATCCGGGTGCGGCCGTCGAGGTCCAGCTCGACCAGCCCGCAGGCGACCAGCTCCTCCAGTGCCTCCACGGTGTCCGGCACCCAGCCCTGCGCGGAGGCCTCGAGCAGCTCGATCGAGGCCCAGCCGTCATAGGAGCCGAGCAGCTCGAACAGCCGACGGCCAGGCCCGGTCAGGGCGTCGTAGGCCTCGCGCAGCACCCGTCCGAGACTGGCCTGCCGGTCCGGCACTGCCGTCGTGGCGGAGCCGTCCAGCACGGAGGTGCGATGGTCCTCGATGCGGCGCAGCAGCTGCAGAGGCGTCAGGGTGCGCACCCGCCCGGCGGCCAGCTCCAGGGCGAGCGGGATGCCGTCGAGCAGCGCGCACAGGTCATGGACCGCAGCCGCCTGCCCGTGGCCCACGCCCGGTCGTACCCGCTCCGCGTGCGCCAGGAATACCTGCTCGGCGGCCGGCGGCGACAGCGGGGGCACTGCCACGGCGTGCTCCAGCCGGGCCCCGGTCGGACGTCGGCTGGTCACCAGGGCGACCGCACCCGGTGCCGCACCGAGCAGCCGGTCCAGCGCGGCCCCGAGGCCCACCACTTGCTCGGCGTTGTCCAGCACCAGGACGGCGGCCGGGCGGGCGGCGGCGAGCGCTGCCGACGGATCGTCCTCGGGGTCGACACCGAGCACCCGGCAGACCCGGTCCAGCGCCGCGGCCGGGTCGACGTCGGTCTCCAGCGGGCAGAAGGCGACGGACCGTCCTTGGTCCGCCACCCGGTGCGCGACGGCCAGCGCCAGCGTGGTCTTGCCGATGCCTCCGAGCCCGACCAGGGTGACGAGCCGCTGACCCCGCGCGAGCCGGTCGAGGACGTCGACCACGAGCTCCTCGCGCCCCGCCACCAGCTGCGGCAGCGCGGGCAGCGGCGGCTCCTGGACGGCCGGGGCCTCGGGCGTGGGGAGCGACCGGTCGAGGAGCGTGTGCAGGAGGATCTGGCTCTCCACCTCGGCGAGCGCGGCGGTCGGGTCGATCCCCAGCTCGTCGAGCAGGACGTCACGGGCCCGGCGGCAGGTCTGCAGCGCCAGGTCCTGCTGGCCCTGCCAGTAGTGCGCCGTCGCGAGGGTGATCCAGCCGCGCTCGTCGTAGGGGTGGTCGTCCAGCAGGTGCTGCGCGGTGGCGGCGGCGGCGTGCGGGTCGCCGGACCGGAGGTGCGCCTCCGCGAGGTCCGCGAGCGCGGCACTGCGGGTGCCCTGCAGCAGCGACCGCGCGCTGACGGTAAACGGCGCGGCGTCGATCCCCCCGAAAGGGGTCCCGGCCCACAGCTCCAGCGCGGCTACCAGCTGCTGCGCCGAGCGCACCGGGTCCCCGGACCGCAGGGCCGCCCGGCCACCGGAGACGAGGGTCTCGAACTCGTCGACGTCCACCGACACCGGTCCCCGCAGGGCGTAGCCGTCGCCCACCCGCTCGATGTCGACGCCGTGCGGGCGCAACGACTTCCGCAGGCCGGTGATGTTGACCTGCACGGCGTTGCGGGCGCTCGCCGGCGGTTCCTCGCCCCACAGGCCGTCGATGATCGTGTCGGAGGAGCACGCGCGCGGGGCGGCCAGCGCGAGCACGGCGAGGACCGCACGCGGCTTGGGGCCACCGAGCGGCACGTCGTCGGGGCCGCTCGCAGCGCCGACGGCGCCGAGCAGCCTCACCTGGAGCATGCACCGCATTGTGCAGGCTGCCGGCGCTCCGCAAGCGGGATCCGCGCTCTCCGGGGACAGCCCGCCGACGGCCTCACCAGCCGACGCCGTGACGGCCAGGGGAGGACGCCGGCGGCACCCTCCGAGGGCGTGCTTCGCGATGGTCGTTCCTCATGTGCCGGGGAGCGCCCCGGTGGAGGCGTCGGCGCTGGTCGAGGCGGCTCTCGGCCTGCCGCACGCACAGCGGTGGCGGTCACCGGGCGACCGTGCGGTCCGCTCGAGCCGAGGACGGAGGTCGCGACGACGCCGAGCGAGCGGTCCGCCGCGTAGTTCGGGGTTGGTCACGCTCGAGGACCCTGGGGCTGGTCCAGCAGCCCGCCCGGGTCGTAGCGCTGCTTGACCCGGCGGAGCTGGGCGAGGTTCGGCCCGTAGTAGCTCGGCAGGGGGTCGGGGAGGGTGTCGTCGGCGTAGTTCGCGTAGGCGCCGATGCCGGCTCCGCCGGCCGCGCGGAGAGCGGCCAGGGACTCGACGTTGGCCTGCTGGGGCCCGTTGTCCGGTGAGTCGGCCCAGCTCGCGGTCCACTGCGCCGACAGCAGCGCCGTGCGGTGGGGGAAGGCGGTCGCCGAGGCCGGGACGCGGCCCACCGCGCCGCCCCACGAGTCGAGCCCGACACCGCCGGTGCCGAGCCCCGCCTCGTGCCGTGCGGCGACGGCTGCCACGACGTCGGCGACGACGGTGGCTGGCATCGGGCTGTCGTACAGGGTGGATCCGGCGACGAAGGCGTCCCGCTCCAGGGTGCCGCCGGGTGACTGGCCGGCGACGTGGCACCCGGCGACGGGGCGGTCGCTGCACCCGGCCTCCAGCAGCATCGTGTCGAGGTAGCTGCGGCCTCTCAGCGACCGGGACGACGGTGCGTCGCCCACGGCTCGCGTGATGGCCGCGACCAGGGGCTCCAGCTCGGACGGGGTCCCGACGAGGACGCCCGAGACGCTCGCCGTCGGTGTGCTGCCGGTCGTGGCCAGCAGGTGGCAGGTCGTCCAGAGCTCGTCCGGGGCCGACGCCACGGTCGACTGCCAGCCGCTGAGGACGTCGGCCGCGGCCTCGAACGGCCATCGCAGCGTGAAGGTGGCGAGGTCCTGGGTGGGGTGGGTGGTGAGCTCCATCGACGTCACGACGCCGAACGAGCCGCCGCCGCCGCGGAGAGCCCAGAACAGGTCGGGCTCGCTGGTCGCGCTCGCGGTCACGACGCTGCCGTCGGCCAGGACCACGCGCGCCGAGACGAGCCGGTCGCAGGTGAGCCCGTAGCGCCGGGCTACCACCCCCATGCCGCCGCCGAGGGCGAGCCCGCCGATGCCCACGGCAGGGCATGACCCCGCCGGCACCGACACACCTGCGGCCGCCAGGCCTGCGTACACGTCGATCAGCGCGGCGCCGGCTCCGACGACCGCGGTGCCTGAGCCCGCTCGCACGTCGTCGAGCCGGCGCAGGTCGATGACCAGCCCGGGTCCCGCCGAGGCTCCCAGGTAGGAGTGGCCGCCGGACCTGACCGAGACCGGTAGCTGGTGCCGCCGGGCGAAGGCCAGGCAGACGACGACGTCGTCCTCGCTGGACACGGCCGCGACGGCGGCCGGGCGACGGTCGTCGAAGCGGCGGTTGAACAGCAGCCTCGCGCCGTCGTACCCGGGCTCCTCCGGCAGGGTCAGCCGGCCGTCCAGGCTGGAGCGCAGGGCGCGCCAGTCGGGTGGTGCGCCGGGCGTGGTCGCCGACGACGGGGCCGGGGGCGCCGCGGGCGTGCGGCTGGGCGAGGGCGTGGTCGAGGCAGAGCCGGTGGGTCCGCCGGCCGCAGGACGCGTCGCGGGTGGTGGGCTCGTGCACCCGGTGAGCGCGGCCAGCGCGCCGGCGCCGACGATGCCGCCGAGCAGCTGCCTGCGCCCCAGCGCGCGCTCCACGAGCGCTCCCGGCCCGACAGGTGTCGGCTCGACGGGACCCGGCTCGACCGCGGTGGTCGTCTGGCGGGCGGCGTCGGCTGTGGCAGGACTGTCCTGCACCGGGCCCCTCCCTTGCTGTCGACGTAAGGGGCTGACGGGGGTGCGTCTGGTCGACGCTGCGCGCTGATCAGGGCTCCCGTCGGTCCCGCACGTCAGTGTGCGCGTCGCCGCCCGGCCGTCGGCCGCGATCGGGCCTCAGTCGCCAGAGCGTCTGCTGCACGGGCAAGGGACACCGGGCTTGCGACGTGCGGAGGACAATCGTCAGCAGGGGATCGCTGGCGTTGCCGTGCCCGGTCGCCTCAGCCTCCTGGGCAGCGGGTGTCTCCACCGCTGTGCTCCTGGCAGGTGGGCACGCGCTCCGTGGGGGCCGGGCTCCGCTCGGCGTTCGAGACCGTCCAGAACAGCCCAGGCAGGCAGCCGATCACGAACGCGATGCCGTAGAGGCGGAGGGCGCGAGAGCTTCGCACAATCCAGGCGACGCCGAGCCCGGCCAGCGGTGCCCCGGCGCAGCAGAGCGCAGCCCACACCAGCCTGACAGCCGTCGCTCGCGCCTGTTCGGGTGACACGAGCTCGCCGAGGAAGGTGATCGACTGAGCCTCGGCCCACACGAACAGCACGGGAGTACCGACCAACCATGCCGCGGCGGGCAGCCACAGCACTGCTCGCGCCCACCGACGACTCGCGGACGGGATGCTGGAGACGAGGCTGGCGGCATCCACCGCTTCACCGTACTTCGCGCTCCGGCGGGTGCTGAGAGCGCAGGAGCTCGTCGGGCCATACGCGTACGTGTCGTGGTGCTGATGGTTGCGCGGCCAGCCGCGCGTGCGTCACTGAGCCGCACCGTCCTCAAGGCCGACCGGCTATCGGCGAGGACCGGCGCCGTGCGTCCGGACGTGGCGCTCGCTAGCCGTGCCACTGGGCATCGGCTGCTGGCACTGAGCGGCCTGTCCTGGTCCGCGGCAGACCGCGAAGACATGACGGCCTCTGGAGGTCAGCGTCGCAGCGTTTCCAGGAGCAACCACACCGCGGCCGCGAGCAGCATGACGACCGCGAGCCAGACGCTGGGATCGACGTCGCCTCGCTGAATGAGCCAGGCTGCCATGGCCGCCCCCAGCACCAGCCCGCCGACCTCCATCCTCCTGGCCCGTGTGCGCCGCGACATGTGGTCAGCCTGACGGAGGCTCGGACCACAAGGCATCACATCGGCGACAATCGAGCTGCCGGCCTACTGCAGCGGTCGAGGCACGCTGAGCTGTCTGTCTCACTGTTGACCGGCTGCCGGGACGGAAATCGGCTCAGGAGCCGGTCGCCGCGGACCGGCGCCGTCGTCCGACGGGGACCCTCAACCGGACGTAGTGGCGCCATCAGGTGAGTCCGATGACTGAGGGCTGCGCGACCGCGTAGCAGCCAGGGCGGCGGCGATTGCCATCGTGAGAAACGCGATGGCGCCCACACCCATAGCGACCACGAGGGGTCCGGCGTTGTCGCGGCCGAGGACCCAGGCTGAGGCGAAGAAGGCGGACGCGACGAAGAGGTAGAGGACCGCAGCGATGAGGGGTCTGCTCCGCATATGGCGAGACTAGGTGGGACAAGCCCCCTGCGGCCCGGAGGCCCAAGGACGTCGGACACTGGCAGGCCGTCCCCGATAGGCGATCCGTTACTGACGATCTGGTTCAGGGCAGAGATGGCGCCGGAAAGTCCGCGTGAATGTCGCCGTCGTACAACCGTGAGCAGAAGTCGTTCATCCGCGCCGCGGCGGGGGCGTGTCTGGCGAGGATTGTCGCTACGGCGGGAGGCACGTCCTGCGGGATGTCGCCGTCTGCGCACCGGCGCACGTACCTGTCACGAGCATCCAACTCGGCTCCGGCTGACGTCGGAGCCGGACTCCGCCCACGGCGGTCACCAGCCAGTTCACCAGTCGCATCGCGGCGTAGTCGGCGTCGTGGGTGACGTTGTGTGCGGCGAACTCCCGTTCGGTGGGCGACAGGTCGAATCGGGGCGAGGTGGCCAGCCCGAAGTCCACGAGGTGGACCCGGTGTCGTCGGCCCGCATGTTGCCGAAGTGCCCGTCCATGTGCAGCAGCTCGCGGCTGCGCAGGAACGTCACGATGTCGAACAAGCTGCTGCTCGAGGAGCTCGGCTCGATCCGGCGGATCGGTCAGCCAGTCGATCAGCGGATGGGGGATGTACTCGCAGGAACAGCACGAGGCTGGCGGTCGCGCTGGCCAACGCCTCAAGGCGGGCTCGCACGCCGGGGCGCCGCCGGACTGGGCGACGACGGTGTCGACGTCCTGGTGCTCGGGGGCGAGCGGTGGGCGGCCCGGGATGCATTCGCCAGTGGTGCAGCAGCGGGAAGGACTCCGTCTCACCGGCCAGGACGCCGTCGGTGACGACGAGGTTCGCGGCCAGCTCGCGCCAGGCGCTGAAGCCCGGGCCTGCGAGGCGGAACATGCCGTACTGGCAGTAGGTCGGCACGTCGAACAGGTTGGCCGTGCTTTGCGGGTGGGCCAGCTCGAGGTCAGTGATCGGGATGCGCTTGGCGAACACGCGCCCACCGTCGACCGCCAGCACCGATGAGCTGCCGCCCACACCTACTGCGCCGGTCGGCGTCGCCCCCACCAACGCCGCCAACTGCTCCGCGTGCAGGCCAGCGAGCGTCATGGACACTCGTTCATGACGGACAGTCCGCTGTCGAAGCACCGCGCCATCCTCCCAGCGGATCGATCCGGTCGGCCGACGCGCGGACGTTACTGGTCGACGAAACGGCTGCCCGTTCGCCGATCGGCTTGCGGACTTGGGCGGGAGAACCTCAGACCACCATACGGGGACTGCATACCAAACGGTTGACACTCGGAGTAGCCTGAAGACATGTCTACCCAGATCGCCATCCGGTTGGAAGACGCTGAGCTCTCCGCGTTGGACGCCGAAGTAGCAGCCGGCCGCGCCGCCAACCGCTCCGAGGCCGTCCGAAGGAGCATCGCCCGCTTGCAGCGCGAGCAGCGCTACCAGGCTGAGGAGACCACGCTCCTCGAGCTCGCGCGACGCGGCGAGGAGCTCTACCCCGACATCCACCCCCGCGGCCATGATGGCGCCTCGCACCCGGTCTTGGACTGACACCGAAGAGCGGCGACCAGCATGCGAAGCATCGCCGTGGTGCACCTGGACAAGAACAGACCCGCTCTCGTGCTGACCCGGCAGTCGAAGCTGCACCTGCTGCGCTGGGTCACCGTCGCGCCGATCACGAGCACCATTCGCGGCGTCACCAGCGAGGTCAGCGTCGGGCCGCGCAACGGCCTCGATCACGACAGCGTGGTCAGCTGCGACAACATCACCACGGTCCCCGCTGAGGCAGTCGGGAAGACCATCGGGCTGCTCTTCGACGACCAGGAGCCAGAGTTGGCCCGTGCGATCAGCGACGCCTTCGATCTCTTCATCCCGTAGCGACGACCTGCCACCGCCCCCCGTCGGGCGAGGGCGCACCGGTTGACGATCGTCAGCTGGGAACTGCCTGTCGACACGCGGACACGTGGGCCCCCGCTTACGAGTTCGTCAGTGCCCGCCCTGGGTCCTGCAGCCGCCACCGACCGCGCTCCGGTTCGCGTGGGCTGCGGCCTGCGAGGGCTCCGCTCGATGCGCGATCTTCAAGGCTCCTTCGACCAGCCCGCGCCGTCGACCGGCTCACCGTTCCTGGTGGGTGAGCCCGGGCCGCCGAGCAGGGCCCGGGTGACGGACTGGCCGCTGTCGAGTAGGTCGTCCAGCGCCCGGTCGACGTGGCGGGAAGCGACCAGCGTGAGCGGTGAGGTCTCGCCAAGCGACTCCAGCACGGCGCGGCGCAAGAGTTCCTTCAGGAATGAAGCAGTGGTCCCCGCAGTGCGCGCGACCACGCGATCAACGTCGTCCGGGGCGAGCTCCAGTGGGACGTCGCGCCCGTAGAGGGCGAAGAGCCGTCGACGGGCGTCGTCGTCCGGGAGGGCGATCTCGACGGCGACGTCCACCCGCCCGGGCCGGGCCGCCAGCGCGGGCTCCAGCAGGTCCGCGCGGTTGGTCGTCAGGAGGAACAACAGGTCCGCGTCACCAGCGGCGCCGTCCATGACGTCGAGCAGCTCGAACAGCACGGGGTTAGAGCCGTGCCCGAACGTGCGGTCCTCCGCGACGAGGTCGACGTCCTCCAGGACGACGACCGTCGGCTGCAGCTCGCGGGCCATCTCGGCCAGCGCGCCGACCAGGTGCAGGGCGCCGCCGGACAGCAGCAGGACCGTGCAGCCGGTCATCCGGCCGACGACGTACCGGGTGGTGTGGGTCTTGCCGGTCCCGGGCGGGCCGAACAGCAGCAGCCCGCGCTTGAGGTGCTGGCCGGCCTCGAGCAGCGCGTCGCGGTGGGTCGCGACGTCGACGGTGTGTCGTTCGACCCGGCGCAGCACGGCCTCGGGGAGCACGACGTCCTCACGCGCGGTGGCCGGCAGCTCGACGAAGGAGAGGACGATCCCTCCCGTCCGGGACGGGGCGAGCTCAACGACCTGGCCTCGGTACACGTTGAGCTGCGACCGCAGCCGGGCCAGGTCGTCCAACACGGCCTGGGCCTCGGGGACGTCCAGCCCGGCCACCTCGACGGTCAGCGCAGGCTCTTCGTGCCGCTGCGGGCCCCGTACGAGCAGCGCGTAGCTCCCGTCGCCGTCCTCGACGGTGAGCAGCGCAGTGTTCAGGCAGGCGGCGCTCCGCCCCGGACCGCTGGGCAGGTCCACGAGGTCTGGCGCGCCCAGGCGCATCGGCGGCAGACCCTCCCCGCCGAGGAGCTGCTGCAAGGTGAAGCTGCCGTAGTTCGGCGGCACCCCGATGCCGTGCACGACCACCTCTCGACCGGCCTCGGAGGACCACGCCTCCAGGGCCATCTGGAGGTTGACGTGGTCCAGCACAGGCACGTTCCTCGTCACCACCGAGCGGCGTGCGCGGTCCGGCCCGAGGTGGGCGCGCAACAGATCGACGACCTCCGAGGTCCCGCTGCCCCCGGAGCCGGTGCGGTGCACCCACTCGAGAAACTGCAGCACCGCTGACGCGAGCCGCCGCCCCTCCTCGTCCGACGCCGCCACCTCTGTCCCCCTGACCGGGACCCCGGTGGCCCCGCCCCCAGGGTGGCCCACGGCGAGGCGGGACGTGCCGAAGAAGCAGATCACGACGTCGTCACCGGTCGTGCATGCCGTCGTCCGCGCTCCCGAAAGCCGATCGACAGGCGGAAGGAGCCCTGCGCGGAGCGGGCCGCCGATTCGTCGGTCGAGGCAGTCAGGCTCAGCCGTCTACTGAACAACCTGTCTGACGCTCACTGGCATTGTCACCCCATGACGCAGGACGCGAGATCGGCGGCCCAGGAGTGCATCTTCTGCGCCATCGTCGGAGGACGTGCCGAGGCGAGTGTGGTGTTCGAGGATGAAACCGTCGTGGCCTTCATGGACCTGAACCCCGTCACGCCCGGACATCTTCTTGTCGTGCCGCGCAAGCATGCGGTAGGCCTCGAAGACCTCGACAGGGACACCAGCGCTCACGTGTGGTCGGTCGGGCACGACCTGTCGAGCCCTGCGACGCTCGGGCATGCGCTGCGAGGGGATCAACGTCCTCCTCTGTGACGGTGAAGTGGCCTTCCAGACGGTGTTCCACTTCCACCTGCACGTGATCCCGCGATACGCAGAAGACGGCTGGACCATCGTTCCCCAGGTGGCGCCGAGCGAGAGGCCCCTTCTCGACGGCCACGCGCGAACCATCAAGGACGCCATCGCGCGGACGGACTGAGTGATCCTTCCCTCGTGCCGTGATCCGAGCGCCGGCAGGTCCCGACTGCCGCTGGCCGTCCCAGCAGCCGACCCTTCACCGACAAACCTTCATGTCCGAGCCCGCGACCCTGCGAGCCGCACAGCTCCTCGCCCCAGCAGACCCGTCCGCACGAGCGTTCCGGGACGCGGGCGTCATCCGGCACGGCTCCCGGGCGACGGCCCCGCCTGGCCGACACCCCCACGCTCCGGGAAGGACGAGGAAGCCCAGCAGCCTCACCCCGGCGCCCGTCCACCGACCGCGTGAGGAGGCACCGGGCCAGGTCGCCGAGGTGCGGACCCGTGCGCAGCGGGTGGACGACCGGACCACCCACCGGCCACCGCGACGGTGCGTGGCGGCCGTGGCGCTCTCAGCCCCGGCGGCCCTGCCGGCACTACCGGCCCTACCGGCCCTACCGGCCCTGCACGGTGGTCCGGTCCGGGAAGCAGTACGCCCAGCTCTCGCCCGGCTCCAGCGAGGCGATGACCGGGTGCTTGGTGGCACCGGTGTGGGCCCGGGCGTGCTGGCCGGGGGAGGAGTCGCAGCAGCCGACGGACCCGCAGTCCGTGCAGACCCGCAGGTGCACCCACGACGTGCCCTGGCGCAGGCACTCCTCGCAGCCGACGGACCGGGGCAGGACGGGCGGGACCGGCCGCAGGTGCTCGCAGGCCGGCTGGTCGGGACCGGGCTCGACGAGCACCACGCGCGACATGTCCACCGTGCTGCGCCGGCCGGAGGCGCCGTCGGGCAGCAGCAGCGCGGGCACCGGGCCGGCGTCCTCGCCGAGCTCGGTGAGCACGGCCTTGGTCAGGGCGTGGCGGCTGGCGCCCTCGGCGTCCACCACCCGGTGCACCCCCACCGCGGCCAGCTCGGCGAGGTCGGTGCCGCCGAGCGGGCGGGCCAGGACGGGCACGTCGTAGCGGGCCAGGCCGGCCACGACGCCGGCGATCTGCACCGACTGCTCGTGGGTGTCCTCGGCGACGACGAGCAGACGCGTCCGCTCCAGGCCGGCCATCTCCAGGACCGCGGACTTCGTCGGAGTCGCCCATGACGACGCGGTGCCCGTCGGCCTCGGCCTGGGCCGCGCCGTCGGGGTTGAGGGTGGTGACCGTGAGGTCCACCCCGCGGGCCCGGAGCTCGTGGGCCAGCGAGCGGGTGGCCGGTCCCCAGCCGGACAGCAGCACCTGCCGGCCCTCGCCCGTCGGGGCGGCCTCGCCGTCGGGGCCGCCCGTGCCCTCGGGCCCCTCGCGGTCCGCCATCGCCTCCGCCTGCCGGCGGGCGTCGGCGCGGGCGTCGGTCCGCTGCTCGACGCGGCGACCGAGGGCGGCCAGCGCCGGCGTGGCCAGCAGCAGCAGGACGCTGGCGGCGATGAAGGTCTGCGCCCCGTCCTCGCCGAGCCCCGCCGGGGACAGCCCGGCGTCCCGGCCGGAGGTCTGCAGCACGAACGAGAACTCGCCCACCTGGGCCAGGAGCAGGGCCGTGCCCAGGGCCGACCCGGCCGACAGCCCCGGCCCCGCGCGCCGCAGCACCGTCGCGGCCAGCCAGGTGGTGAGCAGCTTCACCACGAAGACGACGACCACCGCCAGGAGCACGACGGGCAGGTTGGCCAGCACGAACCGGACGTCCAGCAGCATCCCGACCGAGACGAAGAAGACGGCCGAGAACAGGATCTCCAGGGGCAGGATCTCGCCGAGCGCCTGGGAGCTGAGCCGGGACTCGCTGACCAGCAGCCCGGCCAGGAACGCGCCCAGGGACACCGACACCCCGGCCACCGCCGTGAGGTAGGCGGTGCCGAAGCAGATGGCCAGCACCGTGAGCAGGAACACCTCGGGCGAGCAGGTGCGGGCCACCCGTTCGAGCAGGGGCGGCAGCAGCCGGCGGGCGACCAGCAGCACCGCGGCGATGATGCCCACCGCGGTGCCGCAGGGCGACGAGGAGGTCGCCCGTGCCCGCGCCGCCCTCCTCCGACACCCCGAGCAGCGGGACGAAGAGCACCATGGCCGACCACGGCCAGGTCCTGGAAGACGAGCAGGGCGACGGCCAGGCGCCCCCGGGCGGTCGTGGTCTCGCGGGCGTCGCCGAGCAGCTTGAGGACGATCGCGGTGCTGCTCAGCGAGACGAGGAAGCCGGTGAAGAGCCCGTCGCGCCAGCCCACGCCGAAGGCCATGCAGACGCCCGGTGACCGACAGCACGGCCAGGCCCGACCTGCAGCGCCGCCGCCGAGGGCGATCCAGGTCCGCAGCGAGGCCAGCCGCTCGAGCGAGAACTCGATGCCGATGAGGAACAGCAGGAAGATCACGCCGATCTCGGCTGCCGCCTCGACGGTCTCCACCTCGCTGACCAGCCCCAGCTGGGCGGGGCCGATGAGCACCCCGGCCACGAGGAAGCCGACGATCGGGACCACCTTGACCCGGACCGACAGGTAGCCGACGAGCGCGGCCGCCACCACGAGGACGGCGGTGGAGGTGAGGTAGGCGGGCGGTCCCTCGCCGGCGGCCAGGACCGCGGTGGGCAGCAGGTCTGCAGGCAGCACGGACGCAGTCGAGCCGTCCCCCGCCGAGGTGTCCACGCGCGTGCGCTGCCAGCGGAACCCGGGGCCGGGGGCCGCCTGTTTCCGCCCGGCCGGCCCGGGGTACCGGGACGCGCATGGCAGACAACCTGAGCAAGGGCGACACGGTCGAGTGGAACACCCACGGGTCCAAGGCCGAGGGGAAGGTCGAGAAGAAGATCACCTCGGAGACCGAGGAGGCGGGCCGCACGGTCAAGGCCAGCAAGGACGACCCGCAGTACCTGGTGAAGTCCGACAAGAGCGGCGGCGAGGCCGTCCACAAGCCGGGCGCGCTGAAGAAGACCTGACCCCCGGTATCAGCCGGGCCCGCCGCTGCTCCTGAGGACGGCAGGCCCGCCTGGGCCGCCGGGGCGGAGGTCGACCGTGGCGGAGCGGCGTCGGACGGGGCTGCGCGGCGGGGTCCGCGGCCGGACGGGGCCGCCCGGTGCGGTGCCGGGCACGTCCCCCGGCCCCGGGCAGCCCCCGGACCTGCTGCGCACCCGTGTGGTCGTGGCCGGCACCCCGGTGCCCGGGGACGTGCGGCTGGGGCCGCTGCGCCGCCACGTCGACGTCATCGAGGTCCGCGAGGGCGGTGGCGGTGCCACGAGGACCCTGCCGGGGGCGCCGTCCGTGGACCCGGTCGTGCTGGCCCGCCCGCTGGACGCGGACCGCACCTTCGAGACGTGGGCCGCGGCGCCGGTCGTCGAGCGGCGCGAGGTGCTGCTGGAGCTGCTGGACGCGGCGGGCGCGACGACGGCGTCGTTCCGGCTCGTCGGCTGCTGGCCGTCGGCCTACGAGGCCCTCCCGACGGTGCCGGGCGGCGGGACCGACGCCGGCGACGTCCTGGAGTCGATCACTCTGCAACCGGCGGGCTGGGTGCGGGTGCTCTGACGGGCGGGCGGCCCCGGCCGGGACCTGCCAGGCTGCGCCCGTGCCCGACGGGAGCAGGACCGGACCGCTGCGGCGCGGTGTCGACGACGACGACCGCGCCCGGGTGGCCGCCGTGCTCGGGGTCGTGGTGGCCGACGAGGACGCCGCCCTCGTGCTGGACCCGCGGGGCCTGGCCTTCCAGCGGCTGGAGTGGCAGGGCGACTCGGCCCTGGACGCCGTGGTCGCGCTGCACCGCTGGGGCTCCCCGCCCTGCTGCGCCGGGCTGGGCACCCCGGACCTCGTGAGCGACGCGGCGCTGGCCGTGCGCGCGGAGCAGGCGGGGCTCGGTCGGGTCATGGACTGGCGGCCCGACGCCTACCGGCTCGCGGACTCCGTCGAGACCTGCGTGGGCGCCGGCTGGCACGTCGGCCTCGCGGCCGCCGTCACGGTGGTCCAGCGGCTCGTGCACCCAGAGGTCGTGCTGGCGGACGTCTCGCCCCGCGAGGGGGCGGCCGACCTGTCGGCCGCGCTGCTCTGCGACGGCCTGGCGGCGCCCGCCCAGGTCGGGTCCGCGGTGATGGAGGCCTCGGCCGCCGACCACCTGTACGGCCGGCCGGAGCTCGCCGGCGCCGACGAGGGCCGGCTCAGCGACCTGCGCGCGCTCCTGCTGGACGGCGAGCGCGTGCTCCAGGTCGCCGAGGACCACGGCTGGCTCCCGGGGTGCGGCCTGCACCCGCACCACCTGCTCGACCACGTCCAGGCCCGGGTCGGCCTGGTGTCGGTCGTGCACGGCCTCCCGGCGGGCCTGCTGGAGGCCGCCCGGCTCTGGTGAGGCGGCTCAGCTCGTGCCTCCGGGCTGCTCGCTCACCCCGCATCCGCACCCGGTGCGTCCGCCTCAGCGGAGCTCCACGAACCAGGCGTTCTCCCACGGCCCGAGCAGGTCGCCCGGGACGGCGGCCGAGCCGTCCACGTCGGCCCCGGCGTCCACGCGCGCCCAGCGGCCCGGGGGCAGCTCCAGGGCCACCGGGGCGTCGGAGACGTTGACCACGACCGCCGCGCGGCAGCCGTCCGCGGGGACGCGCTCCACCACCAGGATGCCGTCCTGCTCGCCGTGGACCACCTGCCCGGCGTCCGGGGCGAAGGCCGCGTGCTGGCGGCGCACCTGGAGCATCGCGCTGATCCCGGACAGCGCCGCGGCGGCGCGGGACCCGGGCGTCGCGAGCAGCTCGTCGAGCTCGTCGGCGTCCCAGCGGCGGCGGTTGAGGTCGCGGCCGTGCCCCGTGCGGGCGTAGGTCTCCGTGTCCCCGGCCGCCGCGACCAGGGAGCCCAGGTACAGCAGCGGGACCCCCCGCAGCGCGAGGGCGAGGGCGTGGCTGGACAGGTGGCGGCGCACCGCGTCGGCCGGGGCGCAGCCGTGCCCCACGACGTCGGCCCACGTCACCGCGAGCTCGTAGGGGCGGCGGCTGCCGTCCGGCGCGGTGCGCTCGTTGACCACGCCGCCCGCGGCCCGGGTCACCTCGACCAGGCGGTCCACCTCGGCGGGCGCGAGCAGCCCCTCGACCGCGCGCACCCCGATCCCGTCGTGGCTGGCGAGGAAGTTCAGGTACGTCTGCCCCTGCGCCGGGAACCACAGCTGCTCCGCCCAGCGCCGCAGCGGCCGGGCGTCGCCGGTGGTGAAGGCGTGCAGGGTGAGCGGGGGCAGCGCGAACTGGTAGACCGCCTGCGCCTCGCGCTCGCCGTCCCGGCCCAGGTAGGCGACGTTCTCCTCGTGCGGCACGTTGGTCTCGGTGACGAGGACCAGGCCCGGGTCGACCGCGTCCAGGCAGGCCCGCAGGAGCTGCACGAGCAGGTGGGCCCCGGGCAGGTTGAGCGAGGTGGTCGACGGGTCCTTCCAGGCGAAGCCGACGGCGTCCAGGCGGACGGCGCGGGCGCCGAGGGCGACGTAGCCGAGCAGCACCTCGACCATGGCCAGCAGGACGCCCGGCTCCCGGTAGTCCAGGTCGACCTGGTCGGCGGAGAACGTCGTCCACACGCCGACGACGGAGCCGTCGTCCCTCGTGACCTCGGTGCGCAGCGGGCTGGTCCGCGGACGGGTGACCGCGCTGGTGTCCGTGGTCGCGTCCAGCATGGTGAACCAGCCCTCGACGGCCGGGTCTCCGGCCAGCCAGCGGCGGAACCAGGTGCCCTGCGCCGAGACGTGGTTGACCACGGCGTCGGCGACCCAGGTGCCGCCCGCCGCGAGCCGGCGCACGTCCGCGGCGGTGCCGAAGGCCGGGTCGACCTGGCTGTGGTCCATGACCGCGAAGCCGCCGTCGGAGCTCGACGGGTGGAGGGGGAGGGTGTGCACGCCGCTGACCGCGTGCGACAGGTGCGCGTCGACCAGGTCGGCCAGCGCCTGCAGCGGGGTGCGGGCGCCCGAGGCGTCCCGGACGTGGTCGGGGTAGGCGATGAGCCAGGCGTCGGTCTCGTCGAGCGGGCGGGTCGGCGTGGGGTGCGGGCCGCGGGCCAGCAGCGCCGACAGCGCGGCGTCCAGGGAGGCGGCGGTGGCCGGGTCGTAGAGCAGCCCCAGCAGGTGGCGGCGGCGGGCCGCGGCCGGGTCGTCGGACGAGCGGCCCCAGCGCCCGCCGAGCACGGGCGGGGCGGCCCGGCCCGGGAGGGTCTGCGTCATGTTTCGGTCATGTTACGTGGGGGTCCGATGCGTGGTCAGGGGCTGGCCGGGGGGTGACCCCATTGGACGGCCCGCGCGGAGAGGCGTCAAGCCGCCGGGCGGGTGCACGGCGGGGCGCGGGAGCACCGGTCACCACGGCAGGGATCGGGAGGCTCCACCCCTCGTCCCCGGTCTAGCGTCGAGGAGTGAGCAGCCCCGTCCCGACCGCCGCCCGGCCCGCCCCCGACCCGCCGGACCCGACGCAGGACCACGACCGGGACCACGACCGGGACCACGACCGGGACCACGACCGGGACCACGACCGGGACCACGACCGGGACCACGACCGGGCGCGCGTCGCGGCCGCCTGCCGGGTGATGGACGACGCGCTCGGGCCCGTGCCGGCGGCCGACCTCGCGGCCGCCGCCCGGTGCAGCGCCCGCCAGCTGCACCGCGCCTTCGCCGCCGTGCTGGCGGTGACCCCGGCGCAGTACGGCCGCGCCGTGCGGACGGGACGGGCCCGGGAGGTGCTCCGGCAGGCCGGCAGCGTGAGCGACGCGGTGTGGGAGGCCGGGTACGGCTCGGCCCGCGGCTTCTACGAGGAGGCCGGCCGCCGGCTCGGGATGAGCCCCGCGGAGTACGCCTCGGGCGCCCCGGGCCGCCGCCTGCAGTACAGCGCGGTCACGACGGCGCTGGGCACCGTGCTCGTCGTGGTGAGCCCGGACGGCATCTGCGCGGTCCGCATCGACCCCGACGCCGACCCCGACGACCCCGCGGCCGCGCTCGCGGAGGTCCGCGCGGAGCTGCCCCGCGCCGAGCTCGTCCGCGACGACGCCGGCCTGGTGCACGTCACCGCGGCCGTGCAGGCGCTGGCCCGCGGCGAGGCGGCCGGGGCGGACCTGCCGCTCGACATGGCCGGGACGGCGTTCCAGGCGCGGGTGTGGCGGGCCCTGCAGCAGATCCCCGCGGGATCGACCCGGTCCTACACCGAGGTCGCCGCCGAGATCGGGGCCCCGACCTCGGTGCGGGCCGTGGCCCGCGCGTGCGCCACCAACCCGGTCGCCCTCGTCGTCCCGTGCCACCGGGTCGTGCGCGCCGACGGGGCGCTGGCGGGGTACCGCTGGGGGCTGGCGGTCAAGCGGTCGCTGCTGGAGGCGGAGCAGCGGGGAGCCGCGTCCCTCGTCTGAGGCCCTCCCGTGCTGCGGCGTCCCTAGTCTGTGCCGGTGGACGAGCAGGCGGGGCGGGCGGGCGCGTCCGCCGTCCCGCCTCCCGCCCGCACCCGCCGGGAGCGGCAGGTGCGCGGCGCCCTGGCGGTGCTCGCCGTCGTCGTCCTCAACGTCGGCACGTACGCCGCGCTGGCCACGGACACCGCCCAGCGGTGGGTCGGCGAGGTGGAGGAGTACGCCTACGCCGGCGCGTTCGTCGTGGCGCTGCTCACCAACCTCACCCTCGCGGTGCCGGTGCCGTACAACCCCGTCGTCCTGCAGCTGATGACCGTGGTCGAGCTCCCGCTGCTGGTCGCGCTGCTCGCGGCGGCCGGCTCGGCGCTGGGGGAGTCCACCGGCTGGTGGGTGGGCTCGCAGGGACGGGCCGCGCTGCCCGCCCGGGGGCGTGCGGGCGCGGCGGTCGGCGTGCTGCAGCGCCTGGCCCGCCACCCGTGGCGGGCCTTCGGCGGGCTCGTGGTCTTCAGCGCGGTGCCCAACCCGGTCTTCGACGTGGCCGGGCTGGTCGCGGGGGCGGCCAGGGTCCCGTACCGGCTGTTCCTCGTGGCCACGTTCCTCGGCCGGCTCCTCCGCTTCGTGGTCTTCGCCCTGGTCGGGGAGGCCCTGCTCGCCGCCTGGCCCTTCTAGGCATCGCGGCCGCATCGCGGACGCGAGCAGATCGAGGGCCGTCCGGGAGCGGCCTGGGAGCCGCCTGGGAGCCCCCTGGGCGTCCGCCCCATCCGCCCGCCCGTCTGCTCCGAACGGGTGGTACCGCAGTGCTGCGGCCCACCCCCGTCCCGGAGGACCCCCGTGAGACGACCCCCCGCCCGCCTGCTCCTCGCCGGCTCCCTCGTCGCGGCCGGCGCCGGCGTCGTCGTCGGGACCGCCCTGCCGTGGCTGACCACCTCCGCCGGGCTCCAGGGGTACGCCGCCGTCGACGAGCTGTTCGGGCAGGTCCTCGCCGGGCTCGGCGGGCTCGTCGCCCTGGCCGGGCTCGCCCTCGGCTGGCGGGAGACCGCCCCCGGCCGCTGGGCCGTGCTCGTGGCCGCGCTGGCCGCCGCGCTGCTGTCTGGCTGGATGGTCGCCCAGGCGGAGGCCACCTACGCCGACCTCGCGACCGACGCACCGACCGTCGCCGCGCGCGGGCCCGGCGGGTTCGTCGCCCTGGCCTGCGCGCTCCTGGCGACCGGCCTGGCCCTCGTCCCGGTCCCGCCGGCGTCCGTCGGCACGGGCCGGGCGACCAGGGCGGACGCGGCCGACCGCACCCCCGTGGACCTGCGCCGGGGACGCCCCGGCCCCAGCATGGACCGGTGAACCCCGACGTCCGGCTCCCGACCACCTCCGAGGCCGCCTCCGGCTGGTCCCGGGTCGTCGCGGTCCTGCGCGCCCACTGGGCCCTGCTCCTGCTGCTCGCGGTGGGGGCGGGGCTCTTCTCCGTCGCGGTCGCCGGGGTGAACGAGGTGTACGAGTCCGTCGTGGAGCGCGACGACCTCGCCACCCTCGACCAGCCCGCCCTGGACGCCGCGCTCCAGCAGCGCAGCCCCGCCCTGGACGACGCCGTCACCTTCTACACGCACCTGGGCGGCCCGCTCTGGGCGCCCGTCATCACCCTGCTCGTCGTGGTCGTCCTCGCGGTGCTCTGGCGCTCCTGGACCCCGGTGGTCCTCATGGTCGTGGCCACGGCGGGCTCGCTCGCCATGACGTCGGTGGGCAAGGTGGTCGTCGGCCGGGACCGCCCGCCGACGGACCTCGCGGTGCCGCCGTTCGAGACCTCGCCCGCGTTCCCCAGCGGCCACGCCCTCAACGCCACCGTCATCGCCGGCGTGCTGGCCTACCTGCTGGTCCTGCGGCTGCGCTCCACCGCCCTGCGCGTGCTGGTCGTGGTCCTCGCCGTCGCGCACGCCGTGCTCATGGGGCTGTCGCGGGTCTACCTCGGCCACCACTGGCTCACCGACGTCATGGTCGCCTGGTTCCTCGGGCTCGGCTGGCTCGTGCTCGTCGTCGCCGTGCACCAGGTGCTGCTGCGGCGCGTGGGGCACGACGACCCGGTGCGGGGCGCCGAGGTCACCGCCGCCCGCTGACCGCCCGCCGCCGGCGGCCCGGACGGGTCTCGGACGGGCCGGCCCGGCTCCCGCGCTGCGCGCCGGGTCCGGGGGGGCCACCATGACCGGCGTGGACAGAGACGTCACGACCCGGGACACCGGGGACCCCGGGCCGGCGGCGCGACGGGGCGGGGCCAGCAGCGCCCCCGGCTGGGTCTGGCTCGCCGCGGAGGAGCGGCGGCGCGGGCAGCTGGCGGCCTGGATCGTGGCCGTCGTCGCGTTCGTCGTGGTCAACGTGTCGCTGGCTGCGGTCGTGTTCCAGGACGTCGCCGACCGGGACGGGCTCGAGGACCTCGACGTGCCGGTGCTCGAGGCCTCCATCGACGCGCGGACCCCGTTCTGGGACTCGGTGGTCGCGTTCTACAGCTACCTCGGCGGGCCGGTCGTCGCCATCGTGGCCACGTTCCTCGCCGTGGTGGGGCTGTCGCTGCTCTGGAAGACCTGGACCCCCTTCCTGCTCATGCTGCTGGCCGGGGCGGGGTCGCTGGGGATGTCGATGTCCACCAAGGGCTACATCGCCCGGGAGCGGCCCGCCCAGGAGTTCTCCGTCACCCCGGTCGAGCCGTCCTTCAGCTTCCCGAGCGGCCACGCGCTCAACGCGACGATCATCGCCGGGGTCCTCGCCTACCTCATCATCAGCCGCACCCGGTCCCGCACCGTGGCCCTCGTCGCGGTCCCGCTGGCCCTGCTGCACACCGTGCTCATGGGGCTGTCGAGGGTGTACCTCGGGGCGCACTGGTTCACCGACGTCGTCGTCGCCTGGCCCATGTCCTTCGCCTGGCTGGCGGTCATCCTCACCCTGCACCAGGTGCTGGTGCACCGGCGCGAGCGGCGGCTGAGGGCGTCGAGGGAGCGGGCTACCGTGACGGCGTGAGCCTCGCGGTCGTGCCGGTCGGCATCCCCTACGTCCCGTTCCCGACGATCGAGCTCGGACCGGTGACGATCCAGGTGTTCGGCCTCTGCGTCGCCGCCGGGGTCCTGCTCGGGGGCTGGCTGACCGCCCGGCGCAACGCCACGCTCGGCATCGCCACGGAGGACACCGAGCGCATCGTCATCGCCCTGGTCGTGTCCGGCATCATCGGCTCGCGCGTCCTCTGGGTGCTGACCAACCTCGACGCGATCAGCTCCCCGCTGGACGTGGTGGCCGTGTGGGACGGCGGGCTGCAGTTCTCGGGCGGCTTCGTCACCGCGCTCGTGCTCGCGCCCTGGCTGGTCCGCAACCTGTCCCGCGACCAGCGCTGGCACATGATCGACGGGGCCGCTATCGGGCTGGCCGTGGGCCTGATGGGCGGGCGGATCGGCTGCTACGCCGTCGGGGAGCACCTGGGCGGGACCACGTCCTTCCCGCTCGGCATCACCTACCAGGGCACCCCGGGGGACACGATCGAGGGCCCGCTGGTCGTGGGGGAGACCTACTGGTCGCTGCCGGTCCTGGAGTTCCTCTACGTCGGGGTGGTGCTGGCGGTCATGCTGCTGCTGGACCGCGGCGGCCGCCGCGGTGCCGGCACCCTCGCGGGCGTGTTCTGCGTCGGCTACGCCGTCTGCCGCTTCGCCTCGGACTTCCTGCGCGGGTACGACCCCACGGTCTACGGCTTCACCGGCGCGCAGTACATGACCATGCTGCTGCTGCCGGTCGGCGTGTTCTTCCTGCTCACGGCGACCCGTCGGGAGAGCCCGGTGCAGTACCGGGCCCGGCTCGCCGACCAGGTCGAGGCCGCGCCCGAGGCCGGCGCGACGCCCGAGGCGACGGCAGACGCCGAGCGACGAGGCCGAGGACGAGGCCGACGCCGAGGCCGAGGCCGAGGGGACCGTCGAGGACGAGCCCGCCCCGGCCGACGCCACCGCCGACCGGTCGCGGGACTAGGTCCCGGCCGTGGGCGGGGGAGAGGTCCGGTTCGCCGGTGCCGCGGGGCACGACCTCGTCGGCGTGCTCGACGAGCCCGAGGGCCCCGTCCGCGGGTGGGCCGTGTTCGCCCACTGCTTCACGTGCAGCAAGGACTCCCTCGCCGCGTCCCGGGTGTCCCGGGCCCTGGCCCGCCACGGCATCGGCGTCCTCCGCTACGACGTCACCGGTCTCGGCGGCTCCGACGGGGTCTTCGCCGACGCGACCTTCAGCTCCGACGTCGACGACCTCGTCCTGGCCGCCGCCCACCTGCGCGCGCAGGGCCGGGCGCCGTCGCTGCTGGTCGGGCACTCCCTCGGGGGCTCCGCGGTGGTGGCCGCCGCCTCCCGCGTCCCGGAGGTCGCCGCGGTGGTCACGGTCGGGGCCCCCGCGGACCCCGCGCACGTCGCGGAGCTGCTCGGGCCGGTCAGCGAGGAGCTGCGCACCCGGGGCTCGGCCTGCGTGACGATCGCCGGGCGGGAGTTCACCGTGCGGCAGCGGCTGCTCGACGACCTCACCGAGCAGGCGCAGCACGAGCGGCTCGCCCACCTGGACGCGGCGCTGCTGGTCCTGCACGCCCCCGGCGACCAGACCGTGGGCATCGAGCACGCCCGCCGGGTCTTCGAGGCGGCCCGCCACCCCAAGTCCTTCGTCGCCCTCGACGGCGCCGACCACCTGCTCACCCGCCCCGCGGACGCGGCCTGGGTCGCCGACGTCGTCGCCGCCTGGGCGGGCCGCTACCTGCCCGCGCCGGCCCGCCCGGCGCCGGAGGCCGCCGCCCGACGACGGGGAGACGCTGCCGCCCGGGACCGTCGTGGTCACCGAGACCGGCGCCGGGCCCTTCGTCGAGCACGTCCGGGCCGGGCGGCACGAATTCGTCGCCGACGAGCCGACCAGCGTCCCCGGGGGCACCGACACCGGCCCGGGCCCGTACGACCTGCTGCTGGCCGCGCTCGGAACCTGCACCGCCATGACCGTGCGGATGTACGCCGACCGCAAGGGCCTGCCGCTGGAGCAGGTGCGGGTCACCCTGGAGCAGCAGCACGTCCACGCCGACGACCTCACCGCCTGCGTGGGCGGCGGGACGGACTGCGTGCGGCAGTTCGTCCGCGTGGTCGCCCTCGTCGGCGACCTCGACGACGCCCAGCGGCAGAAGCTGCTGGAGATCGCCGACAAGTGCCCGGTCCACCGCACGCTCGAGGCCGGCGTCGAGGTCGTCACCCGCCTCGCGTGAGCCTCAGTGCGAGGTGGAGTACCCGGCCTCGCGCGCGCGCACCACGGAGCGGTTGATCTCGCGCTCGGCCTGCTCGCGCCCGGCCCAGTGGGCGCCCTCGACGCTCTTGCCCGGCTCGAGGTCCTTGTAGGTCTCGAAGAAGTGCTGGATCTCCAGGCGGTGGAAGTCCGCCACGTCGGTGAGCTCGCGGATGTGCGCCATCCGGACGTCGTTGGCCGAGACGCACAGCACCTTGTCGTCGCCGCCGGCCTCGTCGCGCATCCGGAACATGCCGATGGCGCGGCAGGCGATGAGGCAGCCGGGGAACGTCGGCTCGTCCAGCAGGACCAGGGCGTCCAGCGGGTCGCCGTCCTCGCCGAGCGTGCCCTCGATGAAGCCGTAGTCGGCCGGGTACCGCGTGGCGGTGAACAGCATCCGGTCCAGCCGGATGCGGCCCGAGGCGTGGTCCACCTCGTACTTGTTGCGCTGCCCCTTGGGCACCTCGACCGTGACGTCGAACTCCATGCGAGCACTGCCCTCTCGTGTCGGCGACCCGTCCCGCCCCTGTGCGTGCCCGTATCGTCGGGCAGGAGCGTCGACGCCCCGCGTGGCACGGGACCCGGCGGCCCATCATGGCGCAGGTGGAGGGGGTGCGCGCATGAGAGCCAGGCGCGGCGTGCTCGTGGTGACCGTCGTCACCGCCCTCGCCCTGGCCGTCGGCGGGTACGGCTGGGCCGACGCGGCCGACGTCGTCCCCGGTCCGCTGACCGCCCGGGCCCCCGCCCCGCAGCCGCGGGCGCCGGCCCCCGAGCCGGTCGTCCAGCCCCCGGCCGGTGCCGTGGCCGGTGCTGTGGCCGGTCCCGTCGCCGGTCCTCCCGCGGGCCCCGCGGCGGTGGTCGACGCGCAGGCCCTCGCCACCGAGCTCGCCCCGCTCCTGGCCGACCCGGCGCTCGGCCCCTCGCCCACGCTGAGCGTGCGGGACCTGGAGACCGGGGCCGAGATCGTCACCCGTTCGGCGACCACGGCGCGCGAGCCCGCCTCCACGGCCAAGCTCGTCACCGCCGCGGCGGCCCTGGAGGCGCTCGGCGCCGGCCGGCGGCTGCCGACCCGGGTGGCCTGGCTCCCGGCGGACCGGACCACGACCGGGCGCCCGGCCCTCGTGCTCGTCGGCGGCGGCGACCTGCTCCTGGACGCGGGCGAGGGAGACCCCACGGCCACCGACGGGCGGGTGGGCCTGCTGGACCTGGCCCGCGAGGCGGTCCTGGCCGCCACCGAGGGCGCCGAGCAGGAGCGGCTGCTGGGCCCCGGCACGCCGGTGGTCGACGTCGTGGTCGACGACTCCCTCCTGGGCTCCGGCCCGCCGCCGGCCCGCGACCCGCTGGACGCCGTGTTCGTGTCCCCGCCGTCCTCGCTCGCCGTCGCGGCCGGGCGCCGGGGCGGGGGCGCCGGGCGCGACCCGGCCCCGGCCACCACCGCGGGCACCGCGTTCGCCGCCGCCGTGACCACCGCCCTCGCGGAGACCCTCGGCCCCTCGGCCCCCGCCACCGGCACGGTCGAGGTGCGCGACGACCCGGTCGGGACCGGCCCGGTGCTCGCCGAGGGCCGCTCGGCCCCGCTGGCCGACGTGCTCGCCTACCTGCTCGTCACCAGCGACAACACCGTGGCCGACGCCGTCGCGGGCCTGGTCGCCCTCGAGCGGGGCGGGGCCGCCGGCCTCGCCTCCGGCGGCCGGGCCAGCGTCCAGGTGGTCCGGGACGAGCTCGGCGTGGACCTCGGGCCGACCGTGGTGGCCGACGGGGCGGGGCTGGAGAACGGCAGCCTGTCGTCCGCCTCGGCGCTGTCGGGGCTGCTGGCCGCGGCGGCCGCCGCCCCGGCCGAGGAGGACCTGTCGCTGCTGCCGTCGCTCCTGCCGGTCGCCGGGCTGGAGGGGACGCTGGGCTCGCGGTTCACCGGCGCCGAGGGCAGCGCCGCCGGCCGCGGGGTGGTGCGCGCCAAGACCGGCACCCTGACCGGGGTGGTGGCCCTCGCCGGGGTCGGGACCACCACGGGGGGGCGGGGGGTGTCGTTCGCGCTGCTCGGTTCCGGGGTGCCCGTGGGCGGCACCGACGCCGCCCGCGCCGCGGCGGACCGGGTGGCGGCCGCGGTCGCCGCCTGCTGCTGAGGCACCCTCGCCTACCCTCGACCCATGCCAGCCACCACGGCCTCCGTCGTCGACTGGGCCGCCGCCGGGACCGCCGCCGCGGCCCTGGCCCCGCCCGGCCCGCCCATGACCCGCGCCGAGATCGACGACCTGGTCGCCGAGCTGCGGGAGTGCGCCGCCCTGGCGGTGGACCCGGTGGCCGAGACCGCCGAGCTCGAGGCGGGCGAGGACGCGGGCGACGTGCTCGTGGTCGACCGGGCGGGCTGGGCCCGCGCCAACGCGGCCAGCTTCGGCCACCTCATGGACCCCGTGATCGCCGCCTCCCTGCAGAAGCAGAAGGAGAAGCGTGCCGCGGCGGGCAGGACCACGTCCGACGGCCCCGCCGGGGTCGCGGCCCTCACCCGGGCCGTCGGCGCGGCCGAGACGGGCAGCCTGCTCGCCTTCATGGCCACCAAGGTGCTCGGCCAGTACGACGTGCTCGCCCCGGACGGCGGGCGGCTGCTGCTCGTCGCGCCCAACGTGGCCCAGGTGGAGACCGAGATCGGGGCCGTGCCGTCGGACTTCCGGCTCTGGGTGTGCCTGCACGAGGAGACCCACCGGGTGCAGTTCGGGGCCAACCCGTGGCTGGCCGCGTGGTTCCGCGGGCAGGTCGTCGACCTGCTCGAGGACATGCTCGCCGACCCCACGAGCTCGCTCCAGCGCCTGGTCGAGGGCCTCGGCCGGCTGCCGGAGATCCTCCGCGCGCCCGGCCCCACCGCCGACGCCCCGGCCGGCAGCGCCAGCAGCGGCCTCATCGACCTGGTGCAGACACCCGAGCAGAAGCAGCGCCTCGACGCCCTGACCGCGGTGATGTCGTTGCTGGAGGGCCACGCCGACGTGGTGATGGACGCGGTCGGCCCCTCGGTGGTGCCGACGGTGGCCCAGATCCGCTCCCGCTTCGGGGCGCGCCGCGGCGGCACCGGGCCCGTGGACCGTGCCGTGCGCCGGCTGCTGGGCCTGGACGCCAAGGTGGCCCAGTACCGCGACGGGGCGCGCTTCGTGCGGGCCGTCACCGAGCAGGTGGGCACGGGCGGGTTCAACGCGGTCTGGACCGGCCCGGAGACCCTGCCGAGCGCGGCCGAGCTGCGGGAGCCGGCGGCGTGGGTGGCCCGGGTCCACGCCTGAGCCCCGGCGGCGGGCCGGGGCGGGGGGCCGACCCGCCCGGACCGGTCCGGGACGTCCGCCTCGCCGTGCGGGCGGTGCTCCGCGAGCACGCGGGCGGGCCCGTCCTCGTGGCGGTGAGCGGCGGCCCGGACTCCCTGGCCCTGCTGGGTGCGGCGGTCGCGGTCGCGGGCCCGCTGCACGTGCGGGTCCGCGCGGTCGTGGTCGACCACGGCTGGCACCCGCGCACCGCGGACGTGGCCGCCCGCGTGGCCCGGGCGTCGCTGCGGCTGGGGGCCGACGGGGCCCGCGTGGTCCGGGTCGTGCCCGCCCGGGCGCCCGGCGGCGGCTGGGCCGGGGGCCCGGAGGAGGCCGCCCGCACCGCACGGCTGCGCGCCCTGGAGGCCGCGGCCGACCGTGACGGCGCGGCGGCGGTGCTGCTGGGGCACACCCTGGACGACCAGGCCGAGCAGGTGCTCCTCGCCCTGGCCCGCGGCTCGGGCGCCCGGTCCCTCACCGGCATGCCCGCCCGTCGCGGCCGGTTCGTCCGGCCGCTGCTCGGGCTGCGCCGGGAGGTGGTCCACGCCGCCTGCCCGGTGCTGACCGACCTCGCGCTGCCGTGGCACGACCCGACGAACGTCCCGACCGGCGGGGCCCCGGCGCTGCTGCGGGCCCGGGTGCGTGCCGAGGTGCTGCCGGTGCTGGCCGAGGTGCTGGGGGACGGCGCCGTCGTCTCGCTGGCCCGCAGCGCCGACCTGCTCCGTGACGACGCCGACGCCCTGGACGCCTGGGCCGCGCGCGAGGCCGCGGAGCCGCTCGGCCCGGCCGCGGTCGCCCGCGTCTCCGAGGAGTGCAGGAGTGCAGGACGTGCAGGACGTGCAGGACGCGCAGGACGCGGAGGACGAGGCGGCCGTCCTGGGCACCGACCCCCGGCCGGTCGACGTCGCGCTCGGCCCGCTCCGCTCCCTGCCCCCGGCTGTGCGGCGCCGGGTGCTCCGCCTGCTGGCCGCCCGCGCGGGGGCGCGGTCGCTCGGGCTGGCGCACACGCGGGCGCTGGACGGGCTGGTGACCGCGGCCGGCGGGCACGGTCCGGTGGCGCTGCCGGGACCGGTCACGGGCACGCGGACCACGGGCCCCGACGGCTGTGGCAGGCTCACCCTGGCCCGACCAGCCCCACCCCCGGACCCCCCGCGAGAGGACCTGCATGGACGCCCGTGACGCCGGGACCGACCTCGAGAGCGTGCTGCTGACCGAGGAGCAGGTGCAGACCCGGCTCCGCGAGATGGCGGCCGAGATCGACGCCCACTACGCCGGGCAGGAGGTGCTGCTCGTCGGCGTCCTCAAGGGGGCCGTCATGGTCATGGCCGACCTGGCCCGCGCCCTCACCGTCCCGGTGACCATGGACTGGATGGCGGTGTCCAGCTACGGCTCGGGGACCAAGTCCTCCGGGGTGGTGCGGATCCTCAAGGACCTCGACACCGACCTGTCCGGCAAGCACGTCCTCATCGTCGAGGACATCATCGACTCCGGCCTCACGCTGTCGTGGCTGAGCGCGAACCTCGGCTCGCGCGGCCCGGCGTCCGTCCGCATCGCGACCCTGCTGCGCAAGCCGACGGCGGCCAAGGTCGAGGTCGAGGTGTCGTGGGTCGGGTTCGACATCGGCGAGCAGTTCGTCGTCGGCTACGGCCTGGACTACAACGAGCGGTACCGGAACCTGCGCGACATCGGGATCCTCGCCCCGCACATGTACGGCTGAGCGTCGAGGCTGAGCTGAGACGCTGAGCGTCAGGGCGCGGGGCTGACCGGCTCGACCGCGAGCCGGGCGGCGTCGGCCAGGGCGACCAGGGTGTCGAGGTCGGCGGGCGGCGCGGTCGGCCGGTCCGGACCGGGGGAGCCGTCCACGTCCGGGCTCAGCACCACCCGCACGCGCCACGGCCCGCCCTGCACCACCGTCTCCAGGCTGACGAACGGCCGGCCGAGCGGGCGCTCGCCGAGGACCTGGGCGGTGGCGACCTCGGTGCCGTCCGCGCGCTGCTCGACGTCGCACACCTCGTACGCGCTCGCCGGCCGGCAGCGCAGGTCGTCCAGGCCCCGCGTGGACCCGACGAGCACGGTCAGGCGCCAGCCGTCCACGGCGCGGTCGGCGGTCCAGCCCGCGGCGGCCTCCGCCATCCACGCCCCCGACAGGCTCTGCAGCACCCGCACGTCGTCGCCGTCCGGTCCCAGGAAGCCGGAGCCGTCGCGGACCGCCGCGACGAGCGCGTCCACCGGCGCCGGGTAGCAGCCGACCTCGACCCCCGCCCCGACCGGCTCCTCCTCCTGCACGCGCTCCACGGCTGCGCACTCCCCGGTCAGCACGTCGTCGCTCTGCAGCGCCGTGCCCTCGCTGAGCCGCACCACCCGGACCGGGCCGGGGTCCGGTCCCAGCGCCTCCTGGGCGGCGGGGGCCTGCCGGGCGGGGTCGACCAGCGGGCCGCCCGTGCTCAGCACGAGCCGGAGCGGGTCCTCGCAGCCGCCGCCGGACTGCTCGAGCACCGTGCCCCGGTCGGCGGCGTCGACGCGCCATGTCTCCTGCCGCGCCGACCACGTCACCCCGGCCTGCTCGGCGCGCAGCCGGGCCGTGCCCTCGTCGTCGCCCACGAGGTCCGGGACCTGCTCGGCGGTGGGCAGCAGCACCGCGGCCGGCCCGCCGCCGCAGCCGTCGACCGCGGGTCGCAGGGCCACGGTCCCCGCGACGCCGAGCAGCAGCAGCGCGGGCACCGCCGCCGCCACCCACCGTCGTCTGCCCACATGGGCAGGATGCCTCCTGTGCCGTCGGCGCGCAGGGGGGCGGCCGCCCCGGAGTCGTGCGGTGCCCGTCAGGTGGCCCTCGGTCGCATGCCGTCGACGCACCGCGACGACGGTGGCCCGTCCGGGTCCCGACTCGTCCGTTCTGCCCCGAGCACCCGTCCGTTCGGACGATCCCTGCGGGCGGGCCCGGGCCACAGTCTGGGGCCGCGGACCCGATGTCGAGCCCGTGGACCACGGGTGCACGTCGACCTGAAGCGCTGGACCCGGGCTCGGGGGCCCGGGCGCAGGACGACGACGCACCCGGTGACGCAATCCGGACCCCTCTGGAGACCCCCGTGACCTGGTACCTGCCTGCCCTGGACCGTTCGCGCCCCGCGCACCGGGCCGCCTCCTCCTCCTCGTGGACCTCCCGGCGGGTGCTCAGCGCCGTGCTGGCCGCCACGGTGGCGGTGCCCGCGAGCTTCGCGGCGCTCGCGCCCGCGCAGGCCGAGGAGGTGCCGGCCGGGGCGACCACCTCCCTGCTGGTCGGCTTCGATCCCGGCACGTCGGAGGCCGCCCAGCTGGCCGCGGTCGAGGCGGCCGGCGGCGAGAGCACGGGCTCCGTCCCGCAGCTGCGGCTGCGGACCGTCTCCGTGCGGGAGGCCGACGCCGCGGCGGTGACCGCTGTGCTGTCGGCGGACCCTGTCGTGACCCGTGTCGAGCAGGACCGGGTGCGCGCGGTCGAGGCGGCTCCGGACGACCCCGGCTACGCCGAGCAGTGGTACCTGGGCCGGATCGGCTGGGACGCCGCGCGAGAGTCCGTCACCCCGGCCGGCGAGGCCGTCGTGGCGGTGCTCGACACGGGCGTGTCCGGCGACGTCCCCGACCTGCAGGCCGCGCTCGTGCCCGGGACCTCCGTGCTCGACGGCGGGGACGGGCGGCAGGACCCGAACGGGCACGGCACCGCGATGGCGAGCATCGTCGCCGCCGGCGTGGACGACGGCACCGGCATCGCCGGTGTCGGCTACTCGGGCGTCCGCGTCATGCCGGTGACCGTCCTGGGCGCCGACGGCACCGGGCAGGACAGCGACATCGTGGCGGGGATCGTCCACGCCGCCGACCACGGGGCCGACGTCATCCTCATGTCGTTCAGCAACCCCGGCTACTCGGCCGCGCTCCAGGCCGCCGCGGACTACGCGTGGGCCGAGGGGGCCGTCCTCGTCGCCGCCACCGGCAACGACGGCTCGTCCGCGGTGACCTACCCCGCGGGCGCCGCCAAGGTCGTCGGCGTCACCGGCACCACGGCCGAGGACACCCTGTGGGACGGCGCCAACCGCGGTCCCTCCGCGTTCCTGGCCGCCCCCGCCGTGAGCATCGCGACCGGCTCGGGCTCCGTCACCGGCACGTCGGCCTCCGCCGCCGTGGTCGCCGGCGCCGCCGCCGTGGTCGCCGCCGCCACCTCCGCGCCCAACGGCGTGGTCGTCGGCCGCCTGGCCCGCACCGCCGAGGCCGTCGAGGGCGTCGGCAACGGCCGCGTCCAGCTCGACCGCGCGCTCGCCGACACCTCCGACGCCGCCGTGGTCCCGCTCGGGTCCGTCTCCGGCGGGACCGGCCCGGTCGTCGGGCCGTACGTCGCGGCGGCCAACAGCTTCGACGTGGGCGTCTCGCCGTCCTCCGTCGCCGCGGGGGCGACCAGCACCTACACGTTCACCTTCACCTCGACCAACTCGGCGAACAACGGCCCGGCCGTGACCCTGACGATCCCGGCCGGATGGACGGCCCCGACCCTCACCGCAGGCGCCGCGGGCTCGGTGAGCCTCCAGGCCGGGACATGCCCGGGCGTCGGGTCGCTGGCCCTCTCCGGCCGCACCGTGAGCGTGCCGCAGGGCTGCAACAACTCCCAGACCGTCGTCATCCGGTACGCCAGTGCCGTGGCCCCGGCGACGACGGGGTCGTCGTCGTTCACCGCGTCCCCCGTGTCTGCGAGCCCGGTCGTCACCGTCGGCCAGCAGTGCACCACCCCCGTCGTCACCACCCAGCCGCTGGCGCAGTCCGTGACGTACGGCTCTCCGGTCACCTTCACCGCCGCCGCGTCCGGCTCTCCGACGCCGACCCTGCAGTGGCAGGCCCTGCCGGTCGGCGGCTCGCCGACCGACGTGGCCGGCGCGACCGCCGGCAGCCTCCCGCTGACGCGCCCCACCGTCGCCTCCAGCGGCACCGGCTACCGCGCAGTCTTCACCAACTCCTGCGGCTCGGTGCCCTCCTCGACCGCCCTGCTCACCGTCGCCCGCAAGGGCCTGACGGTCACCGGCGCCACCGCCGCGAACAAGGTCTACGACGACACCGTCCAGGCCCAGGTCGGCTACCAGACGGCGAGCCTCGTCGGCGTGCTGTCCCCGGACGCCGTCACGCTCGACACCTCCGCCGCCCAGGCGTCCTTCGCCTCCGCCTCCGCCGGGACCGCCAGGGCCGTCACCGTCAGCGGGCTCGCCCTCTCGGGCGCCGCGGCGGGCAACTACTCCCTGGCCCAGCCGAGCGGCCTCACCGCCGACATCACCCGGCGCCCCCTGGCCGTCACCGCCACCGGGCTCGACCGCGCCTACGACGGCACCACCGCCGCGACCGTGACGCTCGGCGACGACCGGCTCTCCGGGGACGCCCTGGTCGTCGGGTACGGCACCGCGTCGTTCGCCGACAAGAACATCGGCACGGCGAAGCCGGTCAGCGTCTCCGGGATCACCGTCACCGGCGCCGACGCCCTCAACTACACCGCCCCCACCGCGGCCTCGACCACGGCGCGGATCACCGCCCTCACGCTGAAGGTGACCGCCACCGCACAGGACAAGGTGTACGACGGGACCGCATCGGCGACCGTGTCGCTCGCCGACGACCGACGTGCCGGCGACACGCTGCTCGTCAGCTCCACCGGCGCGGCCTTCGCGGACAAGAACGCGGGCACGGCCAAGACGGTCACGGTGTCGGGGGTCTCGCTCTCCGGGGCCGACGCCGCCAACTACGCGGTCGCCCCCACGGCGACCACGACGGCGAGCATCACGCGCCGTGCGCTCCTGGTCTCCGCCTCCAGCGTGGGCAAGGTCTACGACGGGACCACCGCGGCGCCGGTGTCCCTGACCGACGACCGGGTCGCCGGTGACCTGCTCACCGTCGCCCACACCGGCGCCTCGTTCGCCGACAAGAACGTCGGCACGGGCAGGACGGTCACCGTCGGAGGCATCTCGGCCAGCGGGACCGACGCCGGCAACTACACGGTCAACGCGACCGCGACCACCACCGCGGAGATCACCAGGAAGGCGATCACCGGCAGCTTCACCGCGGGGAACAAGGTCTACGACCGGACGACGGCTGCCACCGTGGCTGGCCGCTCCCTGGCCGGGACGGTCGCCAGGGACGAGGTCTCCCTGACCGGCGGCACGGCGACCTTCGACACCCGCGACGCGGGCACCGCGAAGACCGTCACCCTCACCGGGGCTCTGCTGTCCGGGACGGACGCGGGCAACTACACCCTGAGCGGTGTCGCGAGCACGACCGCCGACATCACCGCGCTCGGCATCACCGGCTCGTTCACGGTCGACGACCGGGTCTACGACGGCACCGCGGCCGCCACGGTGGCCAGCCGATCCCTGTCCGGCGTGCTCGGGGCCGACGAGGTCTCCCACACCGGCGGGACCGCGACCTTCGCCTCGCGCACGGTCGGCACGGGCAAGACGGTGACCCTGGCCGGCGCCACGCTGACCGGCGCCCAGGCGGGCAACTACACCCTGCTCTCCGTCGCCCCGGCCTCCGCCGCGATCACCCGCCTGCAGATCAGCGGCGCCTTCACCGCGGCGGACAAGACCTACGACGCCACCACGGCTGCGGACGTGCTGACCCGCACCCTGTCGGGGGTCCTGGGCTCCGACGCGGTGCTCCTGACCGGGGGGACGGCGACCTTCGCCGACAAGACGATCGGTCAGGACAAGGTCGTCACCCTCACCGGGGCGAGCCTGTCCGGCGGCGACGCGGCGAACTACAGCCTCACCGGGGTCGCGGACGCGGAGGCGGACATCAGCCTGCGCACGCTCGCGGTGACCGTCTCCGCGACAGACAAGACCTACGACGGCACCTCGACGGCTGCCGTCAGCCTGTCGGGCGACCAGGCGGACGAGGACGACATCGACCTCGCCTTCACCGGCGCGCAGTTCTCGGACAAGAACGTGGGCACGGCCAAGACGGTCACGGTGACAGGGATCTCGGTCTCCGGGGCAGACGCTGCCAACTACGCGGTCGCCGGCACGGCGACGGGGACGGCGGACATCACCCCCCGTGCGCTCCTGGTCTCCGCCGACAGCGTGGGCAAGGTCTACGACGGGACCACCGCCGCGCCGGTCTCCCTGGACGACGACCGGGTCGCCGGTGACGACTTCACCGTCGCCCACACCGGCGCCTCGTTCGCCGACAAGAACGTCGGCACGGGCAAGACGGTCACCGTCGGAGGCATCTCGGCCAGCGGGACCGACGCCGGCAACTACACGGTCAACGCGACCACGACCACCACGGCGGACATCACCGCCAAGGAGATCACCGGCAGCTTCACCGCCGGGAACAAGGTCTACGACCGGACCACCGCTGCCGCCGTGACCGGCCGCTCCCTGGCCGGGACGGTGGACGGGGACGACGTCACCCTGACCCACGGGACAGCGACCTTCGGGTCCCGCGACGTCGGCATCGACCTGACCGTCACCCTGGACGGCGCGACCCTCGAGGGGGCGGACGCCGGCAACTACTCCCTGAGCGGTGTGGCGACCACCACGGCCGACATCACCCCGCGCGGGCTCACGGCCTCGTTCACGGCCTCCTCGAAGGTGTACGACACCACGACGGACGCGACGGTGCTCACCCGGTCGCTGGTCGGCGTCCTCGGTGACGACGAGGTCGCGCTGACCGGCAGCGGGAGCTTCGGCACGAAGGCGGTCGGCGCGGGCAAGACCGTGACCCTTCAGGGCGCAGCGCTGGCAGGGGCCCAGGCGCGCAACTACTCGCTGCTCTCGGTCGCCGAGGCCACCGCCTCCATCACTGCCCTGTCCATCACCGGCTCGTTTGCGGCGGAGGACAAGGTCTACGACGCCACGACGTCTGCCGTGGTGGTCAGCCAGACCCTCGCTGGGGTCCTCGGGACCGACGTGGTCGCCCTGACGGGCGGCACGGCCACCTTCGCCGGCAGCACCGTCGGGGACGACAAGACCGTGACCCTCACCGGGGCCGCGCTGTCCGGGGCCGACGCGGGCAACTACGTCCTCGGCTCCGTCGGCACGACGACGGCCGACATCACCCCGCTGGGCATCGCGGGCTCGTTCACGGTGTCGTCCAAGATCTACGACGGCAGGGTCAGCGCCACCGTCACCGGCCGCGACCTGGTGGGCGTCCTGACCGGGGACTCCGTGACCCTGACCGGCGGCACGGCGACCTTCGCGGACGCCTCGGCCGGCTCGGGCAAGCTCGTCACCCTGGCCGGGGCGGACCTGACCGGGGCCGACGCCGGCAACTACACCGTCACCGTGGGCACCACCACGGCCGACATCGCGGTGCGGGACATCACCGGCTCGTTCACCGCGGAGGACCGCGTCTACGACCGCACCACCGCCGCCACCGTGCTCACCCGGGCGCTGACCGGTGCGATCGAGGGTGACGACGTGACGCTCCAGGGCGGCTCCGGGGCCTTCCTCACCGCGGGCGCCGGCCTCAACGAGCCCGTCAGCCTCACCGGCGCGACCCTGTCGGGTGCCGCGGCCGCGAACTACCGGCTTCACCGGGTGTTCGACGCGGTCGCGACCATCAGCCCGCTGGCGATCAGCGGCAGCTTCACCGCCGCGGACAAGGTCTACGACGGGAACGTCTCTGCCGTGGTCGTCGACCGCTCCCTCTCCGGGGTGCTCGGCAGCGACATCGTGTCCCTGGACGGCGGTACCGCGACGTTCGCCTCCCCGTCCGCCGGGGCCCACACGACCGTCACCCTTGCCGGCGCCGGCCTGACCGGCGACGACGCCTCGAACTACTCGCTGAGCGGCGTGAGCCCGACCACCGCGGACATCACGCGGCTGGGCATCACGGGGTCGTTCACGGCCGACGACAAGGTCTACGACGCCAGCACGGACGCCACGGTCCTCACCCGGTCGCTCAACGGTGTCGTGGCGCGGGACGACGTCTCGCTCGTCGACGGGAGCGCCTCCTTCGACACGACGTCGGTCGGCACCGGCAAGACGGTCACGCTCACCGGGGCAGCCCTGTCGGGCGACGCCTCGGCCAACTACACGCTCACCTCGGTCGCGACGACCACCGCGTCCGTCACGACCCGGCCGATCGCAGGCTCTTTCACGGCGGCGGACAAGACCTACGACGCCACCACGGCGGCGCAGGTGCTCACCCGCAGCCTGTCGGGGGTCCTCGGCACCGACGTGGTGCTCCTCGACGGCGAGACAGCGGCGTTCGCCACGAAGACCATCGGCCAGGGCAAGGTCGTCACCCTCACCGGAGCCACCCTGTCCGGGGCCGGGTCGACCAACTACCGCCTGACCGGGGTCGCCACGACGACGGCGTCCATCGCCCTGCGCACGCTCACGGTGACGGCCACCGCGCAGGACAAGGTCTACGACGGCGGCACCTCCGCCTCGGCCTCCGTGTCCGGCGACAGCGTGGGCGGGGACGAGGTCACCGTCGCCTCCACCGGTGCGTCCTTCGCTGACAAGAACGTCGGCGCGGCCAAGACGGTCACGGTGTCAGGGATCTCGGTCTCCGGGGCCGACGCCGCGAACTACGCGGTGGCCCCGACGGCGACCACGACGGCGAGCATCACCCGCCGTGCGCTCCTGGTCTCCGCCTCCAGCGTGGGCAAGGTCTACGACGGCACCACCGCCGCGCCGGTCTCCCTGACCGACAACCGGGTCACGGGTGACGTCTTCACCGTCGCCCACACCGGCGCGTCCTTCGCGGACAAGAACGTCGGCACGGGCAGGACGGTCACCGTCGGAGGCATCTCGGCCAGCGGGACCGACGCCGGCAACTACACGGTCAACGCAGACCGCGACCACCACCGCGGAGATCACCAGGAAGGCGATCACCGGCAGCTTCACCGCCGGGAACAAGGTCTACGACCGGACCACCGCTGCCACCGTGACCGGCCGCTCCCTCGCCGGCACGGTCACCGGGGACGAGGTCTCCCTGACCGGAGGCACCGCCACCTTCGCCACGAAGGACGTCGGCACCGCGAAGACCGTCACCCTCGCCGGGGGGCTGCTGTCCGGCGCGGACGCCGGCAACTACTCCCTGACCGGGGTCGGCAGCACCACCGCCGACATCACCCGCCGGCCCCTCGCGGTCACCGCGTCCGGCATCGACAAGACGTACGACGGCGGCGTCTCCGCGACGGTGACGTTCTCCGACGACCGCGTCGCGGGGGACACGCTGACCGCTACAGGAATGGCGGTGTACGCCGACAAGAACGTCGGAACGGGCAAGCCGGTCACCGTGACCGGCATCGCCCTCACAGGACCGGACGCCGGCAACTACGCGGCGAACGCCGGCACCTCGACCACGGCGTCCATCACGCGCCGGGTTCTCACGGTGACCGCGGCGGCGCAGGGCAAGGTGTACGACGGCAGCACCGCGGCGGTCGTCACCCTCTCCGACGACCGGGTCTCGGGTGACGTGCTCACCACGTCCTACGGGACCGCGGCCTTCGCCACCAAGGACGCCGGCAGCCGGACGGCGACGGTCTCCGGTATCACGGTGGTCGGTCCGGACGCGAGCAACTACTCGGCGAACGCGGGCGCCACCGCGGACGCGGTCATCACGCCGCGACCGATCACCATCACCGCGGACGCCAAGGCGAAGCAGTTCGGCGCAGCAGACCCGGCCCTCACCTACCAGCTCACGTCCGGTTCCCTCGTCGCCGGCGAGCTGTTGGCGGGCTCGTTGTCCCGGGTCGCAGGGGAGACGGTCGGGCCGCACGCCATCACCCAGGGGACCGTGCTCGCCGGCCCCAACTACGCCCTGGGATTCATCGGGGGGACGCTGACGATCGGCGCCTGGCACGCCACGGGGTTCTACGCCCCGGTCGGTGTGGACAGCTCGGTCTTCCAGCCTGCTTCCACCTCGACGGTCCTGCCGGCCGCCTCCGCCTCCACGGTGTGGAACACCGCCAAGGGCGGGTCGACCGTGCCGCTGAAGTTCAACCTCTTCACCGGCCGCGCCGGGGCCGAGCGGACCGGGGTCGCGGACGTCAAGGGCTTCACGGTCACGCCCCTGACCTGCCCGGGCAGCGTCCTCGCCGCGGACGAGGTGGACTTCGTCACGGCCGGCAGCACCGTGCTCCGGTACGACGCGACCGACAAGCAGTTCATCCAGAACTGGAAGACCCCGTCGGTCACGAAGGACAGCTGCTACCGGGTGAGCGTCGTCTTCACCGACCAGTCCTCCATCAGCAGCTTCTTCCGCCTGCGGAAGTAGCCGATCGCCTCGGGAGCCCTCGACCGTCCGGTCGGGGGCTCCCTCGCGTCCGCCGGCTCCGCCCAGGGTGAACAGGACCCCCGCGCGGAACGTCCGCGCCCGAGCCCCCGTTGACCTCGTCAGGAGGTGTGTCCGCCCCCCGCTGTACCCTGCCTGAGCAGGGACGCAGCGCGCGGACGTACCGCAACCGATGCCGGACCGATGCCGGATGGCAGGGAGGACGGGGCCCGCGCGGCCCCGTGTGGTGAGCTGATGAAGATGCGGACGTTCCTACGCAGCGGGGCGATCTGGATCGTGCTGGCGATCGTCATCGTGCTGGTCGGGGCCCGCCTCATCTCGACCGAGCGCTTCGCGACGGTCGACACGAGCCAGGCCCTGCAGCTGATCGAGGACGGGAAGGTCGCCTCCGCCCTCGTGGTGGACGGCGAGCAGCGCCTCGACCTCACCCTCGTCGAAGGCGAGGAGGTCGACGGGTCCACGCAGGTCCGCACCCACTACGTCGAGCAGCGTGCCGGGGACGTCCTGCGCCTGCTGGACCGGTTCCCGCCGGCCGACGGCGTGGACGAGACCAACCCGCAGACCTCGCTGCTCACCAGCCTGCTCATCACCGTGCTGCCGCTGCTGCTCATCCTCGGGCTGTTCTGGTTCGTGCTGTCCCGCATGAGCGGCGGCGGCAACCGGGTCATGCAGTTCGGCAAGTCCAAGGCCAAGCTCATCACCAAGGACATGCCCAAGGTGACCTTCGCCGACGTGGCCGGTGCCGAGGAGGCCGTCGAGGAGCTCACCGAGATCAAGGAGTTCCTCTCCGAGCCGCAGAAGTTCCTGTCCGTCGGGGCCAAGATCCCCAAGGGCGTGCTGCTCTACGGGCCCCCCGGGACCGGCAAGACGCTGCTGGCCCGGGCCACGGCCGGCGAGGCGGGCGTGCCGTTCTACTCGATCTCCGGCTCGGACTTCGTCGAGATGTTCGTCGGCGTGGGCGCCAGCCGGGTCCGCGACCTGTTCGAGCAGGCCAAGCAGAACGCCCCGGCGATCATCTTCGTCGACGAGATCGACGCCGTCGGCCGCCACCGCGGCGCCGGCATGGGCGGCGGGCACGACGAGCGCGAGCAGACCCTCAACCAGCTCCTGGTCGAGATGGACGGCTTCGACGTCAAGACCAACGTCATCCTCATCGCCGCCACCAACCGGCCCGACATCCTCGACCCCGCGCTGCTGCGTCCCGGCCGCTTCGACCGCCAGATCACCGTCGAGGCCCCCGACATGCAGGGCCGGCTGAAGATCCTGCAGGTCCACGGCAAGGGCAAGCCCCTGGCCGACGTGGACCTGGAGGGCATCGCCCGCCGGACCCCCGGGTTCACGGGCGCCGACCTGGCCAACGTGCTCAACGAGGCCGCCCTGCTCACCGCCCGCGCAGACCGCACCCTCATCGACGACGCCACGCTGGACGAGGCCATCGACCGGGTGATGGCCGGGCCGCAGAAGCGCACCCGCCTGATGAACGACAAGGAGCGGCTCGTCACGGCCTACCACGAGGGCGGCCACGCCCTGGTGGCCGCGTCGCTGCCCGACACGGACCCGGTCGCGAAGATCACGATCCTGCCGCGCGGCCGCGCCCTCGGCTACACGATGGTGCTGCCCACCGAGGACAAGTACTCGACGTCGCGCAACGAGATGCTCGACCAGCTCGCGTACGCCCTCGGCGGCCGCGTCGCCGAGGAGCTCGTCTTCCACGACCCGACCTCGGGCGCCGCGAACGACATCGAGAAGGCCACCGGGCTGGCCCGCAAGATGGTCACCCAGTTCGGCATGAGCGAGGCCATCGGCGCCATCAAGCTCGGCAGCGCGTCGGGCGAGATGTTCCTCGGCCGCGACATGGGCCACGAGCGCGACTACTCGGAGTCGGTCGCCGCGACCGTCGACCGGGAGGTCCGTCGGCTGATCGAGGCCGCGCACGACGAGGCCTGGGAGATCCTCGTCGAGCACCGCCCGATCCTCGACCGGCTGGTCAAGGAGCTGCTCGAGAAGGAGACGCTGAACGCCGAGCAGATCAAGGCCGTCTTCGGCGACGTGGTCAAGCGGCAGTCCCGGCCGGTGTGGCTGTCCAGCGACCGCCGCGCCGTGTCCGACCTGCCGCCCGTCCCCGTCCCGCCGCGCCCGGTGGTCAACGCCAACGGCTTCTCCGTCGCCACGGGCGCGCCCACGGTGAACGGGTCGGCCAACGGCTCCTCGGCCAACGGGTCGTCGGCCAACGGGTCGTCGGCCAACGGCTCGTCGCAGAACGGGTCTCGGCGAACGGTTCGGCCAACGGCTCGGCCCCGCACGGGCCGGAGGACAATTGGGGGGCGTCGAACGGCGTCGGCCACGGCTCCGGCAACGGCGGCTCCGCCACCCCGCCGAGCACCCCGTCCAGCAGCCCGTCGGGTCCGCAGCCCCCCGCGCCCGGCGGCGCCTGAGGCCGGTGGAGCATCCCCACCCCGGGCCGGCCGGCCTGCCCGGGCCGGCCGCCGGCCGGCTCGTCGGGCTGGACCGGCCCGTCGTGCTGGCCGTCCTCAACGTCACCCCTGACTCCTTCAGCGACGGCGGCCTGTGGGCCGACCCGGACGACGCGGTCCACCACGGGCTCGGGCTGGTGGCCGCGGGGGCGGACGCCGTGGACGTGGGCGGGGAGTCCACCCGGCCGGGCGCGGTGCGGGTGGACGAGCACGAGGAGCTGCGCCGCACGGTCGAGGTGGTCCGCACCCTGGCCGGGCACGGCGTGCCGGTGAGCATCGACACCATGCGGGCCTCCGTCGCCGCGGCCGCCCTGGAGGCCGGTGCGGTGCTCGTCAACGACGTGAGCGGGGGCGCGGCGGACCCCGGCATGGCGGGCGTGGTCGCCGCGGCCGGCTGCCCCTTCGTCGTCATGCACTGGCGGGGGCACTCGGCGGGCATGGCGGCCCGGGCGGTCTACGCCGACGTCGTGCGCGAGGTCCGCGACGAGCTCGCCGCCCGCGTGGACGCCCTCGTCGCCGGGGGCGTGGACGCCTCCCGGCTCGTCCTGGACCCCGGCATCGGCTTCGCCAAGGACGCGGGGCACGGCTGGGCCCTGCTCGGCCACCTCGCCGCGCTGGACGGGCTCGGCCTGCCCCTGCTGGTGGGGGTCAGCCGCAAGCGGTTCCTCGGGCACCTGCTCGCGGCCGACGACGGGACCCCCCGCCCGGTCGAGCAGCGCGAGGACGCCTCGCACGCGCTCGCCGCCCTGCTCGCCGCGCACGGCGTCTGGGCGGTCCGGGCGCACACGGCCCGGCCCACGGCCGACGCGGTCCGGGTCGGCGCGGCCTGGCGCCGTGCGCGCGGGGGCGGCGCCGAGCAGGATCGGCACCCATGAGCAGCTACCTCGGCGACTACGGCGGCCCGGTGGACCAGGTCGCCGTGCGCGGCATCCGCGGCCGCGGCACCCACGGCGTGCTGGACGCACGAGAAGCGGGACGGCCAGGAGTTCTCCGTCGACGTGGTCCTCCACGTGCCGACGCTGCGGGCCGGGCGCAGCGACGACCTGGCCGACGCCGTGGACTACTCGGTGGTGGCCGCCACGGCGCACCGCGTCCTCACCGGGCCGTCGCTGGACCTGGTGGAGGCCCTGGCCGAGCAGATCGCCTCGGCCGTCATGGCCGACGCCCGCCTCGTGGCGGTGGACGTCACCGTCCACAAGCCGCAGGCCCCGGTGGGGGTGCCGTTCGACGACGTCACCGTCACCGTCCGCCGGACCCGGGACGACGTCCGCGCCGACACCGCCCCGGTGGCGCCGGTGCGCGCGGTCCTCGCCCTCGGCGCCAACCTCGACGACCCCTACGCGACGCTGCACCAGGCCGTGCTCGACCTGGCCGCGGTCGACGGCGTCACCGTGGTCGAGACCTCCCCGGTGGTGGACTCCGCCCCCGTCGGGGGGCCCGAGCAGGACCGCTACCTCAACGCGGTCGTCCTCGTGGACACCACGCTGGCGCCGCGCGCCCTGCTGCACGCCGGCCAGGACGTGGAGGCCGCGCACGGCCGCACGCGAGAGGTGCGCTGGGGAGCGCGGACCCTGGACGTCGACCTGGTGACCTACGGCGAGCTGCGGCTGGACGCCCACGAGCTCGGCCTCCCGCACCCCATGGCGTCGACCCGGCGCTTCGTGCTGCTGCCCTGGTCGCTCGTCGACCCCGCCGCCGTCCTCCAGGAGTACGGCTTCACCCGCCCGGTCGCCGAGCTGCTCGAGGAGCTCGTGGACGACGAGGACGACGTCGTCGTGCGGGCCGACCTCACCCTCCCCTTCGGCCTGCCGGTCTCGGGCTGAGCGGTGCGACGCTGATGGGGCCCACCCGGCTCGGCCCGCTCGCGCTGCTAGCGGGGGTGGCCTTCGCCCTCGTCGCGGCCGTGATGCTGGTGCGGCAGGCGGGCGGGGCCGGGACGGCGTCGCCGCCCTACGTCACCGTGGTCATGATCGCCGGGCTGGCGGTGGCCGTCCTCGTCGTCGCCTGGCCGGTCCGCCGCTGGAACGCGGGCGAGCGGGAGGAGGCCCTCAACCCGCTGCGGGCGGCCCGGACGGTGGCCCTGGCCAAGGCCGCGGCGCTGGCCGGAGCCATGCTCACCGGCGGCTGGAGCGGCTACGTGCTCGTCGCGCTGCCGCTGCAGGCGGTCACCGCCCAGCCGGGCCGGGCCGTCGCCTCGGCCGGCGTGGTCCTCGCCTCGCTCGGGCTGGCCGTGGCCGGGCTCGTCGCGGAGCGCTGGTGCATGATCCCGCCCGAGGACGACGACGACGGCAGCCCGGGGGGCGGGCGCGGCGGCCACCGCGAGCGGGGCACGGCCCGGGGCGGTCGTGGGGACCAGGGCGGTCGGGGCGAGGAGCCCAGCCCGGCCTGAGGCGCTGCTCCGTCCGGGTGACGACGCTACGTGGTGTCACGGGCGCGGTCACCGCGTCAGGGGCGGTGCTGACCCGGGCATGCCGGGCGAAGCGGGACGTCCTGGCGTCCGGGTGGCGTCCGCCCGCGCACGCGCGGTGAGGACCGACGGTCCCGACGGGCCTCCGGCGTTGCTGCGCCACGCGGGTGCCGCGCCGCCGGCTACGAGCGTTTGCACGCAGCGTGCCGTATCAATCACGCACAGCCATACGGCAGGCCCGACCCGGACGAGTGAGCGGCCAGACCGACCCGACCGACCCGACCGGCCCGACCGGCCCATCCGGCCCGACCGACCGACCGACCGACCGAGGAGACGCCCGTGCGCCCAGCCGCCCGCCGCGGGCCGACCGCCCCCCGGGTCCTGCCGGCGTACCTGTGGGGCACCGGCCTGCTCGGTCTCGGGCTCACTGTGCTGCTGTGGTGGGCCGAGCCCCCGCTGCTGCTCCTGCTCGCGGTGCCCGTCCCTGTGCTGGTCGTCCTGGGCCTGCTCGTGCTGGGAGAGCTGCTGCCCATCCCCGTGGCGCGCGGGGACGCCACGACCTCGAGGGTGAGCATGTCGACGACGTTCGCCGTCGCTCTCGTGGTGTGCGGGCCCGTCGCGCCCGTCCTGCTGCTGCACCTGTCCGCGGTGCTCCTGGACGACCTGAGGTCCGGCCGGCGACCGGCCCGGGTGGTGTTCGACCTCGGGCAGCACGCGCTGTCGATGCTGGCCGCGCGGGCCGTGTTCGCCTGGCTGTCCGGCGCGGGGCCGGCCGGGCCGTACCAGCCGTTCGAGGCCGACCAGCTCGCGCCCGCGCTGCTCGCCGGGATGGTCTACGCCGGCGTGGACCACCTGCTCGTCGGGGGCGCGGTGGCCCTGCGGACCGGGCAGCCGCTGCTCCGCACGCTCGGGGAGGACCTGCGCTGGACGCTGGAGACCTCCACCGTGCTGGTCGGCATGGCCCCGGTGACGGCGCTCCTCCTGGACCGGGCGCCGTGGATGCTCCTGCTCGTCCTCCTGCCCATGGTCGCCGTCCGCCGGAGCGCCCAGACGGCCGCCGCGAGCGAGCTCCAGGCGCTGCGCGACCCCCTCACGGGGCTGGGCAACCGGACGAGCCTGCAGCAGCAGCTCCAGCTGGCCGCGCGGGCCAGCTCGCGCTCGGCCCGGGTGGGCATGCTCCTGGTGGACCTCGACCACTTCAAGGACGTCAACGACAGCCTCGGCCACGACGTGGGCGACCGGCTGCTGGTGCAGGTCGCCGCGCGCCTGCACGACGTGGCCCCCGAGGGGGCCCACGTCGTGCGCCTCGGCGGCGACGAGTTCGCCGTGCTCGTCCGGGCGGGTGCCGCCGAGGACGCCGTCCGGGAGGTGGAGGCCGCCGCCGGGCTCGTGCTCGACGTCCTGCGCGAGCCGGTGGACCTCGGCTGCACCCGGCTCGCGGTCCACGGCTCCATCGGGGTGGCGGTGGTCGAGCCGTCGTGCACCTCGGACCTGCTCAAGCACGCCGACATCGCGCTGTACGAGGCCAAGGGCCAGCGGGGCCGGGTCGCGGTCTACGCCGCCGGAGCCGACCACGTGGAGATGGAGCGCATCACGGTGCTCGCCGGGCTCGCCGAGGCCGTCCGCGCGGGCCGGCTCACGGTGGCCTACCAGCCGCAGGTCAGCTGCCGGACCGGTCTCACCCGCTCCTACGAGGCGCTGGTCCGCTGGGACGACCCCCGCTTCGCCCACGTCCAGCCGGCCACGCTGGTCCAGCTGGCGGAGAACGCCGGGTTCATCGACGCGGTCTTCGACCAGGTCCTCGACCGCGCCCTGGGCGACCTCGCCACGTGGCGGGCGGCGGGCCACGACGTCGGGGTCGGGGTCAACGTCTCGGCCCGGCAGCTGTCGGACGAGGCGCTGCCGGGACGCGTGGCGGCGGCGCTGCGGCGCCACGGCGTGCCGCCGGCCCGGCTGACGGTCGAGGTCACCGAGAGCAGCCTCATGGTCGACGCCCGGCGGGCGGACGTGGTGATGGCCTCGCTGCGCGCGCTCGGCGTCGCCCTGTCCATCGACGACTTCGGGACCGGCTACTCCTCGCTGGTGCGGCTGCAGCAGATCGACGTCGACGAGCTGAAGATCGACCGGGCCTTCGTCGCCGACCTGGCCGGCGGCGCCACGGGGGAGACCCTGCTGCGGACCATCGTCGACCTGGCCGCCAACCTCGGCCTGGAGGTGGTGGCCGAGGGCGTGGAGAGCGAGGCCGTCGCGGCCCGGCTGGCCGCGATGGGCTGCGACCGGCTGCAGGGCTACCACCTGGCCCGGCCCGTGCCCGCGGGGACCGCGCTGCGCCTGCTGCAGGCCGAGGCGCGCGAGGGGTGGGTGCCGCCGTCGTGGGGGCGCCCGGGCGGATCCCCCGGCCGTCCGGACGGGCGGCAGGCGGTCCTGCTGACCGCCTCCTGACGGTCTGCTTCATAATCTGCTGACGGTCTGCTGACGACGACGTGCCGACCGTGCGACCCGGCCTGCCGTGACCCGGCCGCGCGCTCCGCTCAGGCGGGCCAGGCGCCCGCGCGGTCCAGCAGCCCCGGGGTCGCGTCCGCGCCGAGCGCCGCGGTGACGAAGCGCGCCGGGTCCGCGAGCGCGCCGACCTGCAGCCCGGTGTCGATCCCCGAGCGGCCCAGCGCGTAGACCAGGTCCTCGGTGGCGATGTTGCCGGTCGCGTCGGGCGCGAAGGGGCAGCCGCCGAAGCCGCCCACCGAGGCGTCCAGCGCGAGCACGCCCTCCTCGGCCGCGGTGAGCGCGTTGGCGTAGCCGGTGTTGCGGGTGTTGTGGAAGTGCGCACGCAGCGGCACGTCCGACTCCGCCCGCACCGCGCGGACCAGCCGCCGCACGTCCGCGGGCACCCCGACGCCGATGGTGTCGGCGAGCGCCACCTCGACCGGCCCGGCCGGCAGCACCGCCCGGACCACGTGCATCACCTGCTCCGTGGTCACCTCGCCCTCGAACGGGCAGCCGAACGCGGCGGACACCGTGACCGAGGCGCGCACGCCGGCCTCGCGGGCGCGCTCGAGCATCCGCACCGTGGCGGCGAGCACGTCGGCCACGCCCGCCCCCTGGTTGCGGTGGCTGAAGGTCTCGGTGGTGATGGCGACGAGGTTGACCTCGTCGACGCCCGCGGCCAGGGCGCGGTCCAGGCCGCGCTCGTTGAGCACGAGGCCGATGTGGTCGACGTGGCTGCCGTCCGGCGCCGTGCGGGGGACGGCGGCCATCACCTCCTCGGCGCCCGCCATCTGCGGCACCCGGGCGGGGTGGACGAAGCTCACCGTCTCCAGCCGGCGGACGCCCGCCGCGACCAGGCGCCGCACGAGCTCGACCCGGGTGTCGACGTCGAGCACCGTGCGCTCGTTCTGCAGGCCGTCGCGGGGGCCGACCTCGACCACGTGGACGCCGGTGGCCACGAGCGGGGGACGGTCGGGCGAGGCGAGGGGGCTCGACATGGGGCAAGCCTGCCCTGTCCCGATTCTGTATGCAATGACGCCTGGTCAGGTCCAGCAAATGTGGGCCGGTCCCTTGTGCCGCCCAGATCTCGCTCCTACATTGCACACACCCCACCCCCCGCTGACGTGCGGAGCCGCATGGACACGACCGGACCGACCACCGCGGTGGACGCTGTCCGGTCGCTCATCCTGCGCGGCGACTACGCCCCCGGGGAGCGGCTCGGCGAGGTCGAGCTCGCCCAGCTCCTCGGGGTGTCCCGCACGCCGGTCCGCGAGGCCCTCCGCCGTCTGTCGGCGGAGGGCCTCGTCGACCTGGTCCCCAACAAGGGCGCCCGGGTCGTCGACCACTCCGACACCGACCTCGAGCACGTCTTCCTGCTGCGTGCCCAGGTCGAGGGCCTCGGGGCCCGGCTGGCCGCCGGCCGCATCGACGACGCCGCGCTCGACGTGCTGCAGGAGGCCGCGGAGCGGATGGCCGCGCACGCGCTGCCCGGGCCCGACCAGGACCTCGACCTGGTCTACGGCCTCAACGCCCGCTTCCACTCGCTGGTGGTCGCCGCGAGCGGGAGCGGGGTGCTGCCGTCGGTGGTCGACAGCCTCGTCCACACCGGCGCGGTGCTGCGGACCCTGCACGGCTTCGACGAGGAGTCCATGCGGCGCAGCACCCAGCACCACCTGGAGATCGTCGCCGCCCTGCGCGCCCACGACCCGCTGTGGGCGGAGTCCGTCATGCGCAGCCACCTCATGTCGGCCCGGGCGTCGCTGCTCGGCCCCCGACCCCGCACCGAGCAGGAGCCCGCGTGAGCGACCCGAGCACCGACCGTCCCGCCCCCGCCGACCGTGACCCGGGGGACCGGTCGGGCCTGCCCCTGGCCGACGTCCGCGTCGTCGAGATGGGCCAGCTGCTCGCCGGCCCGTTCTGCGGGCAGCTGCTCGGCGACTTCGGCGCCGACGTCATCAAGGTCGAGGACCCGGGCCGCGGCGACCCGATGCGGCAGTGGGGCCGGGAGAAGCCGCACGGGCAGTCGCTGTGGTGGCCGGTCGTCGCCCGCAACAAGAAGTCGGTCACCTGCGACCTGCGCCGGCCCGAGGGCCAGGACCTGGTCCGCCGGCTCGTGGCCGAGGCGCGACGTGCTGCTGGAGAACTTCCGGCCCGGCACCCTCGAGCGCTGGGGCCTGTCGCCCGAGGAGCTGTGGGAGACCAACCCGCGCCTGGTCGTCACCCGGGTCACCGGCTTCGGCCAGACCGGCCCGTACGCCCCCCGCGCCGGGTACGGCTCGATCGGCGAGGCGATGGGCGGGCATCCGCCACGTCATCGGCGACCCCGACCGGCCGCCCGTCCCGCGCCGGCATCAGCCTCGGCGACTCCCTCGCGGCGACGTTCGCCTGCCTGGGCACGCTGGTCGCGCTGCACTCCCGCGAGCGGACCGGCCGGGGCCAGGTCGTCGACTCGGCCATCTACGAGGCCGTGCTGGCGATGATGGAGTCGCTGCTGCCGGAGTGGGAGGTCGCGGGCTACCAGCGCGAGCGGACCGGCTCGATGCTGCCGAACGTCGCCCCGAGCAACGCCTACCCGACCGCGGACGGCGAGATGGTCCTCGTCGCCGCCAACCAGGACACCGTCTTCGCCCGGCTCGCCGCGGTCGATGGACCGGGCCGACCTCGCGGCGGACGAGCGCTACGCCACCCACGGCGCCCGGGGCGCGCACGCCGAGGAGCTCGACGACCTCATCGCCGCCTGGACCGCCACGCTCGACGCGGACGACCTGCTGGCCCGGCTCGCCGAGGGCGGCGTCCCCGCCGGGCCGGATCTTCCGCGCCAAGGACATGCTCGCCGACCCGCACTTCGCGGCCCGGGAGTCGATCGTCCGCCTCGCCCACCCCGACTTCGGCCCCGTGCCGATGCAGAACGTCTTCCCGCGGCTGTCCGCCTCGCCCGGCCGGGTCCGCAGCGTCGGGCCCGCGCTCGGCCAGCACAGCGACGAGGTCTACCGCGACCTGCTCGGCCTGGACACCGCCGAGATCGACCGCCTCCGCGCCGCCGGAGTCGTCTGACCACCACCCCTGCACCGCACCCGCACCCGACCACCCCGGAGGACAGCAATGGCGCACCGTCTCGGCGTGGACGTCGGTGGAACCTTCACCGACGTCCTGCTCATCGACACCGACACCGGCAGGACGTGGCGGGCCAAGACCGCCTCGACCCCGGAGGACCAGTCCGTCGGGGTGCTGCGAGGCATCCAGCGGGTCACCGCGGACGCCGGCATCGGCCTGGCGGACGTCACCGAGGTGCTGCACGGCACCACGGTCGCCACCAACGCGATCCTCGAGGGCAAGGGGGCGACGGTCGGGCTCATCACCACGCAGGGCTTCCGGCAGGTGCTCCAGATCGCCCGCTCGTTCGTCCCCGGCGGGCTGGCCGGCTGGATCATCTGGCCCAAGCCGGAGCCGCTCGCCGCGCTGGAGAACACCGTCGAGGCCGTCGAGCGGGTGGCCAGCGACGGGTCCGTCGTCGTCCCCCTGGACCTCGAGGACGTCCGGGCCAAGATCCAGCGGCTCAGGGCCCAGGGCATCCAGGCCCTCGCCGTCTCGCTCATCAACTCCTTCGCCAACCCCGACCACGAGAAGCAGATCGGCGCCGTCGCGGTCGAGGAGCTCGGGCCGGACTTCCCGGTCTCGCTGAGCAGCCACGTCCTGCCCGAGCTGCGCGAGTACGAGCGCACCATCACCACGGTGGCCAACGGCTACGTCCAGCCCCAGGTCGCCCGCTACGTCGACAGCCTCGCCACGCAGCTCGCCGACGGCGGCGTCGACGGCCCGCTGTACATCCTGCGCAGCGACGGCGGCCTCGCCTCGGCCTCGGCCGCGGCGGCCAACCCGGTCAACCTCCTGCTGTCCGGCCCCGCCGGCGGCGTCACGGGCGCCGCCTGGGCCGCCGAGCAGGCCGGCTACCGCGACTTCCTCACCTTCGACATGGGCGGCACGAGCACCGACGTCGGCCTGGTCCAGGACCTGGTCCCGCGGATCGGGCGCCAGACCCGGGTCGGCGACCTCGACGTCCGCGCGGCCAGCGTCGACGTCCGCACCGTCGGGGCCGGGGGCGGCTCCATCGCCCACGTCCCGCCGCTCACCCAGGCGCTGCGGGTCGGCCCGCAGTCCGCGGGCGCCGTCCCCGGCCCGGCCGCCTACGGCAAGGGCGGCGACGCCCCGACCGTCACCGACGCCAACGTCGTCCTCGGCTACCTGCCGTCGTCCCTGGCCGGCGGCGAGATCACCCTCGACGTCGAGGCGTCCCGCGCCGCGGTGCAGACCATCGCCGACGCCACCACCCTGGACAGCGTCGAGGCCGCCGCCAGCGGGATCGTCGACATCGTCAACGAGAACATGTTCGGTGCGCTGCGGCTGGTGAGCGTGCAGCAGGGCTTCGACCCGCGCGACTTCGCCCTCGTCGCCTTCGGTGGGGCCGGCCCGCTGCACGCCAACGCGCTGGGCAAGCTCACCGGTAGCTGGCCCGTCATCATCCCGCCGAGCCCGGGCGTGCTCTGTGCGTACGGGGACGCGACGACGAGCCTGCGCGACGAGTCGGCCCGCACGTACATCCGCCAGTTCTCCGACACCACCGACGACGAGATCCGCGCCGCGCTCGACGAGCTCGCGGCGGCGGCCAAGGCCACGCTGCGCGCCGAGGGGGTCGACGAGGCCGACATGTCCGTCGTGCACTCGGTCGACCTCCGCTACCACGGCCAGGGCTTCGAGATCCCGGTGACCATCGACGTCGACGCCTTCGACGGCGCCGGGGCCGGGCTGGCCGCGGTGGCCGCCCGCTTCGACGCCGAGCACGAGCGGCTGTTCGGCTTCCTGCTGAAGAACGCCCACGAGGTCGTCACGCTCCGCGCCTCGGCCACCGGTCCCCGGCCGAACGTCGCCGCCGAGACCGTGCCGCAGGGCGACCCCGACCCGTCGGTCGCCAAGGTCCTGCGACACCGACATCTGGGTCTCCGGGGAGCGGGTGAGCGCCGGCGTCTACGACCGGTCGCGGCTGGCAGCGGGCGCGGTCGTCACCGGTCCTGCGGTCATCACCGAGATGGACTCCACGACGCTGGTCCTGCCCGACCACGCAGGCCGTGGTCCACGCCAGCGGCTCGCTCCTCATCACCCCCGTCGGCCACGCGGCCGCCCAGAGCCAGGAGGGCTGAGACATGGCACGCATCCTCGAGACCGCGACCGAGCCGGTGCAGGCGGTCGACGTCGACGTCATCACCCTCGACCTCGTCGAGAACGCGCTGCGCAACGCCCGCTACGAGATGGACGAGGTGCTGTTCCGCACCGCGCTCAGCCCGGGCATCCGGGAGCAGCACGACGAGTTCCCGCTCATCGCCGACCCCGAGGGCAAGATGGTCGTGGGCCAGTTCGGCCTGTCGATCCCCGACTTCCTCGACGGCTACGACGGGACGATCGAGGAGGGCGACGTCCTGCTCACCTCGGACCCGTACTCCTGCGGCGCGGCCATCAGCCACGCCAACGACTGGCTCGTGGTCATGCCGGTCTTCCACTCCGGCCGGATCGTCGGCTGGGCGTCGATGTTCGGCCACATGTCCGACGTGGGCGGCAAGACCGCGAGCTCCATGCCCACCGACGCCCGGACGATCTTCGAGGAGGGGGTGATCATCCCGCCCTTCAAGCTCTACAAGCAGGGCGTCCTCGCCGAGGAGTCGCTGGAGATCATCCTCAACCAGGTCCGCAAGCCCGACTGGAACCGGGCCGACCTCAACGGCATCGTCGCGGCCTGCCGCACGGCCGGGCGCCGGATCCAGGAGATGTGCGACCGGTTCGGCACGGACACCTACCTGTCGGCCCTGGACGCGCTGCTCGCCCGCAACTACTCGGCCATGAAGACGCTGCTCGCGATCGTCTTCGAGGACGGGAAGTCCATCAGCTTCACCGACTACATCTGCGACGACGGCGTCGGCTTCGGCCCGTACGAGCTGAAGATGACCCTGACCCGCAGCGGCGACAAGGTGACGCATCGACTTCACCGGGTCCTCGCCCGCAGGCGGCCGGGCCCGATCAACTACTACATCAACGAGAACCTCATCCGGATGTTCTTCGGCATCTACATGATCACGGTCGCCGACCCGCAGATCCTGTGGAACGACGGCTTCTACCCGCTGGTCGACGTGGTGATCCCCGAGGACTCGTTCTGGAAGCCGCGCTTCCCCGCGGCGCTGTCGGGGCGCAACCACGGCATCGGCCGGGTCTTCGACCTGCTCGGCGGCCTGCTCGGCCAGACCAACCCGCAGCTGATGAACGCCGCCGGGTTCTCCAGCTCGCCGCACTTCATGTACTCCGGCACGTACGGCGAGGGCGAGCAGAAGGGCGAGTGGTTCCAGCTGTACTCGATCGGCTTCGGCGGCATCCCCGGCCGGCCGATGGGCGACGGGCCGGACGGGCACTCGCTGTGGCCGAGCTTCACCAACATCCCGTGCGAGTACCTGGAGTCCTACTACCCGCTGCGGATCGAGAAGTGGGAGACGGTCGCCGGACACCGGCGGCTCGGGCCTGCACCGCGGCGGCAACGGGGTCGACGTCGCCTACCGGTTCCTGTCCGACGGCGAGATCGCCATCCACGACGACCGCTGGCTCACCTACCCGTGGGGCGTGCTCGGCGGCGAGCCCGGGCGCGCGCGGCACCAAGTGGGTCGAGCGGCTCGACGGCACCCGCGAGGTGCTGCCGAGCAAGTGCCACGACGTGCCGGTCAAGGCCGGCGAGCTGCTGCACTTCGTCACCTGGGGCGGCGGCGGCTGGGGCGACCCGCTGGCCCGCGACGCCGACGCTCGTCGCGCTCGAGGTGCGCCGCGGGCTGGTGAGCGTCGACGGGCGCCCGGCGCTACGGCGTCGTGCTCACCTCCGACGGCGCGGTCGACGCCGCGGCGACCGAGGCCCTGCGCGCCGAGATGGGCGCCGGCCGTCCCGACCCGCTGCCGATCTTCGACTCGGGCCCGCCGATGGAGGAGATCCTCGCCAACGCCCTCGCCGAGACCGGGCTCCCCGCCCCGAAGCCTCCTGTGGCGCGCGTGTGACGGCGGGGCACCGCCCGGACAGGCCGACCCCGTGACCGAGGGAGCTGCCGGCCCTGGTGCCGGTCACGGGGCCGGCCACAGCCGGTCCGGCTGGGGCACCCCGCTCCGGCCGGGCCGGCGCCCGGCGCTGCTGTGCATCGACATGGTGCGGGCGTACTTCGACGACGGCGGCGTCTTCCAGATGCCGTCGACCCGCTCGCTCGAGGCGGCCTCGCGCGTGCTCGCGGCGGCCCGCGAGGCCGGGGTGCTCGTCGCGCACTCCGGCGTCCGCTACGCCGCCGACGCGGTCGACGGCGGCTCGTTCGTCCGCCGGGTGCCCGGGCTGCGGGTCTTCGTCGGCGACACCGAGGCGGGCGAGTTCCGGGCCGAGGTCGCCCCGCGCCCGGACGAGGTCGTGCTGCTCAAGCAGATGCCGAGCGCGTTCTTCGGCACCACGCTCGCCTCGACCCTCACCGCCGCGGGCGTGGACACCGTGCTCGTCCAGGGCGTGTCGACCTCGGGCTGCGTGCGGGCCACCGTCGTCGACGCGATGTCGCACGGGTTCACCGTGTTCGTGGTCGGCGACGCGTGCGGCGACCGCTCGCCGACCGTCCACGAGGCCAACCTCGGCGACATGGGCGCCAAGTACGCCGAGGTCGTCGACGAGGCCTGGGCCCTGGACTACCTGGCCGGCCTGCGGGGCTGAGCAGCGCCGCCAGGCCGACGAGCGGTCGCTGGTGACCGGCCGACCGGCGTGTCCCGGTCACCAGCGACCCCTCACCGGGTCAGCCGGTCAGCCGGTCAGCCGTCAGCCGTCAGGCCGTCAGGCGGTCAGTCGGTGCGGGCGACCAGGGACACGAGCTCCCAGGCCATGGGGGTGGCGGGGCGCGAGGCCGCGCAGGTGAGCAGGGCGGGCGGGGCGTGCGGCCGCTGGGCCACGGTGACACCGAGCACCTCGCCGGTGGCGCGGACTGCGAGGTCGACCGTCACGGTCCCGCCCTCGCCCGCGGTGCTGCGCAGCAGGGTCGTCGCGTCGACGGCGAGACCCACCTCGGGGCGGGCTTCGCGGGCGTGGTGCTGCGCGGCCTGGACGGCCACGGGCAGCGACGAGCGGCCCCGGAGCAGGTCGGGCACGACGTGGCCCGCCTCGGTCGCCGCCACCAGGGCGGCCGCCGTGGCCGGGGTGACCCCGCCGTAGTAGAGCCCGTGGGGGAGCACGACGACGTTGGCCGCGAACCGGCAGCCGCCCACGTGCGAGCACTCCCAGACCCGGCCGGGGGCGAGCTCGTCGAGCGCGGCGGCGACCTCGCGGCCCCGGACCGCGCAGCACGTGTCGTGCCGGCCGTGGGCGCAGGCCAGGTAGACGGGCCGGTCGGGGTCGGCCGGGCCCTCGTGCCGGGTCGGGACCACTGGACCGGTCAGGGCGACGTCGAGCAGCTCGTCGTCGCGCTCGAACCGGCCCCAGGCCACCGCCTCGGAGCCGGGCCGGGAGTCGACCACCGCCCAGTGCCGACGGTGGTGCGTGGTGTGGCCGGCCCGGCCGTGGCGCCGGACCAGCAGGACGCGCACGCCCGCCGCCGCCGCCCGGTGCGCCAGGCCGGACGCGACCGCGCGGTCCAGCCGGGACCCCAGCAGGGCGTCGCGGCCCCACGGTCCCGGCTGCTCGACGAGCAGCCAGCGGGCGACCGGTGAGGCCGACCCGGTCCGCGGGTCGTCCCGCACGGCCGCGGTCTCGGAGCACCGGGGCGGGCGGTGGGCGACGCTCACGCCGTGGCGCCGTCCCCGGGCCGGGCCGGGACCACGACGCCCTCGCGGAGCAGCCGGCGGACCAGGGCGACGGCGTCGTCGTGGTCCAGCCCCGGCAGGTCCCCGGCCGTCACGTCGTCCCCGGACAGGAGCCGGTCCAGGGCGTCCCCGGCCCGCGCGGGCACCTGGACGCGACGGTCGGCGAGGACGAGCACGGGCCCCTCGCTGCCCTCCCGCAGCACCGCGCGCAGCCCGGCGCGACGCCGGACCCCGGTGGAGGCGTCGGCGGAGACCGCCGCCGCGGCCTGGGCGAGCGGCGCCAGGGGAGCGGGCCGGCCGCCGGCGAGCACGGAGGGGGTGAGCCGGTCGGCGACGGCGCCCGCGTCGACGGCGCCCAGCCGGGAGACGAGCGCCTGGACGGTCGCGGCGAGGTGCGGCGCGAGGCCGTCGGCGTCGGTGCCGTCCACCCCGAGCGGCAGCGTCCCGCGCAGGGCCGGGTCGTCGAGGACGAGCCGGGCCAGCTGCTCGACCAGGGCGGCCCGGGTGAGCACGTGGACGCCCACGGTCAGGTGCGCGGAGACGTCGCCCAGCGCGGTCGCGGCGTGCAGCCAGCCGCGCGGCAGGTAGAGGGCGTCGCCCGGGCGCAGGACGGCCTCCAGGTACGGCTCCTCGGCGGCACGGGCCTCCACGGCGGCCCGGTGGTCCGTCCACGGGTCGTCGCGCAGCGGGTCGGTGACCACCGGCGCGTGCAGCCGCCAGCGCTTCTCGCCCGCCACCTGCAGGACGAAGACGTCGTGCACGTCGTAGTGGGAGGAGAAGCCCTGGTTCTGGGCCGGGGTCACGTAGGCGTTGACCTGGACGGGGTGGCCGAGGTCCGCGGACAGGTCGGCGGCGAAGCGGGCCACCGGGGCGTGCGTGCGGTGCAGCGCCTGGAGGACCACGGTCGACCCGTCGGCGAACAGCTCGGCGACGCGGTCGTCCCGGACCTGGTCGCCGATCGTCGCGCCCACGCCGCCGGTGCCGGTCCAGCGGCGCTCGGGGACCACGCCGCCGTCCTTGGCGACCCGCAGGAACGGGGTGCGCAGCCCCTGCTCCGACAGGAGCACGTCCACGTCGTCGAGGGTGAGCAGGTCGGAGAAGCCGCGCGGCAGGTCGTCGGCGGTGCTCAGCGAGGGCACCCGCGACCACACCCGGTCGGCGAACTCCTCGACCGGGACGGCGGTGCAGCGCGCGAGCGCCGGGCGGTCGGTGACCACCCGGCGCGTCGCGTCAGAGGTGCTCGTCAGCGCTCGGCCCCGCCGTCGGCGCCACCGTCGGCGCCACCGTCGGCGCCACCGTCGGCGCCCACCGTCAGCGCCACCGTCAGCGCCGCCGTCAGCGCCACCGTCAGCGCCACCGTCAGCGCCGCCGTCAGCGCCGCCGCCCTCGGCGCCGCCGTCGGCCGGGCCGTGCGCGCCGCCGTCCGCGGGACCGTGCGCGCCGCCGTCCGCACCGCCGTCAGCACCGCCGTCAGCACCGCCGTCGGCACCGCCGTCCGCGCCGCCGTCACCCGTGCTGGTCGTCATCTCGTCGTCCAGGGCCATGCGTCCTCCTGAGTCGGTCGAGGGTGCCACCGGGTCCCCGGTGCGCCCGCTCGGCAGCATGCTCCTGCCCGTGCGGGCCCGCGACCGGTGGCGCACCGCAGCGCCGCCGGGACGCCCCGGGCGGGGACGGGTCAGACCGCGGCGACGCTCGGGACCTCGCCGCTCACCCGGTCCGGGAGCATCCGCCGCAGGGCCGCGTGCACGGTGTCCGGGGTGAGGACGCCGACGTAGCGGTCGCCGTCCAGCACGGGCAGCCAGCCGGCGTCGTGGGCGACGATCTCGCTGAAGCCGGTCTTGAGGCTGTCCCGGACGTCGACGGTGTCGTCGAACCGGCGCCCCACCTCCCCCACGGTCGCGCCCCGGGCGAGCGCCCGCTGCGAGACCCACCCCCGCAGCTCCTCGCCCTCGAGCACCACGGCGAAGTCGAGGTCGGAGGCCTCGAGCAGCTGCAGGGCGCGGTCGGTGCTCTCGCCCACCTGCAGGGTCGGCGGGTGCACGAGGTCCTCGGCGCGGATCGGGGTCACGGCCAGGCGGCGCAGGCCGCGGTCCGCGCCCACGAAGTCGGCGACGAAGTCCGTGGCGGGCGCGCCGAGGACGACGGCGGGGGAGTCGTACTGCTCGAGCACGCCGCCCACGCTGAGCACGGCGATCCGGTCGGCGATGCGGACCGCCTCGTCGATGTCGTGGGTGACGAGCAGGACCGTGGTGCCCAGGCGCTGCTGGAGGCGCCGGAACTCCAGCTGGAGCCGGTCGCGGACCTGCGGGTCGACCGCCCCGAACGGCTCGTCCATGAGCAGGACGGGCGGGTCGACGGCGAGGGCACGGGCGACGCCGACGCGCTGGCGCTGCCCGCCCGACAGCTCGTGCGGGTAGCGGGGGCCGTGGACGTCGGGCTCCAGCCCGACGAGGCCGAGCAGCTCGTCCACGCGCTCCGCGGTCCGCCTCCTGTCCCAGCCGACCAGGCGGGGGACGGTCGCCACGTTGTCGCGGACGGTGCGGTGCGGGAACAGCCCGCCGGACTGGATGACGTAGCCGATGCCGCGGCGCATGGTCGGGCCGTCGGCGTCGATGACGTCGGTGCCGTCGACCTCGATGGAGCCGCCGCTGGGCTCGATGAGCCGGTTGACCATCCGCAGGATCGTCGACTTCCCGCAGCCGGACGGCCCGACGAGGGCCACGAGCTCGCCGCGGCGGACCTCGAGGTCCAGGCCGCCGACGGCCACCGTCCCGTCCGCGTACTGCTTGCGGACCCCGGCGAGGCGGATCATGGGAGCGTCGTGCTGGCCGGGCGACGGGGCGGGCACCCCGGTAGCGTCCGCGGGGTGACCTGGGCTGTCCACGCGGGAAGCGTCGCCGAGTCGTGCCTGCAGCGCAACGCGTGGGTCTGCCCGGAGTACGTCGCGCACCCGCAGCGACATCCTGCTGGCCGCGCTCGTGCGAGCACGTCGGCCTCACCTTCGCGGCCGTCGCGCTCGGGCTGGTGGTGGCCCTGCCGCTGGGGGTGCTCGCCAGCCGCGTCGCAGGCGGTGGAGAGCGGGGCGTCCAGCGTCGCGACGATCCTCTACACGATCCCGTCGCTGGCCATGTTCCCGCTCCTGCTGGCGCTCGGGCTGCCGTTCGGGCCGAGCATCGTCGTCATCGGCCTGGCCATCTACACCCTGGGGATCCTGCTGCGGAACATCGTCGTCGGCCTGCGCGGGGTGCCCGAGGACACCCTCGACGCCGCCACCGGGATGGGCCTGACGCGCGCGCCGCCGGCTGTGGAGCGTCGAGCTGCCGCTGGCCCTGCCCGCCATCCTCGCGGGGGTCCGGATCGCCACCGTGTCCACGGTCGCCCTGGTGACGGTGGGCGGCCTGTTCGGCTTCGGCGGGCTGGGCAACCTGCATCTTCAACGGGCAGAGGACGACGTTCAACGCCGAGGTGCTCACCGCCACCGTCATGGTCGTCGTGCTCGCCCTGGTCCTGGACGGGCTGCTGCTCCTGCTGCGAACGGCGCGTCACGCCCTGGGCCCGGGGGAGGGCGGCATGAGCGGCTCCGTGGTCGGCGCGGCGGCGGGCTGGCTCACCGACCCGGCCAACTGGTCCGGGGCCGCGGGCATCCCGGCCCGCTTCTGGCGAGCACGTGTGGATCTCGGGCCTGGCGGTGGTCCTGGCGGCCGCGGTCGCGCTGCCGGTCGCGCTGGTCCTGGGCCACCTCGGTCGGGGCGGGGCGCTGGCCTCGGCGGTCGCCAACCTCGGTCGCGCGGTCCCCACCCTCGCCGTGCTCGTCATCCTCGTGCTGTCGCCGGCGCCGTTCGGCATCAGCAGCTGGTCACCTGCACCGTCGTCGCGCTCGTGCTGTTCGCGGTACCCCCCGATCCTCACCAACGCCTACGCCGGCATCCGCGCGGTGGACGCGGACCTGGTCGAGGCCGCGCGGGGGATGGGCCTGACCGGCCCGCAGGTCCTCTTCCGGGTGGAGCTCCCGCTGGCGGTGCCGCTCGTCGTGGCGGGGCTGCGCATCGCGACCGCCCAGGTCATCGCCACCGCCACCATCGCCGCGATCATCGCGGGGCCCGGGCTCGGCCGGTTCATCACCGCCGGCTTCGGCAACCAGGACACCCCGCAGCTCATCGGCGGTGCCGTTCCTCGTCGCCCTGTTCGCGGTCGTGGTCGAGGTCGCCTTCCAGCTGCTGCAGCGCCGCCTCACGCCCGGCCCGGTCGAGCCGTACGGCCTCCGACCCCGACCTCGGGGCCCTGCCCGTCCGGACGGGGTAGGGCCACTCACCGGACCGGTGCGGGCGCCCGCCGCCGCGCGATTCGTCACCGATCCGTTACCTCCGGGCCCCCGGATACGGGATGCGGGTGTCGGTGGCCGCGGTTAGACAGACCAGGCTGCTATCTGCGGCCAGGAACGACCGGACACGCGGGGGCACCTCCCCGGGACACAGAAGGCGACAACCCCATGACCTCCACCCTCCTCCGTCGCACGCTCCTGCCTGCGGCCCTCGTCGCGTCCCTCGCCCTGGCGGCGTGCGGCAGCGGCGACCCCCTCGCCGAGGACGACACCGACGCGGGCGCCGGCGCCGAGCCTGCGGCCAGCGCCGACAGCTCCGAGGACGCCGCCGCCGGCGGGTCCGGCTCGATCACCGTCGGCGGCGCCAACTTCACCGAGATGCAGGTCATGGAGGAGATGTACGGCGCCCTCCTGACCGACGCGGGCTACGACGTCGAGATCGTCGCCTCGGACTCCCGCGAGATCTACGGCCAGGCCCTGGTCGACGGCGACATCGACGTGGTCCCCGAGTACGCCGCGACCATGGCCGAGTTCCTCAACCGCGAGGTCAACGGGGCCGAGGCCGAGCTCGTGGCGACCTCCGACGTCGACGAGACCGTCGAGGCCATGAGCGCCCTCGCCGAGGAGCAGGGCCTCGTGGTCGGCGCGCCGGCCGAGGCCGCCAGCCAGAACGGCTACGCGATCCTCGAGACCGTGGCCAGCGAGAACGACATCACCACCCTGTCAGACTTCGCGGCCTTCCAGCCGGAGATCGTCCTGGCCGCGACCGAGGAGTGCCCGACCCGCCCGTTCTGCCAGATCGGGCTCGAGGACACCTACGGCTTCACCGTGACCGAGCTGCTCCCCCTCGGCTACGGCAGCCCCCAGGCCAAGCAGGCCGTCGTCGCGGGCGAGGCCGACATGGCCCTCGTCGGCACCACCGACGCGACGCTCGAGGCCGACGGTCTCGTGCTGCTCGAGGACGACCAGGCGCTCCAGCTGGCCGACAACCTCGTGCCGGTGTTCAACGCCGCCTCCGCCGAGGACACCACCCTCGTCGACACCCTCAACGGCCTCGCCGACGTGCTCACCACCGAGGACCTCGCCGAGCTCAACCGCCGGGTGGACGCCGACCGCGAGCTGCCGGCCGACGTGGCGCGCGAGTACCTCCTCGACAAGGGCCTGATCGAGGGCTGACCCACCGGGCCGCCCGCCCCGCGGGCGGGTCCGGCGCCCCGCCCACGAGGACGGCCCGTCGTGCCGTCCGACCCCCTGCGGTCGGACCGGCGTGGCGGGCCGTCCTGCTGCACCCGGGCTCGTAGGGTCCGCCCGTGTCCGGTAGGCATCGTGCGCTCGTGCGCCGCCCGTGGTGGCAGGTCGTCCTGGCCCCCCGTCGTCGGGGGCGCGCCGTGGGCGGTCGCGCGCGCACGGACGTGCCCGGCACGCCGGCCGCCGTCCTGCTCGTCGGCGCCGGTCTGGCGGGCGTGCTCGTCGGCTCCACGCTCGACGCCGGGGCAGGCACGGCGGTCATGGCCGTCTCGGCGCTGGTCCCCCCGGTCGTCCTCGGCGGGGCGCTGGCCCGGGCCCGCACCGCCCTGGCCCACGAGACCTGGCAGCGGCACCGCCTGGCCGGCGAGCTCACCGTCACCGACACCCAGGTGCGCCGCCTCTCCGACCGGGTCGGGCTGCTCGCCGACCAGGGCGTCGACGACGCCGCCGAGCTGGAGCGCACCCGCCGCCAGCTCCGTCGCGCCCGGGTCGAGCTGGCCGGCTCCCGCGGGGTGCTCGCCGGCGCCCGCGAGGAGGCCGCGACCGCCCGCACCGCGGCCGACGCCGCCGCCCGCGCCGCCGGGCTGGCCCGGGACGAGGCCCGCGCCTCGGTGGAGCGCGCCGTCGCCGAGGCCGCGGCCGCGGTCCGCTCCGCCCGCGAGGCCGCCGCCGAGGCCCTGGCCGCCGCCGGGACCCTGGCCGCCGCCGGAGACCCGGCCGGCTGGCGACCCACGGCCCGGGTCGAGGGCCAGCGGAGCTTCGCCAGCGTCGACCTGCGGGTGTTCGACGCCTTCACCGAGGCCGACATGGCCGACGAGGACGCCGTCCTCGACGCGCCGGTCCGCCGGGGCCGCCACGTGGCCGAGCTCGACGCGGCCCTGGACCTGCGGCGCGCGACCGGCCGCGCCGGGTCGCCCGCGGGCGGTGCCGTCCCCGGCGGCGCGGCCCTGGCGCAGCGCGACGTCGCGTAGGGCCGTCGCCCGGCCGGACCGGCGGTGGGGGAGGATCGTGCCGTGGACGTCATCCCGGAGCGTGGCGAGGAACCGTTCGACCCGGCGGGCGTGCGCTTCCGCGGGGTGAGCCGGCGCCTGGTCTGGGTCCGGCTGGCCGGAGCGGCGGTGCTCGCCCTGGTCGGCGTGGTCGTCGCGGTCGTGCTCTGGCGCCTGCTGGGCACGCCCTGGGTGCTCCTCGTCATGGCCCCGGGCCTGCTGGTGGCGGTGGTCTGCGCGTTCGTCGTGCCCGCCCAGGTCCGCGCGGTCGGCTACGCCGAGCGCGAGGACGACCTCATCGTCCGCCGCGGCGTGATGTTCCGGTCCCTCACGGTCGTGCCCTACGGCCGGATGCAGTACGTCGACGTGACGGCGGGACCGGTCGACCGGGCCCTGGGCCTGGCCACCGTCCGGCTGCACACGGCCAGCGCGGCCAGCGACGCCACCGTCCCCGGGCTCACGGCGGAGGCGGCCGCGGTGCTGCGCGACCGGCTCACCGCCGCCGGGCAGGCCCGCCTGGCCGGCCTGTGACGACCGGGACCGAGACGACCGGGCGCGGGACGTCCGCGCCCCGGGGGCCGATGCGTCGGCTGCACCCGGTGTCCCCGCTGGTGCGCGGCTGGGCCGCGCTCGCCGTGGGCCTGGCCGTCGTGCTCGACGGGGTCGTCGGCGGGCCCTCGCCCGGCCCCGACGCCGGGGTGCTCGGCGGGCTCGGCATCCAGGTCGGCGGCGTGTTCGCCATCGCCGTCCTCGTCGTGCTCGGCAACGTCGTGGGCTGGTTCTTCACCCGCTACGCCGTCGACGACACCGCGGTGCACCTGCACAGCGGCGTGCTGAGCCGGACCCAGCGCCAGGCCCGGCTCGACCGGCTCCAGGCCGTGGACGTGGTGCAGCCGCTCATCGGCCGCCTCGTCGGGCTGGCCGAGCTGCGGATCGAGGTGGCCGGCGGGTCGGACTCCCAGGTCCGGCTGCGCTACCTCAAGGAGTCCGAGGCCCAGCGGCTGCGCAACGCGCTGCTCGCCGCGGCCGCCGGCGTGGAGTACGAGCAGGGCGAGGACGCCCCCGAGGCGCCCGAGCGCGAGGTGCTCCAGGTCCCGCCCGGCCGCCTGGTCGCCGGCACCGCCCTCACCGGCACCTCCCTGGTCCTGCTCGTCGGCGCGCTGGCGGTCGTCGTGGTCCTCGCCCTGTCGGTCCTGCTGCCCGGGGTCTCGGCGCGCGCGGTGCTCGGCCCCATCGCCGCCGTCGGCCCCGGCGCCCTCATCGCCCTGGTCGTCGGCGTCGCCGGCTCCTTCGCCCGGTCCTTCGGCTTCCGGCTGGCGGAGTCCCCGGACGGGCTGCGGGTCCGCTCCGGGCTCACCGAGACCCGCTCGACCACCGTGCCGCCGGGGCGGGTGCAGGCCGTCCTGGTCAGCCAGTCGTGGCTGTGGCGGCGGCTGGACTGGTGGCACGTCAAGGTCAACATCGCCGGCTACGCGGCGCAGCAGGACGGCAAGGAGTCCTCCAGCGCCGTGCTCCTGCCCGTCGGCACCCGCGCCGACGTCCGGGCCCTGCTCGCGCTGCTCGTCCCGGCCGGGCTGGACGGCGCCCCGGCCGGCGTCGACCCGGCGGTGCTGGAGGCGGGGCTGTCCGGCCGCGGGCCCGACCGCGGCTTCGTCACCGTCCCCCGCGCGGCCCGGTGGCTGGACCCCTGGGCCTGGCGCCGGGTGGGCTACGCCGTCACCGACCGGGTGCTGCTGTCCCGCAGCGGCCTGCTCGACCGGCACCTCGTCGTGGTGCCGCACGCCCGGACCCAGAGCCTCGGGCTCGCGCAGGGGCCGCTGGCAGCGCCGCCTGGGCCTGGTCACCGTCCGGCTGCACTCCACGCCCGGGCCGGTCGACCCCGCCGTCGCCCACCTGTCCGCCGCCGAGGGGGCACGGCTGGTCCGCGAGCAGGGTGCCCGCGCCCGCGAGGCGCGGGCGGCGTCCGGCCCGGAGCGCTGGATGCAGCGCCCCTCAGCAGCGGGGGTTGGTCTCGGCGCGCTCGACGAGCCCGTCGGCGTAGACCAGGCTGACGGCGGTGCCGTCGAGGCCGGGGGCCGCGAAGAACGTCTCCAGGTCGACGGCCTCGGAGGAGATGGTCGGCCCTGAGCCGGTGGCCGTGCACGTGGTGAGGAAGAACCGGGCCTGCGGGGAGACCCCGACCTCGTAGAGCCTCGTCGCCTGGTTGGTGAACACGGCGCCGTCGTCGACGCGCACCGGCGTCCCGGAGGCGGCGAGCTCCTCGTCGGCCACCCCGACCACCGTGAGCCGGTCGATGGACAGCACGACGCCGTCCGGGGTGCTCGTCCGGCCGGCCACGTAGGCCACGTCGTGCCCTCGCTCCTGGCGCGGGAGCGCGGCGGGGTCGCCGGACGGTGCGGCGGAGGGCTCGGCGGACGGCGGCGCGGACGCCGCGGCCGACGGCGCGGCGGAGGCGCCCGCGGCGGGCGTGCCGGCGGTGACCGTGACGGTGGAGGGCGACGCGGAGGGCTCGCCGGTCACGGCGCCGCAGCCGGCCAGCAGGGCCACCGCGGGCAGCAGGGCCACGGCGGGCAGCAGGGCCACCGCGGACGCCAGGGGCAGCGCGCGCCCGAGGGCAGGGGCGGCCGACGGTCGCGGGGTGCGCACCGGGTCATGCTGGCACGGCGGCGTAGGGTGCGCCGTCGTGACCAGCGAGGGCGGACCTGCCGGACCTGCCGGACCTGCCGGACCGGGACGGCCCCGGCGGCCGGCTGGGCGTCGGGGTGGTCGGCGCCGGCCGGGTCGGCGCGGTCCTGGCCTCCGCGCTGCGGGCCACGGGCCACGCCGTGGTCGGGGCGTCCGGGGTGAGCGACGCCAGCCGCGAGCGGATCGAGGTCCTGCTGCCAGGGGTGCCGCGCCTGGACGTGGCCGAGGTCGTGCGGCGCGCGGAGCTCGTGCTGCTCGCCGTCCCCGACGACGCGCTGCCCGACCTCGTGGCCGGGCTCGCCGCGACCGGCGCCTGGCAGCCGGGGCAGCTGCTCGTGCACACGTCGGGCCGGTACGGCACGGCCGTCCTGGCCCCCGCGGCCGCGGCCGGGGCGCTCGGCCTGGCCGTCCACCCCGCCATGACCTTCACCGGGACGAGCCTGGACCTGGCCCGGCTGCCCGGGTCCTCGATGGCCGTGACCGCGCCCGCCGTGGTCCTGCCCGTGGCCCAGGCGCTCGTCATCGAGATGGGCGCCGAGCCGGTCGTGGTCCCCGAGCACGCCCGTGCCGCGTACCACGCGGCCCTCGCCCACGCCTCGAACCACGTGGTGACGGTCCTGGCCCAGGCCCGCCAGGTCCTCGCCGACGCCGGGGTCGAGGAGGCCGACGGCCTGCTCGCGCCGCTGGTGCTCGCCGCGGTCGACAACGCGGTCCGGATGGGCGACCTGGCCCTGACCGGTCCGGTGCAGCGCGGCGACGACGGCACCGTGCGTGCCCACGTGGCCGCGCTCGCGCACGGCGACGCGGGCCGGGCCGCGGACGAGGCGGTCCTGCCGTCCTACCTGGCCCTCGCCCGGGCCACCCTGGCCCGGGCCCGGCACCAGGGCCGCCTCGGGACCGCACCGGCCGAGGCGGTCGGCCAGGCGCTCGACGCGGCGCCCGGGCCCACCCCGTGAGCGGGCCCGGTCCGGGGCTGGGTAGCGTCCGCGGGGTGACTGGGCTGACGGTCGTCGGGCGCCCCCTGCTCGTGCACGACCGGGAGGGCTTCGCCGCCGCGCGCGCGGCGATGACGGGGCGGGTCGCGGTCGTCATGACCATGGGCGCGCTGCACGAGGGGCACCGCTCGCTGGTGCGGCTGGCGAGGCAGCACGCCGACCACGTCGTGGTCACCGTGTTCGTCAACCCGCTGCAGTTCGGCCCCGGCGAGGACCTCGACGCCTACCCCCGCACGCTGGAGGCGGACCTCGAGGCCTGCGCCGAGGAGGGCGTCGACGTGGTGCTCGCGCCGTCGGTGCGCGAGGTGTACCCGCAGGGGGCGCCGTCGGTGCGCGTCTCCGCCGGCGAGCTCGGCACCCGCTGGGAGGGCGCCAGCCGGCCCGGCCACTTCGACGGCGTGCTCACCGTGGTCGCGCTCCTGCTGCACCTGGTCCGCCCCGACGTCGCCGTGTTCGGGCGCAAGGACCGCCAGCAGCTGGCCCTGGTCACCCGGATGGTGTCCGACCTGGCCATGGGGGTGGAGGTCCTCGGGGCCCCGACCGTGCGCGAGCCGGACGGGCTGGCGCGCTCCAGCCGCAACTCCTACCTGGACGCCGACGCCCGCCGCGACGCGGCCGCGCTGCCCCGGGCCGGCGCGGCGGCGGTGCGCGCCGCGGAGCAGGGGGCCCCGGCGAGCGAGGTGGTGGCCGCCGCCCGGGCCGCCCTGGAGGCGCCCGGGGTCCGGACGGGCTACTGCGTCCTCGTGGACCCGGACGACCTGCGCGAGGTCGACGACGACCACGCCGGGGCGGCCGTGCTGCTGGTGGCCGCCCGGGTGGGCGGCACCCGGCTCATCGACAGCACCGACGTCGTGCTGGGCGCCCGGTGAGCGGCCGGGGCGAGGACCTGGCCGGGGACGACCTGCCCGTCGGCCGGCTGCCGACGCGCCTGGTCGCGGGCGTCCGCAGCACGGCGCCCCGCACCGACGTCGTCGTGGTCGGCTCCGGGATCGCGGGGCTCACCGCGGCGCTCCGGCTGTCCGCCGGGGGGCTGGGGGTCACGCTGGTGACCAAGACGGTCGCCTCCAGCGGGTCGACCCGCTGGGCGCAGGGCGGGATCGCGGCGGCGCTGGCCCCGACGGACTCCGCCGACGCCCACCACGCCGACACCATGGCCGCGGGCGGCGGGCTCTGCGACGCGGCGGCCGTCCGGGTCCTCGTGGACGACGGGCCGCGGCGCGTCCGGGCCCTGGTGAGCCTGGGCGCGCGGTTCGACCTCGACGGCGCCGGCGAGCTGGCCCTGACCCGGGAGGGCGGGCACGGCGCCGACCGGATCGCCCACGCCGGCGGCGACGCGACCGGCGAGGAGATCTCCCGTGCCCTGGTCGCCGCCCTGGAGGGCGTGACGGCCGACGAGCGGGTCCGCCTGCTCGAGCACACCTTCGCCGTCGACGTGCTCACCGACGCCACGGGGGCGGCCTGCGGCGTGCTCGTCGCCGGCCCGGACGGCACGCAGGAGCTGCCCGCCCGGGCGGTGGTGCTCGCCAGCGGCGGGATCGGGCAGGTCTACCGCTCCACCACCAACCCTCCCGAGGCCACCGGGGACGGCGTCGCCGCGGCCCTGCGCGCCGGGGCGGTGCTGGCCGACCTGGAGTTCGTCCAGTTCCACCCCACGGTGCTGTGGCTCGGGGGCGGGGCCCGGGGCCAGCAGCCGCTCATCTCCGAGGCGCTGCGCGGCGAGGGCGCCGTGCTGCTGGACGAGGGCGGGCACCGCTTCATGCCCGACATCGACCCGCGCGGCGAGCTCGCCCCCCGCGACGTCGTCGCCCGCGGCATCGTCGACCGGATGGGCCGCACCGGCTCCGACCACGTCCTGCTCGACGCCCGCCACCTGGGCGGGGAGTTCCTCGCGCGGCGCTTCCCCAGCATCGTCCGCCGGCTGGCCGAGCACGGCTTCGACCTGGCCGCCGACCCCGTGCCGGTCGCCCCGGCCCAGCACTACCACTCCGGCGGCGTGCGGACCGACCTCGACGGCCGCTCCAGCGTCGACGGGCTGTACGCGGTGGGCGAGACCGCGTGCACGGGCGTGCACGGGGCCAACCGGCTGGCCAGCAACTCCCTGCTCGAGGGGCTGGTGTTCGCGGCGCGGCTCGCCGACGACATCGCCCGCCGCCTCGCCGCGGGACAGCTGCAGCCCGGCCCGGCCGTCGAGCGCCCCGGCCCGGCCGGGCTGGTCCCGGCCACCGCGCGGTCGCGGGTGCAGCGGGCCGCCTCGTCGGGCCCGGGGGTGCTGCGCGACGACACCGGCCTGCGGGCGGCCGGGCGGGCGCTGGCCGACGTGGTCACCGACGCCCAGCACCACGACGAGGTCAGCGCGCGGGTCGACCGGCCCGAGTGGGAGGCGGCCAACCTGCACACGCTGGCCGTCGCCCTCACCGCGACCGCCCTGGCGCGCACCGAGTCCCGCGGCGGGCACGTGCGCCGCGACCACCCGGCCGAGGACCCCGCCTGGCGCCGGCACCTGCTGCTGCAGGCCCGTCCCGACGGCGGGCTCGTGCTCGCCCGGGGCCCCGTGCTCGGCGAGGCCTCCCGGTGAGCGGCGGCACCGGCCCGGGGTCGACGGCCCGCGGCTCCTACGGGCGACGCGACGTGCGCGGGCCCGACCCGGACGAGCTCGACCGCCTGGTCCGCGTCGCCCTCGACGAGGACCTGGGCGGCGACCCCGGCACGGACGTCACCACGACGGCCACCGTCGCCGAGGACAGCCGGGCCGTGGTCGAGGTGCGCCTGCGCGAGCCCGGCGTGGTCGCCGGGCAGGTGGTGTGGGGCCCGCTGCTCGCCGAGGCCGCGCGCCGGACCGGCCAGGACGCGCCCGTCGTGGAGCTCCTCGTCGCCGACGGCACCCGCGCCGCGGCCGGCAGCGTGCTCGCCCGGCTGTCCGGGCCCACGCGCGCCCTGCTCGTGGCCGAGCGGACGGGCCTGAACCTCCAGGGCCGGGCCTGCGGCGTGGCCACGGCGGCCCGGGCCTGGGTCGACGTGCTCGCGGGCACCGGCGTGCAGGTGCTCGACACCCGCAAGACCACCCCCGGCCTGCGGGCCTGGGAGAAGTACGCGGTCCGCTGCGGCGGCGGGGTCAACAAGCGCGTCGGGCTCTTCGACGTGGCCATGGTCAAGGACAACCACGCGGCCGCCGCCGGGTCCGTGGTGGCCGCCTACCGCGCGGTCCGGGCAGCCCGGCCCGAGGTCGACGTCGAGGTCGAGGTGGAGACGACCGACGTCGCGCTCGACGTGGTGCGCGCGGGGGGCCGCTTCCTCATGTGCGACAACATGCCGACCGAGGTGCTCGCCCGCACCGTCGCCGCCGTCCGGGCGCTCGTGGCCGAGCTCGACGGCCCGGACGGCCAGGTCCTCGTCGAGGCCACCGGCGGCCTCACCCTGGCCCGGGCGCCCGAGGTGGCCGCGACCGGGGTCGACTTCCTGTCCGTGGGGGCGCTCACGCACTCCGCGCCGCAGCTCGACGTCGGGCTGGACTGGCTGGGCTGAGCCCGGCGCGGTCGGCGCGGTCGGTCGGTGCGGCCGTCCGGTGCGGTCGGTCGGTGCGGGCGTCCGGTGCGGTCAGTCGGTGCGGGCGCCGGCCATGCGCGGGATGCGCCCGCGCAGCTGGTTCGGGGTGTTGAGCAGGCGGACCTTCCAGCGGCGGTGCAGCCCGACGATGAAGTCCAGCCCGGCGCCCTCGATCGCGTCCACCTCGTCGAGGTCGACCACCACCCGGCTGAGGACCATCTGCTCGACCTCGCCCATGGCCACGGCCAGGCGGGGGGCCGCGCGGTCGTCGAGCACCCCGTAGAGGCGGACGACGACCTGGGTGCCCACGCGCTGGACGGCGACGTCGCAGGACTCCTCGCGAGGCGTGGGGACGGCGTGGTCGTGCACGGTGGGTCCCCCTTCTCGGGCGGGCCCCAGGACGGCGACGTCCCGGACCCCATGTCGACGGCGTGGTCGCAGTGTGCCCCACGAACGTGACGCGGGCCACGGGGCGGGGCGGCGGGCGCGGCGCGGGCCGGGTCCCGAGGCGGTGCGCGGGCTCAGGCCCGGCGGAAGCGGGACACCTCGGTCCGCTGGACGACGACCACGGTGCCGTCGCCGTCCGCGGCGGCCTCGGCCTCCCGCCGGACCTGGTCGAGCACGAGGTCGCGGGCCGGGGACAGGGCGACGTAGGACCACGTGGAGACCAGCGTGAGCAGGTCGGCCACGCCCAGCCGCTGGCTGCTGTCGGCGGTCGTGGCGCCGTCGGGGGAGAAGCGGGCGTCGGGCACCTCGGCCGGGCGCGGGCCGCCCTCGACCCCGGCCCGGGCCGCGAGCTCCGGGGCGTGCTCGACCACGGCCCGGCGGACCGCGGCGGCCAGCGGGTCGTCGAGGTCCCGGACGTTCCACAGCAGCACCGCGCAGCCCCCCGGGCGCACCACGCGCGCCATCTCGGCGGCCGCGGCCCGCCGGTCCATCCAGTGCCAGGCCTGCGCGACGAGCACCGCGTCCGCCGAGGCGTCCGGCAGCGGCAGGGCCTCCCCGGTCCCGGCCAGGGCCACGGCCCCGGGGCTCACGGCGACCAGCCGGGCGCGCATCTGCTCGTCCGGCTCCACCGCCACCACGTCGTGGCCCTCCTCGAGCAGGACCCGGGTGAGCTTGCCGGTCCCGGCGCCCACGTCCACGACCTGCTGCCTGCCCGGGCCGAGCGCCCACCGGACGACCTCCGCGGGGTAGCCGGGGCGCACCCGGTCGTAGTCCTCGGCGCCCGCGCCGAAGCTCCTCGCCTGGTCCCGCGTCGCCGCCGCCCGCCACGACGGCCATGGTGCCCGGTCCGGGCCCCCGACGAGGCTCCCTATCCTGGGACGGTGAGCGAGACCACGGCCACGGCCGCGCCCGAGCAGCCCGCGCCCGAGCAGCCCGACGCGCCCGAGGGCGGCGACGAGCGCGAGCACGTCGAGGAGCAGGTCGCGGTCCGGACGGCCAAGCGCGAGCGCATCCTCGCCGCCGGGGGCGACCCCTACCCGGTCGTCGTGCCCCGCACGCGCTCCCTGGCCGAGGTCGTCGGCGACCCGGCGTACGCCGCGCTGCCCGACGGCGAGGAGACCCAGGACGTCGTCTCGGTCACCGGGCGGGTGATGTTCGTCCGCGGCACGGGCAAGCTCGCCTTCGCCACGCTGCAGGAGGGCGACGCCCGGCTCCAGGCGATGCTGAGCCTGGCCGAGGTCGGCCCCGACGCGCTCGAGGCGTGGAAGCACGACGTCGACCTGGGCGACCAGGTGTCGGTCACGGGCCGGGTCGTCAGCAGCCGCCGCGGCGAGCTGTCCGTCATGGCCACCGCGTGGCAGATGGCGTCCAAGGCGCTGCGCCCGCTGCCGACGCTGCACAAGGAGCTGGCCGAGGACACCCGCGTCCGGCGCCGCTACGTCGACCTGGTCGTGCGGCCCGAGGCCCGCGAGATGGTCCGCACGAAGGCCGCGGTGCTGCGCTCGCTGCGCGAGACCTTCCACCGCCTCGGCTACCTCGAGGTGGAGACGCCGGTCCTCGCAGCTGGTCCACGGCGGTGCGACCGCCCGGCCGTTCCACACCCACCTCAACGCCCTCGACGTCGAGATGAGCCTCCGCATCGCGACCGGAGCTGTACCTCAAGCGGTGCATCGTCGGCGGGCTGGAGAAGGTCTACGAGATCGGGCGGACCTTCCGCAACGAGGGCATCGACTCCACCCACAGCCCCGAGTTCACGATGCTGGAGGCCTACGAGGCCTACGGCTCGCTACGACACGATGGCCGTGCTGGTGCGCGAGCTCGTCCTGGACGCCGCCGCCGCGACCGGGCGGACGGTGGTCCCCGACGGCCACGGCGGCGAGGTCGACCTGGCCGGGGAGTGGCGCACCGTCACCGTGCACGACGCCGTGTCCGCCGCGCTCGGCGAGCAGGTCACCGTCGACACCGACGTGGACACGCTGCGCCGGCACGCCGGCGCGGGCGCAGGTGGAGCTCCGGCCGGGCTGGGGCGCGGGCGAGGTGGTGCTCGAGCTGTTCGAGAAGCTCGTCGAGCACACGCTGCTGCAGCCGACGTTCGTGCGCGACTACCCGACCGAGGTGCGGCCCCTGGCCCGCCAGCACCGCGACGAGCCGCGGCTGGCCGAGGCGTGGGACCTCATGGTCGCCGGGGCCGAGCTGTCGCCGGCCTACTCCGAGCTCGCCGACCCGGTCGTCCAGCGGGAGCGGCTCCTGGCCCAGTCCCTGCTCGCCGCCGGGGGCGACCCCGAGGCGATGCAGCTCGACGAGGACTTCCTGCGGGCCCTGGAGCACGGGATGCCCCCGACGGGCGGCATCGGCCTGGGGGTCGACCGCCTCGTCATGCTGCTCACCGGGGTGGGCATCCGCGAGACCATCCTGTTCCCGCTGCTGCGGCCGGAGGCCTGAGGTGGACACGTTCGGCGAGGTGGTGCGCGGGCTCCTGCCCACGGTCGGGGTGTCGCTGCTCTTCGCGGCGGCGATCTGGGCGATCGTCCGCGCCGACGCGGCCGAGCGGGCCGGGCGCGCCCGGGTCGAGGCGGAGGAGGACCGGGCCGCCGCCGAGCAGGACCGCGCCGCGGCCGAGGCCGTCGACGACGCGGAGCACCCCCGGAACTAGCCCGGCGCCATTCCCGTCCCCGGACGGTGGAAACCGGGGCGTGCATTTGTCCGCCTCGCCGGGAGGACGTCGCGGGAAATGCTGCTCCGACGGTGGCTCCGGCTTTACACGCGCAGCGGCGGAGCGTCATGATGCATTTCGCGGAATGGCGCCAGGAATGCATTTCCCGGTGCCGCGCACCAGTCCCCGGTGCGTCCGCGCCTGTCGGTGAGCATCCCGCCCACCCAACCCCTGGACGGAAAAGAGCAGACACATGGCACAGCAGGTGAACGTCGTCCTCGTGGACGACCTGGACGGCACGCCCGCCGAGGAGACCGTCACGTTCGGTCTGGACGGCATCAGCTACGAGATCGACCTCACCGCGGAGAACGCGGCCCGGCTGCGCGACGGTTTCGCGGAATGGGTCGGCCACGCCCGCCGGGTGGGCGGCCAGCGGCGCAAGGGCAACCGTGCCCCCACCAAGCGGTCCTCGGTCGGCTCGGACTCCACGACCATCCGCGAGTGGGCCCGCGCGAACGGCCACCAGGTCTCCGAGCGCGGCCGCATCAAGGCCGACGTCATCGAGGCCTTCAACGCCGCGAACGGCTGACCTCGCCCGCACGTCCCGCACGAGCGCCCCGTCACCAGCTGGTGACGGGGCGCCCGTGCGTCCGGCGGGTGCCGGTCAGGCGCGGTCGCCCACGTCGTCGGCCCCGCGCACGGCGGGGTCCGGCTGGTCCTCGTCGGGCACCCGGACGGCCTCCGCCCTCCGGCCTGCGGCCAGCGAGGTGAGGGTGACGACCACGAGGGCGCCGACGATGACGCCGAGGCTGGCCAGCGTGGGGATCTCCGGCACCCAGGCCCAGATGCCGTGGCCCCAGTGCAGCAGCAGCTTGACGCCGATGAAGGCGAGGATGAACGACAGCCCGTACGACAGGTGGACCAGCTTGGACAGCGCGCCCTCGAGCAGGAAGTACAGGGCGCGCAGGCCGAGCAGCGCGAAGGCGTTGGTCGCGAAGACGAGGTACGGGTCGCCGGTGATGCCGTAGACGGCCGGCACGGAGTCGACCGCGAACACCACGTCGGTGGACAGCAGGACGAGCACGACGAGCGCGAACGGCGTGAGCATGCGGACGCCGTCGCGGCGCACCGAGAACCTCGTGCCCTCGTACTCCTCGCTCACCGGCACGAAGCGGCGGACCACCTTGACCACGCGCAGCTCGGAGACGTGGACCTCCTTGGGCCCCCCGTGCAGCTGCTCGCGCAGCAGGTGGACCGCGGTGGCGATGAGGACCGCGCCGAAGACGAGGAAGGCGAAGTCGAGCTGGGCGATGGCCACGGCGCCGACCGCGATGAACACCGCGCGCAGCACGAGGGCGCCGAGGATGCCCCACAGGAGCGCGCGCTGCTGCAGGTGCCGGGGCACGGCGAAGGCGCCCATGATGAGGATGAAGACGAAGAGGTTGTCCACGCTCAACGACTTCTCGACGATGTAGCCGGTGTAGTACTCCACGCCGGTCTGGCTGCCGTGCTGCGCGAGCACGTAGACCCCGAAGGCCAGCGGCAGCGCGATGTAGAACGCCGACCAGCCGACGGCCTCGCGCATCGACACGTCGTGCGGGTTGCGGGTGGCCACGAAGTCGAAGACGAACAGGGCGACCACCGCGGCGATGGTCAGGCCCCAGAGCCAGGGGGTCCCGATGGTCTCCAGGGAGCCGGTGCCGGCGGCGGGAGCCGCCACCACGGCCGGGGACAGGGCAGGGAGCATCACGGTCGGAGGGTCCTCTCGGTCGCACGGCACAGCCGTGCACGGTGAGGTCTCCGTCGCCGGCCGGCTCACGCCTGGCTGGCTCGACCCGAGGCCGCTGTGCGGCCGTGACTGACCGGGACCGGTTCTGAGGACGTACTCCCCTCGGGACCCAGGGTAGGAGACGGAGCCGCCGGAAGCCATCCCGACCACGTCGCCGGCGCAGCGGCTGGGCCGGTCGGGGGACGGGCGCCGCCACGTCCGGCGCAGCCGGTTCGCCCACGGCATACAGGACGCGACGACCGGAACACGCTCAGGTGAGGGCGGCGTTGTGCCGATGGACGACCGGACCGCGACCCTGCCAGGGGACCAGCCGCTGCGCTCAGCGCGAACGCAGGCCCTGCGAGCAGGTGGTCGGCCGGTGCCAGACACACCGGACGTCTAGCATCGAGAGGGAACGAGGTCCGCGAGGAGCGATTCCGACCGGACGCCGCCCGCTCGTGAGGGAGCGACACATGTTCGAGAGATTCACCGACCGCGCCCGTCGTGTTGTCGTCCTGGCCCAGGAAGAGGCCCGGATGCTCAACCACAACTACATCGGGACCGAGCACATCCTGCTCGGCCTCATCCACGAGGGCGAAGGCGTGGCCGCCAAGGCGCTGGAGTCCCTCGGCATCTCGCTGGACGCCGTCCGCGAGCAGGTCCAGGAGATCATCGGCCAGGGCCAGCAGGCGCCCAGCGGCCACATCCCCTTCACGCCGCGGGCCAAGAAGGTCCTCGAGCTGAGCCTGCGCGAGGCGCTGCAGCTCGGCCACAACTACATCGGGACCGAGCACATCCTGCTCGGCCTGATCCGCGAGGGCGAGGGCGTCGCCGCCCAGGTCCTCGTCAAGCTCGGCGCCGACCTCAACCGGGTCCGCCAGCAGGTCATCCAGCTGCTGTCCGGCTACCAGGGCAAGGAGCCGGCCACGGCCGGCGGCCCCGCGGCGGAGAACACGCCGTCCGGCTCCCTGGTGCTCGACCAGTTCGGCCGCAACCTCACCCAGGCGGCCCGCGAGTCCAAGCTCGACCCGGTCATCGGGCGCGAGAAGGAGATCGAGCGGGTCATGCAGGTGCTGAGCCGTCGCACCAAGAACAACCCGGTGCTGATCGGCGAGCCCGGCGTGGGCAAGACCGCGGTCGTCGAGGGCCTGGCCCAGGCGATCATCCGCGGCGAGGTCCCCGAGACCCTCAAGGACAAGCAGCTCTACACGCTCGACCTCGGCGCGCTGGTCGCCGGGTCGCGCTACCGCGGCGACTTCGAGGAGCGCCTGAAGAAGGTCCTCAAGGAGATCCGCACCCGCGGCGACATCATCCTGTTCATCGACGAGATCCACACCCTCGTCGGGGCGGGTGCCGCCGAGGGCGCGATCGACGCGGCCAGCATCCTCAAGCCGATGCTGGCGCGCGGCGAGCTGCAGACCATCGGGGCCACCACCCTCGACGAGTACCGCAAGCACGTCGAGAAGGACCCGGCCCTGGAGCGGCGCTTCCAGCCCATCCAGGTCGCGGAGCCCTCGCTGGCGCACGCCATCGAGATCCTCAAGGGCCTGCGCGACCGGTACGAGGCGCACCACCGCGTCTCGATCACCGACGGGGCCCTCGTGGCGGCGGCGAACCTGGCCGACCGCTACATCAACGACCGGTTCCTGCCGGACAAGGCGATCGACCTGGTCGACGAGGCGGGAGCGCGCCTGCGCATCCGCCGGATGACCGCGCCGCCGGACCTGCGCGAGTTCGACGAGCGCATCGCCGACGTCCGCCGCGAGAAGGAGTCGGCCATCGACTCCCAGGACTTCGAGAAGGCCGCCTCGCTGCGCGACGACGAGAAGCGCCTGCTGGGCCAGAAGGCCGAGCGGGAGAAGCAGTGGAAGTCCGGCGACATGGACGTCGTCGCCGAGGTGGACGAGGAGCTGATCGCCGAGGTCCTCGCCATCGCCACGGGCATCCCGGTCTTCAAGCTGACCGAGGAGGAGTCCCAGCGGCTGCTCCACATGGAGGACGAGCTGCACAAGCGCGTCATCGGCCAGGAGGAGGCCATCAAGGCCCTCTCCCAGGCGATCCGCCGCACCCGCGCCGGCCTCAAGGACCCGAAGCGTCCCGGCGGCTCGTTCATCTTCGCCGGCCCCACCGGCGTCGGGAAGACCGAGCTCGCCAAGTCGCTCGCGGAGTTCCTCTTCGGCGAGGAGGACTCGCTCATCCAGCTCGACATGAGCGAGTTCAGCGAGAAGCACACCGTCTCGCGCCTGTTCGGCTCGCCCCCCGGCTACGTGGGGTACGAGGAGGGCGGCCAGCTCACCGAGAAGGTGCGCCGCAAGCCGTTCTCCGTGGTCCTCTTCGACGAGGTCGAGAAGGCCCACCCGGACATCTTCAACTCGCTGCTGCAGATCCTGGAGGACGGTCGCCTGACCGACTCCCAGGGCCGCGTGGTCGACTTCAAGAACACCGTGATCATCATGACGACGAACCTGGGCACCCGGGACATCGCCAAGGGGATCTCGCTCGGGTTCTCGGCCGGCAACGACACCTCCAGCAGCTACGACCGGATGAAGAACAAGGTCAACGACGAGCTGAAGACGCACTTCCGTCCCGAGTTCCTCAACCGTGTCGACGACACGATCGTCTTCCCCCAGCTCACGCCGGAGGAGATCGTCACGATCGTCGACCTCATGATCGCCAAGCTGGACAAGCGGCTGCGCGACAAGGACATGGGCATCGAGCTCACCCCGCGGGCCAAGAACCTGCTCGCGCGGCGCGGCTACGACCCGGTCCTCGGCGCCCGCCCGCTGCGTCGCACGATCCAGCGCGACATCGAGGACTCGCTGTCCGAGAAGATCCTGTTCTCGGAGATCGGGGCCGGGCAGCTGATCCTCGTCGACGTGGAGGGCGAGGGAGACCTCGCGCACTTCACCTTCGAGGGCACCGAGAAGCGGCTGCCCGAGCTGCCGGAGACCGTCGGGGTCGCGGCCACCGACGGCGGCGCGATCATCGAGCCGACCGGCGAGGCCGGAGCAGCGGCCAGCTGAGCCAGCACGCAGGAACCGGAGCCCGGCCGTCCCTCTCGGGGGCGGTCGGGCTCCGTGCTGCGCGGCCGGCGGACGTGCCGCGCATCGCCGAGCTCGTCTCGGCCTACGTTGTCGACCGGCGGCTGCTGGCCAAGGACCTGGTCACCCTCTACGAGGACGTCCAGGAGTTCGTCGTCGCCGAGGTGCTCGTCCCCGGCGGGGCGGAGGAGGCGGACGTCCCCGAGGGCGCGGCCGGCAGCGTCCGCGTGGTCGGGTGCGGGGCGCTGCACGTGATGTGGGCCGACCTGGCCGAGGTGCGCACCGTGGCCGTGGACACCGGGCTGCGCGGCGGCGGCGTCGGGCGCGCCCTGGTCACCGAGCTGCTCGACCGGGCCCGCCGGCTCGGGGTGTCGCGGGTGTTCTGCCTCACCTTCGAGAAGGCGTTCTTCGGCTCGTTCGGCTTCGAGGAGATCGAGGCGGCCCCGGTGCCGGCCGAGGTCTACGAGGAGCTGCTCCGCAGCCACGACGAGGGCGTCGCGGAGTTCCTCGACCTGGCCCGGGTCAAGCCGAACACCCTGGGCAACGCGCCGGATGCTCGTCCACCTCTAGGGGCTCTCCCCGCCGGCCTACTCGTGGCGCAGGGCCTGCACCGGCGGCATCGAGGCCGCCCGGTTGGCCGGGTACAGGCCGAAGAAGACCCCCGTGGCCACGGAGAACGACAGCGCGAGCCCCACGGAGAACGGGGTGACCACGGGCGAGAAGCCGCCGACGTCGACGAGCTGCGTGAGCGAGCCCAGCAGCGTGCCCAGCAGCCCGCCGATGCCGGTGAGGATGACCGCCTCGAGCAGGAACTGCCCGAGCAGGTGGGACCGGCGGGCGCCGACGGCCGTGCGGATGCCGATCTCGCGGGTCCGCTCGGTGACGGTGACGAGCATGATGTTCATGACGCCGATGCCCGCCACGAACAGCGCGACGCTGGCGATGGCCGCCGCGACCACCTGGAACAGCAGGGTGATGGCCCTGATCGACTTCAGCTCCTCCGTGCGCGTGTAGACGGTGAAGTCGGCCGCGTCCGTCGGCCCGAGCATGTGCGCGCGCCGCAGCGTGCCGCGGACCTGGTCCGCCGCGGCCTCGACCGTGGCCTCGTCGGCGGCCAGCACCGCCACCTGCGTGTAGCCGACCTGCGGTCCCAGGAGGACGTCCTCGGCGCTGGTCTCGGGGAGCCAGCCGGACGGCTGCCCCGGGTAGACGTCGCGCGCGGTGCCGACCACGAGGAAGGGCGAGCCGCCGAGCAGGACCTCGCTGCCGGTGCCCGCGCCGAGGGCGCCGACGGCCGTCTCGCTGAGCACCAGGACCCGCGCGCGGGAGGTGACGTCGTCGTCGGTGAGGAACGCCCCCTCGAGCGGGCGCACCGCGCCGACGTCGAGGTACGCCGCCGACGTGCCGACCAGCTCGAGGTCGGTGTAGCCGCCGTCCTCGGTGGTGGCGGCGCCGTAGGTCTGGTGGAACCCGGCGGCCGCCTCCACGTCGGGCGTGGTGTCCGAGGACGCCAGCAGCGCCACGTCCTGGGACGACAGCGGCAGCGGGGCGGGCGGGGCGTAGGCGGTGGCCATGGGGTCGAAGGCGTCGAAGGCGTCGGGCCCCTCGTCCCCCCCGACCTCGTCGACGGGCACGCCCTCGCCGGGGAACGGCCCGTAGACCCCCTCGCCGCCGGGCTGCACGGTGATGAGGCGCGGCGAGCCGAGGCCCTCCAGCTGACCCTGGGCGCCCTGCGCGGCCCCCGCGGCGACCGCCATCAGCGTGATGACGGCGAAGACGCCGATGGCGACGCTGAGGACCGTCAGCAGGGAGCGGACCTTGTTGGCCAGCACGCCGCCCACGGCCAGGCCGAGCGTGTCGCGGATCATGCGGGACCGGCCACGGCCCGGACCCCCGGCGCGGCCTCGTACCGGTCGGGGCGGACCGGCTCGTGCTCCTCGTCGGAGACCGTGCGGCCGTCGTGCATGACCACCGTGCGCCCCGCCCAGCCGGCGACGTCGTGCTCGTGCGTGATGACGACCACCGTGCGTCCGGCGTCGTGCAGGTCCGCCAGGACGGTGAGCACCTCGTGGGTGGACCGGGAGTCCAGGTTGCCGGTGGGCTCGTCGGCCAGCAGGAGCGCGGGCTCGCTGACGATCGCGCGCGCCACGGCGACGCGCTGCTGCTGCCCGCCCGACAGCTGCGTGGGGGTGTGGTGGGCGCGGTCGGCGAGCCCGACGGCGGCCAGCGCGTCCAGGGCCCGGCGGCGGCGCTGGCGGCGGGGGACCCCGGCGTACATGAGGGGGAGCTCGACGTTCGCGGTGGCGGAGGTCCGCGGGACGAGGTTGAAGCTCTGGAAGACGAAGCCGATGGTCTGGTTGCGGACCCGCGCCTGGTCGGCGCGGCCCAGCCTCGCCACGTCGGCGCCGTCCAGCACGTACCGGCCCGCGGTCGGGCTGTCGAGGCAGCCGAGGATGTTCATCAGCGTGCTCTTGCCGCTGCC